>NZ_BMGA01000003.1 GCF_014639535.1 Flavobacterium palustre | reverse complement strand
TTATTGCGGCGGGGCTCACCTCTTCCCATCCCGAACAGAGTAGTTAAGCCCGCCTGCGCAGATGGTACTGCAGTTTTGTGGGAGAGTATGTCGTCGCCTTTCTTTAGTAAAGCCTGTCTTAAAAAAGACAGGCTTTCTTTTTTTATTGGAACGACATGTTCGGCTAAAGCCTCGGTTCGTCGCCTTTCTTTGAAAACCCTATTCAATTGGATAGGGTTTTTTGTTTTGTAGTTGCGACGTGTTCGGCTAAGGCCTCGGTTTGTCGTCTTTCTTTAAAAAAACTGTTCGGTAGAACGGTTTTTTTGTTTTGTTGTGAAGTTAAAATAAAAGATTCGTTCTAAATTAACGGATTTTTGTGAACTATTTAAAAGTGTCCCCAACTCCAATAGCGGTTCTGTTTATCTTTTGTATAGTACCATCTTCGTTAAAATAAAGGTTTTCAGCGCAGGTTTTGCGTTGTTTTTCATTACAAGAAGAAGGATTATCTAACCATCTATGATAAAATAAAACCCATTTTCCTTTAAATTCCACAATAGAATGATGATTGTTGCTTGCGCCTTCTTCGTTCATAATAACTCCCTGATATTTCCAAGGACCTTTTGGAGATTTAGCAGTATAATAAGTTAGAATTCTGTTGTCTTCGGGCATAGTATAATAATAAATTCCGTTTCTTTTAAAAACCCAAGGTCCTTCTCTTTTAGGTTTATAGCCGCCCATATCCATTTTGTACATTTCTCCTTTTACACTAAATAAATCGTCAGCCATTTCTGCGACTAAATAGTCATCGCCACCATTAAAATAAATATAGCCCTTACCATCATCATCAATGAAAAGACATGGGTCATTAGCATAGGGCGTTTTCCACAAAGGTTTACCAATGGCATCTTTGAATGGTCCGGTTGGGGAGTCGCTAACAGCTATACCAATTCCCATCCATTTGGTACTGTTTTTAGGATTTACTCTGTCTTTAAAGCCTGTTCCTACCGGAAAGCAGAAGTAATATTTGCCATTTTTATAAGCGCAATCGGGTGCCCAGGCAAAATTATCTGCCCAAGTTAAGTCTTTTACAGAAAAGATAGCGCCATGGTCTGTCCAATTAACTAAATCGCTCGAAGAAAATGCATGCCAGTCTTTCATGAGAAAATCCGTTTGACATTCCAGGTCATGTGAGGTGTAAACATACATTTTTCCATCTTTCCAAACGTGAGCTGAAGGATCGGCAGTAAGTATATTACTTCCAAAGTTAAGAGGGTTTTGTGCTTTCCCAGTATTGGAAGCTAGTACAGAAAAAAGCAATGGTGCTAAAATTGAAAATGTTTTTGTTTTATTCATTATTTTTTGAAGTATGGTTTATTAGTAAATATACTCGATTTGTAGTGTAAAATGAAATGTGTTATTTTTAATTTTTTATAATCTGTTTACATAATGTTAATTAGGATATGTCTATAGAGATATTTTGTTAGCTTTGCAAGCTTATTAATTATAACTGATATGAACAGAAAGAGTTGTCTTCCTCCTCCAGGATTTTAATATTTCTTAGAAATTTCAAAGAAGTATAGCATCGATATTTTATCGGCTGGTATGTTATACTTAAAAATCTCAATTAAATATTAATATTAAAAGACAGATAATTCTTTTATGAAAAAATTATATTTATTATTACACTTTGCTGTAATACTTGCCGGTTTTACTGGGGTCTTCGGAAAACTTATTTCTCTTAATGAGGGATTGTTAGTTTGGTACAGAGTATTCTTTTCTTCTGTTATTTTATTTTTGATTCTAAAATTTTTAAAATAGTTGATAAAACTACTTTTAAGGAAAAGTTAGCAATTGCTAAAGTTGAAATGCTTATTACTACACATTGGCTTTTCTTTTATGCAAGTATTAAGTATTCGAATATTTCTATAGGTGTTGTTTGTTATTGTCTGACCAGTTTTTTCACCGCGGTTTTCGAACCATTGATTAATAAAAAGAAGTTTAAATTTTCTGAATTACTATTGAGTACTTTTACTTTACTTGGAATAAGTTTGATTTTCCATTTTGATACTTCTTATCAGTTAGGAATTGTGTTAGGTGTTGTTTCATCAGCTTTTGCGGCACTTTATACGATTTTCAATGAACGATTGGTAAGAACTTACAATAGTAAAATTATTAATTATTATCAGATGATTGGCGGGATGATTGGTTGGGGATTTTTACTCCCTGTTTATCTTTATTTCTTTCCGGTGGAAAGTCTTGTACCTAATTTGAAAGATAGTTTTTATCTTGTTTTGTTATCTCTTTTTTGCACTGTCGGTTTGTATGTTTCGTTTGCCGAAGTGTTAAAAAAGATACCTGCTTTTACTGTTAATTTAAGTTTTAATCTTGAACCGATTTACGCTATCATTATGGCATTTTTGTTTTTTGGCGAAAGCAAAGAAGTGAATTCTTCGTTTTATGTCGGATTATTTTTTATAATGATTTCTGTTGTTTTGCAGTCGTACTTTTCCGTTAGAAAAGCGAAAAAACTTATTGTAGTATAAATGAAAAAGCCGTCCTGTTAAAATAGGGACGGCTTCTTAGTAAACAGATGTATGTTGTAATTATTTCGTTTTAACCATATTGTATTTTTCAGTACTTGTTTTACCTGACTGGATTCCTGAGATTTGAGTGATTAAACTATTTTTGGATGTTTTTTTATAACTGATTTTTTGAGGATAATCGTTTTTTAGATTTTGAAAAAGAAGTTCGTTTTCAATTTCTGTATTCAGTTCAAAACGAATGGGTTTATTGTTGTTTTGGCCTTTTATGGTTGTGGTGTAACTTAAAGTTTCTCCTTTTTGTTGTAAAATGATACTTTCGTTATGAATGGTATCTTTGTCTTTTATAAAAAGGGATTGGGCTTTGAAAGTACTATCGTTTACTTTTTCCCAATTTTCAGAAAGTGTACCAATATTGTTTTTGGTTTCCCAATTTCCAATAAGCCAATCGGCTTTTTTTATCAGGTCTTTTTCGGAATTATTGTTTTTCTGACAAGCCGAAGCAATCAAAAGCAGGAATAGTAATGAGGCTGTTTTTTGCATAATTAAAATGAATTGATTTTGTGTCGAATTCAAAACAAAATTAGTAAAAATACCAATAGTTTTTTAAGAATGTTATTTAGGCATTTTTAACATTCTTTACCCGTTTAAAAGGTTTAATTTTGCACTCCAAATGAAAGGGACACAAATTAATGATTTTAGACTATTTTAATAATTTACGCCAATCACCTAAAGGTTACCGACTGGCAACTACTGTATTTTTTTTCATTTCCGGTTTTGGATATTCGTCATGGGCATCCCGAATTCCTGCGATAAAAGCTCAATTGCATTTATCGGAAGCTGAATTTGGAGCTGTATTATTCGCTTTCCCAATTGGATTAATGTTGACGATGCCGTTTACGAGAAGAATTTTAAATCTTTTTAGCAGTCGTTATTGTATGTTGTCAGGAGCGATTTTGTTTAACATAGTTCTGGCTTTACCAGGTTTTGCAGCTTATGTATGGCAGTTGGTTCTTATTCTTTTAATTTTTGGAGGCTCACGGAATATTTTGAACTTATCGATGAACGCTCAGGCATTAGAAGTACAACGTTTGTACCCTAAATCGATCATGACCACATTTCATGCGATTTGGAGTTTGGCTGGTTTTGCAGGTGCAGGTTTAGGCTATGTTATGGTAACACAACATATTGATCCATCCTTCCATTTGTTGGGTATTGGTGTGGCGATGCTGGCAGTGGTAAGCTGTTTTTATCCTTTAACAATAGAAAGTGAACCATCAAAGGAGCAAAGTAAGTTCTTTTCGATGCCTGATAAAAATCTTTTGAAATTTGCTATTATTTGTTTTGTGTCGATGGCTTGTGAAAATACCATGTACGACTGGAGTGGGATTTATTTTCAGAATGTACTGCAGGCTTCGCAAAAAATAACAACAGCAGCTTTTGTGTTTTTTATGACTGCGGTTACTCTTGGACGTTTTTTAGGAGATTATGTGGTGATGCGTTTTGGGATCAAAAGTATTTTGTTTTACAGTGCTATCATGATTAGTGTTGGATTTTTAATTTGTTTTCTTTTGCCCTTTATTATTCCAACGATTATAGGTTTTGTATTGATAGGTGTTGGGGTTTCCTGTACCGTTCCATTAGTATTTAGTATAGCCGGAAGATCAAAAAGTTTGAGTAGTGGTTCGGCGTTGACTTCGATATCTACTATTGGATATCTTGGTTTTTTAATGGTTCCGCCAATGGTTGGTTTTATTTCGGAAGCCCTGAGTATGAAATGGGCTTTTCTAATCATGGCAATTTTGGGAAGTGTAATGATTTTTATGGTAACTAAAATTTCGGAGGAGAATTGATTTAGCCAGAATGAATTCCTTGAGCTTACAGCAGGAAATCGAAGATTCAGCGGAGCTAAAAAGCTCCTGAAAAAATCTGAAATACTGAAACAAAATTGTGCAATCTTTTTTGTATTTTTGCACTCCAATTATAAGGACTATAACTATGTTAGACAGACTTCAAATAGTGAAACAACGTTTTGACGAGATTTCGGATTTAATTATCCAACCGGATGTTATTGCCGATCAAAAACGTTATGTGCAGTTGAATAAAGAGTATAAAGATCTAAAGGCTTTGGCTGAAAAAAGAGATGAATATGTTCTTTTGATGGCAAATATTGATGAAGCAAACGAGATAATTGCTGATGGAAGTGATGCAGATATGGTCGAAATGGCAAAGATGCAACTGGATGAAGCTAAAGAAAGATTACCAATTCTGGAGGAAGAAATCAAATTTATGTTGATTCCTAAAGATCCTGAGGATGCGAAGAATGTTATGGTGGAAGTTCGTGCCGGAACGGGTGGAGACGAAGCGAGTATTTTTGCAGGAGATTTATTCAGAATGTACACTAAATATTGTGAAAGCCGTGGTTGGAGAACTTCGGTTGTGGATATGAACGAAGGAACTTCAGGAGGATTTAAAGAGATTATTTTTGAAGTTACCGGAGAAGATGTTTACGGAACTTTGAAATTTGAAGCCGGAGTTCACCGTGTGCAACGTGTTCCTCAAACAGAAACTCAGGGACGTGTGCATACATCGGCAGCTACTGTAATGGTATTACCGGAAGCAGAAGAATTTGATGTTCAAATTGATATGAATGATGTGCGTGTGGATTTCTTTTGTTCGTCAGGACCGGGAGGACAATCGGTAAATACTACGAAATCGGCGGTTCGTTTAACACACATTCCTACCGGATTAGTGGCTCAATGTCAGGATCAGAAATCCCAACATAAAAATAAAGATAAGGCTTTAGGGGTATTGCGTTCTCGTTTATACGAAATGGAATTGGCTAAAAAGCAGGAAGAAGACGCATCTAAAAGAACTTCTCAGGTAAGTTCAGGAGACCGTTCGGCAAAAATCAGAACTTATAATTATGCACAGGGTCGTGTAACCGATCATAGAATTGGTTTGACTTTATATGATTTAGGAAACATCATGAATGGTGATATTCAAAAGATTGTTGATGAGTTACAGCTAGTTAACAACACTGAAAAGTTGAAAGAAGCCAGTGAAGTTTTCTAATAGGTTAATTAAATATTATTTGTTAAGGAAAATGTAATTTTTTTAATGATATTAATAAGAAAAAGCACTTAATTTGCGTTATCAAATTAGGTGTTTTTTTATGCCCCCAATTTACTAACTAAAAATATTAAGTATGAAAAAGAGAATTTTTCTTTCGATTTTTGCTTTTGCAGGTTTTTGCACAGCAAATGCCCAGTCTTATTTAGGTTATGTTCACGATAATTACGCTGGAGTTCAAGGTGTATTGTATAATCCTGCGTCAATTGTTGATTCTCGTTTTAAAACAGATATTAATTTGTTTTCTATTAGTTCTTCTGTTACGAATGACTTGTATGGGGTAAAGATTTTTGACGTTTTCAAAGACGGTTACGATTTTGATTTAGAGGCTAAAAAGAGTTTTAGTAATGCTAATAATGCGGCCTTTAATACAGATGTTCTAGGGCCATCGGTTATGTTTAACATTGCTCCTAAGCATTCTTTAGCAATATTTACAAGAGCCAGAGCTTTTATGAATGTTGTTGATGTGAATGGGCAAGTGATTAATGATATTACTAAAGATAACTCTTCTACTTTTCCTACGGCTACTTTAGGAAGTCCAAATGCAGTAGGTAATTCTTGGGGAGAATTAGGACTTTCTTATGCTGCTGTTTTATATCAAAGAGGACAGCATTTCTTAAAAGGAGGTATTACAGCTAAGTATTTGCAAGGAGTGGCTAATTATCATTTTCAAGGAACAAATATATCTGTAAAATATGATGATTTTGGAAATCCACTTTTAGATACTTATACAACAACAGGAAATGCAATATATGGTTCAAGCCAGGATTTTTCACTTAGTTCAGATGTTGAGATTAATTCAGAATCAAGAGGTTTTGGTGTTGATTTAGGTTTGGTTTATGAGTGGAGACCTGAATATACTGCAGACAGAGCCGATATAAATGATTTGAAAGAAGTAAATAAATATAAGTTGCGTTTTGGTGTATCGGTTACAGATATAGGTTCTATGAAATATGCAGATGGAGTTCGTAATAGTTATAATTTAGCAGGAGTATTTTCTCAGGATGATTTTGATGGTTATGATAGCTTTGATGATTTTATGGAAGGTGAATTTGGTCCAGGTACTACTGTTAACGGTACAATAAAATCTAATTTGCCAACGGCAATTCATGCCGATGTAGATTGGAATATCCATAGGGAATTTTATTTGAATGCCAATGCTGATTTTGGTGTAGTAAGTAAAACTAAATTAAACCAAAACAGTATTGCTAACCGTGTGAGTGTAACTCCTCGTTACGAATCAAAATGGTTTAGTGCTTATGTGCCAATTTCGTATATGGATTACAGCAAACAAGCTCAGGTAGGTTTTGGTTTAAGAACAGGAGTATTCTTTATTGGATCGGGTTCTATAGTTTCTAATGCTATTTCAAAAAGTTCAAAATCTGCTGATATTCATTTAGGAATAAAAATTCCTGTATATCAGAAAAAAGCTAAAGATCAGGACGGAGACGGTATATTGGATAAAGATGATGAATGTCCTACTGTAGCAGGTCCTGTTGAAAACAAAGGATGTCCATGGGGAGACAGAGATAATGATGGTATTTTAGACAAAGACGATAAATGTCCGGATGTTGCCGGTCCAGCTGCTAATAATGGTTGTCCATGGGAAGACAAGGATAAAGACGGTGTTTTAGACAAAGATGATAAATGTCCTACTGTTGCCGGTCCAAAAGAGAATGCAGGTTGCCCTTGGCCGGATACTGACGGTGATGGCGTTTTAGACAAAGACGACAAATGTCCTAAAGTAAAAGGAACTGCTGCTAACAATGGTTGTCCGGAAGTAACTACCGAGGTAATTAAAAAACTAAATGATTTCTCTAAATCTATTTTGTTTGATTCTTCAAAAGCTACTATTAAAGCTGAATCTAACGATAAATTAGAGGAAATTGTAAAAGTAATGAACGAGTACAGCAACGCTAATTTTAAACTAGAAGGACATACTGATAGTACAGGAAATGTGGCTAAAAATCTTCAGTTGTCTAAAGACAGAGCTGCTGCAGTTAAAGATTATTTAATTGCTAAAGGTATTGATGCTAACAGACTTTCATCTGAAGGTTATGGAGTAACTAAGCCAATTGCTTCTAATAAAACAGTAGCAGGTAGAGCTGAAAACCGTAGAGTAGAAATTATTTTAGTTAAATAATTTAGTTAATTGAGATGTGAAAAATGAGGCTTTCGAGCCTCATTTTTTTTATTTTATACTTTATAATAATAAAAAAAGCTTCCTTTTTCAGTTGAAATCAGGAAGCTTTTTTAGTCATTTTGTATGATAGAAACTAAGGTTTGATTTATACAGCCTATTTTTTAAAGTTTAAAACCATAAGCAAGGCGTAAAGCAACCTGACCTAAGCCATTATCAGGATTGTTATTTCTTAATGCAGGAAAATCAGGTAAATATTCGTAACGAACACTTATATCGATATATTTTGTAGCATATCCAATACTTGGACTTAACAACAAGGATTTGTCGTTATAATTATTGGTTACTGCAAATGCTGCTCCTGCTTCTCCCATTAAATAGAATCGGTCTTTTAGAACAAAGGCTTTAAAACCCAGTTTTGCAGGGATATATCCTAAATCGTTGTCTTCTCCCGTTACAAAAAGATTGTTGAATCCGGTAGTGGCTGTAAGCGAATATCTTTTCGATAAATCATATTGTAAACGAACATCGCCACCTACATTGAGATTATAAGGATCTTCAAATGGATAGCCAACGGATGCACCAATTCCCAGTTTGAATTTTTGCTCATAGCTGTCATTTGGGATATCTTGAGCCGTAGCATTTGTTATACCGATGGTAAACAAAGCCAGGATTGCTAAAGTTTTTACTGATTTTGTCATGATTATTGTATTTGGGGTTACTTTTCTGTAAAATTGAAATAAGGATTTAGTTTTTCTTGTTTATTTCGTTTTCGATTTTTGCTTTTCCGTTATGAAGAAATTGGTGTGCATCATCTGAAACAGATTGGTATTTGGCATCAATTTTCTGAATCATTTTATCAAAGTCCTCTTTCATGTTGTCTTTGAGTTCTCGTGTTTTTTCTCTGATTTTTCTTCTGGTTTTTTTTCCGCTTTGCGGTGCAAATAGAATCCCTAAAATGGCTCCGGTTGCTAATCCGCCGATTACTCCTAACATTACTTTATTTGCTTTCATAATTATAGTATTTAAGGGTTATTATTTAAAGTTGTTTTCCGCTAATAATTCGCATCAATACTGCAATAATTGCAATAACTAACAGCAGGTGAATTAAACTTCCGATGCTATATACAAAGAAGCCTAATGCCCAAAAAACGACTAGCAATACAGCAGTCAGATAAAGTATATTTCCCATAATTGTGTTTTTAAATTAAACTTTTCTTAGAGTTTGAAGCCTATGTATAAACTCAAAGCACTGTTTTTTGAGTCGGGAAAAGTATAGGTGTTGCCGCCAAAATTGCGTTCTTTTCCAATAGTTTGTAATCCGTAATTGTATCGAATCCCTAATGAAGTTGAAGCAAAATCAAATCCAACTCCGGCTGCTAAACCATAATCCCATTTGTTTAAATCGTCATTACTGATGTTTTCTTCAAAATTAAAAACACCACCATCGCTTTCATTTGTTGCTTTTCCGTCTATTAAATAGGCTGCATAAGGTCCAAAATGAATATTAAAGTTGGGTGTAACATTTAATTTTAACAATACAGGCATTTCTAAGTAATTTAGTTTTAGCCTTGTAGTTCCTGTCGCAAAGGCATTGTCATAAGTCAGTTCAGATCCTTTTCGGGAATAATTAAGCTCAGGTTGAATAGATGCTGCTGATGATATAGGTAAATTAGCATACAAACCTGCGTTGAAACTCGTTAGTACATTGTTATCATCAACGTCTTCGGTGTAAAGATTGGTGAAATTAACGCCTCCTTTAATTCCCATTGACGGACTCAGTGATTGTGCTTGAGTGAAATTTACAAATGAAAAGCAAATCATTGCTGTTAAAAATAATCTTTTCATGATTTTATTTTTTTGAGTTATAAATAGATTTGAGAGTAGTTCCTAGGCTACATTACAAAGTTGCAATATCTTAACAATAAATATGTTATAGGATATTTTGAGACTTTTATACAATTTCCATTTTAGTTCAGACATAAAAAAAACACCTCGAAAAAGGTGTTTTTAGATAATTGTAGCTTATTGTAGAAAAACTTTATTACTGATATAGTTTTTGTTCTTTTTGAACAATAGCGATATTATTTTTAATACTTACAATACTTTCTGAGGCTGTTGTTTTTAATGCTTTGTTTTGAGTAGAGGAAGCAATTTTTTGGTAATGTTCTAATTCAGCAAGAAGTAAATCCGCGGTTTTTTTTAAGTACAAATAGGTGTTGGCTTCACTGATAAAATCTTTCAGAGGTTTAGTGTCATATAAGGTGTTGGGGATGATGATAAAATTGTCTTTTGCAATTTTTTTTATTTTGTTTTTCAATAAAATATGATCGTTTTCAACTTGTTTAAAAATAGTATTACTGCTGTTTTCTGTTTCTCTTTCCTGAGCTTTTTGTGTAATTGCCACAATTTTAAGATTCGATTCGGCTATTTCAATCAAAACCTGTGCTTCTATTTTGGTATTGGTTACACTCTTTTCAACTTTATTTTTTTTCTCACAAGAGGTTACAATCAAACAACTGATGGAAAAAAGTATAAAGAATAAAATAGTTTTATTACTTTTTAGAGTGCTCATTAGCTTGTTTTTATGCGAAATTAAATAAAATGACATCTATTGTAGTTATATGATTTTTTAATAATGTTATAGAATTCGGATTGCTTAAATGGGTAAATAAATTTCAAATTCAGCTCCTTCGTTGACTTTTCCTTTTGCAAAAATGTATCCTTTGTGGTTTTCCACTATTTTTTTACAAATGGCAAGACCAACTCCGGTTCCGGGATATTCTTTTTTGCCGTGCAATCTGTTGAATAACAGAAATATTTTTTCGGCATATTCCTGTTCAAATCCCAGTCCGTTGTCTTTAAAAGTGATTTTTAGATATTCCTTTTTCGAATCGTCTTTTAATTTTGGAACTTTATAAGCTTTTACTTTTTTAGAATTTATATCTACAACGGCAGCTTCATCGGTTTTGGAGTATTTTAATGAATTGCTTATGATATTAATAAAGAGCTGTTCCAGTTGGAATTGAATACCCTGAACATGATGTAGTTTTTCGAAATGGATGAGCGCTTTTTTCTCGCTTATATTTTCCGAAAGTTCGCTTATTGCATTTGATACAACCTGATTCAAATCGACTTCTTCAAATCTTTTTTCTGAACGATTGGTTCTGGAATATTGCAATAAATCATCAATTAAAATACGCATTCTGTTAGAAGCTTCCTGAATTTTTTCGAAATAGCTTTTTGCTGTTTCTGACAATTGTTCTTTTTCCCGGTCTTCAATTCGGGAGATAAAAGTTTGAATTTTTCGAAGTGGTTCCTGTAAATCATGACTGGCTACATGATTGAATTCCATTAACTCTTTATTGTTTTGTACTAATTCCTTATTTCTCAGTTCGATTAATTGTGTTTTGTTGTAATCTTCGGTAATGTCCTGAGTGGTGCCAATCATGTTTTTATTTCCCAATCGATCGATGAAAATTTTAGCCGTAGTTCTAAAATGACGAATTTCCAAGGTGTCTTTTTTCAGTATTCGATAATGAATAAGTGGCAACATGGCCGATTCTTCAATATTTTGAAAAGCAGCAGTAAAAATCTCCTGATCATCAGGGTGAATGAAATTTAGTAAATTTTCTAAATTAGCCTGAAAAGATTGTGGTTTACAGCCTAGTAAACGAAATGTATTGTCCGAAAAATTAAAGCTTTTGTCTTCAATATTCAGTAGCCAGCTGCCGTATTTCCCTAGTATTTCGGACTGTTTACTCGATTCATCAAATATTTTCAATCTAATATTTTGAGTAACTAAGTCTTTATAGTTTTTAATAATTCGCATGTAACCCAAACCTAAAATCAGAATTGAAATCAGGAAAGTAGAAAATACAATTAAAGGTGTGTTGGAATTATTGTATTTATAGAGTTTGTCTTTAGTGGTTAATAATTTATTTTCGGTACTGAGCATAATTTCAATCTCGCTTCTTAAGGAATCCATGACCATTTTACCGTTTTTAAAATCGGTATTAAATTCGTCTTTGTTGGCAAAATTGTTTTTGAAATACGAAAACCGTTTGTCAACTAATTCATAAATTCGAATGAGTTGCTGCTGCTTAACAGTATCTGATTTTATGGTGTTGTTTAAGGACTGAAAAGTCAGATTTACATTTTTTCGGGCATTGATAAAAGGCTCTAAATAAGTAGAATCATTGGTAATTACATAACCGCGATGCCCTGTTTCGGCATCTTTTATATAGGATATCAGTTGACCTAATTCAATAGAAATGGCATAGGTATTCATAATCGAATCACTTATTTTATCCAATTCCTTAATGTGTCTGTAGGTGATAGACGCTAAAAAAATTAAGATAAAAAAGGCGATTAAAAATACAGATCTTATAAAGCCTATTGAATCGAATAACTTAGATTTAAACATAATTTACATCCGTAATAAAAAATTATCTTTGTTTAATCCCGAGGTGATGTATTGCCAGTTTAAAGTCACCACTTCTGATAAAACCTCTTTCAGTTTTCCAAAATGACTCGGTTTTTTTATATAAATATTCGCTCCTAAGACAAAGGTGTTTTCAATGTCTTCCTCTGAGGATGAAGTCGAATAAATAGCAATTACAATGTCTTTAAATTTAGGATTGGCTTTAATTTCTTTCAAACATTCAATCCCTGATTTTAAAGGCATATTTAAGTCTAAGAAAATAATATTAGGTAAAACGGTTCCAGGAGCATTAAGGAAATTCATCAATGCCACGCCGTCATTTACCGTATTGACTACCGTATTGATTTTTAATTCTTCAAAAGCATCTGTAAAAAACAATCGGTCGTCTTCGTCATCATCGGCAAGAGTAATTAAGATGAAATCTTTTTGCATGTTTCTTGGGGTTTAGTTGATATTTTGATTGTTAATTTCGCTGCGCTTTTTTAGTATTCGCTGAAAAGCTGAAGGTGTGATTCCGGTTGTATTTTTAAATTGCGAACTTAAATGCGCCACACTCGAATAGTTGAGTTTGAACGCAATCTCGGTTAAGGTCAAATTATGATGGGTAATGAGTTTTTTTACGTATTCAATTTTTTGAAGAATAATGAAATTCTCTATAGAAGTATAAGTAACCTCCGAAAAAAGATTAGAAAGGTACCCATAGCTGTGATTGAGTTTTTCGGCAAGATAAACCGAACTTTTTACCGATGGAATTTGATCATTGGCAATCATTTCGATGATGGTTTCTTTGATTTTTTGCACAATGATATTTTTTTGATTTTCGATAATTTCAAATCCGTAATCGTTTAATACCGTAGCAATTTTTTCGTAGGTTTCCGTATCAATTGTTTCTAAAAATAAAATTTCGTTGGTATTAATAAGATTGTATTTGATGTTGAAAACATCTAATTTCTCTTTTAAGATTTTCTTAATTAGAAAATGACTGTCCGTTTTTAAAAATAATTTCAAGGCTATTATTTTAGGGTTTTAGTAAAAGTAATAAATAGCTTTATTAATTTATAGTTTTTCAAAGTTAGTTTTGCCGTAATTTACTTCTATTATAGAATTTTCAGAGAAACTTATACAATTCTTATATTAATTACAATTGGCTTTGTAACTTTGCGTTTTGAAAATAAAAATAAATGACTACACAACAGTTAATTGAACAAATCCAACTCAAAAAATCTTTCTTATGCGTAGGATTAGATGTTGATTTGAATAAAATTCCAGCTCATTTTTTAGAACTCGAAGATCCTATTTTTGAATTTAATAAAGCAATAATTGATGCTACTCACGATTTAGCTGTTGCTTATAAACCCAATACCGCTTTTTTTGAAGCTTATGGTATTAAAGGATGGATGTCTTTGCAAAAAACCATCAATTATATCAACGAAAATCATCCGGAAATTTTTACTATAGCCGATGCAAAACGTGGCGATATTGGAAATACTTCTTCAATGTATGCCAAGGCTTTTTTTGAAGATTTAAATTTTGATAGTATCACAGTTGCACCTTATATGGGAAAAGATTCTGTAGAGCCATTTTTAGCTTTCGAAGATAAACATACTATTATGTTAGCATTAACGTCTAACGAAGGTGCTTTTGATTTTCAAACACTGGATGTGGATGGAACCCGAGGCGAAGCCGAACGGAGCGGAGCTAAAGAATTGTATAAACGCGTTTTAGAAACTTCTAAAACCTGGAAGAATTCTGAGAATTTAATGTATGTAGTAGGAGCTACAAAGGCGGAATATTTTACTGAAATCAGAAAAATTGTTCCTGATAGTTTCCTTTTAGTTCCGGGTGTGGGCGCTCAGGGAGGAAGTTTATCTGAAGTTTGTAAATACGGAATGAATGCCAATGTAGGATTGTTAATCAATTCTTCAAGAGGGATTATTTATGCTTCAAAAGAAGCTGATTTTGCTGAAAAAGCAAGAGCGGAAGCTTTGAAAATCCAACAGGAAATGGAAGCTATATTACAGTCTTAAAATATAAATGAAGTTGTGAACATATCAAACCATTAGAGAGCCTAGCTTTTTAATGGTTTTTTTATTCAAATTTTTAAATTGAATCAATTGAAGAATTTCTCATTAATCGACGATATAGGAACTTTGCATGTTTTTGATAAAGTACCACAAAGAATCATTTCTTTAGTGCCTTCGCAAACTGAATTATTGGTTGATTTAGGTTTAGAATCCAATATTGTCGGAATTACTAAATTCTGCGTGCATCCAAAGGATTTAAAATTCAAAAAAGCAATTGTGGGTGGAACAAAAAAAGTGGATTATGATAAGATTCGCGCCTTAGAACCTGATGTTATTATTTGCAATAAAGAAGAAAACACCTTAGAAATAGTAGAAACTCTTCGAACAATATGTCCTGTTTGGGTAACTGATATTGTTACAGTTGAAGATAATTTTAAAATGATAAGTGATTTTGGGAAACTCTTTGATTGTGTTACAGAAACTGAAAATTGGAACAAAAAACTGGCGTTAGCTTTCAGTGATTTTAAAGATTTTATTCAAGGCAAACCTGTAAAAAAAGTAGCTTATTTTATTTGGAAAAATCCATATATGGTAGCGGGTTCCGGTAATTTTATTAACGAATTATTGCAATTGAATCATTTTGAAAATGCGTTTGCAAAACAACAGAGATATCCTGAAATAGAACTTCAAAAACTAAATACCAATGGAGATTTGGACTATGTTTTTTTGTCCTCAGAACCTTATCCTTTTAAGGAAAAAGATGCTTTAGATATGGAAAAAATCACTAATCCCACAAAATGTATTTTTGTAGATGGTGAAATGTTTTCCTGGCATGGAAGCCGGTTGTTAAAAGCGTTTGATTATTTTAAAGAATTACATCAAAAGTTATAATTCGCATTCTTCCAGAATTAATTCTTCCTGCTCATTTTTAGTTGTAGCAGCTTTTTTTTGTTTTATTTGAGTCAGGATTTTAAATTCTTCCTGTAGTTTTTCAATTTCACTCGTCTCTTTCAAAAGTCCATTCATAACAGTAAATTTTTCGCAAATTTACATTAACATAACATTTAAAACCTAGTTTTTTATGTTAAGTTTAGCAATTTAAAGGAGTTTTGGGCCAAAAATTAAGAATAATACTAAACTTGCTAAGCTAAAGATATTGCCGTAAAATGTTGTTTTTTACGAAAAAGAACCAATCTTATGTTCTTAAAAAAAAGAAGTGCCAGTATTTAAAAATACTAGCACTTGTTTTAACTAACCAAAACCAAATATAATAAATAACCAGTTCATTACATTGCAAAGATGCCACATAACGGCGGGAAAAGCTGTTAAGGATATGTTATTACTTTGTTGGTTATACGTTAAGATTTAAACGGTTGTTTAACAAAATCGAAAGCCCTTTAAGAGAAAATAACTGTTTTGTTGTTGTAAACCATAGTTTTACGTTCAGCATGCAGTTTTACAGCTCTTGCCAATACGCTGCGCTCCAGGTCACGTCCTTTAACAATGAAATCTTCGATGGAATGACTATGAGAAACTCTGGTGATGTCTTGTTCAATAATTGGTCCTTCATCTAACTCTTCAGTTACATAATGACTGGTTGCGCCAATAATTTTTACGCCTCGGGCAAAAGCCGAATGATACGGTTTTGCTCCCGGGAATGCAGGTAAGAAAGAGTGGTGGATATTGATGATTCTGTTTTTATACAACTCAATTAGTTTTGGCGTGATAATTTGCATGTATCGGGCCAAAACAATAAAATTGATGTCGTATTCTTTCAATAAGGCTATTTGTTGTTTTTCGCCTTCTTCCTTGATGTTTTTAGTAAAAGGAACATGGTGAAACGGAATATCGAAACGTTGGGCTACTCCTTTTAAATCCTCATGGTTGCTAATAATTAACGGAATTTCCAGCGGTAATTCCCCGGCACTGTAACGTCCTAAAAGGTCGTACAAACAATGGTCGTATTTAGAAATAAAAAGCGCCATTCGGGGTTTGTATTCCTGAGTATAGATTTCCCAGGACATATTGAATTTATCGGCCAGATTGGCTTGAAAATCTTTTTTGATTAATTCTAAATCCCAGTTTTGGGTGCTGAATTCACATTCTAAGCGCATGAAAAATACATTTTCATTTGCATCAACATGCTGATCCAGATAAATGATATTTCCCTCGATTCCTGCAATATAATTGGTTACAGAAGCGATAATTCCTTTTTGATCCTCACAATGGATAAGTATCGTTATTTTTTGCATTTTATAATTATTTCATGATTTCAAGAAAGTCTGTTGAAATCAATTTTTATTGAAGTTCTAAAGGATTCAAAACTAAACTTATTTTTTTACAAAACAAATGCTGTTTCACCTGTTTGTTTAAGTGCTTAACACTTTTATTTTTTGTCTTGTAACGCAAAAACTCTTTGTAACAATGGCGATGTTCTGGCGCTAATATTCGTACGGATGTTTTTTTCTTCAACCGCGACCATTTTAAAAACTCCTTTCATGGCCTGATTCGTCACGTAGTCAGTCAGGTCAGGATTTACCTTGCTCACTAATGGAATGCTATTGTATTTAGTGATGATATTTTGCCAAACTTTATCAGCACCCACTTTTGAAAACGAACTTTTGATAACTGGGTTGAATTTTCCGTATAAAGCTGTCGAAGTGCTGTTTTGTAAGTAAGTGGTCGCTGAACTTTCATTTCCCATCAAAATTCCTTTAGCATCAGTAAAGGACATATTTCTTACCGCATCTACAAAAATAGGAGTAGCTTCTTTTACCGCGCCTTCGGCCGCACGATTCATTACTTTTAATCCTTCATCAGCTAACGAACTTAATCCAATTCTTCTTAATCCGGAATCAACTTTTCTCAACTCTTCAGGGAGTAAAATTTTAACCGCTTCGTTTTTATAAAAACCGTCTGTGGCTGTCAATTTACTTACTTGTTTTGTAATACCATTATTCAGGGCTTCTTTTAATCCGCCTGAAATATCAATCATTCCGGTAGTTCCGGTTTGTGGTAATTGACTTAAAACCTGTTGCATTTCGGCACAACTAATTAGAGTGAAACATATAAAAAACAGAGCGATTTTTTTCATAACTTTATGTGTATTAGATTTTGGTCAAAGATACACAAACATCGTTTTGTTTTGAAAAAGTGGCTTAATTCGTTCCGGATAAAAGTGTTTTTTAGGCATAATTAATTGAAATTCAAATTCTGATTCAAATGAAAGTGTATCATCCTAAAAATAAAATAAGAATTGTAACCGCAGCTGCTTTGTTTGACGGTCACGATGCGGCAATTAACATTATGCGCAGAATTATGCAGGCCAGTGGTGTGGAAGTTATTCATTTGGGACACGATAGAAGCGCAGCCGAAATAGTCAATACAGCCATTCAGGAAGATGTTAACGCCATTGCGATTACTTCTTATCAGGGCGGGCACAATGAGTTTTTTAAATATATCTATGATTTGCTGCAGCAAAAAAGAGCAGGGCATATCAAAATATTTGGTGGTGGCGGTGGCGTTATTTTGCCTTCGGAAATTGCAGAATTGCAGGCTTACGGAATTACCGCAATTTATTCCCCTGATGATGGCAGAAGATTGGGATTGCAAGGAATGATTAATGATTTATTGCAACGTTCTGATTTTCCTATTGGTAATGAGTTACATGATGAAATAAGTCTTCTAAAAACAAAAAATACATCAGCGATTGCAAGAATTATTTCGGCAGCCGAAAATTTTCCTGATGCAGCGAAAACTGTTTTAGGTTCGATTGTTCAAATGACTGCCAATAGTAAAGTTCCCGTTCTGGGAATTACAGGTACCGGAGGAGCAGGGAAATCTTCTTTGATGGACGAATTTGTTAGACGGTTCCTTATTGATTTTCCGGAGAAAACCGTGGGAATAATTTCGGTTGATCCCTCAAAACGTAAAACAGGAGGTGCTTTATTGGGTGACCGAATTCGAATGAATGCTATTAATAATTCCCAGGTGTATATGCGTTCATTGGCTACCAGAGAATCCAATAAGGCTTTGTCAAAATCGATTCAGGATGCTATTCAGGTTTTAAAGGCAGCTCAATATGATATTATTATTGTTGAAACTTCGGGGATTGGTCAGTCAGATACCGAGATTGTGGATTATGCCGATGTAGCTTTGTATGTGATGACGCCGGAATTTGGTGCTGCTACCCAATTGGAAAAAATTGATATGCTTGATTTTGCTAATGTCGTGGCTATCAATAAATTTGACAAACGAGGCGCTCCCGATGCCTTGCGGGATGTGAAAAAACAATTTCAACGCAATCATAATCTTTGGGATACTAATTTAGACGATCTTCCTGTTTTTGGTACAATGGCATCCCAGTTTAACGATTCAGGAATGGATCGATTGTATCAGGCGGTAATGAATGCTATAGTTGAAAAAACAAATGCTGATTTGTTTTCCACTTTCAAAGCGAAATCAGAAACCAATGAGAAGGTTTACGTGATTCCTCCACAAAGAACACGTTATCTTTCCGAAATTGTCGAAACGATTCGTAATTATGATGAAAATGCAAAAAGTCAACAGGAAATTGCTCAAAAATTATACGGCATATTTAAAACTTTGGAAAGCGTTTGCGGTAAAATACCACTTATTAATGAAACGGGAATCGATGATGATTCTGTTTTTCCAAGTGCGCTTGTGGAGCACAATGACCAGCGTATTTTTATCAATCTTTTACTAAATCAATTTGATAAGTTAAAAAAAGATTTAGAGCAGCATAATTGGGAAATTATTCTCGGTTGGAATGAAAAAGTAAATAAATACAAAAATCCGTTTTATACATTTAAGGTTAGGGATAAAGAAATAAACCGAACAACCCATACTGATTCGCTTTCTCATGCTCAAATTCCCAAAATTGCTTTGCCTAAATATGAGGATTGGGGCTCCATTCTTCATTGGTCTTTACAGGAAAATGTTCCCGGTGAATTTCCGTTCACGGCAGGAATATATCCTTTTAAAAGAGAAGGTGAAGATCTATCCCGAATGTTTGCCGGAGAAGGAGGACCGGAGCGAACCAACAGGCGTTTTCATTATCTGAGTTCAGGATTTTCGGCAAAACGTTTATCTACTGCTTTTGATAGCGTGACTTTGTATGGTAATGATCCCGATATACGTCCTGATATTTACGGGAAAATAGGCAATGCAGGAGTGGCTGTTTGCTGTTTGGACGATGCTAAAAAGTTATATTCCGGTTTTGATTTGCTCCATCCCATGACTTCGGTAAGCATGACTATTAATGGTCCGGCTCCGATTGTATTAGGTTTTTTTATGAATGCTGCAATCGATCAGCAATGCGAAATTTATATCAAAGCCAATCAATTAGAGAAAGAGGTAGAAGAAAAAATCAATCACATTTTTGAACAAAAAGGAATTGAAAGACCTCGTTATCAGGGAGATTTGCCCGAAGGAAATAACGGATTGGGATTGATGCTTTTAGGAGTGAGCGGGGATGAAGTTCTGTCTCTGGAAGTTTATAATGAGATAAAAACAAGAACTTTGTCGCAAGTGCGTGGAACCGTTCAGGCTGATATTTTGAAAGAAGACCAGGCGCAAAACACCTGTATTTTTTCAACCGAATTTGCTTTACGATTGATGGGCGATGTGCAGGAATTTTTTATTTCGAATAATGTCAGAAACTTTTATTCGGTTTCTATTTCGGGTTATCATATTGCTGAGGCAGGAGCTAATCCAATTACGCAACTGGCTTTTACACTGGCTAATGGATTTACCTATGTAGAATATTTCCTGAATCGCGGAATGGATATTAACAATTTTGGTGCTAATCTATCTTTTTTCTTTTCGAATGGATTAGATTCTGAATATGCCGTAATTGGCAGGGTGGCACGTAGAATTTGGGCGAAAGCCATGAAAAATAAATACCATGCGAATGAACGGGTGCAAATGTTGAAATACCATATTCAAACTTCAGGTCGTTCCCTTCATGCTCAGGAAGTTGATTTTAATGATATTCGAACCACTTTACAGGCTTTGTATGCTATTTATGATAATTGTAATTCGTTGCATACCAATGCTTATGACGAAGCAATAACTACGCCTACCGAAGAATCGGTGCGCAGGGCAATGGCAATCCAACTTATTATCAATAAAGAATTGGGTTTGACAAAAAACGAAAATCCGATGCAAGGCTCTTTTCTTATCGAAGAACTGACTGATTTAGTTGAGGCAGCCGTTTTAGAGGAATTTGATAAAATTTCTGAGCGGGGAGGAGTTTTGGGAGCAATGGAAACCATGTATCAGCGATCTAAAATTCAGGAAGAAAGTTTGTATTATGAAAATTTAAAACATACCGGAAACTTACCAATAATTGGGGTAAATACTTTTTTAAATTCAAAAGGCTCACCAACGATAATTCCCGCCGAAGTCATTCGGGCAACTGAGGAAGAAAAGCAGTACCAGATCAAGGTGTTGAATAATTCACAGCAACGAAATCAGGATAAAGTAAAAGAGCAATTGCAAGCCATAAAACAAGCGGCTGTCAACAATGAAAATTTATTTGGCTATTTGATGGAGGCGACTAAAATATGTTCTTTAGGACAAATTACCTCGGCTTTGTTTGAGGTAGGAGGTCAGTACAGACGGAATATGTAATGTCTGTTAGATTGTAAATTTTTTAAGCCAGAGATTTTTTGAGTCTTTTTTGATTATGAACTCATTTGATCTTTTATGATAATGCTTCAGAGGAGTATCCTGTTCATAGAAATTTATGTGTTTATTGAATGTAGCTCCGTTAGGAGCGGTCTGTTAATTTTACAGTTCGCTCCTAACGGAGCTTTTTTTGTAAAAATTTGTTTTTCTATAAACAGTTCGTCCCTATGGGGCGTTTAGATTTGTATAGAATATGTTTAGTAAAAAGTTTAAATCGCTTCTGTGTTTTTAACTAAATTTACGTAGAAAATTAATCGGGGTATTAGATGGCTTTTTTAAATAAAATCAATTTACAAGCCGTATTGGATAGAAATACGGGATTTGGAACCAACGCAAATAGTTATGGCGGACGTTTTGTAAATAAAGACGGAACGGCTAATATTGAAAAAAGAGGAATGCACTTTTTGCATCGCATTAGTTGGTATCATACCATGATTGATATGCCTGCCTGGAAATTCATGTTGGTCATTCTTATTTTCTATATGGGAATAAATTTGCTTTTTGCGACGGTGTATTTCGGAATTGGAATAGAACATCTCGATGGTATTCCGGTGACGGATAGTAATTGGGCAAAATTTGGTCAGGCTTATTTTTTTAGTGCCCAAACCTTTACTACAGTGGGGTATGGTCATATAAGTCCCGTTGGTTTTTTTACCAGTTTATTGGCAGCAGCCGAAGCTTTAATTGGATTGTTGAGTTTTGCAATTGCCACGGGATTGTTTTTTGGACGATTCAGTAAACCCACTGCTTTTTTAAAATTTTCTCATAACGCATTGATTTCGCCTTATGAAGAAGGTACGGGATTAATGATTAGAATGACTCCTTTTAAAAATACCAATTTCACCGATGCAGAAGCCAAAATGACTCTGGGGATGAGTATTGAGGAAAATGGGGTAAAAGTAAATAAGTTTTATTCTCTGGATTTAGAACTCGAAAGAATAAATGCTCTCACCTTGAGTTGGACATTGGTGCATCCTATAACAGAGAATAGCCCTTTGTATCAGTTTGTAAAAGAAGATTTTGAAACTATAGTAGGGGAAATTTTTGTATATATTAAAACATTTGATGATATGTTCAGTAATACGGTGGCAACACGAACTTCTTATACTTTTGATGAAGTGATTTACGGTGCAAAGTTTATGCCGATGTATCAAAGAAGTGCTGATAACACTAAAACCATTTTGGATTTGGATAAACTGAATCATTACGAAGAATATGTAATATAATATGTTTTTGCTTTATTGTTTTTTTATTATAATAAAAGCGTATATTTGTTTAACTATATTCGTAAATAGATGAACAATATAAAAAATGTTTTTAGTATAAAAGACCTCGAAAATCTTTCGGGGATTAAGGCGCATACTATTCGTATTTGGGAAAAAAGGTATCAGGTTCTGGAGCCCATGCGTACCGATACCAATATTAGATTGTATGATTTAGTCAGTTTGCAAAAACTGTTGAATATTACTTTTTTACATGAATATGGTTATAAAATATCTAAAATTTCCAATTATTCAGAGCGTGAAATTCAGGAATTGGTTAAGCAAATTGTTTCTTCTAAAAACGCAAAAAACCACGCCATTAACGCTTTTAAAATGGCAATGATGAATTTTGATCAACAGCTTTTTTTAAATACTTACAATTGGTTGTCAGAAGAAAAGTCGTTTAAAGAAATTTTTCATCAGGTATTTATTCCTCTTTTGGATGAGATTGGTTTGTTGTGGCAAACCGATACAATTTCGCCGGCTCACGAACATTTTATTAGCTATTTAATAAGGCAGAAAATCATCTTAAATTCCGAAAAACTACAGTTTTTAGATCCTGTTAAACAAGATAAGGTTTTTGTGTTGTCATTACCGTTGAATGAAATTCATGAATTGGGATTGATGTATTTGCATTACGAAATACTTTTAAGTGGTTACAGAAGTATTTATCTGGGCGAGAGCATGCCAATTCATAATTTAAAAGATCTGAAAAAACATTTTGATTCCATTGTCTATGTTTCCTGTTTGACTGTCAAGCCGGACAGAGACGAAGTAAATGAGTATGTTCAGGAAATGGTAGATGTGTTATCAGATGAAACTACCGAATTATGGTTTACAGGCCGATTGGCTTCCTGTATTACTTCAGAAATAGTATTGAAGAAAATTTCTGTTTTTAGTAGTATGGCAGAATTAACATCGCAATTGTAATTTTGTTTAATATTTTTGTATATTTGTTAAACAAATGAAAAGAAAAAAAATAACAATAATAGGTTCTGGATTCTCTGCCTTATCTGCGGCTTGCTATTTAGCAAAAAGTGGTCACGAGGTTTTAGTTTTTGAAAAAAATAAAACAATAGGCGGCAGAGCGAGACAGTTAAAAAAAGACGGTTTTACATTTGATATGGGACCGAGCTGGTATTGGATGCCTGATGTGTTTGAGCGTTTTTTTGCCGATTTTGGAAAGAAAACTTCCGATTATTATGAGTTGATAAAATTGTCTCCGGCTTATCGGGTGTATTTTGGAGTGAACGAATTCATTGCCATTGCTGATAATCTGGATGAAATTGTTTCCACATTTGAAACTATTGAGAAAGGAAGTGGTAAAATTCTTAGGGAGTTTATGTCCGAAGCCCAAAGCAATTACGATATTGCGATTAAGGATTTAGTGTATCGCCCTGGAGTTTCCCCTTTGGAATTAGTGACAGTAGAAACGACTAAGAAAATTGGACAGTTTTTTAGCAACATTAGTCGAGATGTGCGCAGGAAATTTAAAGATGAACGATTAATTCAAATTTTAGAATTTCCGGTTTTGTTCCTTGGAGCCAAACCTTCTGATACGCCTTCGTTCTATAGTTTTATGAATTATGCCGACTTTGGACTGGGAACCTGGCATCCAAAAACAGGAATGTTTGATGTGGTTCGTGCAATGGAAAGTTTGGCTCGCGAATTAGGAGTGCAGTTTTTTGTAAATTCAAATATTGAAAAAATAATTGTCGAAAATAAAACTGCCAAAGCAATTGTTATTAATGGTGAGAGAATAGAATCGGATTTGGTTTTAAGTGGCGCTGATTACCATCATACCGAAACTTTATTGGATGCAGAACATAGAATGTATTCCGAACAATATTGGGAATCTCGTGTTTTTGCGCCTTCGTCTTTGTTGTTTTATGTAGGTTTTAATAAAAAAATTGAAAACATTTCGCATCATGCCTTGTTTTTTGATACCGATTTTAACCAACACGCAAAAGACATTTATGACGAACCAAAATGGCCTGCAGAACCTTTGTTTTACGCCAATTTTCCGTCGTTGACTGATAAAACGGCTGCGCCGGAGGGAATGGAATCGGGTTTTTTCTTAGTGCCGTTAGCGCCGGGAATCAATGATTCAGAAGAATTAAGAGAACTATATTTTGATAAAATTATTGATCGTTTTGAAAAGTTAACGCAGCAAAGCATCAAAGAAAATATTATATTTAAAGAATCCTTTTGCAAAAACGACTTTGTCGAACAGTACAATTCCTATAAAGGAAACGCTTACGGAATGGCAAATACCTTATTGCAAACGGCTTTTTTAAGGCCAAAACTAAAAAGTAAAAAAGTTCGTAATTTATATTTTACGGGTCAATTAACCGTTCCGGGACCCGGGGTTCCACCGGCATTAATTTCGGGAAAATTAGTGTCTGATTTGATAGATAAACAATTTCTAAAACAATAACTATGAAGCAATTATTTGACGATGTTTCTTTTAAATGCAGTAGGTTAGTGACTAAAAACTACAGTACTTCGTTTTCATTGGCGGTATATATGCTTTCGCCAAGCATCAGGGATGCCATTTACAGCATTTACGGATTTGTACGTTTTGCAGACGAAATTGTCGATTCTTTTCATGGTTTTGACAAAGAAAATTTAATCAACGATTTCGAAAACGAGTATTATAAAGCTTATAATTCCGGAATTAGTCTGAATCCTATTTTGAATTCGTTTCAGCAAACAGTTAAGCAGTATAATATTTCAGACGATTTGATTCAGGCTTTTTTGAAGAGTATGAAAATGGATTTAATCAAATTAGATTACAATTCGAAAGCCGAATACGAAGAATACATTTACGGTTCTGCCGATGTGGTGGGTTTGATGTGTTTGAAAGTTTTTGTATCCGGAAAAGAACACAAATACGAGGAGTTAAAAGATCAGGCCATGCGATTGGGGTCTGCATTTCAGAAAGTGAATTTCCTTCGTGATTTAAAAGACGATAACTTGATTTTAAACCGCAATTATTTCCCGGGAGTCGATTTGAATTCTTTTGATGAAAAAGCTAAAAAAGCCATCATTAACGAAATCAAAGAAGATTTTAAAGTGGCTTATGATGGAATTGTAAAATTACCAATCGAAGCTAAATTTGGCGTTTACACCGCTTATGTGTATTATAAAAAGTTATTAAAAAAACTCGAAAACACACCTTGCAAAGAAATTGGAAATGCCAGAATTAGAGTTTCTAATTATACCAAAGCCACGCTTTTAGCACAATCTTTCGTTACTTATAAATTACGATTGGTTGAATAAACAAATGATTTTAAACATTAAAAAATGATTTCATTTTTAATTACATTGGGTGTATTTCTTTTGATGGAAGGTGTCACCTGGCTCACTCATAAATACGTGATGCACGGACTCATGTGGTACTTCCATGCCGACCATCACCAACCCAAATACGAACACGTTTTTGAACGCAACGACATCTTTTTTGTCATTTTTGCAGTTCCCAGCATCGTACTTTTTTATTATGGCGTTGAGGGCGGAATCAATTATTTGTTTTTCATCGGATTAGGAATCACCATTTATGGATTTTGTTATTTCATGATTCACGATGTCTTGATACACCAGCGTTTCAAGTGGTTCAAGAATACCAAAAATAAATACCTGATAGGTTTACGAAAAGCACATAAAGTGCATCATAAACACCTGGGAAAAGAAGATGGTGAATGTTTTGGGATGCTTTTTGTTCCTTTTAAATATTATAAAATCTAAAATAATTTGGGCGTCACCTCTTTAAAAAACAAGAAAAATGTTTTTTAAAGAGGTCGGGCTATTCGTTACAATCTTTATGTTTTTAAAGAAAAAACATAAAGGATTTTCACTGCTATCCCTATCGCAAACCCTACTTTGTCTAAAAAGCAAACTTATGAAAGTATATTCCAAACAAGCCGTTCAACATGTCAATGCTTCGATTGAAGAATGTTGGGCGTTTTTTTCCAGTCCGCGTAATTTGCAAAAAATAACTCCCAAAACGATGGGATTTCAAATTACTGATTTTGATGGGAAAAACATGTATGCCGGTCAAATTATTCAGTACAAAGTTTCGCCACTTTTGGGAATCAAATTACCCTGGGTTACTGAAATTACCATTGTTAAAGACCACAGTTATTTTATAGACGAACAACGTTTTGGACCTTATGCTTTGTGGCATCACAAACATTTTTTTGAGCCAACAGAAAACGGCGTGAAAATGACTGATTTAGTTCATTATGCTATTCCATTTGGTTTTCTTGGTCGAATCATGAATACTTTGGTGGTTAAAAACAAACTCAAGGAGATATTTGAATACCGTGAACAGAAAGTAAATGAAATTTTTAATTCAAAGTAATGGCTAAAAATGCAGTTTCTTTTTTTTGGTTTCGACGTGATTTAAGACTTGAAGACAATATTGGATTGTTTTATGCTTTAAAATCATCTAACCCTGTAATTCCATTGTTTATTTTTGATGAAGCCATTCTGGATAGTTTGCCTAAAGACGATGCAAGAGTTGCTTTTATTCACGAATCTTTAGCGAAAATAAATATTCAATTAAACGAAACAGGCAGTTCAATATTAGTTAAAAAAGGAAAAACGCCAGAAGTTTGGAAAAACTTAATTCAGGAATTTGATGTCAAAGAAGTTTTTTTCAATAAAGATTACGAACCTTTTGCAATTCAGCGCGACGAAGCCATTTGTCAATTATTAGAAAGCAATGAAAGCATTACGTATTCCTTTAAAGACCAGGTGATTTTTGAAGAAAAAGAAATCACAAAAGCCGATGGTTTGCCTTATACGGTTTACACACCGTATAAAAATAAATGGCTCGAAAAATTCAATCAACTTAAGCCTGTTAGGGAATATGAGACTTCAGAATTGTTTTCGAATTTTTATAAAAGCGATTTTTCTTTCCCGACTTTGAAACAAATTGGATTTGAAGAAAGTGCTATAAAAGTCAAACCTCATAACCTGACACAAATTGCTCATTATCACGAAACCCGTGATTTTCCGGCTGTAGACAGCACTTCGTATTTGTCTCCTCATTTGCGTTTTGGAACTGTAAGCATTAGAAAATTAGTGAATTGGGCAGCCCGTAAAAACGCAGTTTTCTTGAGCGAACTGATTTGGAGAGAATTCTTTATGCAAATTTTATTTAGTTTCCCTAAAGTGATGACCCAAAATTTCAAATCGGATTATGATGGCATTCAGTGGCGCAATAACGAAGAAGATTTTAAACGCTGGTGTACCGGAAACACCGGTTATCCGATGGTCGATGCGGGTATGCGTCAGCTGAACGAAACCGGATATATGCACAATCGGGTACGAATGGTCGTGGCTAGTTTTTTGTGCAAACATTTACTGATTCAATGGCAATGGGGAGAAGCTTATTTTGCCGAAAAATTACTGGATTATGATTTATCTGCCAATGTGGGTAACTGGCAATGGGCAGCAGGAACGGGCTGTGATGCCGCACCCTATTTCAGGGTTTTTAATCCGGATATTCAGTTGAAAAAATTTGACGAAAAAGGAATTTACATTCGCAAATGGATTCCTGAATTTGATTTGGGTTACGGACAGCCCATGGTCGATCACGCTATGGCAAGAGACAGAGCGATTGCAACCTATAAAGCCGGAATTTTGAAATAAATATTTTTTTAAACCATTAAGAAATTAAGTTTATTAAGATTTTGACTTATATTGTTAAAAATGAAATGATTGTTTTTTATGAGTTTGAATTGTCCTTAGCTTTCGCAGTCGAGTGTCAAATGTTTGAAGAATGCGCAAAAAGAAAAGCTGTTTGAGCGTAGCGAGTTCTTTTCTTTTAGCATTCGAAAACTAATTTGATCGACGAGGAAGCGTAAGACTTGATTTTTTTGTTTCTTTTTTGATCAAGCAAAAAAGAAAATTAATAAAACCGAATGTTCTATTTTTAATAAAACCGTAATTGAGATTGCTTCGCCTGTTCGGGTAAACCCTCGAGTCCTCCTTCGTCGGAATGACAAAAATGGGGTTATTTTATCAATCTTCGTAACATTCCATTAAAAATAAACCCATGAAACGGTAAAACAGAGTACCAGTATAATTTTCCCCAAATTCCTCTTGGTCTGAATGTCGCAGATTGATACAATGTATTTCCAATGATTTTGAATTCGAGCCAGGCTTCTCCCGGGAGTTTCATTTCGGCAAATAAAATTAATTTACCTTCTTCTTTATTGGCGTACAAAACCCGCCAAAAATCCAATACATCTCCAGCGTGAATACTGTGTTTGTTAGTTCGGCCTCTTCTTAATCCTACGCCACCAAATAATTTATCGATAAAGCCCCGGATATTCCAAAGCCAATCGCCATAGTACCAACCCGTTTCTCCTCCAATGGACCAAATGCGATCAATGGTATAATCACGGTTTATTATTTCCATTTTTCGTCTGTCGATGAAACAATCCTTTTTAGGGACTTTCATAAATTTCGAAATATTATTTTTAAAACGTCCGCTAACTAAGGAATCTTTCCAGCTCGATGCCACCTTGTCTTCATTGACTTTTATCAATGCTCGAGACAAAGCTTCTTCATAAGACATGGGATGAATATTTAGTAATTCATTGATTCCGGAATCTTTGCAAATTACTTCCACTTTCATACTGCTCACTAATGCAGTAGCGAGTTTATAGGAAGTTGAGGTCACAAAATACAACCAATAGGATGATAATTTAGGAGTCATCACCGGAATTGTAAAAATCCATCTTTTTAGGTTTTTGGCTTTGGCAAAACCCAGTAACATTTCTTTATATGTTAAAATGTCCGGTCCGCCAATATCAAAACTCTGATTATAAGTAAGCGGATTTAAAAGAGATTTGATTAGGAATTCCAAGACATCTGTTATGGCAATAGGCTGGCATTTGGTATTGAGCCATTTGGGTGTAATCATAACAGGAAGTTTGATAACTAAATCCCGGATGATTTCAAAAGAGGCACTGCCGGAACCTACAATAATTCCGGCTCTTAAGGCTGTTAAAGCAAAAGTTCCTGTGCCTAAAATAGTTTCTACATTTTTTCGGGAAGACAGATGTTTAGAAAGACTGTTGTCGTTTACAATTCCGGTGAGGTAAATCACTTGTTTGGCATTGGTTTGATTGATTCTTTCTACAAAATGATGAGCCGAAATTTGTTCCAATTCATCATAATTATCCGAAGAACTCGACATAGAATGTATTAGATAATAGGCTGCATCAATGTTGTCCGGAATTTGTAATAAACTTTCTTTTTTTAGAAAATCGACTTCGATTATTTCTACTTTGTGTTGTAATTCATCCGGACAGTAAAACCTGTTTTTATCTCTCACACAGCATACCACATCATGACCTTTCTCCACCAAAATAGGTAAAAGTCGCTTGCCGATATAACCTGTAGCACCTGTTAAGAGAATTTTCATGGTTTTTAATTTAAAATTAGCTTAATTTATTAGCAACTAAACTGATAAATTCTTTTCTGGTTTTGTCTTTTTCAAACGCTCCCGTAAAGGAAGAAGTCGTTGTAACAGAATTTTGTTTTTGAATTCCTCGCATTTGCATGCACATGTGTTGCGCTTCAATTACAACAGCCACTCCAAGCGGATTCAGGGCTTCCTGAATACAGTTTTTAATTTGATCGGTCAAGCGTTCCTGTACTTGCATTCTTCGTGCATAAGCGTCAACTATTCGGGGGATTTTGCTTAAACCTACAATTTTTCCATTAGGGATATAAGCCACATGAGCTTTTCCAAAAAAGGGTAACATGTGGTGTTCACACATCGAATAAACCTCGATGTCTTTTACCACAATCATCTGTTGGTGATCTTCGGTAAATAAAGCCGATTTTAGTATTTCCAATGGATCTAATCCGTAACCGTGCGTTAAATATTGCATGGCTTTGGCTACGCGCTCCGGTGTTTTTTCAAGACCTTCTCTGGTTACATCTTCACCTAAATTATCGATGATGGTTCTATAATTGTCGGCTAATGATTCTGTTATTTCAGTATCGTATTGTTCGATTTTCTCGTAACTTTTCATTTCTTTTATCATGTTGTTTAGTATTTAAATTTTAAAAGTTACTATTCCGTAATCCATTTCAAAAATTTGTCCTGAGATGGATTTTGCCTTTTCTGAAATTAAAAAATCAGCCATTTCTGCTACTTCATTCGCTTTTAAATAGCCTTTCATGGGGTGGCGTTCTACCATGTTTTCTTTCATTCGATCATTTCGTAAAATGTTTGCCGAAAGCGATGTTTCGGTAATTGTAGGCGCAATAGCGTTAATTCTGACTGACGAAGCTAATTCGGCCCCCAGGGATTTTACCAGTCCTTCAATTCCTGATTTTGATACTGCAATGCTGGCATGAAAAGGCATCCCTAATTTGGCCGCCACCGTACTAAATAAAAGTACCGATGGATGAATTCCTTTTTTCAACTGAGGCAGGTATTGCTGAATACATTTAACCGCTCCAATCACATTGATTTCAAAATCATTTCTAAAATCGTCAATGCTTAAATTTGTGATAGGTTTTAAATTAATCGAGCCAGGGCAATAAATTAAAGTATCTATTGATTCAATTTCCGGCAATGTATCTTGTAAAACATCTATGCTGTAATGTTTAAGATTAGGATGAGAAATTTCAGGAGGATTTCTACTGATGTTATAAACACAATTAGTTTCTAATTGTTGCAATAAAATAGCATTTCCAATTCCTTTACTGCCTCCGATGATGACGATGTTTTTCATGTTTGAAAACTATTTTTGTTTGAATTATCTTTTCGAGATTTTGTTGTTGTTAATTTGTCTTTGTCTGCTGCATTTAAAACGTCCTTCATTAAAAATTCTCAATTTGGCGTGTTTGGTTTTTCTGCCTTGTACTCTTTCGCGCCACATTCTAAAGCTAGAAGGTTTCATCTCAGCACGCATGAGGTCGATGACTTCTTGTTCTTTTAATCCAAATTGCAACTGAATTGCCTCAAAAGTTGTTCGGTCTTCCCACGCCATTTCGATGATGCGGTCTTTGTCTAAATCGGTGAGTTCTTTTTTTATAGTCACGTTATTTTATTTAAAAATTGAAATTGATGTTTTTTTGACATTGAAATTGATATTGACATTGAATTTTTATTCGCTGTCGCCAATACCGGCCATGGTGTGTAATTTCAGGATGCGGAAACTTTCTTCTTTTACCAGTGGATTTTTTTTCATTTTCCACAAAAAATCACTGGCAAATTTTCTTGTTCGTTCTAAATTGACAATGGGTTTTGGATAATGAATTCCTATTTCAAAATCGTTAAATTTTTGGTCTAAATACGTCATTTTATAGGGTTCGTGTACAAATGCTATGGGCAGATGACGTAATTCAGGAACCCATTTTTTAATAAATTCACCATTAGGATCGTGCTCATGGCTGTTTTTTATCGGGTTGTAAATGCGTAGCATATTGATTTCGGTTTCGCCGGCCTGCATTTGCAATTGCGGAAAATGAATTCCGGGTTCAAAATCCAAAAACATTTGTGATAAATGTTGTGTAGCTTCCTGCCAGGGCTGCCATAAATTGTGTGTAAAAAACGACACTAACATGGCGCGCATTCTAAAGTTCAGATAACCGGTTTCATTCAGGCAACGCATGCAGGCGTCGATTAATGGAAATCCTGTTTGTCCCTTTTTCCACGCTTCAATATAAGTCGGGTTGATTTTCTTTTTTAACGAATGAAAACCTTTATTGATGCTTTCAAATTCCATGATTTCTTCCATTTCAAATTTTTGTATGAAATGAGCCTGCCATGTGAGTCGGGATACAAAAGAATCGATTTGTTTTTTATGGCTGCAAGTGAGTCTAAATGTAGCCGCTTTTTGTAAAACCTGTCTTGAAGACAGATTTCCCCAGGCGATATAAGGCGATAATCTGCTGCAACTTCTTCGGGCTAATACAGGACTTGAAATATGCGAACTGTAATTGTGATAGCGTTCGTCAAGAAAGTTTTCCAAATATTTATGACCCATCGTGCTGCCTCCTTTTTGAAAAACAGCATCGGGAATAGTTTCTAAAGCGGTTTTTTCTACTATTTTTTCGAGTTCGACAATTGCTTCTGAAGGAAGAAAATTTTCGGCTTTAGCATCAAAAATAAATTGGGGTTCGTTCATGTATTTTTCCCATTTAGAAATCCAATCCGTTCTGTTTTTTAATCCTCTGAAAATGCCGTTATTGATATTTTCTACCCAATTGATTTGGTTGTTTTTACAAAAGCGTTTAAAGGTTTTGTCTCTTTCATAAGTAATTTTTAAACCAGTTTCCTGATGTGAAAAAACACTATCAATTTTATAAATTTCCTGAAGTGTGTTGAATACATGAGCAACTTCTGAAGATACCGCTAAAACATGAGTATTTAATTTTTTTAGTTGTTTGTTGATATCAACCAGTGATTGTTTGATAAAATTCCAGTGTCTCTGGCTGTAATGCGGATCATTTTCTAAAGATTTTTCAAATACGTAAAGCAACAAAGTAGGTGTAGCTGTTTTTACAGCATTAAAAATCGCTTCGTTATCCTGTAATCGAAGGTCTCTTTTAAACCAAACCACATTTATTTGTTTCTTTTGCATTTTTCGCTACAGTATTTGACTTCATCCCAAACTTTTTCCCATCTTTTACGCCAATTAAAAGCCCGCTGACATACCGGACAAATTTTAGACGGAAGGTTTTCTTTTTTCACTAGTTGTATTTTTCAAAAGCGTTCACGACAATTTTGGCTTTCAAGTCAAACATCAAATTGTACAATCCAAAAAAGGTTCGGTTCATGTAAATAAAATGTTTGGAACCACGGTTTCCATTCATTTTTTTCAGATTCGTATCTTTTGAAAAGCGTTCGCCTAACTGGGCAATATTCTCAAAGAATACTTCATCAGAGAAATCGAAAGTATCCGTTTGAAACGGTTTGGTAAACAGCGATAATAAATCATAGAACATTTGTGTGAAATAGGCAATTTCTTCTTTGCTGTCGTCAGTTCTGAGGATTTCCAATTCGAATAATTTTTCTCTAAAAAGTTTCTTGTTGTCAATGACTTCTTTGTTGATTAATTCAAAATAAGGAATGTAAAAATCATTCGGGATTTGTTTCATACAACCAAAATCCAATGCAACCAATTGGTTTTTGTCATCGATTAAGAAATTCCCGGGATGCGGATCGGCATGGACTTTTTTCAAAATATGAATTTGGTACATATAAAAATCCCATAACGCCTGACCAATTTTATTAGCTATTTCATTATCTGAATTTTTAAATTCGGATAAATGAACTCCTGTCATCCAATCCATCGTAATGATTTTCTCAGAAGAATATTCAGGATAATATTCCGGAAAAACCAGATTGTCAATTTTTTTACACGCATTAACCACTTCTTGGCTTTGTTTGAGTTCCAATAAATAATTGGTTTCCTCAATCAGTTTGTCTTCCACTTCTTTGAAATATTTATCAGAATCTTTGCCTTGAAGATTAAACATTCGAATGGCAATGGGTTTCACCAAAGCCAAGTCAGATGAAATGCTGTTAGAAACACCCGGATATTGAATTTTTACCGCCAGTTTTTTGCCGTTTTTTACCGCCAAATGCACCTGACCAATGCTAGCCGCATTCACCGAATTTGGGTTGAATTCGTCAAATATTTCATAAGGCGTTTTTCCAAAATTATTTTTGAAAGTCTTTAATACTAATGGTGCCGAAAGCGGAGGAACTGAAAATTGAGACAATGAAAATTTCTCCACATAAGCCTGTGGTAAGAAATTCTTATCCATACTTAGCATTTGCGCCACTTTTAGAGCACTTCCTTTCAAACTTTTTAGTCCGTCATAAATATCTTCGGCGTTGTTTTCATTGAGTTTATCACGACTTAAGTCGGAATTCACTATTTTTTCGCCATAATATTTCAGGTAGTTTACACCCACTTTGGCTCCGGTTTGCACCAGTTTTGTGGCTCGTTCAATTTTGGATGTTGGAATATAATCGATTGTTTTCATGAGTTAGTTTGCATTTTTTCTTTAAAAATAAATTTCCCAAAATCGATTAAACTGTTGATAGGAGCCGTGTTCATTAATTCAAAACTTAGTTTGACTGATTTTTCGATAAAAATATCTGTCTTTTCAAAATTTGGTGAGCCGTCTTCCAGCCAGAATTTCAGTGTAAACAAGAATTGAACCCACGCAGTTTCCTGAATTGCTTTGTCTTGATATTTCTGGATTTTTTCTTGTTGAATTCGGACTTCATCAGTTGTGATTTCTTCAATGAATTTTTTAAAATGCTGTCTTAAACTGGAAAGCTGCATCAGGTTTTTTAATTGATTTTTATCTTCTTTTAAGCTTAAAGTCACATAACTGCGATTGGCAGCCAATAATTCAAAAAAAGTAAAGTAGAAACTCAATAATTTACTTTTCATGTCATACGATTCGTAATGGCTGTCTTTGTTTATTAACTCAATGGTTTTTTCTAAAAACAGCGTGTAGATTTCTTTTTCGATACTTTCCAGATTTCCAAAAAAGTTATAGAATTCCGTTTCTGTAAAACCATTTAGTTTAGCGAATTGATAGACTGATTTAGGTTTTTCATTGTTTTCTAAAGTAAATTCCATGTACATGGATACAATAGTTTCTTTTGTTATTTTAATTTTCTTAGTTGCCATGTTCTTTCTTTTTATTTTGTATAAAGATAGTAAATTGTTTAACTATTTTGTGTTAATGTTAAACAAAATATTTGTATATTTGATTACTAAGAAAAATTGATTGTAATGAGAAAAAATGTTTTGATAACGGGTGGAACCGGATTTGTGGGCAAGCATTTGACTAATTTGTTAGTTGCTGATGGTTTTTCAGTTTCAGTTTTGAGCAGGAACAAAAGAACCAATACGGCAAATGTTTTTTATTACACCTGGGATGTAGAAAAACAGTTTATTGAAGAAGAAGCCATTCGAAAGGCAGATTTTGTGATTCATTTGGCTGGAGCTAATATTGGAGAAAAGCGCTGGGCAAAAGGCCGAAAAGCTGCAATTTTATCCAGTAGAGAACGCTCAGCACAATTAATTTATGATTCATTATTAAAATGGAATAAGAGTATAGAAGCGTTTGTTTCGGCTTCGGCTGTAGGGATTTATGGTGCCATGAACGGTCGGGCAATTTGCAATGAAGGCATGCAGCCTGCAAATGATTTTTTAGGACTGACCTGTCAAAAATGGGAAGCAGCAGCCAGTCAATTTGAAAAACTGGGAATTCGTACGGTTAAAATCCGTACTGGTTTAGTAATTGGAAAAGAAGATGGCTTTTTAAAAAAAATAGCTCCTGTTTTTAAATTGAGATTAGGTTCGGTTTTAGGTTCCGGAAAACAATATATGCCATGGATTTATGTTGATGATTTATGTCAAATTTATCTGGAAGCGATAAAAAATCCGATGATGTCCGGAGCTTACAATGCTGCCATTACTGATAATACAACCAATGAGTCATTTTCTAAAATATTGGCAAAAATCTATGGATATAGTATTTGGTTACCTAATATTCCTTCGTTCCTGATAAAAATAGCGCTCGGTGAAATGTCTAAATTAATTCTAACAGGCAGAAGAGTTTCGAATGAAAAGCTAAAACAGTTGGGTTTTCAATTTCAATATGAAAATTTAGAAACCGCAATAAAAACGAGTTTGTTATTATAAAATTACTTTAACTCGGTGTTCAGTGCCACATTGACTGTTTTAGAAATTTTACTGCGTACAATAAAAGGAATTTCAATTTTAAAATCCTCTGTATTTAATGAGAAATGGGATTGAATTACAATTGAATTAGTAGCTGTTTTGTGTAGTAATGCCAATACTCTAATGTTTTTTGTTACTCCGTGAATATTGATTTTTCCTTTAATGTAATAACGGCTGGGAGTAGTACTGATTTTATTACTGGAAAATTTCTCAATCCCGCCTTTAAAAAAGGCTTTGGGATATTTTTTGCTTTCCATATAATTAGCATTAAAATGATCCTGCATCAAACTTCTTTCAAATTGGAAATCTTTGATGAATACAACAAAATGAATGCTGTTGTTTTTAGTGTTTAAAGTCGCAACAGTCTTATTGTTTATGGCTTCAACCGCTTCATAGAAAGGAACTGATGCTTCAAAAGTAATAACGCCATTAGTTGCTGTTTTCTTATTTTGAGCATCTATGGAAGTACTGAAAAGAAATAAAAATGCGAGTAGAAAACTTTTCATGGCAGCTTCATTTTTCTACTTAAAGTTAGAGAAAAAAGTCAAAAAATCCTAATAAATGAAGGACTAAGATAGCGTTGCATGACGATTTTTAATGCTTTTTGTCTAATAATTTTATTCCATCAGCTGATCGTCTTTTTTGGCTCTTACAATTATGCTTTCCGGAAGTGCTTTTTTAGCTTTGGCACCCATTTTTTTGAGTTTTTCAACTCTTGTAATCAGGTTTCCGCTTCCTTCTACCAGCTTGTTCATGGCACCGCTGTACTCAATTTTGGTTTCGTCTATTTTTTTTCCAATTTTAATTAAATCGGCAACAAAACCTTCAAACTTATCATACAATGCTCCCGCCTGACGGGCTATTTCCAAGGCGTTTTCCTGCTGTTTTTGATTGGTCCACATGCTGTCAATAGTACGTAAAGTAGCTAATAATGTTGCAGGAGTAACAATCACAATGTTTTTTTCAAATGCTTTATTATACAAAGAAGTGTCTTCGTTTAAAGCAATGGCAAATGCCGGTTCGATTGGGATAAAAAGCAATACAAAGTCAGGGCTTTCTATTTGATACAAATCCTGATAATTTTTGTTGCCTAATTGCTCTACGTGACGTTTAATGGAATTAGTATGTTCTTTTAAATACGAAGTTTTGATTTCCTCATCTTCCTCATTAATGTATTTTTCATAAGCGGTCAAAGAAACTTTAGAGTCCACAATCATCTTTTTTCCGTCGGGTAAATTGATTACCACATCAGGCATCACCCGATTGCCTTCTTCGGTAGCAAAACTTTGTTGCACTTCGTATTCGCGGCCTTTTTCCAGACCTGATTTTTCTAAAACTCGTTCTAAAACCAGTTCGCCCCAGTTGCCCTGCATTTTACTGTCGCCTTTTAAGGCTTTGGTCAGGTTCAGGGTTTCTTTGCTCATTTGAATATTCATTTCGCGTAAGCCCAGAATTTGTTGGCGTAAAGCCGCATGATAATCGATACTTTCTTTGTGGGTATCTTCAACTTTTTTCTCGAATAATTGAATTTTATCCTGCAAAGGAGTCAGGATATTTTTCATGTTTTCTTTGTTCTGTTCGGTGAATTTATTCGATTTTTCGTCTAAAATTTTATTGGCCAGATTTTCGAATTCTTTGGTGAATTTTTCCTGTAATTTCTCTACTTCGTCTTTTTGCTCTTTATTTCGTTCCCAAAGATTATCAAAATCAGCTTCTTTTTTCGAAAGTTGGATTGCCAGACTGTCTTTTTCGGTTCGGATGGTTTCTTTTTCCAAGTGGCTGTTTTCAAGTTGTTTTTCGAATTGTATTTTCTCATTCGAAAATTGCTCTTTTAACTGATTGATTTGCGAAGTAAGTGCAATTAATTTTTCTTCTAAACTGGTTTTTTCAGACTGAAAACGAGCCGAAAAAATAATTTTTCCAATAAAAATACCAATGGCAAGAGCTACAATAAACGATAATAAAAGAGGAAACAGATTTGACATAACTGGGATTTATAAGTAAAGTAGGCAAAAATAAAGATTAATGCCGATTTTAAGCATTTTTTATTCGAATCGGATTACTTTTTTTAAAATTTTTTACGCAACCATTTTTAGAATAGCTTGTCTAGTATATAGCAAGTAAAGTAGCGGTATGGGAAAAGTTCAACAGCTGTATTGGATTGGTTTAATATTCTTGTTTTCTTTCTGTACTTTGACAAATGACGGAAAGAATACTCAGGATATTAATGCTGTTGTAGGAACCTGGTACTGGAAGGAATCTAAAGGAGGAATAGGCGGAAGCGAAATAATAACGCCCAAATCTACCGGAGTGCATAAAAAATTAGTTTTTGCAGCCAATAAAAAAGTGACTGTTTTTACTAATGGTATTGAAACGGGAAGCTATACCTATACAATAAAAAGAGGGAATAGCTTTATAGATGATAAAGAACATTATTTGCTGACTTTTAGTGAGATGAGTTATGTAATTCAGTATATAGACAAACAGTATTTGAGCATTCAGGATAATTTTGTTGATGGCTATGTTTTAACTTATGCAAAGTAATTTTAAGTTGTGAATGTTTAAATTTGTGAATGTTAAACTGTTTTAAGAGTTAATTTTTGGAAGAACCAATAGAGCATTATATTAGGCAGTGTATCGAAAATGATAGAGGAGGACAACAGAAAATTTATCAGTTGTTTGCTCCTGTATTGTATGGTTTGTGCATTAAATACATGAAGAATGAAGATGATGCCAAAGATGTTTTTCAGGAAGCATTTGTAATTGCTTTTCAAAAAATGAGTCAGTATCGGTTTGAAGGGAGTTTCGAAGGTTGGTTGAAGCGCATTTTTATCAATAAATTAATAGAAACATTAAATAAAAGAAAGAGAGAAATGCCTTTTCTGGATGTGCTGCATCAGGAAGATTTTGCAGATGAGGAACAGGAAATAGATGCTTTCTCAATACCCCAGGAGAAATTATTAGAATTCATTCAGCATTTACCCGATCAATACCGACTGGTTTTTAACCTTTATTTTTTCGAAAAGATGAAACATAAAGAAATAGCCGATTTGTTGAATATTTCGGAAGGAACTTCAAAATCTAATTTGAACAGGGCAAAAAGTAATTTACAAAAGAAAATATTGGCATTAATGGCCTCAAACGATGCTTAAAAACAGCAGTTATGAAAAAAGATGATATAGAGAAATTATTTTCTTCGTTAGAAGATTTTTCTAAAACTCCTCCGGATGATTTGTGGCAGGGGATTGAGGAAAAATTAGATCATTCGAAAACCAAAAGGAGATTTCCTTTTTGGTGGTCTGTAGCGGCAACTTTAGTAGTTGGATTAGGGCTCTTGGCTACTTTTTATTCTCTTCCGGATACCAATCCAACAAGAATACCTACCGACTCAAAAGAAGGGGTAGTTAATGAATCAGGAACAATGGAAGCAGAGGAGAAAGTAAGTGTTGAAAATAAAACAGAAACAGAAAAGAATAATTTTAATAAGTCTTTTTCAAATTCAAATGCAACTGTTACAACCGAAAAACAAGAGCAAACAACAAGCACAGAACCGATTTTTTTTAATTCGGATAAACAAAAAAAATCAAATCCAAACAAAGAGGCTGTAGCGGTAATTACTAACAAAAGCACAACTGTTTTAGTCAATAAAAATGAGCATTTAACACCATCGCAAGAAATAAAAAGCACAGAAAACGCAGTTAGAAATCAGTCAAATTCTATTGCGGAACAAAATAAAGTGACAGTTGAAAAATCAGTTGTTGATGATAAAATAAAAGAAACACCAAAGATAATTGAGGAGAAAGAAAATGCACTGGCAGTGATAGAAAAAGAACTGCAAAAGAAAGAAAAAACAGTGTCAGAAAAAGACAGATGGTCGTTGCAGCTTTTTGCAGGAATCAACAATTCGCAAAATATAAAGAATCAAAAATCCTTGGGAAATACAATTGAATCTCAAAGAGGACACAGCTACGGAGTGAAAACAAATTATAAACTCAATCGCCGCTGGACGGTAAGCACCGGTTTAAAAGTGAGTGAATTGGGACAACAGCTGGCAAATGTTTCTTATGTTAATTCGGCTAAAAGTTTGGTTAGTATAGCTAAAGAACCTTTGAATGCGCCGCAGCCAAAAGGTACAATTGTGAACAATACCAATTATTTGTTTATTCCAAAGACAGCCGATAATTCTAAAAATGTTTTTAGCAGTACCAGTTTTTATGAAACCGGAAATTTATCTCAACAACTGGAATATTTGGAAATTCCAATGGAGATTTCCTATGCTGTTTTAAACAAAGGGAAAACACGTATAAACATGAATACCGGAGGTTTTGTGGGGAGAGCAATTTCGAATAAAGTCTTGTTAGATAACAATTCGATAGGGGAAAATCAGGATATTAATGAAGTTATTTTTGGAACAGTTCTGAGCAGTACATTGCAATATGAATTGTTTAAAAAAACAAAAGTTTTTGTAGAACCCGGAATGAATTATTACACTCAGCCTGCTCAAAATCAAAATTTCAATCAGTTTCAGCTGATTTTGAATTTTGGGGTGAATGTTTCTTTTTAGTTTTTTTAGCCACGAATTAGCAGACTTTTTAGCCACAATCCCGATAGCTATCGGGACACGATTATTTTTTAAATCTTTGAGGTCTTTGTTATTAAGAAATAACCGCAAATTGCTTCGCCTGTTCGCTATCGCTCGGGTCGCAAATTATTTTTATAATCGTCGTGTTATAAAAAAAACTTAGTGACGTTTGCGGAAATCTTTGTGCCCTTTGTGGTTAAACTTTTATTCGAATCGAAAAGCTGTAAGACTGCTGCTATTTGTGTATTTTTGCGCAAATTTCACTTTCAGTTATGCCGCATCAGCATTTTATTCTTCACAAGCCTTATGGTTATCTGAGTCAGTTTATATACGAATTGAAGCGTAAAAAGAGGCTTTTAGGCGAATTGTATCATTTTCCTGAAGGTACTATGGCAATCGGTCGTTTAGATGAAGATTCCGAGGGATTACTATTGCTTACTACTGATGGAAAGATGAGTGAACTTGTTCGTTCCAAAAAAGTGGACAAAGAATATTATGTTCAGGTAGATGGTATTATTACGCAGGAAGCCATAGAAGAACTGAAAAAGGGAGTTACAATAGGTTTTAAAGGCGGAAAATATAAAACGAAACCTTGTGAGGCACGATTGATTCATGAAATTCCCGAATTTGGAATCAGAGGAAGAAAAATAAGAGATGAACGTCATGGACCTACTTCCTGGGCTTCGATAACAGTCAATGAGGGGAAATTTCGTCAGGTACGAAAAATGACTGCAGCTGTCGGGTTTCCTACTTTGCGTCTGGTGCGTGTTCGTGTGGGAAATGTTCATTTAGATAATTTACAGGCTGGAGAAGTAAAGGAAGTCGAAGATTTTAATATCAATAATCAATTATAAAAAATAAGAATGTTAAATATCGTTTTAGTAGAACCTGAAATCCCTAATAACACCGGAAATATTGGCCGTTTGTGCGTTGGAACCGAAAGCCGTTTGCATTTGATTCATCCGTTTGGATTTGTTATTAATGATAAGAATTTAAAACGTTCCGGTTTGGATTATTGGGTGCATCTTAACGTTACCGAATATCAAAATGTAGCGGAATGGTTGGAACAGATTCCTGATACATCACGAGTTTTTTTGATGAGTTCTCATGCCGAAAAATCGTATTTGGAGAACGAATTTCAGGATGGAGACTGGTTGGTTTTTGGTAAAGAAAGTGTGGGTTTGAGTCCCGAATTTATGGCTTTGTTCGAAAAAAAGAATCAATTGACAATACCGATGTCAAATAAAATTAGAAGTTTTAATATTGCTAATTCAGTTGCTTTTGTAGTGGGTGAAGCAAAGAGGCAGTTAGCGGTTGGCAGAATTTAGAAAGCAGTGTTCAGTATTCAGTTAGCAGATTTCAGAAGGCAGTAGCAGTTGGCCGAATTTAGATTTCTTAGTGAACTTTGCGAAAGCTTTGTGCTCTTTGCGGTAAAAAAAAAATACTGCAATCCCGATAGCTATCGGGACACGAATTATTTTTTTACAATCTTTGAGGTTGAAATTGGCACTAATTGCTAACCTGATTTTTCATAATTATTTAGTGAGCTTTGCGAAAGTCTTTGTGTACTTTGTGGTTAAGAGCTAAGAAATCACAAACTTCCCTTTTGTTTCGTCAAAAACAATATGTTCGTCTTTGAATAAAGTATTGAAACTTCCTTTTGAAATTAAATTACAAGGTTGATCCTGAATTATCATTTCAGGAGTCATAATTATCATTTCGTCACTCAATTGGATTGCCATATCAATATCATGAGTCGAAAAAAGAATGCACTTTTGGGTTTCCTGAGTGAGTTTTTTCAGGAGTTTAAACAAAGCCACTTTATGCAATAAATCAAGGTGTGTGGTAGGTTCATCCAGAATAATTAACGAAGTGTCCTGTGCCAAAGCTCTTGCTACTAATACTTTTTGTAATTGTCCGTCGCTGATTTCAAAATGCTTTTTGTCAGCCAAATGTTCAATTTGCGTAAGCACCAAAGCCTGATTTACTTTTTCAATATCTTCGTCAGATAATGTACCAATCCAGTTGGTATAAGGCTGTCTGCCCAGAGCGACTAATTCGAAAACGGTTAGATTGCTTGGCGGTAATTTTTCGGTTAAAACTACACTTAAATTTTTGGCTAAAGCCAAAGCATTCATCTCGTGGATATTTTTTCCATTTAATAAAACAGTTCCGGAAATTGTTTTTTGTATTCCGGTAATGGTGCGCAATAGGGTTGACTTTCCGATACCGTTGGCACCAATTAAGGCAATGAGTTTCCCTTTTTTCAATTGCAGCTCAATATTGGAAGCCACAATATTTTGTTCTTTCTTGTGGGTATAACCAATGCTGATTTGGTTGGCTTGTAATATGATATCAGGATGGTTCATTTGGAATTATTCAGCTAATGAAAATTGAGAATCGTATAAGTTTTTATAGTATCCGGATTCTTTATTGATGAGTTCCTGATGCGTTCCTTCTTCTACGATTAAACCTTTGTCCATAACCACAATTTTATCAGCATTGACAATAGTAGCCAGGCGGTGCGCAATAACAATGGAAGTTCTTCCTTTGGTAATGGTTTCGGTAGCGCGCTGAATCAATTCTTCGGAATAGGTATCAATAGATGAGGTGGCTTCGTCCAAAATTAAAATACTTGGATTACTCACATAAGCTCTTAAAAAAGCAATCAGTTGGCGTTGACCGGAAGATAACATCACACCGCGTTCTTTCACGTCAAAATCATAATTGTCAGGAAGACTCATAATAAAGTTGTGAACGCCTATTTCTTTGGCGGCTGCATAAACTTTCTCTCTGGTAATTTCAGGATTATTGAGCGTAATATTATTGTAAATAGTATCAGCAAATAAGAAAACATCCTGTAAAACAATTGCAATTTGTTTTCGAAGCGAACTCAAAGTATAATTTTCGATATTTTCGTTGTCAATGCAAATGGTGCCGCTTTTTATTTCGTAAAAACGATTCAATAAGTTGATAATTGTAGATTTTCCAGCTCCGGTTGAACCTACAATGGCTATGGTTTCGCCCGAATTGACATCCAAATCAATACCTTTGATGACTTCTTCATTCTCAATATAACTAAAACGAACGTCTTTGAAAGTGATATTTCCATTAAATACCGGAGCTTCTATTGTTCCATTGTCCTGAATTTGATCTTGGGTGTCAATGATTTCAAAAACACGGTTGGCGGCAATCATTCCCAGTTGCATCTCGTTGAATTTATCGGCTATTTGACGCAAAGGATTGAACAGCATTCCAATGAACATAGTGTAGGAAAACAAATCTCCAAATGTGGTGAAATTGTCTCCGTTTAAAATTTTAATTCCACCATACAACACAATAAATCCCAGTGTTAACGACGAAATAATATCGGCAATAGGGAAGAAGATGGAGTTGTAAAGAATGGTTTTTATCCAGGCGTTTTGATGTTTTTCGTTAATGTCTTTGAATTTTTCCGATTCAATTTCTTCCCGGTTAAACAATTGTACAATTTTCATTCCGGTAACACGTTCCTGTACAAAGGTGTTCATGTTGGCAATTTGCGTACGCACTTCTTCAAAGGCAATCTGCATTTTGCGTTGGAAAATTCGGGTAATAAAAACTAAAATTGGCATCGCAATAATCACAATCCAGGTTAGTTTCCAGTTCATGTAAAACATAAAGATAAGCACCACGACCATTTTCATCAGGTCACTGATAATCATGAACAGACCCTGGCTGAAAATACGGGCAATAGATTCAATGTCAGAAACCGAACGGGTTACGAGTTGCCCAACCGGAACCAGGTCGAAATATTTCATTCGGAAGCTTAGAATGTGTTTGAATAATTTAATTCGAATGTCTTTTACGATATCCTGTCCCAGCCAGTTGGCCCAATACACAAAGTAAAATTGGGAAAAAACCTCTAACAAAAGTACAATTCCCATTAAACTGATGTAAAACAAAAGTCCCTGAGCATCTTCGGTCTGGATATAATCATCCACGGTTCTTTTTAATAAATAGGGACGTAATGCCGCAAAAATCGACAAGGAAATGGCGTAAATTATCACACCGTTAAAACGCCATTGATAGGGTTTTGTATATTGTAATATTCGTTTGAATAATCGGGTGTCAAATGCTTTTGCTTTCATATATTTTTAGGAGCTTTATCCTGTAATTTCAATTTTTTAAAAAAATGTCAATAACAATTGCAATGTCAAAAATCAATCCTTTATAAATAAGGATATTCAATTTTAGTTAAATACAATCCGTGAGCTGGTACCGAAAAACCGGCTTTTTCTCTGCTTTTGCTTTCGATAATAGCATTAAAATCGGCTAAAGTTATTTTGTGTAAACCAATATTAATCAATGTTCCTACAATGGAGCGTACCATATTTCTCAAAAAACGATTGGCCGAAATGGTAAAAATCAATTTGTTTCCTTCTTTTTTCCAATGTGCTTCAAAAATAGTACAATCAAATGTATTCACATCAGTATTTACCTTAGAGAAACATTGAAAATCAGTGTGGTTGAATAATAGTTTTGCGGCTTCATCCATTAAATCCACATCTAGATTTTGACTGAAATACCAACTTTGCTCCTGTAAAAAAGCATCTTTGTAACTATTGATATGGTATTCATAAGTTCGCTTAGTGGCATCAAAACGTGTGTGCGCATCGTCGGCAACGGGAAAAATTCCATAAATAACAATATCTTTAGGAAGATAGGAATTGAGTTTGTAAACTAATTTTGGAATATCAAAAGCAGTTTCAAAATCAAAATGAGCATACATTTCTCTGGCATGAACACCGGTATCTGTGCGTCCTGCGCCCATTAAGTTGATTTCAGCATTTAATAAAACCGAAAAAGCCTTGTTGAGTGTTTGTTGTACTGAAGGTGCATTAGGCTGAATTTGCCAACCATGATAAGGAGTTCCGTTGTAAGCTAATTTTATAAAATATCTCAAGGCTAGTGTTCAGTAATCAGTGTTCAGTCAGCAAAGCTGCGAATGTTCATTGAAAAATTAATATGGACAAATTTACAAAGTTTTATCTTAGTTGTTGTTTAAAAAATCCTAAAACTAAGAAGCTTAATCTCCATTGTAATATGATAACTTTGTTGTCTAATTCTTGAACTACTTTTCGCAGCAATGAAAAAAATCCTTTTACTTTCGGATACGCACAGTCATATTGACGATGCAATTTTAAAATATGTAAAACAGGCTGATGAGGTTTGGCACGCAGGCGATATTGGTGATTTAGTAGTGACAGATACTATTAAAAAAATCAAGCCGCTGCGGGCTGTTTACGGCAATATCGATGATGCTCAGGCGCGTTTGGAATTTCCTTTACACAATCGTTTTATGTGTGAGGGAGTTTCGGTTTGGATAACCCACATTGGCGGTTACCCCGGAAAATACAATCCTGCTCTGAAAGCCGAAATGACAGCTAATCCGCCGCAATTGTTCATTTGCGGACATTCGCATATTTTAAAAGTGATGTTTGATAAAAAACACAATCTTTTGCACATGAATCCGGGGGCTTGTGGTAAAAGTGGTTTTCATCAGGTTCGCACTATGTTGCGATTTGTGATTGAAGGCGATAAAATTAAAGATTTGGAAATTATAGAGATTGAAAAAAGAGTCTGATTAACTTTCGTAATCAATAGGTGCTATAATTTCAATGGTAGTTCCCTGATTTGGTCTGGAAATAATATTAAACTTACCTTTCATGGTGTTAATTCGGGCTTTGATTTGGTTTAACCCAAATCCTTCTATGGTTTGGAATTGGTTGATTTCAAATCCTACGCCGTTGTCTTTTACTAAAATGTGCAGTTCTTTGTTTATTTCTTTTAAATGCAGTTTTGCTTTATTGGCTTTACTGTGGTTGGTAATGTTGTTTAGTAATTCACTGATAATGAAATACATTTTCATTTCGTAGTCTTCGTTATAGCGCGTTGCATCCGAAACATCACTGGAGTAATGAAAATGAATTGTTGAATTGGAATTCATTTCGCATAAATCATTTAGCGCATAAAATAAACCAAAACGGGCTAACAGCGTAGGTAAGAGACTGTGCGATAAATCTCTTACTTTGTAATGAGTTTGGATAAGAATGGCTTTGGTTTTTGTGATTTCTTCGCTATTATTTTGATTTTTTGTGGAAAAAATAGTCAGGTGCATAGCCGCTGAAGAGAGTAAGGCACTAATATTATCATGTAAAAAGGAAGCGATTTTTTTGCGCTCCATTTCTTGTCCGTTAATCGAAGCAGTAATAATATTTTCCTGAATTTTACTTTCAATATCTTTAAGTTTGTTCGTCTGTTTGAGTTGTTTGTTTTGAAAATACATATAGGAAAAAACAATAAAAAGCAGCAATGCTGTAATGATGATGATGCTGATTAATTTGTTTTTAGATTGTCTTTCTAATAAGATTTGGTGGTTGGTTTTGTATTCGGTTTTAATGTTGTCAATTTCTCTTTTGTATTCATCAATTTCAAGATTGATACCGGCAACATTAATTTTTCTTAATTTTTCTTCATCATTAAGTTTGGCAGTGAGTTCATTGTAGGCATTAAGATTTTCATAGGCTTTTTTGAATTTTTTCATCTTGAATAAAAATTTAGAATATTCCTGATGCGCAAATGATAAATCCGATTTTTCCCTGCCTTTTTTTCCTGATTCGATTGCTTTTTCAAAATAAAAATAGGCTTTTTGAGAATTATTAGCATAAGAATGGTACATGCCATTGAGCATATTTATTGCTACAATAGTTGACTCGTCTCCATGTTTTTTATGGTATTTGTTGATGTATTCCAGGTAAGGGAGTACTTTGTTGTATTTTCCAATATCAAAATAAGCCCAGCTAATATTCAGTTTAGTAAAAAGAATTTCGGATGAATCGGCAATTTTTGTGCTGTATTCCAGTGATTTTTTATAATAATAAATTCCTTTACTGTATTCTTTTTTATCAAAACAATAAATGTTTCCCAGATTGTTGTTAATCCAGTTTTTCAGATGATTGTTGTTGGTCTTATCAGCGTAAATAAGTGCCTTTTTATAATAAAATAAAGCTTTTTCATATTCGGCTAATTGATCAAAGTTTGCAGCGATTGTGTTGTAAGATGTAGCAATGAGTTCATTGTTTTTTAAAGCGATGGCTTGGCTCAATGCTTGTCTGGAAAGGATTAGCGATTTTTCGTAATTCTCGTTCCGCATTAATTCTGTTGCTTTTTGAGTCAAAGATTTAGTTTGCTTTTGCAGATTTTCTGTTTGGGAAAACAGGCTCATTGTACTTAAGCAAAGTAGTAAAAACAAGCTGTAAATGCGTTGGTGAGGCATGACTGAAAAAGTAAACTTAAGGATTGATTAGGTTGTGTTTTAAAGCAAATTTAACCAAACCAACCATATTTTTCACCTTCAGTTTTTTCATGATGTTTTTTCGGTGGGTCTCTACGGTATTAGTACTAATGAATAATTGGTCTGAGATTTCTTTACCGCTGTATTCTAAGGCTATTAAAGTAATGATTTCTATTTCCCGATTGCTTAATTGAAAATCAAGTTCAAGTTTGGTTTTATTTAGTTTTTCATTGTTTTTTGTTGCCGAAGAAAATATTTTTTCCCGCACCTGATCACAAAAATATTCTTCGTTTTTATTAACGGTTTGTATGGCTTCAACAATGTTTTCGCAGGCACATTGCTTGGTTAGGTAACCGCTGGCGCCTAATTTCATAACTTCCTTAACGATTTTGACATCATCGTAAGCCGAAAGCACAATTACTTTGCACGGGAAGCCTTTTTTAGCAAATTCCTTAAGAACTTCGATGCCGTCTTTTTCGGGCATACTGATGTCTAGAACTAAAATATCGGTAGAATTGTTTGTAACTTCTTCGAAAAGAACAGTTCCTCTTAAGGAAGAACCAACGACATTAAAGAAAGGGACAGCGTTTAATAAAGTACGCATACCATTGATTAATACCTGATGATCGTCGGCTAAATGAATTCGTATTGGAGTTTCCATAGGTGTTTTCTAATAAATCAAATGTATTGAAAAAAAGGACTACAAAAAAACCCGAATGTAAAATTCGGGTTTTCTTCGCACTAATAAATTAAAATTTATAGGTTTACCTCAATCGATCTACAGATTTTACAAGATCTTCGTCCTTTTTGATCGCTTTATTAGCTAAAACTAATGCTACGATAGCAATAATAGGCAGAAACATCCCAATACCTTTCTCAGAAACTACAGGAGTTTCTCCAGATAAATTTAGTGAACGATATAAAAACAATCCTAATAAAATCAAATTTAATATCATATTCAATCTGTTGATAACAAATTGATTTTGTCTTTTCTTATAGGATAAAATACTTAATATTGAAAGTGTGGTACTTAGTCCAAACAGAATGGCATAAATCTGGCTTTGCATAAAAAAGAAAGATTTACCGTTGCTCATAGTCCACAATGGGAAAATAAAAGGCAAAACTCCTGTGATTACAAAAGCTAAAAGTAAATATATGGTTTGAATTCGTTGTATCATTTCTATCAAAATTGCTCCACAAAAATATATTTTCTTTTTTTAAAATACTATTGTATGATTAAATTTTATTCGTATTATTGCAACATAATACCGTAAGCACTTCATACTGCGGTTGATTCAAAATAAAAAAATACACCTAAATCTTTTCCAAAGATTCCCCAATTTAATTAAATTCATAGAACATTCATGTTTGATATTTCGGCATTAAAAGAAATGAAGCTTTCTGAGCTTCAACAAATAGCTAAAGCTGCTAAAACGATAAAATTCAACGGTGTAAAAAAAGATGCGCTTATCAGCAGTATTTTGGACTTTCAAAAATCTTTGGAAACAAAAGACGTTGAGGAAAAAGTTAGTCCTAAAACAGAAGATAAACCGAAGAGAGAGCGTATTACTCCCGCTAAAAAGCAGGCTGTTTCTAAGATAGTTGCCGAAGCAGCGTCAAAAGATCAAGTACAATCATCTGAAAAAACGACCAATGAACTTGATTTTCCGGTTGGAGCCATTGCTGAGCCTGAAATAAAGGAAGGAAAAGAAAAGGTAGAACAAGAAGTTGTTGTTGAAAAAACGAAGGCGGTAAAATTTAACAAAGCCACTTACGAAAAGAAAATTGCTCAAAAAAAGAACAAAGAAAATAAGGAAACGGTTAATGAAAATGCTGTTGCTGCTGAAGGAATTCAAACAGAAGCAAATTCATCAGAATTGAATCCTGTGGAAGCAGCTTCTGAAGTAATTACTCCGGCTGCTCCAAAGAAAATAAACCCCAATCAGCAAAATAAGCAGAATCCTAACCAAAATTCGAATTCAAACCAAAACCAGAATTCGAACCCGAATCAAAATCAGAATCCTAATTTTAAAAATAAAAAGAATAATAATTTTAGAGACTCCGATTTTGAATTTGATGGAATCATAGAAAGTGAAGGTGTTCTTGAAATGATGCCGGATGGTTACGGTTTTTTACGTTCTTCAGATTATAATTATTTGGCTTCGCCGGATGATATTTATTTATCGACATCTCAAATCAGATTATTTGGTTTAAAAACCGGAGATACGGTAAAAGGAGTGGTAAGACCTCCAAAAGAAGGAGAAAAGTTTTTTCCATTAGTACGTGTTCTTAAAATTAACGGACACGATCCTCAGGTGGTTAGAGACCGAATTTCATTCGAGCATTTAACTCCGATATTCCCTTCAGAAAAATTCAAATTAGCCGAAAGAGACAGCAGTATTTCAACCCGAATTATCGATTTGTTTTCTCCAATAGGAAAAGGACAACGAGGTATGATTGTAGCCCAGCCTAAAACGGGTAAAACCATGTTGTTGAAAGAAATAGCCAATGCTATTGCTGCAAATCATCCTGAAGTATATCTTATTGTTTTATTGATTGATGAGCGCCCGGAAGAGGTGACTGATATGCAACGTTCGGTGCGTGGTGAGGTAATTGCATCAACATTTGACAGAGAGCCTCAGGAACACGTTAAAATTGCTAATATTGTTCTTGAAAAATCAAAACGTTTGGTAGAATGTGGTCATGATGTGGTGATTTTGTTAGATTCTATTACACGTTTAGCCAGAGCTTACAATACGGTTCAACCGGCTTCAGGTAAAGTATTGAGTGGGGGTGTAGATGCGAATGCGCTTCAAAAACCAAAACGTTTCTTTGGTGCTGCACGTAATGTAGAAAAAGGTGGTTCGTTGAGTATTATAGCTACCGCATTGACAGAAACCGGTTCGAAAATGGACGAGGTTATTTTCGAAGAATTTAAAGGAACAGGTAATATGGAATTGCAATTGGATAGAAAAATTGCTAATAAACGAATCTTCCCTGCTATTGATTTGACTTCGTCAAGTACCAGAAGAGATGATTTACTTCTTGATAAAGATACATTACAAAGAATGTGGATAATGAGAAAATACCTTTCGGATATGAATCCAATAGAAGCGATGGAATTCATCAATGACCGATTTAAGAAAACCAGAAATAATGAGGAATTTTTGATTTCGATGAACGACTAATTTTAGAAGGCAGAATTTAGATTGCAGATTTCAGACTGCAATCTTGATTACACATAAAAAAAGCGATTTTCAAAATGAAAATCGCTTTTTTTTATGGTCTGCCTTCTGCCTTCTGCCTTCTGCCTTCTGCCGACTGAAACTAAGCTTTTCTCTCTAAAAGCGCCATATAAAATCCGTCAAAACCGGATTCTGAAGCCAGAATTTTATGGTCTTGGATAAAAGTGAATTGTTTTCCAATATCGGTAGTTAAAAAACGTTCTATTTGTTCCTGGTTTTCCGATGGAAGAATAGAACAGGTAGCATAAACCAGCTTTCCGCCCGGTTTTACAATTTTAGAATAGCTTTCTAAAACTTCCGATTGTACTTTTCGAATATTATCAATGAATTCAGGTTTCAGTTTCCATTTAGCATCCGGATTTCTTTTCAAAACTCCTAAACCGCTACAAGGTGCATCAATCAATACACGATCGGCTTTTTCGTGTAATTTCTTGATTACTTTAGTGGTATCAATGATGCGGTATTCGATATTGAAAGCGCTGTTTCTTTTTGCTCTTAACTTTAATTGCTTCAGTTTGCTTTCGTATAAATCCATAGCAATCAATTGCCCCTTATTTTCCATCAAAGAAGCAATATGCAAGGTTTTTCCACCCGCACCCGCACAAGTATCTACTACGCGCATTCCCGGTTTTACATCCAGAAAAGGAGCTACTAATTGTGAACTGGCATCCTGAACTTCAAATAAACCCTGTTTGAAAGCATCGGTCATGAAAACATTAGCGCGTTCTTTTAAGACAAGAGCATCAGACTGATCCTGAAGGTATTCGGTTTCGATATCTAAATCCATCAAAATGGCTCTTAGTTTTTCTCTTGTAGTTTTTAGAGTGTTGGTTCTAAGAATCACTTTAGCCTGTTGATTTTGAGCTGCAATTTCTTTAGCCCAAACTTTCTCCCCTAATTCTTTTACGCCTAATTCGTCCATCCAATCAGGAATAGATTCTTTAATGGCTCTGTTTTTTGATAGTTCGTCAAAACGCCCTTTGATTTTTCGCTCAGGAGTTCCCTCTAATTGACGCCAGTCAGGAATTGGGTAACCTCTTAAAACGGCCCATACAGCAAACATTCTCCAAAGATTATCTCTGTCAAAAGGTTCTTTTACTTCGCCAATTTCAGCATATAATCGTTTCCAACGAACAATTTCGTAGATGGTTTCAGCAACAAATTTCCTGTCGGAACTTCCCCAACGCTTGTCTTTTTTTAATGCTCTTGCTACTACTTTATCTGCATATTCTCCTTCGTTAAATATCGCATTTAGAGAATCGATGGTAGTGTATACTAAGTTTCTGTGTAATCTCATTTTAATTATTTGAAGTGCAAAGGTACTATTAATTGATTTGAAAGTTTAATTAAAATTTCAATTCTGTGAAATTGGCACACAGATGAAACCGATTTTAGCAGATAAATATAAAAAAGCTTCAAAAATTTTCAGCCACAGATTTTAAAGATTTAAAGGATTATCACTTTTAATCTGTGAAAATCCGTGGAATCTGTGGCAAAGTTTTTAAAGTAGCAACCTTGAGTTTACAAAACTGAATTTATATACTTTGATTTTTTAGTGATTTATTTTAGTTTTTCTTTGAAAAAATCAATTGTTCTTGTCCAGGCCAAAGTAGCGGCTTTTTCATCATATCGAGGTGTAGTGTTATTATGAAATCCATGATTGACATTTGGATAAATATGGGCTGTATTGAGGATTTTGTTTTTGTTTAAAATGGCTTCAAAAGCAGGCCATCCATCGTTTACCCTGGTGTCTAAACCTGCATATTGTAATAATAAAGGCGTTGTAATCTGTTCTGCTTCTTCAGCTGTGGGTTGTCCTCCGTAAAAAGGAACAGCAGCATTAAGCGTTGGAATTTTTACCGCCATCATATTAGCAATCCAGCCTCCGAAACAAAAGCCTACAACACCAATGTGTCCGTTGCAATTAGGATGGTTTTTTAAATAATAGTAAGCAGCTATGAAGTCTTCCAGTATTTCGTAGCGGTCTCTTTTTTTCTGCATTTCCCTGCCTTCATCATCATTTCCTGGATAGCCGCCTAACGGAGTTAAAGCATCGGGAGCTAAACTGATAAAACCCTCTATGGCAGTTCTGCGTCCTACATCTTCTATGTACGGATTTAAACCACGGTTTTCATGTGCAACGATTACTCCGGGTAGTTTTTTGTTGCTTTTGCTCGGTTTGGAAAGTAAGCCTTTTATTTTGCCACCTCCTTTTGGAGAATCATAAGTGATATAATTGGATTCTATTCTTGGATCATCAGCTGTTACGAGTGTTGTATTTGCGTAATCGGGAGTTATGAAACTTAGTAAAGAGGGCAGGCTTAGTGTGCCTACAGCAAAAACAGAAAGCTTTTCTATAAATTGTCTTCTTTTGATTTTATTATGAGCGTAATCATCATAGAGGTCAAATATTTCCTGACTGATATCTTCTTTGGTTATTTTTTTCATATTGGGAATAGTTGGTTATCAAAATAGCTTAAATGTAATTATTTTTTTGATAGTTTTAAAAACAAAAAAAGCTCCTGAAAAACAGGAGCTTTTAGAAAAATAACCGGAAAGGTTTATAGTTTGTATTTTAAACTTGCCATTATTTGACGAGGTGCAATTGGGTTTACACTATAGTTTTCGTGAACAGTGTAGTTTAACTCATTTGTAATGTTAGATAATTTACATAAAAGAGAGATTTTTTTCCATTCGTATCCTACTGAAGCATCAATTGTAGTATAACCTTTTACAGGAATCTCTCTGTGCCATATTCCATCAGGATATTTAGTTAGGTCGTTATTATATTGGTCATTCCATCCTCCAATTCTGTCACCGATGTAGTTGCCGATAGCTCCTATAGAAAGACCTTTTAAAGTTCCTGTTGGCACAGTGAAGAAAAAGCTTAAGTTAGCTGTGTTTTGAGGTGTTCTTGCTACACGGTCACCTTCAATAAAACTTCCGTTCAGACCTGAAGTTTTGGTGTATCTCATGTCATTGTAGCTGTATCCAGCCATAATGCTTAATCCTTCAATAGGTCTTGCAGTAATGTCAACTTCAATTCCATCACTTTTTGTTTCTCCACTCATTACTTTTATATCAGGATTATTGTTAGGAGTTACACCGTCTTGCATAAAAGCTGCTGTTTGAACTAAGTTGTTGTTTTTGATTCTGTAAACAGTAAGATTAGTGGTTAAAGCTCCTTTGAATAATTCTGTCTTAATTCCCGTTTCGTATTGGTCTATGATAGAAGGTTTAAGAGGTTTGCTGTCGTAAGTATTTCCTGTATTAGGAGTAAATGAATTTGTATAACTACCAAATAAAGTAATTTCTTTAGTTGGTTGAATAATTAATCCGGCTTTAGGTGAGAAAGCATTATCTAAACGTTTTGCAGCAACTGTAGGAGTGGTGTTTTCAGGAGCAACAGTTTGAACTTTGTTTACAACGGTTTCTTTGTAAGTAGTTACTTGTGATTCTTGCCAAGACCAACGGATACCGGCTAAAACTTTGACATAATCGTTAATTGAGATTAAATCCTGGAAAAAAGTTCCAAAACGTTTGGCATCAGTACTTAAAATTTGAGAATTTCTGGAAGCAAAAGGTACTACTCTACTTTCGCTACTTTTATCGTAATTGAAAAGATTTACTGTCTTGTCTTCAGTAGTTTTTATGTTGCCGGCATTGTCAAAAAACACGAAAGTATAACTTTTTACTAATGAGTTTTCCCAATCAGCTCCGGTAAAAATTTGATGTTTGATGTTTCCTGTTTTAAAGTTTCCTTGTAAACTCAATTGATCACCAAAGAGTTTTTCTTGGTTTTTGTTACGGGTTAAACCTCTTTTCCAATCTCCACGTGTGGCATAAGTATCTAAATTAGACATTTGTGAAGTTGAAGTTTGACGTCTGTCATAATTTTGGAAAGAAGAGTTAAAGCTTAATTTCCAGTTCTCATTAAAGTTATGATTGAATAATACCGAAGCACTAGCTGATTTAGTGTTTCCGTTAGACCAAAGTGCACCATAATAAGCATTGCGAGGTAAGTTTAAAATTTCTTTACCAATAATCCCGGTACCAAAATCAGGTATCCAGTCAGCAGTTAAATAATCTCCTTGTACTGTAATATTTGTTTTTTCAGTTATATTGAATAAAAACGAAGGGTTAAAATAAAAACGTTCATTTTTTACTTCATCTCTAAAACTTTTAGAGTTTTCATAAGATCCAACGAATCTGTAAGCGATTGATTTGTTTAAAGGACCATAGAAGTCAACTGTTGGCTTGTAGTAGTCATAACTTCCAGCCTGCATAGAGATTTCGCCTCCTTTTTCAAATTTTGGAGTTTTTGTAACCAAATTTAAAATTCCTCCCGGAGCTACGTTTCCATATAATAAGGCAGAACCTCCTTTTAAAAATTCAACTTTTTCTAAGGAAGCAACTTCCGGAATAGAACCAGCATTGAAACGGAATCCGTTTTTAAACATGTTACTTGCAGTCGAATTAGAAATATCGTATCCTCTTGAATAAAATGATTCCTGAGCACCACCACGAGCAGAACTTACATAAACACCATTGGCGTTTTTGATTACATCGCTTAAACGGATAGCTTGTTGTTGTTCGATTACCTGACCATCAATCACCTGAATACTTTGTGGTAAATCCATCGGTTTTATACCGGATCTTGCAGCTGAAACCGGTTTTTGAGGTTTATTTCCAGTAACAACAATTTCTTTTAAGATTTGTCCTTTTTTATTTTTGATAGTATCGAATGGGGAATTGTGAAATTCTTTTGGACTGTTATGATCTGTTGCAGAAGCTACTTCTTGAGCCTGAGTGCTTAGAGAAAATAGTATTGCTGTTAAGGGCAGTAAAACTCGTTTCATTTTGAACTTATTTGGATTTATTTAAAATAATGCCGCAAAAGTACAATCTGAATTTGGTTTTACAAAGTATTATTTAGAATAAATAAAAACAAATATTAACAGAATAGTTGTAAGTTGTTTGAAATTTATTCGCTTAATTCTTTTATAATAGGTGATAAAAATATAAAAAGAACAGGGTTTTTGTTTTAATGTGTTGTTTTTTAGATTGTTGTGTGTTTTGTGGTAGCTTTTCTGTTCTAATAAGTAGTAAAGTGAGAGTGTTATTTATTGTTTGCTAAATTGTTTTTGAACTTATCTACTTTTGGAGGATTGAGATAGTTTTTAAAAAAATTATACAGCGTATTTAAATCGTTAGCAGTTTGTGGAATAGCATGTCCTTTTCCATAATTAATAAGGGAAAATGTTGGAACTCCTAAAAGATCTAATTTGTTTTTAAAATGTTTAATTTGATCTTCGTAATAGTGATCGTCGTCAGTATTGTAAAAGAATAGGGTAGGAGCTGCTGTTTTTTCGACTAAAAAAGAACCTCCCATAGATTCCCATAATTTTCTGTTTTCGTCTAATGGTCCCCAAACCCATGGACATCTTTGTTCTAAATTTTTATCGCCATCATCAGGAGTGTTGTATATAAGGGTATAATCAAAAACACCCGGTCCCAGCGTTGCAGCCTGAACAACATCAGAAATTCCAATATGAAAACCTGCATTTTCCAGCTCTTCTACTTTTCTATCACCAATAGCCATAGAGCCAGCTGTGGAACCTCTGGAGAATCCAAAAATCCCAATTTTATCCGAAAGTCCCCTTTGCTTGCTAAAAAAACGCAATGTTCGAATAGCTGATTTTACTTTTTGAGCGGCATCAGGGTTGGTTTGAAATGATTTGTAGGCGTCATTTGGACCGTTAACAGTTTTTCCTTTTCCCCATGGACAGTATTTTGGATGGTCGGCAATTGCCCAGGCTATTCCACTGGCAGGTGCTCCTTCGAGAAAAGAATCATTAAAACCAGCAAATGAATAGGCTAAATTTAGTCTTTGGTCTTTGTAGGCATCGGTTAACATTCCTTTGTTGCTGTCATAAAACGCATAACTATTGCTGTATGAAAAAGATAAAATGACAGGAACTTTGACTTTTGGATTCGCCGGATAAATAATATCCATGTGCAAAGAATCGCCAACTTTATATTGTTCGGGTGTGTTGTACACTTTTGGGTCATCAATAAAATAGCTGACATCTCTGGCTATGCGATAGCCTTCAAACAATACATAGGATTTGTATAGAGAGCAATTTTTGTAACCACAAAAACTTCCGGCAGCAATTGAGTCGTTAATGGCAATGATATCTTCATTTATTTTTATTGCTTTGGCATTGCTGTTTTTAGCATAATCGAGTTCGACAACCCGATAACCTTGCGATAGTAGCCAATTGACATCTTTTTTAATGCTGTTTCTTCCTATTTTTTTAATAGATAAGTTTTTTAAATAGACCACAGTCAGATAATTTCCAGCATAATCTTTAACAGGTTTTTTTGATTCGGTAGCATTGTATTCAATAGCCCTTCCTGTTGTTTTACTGATCCATTTTCCTGTTGTAGCCCATGAATTTGCAGTTAAAAATAAGCCGAGTAAAATACATACTAAGTTTTTTTTAGATAAAAAAGTACTAAAGGAGATAGCTGTAGATTTCATTGTGTTTTGTCTCGAAAAACGATTTTTTTTGATGTTTTGGAATTACAAAAATAACTTTATAGTTTGATTTAGGCAGGCTTGTTTGGATTTTAGTTGGATTTTTACAGATAACTATTTCATAATAGCAGCTCTCACTTTAATTTGTATTTTTGTTTTTATACATAATTATATCATGAAAAAAATATTTTTACTATTTACTACAATTGCAATTTTTAATGGAAACGCACAACAAAGACCCAAATTGGTTGTCGGGATTGTGGTTGACCAAATGAAGACTGAATATCTCTATCGTTTTTCGGATGATTTTTCGGCTAATGGTTTTCGCAGATTAATGAATGAGGGTTATGTTTTTCATAACACTCACTATAATTATATGCCTACTTATACCGGTCCGGGACACGCTTCCATTTATACAGGAACTACTCCGGCGGTTCATGGAATTGTGGGGAATAGCTGGTTTGATAAGTCTATCGGTAAATCAAGATATTGTACTGACGATGCTTCGGTTTCTATTTTAGGAACTGGTGATTCAGGAGAGGGAAAGATGTCTCCGACAAATTTGGAAAGTACAACAATTACTGATGAGTTGCGTATGTCAACTAATTTTAAAGGAAAAGTGATTGGAATTAGTGTTAAAGATCGTGGAGCTATACTCCCGGCAGGGCATTTTGCTAATTGGGCATTTTGGATGAGTGATTCGGGGAATTTTATTTCGAGTACTTTTTATGGAAAACAATTACCAAATTGGGTGTCCGAATTTAATGCTAAGAAAAATTACGAAGCTTATTTAAATAAAGATTGGACTTTGCTTAAAGCAGAATCGGTGTATGATAAAAGTTTGGCAGATGATAATCCGTATGAAGGACTTTTGTACGGCAGTAAAAAGCCTGTTTTTCCCTATCCTTTAAAAGAAATGTATGCTAAAAATGGAGCTAAAGTGATTAAATCTACTCCTTTTGGGAATGACTTTTTAGCTGATTTTGCAAAAGAAGCTATTGCGAATGAAAATTTAGGAGCAGATAATGATACCGATTTTTTAGCAGTTAGTTTTTCTTCAACGGATTATGTGGGACATTTAACAGGACCACGATCGAGAGAAATTCAGGATACTTATTTGCGTTTAGACCAAACTATTGCTGATTTTTTGACTTATTTGGATAAAAAAGTAGGTAAGGGGAATTATTTATTGTTTTTGACTTCCGATCATGCTGCAGGGGAGAATGCTAATTTTCTAAAAGATAATAAATATAATTTTGGTGGTATTGGTCAGAAGGAGTTAGTAGATAAACTTCGGGATTATTCTAAAACTACTTTTGGTGTTGATGTAGTGTTAAATTATTCGAATGATAATCTATTTTTTGATAAAAAAATAATTAAAGAAAAAGGAGTTGATTTAGTTAAAGTTAAAATTTTGTTCAAAGATTATTTAATGACATTTGCGCATATAAAAAGAGTTTATTCTGAAGAAGAAATACTTGCTGCATCTGGGACAGATTACTATCTAAGCTTTATTTCAAAGGGGTTTGATCCGAAACAAAACGGAGATTTAGTAATTCTGGATAAACCGGGTGGCTATGGAGGGACTGGAACTTCACACGGTACACCTTATAGTTACGATACTCACGTACCTTTGCTGTTTTATGGATGGAATATTAAAAAAGGAGAATCGTTTGATAAAAAAGTGATTACTCAAATTGCGCCAACAGTAGCTCAAAAAATTAAGGTCTCTTTTCCTAATGGAACTGAAGCAAATGTTTTAACAGAAGTTTTAGGAAACTAAAGGATATAAAAAAAAGGGACTTTGAAAAGTCCCTTTTTTATTGATTTGATTATTTAGCCATTGCTACAGTTGCAGGTAATGGAATTTGATTTTTTAATAAATCTTCAAATGTCTCGTGAGCTCTAATTAAATGCCCTTCACCATTTATCCATAATACTTCTGCTGGTTTGTATCTTGAATTATAGTTGGAAGACATTGAGTAGCAATAAGCACCAGCATTTCTGAAGCAAAGGATGTCACCTTCGGCAATTTCCTGAATTCTGCGGTTACTTGCAAAAGTATCCGTTTCGCAAATGTATCCTACTACTGAGTAAAAACGCTCTTTCCCTTTAGGGTTAGAGATGTTTTCGATATGGTGAGAAGAACCGTAAAACATTGGGCGAATTAAGTGATTGAATCCAGAATCAATTCCTGCAAAAACAGTAGAAGTAGTTTGTTTTACTACGTTTACTTTTGCTAAGAAGAAACCTGCTTCACTTACTAAAAATTTACCCGGTTCGAAAATCAATGTTAATTCTTTTCCGTATTCATCGCAGAAAGCATTGAATCTTTTAGATAGTTTTTTACCTAATTCTTCAATATCTGTTTCAATATCGTCTTTTTTGTAAGGTACTTTAAAACCACTTCCAAAATCAAGGAATTCTAAGTTTTTGAAATTTTTGGCAGCATCAAATAAGATTTCAGCAGCATACAGGAATACTTCGATATCTAAAATATCAGAACCTGTGTGCATATGAATACCGGCAATGTTCATGTTTGTATTTTCAACAATACGTACTAAATGCGGCAACTGGTGAACTGAAATACCAAATTTACTATCAATATGACCTACTGAAATGTTTTCGTTTCCACCAGCCATAACGTGAGGGTTGATACGAATACATACCGGAACGTGTGGGTGTTTTGCACCAAATTGCTCCAAAATAGATAAATTATCAATATTGATTTGAACTCCTAGTGAGTGTACTTCCTCAATTTCTTCAAGAGAAACACCATTTGGAGTGAAAAATATCTGATCCGGAGAATATCCTGCATGAAGTCCTAATTGTACTTCCTGGATAGAAACAGCATCCAAACAAGATCCCAAATCTCTCAATAATTGAAGAATGGCAACGTTAGACAATGCTTTCATCGCATAATTGATACGCAATTTTTCTACTTTAGAAAAAGCTTTAGTTAATCTCTGGTATTGTGATTTTATTTTCTCGGCATCATATACATATAATGGACTGCCAAATTGTTCAGCTAATTGAAGTAAGTCTTTTGATTGCATTGCTATTATTTTTACACAAATTTATTATTCTTTTATCGATACTACAATAGATAAAAATATTTCTAACAAATTGTAACAAATTGTTTTAAAATAAACATACAGCGTTGTAGTTTATATTTTTAAAACATATGATGGATAGGATTATAAAAACCAAAAAAAAGACCTTGAAATGAATCAAGGTCTTTTAAAAAAAGTTTATTTAAGATTACAATGGAGGTAAATCTCCACCTTCTTTAGTAGGAAGGTTTGTAGTTCCCATTAAGTATAAATCTACTTCTCTTGCAGCCTCACGACCTTCAGAAATAGCCCAAACAATTAATGATTGTCCTCTTCTCATATCTCCCGCAGTAAATACGTTTGGAACATTAGTTTGGTAATTGTTAGCTTTATAATTGCTTCTGAAATCAGTTTCAAGACCTAATTGCTCTGCCAAAGTTTTCTCAGGACCTGTAAATCCTAAAGCTAATAAAGCTAAGTCACATGGCCAGATTTTTTCAGAACCTTCAATTTCGATCAATTGAGGAGCTTGTCCCGGAACCATTTTCCACTCTACGTTTACAGTTTTAAGAGCTGTTAATTTACCATTAGCATCTTTGATGAATTCTTTAGTATTGATTAACCAGTTTCTTTCAACACCTTCTTTGTGAGAAGAAGAAGTTTTTAACTGTAACGGCCAGTAAGGCCATGGAGTAGATTCGCTTCTTCCAACTGGTGGTTTTGGCATAATCTCAAAGTTAGTTACTGATTTTGCACCGTGACGGTTTGATGTACCTACACAGTCAGAACCTGTATCTCCACCACCAATAACGATTACATCTTTTCCGGTAGCCATAACTTGGTTTTCGATTTTTTCTCCAAAAACAACTTTAGTTTGTTGTGTTAAGAAATCCATTGCCTGAACTACACCATCGGCATCAGCACCAGGAGTTGGTAAGCTTCTTCTTTGAGTAGCACCACCACAAAGCACGATAGAATCAAAAGCTTTCAAATCGTTGATGTCATAGTTTACACCAACATTAGTGTTTACTTTGAAAGTAATTCCTTCAGCTTCAAGGATAGCAACACGACGGTCGATAATTTCTTTTTCTAATTTGAAATTAGGAATTCCGTAACGTAATAATCCACCAATTGCATTGTCTCTTTCAAAAACAGTAACAGTGTGTCCTGCTCTGTTTAATTGTTGTGCGGCTGCTAAACCGGCAGGTCCTGAACCAACAACAGCAACAGTTTTTCCTGTTCTTGTTTTTGGTGGTTGTGGTTTAATCCATCCTTCCTGGAAGGCACGCTCCACGATATTTTTTTCTATGTTTTCAATAGAAATTGGCTCAGCAATAATCCCTAGTACGCATGCTTTTTCACATGGAGCAGGACATAAACGTCCTGTAAACTCAGGGAAGTTATTTGTTGAATGTAGTATCCAAGAGGCTTTTTGCCATTCTCCCTGGTGTACCATGTGGTTGAAATCAGGGATTAAATTCCCTAATGGACATCCACTGTGGCAAAATGGAATACCACAATCCATACAACGAGATCCTTGTTTAGTAATTTCAGCTTCACTCAAAGGAACTGTAAATTCTTTATAATGTCCTACACGCTCTTGTACTGCTGTGTATGATTCATCTTGTCTTTCGAATTCTTTAAAACCTGTTACTTTTCCCATTGTGTTATGCTGTTAATTCTTCTACCATTTGTACCTCAGTTTCCAAACGCTTTAATGCTTTTTTGTATTCTGTAGGCATTACTTTTACAAAATTTTCTAAGCTTGTATTCCAATCATTTAATAATTCGATACCTTTTGTACTATCAGTGTACTGAACGTGTCTTTCTATTAAAGTTTTCAATTCATCAGCTTCATTTCCTTCAACTGTTTCAAATTCGATGGTTTCAGTATTACATAAACCATTTTTGAATTTGTGCTCAGGATCGTAGATATAAGCGATACCACCACTCATACCTGCAGCGAAGTTTCTTCCGGTTTTACCCAAAACAACTACTCGTCCTCCAGTCATGTACTCGCAACCGTGATCTCCTACACCTTCAACTACTGCTGTAGCACCTGAGTTACGAACTGCGAAACGCTCTCCTGCAATACCGTTGATGAATGCTTCTCCTTCGATTGCTCCAAATAAGCAAACGTTACCTACAATGATATTTTCAGAGGCAACAAAAGTTGCTTTAGCTGGTTTCTTGATGATTAATTTAGCTCCAGATAATCCTTTTCCTAAATAGTCATTTGTATTTCCTTCAACAGTAAAAGTCAATCCGTGTGCACTAAATGCTCCTAAACTTTGTCCTGCAGAACCTGTGAAATTGATATTTAAGGTGTCTTCCGGTAGACCTAAGTGACCATATATTTTAGAAATCTCGTTACTAACAATAGCTCCCACTGAACGGTCGGTATTTTTAATAGGATAATCTAAAGTCATTTTCTCTTTTCTGTATAAAGCACGGTGAGAATCTTTTAAGATTTGGAAGTCCATTACGTTGTCCAATCCGTGGTCTTGTTTCTCAGTGTTACGAACCGTCATGTATTTGTATGAATCCGGTCTGTGTAAGATAGAAGATAGATCTAAACCTTTTGCTTTATAGTGAGTTATCGCTTTATTAGAATTGATTTTGTGTGTTTGACCAATCATTTCTTCTAAAGTTCTGAAACCTAAAGAAGCCATAATACCTCTTAACTCTTCTGCAACATAGTAGAAGAAGTTAATTACGTGCTCAGGAGTTCCTTTGAAGTTTTTACGTAATTCTTTATCCTGAGTAGCAATACCTACAGGGCAAGTATTCAAGTGACATTTACGCATCATGATACAACCAGAAGCAACCAATGGAGCAGTAGCGAAACCAAATTCTTCAGCACCAAGTAAAGCAGCAATAGCTACGTCACGTCCTGTTTTTAATTGTCCGTCACATTCTACAACAATACGGCTTCTTAAGTTGTTTAATACTAAAGTTTGTTGTGCTTCAGCCAATCCAAGTTCCCAAGGAAGACCCGCGTGTTTCAATGATGTTAATGGAGAAGCTCCTGTTCCACCATCATAACCTGCTATTAATACAACGTCAGCTTTTGCTTTAGCAACACCCGCTGCAATTGTTCCCACACCAACTTCAGAAACTAATTTTACGTTGATACGAGCTTCTCTGTTAGCGTTTTTCAAGTCGAAGATTAATTGTGCTAAATCCTCAATTGAGTAAATATCGTGGTGTGGCGGAGGCGAAATCAATCCTACGAAAGGAGTTGAGTTACGAGCCGATGCAATCCAAGGCAATACTTTTTCACCTGGTAATTGTCCACCTTCTCCTGGTTTTGCACCCTGAGCCATTTTGATTTGAATCTCTTTTGCACTAGATAAGTAGTGAGAAGTTACTCCAAAACGTCCGGAAGCTACTTGCTTGATAGCCGAGTTACGGCTGTCACCATTTACGTCTGGTTGGAAACGGGTTCTGTCTTCTCCACCTTCACCTGAATTAGATTTTCCTCCAATACGGTTCATAGCGATAGCCAAGTTCTCGTGTGCTTCTCTAGAGATAGATCCGTAAGACATCGCTCCGGTTTTGAAACGTTTTACGATATCAGTCCATGGTTCTACTTCGTCTAATGGAATTGGATCTAAGTTGTCGAATTCAAATAAACCACGGATGGTCATTAAACTCTTAGCCTGATCGTTTACAGTTTTAGCATATACATCATAACTAGCCTGATCGCTTAAACGTACTGCCTGTTGCAATTTAGCAATAGTAGTAGGGTTGAACATGTGTCTTTCCCCGTTACGTCTCCATCTGTATTCACCTCCAATGTTTAATCCTAAACGGTTAGGAATTAATACATCCGGGTAAGCATAGTTATATCTTTCGCTGATTTCTTTTTCAATTTCGTACAATCCGATACCTTCAATTCTTGAAGCAGTGTAAGGGAAGTATTTTTCAACAAATTTAGAATTGAAACCAACAATTTCGAAAATTTGAGAACCTCTGTATGAGTGTAAAGTAGAGATTCCAATTTTGTTCATGATTTTTAATAAACCTGAACCAATTGCTTTGTTGAAGTTGTCAACCGCTTTTTGTTCGCTAATTCCAGTGATAAATCCTTCTTGTACTTGTACACGAATGATTTCGTTAACCATATAAGGGTTAATTGCACTTGCACCGTATCCAAATAAAGTTGCAAAATGGTGTGGTTCACGTGGTTCAGCTGATTCGATAATAATATCGAAGTAAGAACGCTTGCGTAAACGGTTCATTTGGTGGTGAACATAAGAACAAGCTAATAAAGCAGGAATTGGAGCGAATTCTTTATTTACACCTCTATCAGATAAGATAATGATATTAGTTCCTCTGTCAACCGCTTTGCTGATTTGAGTGATAATATCTTCTAAAGCATTTTCTAAACCATTTAAACCTTTTTCTTTTTTGTATAAGATTTCAATAGTTTCAGCTTTGAAATGATCGATATCGATGTTTCTGATTTTTTCTAAGTCGTCGTTAGAAATAACCGGATTTTGAATTCTTAATTTTCTACATTGTTTGCTAGAAATATCAAAAATATTTCTGTCCTGACCTAATGCTAAACTGATATCAGTTACAATTTCTTCACGGATACCATCCAAAGGTGGGTTAGTAACCTGTGCAAATAATTGTTTGAAATAGTTAGGGATTAATTGTGGTCTGTCAGACAATACAGCAAGAGGAGTATCGATACCCATAGAACCCAAAGCTTCTTTTCCAGCCTGAGCCATAGGAGTAATCATATCCTGAATGTCCTCTAATGTATAGTTGAATAAACGCTCTCTTGTTTTTAAATCGATAGTTTCGATAGGACAAGCCTTAGTTGTAGTAGGAACGTCTTTTAAGTTCAAACGGTATTGTTTCAACCACTCCTGATAAGGTCTTTCAGAAACAATTTTGCTTTTGATTTCCTCGTCATTGATGATACGTCCTTCGTTCATGTCAACTAAGAACATTTTTCCTGGCTCTAATCTACCGTGACTTTCTACATCTTCCGGATCAACAGTTACAACACCAATTTCTGATGCCATAATTAATTTACCACTCTTAGTTACAGTATAACGAGAAGGTCTTAAACCGTTACGGTCTAATAAAGCTCCTACGTAATCACCGTCAGAGAAAGGTACAGAAGCAGGACCATCCCATGGTTCCATGATGCAAGCATTGTATTCGTAGAATGCTTTTCTTTCCTCAGACATGGTTTTGTGTTTTTCCCAAGCCTCAGGAATCATCATCATCATTACTTCCGGTAATGAACGACCTGTGTGTGTTAATAATTCAACAACCATATCCATAGAAGCAGAATCTGATTTTCCTGGAAGAATGATTGGGAATAATTTTTCGATTTGTGGTCCAAAGACATCACTTTTCATGATTTCTTCACGAACACGCATTCTACTTACGTTACCTCTTAAAGTGTTAATCTCACCATTTTGACACATGTATCTAAAAGGTTGAGACAATTCCCATGTAGGCATTGTATTAGTAGAGAAACGTTGGTGAACTAATGCCAAACGAGTCACTAAGTCTGTTTGTTGTAAGTCAGTATAATATGGCCCGATATCTTCAGGCATGATGATACCTTTATATATTAAGGTAGTAGTAGATAAACTAGGAACATAAAAATAAGAACTTTGCGATACCTTAGAGTTAGCAATTGCATGTTCTGTAATTTTACGTGCAGCATATAATTTCGCTTTGAAAGTAGTTTCGTCAATTGCTTCATTTTTGCCCACAAAGATTTGTTCAATAGTAGGTTCAGAAGCAGCAGCGATTTCTCCTAATTGTGTAGAGTCAACAGGAACTTCTCTCCATCCAAGAACAGTAAGTCCTTGTGCTTTAATTTCTTTTTCAAATATGTCTTTACAAAAAACGTATTGATTTTGGATTTTAGGTAAAAATACCATTCCAACAGCATATTCGCGTGGTGCAGGTAATTTGAAATCACAAACTCTATTGAAGTATTCGTGAGGAATGTCAATCAAAAGTCCAGCTCCATCTCCCGTTTTTCCGTCAGCACTTACACCTCCACGGTGCTCTAGTTTTACTAGAATTTCTAGTGCGTCATGGATAATTTGATTTGTTTTCTCACCTTTAAGGTTGCAGATAAAACCAGCTCCACAGTTTTCATGCTCGAATTCTGGCAAATAAAGGCCTTGTTCTTTAACTTTCATGCTTGATAATTTTTTTTACAAAAATAGATATTTCATTAAATATAATCCATCGATTGAGAGCATTAGGGGTTACTTTTACAGGAATAATAGAAAAATGTGTTAATAATAATAATAATTGCATTATTTGAGCTAAGTATTAATAAATCGTTAATAGAACTTCGTTTTTAGGGAGTTATTTTGACAATTATTTCTGATTTTTTTAAATTCAATATTATAAAATTAAAGGCAAAAACGTCTGCTCAGTCATTTTTTTGCTGTAAAATCTTTTTTTTGATAGAAAAAAAGTTGTGAAAACGTCTTTTTTTAACTTTATTTATAAGATATTTTAAATCACTAAAAAGATTTCAGTTTTAAGTTCGTTTTTAATACTTTTGTCACACTTATTTTCTGAAATAAAATCAGATTCAGACAAATTCTATATTATGAACATACACGAATATCAAGGAAAAGAGATTTTAGCTAGCTATGGAGTTCGCGTTCAACGCGGAATCGTTGCTAATAGCCCAGTTGAAGCAGTTGCTGCTGCAAAACAATTAACTACCGAAACGGGAACGAGTTGGTATGTTGTAAAAGCCCAAATTCACGCTGGTGGACGTGGAAAAGGTGGTGGTGTGAAACTTGCCAAAGGAATTGACAAAGTAGAAGGAGTTGCAAGCGAAATTATCGGAATGCAATTAGTTACTCCTCAAACTTCTGCTGAGGGGAAAACAGTTCACAAAGTTTTAATTGCTGAGGATGTTTATTATCCTGGAGAATCTGAAACTTCAGAGTTTTATGTTTCTGTTTTATTGAACAGAGCTACAGGACGTAATATGATTATGTATTCTACTGAAGGTGGAATGGATATCGAAGAAGTAGCTGAGCATACTCCACATTTAATTTTTACAGAAGAAATTGATCCGGCTGTTGGATTGCAAGGTTTCCAGGCAAGAAGAATTGCTTTTAACTTAGGTGTTACAGGAAACGCATTCAAAGAAATGGTGAAATTCATCGATGCTTTATACAAAGCTTATATTGGTTCAGATGCTTCTATGTTTGAAATCAATCCTGTTTTGAAAACATCTGATAATAAAATTTTAGCGGTAGATGCTAAAGTAAATATTGACGATAACGCATTGTACAGACAAAAAGTGTATGCTGATATGCGTGATGTTCGTGAAGAAAATCCAATTGAAGTTGAAGCGAAAGAAGTTGGTTTGAACTATGTAGATCTTGACGGTACTGTAGGTTGTATGGTAAACGGTGCAGGTCTTGCAATGGCAACTATGGATTTAATTAAATATGCAGGTTTTGAACCGGCTAACTTCCTTGATGTAGGAGGGACTGCTGATGCAAAACGTGTTGAAACAGCTTTCCGTATTATCCTTAAAGATCCAAACGTAAAAGCTATTCTGATTAACATTTTTGGAGGAATCGTTCGTTGTGACCGTGTTGCTCAGGGTGTTGTTGACGCTTACAAAAACATGGGTGACGCTATTAAAGTGCCGATTATTGTTCGTTTGCAAGGTACAAATGCTGAAATTGCAAAAGAATTAATCGATAATTCTGGAATGCCAATTTTATCAGCAGTACAATTTCAGGAAGCTGCTGACCAAGTACAAGCTGCTCTTTCTTAATTAAGAAGCTGGTTATATATTTAAAATCCTGTTCGTTATGAACAGGATTTTTTTTGCTTTCTACAGTTTAGATTTGTTTTGTACTTAATATTATGATTATTGAAAAGCTGGTTTTTTAGGTATTAATCATTAATATTAACTTAGTATTACCGAGTCGATTATCATCTTTTTTTAGTGATTTATCTCTTTTTATGCGATTAATGTAATTTTGAAGAATGTTTTTTGTGAAGCTGTTGTTTTTTATCCGGATAGTTTTTATAGCTGATAATAATTAAAAAATGTGCTTCTTTATTATTGGGTTAAGTAATTGTTTTTGTGGTTTTTATGTTGGGGTTCTGTAGTAATTTTGAACTGTAATTAAAAACAAAGAAATCATGAAAAAATTATTTTTATCTGTTATTGTTACTTTATTTATGAGTACAGTGTTTGCTGCGGATAAGTCTCCAAATACAGCAGAAAATTTTGATGAGACTTATAAGGAATTGACTAAAATGTTAAATACCTATCCTAATTTTGGAGGATTAGACCATGACGTTGTGGTAAAGGTAAGAATTGCAATTAATGAAAAACATGAAATTGTAGTTATGAGTACTGATACTACTAATGATGATTTGAACTACTATATTAAAAATACTTTAAACTATCAAAAGTTGTTCAGTGAAGAGTTGCAGGCAGGAAGAGGACTTGTTTTTTTAATCAAGTTTGCTAAGTAGGTTTAAAATTAAAAAAGAGATAAAATCCCGGGTTATTGCCTGGGATTTTTTGTTTTTAGTTGTATTTTGTATTGAATTATGTTTAGTTATTCTGTTAATTTGGTCTGTTTTGCTGATTTTTTTTCTTCGAATTCCTGTTTTTTGTGTGAATAGTGAAAATATAGTGTGTTTTTTTTACAGTGCGACTATTTTTTGTTGTTATAATTTTCTTAAATCGTAAATCGCACGTTGTCAGTGGATTATTTGTTTTTTGAACGTTTGCTTTTTTTACTTTTACAATGAAATCGGATACAATTTAATTCTAATTAAAAACGAAGAAATCATGAGAAAATTAATGTTATCAGTTGTTGTTACTTTATTTTTAACAACAGCATTTGCTGCAAAGAAAACGCCTAATAGTGAAACCGGAACTCTGGAGGCAACCTACAAAGAGATTGCTAAATTACTTAATAGTTCCCCTTCATTTAGTGGTTTAGATCAGGATGTAGTGGTAAAAGTACGAATTGCAATTAATGAGAATAATGAAATTGTGGTAATGAGCACCAATACTACTGATGAAAATCTGAATTATTATATCAAAAATACTTTGAATTATCAAAAGTTGTCAGCGGTAGAATTAGGCGAAGGAAAAGGACTTATTTTTTTAGTTAAGTTTACTAAGTAATCCAATGGGCAGAAATGTAAAATCCCATCCGGTTTTTATAAACAAGATGGGATTTTTTATTGGATTTTGTGAAAAGAAAATACAATCTAAGATTTTTTGTTTTTCCCGTTGTTGAATTTCACTTTCTCTACAACCTGAATTTTTGGAGCAGCTTTTTTAAAATTAGGTTTTTTCTTGAAACCTGTTTTCGTTGCTTTTGCATCTGTTTTTGGAGCTTCCTTTGCTTTTGCAGGGATTTCAGCTTTATGCTTCGCTAAGACATCTTTAGGGTTTTTAGGGTTTTCTTTTGTTCCGCGTAAATGAATGACTAATCCATTTAAGAAATTACGCAACACCTGGTCACCACATTCTACATAATTTGGGTGTTTTTCGTCACGGAAAAAAGCACCTAACTCTGATTTAGAAATTCTAAAATCGACCAATTCTAATATTTCTACAATTTGGTCATCACGCAGCATTAAAGCCACGCGTAGTTTTTTAAAGATATCGTTGTTTGTCATTATAATATTTTTTACAAAGGTACATTATTATAGCATTGGCTACTCAACTTTGCTTTGGTATTGATTGAGGATTTCAATTATTTTATCCAAATCCTTTTTTTTATGATTGGCAGTAATAATAATCCGGTTCAAATAATCGTTTTCTGAAGTGTATTTGAAAATGGTGATGATTATTTTATGCAAAGCTAAAACAGCGTTGATGTTCTCTATTTTTGGATAAATGACAGGATAATTCGAGTCGAAAAGAATATTGTTATTTGGAACTAATTTCAAATGGATATAGGCTAAGTTTTTCTTTAATTTTTTGTGTTGCTTCAGGTATAAAGATTCTGAATCAGCCAGGGTCTTAACAAAAGCTGGATTCATTCCGGCGCTGGCTGTAAAAGTGTTGTTTTCTCTAATTTTCTGAATAAAATGACTATCAGCAGCAATGATTCCGCCAGATAACCCCATGGCTTTTCCCAGCGAAGAAACCATAATTTTACGTTTGATATTGGGATAATTTATATTCGAAAATATACCACAGCCATTAGTTCCTAATATTCCCAACGAGTGTGATTCGTCGATGACTAAGGTAATTTCTTTATGTTTTGGAATTTGTTCTAGCAAAGAAAGTTCAACTGCTGTCACGGTATTAGTGGCAACGGCATCGGTCAGGATGGTGATTTTTTCCGGTTTTTTATCCAGTAAACGAGGATTTAACTGGTTATCTATAAAAAACGGAAGACTTTCTGTTTTTGAAATAGCAATATGAGTGTCCGGGAAATGGAAAAAAGTATCGGTTTCCGATGCTAAGGTATCAAGTGTAATTTGACCAGCCAACATTCCTGAGGAAACGCTGACGGCAGCTTCGGCTTTGATAAAATTGGCTAAAAAAGTTTCTCCTTTTTCGTAAGCTGTTAATTTGATATTCGCATTTCTGGAACTTCCATAAGCCGTTCCCCAACGGGCAATGTTTTTAAAGAGTATTTTTTGAAATTTTTTATTTGGCGGTAAGCCTAAATATGCTGTCCCGCCAAAATATAAATAGTTGTCTCCATCGATTTTTAAGACCCTGTCTGGGAATTCGGTTACTTTCATTAATTATTATTTTAAAACGACTCCCGTGCCATTCAAATTAGAATAGCCAATTTTTCCTTTTTCAATTAGAACTCCGCTGGCAATGTCTTCTGATAAAAGCAAGGCACCATCCATATCTACATAATCCAATTGTGGTAAAAGATGTGCGATTGCTGAAATCCCAACAGAAGATTCCGTCATACAACCGACCATGGTTTTTAGTCCCAGTTTTTTGGCTTGTTGAATCATTCTTCGGGCGGGAGTCAAACCACCACATTTTACTAATTTGATGTTCACACCATGAAAATGATTGTAACATTTGGCAACATCCTGTTCAATAATACAGCTTTCGTCAGCAATGATAGGTAAAACCGAATGTTTAAAAACAATTTCATGACCTTTCCAATCGTCTGCTTTTAGCGGTTGTTCAAGGAATTCTACGCCCAGTTTTTTTAATTCGATGGCATTATTGAGTGTTTCTTCGATTTCCCAACCACAATTGGCATCAATTCTGAAAATAGCATCGGTATGTTCCCGAAGTGCTTTTACAATGGCAATGTCTTCGCTGGTACCTAATTTTATTTTATAGATAGGCCAGGGTAGTTCCTTCATTTTAGCGACCATTTTTTCGATACTGTCGATTCCGATGGTATAATTGGTCAATGGATTTCTTTCGATATCGTAATTCCAAAGTTCATGCAGTTTTTTGCCTTTTTTTCGGGCATACAAATCGGTATAGGCCATATCGAGTGCACAAAGTGCAAACATATCGTGTTTTAAGTAAGGGTGTACTTTTGCCCAGAATTCTTCTGGAGTTTCATCAACAGAGGATTCTATGATGGAACGTATTGCTTCTAAATCCTGTTTCATCATTGGCACGCTAATGTTGTAATAAGGATTTGAAGTAGCTTCACCATAACCTGAGAATCCGCCATTTTTTAATTGTACAATTAAGGAAGGCTGAGTATCGATTGATTCTCTAGAGATTGTAAAGGTGTGCTTTAATTGTAGCTCGTATTCTCTTATAATCAATTCCATAATAGTCTCGTTTTATGATAAAATTAAGCTATAAAAATGAAAAAGAAATGCCGGAAATGCAGAATTTTGATTTTCGGATTTTTTTAATCTCATTTTGTCGATATCATAAAAAAGTATATCGATAAAAGCGGTTTGTTTAAAAACTGGTTTTTGGTACTATGTATTTTTGTCTCTAAAAGTTAATTTTATGCTGTTTTTTGCTTTTTTATGTTGGAAAAAAAATGTGATTTTGCGATAAAATTGTTTAATTGTGGATGATTTTTTGGGGTTTTGTCATAAAAAATGATAAATTAGCTTAAATTATTTACGATATGGATGCTTACGAAGAGAAAAAGAAATTGCTTTTAGAGATGATTGCCTTTGCGACAGTTGATGGTCAGTTGAGTAAAAAAGGCTATGATTTTTTATTTTTAATAGCTAACGAATTGAATTTTGAAAAAGGAGGATTCATCGATTTGTTGAGTCATGAGTTACCTGCTTTGCCGGAGAATATGAAACTGAACCGAATCAAACAATTCTATCAGTTGCTTGTCTTTTTTCAGAATGACGGAGTGTTCTACAAACAGGATCCGGATTTAATTGTTCATATCGCAATTAGTATGGGATTAGATACCGATGCGATTAAGGTGTTAATCAAAAAGGTGAGAAATGCTCCCAATACAATTATCTCAGACGAAGCTTTATGGAAAATTTTTCAGGAAGAATAGACTTTGTTAAGCCAGTTGTTCCTGTAATTTTTTGATTTCATCACGCAATTTTGCGGCTTGCATAAAGTCGAGTTCTTTTGCGGCTTTTTCCATCGATTTACGTTTTTCGCGAATGCGTTTTTCGATTTCTTCTTTCGATAAATATTCGTTTACCGTTTCTGCGGCAGTATTTATAGTATGTCCCAATTCGTATTCTACCAAAGGATTTTTGGTAAAAGCACTGTCGATTTTTTTGTTCAATGCCTGCGGAACAATGTTGTTGGCGGTATTAAAATTAATTTGTTTGGTTCTTCTGTAATTGGTTTCGTCAATTGTTTTTTGTATACTGTCGGTAATTTTGTCAGCATACATAATCGCTTTTCCGTTTAGGTTTCTCGCCGCACGACCAACAGTTTGTGTCAACGAACGATGCGAGCGTAAAAATCCTTCTTTGTCTGCATCCAAAATGGCAACCAAAGAAACTTCGGGTAAATCTAATCCTTCACGCAATAAGTTGACTCCAATCAAAACATCAAAGATTCCTTTACGTAAATCCTGCATGATTTCGATGCGTTCCAATGTATCCACATCTGAATGAATGTAGCGACAACGGATGCTAACTTTAGTCAAATATTTAGCTAACTCCTCAGCCATTCTTTTGGTTAGGGTAGTCACTAAAACACGTTCGTCCAATTCACAACGTTGCTGGATTTCCTCAATTAAATCGTCAATTTGGTTTAAGCTTGGACGGATTTCGATGACCGGATCCAATAATCCCGTAGGACGAATAATTTGTTCTACATAAACCCCATCGCATTTTTGCAGTTCATAATCGGCAGGTGTAGCCGAAACATAAATTACCTGATTTTGCATTGCCTCAAATTCATCAAACTTCAATGGGCGGTTGTCCATGGCCGCAGGAAGTCTGAATCCGTATTCGACCAGGTTTTCTTTACGGCTTCGGTCGCCTCCATACATGGCGTGTACTTGTGAAAGGGTTACGTGACTTTCGTCCACCACCATCAAATAATCTTTAGGGAAATAATCTAATAAACAGAAAGGACGCGTTCCAGCCTGTCTGCCATCGAGATAACGCGAGTAATTTTCGATACCGGAGCAATAACCCAATTCCCGAATCATTTCCAAATCGAAATTGGTTCTTTCTTCCAATCGTTTTGCTTCGAGATGTTTGCCAATTTCTTTAAAATAATCGACTTGTTTGACCAAATCCTGTTGAATTTCCCAAATGGCATTTTGCAATACATCCTGCGAGGTCACAAACATATTAGCAGGGTAAATAGTCAGTTTTTCAAATCGTTCAATGACTTGGGCAGTTTTTACATCAAAAGATTCGATTTCTTCAATTTCGTCTCCAAAAAAATGAATGCGATAAGCATCATCGGCATAACTTGGAAAAACTTCTACCGTGTCGCCTTTAATTCTGAAATTTCCGGGTGTAAAATCGGCTTCGGTTCTGGAATATAAACTTTGTACTAAGTAATGTAATAATTTGGTTCTGGAGATTTCCTGATCTCTTTCTATTGCAATGACATTTTTCTGAAATTCAACCGGATTCCCAATACCGTATAAACAGGAAACGGAAGCTACCACCAGAATGTCTCTTCGACCTGAAAGTAGCGAAGAAGTAGTACTCAGACGCATTTTTTCGAGCTCCTCGTTGATAGATAAATCTTTTTCAATGAAAACGCCTGTTACCGGCATAAAAGCTTCGGGTTGGTAATAATCGTAATAAGAAACAAAGTATTCCACAGCATTGTTAGGGAAAAATTGCTTGAATTCCGAGTACAATTGCGCCGCCAGAGTTTTGTTATGTGCCAATACCAGAGTCGGTCTTTGCACTTCCTGAATAACATTGGCAACAGTAAATGTTTTCCCCGAACCCGTAACTCCCAAAAGGGTTTGGAACTGTTCGCCGGTTTCAATGCCCTGAGCCAATTTCTCAATCGCTTGTGGTTGGTCACCTTTCGGTTTGTAATCGGATACGACTTGGAATTTCATTTGTTTTTCAATGCAAAGTTTGGAATTGCAAAGGTACAAAGTTTATTGGCAATTTTTGGGCATTTGGCTTTTGTTGAGAAATGAACAGATTATGGAATTACGATGACTTTATTTCAGCCATTTCCAGCGTTTTGCCCAATCGTCCAGAATAGCCTTTCTCCATTTTAAAACAGTTTTGCCTCCCTGGATTTTTCCATCGTATAAATCCGGATCTGATTTGTCACTGTACCAATTATTGCCTAGTGGATAATCGGCATTGTGTTTTTTGCCGGGCCATAAATTGGTTACAACAATACTTCCTTTCAGTCCGTTGATTTCGGCTATTTCAGATGTGAAATTATAATGTAAATTTTCGGCTTTTTTCGGGATGTAGCGTATCGCGTAATCTCCGTTACCCAAATAATAGCCTGGCCATTTTTGAACGGTTTTCCCGTAGGGAACTTCCATCCAGAAGCAAATGGAATCTGAAGCAATTGCTGTTTTTGGACCTTTTAGATGAATTTCGATAATAGAACAAAATGACACCGTATCTTTTAAAGTGGTGACTTGATTGTAAATCATTCTGGGGCTGTAGGATATTTTTTCAAAACTGCCACCCCAGCTTTCTCTTTCAGTATTTTCAGGATTCCCATCCATCATATAAAAAAGGGAAGGAGAATCGCCCATTTTGATTTCTCCATTGTAGTAGTTTTTAAAATCCGGTCCTAAATGGCCTGCTCCTTTAATGACGCTGTCGTAATAATTGGAACTGTTTACGCTGTCCAGTTCGGTATTGTCAGAGAAAAATCCGTAATAACTGGAATTTACTTCGATAAAGAATAAGTTTGGAAAATTCTCAGCGATATAAGCATAACTATTGGCGCTCCATTTTTTATTGGGACCACCAATCCAGTAAATTTTAATTTTATTTTGAATTTCCGGTGCGTCATGCAATGCCTGAGCAACATCTTCTAAACCACCCCAGCCCAAAATCCACAAAGGTTGTGTACTTTTCTTTTTGGCACATTTAATAATCCAGTCAGAACCTTCAGTTGCTGTTGTATATCCAAGATAGGGAGCATTTCCTTTACGCCCTTGTTTGGTTATCGAACGTAAATAATTCGGTTTTTCTAAGTTTTTATTGTGTTTACGAAGTTTTGGCAAATCTTTTTCATACAAATCAATCATTCTTAAAATTTCTTCTTTATTTCCTTCACCATAAGAAGGAGAAGAAACCAGCCCTTCAAAATGGAATAAATCACTATACATCAGTAAATGCGTCATCGATTGATTGTCGTCAGGATCTGTTCCGCCGATATCGGTACTGATTAAAATTCGGGGTTTTGAAGGTGTTGGGTTTTGTGCTGAAATCAGGCTTTGTGTTAAACAAAATAGGGCAATTAAAATTGGATTTCTCATAGTTTTCTAATTAATAATCTTATTTCGTTAAGAAATTAGGCTAGCTAAGATAGCTTATTTTTGTAAATAAAAGAAAATAATAAAAGAAAAAAGAAAATAAAAGAAAGTAAAGGCAAGGTTTTTTGCTTTTTTTTATATTTAAAAAGATTAATAAATAAAATAGTTTTAAAAACAATTAATCGGCTATACGAATCCTACTGATATAATGGGGTATTCAGTTTTTAAATAAAGAGGATGGATTTTATTAGTGAATTACAATTGTCTAAGATCAGAATCTAAAATCGGGTATTTGCTGGCTGTATTTCAAACTTCCAGTTTTTCCTTTGAGCATTACTCAAAAAAGTCCAGGCCAGAATTCGGCTGGTTTTTTGACCTTGTGCCATGTCAATGGTTTTGATATCGGCAGCGTTGACCTTGTTTAGAGTTTTGTAAAGGCTTTTAAGATGGGATTGTTTAGAAACCAAAGTAGTAAACCACAGGCATTGCATTGGGTATTTGGCACTTTCGTAAATCATTTGGGTAATAAAAGCCAGTTCGCCGCCTTCGCACCACAATTCGGTATTTTGACCACCAAAGTTTAAAATGGCTTTGGTAACTTTTTTGTCCTGCAAATTATTTACTTTTCGAAGGCTTCCTTTTCCGGCTTCTTCAGCCGATTTGTGAAAAGGAGGATTGCAAATAGTGAAAGCAAATTTGTCTTCGGGGGTGATGATATTTTTAAAAATAAATCGGGATTCTACTTGTTGCTGTAAACTAATGGCATCGATCAATTTTGGATTGGCTTTGATGATTTCACTGCAATTGTTCAGGGCTTTTTCGTCGATATCAGTACCCACAAAGCTCCAGTCATAAACCGAATTTCCGATGATTGGATAAATACAATTGGCACCCACACCAATATCCAGACCTTCAACTTCGATTCCGGTTGGGATAATTCCGTTGTTACTTTCGGCTAATAAATCGGCAATGTTATGAATGTAATCTGCTCTGCCGGGAATAGGCGGGCAAAGGTAATTTTGTGGGATATCCCAGTCTTGAATGTCGTAATAAGTAGTTAATAATGCCTTGTTTAAAGTTTTTACAGCTTGCGGATTACTAAAATCGATTGTTTGTCCCGAAGTGTCGGGATGGTGTTCGTTAATGAAAACAAAAGATTTTAACTCAGAACATTTTTCGATCAGCAATTTAAAATCATAGCGCAATCGGTGTTGGTTTCTGGGATGTAAACTAATCTTTTCCGTAACTGTTTTGGACATTATTGTGTTTTTAATTTCGCTGCAAAGGTAGTTAATTAAAATGGGTTTGCTATTTACAAATGGTTATTTTATAGTGAATTAGGGGTTAAGTTTTTTTTACAAAGCAGGTTAAAGAAATTATGATTTTCTTTTTTGCTTGATCAAAAAAGAAACAAAAAAATCAAGTCTTGCGCTTTCTCGTCGGTCAAATTAGTTTTCGAATACTAAAAGAAAAGAACTCGCTACGCTCAGACAGCTTTTCTTTTTGCGTATTCTTCAAACATTTGACGCTCGACTGCGAAAGCTAAGGACAATAGAATCTTGATAAAATAATGATATTTTTACAAAAAATAATGTTTAAGATAATGTTTTGGGTAATTTTACCGATCGGTTGTCTTAATTAATTGGACAAATTAATCCATACATTCCATCAATAATAAATCGCCTTCAAGGTGTTCAATTACGACCAATCCGTCCTGAGCAACATGATTGCTGCTTCCGGTGCGGTAGCCAATAGTCAGGCTGTCGTCCTGTAATGGATAGAATAGATTTTCGGAATGAATTCCGCTGACGTGACCTACCGGGATTAGCGAAATAGGCGTATTGGCAGTGTACCATTTTTCGAATCTTTTGGGTAACAAAAAAACTTTTGAATGGTCGTCCAGAATTACAATTTTCAGTTTGTCGCGATAACGAACAATATTCGTCAGATTGGTGATGGTGTGATCGGCTCTTCTTCCGGTTGCCCAAACCACATTTGCCGCGGGAATATTTCTTTCGATAAGGTAATCGAATGCTTTTTCTAAATCGGTTTTGTCCTGATCGTGGGTGTGGACAATTTCCAGCGGATATTGTTTTTCTTTGTAATAATAAGGGTCAAAGTCCCTGTCGAAATCTCCAAGCAAAACATCAACTTTGATATCGAGTTCCATTACGCGTTCAATGGCGGAATCCAATACAATTACCAGTGGTGACCATTCGAGTAATTGCCCTAATAATTCCGGGTTACAAGCAGCGCCGTTGGCAATAATTAAAGCGGGTTCCTGATCGTCGCGAACAATGTGATGTGATGACAAAGTTGTAGTTTTTTAGTTAGCAAATATAGCTATTTGTTTTTGAATGTTTTTGGGCTTGGATTTAAGGTTTGTTTACTTTTCTTTTTTGCTTGATCAAAAAAGAAACAAAAAAATCAAGTCTTACACTTCCTCGACGGTCAAATTAGTTTTCGAATACTGAAAGAAAAGAACTCGCTACGCTCAAACAGCTTTTCTTTCTACGTATTCTTCAAACATTTGACACTCATCTGCGGAAGTTAAGGACATTGAATCTCTTGAATAACACCACTTGTTTTGTAATTAGATTGCAAAAAACAAATATTTTTTTCTAAAAATTTATTGCACAACATAACGACGCATATCGGTTTCACCGAGGGCAAAATAACCCAAAGCATAATTTTGAGGATTTGTAATGTTTTTGACGTTTCCTCTTACGGTGGCAGGAGGCGTCTGAAAAGGACTGCCGGAATTAGATCCCACAATTCCAATTAGAATGTTCATGTAATTGTAATATTGTTTAGACGCTCCAAAGTGGGTCAAATCAATCACATCTCCTTTTTTTAAATCATCATTTTGTGAACGGCTAAAAAACTCGTTTCCCTGAAAAAAACGATCGTCGTCAACATTGTAACTTACAGTTGTTTCGTTAGAATATTGGTATTTGTAAAGGTAATAGTTGTCTTCGCCGGCAGGATCGTCAAAATAGGCTTTAATTTCGATTTCATTCCCTGTAAAACCGCCTTCGTTGTTTTGTTCAATTCTGGTGATGGGAGCCAGTGATTGAAATGTTTCGTTTGCGGTGTAGGTTTCACCATTGTGGATAATGGTCATAGTATAATTTTCGCCAATTTCGGGTACAAAATTAGTACAGGCATACTCTCCCGTTTCCGGAATTTCTACGAAATTGAAAACCACGTTATCACTGTTGGTTACAGTAACATTTGCTCCGGTTACAACAGGAATTTCGGTATCGTAATAACCGGTAGTGGTGGTTAATTTAATTTTTTGGGCATTGCCTGAACTACCTTTAATCCAAATTATCGAAGCCTCTACAACTAATCGGGGCGGAGCTGTATCTAAGTCGATGTTGACTACCTCTTCACAGCTGCTAAAAAGGCTGATGAAGGCTAGTAAAAGGGGGAATAGTATCTTTTTCATAATATCTTTTTTCGAAAGTAAATTTTTAGAATTTAAAATTATAACTCACCGCAGGAACTATCCCAAAAATGGATGTTTTTACGGCTTCATTTACTGCTGTATCTATATTTTGTCTAAAAGTAATTGAAGCGGCATTCTGACGATTGTACAAATTGTAAATACTGAAAACCCATTCTCCTTTCCAGTTTCGGTCTTTGTTTTTGGCAGGCGTTAAAGTAGCCGAAATGTCTAAGTGGTGATAAGCAGGTAAGCGATTTTGGTTTCGCAAACCGTAGCTTGGCACAAATACATCTCCGTATTGGTATCCGCCATCAGGGAAGGTTACCGGTTGTCCTGATTGTAGCGCAAAATTAGCTCCAAAGTCCCATTTCTCATTCAGTTTATAAGCTGAAGTAATGGCTAAATTATGGGTTTTGTCGTAAGCCGAATTATACCATTTTCCATAATTAATTCCTATTTCGTCTGGAGTTCTGCCCGGGGTTTGCTGCTCTGATTTTGACAAAGTGTATGAAATCCAGCCGTTTAATCGACCTTCATTTTTCTTAAATAGCAACTCTAAACCATAAGAGCGCATTCTGCCGTTGAGAATAACCTGTTCAATAGCATTATTAGCAATCAAATCGGCACCATCAATGTAATCGATACGATTTTGAATTTTCTTATAAAAACTTTCAATTTCCAGAGAATAATCGCCATTTCGAATGTTTTTAAAATAACCAATAGCAACCTGGTCGGCAATTTGTGGTTTAATGTAGGTATCACTAGGCATCCAAATGTCTAATGGAGTAGGCGAGGCGGTGTTGGAAATTAATTGCAGGTATTGTACCATTCGGTTGTAACTGGCTTTGATAGCCTGATTTTCTTTTAGTTGGTAAGAAACTGAAAATCTTGGTTCAAAATTGTCAAAACTTTTTATGGTTTTGTTTTTGCCATAATTTTTTTGTCCTATTGGAGTTGCTTTTTCGTAAATCTGAAAATCAGAATTGAAAATCACCGGATTGTTATTTTCATACAGGTTAATGGCTGAATTTCCTAAACGATAAAACATGCTGTAACGCAGTCCATAAGACAGACTCAGTTTTTTGGTTAGTTTGTTTTCGGCTTCAATATAGAGTGAAGGTTCAAAAGCATATTTTCGGTCCAATTGGTCAGGATTGATTCCTGATTCTGCGCTTGAAGGTTTGATCGTTCCGGGATTGAAATTGTAATAAATAGCGTTGGCTCCATAGTTTAATTTGAAATTATCAGAAATATAATTCTTGAAATCATATTTGATATTGTAGTTTTTAATTCCGGAATCCCATTTAAAACCGATGAAGTCTAAGTCTAATCCGTAATAGTAATCGCTGTAAATAAATGAAAGATTCGAGAATAATTTATCAGAAAATAAATGATTCCAACGCAGGTTTAAAGTGGAATTTCCATAAATATTACTGAAACTTTTATTGATGGCAAAAACGTCACGACCAAAATAACCCGATAAATAAATATTATTGTTGTCGTTGATTTTGTAGTTCAGTTTAGTGTTAAGGTCATAAAAATAAGCGGAGTTGTTTTTTTGTTCTTCGGATAATTTTAAAAATAAATGCGCATAAGAAGCTCTTCCGCCAATTAAAAAAGAACCACGGTCTTTAACAATTGGACCTTCGGCAAGAAGTCGGCTTGAAATCAGGCCAATTCCTCCATTCATGTGAAAATCATTGCTGTTTCCGTCTTTTTGATAAATATCTAAAACCGATGACGCTCTTCCTCCAAAACGGGCAGGAATTCCGCCTTTATACAATTTTAAATCTTTAATAGCATCGGGATTAAAAACGGAGAAAAAACCAAAAACATGCGAAGAATTGTAAATGGTAGCCTCGTCCAGAAGAATTAAATTTTGGTCGGCACCACCACCGCGAACATTGAATCCTGAAGCGCCTTCTCCGGCATTTGTGACTCCGGGCAACAATAAAATGGATTTTATCACATCGACTTCTCCTAAAACAACCGGCATTTTTTTGATGGTAGCCATCGATAATTTGTTCACACTCATTTCGGGAGTTCGGGTATTTGTCTGCCCTTGATTAGTGCTAATAATTACCTCATTTAACATTTCGCCATTTTCGGTAAGTGCCCAATTCATTTTGCTGTTTTTGGTCAGCGAAATGCTTTGTTGGATGTTTTGGTAACCTAAATAACTGATGATTAAATTCTGATTTCCCTGAGGGACACTTATCGAATAAAATCCGTATTCGTTAGTGGTAGTTCCAATTTTTAAATCTGGAAAATAAAGATTGACACCTATCAGAGTTTCGTTGTTTTTAGCATCGGTAATAATTCCGCTCAGGGTGAATTTTTGCTGTGCAAAAGCAGTCATGCTAATCAACAGTAAGACAAAAAGAAAATTTATTTTTTTTGTAATCATTTTAAGATGTTTGAAATGCAAAGGTCAATTATTAGTACAAAAAAGCCAACTGAACAGCTGTTAATTTATGTTTAATATTTTGTCGGTTTTTACGCTAATCAGATTTCTGAAACAGCTAAAACGGAATTGGAATTTTTCTCCGGATTTTTTTTCAAATGTTGGTTCACCCGATTCAATAAAAGAATTGATAAAGCTGATATTCCGATGATAATAAATCCTAAACTGTTGTAATGTTCCAATGGACTGAAATTGTCTTTTTGGACTACTATTGTTCCGGCAAAAGCAGCGGCAATTCCTCCTGAAATTTGTTGTAATGAGGAATTGATACTCATAAATGCACCTCGGTCTTCTTTAGCAGGAACTGAGGTTACTAAGGCGGTAGAAGGAACCATTCGGCTCATAACTCCCATCATCATTAAAACATTGATAAGTGCTACTAACCAAAATGGCGTTTCGCTTAAATTAGTATAAACAGCTACAGTCAGGATGGTCCAGATGGAAGCTGCGGCAAAAATTTTGAATTTGTCTATTTTATCACTTAGTTTTCCAATAAATGGCATGATGATTAAAGTGGACATTCCTGCAATCATAAAAAGAAGTGGTAGTTGTTCTTCGGTAATTTTTAAATTGTTAATGGCAAAGGCACTACCAAAAGGCATTAACATAAATCCACCAACAGAAAGGACGGCGGTTGCAGAAAATCCTATGCGGTATTCGCGTTTTGTAATAGTATGAAGTAAATGCTGAAATGCCGAATTTTCTTTTTGTATGGCAAGATGTTCCGTAAGTGGTTTTAGTTTTAATGCAATCAAAACAGCAATTAGTACAGCTAATGCGGCTACTGCTAAAAATGGTGCATGCCAGTCCCAGGCAGTTGCTATGTAAAGGCCAACGGGAATTCCAAATATCTGGCTTGCGCCAAAAGCCATTTGGATAAAACCCATTACGCGACCACGTTGCTGCATCGAAAATAAATCGGTTACGATGGCCATCGAAATGGAGCCGATAACTCCTCCAAATAACCCGGTGATGATTCTGGCTGTGACCAAAAGAGGATAGGAGGTAACTATTCCGCATAGAATGGTTCCCAGAATAAATCCGGTGTAAAAGAATAACAGTAATTTTTTTCTATCGAATTTATCGGCAAAACCAGCGGTCAGCAATCCTGAAATTCCGGCACTAAAGGCATAAGCTGATACTACCAAACCAAAATGAGATGGTTTTAACTGCATAGTTTTCATTAAAATATCGCCTAATGGCGACATCACCATAAAGTCTAAGATTACTGTAAACTGGGTGATAGCCAGAATAAAAACAGCAAATTTTTGATAGGATGTAAATGAAGGGGGTTGTTGAGCGGTATTTTCCATTATGCTTATTCTGTTAATTCAGAACATTTGAAGTCCTGTTCTGTTATCATTTTTATTATTTGTGAGGCATTTAGGCTTTTGCTTTCTATTCGCAATACCGAATCGATATCTTCTAAATCAATATTCCATTGTTCAATTTCGGGATTGCTATTTAATAGCTTGCTTATAATTTGCCTGTCATTTTCGGTTTTGATATTGGTGCCAAAAATTAATATGTTGTTGAAATCAGTTTCCATGAGTCGAAATTTTACGGTGTTAATGCTTTAAGGACTAATTCGAATGCTTCGTCGGTTGTTTTTTGGTTGAGTTTGAAAGGACCTCCTCTGAAATTTTTTCCGTCTCTTTCAAAGCGCAACAAGGAGTACAATGGACCGTAAGCGATACTCCAAAATACTTCTTTGGATACAGATACTAATTCTTTTTTGTCGATAGCATTTTTGAAAAAACTTCCCATAATAATCTTGAATTCCTGTAAGCTTTCTTCTAAGATGGATTCACCATAACTGGAATGGGTTAAAAGTTCCCAACAGGCTGCTTCGAGTTGTTTGTTTTGTGTAAAATAAATCCGGTTTTCCCATTGTTTGTATAAGCCTTCTCGAAAGGACATAGCAGGAGAAAAATCTTTAGCCATCTCATCAAAGAAATTCTTTCCAATTTCGATTCCGATTTTTCGAACCAAATCGTCTTTGTCTGAATAATAAATGTACAAAGTCGCTACAGATATTTTACTTTCTTTAGCAAGGCGGTTCATACTAAAGCCTTCGATGCCTTTTTCTACAAGTAGTTCGATGGCTTTTTGTTTGACGATTTCTTCTTTATTGCTGTCTCTTGTTCTCATTGTTTTGGTATAACGGAGCAAAAGTATAAATTATAAATGAATGTTCGTTTATTTATGAAGAAAATATAATTTTCTTTTTTGCTTGATCAAAAAAGAAACAAAAAAATCAAGTCTTACACTTCCTCGTCGGTCAAATTAGTTTTCGAATGCTAAAAGATAAGAACTCGTCCCGAAAGCTTTCGGGACGAGTTCTTTTCTTTTTACGCATTCTTCAAACATTTGACACTCGACTGCGGGAGCTAAGGACATCAAAGAGGTATGTTTGAAACAAAAAAAAAGACAACCCTTTCGAGTTGTCTTTTTAATATTTGGATAAAAACGATTAAGCAGTTTTTAATGCTGAGATTTTATCTAAAATAGTATTCAAAGTTGTGCTTGGACGCATTGCTTTGCTTACTAAAGCTGGATTTGGTTGGTAGTAACCACCAATTTCCTGAGCTTTTCCTTGAGCACCAATTAATTCAGCATCAATTTTAGCTTCGTTTTCAGTAAGTTCTTTTGCAATAGGAGCAAAGATAGCTTGCAAGTCAGCGTCTTTAGTTTGAGCTGCCAAGGCTTGAGCCCAGTATAAAGCTAAGTAAAAGTGAGAACCACGGTTGTCAATTTGACCAACTTTTCTAGCCGGAGATTTATCGTTTTTCAAGAAAGCGTCGTTTGCCTGGTCTAAAGTTTCAGATAAAACGATTGCTTTTTCATTGTTTAAAGTTTGTCCTAAATGCTCTAATGAAGCACCTAAAGCTAAAAATTCTCCTAATGAATCCCAACGTAAATATCCTTCGGTTACAAATTGCTCTACGTGTTTAGGAGCTGATCCACCTGCACCTGTTTCGAATAATCCACCACCATTCATTAATGGAACGATAGATAACATTTTAGCAGAAGTTCCAACTTCTAAGATTGGGAATAAGTCAGTAAGGTAGTCACGTAATACGTTTCCTGTTACTGAGATTGTATCTTGTCCTTTGATGATTCTGTCTAATGTAAATTCAGTAGCAGCAATTGGGTTTAAGATACGGATGTCTAATGCGGTTGTATCGTAATCTTTAAGGTATTTTTGAACTTTTACGATCAATTCTCTGTCGTGTGCTCTGTTTTCGTCTAACCAGAAAACAGCAGGAGTGTTAGAAAGACGAGCTCTGTTTACGGCTAGTTTTACCCAGTCCTGAATAGGAGCGTCTTTAGCCTGACACATTCTGAAAATGTCATTTGCTTCAACTGTTTGTTCCATTAAAACGTTTCCGTTTACATCAACCACACGAACCACTCCGTTAGCTGACATTTGGAAAGTTTTGTCGTGAGAACCATATTCTTCAGCTTTTTGAGCCATCAAACCAACGTTAGGAACACTTCCCATTGTAGTTGGATCAAAAGCTCCGTGTTTTTTACAGAAATCAATTGTAGCAGTATATACACCAGCGTAAGAACGGTCCGGGATAATAGCGATAGTATCTTGTTGTTTTCCTTCTTTGTTCCACATTTGACCAGAAGTACGAATCATTGCCGGCATAGAAGCATCAACAATTACATCTGATGGTACGTGAAGGTTAGTGATTCCTTTGTCAGAGTTAACCATTGCAAGAGCTGGTCCGTTTTCAATTGCCTGATCGATAGCAGCTTTAACTTCAGCTTCTTGTGCGTTACCTGCAATTTTTGCATATACGTCACCTAAACCATTTTTAGTGTTTACTCCAAGTTCAGCAAATAATGCAGCGTATTTTTCGAAAACGTCTTTGAAATATACTTCAACGATAGCTCCAAAGATAATTGGGTCAGAAACCTTCATCATTGTAGCTTTCAAGTGAACAGAAAGTAATACTCCTTGTGCTTTTGCTTCAGCGATTGTTTTAGCAACAAAAGATTTCAAAGCGTTTAAGTGCATTACTGAACTATCGATAATTTCTCCGGCTTTTAATGGAGTACTTGCTTTAAGAACTTTAGTAGTCCCGTCCTGATCAACAAATTCGATTTTAACATCAGTCGCTTCAGCCACAGTAACTGATTGCTCACTTCCGTAAAAATCTCCGCTTTCCATAGAGGCAACTGCTGTTTTAGAATCAGCAGACCAGGCTCCCATTGAGTGTGGGTTTGCTTTTGCGTAATTTTTTACTGCTTTAGGAGCTCTACGGTCAGAGTTTCCTTCACGTAAAACCGGGTTTACAGCTGACCCTAATATTTTAGCATATTTGGCTTTGATTGCAGTTTCAGCATCGTTTTGTGGTGCTTCCGGGTAATCAGGAACCGCATATCCATGAGCTTGTAATTCAGCAATAGCTCCTTTTAATTGAGGAACAGATGCAGAAACGTTTGGTAATTTGATGATGTTTGCTTCTGGAGCAGTAGCTAATTTTCCTAATTCAGCCAAAGAATCTTTTACTCTTTGCTCCTCAGTTAAAAACTCAGGGAAATTTGCAAGGATACGAGCAGCAACAGAAATGTCTTCTGTTTCAATTTCGATTCCTGCAGTAGCAGTAAAAGCCTGAACAATTGGTAAAAACGAATAAGTAGCTAACAAAGGTGCTTCGTCAGTTAATGTGTAAACAATCTTTGATTTTTGTGTCATTTTTTTTATTTTATAATCGTAATTCTTCCGCGAAGAATGTGAAATGTATTGTTTGCTTTGAATAAAGCGGTGCAAAGATATGTAAATCAGACTAAAATACAGTCTGGTTTGTTATAGAAATAGCTGAATTATAGGATAACTAACGACAAGGCTTTAAAATGTTATTTTTTTAAAGAATAAGTGTCCTTTTTTGGGCTTAGTTGTTCTTTTTTTTGATTAAAGTCTAAAAAAAAAGTCCCGATATGTCGGGACTTTTATGATAAAGAGATAATAAATTATCTTCTTTTGTCTTTGATTTTTGCTTTTTTACCAGTAAGTTCTCTGAAGTAGAAGATTCTTGCTCTACGTACAGCACCTTTCTTGTTGATTTCAATTTTTTGTAAAGCTGGTAAGTTGATAGGGAAGATACGCTCAACACCTACTGAACCTGACATTTTACGGATTGTAAAAGTTTCAGTACTTCCAGTACCTCTTCTTTGGATTACAACTCCTTTGAAGAACTGAGTTCTAGTTTTTTCACCCTCTTTAATTTCGTAGAAAACTGTGATAGTATCTCCAGCTCCGAATTCAGGGAAATCTTTTCTTGTAACAAATTCGTTATTAACGAAATCTACTAAATTTGCCATTTTAATTGCTAATTATGGTTTGAAAATCTAATCAACATTCACGGGTATCGCCAGAGGTTAATTAAATGAGGCTGCAAAAGTAGTTAAAAAAATTAAATTCCAATAAAAAAAATCCAAATTCCAATAAAGAAAATAAAACTTCAATAAAGTCAAATTCCAAATTCCAATTTTTTAACAGCTTAATCAATTGGAATTTGGAATTTAAAATTTTGGAAATTTTAAAGGAAATTTATTCTAATAAATCCGGTCTTCTGTTTTTAGTGTGTTCATACGCCATATCTTCGCGCCATTTGTCAATTTTGGACGAATGTCCACTTAATAAAACTTCAGGGACTTTCCATCCTTTATAATCGGCTGGTCTCGTATAGATGGGACCTGACAATAAATTGTCCTGAAAACTATCGGTTAGGGCTGAGGTTTCGTCGCTTAAAACTCCCGGAATTAATCGGATTAGAGTATCAGATAATACCAAAGCTCCTAATTCGCCTCCGCTTAAAACATAATCGCCAATAGAAATTTCTTTGGTAATAAAATGATCCCGTACTCTTTGATCCACACCTTTATAATGTCCACATAAAATGATGATATTCTCATACATCGACATGGTATTGGCCATTTTCTGGTTCAGAGTTTCTCCGTCCGGCGACATGTAGATAACTTCGTCGTATTCTCTTTGTGATTTTAAATGTGTAATACAATCATCAATAGGTTGTACGGTCATCACCATTCCTGCTCCACCGCCATAAGGATAATCGTCCACACTTTTTTGTCTGTTGGTAGTGTAATCTCTTAAATTATGAATGTGAACTTCTACAAGACCTTTGTCAATGGCTCGTTTCATAATCGAAGCCTCAAACGGACTGCGTAACAATTCCGGTAAAACGGTTATAATGTCAATTCGCATGATTTTTTTCTAAATTTTGAGTTGCAAAGTTACGAAAGCAAAAGTCAATAACAATAGCAATGGCAGTGGCAATGACAATAATAAAGGCAATGAGAATGAGAAAATCAATTTTTCAATTCTCTAATTTAATTTGTAAATTTGCGCTTCAATAAAAAAATAAAACAATGGAAAACGGAATATACGCTAAATTCAATACCTCAAAAGGTTCTGTTTTAGTGAAATTAACACACGATTTGACGCCTGGAACAGTTGGTAACTTTGTGGCTTTGGCTGAAGGGAATTTAGAGAATAATAAAAAACCTCAAGGAGTTAAATATTATGACGGATTAACTTTTCACAGAGTAATTCCTGATTTCATGATTCAGGGAGGATGTCCTCTGGGGTCAGGAACAGGAGATCCGGGGTATAAATTTGATGATGAGTTTCATCCAAGTTTAAAACACGATAAGCCAGGGGTACTTTCTATGGCTAATGCAGGGCCTGGAACCAATGGTTCTCAGTTCTTTATTACACACGTGCCAACTTCCTGGTTAGACGGAAAACACACTGTTTTTGGTCATGTAATCGAAGGACAAGAGGTGGTTGATGCTGTTGCTCAGGGAGATGCTTTAGAAACTTTGGAAATTATCAGAGTTGGAGAAGAAGCTCAAAACTGGAATGCGGTTGAAGCTTTCAGAGTTTTTGAAGGAAACAGAAAAAAACGTTTAGAAGCTGAAAAAGCGGCTGCTGAAGAAGCAATGGAGAAATTAGCTGCCGGTTTTGAAAAAACAGAAAGCGGTTTGCGTTACCAATTCATCCAAAGAGGTGAAGGGAAACAAGCTCAAAACGGAAAAACAGTTTCTGTGCACTATACAGGACAATTACCTGACGGAAAAGTATTTGACAGCTCTTATCCTCGTAAAAAACCAATCGAATTCCCATTGGGACAAGGGAATGTTATCGAAGGATGGGACGAAGGTATTGCTTTGTTAAAAGTAGGAGATAAAGCCCGTTTTGTGATTCCTGCTCATTTAGGATATGGTTCTCGTGGAGCAGGGGGAGTAATTCCACCAAATGCTACGTTGATTTTTGACGTTGAATTGATGGACGTTAAGTAATTATAGATTTAAGAATTCAGATTGCAGATTTTAGACTGAATTTTGATTATTAAATACTAATTAAAATCCCAACTTGTTTTTTAAATGAGTTTGGGATTTTTTTTTGTCTGAATTTAGGACAAAAAAAACACCTTCGTAATAGAGGTGTTAAAAATAAGAAACTAGGCGTTTTTAGAATTATTTACAGCAATAACTTTTAATGTTTTAATTCCGGACGGTAATTGCCATTCTACTTCATCGTTTTCTTTAAATCCAATAACAGCAACACATAAAGGTGCCAAAATTGATATTTTTCCTTCTTTGAGATTGGATTGTGAAGGCATAACAATTTGAATCTTCATTTGTTTATTGGTTTTCATGTCTTCGATAATAACATGAGAATTAATTCGGATAATGGTTTCATCCAGTGTGGGTTCATTGTTAATAATAGCCCGGTCTAATTCCTGTGTTAATAATGCAATTTCCCGAATGTTGGTACTGTCTTTTGCTTTTTTTGTTAGTTCGCGCAAAATGTTATAATCTGTAATTGTTAAAATAGGTGTTGGTTTCATAATTATTAAAATTTGAAAGTTTATTTATTAAAGTAAATACAAAATGATTGTCTAAATGACTAAAACGGCTTAGTTATTTGGAAAAAATGAATAAGAAGAATTTATTCGAAAATTCGAATTCAATTAAAGTCGTAATAGAAGAAAGTTTCCTCCGCGTCGAAGAAAATGGAAATGAGCGGAGGTTTAATTGATAAAGGCTTTGTTGTGTGGAAAAAGTGCAGCAACAGTTTGTTTTCCTGAGGCAGAAAACAATAGAGGAAGTGTTGAAGCAAGTTTAAAAGTGGTCATTATTCAATTATTTATCCAAAAACAAAGTTAGTTAAAGATTTGTATTTATGCTGCTATTTCCACTTAATATTACAGCCAATACTAGGTTTTTGATCCGGATTAATGCTTCGATTGTATAAAACACCATCAATAGCGCCACGTAAATCGTTTCCGCTTAAAGGAATCCCATTTCCGGGGCGACTATCGTCCAGTTGTCCGCGATAGACTAATTTATCTTGGTTGTCAAATAAATAAAAATCAGGGGTACAGGCAGCGTCATAAGCTTTGGCAACTTCCTGAGTTTCGTCATATAAATAAGGGAATTCAAAATTATTTTCGAAAGCATATTCGGTCATAAGTTCTGGTGAGTCCTGTGGATAATTGACAACATCATTACTGGAAATAGCAATGAAGCCAATTCCCTGAACCCTGTAATCATTGGCAATTCGAACGACTTCTTCGATTACATGATGTACAAAAGGGCAGTGGTTGCATATAAAAAACACCAATGTGCCTTTCTCTCCTTTTAAATCGGAAAAAGAAAAGGATTCTGTATTGGATTTGGTATCTTTTAAGTAAAATTCAGGAGCGATTGTCCCTAATTCAAGCATGTTTGATGGTGTTCTTGCCATTGTTTTAGAATTAATTTCAAGGCTTAAAGTTAGTAAAATTGAAAATTATTTGAATTGTAAAAGTTAATTTTGAAAACATTACTAATAGATTGATTTTTATGGACACAAATTTGACTTGGGCTGAATTTGAAAAAGTAGCCATGTATGTTGGAACAATAATGGCTGTGAATGATTTTCCTGAAGCCAGAAAACCGGCTTTTCAGCTGACTATTAATTTTGGTGAAGTTATCGGAATAAGGAAAACTTCGGCGCAAATCACTAAAAGATATGCTAAAGAAGAATTGCTAAACCGTCAAATTGTTGCAGTAATTAATTTTCCTAAAAAACAAATAGGAAAGTTTATGAGTGAATGTTTGGTTTTAGGCGCAGTTGGAGAAGAAGGAGATGTTATTTTGTTAGCACCTGATTTTAAGGTTGAAAATGGCCTGCGAATAGGGTAGTTTTAAAAAGTTAGCCACAGATTAAAGGATTCACACGGATTGATCTGTGCTAATCTTGTAATTTGTGGCTAATAAAATTTAGTCTATTTTTCTATTGGTAAATTAAGATCTTGTCCCCACTCAGTCCAGGAACCGTCATAGATGGCTTTTGGATTGTTTGAAATCAGTTCGTAAGCAATTAAATTAATGCAGGCGGTAATTCCCGAACCGCAGGAAAAATAAAGATTTTCGTCCTGATGTGGTAAAATTTGTTTGAGTTCTTCTTTTGATAGAAAATGACCGTCTTTTAAAACTTTGGAAAAAGGCAGGTTTACGGCATTAGGAATATGTCCGCTTCTTAAGCCTACACGAGGTTCTTCGGTTTCGGCGTGAAAACGGTCGGCAGAACGGGCATCAATTATAATAGCTTCTTTTGAAGTAATGTTGTGTAAAATTTGAAATTTATTTTTAAACATTTCGTCTTTAAAATGCGCTTCAAAATCTCCTTGTTTAAAAGATTTTGGTGCTACTTTTTCTGTTGCAAATCCTTCTTTTTCCCAGGCAGGGAATCCTCCATCCAGCACCCATACGTTTTCATGTCCCATGCTTTTGAATAAATACCAGGCTCTTGGGCTGGAATAGATTCCTTTGGTGTCATAAACCACAATTTTGCTGTGTTTGCTGATGCCCAGTTTTCTTGCTTCGGTAGCAAAAGCTTCCGGTTTAGGAAGGGTATTCGGTAGTGGATTTGAAGTATCGCTGAAATTATTTTTAATATCAAAAGTACGTGCTCCGGAGATTTGTAAATCATGCGGAGGAATGTCTAAAACGGCATCGAGAATAATTAATTCAGGATTGTTGATGTTTTCCTGAAGCCAGTTTACGGATACGATTGGAATTTTCATATTGATGATGTTTTAATTGAAAAATAAGCAGTACTAAGATACGAAATTGTGAAGTTGTGTATAATGAAAAAGTCCAAAAATCAATCGATTTTTGGACTTTTTAAATCTTTAATAATTAACCTTATAACAGTTGATGAATATTAAATATCATCAAAATCAATATCGGTAAAATTAGATATTTGAGGAGCGCTTTCTTCAGAAGTTATTCTTTCAGTTGCGTATTCTTTCTTAAAATCTTTTTGATGTCTTTCAGAGATTACTTCTTCTCCTTTGTGGTTTAAAACATAAGAAGTCATTTCTTCCAGAATTTCGCTGAAAGCGGCGAAATCTTCTTTGTATAAATATATTTTATGTTTTTTAAAGTGAAACGAACCGTCTTCTTCAGTAAATTTTTTGCTTTCGGTAATGGTAATGTAGTAATCGTCAGCTTTTGTAGCTCTCACATCGAAGAAATAGGTTCTTCTTCCTGCACGTAAAACTTTAGAAAAGATTTCTTCTTTTTCTAACATGTCATTTTCTCTCATAATCCGTTCTGTACAATAATATGGTTGTTAATTGAAAACCAAAAATGATAAAAATATATGTATTAAGCAAGATTTAAAGTAATTCTTTTTCAGAAAGTTGTTTTAAATAAAGTGATGCGTAATATCCTTCTTTATTTATCAACTGGTTATGAGTGCCTTGTTGAATAATTTTGCCATCTTCGAGAATGATAATTTTATCGGCATTTTTTGCTGAGGAAACCCGGTGACTCACAATTATGGTTGTTTTGTCTTTGCAAATAGTGTTCAGGTTGTTTAAAATAGCTTCTTCGGTTTCGGTATCCACCGCTGATAAACAGTCGTCAAAAAGTAAAATAGGAGGGTTTTTGATAATGGCTCTTGCAATCGAAACACGTTGTTTTTGTCCGCCTGAAAGAGTAATTCCTCTTTCGCCCAGAATAGTGTCGTATTGTTTGTTGAAGCCCATAATGTTATCGTGTACCACAGCGTTTTTGGCGGCAGCCATAACTTCTTCAATTTCGGCATCTTCTTTGCCAAATTTGATATTATTTTTAATACTGTCTGAAAATAAAAACGCATCCTGAGGTACAATTCCAATGCTGTTTCTCAAATCAAATAAGTTCAAACGACTGATTTCCTGTTCGTCAATTTTTACAGCTCCGTCAGTTACATCATACATTCGGGAAATTAACGATAAAATAGTCGATTTTCCGGAACCTGTTTTTCCAAGGATTGCCAGAGTTTCGCCTTTGTGTACTGTAAATGATACGTTTTGAAGCGCCTTGATATTGGTGTCTTCATAGGTATAGCTCACATTTTCGAATGTGATGGTTCCTTCAATCGTAGATTTTTCAGGATTATTGTTTTTAATTTCAGGCTCTATTTTTAGAAATTCATTTAATCTTTTTTGAGAGGCTTCGGCTTCCTGAACCATCGATGAAACCCAGCCTAATGATGCTACAGGCCAGGTTAGCATGTTGATGTACAAGATAAATTCAGCAATGGTACCAATACTTTTTATACTGCCGTTGATGTACATGATTCCTCCAAAATAAACCACAACCAAGTTACTGATTCCGATTAAGGCTAGCATTAATGGTCCAAATAAAGACTGGACTTTGGCTAAATCCAAACTTTTACTTTTGCTTTCTAAGGCCAAATCGTGCATGTTATTCTGATGCTGGTTTTCTAATGAATAGGCTTTTATAACACGAACTCCTGAGAATATTTCCTGTGTAAAACTGGATACTTTAGACAAATATTGTTGAAAAGTGGTGCTTCTGATATTGATTTCAGTGCTGAGTTTAAAGATTGCATAAGATAATAAAGGCAGGGGTAAAAGAGTGTATAAAGTAAGCAATGGCGAAACACGATACATGAACAAAATAACAATTGCAAAACGAATAATGGTATTTATCGTGTACATAACCGCCGGTCCTACATACATTCTTACCTTGGAAACATCTTCGCTTATGCGGTTCATTAAATCTCCGGTACGATTTTGTTTGTAGAAATTTTGCGACAGCTTTTCGTATTGCTTAAAGACTTCGTTTTTTAAGTCAAATTCAATATGACGCGACATCACAATTAAAGTCTGGCGCATTAAAAAAGTCAGAAAACCGGCAACAATTGTAGTGACGATAATCAGTATAATATTATTTACTAATTCATTCTGAATTGCCGAATTGGATATGGTTTTATCTTTGGCAAATTCTTCGATGGAAGCAAAGGATTTACTGATTAATTTAGGTGTAAAAAGTGAAAATATTTGTGCGACTATGGTAAATACAATTCCTAAAATGAAACGGTATTTGTATTTGATAAAATATTTATTAAGATAGAGTAATTCTTTCATTTCCGGTTTGGGCTGTGTATTGTATAAAAAACAAAGATAAAGTTTTAAAAGTAATAATTTTAGGAATCGGTTGGCTGTTAAGTCTCATTTAACGTTTCATTAATTCATCAGTTTAAAATAAAGCCACAAATTCACAAATTTAATTTATTCAATAGAGGGATTTATAGGATATGTTGCTGATTTTAAATTTGAAAAATAAAATTAGTGAATTCGTGGCAACAACTCAGCTACTTTGTCCTGCTTTTTGTTGCTTTAAATTTTATTTTACAAAAGGAAATCCTTATTTTTGCAGCCTAATTTTTTTAAAAGTTCTTACAAGGTGGTAAATAGACGACACATTCGCGTTAAAGTTATGCAAACCATTTATGCGATGCATCAAAACGGCTCAGATAACTTAGAAAAGGAAGAAAAATTTCTTTTTCACAGTATCGACAATATTCAGGATTTATACCTTACAATGATTTCTTCCTTGTTGGAAATATGTAAAAAAGAAACACAGTTTTTGCATTTATCCAGTCAAAAACACCTGGCTACCGCAGCCGAACGCAATCCGAACGAAAAATTTATTAAGAACAGTATTTTCGAAATTCTTGCCGAAAATAATTCTTTAAGTATTGCTTTAGAAACCAGAAAAATCGATGCCTGGCATTTACACGAAGATTATATAGCACTATTGTTGGCTGCTGTAAAAGAGAGTTCGTATTATCAAAAATACATGAGTAATCCGGCTCGTTCATTTGAAGAAGACCGACAATTGATTGTAGATTTGTTTACCGAAGTTATTGTTCCGAATGAGAAATTATACGAATTCTTAGAAGACGATAAATTAACCTGGATTGATGATATTCCGATGGTGAATACGCAAATCATCAAACAATTGAAAGCGATGAAACCTATCGAAAACGATAATTTCAAAGTGCCAAAATTGTACAAAGACAATGAAGATAAGGATTTTGTTAAGGATTTGTTCCGTAAAACAGTGCTGAACGAAAAAGAATTAGCGAAAGAATTTGAAGATAAAACACCTAACTGGGATAGCGACAGGATTGCTGAGGTGGATACCATTATTTTAAAAATGGCTATTTGTGAATTTTTGAAATTTCCATCCATTCCGGTGAAAGTAACATTGAATGAATATTTGGAATTAGCCAAAGAATATTCTACTCCTAAAAGTAGTATTTTCATCAACGGAATTTTAGATAATCTGGTGAAAGAATTAGAAACCAGTAAAAAAATGATAAAAGCCGGTCGCGGTTTAATGTAATAGTAATAAATTAAAAAAGAATTAAAAATTATGGGTCAATTAAATCAGTTTTTGCCGTTTATTTTAATGTTTGTGGTTATCTATTTCTTCATGATTAGGCCACAACAAAAGAAAATGAAACAAGAAAAAGAATTTGAAGCTAGTTTAAAAGTAGGAGATAAAATCATCACTAAAAGCGGTCTTCACGGAAAAGTGGTTGAACTGGCTGATACTACTGTAGTGATTGAAACTATGGCTGGGAAATTAAAAATGGAGCGTTCTGCTATTTCTATGGAAATGAGTGCTTCATTAGCTAAAAAATAAGGCTGAAAATTATTTTAGTCTAAACAAAAAGTCCCGTTATTGGGACTTTTTTTGTTTAAAAAGAATTATTTTTTCTTCTTTTTAGATTTCGTTTTTTTGGATTTAGCCTTTGCTTTTTTCTCTTTAAGCTTTGCCTTGATTTTTGCCTTTTTGGCTTTCTCTTTTTTAGCCTTCTTAGCTTTGGCTTTTTTCTTCTTAGCTTTTTCTTTGGCAGCAGCTTTTTTAGCTTTCTTTTTATCTTTTTTCTTGGACTTGTTTTTTTTCTCTTTTTTAGGTTTCGAAATTTCTTCAGATGTTTGAGTTGCTGTCTCGGCTTCGATTTCGTTTTGAGAAGCTGGATTTTCTTCAAAGACAGTTTCAGCGGGAATTTCAGTTACTTCTTCAATTGGATTTTCGGAAGTTTCAGTAACTACAGAAGTTTTAGTTCTTCTTCTGTTAACTGTTTTGGGTTTTTCGGTTTCGGTAGTTTTTTCGATCTCTTCTTGATTTTCGCTCATAACATTTAAAGATTTGGAAGTTTATAAAATAAGACAGATGTTTTTTGAGATGTTAGTTTGCTAATTAAAAATGTATTGCAGTTTTAAATTTACATAAAATTCATATAAAATTTACAGTTGTAATGTTAAGATTTTTATGTTGGGACAGAGGCATAAAAAAAGCTCCTTCAGGAGCTTCTTATTAGTGGGTTATTTTCTTTTTTTCGTTTTGGATTTAGGTTCTTCCAGACCAAAGTTAGGTAGGGCTGTGAGTTCGGCAATTTTTATAATTACTTCCACTGCTTTTTGCATGCTTTCTACAGGGACATATTCGTATTTGCCATGAAAGTTATGCCCTCCGGCAAAAATATTAGGGCAAGGCAATCCCATGTAGGATAATTGCGAACCATCAGTTCCACCGCGAATAGGTTTAATAATCGGTTTTATTTTTAGTTCTTTCATTGCTTTTTCGGCAATGTCTACAATATGTTTTACAGGAAGTACTTTTTCCTTCATATTGTAGTATTGGTCTTTGATTTCTGCAACAACAATATCTTCTCCAAATTGCTTCGCAAATTTCTTGTTGATTTTGCGGGCTATTTTTTGAATTTTTTCTTTTCTCTTTTCGAATTTCTTTAGGTTGTGATCCCGGATAATTAATTCCAAAACGCTTTCTTCGATACTTCCGCTTAAATGGTGTATATGATAAAAACCCTGGTAACCTTTGGTTCTTTCAGGAACTTCGTCGGTAGGTAATTCACTGATAAAAGTATTGGCTACTAACATCGAATTAATCATTTTGCCTTTGGCATATCCCGGGTGAACGCTTTTTCCTTTAAAAGTAATTTTTGCTCCGGCAGCGTTAAAATTTTCATATTCTAATTCACCTATCTGGCTTCCGTCCATAGTGTAAGCCCATTGTGCGCCAAATTTCTCCACATCAAAAAAATGAGCTCCGCGACCAATTTCTTCGTCAGGAGTAAAACCTATTCTGATTTTTCCGTGTTTTATTTCAGGATTATTGATAAGGAATTCCATAGCGGTAACAATTTCGGTAATTCCGGCTTTATCATCTGCGCCTAAAAGTGTGGTTCCGTCAGTGGTAATTAAGGTTTGTCCTTTGTATTGCAATAAATCTTTAAAGTAATCAGGCGATAAAATGATGTTTTGTTCTGCATTCAAAATAATATCTTTCCCGTCATAATTGCTGATAATTTGTGGTTTTACATTAGCTCCGCAAAAATCAGGAGAAGTGTCAAAATGAGAAACAAATCCTATTGTTGGGACTTCGTGCGCTACATTACTTGGTAAGGTTGCCATGATGTAGGCTTTGTCGTCAATGGTAACATCCTGCATACCAATAGCTTTTAGTTCTTCGACTAATTTATTGGCTAAATCCCATTGTTTTTCGGTACTTGGAGTCGTTTCTGAATTCGGATTGGATTCCGTATCTACAGTTACATAACTGATAAAACGATCAATAATATTTTGCATAAAGTGATTTTTTATTGGAGTCCAAAGATAGAATTAATTTGAGGAATAGGATGGCGAAGTCAGGGCAAACGCACTAGTTGTTTTTTGCCACGAATTACACAGATTGGAACTAATTTCAGTGATTCTTAAAATCAAATTACACTAATTTTCGATTCTGAAGGGATTCGTGCAATATTACAACATCAAAATTGGTGTTGATTTGTGTAATTTGTGGCTTTTTTTTAAAACTAATGCGTTTGTCCTGACGAAGAGGTCTATTTCATGTCTTCCAACATTTTGATTATTTTATCTAGTTTGTCAGTGTCGATTGTGTTTAGCTTTTTAGCCAAAGCTTCAATTTCCAATTTGGCTTCTTTATTGGTAATATAATCTTCCTGAGCCTGAATACGATCCCTTTCGTTTTGACGGTTTTGCGACATCATAATGATCGGAGCTGCATAAGCGGCCTGAGTAGAAAATAACAGATTGAGTAAAATAAAAGGATAAGCATCCCAGTGTTTGACATAAGCCAGTAAATTCAGTCCCATCCAAATGGCTACAAATACAGTTTGGAGAATTATAAAACGCCAGGATCCCATTCCTTTGGCTACCATATCGGCTATACGGCTACCAAATTCCAGACTCTCATAGTGTTGTTGATGCCAGTTTTTATTGATTTTCAGATTCATAATTCGAATTTTTATTTAAAAGTAGTGAGAGTTTAGTTAAAAAAAAACTGCAAATTCAATCATCAGTCATTTTGTTTAAGTGACTCAATTGTTGAATTTACAGCTGATTTGTTTGTTTTTATGACTGTTTAATTTCTCAATTTGTTTAATTTTTCTTCTTCTTTGATAAGGTCGGCGTTAAGTTTGTTGATTTTAATTTGTTGTTTGCTGATTCGAATGTTTTCTTTTTCAATATCAGTAGAACTTAATTTTCCTTTTGATTTTTTACTTTCCAGTTTTTCTTTGTTTCTGATTAGACTTTTTTCTTCATTAGTAATTTTACTTTTTAACTTACTAATTGATTTTTCGGCCGAGAGAATTGTTTTTTGCTGTTTTTCAAATGCTTTTTGTTCTTTCTCAAAATCTTTCTGTTCCTGTTCCCTTTTTTTAGCTTCTTTTAGCGCTTTTTTCTCTTCTTTCATTTTTGCCTGAAGCATTTTTTGTTCTTTCTTTAATGCTTCTTTGTCCGAAATAGTTGCGGCAGCTTCGGGTACTACATTTATAATTGTGTCTTTAACGGTAGTGACTGTTGTTATTGTTGTTTTTTTAACTGATGTTATAGTGTCATTTGTAGTTTCCTGCGCTAAGAAAATCTGAAAACTAGCCAGTAATACGCCGGTAAAAAAAAATTGTAGCTTCATGATAATGTGTTTTTAAGTTAATAATAAAAATGAGTCATAATTATTAATTTCTCAATTACAATATAAGAAAAATCATTTTAAAAAGCGATGATTTTTTAGTTTTGAAAAAGTTAATGGGTTGTTTTAGTTGGTAAGTTCTTGTTTTTTAGTGTTTTATTGTTTGTTTTTGTGCTTAGTTTAACTACTGTTTAGCTTGTTTGTATGCTTCTTTAAGCAGCGAAATCAATTCTTGGGGTATAATTTTTTTCGAAATCTTCAATTATCCATCAGATAATTCTATTTTTGCACACAAATTAAAATCCTATGTACAAACAGCTTATCCGACCGTTATTTTTTTGTTTTGATCCTGAAAAAATACATCATTTTACGTTTTCGTTAGTTCGTATTACTTCTAAAATACCAGGTTTTTCAGCACTTTATAAATCACTTTATTTAGTAGATGACAAAAGATTAGAAACGGAAGTTTTTGGATTGAAATTTAAAAATCCCGTAGGTCTTGCTGCCGGTTTTGATAAAGATGCCAAGTTGTATAAGGAGTTGTCTAATTTTGGTTTTGGTTTCATCGAAATTGGGACTTTAACACCAAAAGGACAGGAAGGGAATCCTAAAAAACGTTTGTTTCGTTTAAAAGAAGATTCGGCAATTATTAACCGCATGGGGTTTAATAACGGTGGTGTTCTGGAAGCGGTGGAAAGACTGAAATCAAATCCGGGTGTTTTAATTGGTGGAAACATTGGTAAAAATAAAGTGACTCCAAATGAAGAAGCGACTTCGGACTACGAAATTTGTTTTGATGCTTTATACGATTATGTAGATTACTTTGTGGTAAATGTGAGTTCGCCTAATACACCTAATCTTCGTGAACTACAGGACAAAGAGCCATTGACACAGTTGTTACAGACTTTGCAAAATAAAAATTTGGCTAAGCCAAAGCAAAAACCAATTTTGCTTAAAATTGCTCCCGATTTGACTGATGAGCAATTATTAGATATTATTGATATTGTAAAAGAAACTAAGATTGCAGGTGTTATTGCAACCAACACTACGATTTCCCGCGAAGGTTTGCAATCAGCAAATAAAACTGAAATGGGCGGATTGTCAGGTAAACCATTGACAAAACGTTCTACTGAGGTTATTCGTTTTCTTTCACAAAAAAGCAATAAGGCTTTTCCAATTATTGGAGTGGGAGGGATTCATTCTGCTGATGACGCTATCGAAAAATTAGAAGCCGGAGCTAGTTTGGTACAACTGTACACAGGTTTTATTTATGAAGGTCCGGCATTAGTGAAAGCCATCAACAAAAAGATTTTAAGTCGTTTATAGTTGTAACGCAAAGATACACTAAGAGAAAAATGCAAAGGTTCGCAAAGTTTTTCATTTCTTTGTGTGTCTCTGTGGCTTACTTTGTGATTCTTTGCGAAAACTTTTTTTAAACTTTGCGGTTAAGGTTTTATAATTTTTTTGCGTAGCTCTGTACGTTCTTAGCGAATCTTTGTGTAAAAAATATAAAAGCGTAATTCTTCAACAGAGTTGCGCTTTTTTGTTGGTTCTACATTTTGCCACTTTGCAAGTTTTAGTATCTTTGAAATCTATGGAGCCAATAAAAATTATCGAATGTCCGCGCGATGCCATGCAAGGCATTAAAACTTTTATTCCTACGGAAAGAAAGGTCTCGTACATTCAGTCTTTATTGCGGGTAGGATTTGATACCATTGATTTTGGCAGTTTTGTTTCGCCAAGAGCGGTTCCGCAAATGCAGGATACGGCAGCTGTTTTAGACCGATTGGATTTATCCAAAACTAGCAGTAAATTATTGGCCATTATTGCTAATACGCAGGGAGCTGCAATGGCTGCTCAATTTGAACCCATTCATTATTTAGGTTTTCCTTTTTCTATTTCGGAGAATTTTCAAATGCGAAATACGCATAAAACCATAGCCGAGTCCATTATTAGTTTAGAGGAGATTCTGGAAATTGCCGATAAAAGTAATAAAGAAGTAGTTGCTTATCTGTCTATGGGTTTCGGGAATCCTTACGGAGATCCGTGGAATGTAGAAATTGTAGGCGAATGGACGGAAAAATTAGCTGTTATGGGCGTGAAAATTCTATCGCTTTCAGATACTATTGGGAGTTCTACTCCGGAAGTTATTAAGTATTTATTTTTGAATTTGATTCCTAAATATCCCCAAATTGAGTTTGGCGCTCATTTACATACCACTTATGATAAATGGTTTGAGAAAATAGAGGCGGCACATCAGGCGGGTTGTCGAAGATTTGATGGTGCAATTCAGGGATTTGGAGGTTGTCCAATGGCAAAAGACGAGTTGACAGGAAATATGCCAACCGAAAAATTACTTTCTTATTTTACGGCTAATAAGGAAAAGTTGTACTTAAATCCTTTGAGTTTTGAAAGTGCTTATAACGAGGCTTCTAAATTGTTTGGGACTTTTTATTAGTAGATACAATTGAAATAATGCTGTTACTAATCGTTTACTTAAATTGAAATTTGTAATCAAAAAGATGAGGAAATATCATTTTATAAAAGTATTGAGTCTGGCACTTTTGTTAATGTGCTCTTTATCCTGTTCCAGTGATTTAGATTTCAATCAGGCCAACGATTTGAAATTAACCCCTGTCATTGAGGGAAATTTAAGCTATTTTGATGTTCCCGCAGAAGTTTTTGCAGCTAATGGAGGTTTGCCTGTTCAATGGGCTTATGATGAACAGGAATTTGACATATTTAGAGATAAATATTTTAATAGTTATTTGCAAAGAGCTGATTTTCATTTTGAAATTAGCAATACCATTAATCGTTCATTTTCTCTTAGTATTGTTTTATTAGATGCTAATGACAATGCGTTGACGACTATGAATTTTAATATTCCGGCTTATTCCGGTAACACAAATACGATTACAAGAACAGAAGTTTTTGAAAATGCAAGATTGGAATTGCTTAAAAGAACCAGAAAAATGCGTTTTTTGGTAATGATAGGGCAAGGTTCGGCTTTGAATACAAGTAGTGCCGGAAATCTTGTTTTACGTTCCAGTGCCACTGTTTATTTGGAAATATAATGAGAAAAAGTTTTTTACTCCTGATGTTACTCATTGTGACTACTTGTTTTTCTCAAAATAAGCAAATTTTATATAATTTAACTTCAGTTCCTCAATCGATGATGTTGAATCCGGGAGCTGATTTCAAATACAAGTATTATTTTGGTGTTCCTTTGCTCTCCGGAATGTCTTTTAAAGTAGGTTCGACCGGATTTTCGGTTTATGATTTATTTGCCAATGACGGAGTCGATTTCAATCAGAAGTTGCGAAATGTGGTTTATTCTACAAATAGAAATGATCATGGAGCCATAAATGAACAAATCGAAATCTTTAATGGCGGAATCAAATTAGGAGACTGGCTCGAAGACAAAGGTTATCTTTCATTCGGAATGTATCAGGAATTTGATTTGTTTGCTTATGTGCCAAAGGATTTAGCCATTTTAGCATTAGACGGAAATCAGAATTATATTGGTAAATCTTTCAATCTGGGTGATTTGAGCATGAAATCCGAAATGGTTTCTGTTTTGCATCTGGGTTATCATAAAAATATTTCTGAAAAACTGATAGTAGGAGCAAGAGGTAAAATTTATTTCAGTGGTTTTAATGCTACTACAACTCAAAATTCAGGTTCGATTACAACAACAGTAAACCCTACAACCACCGTTTACAATCAGGAAATTAACTCCAATTTATCCCTGAATACTTCCGGGATTTCAAAATATTTAGACGATAATTATGATGGTGATGTAGCTGCTGATGTGCAAAAACAATTTTTACTGGGAGGCGATATGGGATTGGGATTTGATTTAGGATTTACCTATTATCCTAAAAAAAATATCCAGATTACGGGGAGTATTTTAGATGTTGGTTTTATAAATCACAGTAAAGATGTTCAGAATTATACTTTTAAAGGTTATTATAAGTACGAAGGAAATAATCCTAACTTCTCAGATACGGATGATCCAGACAGTGTTTATGATGATTTCAATGAGGCGATTCCTTTAGATACCTTGTATAACAAATACACCACCTGGCGACCTGTAAAACTAAATGCTTCCTATCAGTATTCATTTGGAACGGCTACCGATGAAGATTGTGTGTGTACAGCAACTGAAAAACGCTATAAAAATGCTGTAGGAGCCCAGTTTTTTATGATGAGTACACCAAGATTGCCTATTACTGCTTTGACTGGTTTTTATCAGAGAAATGTTTCAGATAAGTTACAGATTAAAGCTACTTATACATTGGATTCCTATTCTTATACAAATATAGGCTTAGGCTTATCGGCAAATCTGGGGAAATTCAATATGTATTTTATGGCGGATAATTTATTGGAGTACCGCGATGTTTCTAAAGCTAATAGTCTTTCGTTTCAATTTGGATTTAATTTTATTTTTGCAGACAGCAACGAACCTCCTTATTGAGCTTTAAATTAATTGGATTTTGAATTATAAAAAATCAAAATAATTTGCTATATTTGCACGCAATTCAACTAGAAATTGCAACATGATAGCACACAACTCCAAGATTATCGGCGAAGGTTTAACTTACGATGATGTATTATTAGTTCCTAATTACTCACAGGTGCTTCCTCGCGAAGTGAGTATCAAAACAAAATTCTCAAGAAACATAACACTTAACGTTCCTATTGTATCTGCTGCTATGGATACCGTAACCGAAAGTTCTATGGCTATTGCTATGGCACAAGAAGGAGGGATTGGTGTTTTACATAAAAATATGACTATTGAGCAGCAAGCTGCTAAAGTACGTAAAGTAAAACGTGCCGAATCAGGTATGATTATCGATCCTGTTACTTTACCGCTTACTGCTACTGTTGCTGATGCAAAATCAGCAATGAAAGAATACGGTATCGGTGGAATTCCGGTTGTTGATGAAAATCAAACATTAAAAGGAATTGTTACCAACCGTGATTTGCGTTTTGAAAAAAATACAACAAGACCTATCGTTGAGGTGATGACTAAAGATAATTTAGTTACTGTAGCCGAAGGAACTTCGTTACAAGAAGCAGAAGTAGTTTTGCAAGGACATAAAATCGAAAAACTTCCTGTAATAGACAAAGACAATAAATTAGTAGGTTTGATTACATTTAGAGATATTACTAAATTGAATCAAAAACCAAATGCTAACAAAGATAAATACGGACGTTTGCGTGTAGCTGCTGCTTTAGGTGTTACTGCCGATGCAGTTGAAAGAGCTACTGCTTTAGTCAATGCAGGTGTTGACGCTGTAATTATTGATACGGCTCACGGACATACTAAAGGTGTGGTTGATGTTTTAAAATTAGTTAAAGCTCAATTTCCTGATTTAGATGTTATTGTTGGAAATATTGCGACTCCGGAAGCAGCGCAATATTTAGTTCAAAATGGAGCTGACGGTGTAAAAGTAGGAATCGGACCGGGTTCTATTTGTACTACACGTATTGTAGCCGGTGTTGGATTCCCACAATTTTCAGCGGTTTTAGAAGTGGCTGCTGCTATTAAAGGTTCAGGTGTTCCAGTAATTGCTGATGGAGGAATTCGTTATACAGGAGATATTCCTAAAGCAATTGCTGCCGGAGCAGACTGTGTGATGTTAGGTTCGCTTTTAGCCGGAACGAAAGAATCTCCGGGAGAAACGATTATTTTCGAAGGAAGAAAATTCAAATCTTACCGTGGAATGGGATCTGTTGAAGCGATGCAAACCGGTTCTAAAGACCGTTATTTCCAGGATGTAGAAGACGACGTTAAGAAATTAGTTCCGGAAGGAATTGTAGGTCGTGTGCCTTACAAAGGAGAATTAAACGAAAGTATGTTACAATTCGTTGGAGGACTTCGTGCAGGTATGGGTTACTGTGGTTCTAAAGATATTGCGACTTTGCAGGAAACAGGACGTTTTGTACGTTTAACGTCAAGCGGAATTTCTGAAAGTCATCCTCATAACGTAACTATTACTAAAGAAGCTCCAAATTATTCCAGATAATTTTTAAGCTAAAAATCATAGAAAAAGCTGTCTTGAAGTTGAAACTTTAAGACAGCTTTTTTGTTTTCTGTAAAAGCAGAAGTGTTATTTTAAAACGTGTGTTGCTAATACATTGTGTACATCATAAACATTCACTGATTTGTTGAATTGTTTTTTAATGCTGGGATGCTGTTCACTGGAAACCCAAATTTTCAATTCGGCTTCCAAATCAAAAGTTCCGGCAGTTTCAATGCTGAAACGTGAAATACTTTTGTATGAAATCGATTGGTATTCGATTTTGCTGGCTGTCAGACCTTGTTTGTCAACCAGAATCAGTCTTTTGTTAGTGAAAATAAATACATCTCTGATGAGTTTGAATCCTAATTCAATTTCTTCTCCACTGATTAATAATTTTCCGTAATCTTTTAGTAAATCTTCCTGGCTAACCGTTCCTGCGTTTCCAAGTAATGCTGAAAATAATCCCATATTGTTGCTTTAAGTTATTGTGTTAAAAAATATTCTTTATTTTGTTTTTTCTTTTGCCTTAAGTCCAACAGGGATTTTTAAATCGCCTGTATCATACATGTTGATGTAAATGTCAAGAGTGTCTTTACTGCCTATTTCGGTTATTCGATATCTGTCAAGCATACCAATATTGCTGAAACCATTTGGTGTTTTAAACGCACAGCAACTGCCGGCTCTGTAGTAGGTCATCTTTTTGTCATTAGGACCAAATAAGGCGTTTAAAAATCTTCTTTCATTTCTGGGACCACTGCTTTCACGTGCTCCGCCAACTTTTACAGGATTTGATTTGTCATATCCGTATGTTTTATCATCAGCCATTTCAGTTAATAAATAGGTGTCCTCATTGATGTATTCGACTGCTTTTGTTCGGGTATCTCCAACACCTTTGTCAGTATCAGTTGTAGCAGGCTTTTGTTTTGTTGCACATCCTATCAACGCAAATATTCCTAAAATAATTATTTTTTTCATGTTAAAAGATAATAAGTGTTTAAATTAGTTAAATAAGATAGCTGTTATTCTCTTCAAATATAATAAAATAGTGAATTGTAAATAGGAAAAGTTGTATTTTTAAATCTATTGTACTTCGTTTTGTTAATGACAGCTTTTTAGTTTTTTTGAATAAAAAAACCTCGTTTTCTCTCAAAAGAATGAGGAAAACGAGGTTTCGTATTTTTAAAAGATTGTTATTTCAATCTTTCAATTTATAAAAACTATAAATCCGATTTTAAAACAGCACCATTACTGGCATTGGTTACTAACGAACGGTATTGTCCTAACCATCTAGAAGTTAATTCTTTTTTAAGAGGAACAAATTCTGCTTTTCTTTTGGCAATTTCTTCATCAGTCAAATCTACTGATAAAATATATTGATCTACGTCGATGTGGATTTCGTCTCCGTCTTTTAATAAACCAATCATTCCACCTTCGGCAGCTTCCGGAGATACGTGACCAATTGATGCTCCACGAGTTGCTCCGCTAAAACGTCCGTCAGTGATTAATGCAACCGAATTTCCTAATCCCATTCCCATGATTAATGAAGTTGGAGCCAGCATTTCCTGCATACCAGGACCACCTTTAGGACCTTCATAACGAATAACAACTACATTACCTGCTTTTACTTTTCCGCCTAAAATTCCTTCGATAGCTTCCGGTTGTCCGTCAAAGCAAACAGCCTTACCAGTGAATACGCGGTCTCCGGTAATACCAGCCGTTTTAATAACCGCACCTTGCTCGGCTAAATTACCGTATAAAACAGCTAATCCACCTACCTGAGAATAAGGATTGTCTATAGTGTGGATAATATTAGTGTCTTTGATGTAAGCATCTTTGATTTTTTCCAAGATTGTTTCTCCTGTAATAGTCAGGTTGTCTAACAGGATATCATCACCTCTTTTAGTCATTTCTTTCATAACTGCATTTACACCACCGGCAGTATTGATATCTTCCATGTGAACCGTAGATAAACTTGGAGAGATTTTAGCAATATGAGAAACTCTTTTTGAGATTTTATTAATGTCTTCCAAATTGAAATCAACATTCGCTTCTTTAGCAATAGCAAGCATGTGCAATACGGTATTCGAACTTCCTCCCATTGCCATATCTACTGCAAAAGCATTTCGCACTGCATTTTCGTTAAGGATATTTCTTAATTTGAATTTTTCAGTTTTTGCGCTGTCTTTTGCAATTTCGCAAATTCTTCTTGCAGCTTGTCTGTATAATTCTTCACGCTCTTTAGTCAATGCTAAAATAGTTCCGTTTCCAGGAAGTGCAATTCCCATAGCTTCCATTAAGGTATTCATCGAATTGGCTGTAAACATACCGGAACAACTTCCACCGGAAGGACAAGCGTTACACTCAATGTCTTTTAATTCCTCATCGGTGATTTCACCTAATTCGTGTTTCCCAACCGCTTCAAAAGCTGTAGCTAAATCGATAGGCACTCCGTCTTTAGTATGCCCTTTTTTCATTGGTCCACCACTCACAAAAATGGTTGGGACATCTACTCTTAAAGCTCCCATAATCATTCCGGGAACAATTTTATCACAGTTAGGAATAGCAATCATAGCATCTAACTTGTGTGCATTCATTACCGTTTCGATAGAGTTAGCGATGATTTCTCTTGAAGGCAAAGAAAAAAGCATCCCATCATGACCCATCGCAATACCGTCATCTACACCAATTGTGTTGAATTCAAAAGGCACACAACCATTAGCTTTGATTTCTTCTTTGATCACTCTGGAAACTCTGTCCAGAAAAAAGTGTCCTGGAATAATCTCGATATAAGAATTGGCAACACCAATAAATGGTTTGTCAAAATCCTCATCAACTAATCCTGTTGCTCTAAATAATGATCTATGCGGGGTTCTTTGATGTCCTTTTTTTACTTCATCACTTCTCATGCTATGTCTTTTTGTATGATTATTTTTTTCGGGCGCAAAGATAGCTATTCTTATACTTTATTAAAAAAGTATCTTGGATTATATCGGATAGGAAACGAAAACTTTAGTGGATATTTTAATAATTTATCGATAATCCTGTGCCAAATCCCATGTCGCTGTCGTAATGCGAACGAATACCAATGTTTTTAGTGATGATGTAGCGTAAATCAACCATGTATTCTTTATCGGTATTAACCATAAATCCGGCTCTTAATCTCTTCGAAATTGGGATGTCTTCGCGCATTAAGGATAGACGAATTATTCCGTCCTGGTATATTTCGGTTTGAAAATTAACTAACATCGGAAGGGTGTACATCACTCCCAGACTAAAAGCACTTCGATTGTCTTTTTTGTTACTTTGTTTAAATAAATTCGTTTCCTGTTCGTCGATTCCCATTTTGCGGTAACGCCAGTCAAAACCGATAAAAGGCATTAGCCATTGCATTTTTCCAATGTATCTTCCCAGGTGGGTTTCTGTTTCATAACCGTGCATTGTATTATAACCCAATCGCCATTCGGTTCCCAAACTCCATCGCGATTTTTGAAGCATGGCTTCTCCGTCGATACCATTGTTTGCAAAATCACTTGTTGCCATCAGGTGCGGCATATCACTTTCTTTTTGCAACATTTTATAGGCTTCTTTTTTATTGGGAAGTTGTGGATTTTTGTAATCGCCTACTTCAAATACCCTATTCATTCCTGCCATCATGTGGTATAAAATATGACAATGAAAAAACCAATCGCCTTCTTCGTTTGCCAAAAATTCAATGGTGTCTGTTTCCATTGGCATGATGTCCAGTACATTTTTGAGAGGTGCATTATCGCCTTGACCATTTAAAAGCCTAAAATCAAAGCCATGCAGATGGATAGGATGGCGCATCATCGAGTTGTTGTAGAGTGTAATGCGGAGTATTTCGCCTTTTTTTACGGGGATTTTATCGGTTTCGGAAAGGATTTTATTATCCATACTCCACACATATCGGTTCATGTTTCCCGTAAGGGTAAATTGGAGTTCTTTTACCGGAGCATCTTTCGGAAGTACAGTAGAATGTGGCGATTGTAACATGGCATAGTTTAGGGTTTTAATTTCGCCTGAAGCATTTGCATTATAACGGTCGGGATTGTTGTCCATATCCATATTGTGCTGGCTGTGGTCTTCTTTCTTTTTAGTTTCTCCGGTTATTTCAGGGTACATCACCATATTCATATCCATTTGATTGAGACTCATATTCATTCCCATATCATCAAGATCACCGTTCATTTTCATCATGTCGTTCATCATCTTCATCCCTTCAAAATATTTGAGACGAGGCAGAGGAGCTATGTATTCTTTAGTTCCATTTCCTATAAAATAACTCGCCGAGTTGGTACGGTCTTCGGTTGTAGCCATAAATTCATAGGATTTTCCATCTTCGGGGATGGTCACAATTACATCATACGTTTCTGAAACTGCAATAAGCAATCGGTCAACTTCAACGGGTTTTACATCATTTCCATCATTGGCTACCACCGTTATTTTTCCACCGGCATAACGAAGCCAGAAATAGGAAGAAGCACCACCATTGGCAATACGAAACCTCACTTTGTCGCCGGCTTTAAGTGATTTTCCGTTTATAGTTTTCAATACTGTTTCGGGATTACCGTTCATCAGTATTTTGTCGTAATACACATCGCTCACGTCCATGGCTAACATTCGTTTCCATTCGTTAGTAAGTTTGGTTTTAAAATGTCCCTCTCTGATGGCTTCGGCATAACTTTGTGTAGCACCTTTTTTAATAGCAGCCCAGTCATTGGCATTGCGCAGCATTCTCTGGATATTATCCGGTTTTAGGTTTGTCCATTCACTCAGAATTATGGGAATAGAAGGTAAATCGTCAATGCCTTTGCGGAAAGTTGTATCATTTGTTTTTTTTAGCATTATAAAATTACCATACATACCAATTTGTTCCTGAAATCCGGAATGTGAATGGTACCAATGTGTCCCATTTTGAATAATAGGAAATCGGTACGTGTATGTTTCGCCGGGTTGGATAGGCATTTGGGTAAGATAGGGAACACCATCTTCTTTATTGGGAAGAAATACACCGTGCCAATGTAAAGAAGTGCTCTCTTTGAGTTGATTATGAACAACAATTTCGGCAGTATCTCCTTCGGTAAAAGTAAGAGTAGGCATGGGGATTTGACCGTTTACAGCAATGGCTCTTTTTTCTTTTCCGGCATAGTTTACGATAGTATCTTTTACAAAAAGATCATAATGAACTACTTTTTGAGAAAAGGTCAATTGTATTGTAAAGAATACTAATACAATTATAAATAGCTGTTTTTGTAAAGAATAAATGGTGTTCATAATCATGTTTTGATGAGGTTATTTTGTTGCTACAACTGAACCACAACTAAGCATGGCAGCACCGTAGTAAGGATTTTTGATTTCTTTTTCAGTACTTAACCAATAGGCTTTTTTCATAGGGCAGTATTGATAGTACACTGTATGGTTGATTTTTTCGGAGTTTTTTACAATGTCCCATAAAGTGGTTGATACCGTATTAAAGGCTTCTCTTTGTTTTTCGATGTTGTCGGCTTTGACCATCTTTTCGGTAGATTTTAACAAGCTTTCTTTTTGTTTAAAATTGCTTTCCTCTTTGATACTTTGGTATAATGAATTGATAGTTTGCTTAGCTGTTTTAGCATCGCTGTTAACCAGAGCATTTTTTACGCCAATGTAATTGTTGACAAGAGTGTTTGTGTTTTGGGCAAAAACGGAATATCCAAAAAGTAATATTGCCGCTAGTAATAAGTTCTTTTTCATGATGCTTGAATTTAATTGTTTAATGATTCGATTTTGAAGCCGGCTTTTTGAACCACTTCTATAATTTGCTGTTCTTTAGTCTCTTCTGTTTTTACAGTTAGAATTTTGTCTTTGTTAGCAGTGTCTACTTCCCAATCAGATACGCCTTCAATTTCATTTAGAAAAGGAGTTACTGTTGCGATACAGCCACTACAATTAATGTTCGTTTTGAACTGATGTGTTTTATGTTTATTTTCCATTTTGTTTAAAAATTAAATGTTATTTACTGATACAAAGTTGGATAAATTAGCGTTCTTTTTTATTGCGCTATTTCCTGTTTGATTTATGATATTTACGGTTTTTATACCATTTATAATTATATTTTAGTCCGATTGTTTTGGTATAATGCCGTTTGTTATTTTTTCCATTTCAACCTTAAACTGTTGCTTACAACACTTACGCTACTCAGGGCCATTGCTGCTCCGGCAAGCATCGGATTCAGTAGGAATCCGTTAATAGGGTAAAGGATTCCTGCCGCAATAGGAATACCGATTACATTATAGATAAATGCCCAAAAAAGATTTTGCTTAATGGTTGCTACGGTTTGTCTGGACAATTTGATAGCCTGTGGTATTTTCATCAGGTCAGATGAAATGAGCGTCATTTTAGCAACGTCCATGGCAATATCGCTGCCTTTTCCCATGGCAATACTTACATCGGCGGTTGCCAGAGCGGTACTGTCATTAATTCCGTCGCCTACCATGGCTACTATTTTTCCCTGACTTTGTAATTCTTTGATAAAATCGGCTTTGTGCTGTGGTAAGACTTCAGCTTTGTAATGTTCTATTCCGGTTTGTTCTGCAATTGCTTTAGCTGTGGTTTCATTGTCGCCAGTGAGCATATAGATTTCGACATCCATTGCTTTCAGTTGTTCAATAGCAGCAAGAGAAGTTTCCTTTATTTTGTCCGAAATTGCAATTACAGCCAGGTTTTTTTTACTATTGGCAAACCATATCACGGTTTGGGATTGCTGGCTCCATTGATCACTTTGTTGTTGTAATTCGTCGTCAATGCTAATATTGTTGTCTGCCATTAATTTTTTATTCCCTACAAAATAGCTTTCGTCAGCATAAGTTGCTTTAGCTCCTTTTCCTGTAATACTTTCGAAAGAAAGCAGTTGAATGTCTTTAATATCAGTAAAATAATTGACAACCGCTTCTGCCAGAGGATGTTCGGATTGTTTTTCGATACTCAATAGAATTTGTTTTGCCAGTGTGTCTTCATTCAGCCATTTTATAGCGGTTACTTTGGGTTTACCTTCGGTAATGGTTCCTGTTTTATCCAGTACAACGGCATTGATTTTTTTAGCTAATTCGAGGCTTTCGGCATCTTTAATCAAAATCCCTTGCTCGGCTGCTTTACCTACACCTACCATGATTGCGGTGGGAGTGGCTAACCCTAAAGCACAAGGACAGGCAATTACTAATACGGTTACTGCTGCTAAAAGTCCGTGAACGATGCCGTTATTGCCTCCTAATAACAGCCATAGTATAAAAGTAAGCAGTGCAATTCCGATAACTATTGGAACAAAAATCCCCGCAATTTTATCTACTAATTTTTGCACAGGAGCCTTACTTCCCTGGGCATCTTGCACCATTTTGATTATTTGAGCCAGCATGGTTTCTTTGCCCACTTTTAAGGCTTTAAACTGGAAACTACCTTTTTGATTGATGGTACCGGCAAAGACTTTTTCGTTGGTCGTTTTCAATACAGGAATGGGCTCGCCGCTTAGCATGCTTTCGTCTACATAAGAATTGCCGGAGAGTACTATTCCGTCAACAGCAATTTTCTCGCCCGGTTTCACCAGAATTGTATCGCCAACATGGACCTCTTCTATAGCTATTTCTTTTTGCTGTCCATCGGGCAAAATTAAAACGACTGTTTTGGGTTGTAATCCCATTAGTTTTTTAATTGCCGATGAGGTGTTGCCTTTGGCTTTTTCTTCCAATAATTTTCCCAAAAGAATAAAAGCAATAACTACCGAAGCCGCTTCAAAATACACATGGGCATGTAAGCCTCTTTGATGCCAGAAATCAGTGAAAAGCATGTTGAAAACACTAAACAGATAAGCAATACCGGTACTCAAAGCTACCAGAGTATCCATGTTAGCCGAACGGTGTTTGGTTTGTTTCCAGGCGTTGATAAAGAAATCTTTTCCGAACCAAAGTACTACCGGAGAGGTAAAGAACCACATGATTTCATTGGCATAAGGGATATTCATCGCAAACATTCCAATGGCAACTACAGGAAGCGATAATAGTATTGCCCAGATTGTTTTTTGCTTTAGCAAATGGAAGTTTTTCTCATGAATAGCTTCCAGCGTTTCCTGCTGTGTTGCTTCGTTTTCTATCAGCAAATCATAACCTATCGATTGTACTGCTTTTTGTAAAACCGAAGGATTGGTTTTATTAGGCAAATATTCAACGGCCAGAGTTGCTGTGGCAAAATTGACGCTGGCATCAATAACGCCATCAATAGGTTTTACGATACTTTCGGCACTAATGGCACAGGAAGCGCAGGACATTCCCAAAACGGGAAAGGTTTTTTTTATAGTATTTTGATGATTCGTTGCCATGATGTGTAATTTTAATTATACATACAAAGTTGGCGATAAAATCAAGGAGAACTATTGTGTAATTTTGGAATAGATTTGTAAGATTTACAATTGGTCTAAAGGCTTTCTTTTGTTTTCCTTGATTTGTTTGAAATAGCTGGGAGTAAGGCCGGTTACTTTTTTGAATTGGTTACTCAAATAAGCCACACTGGAATAATTGAGTTGGAATGCAATTTCGCTTAAGGACAATTGGTCATAGACTAACAATTCTTTTACCCGTTCTATTTTTTGCGAAATAAAATATTTTTCGATGGTTGTTCCCTCAATTTCCGAAAACAGATTGGATAAATAATTGTAATCGTGATGGAGTTCGTTGCTGAGTACCTCCGACAGATTGTTTCTTAATCCACTGTCCTGATGGTGTACGAGTTGGATAATAGTGTTTTTTATCTTTTCAATAATCCGGCTTTTTTTGTCGTCTATGAGCTCGAATCCTAAAGGACTTAAAGCTTTATCGATTGTTGTTTTTTGTTCTTCCGATAATTCATTTTCGAATACGACTTCTCCTAATTTAATATTTTTAACGGCTAAATTTAATTTATCCATTTCATTCTGAACCACCATAATACAGCGGTTGCAAACCATATTTTTGATAAAGAGGGTATTCATGTTTCGATACTATCAATTAGACTATCAAAAGTAAGCATTATGAACTCATTTACGTAGATTAGTTAACATTAGTTAGTTTTTTATTCAAAAAGCACTTTGACCGAAAGTAAGCAGATTATTATCCGGATCGAGTATTGAAAATTCTTTTTGTCCCCAATGCTTGGTCTCTAAATGACCATTGGGGTGAATTTCAACTTCATTATTTAAAAACTCCTGGTACAATTCTTCAATAGTATCGGTACGCAAATAAACCTGACCATAATTTTCAGTTGGTACCAACTCTTTAAACTCAAAGAAATGCAACTGTACCTGATCTTTTTGAATCATCAGGTAAAAATCGTAATCAGCGTTTCCAAATTCTTGAAATCCCAACTTTTTTATGTAAAAATCTTTGGTGATTTTTTTATCACGCATTGGTAATTTAGGGTGAATATCAGTGAGCATAATTGAATTGATTATGAGTTTTTATTTCGTTTGCGTATTGATCCATTTGTTTATTTCTTCTAATACCAAAGGTGAAAATGTTTGCTCGATTGTTGCATATTCGGATGGAGCACCTGTTTGGCACTCCTGAAATAAATGGTTTAAGTTAGGGAGTATTTTTGCAGTTACTTTTTTATTTCCGGCTTTCGCCAAAGCTTTCGTTATCGCATCGATATTTTCATTGGCAGCTACTTGTACATCTTTTTCACCATTGAGTGCTAAAACAGGACATTTTACTTTTTCTAATGCAGGAGTCGGATTGTACTTAATGAAATATTGCATCCAGGGCGTTGCTATTTGACTCACCTGAAGTTTTACAAATTCGTCATCGCTCATTGTTGCCGGTTTTTCGCTTTTGGAATTGTCTTTTAAAGCAGTTTTTAAGTAATGGGCTAAGTCTATGTTGAGTTGTTCCAAACTACTTGATTTGTTGACAATATCATAGATTTTTCGGTTGACTAATTCATTTTTTTGTAAATCTGCATCACTAATTCCCGATGCTTTTCCAATTAACTTTTGTTGTAATAAAAGGATTTGGTCTCCTTGAATTCCCGGAGCAGCGAGTAAAACAATGAAGGCAACATCGTTAGATTTGTTGGCAACCATTGGTGCAATCAACCCACCTTCGCTATGACCTATTAAGCCAATTTTACTGATTTCTTTTCGGGTTTTCAAATAAGCAACTGCACTTTCCACATCGGTTGCAAAGTCGGCTGAAGTTGCTGTTTTAAAATTTCCTTTCGATTGTCCAACTCCTCGATCATCGTATCTCAGTACTGCAATTCCGTTTCGGGTTAAATAATCAGCCATTATAAGAAAGGGTTTGTGCCCGAATATTTCTTCATTTCTATCTTGTGGTCCACTGCCTGAAATCAGTATAACAGCCGGAAAAACGCCTGCTTTTTTAGGTAATGTCAGTGTTCCTGCTAAAGTAATATGAGCTGTGTTGTTTTGAAATGTGACTTCTTCAAGATGATAAGGATAGGGTTTTTGAGGTTCCTGTGGTCTTTTCAGTATTTCCTTTTCAATGACTTTCTTCGATAAATTCATAGGGAATTCATGTCCGTTTTGTTTAAAAGTACCAACAATTTCATCATCTTTTAATTCGCCGCTATATTCAATTCCTGCATTTGTGATTTCAAATGTAATTTTTGCATTTTCAACTGTGGTTTTACTTACAGGAATGCCTTTTGCCTTTTGATCCGGGCTGTCCATCGTGGCACTAAATCCATTATCCGTTTTAGATACATTAAAAACAAGACGAAACTGTGTGCCCTGAATTTTCAAAACACTATTCCATTGTCCGGTGAGGTCTTGGGCTTTTACTGTAATTGAGGCTATTATTGCAATGAATACTAAGGAAAATTTCATCGTACTATTTTTTTAGTAAGTTACGGATTTTGTTGGTTCTAAAGAGATAGATTTTCAGTTAATTAGGTTGTTTCCAATTGAAGTTGACCTGATGCAATCGAACCAATTTGGATTAATCTTTCAATGATGTGTTTGTAAATTTAACTTTATAGGGGAAATTTTCATCATTGTCAGGTTTATCATCCCATACATGGTTTCGGTGTTCGGTAGCAGCTCCGGTTACCACAAGCCAAAGTTCTTTAGCATCCTGAGGTATTGTGATGGTAGTTTTGCCTTTTTTTGTTTTTTTCATCTTCCCATAAATTGCAGTGTCATTTTCTTTTATCACAACAAAGCCGTAACGCCATCCTTCAATAGCTGACCATTGCCCTTTTAATCCTTCGAAATCTACAGCGACTTTTGTTCCTGATTCTGGAACACTAAGCGGAATGGCATTGTAACCATAAACTTGAGGAATTTGCTTGTCGGCTATTTTGTAATAACCATTATTAATGGCTTCTAATGCCGTGTGATGCGTGTATTTTGTTTGTTCAGCAGCAGCTAAGTTTTTAATAAAGGTTTTATTGTGATTTCCTAAAGGATAATCCCAACTGATATTTTTGCAGGCATATTCAAAAAACTCGTCATTCAATTGTTCCTGATTGATTCCTGTGATTCTTTTGTAGGTTTGCAGCGGATGTTCAGGAGTTTGAGCACTTCGCCATAGTTTTCCTAAAAAATCGATTCCGTGTTTTTGTTTCCAAAATTCCATCAAATACATCGATTGGTACCGGTAATCTTCATGCGAAAAATGTTTGTGCGTATTTTCTAAGAAACGAGGTATTTCTCTGGTAAAGCTGTCATTATTAATTTGCCATGACATAAATTGGGCGCATTGTTCCCAAAATTGCCCCACATAGTTTTGATCTCTAAAACCATAATTGCCATCGCAGGCGGTTTGATATTGAAAGGTATGACCAAATTCATGAGCCAAAGCAGAATCGGTGTTAGAAGCCCAGGGATTTACCCATAAAGCGCCTATAACATTATCATATCCCGCGCCTGTGGCCAACCATTCTTCCTGATAACGAAGAATAATTATCATTCGGTATTGATCAGTTTTTGATTTTCCTTTTTGTACAAATTGCATCGTATCCCGATAATAGGAATAATACTTTTCGGCCTTTGTCAAAACAGCATTGATATCGACATTCAGTTTTGGATTTGGAGCTTTGTCAGGATATTGTCCAAATCCTTTTGCCCAGAAAATAATGATATTGTCTGATGATGCACTTCTTTGGTAACTCCATTCGCTATCGCTCGAATTAAAATCGTTATTTTTTAATTCAATAGGAATGTAAACAGCTTTTCCGCCAATTGGTTTTTCTCCAAAAGTATAGTTGAAATTGGAGCGTATTTCTTTTGAAATTAGGTTTACAGGAGCAGCATTTGCAGCACAAAAACAACTGAAGATGATGGAAAATAAAAAGAAAGGTTTAAAAAAAGGAAATTTTTTCATGGTTTGGTTTTATTGAGCCGTGTTGCAAACGCTACGATTTAACTTTTCATGTAAGTGGGGACTCAATGCAATCGAGCACCAGATTGGGGTTATTTTTTACTGGTCTTCTCATTAGTAATTTCTTTTTTGTCATTTCCGTCACTATTAGTTTCAGTTTCTGATTTTGGATTATCAATAATTTGACGTCTAATTTCTTTATATACCATTATTCCTTCCTCTGTCAAAGTCCAATATTCATTTTCATCTTTTACACTATGTTTCTTCAATGATGGTTTTACTAAATTCAAGACGACAAAGTCAGCAAAAATCTGTTTGATTGTATTTCTTGGGACTGGAAAAGTTGCTCTTAACTCTCGCTCTTTCTGTGTTTTGAAATAACTCAAATACATTGCAGTATCTACTGAAGATAGTTCACTCATACATTCAGGAGCAAGTAATTTAAAAATCCTATATAGACTTAGCTTTTCTGAGTCTTCCCAATCAGAACCGTTTTTATAATAAAAACTTAGGTTAATTTCGTGATTTCTTAAGGAAGCAATTAGTTTGTCATATTTTGAAGTTTCTTCTGCTTCAATTTTGAATTTTAATTGTTTAATTTCTTCTCTGAAATTAGAATTTTCTTTACTCAATCTCGTAAGTTCAATTAGAACTTCTGGTCCAGCCAATTCATTACTTTTTATCCATCCAACCCCAGGATTAGTAGTAAATTGTTTCATTAAAGCAATAGATACTTTACCATAAAGATCTTCTTTGTTTTGCCAGTAACTAATCAATTTCTTTTTGATTTTATTTTTAAAGAGATCTAGACTTGTTTTCTTCTGAGTATCAGTATCACTTTTATTAACTGGCCATTCAGCCTTATCTCCAATGACAAATCCTAATGTTGGAATTCCTTTTGAGAATGCATAGTCATATTCCTTTTCTGTATAGCTCAAGTCTCCATCTTGCGAGCCATAACGATGCGCACATATTACAACGTAATAATCACAATCATCTATCTGTCGCTGAATAAGTTTCCATTGTTCTTCATCACCCGCACTAAACATTTCCATTCCTACAGGTATATGTCCCATTTCGAGAATAGCTTTAATAACTAATTCGCGTTCTTCAACTAAGTCTTCAAAAGTTGAGCTTACAAATATTTGATATTTAATTTTCATAATGATAGGTTCTAAATAATTACGGCTAACTAGTTTATATGCGCATAAATTGGACTAGTTATATCCTTTATTGGTATGTTATACGCATGTTTTTTGTTATTATTATTGCGCATTATTTTTTATGTACTCTACAAAAATAGAATTATTTCTTACATATCAAAAGGCATACTATTATTTTTTCTTTTAATACTATTAAATAGCAAACGCCATAAAAAAATCCGATTTGTGTAATCAAATCGGATTTTTTTATGTTCATTATTTATGTGAGGGATTATCGAATCGCTTTCACAAAATCAGCAATTTTTCCGCTTCCATTTTCTTTAAGGTGGGTGATGAAAGCACTTCCAATAATAGCACCTTTGGCATATTGAGTAGCCTGATTGAAAGTTTCGACATTGTTGATTCCGAAGCCTACAATTTGTGGGTTTTTAAGGTTCAAATCGGCAATACGTTTGAAATAGTTTTCCTGTGTGCTTCCAAAACCGGATTGTGATCCCGTAACACTTGCCGAGCTCACCATATAGATAAATCCGCTGGAAACGCTGTCTATAAAACGAATGCGCTCGTCAGAAGTTTGTGGTGTGATCAAAAAGATATTGATTAATCCGTATTTGTCAAAAGTAGCTTTGTATTCATCGGCATAGACATTCACAGGCAAATCAGGAATGATTAATCCATCAATACCAATTTCGGCACATTTTTGGCAAAAAGCTTCCACACCATATTGCAACATCGGGTTAAAATAGCCCATGATAATTAACGGAATAGCAACCGTTTTACGGATGTCTTTTAGTTGGTCAAACAAAATTTGAGTGGTCATACCGTTGTGCAAAGCAGCAGTGGAACTGGCCTGAATAGTAGGGCCATCGGCCAATGGATCACTGAAAGGCAATCCAATTTCAATTAGGTCAACTCCGTTTTTTTCTAAGTCCTGAATAATTTGTACCGTATCATTTAGATTAGGATATCCCGCCGAGAAATAGATGGAAAGTATTTTTTTGTCTTCTTGTAATTTTTGTTCGATTCTGTTCATTGTATCTTTTTTAAACACCTGAAAAGTCATTCCGAGGAACGAAGGAATCTCACTATCTGAATCACTTGATGTGATTGCTTCGTCCCTCGGAATGATATATTGGGTAACTATTTTAGTTTTCTATTTTAATTAGTAACAATGTAAGCCCAGGCAGTTTGCAGGGATTCCAGAGTTACTTCGATGCGTTTGTAATGCAGACCTTCGTAGGTGTCGGCAAGGTAAACGTCTTTTTCGCTGATGTCATATACCACACCATTGACAATGTCTTCGGGATTATTGGTTGCAACAATAATCGGATATTTTTCCAGTCCAAATTCTTCTTCAATTTCGATATAATTAATCACATAACCGATTAATCTGTCCGGAACTCCTTTTAGGGTACGTCCAAAAATATTTTCCTGAATGTTTTTGTCTTTTAAAGTTCCGTAAGCAAATAATTTTTCCATTTGTTCTGGTTTGAAAATTGAACGTTCTTTTTGTTTGCGTTAGGGATGGTAGTGGGAACGTCCCGATAGCTATCGGGAAGCCCGACCCCCGATTTTTTTTATCGGAGGTAACGCCCTGATTATATTTTAAAATATTCGATGTAGTTATTTAAATCTTTGTCACCACGACCTGAAAGACAGATAACCACCACATCTTCGGGTTTGAATTTCTTTTCGTTCAACACCGCCAAAGCATGAGAAGATTCAATAGCAGGGATAATTCCTTCCAATTTACAAAGTTCTAATCCTGCTGTCATAGCCTCATCATCGGTTACTGAGAAAAATTCGGCACGACCTGTTTCTGCCAAATGTGCGTGCATAGGTCCTACGCCAGGATAATCCAATCCGGCTGAAATAGAATAAGGCTCGGTAATTTGTCCGTCAGGCGTTTGCATCAAAAGTGTTTTACAACCGTGAATGATACCTACTTTTCCTAACTTACTCGTTGCGGCACTATGACCGGAATTCACACCTTTTCCGGCTGCTTCCACAGCAATGATTCCTACTTCCGGTTCGTGCAAAAAGTGGTAAAAAGTTCCGGCAGCGTTACTTCCGCCACCAATACAGGCTACTACATAATCCGGATTTTCACGTCCTTCTTTTTCTTTTAACTGCCATTTGATTTCCTCAGAAATCACGCTTTGAAAACGCGTTACCATATCCGGATAAGGATGAGGTCCAATGGCTGAACCAATGATATAATGCGTATCCACAGGATTGTTAATCCAGTCGCGAATAGCCTCGTTGGTAGCATCTTTCAGTGTTCTTGAACCAGAAAGAGCAGCACGAACGGTAGCTCCCAGCATTTTCATACGGGCAACGTTTGGAGCTTGGCGGGCAATGTCAATTTCTCCCATATATACAATACATTCCAGTCCCATTAAAGCACAAACGGTAGCGGTTGCCACACCGTGCTGTCCGGCACCGGTTTCGGCAATAATACGTTTCTTTCCCAGTTTTTTAGCAACCAAAATTTGTCCGATGGTATTGTTGATTTTGTGCGCTCCGGTATGATTTAAATCTTCTCTTTTTAAGTAGATTTTGGTATTGTATTTTTCAGAAAGTCTTTTTGCAAAATACAACGGACTAGGACGTCCTACATAATCTTTTAATAATTGGTCGAACTCGGCTTTAAAATCCGGTTCGGCCATGATTTTCAAATATTGTTGGCGTAATTCCTCTACATTTGGATATAACATTTCAGGAATGTAAGCTCCTCCAAACTGGCCATAATAGCCTTTTTCATCAACGTTGTATGACATTTTATTTGTTTTTTATTGCGATGCACTGTAGTGCTTCTAAATTTTTCAATCCTGGTTCTATTTCAAATTTACTGTTTACGTCAATAGCATAAACGGGTAAATGCGTTTTTATTATTTCATTGACAGCATCCATTTCGTCTAAACCAATTCCGCCACTAAGGAAGAACGGTTTGGTTGATGGGTATTTCTCTAAAACTTTCCAGTCAAAGGTAGTTCCGTTTCCTCCGGGTAATTTTCCTTTGGTATCAAAAAGAAAATAATCACATACCTCTTCAAACGGTTCCAAAACGGAGAAATCAAAATCATCGGCAACCGAAAAGACTTTTATGATTTCGATACCAGCCGCTAATTGCGTTTTCAAATTTACGCAAAATTCCAAAGATTCATGTCCGTGTAATTGTACGGCTTGCAAATCGTGCGTTTGTACTTTTTTGACAATGTTTTCAACAGTTTCATTGACAAAAACGCCTGTTTTTTTAATTGAATTGGGTAAATCAGGCATTACTCCATCAAAATAACGGGACGATTTTTCCCAAAATATAAATCCCATATAATCGGGTAGGAGTGCGCCTACTTCGAGCATATTGTCGAGATATTTCATGCCACAGACTTTTAGTTTCATAATTTGTAATTTTTTAACCACAAAGTTTTTTAACCGCAAAGATTCACAAAGGATTAGTCGCAAAGGGGCGCAAAGTTTTTTTCTGCCTTCTGCCTTCTGCCTTCTGCCTTCTGCCTTCTGAAATCTAACTTCTAACTTCTAACTTTTGAATAAATTCCGTTGCTGCTTTTCCGGCATTATCGGTTTTCATAAAATTTTCGCCAATAAGGAAACCTTTGTAACCATAAGGTTTTAGTTTGTTGATAGCATCAACTGAGCTAATTCCGCTTTCAGAAACTTTCACAAATTCATTCGGGATTAAGTCAGCTAATTGCTTACTGAAATCCAGACTTACTTCGAAAGTTTTCAGGTTTCGGTTATTTACCCCAATCATATCCAGTGTAGGCATGATTGATTTTTCCAGTTCTTCCTGATTGTGAACTTCCAATAAAACTTCTAATCCTAAGCTTTTGGCAAATTCGGATAATGATTTGATTTCTTCGCGTGTCAAAACAGCTGCAATCAGTAAAATCAAGTCGGCTCCATGAGCTTTAGCTTCCAGGATTTGGTATTCATCCACAATGAATTCTTTTCGCAATAGCGGAATGTTCACCGAAGCTCTTGCTAATAATAAATCGTCTAAAGAACCACCAAAATACTTTCCGTCAGTCAAAACAGAAATCCCACAAGCACCGGCACTTTCATAACCTTTTACCACTTCTTCCACCGTAAAACCATAATTGATTTCGGCTTTAGAAGGTGAACGGCGTTTGTGCTCGGCAATGATTCCTGAGTTGCTGTTTCTTAAATTGTTGCTTAAAGAAATAGTCTTTTTTCCAAAAAATACTGAAGCTTCCAATTGTGAAACCGGAATGATTGATTTTTTTAAAACTACTTCTTGTTTTTTGTCAACTATGATTCTGTCTAGTATGTTCATTTTGTATTATTTTGTCAAAAAGGCACAAAAAATAATTCGTGCTAATTCGTGAAATTCGTGTTTGTTTTTATCTGCTCAATTCCTGTAATTTTTTCAAGGCAGCCAATCCTTTTCCGGAGAACAAACTTTCCTTAGCCTGTTCAAATCCTTCTAATGGCGTGCATCCTGTAACGGTAGCAATTGCCAGACCTGCATTGGCACAAACCACATTGTTTTGCGCTTCGGTTCCTTTTCCGGAAATGATATCGATAAACATTTGCGCTGATTCCTGAACAGTGCTACCGCCTTCAATTTCGCTTTGTTTGATTAAACTTACTCCAAAATCTTCAGGGTTAATCATTCTTTCAGTGTTATGGGTAATTACCTTTGTAGCCCCTGTTAAGGATACTTCATCATAACCGTCTAAGGCATGTACAATGGTAAAATTGCTATCGGTATTTTGATATAAATAACCATACATTCTGGCCAATTCTAAATTGAAAACCCCTAACAGTTGATTCTTTGGAAATGATGGATTAATCATTGGTCCCAAAATATTGAAAATCGTTCTTACGCCTAATTCTTTTCGGATAGGCCCAACATTTTTCATAGCAGGGTGAAATAGGGGAGCGTGCAGAATACAAATTCCCGCCTGATCCACACATTTTCTTAGAAAATCAGCGTCGTTGCTGAATTTGATGCCTAAACTTTCCATTACGTTGCTGGAACCGGTAATAGAAGAAACACCGTAGTTACCGTGTTTAGTTACTTTTATTCCTGCTCCGGCCGTTAAAAAAGAAGCTAAAGTAGAAATGTTGAAAGTGTCTTTTCCATCACCTCCGGTTCCTACTAAATCGATGGTGTTATAATCGGATAAATCAATGCGGACACACAATTCCTGTAGCGCTTCTCTAAACCCAGCCAACTCGTCAATACTAATGCTTCGCATCATATAAACGGTTAAAAAAGCTGCAATTTGACTCGGATTATAGCTTCCGTTAGAAATGTTAACCAATACGTTTTTAGCTTCTTCTTTGGAAAGTAATTCGTTATTGATTAATCGATTTAATATGTTTTTCATTTTTTTTAAGTTGCTAAGAATCTCTAGGTAACTAAGGTTCTAAGTTTTTAACTGAATACTGAAATCTGTTGACTGAATACTATGAATTAACCCAGTTTTCCAGCATTTTTTTTCCGTTTGGTGTCAACACACTTTCCGGATGAAATTGCACTCCACGAACATCAAATGTTTTGTGACGTAAAGACATCACCTGACCATTTTCGTCAAAAGAAGTGGCTTCTAAATCCTCTGGTAAGGTAGCATCTACAACCCAGGAATGGTAACGGCCTACTTCAAATTCCTTTTCTAAGCCCTGAAATAAAATTTCGTCATCCACAACGGTTTTTACTTTTGTGGCAACACCGTGATAAACCTTATCTAAGTTAGAAAGCGTTCCGCCGTAAACTTCTCCAATGGCTTGCTGTCCAAGGCAAACACCAAAGATGCTTTTGGTAGAGCCGTATTTTGCAATAACCGGTTTTAATAAACCAGCTTCGTCAGGAATTCCAGGTCCCGGAGAAAGAAGGATTTTATCGAAATGAGCAATTTCGTCTAATTCGAATTCGTCGTTTCTATACACCGTTACTTCACAGTTTAAATCTTCCAGATAATGTACCAGATTGTAAGTGAAGCTATCGTAATTGTCTATAACTAATATTTTTTTCATTTTATCTAAAGTTGTGTGTTATGAGTTAGAGGTTATCCGTTTTTTCGCTTAACATTTAACTCTTAACTTTTTTTGTCTGTCATTTAATTCTAAATAGTCTCAGCTAAATCCAAAGCCGTATTTAATGCCCTTAATTTGTTATATACTTCCTGCATTTCGCTTTCTTCATCAGAACTGGCTACAATTCCGGCACCGGCCTGAGAGTGCAACTGATGATTTTTGCTCAGGAAAGTACGAATCATAATGGCGTGGTTAAAGTTGCCTTCAAAATCCATAAAACCGATGGCGCCACCATAAAAATTACGATTCGTTTTTTCGTAATCTTCAATTAACTGCATCGCTCTGTGTTTTGGAGCTCCACTTAAAGTTCCCGCCGGGAAAGTATCGGCAACTACTTGCATAGTGGTAGCATCTTCATGCAAATGCCCTGTTACTTTTGAAACCAAATGAATTACGTGAGAGAAAAACTGCACTTCTCTGTAACGCTCCACGTTTACATTATGTCCATGACGACTCAAATCATTTCGAGCCAAATCAACCAACATGACGTGTTCGCTATTCTCTTTTTTGTCTTCTGATAATTGTTTGGCTAAAACAGCATCTTTTTCATCATCGCCAGTTCTTTTAAAGGTTCCTGCAATAGGATGAATTTCGGCTTTTCTGTTTTTTACAATAATTTGGGCTTCAGGCGAAGAACCAAATATTTTGAAATCACCATAATCAAAAAAGAATAGGTAAGGGGATGGGTTAATGCTTCTTAGTGCTCTGTACACATTGAACTCATCTCCTTTGAAACCCTGGGTAAATCGTCTGGAAAGTACTAATTGGAACACATCACCACGGAAACAGTGTTTTTTGGCTAAAGCCACATTCTGTTTGAATTCTTCGTCAGTCAAATTAGAATAACCTTCACCTTCTTTCGAAAATTTATAAGAAGGAATATTTCGGGATTGCATTAATTGTTCAATTTCGGCAATGTTGTTGCGGTCGTCTAAACTATGACAGAAAATATAAGCCTCATTTTTAAAATGATTGATGGCAATAATATTTTGGTAAACGGCATAATACACATCAGGAATAGTATTGCTGTTTTCTTTTTTAGCGATAGTTACTTTTTCAAAATAGCGCACAGCATCATAAGAAATGTAACCAAACAAACCGTTGTTGATGAATTTGAAATTGTTTTTCTCAGATTGAAATTGTCCTGAGAAATTCTGAATCACCTCAGGAATATCGGTTTGAGCATCGATAGCTATTGTTTCAGTAGTTCCGTCAGGGAATTGCTTGAAAATAGTCTCGTTTTCAATTTTAATCGATGCGATAGGATTGCAGCAGATGTAGGAGAAACTGTTGTCATTTCCGTGATAATCACTACTTTCCAGTAAAAGACTATTAGGGAATTTGTCTCTTATTTTAAAATACACGCTAACAGGCGTTATGGTGTCAGCCAGTATTTGTTTGAATTTAGTATTGAGTTTAAATGATTTCAATTGTACTGTATTTTTAAATTATATGTTTTTGTTTTTTATTTCGTTTAGCATAAAAAAAAGGCCTGTCGTGATGACAAGCCTTTATATTTTAGATAATACCATAGGAGCTTAGTTCACGACTATTGACGTAAATTGTTCCACCACCAAGTATTATTTGTAATCATTTCCATAACGCAAATATAGGAATGTAATTTTAATTTACAAATAGTATAAAATAAAAAATGAATTTAAAATGTAATATTCGTTTAATGTCTGAGTTTGGATTCTAAGAATTAATGGTTGCTTACAACATTATTGTTTAATCGAATTCTAAAATCAGGTTTGTTTTTTGAATTAGCATCCATGAATAATTCGCTGTTAGCGAGGTTTTTAAATTCCAAAACAGAATTATTCAGATACCAATTTGTTAGTTCGTTTGTCAAATTCTTTTCTTCACTTTCAAAACTTCCCTTGCAGTTGTTAATCAGTAAATTATTGAAATTAATTTTAGATAAATTTTCAGCTATTGGTTCAATATCTTTTCCCATTAGGATAAAAGGGGCAAATCCGGAAATGACACTATTAGTTAAAGTTAGATTACTGTCTTTTTTTATAAAAATAGATTCCCGAACTAATCCCTGATTGTTGCTTTCCATATTAATCAGCGTAATATTATTAGCTGTGATTTGAGTGCTTTTTTTATTTAAATCAGCATTTTCAAGTTTGTCATAAGAGTCGATTTCGAAACATCGGGAACCTGAAAAATCAGAATTGTAAGGGTATCTGATGGCAATGCTGTTTGAAATAGTACATTGGGCACCTTGTGTAAAATCAAAATCGTCATCGGTACATCGGTAGGAGATGAGCTGGTCTAAATTCACATCACCGCCATAGCATTCGAAAGAATCATCATTCGAATAGCTGATTTGAATATTACTAAGTACCGTTTGTTTTCCTACTCCGGCTAAAGACAATCCATTTAGTTCTTTTAATTCATTGAGTTTTCTGCCTGAATATTCAATGCGAACATGTTTTAAAATCCCTGAATTGTCATCAGGATTTTTGCCTCCATATTGACACATGGAAGAATCAAGATTGAAATCAAGAAAACTCATGCCGTTAATTTTATTAATTGGAGCATTTCCTAATAAAATAATTCCTCCCCAATCTCCGGGTTTTCGGCTGTATCCGTCTTTGTTAGAAGTAAAAACTATCGGATTGGTTTCTAAACCTTCGGCAAGGATTTTTGCTCCGCGGGTAATTACTAAGGTTCCACATGTTTTTTGATCTCCTCGAATAATGGTTCCTGGCTCAATAGTAAGATTAGCATTTTTTATATAAACTACACCAAGAAGTAAATAGGTGTTTTTGTTTGATAAAGTCATGTCTTTGTCAATGATACCGGATAAAATATGGGTTGGCTCATTGTATTCTGTTGAAGCAGGTTTGAAATTAGTCCAATTGTTAAATGAATTGGCTGCAGTGGTAATTCCTTTCGATTCTTGGGCAAAAGAAATTAAAGTGCTAATAATTCCTAAGATTGAGAATGTAATTTTTAGTTTCATAGTTTTGTATTAATAGGTCTGATTGTTTAGGTAAATCGGGGAATACAAAATTAGAAACTGCTTTTTTGAGGATGTTTTTTTTAAATTGTCTAAAGGTTAAGAATGTGTTACTTTTTCTATAAATGAAGCGGTTTTGGATAAATAAAAAAGGTTGTCCTTTAGACAACCTTTGTATTACAGTTTTTTTTAAAATTAGAATTTCAAAGCTACAGCTAATTCAAATACATCATAAATGGTTTTATCTCCTAAATCATCAAAATAACTTCCTGAACCATATTTAATATCATATTTTGTTCGGTCAATTTTTAAATTTGCTGTTGCGGTATTTCCTTTTACGTTTAAATCAAAAATTATAGGATGAGAAATACCTTTAATGGTTAAGGTGGCAATCACCGTATAAGTGTTATTGCCTTTGCTGGTAATGTTTTTGAAAGTTAAAATAGCCGTTTTGAAATTGTAGATTCCAAAAAAATCATCCGATTTTAAGTGTCCTTCCAGTTTTGCTTTTGAACTTCCGGTTTGGTCAGTGTTGTTTAAAGTAGTCATGTCGGCAACAAAATTTCCTCCGGTGATTTTGTTGTCTTTAAAAATAAGTTCTCCTTCTTTAAATTTTATGGTTCCTTCATGTTCTCCGGTTATTTTTTTTCCTGTCCAGGTAATGATACTTTTAGTAACATCTATTTTTTTAGCTTGAGCTTTTGTAACTGTATAAGAAAGTAATAAAATAACAGTTAGGAATAGTAGTTTTAAGGTTTTCATTTTATGTATGGTTTAGGTTAGTACTAATTTTGGGTTTTCTGGTATTGGTGTAAGATGTTCGTTTTCTCAAAGTTACAATAAAAGTGCAAGATTTTGAAGTAAAACGAGTAATAAAAGTACTGTTGGGTATTGAAATAGGAATAAAAAAATAACCCCGGCAAAAAATGCCGGGGTTGTCTAAGTAAAATGGTAATCTGGATTAGAATTTCAAAGCAACAGCTAATTCAAAATCATCATAGATAGTTTTGTCTCCTAAACCTTGGAAAAAGTTTCCTGAACCGTATTTAATGTCATATTTCGTTCTGTCCACTTTAAATGCAGTTGTTGCAGTGTTTCCTTTTACAGCAAGTTCAAAATTAACCGGTTTTGTGATTCCTTTGATAGTTAAATCAGCAGTTACAGCATAAACATCTTTAGCTTTTGCTCCAATTTTTTTGATTACTAAAGTAGCTGTTGGGAATTTATCTGTTCCGAAGAAATCGTCAGCTTTCAAGTGACCGTCTAATTTTTGTTGGTATTCACCAGTTAAATCAGTAGCAGTAAGTGTAGTCATGTTCACAGTAAAAGTACCACCAACTAATTTCTTTCCTTTAAATACTACAGCTCCATCTTTAAAGTTTACAGTTCCGGAGTGTTCTCCTGTTACTTTTTTACCTACCCATTTGATAGTAGAAGCTTTTGCGTCAATTTTTTTAGTTTGTGCGTTTACTGAAATACTAGCTACAGCTACGAATAATGCAAGTGCAATTGTTTTTAAATTTTTCATTTTTGTTTAATTTAAATTTTGATTAATAATTATAGAGTGATAAATAATTCTTCTTGTGATTTTCTTACTTTTTTATAATGCTGAGTTGCATCTTCTTCGTGTCTGTAACCCAATGTTGCGATAAGCGAAGTGTTTAATCCCAGTTTTTCTAGACCTAAAATTTCGTTTACTTGTTCAGGAACAAAACCTTCCATTGGAGTGACATCAATTTTTAATTCGGCTGCTGCATTCAACAGGTTTCCTAAGGCTAAATAGGTTTGTTTTGCAGTCCAGATATTTTTAGTCTCCTGAGGAAGTGTCAGGATTTTTGCTTTCATGAAATCAGAATATCCGGATAATGAATCAACAGGAATGTTTCTTGTTTCACTAATGTTCGTAATGTAATCGTCAATGTGTTGTTCGTCCAGTTGCGTTTCATTAGCAAAAATAATCAGATGAGAAGCCTCAACAATTTGAGATTGTCCCCAGGCAGCCGGTTGAATTTTGGCTCTTAATTCAGGATTTTCAACAATGATTACTTTGTAAGGTTGTAATCCATAAGAAGAAGAACTTAATCGAATGGCTTCTTTCAATATATTTAAATCTTCTTTTGATATTTTTTTTGCAGCATCAAATTTCTTTGTTGCGTATCTCCAATTTTGGTGTTCTATAAATTTGCTCATGATTTTATTATTGATTTCTGTATTTTTCTAATAATGTGTTTAATTGTTCTAGCTCTTCAGTGCTTAAATTACTGGTCAGAGCATTTTCGTGTTCAATTACTTTAGGATCTAATTCGCTTAAAACATCTAATCCTTTTTGCGTAATCAAAACTTCAATTTTTCTTCGGTTTTCCGGACAGACATTTCTCGTTACTAATTCTTTTAATAATAATTTGTCAACCAGTCGGGTAGTATTACTCGTTTTAGCTATCATGCGTTCCTGAATGACACACATATTAGCCGGATTACCTTTTTGACCTCTCAGAATTCGCAATACGTTGTACTGTTCTCCCGATAAATCATAAGGTTTTAAGACTTCATTAAATTTTTCACTCAATATATTTTGTGTGTACATGATATTGAGAATAATTTTTTTCGAAAGGTCTAATGCAACCGTACTTTTTATTTCATCTTCAATTTTCATTCCAGTTGTTTTATTTGTTGGTACAAATGTAACACTTTTTTTATTTGTATATACAAATAAAAATAAATTTTTTTAAAATATTTTTTCAAAAACCTGTATAACTCTTGTGAAATAAGGAATTTTTATTGTTTTTCAAAATGAATTATCTTTCCAAAAGGTGTTCTCCTGAACCAATTGTATCGATATAAAGATAGTTTCCTTCTTCGGAAGCTACGATTTCTTTGTTGTTCATTTTAATCGTATTTCCGGTTTTGCCACATTTTGGCAGGTAAACTTTTGCCGTACAGTTATTAGGAACACTGATTTTTAAAGTGTATTTGTTGTTAGAATAGTTCCAATCTACTTTAATATCGCCTTTATCGGTTGTATAATTTCCTTTGGCATAGGTTAGTTTGTTTCCAAACCATAATGGTTTGATTTGGATTTTCTCGTGTTGAGGAGCTAAAGCTTTTATTCCTAAAATATAGTTTTGAATGGCTAATAATCCCACAGCACCCCATGGATGCGACATACTTTGGTCACTTACATTAGCATCCCAGGATTCCCAAGTGGCAGTTCCTCCAAGTGCAATAGTTTTAGCCCAGCCATCCCATTCAGTATTGGTGTATAAATCAATCAAATGCGCTCCTTCATCAGCAAGCCCCAAAGATTCCGGTAACCAACGCAGAGGAACCATACCAACGCTCATTTTAAGTCTTTTGATTTCGTCAATGACTTGTTTTTTATTGTTTTCAGGAACAATATTTAGCGCATAAGGAAGGATGTTAGCATGTTGCGAGATATGCGTACTCACGGTTTGATCATTGTTAATTCCGTCAATATACAGTCCGTTTTGATTAATTAAATGGGTATTAATGGCTTTTTTGATGGCTTCGGCTTTGTTGGCATAAAGCATTTTGTCAGTAGTATTGCCAATGAAATCTGCAATTTTTGAAAGAATATTAAAATCCTCATAAGCATAAGCATCAATAACTGTTCTGGAATCAGTAGCGGTATCATAGCCATAGCGCATTGTAGGGGGCCAGTCTATAATTCCAAATTCATAAGAACCTTTTCCACCTTTTAGTTGGTGAATTAATCCTGTATTTTCATTTTTGTAAGTATCGACATAATCGGCAATTTTTTTCAGGCGTGAATAATTAGATTTTAAAAATTCTATATTTCCAGTTTGCATATAATAATCCCAAACCCATAGCAAATACGATTGGGTGAAATCAGGAATGTCTCTTGCTCCATCCACATTTGGATAAACAGCATTCAGTCTTCCATCAGGCCAATATTGGTCTTGTGATTCAAGAAATTCTTTTAGGGCACGCATATTCATTGTTCGATCATACATCACACTCATACAAGGAACCGCCTGTGACCAACTATCTAATAAAAAAGCCCCTTTTTCCCGGGTAGGTGTGTCAACAAAATTTTCCTGTGCACCCAGAATTAGCGTGTGAGTCATCAATTCCCATGTTTTATTAAGCATCTCATTTGAAGACTCGAATGAAGATTTGGAAGAGTCTAATTCGAAATGACGACTAATAAAACTTACATTGTTTTGATTCAGTTCGTTTGGTGCATTATCCACTTGTAAATAACGCATTCCAAAGTAAACATTTGGATTAAAAATGGAATTGTTTCCGTTTGGAATGTACTTAAAACTTAAATTGGTAGATTGTTTTATTTTGGATGAAACAGTTCCGTCATTGTTTAAAACATATCCGCCCAGCATTTTGATAGTATCTCCGGCAACACGTTCGTTGAAAGCAATTTTAAAACTACCGGCATATATTTTGCCTAAATCAATAATATATTTACCGTTTCCGAGTTTTTGGATTGATTTTGCTTTGATCTCTTTTTCGATGACACGGCTTAAGTCCGATTGTAAAATAGCTGTCCAGGGAGCGGTAGGCTGGGGACCAATTTCGCTGGCGTTTTTCCAGTTAGAGTCGTTTAAATTTACTTTGTTCCAATCAGTAATACTTTTTCGGCTATCTACAAATTCGACTCTGCCTACACCTTCGCCATTGCGTTGCGGTTGTCCCTGAATCCATTGCGAAGCTTGTGTTTGCTTCCAGGATTTGTTCGAACCAATAACAGTTTGAGTTCCGTCATTGTATTCGATAATTGTTTTTAAAATCATACCTCGGCTTCCTGTGGCGCGCCCCTGACCTCCACCATACCAGTGCGTAAGACAAGCCAATAGGTTTTCGGAATTTTTATTTAATAAGGCAGTAATATCCCAGGCATTATAATAGCTGTATTGTGGATAATGGTGGTTGAATCCTTTACCCACAAAATTTCCGTTAACATACAATTCGTAACTATGACAGGCCGAAATGTAGGTGATTGCTTTTTTGATGATTTTGTCAGGCAGATTGGTTTTTTTTCTAAAATAAGTAAAATCGTCGTTGTCTTTAGTATCTCTTTTGATCCATTGTGCAGAATTCCAATCGCTATTGGTTAATAAACCTGTTGTGAAATTGGCAGGAGTTGAATAAGTACTCACGTTACCATCTTTGTCCCAACAGCGTACTTTCCAGTAATAAGTAGTTGCGGCTTTAAGAACCATTTTGTCGGGATAAATATAATTTTGCTTTCTGGAATTGGTTTTTTTGCTGTCCCAGATATCCGCTTTGTTTCCTTTCAGTTTAGCTAAACTTGAGGAAATAATAATCTGATAAGCCGATTGTATTTCGTTAGTGTCCGGATCGCTTAGATACCACCCAAAATAAGGTTTGTCATTAGTTCCGATAGGGTTTTGCTTGTCAAAACTTCTAAGGTTGAAGGGAGGATTTGGATTGGCAGCATTGATTTGGATAAACGAAAAAAACAGGAATAATAGAATCAAAGATTGTTTTATGGATTTCATTAATAGCGGTTTGGTTATTTTTTACTTGGATGCCAAAATATAAAAAATAATCGGTTCAGCTTTCCTGCTTTTTTGAGTTTTTTAGCCTGATAGTTTAAGTTCAATTTAGTTTTCGTATAACAATAATCGGTTTCTAACCTTGTGTAACTCGGTTTGCAGAGCGTCAATTTTTTGAAGTAAATTAAGAACAATATCGATTCCTTCAATATTGACATCAAGGTCTTTGTGCATGCGTACTATTTTTTCGATTTCATAAATAGAATCTTTGTGAATGTATTGGATATCATCCACCAGCTGGATGTCAATTAATCCGTTTTCATTCAGATTGTGAAAAAAGTTAATTTCCACTTTATAATGCTGGCATAATGTATTTATCGGGATAAAATTTTCGGTATTCATGATGTTCTTAGTTTAGATAGTTCGGTAAATAGTTCAAGTTCTCTGGGAGAAAGATTGGTAGGTATTTTAATTTGAAAAGTAATGTATAAATCTCCAAAATGCCCTTCTTCTTTGTAAATTGGAAATCCTTTTCCTTTTAATTTTACTTTGGTACCGTTTTGTGTTCCCGGGTTTATTTTAAGTTTTGCTTTTCCGTCAAAGGTGGCTACGGTAATTTCGCCGCCTAGTACTGCTTTGTATAAATCTATTGTAACGGTGGTGTACAAATTGTTTTTATCCCGTTTAAAATCAGGATGATTTTTTATGGAGAAAGTAATGTATAAATCGCCTTTAGGGCCTCCGTTCATACCATCGCCGCCATGTCCGGATATCTTGATAGTCTGACCGTTTTCAACTCCGGCAGGAATGGTAAAACGAATGTTCTGACCGTTGATGTTAATGGTGCGTTTGTGGGTGCTATAAACTTCTTTTAAGTCTAAACTTAGTTCGGTACTAAAATCGGCACCTTTGTATTGTTGATTTCTGCGACGACTTCTGCTGCTGTTTCCAAAAAGCGATTCGAAAAAATCAGAATAATCATCGCCATCTCTGCCATAAGCATTAAAATCTTCATGAGGCTGACTTTGGTTGTAATACCTTTGATCCTGATGGGCTTTTTCATATTCGGCAGCGTGTTGCCAGTTTTCGCCATAAGCATCGTATTTTTTTCTTTTTTCAGGATTGCTAAGGACTTCGTTGGCTTCGTTGATTTCTTTGAATTTTTTTTCAGCCTCTTTGTCATTTGGGTTGACATCAGGATGGTACTTACGGGCTAATTTTCGGTATGCTTTTTTTATCTCGGCATCCGTTGCTTTTTTGTCTATTTCTAATACTTTGTAATAGTCTATAAATGCCATGTTGAATTGTTTTAAGAATTACTATTCCGTTAGTGCTATTATAGAATTTCCGATGGGAAACAGCAAGATGAAATCAGTTGTTACGATTGTCTTGGTACTATAAATTTACTCAAATTTCAATTCAAAAAATAGCTGTAGTGACTTTATTTTTGGAGAAAACGATAGAAAAAAATAAAAAATGCCTGAACTTTTTTTGTTCAGGCACTTTATAATTTGATAAAAGAAGAAGCATTACTCTTTGAATATCTCCGACATTAGTTTTTTATCGCCTACAAGCCACAATAAATCATTTTTTTCCAAAATGATATTGGATTCGGGATTAAGAATGCGTTGTCCTTTTCGTTCAATTCCGACTAATAATCCATGGGTACGTTCTCTTAGTTTTGATTGTCCTACACTAACACCTATAAAATCGTCGTTATTCAATTCGATTTGACGTAAAATAATTTCGCTAGTTACTTTTTCAGGAACTTCAACTTCGTTTTGTGTCAAAAACTTAGCAAATTCTTTGACTTGTGCATCAGTACCAATAACGCAAATTTCATCACCGGGGAATAAGCGTTCATTTTTATTTGGAATTTGGATTACAATTTCTCCACGTTTGATGTAAGCGATATTAACTCCCACTAATTCTCTCATTTTTATTTCACGAAGTGTTTTTCCTGCCAGATTGGATTCTTTTGAAATTTCAAAAGTAGTCATGTGTCCATCCCAAGGAGTTAAATTGGCATAGCGACGATCTATTTTCTTTTCTTCTCGATCGTTAAGGTTGGTTAGGAAATGACTTTCAATTTTGTGGTACTGCTCGTGTAGTTGTTTTGGAAAAAACAAGTAAACTATAATAGCCAATACCAAAGCAAAAAAAGCAATTACAGGAGAGAAAAAGATATTCAATAAAAATCCAATGTAAAATACCGCCAATCCCATTCGGAAAAAGAAAAGCATTAAAATAGGACCGCGATATTTTTTTTCTTCAAATAACTGATCTACTTCTTTTACAGCAACTCTTCGAAGTGAAAGAGCCCATAAGAAAGGAGAGATAACCACCATGGTTATTAATGCCGCTATCATGTTCCCGAATTTAGAATCCTCTACTAAAGGCAATACATATTTAGAAGACAATAAAATTACTGAAGTAATAATAATAGTATGTAATAAAATTTGAAGTAAATGCGCTCTAATTACCACCTGCCAGGTACTTACGGTTCGAATAGCCTGAGCATTAGTACTGTATCGGGCAATTCTTTTGGTCCATTTTCGGGGTAATTCTTTTTCAAGGTAACTAGAGAACGGAACTGCCATTTTAACCATGAAAGGAGTGGTGAAAGTAGTTACTGCTGATACTGCAACAACCACAGGATATAAGAAACCACTAGTTACATTCATAGTCATTCCTAAGGTGGCGATGATAAAAGAGAATTCACCTATTTGCGAAAGACTCATTCCTGTTTGAACCGATTGTTTTAGAGGTTGTCCCGAAATGATGGCTCCGAGTGTAGAACTGATAGATTGTCCAAAAATAGTAACAAAGGTTAATATAATTACCGGGAGAGCATATTCGTATAAGGTGTGTGGGTTAATCAACATTCCTACTGATACAAAGAAAACAGCGCCAAATAAATCTTTTACAGGCTTTACCAGGTGTTCAATGTGTTCGGCATGAGTGGTTTCGGCAATGATGGAGCCCATAATAAAAGCACCTAAAGCAGGAGAAAAACCAACACTGGAAGCTAAAATGACCATCATTAGACATAGGGCTAAAGATAGAATAAGCATCATTTCATCTGAGAGTAAGTGTTTTGTTTTTTTTAATAAAGTTGGAATAAAAAAGATGCCTCCTACAAACCAAGCAATCAGGAAAAAGCCCAGTTTTAAAACAGATAACATCAATTCACTGCCCGAAAATTGCTGACTTACAGCTACAGTTGATAATAATACCATCATTAAAATGGCAACAATATCCTGAACAATAAGGGAGCCAATTACAATTCCCGCAAATTGTTGCGCTTTAACACCCAGTTCGTCAAAGGTTTTAAGTATAATGGTAGTAGATGAAATTGAGAGGATAACTCCCAGGAAAATACAATCCATATTTTTCCATCCCAACCATTTTCCCACCAGATAACCAATGAGTACCATGGCAATGATTTGGGTGATAGCGGTTATGGAGGCAGTTCCACCTACTTTCATTAATTTTTTAAAACTGAATTCGAGTCCTAAACTGAATAATAAAATAATAACACCTATTTCGGCCCAGACTTCAACACTCTTAATGTCTTTTATAGAAGGAAAAAAATCAAAATGGTTTCCTGCTAAAAAACCGGCAATCAGATAACCTAAAACTAAGGGTTGTTTTAATTTTTTAAAGATTAAAACCGCAATTCCCGCAGTCATAAGAATTAAACCTAAATCACTAATTAAGGGTTTTAAATGGTGTGATGCCTCAGCAACTGCCGATACTGTACTCATATATTATTCTTTATTATTGCAATTCTGCTAAATATAGTAAAAGGAGTTTTGTTATGCAATTTTGTTGTGCAATTAACACATAATTATAAAAAAAGCTATCGATTAAGATAGCTTTTTGAAAGAAATATGTTTTTTCTAATTAGATTCCTAAAAAGTTGCTAGGCGTGATTTGTAATAACTCCGCTTTAATTTCATCCGAAACCTCTAGTGTACCAATGAATTCGTGCATTGATTTTTTAGTAATCGCTTCGTTCGTTCTGGTTAAACCTTTTAATGCTTCATAAGGATTTGGATAAGCCTCACGACGTAAAATTGTTTGAATCGCCTCAGCCACTACAGCCCAGTTATTTTCTAAATCTTCATGGAATTTAGCTTCGTTTAATAACAATTTGTTTAATCCTTTTAAAGTAGCTTCAAAAGCAATGATGGTGTGTCCCATTGGTACTCCTATGTTTCTTAAAACCGTACTATCGGTAAGGTCACGTTGCAATCTTGAAATAGGCAATTTGGCAGAAAGGTGTTCGAAAATCGCGTTAGCAATTCCTAAGTTTCCTTCTGAATTTTCAAAATCAATAGGGTTTACTTTATGTGGCATAGCCGAAGAACCAATTTCTCCCGCTTTAATTTTTTGTTTGAAATATTCCATCGAAACATAAGTCCAAATGTCACGGTCTAAATCGATGATAATGGTGTTGATTCTTTTTAAAGCATCAAAAAAGGCAGCAAAATGATCGTAATGTTCAATTTGTGTTGTAGGGAAAGAATGGTGTAATCCCAGATTTTCTTCTACGAATTTAGTCCCGAATTGTTTCCAGTCAATTTGTGGATAAGCCACGTGATGCGCATTGTAGTTTCCGGTTGCTCCCCCAAATTTAGCAGCAAACGGAATGTTGAATAACAAACGCATTTGCTCTTCGATTCGCTCCACAAAAACAGCAATTTCTTTTCCTAAACGGGTAGGAGAAGCCGGCTGTCCGTGGGTACGGGCAAGCATTGGTACATCTTTCCACTCTATAGCCAGTTCTTTCAATTTAGCAATGACATTAATTAAAGAGGGCATATATACTTTCTCAAAAGCTTCTTTGGTTGAAAGCGGAATAGCGGTATTGTTGATGTCCTGAGAAGTCAGTCCGAAGTGGATGAATTCTTTGTATTCTGACAAGCCTAATTTTTCAAAGGCATCTTTGATAAAATATTCAACGGCTTTAACATCGTGATTGGTTACTTTTTCTGTTTCTTTTATCCAAAGTGCATCTTCTGTAGAGAAATTTTTATAGATATTACGCAAACTCTCAAACAAAGCCGGGTTTACATTTTTCAATTGTGGCAAAGGCACTTCGCACAAAGCAATAAAATATTCAATTTCTACTAATACGCGGTATTTGATTAAAGCCTCTTCAGAGAAAAAAGGAGCTAAAGAAAGGGTTTTATTTCTATATCTTCCATCAATTGGAGAAATTGCATTCAATTCGTTTAAAGTCGTCATTGTCTTTTTATGCTAATAAAAGTTGTTATTTTATCCGAAACCGTTTAAAGAAATCGGACTTATTTTTTTGAAAGGCACAAATATAGGCAGAATTTTAGGAATTTCAGGCTATTTTAGAATTGATTTTCACGATAATAAAAATGGAACGCAGATGAAGCGAATTTAAGCAGATTATCGCAGATTGAGATTTTAAAAAGTTACTTAAAATCAGTTTTTTATCTGTTTTAATCTGTGTAATCTGTCTGCTATTTTTATCGGACAGGGTTATTGAAATTCAGCTAATAATCGGTTTTTTAAAAACGGAATTCCCTCAGTAGCCTGTAACGGAATTGTTTCCAGCGGATTTCTTAAATTAGGTATTTGAATTGGATTGGGATCAACATAAAAAACAGGAATGTTTGCAGGAACAAAGTCAACTAAGCCAGCCGCGGGATAGACCTGTAGCGAAGTTCCGATAACAGCAAAATAATCGGCAGTTTTTGCTATGGTAATGGCTTCATCAAACGCAGGAACGGCTTCGCCAAACCACACAATATGCGGACGCAATTGGTGTTTTTGGCTATCCACATCGCCTAAATTCAAATCACCTTCCCATTCTAAAATGAATTTCGGATTTTTGGTACTTCTCACTTTTAAAAGTTCGCCATGCAGGTGTAACACTTTTTTGCTTCCGGCGCGTTCGTGTAAATCATCTACATTTTGGGTAATGATATGAACGTCAAAGTGAATTTGCAGTTGAGCTAATTCCCGATGCCCTAAATTAGGCTTTACGTCCTTGAGTTGGCGTCTTCTTTGATTGTAAAAATCCAAAACCAATTCCGGATTTCGTTGCCAGCCTTCCGGCGAAGCTACTTCCATGACATCGTGTCCTTCCCAGAGTCCGTCACTGTCTCTAAAAGTTCTCAAACCACTTTCGGCACTGATTCCGGCACCGGTTAAAACGACTAATTTTTTCTTCATTTTTTGTTCTTTTTGCCACGAATGAACTAATTTGATGCTAAATATAGTTTTTTTAGATTGATGTTGTTATTATGTTTGATGAAAAAGGAACACAGATTGGAGAAATTAGATAAATAACTACAGATTAAGATTTTTTTAATTTCTTCAATCAGTGTTCCAAAATGTTTTTTTTTCTTTTTACTATTTTTGCACGCAAAATAAAAGCACAATGATTGATTTAGATTACTTGAACTATCTGGAAACGATATTGACCGATAATCGTAAAGGACGTTTTTTAGAAGTATTACAAAACCGTACCAAGCATTTTACTGTGGCGGTAGAAGATGTGTATCAGTTGCATAATACTTCTGCGGTGATGCGCAGTTGTGAGGTTTTTGGAGTTCAGGAGCTGAATGTTATTGAAGAGCGTTTTGGCAAGAGAATCGATAAGCAAATAGCAATGGGTGCTCAAAAATGGGTGGACGTTATTCGTCATGATTCGGTTTCGGGTTGTATTTCGTCATTGAGGGAAAAGGGATACCAAATTATTGCAACAACTCCTCATGAAAAGGATTGTACTCTTGAAAAATTTGATATTTCTAAACCAACCGCTTTGTTTTTTGGCACTGAAAAAGAAGGTTTGTCGGAAGAAGTGATGCAACAGGCCGACGGTTTTCTTAAAATTCCAATGGTAGGTTTTACTGAGAGTTTGAATATTTCGGTTTCGGCGGCGATTATTATTCAGGATTTGACTAATAGATTGAGACGGTCGGATATTGACTGGAAATTGACCGATGCTGAAATTTTAGAAAAGCGTTTGGATTGGGCGCGTAAATCGATTAAAAATATCAAGGGAATTGAAGCGAGATATTATCAGGATAAGTTGTGAGTTATGAGTTATGGGTTATAGGTTGTTCCCAACAACGCATAACGTATAACTCACAACTTTTTTACTTTCTAATAAAAAGAATTAACCCCAACACACTCACAATTAAAATTGCCAGTGCGGCTAAAACCATTGTAAGGTCACGGATGTTTTTTCCGGCCCAGTCCATAAACAAAAATTTGTGCAGAATTGCAAAAGAATAACCTTCAGCAATATCCGCATTTGTGATTTTTGCAGCCAGTCTGGAGGTGGCGGTTTCTATAAAATAAGTGGTTTTTTCAGGAGTATCATAAACTAATTTTATAACCGGTAAACGCTTGTTGACAAAACCATATTCTCTGTTTTCAAAATTAGTAATCACTTTCGATTCTAATAATTTTACATTTTCTAATGAAACTTCTGATTCTTCGGGAATTTCAGGACTCATCATTTCGCAACAGGCTGCTTTTGGAGCACCATCGGTAAAATAATAGGCTAAAAATTCCGCATATTGCAGGTCGAGATTTGGAACTATTTTATTGGTCGCAGCATTGATATAAACCACTTCGGTTTTTGGAGTATCTTTTTTATTCCATTTCGAATTATTATCTAATTTAGGTTTTTTGAATTTGCCTTTGGCTTTTTCTTCTAACTCACAACGGTAATAAATACTGTCGTTGAAGGTAATAAGACTCGCATTTTGAAAGCGATTCCAGTCTAAATCCAATTGGTTATTCGCTAATGCAATTTCCCTGGTTTTAAAAGAAGGTTCGTAAACCATTTTATCCAGAGTGTAAGGATCCCATTTGGTAGTAGCATGATAGGCTCCGCTAAAAGCAAAGGTTAGTGTAAATAAAGAAATCCAAATCCCAATTTTGCGGTGGTATTTTCTGATTCCTTTTTTAGGTTCCACACGATCTGATTTTTTGAATTGTTTCCAAAGAAAACCATAAATCACAATTCCGCTGATGGCAGAAAATCCAATAATAGACAATAAAAAAATCATTGTGATAATTCGAATACTATTGTTGCTGATGGCATCGATAAACGACCAGTTGTGAAATGTATCAAAAAACCAGATGAAAAATTGTCTCGATGAAGGATTAAAAGTAGCTAATTTACCGGATGAAGTTTCCACATAAACTTCCATGGTGTCGGGACGATCCAGCGTTATTTTGTAAACAGGCAGATAGCGATTGACATATTTATACTGATTGTCAAATTCAGTAATGATTTCGTTCTTTTTTACAGGGCTTTTTTGATCGTCTAAGAAGTAACGCGACAGCCATTCGGCATAGATGGAGTCTCCGTTTTCAAGTTCTTTTCCATTGGAAGCATCAAAATACAATAAATCACCAATAAGGTTTTTTACCTGATAATAGGTAGTGTTGTTGAAAGCAACGATACGGAAGTTTGTAAATTGTCGAATTTGGTTTTTATCTAAAACTTCCTGAATAGAAAGCGATAATTTATTTTGAGGAATAGTTTCGAAAGCTAATTTTTCATGGGCGATTTCCGGTTTGAAAAAATGTGCCATAAACGGGTGCATCAGGCCCGATAAAGTCCATAAAATAACCGGAATAATAGTGATAATCCCAATGGTACGATGCCATTGGTACATATTCTGTTTGATTTTCTTGACGAATTTCGAATCCTTCTTTTTAGAAGATTTTGTTTTAGAAGTCATTGTTTTCTTTTTTTTTAGCCACAGATTTAGAAGATTTTAAGGATTTTGTAATCAGTGTTAATCCTTTTAAATCTGTGGCTTATTTTGTTATCGTAATGAAAAATTATATTGTATTCCCAGTAAAAAAGTTCTCGGAGCAGCAGCTAAATAGGCAGGTTGTGAGGTACTCAGGTTGGCTCTGGATACATTATAAGCGTATAATTTATCGGTTAAGTTGATAATGTTTCCATAAATTTCAATGCCTTTCCATTGGTAACCGGCTCTAAAATTGAAAATATCATAACCGGAGTATTTTACAGTATTAACCTGATCCTGATAATAATTACCCACATGTTGCCATTCTACAGCAGTTCTGAAATTAGGAAGCCAATTAGGATAATAACTCAATTCTGAATTGCCCGACCATCTTGGTGCATTAGGCATTTCTTTGCCATTTAAGTCTTGTAAAGCGTCAGTAGATTTATCTGAAATCTGGAAATCAATAAAAGTGTGTTGCGCATAAGTTCCTCCCAAACGGAAACTGATTTGGGTTGAAGGTTTGTAGTTCAGTCCAAACTCAATTCCTTTATGACGGGTTTCTCCTGCCGAACGGTAATCGGTATCATTGTTTTCCAGGCGAACATTCAGTAATTCGTTTTTACCGTCCATGTAGTACAGGGCATAGTCAAAATTTAATTTGTTTTTAAGCAAAGAAATCCAGCCTCCAATTTCATAATTTTCAAAAGTAGCTGGTTTTAGGTTGTAATAAAACTCAGCCGGAACTCCTGTTGTTCCTCCGGTTCTGGGTTTGGCTCTAAAAATTGAAGTGATATTGGGTGGTGAAAATCCCTGAGAATAATTACCATAAAATCCTATGTTGTTAAACGGATTGTAATTGATGCCTGCTTTAAAAGTAAAGCGGTCATATATTTTATTCCCTGTAGATTGGTCTAAGGCATTGGCATAATCCACTTTCATATTGTCGTAACGACCACCGATTGACAGAATCACTTTTTCGATAGGATTTAAACTCAGTTGCGCATAACCGGCAGCATTATAAATATCAGCAGTATAATCGGCTATTTTTATATCAGGACGTTCTGCTATAACTTCATACTTATTTACCGTTAATCCACCCGGATTTAAGTTGGCTTTTAGATCGATACGATGAGACCAATAGCTCACCGGCGAAAAGTCATAAAGCGCTCCGGCTACCAGTTTGGTGTTTAAAAAATCAAATTTTTGAGTGTGTTGTCCAATAGCTCCGTAACTTTTAAAATCATTCGAATTGATTTCTCCTGTAGCTGTTGTAGGATTATTGATGGCGCTCCAGCGAATTCCATAAGAAGGATTTTGTCCCAATTTATTGTCTCTGTGATACACTGTTAAATAGCTGCTTGCATTTTCGTTCCAGTCGTGTTCCAATGTTAATCGGGTACGCAAAGCATCTGATTTTCGATAGGTAAAATCAGAAGTACTTTTGTAATCCCGGTTGTAAAAATCGTTCTCATTAACTCCTCCGCTCATATCCGAATAGTATTTACCCCACATTGTATTGCTGATTAATCGGGTAGAAGGAGTAATGTTATAATCAATTCGAATATTCAAATTGTCTTTGTTGTAATCTGAGAAAGTCATCCAGCCATTTTCCTGTAAACTGGAAATTCCTGCAATATGAAAACCAATTTTTCCAATGGTAGCTCCGCCGGCAACCTGAAGTCTTTTGTATCCCCACTGATCGGCCTGAACGCCAAACTTAAATTCGGGATGAATACTAGGTTTTAGCGAAATCAAATTAATGGTTCCGCCCACTGCTTCCGGGCCATAAAGGGAAGAAACAGGTCCTTTTATAACTTCGATATTTTGAAGATTAAATTGATTGATTTCCAATAAAGCATTGTGGTTAAAAATCCCCATTGGGCGAATAGGCAAGCCGTCTTCCAAATACAAATAATACGCATTGGTGGTCATAGGTTGGCGGATAGCCATCATGTGTTGTTCGTTGCCCAGATTCACCATTAATACTCCGGGAGTTTTATTGACCAATTCATAAGCAGCAACCGCCTTAGTTTCGTTGATGGTTTTGGCAGTTAATTTGCTAATAGCAACAGGAGTTTCTTTGCGTAAAGTAGCAGTACGGTTAGCAGTTACAAAAACGTTTTCTAATTCTACAATCTTAACAGTATCTTTTTGTGATTTGTTTTGTCCCGCAACAAATTGGCTCATAACAAGAAAAGCCAGCAATATATTTTTCATTTTAAATGATATAAATTTAAGAATAACAAGTTTTTCTTAGATGAAATCCAAGAAAAGACCTTTCCAAACGTTTGGAAAAGCAGTACTGAAATTTATATTAAAGCGGATGGAGGTCTAAACGAAGGAAGTGCTACTGAAACAGGTTTCTTTTCCTGAATATAGCAATTAGGTTTTGAACTGTAATTGAATGCAATAATTTTGAAATCATCAGCTACAACAGTATTCTGGATAAAAACCAAATCGATTTTGTTGTCCAGATTGTTGTGCATTCTTTTTTCGTTATTCTCGTATTTTTTAAGGCTTTTTTGCAATTCACATCGACCGTTACAGCTGTTGTTTACCATTTTGCGTTGCACACAAATGGTTTTAGCAATTTCGTCCTGATTCAATTTGAAAGAAGTATAAACAAAGAAACTACCAAAAGAAGGTAGTAATAAAAGAATAGAAAGTACTATGCTGAATAATGACTTCAAAAAAGCGCTTTTTTGTTTACGACTGCAAAAGTACAGATAAATATTTTTTTAGGGGATTTTTTTAACAGAAAAATCAGGTTACATAAACAATTTTGAGCTGGGAATTTAGTGATATTATCCGCAAACTTGTCATGCTGACGAAGGAAGCATCCCATTAAGTAATTCTACAAAGTAATTTGCTCACTGTTACGGGCACAAGCGTGACGCTTACGCTGGCTGGGCTTAGCTTAGTGTGATTGCTTCGCTATCGCTCGCAAAGACTGGTTGATTGGAGTCATTGCGAGTTCCGATAACTATCGGAACGAAGCAATCTCGTCCAGTAATTCTACAAAGTATTTAGCTCATTGTTATGGGCACAAGCGTGACGCTTGCGCTAGCAGGGGTCATTGCGAGGAACGAAGCAATCTCATTTAGTAACTCGGCAAAGTATTTAACTCATTATTGTGGGCGCAAGCGTGACGCTTACGCGAGCGAAGGGGGATTTGTTAGGCTATTTTTGTCTTCCAATTTTTCGAAATAGCTGCTAATAACAACCAAGGTTCAATTATTACATTTATCAATGCATGAGAAATGATACATGGACCAACATTTCTATTACCAATCAAATATACAATTGCTAATAAAGTGCCCAGAAGAAATGTTGAAATGAATGCTCCTCGTAAAAACTTCATATCTCTGCTGAATATTACCCAAATGATATGTATGAGTGCAAACAGGATACCTGAAATAAGCACTTGAATAATTGCACCGTATCCTTTAGAGTCCAATAAATCCATTAACCATTGTCTAAATACTAATTCCTCAATCAAACCGCCTATTATTGATAGTAGTCCGATCAATTTAAATAACGAAACTTCCTTTTGCATTTCATAAACAAAAGGTATCTTTTTAAAAGTATATAAAACATATAATAAAGTCACTACTAAAGCAGTAATCCATGCATACCAAGATGCTAAATTATTTTCGTCTAATCCAATATTATTGAATATTATCAATCGATATCCCAGCATCTGCATTAATAACGGAATGAACATGGGAATTGACATTGATATCAATATAAGTGCTGTTTTTCTTCTTTGTGAAGTTTTCATTAATATGTTTTTAGAATAGGTTATTTTTCAATTAGTTCTATAAATTCAGTTATTTTTAATTCGTTTTCTTCTCCTGTTATTGTATGTAAATTTCCAATATATTCCATTCCTAAATATTTTGCTGTTTCGGAAAAAGGAAGCCAAAAATATTCTCCAAGATTTTCTCCTATTGAACAGCTTAATACCGCCATTTTTTTTCCTCGAAGTTTTCGTCCGAGTTCTTTTTCAATAGTCAGCAAATCAGTAAATCGATCGAAAAAAACTTTCATTATTCCGCTCATTGAATACCAATAAACTGGCGTTACGAAAATTAACGTTTCATATTTTTCTACAATTTTCTTCATTAGGTTTATGTAGTCGTCGTTTTTATTTTCGTGTTTGTAATCAAAATAACTAAATTCATAATCGTTTAAAATCAATAAGTTCCAATTTGATTTTTCAATTAGTTGGTTTGTTAAATTTGCTGTATCCCCATCATTTCTTGAACTACCCACTATTATTACTTTTTTCATTTAGGATTTCGTTTTTTATATGTTTATGACTGGTTATAGTATTGGCAAATATTTTACATCAATAATCTTCAAATGTATTAAAATATTCTTACAAAATTAATTAAGGAAATAAAAGTTATTTTAGCCCCGATAGAGCCGATATCCTCGTAGCGTAGCGAAGAGATAAAGGCGAAAGCGGGAGGGATGCTCATTGAAAACACAAAAAGTGCTGCTCCTAAAACAAAAAAATCCTCGACTTTCATCGAGGATTCTTTTAATTTATGCGGTCTGCAAACTATTCATTCACAATAACCCATTCTCCAGTAGCTAATAAGGCTTCTGCTTTTTTGTATTTCATAGACTCGGTTTTTCCGGTAGCTATTTGCAATAAGGTAACCGTATCGTTGCGGTTGATTTTTGGCATCTCTCTTACGATAGTTTCCGTTACCTGACGTTGTTGCGTTTCACCAGCTTCGTGGTTGATACTTTCGCTATTTGGAATTTCGTCTTTAGTCAATTGTAATTTTTCTTTTGGACGAACTTCTTCTCTGGCTTCTTCAATTTCCGGAGCCGATTGTTGCGGTAAATCACCTTTGAATAAGAAGGAGATTACTTCTTTGTTGATTCCGTTCAACATGCTGTTGAATAAGTTGAAAGCTTCAAATTTATAGATAAGCAATGGGTCTTTTTGTTCGTGAACGGCTAACTGAACAGATTGTTTCAATTCGTCCATTTTGCGTAAGTGTTTTTTCCATGCTTCATCTACAATTGATAAGGTGATGTTTTTCTCGAAATCAGCTACTAATTGTCTTCCTTCGGTTTCGTAAGCTTTTTTCAAGTCAGTTACAACACTTAAGGTTTTTACACCATCAGTAAACGGAACTACAATGCGCTCAAACTGATTGTTTGGATCTTCGAAAATGTTTTTCACGATAGGGAAGGCTTCTCTGGCGCTACGCTCACATTTTTCGTTATAGAATTTCAACGCTTCTTTATATACTTTTCCGGTTAATTCTAATTCGTTTAATTTCGTGAATTCCGCTTCAGTCACAGGAGAAGTGATAGAGAAATAACGGATTAAATCAAATTCGAAAGTCTTGTAATCGTTAGCTGCTTTTGTGTTTTGAACAAATAATTCGCAGGTATCATACAACATATTCGCGATATCCAGTTTCAAACGCTCACCAAACAAAGCGTGACGACGACGTTTGTAAACTACCTCACGTTGCGCATTCATTACGTCATCATATTCCAATAAACGTTTACGAACACCAAAGTTGTTTTCTTCTACTTTTTTCTGAGCGCGTTCGATAGATTTAGTCATCATCGAATGCTGGATTACTTCACCTTCTTCAAGACCCATTCTGTCCATTACTTTGGCTACTCTTTCAGAACCAAATAAACGCATCAGGTTATCTTCAAGAGAAACATAGAATTGAGAACTTCCCGGATCTCCCTGACGACCGGCACGACCACGCAACTGACGATCCACACGACGGGAATCATGACGCTCCGTACCTACGATGGCTAAACCTCCGGCAGCTTTAACTTCGGCAGATAATTTAATATCCGTTCCACGACCTGCCATGTTAGTAGCAATGGTTACCACACCTGCTTTTCCTGCTTCTTCAACAATTTGAGCCTCTTGTTTGTGCATTTTAGCATTCAATACGTTGTGCGTTACACCACGCATTTTCAACATACGGCTTAATAATTCGGAAATTTCAACTGAAGTGGTACCAATTAATACAGGACGACCTGCTTTAGATAATTCGGTTACGTCTTCGATAACGGCGTTGAATTTTTCACGGGTAGTTTTATAGATAAAATCTTCTTTGTCTTTTCTGGCAATTGGACGGTTAGTTGGAATTTCAACTACGTCTAATTTGTAGATTTGCCACAATTCACCGGCTTCAGTCACAGCAGTACCGGTCATACCTGCCAGTTTGCTGTACATTCTGAAATAGTTTTGCAAAGTTACTGTTGCAAAGGTTTGAGTAGCAGCTTCGATTTTTACGTTTTCTTTAGCTTCAATTGCCTGGTGTAAACCGTCAGAATAACGACGACCGTCCATAATACGACCTGTTTGTTCATCGACAATCAAAATTTTGTTGTCCATGATTACATATTCTACGTCTTTTTCGAATAAAGTATAAGCTTTTAAAAGTTGCGTTAAAGTATGAATACGCTCACTTTTGATACCAAAGTCCTGGAATAATCTTTCTTTTTCCTCTGCTTCAGCGTCTTTGTCTAATTTCTTCTTTTCGATATTGGCAATTTCAGTTCCAATGTCCGGTAGAACGAAAAAGTCAGCATCAGTATCTCCTGAAAGGAATTTGATTCCGTTATCAGTCAATTCCACCTGATTGTTTTTTTCTTCGATAACAAAATACAATGCTTCGTCAACCTTTGGCATTTCGCGGTTGTTGTCCTGCATGTATTGGTTTTCGGTTTTTTGAAGCAATTGTTTGATTCCTTCTTCACTTAAAAACTTGATTAAAGCTTTGTTTTTAGGTAAGCTTCGGTAGGCTCTCAATAACATGAAACCACCGTCTTTAGTGTTTCCTTCTTTGATTAATCGTTTGGCTTCAGTTAAGAAACCGGTTGCTAACTGACGTTGTAATCCAACAAGAGTTTCGATTTTTGGTTTTAATTCGTTGAATTCGTGACGGTCTCCCTGCGGAACCGGTCCGGAGATAATCAAAGGTGTACGGGCATCATCAATTAATACCGAATCCACCTCATCGACAATGGCGAAGTTGTGTTTTCTTTGAACCAAATCAGATGGCGAATGCGCCATGTTGTCTCTTAGGTAGTCAAAACCAAATTCGTTGTTAGTTCCATAAGTAATATCAGCATCGTAAGCTTTCTTTCTGCCTTCTGAATTCGGCTGGTGATTGTCGATACAATCTACAGTCATTCCGTGGAATTCGAATAAAGGAGCTTTCCAAGTACTATCACGTTTTGCTAAATAGTCATTCACGGTTACTAAATGCACTCCGTTTCCGGTTAAGGCATTCAAATACAAAGGAAGTGTAGCCACTAAAGTTTTTCCTTCCCCTGTTTGCATTTCGGCAATTTTACCCTGATGTAAAACCATACCACCAATCAGCTGAACATCATAATGAATCATGTCCCAGGTAATGTCTTTACCGGCAGCATTCCATTTGTTTTGCCAGATTGCTTTGTCTCCTTCAATAGTTACATAAGATTTTGTAGCTGAAAATTCGCGGTCTTTTGGAGTGGCAGTAACGGTGATTTCTGAATTTTCTTTGAAACGTCTTGCTGTTTCTTTTACCACAGCAAAAGCTTCAGGAAGAATATCCATTAAGGTTTTTTCCGAAATAGTGTAAGCTTCTTTTTCAAGATTATCAATCTCTACATAAATATCTTCTCTTTTGTCAATATCATCAATGCTTTCTACCTCAGCTTTCAAAGCGGCAATTTTAGCATCGGCAGCAGCCCGGGCTTGTTTGATGGCGTCTTTAAAAAAGATAGTTCTTCCTCTAAGTTCGTCATTAGACAAGGCAGTCAGACTGCTTTCAAAAGTTTTTATTTTAGTAATATAGGGTTGTAAAGCTTTAACATCCTTCTCCGATTTGTCTCCGACAAAAGCTTTAATAATGCTGTTTATGAAACTCATAATAGGTTTGTATTTCTAATTAATTAATCGCTATGTTGAACCAAAAAAAAAGCCTCTTTTGAGACTTTTTCTTAGTTTTTTTTAATATTCATCCTCATTCCAAAGATAATCTTCGTCAGTAGGGTAATCTGGCCAAATTTCTTCCATTGACTCATATATCTCGCCTTCATCTTCAATAGACTGTAGATTTTCTACTACTTCTAATGGAGCTCCTGCACGTATAGCGTAATCAATAAGTTCGTCTTTGTTAGCAGGCCACGGTGCATCACTAAGGTAGGATGCTAATTCTAATGTCCAATACATCTTTTGTCGATTTAGTTTTGTGCAAAAATAAATTTTTTACTGAAAAAGACAAGTAAAAAACCATTTATTTTAAAAAAAATTAAGAACGTTCTTTTTTAGTGGTCAGTATTCAGTTTTTAGTGTTCAGTTTTCACTGCCAACTGGCTTCTGCAGACTGATTACTATTTCCTTGGAATCCATTTCACTTCCTCAGCGTTTAAATCGAGGGTCAACTTTCGTGCCAATACAAAAAGGTAGTCAGAAAGTCGGTTTAAATAGCTGATTACTATTTCAGGAACCGTTTCGTTATGACTCAAATGTACTGTCATACGCTCAGCCCGGCGACAAATACAACGGGCAATATGACAATGTGACACAGTAGGATGACCACCAGGTAAAACAAAATGCGTCATTTGTGGAAGATCCTTTTCCATGGTATCGATTTCCTTTTCTAAAAATTCAATATCGCTGGTTATAATTCCTAAATTTTGCAATCGGGATTTGCCGTTTTTTAAAACTGTCTTGTCTTCCGGAGTTGCTAAAATAGCACCAACAGTAAAAAGACGGTCCTGAATTTCGATTAGGATTTCTTTATAATGCGAATCGATTTCCTGATCGCGAATGAGTCCGATATAAGAATTCAATTCGTCCACCGTTCCGTAGCTCTCAATGCGGATATGATCTTTTGGGACTCTGGTTCCGCCAAAAAGAGCTGTGGTTCCTTTATCTCCGGTTTTAGTATATATTTTCATTTTAAAAATTTTAGATTTTAGAGTTCTGATTTTAGATTAAATGTTGTAATCTAAAAATTAAGATTTAGAAAATAATCTAAAATCTAAATTCAGAAATCTAAAATTATTTTGTAGTGTCACTTTCAATCAATCCGTCGCGCAGACGAATCACTCTGTGTGCATAAGCGGCAATTTCTTCTTCGTGGGTTACTAAAATTACTGTATTTCCATTAGCATGAATATCATTAAAAAGATTCATGATTTCGATAGATGTTTTACTGTCCAAATTTCCCGTAGGTTCATCGGCTAAAATAATGGAAGGTTTATTGACCAAAGCTCTCGCTACAGCCACACGCTGACGTTGTCCTCCCGAAAGTTGGTTGGGCTGGTGATCCATTCGGTCTCCAAGATTGACCTGTTGCAAAACTTCTACGGCTCGTTTATTTCTTTCCGGTTTTGGAAGACCGGCATATATCATAGGTAATGCTACATTGTCCAGTGCGGTAGTTCGGGGAAGTAAATTAAACGTTTGAAAAACAAAACCAATTTCTTTATTGCGAATTTCGGCCAGTTCATCGTCTTTCATTTTACTGACATCCTTACCGTTTAAAATATAACTTCCGGAAGTAGGAGTGTCTAAACAGCCTAAGATATTCATTAAGGTTGATTTTCCGGAACCTGAAGGTCCCATGAGTGCCACATATTCGCCTTTGTTGATTTCTAAATCAATACCTTTTAAAACATAAACAATTTCGTTTCCCAGTACAAAATCACGTTTTATGTTGGATATTTTAATTAATGGCTTGCTCATAATTTTTGAAATTATTTTCGAAAAACCAAAGCTAAAAAATCATTTACTAATATGTGGATAGAATTGTGAAAATCTTATGATTTATAAGACAAAAAAACTATTATACACGGATGATAAAATGTTCTTTGGGTTGTTCTCTTCTAAAGAAAACCAATCCCCATTGAAAAGTATCAATGGTAACACTGACTTTTGGATGTTTTTTTATCGTTTTCCAGGCTGTTTCCATTTCGGCTGACCAATGGATATCGTCAAAAATCCAGACTGAATCGTTAGTGATGGTAGGTAATAAAAGTTCGAAATAGTCTAAAGTAGCTTCTTTCGAATGATTACCGTCAAAATAAATTAGATTGTAGCTTTCAGATTTTAGATTGCAGTTTTGCAGATAATCTTTAAATTCACTAGTAATAAATTTAACATTAGGATTATTGAATAATTGCAATTGTTTTTTTGCAATTGCCATGGTATTAGGGCAGCCTTCTAATGTTGTTAGGGTAGCTTTTGTTCCGAGGCTTCGGGATCCTAATGCCAGAGCAGAAGTGGCTAATCCTAATGAAGTTCCTATTTCTAAAATTGTTGATGGTTGGAAATAATCAGTAATTCGGTAAAGTAATCTGGCACGTTTAACTGAAATTCCGGCTACTTTGGCTATTTCGGCAATACTTCTTTTATTTGATTTAAAAACTCTGGAACCGGCACCAAAATCGGTGACTTCAATCGTGTTTTTGTTTTCTAAAAGTGTTTTTCGGTATTTTTCTAAAAGAGAATAGGCGGGTTTTGATTTTTTGTCATAAAAACATTTGGTAATCAAATTGAATACAAAAGGGGAGTGTACCGCATGTTCGTTCTTAGAGTTCCAAAGGAATTTTAAGTAAGCTTTAATTTGGAAAAACATAGGTTTTAGAGAGTTTAACTTTTGGCATTAAAAAAAGCCACAGATTTAAAAGATTCTCACAGATTAATCCGTGCTAATCTTTTAAATCTGTGGCAAAAATAAAAGAATTTAAATTAGAGACTTTTGGTCTGAAGTGAATTATTTACTTTTTTTAATATTCACTTTTCTAAAATCAATAGGGAAGCCTTCGTATTGCAATAAAATTCTGCCTTCAGTTACTGAGGATTCTGTACCTTGATTTACTGTTTTTCCGTTTAGTTTTTGAGTGATTACACCGTTTTTGGATATAATAACTAATTGATTCCATTCTCCAATAGGTTTTTCAGCATCTGCAAAACGTTTGCTAACCACACTTTTTCCCGGAGTAGTTTTGGTTCCGTTAATGTTTAAAGTAGTTTCCTGAAGGAAAACGAAATCTCCTGTAGCACCTTCTTTTATTTGAAACTGAATTCCTTTTGGCCATAAAATATCTGGAGTTTCAGCAGGAACAAGGTACATTACACCGCTGTTTTTATTGTTGTTTTTTCTAACAACATTAACATCGGTATTCCAGCGGTATTCTACTGTCAGTTCAAAATTACGAAAAGACTGTTCTGACATTAGGTAACCTGCTTTTGGACCAAACATGCGAATCATATTATTTTCTACCGAAAATAGTTCATCAGCATTATTTGTTTTTCCTTTTTCTTCGCCAAAAGCATACCAGCCTTTTAGGTCTTTTTGATTAAAAAGAGCAATACGTTTTTGAGCTTGATTATTTTGTGAAACAAAAAATAAAGTAACTAGCAGTAAGCGGTAAATAGTATTCATGAGGGTGATTATTTTATTTTGGAAAATTTAGAATTTATAAAAATTCTTCGCGTAAAGGAGTGAAACTATCCACCAGTTTTACATATTCAGTTAAGGTTTGAATACAATGATTGAGATTGGATGCGATTTTAAAAACATCACCTTCATGTAAAAGATATTCTCTGTCTTCTACAAACAATTTTAAAGAACCCGAGGCTACATAGGTAATTTGTTCGTGAACGTGTTTGTGAGGCGGATCGGGAGTTTCCATTGGACCATTAAGAAATTCCATCACTGTAACCATTAAATGATCCAAATGAACTACTTTTCGCATCAATGAAGGATTGGAGTTGATGGCTTCAAAGCCTTCGGTACTTTTTATTACTTCCATAAGTGTTTTTAATAGTAGGCTCAAAGTACTAAAATAAATTTGGGTTATTCAACTATTCATTTAATTTAGTTCAAAAACATTTTTAGTGTCTTCGTGAACCAGCCAAGGTCTTTTATCCGGTAATTTAGTCGTTATTTTGCAATTTTTGAAAGTAACAGTATCTGTATGCCGGATGAAAAAGCCAAAAGCATTGGTGTTTCCAAAATAACTGCCTTCGGGATATTTACCATCATATTCCATAACGGTTTGATCGTTTGTTTGAATTCCTCCCTTTAATTCGAAATTTAGATTTTCCAAAGTTACATTCTGGATATTATGTCCTTTTATTCCGGTAATAATTGAAGGATATTGTTGGGTGAAATCAGTTCCAACAATATTTTTAAACTGGATATTTGAAATAGTTCCAATACGGGTTTGTCGGTTAGGAACGGTTCTTTTTCTATCGGCTAAAAGTATGAAGATAGCCTGTCCACAGTTTGAAATTAGGCAATCACGGAAATTTAAGTTGTCAATGACAGCTCCATCCATAGATTCTATGCAGAAAGCAGAATTTTGATACGCATTTTGTAGCATCAATTCAGAAACATCAAAATTCATAAAACTTCCTAAACCATCTGTACCTAATTTGAAGCAGTTTCCGGCTTTTACATTTAATTTATCCAAAGTACATCTTCTTACGATAATGTCTTTACAGCCAAATTCACTTCCGCTTTTAAAGCAAATTCCATCATCTTCTGATTCTATATGGCTATCTTCAATAAGTACATTATGGCAGTCAACAATGTCTATTCCATCGCGATTAGGTGTTAGTTGTCCTGTGTTTACTTTAATTTTTTGAATACTAATATTATCCGATTCGATATATACCTGCGTCCAACAGGCGGGTTTGACAAGGCTTATGTTTGATACTGTAATAGTATTGCAGCCTACAAATGCCAGGATAGAGGGGCGGTCTTTTTCAGTACCAATTTCTTTTACATGCATCCAGAGTTCATAATCGCCTTGTCCATTAATAGTTCCGCCTCCGGTTATCGTAACGTTTTGTACTTTGTTGCCATAAAGTAATCTTCTCTGGCAATCTTGCAACATTCTGTTTGGATACTTTGTTTCGATAAGATGATGCGGATAATCTTTCTCAGCATCTGATTTTATCCCTATAATAGTTGCTGAAGCATCAATTTTTAATATTAAATTGCTTACAAGTACTATTTGACCAGTTAAAAAAGTTCCTTTTTCAAGGACAACTGTTCCTCCATTTTTTTTACAGGCATCAATAGCTTTTTGAATGGCAGTTTGGTCATTAGTTATACCGTCTCCTTTAGCACCAAAATCACGTACATTGTAAACTGCCTGTTTTACCTGAGCATTTAAAAAGGTTATGGATAAAAAAGTGAATAGTGCTATAAGATATTTTCTCATGGTTTTATTTGAAATGGTTTTGGTTAAATTTTGATTAGACTATTTTGGACCATCATAGTTATAGTGAAAATAATTAAACGCTGCTTTTCCGCCATCGTTTAATTGATTGTAACTAAATAAAGCAACTCGTGTGCCTTTCCAATATCCGAAAACCGTATTGAATTCAGATCCCATAGCTTTAAAGTTTTTATTATCAGTACTGTAGTAAAATTGGTTTTTCTGATGAATAAGGTCTAATTTCAACTTAAAATAAATAATCTTTTTGGTAATTAAAATTTCTTCTGAAGTTTTGTCTTTGCCTTCGAAATAAACATATAATTTTTCATTATCATTTTTGACTCCAATCGAGTTATAAATCTTCGACAAGCTGCTTAGTCCTGCTTTTTGCCCTGTGGTCATTTGGCTAGCGTCCATTTGAATGGTAACTTCTCCGATATTTCCCATTACTTTTTGAGTCAAAGTATTGTGAGCTTCCATAATATTGGCAGCTTTTTTTGCTTTTAAAACCAACCATCCTTTTTTATCAATTAAAGACCAATTTGCATTTACAGGATTATGGTTCCATTGCCATTGAAGCCCTAGTTTTGCTGCGTTAAATTCGTCATCCGATTGGGGAGCAGTTATTGGAATTGTAGTGTATATATTCGGTTTTTTCCATACAGTAACAGGTTCACCAATACCATTTCGATCAATATCAATTCCTATAACAGGCCAGTCGTCATGCCAAAACATAGGCTGTAAGTGCAGCACACGACCTAAAGCACCCGCCGATTGAAAATGATAAAACCACCATTCGCCATTTGTGTTATCTACAATTGATCCCTGGTGCGGACCATTAATGTTTGTACTTCCTTTTTCTAAAACGACTCTTTTTTCATAAGGTCCATAAATGTTTTTGGAGCGTAAAACGGTTTGCCATCCTTCTGAAACTCCGCCTTCGGGAATACTGATGTAATAGTAATTGTTGCGTTTGTAAATTTTAGTTCCTTCGGCAACTGGGCCTGTGTAAACCGTTTTGCCTTCATCAAGTAGTTTTGTTCCATCGGTACTCATTTTATGAATGATAATAGGACCAGCACCGTGTACACTGTGTCCCAAATAAGCCTGGCCGTCATCATCCCAAAACGGACAAGGATCTTCCCATTTTTCAATGTTTTTGACTAGTAAAAGAGGTGACCAGGGGCCTTTAGGATCAGTCGCATTGGTCATAAACAAACCTTCATTGATGGTGCAAAAATAAACCCAGAATTTATTATCATGAAAACGGATTGCCGGAGCCCAACTGCCTCCGGCATATCTTTTAAAAGTATCGTAAGCTGGAAAATCGAAGCGATCATAAATACGACCAATAATTTTCCAATTGACCATATCTTCTGATTCCTGAATAGTCATACCCACGTAATGAAATTCAGAGCAAATCATATAAAATTTATTTCCAACCCGAATCACATCCGGGTCGGAATAATCAGCATTGATAATCGGATTAATATAAGTTCCATTTCCTTGATCTCCCCAAGAACCTCGTTTTTGACTGTAAGTTAGTGCTGAAATAAGTACCAAAAAATAGAATGAAAGTAGGCTGTTTTTCATTGAATCTAACGTTATTTACCTCTGTTAGGCATAGGAGTCAAATCGGTTAAATCCTTAATTTGTATCGGTTTTTGAGATTCAATACTATTTCGGGCAGCAATTCCAATTAGAACTGACATCACACCATCTCTTAACCCTGCTGATCTGGCAAAAGGATCTTCGGTATTAGGCGTTTTAAATATTTTATCATGTAGTCGTTGATCACCGCCACCGTGTCCGCCTTTTTCGGTTGGAACCGTTACTTTTTCAAAATCTTTCCAAAGTTTATGTACTATAATAGTTTCATAGTTGGCTTCTTCTAAGGCAGATTGTTCCATTTCTTTGGCGTGCATTTCGGCCTGATCGACCTTTGTTTTTTTATCATACGGAATGTCTAAAGAAGCTTCAATGCGTCCTTCGGTACCGTTAAAAGCTAATCTCCAGCCTTCAAAAGGTGAGTAGGTGGTAAGGGAATAGTTGACAATAGTATTATTGGCATATTTTATTTGAGCCGACATTTTATCATAAATATCAATCTCTTCTCTAAAAAGGCAGTTGTCTCTAAGATAGCCATCATATTTTTCATTGGCCACATACAAGTTCATCGATTGTTGGTCTTTGGTGATATCATAATAATAATCGCAGGTGGTTTTGTGTTCGCAACTTCTGCAATTTTTACCTCTAAAAGGATTGTTTTTTCCATAATGTTCTAAATCGCCTAAGGCAAAAACTTCTGTAGGGTCAGAATCAAGCCACCAATTCAGCAGATCAAAATGGTGTGTGGCTTTGTGAACCCAAAGCGATCCTCCACTTTCTTTTTGACCATGCCATCGTCTAAAATAAGAAGCACCGTGATAGGTGTTTAAATACCAATTGAAATCTACGGAAGTGATTTTTCCAATAGTGTTATTGGCTAACAGTTCTTTAATTTTAGTGCTGTAAGGACTCCATCTGTAATTAAAACCAACAATTAAATTTTTGCCTGACTTTCTTTCGGCATTTAAAATTTCCTGGCATTTGTTTTCGTCGGTGGTAAGTGGTTTTTCAGTGAGTACATCATAGCCGGAATTTAATCCTTTAATGATAAATTCATGATGGGTTGAATCTTTTGTGGTAACAATAATCAAATCGGGTTTTGTTTTTTGCAACATTTCATCAAAATTTATGAATGTAGGGCAATTGACTCCCATAAATTTTTTGGCATATTCTAACCTTCCGGGATTAATGTCGCTAAGACCAACAAATTCAAGGATGTCTGAATATTCCTGAATTAATCTTTTGCCCCAAAAACTAATACCTCTGATTCCTGTTCCTACCAGAACAATACGGAGTTTTTTGGTAGTGTCAAAATCAAAAGAACTAAGTGGAAATGCTGTATAAGCGGCAAGCATGCTTATAGATGTTAAAAATTTTCTTCTTGTAACTTCCATAAATTGTGGTTTTAAATTAAGGTTGATTAATAGATTTAATAGGTGGTTCTTTTTAGAATTTTAAATATAATCAATTTACAATTAAAGTCTTATGAAGTCTTTATTGTTTTTCTGTTGGAAATAAAAAAATCATCTAATATCATTTAGATACCAGATGATTTTTATACGGTGGAAATGAAAGTTTCTTAGGTGTTACATAAATTGGCTTCTGTTTTTTCTTCTTCTTCAATCTCAGCTTTTTTCCTCCAGTAATTAGCTAACAGAGAACCCGAAACATTCATCCAAGGGCTAAATACTGCTGATGCCAGGCCTACTGTGGCTAATTTTCCCATAGAACCGGCTAATCCGGAGGCCATTCCGCCGTTTTGTAAACCTACTTCGAAGGCTATGGTACGGCTGCTGTTTTTGTCTAAACCACAAATGCGGCTCAGATAATAGCCAAAAAAATAGCCTGCTCCATTGTGTAATACGGCCACTAAAAAAAGTAAAAAACCAATTTGCATTAAATTGTCTCTTCCTGCTGCGGTGGTTACTAAGGTGAAATAAATGATGCCAAACATAGAAAAATAAGGCATGATACTGTCTATTTTCGGATAGGCTTTGTAAGCCAAATGATAGCCTTTTCCAACTAAAAATGCTCCGGCTATAAAAGCACTAATTTCGATTATGTGGGCAATTGTACTATCCGCTTGGTAGTTGAAAGAATTATCAAAAAAGAACAATACTGCCAGCCAAATTGCTGAGATTATAGTTAAAATATCAATTCTTTTTCGGGCAGTGGCTCCGTAGTTTTTAAGAATATCATGAATCATAGCTGCTGCTAATGGAACTAAAACTATCTTGATAATCTCCATCATCATGTTGAAAAATTGGACTTCAACCATGGTTCCGGCAAATATTTTCATCAAAAACGGAGTCATAACCGGAGCTGCCAATGTTGAAATAGCAGTTACAGTTACTGATAAGACCAGGTTTCCTTTGGCAATATAAGTCATTACATTTGATGCTAAACCGCTGCTGCAAGAACCAATCAGAATAATTCCTGCTGCAATTTCGGGCTCGAAATGAAATGTTTTTGCCAAAATAAAACCGCTAATAGGCATAATCGTAAAATGTCCTAAAAGACCAATGATAACTCCCTTTCCTGATTTTCGAATACCTGTAAAATCTTCAATACTCATTTGGGTTCCCATGCCGAACATCACTAATTGAATAATGATTAGAATGAGCCACTTGTTGCGTAAATCTATCGAGCCAATGTGCAAAAAAGTTTGCGGATAAATTAAACCGGCACATACGGCAGTGATAATCCAAAAGGTATATTGGTAACCACTTAAAAGTTTGCTGTGACCAATCCCTATTGCTAAGCTTGAAAAGGCAGCAATTAAACTCATTTTCCAAACAGGGTCAATTTCTAAAAACCAGCCAATTGCTGCAACGATAAATAAAACAGGGCTAGCCCAAAGAAAAAATTTACGCATAGGAGATTTATTAAAAGTAAATTTCGGCTAATTTTTTCATCGCAATTGCAGGGCTGGCAAGGATAGGAACTACTTTTTCGGCATCAGTCAAACCGTCAACAACACGAGCCATTGAAGCCTGTGCTAAAACAATTACGCCCACTTCCTGCATTAATTCTTTCAGGGCTTTAGCTACCATTTCGTCATGTTTGGCAGCGTCACCACTCATCAGGGCTTCAAAAGCACCTTCACATAATTTAGAAACTATAGTTACATTTTTTCCAGCAGCTAAGGCTCTTCTTCGTACCAAATCACTCGTTGGTTCAAGAGTAGTAGGCAAAGTGGCAATTACACCAATTTTTTCACTTATTTGTACGGCTTCGTCAGCCATCGCTTGATCTACTCTAATTACTGGAACGCTGGATAAAGTTGCTGCCGTTTCTATAGCTACGCCAATAGAAGAACAGGTTACCAAAATTACATCGGCACCGGCTTCTTCGGCTGCTTTTACGTGATTGACTACCCTTGCAGCCGTATTAGGCATTAATTTTCCTTTTTTGATAACATCTTTAATTAAGCTGTCATCGACAATGTTGAAAGTTTCTACGCCGTTTAAATGTTCTGAAGTTAATTGCTGGAATAATGGGACTAAAGTGGCTGAAGTGTGGACGAATCCTAATGTTTTTGGTTTCATTTAAATTTATATTTATGTTTTCTTGAGTTTATTTTTGTTGGTTTTTATGTGGTAATAACGGAGTGTTTTTTAGACAAGTTTTTCTCCTTTTTGTACTTTGATAAAGTAATCCGGTGTGCCTACCTGGCCGCCTTTAAAATTTAATTCTAATCCGTTTACCGATGCGTCTTCCGAAATGGCTTTGCAAAGCGGTGCTCCCGGTGCTAATGGCGCTATCATTTCTAAAGCAAAAATTCCAAGTTCAGAAGCGGCATAACTCGAAGTGTCACCGCCGGCAAAAAGAATTCTTTTAATCTTTACAGATTTTAAAACCCCTTTGATGATTTGTCCTAAAACGCGACCGTAAATTTTGCTGCTTTGTTTTTGAATTTCTTTATGGGTTAGACCACTTTGTTTTAAATAATCTTCGGTTTCAGCAATTCTTTTATCGTTTGTTCCAATGCTGGTATGCAAAATGCTACTTTTTCCTTTTTTAATATTGCCAATTATTTCTCTGGCAACATCGGCAATGCTTTGCTCCTGATGATCGTGGTGCATAACTTTACTTTCTAAAGCGATGCCTTCAAAACCATTTTCCAGTGCATATTCTATTTGGTTAGCGGTCACTGGCGAACAGCTTCCAGAGATAACCAATAGCGGAGCTGCTTCGCCGGGAGGTTCAAATTCGAATTTACTATTAATTGTATTTTTTTCTTTCCAGGCTAATCCTAATGCCATTTCGATACCCGAAGAACCTACCGTAAAAAGTGTTTTTTCTTTTCCTTTTTGCTGAAAAACTTCTCCAATGGTTTTTAAATGTGCTTGATTCATGCCGTCAAAAAACAAAATTTCTTTCTTTTTTTTAGTTTGAATTTCATCCAAAACCGCTTCACTACCGGCTTCAATTGTGGTAATATTGATTAAATCGATTGATTTTGAAGTTTGTTGTGCCAAATGCAGTCTCAGGTCGGCTTCATGAGCAGGAGTCACGGGATGCTTACTCATCGATGGATGGCGGTCAATACGATGGATTTCGCCATTTCCAATTGTTCCCATTCGGGCAAATAAATTTCCAAAAGCGCAATAACGCCCCAAATGCGGTGCAGCAGGGGAGACAAAGGTAGTTTTTTGGTTAAAAATTTCACCGCCTATTTCGATAGCCTTGCCAATGTTTCCCACATGTGGCGCCGAGTCGAATGTGGAGCAAACCTTGTAATGCACTTGCTCCGGATTAAAATCTCTTAAGGTTTCGAAAGCAGGGTATAATTCGCCCTCCATTTCTATCGGAGACATTGAACGACTTTTTCCCGCCAGACCAATAGCCTGTACTCCGGGAAAAAGTTCTAAATCTTTATGAAGTGGAGACCGCAGAAACAGAACGGTTTTAATACCGGCCAAAGTCAGGAATTCCAAAGCATCCGTGGAGCCTGTGAAATCATCTCCATAGTATGCCAATAGTAAGGGATGTTCTTTGTTCATATGTAAAAATTTATTTTTTTTGCCACGAATTACACGAATTGAAACCAATTTGTATCTCATAATATTCCACGAATCTGTCAGAAACAGTTAAGATATTGGTGTAATTTATTTTAGAATCATTAATATTTGTGCTAATTAGTGTGATTTGTGGCTGTTTTTGATTATTATTTTGAGAATTTTTTTACTGATGCAGCAAATTCAGGATATTGTGCAGCGGCTTGTTCTACTGATAATCCATCAACTGCCGCTTTCCAGGCTTGTTGCAGTGCGTTTACGCCTGCAGTTGCACCCATTGGATGTGCCAAAATTCCGCCGCCTGCCATGTACAATAAATCGGTGGTTTGAGTTCTTCTGTAAGTTTCCGGTGCCTGACCGCCCCATTGTCCCGAAGAAACTACCGGTAAAGGATTGTTGCCACACACAAATGGTTTTAGGCAGGATTGTATCGATTTTACAACCGAGTCGTCGGATTCCCAGAATTTATTCTGGATTCCGTTTACGTGCATTTGGTCCACACCGGCCAAACGCCATATTTTTTGATAAGCAGGAAATTCAATTCCCAATAACGGATGACGGTTTAACATTCCCCAGCCGTTTCTGTGTCCGTGAATCACTAAATCGCCCTGATCACAGATTTTCTTCGTGCCACTCAATCCCACGCTGTTGATACTAATCATCGCGCAAGTTCCTTTATTTTTTTTAATGTGGTCATATTTTCGCTGCATCGCATCAATCTCATCGCTGATGTTAAAAGCATACATTACTTTCTTCCCTGTTTTGTGTGCGTGCTCATTAATTACTTTCATGATAACGTTTACACGATCTTCAAAAAGAGAGTTGGCGGTAGATCCCATCAATTCATCATCCTTGATAAAATCGATACCTGCATCGATTAAGGTTTTAACCAAAGCAGCCGTTTCATCCACGCCCATACCCACACTTGGTTTGATAATGGTTCCAATCATTGGTCTGTCAGTAACGCCGCAAGAGGCTTTAGAGCCTTTGATTCCAAATTGAGGTCCTCTATAATGATTTTTGAAAGAATCCGGAACATCAAAATCCATTAGTTTTAAACCTGTAAACTGGCTGATTTCGTATAGATTTCCTTGTAAAGTGCTGATTATAACGGGTAAATTATAACCAAAATTCTCAATAGACCAGCTTATCTGAACTTTGGCTCTTTGGTATTTTCTACCCGGAATGCTGTTGCCGGGAATGGAAGGTTCGTCAATAGTATCCAGTTTTTCAATATGTTCTACACGGGCAGCAAAGCGTTGTTTTAGTTCTGCAGTTTCTCCCGGAACGGATACAAATGTTCCTGATGATTGTTCGCCTGCCAATACCGCCGCCGCTTGTTCTACTTCATAAGGGGTTTCAATGTAATATTCTGCAAAAATTCTTTCCATTTGCTGTATTTGATATAGAGTTTGAGTTTTATTTGTGTTGATTTGGTTTTCTTAATTTTGAAAAAACATCAATTATGTAAAAATAACACATAAAATAACATATACAAACGAATAAACTTGTTTTTCGAAAAAAATAAATAATTTTCGAAAATAATAGTAAAAATAAAAAAGCAACTCCTGAGGAATTGCTTTTGGGTGATACAGATTGTTATCGTTTTTATTGATGTGGACTTATTCGATTTTAGAAATTTTATTCAATAAGGATCTTTTTAGTGAATTCTCCTTTTGTAGTTTCGACTTTTACAATATAAACCCCAGGTTTTGTTTTTTTAATGTGAACCTGAATGTTAGATTGATTTCTGTTTTCTTCTACTTTCCAATTATCAATTTCAACAGCTGCATCATTATATAATCGTACTTTTTGAACTCTGCAATCTTTAATTTGATTGTTGATGTTAATATTGTTCGATTTCTGAATGTGTATAATAGTTAAATTAGCATTCACTTCAGGCTCAGGAATTGGCTCTGGTTCCGGTTCAGGAACTATTATGTCCACATCCGGGTTGAAAAATCGCAATGAAAATCGGGTTTTATTTGTTCCTGCCGGTAGATTGATTTCAAAATTACTGCCTTTAATATTGTTGTATGTATTGGTTACATTATCGTAAATATAAATTGACTGATTAGTATCGAAATTTTCTAAATCATCAATCATGAACTTTACAATTCCTTCTGCATCTGTTTTTACACCAAGCGGGTAGGAAGCAAATCGGTCAAAAGTGCCAACACCTTGAATGACTAAGGCATTTTCCTGGCATACAAAATACATATCATTAGGTAGTCTGTCCATATTAAAGGCATCGTAACCAAAATCCATTTCGTTGGTAGCTTTATTGTCTATGAAACCTAATAAAATTTGCCTGTGATAATTATTACGAGAGTTAAATCCTAGACGAATTTTTTTGTATTTAGAGTCAGTGACAACATCATTTTCATTGGATCTTGAAGTGGAGGTTGAGGTCGATTTAGCAGTTGGATTTATTTTATACATCACATTCGAATTAGTACCATCGTCTTCTTTATGAAAGCTTCTTTGGTTATTATCGTATATGATTGTACCTCCGCTACCTGCTTTTCCTACAACAAAGAAAGCTTGTCCTACCGGAATAAAACGATTCGGAATTCCTCTTGACGGGGTTCCTAATTTACTGATGTAATCTACATTTGTAGAAGATGGAGCGACCCCTCCTGTTAAATTTCGAGTAGCATAGCCTCCTTGATAATCTCTTAAAACATGAGTGTTGTTAGTAGCATAATGTTCCCAATAATAGATGGTTCCGTTTATTGAGTTGCTGTTGTCATTAATAAATGCTTCGCTGTCCAGTGAGCAAGGATATGGGTTGCCTGCTAATAGTAACTGATTAGCACTTACGGAATTTGAATTGATTAATCCATTATTCGGTTTACCAACAAAAGTATAGTTTTGAGTGGCAGTAGCTGCTCCGCTGCCTTTCATTGTGAAACCCTGTCCAACTCTAACAGTTGAGTTTTCATTCATTTGAACCCAATTAGCATAAGCATTAGCATAATTATCAAATTTATAAAGCCAATAACGGGCAATACTTATTGGGCTTGTAGGAGCGCCGTTGTAACCACCAATCCAGTTTATGTTTTGTGGTGTAGTGGTAGTACCATCTTTCATTGCCCCTGCAACAGTATAATTTTGATTATTGACAGTTGTATTTATTGTGCCTACCGGAGCACTCCAATAGTTGTAGTTATACAGATTAGATTGTCCTTGCTGGTCTCTTTCGATAGAACCGCTACTGCTGGTATCCAAAATACTTCCTTGAGTTTGTACTAATTGAGATTTACCTACCAGGTCAATTTTTCCATCTAATTTTAAATAATGGGAAATTTCTATTTTGTTGTTACTGTTTGCAGTAAGGGTATTACTGGTAACTAATAATCCTAATACGGTTTTATTTCCTGCAGTTGTAATATTGTTATCGGTTTTAACAATATTCCAGTCAATATAGCTGTTGTTGTCAATGGCTAAAGTATTTGGAATGTTCCAAACATCACCGTGTGTCCAGGTAGCATTGTCTTCCCATGTTCCGTCAACAATAGAAGTGTAGGGTAGCGGAGCTGTTTCGGGTTGTGGCGTGTAGATGTTTAGTAATCTTCCATTTCGCACATTAGTTGAATTGTCTAATAAATAACCATTGCTTAAATCGGTTGTCTGAACCATTTGGTAATAGCCTTCCAAATTAGTCCATATTAATCCCGGGATAGATAAAGGTACTGTAGCCCCCATAACAGTATTGTTGTCGTTTTGAATTTTTTGATTCATCATTTGACGTATTTGCGCATCGGTTAGAGCTACATTCCAAATACGCAATTCCTGTGTCCATCCGCTAAAAAAATGTATTGGGTTGTATGGGAAAACAGTATTTTGTGCCATAGCTCCAAGTATAAATTTGGCATTGCTGTTAGCAATAGGATTTGTACCGGCTACAGCATTATGAACGTTCACACCGTCAACATAAAGATTGTAATTTGTTCCGTCAAAAGTAACAGCAACATGGTACCATCTTCCGGTGCTGATAGCGTAATTAGAACTAATGCTGTTTCCGTTGTTCCAGTTGAATGAAAGGGTATTGTTGACTAATCTTAAATCGTAACCATCGTTTAAGTTAGAAGCATTTCGTTTTGATAAAATAGTTTGGATGTTTCCATTTGTAGTTTCTGATTTTACCCATACTTCAATACTGAAAGAACCATTGTTCAAATTGAAATTATCTTTGAAGTTCACGTTGTCGTCAGTTCCGTCAAAGTCAAGATGGTTACAAGGATTTAATGTTATTTGTACATCATCACTAACATCAGGACATTCACCACCGCCAGAAACAGTCCATCTTAAGGTGTAAGTACCATTGTTAGGACTAAAAAATTCAGAAGTAGGACTGGTACTGTTTGAGAAAAGTTCTCCGCCACCTGAAGGACCACTGATGATGGACCAGTTTCCAACTGCTCCGGCTGTTGCAGCAAGTTGTACTGATTCTAAACCGCATGAAGCAATTTGGTCATCACCGGCTAATGCGGATAAGCATGAACTGCCGTCTATTGCTACTATTATAGAGCCATCAATCGGTTTTGCACATTCCGAATTGTCATAACCCTGAAAGAAGTATTCTGTTGTAGAAGTTCCGGAAATAGCGCCTATACCAGTGATGTTTCCTGTTTCGAGTGATACTTCGGGACTACAGCCTTCATTTAAAATAATAATACAATTGTCAGTCACGTTAAGATCAAAGCTCAAGTCAGCGTAAATATATTCAGGATGTCCGGCAGTTATCGGTAAGGTGCCTAAATTCCAGATAATACTATTCGATCCTGAATCATAATAAGGAACATTGGCTGTTGAAAAACCATTGTATGTGTTGTATAAAATACTGCTTCCTGTATTAAAAATAGCTGTATTAGGAATAGGGATAGTAACTATGGTGTTGTTTGTAGCTTCGGTACCACTGTTACTAATATTCAGGGAATAGTTGATAGCCTGTCCCGGTAAAGCAGTCAGTACAGGAGGATTAGTAACATTGTTAATGGAGTTGATGCTTATTAGTCCTTTAGGTTCAGGGACATAAGAGTCAACGGACATAGCGAAACCAAAAATGGTATAAACCTCGTAAGTAGAACCAAATCTAAAAGTAGTTGAGGTTTGATTGTTTCCAATAACTGTATTTCCTGCATTTGGAATAGTAAACATACTAAAATCAACCCCGGTATTGTTTTTATAAATAGGGTTACTGGTTCCTACAGCAGGTTGCGGAAAAATAGATGAATTAAAGAAATTTGTTGTTGAGTTTCCTGCATGGTTTAAGGTTAGATAGTTAGTGGCGTTGTAGGTGTTAGGGTCTGCATTTAATTTTTGTACCGCCAGATAATCACTTCCTGAATTGGTAGCAACGTCACCTTCGGCAGCCATTACTCCCAGTTTCATGTTTACCGGACCGGAATCTACTGTGGTAAATCCTGAAATAGGAATGTTTCCAAATTCTCCACCACCACTACGTTGTCCGTTAACATAAGCATAACCGTCAAAAAGGGTAACAGCGCGGCTTTTCATTACAGGATTTTCATAAATAACTACCATTGTCCAACCTCCTGAATATCCTGGATTTGAGTTGCTTCCTTCTATTAAGGCAATATCAGCAACGGTATAAGCACCAGGACCATGTGTTTTTACGTAATCGGTAACTTCCTGATAACCTACAAATATCCCGCTATAAGAGGAGCCCGGAAAGTAAACATTTGAATTCGCAGTTATTGTGGTATATGAAGTTGCTCCCGGACCTTTTAAAGAAATTACTTTTTTGTCATAGTTTTTGTCAACAGAGTTGAAAACCTGAACATTTGCTATAGAATTTGATGCATCTTGATATTGTGCTTCAGTTAATGTTTGAGATGTGTTTCTTGTTATACTGTTTATTTTTAAAATTGTACCATCTAGCGGTAAAGAGTAAGGAGTGCTGAATGTTGCGACTCCTGAATTATGCGATACAGTAATATTATTTAACGATCCTCCGTTTATAGAAAGTTTGACTCTGTTTCCTCCGCTATTATTGGTGAAATGAAAAGCATAGGTGTTGCCTAAGGTATTTGTAAAAGTATATATTGGATAATAATCGTTGCTACCACCTCCTCTTGTTACAGTTAATTTATAGTTAGAGTTTGTGATGTTTGTTGTAGTATTGTGTGTAACGTTTTTTGAAGATTCTAAGGCTGTTTCTTTAGATACCGTAAAAGTATCAGCATCTTGTGATTTACCAGTCCAGTACAAACCGGCATAAATAACAGTAGAGCAATTTTGACTAGCACTATTTTCTCCTCCATTGGAAAGTTCCATTGTTGCCATAGATGAATTCCAGGTGTTGCTATCGCCATCAATATCTACATATTTCATTGCATTTCCTTCGTTGTTGGTATTGTCTCCGTAGGTGTTTAGTGTTAAGTTGGTATTACCTAACATTGTGAAGTCACCTTTTATATTATAAATAGTTTTTGCGGGAGTAGCAGCGGCTGTTCTTTGTGTAAAATTAACTTGCGGCGAGGTAACCGTTTGAGCCTTTGTATGAATAGAAAACCCCAAAAATATAAGGAGAAGTAGTAAATAAAAGTGACGATTTGTTTTTATAAAGTAAAGGTGTTCCATAGTTTCTATTTAAGATTAGAACGAATCAGTTTTAGTGTCAGATAAAAAATGATGTTTTTCACGAAATAAAAATACTACCTTTTGTTTGAATTACCGATTAAATGCAATAAAAATCGATAAAGTGTAATTATTTTATTTAAAATAAAGAAAAATCTTTCTTTTTTAAAGAAGTAAAGAGTTGTTTGTAAATAATTGGTTTCGGGTTTTAAAAAGGAATAATTGTATGCTGTTGTAAATTTGTTGAGGTCTTTTTTTAGATTGACTATAGTTCAAAAAAAAAAAAAGAGGCTGTCTTTTTGAAACATCCCCTTTTGTAAAAAAAATAGCCGTAAACTATTCGTCATCCGGCTCAATATGTATTAAAATATGTCCTAACTCAGGGATTTCTTTTCGTAATGTATCCTTTAAAATATGAGCTAGTTGATGTCCTTGTTTGACCGAGATTTCAGCACTTACAATCGCGTGTAAATCCACATGGTATTTCATTCCGGATTTTCTAATAAAACACTTTTCGGTATCTATAATTCCTTCTACAGTTTTAGCAACTATCCTGATATGCTCAATTAAATCATCATACAAATGTTCGTCCATGATTTCGCCAAGAGCAGGTCTAAAAATCAAATAACTATTGTAAAAAATAAAACAGGAAGCAAACAGAGCTGCCCAATCATCGGCCGATTCGTAGCCTTTTCCTAATACCAAAGCAATTGTAATTCCAATAAATGCCGCAATCGAAGTGATAGCATCACTGCGATGATGCCAGGCATCTGCTTTTAAAGAAGAGCTGTTAGTTTCGATACTTCTTTTTATAACCAGTTGGAAAGAATATTCTTTCCACAAAATAATGGCTCCTAAAATAAATAATGTCCAGGATTTGGGTAAATCATGAGGCTCCTGAATATTGGCTATACTTTCATAAGCAATAACGGTTGCCGAGGTAATCAAAAAACCTACCACTAAAAACGTAATTAAAGGCTCGGCACGACCATGCCCATAAGGATGATTTTCGTCGGCTGGTCTATTAGAATATTTGATTCCGAATAATACTAAAAACGAAGCAAAAATATCCGTTGTAGATTCGATAGCGTCAGCAATTAAGGCATAAGAATTGCCAAAAAAACCTGCTAAGCCTTTTATAATTGCTAAGCAGGTATTTCCTATTATACTAAAGTAAGTTGCCTCAACGGCTTGTTGTTCTTTACTCATAATTTTTATTCAACACGAACTATTTTAGCTCCAATAGCTCTCAATCGTTCATCGATACGCTCATAACCACGATCAATTTGCTCGATGTTTTGAATTGTACTGGTTCCTTTTGCAGAAAGCGCAGCAATCAACAAAGAGATTCCCGCACGAATATCAGGAGATGACATAGTAGTAGCTTTTAAAGTTGATTTAAAATCATGTCCTATAACTACCGCTCTGTGCGGATCGCACAACATAATTTTGGCCCCCATATCGATTAATTTATCAACGAAGAATAAACGGCTTTCGAACATTTTTTGGTGAATCAACACATCACCTTTAGCCTGTGTTGCCACAACTAAAACAATACTCAATAAATCAGGTGTAAATCCAGGCCAAGGTGCATCGGCAATAGTTAGGATAGAACCATCAATGTCGGTTTTTACTTCGTATCCATTTTCGTGTGTTGGAATATAAATATCATCACCGCGACGCTCTAAAGTAATTCCTAATTTTCTGAAAGTATTTGGAATCAATCCTAGATTGTCCCAGCTTACATTTTTAATTGTAATCTCACTTCTGGTCATTGCAGCAAGACCAATCCAGCTTCCAATTTCAATCATATCAGGAAGAATTCTATGCTCACAACCACCTAAACGTTCTACTCCTTCAATAGTTAACAAGTTAGATCCAACTCCGGTAATTTTAGCTCCCATAGAGTTCAACATCTTACACAATTGTTGCAAATAAGGCTCACAAGCCGCATTGTAAACTGTAGTTGTTCCTTTTGCTAAAACAGCAGCCATTACAATATTTGCTGTTCCAGTTACAGATGCCTCATCAAGCAGCATATCAGTTCCTTTAAGACCTTCTGCGGGAGTTTCTACACCATAAAAATGGTCTTCTCTGTTGTAACGGAATTTAGCTCCTAAATTGATAAATCCTTCAAAGTGGGTATCTAATCTTCTTCTTCCAATTTTATCTCCACCCGGTTTTGGAATATATCCTTTTCCAAAACGAGCCAAAAGCGGTCCAACAATCATTATAGAACCTCTTAATGCTCCACCTTCTTTTTTGAAAGCTTCGGTTTCTAAGTAATCTACATTTACTTCATCTGCCTGAAATGTATAAGAACCTGAACCATTCTTAGTGATTTTTACACCTAAATTTCCTAAAAGTGTAATTAATTTATTGATATCAATAATATCGGGAATATTGTTGATGGTTACTTTTTCAGAAGTTAAAAGTACAGCACATAAAATCTGTAATGCTTCGTTTTTTGCGCCTTGTGGAGTGATTTCTCCTTTTAAACGGATTCCTCCTTCAATTTTAAAAATTCCCATATTCTTTTTTTAGAGTTTCTGAGTTACTGAGATTCTAAGTTTTTCTTAAAAAAGACTTAGCTGCTTAGCCACTTTATTGATTTTTTTGATTGTTATTTTTTTGAAAAGACTTTTGTTTTCCCTGTCCTTTGTTATTTTTATTACTTTGAATTTTTGGCTGTCCCTGAGAAGAAGTCTTATTTGACATTCTTTTATTAGTTCGCAATAAATCGGTTGTATTAATCAATTCTTCCGAACTTTGTAATAAATTCAATTTGCCTCCCGATAATTCATAAAGATGTTCGAAAATTACATCGTCCTTTACGGTATCTTTATTCCAGCTCAAATAGGATTTCTTCATGTGATTAGCAATTACTTTTACCAAAGCACTTTTCATTTCTCCTTCTTCCCATTTGTTAGCAACGTCAATCATGTATTTGATGTTGTTGCCATAATAACGGTATTTTGGGAAATTTTGAGGATATTTTAAAGCATCCGGTTTTAATTGCAATACTTCTCTGGAAGGAATAGGATAAGGCGATTGTACATCCAATTTAAAATCAGACATTATAAAAAGCTGATCCCATAATTTATGTTGAAAATCAGGCACATCTCTCAAATGCGGATTCAAGCTTCCCATAACCTGGATGATGTACTTAGCTGCTTTATTTCTGGTTTCAGCATCTTCAATTTCGGTAGCCTGGTCGATCAATTTTTGCAAATGACGTCCGTATTCAGGAATAATCAAATGCGATCTTTCGGCATTATATTCTAAATGATGCACTACATCATTCGCATTTTCTTTTATATATTTCTGATTCATATTTGATTTATTTAAAGCTTTATTACAAAAAGCTTAAACTACATTTGTTTCATTTTTGAAAATAAAACTATAATGAAATAATTCCTTCTATTGTAGATACTTCGATGTACTTGTCAATTACAGCTTGTGGACTCGCCATTTGAACATCAACCGAAACACTTGTAAATTTCCCGGTTTTAGATTGAGTGGTTTTGATAACCGCACCTAAGCAATTAAAGGCTTGTTCAACTTGTTTGATTTTCTCATCGTCTGTTGGCACAATAAATTTGAACAAATATATTGCTGGCCAGGTATTGCTTTTTTCTAATTCGTTTTTTAATCTATCAAAAAACTCCTCCGTTTTCTTATCCATTTTGTCTTTAAAAATAAAAGCAAATATACAGTTTCAATTCTAAAATATGAATTATACACTATGATTTTTAGCAAAATCATTATTTTGATTCGCTGTATTTTTCAAAATCTAAATTAGTTTGAGTAAGTTTGTTGCTGATGCTGCTTTTTTGTCAGTAAAAAAAGAAAAAATCACATTAGAACAGCTTTTTGATTATAAAAAACGAATTAACTCTTTCTGAAATTTGATGTCTGAAACTTTACAAATTCTAAAAAAATACTGGAATCACGATAGTTTTAGAATGCCTCAAGAAGAAATTATCGATTCCGTTTTAGGCGGTCAGGATACTTTTGCATTAATGCCTACAGGCGGTGGAAAATCCATTTGTTTTCAAATCCCCGGCATGATCAAAGAAGGAATCTGTTTGGTAATTTCACCTCTGGTTGCTTTAATGAAAGATCAGGTTGCCAACTTACAAAAACGCAATATCAAAGCCATTGCGCTTACCGGCGGAATAAAAACAGATGAATTGATCGATTTACTGGATAATTGCCAATTTGGAAATTACAAATTTCTGTATTTATCTCCCGAACGTCTGCAATCCGATTGGATTTTGGAACGAATTAAAAACCTTCCGGTCAATTTAATTGCCATAGACGAAGCGCACTGTATTTCACAATGGGGACATGATTTTCGTCCGGCTTATTTAAAGATTTCAAATCTAAAAACCCATTTCCCAAAAATTCCTTTTCTTGCGCTCACAGCAACAGCTACGCCAAAAGTAAAAGAAGATATCATTAAAGAATTAGGGCTGGAGAATCCTAAATGTTTTGAAAAATCTTTTGAAAGAAAGAACATTGCCTACATGGTTTTTGAAATCGAAGACAAACTTTTTAGGATAAAACAGATTTTAAGCAAAAACCCACAGCCTTCCATTATATATGTGCGAAACCGAAGAGCCTGCATTGATACTGCAGAGCAACTTAATTCTTTAGGTTTTAAAGCTACTTATTATCACGGCGGACTTTCGACCAAAGACAAAAATAACAACATGCAACTTTGGATGGAAGAAAAAGCACTGGTTATGGTTGCCACCAATGCTTTCGGGATGGGAATTGACAAAGCCAATGTAAAAACGGTAATTCATATTCAACTACCTGAAAATCTTGAAAATTACTATCAGGAAGCAGGCCGCGCCGGTAGAAACGAAGAAAAAGCCTTCGCTGTTTTACTCACTAATCCATCGGATGTTGCTCAAACCGAAAATCAGTTTATCTACACACTTCCTGACAAACAATTTCTCAAAGAAGTTTTTATCAAAATGTGTAATTATTTTCAAATTGCATACGGTGAGGGTATTAATGAGCAATATTCCTTTAATCTAAACCAATTTTGTAACCGATATAAATTCCCGGTTTTAAAAACCTACAATGCCATTCAGTTTTTAGATCGACAGGGGGTGATTAGTTTATCGCAGGAATTCTCAGAAAAAATAACATTACAATTCGTTATTCCTTCTAAAGAAGTAATTCGTTACATGAGCCTGAATCCTAACAATGAAGAAATTCTGCTGGCTATCTTGCGTACTTATCCCGGAATTTATGACATGCAAACTAACTTTAATCTTCCGTTAATTGCCCGAAAATCGAAACACAGTGAAACGGAAGTGCAAAACGTTTTAGAAAAACTGAAAGAAAAAGGAATTGTTGATTATCATTCGAAAAATAACGACACCACTTTGGTTTTTAACGAAATCAGGGAAGACGAAAGAACTATTAACCGAATTGCCAAATACCTCGAAAATCAAAATCAGTTAAAGAAAGAACAATTTGAAGCTGTTTTAAATTATATCAGAAAAGATAAAGTCTGCAAAAGCAAATTGATATTAGACTATTTTGGCGAAAAAAAAGAAGCTAATTGCGGGATTTGCTCTTATTGTATTACACAGAAAAAGAAAAAAGAAACTCAAGTTTCGCTTTCAGACGAAATACTAAGTTTATTAAAAAATGCTGATTTGAATTCAAGAGAAATTCAAATCAAACTAAATAATCCTTCGGACGATGTTATCTTTGCACTTCAAGAATTATTAGAAAACCAAAGCATTCTGATAAAACCAAACAATAAATATAGCTTAAAACAATAATGGAAAAATTACGAATTGTGTTTATGGGTACTCCTGACTTTGCGGTAGGAATCCTTGACAGTATATTGAAAAATAATTACGAAGTAGTGGGTGTAATAACCGCTGCCGACAAACCAGCCGGACGCGGGCAAAAAATAAAATATTCGGCTGTAAAAGAATATGCCTTGGCAAATGATTTAAACTTATTGCAGCCAACTAATCTAAAAGACGAATCTTTTCTTGCCGAATTAAAATCGCTTCATGCTAATTTACAAGTTGTGGTTGCTTTTAGGATGTTACCAAAAGTAGTTTGGGAAATGCCTCAATTTGGGACGTTTAATCTTCATGCTTCTTTGTTGCCAAATTATCGTGGTGCAGCACCTATTAACTGGGCTATTATCAATGGAGAAACTAAAACAGGTGTCACCACATTCTTTATTGATGACAAAATAGATACCGGCGCCATGATTTTAAGTTCAGAAACTGAAATTGATCCGAACGAAAACGCAGGACAGCTTCATGATCGTTTAATGAATTTAGGGAGTACTACCGTTATCGATACTTTGGATTTAATAGAAAAAGGAAATGTTGCAACAATTATTCAAACTGAAGATGTCGATATCAAGACGGCTTACAAACTCAATAAAGAAAACTGCAAAATAGATTGGACAAAATCATCTTCGGATATTCATAACCTAATTAGGGGCTTAAGTCCTTATCCTGCTTCATGGTGTTTTTTTACTGATAAAGGTCAGGAGTGGAATGTGAAAATATACGAATCTAAAATAATTCCTGAAACGCATCGTTTTAGTATTGGAACAATCGTTAGTTCTAAAAAAGAATTAAAAATTGCAACAAAAGACGGCTTTATACAAGTGTTAAGTTTACAATTTCCGGGTAAAAAGAAAATGACTACTGCTGAATTGCTCAATGGAATTTCATTTTCTGAAGAAACAAAAGCGTTATAAACCCAATAAAAATAGGGTGTAAGGGGGTGGAAAACTCAAAAAACGGCAGTGTTATGAACAAAAAACAGAAGTTATTAACAAAATACCCTAAAATCAAGGAAAACACTTGCAGGGTCTGTATTTACTGCTAAATTTGTGTATCGACAATTTATTTTTAACCAACAATTAATAACTATCATTATGAACAAATCAGAATTAATCGATGCTATCGCTGCTGACGCAGGAATTACTAAAGCTGCTGCTAAATTAGCTTTAGAGTCATTTTTAGGAAATGTAGGTGGTACCTTGAAAAAAGGTGGGAAAGTATCTCTTGTAGGTTTCGGATCATGGTCAGTTTCTCCAAGAGCTGCAAGAGACGGAAGAAATCCTCAAACTGGAAAAACAATTCAAATCGCTGCTAAAAACGTTGTAAAATTCAAAGCTGGAGCTGAATTAGAAGGAGCTGTAAACTAAGAAATAAGTTTCAAAATCCATCAATATAAAAAACCCTCTTTTGAGGGTTTTTTTATGCTTTTTAACGATTATGTTTGGAGTTTTTTATTTTTTTTTCTTAAATTTAATAAAAACTTAAGCAGTCATGATTTCAGAAAAATTAATAAAAGGACAATTACTTATTGCTGAGCCTTCTATCATAGGAGACTCATCATTTAATCGATCTGTGATTTTATTAGCCGATCATGACAAAGACGGATCGGTTGGTTTTATCATCAACAAACCTTTGAAATATACCATAAACGATTTAATTCCTGAAATAAATTCCCGTCTAAAAATTTACAATGGCGGGCCTGTTGAGCAAGATAATCTTTATTTTATTCACAATGTTCCCAATCTGATTCCCAACAGTATTGAGATTTCTAACGGAATTTATTGGGGCGGTGATTTTGAGTCCACCAAAGAACTTCTTAACAGCGGAAGAATCAACAAAAATAATATTCGCTTTTTCTTAGGTTACACCGGCTGGTCAGAAAGTCAATTGCAATCAGAAATGGATGCTAATTCTTGGATTATTGTTTCTAATACTTATAAAAATAAAATTATAGGCAAATCGGCAGCTCATTTTTGGAAAGAGCAAATTATAGAGTTAGGCGGAGACTATTTAATATGGTCTAATTCACCTGAAAATCCATACCTAAATTAAACAACAGCAACTATTTCCTCGTTTAGCTTAGCTATTATTTGTTTAGAAAAACTCACTCCAAAAGTCTTTTTCCTGTACTTGGTAATTGGCTGAATTCCTTTTATAACATTGGTAATAAACAATTCATCGGCTTTTTGAAGTTCAAATGGAGAGATTGCTTCTTCAACAACTTCAATTCCGGAAATAGTTTTAGCTAATTTTAAAACTTGTTTGCGCATAATGCCGTTCAAACAGCCTTCAGAAACCGGAGGAGTAATTAATTTATTTCCTGTCAACATGAAAAGATTTCCCTGAATTGCTTCTACTACATTTTTACTGTCGTTTAATAACAAACAATTGTCCAGAGTATTTTCATTTGCAAAAATACTTGCTGTTACATTCAGAATTCTGTTTGTGGTCTTAATTGAAGATAATAACTGTTTTGTGATATAAAAATCCTTAAATAAATCCACCTCATATTCTTTTTCTTCAAAAGAATAAGGTGCTGATTCTATTGCAGAAGCATGAACTAAAAAAGAAACGGTATTGTCAATAGGTAAATAATAACCGCCATCATTTCTGAAAACCGTAATCCGGGCTCTGGCGGAATTGGAAATAGCCAATTTGTTGGTTACAGAAAGAAGTTGTTCCTCAAAATATTCCATGGTAAAATTCATTGGAATCTCCATGCGTACTACCCGCATTGATGCCATTAATCTAAAGTAATGGTCTTCTAAATAAAGTACTTTAGAATTGAAAATTTTAACCGTTTCAAAAACAGCATCTCCGTATAAAAAACCACGGTTTTGTGTTAATATATTTGAATCTTGAGTTACTAAAGTTCCGTTGAAATTAATCATAAAAAAAGCCCTGAATTTTGTTCAGGGCAAATATAAGTTATAAATATAGAATTCGCTATACAGAACCTAAGAGATGTTTCAAATCTGAAATTTGATTTTCCCATAATTGTTTCGCTTCGTCAATTTCGTCTTCTTCGGCAAAATCAATAATTAATAAAGAAACGTCTTTTGTTAACTCGTCTTCGAGAATATGTAATTCAAAAAAATATTCAGTGTCCTTATTAGCGGTGTCAACCCATTTGAATTTTACTTTTTCTCCTGATTTTTTTGATGCTAATCTTGCTTTTTCTTCTGAATCATTCCAGATAAAGGTAAAAAATTCTCCTCTGGAATTAACATCATCAGCAAACCATTCAGATAAACCGGAAGGAGTAGAAATATATTGATATAATAATTGTGGCGAAGAATTTATAGGAAACTCAATTTCGTAACGTACTTTATTATCCATAGGGGCATATTTATTTTTTTTCGAATATATAGAATATAATGTCTAAAAAAAAACGTTTTTAAAAATATTTTTTTTCTTCATTTTATGCTTGCGGAATTTAAATTTATTTCTATCTTTGCACCCGCAATCAGGAACAGTATAGACCTGAACATTTGGCGAGGTAGCTCAGTTGGTTAGAGCGCAGGATTCATAACCCTGAGGTCACGGGTTCAACTCCCGTCTTCGCTACGAAAACAAACCCTTAAACATCAATTGTTTAAGGGTTTTTTGTTGCTTTTTGTTTTTCAAAAATGCTGGTTTTGAACAAGGTAAAATCTAATCGTCAGATAGAGGAAAAAGCTGTGATTAGAGGGTGATTTATAATGGAAAATACAATAAAAAAAAGGTATCGATGATTGAGTGTCATTGATACCTTTTTTTTTCTTTATAAAATAGGAGGGACTATAAGAACGATTGTATGGCTAAATCATAACTTTTAAGTCCAAATCCTAAAACTACACCTTTAGCATTTCCTGAGATATACGATTGATGTCTGAAACTTTCTCTGGAAAAAGTATTTGAAATATGTACTTCAACTACTGGAGTTGTGATTCCTTTTACAGCATCACCAATACCCACAGACGTATGTGTGTAGGCACCGGCATTCAGAATGATTCCGTCATAAGAAAACCCAAATTCCTGTATTTTGTCAATTAATTCACCTTCAATATTGCTTTGGTAATAAGTAAATTCGATGGAAGGGAATTTTTTTTTGATTTCTTCAAAATATTCTTCGAAAGTTAAACTTCCATAAATTTCAGGTTCGCGTTTTCCTAATAAGTTTAGGTTAGGGCCATTTATAATGCTAATTTTCATTTTTTTTATCTTTTTGTAAAAATAAAAAAACCGTCCCGATAATTCGAAACGGTTCTTAAATAATTATCAGTTTTTTTAAAACATAATTCCGGCGGATAGCTGAATAGTTGAGTTTTTAATATCGGCATTTTTAGATGCTTCTGTTAATCCAAGTCCGTAACGGGCTTGAACAAAAAGATTTTTGGTAATATTTAAACCTAATCCGCCTACTACACCAAATTCGAAAGTTTCAGCATCTTCTACATCAAAATCATTTTTTTCACTCAATAAGAATGAAGCTTGTGGACCTAGTTCCAGACTTAAGCTTTTGCTTAGGTAAAATTTAGCTAAAACAGGAATAGATAAGTATCCTAGTTCATTTTTAAATTCTTCTACAGCATCTTTATAGGTTGCACCTTGAGTAGAATATAAAAGCTCCGGCTGGATTGCAAAACTGTCAAACAGTTTAACTTCAGCTAATAAACCAGCGTGATAGCTGGTAATAGATTCTTTGCTTTCAAATTCAGGAGGAGTGTCTCCGTTTTGATTAGCAAAATTTGCTCCAGCTTTAACACCAAAACGAATAGATTGTGCTTGTAGTACTGTTGTTATGCTAAAAAGCATGATTGCAATTAAAATTAATTTTTTCATAATACTTTTTTGTTTAAGATTCGAGACTGTAAATATAAAACAGTTTGCTGTTTATTTTATTGTGTTCTTTTGTAAAATAAACATTAAAAAAATGAAAAAAGACATTGTTTTTGAAAGAAAAAACTTGTTTTTGTGTCTGTGTTGTTGATGTTTTAAAAAATCACGGAATTAGGTGAGAGTGTTGTTTGTAATTGTCTGTAAATGAGTTTTTTGTTATTTTTCTTTTTTCGATGACGCATCTGTTTTTAAGATTTTGTTTTAACATAAAATTAGGTTTTATGGTAGTATTTGTTTTAGGTTTGTGCTCAAATTTTAACAAATATAAAAAAAATGAAAAAAGTTATTTTATCAGTTGTGGCAGTGTTTGCATTTGGATTGGCTAATGCACAAGAAGTTAAATTTGGGGTTATTGCAGGTGCTGATTTTGCGACTTCAAAAATTGAAGTAGAAGGGCTTAATGTAAGTAATAATACGACTGCTTTTTTTGGAGGTTTCTTTGCTGATTTTACTGCTTCAGAAAAGTTTCATGTTCAACCAGAGTTAGTAATAGTAACTGCTGATGGAGGTAGTCAGTTACAGTTACCAATTTTGGCTAAATATTATATAGCTGATAAGGTAAGTGTTTTAGCTGGTCCGGATTTGTTATTTGATTTAAATGAGAAGATAGAAGGATTCAAAAGCTTTGGTGTTGGTATCGATTTTGGTGCTGCTTATGATATAAATGAGCATTTTATGGTAGAAGCCAAATATAATTTAGGATTAACAGATTTTTTTGAAGACGCTCCGTCAGGATATAGTGCTAAAGTTAATGGTTTTTTTCTTGGTCTAGGATATAAATTCTAATCAAGCCATTAAAAAAAACTACAAAGACCATTCGAGAGAATGGTCTTTTTTTATGCTTTATATTATTCTTGTTAAAACATTGTTAATAGTGTTGTTGATAAGTTTTTAATAGGACTTGTTTTTTGGTTTTGCGAATTTGATAATTTTAAGTTAATAAATTATTAATTTAACAACTTAAACTATGAAAAAAATCATTTTAACAGCAGCGGCAATGTTGGCATTTGTGTTTTCTAATGCGCAAGACATGAAAAGTTCTTCAGGAGGACAAACAGCAAAAGGTAAGTGGTTAATTGAAGCAAATACAGGAAATGCTATGCTTGGTAGTACTAGTTTTTCTCTTGCTACTTCTGATGGAGAATCGGAGTATAATATTGGTTTAGATGGAGGTTATTTTATAGCAGATAATTTTGCTTTAAAAGCAGGTTTAGGTTACGGTGGAGAAAGTGTTTTTGATTCAAGTATTTTTTCTTATCGATTAGGAGCCAAATATTATGTAGAAAGTATGATTCCCGTGACTTTGGATTTGACAGGAGCATCAATTAAAGACGCGTCTGAAAACCCAATGTGGTTAGGTATTGGAGCTGGATATGCTATCTTTTTAGGGGATAATGTTTCTATTGAGCCAGGATTGCGTTATAATCTTAGTTTGAATGAAGATTTTACTGATAAAGGTATTTTTCAGCTAAATATTGGTTTTGCATTGCATTTTTAATAATTTTTAAAATTTTATTTAAAACCTCTTCTCAAAAGGAGAGGTTTTTTTATTAGAATAAATCTTATATTTGTGTCGAATTTTAACAAGTAAAAAAATGAAGAAAGTTATTTTATCAGTTGTTGCTGTGTTTGTTTTTGGTTTTGCTAATGCACAAGAAGCTAAGTTTGGTTTAAAAGCGGGTGTTGATTTTGCTAATGCTCATGGTAAATTAGATGGAAGTTCCTATAATAATGCTGAAACAGGTTTTTATGCTGGAGGATTTGTAGATATTACAGTTTCAGATAAGTTTCATGTTCAGCCAGAGTTATTGTATGTTTCAGTTAATGATTTAGACCAGATTCAAATTCCTGTTTTAGCGAAGTTTCCTGTAGTAGAAGATTTAAGTTTATTAGCCGGTCCAGATTTTGGATTTCTATTAGATGCAGGCGAGGGATCTAAAACTTTGAATTTTGGTTTAGATCTGGGGTTATCTTTTGATTTGAACGAAGAGTTTTCATTGGATGGTAAGTATAACTTTGGATTGTCGAATTTGGTTGAAGGCGGAAATAACGATTTTAGTTCAAAACTAAGTGGTTTCTTTTTTGGACTTAGTTATAAGTTTTAATACTCAATTGTCAACTATAGAAACAACCTCTCGATTCGGGAGGTTTTTTTATGTTTATAAATGTCGTTTATTTGTAGTATGAATTGGGAATCCTATATCAAAAGTTATCAATCCTATCTTAAAATAGAGCGTGGTTTGTCAAAGAATACTGTTGCGAATTATTCTTTTGATATTGAGCGATTGTGTTTGTTTCTTTCTGAGAATCGCATTGAGATTTCTCCATTAAAAATTAAGGAAGAGACCCTTCAGCAGTTTGTTTATGCAATTTCTAGTCAGCTTAATGCCCGTTCCCAAGCCAGGATTATTTCGGGTCTGAATAGCTTTTTTAGTTATTTGATTTTTGAAGATTATCGTAATGATAATCCAATGGAGTTAATAGAATCTCCTAAAATAGGTAGGAAATTACCTGATACTCTTTCGGTGGAAGAAATTGATGCTTTAATAGGTGCAATTGATTTGTCTTCAAATGAAGGAGAACGTAATCGAGCCATGTTAGAAACTTTATATGGCTGTGGCTTGCGGGTATCGGAATTGGTTTCGCTTAAAATATCCGATTTGTTTTTTGAAGAAGGTTTTATTAAAATTACCGGAAAAGGAAATAAAGAACGTTTTGTGCCAATTGCAAATTCGACCAAAAAATACATTCTTCTTTATAAAAATAATGTAAGACCGCTTGTTTCGGTTAAAAGAGAATGTACTGATGTTTTGTTTTTAAACAGGAGAGGAGGGCAATTGACAAGAGCGATGGTTTTTACTATCATCAGTAATTTAGCTGCTAAGATTAATTTGAATAAAAAAATCAGTCCGCATACTTTTAGGCATTCATTTGCAACCCATCTTTTAGAAAATGGTGCCGATTTGCGTTCGATTCAATTAATGCTTGGTCATGAGTCGATAACTACTACCGAAGTTTATTTGCATTTGGATCGGACATTTCTAACCGAAGTACTGGAGAGTTGCCATCCCAGAAAGAATATGTAGTTAAATCTCAAATTCCAAAAATCAAATTCCAATTTTAGGGAGCAAATAAAAAACTCCAAATTCCAATAATTTATAAATTAGAATTTGGAGTTTTATCCCGATAGCTATCGGGATTGGAATTTTATAGTCCTATTTAGCAATATTGACTGCTCTGGTTTCTCTGATCACTGTTACTTTCACCTGACCTGGATAAGTCATTTCAGTTTGGATTTTTTGTGAAATTTCGAAAGATAAAGTTGCTGCATTGTCATCAGAAACTTTTTCACTTTCTACAATTACACGTAACTCTCTACCAGCCTGAATAGCATAAGCATTTTTAACTCCGTTGAATCCGTAAGCCACGTCTTCTAAATCTTTTAAACGTTGGATATAAGAATCTAAAACCTGTCTTCTGGCTCCTGGTCTTGCCCCTGAAATAGCATCGCAAACCTGTACAATTGGAGACAATAATGATTTCATTTCAATTTCGTCGTGGTGTGCTCCAATAGCGTTGCAAACTTCTTCTTTTTCGCCATATTTCTCAGCCCATTGCATACCTAATAGAGCGTGCGGTAAATCACTTTCAGTATCCGGTACTTTTCCAATATCGTGTAATAAACCAGCTCTTTTTGCTAATTTAACGTTTAATCCTAATTCGGCAGCCATCAATCCACAAAGTTTAGAAACTTCGCGAGAGTGTTGTAATAAGTTTTGTCCGTAAGAAGAGCGGTATTTCATTCTACCAACAACTTTGATTAATTCAGGGTGTAAACCGTGAATTCCTAAATCGATAACGGTACGTTTTCCAACTTCGATGATTTCGTCATCAATTTGTTTAGCAGTTTTAGCAACCACTTCTTCAATACGTGCCGGGTGAATACGTCCGTCAGTAACTAATTTGTGTAAAGACAAACGTGCGATTTCTCTTCTAACCGGGTCAAAACAAGAAAGTATAATCGCTTCCGGAGTATCGTCAACAATGATTTCTACACCAGTTGCGGCTTCTAAAGCACGGATATTTCGTCCTTCACGACCGATAATTCTACCTTTTACATCATCTGATTCGATATTGAATACAGAAACACAGTTTTCTACGGCTTCTTCTGTTCCAACACGTTGGATCGTGTTGATGATGATTTTTTTAGCTTCCTGCTGAGCCGTTAATTTTGCCTCTTCAATAGTGTCCTGAATATGAGACATTGCTGTAGTTTTAGCTTCAGCTTTTAAACCTTCAACTAGTTGTTCTTTGGCCTCTTCAGCCGATAAACCGGAAATCAATTCCAGTTGTTGCAATTGACTTTTGTGCAATCTGTCAACTTCTGCTTGTTTTTTGTCTAAAACTTCAATTTTAGCTTCAAATTCGGCTGTTTTTTTCTCGAAATCATCGTTGACTTTTTTAGCTTTGGATAATTCGTTAGAAACCTGAGATTCTTTGTCTCTGATTCTTTTTTCTACTTCAGCTACTTTTTTGTCACGAGCCAAAATTACTTGTTCGTGTTCGGCTTTTAATTCAATGAATTTTTCTTTTGCCTGAAGAATTTTGTCTTTTTTTATGTTTTCAGCTTCAAAATTGGCGTCTTTTAATATCGAAGCGGCTTCTTTTTTAGCGTTTTTAATTAGATTAGAAATGTTGCTTTTTTCTATGATTTTGGCAATGGCAAATCCTATTGCGATGCCTATAATCCCTGAAATGATAATTGTTAATATGTCCATGTTTATTTAAAAATTAATATATAAAAAAAGCCTACATTAAGTTGTTTGTATAAACTCGTGATGACAAGTTTTGAGCTAACTCGCTGTTCAAGCTTCCAAACTGAATTGGCTTGCTATAGTAACGATGATTTGCTCATTCTAAGTTGTTAGTGTTGAGTTTATCAAATAGGAACTAATGTAGGCAGTATCTTAGTTGTTAAAGAACGTTATTTTTTAGAGATTTTCGTCTAAAATAGCATTAATTTTTTGAATCCTGTCAATAGTTTCGTTTCCATTGATAGCATTGTCAATCTGTTTTTGCTCTACCTGCGATGCAAATTGCAAAGCACACATGGCTAAAACGTCTTGTTTGTCGCGAACAGCATAATTTTCTTCGAATTGCTTTATCATACTATCAATTTTTTTAGAAGCGCTTCTAAGTCCTTCTTCCTGAGACGGATCTACCGTTAACGGATAGACTCTGTCAGCAATTGATATTTTAATTTTAAGCTTTTCGTCCATTTTTTATACTAATCTGATAACTGTGCTATGCAGTAATCAATTTCACGAATTAATGAATTTATTTTAAGCTTTGTATCTCTTTTGTTTTCGTCACTACCTAATAATGAATTGGCAATTTTAAGTGTTTCATACTGTGCTTTTAAGGCTTCAATCTCCTGAGACTGATTTTGTATGATTTGGGCAGATTTATTTAATTCGATAGTTAAATCCTGATTGTTTTTTTCTAAATTTCTTAATTTTAGAATAAGCTTTTCAACTTTATTTTCAAGAGTATCAATTATTTCTGCAATTACACTCATTATAAATCCTATTCATTACTTAATATTACAAATTTAGTATTAGTTTTTATTATTGCAATATTTTATTGTTTTTTTTATTATAAAATAATCAAAATGTTGTCTTGTAAATGGTTACAAAAATACTTTTTTTATAAAGCATTCCAGTTTAGTTTTTTTATCTTAGCAAAAATGATTCGCATGAGATTTTTCCTTTTTTTTCTACTGATTTCCAGAGCTGTTATGGCTCAGACAACTTATCCGAAAGATTATTTCCAGTCTCCCTTAGCCATTCCGATGCAATTATCAGGGAATTTTGGAGAATTAAGACCCAATCATTTTCATGCGGGTTTTGATTTTAAAACGTTACAAAGAGAGGGGTTAGATGTAATGGCGGTGGCTGATGGTTATGTTTCCCGGATTAAAATTTCGCCTTTTGGAAATGGAAAAGCCATTTATATAAATCATCCTAATGGTTATACAACGGTCTATTGTCATTTGCAAAAAGCCAGTGGTGCAATAGCTGATTATATCAAAAACACGCATTACAAGGAGCAAAATTTCGAAATCGAAATGTTTCCTAAAGCGAATGAATTAGTTGTAAAAAAAGGTGAAATTATAGGTTTTTCGGGGAATACAGGTTCTTCAGAAGGACCGCATTTGCATTTTGAATTTAGAGATACGCAAACCGAAAAAATCATAAATCCAATGTTGTTTGGGTTTGATAAAAATTTCAAAGACTCTAAAAAGCCAATAATTTCAGCTGTCTATGTTTATCCGTTGGAAGGAACAACGGCTAATCAGTCGAAGCGTCCTTTGTTGTTGAATTTGAATTTGCAGAAAGATGGTACTTATTTAGCCACAAAGGTTTTGGCTAATGGAAAAATTGGTTTTGGAATCACCGCTGATGATTATGATAATGTTTCTTTTAATAAAAACGGAGTTTATAAAGTACAGTCTTATCTGAATGGAAAAGAGACTTTCGGCTATCAATTTGATACTTATTCCTTTGATGAAATGCGCTATATCAATGCTTTTATTGATTATGGACGTTATAAAAAAACAGCACAAAGAGTTCAAAAACTCTTTATGAATTCATCTTTTAATTTAAGTATCATTAAAACCGATGCAGATAACGGAATTGTAAATGTTGTCCCTAATTTGAATTTAGTGTATCGAATTGAAGTTGCCGATTTTTTTGGAAACACCACTATTGTCAATATTCCGATTGCTTTTGATTCATCCAGTCCAATAGTGGAGAAAGAGCTTGTCATATCTAATTATTTTGTTAAGGCTAAAAAAGACAATATTTTTTCTAAAGACAATATGACAGCCACTTTTCCGGCAGGAACTTTTTACGAAGATTTTGCAATGAATTTTGCTGTAAACGCTACTGTTTTAACACTGCATGATGATACGGTTCCGGCACATTCCGCTTTTGAAATCGCGATAGAAAGCGATAAATATACTGAGGAACAAAAAAGCAAAGTTTATATTGCAAGTTTAAGTGCCGGTGGAAGTTTAGGTTATAATGCAACAACCGCAAAAGGAAATCTTTACATCACTAAAGTACGTTCTTTAGGTAAATATACTTTGACGATGGATACTACTCCGCCTACCATTACAATTGCTAAACCTATTGAAGGACGCTGGCTGAGTGCCGAAAAAACAATTCAACTTTCTATCAGGGATAGTGGTTCAGGGATAAAATCATACAATGGCTATTTGAACGGGAATTGGATTTTATTGGAATATGATTCTAAAACCAGAAAGCTTACTCATCATTTTAGTGACGGAATTGTTGCCGAAGGCGCCAATGAATTAAAAGTTGTGGTGACTGATCAGGTAGGGAATACAACTACATTTGAAAGTCGTTTTTTTAGAAGTCAAAAATAATAGGGAGTATTTTGAATCATAAACTAGCTTTTGTTTTTGTACTGTTTTGGATTGGTTTTTCTTCTTTGGCACAATTGGTCAGAGTCAAGGGAACTTTGCTTGATGCTCAAAATAATCCTGTAAGTAATGTTACTATTTCGTTTTTAGGACATTCGACTCAGTCTAATGCAAAGGGGTTTTATACTATTAAAGTTCCGGTAAATAAAAAAATCAATTTGGTTTTTAGTCATTTGACATTTAAAAAAATGACTATTTCTCTATTACTGAAAAATTCGGAAGATTACGAATTGAATTTGGTAATGAATGAGCATGAGGAGCAAATGGGCGAAGTAGTCATTACAAAAGACAAGAAAAGCCAAATTCAGGGAATTACCACTATAACTCCAGATGTTATCCGAAAAATTCCGGGAGCGAATGCCGGAATTGAAAATGTATTGAAAACCCTGGCAGGAGTGAATTCAAATAGCGAATTGAGTTCGCAATATGCTGTCAGAGGCGGAAATTATGACGAGAACTTGGTTTATGTGAACGAAATTGAAATTTACCGCCCTTTTTTAATTCGATCAGGACAACAGGAAGGTTTGAGTTTTACCAATACTTATTTGGTGCAGAACGTCAATTTTTCAGCGGGAGGATTTCAGGCTAAGTATGGCGATAAATTATCTTCGGTTTTGGATATTACCTATAGAAATCCAACTCAGTTTGCTGCTGCTTTTGAAACGAGTTTTCTTGGCGGAAGCCTTGCTGTAGATGCTATATCTAAAAATAAAAAATGGACAGCTGTAACGGGAATTCGTTATCGGAATAATAGTTTGTTAGTGAAAAGTCAGGAAACGCAAACTAATTATACACCTTCTTTTGTGGATGTTCAAACCCATATCAATTTTCGTGCTTCTAAAAAGTGGCAATGGAGTTTTTTAGGGAATATTTCACAAAATAAGTACAATTACAAGCCTTTGTTAAGAAAAACAAGATTTGGAACCTTGGATCAGCCTATGGTATTAACAGTGTTTTATGACGGACAGGAAAAAGATAAGTATGATACTTATTTTGGTGCTTTGAAAACAACTTTTAAGGCTTCGGATAATTTTACGTTGAAGTTTATTGGTTCTGTTTATCATACTTTAGAACAGGAATATTTTGATATTTTAGCGCAATATCGTCTGGGAGAAAACGATGCGACTATAGGAAATGAAACGTATAATGATGTTTCTTATACCAGTGGAATTGGAACGCAGTTGAATCATGCCCGAAATGATTTGGACGCAATGATTGTAAATGCCGAAGTGAAAGGCGTTTATGATTGGAAAAAAAGTAATTTGGAGTTTGGTGTAAAATACACTCGTGAATCTATCCGGGATCGAGTAGTGGAGTGGGAAGTGATTGATTCGGCAGGATTTTCAATAAATCCGCCAATTATCAATTTTGCTAAAAAAGACGAACCTTATACTTCTTTCACCGGACCTTTGGCTCCATATCAAAGTGTATTTGCTACGAATTTTAATACCATCAACCGATTTTCGGCTTATGCACAATGGAATGCCAAAAGTAATCTGGAAAATGCGCAACTTTGGTACACAGCAGGTATTCGAATGCAAAATTGGGGAGTAACAGGAACGAATGCAGTTTCTTCGGGTAATTCACAAACTGTTTTTAGTCCGAGAGCGCAACTGACCTTGAAACCCAATTGGGAAAAAGAAATGATTTTTAGAATTTCGGGAGGTTATTATTATCAACCGCCTTTTTACCGGGAACTCAGGGATGCCAGTGGTGCGGTTCAACCTAATGTAAAAGCACAGCAATCGATTCAGGTGGTTCTTGGGAATGAATATAATTTCCAGATGTGGAATCGTCCTTTTAAGCTGGTTTCGGAGTTGTATTATAAATCACTCAACGATGTGAATACTTATACAATTGACAATGTCAGGATTCGTTATGCTGCTAATAATGATGCTAAAGCTTATGCGCAGGGGTTGGATTTGAGATTAAATGGTGAATTTGTTCCGGGAACGGAATCCTGGTTTAGTTTTGGTTATCTTAAAACAGAAGAAAATTCAAATAACAGAGGTTATATTGACCGACCAACAGACCAAAGATTAAAGTTTGCTGTTTTGTTTCAGGATTATATGCCCAGTATTCCCAGTATGAGAGTGTATCTTAATTTAGTTTATAATACAGGTTTGCCAGGAGGTTCGCCTTCTTATGCCGATCCTTATGTGTATCAAAATCGACTGAATGATTATCGCAGGGTTGATATTGGTTTTTCTAAAGTTTTAATTGATTCCAATTCGAAAAAAGCTCGAAAGAGTTGGTTAGGTAATTTTGAAGAATTGTCTCTGGGCTTGGAAATATTCAATTTGTTTAATAATCAAAATGCAATTACCAATACATGGGTGCGTGATGTGTATTCAAAAAATGAATATGCAGTACCTAATTACATGACTACAAGAATATTTAATCTAAAATTGAATGCTAAATTGTAATAAAGTAATTATTTTAGGAGTTTTACTTGAGTAGGATCACGTCATAAATTAAGTTTAAAATTCAAAAGCATTTTTAAAAATCATTACATTTGAAAATATTTTAATAACAGATTTGTATGAAAACACTAGCTGTAGCCTTGATAAATATTAGCATATTACTTTTGGTAAGTTGTAAAAAAGATGTAGAAAAGCCTAAAGTGATTTATAATTCTAGCAATAATGATAAGTCGATTACTAAAATAGATTCGACTCAGATTGCGATTGCTGATTTACCAATTCAAATGGAGGGAACGAATTATTTAATTCATCCTGTTGGCGATTTAAGAGTGTATGAGAAAGGAACAAAAGTAAAATACGGTTCATCAAGTGTAATCGACTTAAGTTTTACGGTTTCTAATCTGGGTGATGATGAAATTACAGGGTATTTGCAAAATTTAAAGTTTCAAAAAATAGATTCTGATTCGATACAATCATTGACTGATAAACCAGCTTTGATTTTGACAGTTACTTATTTAAAAGCGATTGCTGAAAAAAACAATAAGCAAATTTTAGTATATACCATGTATGATGTGGATACTAATAAGGATGGGAAATTGGATACAAGTGATATTAAATCTTTGTATTTAAGTGATATTAGCGGAGCGAATTTTACTAAAATATCGGCTGATTTTCAGGAGTTAATTGACTGGAATTTAATCGAATCTAAAAACCGTTTGTATTTTAGAACCGTTGAAGATACCAATAAAAACGGGCAGTTTGATAAAAATGATGTAGTGCAATACGGTTACATCAATTTATTAGCTAAAGATTGGGAAGTAGTGAATTACGAACCGATTTAATGGTTTAAATCAAAATATCACTTTCTAAATCGGATTTTTCAATTGTAAAATCAAATCCTAATTCCTTTACTAACTGAATTACAAGGTTTTTGTACCAGTTCTCTGATTTGGGATGAATGTAGATTTTTTCAATTAACTGATTAATATCAACATTGATTTTTAAACCATCATTGAGTTTAATTTTTCCATCAGTAACATCGGTAATGATGCGAACTTCTCGTTCGTACTGAAAACTTTTTCGTTTAAACAAAAAAGGGAAGAATAAATCATCAAAAGGAATGTATTCTTTTTTGTAATCAATATAATTTACCTCGCCTATATATTGTTTGAAATTATGCTCAGGATGCAGGGCTTTTTGTAATCTGCTAATGGTGGATTGAATGGCAAGACCTTCGCTGTTTTGTGTGAAAATTTGCCACATAGCGAAAGATTCGTATTCGTTGATATGCCAACTGCTAATGGCTACTTTTTCGCGATGTGTTTTGTAATAATTGATAAATTCAGGATTGTCAATGGCTAATTTCTTGATTTCTTCATAAGTAGGTTCGCTAAACGTTCCTTCGTATTGATCCTCAAACTTGTCTGAACGGGACATGAATAATTTTTGCGAAAGCAATAAATCTAAAAATTTGGATAAATCTAAATACTTCCAGACTATTGTTTCAGTATCTTCCGGAAGTTTGATATTTGGATTATTGTGATACATTGTTTTTAGATTTAAAGTTTCATAAAGGTATTATTCGTTTTTTGAATCTAAAACAAGATGATATTAAATTATTAATTATTTATTCAAAAGATTGCATCGAAACTAATTTGTTGTAAGTACCGTTTAAAGCAATTAATTCTTCGTGGGTTCCCTGTTCAACAATTTTTCCTTTTTGCATGACAACAATCAAATCGGCTTTTTGAATGGTAGAAAGACGGTGGGCAATAACAATAGAAGTGCGGTTTTGCATCATGTTTTCCAAAGCCACTTGTACAAATTTTTCACTTTCGGTGTCCAAAGCTGATGTGGCTTCGTCCAGAATCATAATTGGTGGGTTTTTTAGAACGGCACGTGCAATCGATAAACGTTGTTTTTGACCTCCGGAAAGTTTGTTTCCGCTATCGCCTACATTAGTGTAGATTCCTTCAGGTAAATCTTTTATAAATTCATAAGCATTGGCAATTTTTAAAGCTTCAATAACTTCTTCGTCGGTTGCATCTGGTTTTCCTAAAGTAATGTTGGCTTTGATGGTGTCGTTAAACAAAATCGAATCCTGAGTAACCAGTCCCATTAAACTTCTTAAGGATTTTAATTTAACGTCTTTGATGTCAAGACCATCGATGGTGATTTTGCCTTCGTTAACATCATAAAAACGGGTCAGTAAATTGGCAATCGTACTTTTTCCGGAACCCGATTGGCCTACCAAAGCTACTGTTTTTCCTTTTGGGATTTCCAGTGTAAAGTTGTTCAGAACATTTTCTTTTTTGTATCTGAAATTAATGTTTTCCAGTTTGATTGAATTGTTAAAAGTATCTTTTTCAACTGCATTTGCCTCGTCAACAATAGTGTTTTCCTGTTCCATTAAGGTAAAGACTCTTTCTGCGGCAGCTAATCCTGATTTTACCTGATACGAAGCTTTAGAAACCGCCTTAGCCGGAGTCAAGATGGTATAGGCAAGTGCGATATAAGTAATGAAAGTTGCCGAAGTGATGGAGTGATCTTCAACAACCAGTTGGGCACCAAACCATAATAAAACAGCAATGGTTACAATTCCTAAAAACTCACTCATAGGAGATGCTAAATTGTTTTTGTTTCCAATACTATTCGAAAGATGTAAGAGACGATCAATCGAGTTATTGAATTTTCCGATAAAAGATTCTTCGGCATTATAGCCTTTTACCACTTTTAATCCTCCCAGAGTTTCGTCTAAAATAGAAATAAAAATACCATTTTCGTTTTGAGCTTTTATGGATTTGGCTTTTAGGTTTTTTCCAATTCTTGAAATGATAATTCCTGCCACCGGAATAAATACTAAAACAAACAATGAAAGTTTTGGACTGATGATGAACATCGTTGCAATCGAAAAAATGATAGTCAATGGTTCTTTTACTACCAATTCTAAAACCTGAAAAAAGGAATTTTGAACGTCATTGATATCACCCAGCATACGAGCCATCACGTCTCCTTTTTTCTTCTCAGAATAGTAGGATATAGGTAAGTTAATGATGGTTGAATATAATTTTTTTCTTAAATCTCTCAAAACACCGGTTCTTAAACGGGTAACATGATAAGAAGCAAAATAATTGGTGATGTTTTTTAAAAAGGCGGTAATGATGATAATTGAAATAACAAATAATAACATAATCTTGAATCCGTAAAGGTCAGTAAGTGTTGTCATTTGGTAATTCAGGAAATCTCCGCTGTATTTTTTAAGACTTCCAATTCCTTCGTATTGAGGTTCTATGTATAATTTTTTATCAATTCCAAAAAGTACATTCAGAGTAGGTATCATTGATACCATCAGCAAAGTGGAAAACAATGCGTAAAATATATTAAAAAACACATTTAGATAAATGTGTTTTTTATAATTTGAAACAAAAGGAATTAGTTTTTTTATGTTGATATCCATTACTTTAATTGCATTTCAGAAATTATAGCAGCAATTTTTTGATCTAAATAAGCTTCTACTTCGTTAAAGTTTTCTACAGCATCTAATTCAGTGTTTACACTGATGTAGAATTTAATTTTTGGTTCTGTTCCACTTGGTCTGGCGCAAATTTTAGAACCATCTTCAGTGTAATAAATCAATACATTTGATTTTGGCATATCCATTGTAGATTCGGAACCATCAAGTAAGTTTTTAGCAATTGATGAATCGTAATCTTCAATCATAACCACGCGTTGACTGTTGATTTCTTTTAATGGATTTTCTCTTAAATCAATCATCATCTGGTTGATTTCCTGTAGGCCTTCCATTCCTTTTTTAGTCAATGAAACCAAATATTCTTTGTAGAATCCGTGGTCAACATAAAGATTTAGTAATTCTTTGTAAACCGTGCTACCGTTAGCTTTTGCCTGAGCGGCAACTTCGCAAATTAATAAAGTTGCTGCAACCGCATCTTTGTCACGAACAGCATCACCTACCATGTATCCAAAACTTTCTTCACCACCACCAATGAATTGTAGTTCGGGGAAATCTTTAATCATTTTGGCAATCCATTTGAATCCGGTTAATCCTACTTTAAACTGAACACCATAAGCAGAAGCCAATTCCATAATCATAGGAGTAGAAACAATCGTAGAGCCTACAAATTGTTTTCCGTTGATTTTACCCGCTTGTTTCCATTTTTCCAATAAAAAGGCAGTCATTAAAATCATCGTTTGGTTTCCGTTTAGCAAAGTCATTTTGCCTTCGTTATTTCTAACGGCAATTCCTAAACGATCACAATCCGGATCCGTACCAATAACAATATCGGCGTTGGTTTTGTCAGCAAGTTCCAGAGCTAAAGTTAAGGCTTCCGGTTCTTCAGGATTAGGAGATTTTACAGTTGGGAAATCTCCGTTTGGAACTTCTTGTTCTTTAACAATTTGTACGTTTTTGTAACCTGCCTGAGCCAGAGTTTCAGGAGTAACAGTAATCGAAGTTCCGTGTAAAGAAGTGAAAACAATGTTTAGATTGTCTTTTGCTTCTTGCGGTGTGTTAAAACTAGCATTTTCAACAGTCGATTTGATGAAAGCCTGATCGACTTCCTGGTCAATATACTGAATCAAATCTTCATTAGCGTCAAATTTGATTTCGTTATAATTCAATTTCTCGATAGCATTAATAATCGCTTCGTCTTCAGGAGGTACAATTTGTCCGCCGTCTTGCCAGTAAACTTTATATCCGTTGTATTCCGGTGGATTATGCGAAGCAGTAAGAACAATTCCGCATTGACAACCAAGATGTCTCAATGCAAAAGATAATTCCGGTGTTGGTCTTAAATCAGAGAATAAATAAACCTGAATCTCATTGGCAGAGAAAACATCGGCAACAATTTTAGCCAGTGATTTACTGTTATGACGACAGTCAAAAGCAATAACCGCTTTTATAGGTTGGTCAGGAAAAACAGATTTTAGATAGTTTGAAAGTCCTTGTGTGCTTTTTCCAAGTGTGTATTTGTTGATTCGGTTGTTTCCTACACCCATAATCCCTCGCATTCCGCCAGTTCCAAATTCAAGGTTTTTGTAGAAACTTTCTTCGACTTCTTTAGGTGAAGTAGCTACTAATTTGTTAAGAGCTTCTTGGGTTGTAGCATCAAATATAGGGCTTTGCCATTCTTTAACAGCATCTAAAATGTTTTGTTTCAATTCCATTTTTTGTCGCGTTTTTAGATTCTAGTTTTTATAATCAGTTGTTTTTAGTTTTTTATAATGCGTTGTTTTAAAACGACTATTTTATTCGAAATATAAGAAATAAATAGATTTGTATTGTGTTGATAATGAGTTTTAATTACAAGAAATTAATTTCATTAGAAATTTTATATCTCTCTTCGTTGTTTTTAGTGCGTAAAATAATTTCGCCTAAAAACCCCGCTAAAAATAATTGTGTTCCTAATATCATTGTTGTTAATGCGATGTAAAACCAAGGATTGTTAGTTACTAAGCTATAACGCATGTTGTTGTACATGTGATATAATTTGGAAAAACCAATGTATCCTGCCAATAAAAAACCGATAATAAACATCAAAGAACCAATGGCTCCAAATAAGTGCATAGGTCTTTTTCCAAATCGGGACAGGAACCAGATGGTAATTAAATCAAGGAAACCGTTGATAAAACGTTCCATACCAAATTTAGTCTCCCCGTATTTTCTGGCCTGATGTTGCACTACTTTTTCGCCAATTTTTCCAAATCCGGCATTTTTTGCTAAAACCGGAATGTATCGGTGCATTTCACCTGAAACTTCAATGTTTTTTACAACGACATTTCTATAGGCTTTTAATCCGCAATTAAAATCATTCAATTCAACACCAGAAGTTTTTCGGGCAGCCCAGTTAAATAATTTTGACGGAAGATTTTTAGCTACAACTGAGTCATAACGTTTCTTTTTCCATCCGGAAACCAAGTCGAATTTTTCTTTGGTAATCATTTCGTATAATCCCGGAATTTCATCGGGACTGTCCTGTAAGTCGGCATCCATAGTAATGATAACATCACCTTGTGCTTTTGCAAAACCAGCATGTAAAGCCTGAGATTTTCCGAAATTTTTCATAAATCGGATTCCTTTTACATGAGCGTTTTCAGCAGCAAAGCCCTGAATGATAGACCATGAATCATCTGTACTTCCGTCATCCAGAAAAATAATTTCATACGAATAACGGTTTTCCTGCATTACTTTAATAATCCAGCTGTAAAGTTCTTTTAGAGATTCTTCTTCGTTAAGAAGAGGTATTAGGATAGATAAATTCATCGATTTTATGCTTGTGATGTGGGTTTGCTTTTAAAGAAAGCAGCTAAAATTAATCCGAAAATAGTGCAGAAAACAATATTAGATAAAGAACCTTTTAAGAGTCCTGCGACTGAGAATTGGTCGTTTTCTTTTAAATCTGCAATTGCCTTGTTGATTCCTTCTGCCGGAGCATTGAATTTCTCCATTGCAGTAATCATGTATTTAATAGTTAGTTCTTTAACAGTGTCTTTAGCAGCTGGGTCGATAAGATTAAATAATATAATATTGAATATTACTGAAATCGCGATTCCTATTAAAGCAGAAATAAAATAAGTAGTAAATGCGTCTTTGAAGCTGAAAATACCTTGAAGTTCTTTTTTGGTTTTTATCAATAATATAATGGCAATGATTAAATACAGCGCTAAATTGAAAAAACCAATCCACGGTGATGTGAATAAATTTAAGTCAATAGTGTAGATTAAAGTGGTAATTAAAACAGAGGTAAAACCAGTGATAATACCAAAAGTAATCCCGTTTTTTTTGATAGTTTCATGAATCATTGTTCGATGCTTTCAATTGAGCAACAAATATAGTAATTCCCTCTATATTGGAGCGTAAAAAACTGTTTTTAGCACTTTGGATAAAAAAAAGAAATAAACATTTGTTTATTGAAAAATAATTGTATTTTTGCATCCTCAAAATAATAGTTAAAAATAAAAAGTTATAATTAATTTATACCTTTTCTGAAAAGGAAAGCTTCAAAATGAGTTATAACCAAACAAATAAAAAAGATTCAAGATGAAAAAAGGTGTACACCCAGAAAATTACAGATTAGTTGCTTTTAAAGACATGTCTAATGACGACGTTTTTATCACTAAATCTACAGCAGAAACTAAAGAAACAATTGTACACGAAGGTGTAGAATATCCAGTTGTAAAAATGGAGATCTCTAGAACTTCTCACCCTTTTTACACAGGTAAATCTAAACTTATCGATACTGCAGGACGTATTGATAAATTCAAAACTAAATACGCTAAACACATTAAATAATTTTAATTTGTTTTTAAATAATAGATTAAGCCTTCCATTTGGAAGGCTTTTTTATTTTTATCTCTTTGAAAACTTTGTAACTTTGGCATCGGTTTTTGTAAGAAACCGCAATTAATAAAAAGAAAACTCTATGAATTATATACTTTTTGATGGTCCGGCCCGTAACGCTTTGTTGCCATTTACTTTTACACGCCCCGTAGCGGATATTTTGATTGGAATTATGACTATTCGCCAAAAATGGGAAAGGTATTTGGGTTCTACCATCACTACTTTAACCGAAGAATATTTATCTGCTAAATATCCAATGGTGGAATTAGAGGAAAATGTAATGATTAATGCTTCTTTTTTGCCAAATGATGTTTTGGCTGAAATGGTTTCTAATTTAGAACCCAATCAGGCAATTTTTAAGGGAGAAGAAGTAATTGCTTTTTTTACAAATGACAGTCAGGAAGAGGTTGATTTTGACAATTACGAAATTATCGAATACAACGAGGATTGTTTGACGGTGATGAATACCTGGGATATTTTTTCTAAAAATGACGCTGCTATTCGTGAAGATTTTGAGTTTTTAACCGAAGACAGAAAATCGCAACCAATTCCACAAAGTGTCAATGTTATTTCATCTGAGAATGTTTTTATTGAAGAAGGAGCGCAATTGGAATTTGTAACTTTAAATGCTTCAACCGGACCCATATATATAGGAAAGGATACTTTGATAATGGAAGGTTCTTTAATTCGCGGACCTTTTGCATTGTGTGAAGGTGCTGTTGTTAAAATGGGAGCCAAAGTTTATGGAGCTACAACAGTTGGAACTTATTCTAAAATTGGGGGTGAAATCAATAATTCGGTTTTATTTGGGTATTCGAATAAAGGACATGAAGGGTTTTTAGGGAATTCGGTTTTAGGAGAATGGTGTAATATAGGAGCTGATAGTAATAATTCGAATTTGAAAAATAACTATGACGAAGTGCGATTGTGGAGTTACGAAACCGAAGGTTTTGCTAAAACGGGGTTGCAGTTTTGCGGGTTAATGATGGGGGATCACAGTAAATGCGGGATCAATACCATGTTTAATACCGGGACAGTTGTTGGGGTGAGTTCGAATATCTTTGGAAGTGGCTTTCCGCGTAATTTTGTTCCAAGTTTTTCCTGGGGAGGAGCTGCAGGTTTTACAATTTATGTAACTAAAAAAGCTTTTGAAACGGCTAAATTGGTCATGGGAAGAAGGAATATTGAATTTGATGAAAAAGAAGCTGCTATTTTAGAGCATGTTTTTGAGGAAACTAAAAAGTGGAGAAAAGAATAATTGAATAATGAAATTCGAAAATAATTTAACCGCAAATTCGCAAATTTTTTAATTAGTGAATTTGCGGTTTTTAGTTTTTTAGAAAGTTAAATTACAATTGTCTAATTCTTTAATTAATTTATCTTTGCACTTTTAAAATTTTTAGGACTTTGAATCTTCTAACTTCAAACTCCCAACTTCTAACTTTATATAATGATTACAATTAATGATATTTCGGTTCAATTTGGTGGGACAACACTTTTTAGCGATGTTTCTTTTGCTATCAATGAGAATGATAAAATAGCCCTAATGGGTAAAAATGGTGCGGGAAAATCAACTTTACTGAAAATTATAGCCGGAAATTCTAAGCCTTCAACAGGAAGTATTTCGGCTCCTAAAGATGCGGTTATTGCTTATTTGCCACAGCATTTATTGACTGTTGATGGTGCTACGGTAATGGAAGAAGCTTCGAAAGCTTTCTCTGAAGTTTTTAAAATGAAGGCCGAAATTGACGAAATCAATGAGCAATTGACCATTCGTACGGATTATGAAAGCGACGATTATATGAAATTAATCGAGCGTGTTTCGGATTTAAGTGAGAAATTCTACGCTATCGAAGAGGTGAATTATGAGGCGGAAGTAGAAAAAGTTTTGAAAGGATTGGGGTTTGTTAGTGAAGATTTTATACGTCAAACATCGGAGTTTTCAGGAGGATGGAGAATGCGAATAGAATTAGCTAAAATTTTATTACGCAAACCGGATTTGATTTTGCTGGATGAGCCTACCAACCACATGGATATTGAAAGTATTCAATGGTTAGAGGATTTTCTAATTAATTCTGCTAAGGCGGTTGTGGTGATTTCTCACGACAGGGCTTTTGTTGATAATATTACCAATCGTACTATTGAGGTTACGATGGGGAGAATTTATGATTATAAGGCGAAATATTCTCATTATTTAGAATTGCGTAAAGACCGTAGAATTCATCAGCAAAAAGCTTATGATGAGCAACAAAAAATGATTGCCGACAACCGTGCTTTTATCGAGCGTTTTAAAGGGACTTTTTCTAAGACTGATGCGGTTCAGTCGCGTGTCAGAATGTTGGAGAAATTGGAAATTGTTCAGGTTGATGAAGTAGATACTTCGGCTTTGCGATTGAAATTTCCGCCTGCAGCCCGTTCAGGTCAGTATCCTGTTGTGGTTAAAGATTTGGCTAAATCTTATGGAGATCATGTAGTGTTTAAAGATGCTAATATTGTTATCGAAAGAGGACAAAAAGTAGCCTTTGTAGGTAAAAATGGGGAAGGAAAATCGACTATGATTAAGGCTATCATGAAAGAAATAGGGATTGATGGTGGAAGTTTAGAAATTGGTCATAATGCGCAAATTGGGTATTTTGCACAAAATCAGGCTTCGTTGTTAGATGAAAATGCAACTATTTTTGAAACGATTGATAGTATTGCGGTGGGAGATATCAGAACCCAAATCAAAAATATTTTAGGAGCCTTTATGTTTCAGGGTGATGATATTACTAAGAAGGTAAAAGTGCTTTCCGGAGGTGAGAAAACCCGATTGGCAATGATTAAATTATTGTTGGAACCGGTAAACTTATTGATTTTGGATGAGCCTTCAAATCACCTGGATATGAAAACTAAGGATATTATTAAAGACGCCTTACGTGATTTTGACGGAACTTTAATCCTTGTTTCTCACGACCGTGATTTCCTTGATGGATTGGCGACTAAAGTTTTCGAATTTGGAAACAAAAGAGTAGTGGAACATTTTGAGGATATTACCGGTTTCTTAGCTCACAAGAAAATGGATAGCATGAAAGAAATAGAAAAATAATTTTTCTGAAATAAATTGTATAAAGGTGTAAGTTGATTCTTATGCCTTTTTTATTGGTTTTATATGCAGATTAAATTCTAATTCCGGGAGGAAGTAATTCTTTGTAGGAAATGTTTTTTTTGAAAAACTGCACAATTCTGGGGTAGGTAGGAACCACTTTTAAACGTTGTTCAATGGCATTTTCTAAAATGGTTTTGATTAGATTGTCAATGAATTTTTCGTTGTTGAATGTTTCAGGAGTGTTTATTTTGGTGAGGAATATTTTTCTTTCCTGTATAGAATATTCGACAGTGATTATTCCTTCCGGGGTTGTGGTTTCAAATTGTCTGGCAAAAGTATTGTCTTTGATTTCGGGAGATGCAATTGTTTCCATAATTTTTTATTTGTTTTTAATTCCGGTTAAAAAGAATTGTGTGCAACGGTGTTTTTGAGAAATACTCATTTTGTAAAAGCGAATGTCTTTTATTGGGGATTTAATAAAGGAATTGGGAAATGCAAAGTTAAGTATTTGATAATCAAAATAAAATGTTTTTGGGTTCTCATTTTGTATCATTGTGATAAAAGAATATTTTCTTATTAGGTGGGCTTTGTAAAAAACTTTAAATTAGTTTTTTTAGTAAAATGAAATTTGAAATCCAATTATGAGTAAAATCCCTGTGTATTTTATGCCCGGACTGGCAGCGAATCCTTTAATTTTTGAAAGGATTAAGCTGGATGAAACTCTTTTTGATGTTTATTATTTAGAATGGGAAATTCCGGAAAAAGAGGAATCGCTGGAGGATTATGCAAAGCGATTGGTGTTAAAAATAAAAGAAGAAAATCCGGTTTTAATTGGGGTTTCTTTTGGGGGGATTTTAGTTCAGGAAATGGCAAAACATATTTCAGTTAGAAAGTTGATTATTATTTCGAGTATAAAAACCAATTTAGAATTGCCAAAAAGATTGCAATTTATCAAAAAAACAAAACTGTATAAGTTGGTGCCAATTAGTTTGCTGTTGGGTTTTGTTAAGTTAGTGCAATTGATTTCAGGAGAGAAAACGAAGCACAAAATGCAGCTGTATGAAAAATTTCTTTCGGTGCGGGATGAGCGTTATTTAAAATGGGCATTTGAAAAGGTGTTGTTGTGGAATTGCCCGGTAGCTAATGAAAAAGTGATTCATATTCATGGAAGCAGAGATGAGGTGTTTCCGGTCAAAAATATAAAAAACTGTATTGTTGTAGCAGGCGGGACGCATGTGATGATTTATACGAAGTACCGATGGTTTAATGCTAATTTGGCTAATATTATTCTAGGAAAAAATTCCAATGGAGAAATTCCAAATTCCAATTTTTATTGATTGTGGTTATGTGGTTTTCTTACTGATAAAAAAATCCAAACTCTTTTGGAATTTGGATTTTTAGTATTGTTATTTTAGAAAAATTTAGATTTTCTTCATTTGTTCTTTCATCATTGCGATTTGTTCTTTCAACATTCCTTGTTTGTCCAGTTTTTTTACTTCGCTGATCAAATTAGTAGCTTCTAATTTTCTTCTGCGTGACAAAGCAATTCCAGCTAGGTTTAATTTGGCTACAGCCAAATCCATATCCATAGACAGACCTAATTCGATTGCTTTTTTGAAATATTTCTCAGACTGATTGATATTTGTTTGCGAAAGCATAATTCCGTGAAGGTAATTAAAGTATCCTTGTTGCTTTCTGATTAATGCTGATTCAGGATTTTTAATATGTGAAAGCCATTTTTGAGCACCTTCAAAATCCTGTTTTCTTAGTTTTAAGAAAGCCAATAAGATGAATTCGTTTCTATAATAAAGAAAAACCGGGATTACAGTAAGTAATAGTAAGAAGATTCCGTTTCCGATATTGTTCTCTGTGAATTGCCAAATGCTTGTAATTACGATAAGTCCGGCAATAATAAGTTTGATATTCTTGTTTAACATGATGGGTATATAATTTGTGTTTGCAAATATAGTAAAAGGAATTAAAAATATTTTTATAAAACTTCTTGCCAGAAAAAAAAGTCTTTGTATATTTGCACTCGGTTTAGAAATAGCCACCACAACAAAAAATAAAAGATACCAATAATAAGATTTAAAGATACAAAGCAATGAGCAAAAGAACGTTTCAACCATCGAAAAGAAAAAGAAGAAATAAACACGGATTTATGGACAGAATGGCTTCTGCAAATGGAAGAAAAGTTCTTGCGCGTAGAAGAGCTAAAGGAAGACATAAATTAACTGTTTCTAGCGAACCTAGACACAAAAAATAATGTTTGTATAAACATCAATAAGGGCGTTACTTTTTTTAGTACCGCCCTTTTTTATACCTTGTCAGAAATAAAACTCAAACTTAAGATTTATAGTGAGTTGCATCATTTTGAAATTAAGAATGAGAAATAAAAAAAACTTGAAAAAACAATAATTACATCATAATGCCAAAAGACACTTCAATAAAATCAGTTTTAATTATAGGTTCAGGTCCTATCGTTATTGGTCAAGCTTGCGAATTTGATTACGCAGGATCACAATCAGCACGTTCTATTCGTGAAGAAGGAATTGAGGTTATCCTAATCAATTCGAACCCTGCTACAATTATGACCGACCCTTCTATGGCGGATCATATTTATTTGAAGCCTTTAACTACTAAATCGATCATTGAAATCCTAAAAGAGCATCCGCAAATTGATGCTGTATTGCCTACAATGGGAGGACAAACAGCTCTTAACTTGTGTTTAGAGGCTCAGGAAAAAGGAATTTGGGACGATTTTGGAGTACGATTGATTGGTGTTGATGTAAATGCTATTAATATTACTGAAGACAGAGATCAGTTTAAAGACCTTTTAAAGAAAATCGGAGTGCCTACAGCTCCTGCTGAAATTTGTACTTCTTATTTAAGAGGAAAAGAAATTGCTCAGGAATTTGGTTTCCCATTAGTAATTCGTCCTTCATTTACTCTTGGAGGAACCGGAGCTGCTATAGTTTACAAGCCGGAAGATTTTGACCGTTTATTAACAGCTGGTCTTGAAGCCTCACCAATTCACGAAGTTTTGATTGACAAAGCTTTGATGGGATGGAAAGAATACGAATTAGAGCTTTTAAGAGATAAAAATGATAATGTTGTAATTATCTGTTCTATCGAAAATATGGACCCAATGGGAATCCATACGGGAGATTCGATTACAGTAGCGCCAGCGATGACATTGTCGGATACTACTTTCCAAAAATTACGTGATTACGCTATCCTGATGATGCGTAGTATCGGTAACTTTGCCGGAGGATGTAACGTACAGTTTGCCGTTTCACCGGATGAAAAAGAAGATATCGTAGCGATTGAAATCAACCCTCGTGTATCCCGTTCATCAGCATTGGCTTCTAAAGCTACAGGTTACCCAATTGCTAAAATCGCTTCTAAATTAGCTTTAGGTTACAACTTAGACGAATTACAAAACCAAATTACAAAATCAACTTCTGCTTTGTTTGAGCCAACATTGGATTATGTGATTGTGAAAATCCCACGTTGGAACTTCGATAAATTTGAAGGTTCAGACAGAACTTTGGGACTTCAAATGAAATCAGTAGGTGAGGTAATGGGTATTGGACGTTCGTTCCAGGAAGCTTTACACAAAGCGACTCAATCATTGGAAATCAAGAGAAATGGTTTAGGAGCTGACGGAAAAGGTTATACTAACTACGAGCAAATCATTGAAAAATTAACTTATGCAAGTTGGGATCGTGTTTTTGTAATTTATGATGCTATCGCAATGGGAATTCCATTGAGCCGTATCCACGAAATTACTAAAATCGATATGTGGTTCCTGAAACAATACGAAGAATTACATACACTTGAGAAAGAAATTGCTAAATATACAGTTGCTACTTTGCCAAAAGAATTGTTGCTTGAAGCGAAACAAAAAGGTTTTGCCGACAGACAAATTGCGCACATGATGGGATGTATGGAAAGTGAAGTACACGCTTTGCGTATGACAATGAACATTAGTCGTGTTTTCAAATTGGTTGATACCTGTGCGGCTGAGTTTAAAGCTAAAACACCATATTACTACTCGACTTTTGAGGCTGAAATTGAAAAAGCCGACGGAAGCCGTTATGTAGATAACGAAAGTGTTGTTACTGACAGAAAGAAAATCATTGTTTTAGGTTCAGGACCAAACCGTATTGGACAAGGAATTGAGTTTGATTATTCTTGTGTTCACGGAGTTTTGGCTTCTAAAGAATGTGGTTACGAAACTATCATGATCAACTGTAACCCTGAAACGGTTTCGACTGATTTTGATACAGCTGATAAATTATACTTCGAACCGGTATTCTGGGAGCATATTTATGATATCATCCAACACGAAAAACCTGAAGGTGTTATCGTTCAGTTAGGAGGACAAACAGCCTTGAAATTAGCTGAGAAATTATCTAAATATGGTGTAAAAATCATCGGAACTAGTTTTGATGCACTGGATTTAGCGGAAGACAGAGGTCGTTTCTCTGATTTATTGACTGACTTGAAGATTCCTTTCCCTAAATTCGGAATTGCTGAAACAGCAGATGAAGCTTCGGCTTTAGCTGATCAACTGGATTTCCCATTATTGATTCGTCCTTCTTATGTATTAGGTGGTCAGGGAATGAAAATTGTAATCAACAAGCAGGAATTAGAAGAACATGTTGTGAACTTGCTAAAAACAATTCCGGGGAACAAATTGCTTTTAGATCACTATCTTGATGGAGCTATCGAAGCGGAAGCTGATGCAATTTGTGACGCTGATGGTAATGTTTATATCATCGGAATTATGGAGCACATTGAGCCTTGTGGAGTTCACTCAGGAGATTCTAATGCGACATTGCCTCCATTTAACTTAGGGGAGTTTGTAATGCAACAAATCAAAGATCATACACAGAAAATTGCTGTAGCTTTGAAAACAGTTGGTTTAATCAACATCCAGTTTGCTATCAAAGACGATACGGTTTACATTATCGAAGCGAATCCTAGAGCTTCCCGTACGGTTCCTTTTATCGCAAAAGCTTACGGTGAGCCTTATGTGAACTATGCTACTAAAGTAATGTTAGGACACAATAAAGTAACTGACTTTGATTTCAACCCACAATTAAACGGATTTGCAATCAAACAACCGGTATTCTCTTTCAGTAAATTCCCGAATGTAAACAAAGCTTTAGGACCTGAAATGAAATCTACAGGTGAAAGCATCTTGTTTATTGAAGACTTGAAAGACGATCAATTCTATGAATTGTACTCCAGAAGAAAAATGTACTTGAGTAAATAAAGGTTTTAAAATCTCAATAAATAAAATTCCAAATTCCAATAAAATGGGATTTGTATATTAAAAAAGCTCCAATTTGGAGCTTTTTTTTTGTTTATAATGTTGCTAAGCTTTGCGTATTTCTGAGCGATTGATTTTTACACAATATTGTCATTGCGAAGAATGAGGAATCTCTACTAGTAACTCGACAAAGTTGATCATTGTAGCGGGTACGGATTGTAAATTCGCACTATCGGGTTTCTGTTAAATACGAGCCTTTTGCTAGTGCGAGCGTCACGCTCGTACCCGTTCCTGTGTTTTTTTATTTTCGATGTGTGCACGAGCGTGACGCTCGCGCTAGCTTGGGAGGAACGAAGCAATCTCAGCCAGTAACTCGACAAAGTTAATCATTCATTGTGCGGGTACGAGTTGGAAATCCTCGCTGTCAGTGTTTAATTTTTCTTTGTGGGCACAAGCGTGACGCTTGCGCTAGCTGGGGGCTGGATTGTTTCGTATAATTTTATTCAGATTTCAGCCATTTTTCATTGTTTATTTTCTGATAAATTTTCAATGAATTTTTATATGCTTTGACTTTGGGATTTTTTTTATCACTTCTCAATAATTCAATATATTCTTCTTGTGTTAAATTAAAGTCTGAAAAAATTGGCTCTGGATAGTCTTCTCCATATATTTCGCTATACGTAGGTTTTCTATATTTTTCAAATTTACTAAAATACTTTTCTTTAAGGATATTATGAAAGAAACGAAATACCATAATACAAGCCATAAAAACTCCAAAAAAAATTACAGCCGACAGATAATATAAAAAAAGATTAAATTCAAAATATGACAGAATTTTTATTCTTAACATATGAAGAAGACAAAAGATAGCAAATCCAATTATAAGAAGCAGTATACCATACAAATAATCAATAATATCGTAAATTGAATGTTGTGTTTTTTTATTCATATATTGTTTTTATTTGTCTGATTTTATGTTAACTAGTACGTACCTAATGTTCTCGCGCTAAAGCGGGTTTGGGACTAAATTAAGCCCATTATTCGGATTTGCCAAATCTCCCAAATACAAAACCATATTTAAATTAAGCCAAATGCCCAAATCTCTTGTAGCAAGTGTTGGTAGTAGTTCTTTTTTATTTCCAACTATTTTGTTTAAATGAATCCAAGATATTCAAATAGTTTAATAATGCGCCTGCTAATGCAGAAAGTTCATTTGCATATGGTTCATTACTACCTTGGTATTGTGTAATTCCTGAATGAAATGTTGTATGCATTACATTATTAAATTTAGCTAAAGTTTCTTCATTAATAAATTGAGAATAATTGAAAAGTAAATCGATATTGCTTTTGTCTAATAAGAACGTGTATTGAAAGTACTCAAACCAATTATTAAATTGAATCATATTCCCGTTCCAGTAAGGAGATGGTAAGTCTCTCAATTTTATATTTGAACAAATAGCTGTGAAAACTGTAAAATCGGGTAATTCTTTAGGGATATTTTGATATGTCGATTTTAAACAAATATCTTTATAAATAATAGAACTCATTGCTTCAAGATGTAATAATCTATTATTTATGACTGCTTCAACTTTTTTCTTAGAACTCTCTTCTTTTAAATAAACTATGTAATAATAAAAAATGGTGGATGTCATTAATGCTATAGAAATATTGTAGAATATATCACCGATTTCAAATGCTAGATTAAATATTTCAGAATAATTCATAAACCACAATTTATAAAGTAAAATATAAAGTGTTGATATGCAGAATATCATTACAACTCTATGTTTTTCAATAAATTTTATCATATTCGAGAACGATTTTTTAGATTCTATTTTTTGCAATGTTTATAAATTTTAATTTCCAACGTTATTTTAGGCTGTAAATTTCCGTTTCTTCGGCTGAATTACTGCCAACTTGTATATATACGCTATAAAGTAGCGCCTATACACCTAAAATAGGGTAGATTATCGAAACTTTACTACGTTTTATCTTTTTTCCAAATATAGAAAATAATAGCTACAAACTTACAAAACGCAAATTTTCTTTATTTTATCTCATTTTATGCTCCGACCAGTAAAATAAGGCTTCGGAAGCAAAAAGAATGCCTTGATACGAGCTTCGAACTATCTTTGTATGTTTATTTTATCTATTTAATCTGTGGTGATCTGTTTAACTCCGTGTAATCTGTGTGTCAATAATTTAATTGATTTATTAGAAACTATAGTCATAAAAATAGAAAAGCGATTGAGAATAATATATTCCACAATCGCTTTTGTATTTTAACAGGAGTAAATTTCTAAAGATGTATTTCTCTCGGTTCTAAACGTGTTAAGTCCATGTTTTCCGGTGTGTGAAGAATCATTGGGAATTTTTCTATTTTCACCGAACTGCTGTCTAATCCAAAAGCACTTTCTTCGGATAAACTTAGTTTTTTAATCAGGAAATACGAATTCATGATGATGTTTTCGTGCCATTTTAGGTCATTGTCATTCGATAAAAATTTCTCAGAAAGAACAAATTTAAAGTCGCCAATAATATTGTTTTTGCTCAATGATTCATAACGGCTTCTAATATCTACTTCGCCATTTTTAACCATGTCTTTAATCACTTCTTTGAATAAAAGATTGATTTTAGTAGGCTCTCTAAAGCCCAGATTGAAATCAACACGATACAAATCGTCTTTGCGTATTTCGGTTACTCGGTATTCGGTTTTATAAGGTTCAGTTAGGATATTTACGTGTACAAACCAATAAATATCGGCTCGTTTTGGTCTTTTTTGAAGAATAGAATACATTACTTTTTCTTCAATTTCATCGACTCTTCCGGCATTGGTCATATACACTAAATGCGTAGCGTATTTTGGAATCGTTAAGTCGGTACTCAGTTCGCTTAATACTTTGATGTAATCCTGAACTTTTACAATTTTAGTATAGCTTTTGGTAATTTTTTTGGCTGTAAACCAAATTGACATTATCGAAATTAAAACAATTGCAATAATTAAGGTTACATAACCTCCGTCGGCAAATTTGGTAATATTAGCTGCTAAAAAACTTAATTCGATTAATAGGTAAATGGTAATCAGTGGTACCATAAAGTACAATTTTACCCTTTTCATTATCAAATAAAAATTAAGTAAAATAGTGGTCATGATCATACATAAAATGATGGCTAAACCATAAGCATGTTCCATGTTGCTGGACTCTTCAAAATGCAGAACGATTCCCACACAACCAAGGAATAATAACCAGTTTATTGACGGAATGTACAATTGTCCCTGTAATTCGGTTGGGTAATTGATTTTTACTTTTGGCCAGAAATTCAATCGCATGGCTTCGTTGATTAATGTAAACGAACCGCTTATTAAGGCTTGAGAAGCAATTACTGCCGCAGTAGTTGCAATGACAATCCCAAATGGCTGAAACCAGTCGTCCATTATTAAGTAGAAAGGATTTCCGTTTTTTCCGCCTAAACTTTGCAATGTTTCTCCTTCGTTAGTAATAAGGTAAGCTCCTTGTCCAAAATAGTTTAAGACTAAAGTTGATTTAACAAAAAGCCAGCTGATGCGGATGTTTTTTCTTCCGCAATGTCCCATGTCTGAATAAAGGGCTTCGGCTCCAGTGGTACATAAAAAAACAAATCCCAGTACAAAAAAACCGTCCGGATGAATGGTCAGTAAATGATAAGCATAATAAGGATTGAATGCTTTAAAAACTTCGGGGTGTTTTGCTATTTGAATGACACCTAATATTCCCAGCATACTGAACCAGATAAACATCATTGGGGCAAAAAATTTCCCCACTAATTTTGTTCCAAATTGTTGTATGGTGAAAAGTACAAACAAGATTCCGATAACAATAGGTACCGTATTTATTTCAGGATAATACGTTCTAATTCCTTCTACGGCTGAGGATACTGATACTGGAGGAGTGATGATTCCATCGGCCAGTAAGGCACTACCTCCAATGATGGCGGGAACAATGAGCCATCTGATTTTGGTTTTTTTGACTAAAGCATATAAGGCAAAAATTCCACCTTCGCCGTGGTTATCGGCATTTAAAGTAATAATAACATATTTGATGGTAGTTTGTAATGTCAGCGTCCAAAATACGGCTGATATTCCTCCTAAAACTTCATCTGCATTGATAGTGTGAGTTCCTAAAATGGCTTTCATTACGTACAATGGCGAAGTACCAATATCACCATATATAATTCCTAATGTAATTAATAAGCCTCCTAGCGTTAATTTGCTGTGTAAAGTTCTGTGTGCGCTCATGAATAATTTGGTAAAGGCATCAAATTTACTCATTTTTAAGTAATTCAAAACTTATTTATTTTAAAAAACAAAAAAACACGACCAATTGATCGTGTTTTAATAATAGAACTTTATTTTGTTAGATTCTTCGGTTATTATTTCTGGAAGAATTGTTGTTTTCCTGATTAGAACTTCTGCTTCTGCCTGCTTCAGCTCTTTGCGGAGCAGCAGCCGGAGTACTTGGTCTTGAAAATGTTCCTCTGTTTTGACTGTTGTCTCTTGGACTTTGAGCTGCTCTTTGTGAACTGCTTTCTTGTCTTGGGGCATAAGATCTTGTTGAAGGACTTTGCTGTGGCGATGCGTTTTGTCTCGAATTGGCCGAGTTGTTTTGATTGTAGGTTCTGTCGGATCTGTTTTGACTTGTATTTCCTCTGGAATAATTATTACTATTGTTATTGTTATTGAACGTTCTGTTAGTAGCTTTTGAGCTGTTGTTTTCTCTGTTGCTGTTTATATTGTTATTTTGATTGTAGTTTCTCGATGGGGCGTTTTGTTTGGAATCTGCAATTCGGTTATTAGTATAATCTCTTGTTGTATTTTGTCTTGATGAAGAAGTATTGGCTCTGTTTTGAGTGTAATCTCTTTGTGTTTCTCTTCTTTGCGGAGCATTGTACTGTCTTCCTGTTGTATTTCTGCCCGGATTATAGTTGCTGTATCTTGAACCTCTTCTTTGATCCAGTTCATAACGGTTAGAGTAGTTGCTGTATCTTTTTGAAAAAGCATAGTTTGGATAACGTCTTTCGTAAGCATTAGCACGTCTGGTGTTGTAAATAGAAATGGCAATGTTGCTTCTTCTGTAACTTACGTAATTGTAATAGTTGTTGAAATTTACACACAAATTAATGTTGTTTCTGTATCTGTATATAGGATACGGTCTCCAGGCGTAATAATACGACGGGTAGTAGTTCCAATACCAATTAGATACATAAGGACGGTAATTTGTTGCCCAAAATGAAGCGTAAATTAATGGTGTGGAATAATAAACAGGTTCGTAAATGTAATTAGGACCATACATGTATTCGTTACCAATAAATTGTACTTGTACGCTATTATTGTTTCTTTCAATATCGATTGTTGCTACATCCTGATAAACATCACGATCTAAAACCGACTGAATAATTACCACGTGAGTATTGTATTCTACGGTTTCTATAACACGCAGGTAATCGACTTCATTATCATTGTTTAAATCCAGATTTGAAATTTGAAGCTCAGGATCGTTTAAACGTCTTTCAAAATCTTCCAGATTTCTGGATTCTCCAAAAATGGATGCAACCGCTCTTAAGTCGAGATTATCACTAATTTCATTACTCATTGCGTTTACAGAGCTTCTGTTTTGAGCTTCTGTTTGTATGCTCAAAAAAGAAGCTATTAAGCTTAAGAATATTATTTTATTTTTCATGGCGACTGTATTTTACATTTGATAATTTGCAATATCCAATTACTGTGCCAATTAATTTAAACTGCTTTTTGTATTGGTAAGATGCGGTATAATAACGTGTAAAATCAGATTGTAGTATAAATGCAAAAGCCGTCATTTTAGACGGCTTTTACGGTGTTTTTTGAATGTTTATTTTCTTTTAGATCTGTCTCCGTATTGTTGGAGTAATTTTCGATTAAAATCGTCTTCGGCTTTTTTTAATTTAATGATTTTTGTTGCCGGCAGAATAGTTCTTAAACTTTTACTGAATTTTTTTCGCAATAAAAATAATTCCTCATCTGTGGCTTCCATTTGCGAAAGCAGCAAAGCAGCATCTTTTTCACTCATTTTGCTTAGTGCATCATCGCTGAACTTATGCTTATACGTTTTCATTTTTTGATGCCTTATTTCAAATTGCTTGTTGTCATAAGCATTGTAAAGTGGCCAGAATTTTTCTGATTCCTGAGAACTCAAATTGAGCTCGGTAGTTAAAAAAGCAACTTTTAAGGATTTAATTTGTTCTTTTTTATCGTTGAAGTTTTCCTGAGCATAAAAGCTCAAAGAAAATAATAATAGCAGGGGTAAAAACTTTTTGAAATTCATCTTCTTCATTTTTTATAATATTATTCAATAATATAATGTTCTAAATTGTTGTTGTTAATTAAAATATCCTCTATGGTTTTGTCTTCTAAGACAATATTGGTGTTGTTAATGTTATCAATATCTTCTTCATCCAGTTCGTTTATTAAATCATATTGATTTACATTAGACTGATAGCTTAAATAATTTTCTAAAGTTACTGTGTCAATTTCATTGGAGCCACTCGCATTTTTTATTAGTGTAGGTATAGCTAAAGCCAAAACAAAAACAGCCGCGACCATCATAATAATTGTTTTCTTTTTTTGGAACAGTGAGATGGTTTTAGGTTCGTTTTTAGGCAATTGTTCGAGTAGATTTGCCGAAAATTTGTCAAAAAAATCATCAGGTGTTTTGAATCCTGATTCGATTTTAGGGTTTGTATTTAATTTGAATTCTTTCATGATAGCTATTTGACTAAATTAAATGTAAAAGGTTTAATTTACGGTTAAAAGTGCTTCGATTTTTTTTACGGCATGATGGTAAGAGGCTTTTAGCGCACCTACTGATGTGCCTAGGATTTCGGATATTTCTTCGTATTTTAATTCTTCAAAATATTTCATTTTAAATACTAATTGTTGTTTTTCGGGAAGAGTTGCAATGGCTTTGTGTAATGCAATCTGAATGTCATTTCCGTCAAAATAAACGTCAGCTTTAAGGTTGTCTATTGCTTTGTTTTGCAGGCTTTCGGATGAAATTCCGCTTTTTCTGGCTTTTTGATTTAAAAATGTCAAAGCTTCATTAGTAGCAATGCGGTACATCCAGGAAAATAATTTGCTTTCGCCTTTAAAGTTTTTAAGATTTTGAAAAACTTTAATAAAGGTGTTTTGTAAAACATCGGCAGCATCATCATGATCTAAAACAATGTTACGAATATGATTGTACAGTGGTTTTTGATAGGTATGCAACAATTTTTGAAAAGCATCGTTTTGCGTTTTCGGATTTAATAATTGTTGTATGAATTCCTTTTCGTCCAGCAAGTTTTTTATTGGGTTAGATGCAATAAGTACTTATAAGGTTTAATCGTTAAAAAAAGATTTTTTAAAATTCGGATTCTTCTTCAGGTTTTGTATGAGATTCTACAGGCGAACTTTCAATTGTTTCAACCGCTTTATAAGTTTGTACCGGAGGAACTACTTTCGGGACAATAGGGATATAAACTTCAGTAAGCCATTTAGATGGGTTTTTGATTTCATTTTTCCCTGAAGCATAAATTTCTAAATGAGAAAAAATAGGATTTGGAGTTAATTTGTTTTGATTTAGGTAGTTTTTTGTCTTAGCATAAGCAGCCTGCAGGTGTGAATAATCACCTGTTAAGCTGGTTTTGGCGGCTTCAAAAGCATCTAACTTTCCGGCTACAATATCACTACCGGCACTTAAAAATATAGCATCTTTAATACTTACTCCAATTGTGATTTTAGCAAGACCTTTTGCAGTGTCAAAAGTGTGGTAAAGAATAAACGGTTTTCCGTTGATTACAATATTATTTTTTTCGCAAAATGTAGTAAGTTTTGGAATTACAATTTTGAAGTTTTTGTTTATTTTGACTAGTTCACTATTGAAAGTTTGACCAATATAATTCATAATTGGTTTTTTAACGACACCGTTGTTCACTGTCGAAAAAGTATTTATTTCATAATCTAATGCCTTGTCAAGATTAACCAGGCTTTTTTCGTAAATAGTTCCGATAATTTTATCAGCACCACCATTTAAAGCAGCATAAATTTTAAAGAAAAAGCTCATTTTTCCTTTGGTTTTCCAAGTAACTTTTGTACCGCCAATGGTATCTTTGAAATTCCAGTAAACAGTTGAGTTAGTTCCTTCAAATTGCATCGATTGTACGATACTGTCGTTTTCGATGATTCTGATAGTTTTCATTTCTCCGGCACCGTCTTTTCCTTCCCAAGAGAAAGAAGCTCCTTTTCCAATAGTATTTTTAGGATAGTTAACTTTTATTTCCGGATCTTCGGATGTCCATGAACCAAAATCACTCCAATTTCTGTAATCATTCACATAATTATAAACCGATGTTTTGGGAGAATTAATAATCTTACTTCTTTCTACAAGGAAATCTCCTTTTTGTGTAGCAACGAAAATAGATAATGCAACTAAGCTAAGTAAAAATAAAAGAAAGATATATTTTAAAATTCTCATAATAAATTGATTATTTTCTGTTGTAAAGTTAGAAATTTTATCAATATCCGAAGCTATTAGCGTGAAAATTATAAAAAAAGGTCTTTAGATGCTGAAAAAGAAAAGAATTATTGAATTTTTCCTAATTCAATTTTGAGTTGAGATAATGAAAAAAGCAGTCAGGAAGTTATTTGTTTAAATTAACTAATTGTTTTTGTGTGTGTTGTGTTTTGTGTGTTCTTAATTTAATCTAAAAGCTGAGGCGAAAAGATTCAGGTTAATGTTTAAAAAATATTTTAATCAGAAATAAAATTCCAATGAAAATAAAGAAACCAATTAAGATTTTGTAATTTCCTTTGTAAAATATTTTGTGTGTTTTGATGTCTTTTCGATAAGAAATAATCATAATGATAACAAAAGCAATAACAAAACAGAGTGCAAATAATAATTGTCCTTGGCTAAACATAATTTTAAAAATTTATTGCAAAAATAGTCAAATGTTTAGGATTAGTTACTAATTTGCGTTTCATTTAATTCATAATAATTATGCAAAAGCAAATCAATTCGGTAAAAGAATTTCATACAGCATTCGGAATTGGTCACAGCGAAAATCCTGTTGCCGATTTAGGAGAAACAAAAAACACACTTCGTTATCATTTGATGAAAGAAGAAAATGAAGAATATCTGGAGGCGGTTAAAAATAATGATTTGGTTGAAATTGCAGATGCTTTGGGCGATATGATGTATATTTTATGCGGAACAATTATTGAGCACGGACTTCAGGATAAAATTGAAGCTGTTTTTGATGAAATTCAGAGAAGTAATATGAGTAAACTGGGTGAAGATGGGAAACCTATTTATCGTGAAGATGGAAAAGTAATGAAAGGTCCCAATTATTTCAAACCTGATTTTTCTAAAATATTAGGTGATTTTTAAGAAATTTTCCACCCTTTAGTGACGGAGAAAAAGAAAATTTTGTTTTAAATAAATCTTAGCAGTTATAATAAAAAAAGCGATTTTCAAATTTGAAAATCGCTTTTTTCTATATCTAAAAATAAGGAAATTAGATTTTTACAGTCCAGCCAAAAGTGTCTTCAGCTAATTTGTGTTGGATGTTTGTTAATTTCTCTTTCAATTGCAATGCAATAGAATCTTCAGTTTTAGGTAATTCAAAATATTCGTTTTTGTATGCAAATCCTTTTATAGGACTTACTACTGCAGCAGTTCCTGCTCCGAAAATTTCTTTTAAGCTGCCATTTTTAACACCTTCGATTAACTCGTTCACAAGAATTGGTCGAACTTCAATATTGATACCTTCTCTTTTTGCCATGTCAATAAGGCTTTTTCTGGTAACTCCATCCAGAATTCTTTCGCTGGTAGGAGCAGTAATCAAAGTATCGTTGATTCTGAAAAATACATTCATTGTTCCGGCTTCTTCCAGCTTAGTATGCGTAGCATCATCAGTCCAGATAACTTGTTGGTAACCTTCCTGGTTAGCCAGAGTAGTAGGGTAGAATTGTCCTGCATAGTTTCCTCCGGTCTTTGCAGCACCAATCCCTCCATTAGCAGCTCTACTGTAATGCTCAGCAATAAGTACCTTAACTTCTCCTGAATAATAAGCTTTTGCAGGAGATAAGATAATCATAAACTTGTATTCGTCAGAAGGATTAGCAACAACACCAAAACCTGTTGCAATCATAAACGGACGGATGTATAAAGTGTTTCCTAAGCCTTTTTTAATCCAGGCTTTGTCTAGTTTTAGTAATTGGTTAAGACCTTCCATGAATAACTGTTCAGGAACTTCAGGCATAGCCATTCTAACAGCTGAACTGTTAAAACGTTTGATATTTTCATCAGGTCTGAAAAGCCAAATATCATCATTTTCATCTTTGTAGGCTTTCATTCCTTCAAAAATAGTTTGTCCATAATGAAAAACCCTTGATGAAGGATCCATCAAAAACGGAGCATAAGGTTTAATAGTTGGGTTTTGCCATTCTCCATTTTTAAAATCACATTCAAATAAATGATCAGTAAATACAGAACCAAAGGTTAAGTTGTCAAAATCTACTTCGTTAATTTTTGTATTAGGTGCTTTTATAATTTCAATTTTGCCGGCTTGAGTTGTACTCATAATAATATGTTTTTTATTTTTTTGAATGTATAAATGAAGCTTAAGTATAAAATTTCACTTTATGATGAACTAAACTTTGATTCCTGCAAAATTAAATAAAAAAGGACAAAATACTTGTCAAAATTTTAATAATTGTTACTATTGAATAGGATTTTCGTATATTCAAAAAAAAACTAAAAAAAAGACAATCATTTCTATGAAATATGCAATAAATCATCGCTTTTTAAGGTCGTGTATGGGGCTTTTTAAGTAAATTTGGTCTTTGTTTAGTACAGATTCAAAATAACAGATACAAAAATTGAAAAGAGAAATTATACAAACTCAGGATGGTTCTACAACAATTCATTTGGAAGAGTGGAACGAGAGTTATCATTCTAAACATGGTGCCATTCAGGAGGCTAAGCATGTTTTTATTAAAAACGGACTTTCGTTATTTAAAAACAAAACAGTGTCGATTTTAGAGATTGGTTTTGGTACAGGACTGAATGCTTTTATTAGTTTTTTAGAAGCACAAAAAATGAATCAGATTATTGATTATGTTGGGGTAGAAGCTTATCCGGTTGCCCCTGAGGAAATTTTATCTATGAATTATGTGGATGAATTAGAAGCTCAGGATCAATTGGCAATATTTGAAAAAATGCACCATTCAGATTGGAATGAAAAGAATGATTTGAGCCAGGATTTTTCATTAACTAAAAGAAAACAGTTTTTTCAGGATATTGATGATGTGGCGCAGTTTGATTTGATTTATTTTGATGCTTTTGGGTACAGGGTACAACCTGAATTGTGGAGTACGGCTATTTTTCAAAAAATGTATGATGCACTTAAAGAAAATGGTGTTTTAGTTACTTATGCTGCCAGAGGAGTGGTCAAACGAAGTATGATAGAAGTAGGTTTTAAAGTCGAAAAACTGGAAGGCCCTCCGGGAAAGAGAGAAATGTTTAGGGCTTTTAAATAAATAACAGTTTTTGAAACAGAACATAATAAATTTTTAAAAATACCGTTAAATAGATGTAAAGTATGTTTTTAATTCTTAATTTTACATAGCCTTGAATTAATGTTTAATCATTAAAGTTAATCTATTATGACCAAAATAATGTTTGATTACACTAAATCGATATTAGAAAGAGTTAGTTTTGATCCGGTACTTTTTTGTAAAGAACTCGAAAAAGCCATAAAAACACTTCTCCCTTATGAGTTGGATCAGTTAAAAGAATGGTTAATGTCATTTATAGTAGAGAAACCCGAGTTAAAACCATCCTTAGTGATAGTAAATATTTAAATAAAAAAGGAATCATTTTTGATTCCTTTTTTTATGAACTCAACTTTTCTCTACAATAGAAGACAGTAAAAGAAACAACTCTGTTTTGTAAGTTAAAAATTTCTAAATTTTTAAGAAAATGTAATTCGTCGTAATTTATGTGTTTTTTAACTGTTTTTGATTTGTGGGTTAAAGACGTTTTTTTGTAAATTACAACATCTTAATTTGATAACTTTTAATACTATTAGATATGCCACGAATGATATATGATTACACTAAGTCGATATTAGAAAGAGTTAGTTTTGCACCTGATTTATTTGTAAAAGAACTTAAAAAAGCAGTTCGAAATTTATTGCCACATGAGATGGATCATCTAAGAAATTGGCTTACTTATTATACTAAAGAAAAGCCTGAATTGCAAAAATGTCTTTCTATAGTCGAAAGAAACTAAAATCATCCAATAGAGTCAAGATTTCTTGACTCTATTTTTTTTGCAGCGGACTTATTATTTGTACATTTTGAAAAACAATAGCTCCTTTTACAACGCCGGCTATGGTACTCCTTAATGCCTCAATAATTTGAATTTTTAATTCGCTCTTAGGATAAATAAGGCTGACTTCTCTGGCAGGTTTTGGTTCTGTAAAATGACGTAATTTAATTTTGTCGGATTCTTTTAAATCTAAAGTGTGTAAATAGGGTAAAAGAGTGGTTCCCAGTCCTTCATCGGCAAGTTTTATTAAGGTTTCAAAACTGCCGCTTTCTATTTGAAAATGATTCCCTTCGCTTCTTGTATTGTTTTTGCAAAGGTTTAAAATACCATCTCTAAAACAATGTCCATCCTGTAATAATAAAATTTCATCAAGATTTAAGTCTTCTACTTCAATTTCCTTTTTTTGGAAAGTATGATGACTTTCAGGGATATAAGCTACAAAAGGTTCAAAGTAAAGTACAATTTCTTTGATTTTTTCTTCCATCAAAGGGGTAGCCGCGATGGCAGCGTCTAAATGACCGTTGTTGAGCTTGGCGATAATTTCTTCGGTATTTAATTCTTCGATAATGAGTTTTACTTTTGGATGTTTTTTGATAAAATTGTTCAAAAACATAGGTAATAAGGTAGGCATGATTGTAGGAATGATGCCCAGTCTGAATTCACCACCAATGAAACCTTTTTGTTGTTCTACAATATCTTGAATTCTATCAGCTTCGTTAACAATATTTTTTGCCTGATTGACTATTTTTTGTCCAATATCCGTTAGTTGGATTGGTTTTTTTGTTCTGTCAAAAATTTGAATGTTCAATTCTTCTTCAATTTTTTGAATTTGCATGCTCAGGGTAGGTTGAGTTACAAAGCATTTTTCGGCAGCGAGTGTGAAATTTTTGTGTTCGGCTACAGCCAAAACATATTTGAGTTGGGTAATTGTCATGGATAGAATTTTTTGATACAAATATAAAAACAATCAATTTATTTGATGGTAAAAGAGGTTCTTTTTTTGCTCTGTTTTTTTAAGTAGAAACCTGATAAATGGTGTTTTGAAATAGTGTATTTTTCTGAAAGTAAGATTGTTAGGTTGGTTTTGTGTTTTTTTTGAATATTGGTGTTAATTTTTTATAAAAAAAGATTGGTTTTTTTAAAATTTATATTTTTTTAGGTTTATTTTTGTTTATATGAAATCAATAGCACTTTTATTTTTATTAGTCTTCATCGCTTTTTTAGCAACTCCTACTATTGTAAAGTTGATAGAAAAGTCAACTGATGTTGCGGTATATTATAGTGTGTCTGAGGAAGAACAAGTAAAAAAAGAAACGAAGCATTTAGTGTATGCTATAACATCTAATTTAACTTTTAAAGTAAAAAAAACCGGACTTAGAAATTTAATTCTTTTTGAAGATTTTTCTAAACATGATAATGTTATACAAACGATAGCTACCCCTCCACCCGATAGTATGTAATACTTTTATTAAAGTTTTTAGGATTGCAAACACAATGTTTGTGTTGTAATTTGGTATAATTTATTAATTAGTATTATGACAAAAAAAACAAATCTTTTTGCTAACCTTAAATCTGATTTTGCTTCTGGTTTAGTGGTTTTCTTGGTAGCTTTACCATTGTGTTTAGGAATTGCAATGGCTTCGGGTGCACCATTGTTTTCAGGTATTATTGCCGGAATCGTAGGAGGAATAGTTGTTGGGTATTTAAGTCAGTCGCATATTAGTGTGACTGGTCCTGCGGCCGGATTAACAGCAATTGTATTAACAGCAATAACTAATTTGGGTGCTTTTGATGTTTTTTTAACGGCTGTTTTTATTGCTGGTTTTATTCAATTAGCATTAGGTTTTATTAAAGCAGGAAGTATATCTAATTATTTTCCAACCAATGTAATTGAAGGAATGCTTGCCGGAATTGGAATTATCATTATTTTAAAACAACTTCCACATGCTTTTGGTTATGATGCCGATTTTGAAGGAGATCAATCTTTTACTCAAGTTGATGGTAGCAATACCTTGTCTTCATTATTACAGATTTTCAATCATTTTCATTTAGGAGCAATCCTTGTAAGTTTGTTTTCATTGGCAATACTTATTTCCTGGGACAAAATTGCTTTTTTAAAGAAATTTAAATTAGTTCCCGGAGCTTTGATAGCTGTAATTTTTGGTATTGTTTTAAATCAAATTTTTATTAATTCAGGAAGTTCATTGGCTATCACTAAGGAGCATTTAGTGTCTTTACCTATTCCGGAATCATTAGAGGATTTTAAGGCCATAATTGTAGTGCCTAATTTTACACAAATTATCAATCCTGATGTTTGGACTGTAGCCGTGACAATTGCTATTGTGGCATCGGTAGAGACGTTATTGTGTATTGAAGCCTCCGATCGATTGGATCAGCAAAAAAGATATACTAATACCAATGTAGAGTTAAAAGCACAGGGTATTGGAAACATAGTAAGTTCACTTTTAGGAGGATTACCAATGACATCGGTAGTGGTTCGCTCTTCGGCAAATAGTAATGCGGGAGCAAAATCAAAAATGTCAACCATTATCCACGGAGTATTTTTATTATTGAGTGTTTTGATTATTCCGTCTATTTTAAATAAAATTCCATTGGCTACATTAGCTACAATTTTAATCTTAGTAGGATACCGACTTGCAAAACCGGCCACAATCAAGCATTTCTGGGAAAAAGGAAAATATCAGTTTGTACCTTTTATAGCAACAATGGTGGCTGTTGTAGTGACTGATTTGTTAAAAGGTGTAATGTTGGGAATTATTATTAGTGTAATTTTTGTTTTAAAAGGAAATCTGAAAAAAGCTTACAGTTTTAAAAAAGAAGAATACGAAGACGGAGATATTATCCATATTGATTTGGCACAGGAAGTTTCTTTTTTAAATAAAGCTGCTATAAAGCAAACTTTAAATGATATTCCTGAAAATTCAAGAGTTGTTATTAATGCTCATGATACAGAGTATATTGCTCACGATGTGCTGGATTTAATTCGCGAATTTAAAGAAATACGAGCGCATGATGAGAACATTAAAGTGAAATTAAAAGGATTTAAAAAGGCATATCAGCTGGAGAATACCGATGAGGTTTCAAATCACGTTACAATTGAGCATTATTATGATGTGGCAAAACGGATGATGGTTAAAAGAGAAGTTTTTTAAAACAAAAAAACGAAACTTATATTTATTACTGAGAAAAGTTGAACAGAGTAAATTTGAAAAAGTATGGTTGATTTTTATAAAAAAATATTAGAAAATAATAAAGAATGGGTTGAGAGATCATTAGAAAAAGACCCTAACTATTTTGCAGATTTAGCCAAAGGTCAAACTCCGCCTTTGTTGTGGATAGGATGTTCTGATAGTCGTGTGCCGGCAAATGAAATTATTGGCGCTAAACCGGGAGAAGTTTTTGTTCACCGAAATATTGCTAATATGGTAGTACATACTGATATGAATATGCTGAGTGTATTAGACTATGCCGTAAACGTTTTAAAAGTAAAACACGTAATTGTTTGCGGGCATTATGGTTGTGGCGGGATAAAAGCAGCTATGGGAAATCAGTCTATCGGAATTATTGATAACTGGATCCGACATATTAAAGATGTGTATCGTATGCACAATGTGTATTTGGATTCTATTAAAGACGAAACACAGCGATTTAACACCTTTGTAGAAATTAATGCTAAAGAACAGGTTTTCGATTTAGCTAAAACATCTATCGTACAAAACGCCTGGAAAAACGGACAAGATTTAACTTTACACGGTTGGGTTTATGGTTTGAATTCCGGTTTTGTGACTGATTTAGAAGTAAATATTAGTTCCAATAAAGAATTAGATGAAGTCTATCAACTGAATTTGTAAAAAAAAAAATCGCCATTTGAGGCGATTTTTTTTATTCATTATCTAAGTTTTCATTAAAAGCAGACGGAAGTAATTTTGGGATAAATTTGATTAGGATAGGAAGTAGTAAACTGCCTCCCGGAAGTAAAAAAATAGTCAACGAAGGTATGGTTTTACAAATGTCTAATAGTTGTTTTTTTACTTTCTTTTTTTCTTTTTCATCTAAGTCTCTTCGTGTCGAATAAGCCAACAGAATCATTAGTTCTTTACTTTGAATAATTTCTTTAAGTAGTCTGTTTTTATTGCGACTAATTAACGTAATGACACTTTGCGTAGTTTGATCGTAAAAATGTTTTACCGGATTTGAATAATTAAAATAAGGAATTTCCTTTTTGTATTTGCTTATAAAATTATCCGTGTTTTGGATACTTTCTGATACAAAATCAGTTGGTATTTTGATGTTTTCGGCTAGTTTATGTAAAAAGTAAATTTCTTCATTTTCAATTTCACCATCACTCCATAGTGCCATTCCGGCCATGTCAAGCAGATAGTATTTCTCTAAATCAGAATTGAAATAATCTAAATTAAGTTCGTCAATATTTTGCGTATTAATTTTAGAGAACTTGCTGTAACGCACCGAAGCTTCAAAGAGTTTAATTAATAAATCATCGTAATTCGATTTATTAGTCTTGATTTTCAGAGCCAAAGTAACCACACTAATTACAGCTTCTTCAATTTTTTTCAAGTATTTTTCGGGTATTTTGCCGTTAATCAGGTATTGCCTGAAAGCTAAAATATCTATAAAAAGTAACGCATTAGTTACAATATGAGAGAAGTTTTTATTGATGATATCCACATTAGTCTGAACCCGGGTATCAATAATTTTTTCTAAGTTTAAAGAAGGAGCACCGTTTGGTAACACTTTTTTAAACAAATTAAAACCCTGTGGGTGTAAATCATCATAAAAATCGAGACATTTTTTGATAAACGCATTCGGATCCACTTCCTGAGTGGTTAATCCATAAATGTTATACAAGGTGTTTAATAAGGCAACTTTAGGAATTTCATTCTGAACCCAGCCTTTAGTATCAACAAATACAGGAGTTTCAAATGAAATAATATGACCGTAGATAAAACCGGTTGCTCTGGTTTTTTTATAAAATAAATCAACATCCATGAAAACATGCTGTTTCGTGAATTCCTGCTTGACAAAAAATTTATCAACCCAACCAGGTGCCGAAGGATTTATCATATTCTTATTTTGATGCTACAAAGCTATAGTATTTTCTAGTTTTGATGTTATTTAAAAATGAAAAAACCATCTCAATTTTGTTAAATTAAGACGGTTTTAAATGATATTGAAGGACTATTCCTTATTTTATAATTCCCGAACAGGCTACTCTTGCGCCGGCATTTCCCGCAGGTTGCGAAGTAAAATCGTCTGCTCCGTCATGAACAATTAAGCCTTTTCCTAGTATATCTTTAGTTTGATCACCACAGCCAATACACCATTCGTCGGTAGTCAAAGTGATTTTTCCATTTCCTTTTTCATCAGCAGTAAAATTGCCAATGTCCCCTTTATGGTATTCTCCAACACCCCATTTGCCATGTTTTTTGAAAGTAGGATTCCAGTGTCCACCGGCTGAACTTCCGTCAGCTGCTGAACAATCTGATTTTTCATGAATGTGAATGGCATGCACTCCCGGTTTTAATCCGGATATTTTGGCTTCAAAAGTTACCTTCCCGTTTTTTTCAATAAAAGAGGCAGTTCCGGCAACACTACTGTTACTTTTTGCTTCAAATACAATATTTAATTTTTTTGTATCAGTTGATTTATTTTGTGGTTTACATCCAATTAAAGCAGTACTAATTGCCAGTGTAAAAACAATGATTTTTTTCATGATTTTTTAAAATAAGGTTTGAAACCATAAAAATACTATAAAATGCATCGAAAGCCAAAGTTAAATAACATTCTATTTTGATTTTTCTCCTACAAAATGGTTCGTTGGTGATTTAAACAGAATATTAAAAGAGGTTAGACTGCCGTATATTCTTGTGATGTATTGTTGTAATTCTATTTTTTCTATTTCCTCCAGATTACTCGAATTGACTTTTTGTTCCATCACTCGCAAGCGGTCTCTTACCATAACTATTTTATGGAAAAAAGTATCAATCGGAATTTCTTTCGAAGCTAAACCAGGCTGTCCTGGTTCCAGAATCAATTTTCCGCCTTTCCATTTATCGCCAATGGGAACAATTTCGGAAACATCCGACCATTTTTTCAGAAGATTACGTAAAGTTGTTTCTACTTCCGAGAAACTTACCGTATCCACTTCGTTTTCCGCAGCTTCAATGATTTCGAAACTATCGTCTAATGCAATTGTTTCTAAGCCGCTTTCTATAAATGTTACCCAGTATTCGGTTGATGAAACATTGGTAATTACACCTTTTCCGTATTCAGGATGAGCAATTCGTGATCCTATTCCTAGTATTTTCATATGTTGATATTTATTGTTTTTATTGGTCATATGTAATTCGCATATCACTATTGGTACTTGTAATCAATTTTTAGTCATGCTCATTTCATTTGATTTTGTTTTTATCTAAAATAGGAACAATTTTTGTGATTTCAAAAGAGCAATTTACTTTGATTGAATTATTTAATTAACACTGTTTGTATTATTTTTATTCCAATTTAAGTTGTTGTTTATCAGAGATTCATTTATTGTAATTAAAAAATAAAAATTATGAAAACACCTAAAATAGTCATTTTGCTCTTGTTTTGTTGTAATGTTCTAATTGGATTTTCTCAGGAAAAATCGAGAAGACAACTCAGAATGGAACAAAAAATAGAAAAGCAAAAAGAAATAGAAAAATTGATTAATGCGAAAGAATTTCAATTTGTTGCCCGAAATTCGAACTCTCCAACTTTTAGGATGATTGACTTGAGTATTATTCCTAATTTTATTACGTTTAAACCTGATTTTATAAAAAGTGAAATGCCTTTTTTCGGTCGGGGATTTAGTGGATTAGGTTACGGAGGTAGTGATACCGGACTTAAATTTGAAGGAAAACCCGAGAAATTTGTAGTCAATAAACATAAAAAAGGATATCAAATTGAGGCGTCAGTAAGAGGACAGCAGGATTTTTTTAATATAACACTTATTGTTTCTTCTGAAGGAAACAGTACATTGACAATAATTAGTAATAATAGAGAATCCATTTCTTATTTTGGAGAAATTTCAGCAATTGAGAAAGAGGAAAAATAGAATCTTCGTTAAACGAAAAAACCGTCCCGATGATAACTATCGGAACGGTTTTTTTATGCTTGATTTAGAAGGTTTGTCTAAAAACAATATTTGTTTTCTGCAATAATTTTGGCACTGATAGTTCTTCTGATTTCAACAATATTAGGCATGTTAGTGTATTTTGTATAACGTCTCAATCCCATTAATAGCATGCGTTGTTCATCGCCTTCGGCAAAAGAAATAATACTTTCTTTTCCTTTTTGAGTTACAATATCCACTGCTTTGTACAAATACAATTTAGCCATCGCAATTTGTTCTTTGATATTGGCTTCGCCTACTTTTTTAGCTAATTTTTCAGTTCTTAAAATAGTAGATTCAGCCATATAGATTTCGATTAAAATATCGGCCGAAGCAATCAATAATTGTTGGTGTTCATCTAAATCAGGTCCATATTTTTGAACGGCTCCACCGGCAACCATTAAAAAGGCTTTTTTCAATTTGCTTATCATCTCTTTCTCTTCAGCAAATAATTCAGAATAATCAGGAGTGTCAAAAGATGGAATACTCATTAAATCTTCCTGTACTTTAGATGCCGGACCTAATAAATCCACATGACCTTTCATGGCTTTTTTAATCAGCATTCCAACGGATAACATTCGGTTGATTTCGTTCGTCCCTTCATAAATTCTGGTAATTCTTGCATCACGCCAGGCACTTTCCATCGGAGTGTCTTCTGAGAATCCCATCCCTCCGAAAATTTGAATTCCTTCGTCAGAGCAATTCTGAATATCTTCTGAAACGGCTACTTTTAGAATAGCACATTCAATGGCAAATTCTTCAACACCTTTCAATTCGGCTTCCTGATGTGTAGCGCCTTCGCTTTCGCGAATAGCAATTCGTTCTTCAATACTTTTTGCAGCTCTGTAAACGGCACTTTCTCCGGCATAACAGCTGGTAGCCATTTCGGCCAGTTTGTATCTGATGGCACCAAATTTAGATATGGGAACATTAAACTGGATTCTTTCATTCGAATATTTGGCAGCACCCGAAATGATTCTTCGTTGTGAATCCAGACAGGCTGCAGCCAATTTGATACGACCTACATTTAAGGCATTCATGGCAATTTTAAAACCATTTCCTCTTTCGGAAAGCATATTTTCTACAGGAACTTTAGTTTCGTTAAAGAAAACCTGTCTTGTTGACGAAGCACGAATTCCTAATTTATGTTCTTCTTCGTTCGTAGAAATTCCGTTTTCAGGATTGTTTTCTACAATGAAACCGGTGATATTTTTATCATCTTCAATTCGGGCAAAAACGATGAACAAAGAGCAAAATCCGGCATTGGTAATCCACATTTTTTGTCCTGTAATTTTATAATGTGTACCATCTTCAGACAAAACGGCTTTAGTTTTTCCGGAATTAGCATCACTACCTGCTCCGGGTTCGGTAAGGCAGTATGCTCCAAACCATTCACCGGAAGCCAGTTTGGGAACATATTTTTGTTTTTGTTCTTCTGTTCCGTATAAAGTGATTGGTAATGTTCCAATTCCGGTGTGCGCACCAAAAGCACTCGAAAACGAACCGGTAGCTCCCGAAATATAATCACAAACCAAAACGGTATCCACAAATCCCATTCCCATTCCGCCGTAAGCCTCAGGAACAGAAACGCTCAAAAGTCCCAGTTCGGCTGCTTTGTGCATACATTCAACGGTGAACCCAAAGTCTCTTTTTTCAAAACGATCTTTGTTAGGCCAAAGTTCTTTATCAACGAATTCTTTGACCATATCGCGCATCATTTTTTGTTCTTCAGAGAAATCTTCAGGAATAAAAATGTCTTCGCATTTTGTTTCTTTTACGAGGAATTGTCCCCCTCTTGTTTTGTTGTCCATTTTGCAGATTTTTTTAGTTTCTTAATTGAGGTAGCCAACTTGTCATTCCGACGAAGGAGGAATCTCATGATGGTTTTTATTTTTTGGATTCTTCTTTCGTAGCAGTAACAAAAGAAGAATGAATATTTACAAAAGTTCGAAAATCCCCGCAGCTCCTTGTCCTGTTCCCACACACATTGTAACCATTCCGTATTTATTGCCGCGTCGTTTCATTTCATCGAATAGCTGAACAGATAATTTGGCTCCTGTGCAGCCTAATGGATGTCCTAAAGCAATAGCGCCTCCGTTTACATTTACAATATCCGGATTCAATCCTAATTCTCTGATTACGGCTAAGGATTGTGAGGCAAAGGCTTCGTTTAATTCAATCAAATCAATGTCTTTTAAATGTAATCCGGCTTGTTTTAATGCTTTTGGAATGGCTTTTACAGGGCCTATTCCCATGATTCTTGGTTCAACTCCAGCCGAAGCATAATTTACTAATCGGGCTATAGGCTTTAAGTTTAGTTCTTTGACCAATTCTTCGCTCATAATTAGAACAAATGCGGCGCCATCACTCATTTGCGATGAAGTTCCGGCAGTAACGCTTCCGTCGGCTGCAAAAACGGGTCTTAATTTGGCTAATGCTTCCAGCGATGTATCTGCTCTGGGACCTTCGTCTTTATTGACAGTGTAAGATGTGGTTTCTTTTTTACCTTTTGCATTAATAAAAGTTTGTTCAACAGTAATGGGAACAATTTGTGAGTCAAATTTGTCTTCTGCTTGCGCTTTTAATGCTTTTTGATGTGAATTATAGGCAAATAAATCCTGATCTTCTCTGGAAATATTAAACTGTTTTGCAACGGCTTCGGCTGTCAGTCCCATTCCCCAGTAATAATCTTCATGTCCTGCTTTGGCAAGAGCATAATCAGGAGTGGGTTTGTAACCTCCCATTGGAATAAAACTCATGCTTTCGGCACCACCTGCAATAATACAATCGGCCATTCCCGATTGGATTCGGGCTGTTGCCATCCCGATAGTTTCCAGTCCCGAGGCGCAATAACGATTGACCGTAACTCCGGGAACATCATTGATTTCCAATCCCATTAACGAGATTAGACGACCAAAATTCAAACCTTGTTCAGCTTCAGGCATGGCGTTGCCCACCATAACATCATCAATACGTTTTTTGTCAAAATCCGGTAATTCATTCATCATGTGTTGGATGGTTTCTGCTGCCAATTCATCCGGTCTTTTAAATCGGAACAGTCCTTTAGGAGCTTTTCCCACGGCAGTGCGATAGGCAGAAACGATATATGCGGTCGTGTTTTTCATTGTTTTATTATTTTGATGTTTTACAGATTGCTCCTAGGGAGCTAAATTGAAATTCAAATTATTTTTTCTACAAACAGTTGACCTCTACGAGGTCATTTCAGTAAATATAAATTATGATGTTATTTTACCTCTGCTATTTGCCTCTTAGAGGCTTACTGTTTGTAGCATTAAATTGCGTATTTGTTAGGAAGCTCCGTAGGAGCGACCTGTTTATTATTCAATCCATTCAAACAAATATTTTTCATCATATTTTATTTCAAATTTTTCTAAAAAGGAGTGATATTCTTCTTTAAACGTTTGTTTTTTATGATGTTTTTCTTGATTTAAAATGTATTTTATTACATTATCCAACTGGCTTTTGGAGTATGAAAATGCTCCATAACCTTCCTGCCAATTAAATTTTCCATTAATCCATTTGCTATCATTAATAAATTTAGATGAAGCTGCTTTTATATCTCTAACTAAATCTGAAATTGAAATATTTGGTTTCATTCCAACTAATATGTGAACGTGATCCGGCATAGCAAAAATGGCTAATAACTTTTGTTCTCTATTTGAAACAATACCTGTAATAAATTTATGTAATTCTTCACGGTTTTCTTTTATAATGAGATTTTGTCTTCCTTTAACAGCAAAAACAATTTGAATATAAATTTGTGAATAGGTATTTGCCATAATAATCGATTAACAGGTCGCTCCTACGGAGCTTATTAATATTGCAACGCTTTTTCTATCAACAGTTTGCTCCTACGGAGCTTTTAATTTCTCAACGGTTTCCCCGCTTTCAACATATATTGAATGCGTTCCAATGTTTTTCTTTCGGTACAAAGTGATAAGAACGCTTCTCTTTCTAAATCGAGTAAATATTGTTCAGAAACCAATGTCGGTTCGGATAAATCGCCTCCGGCCATCACATAAGCCAGTTTATTAGCGATTTTTTTATCGTGTTCAGAGATGTACCTTCCGGCAACCATTTGGTCGGTTCCTACTAAGAACATCCCTAAAGCCTGTTTTCCTAAAACTTTGATGTCATTTCTTCTGATAGGCTGGGTGTAACCCGCTTCTGCCATTAACAATGCGTGTTTTTTGGCTTCAGCAATTTGGCGGTCTTTGTTCACCACAATAATGTCTTTCCCGTGTTGTAATAGACCGGTATCAAAAGCTTCATATCCGGAAGTTGAGACTTTAGCCATTGCAATAGTTAAGAAATATTCCTGTAAGGTGTTCAATTCCACATCATTTTTACGGAATAAATCAGCCGCACGCAAAGTCATCTCTTTCGAACCGCCACCACCGGGAATCACTCCAACGCCAAATTCCACCAATCCCATATAGGTTTCTGCGGTAGCAACCACTTTATCGGCGTGTAAGCTCATTTCGCATCCGCCGCCAAAAGTCATTCCGTGAGGCGCAACTACTACAGGAATTGAAGAATAACGCACGCGCATCATCGTGTCCTGAAACATTTTGATAGCTAAATTTAGTTCTTCGTATTCCTGTTCGACTGCCATCATGAATATCATTCCGATATTGGCACCAACAGAGAAATTAGCTGCCTGATTTCCAATAACCAATCCTGAATATTCTTTTTCGGCTAAATCAATTCCTTTATTGATAGCTTGTAAAACATCGCCACCAATAGTATTCATTTTCGATTTGAATTCGATATTTAAAATTCCGTCGCCCAAATCTTCGATGATAGCACCACTGTTACCCCATATTTTTTTGCTTTCGCGAATGTTATTCAGAATAATAAAAGCATCTTGTCCAGGCACTTTTTCCTGCGATTTTTTGGAAATATCATAAAAATAAGTAGCTCCTTCTTTGACAGTGTAAAAGCTATTGTTTCCTGAAGCCAACATTTCATTGATCCAAGGAGCGGCAGTGTGTCCTTCGGATTTTATCAGTTCGAATCCTTTTAAAACTCCTATCGAATCCCAAATTTCGAATGGTCCGTTTTCCCAGCCAAAACCGGCTTTCATGGCATCGTCAATTTTGTATAATTCGTCTGAGATTTCAGGAACTCTATTCGAAACATAAGTAAATAATGCAGCGAAGCTTTTTCTGTAAAATTCACCCGCTTTGTCCTGTCCTTTGATTAAAACTTTAAAACGATCGATAGGTTTTTCGATGGTTTTGGTGAGTTCTAAAGTCGCAAAAGAAGCTTTTTTAGCTGGACGATATTCTAGCGTATCTAAATCTAAGGAAAGAATATCTTTATCCACTTTTTTGTAAAATCCCTGTGCAGTTTTGCTTCCGAACCATTTGTTTTCCACCATTTTTTTGATGAATTCCGGAAGTTGTAATAACTCATGAGCTTCGTCTTCTGGACAATTTTCATAGATTCCATTGGCAACATGCACCAAAGTGTCTAAACCAACTACATCTACCGTTCTAAAAGTAGCCGATTTTGGACGACCAATTACAGGTCCTGTTAATTTATCTACCTCCTCGATGGTTAATCCCATTTCTTTTACCAAATGAAACAAACTCTGAATCCCGAAAACGCCAATTCTGTTTCCAATAAATGCCGGAGTATCTTTTGCAACAACCGAAGTTTTTCCTAAGAACTGTTCTCCGTAATTTTTCAAGAAATCCAATACTTCAGATGAGGTTTTTGGTCCCGGAATAATTTCGAATAATTTTAAGTAACGCGCCGGATTAAAAAAGTGTGTTCCGCAAAAATGTTTCTGGAAATCTTCCGAACGACCTTCACTCATAAAATGAATCGGAATTCCGGAAGTATTCGAAGTCACTAAAGTTCCAGGAGTTCTGTATTGGTCAATTTGTTCGAAAACTAATTTCTTAATATCCAAACGTTCCACCACTACTTCAATAATCCAATCTACACCGGCAATTTTTGCCATATCATCCGTAGTGTTTCCGGTGCTGATTCTACTAGCGAACTTTGCGCTGTAAATAGGGGAAGGTTTGGATTTTAATGAATTAGCCAAATGTTCATTTACAATTCGGTTTCTAACCACTTTACTTTCCAGAGTGAGTCCTTTTTTACTTTCAGCTTCGTTAAGTTCCTTTGGGATAATATCCAAAAGTAAGACTTCCACACCGATGTTGGCAAAATGACAAGCAATGCCCGAACCCATGATTCCTGAACCTACTACGGCAACTTTTTTAATGGTACGTTTCATCTTCTGTATTTTCAGATTGATTAAATATTTTTTTATCGTGTATTAATTTGTTGATGGTTTCGGCAACTTCTATAAAATGTTCCCATTTTTCGTCCGAAATATGTTTTTTAATACTTTCATTAAACTGAATGACGGTACTTTTAGACAAGGCTCTTTTTTCTTTGCCATAATCCGTCAGGTAAATCAATACCCCACGACCATCATTGGGATTTTTCTTTTTAATGATTAATCCTTTTTCTTCCATCGATTTCAGGGTGCGGGTCAGGCTTGTAGCTTCCATTCCCATTTTAGGGCCTAAAGCCGTCGATGGCGTTCCTTTTTCTTTATCGATACTTAACAATGCAAATCCGGTTGCCATCGTAGCGCCATATTTGGTGGCTTCTTCGTTGTACATTCTGGAAACAGCCTGCCAGGTCGCTCTTAAGATGTAATCTATTGTTTTGTTTTTCATGTGGCAAGCTTATTAAGTTTCTCTCAAAAAGAAAATCTATTTTTTATCATAATCTTTTTAATTTGAATTAAAAATTATGATATTAGCATATCTGTTATTTCAAATATAAGAAAAAATAGTATGCATGCATAATAAAAAACAGTTGTTTTTTTGTTAAAAAAAATTGAGGTAAAAAAAAAGAGCTTGCTTCATCGATTTGAAACAAGCTCTTTTTTTTGTATTGAAGTAGTAATTTGGATTCTTCTAAAAACTATATATTTTTTGGTACAAATCCTGATATTTCTCCAGTATATTTTTACGCTTTAATTTGAGTGTGGGAGTCATTTCGCCACCATCAATAGACCAAACGGTAGGAGTGAGTTCGAATTTTTTAATTTGTTCCCAGTGTCCAAATTTACTATTAATACTGTCAATTTCCTGTTGGATTCGGGCAATCACTTTTTCGTTGGTCACGATTTCCTGATTGTTTTTCCCAATGTCGGTTTTGTTTTTGTTAGCCCATTCTTTTATAAAATCAAAATTAGGTTGAATAAATGCGGCCGGCATTTTTTGACCTTCGCCTATTACCATGATTTGTTCGATAAAGCGGGATTGTTTCATGGTGTTTTCAATCAATTGAGGTGCAATGTATTTTCCGCCTGAGGTTTTAAACATTTCTTTTTTACGATCGGTAATTTTTAGAAATCCATCTTTATCAAGATTACCAATGTCGCCGGTATGGAAATAACCGTCAGTGATTACTTCGCTTGTTAGCGTTTCATTTTTATAATAACCTACCATTACGTTTGGACCTTTGCACAGAATTTCTCCGTCTTCGGCAATTTTTACTTCTACATTATCGATCACTTTACCAACAGTTCCAATGCGGAAACCGTAATTTCTCATGTCGTTTACGGCAATTACGGGCGAAGTTTCGGTCAAACCATAACCTTCCATAACGGGAATTTCGGCAGCGGCAAAAATTCGGGACAAACGGGTTTGTAATGCGGCACTACCGGAAACCATTACTTCTAGTTTACCACCCAAACCTTCTTTCCATTTGCTGAAAATAAGTTTTCTGGCAATTTTAAGTTGGAATTCATACCAAAATCCATTGGCTCCATAAGGTTCGTAACGTAATCCTAAGTTGATTGCCCAGAAGAATAGTGCTTTTTTGATTCCGCTTAGTTCGGCACCTTTAGCATAAATTTTATCATATACTTTTTCGATTAATCTTGGAACAGCTGTAATTACTGTGGGCTGTACTTCTTTAATGTTCTCTCCAATTTTCTCTATGGATTCTCCAAAATAAATCGAAACGCCATAATATTGGTATAAATACAAAACCATTCTTTCGAAAATATGACAAATAGGCAAGAAACTCAATGCGCGACTAGCACCTGCTTTAAAAGGAATTCGTGACGCACTGCCCAATACATTCGAAACAATATTTTTGTGCGAAAGCATCACACCTTTTGGATTTCCTGTTGTGCCCGAAGTATAAATGATGGTTGCTAAATCTTCAGTCTTGATGCTGTTTTTTCGGGATTCTACTTCTTCCTGATTACTTTCATCTTCGCCCAGAACTAGTAATTCATTCCAGTTTTTGCAATTACCAATAGGATTAAAACTGTAAATTTCTTTAAGATGCGGTAATCTACTTTTGATAGCGTTAATTTTTTTGAAGAGCTCTTCGTCAGAAACGAAACAATAGCTGGCTTCACAATGATTCAGAATGTATTCGTAATCCTGTTCGGAAATAGTAGGGTAGATAGGAACGGTTTGCGCTCCGGTTTGTAATACGCCAATATCTACAATGTGCCATTCGGGTCTGTTGTTTGATGAAATAATGGCTATTTTATCATCTTTTTGTATTCCCATTCGCAATAGCGCCCTTGAAATGCTATTGGCTTTGGCAATATATTCTTCGGTGCTTATTTTTACCCAAACGCCATTTTGCTTTGAAGCTAAAGCATCTGGAATTGAAGTAAACTCATCTTGTTGATGGTACGGAAAATCAAAAATTCGGGTGATTGAGGTCATGATTATAGTTTTGGAATCCTAATGCAAAATATAAAAAATAACCGAAGTTTTGATTTTTAAAGTGTAAAAAGAATGTGTAATTTTTAATTTAAGATGCTAAAAATAATGGTTTCTTTAATTGCCGTCTTTTCGAACTGAGGTACCTATGGATGTGTTTTTAACTATTTGATATTGAGGCTTTCGTTTTTTGTATATTATTTTTTATTAATTTAATGCCTCTTTAGCAGAATTGGATATTAAGTATTGTTGTATAGTTTTTATCTATTGATAAATTAATTCCAATAAACAAATCATCATTAAATTAGCATTGCAACTTTATAAAAAATAAATAAAAAAGATAATTATGGAAAACACAAACAATTCAAACGGTGCGGGTAAATGTCCATTTTCAAGTGGTATTGTTAAGCAAAGTGCCGGTTCTGGTACTACAAATAACGATTGGTGGCCAAATCAATTGAAATTAAATATTTTGCGTCAGCATGCTAATTTTTCAAACCCAATGGGGGAAGATTTTAATTATGCTGAGGCTTTCAAGTCAATTGATTTAGCTGCTGTAAAAAAAGATATTTTTGATTTAATGACTTCTTCTCAGGACTGGTGGCCTGCTGATTATGGTCATTATGGTCCGTTTTTTATTCGAATGGCATGGCATAGTGCCGGAACCTATCGTATAGCTGATGGTCGTGGAGGAGGAGGTTCAGGTTCGCAACGTTTTGCTCCGCTGAATAGTTGGCCTGATAACGTGAATTTAGATAAGGCTCGTTTGTTGTTGTGGCCGGTTAAAAAGAAATATGGTAAGAAAATCTCATGGGCTGATTTGATGATATTGGCAGGAAACTGCGCATTGGAATCCATGGGATTGAAAACTTTTGGTTTTGGAGGAGGACGTGAGGATATTTGGGAAACAGAGCAGGATATTTATTGGGGAGCTGAAGGAAAATGGTTAGAGGATCAACGGTATTCAGGAGATCGCGAATTAGAGAATCCTTTGGCTGCAGTTCAAATGGGATTAATTTATGTGAATCCGGAAGGACCAAATGGAAATCCGGATCCTGTGGCTTCTGCAAAAGATATTCGGGAAACTTTTGGTCGAATGGCAATGAATGATGAGGAAACTGTAGCTTTGGTTGCCGGAGGACATACTTTTGGTAAAACTCACGGAGCGGCTGATCCAAGTAAATATGTAGGTGCAGAACCGGCTGGAGCAAGTATTGAAGAGCAAGGTTTGGGTTGGAAAAATACTTTTGGCAAAGGACATGGAGAGGACACAATTTCCAGCGGTTTAGAAGGAGCCTGGACGACTTCGCCAACCAAATGGAGTAATAATTATTTTGAAAATCTTTTTGGTTTTGAATGGGAATTGACTAAAAGTCCTGCGGGAGCACATCAATGGAAACCGAAAAACGGAGCAGGAGCAGGAACGGTTCCGGATGCTCATAATCCATCAAAAAGTCATGCGCCAACAATGCTTACCGCCGATTTAGCGTTGCGATTTGATCCAATTTACGAGAAGATTTCGAGAAATTTCTATGAAAACCCGGATCAGTTTGCTGATGCTTTTGCTCGTGCTTGGTACAAATTAACGCATCGTGATATGGGACCAATTGCCCGTTATCTTGGACCGGAAGTACCAAAAGAAGAATTAATCTGGCAGGATCCAATTCCGGCAGTAACTCATAAATTAATTGATAGTGCTGATATTGCTTCGCTTAAAGCAAAAATTTTAGATTCCGGATTGTCTGTGTCTGAGTTAGTAGCTACAGCCTGGGCTTCGGCTTCCACTTTTAGAGGTTCAGACAAACGTGGCGGAGCCAATGGAGCCCGCATTCGATTAGCGCCACAAAAAGATTGGGAAGTAAATAATCCGACGCAGTTAGCCAAGGTGATTTCGAAATTAGAAGCTATTCAGGCGGAATTTAATAACGCACAATCTGATGGGAAGCAGGTATCTCTGGCTGATTTGATTGTTTTAGGAGGTAATGCAGCTATTGAAAAAGCGGCAAACAATGCTGGTTCTAAAATAGAAGTTCCTTTCACAGCAGGAAGAGCCGATGCGACTCAGGAGCAAACTGATGTGGAATCATTTGCTGTTTTAGAACCCATTGCCGATGGATTCCGTAATTATATGAAAACGAAATACACTATTTCTGCTGAAGAATTATTGGTTGATAAAGCGCAATTAATGACACTTTCGGTTCCTGAATTGACTGTTTTATTGGGAGGAATGCGTGTGTTGAATACTAATTTTGACCAATCTACATTAGGAGTATTTACGAATCGTCCGGAAATATTAACCAATGACTTTTTTGTCAATCTATTGGATTTTAATGTTAGCTGGAAAGCGACTTCGGATGCTCAGGATGTTTTTGAAGGTCGTGACCGCAAGTCGGGTATCGAGAAATGGAAAGCCAGCCGTGTGGATCTTATTTTTGGATCTAATTCGGAGTTAAGAGCTATTGCTGAGGTTTATGCCTGTGCGGATTCTGACGAAAAATTCATAAACGATTTTGTGGCAGCATGGAATAAAGTGATGAATTTAGATCGTTTTGATTTGGTTTAATATAAGTTGTAAGAACAAAATAATGTCGCATTTTTCAACCATATAAGTCATTTAAGTTTTTTTTACTTATATAACTCTAAGTAACAAATAAGCGCATTGAATATTTAATTCTTACATGACTTATATGTTTATATTATAGATGGTTGTTTACAGTATGATATTAAATATTTCCTATTACTTAAGTAGTTTAAAATTGAAAAATCCCGTTCCGATGTATTTCGGGACGGGATTTTATTTATCTGTAAAATGGGCCACAGATTAAACTAATTTTACGGATTAACACAGATTCTTAAATTAAAAAATCCGTTTTTTATCTGTTCAGTCCGTTACATCCGTGGGCTATTTCTGAATTAGTACTAAATGGAAAATTTAAATAAGCTCTTATACGATTTTGTAAATTTTAGTGATATCTTTTAAGATTTCATCAAAATCGATTTTCAAGTCAATCAATTCACCGGAATGAATATCAAAAACCCAACCGTATACTTTTAGATTTCTTTCGCTATTTGCTTTTTGAACTTCGGCAGTTTTAATCACATTGATGCATTGTTCCTGAACGTTCAATTCAACCAGTCTTTTGTATTTTTCATTTTCATTGGTAATAGCATCCAATTCTTCTCTGTGAATTCTATACACATCTCTGATGTTTCTTAACCAAGGATTTAAAATTCCTAAATCAGATTGTTGCATAGCAGCCAGAACACCACCACAACCATAATGACCACAAACTACAATATGGTTTACTTTTAAACTCCCAACAGCATAATTAATAACTGACATCGAATTCAAGTCGGTATTAGGGACCATATTAGCGATGTTTCTGTGAACAAAAACTTCACCCGGTTGTAAACCCATTACTTCTTCGGCAGTTACACGACTATCAGAACAACCAATGTAAAGAATTTCAGGAGCTTGTCCGGCACCTAACTTATCAAAATAAGTTTCATCAGCTTGTAGTTGTTTAGCAATCCACTTTTTGTTGTTTTCAAAAATTTGTTTGATATCCATATTTTTAGTTTTTATTTCAAAGATAGTATCTAAATCTAATCTAAAAAAATTGCTTTTTATAATCTCACAAAAAAAGTATAAACATTCCTGTTAACCAACAATTACAATTGGATTAAAATATAATCGGTATAAATTAGCTTTTAGGATTCTAAAAACTGGATTATATTAGGAGCTTTCAGGATATATTTTGCAATCTTTGGACTCAAAAAAAGCTATATGAGTAAGACAAAGTTAATAATCAATAATAATGGTTCAATAAAAATTGAAGGTGATTTCGAAATTATGGACTGTGATGGGAAAGTTTACGGATTAGAAGGTAGAACAGCTTTAGGGCTTTGTCGTTGTGGATTATCGTCTAATAAACCTTTTTGTGATGGTTCTCACCGTAATAATTTTGAACACGAGCCAAAGGCATTTGATTTGCCACCAATGAAAAAGTAGGATTTTAGATTATAAAAAAAGCTGCATTTACTAAATAATGCAGCTTTTTTGTATCTGTTTGATAAAGAATTTTATCCTTCCATTTTTGCCGAAAGTTCAAACCATCTTTCTTCTTTAGTTTCAATTTTAGCAATGATGTTTTCCAGTTCTTTGGCTTTTTTCTCGATGTCGGCGTCGGCAACTTTGCCGTCAGAAAAGAGTTTTTCAATTTTAGCTTTGTCTATCTCTAAATCTTTGATTTCGCGTTCGATTTTTTGATATTCCTTTTGCTCGTTGAAAGTCAGATTTCCGGTTGGATTTTTTTGTTTCCAATCTTTCTTTTCGGCTTTGTTTTCCTCTTTTTGCGCTACATCGGCACTGTCTTCATAAGCTCGGAAATCAGAGTAGTTTCCCGGGAAATTTTCAATTACACCCTGACCTCTAAAGACAAATAAATGATCTACAATTTTGTCCATAAAATAACGGTCGTGCGAAACTACCAGCAAGCATCCAGGATAATCCAGAAGGAAACTTTCTAAAACGTTCAGAGTAACAATATCCAAATCGTTCGTAGGTTCATCCAGAATCAGGAAGTTTGGATTTTGAATCAAAACGGTACACAAATACAAACGTTTCAATTCACCACCACTTAATTTATCTACAAAATCGTATTGTTTTTTAGCATCAAAAAGGAAACGCTCCAATAATTGCGAAGCCGAAATGATTTTTCCTTTCATCAACGGAATAAATTCTCCAAATTCTTTGATAACGTCAATGACACGTTGTCCCGGTTTTGGGTTGATTCCGCTTTGGGTGTAATAACCTATTTTTATAGTGTCGCCTTTTACAACTCTTCCAGAATCAAGAGGTAAAGTTCCTGTCAATAAATTCAGGAAAGTAGATTTTCCGGTTCCGTTTTTACCAATGATTCCAATGCGTTCCCCACGTTGGAAATCAAAACTGAAATTATCCAGAATCACACGGTCTTTGAATTTTTTCGAAATTTTGTGAAGCTCAATAATCTTGCTTCCCATGCGTTCCATGTTGATTTCCAGCTCCACTTTATTCTCCTTACGGCGACTTTGCGCTTTTTCTTTGATGATGTAAAAATCATCCTGACGTGATTTGGATTTGGTTGTTCTAGCTTTTGGCTGACGACGCATCCATTCTAATTCTTTTACAAAAAGGTTTTGAGCTTTATCGATACTGGCGTTTTCAGAAGCAATTCGTTCTTCTTTTTTCTCTAAATAATAAGAGTAATTTCCTTTGTAAGGATATAGTTTTCCGTTGTCTAATTCTAAAATTTCATTACACACACGTTCCAAAAAGAAACGGTCATGCGTTACCATAAATAACGTAATGTTTTCTTTGGCAAAATAGGATTCTAACCATTCAATCATCTCTAAATCCAAGTGGTTGGTAGGTTCGTCAAGAATCAATAAATCAGGGCGATTGATTAGAATAATCGCTAAAGAAAGACGCTTTTTTTGTCCTCCTGATAGATTTTTTACTTTCAATTTAAAGTCTTCCAACTTTAATTTGAATAAAATCTGTTTGTATTGGGTTTCAAAATCCCAGGCATTGTGCTGATCCATCGCATCAAAAGCTTTTTGATAAGCTTCTTCGTCTTCCGGATTTTCTAATGCTTTTTCGTATTGTTCGATTACTTTTAAAATCTCATTATCCGAAGCGAAAATACTTTCTTCAATAGTCAGTTCGTCCTGTAAATTATTATCCTGAGATAAAAAAGCCATTCGGATGCCTTTTCTTAAAACGACTTGTCCTGTATCAGGTTCATCCAAACCATTAATAATGCTCATAATGGTCGTTTTTCCGGAGCCGTTTTTGGCTATAAAGGCAATTTTTTGGTCTTTGTTAATTCCAAAAGAAATGTTTTCAAAAAGGGTTTTCTCTCCAAAAGATTTTGAGATATTTTCAACGGATAAGTAATTCACAGCTGTAATTTTTTTTGCAAAAGTAAGCTATTAAATGACTAATTGCGAATTGTTGGTTTTAATCCGTTTTGAATTTATTAAGATAAGGTGATAAATACATGCTCAAATCAAAGTAATGAATTTGCTGAGGAACATTTAAAATCGGTTTCTGAATCAGGGATTCGTTTGTTAAGTAATAATGAAGTCCGTCGGTTGTGGTGATTCCTTCTATTTGATGAAAAGAAAATTGGAGATTGATTCTTCGTTTATTTCCTGACAGAAAATCATTGTTTTTAAAATCATACAATAAATATAAAAACGACTTTCCGAGCTTAGAATAGCCGCAAAGTGTAATTAGTTTTTTAGATTCTAAGTAAGTCGCGCCAGTAACCAGGCCTTTAGTGTCAATAGTTTGTTTTAATTGAACAATATGATTTCCAGGTTCTTTTGGTAATGAATAAATGCCGGTTTTGTTTGATTTCCATTGTTTGCTGAACAAATAAATACTGTCTTTGGAAACAATAAAAGCCTCACAATCAAAATTGGTACTATTCGGTTTTTGAATAGTAAAGTCCTTTTGGTCGGAATAAGAAAAAGAGATGGTGTCAATTATAGGCTGATTTGCTAAAAAAGAGTTTTTTTCAATTCTCAGAATATGCAAATCGGTTCGATTGCCCTGATAGTTGTTCCCAAAATCGCCAATGTAGAGGTAACTGCTGTCCTGTGAAATCTCCTCCCAATCGGTGTTGCTTACTTTTTCGAGTTTGATTTTCTTTTGAATTTTTCCATTGTTATCCAGTCCGTAAATTGTTGTATCGGTATCATCGTTGTGTGTCCACAATAAATTGTCGAAAGCAATCAGTCCGGAAGTTTCTATTAAGCTGTCGCTCAGTTTTTGGGTAGATTCCGGTTTGATTTTGATATTAGAATAAAGACAGCTTCCGTCCTTAATAGTTGCCATTGGGTTGTAGTTTTTAGATAATGGATCGGTACAACCTGAAATTTGTGATTGAATTGGGCTAATTGCAAATAGGAATACTAATAAGAATATTTTTTTCAATGTGAGGCAATAGTTTAGAGAGAGTTCTTTGTTGTTATTCAAAAGTAAAAGATTTTATGGTTTTGGTGTTTGTTTGGATTAAGAATGATCTTAAGGGTGTTTTTATATGTTTGAAAAAATGACTATTTTTAGAAGTGAAAAAATTAAAAATAACACTTTTGTGAAGGCTGTTATGTTAAGTAAAGTTAATTTATTGTAAAAAAATACTCCGTTAGAGATCTCGTTTTTTTGTCGAATTGGTAAAAAAACAATCGATTTGTCATTTGATTTTTATTAATAAGCAGATTATTATTATGAAAATGAGTTGCTTGTTATAATTAATATAGGAAAGCTACATTTAATATAACTTATGTTTTAGGAATTTAGTAATTTCGCAAGCAGAAATTAAAAAACTACCTTTTAGGTTAACAATATGGCAAGATTCGAATTAAAGCTTCCAAGAATGGGAGAAAGTGTCGCAGAAGCAACCATTACCAATTGGTTGAAACAAGTAGGCGATAAAATTGAAGCCGACGAAGCAGTGCTGGAAGTTGCTACCGACAAAGTGGATAGTGAAGTACCAAGTGAAGTTTCGGGTGTTTTGATTGAGCAATTGTTCTCAAAAGATGATTTGGTTGAGGTGGGGCAAACTATTGCCATCATTGAAACGGAAGGTGAAGATTCAGAGGTGGAAATTGAAGAGACAATAGCTCCTGAAATTATTGAAGAGGTTACTAAAAATATTGAGACAGCAAAAGAGATATTAAGTGTTTCTGAAAGTATAAAAAGTAGCAGTTCTGAAAAATTCTTTTCTCCATTAGTAAAAAATATTGCTGCTGCCGAAGGAATTGGAATCGAAGAATTAGAACGAATTCCGGGAACGGGAAGTGAAGGCAGAGTGACTAAGAATGATATTTTAGAATACTTAAAAAACAGAACCAATCAGCCTCAGACTGAAGCGGTACAAGAAGTTGTAGAGGCTGTTCTGGCAAAATCGGCTGCTCCGGTTTCGATAAGCGGCGGAGACGAAATAGTTGAAATGGACAGAATGCGCAAGTTGATTGCGGGTTATATGGTTTCTTCTCAACAGACATCAGCTCATGTTTATTCTTTTATAGAAGTGGATGTTACCAATATGGTAAAATGGCGTGAGAAACATAAAAATGAATTTGAGAAAAGAGAAGGTGAAAAGCTGACTTTTACTCCTATTTTTATGGAGGCTGTTGCTAAGGCATTGAAGGATTTTCCGGGAATGAATATTTCAATTGATGGCGATTATATCGTTAAAAAGAAAAATATCAATTTAGGAATGGCAGCTGCTTTACCAAATGGTAATTTGATTGTTCCTGTAATTAAAAATGCCGATCAGCTGAATTTAGTGGGTATGGCAAAAGCTGTAAATGATTTAGGAAATCGTGCTAAATTAGGAAAACTAAAACCGGATGAAACTAAAGGAGGAACATATACGGTAACGAATGTGGGATCTTTTGGAAGTGTTTTTGGAACGCCTATTTTGAATCAGCCGGAAGTGGGGATTTTGGCCTTGGGTGCTATTCGAAAAGTTCCTGCGGTCATTGAAACTCCGGAAGGTGATTTTATAGGTATTCGTCAAAAAATGTTTTTAACTCATGGTTATGATCATCGTATTATTGATGGCGCTTTAGGTGGAATGTTTGTTAAAAGAGTGACCGAATATTTAGAGAATTTTGATGTTACAAGAACGATTTAGTCTTGAAATTTATATTAATAAACCCGATAGTTTTTAAAAGCTGTCGGGTTTTCTTTTTTAAACTCTTGTTTAAATCAAACTCAAAACTTTATATTTGTAGCTATATATTATTAAAATGGAATTAAAACTCAACAGACCTATCTGTTTTTTTGATCTTGAAACAACAGGAATTGATATTGGAAAAGACAGAATTGTGGAAATCTCAATTTTTAAAGTTTTTCCAAACGGAAATAAAGAAAGCAAAACCTGGCTGGTGAATCCTACCATTCCAATTCCTCCTCAAACTACCGCTGTTCACGGAATTACCGATGAAAAAGTAGCTAATGAACCTACTTTTAGTGAACTGGCTAATCAGGTTTACAATATGATAAAAGACAGCGATTTGGCCGGATTTAATTCGGATCGATTTGATATTCCGCTTTTGGCTGAAGAATTGCTTCGTGCAGGAGTGGATTTTGATATGAAAAACAGAGTTTCGGTAGATATTCAGACTATTTTTCATAAAAAAGAAGAACGTACTTTGAGTGCGGCTTTAAAATTTTATTGCGGACAAAGTTTAGACAATGCGCATTCGGCTGAGGCAGATACGATGGCCACTTACGAAATCTTGAAAGCACAATTAGAGCGTTACCCTGATTTGGAAAACGATATGAAGTTCTTGTCGGAGTTTACAACCCGTAAAAAAATAGCTGATTTTGCCGGTATGATTGCTTTTGATAAGGATGGAGATGAGATTTTTACTTTTGGAAAGCATAAAGGAATAAAAGTAGATGTTGTTTTGGAAAAAGAGCCGGGTTATTTTAGTTGGGTTCAAAATGCCGATTTTCCATTATATACTAAAAAGGTATTAACGGGAATAAAATTAAGAAAGTTAAATACGAAATAAGTTGGAAGCTTGGAGTTGGAAGTTAGAAGAAGTTTGTTCTAATTTCCAGCTCCCAACTCCTAACTCCCAACCATAAAAAAGAATGAAGATAATTTGTATTGGTCGCAATTATGTTGACCATATAGAAGAATTGCAAAATGAACGCCCTGCAGAACCGGTAATTTTTATAAAACCGGATTCTTCGATATTGTTAAAACAACATCCTTTCGTGATTCCTGAATTTTCAGAGGATATTCAACATGAAGTTGAGGTGATTGTTAAGATTAATAAAGTAGGGAAATATATCGAACCTAAATTTGCTCATAAATATTATGACGAAATAAGTGTAGGGATTGATTTTACAGCTCGTGATTTGCAAACTAAGTTAAAAGAGAAAGGTTTGCCTTGGGAAAAAGCAAAAGCTTTTGATGGTTCGGCGGTAATTGGTGATTTTTTACCTAAATCACAATTTAGTTCATTAGAAAATCTTACTTTTGAATTGAAAAATAATAATCAGACCGTTCAGGAAGGTAATGTAAACAGGATGTTGTGGAAAATAGATGAGCTGATTGCTTATGTTTCGCAATATTTTACTTTGAAAATAGGTGATATTATTTTTACAGGAACACCTAAAGGAGTTGCAAAAGTAAATCCGAACGACGTTTTGGAAGGATATTTAGAAGGACAAAAACTATTTAGAATACAAATAAAATAATGGCTTTAAACTATAACTTAGCAAAAGTATATGCAATCTCAGATAATGATCAGGAGTTTGTAAACGAAATTCTAACCTTGTTTGTAAATGATGTGCCGGAAGATTTGGCTCAAATAAAAGAAGGGATAAAGAAAAAAGATCACAAACATGCGTATGCTTATGCGCATAAAATTAAGCCAACATTAGATTTGTTGGGTATGACGGTAGCTTTTGAGGAAATTCTTCAGGTAGAAGCCTGGACAAAAGAAGAAGGGAAAAGAAAAGATATTGAGCATACTTTTGATAGTATAAAATCGCAGGTTAAAGAAGCAATTAAAGAGATTAAGAAAGACTTCGATTTGTAAATAAGTCTTAATTTTTATTCGAAAAAAAAACACATAAGAATCAACATTCAATTTTTTGGATGTTGATTTTATTTTATAAAGCAACTCAAATTATCAGATTACTAAATGAAAGCAACCATTGTTACCATTGGAGATGAAATTTTAATAGGTCAGATTATAGATACCAATTCGGGTTTTATTGCAAAATCCCTTGATAAAATAGGAGTAGAAATCAATGAAATGATTTCTATTAGTGATGATAAACAACATATTCTGGATACTTTTGAAAAATTGCAAAACAAAGTAGATTTAGTAATCATCACGGGTGGACTAGGACCAACGAAAGATGATGTTACCAAAAAAACATTTTGTGATTATTTTGAAGATGAATTGGTTGTCGATCAGGCGGTTTTAGCGCATGTGACACAGTTAATAGAAGGTTTTTATAAACGTACCATTACTCAAATCAATAAAGATCAGGCATTGGTTCCTTCGCGTTGTACGGTGTTGCACAATCAGGTGGGGACGGCTCCGGGGATGTGGATGAAGAAAGAAAATACGGTGTTTGTTTCGCTGCCGGGAGTGCCATTTGAAATGAAATATTTGGTTGAAAATGAGATTATTCCAAAAGTGGTTAAAGAATACGATCGTCCTTATATTATTCATAAAACGATACTTACCTATGGACAAGGAGAGAGTATGGTGGCGGAACGAATTGAAGACTGGGAAAATAGTCTGCCGGAATTTATTAAGCTGGCTTATTTGCCTGCTCCGGGAAGAGTACGTTTGCGTCTTTCGGCCAGAGGGAAAGATAAAGAAGCATTGGGAAAATCAATTGATTCTTATGTGACATCTTTAAGTGCCATTATCAATGATATTATTGTAGGTTTTGAAGAAGATGAAACTATTGAGGTTTTGGTAGGTAAAATGTTGAAAGAACAACAAAAAACCATTGCAACTGCCGAAAGTTGTACCGGTGGTCAAATCGCTGCAAGTTTGTCTTCGGTGGCGGGAGCTTCTAGTTATTTTAAAGGAAGTGTGGTTTCCTATGCAACTGAAACCAAGATAGCTGTATTAGGAATTCCTGCAGATTTGATTAAAGAACATGCTGTGGTAAGTGCTGAGGTAGCTAAGGCAATGGCAGTAAATGTGAAGAAGCTAATGAATACCGATTATGCTCTTGCGACAACCGGAAATGCAGGGCCCACAAAAGGAGATGAAAAAGCCGAATTAGGAAGTGTTTTTATAGCTTTGGCTACGCCAAATGAGGTAATTGTGGAAGAGTTTAATTTTGGTCAACCCCGTGAAAAAGTGATAGATAGAGCGTTGATTAAAAGTTTAGAAATGCTGAAGAAAGAAATTTTTAAAAATGTCTTGTAATTTTTTTGTTTGAACCGTTTATTTTTCTTTTCTTTGCACCCTGATTTTGAATAACGATATAAAAGATAAGTATAATGTCAAGAGTTTGTGACCTTACAGGTAAAAGAGCGATGGTAGGAAATAACGTTTCTCACGCTATGAACAAAACTAAGAGAAAGTTTTCTGTAAACTTAGTTAAAAAGCGTTTTTATCTTCCAGAAGAAGATAGATGGATTACTCTTAGAGTAGCAGCATCTACGATAAAAACAATTAATAAAAATGGAATTTCTGCTGTTTTGAAAAAAGCGCAGTCAGAAGGATTTATTAAATAATCTTTATTTCCTAAATAAATATATAGCAAGATGGCAAAGAAAGGTAATAGAATCCAGGTAATTTTAGAATGTACTGAGCACAAAGCTTCAGGTGTTGCTGGTACTTCAAGATACATAACAACTAAGAACAAAAAAAATACTCCGGACAGATTGGAAATTAAAAAATTCAACCCTGTATTGAAGAGAGTAACTGTTCACAAAGAAATTAAGTAATAATTAGAAATTTTGATAGAATCTCAATTAATTTTATAGGGATTTATTAAAATTAAAATAACATTTCAATCATGGCAAAGAAAACCGTAGCATCGTTACAAACTTCTTCAAAGAGATTATCAAAAGCCATTAAAATGGTTAAATCTCCAAAAACTGGCGCTTATACTTTCGTAGAAACGATTGTTGCTCCTGAATTAGTTGATGAATTCTTGAAAAAGAAATAATTCATAAAAGAATATATAGAAAAGCTACTTTCTTCAGGAAGTAGCTTTTTTATTTTCTATATTTACCCTTTGAAAGAGGTATTGGTGTTTTGTTGCTAATCCTCTGTTTTTTAATACTGTATATACGATGAGTTTTTTTAAAAGAATATTTTCTTCAGAGAAAAAAGACCCGAGCATAAGCGAACAGGCGAAGCAAACCTTAGATAAAGGTCTCGAAAAAACAAAAACTACTTTTTTTTCGAAGTTAAGTAAGGCAATTGTAGGTAAATCTAAAGTTGATGATGATGTTTTGGATAATTTGGAAGAAATTCTGGTTTCTTCTGATGTAGGTGTCGATACTACTTTGAAAATTATAACTCGTATAGAAAAACGTGTTTCTGAAGATAAATATTTGGGTACTTCTGAATTGAACCAAATTCTTCAGGAAGAAATTGCTTCATTGTTATCAGAAACCAATACCGGTGAAGCTACTGAATTTATAATTCCGGTTAATACAAAACCTTATGTTTTAATGGTTGTGGGTGTTAACGGAGTGGGGAAAACAACTACCATTGGAAAATTAGCCTACCAATTTAAAAAGCAGGGTTACAAAGTGGTTCTTGGTGCTGCCGATACTTTTAGAGCAGCGGCTATTGACCAATTACAAATTTGGGCCGATAGGGTTGATGTGCCAATTGTAAGACAAAATATGGGTTCAGATCCTGCTTCAGTGGCTTTTGATACCTTACAATCAGCGGTGGCTCAGGATGCTGATATTGTAATTATTGATACTGCAGGACGTTTGCATAATAAAGTGAACTTAATGAATGAATTATCTAAAGTGAAAAGGGTAATGCAAAAAGTGGTTGCCGATGCACCACATGATGTTTTATTAGTTCTTGATGGTTCTACCGGTCAGAATGCTTTCGAACAGGCTAAACAATTTACAGCTGCAACTGAAGTGACTTCATTAGCGGTAACTAAATTAGACGGAACTGCCAAAGGTGGTGTTGTTATTGGTATTTCAGATCAATTCCAGATTCCGGTAAAATACATTGGAGTAGGAGAAGGTATTGAAGATTTACAAGTCTTTAATAAATATGAATTTGTAGATTCTTTCTTTAAATAAAAAGTTTGTCAATGAAAAATATGAGCCCTGTTGCTTTCTATTTTGCAAGCGTTGTCAGTTTTGTTTTAGCCAATGTTTTAAAAGATAAAAGTTTGTCTTTTTATTATATTTTATTGGTTTTGGGTCTGGTATTCTTTTTTATTGGAATGATAAAAAGAATCCGTACTAAACGATAATTATTGATACAAAGCACTGATTTTTTGCCATAGTTCATTATCAAATCCGGATAAAGCAAAAGAAGGATTGTCTGTATTGGCAGCCTCTCCCATTCGGATAACAACCATTTTTTTGCTTGGAATAACGTAGATTTTCTGGTCATTTTTGCCTAAAGCCATGAACATATCATTCGGTCCGTTTGGAATGATACTTCCCGAAAATTGGAGTTGGCTTTGTGGTAAATGATAACTGCTTTTGCCGTTTAACCACCATAAATAGCCGTATCCCAGATTAATATTTTGAGAAGTTGTAGTTGCCGAATTGAAAAAGGCTTCGTTTAAAATAGTTGTATTCTCCCATTTTCCTTTGTTGAGCATTAGTAAACCAAAACGCGCCATACTTCGGGTGGTGCTGTAATAAACAATGTTGTTGTCCAAAGGAAGCCAGACTCCATTCATCCCTATTTTGTCTCTTAATTTGGCATTAAAATAATTACTCCAGCTTTGCCCTGTAGCTTGAGCAATGACATCCTGTAATTTTACATACACATTGTGGTACGCCCAGCGTGTTCCGGCATCAGCTTTATAAGTTAGTTTTGAAGGTGAAACATCGTCGCCATTAGCAATGTCTTCAATTCCTGATGTCATGGTGAGTAAATGTTTGCAAGTAATTAGGTTTTCTTGGGCTAAGGTTTCAGATGTCCATGCTGTACCAATGTAGTCAGAAACTTTATTGTTGGTATTAATAAAACCTTCCTGCTCCGCAATTCCTGTTAGTGTAGCAGTCAGGGTTTTTCCGGCACTTGCCCAATACCAATTAGTAGTGGCTGAATGTCCATTGAAATAATTTTCCATTACGATTTTTCCATTCACTAGAATCATGAACGATTTAGAATGTTTGAGTTCTAGATAATCCAATAAAGGTTGGACAGCTTCCTGTTTCCATCCTAAATCATTGATGGATTTTGTTTCCCAATTAGTTCCGCTTACAGGAGGGAAATACATATTTTCCGAAGTTGTTGAGTCAGAATCAGACTCCGAACTGCAATTGACAAATAGATAAAGACAAAGGAAACTAAGGAAGATTTTAGACATGATTTGGCGGTTGAAGTTATAACTGCTTTAAGACCAAAAATATATAAAATAGTTTAAGTCGGTTTTAAATTTCGCTAATTTAAAGTTTAATAAAGCTAACTTTGTTTGAGAAACAAAATGTATTTTTGTTACCAATTCCTAGTCCTGATGGTAGCGGAATCCTGTTGTGCCAGGGTTTGGCACGACAGATATAGCGGATAGCAGGAAAATGCTCCAAATAATACTATTTATGATGAAAAATGCTTTAAAAATTCTTTTTGTTTGTTTGTTTTTGGCTTCCTGTCAACAAAAAATTACTCCTGAGGATATTAATAAATTGAATGGTTATTGGGAAATTGAGAAGGTGAGTTTTAAAGAAGGCGATGACAAGGAATACAAAATGAATGAGAATTTTGATTATTTTAAAATTGCTCAAAATGAAGGTATCCGAAGAAAGGTACGCCCACAATTTAACGGGACTTTTTTGTTTAATGACGATTATGAAAAAGTAAAAGTACGATTTACAGAAGATCATGTTTATCTTGATTATTCGACTCCTTATGCTAAATGGACTGAGGAATTAGTGAGTATTTCGGATGATGAGATGCTGATTAAAAATGATCAGAATAAAGAATACCAATATAAAAAAGCAGGACCAATAAATTTACTGGAAGATGGCGAAAAGACTAAATAATGAAAGTACCGTAGGTGATGTTTTGAAGCAAATTATTCAGGCAAATAAATTGCAGTCAGGAATGGATGGAATTAATGTCAAAGAGGCCTGGCAAAATTTAATGGGTAACGGAGTAAACAGCTATACCCGAAATGTGGTTTTAAAGGGCAGTACGTTGTATGTAGAATTAACATCATCAGTATTAAGAGAGGAACTCAGCCACGGAAAATCTAAGATTATAAAGATGATTAATGAAGAACTGCGTAGAGATGTGGTGAAAGATGTGGTTTTGAGATGATTTCAGAATGCAGACCTCAGACCTCAGAATTTAGAATAAAAAAGAAAATCCAGTCTCGTTCTAAAAAACGAGACTGGATTTTCTTTTTATAGATTTTTATCTGCTTTCTGCATTCTGATATCTGTGTTCTGAATACTAGAACTGCTCTCTTCCTGAAAAGTGAAAAGCACTTTCTATAGCAGCATTTTCATCGCTGTCAGAACCGTGAACGGCATTTTCTCCCATTGAAGTTGCATATAATTTACGGATGGTTCCTTCGGCAGCATCAGCCGGATTGGTAGCACCTATGAGTGTTCTGAAATCTAAAACGGCATTTTCTTTTTCTAATATGGCTGCAACAATCGGTCCGCTGGACATAAATTCAACTAATTCTCCGTAGAAAGGTCTTTCTGCGTGAACGGCATAAAAAGCTTTTGCATCGGCTACTGTAAGTTGGGTTAATTTTAGTGATACAATTTTAAAACCTGCATTAGTAATCATGGCAAGTATGTTTCCAATGTGTCCATTAGCGACAGCATCGGGTTTAATCATGGTAAAAGTTCTGTTGGTTGTCATTTTATAATTTCTTTTTTATAAAAGTAGCTTTTTTAAAATGGTTAGCACTTTGATTTCTTAATAAATGCGTCATAAATCCGGCTTCTTTTGTTAAATTTTAGAATTCAATGATGTCAAATTGCTGATCCAGAGGATTAAGACGTTCGATTAGTTTGTTAATCAAATGGTCACCACTTTCCAGGTAGAATTCAGAAAAATTGGCTTGACGTTCCTGTAAACTCTGATTAGGAAATAATTCGTTTTGCAAATCCGTGATGCGATTTAAAGTGTCTTTTAGTTTTATTTTTTCGGCTTTAAGCAAACGTTTTTCCAGATTTTCAAGACCTTTGATTTGTTTGACTTCCTGCGCTTTTACTGCTCCGGCAAATGAAGGATCTGTTTTTGTGGTGATTTCGTTCAGGATGCTGAATTGCTTCTGCAATTGTTCTTTTAACAAAGTCAAGTCAATATCAAATTCCGATAAAATCTTTGTTTTTTCATTGATTAGCTCACTTTGTTTTGAGAATAAGTCATTCCAGTTTAGACTTAATTTATCCGCTTTTTTAATTTGTTTTTCGGTAGCCAAAAGAACTGAATTACGAACTAAAAGTATTGGAAAGCTAACTTTTACCGCGTCGAAAAAGGATTTTAACTCTAACCAATAAGCAATTTCACCACCTCCGCCAATGTAGCAAAGATTAGGCAGGATTACTTCCTGATATAGCGGACGCATAATTACATTAGGGCTGAATTTTTCGGGATTGCTGTCGAGTAATGTCAGAATCTCGCTTTCAGAAAATTCAATTTTAGTATTGTTTACTTTGAATTTATCGTTTTCAAAAATAATACGCTCTCGTAAGTTGTTTTCGATATAAAATAAATTGATTTCGCGTGGATTTACCTGAACATCGTATTCCTTTAGTTTTTGCGTCGTTTCCAGCACTTTTTTATGAGCAGTTTGCTGCAATAATTCTTCTTTTATATAAGGAATGAAGTTTCTTTTTAAATTGGCATCATCGGCATCAATAATAACTAATCCCTGAGAACCAAATAATGCATTAGCCAAATAACGAGTGGCATCGGCAAGATTGTCATGTTTTAAATAAGCATCCTGAAACATTTTTTTTAGTGTTTCGGCATTAGTGCTGTGACCTAATTCCTGTTCGAATATTTCGAAAAAATCAGCTAAACCATCAGTTGAAAGTCTGCCAACAGGTCCTGAACTTGCTGCGTTCCAACGGAATTTTCGTCCTTTGAAATTAAAGTAATTGATTTCTTCAAAATCATGGTCTTCGGTTGCCATCCAATAAACGGGTACAAAATTATAAGCCGGATATTTTACCTTTAATTCGGTCGTTAAATTAATGGTTGAGATAATTTTGTATAGAAAATATAAAGGACCGGAAAATAGATTTAATTGGTGCCCCGTGGTTACTGTAAAAGTATTGTTGACTTTTAAAGACTCGATATTTTGCTCGGTTAAATGCGAAATTTCAATTCCGGCGTATTGCTTTTGCAAAACAGCAACCAGACTGTTTCTATGATTGTTATTGAAATTACTTAGTTTTTCGATTATTTGGGCTTCGAAATTTTCAATAGTTGGAAACCGATTATATAAAGAATGTAGTTTTGAATTTTGGTCTAAATAATCATTCATCAAAGGAGAGAAATATCCTGATTTTTGATAGCTGATACAGTCGTTAGGCATGTTTGAATTTGTTTTGAGTAAAATTACCAAAAAATATTGGAACTAAATATTTGTTGCTTTCGAAAATAAGGAAGACTTTTGCAGGATTTTAAATCTGAAATTTTTGAAAATGAAAGCAGAGTCAACAAAAATAAATTCTTTAAAACATGTACTTTTTGGCAGTTTAATTGGAACTACGATTGAGTTTTTTGATTTTTATATTTATGCCAATGCAGCGGTATTGGTATTTCCACAATTGTTTTTCCCGGGAGCCGATAGTACGACTTCGACTTTAGAATCTTTGGCCACTTTTTCAATTGCTTTTCTTGCCAGGCCCCTAGGTTCGGCAGTTTTTGGTCATTATGGCGATAAAATTGGACGAAAAGTAACTCTGGTAGTTGCTTTATTGACTATGGGAATTTCTACAGTAAGTATTGGGTTTTTACCCAGTTATGCCAGTATTGGTGTTTTAGCTCCCATATTATTAATGCTTTGCCGATTTGGACAGGGTGTTGGTTTAGGTGGCGAATGGGGTGGAGCTGTTTTATTGGCTATCGAAAATGCGCCGCCACACAAACGTGCCTGGTACGGAATGTTCCCGCAATTAGGAGCGCCAATAGGTTTGTTACTTTCGGGAGGAACATTTTTGCTTTTAACAGATTCTATGTCTAGCGAAGATTTTATGGATTATGGTTGGCGTATTCCTTTTATTGCGAGTTCGCTTTTAGTACTTGTTGGATTCTATATTCGTTTGAAAATTTCAGAAACTCCGGCTTTTGAGAATTCAAAAGAAGAGCAAAAAGAAGTAAAAGTTCCTTTTGTAACTGTTTTTAAATCGTATAAAAATCAGCTGATTTTTGGTACTTTGGCGGCAATTACTACTTTCTTAGTGTTTTATTTGATGACCGTTTTTATGTTGAACTGGAATACTAAAGGTTTAGGATTTTCTAATAGAGATGCGCTTTTGATTCAATTGTTCTCAGTGTTATTCTTTGCTATCTTTATTCCGATTTCAGCCTTGGCAGCCGATAAAATTGGAAGGAGAAAAATGTTGATTTACACCACTATTGCGATAGCTGTTTTTGGTTTTTTCTTTTCATCGTTTTTAACGACAAATAATATAGTATTAGTAACTGTTTTTGTGTGTTTAGGGATGTCATTAATGGGATTCATTTATGGGCCGTTAGGTACTTTTTTGTCTGAATTATTCCCGACGACCGTTCGTTATACAGGAGCTTCGCTGACTTTTAATATGGCAGGGATTTTAGGAGCTGCTTTTGCGCCAATGGTTGCAATTAAGTTGTCGGATCTCTATGGCATAGCATCGGTAGGAATGTATCTTACTGTTGCAGCATGTATTTCTTTAGTATCCTTATTGGTGATTAGTAAAGAGGAACATAAGTTTTAAAATTTCTTAACAGCAAATTTTCGATAAACAAAGGGCACAGAGTTTAAACTTTGTGCCCTTTGTTTTTAATTTATCTTTTTAAACTAAAATGACCTTTATATTCCTGACCATTTGCTCTGGTGACTATGAACCAATAATCGGTTGCAGGGAGTACCAGATTGTTGAATTGACCGTTCCAGGCAGCATCGGGTAGTAGTACTTTTAATAATTTTCCGTATCGGTCAAAGATTTGAATTCCGGTATTGGGTTTTAAATAAGCAAAATCAATGGTCCAGGTATCATTGTATCCATCATTATTTGGTGTGAAAAATTTTGGATATGGAAGTTCATCTACAAAATTGATACAATCTTCAGTAGTCGCTTCCTGAATTATTATTGCAACAGGAATTCGTTCACTTTCGCAATTGTTTATGGTTTGCGTTGCATAATAAGTAATTCCGTTTTCAAGTAAGGTGAAATCCGATAAAGGTATGGAAGATGAGGCGCTTTCGTACCAGTTGATATTTTGTCCCGAAATGACAATATCGCTAATTTTCGCATTTTTTTGAATACAGAAAGTTTGTGGTGAATTGGCAATTGGACTTTGCGTATCCTGAATTTTCACAGTAATAGCTAATCTGTTACTTTCACAATTATTAAGAGTTTGTGTAGCATAATAGGTTTTACCATCCTGTAGTAAAGTTGTTTCTGATAAAATGTTTCCATTGGCAGGTTCATCATACCATGTAATATTGGAACCCGAAATACTAATATTGGCTATAGTCGCATTTTCATCAATACAAAATTGTTGATTTTTATTTGCTATTGGTAAAGGAGTATTATAAACCCGAATCAAAACAGGAGTTCTGTCACTTTCACAGCCGATGGTTTGTGAAGCGTAATAGGTTTTATTATCTTCTAATAGAGTTGTGTTTGCTAAACTGGCTGCAGAAAAATTGGTATCGTACCATTTTGTATTTTGTCCTGTGATTTGAATATCCCCTAAAGTTGCATTTTCATTTTTACAGAATGATTGCGTTGCATTTGCTGTTGGAGCCGTAGGTGTGTTTACAATAGAAACATGAACCCCTAATCTTTCGCTTTCGCAATTATTTATAGTTTGCGAAGCATAATAAGTTACACCGTTAACTAGAGTTGTAGTTTCTGCTAATAAAGCACCATTGTTTTGAGCGTCATACCATTTAATTTGATTTCCTGTTATTTGAATGTTTGCAATACTAGGATTTGTGCCGGTACAAAATGACTGATTGGTGTTGGCCGTTGGAAGCAAAGTATTTTGAATAGTTACTAAAACTGCAGTTCTGTCACTTTCGCAACCATTGATTGTTTGCGAAGCATAATAAGTTGTTCCGTTTTGAACTGTTGTTGTGTTTGGTAAAAGGTTTCCATTTGTTAGAGCATCGTACCATTTAATGTTTTGACCTGTAATGGCAATGTTATTGATTGCTGCGTTTTGTTTGAAACAGAAGGTTTGGGGAGTTGTGATTGATGGACGTGGTTGACTAGTTATAGTAACTGTTTGATTTTGATTAAAAGAGTTTCCATTTCCATCATTGTAATTCCAAACTATAGTGTAAGTTCCGGGTAAATTATAGGTTAATGAACTTGTAGTTGTGGCTATAATTGTACCAGCACAAGCATCAGTAGCCGTTGGGACTGTAGTTATAGTTGTGTTACAATCTCCTATTATTGTGGAAAGAGCTGTAAGGTCAGGAACTGGCGCAATAAAATCTCCGACAACTACATCTGTTTTTTTCGTACCATCACAACCACCTGTTCCTGTAATTGTACAGCTATATTGACCGCTATTTAAAGCTGTTGCATTTAAAATTATTGGATTTTGTTCTGTAGAAGAAAATCCATTTGGACCAATCCATAAATAATTGGTGCCTCCGGATGCTTTAAGTTCTAAATTGTTTCCAATACAGATTGGAGAGTTGTTTGTAGCGGTTACATTAGTATTATCTTCTAAAAATTTCATTAAAAAATAATTATTAAAAGTACCTAAAACTGTTGGTTGATAAGAAGTATTGTCTGCAATACCATTGTTTTGAGAAGAAAGTCCACATACAAATATTGAATTATTATTATCTAATACTATTCTTGTACTTGAGCTAGAACTATTATTGCCTACATACGTACCCCAAATTAAATCTGCTTGTTTAGAAAATTTACCAATATATCCTGTAAAGACTCCAGTAGGTCTATACGAACATGGAGTAGTTATTTTGGGATCAGAAAACCCAGAATTGGTTGCTCCTACATAAATAGAATTATTTTTAAATAAAAGTGAATAAACTTTTGTCGCACCTAAATAAAATCCCGATATTCTTTGTCCATTACTGTTTAATTTAGAAAAAAATCCTTTATACAAATATTGATTTGAACCATCAAACTTATTTGATGTTGAGATATTTGTAGTACTTGCTGATTCTCCTCCTAGATATACATTATCTTCATCATCCGCTTCAACACTATATACATAGTCAACTTGTTCTCCTCCATAATAAGTTGCCCAAATTCTATGTCCATCTAGAGAAAATTTATAGACCACGCCATCTGTGTGCGTATTAAGATCATGATTTTCTTGAAAAACTCCAGGCGTCGCAACATTATTAAAACTATTTGTACTTCCTGCCGTAATTAGATAATTATTTTTAACTGTAATTGCTTTTAATTCATCTGTCCCTTCACCTCCTACATACGTGCTCCAGAATAAATTACCATCAAACTTAAATTTTGCTAAAAAACCATCAATTTTATAAAAACCATCATTTAATTGTGTTTGGAAATTACTATTGACAGCAATACCTGTATTACTTAAAGTACGGCCTACAATGTATATATTGTTGGTTTGATCTATATCCATCGCGTAGGCTATATCATCATTTTCACCTCCAAAATAAGTTCCCCAAAGTCTGATTCCTGAATCATTAAACTTGACTAAGAAAGCATCGCTACCACCAGAAAGATTAGGTTTGTATGAGCCAGGAGTACTTATGTTTGATATGGAAGGAGAGTTTCCTGTTATTAAAAGATTGTTTTGAGAATCTATTTTTATATCGTTTATTGTATTAAGACCTTGACCTCCATAATAAGTTCCCCACAAACGATTTCCATTCGGGGCAAATTTTACGATTATTCCATTTGAGCTTAGATAGGTATAACTAGGGATTGAAGTTTGATGTGATCCTGTAGTTGCATAGGATGAATTTGAAGCGGTTGTAGTACCAGTCATATATGAATTTCCATAAGAGTCAACTGTAATACTAGGATTGCCAATTGTATAATGTATATTTCTTTCATCTCCATAAAAAGTCCCCCAAAGCCGTGTTGGCACAGGATCAATAATCACGGTTTTTCCATTTACAGCATTCCGAGTATTAAAACCGTAAACATTGTTTTTAATTTTTTTGTAATTAACAGTAATTGAATTTTTTTTCATTCCATCTTCCGTCCAGCTGGCAGGTAGGATTTCTTCCATTTGACCAAAACGAACATTCATTTTGATTTTATTATCGAGCAATTCTGTTTTAGCACCGTTGAATTTTAGCTGTATATCTGAAATTTTTCCGTTTGGATGTATCACAAAATTATATTCAACAGCTTTTAAAGTGTCTTTAGGAATAGAGAAAACAATATCAATATTAGGATAAATATTTTTATATGTTATTTGCTTGAATTTGTGTACCAGTAACACACCTTCAGGTTTATTAGGGATATTGTAGTAATTGTCGTAATCAGTTGATTTTTCTTCTGAAACGAATTGAACATTAGGATTTGCATTAACAAAGTCAATATCGATTCTGTGAAAAACGTATTCTAAAGTATAATCGGGAACTTTTTTATTACTCTCTAGAGAAGAGAGAGTACTTTTATCAATGATACGCTGTTTTAAAGGGATTTTTTTAGTTTCATAAATATCATAAGAGAAACCAGTTTTTTTTATCTGAACATTTAATCCGTTGGTGTTTAATAAAAATTGGACCGTTGGATTTGGTTTTCCGTTTTGATCCATAATTTGTCCTTTGTTTTCAATAAAACCTATTGACCCATTTTTTTGTTGTCCAAATGAAGTAATAGTAAATAATAAAAGCAAAAGTAAAATGTGTTTCATTTGATGAATTTTATGAGTACAAATGTAATTTATTTTCTACAAAAGGTAAGTTTGAAATTGTTTAAAATAAGTATTAAAAATAACTTGAGTAAATAAAAGCTCGAATTCATTTTGTATAAACTATCTAAATAAGCCTTATTTTTGCACAAAATAATTTCCTTTTGAAAACAAAACTCTTTCTGGTTACTCCGCCTTTTACCCAACTGAATACACCGTATCCGGCAACTGCTTATATCAAAGGTTTTCTGAATACCATAAATGTAGAATCAGTACAGGCAGATTTAGGGATTGAGGTGATTTTGAAATTGTTTTCGAAAGAAGCATTAACAGATCTTTTTCAGGCAGGTACTCATCAACCGACATCGGATAATTGCAAACGAATCTTTGCTTTGCAGGACGAGTATATTAAAACAATTGATTCGGTAATCGCTTTTTTGCAGGGGAAAAATCCAACGTTGGCACTCCAAATTTGTCAGGAAGATTATTTGCCGGAAGCATCCCGTTTTGCACAGTTGGAAGAATTGGATTGGGCTTTTGGTACTATGGGAACTCAGGATAAGGCGAAACATTTAGCAACTTTATATCTTGAAGACATCTCCGATTTTATTGTGGAATGTGTTGATGCGAATTTTGGTTTTAGTCGTTACGCCGAACGTTTGGGGCGAAGTGCTAATTCTTTTGATGAATTATATGAGGCTTTGCAACAGCAACCAACTTATATTGATAATATTCTTTTTTCGATTTTAAAAGAAAGGATTGAAACGATTCAACCTACATTTTTTCTGATTTCTGTTCCTTTTCCGGGAAATTTATATTCGGCTTTTCGATGTGCGCAATGGGTAAAACAACATTATCCTGAAATTAAGATTTCAATGGGTGGTGGTTTTCCTAATACAGAATTGCGTTCGCTTTCGGATGCTCGTGTTTTTGAGTTTTTCGATTTTATTACTTTGGATGATGGTGAAGTTCCTATTGAAGAATTGATTTCGAATGTAGAAAATCCTGATTACAATTTATTTAAAAGAACTTTTATTTTAGGAAATGGATCAGTAGTTTATAAAAACAATTCCACAAAGTTAGATTACAAACAATCGCAGGTAGGGACTCCGGATTATTCCGATTTGCCTTTGGATAAATACATTTCGGTTATCGAAATTGTAAATCCCATGCACCGTATGTGGAGTGACGGGCGCTGGAATAAGCTCACTATGGCTCATGGTTGTTATTGGGGAAAATGTACTTTTTGTGATATTTCATTAGATTATATAAAGGTATACGAACCTGTAGCTGCTGGTTTGCTTTGCGATCGAATAGAAGAATTGATTGCGCAAACAGGACAAAATGGTTTTCACTTTGTTGATGAAGCAGCTCCGCCGGCTTTAATGCGGGCGTTGGCACTCGAAATTCTTCGCAGAAAATTATCGGTAACCTGGTGGACGAATATTCGATTCGAAAAAAGTTTTACTCAGGATTTAGCTTTATTATTGAAAGCTTCAGGATGTATTGCTGTTTCAGGAGGTCTTGAAGTAGCTTCGGACAGATTGTTAAAATTAATCGATAAAGGCGTAACGGTAGAGCAGGTGGCAAGGGTAACGCGCAATTTTACCCAGGCCGGAATCATGGTACATGCTTATTTAATGTATGGTTATCCAACGCAAACCGTGCAGGAAACGGTGGATAGTCTCGAAATGGTGCGTCAGTTGTTTGAAGCCGGAATTCTGCAATCGGGATTTTGGCATCAGTTTGCGATGACGGCTCACAGTCCTGTGGGGATGTATCCCGAAAAATTTGGAGCTGTAAAAGAAACCGAAGTTGTTGGGACATTTGCTAATAATGATATTAATTATAAAGATTCAACTGGGATTAATCATGATAAATTCAGTTTTGGGTTGAAAAAATCACTCTTTAATTACATGCACGGAATCTGTTTTGATTTTGATTTGCAGGAATGGTTTGATTTTAAAATTCCGAAAACAAAAATTCATCCCGATTTTATTTTTAATGCCATAGAGTCAGATGTTGATTTTAATACAAAACCTAATGCAAAAGTAGTTTGGATAGGAGGAAAACCTTCATTTGAAAGTTTTACTAAAACAAAGAAAGGTCGTTCCTGGGAAATGATGAGTTTGACTTTTCACGATAAAAAGGAAAGTTTTACGATTCAAACTGCTAAAGAAGAAGGGGAGTGGCTGGTGGTAATACTACAAAAGATTGCAGTTTCAAATACTAAAACTTATACTTTTCAGGAAGTAAAGGCTGATTTTGAATCCGATTTAGAGGATTTTGAATTGTTCTGGTATTCTAAAGCTGTTAATTCACTGCGGGAATTTGGGCTTTTAATTTTGTGATGGATTAGGCGTTACAGGCTTTTTATAATGCAAAACCTCCTTTTGGGAGGTTTTGTTGTTTTTTAGAGTTTTTATTGCTGAATTATCAATAGGTGTTTTTTTGTTTAAAAATTTAAGACCCCTGTTTTTTTAGGGGGTATTGTTGTTTTTGTTTTGTTTTATATTGAATTTTTGATGTTTTTTCGATTGTTTTTTGTTTTTAAGTGTGTTTTTTGTGGGTATGTTTGTTTTTTATCATGAGAATAATCATTTTTTTGCTATTGAAAAATAAGGAAAATGTATTTTTTTTTATTTGAATCCTGATTTTTGATAATTCGACGCTAAAAACGGTAAAAAGTTATATTATTTTATTTTTGTGAAACTAAAAGTTGATAAATTTGCTTCAACAAAAAGGAATAAAACGTGTTAAATATTGAGGATAATATGTTAATATTCCTTTTTGAGTAAAAATAATTTAAATAACCAAAACAAATTAAAACATGAAAAAAGTAATTTTTATTTTAGCTTTAGCGCTGACAGGAAGCATGACATTTGCACAAGACACCCCATTGGAAATTTCAGGTTCTGCTGATGTTTACTACAAGTATGATTTTGCAAAAACGTCTAACATAGGAACTAGTTTTGCATCAGATCAGAATTCAGTGTCTTTGGGGATGATCGACATTGCTTTGAAAAAAACAACTGGTAAAACTTCTTTCGTGGGTGAAGTTGCTTTTGGACCAAGAGGACAATACCAATCGATTCTTAATGGAGATATGAATCCGTCTAATGAATCAAATTCATTCCATATCCAAAATTTATATGTTACTTATGCAGCAACGGATAAATTAAGTTTTACAGCGGGTTATATGGGAACATTTATTGGGTATGAAGTAATTTCTCCTTTAGCAAACTTCCATTATTCAACTTCTTATTTGTTTACTAACGGACCATTCCAAAATGCAGGGATTAAAGCAAATTATGCAATCTCAGATAAAGTAGGTTTGATGGTAGGTGGTTTTAACAGTTCTTGGAATTTTTATTCATCTGACCCAATGAAAGGATTAAACGCGATTGGTGCTCAATTGTCTTTAACTCCAACAGAAGGTGTGAGCGCTTACCTAAACTTTATGGATGGTTCAGAAAGTGGTACTATTGTTGATTTAACAGCTACTTTCCAATTGTCTGAAAAATTCAAGTTAGGTTTAAATGCAGCTGATTGGTCTGCTCCTGGGGATAGTGATTTTGGTTATACAGGTGTTGCTTTGTACCCTTCTGTAGCGGTAAATGATAACTTTGGCTTAGGATTACGTGCTGAATATTTTAAAGCAAAAGAAAATAGTGCTATGTTTGGTTTAACAGCTGATAATTCAGTAACTGCCTTTACATTGTCTGCTAATTATAAAGTAGGAGGGTTAACAATTATTCCTGAATTCAGATTAGATTCTGCTAAAGATGATAATTTTTATGATTCAGTTGATAGTTTAACTTTTGATACAAAATCTGCAACTCAAGCTTCAATAGCATTAGTTTATGGATTCTAAGAATTTTCAAAATTCGAAATACAATAAATGATAATTTTTTTTGCTGCCAAGGTTCGTTTAATGAATCTTGGCAGTTTTTTTATTGTACCAATTATTGAAAACAACACAGAATCTATCGGTATTGTACCCCTTTTTTTATACTGATTACTATTTTAAAGAGTCTGAAATTTTTAAGTATAATACCGATTATGTATTTAGTTCGTTTGGCGGACATTTCTATAACAAAAAAGTTCTTTGAGTATTTACCTCAAAGAACTTTTTTTGTTGTGATAAAGTTTCTTTTATTGTTTTAAATAAATAGAATAAATAGTATTGATGGTGTTTTGATCTAAAATTGCATTAGCTTCTTCAGGCATATAATGCAGTTTGAAAGCTGTAATGGCTGCGCTTAAATTTTTGGTGTTATAGCCAATAATTTGCAGTGCTAACTCGGCATTAAAATCAAAAGGAGCTAAGGGAAGTTCGTCGTCTTTCCATACTCCAAAACCATTTTCTGCTAAGGTTTTCCATGGAAATAAGCTGCTTGGATCTCTTTTTCGACTTGGAGCAATATCCGAATGACCAATGATATTTTGAGCCGGAATATTATAATCTCTTTTTAGTTTGCTCAAAAGAGCCATCAGGCTGGTGATTTGAGGTTCGGAAAAAGGTTCGCTACCATTGTTGTCTAATTCAATTCCTATGGAGCAGGAATTAATATCGGTATTTTTTCCCCAAGAACTTACTCCTGCATGCCAGGCGCGTAAATAATCGTTTAGCATGTGTACTACATGTCCGTTGTCGGCAATTACATAATGAGCACTTACCTGAGTGCTTGTTTTTGTAAAGGTTTTGATTGTTTGCTGAAGCGAATCCTGAGCGGTGTGATGAATAATAATAAAGTTGGGTTTTCGAAGATTGAAGTTTACAGTGCTAATCCATTCAGTGTAAATGTTATCGTTTAATTGTGTTGGGCCAACTTTAAAAATACTATCTTTAAAAGTGTACAATTGTTTGCTGTAAACGCTGTCGATAGTTATAATTGTTTTGTTAACAATAGGTAGGGGTTCGGGCTCTTTGGCAGAAATTTGATCTTTGAAAGATTTTAGTTTTGTATCGTATTCTTTCTCGCTTTTTTTATAAGGATTAGTCGAGCATGACGCAATGATTAATGCAGAAATTAAATAGCTAAGATGTTTGTTCATTTTGAATCTATTTTTATTAAAAAAGGAAAACTATTCGTCTTCCTTTTTTGATTTTTTCTTTTTCTCTTTTTTGTTATTTCCGCCTTCTTCTTTTAGAGCTTTGTATTTTTGTCTTTGCTCTTCGCTTAGGTATTCGTTAACTTTTCTTTCGTTAATTTCAAAAAGAGCTTTTATTTCGTTAGACTTTTCCTGTTGACTCAGTTTTTCATCTTTCATTATTGCTGTTTGCGATTTTATAATGTCGGTATAAACATTACCGATAGCAATAGTTTGTAATTCGTCAAGATTTAATTGCGGTTTTAGTTTTTCCATTATTTTAGCAACAGTCACTTCAACCGGAATTTCTTTTGGTTTCATATCGGTTTGGTTCATTTGGCTCATACTGTTTCTGCCCATTCCGTAACCGCCATAGCCGTTACCGTATCCGTTTCCGTAACCATATTGTGCAAAAACGGTATTAAAGCTTATAGTTATAAACGCTAATACAAAGAAAAATTGTGTCTTGTTCATAGTTGTTTTTTTATAAAGCTAAAATTATTATTATGCAGGCTCGCCATAAAGGTCGAATTCTGTTGCATCTGTAATTTTAATCATTGCAAAGTCGCCTGTTTTTAAATAGTACTTTGAAGCATCAATCAGTACTTCGTTATCAACATCCGGACTATCAAATTCGGTACGGCCTACAAAATGACCACCTTCTTTTCTGTCGATAATACATTTGAATGTTTGTCCGATTTTTTCCTGATTCAGATCCCATGAAATTTGCGATTGCAATTCCATGATTTCATTGGCGCGATCTTGCTTGATTTCGTCCGGAACATCATCTTCTAATAGATACGCATGGGTATTTTCTTCGTGAGAATAAGCAAAACATCCCATTCGGTCAAATTTCATTTCCTGAACAAAATTCTTCAAAATTTCGAAATCTTCCTGGGTTTCTCCCGGATAACCAACTATTAATGTTGTACGAATAGCCATTCCCGGAACTGCTGCTCTGAAATCTTTTAACAGTTGAGTTGTTTTGGCCTGTGTTGTTCCGCGACGCATCGATTTTAAAATAGAATCTGAAATGTGTTGCAAAGGAATGTCGATATAGTTGCAAATTTTAGGTTCGCGTTTCATTAATTCCAAAACATCCATAGGGAAACCGGTAGGGAAGGCATAATGCAAACGAATCCATTCGATTCCTTCTACTTTAGCCAAAGCTTCCAATAATTCAGCAAGGTTACGTTTTTTATAAATATCAAGACCGTAGTAAGTTAAGTCCTGAGCGATTAAAATTAATTCTTTTACGCCGTCACGAGCTAAACCTTCGGCTTCTTTTACTAATTTTTCGATAGGTTGCGAAACGTGAGCGCCTCGCATGAGCGGGATAGCACAAAAACTACAAGGTCTGTCACAGCCTTCGGCAATTTTTAAATAAGCATAATTTTTAGGTGTTGTAGTAAGTCTTTCACCTAATAATTCATGTTTGTAATCGGCACCTAAGGCTTTTAATAATTGAGGTAATTCGGTAGTTCCAAAAAACTGGTCTACATTAGGGATTTCTTTTTCTAAATCAGGACGGTATCTCTCGGATAAACAGCCGGTAACAAAAACTTTGTCAACCAAGCCTTTTTCTTTCTTGTCAGCATATTCCAAAATCATATTTACAGATTCTGCTTTGGCATTGTCAATAAATCCGCAGGTATTAATTACGATAATATTTCCTTCTCTGTCAACAGGAGCTTCGTGTTCCACTTCTTTTCCGTTGGCACGAAGTTGACCCATTAATACCTCACTATCGTATATGTTTTTTGAACACCCTAAGGTAATTACGTTTATTTTATTCTTTTTTAAAGACTTGGTTCTCATATTATTGTGTCCCGATTGTTCGGGAGGAGTGCAAAATTACGTTTTTTTATTCAAAGAACATTATTTTGTATCTGTTTTAGTGTGGTTTTCAAAAGTCAATCCGAGCTGTTTTCTGATTATGAGGCTTCGGGACAGGATTACGTTTTTATTACGTCAAAAAAAACGCCTTGTTGTGATAAAAGCAAGACGTAATTAGGGTGTTTTGGGATAATTACAATTCGAATAATAGTGATAAAGAAACGGTGTTGTTGATGGAATTGATTTTTGCACCATCTGTAAAACCCTGGCTAAAGAAACCTTGTTGCGAATTTCTCTTAGCGTAAGCGTAAGAAATGTCAGCTCTTGTTCCGCCGAAATTATAGCCGATACCTGTTGAATAGCTGTTTAGATTACCAACCGTTTTCTTGTCTTTGTATGGACTGTCTTCGTAATGGTATCCTGCTCTAAGGCTTAATCTTTCAATTTTGTATTCGCCACCTATTCTTATTTCAGAAACTCCTTTTAAGGCATTGGAAATGTCAGAATTGATTAATTCGTTTCTGCTGTCTTGTTCAATCGAATATTTGATATTGCCATAGTCTTTATAGCCGTAATCAAAGCTGATTAATCCTTTTTTGTCAAATACATAAGCAAAACTTCCTGTTATTTTTCCCGGAGTTCTTAGTTTGTAGGTTTGGTAAATAACAGTATTGTTAGAGTCTATATTGGTAAAAGTTATAGGAGGGTTATCATTCTCGGTGTAATCCTGAATAGTCGAAACTAAATTTTGTCTTAATTCATCGTTTAATTTATTCCAAGTTGGAGATTGATAAGATAGTCCTAGACGAACCTGTTCATTTAATTTACCAATAAGTCCAAGTTGAAATGAAAATCCGGAGCCATAGGTGTAGATCTCGTTTTCGAAAGAAGTGTCCAGTAAATCTACAATGTTGTCATTTGCATTATCGTTTACTTCGTAAAAGTAAGTGTTTTGTCTGAAATCAGTAAAATGAGAGTTAAGTGTTAGTCCAAGATAAAGTTTGTCTTTATAAGCTGTAGCAGCATTAAAAGATAGTTTTCCGTTGTAACCTTCCGCTGTTATTGTGTTTTCATGATAGTAATTTCCACCGGCAGGTACATTAGAAGTATATTTAGTGTTGTCGTCGTTGTATTCTTCAGGATTGATTAAGTAACCTTCGTAGCCTAAAAACGCTTGTTGGTCGGCGTAGTTTAATTGGTAGTAATCAAAATCAGTTATAGTGCCTAACGGGATACCAGCCTGACCTCTGCTAAGATTTGCATTGGCATAACTTAAAAAATAATCACCCACAGAGTTGTTAAGGTTGGTACCTGCTGAAAATACGGAGTTATTGAAGTTATTTGTTCTTTCGTAGTTTAATGCTAAAGCAATTTTAGTCCAATTATTATTTGGATTATGATTGTTAAATACAAATACGGCACCTGCCTGATTTAAATCGAATGAACTGTCCTTTTCGGAAGTGCGATTCCCGAAATAATTAGATTTGTTGTTAGTATCAGAATTACTTAATGAAAAACCGAGTTGGTTGTTGATAAAAACGGCACTACCGGCAGGGTTTGAATTTAAAGAAGATAAATCGCCACCCAAAGCTCCAAAAGCACCACTCATAGCTCTGTATCGTGCTGTTCCGGTGGTGTTGTCCTGAGCAAACCTCAAACCGCTTGTGATTTCTTGCGCTTGTACAGAGTTAAGAGCTAGTCCGGATAATATTAAAAATAGATATTTTTTCATTGTAATTTTTTTAAAACGATTGATTATCTTCTGCTTCCTCCTGATGATCTTGAGCTACCACCGCCACCGCCACTACTACTGCCGCCGCCTCCATAAGATCGGCCGCTACTCTCGCCGCCGTAAGAGGGGCTGCTGTAGGATCTTGAAGGGGTGTAGCTTTCGCTTCTGGAATAGGTTCTGCTTTGTTGTGAATTATTATTGTTTTGGTATTGAGTTGAACTTCTTCTATTGGTAGTTGTTTGAGGTGTGTTGCTGTTGTAGTTTCTGGAATTTGTAAATGTAGCGTTTCTGTTTGTTCCTATTCTGCTTGTAGAGTAGCTTCTGTTAGTTGAATAGTTTCTATTTGTGCTGTAGCTTCTTCTGTCTGTAGAATAGTTTCTTGAAGAATAGGATGAGTTTGCAGTTGGTGTACCTCTTCTGCTTACAGTGCTTGAATAGTATCTGGTGTTGTTAGGACGATTGTAATAGTAGTAAGTATCCCAACCCCAGTTGTTCCAGCCTAAACCATAGTTCATTCCCCAATTATTCCAGCCAAATCCGTAATTCCATCCCCAGTTATTCCAACCCCAATTGTTCCAGCCGAAACCGTAATTCATGCCCCAGTTGTTCCATCCCCAGTTATTCCATCCCCAGTTATTCCATCCCCAATTGTTCCATCCAAAACCATAATTCATACCCCAGTAGTCAGGGTAAACATTAATTATGGTTCCTGTTTGGTTGTTGCCCCAGCCGGCGTAGCTTGAAGGGAGATTGTTGTCGGATGAATCAAAATCACTGTATTGGTCAATATCGGTAAAAACTTCAGGGGTTTCACTTTCGGTTTGTAGTGAACTGAAATAATCTTTATAATAATTGCCTGAGGCGGAATTTATTTCTGTATTGCTATTGTTTGTAGCGCCATATATACCGTCAGTTTCATAATAGGAACTGTTTTGATAAGAGCCACAAGAAACCATAAAAAGACTGAGTAATCCAATGTAGAGATAATTTTGCGCTTCTTTGGATGAAAAAATATTAGTTTTCATATCTGTTAGGTTTTTTATTGTTGCACATTACAAAAATAGTTAGTTTTGCTGAACTATTTAGTTAAATAAAACAAAACAAAATTTGTGCCAAACTATTCAATATGAGTAAGAACCTTACTACACGATCAGAAGATTATTCAAAATGGTATAATGAGCTGGTTGTAAAGGCTGATTTAGCCGAAAATTCAGGAGTTAGAGGCTGTATGGTTATTAAACCTTACGGTTATGCTATTTGGGAAAAAATGCAGGCAGAGTTAGATAGGATGTTTAAAGAAACAGGACATCAAAATGCTTATTTTCCTTTATTTGTTCCTAAAAGTATGTTTGAAGCCGAGGAAAAAAATGCCGAAGGTTTTGCGAAAGAATGTGCTGTAGTGACGCATTACAGATTAAAAAACGATCCTGATAAACCAGGAAAATTAATTGTGGATCCAAATGCTAAGTTAGAGGAAGAGCTTATAGTTCGTCCTACAAGTGAAGCGATTATTTGGTCAACATATAAAGGCTGGGTACAATCTTACAGAGATTTACCTTTGTTAATTAATCAATGGGCTAATGTGGTTCGATGGGAAATGCGTACGCGTTTGTTTTTAAGAACAGCTGAGTTTTTATGGCAGGAAGGTCATACGGCTCATGCAACGAGAAAAGAAGCTATCGAGGAATCAGAGAAAATGATGAATGTATATGCTGATTTTGTTCAAAATTTCATGGCGATTCCTGTTGTTAAGGGGTTGAAAACAGAAACTGAACGTTTTGCCGGAGCTGAAGAAACTTATTGTATTGAGGCTTTGATGCAGGATGGAAAAGCGCTTCAGGCAGGAACGTCTCATTTTTTGGGGCAAAATTTCGCTGAAGCCTTTGATGTGAAGTTTGCTAATGCCGAAGGAAAGCAGGAATATGTGTGGGGGACTTCCTGGGGGGTTTCTACCCGATTGATGGGGGCCTTGGTAATGACGCATTCGGATGATCAGGGATTGGTGTTACCTCCTAATTTGGCTCCAATACAAGTGGTGATTGTTCCTATATATAAAACAGATGAACAATTAGTGCAAATAACGCAAGAAGTAGAGAAGTTGATTGCTGATTTAAGAAAACTTCGTATTTCGGTTAAATTTGATGATAGAACTACGCAAAAACCAGGATTTAAATTTGCAGAATGGGAATTGAAAGGGGTTCCTGTGCGAATTGCTGTTGGTCCAAAAGATCTTGAAAATGGAACTTATGAGGTAGCAAGAAGAGATACTTTGACTAAAGAAGTAAAATCGAAAGAAGGAATTGCGACTTTTATAAGCGATTTATTAGATCAAATCCAGGCAGATTTATTTAATAAGGCATTAAATTACAGAGAGACTCATATTACTGAAGTAAATAGTTTTGAAGAGTTTAAAGAGGTCTTAGAGAACAAAGGAGGTTTTGTATCAGCACATTGGGATGGAACTGCGGCTACAGAAGAAAAAATAAAAGAGTTGACTAAAGCAACTATCAGATGTATTCCTCTGGATGGAGTAGAAGAGTCGGGAAGCTGTGTGTTTACTGGGAATCCGTCAGGCAGAAGAGTGTATTTTGCAAAGGCGTATTAAAAAAATATATTTTTTTTGTGTTAGCTATTGTGCAATTAAAAAACAGTTGTATCTTTGCAACCGCAATACAGAAATGCACAACGCAATGTAAAGCACGGTCCGTTCGTCTATCGGTTAGGACGCCAGGTTTTCATCCTGGTAAGGGGGGTTCGATTCCCCCACGGACTACGAAAAAATAAAATACAGTTCCGACTCAAATTGAGGAATATTGGTCCGTTCGTCTATCGGTTAGGACGCCAGGTTTTCATCCTGGTAAGGGGGGTTCGATTCCCCCACGGACTACAAGTTAATCTATAGAAGATAGAATGCTTAACTAACTTAGAGGAATAATTGGTCCGTTCGTCTAGGGGTTAGGACGCCAGGTTTTCATCCTGGTAACAGGGGTTCGATTCCCCTACGGACTACAAAATTAGTTGTTAAATAGTTTTATGAAATAAATGTCAAGTGTCTCTGATGTTTGTTTTATTAGTTAAAACCAAAGTGACTGCAATATTTACTGTAGTTGTGGGAGGTTTTTCTTTTTTAGCTAATAGTTAAAATAATTATTACAATTAAAAAAAAGTCAAAATGGCAAATCATAAGTCAGCTTTAAAAAGAATTAGAAGCAACGAGAAAAAAAGAGTATTAAACAGATACCAACATAAAACTACACGTAACGCTATTAAAGCTTTGCGTTTAGCTACTGATAAAGCAGATGCTGCTTCAAAATTATCAGGTGTTATTTCAATGATTGATAAGTTAGCTAAAAAGAATGTTATTCATGATAACAAAGCTTCTAACTTGAAATCTAAATTAACTAAATTTGTTAGTAAATTGTAATCATACGATTTTAAGATATAAAAAAAAGCCTCGAAGAAATTCGAGGTTTTTTTATGGAGTAATTTTTCTTATTTTAGAGTTGTAGTTTGGATTCTAAATAGGTTAGCATATTTGAAGTGATTGGTTTTGAAAGAAAATCGATTACCATTGGGTATTTTTTAGATTTTTCGTGATCCTCGGGGTCTATTGTAGAGGATAAAACCACAATCTTAGTTGAGTTTACTTCGGAGTATTTATCGGTGTTGAAATTATCCAGAAATTCCCATCCGTCCATAACAGGCATATTCAGGTCTAAAAATATTAATTGAGGGAGTTCTTTTGTGGCTCCTTTGTTGATAATTGAGTCGAAGTATTCTAGTGCTTCTTCGCCGTTTTTAGCGGTGATAATGGTATTTGAAAAAGAGGCTTTGCTAATTACCTTTTTACATAACATAAGTGTTATTGGGTCGTCATCGACACATAGAATTAAATCTAACATGTTTTATTTGCTTTTAAATGTTAATGTAAATGTAGTTCCTTTGTTTACTTGGCTCTCTATGTTTATTGTTCCTTTCATTGCTTCAACTTGTGATTTTACAAGGTATAATCCTAATCCTTTACTATCAGGGTAGTCATGGAATCTTTGGTATAATCCAAAAATTTTATCCTTATTTCTTTTCAAATCAATTCCTATACCATTGTCTTTGAAGATGAGTTCTACGGTGTTTCCGTTTTGGTTGGCGATTATGGTGATTTTTAAAGTTCTGTCGGTGGATCTGTATTTTAGAGAGTTTGTTAGCAGGTTCAGCAAAATACTTTCCATATATGCTTTGTTGCTGTTGAGTACACTTACATTTTCAATGTCTAATTTTAGGTATGGTTTGATTATTTCGATTTGATTGGACAGTTGGCTGAAAACATTTTCGAAAACCTCTTTTAGTGAAATGTCTTCTTTTTCAATAGAGGTATTGTCTTTGATTATCATGACTTTTGTTAAGTCTTCGATAGTTTCGTTTAGTAAATGTGTTGATTTGCTAAAACCATTGATGATTTCGTTCAGCTCAGGGTCGTCAATCTCAATGTCTTCAATTAGATTAAGTAATCCGGTTAAGTTAGACATTGGGGCTCTCAGGTTGTGAGAGGTTATGTAAGAAAATTGTTTTAAGTCTTTATTGTTTTGTGTAAGTTCCTTAATCAGTTGTTCTTTTTCTTTTTCCTGATTTTTTTCTTCGGTTACGTCTCTTTGAATAGAAACCCAGTGTGATAATTCGTTTTCGGAATTGTAAATAGGAATCATTGTAAAACGTAGCCAGAATTCGGTTTTATCCTTTTTGTAGCATCTGATTTCCAGTAAACCTTCTTCTTTGTTTTGGATGATTTGAATGATTTTCTTAATGACATTTAGTTCGGTATTGGGTCCTTTTAATATGTCAAGAGAATTGTTGATGATTTCATTCGCTTGGTATCCGGTCATTTGGGTAAATGCAGGATTGGTGTAGATTATTTTAGGTAAAAGCTTTTTGTTGAAAGTAGCTTCGGTAATTACGATGGATTCTTTGGTTTGTAAAATCACTGTTTCCAGTAATTTTAATCTTAGTTCTTCTTCTTTTTGTTTTGTGACATCTTGGAGTGCTCCAATCATTCTAACAGCTTTTCCGTTTTCGTCCTTTAAAAGGAAGCCACGGTCTAATACATATTTATAGGTGTTGTCAGCGCATTTAAAACGGTATTCGTCTTGCCATTTTTCGGTTTTTTGTTCGATAAAAGAATAGAGTTTTATAGACATTTTTATGCTGTCCTCGGGGTGGATATTTCCAAACCACCAACTCGAACTGTCGCCTACCTGATCTTCTTCATATCCAAAAACGGCTTTGATTCCTTTGCTCCAAATCATTTTGTCTTCCTGGATTTTCCAATCCCAAATAGTATCACTGGTTGCTTTAGATACGATGTCATATTTTTGATTCGACTCTTTTATTTCATTATTGGTGTTTTCTAATCGTTCAAAAATTGTTTTGTTTCTGCGTTCGTTTTTAGATAATATGTATCTGAATGCAAATCCGGTTAAAAGGATTAAAATGAAATCTTTAAAAAGGTTGAAAATGAGTTGATCTTCTTGTTTAAAGTATAAAGAGGTAATTTTATAAAGAAAAACCGCCAAAATTGAGGCAATAAGGATGTAAATTGTTGTTATTTGGGTGGTTTTATTTTTCATTAATCAAATATAATTAATAATTGTTAATAGCAAAATATCTGTGAAAACTTATTTTTATTGGAAAATGTTTGAACAATGGTGTTAAATGTAAGTAAATTGTAAAGTGTTTGAGAAATATTTTTTATATCAAAATAAAGTGTACCTTTGCAGCCATTAAAAATCACAGATGGAAGCTATTAGAAACATTGCAATTATTGCCCACGTCGATCACGGTAAAACCACTTTGGTTGATAAAATTATGTATCATTGTCAGTTATTTCGTGACAACGAAAATACTGGAGATTTGATCCTTGATAACAACGACTTAGAGCGAGAGAGAGGGATTACCATTACTTCTAAAAACGTATCTGTTTCTTATAAAGGAACAAAAATTAATATTATTGATACTCCTGGTCACGCCGATTTTGGTGGAGAGGTAGAGCGTGTTTTGAACATGGCTGACGGAGTGTGTCTTTTGGTTGATGCTTTTGAAGGTCCAATGCCACAAACGCGTTTTGTATTACAAAAAGCAATTGATTTAGGATTGAAACCTTGTGTGGTTATCAATAAAGTAGATAAAGAAAACTGTACTCCGGAAGAAGTTCACGAAAAAGTTTTTGACTTAATGTTTGAATTAGGTGCTACTGAAGAACAATTGGATTTCCCTGCTGTTTACGGTTCAGCCAAAAATAACTGGATGTCTGAAGACTGGAAAGTTCAAACAGAAAATATCGAACCACTATTGGATATGGTTATTGCAAATGTACCTGCTCCTAAGGTTTCTGAAGGAACTCCGCAGATGTTGATTACTTCTTTAGATTTCTCTTCTTTTACAGGTCGTATTGCTATCGGTCGTTTAGAAAGAGGTGTTTTAAAAGAAGGTATGCCAATTTCTTTGGTAAAAAGAGATGGTAAAATCATCAAATCAAGAATTAAAGAATTACATACTTTTGAAGGTCTTGGACGTAAAAAAGTAGAAGAAGTTATAGCTGGTGATATCTGTGCGGTTGTAGGTGTTGAAGGTTTTGAAATTGGTGATACAATTGCTGATTTTGAAAACCCGGAAGCTTTACAAACTATCGCTATTGATGAGCCAACAATGAGTATGTTGTTTACAATTAACGATTCGCCTTTCTTTGGTAAAGAAGGTAAATTTGTAACTTCAAGACATATTCGTGAAAGATTAACTAAAGAGTTAGAGAAAAACTTAGCAATGCGTGTTGCTGAAACTGATTCTGCTGATAAATTTATGGTTTTTGGCCGTGGTGTATTACACTTATCGGTACTTATCGAAACCATGAGAAGAGAAGGTTACGAATTACAAATTGGTCAGCCACAAGTTATTATCAAAGAAATTGATGGTGTAAAATGTGAGCCAATTGAGGAATTAACTATCGATTTACCGGAGAATCTTTCAGGTAGAGCTGTAGAATTTGTTTCTATCCGTAAAGGAGAAATGCTTTCTATGGAAGGAAAAGGAGAGCGTATGATTGTGAAATTCAACATTCCATCTCGTGGGATTATTGGATTGAGAAATCAATTGCTTACTGCTACAGCTGGTGAAGCTATTATGTCTCATCGTTTCATTGGATACGAACCATTCAAAGGAGAAATTCCCGGACGTAATAACGGTTCGTTGATTTCTATGGAAAATGGAAAAGCAATTCCTTATTCTATTGATAAATTACAAGATCGTGGTAAATTCTTTGTTGATCCTAACGAAGATATTTACGAAGGACAAGTAATTGGTGAAAACACTCGTAGTGATGATATGACTGTGAATGTAACTAAAACGAAAAAATTGTCTAACGTTCGTTCTTCCGGAGCTGATGATAAAGCAAGAATTATTCCTGCTATCAAATTCTCTTTGGAGGAAGCATTAGAGTATATTCAAAAAGATGAGTATGTTGAGGTTACTCCAAAATCACTTCGTTTAAGAAAAATTTACTTATCTGAAACTGATAGAAAAAGATATAAAATCTAATTAAGGTTTTAAATTCCAATCCCGATAGCTATCGGGATAAAAATCCCAAATTCCAATTGATGGAGTTTGGGATTCTTTTTTAGGACTATTTTTAATTGGAATTTAGAATTTAGTAATTGATTTTTTTAGAAAGTTATCTCTTCAAACTGAAATGTCCTTTTATTTCTTTGCCATTTTCAAGTTTGGCGGTGTACCAATAATCATCAGCGGGCAGCGGTAGTCCGTTAAAAGTGCCGTCCCAGCCCTGACTTTGAGGATTCATGTTTTTGATGAGTTTTCCAAAGCGATCAAAAATATGAATGATAGTTTTTGAATTAAATTCGGTATTGATTCCTTTAATATTCCAGTAATCGTTAAAGCCATCGTTGTTTGGGGTGAAAAATCTCGGAACTCCCAAAACAGCTATTGTTTCATTAGTAATACCACAACCATTTTTGTCTCTGATGTAAACTTCATGAATTCCGGCAGGGACATTTTCGAAAAGATTAGCATCCTGATAGAAGTTGTTACTGTCATCCAGACTGTATTCGTAGTTTCCTTCACCGTTTACTAAAATTAAAACAGAGTTATTGTCACTTAACTCGTTGATTTCAATAGTGCTGATATGGGCAATGTTTGATGAAGTTACCGTAATAGTTCTTGTTCTGCTGCAACCGGATTGTGAGGTAACAGTAACACTGTAGAATCCGGCAGTATTGACATCTAAAGTCGGATTTGTTTCATTGATTACTACTTGATTGTCTTTTGTCCAGATATAAGTATAGTTGTTTGTTGGGCTGTTATCTAAGATTCCGGCAGTTAGTGTTACAAAGAAATTGGGTAAATTTTGGCAAACATAAACATCCGACATCCGACTGCTATTAATGTCAATATTTGGTTTTGGATTTACTTTGAGTGTAATGTTTGGTCCTATTCCGAAACAACTATTGTCTGAATTATTATCAATTCTAACCCATATTTTTTGTTCGTTAGGAGATATCGTATTTCTGTAAGCAGTCGTATTGGTTATTTCGTTTGTTTCTGATAAAGCATCTGTTTCGTTTTCGTAATATTTTACAGTGTAGTTGCTACCAATCGATGGGAGTAGTGCTAAAATACTGTTTTGGGCACTGCTGAAATCAAATGAACTAATCCCGTCATAATCATCATTTGTAGCATCAATAAAATCATCACAACTTTCAAAAACAGGATTAAAAGTTACCGGAATTTGAGTTGTTGAAATTACCAAATTAATCGGCACTACCGAAAAACAGTTATTGCTGTTTTCAATTCGGGACCAAATAGTTGTTCCGTTGTTAGCCATATAAGTTAACGGATTGTTTATTTTTTTAGATGCATCGTTGGTGTTTGCAGCCGTCAATGTTGTAAAATAGCTGAAGCTTTCGTTTTGATAATTAGTTGAAATTTCATTGTTTTTAACCGTTAGGTTAAAGCTGGTTTTGGTGTCTGAATTAGTATCGCATTGGCTAATGGTTATTGGGTTAACAACTGGTAAATTTAAAACAGTTAAAGAGGTTTCATTTGAAATTAAGCCACAGGAATTTCCTGTTTTGTTCAGAATTACACGGTATTTGTAGCCATTTATTCCTGTACTGACCGAATTGATATTCAAAGTAGCGGTGGAAGTTCCGGTATAAGTACTGTTGTTGTTAAGGTTGTTCCAGTTTGTTCCATCGGCAGAAAACTGCCATTGGTAAGTGTCGGCATTTGCTGAAATCAAAATGGATGTGTTTTGTAAATTGCAAGTAGGAGAAGCAAGAGGTTGTGTGTTTATTGTAATAAGAGCCGTTGTGATGTAATCAGGATGAGGAGTTGTGTAAGCGGTTTCGTTTGTAACTATTCCGTTGGAATTTACTGTAGGAGGCGTAATTCCTCCCAGTATTCCATCAGCATTTGAATCTGTAAAACCAGCTTCGATAACATCATAACATAAATCATTATCACTGTCAGGGTCTCTATAGTTTTTTATTCCGTCATTATCGGTATCCGTGTTGGAGCTGCCTGTTTCGGTTTTATCATCAATTCCGTCATTATCGCTGTCTGAATCTAAATAATCAGCAATACCGTCATTGTCAGTATCTGTAATGGTTTTGGTTTCGAAAATGTCAAATAAACCATTTCGGTTTGTATCTGTGGTATTTAACACAAAGTTGTTTTCATGAGCTTCTGTTAAATCAGGGATTTCGTCGTTGTCACTATCAGTGTCTAAATGGTCAGTAATTCCATCGCCGTCGGAATCTTTTGGAATGCAAACGGCAAAAAAACGTAGTGAACTTTTATTGGTATAAGTATCTGAGAGGTTTTTATGGGTAAAACTAATTGAGTTAGTTAAATAAGTCAAAAATTTAAACGTACCCGTTCCGGCAGTTAATGGAGTAATTCCGTTTAATTGGAATCGGATTTCAAATGAAGAGTATTCGGTTACACCGCTTTCGTAAATTCCGTCATAATTAGTGTCTATTAATAATTGGTTGTTCGGGTTGAGAACAGTAACGGTTTTATCGGTGTCCGTTGATACAATATATTCGGCATTAGCATTGAGTAAATCATTTGCATTTGCATTTGTTATATATTCTATTCCGGTACTTATTGGTTTAGCGAATGTTAAGGTGTATTTAACGAAATTTCCTTTTCCAGCTGGAATTTCAGAAACAAAATTCCCATTAGTACTTCCAGCAAAAGGCGTTCCACTGGCCAGGGCAGAAGTGCTTAAAACTCCGTTAAAACTATTCGAATAGTTGCCAATAATGATATTTCCCGAACTTAAATTGGAGATATTGATGTTTTGATCTCCGTAGGATTCGGTGCAATTTGCAATACCATCGTTGTCATTATCAAGATCTATATTGTCATTTACAGTATCATTGTCGATATCAGAAGGGCAATTGCTCACCGGAATAATATCAGATAAAATAGATGTATTACAATTTGATATTTTTCCTTTTACCTGATAAAATCCGGGTTGGGTTGGAGTATAGGTATTTGAATTAGAGTTGCTGATTAGTGTGTTGTTGAAGTACCATTCAAAAGTATCGTAATTTAAAACACTATTTACAGTCAGGTTAAGATTAGGGATACAAGATGAATTTCCTGTAATGAGTGCATCTGAAGTAATTTCGGGTTTTGTGTCAAAACCGGAATAGTAACCACCATAAGTTGCAGCTCCATTTGTTCCAAAATAAGAAACATAGACTTGCTTGGTTGATTTTATACTAATATTTCCACTCAGATTATTAATGGTGTAGCGTACATAGTTAGGATTTCCTGTGATGTCAACAGCTGCGGAGTTGACAGGGTTATTATTGATTAAAACGCTGGCTCCTTTTTCTGTTATAATATTTAGTCCGCCATTAAATGTTATATCACCTATTAATTCGATATAAGGAATATTATCAACAATATTAGGGGTTGCACAATTTAATGGAGGAACAAAAAACATATTTTGATTAGCAGGAGGCATGTTGATGAGTTCGTTAGTTTTAGTGTCATAGACAGGAGCTGATCCGCCAATACTTTGATAAGCAAATGTTTTTTCAGAAGTACTAACGTATAAATTGCCATTAATAAACTGGTTTCCGTCAATAGTTATATAATCCCCGGTATTAATAAGGGTCGTGTAAGGATTTGAATTGCCATTTAAATATACTATTGTGTTTGGATTATGAGCAATTAGTAAAACGCGTTCTACATCATTAGTACCTATTCCTTTTACAAAAATGTATTCTTTTCCGGTTTTTTCAAAAGAAACAATTTGGTCAAATCCTATATCTCTTCCGTTTTCAGTGCTGTTGCTTCCGCCAAAAGATCCGGAGTTGACTACAACTGCTTTGTCTGACTGAACCAATGAACCAATTATTTTAGCACTATTTGAGGATACTGTGTTTTCGATGTTTTCCAGTGCAATTACATAACTTTCGTTTTTATTTAAATTGATTAGAATAGGGGCGTTTACCACAGAATTATTGGCTAATATTGTTCCAACCGGGAGATTGACGGTAATTGTTGTATTGTTTTCGGTTGCAAGTATAGAAGTAAAATTAAGCAATGATCTGTCAAATAGAGGATTAAGCATGGCGCCCAGTCTAAAAGTTGTTCCAAGTGCACTGTTTCCTTTAGAAACTAATCCGCCTGCATGGTTGAATACTTGGTTGTTTGGATTGAAACCACCATTAACTCTTACACTGCAGTAAATTAAATCATCCGCTTCAATAATGTATCCTTTGTTTGCTATTTTTCCGGTAGCTGCTTTTGGAACAAATAGTTGGGTGTTGTTTCCGTATCCAATTTCATGTATATATGGATTACTATTGTTGACTACGGCATTAATAATCGATCCCCCAATGTTGATTATTTTAAAAGTAACATTTTTTGTACTTGGTGTAGAGATATATAGATAATGGTCACCTGCCAGTGTTTCCTGACTAGTTAATGGTGGAATGTAATGTGTTTTGCTAAATTGAGCAAAAGAGTTTACTGCTGTTAAAGTTAATAATATTAAGATTAATTTTCTCATTTGATAAAAATATCAAATAATTTTTATCTTTTTAATGAAAAATGCCCTTTTATGTTACTGCCATCTTCAAAGATTAGATTGAACCAATAATCGTCCGCAGGAAGTAAGAAATTGTTTAAAGTACCATTCCAAATCAAATTGGAGGAATTGAATTGTTTTAATAATTTTCCGTAACGGTTAAAAATAGTTATTGTAGCCGGAGGCAATTGTGATAAGTTTTTGATTGTCCAAAAATCGTTAAAACCATCTCCGTTAGGTGTAAAATAATGCGGATAATCTAAAACATAAAATGAAAAAGGAATCGAAATACCACATCCATTTTTATCACGGGCATAGGCAAAATAGTTTCCTGCGGCAATGTTTGAAAATTCAGGGCTTTCCTGATAGTAGTTTCCGTCTATTGAGAATTCATAATTACTGGTACCGGTATATTCTATAATTACTGAATTTTTATTTCCTGCAAAATTGGTTGTCTTAACTCCGGTTATTGTTGCTAAGCGGTCGGGAATAGTTTCGTTAGAAATTTTCAGGTTTAATTCGGCATAAACAGGGCAATTGTAAGAGTTATTTGCTTTAGCAATCAGTAATTGGTTAAGCGATTTATTTATATAATTAGTGCTGTTAAGAATTGGGTTTAGATTCGCTTTGGCGTCAGCTAAACTTTCATAATAAGTTATTTGACCTAAATTAGTATTGTTATTTTTAATTTCGCTATCAGCGGTTGTTAAATCAAAAACAGCTTTTCCGTCTTCATCAATATCACATTGGATTAAAGCAGTGTTTTTTAAAAAAGTTTCAGGAGTGTATTCAATTTTAATTTGGTTCGAAACGGTACAAGCGGATGGACTTAGAGTAACTTCAACTTTATATATTCCCGGAGTTTTTACGTTATAAGAAGGGCTAGTTTCGACAGCTAAGAGTACATTGTCTTTGTACCATTTGTAGGTATAATTAGAAGATAATTTAGTGTCAATAATGTAGTCTTCGCCAAAACAAATAGCATTGTTTGTGGACAATAATTTGTCAGTCCCTAAATTGATAGTGGAACTAAAACTGGCGGCTTCGATAAAAATAGCCGAATCAAAATAATTAACTGCATCATCGCCAATCACTAATTTAATATGGTAAGTCTTTCCGGGAATAACATTAGTGGTGGCGTTAAAAACTTTAGTTTGTCCTGCATAATTAATGGGACTGGTATTAGTAGGGCTGGTGTTGAATTGTCCAAAATAAGTTTCATTGCTTGCCGCACATGATTTCAATGTTCCATTAACATCAACAAAATTAATAGCCGGATGAATATTTGTTGAGGAAATAGGAATGGTTGTATTGGGAATGACAGCTAAGTTCTGGTAGGCTGCCGTACTTCCTTTTTCTTTTATCAGAAAAGCAAAACCATCAGAATACCTGCAAGGGAAATCGTCCTGATATTCATTGGAGGCAAATAAATAATTAAAACTTATGATATTGGTTAACGGAATAAAATCAAATTCAAGATAAGTAGCATTAATTGATTTGATGTTTAAGATCTGGTCTAAATCGGGGTCGCCTAACCAGGAATTACTTCCTCCTCCAAGATTACGTATAAAAGGACCTTCGGATTCGGTGCTGCTCCAGGTACTTAAAACAATACCGGATTGAAAGGGGAAATTAGCGGAGCTGTTTGTAAATCCGCCATAGCTGTTTTTTCCCGGAACAAACGAATCTCCGGCAACATTTGTATTACTAATTTGTAAGCATTGATTGTTGTTAGTTAGCAGATTTACCAGTTCTAAAGCATTTTTAGTGTCATCAACAACAATAGATTGCGCCTGCAATTTTATACAGAAGCAACAGAGAGATAAACTGATTAAAATGGTTTGCAGGACTTTCATAGTCATACAAAGTTACTACAATTCTCTCTTTTTAGTAGCCTGATTTTCGGATTAGCTTTTTAGTTTAATCTCTTTAGGTTTACTTCTTTGAAGCTCTGCTTGGGTTTTTACCACTAATTCACGAATGAAAAAGAAATTAGTGAATTAGTGGCGATTATTTCACTAATACACCTGAGACTCTGCCCTAAAGTAGTTTATTCAACGTCATTTTCAATTTGTAATGTAGCCTGTTTCAATTTTTCGGAGCTGAGGGGTTTTATAATATAATCTTTTATTATTGGATAATTTTTTGCCATTTCTAAATCAGAAGGGTCAATGGAAGAAGAAACAATAAAAACAGTTATTTTTTTTGCAAATGGGACTAATACAAATTCGTCTAAAAATTGCCAGCCGTCCAGTACCGGCATGTTCAAATCTAACAGAATAACATCAGGTAGTTTAGCCGGATTGTTACTGTTGTTTTTAAGTTCGTTCAAGGCGGTTTGCGGATTGTGAAATGAAATTAATTCTTCACAAAAATTATTTTTTGAGATGAGCATACTCATTAATTTAATGGATAATTTGTCATCATCAATAAGGTAAGTGCTCTTATTTTTCATTAAAATACAATTTAAAAGTGCTGCCTAATCCTTCTGTACTTTCGACTTCAATTTTCCCTTTCATGGCTTCAATTTGGTTTTTTGCAATAAATAATCCAATACCTTTAGCATCTTCATTTTCATGAAACGTTTTGTACATGCCAAATAATTTATGTTTGTTTTTTTGAATGTTAATTCCTAATCCGTTGTCCTTAAATGAAACAACATGAAATCCTTCGGCTGTTTTATAACTAATATCTAATACAGGAAATCTTTCATGAGATTGGTATTTTATGGCATTAGTTAATAAATTGTAAACAATGTTTTCCAGATAATCAGGTATAACATTGATATTTACATTAGCAGGAATACTTTGTGTAATGCTGATTTTTTCTCTGAAAGCAGCCGTAATTTTTTCTATTTCTGATTTTAAATTAACTTTTGTTTTTTTGGTTTTACTGTTTTTTTGGATGGTAATTACTTCGTTTAAATTTTCGATGGTTTTGGATAATTTTTCGGTACCTTCTTTGAACATTTCAATAAAACTTAATTTTTCATCGATAGCATCGGTTTCATCAATAACGTTTAAAACCATTTGTAAATTGCAGGTATGCGAACGAATATTATGAGAAACAATATGCGCAAAATTTAAAAGTTTGTTGTTCTGCTGATTACTGACTTCCAGAATGTGTTTGAGTTCAATTTCTTTTTCTTTTGTAGCGGTAATATCTCTGCCAATGCCGATAAATTTGGTGCAATTACCTTTACTGTCAAATACAGGAGTAATGTTTAATTCGAGCCAGTATTTCTCTTTGTACTTGTTGTAATTTTGAAAAACCACCTTAGTTTCCTGCTTTTTTTCCAGAGCCTGGCGGATTTTTTTTATGCTTTCAAAATTAGTTTCAATCCCAATAGAAATATAATCAGGTTCTTTACCAATAATGTCTTCTAATGATAAATCGGTTAAACTCCTATAGGCTTTATTGGCCCAGATGGCTTTACCTTCGGTATCGGTAATAATAATGCAGTCTTTGGTTTCAGCAGCAACCAGAGCTAACAGCCCCAGATTTTCAATAGCATCATTAGCATTGGAAAATACCGAAGAGAATTTTTGGATGGCTAATTCTAATGCACTTGTTCGTTGTTGTTCTAAAGTAATATCTTTAAAAGTACCGTAGAATCGAAGGGGTTGATTAGCTATAAATTCTACCTGGCAAATACATTCCAGGTGTTTGATTGTTTTTTGAGTTGTGATAATTTGGAATTTTCCGCAAACAGGAACTGTGTTTTCAATCGCTTTTTGGAGTAGTGTTTTGAATTGGATTAGATTTTTTCGATTAAAAAAAACTAAAGTATTTTTAAAATCAGGCATAAAATCGGCTGAGACTTCAAAGAAAGATTTAGTGTTGACATCCCATGAAATACAATTATTTTTCAGGTTAATATCCCAAATTCCAATTTCAAAAGTATCGATTGTCTTATTGTAAATTTCCTGTTTATTCATTATAAATGTTCTAATAAAGCAAAAAAAATGACTTTATGTTAGGGGAAAAATTTCAAATTTGTAAGTATTTAAAGGCTTGTTTTAAATGTTTTAATGATGAGAAAATCATTATAAAAAAATAAAAGTACCTAACAAACCAGCAGCACACAAATAAAATCGATGAACAACATTCTTTTTTTTAAGCGGTTTTTATGTGTATTTCAATCATTTATTCCTAACTCTTGGTAATCAGTTGTTAAGTGTTTTTTTAAGATTTAAAGGATTTTTTTGCCTTTGGTTCTTTTTGAGAAGGCTTTTCAAAATTGGCTTTAAAATAATTAGTGTAAATTTGTATAAATAAACAGTTGCATGAGCGATATTTCCCCTTTGTTTAAAAAACCAACTTATCCTGTAAATCATTTTCTTCTGGATTACTTAGAACGCTTTGACCGGGTTTCGAAAGTGGCTATTTCCTATGATGATTTGTTACGTTTTTCAGGTTCTGTTAATGTGTATGATAAATTGGATCAGGATACTTTATGGGTTAGGGTTTTTTACAGCGAATTTGAAAGAAAGGAAATTGATTTGAATTTAAAGAAAATCTACTCTTTACTGCATTCGGATGGAAATTCGGATATCATCAGGTTCTTAAATGTGGATGCTATCGATTACTGTACTTTTGGAAATTCTAAACCTTTCCGGATTAAAGTGCGTAATGTGCTGAATGATAATTACGTACATTTTTACATTAAAAAAGCTGATGCTTCCCGTATTTACGGATTAGAATTAGAGCATATTTTGTCTCCTGATAAAATCAATTTTTTGGTTCATCAGGATACTTTAATCGAAGAACATATTATAGGAATTCCAGGCGATGTTTTTATGGAGACTTTGCTTGAAAGTTGTTCTGAAACCGAAAAATCCCAGATAGCCAAAGAGTTTGTTAAATTCAATGAGCGCTGTATGATTCGGCTCCTGGGCGATATGCGGGCTTATAATTATGTAATTGTTCCTATTCACGATTTTGATCAGGTGGTTTATAAAATCAGAGCTATCGATTTTGATCAGCAGTGTTATGAAGGGAATTTTAAAATTTACCGTCCGCAATTTTTCAAGGAAAATTTTCCGATGATTCAATTAATAAAAGAAAAATTGCAGGACAGTTCGATTGAACAATATAAAAATGAAGAAAGAGCGGCTTTGGCTAAGCGAATTCTTTCGGCCGAAACCCGAATTCAAAAAATATTGCGAATCATGTCTAATGATACAATTGCTCCCGAGGAGCATATTAAACAATTAAAGTTAGAATTGTATCGTTATACCAATGATATGAATTTTAAAAACGCTACTTCTATGGGCTATGTTTTGAGTGCCGCTTTCAAGTTTGTTACCCGCAACTTCAAACATCCTGATCTATTCAAACCCGGATTTTAATTTAATTTTAAAAATGAAAAAAATACTGCCCATTCTTTTTTTATCGTCTTTGTTTGTGTTTTGTCAAAGAGAATCTTCCATTATTACAGAACTTTATAATTTACCGAAGCAATTAAAAGAAGTTTCAGGAATAGTTTTTACTGAAAATTCCCGTTTAATATGGACTCTTGAAGATAGCGGAAATGCTAACAAAATTTATGGATTAGACAGCGAGGGAATTATTATAAAAACAATAACCATTAGTGAGACAGCTAACACGGATTGGGAAGATATTACTAAAGACAGTCAGGATAATTTATACATAGGCGATTTTGGTAATAACGATAATGAAAGAAGGGATTTGGCTATTTATAAAATTGCAAAAGATTCTCTGCAAAAAGAGTCGGTTATTCCATCGTACAAAATTAGTTTTGCTTATCCGGAACAAACCGAATTTCCTCCTAAGAAAACCAAACTTTTTTATGATGTAGAAGCTTTTGTTGAATATAAAAATAACTTTTACTTGTTTACAAAAAACAGGAGTAAAGGTTTTGATGGCACTACTTTGTTGTATAAAGTTCCCAATAAAGCCGGATCACATCAGGCGGAATTGTTAGGCGAATTTAAAGCCGAAGGCGATTTTCAGAACGCAGCCATAACAAGTGCCGCCATTAGTCCTGACGGAAAAAAAGTAGTTTTATTGAGCCACAGTAAAATATGGATTTTTCAAAATTTTACTTCGGATAATTTTTTCTCAGTTTCTGTAAACAGTATCGAATTACATCATTTTTCTCAAAAAGAAGCCATTTGTTTTATAGACAAAACCACGCTTTTAATTGCTGATGAAAAAACCAAGAAAATAGGAGGATTTGTGTATCAATTGGATTTGAGTACTTTAAATTTAATTGTCAATTAAGTAAATTGGAATAACAAAAAAGCCTGTAAATCTTATATTCACAGGCTTTTTTGCTAATAAAAGGAATTGTTTTAGAATTTGTATGTAACACCAAGTCTCATGTTTCTTGGCTGTTCTGTTTGCCAGTAATAAGCCTGTGAGTAAGCATAGTAAGAACCGCTGTACAGGTATTTGTTTAAAATGTTAAACATATTAGCAGTAAATTTTAAATTTCCTGTTTCGTAAGACAAGCCACCTTCCATTTTAAAATAGTTAGGTAGTTTTTGAAGTCCTACTGCCCACGTATCCGTTTGTCTTCCTGCCAGATAAGTTCCTCCAACAGAAGCACCTAATCCTTTTAATTTCCCATTTACTACCGTGTAATTTAACCAGGCGTTAGCAACGTGTTTTGAAAAACCGGGAACATTAGAACCTTCAGTAATGCCATCTACGTTAGATTGGTTTACTATGGATTCTGTAAAAGCATAATTGGCAATCAAATTCAATCCTTCTACTATTTTTCCTCTTGCGTCAAACTCTATTCCTTGGGCTCTTTTTTCACCTAAAACCACACTATAGTTTTGCGATGGTGTATTGGTAGGATCCGAAGTCAATTCGTTTTTCTTTAAAATACTGTAGGCAGAAAGTGTAGTACTCCATGCACCGTCAAACCAGTCTTGTTTGATACCAAATTCGATATTATTACCTGTTAATGGTTTTATACTTCCTTCTCTCACAATTCCAGCTTGTGGAGTAAATGCCTGATCGTACAAACCGTAAACAGCAGTATTTGGCGTAAGTGAAACACTCAAACCTATACGAGGCGTGATATGACTGTCAGTAGCGGGATCGCTGTAAGTACTCGTCTGGTTAATCCAGGTATAACGTGCTGCCAGAGTAAGTCTTATTTTATTTTCTAAAAAGCCCATTTCATCCTGTACATATCCTGCGGCATATTCTGAACCATAGAAACCTACTGCTCTGTCTTTTAGAGGTGTGTTTCGATCGAAATTAGGCATTCCATTTGCCGGAGTTCCATAATCAGGATTGTTGACATTAAAAGGATCATCAACGGTATCTATACTGTGTGATTGTCCCCAATCAGCCATATAATCTTTACTTCCTAAATCGATTCCTCCTAAGACTTTATGAGAAACATTTCCTGTATTGAATTTTCCGTTAACGAACATTTGTCCTAAATACATATTACTATCGGCATCCCAAATACTTACTCCTCTGATTATTTCACCTGCCTGAAGCGTTCCTTCAGGAATTCCATTATAATCTAAATCTACTGCACCAGGTCCCATAGCACTAGGCCAGGAACTGTATCCTTTTTGTAAATATTTAAAATAAGTGGTTTGTGCTGTAAGTTTCCAATTGGGATTAAAATTATGTTCAAATAGTAAATAAGCACTGTGGTCATTGATTTTGGTATCAGGTAAACCCGGTTGTGTCATTGTAAAATTTCTTGGTAATGTTGCGTATCCATCTGTACCAAATACATAAAATGATCCTACTTCAGTCATATTAGCATGTTGGTAATTGTATTCGGCAGTGATTTTTGTTTTATCATCAATTTGATATGAAATTACGGGAGCAATTACATAACGATCGTTGTGTTCAAATGATCGGTGCGAACCTTTATTTTGTCCCATTGCGTTGAAACGGTACAGTAATTTCCCTTTTTTATCCAGTTTACCATCCAGATCTATACTGGCTCTGTAAAAATCATAACTTCCGCCAAGGATATTGACTTCTCCTTTAGTAATTCCGGTTGGTTTTTTAGTCACTACATTATACAATCCTGCCGGATCTCCACTGGAAAGCATGAAACCTGCCGGACCTTTTACAAATTCAATATGATCTACAAAACTCATGTCTTCAGTAAGCGGACTCCAATAAGAAGAAACTACATTAAATCCATTGCGGAAAGCCTGAACTCGGGAACCGCGCATAGAAATATTATTGAACATGTCTCCCCAGTGCTCAATGCGTACTGCACCGCTCACATTTCGGATTACACCATCGCTCATGCTGGTAATTTGTTGGTCTTTTAAGGTTTGACCACTAATAATTTGTATGTTTTGCGGAATTTCTAAAACAGGAGTATTCAAACGAAGGGATAAGGAAGGTTTGTCCTGTTTGTATTTGTTTCTTTTGATGATTACTTCATTCAATTCTTCTTTGCTTTCAGTCAGTTTGAAATTTTTAGTAATCGTTTGATTGCTTTGTATTGTAATGTTTTCTGAAATTGATTTAATTCCTATTCCATTGATGATTAGGGTATAGTTGCCGGGTTTGATATTTTTAATTTCATATTGCCCGTTATGATTGGCATTGGTACTGTATTTTGTGTCTTTTAAAGCAATCCCTACACTTTCGGCAGGAGTATTATCACTAAGAGAAATTTTACCATTTATTTTACCGTTTCCTGGTTGTGCTATAATGCTAACAGAACTCAGCAGCAGTAATAAACAAAAGAATTTTTGAACGTAAGCTATTTTCATTTACTCGTTATTTAGAATTATTCTACAAAAGTAAACGCTAAAATTTTCCTAAGCAAATTATTTTTAATTATTCTAAATAAAATTAAAAACCTTGTTTTTTTACTTGTTTTAGTTTGTTGATTGTCAGTGAAATAATTGCATGTTCTGATGGTTGGATACATGAAAAAATCCGACTGGTTTTGCCAATCGGATTCAATATTATCTAAATTCTGAAATCTATAAATGAATTACTTTATCAAAAGTGTCTATAATTTTATTGGTACAGAATTAATCCTTTATTTCATAATTCAGTTCCTGATAACCCATTTCTCCGGTATCTGAAATAGCTTCAACAACTACCATAATTTCTCCTTTGTTATCGGCATTGTAAAAAGAAGCAGCTGCTTTACCTGAATCGTCTGTGTTTAATATCGGTTGCCAGTGTATTAAAGTTCTAATATCCGGATGTTGCCAACTGTCGGGCTGAATGTTTTCATATTTTGGAGCATAAAATTCCTGAGGCGTAGCAAAAACAGGAATAGTTGTTTTGGTTAGTCCTTTTGATTTTTGTGCGCCTGCCAAACCTATTCCGGCATGGGTGTAAATAGCTATAATATTACCCCAAGGAGGAGCTATGAAAGCACAATTATTGAGTTCAGTATGTACTTCACAAAATAATGTTGAAAAACCGCTGGCATATTCAATAATTTCAAAACTTTTTACTTCACTTGGAGAAATATTAGGGATATGAACATAATCATAAAAAGGAACAGCAATACCATCCACAAGAACTAAGGTCGCTTCATTGTTGACGGTGGCATATAAATTTTGATCCGGCATTCTTTCTATTCTAACTTTATCAGGATAATTAAACAGCAAAACACTGTACAATCCATAAGACCATTTTTTTTCTTTGGAGAGAATCTCTTTTCCACTAATTATGGTATTAGGTTTGCCGTATTTTTCGGTTACTTTTTGTTTGTTGGGTGCCATTTTACCACTAACTGTTACCTGGTCTAAAAGAATTCCGCCAAATTGCAGTTTGAATTTTTCTTCTATTTCTTTCTGTTTTTTACTTTTATTGATAAATTTTTCAACAATACTGTCTATTGGTTCAATGGATTTATTGCGTTCAAAAAGAATAGCAGGCGATTTTTTTTGGTCAAAAACAACCGAATTACTTACTTTTCTATCTGAATTTTTATTGGTTTGAATAAGTACTTCTATTTCCTTTCCATATTCGTCATTCAAATTAAAATTAAAGCGCCCCAGACTGTCGGTAGCCTGCGTATAAAAGGATTTGTTTTTTCCATTAGTCATTAGGGTTAATTGGATGTCTTTTACGCCTTTTTTTTCAGAAAAGAGCTTGTTTACTCTGCCTGATAGCGTTAGTGATTTCTCGGGATTAACAGCAAGCGAAGGATTGGGTTTGGAATAATTGTATTTACTCCATCCTTGTGTGAGTAACAGCACATCTAAATCAGAAAAGTTGCTGTTGTTGTCTTTGAAATAATAACCCGGATTCTCTATGTTTCCTTTTAATTCGGAGTTTATTAAAAAATAAGACAATATGTTTTGACGTAAGCTTTGCATTGTTCCTAATTCTTCTTTGTTGATAACCAATAGGGAAGTACTGGATTTTACCGGTTTTTCATCAAAAGTTGAGGTTTGGATATCCAAATGAGTTAGTTCACGTTTACTGTAGTTTTGTTTATCAACTGAAAGATTAATTTTTAATCGGCTTTGTGGTTTTTCATTAAAATAAAGTCTTCTGGCAATGGGATTTTTGGAATTATCCAAAATGCTAAAAGCAATAATTCCTTCCGGAATTTGATCGGTAGCAAGTAATGATTGGTAAAAACCCTGATTTAGCGCGACTTTTTTTTCATATACATCAATTCCTCTAAATGAAATTTGTACAATGATACTATCGTTTTTCATGTAGTTGGATGAAACTTTAAGAAGTACTTTATCATCCTGTTTGTTGACTGCCAAAGTATTTCCGGTAGCTGCAACATTAGGTAGCGGATAGCGTATTGAATTTTTGTTTAAAAAAGGGACTTTTAATCGGGCATAATATTTTTTAGAATGATCGGCATTGGCAATAAAAAAACTTCCCATTCCCAACGAATTACTTTTAAATGAAGCGATACTGTTTTCTTGCTCATCAATTATTTCGCCCTCAATATATTTCCCTTTCCCATTAGCGTCCAAAGCTTTAAATCCTACTTTGCTACTGAGTCCGTGAACCAGTTCTCCGCTTTCAGGAAAAAATTGTAAGTCCAGATAATCTTTGTTTAAAACAAATGTTTTCGTGTAATTTTTCTGGTTTTCGGTTTCTATTTTAATCGTAGCAAATTGGCTTTCTTTTTCAACGGTATAATCCAGAATGTATTTGTCATTTTTCCCTTTTTTGATAAGTAAGCTGTCTTTTTTATCATCAATTGTGACATATACATTGAGTTTGTTTTTTTGCAGAGAGTCAATAACTTGCGGGTTGAAAAATACTTCCAGATGATCGCCAATAGCTTCATCTTTGACAAGTTTAACATTTTCGATCACTGTATTTAGAGTTTCAGTTGGAAATACCTGAATGTATTCTTCAAAAACAAAAGTATTATCAAAGTTCTGATTCCATTGCGTATAAGCTCTAATCAGATAATTGCCTTTGAGTATTTTTTTATCCAATTCAAAACTGCCCTGACCAATTCCGTTTTCAATTTTGATTATTTTTTTCTGTCGAATGACTTCATCAGCATCAATGAGTTCTAAATATAAAACCCCGCTTAAAGGGGAAGGAAAATGTTCGGAAGCATTTGCCACGATACATTTAAACCAAACGGTATCGCCATTAGTGTAAACTTTTCGGTCTAATTGCAGGTATATTTTCTCAGCAAAAGAAGTATTGGAAACATTAAAAATATTTTCCTGTGCCCAAGTGTATCTAGGCAATAAACATAAAATCCAAAAAAGGAAAATGCTGATTCCGGTAGTAATGCTATTTGATGTTTTTCTCATGATAGTTTTAAAAACTAATTATTTGGAGTAATTAATTGCTTGTCAGTTAAATAGTTTTTGATCTAAACCGTGAAAACTTTTTTGAAAACTATCAAATATAAAAATAAATTGTTGTAAAATACGATTTTTCGTATTTTTAATTGGTACTCAAAATGTAAAGTGATATGTTGAATTAGTGAGGATTTTTGAGGTATTTTTTTTCGAAGATAACAACACAAAAAATTCCCGTAACATAAGCAAGCAAATCCAGCCAGGAAAAGGAATTTCCAAGAACAGCCTTTGCAATTCCGGAATTTTCCAACCCCAGTTTGTAAATAAGATTCAAATGTTGGGAGCATTCAACACCAAAAGAAAAACATATTACAATAATTGCAGCAGTCCCAACCGATACATTGAAGAATGACTTGATAAAACAATACATTAAAATCACCACCAAAACATCCCCAAAATAAGGTCTTATCAATTGATCGTGTAGAAACAAATCAATTAACGTTTCAGCCAGAAATAGCAGAACCGTAAATGCAAAATAAGTTTTGTTGAAGTGTAGCAATTGGTTGGTTTTGTATTTTAAGAATTATTTTTTAGTGAACTGCCTTGCAAACGCTATAATTTATCTTTTAATGTAAGTAGGCACTCGATGCACTCGAGCGCCAGAGGGAGTTAGAATGAAGTTACAAAACTATTTAAAAAAAGTCGTTGTATCTAGTCCTTTCTTGTAGCGATTACTAATCCTGTTGACCAATTCAATTTTGTCAAATTGAAATCTTTTCTGTTTTCCAAATATTCGATTAGTTTATTGACATTTTCCTGATGTCCTTCAGGCCAATTAGGTTGTGCTAACATATCATCAATAATATAAAAACCTCCAACTTTTATCAATTCCAGAATTTCGTCTATTTCACTATACTTACCTGGCCAGGCATCTGCAAAAACTAAATCAAATTTTTCTCCATTATAGTTTTTAATCCATTCACTTCCGTCCACACAAATAATTTCAACTCTTTCATCAGTTCCAAAATAACTTTTAGCTATTTCAGTTAGTTTTGGGTCATTGTCAATAGTAATTAATTTAGAATCAGAATCCATTCCATCAATCATCCAGGAAAGCGACAGACCAATTCCGGTACCAAGTTCTAATAGGTTTGATTTTGGTTTAGAGGTAATAAGTGTTTTTAATAATGTTCCAATAAACAAATCGGAAGGCATCGTAAAACCGATTTCTTTAGATTTTGCTTCAATTTCAAAATGAATTTTAGGGATGTCTAAGATATTTGAGTCTTTCATGTTTTAATTTTTAAGGTTAAGCATTATGCTTATTTGCTCACTATTGTGGGCACAGAATGCAATTCTGCGCCAACGTTTACGCATATCTGAGCGATCGGGTTTTTAAGTCTGCTAAATGTTAAAAAATGTTCCCGAATGATTTTGAGTCATTCAGGAACATTTTTAGTGTGGATTTATACTTTAAAATGCGGGTGTTGTAAAAAGAAAATTTACATCGGATAGCTGTTGTGTGTTTGTACGGTTCATACTTTTAAATTTTCTCCAAAAAATATTGAATAATTACAAACAACTAAAATTATGGAAACTGGTGAGCAAGCTATTAAGAATGATATAGTTAGCCATTTGTTTTCTAGGATGAAATTTTTCCATTTTCTCCAAATAAATACAATTCCAAAAAATGAACCAACCGATATTAAGAATGCTTCAATCAGCGATCCATAATTCAAGTCATATTCCAAAAACTGAGCTTGGTATAAACCATTCCAAACTATTCCAGTAATAAGTAGTAAGAATATAAAATACGTAATCTTTAAGATTTGATTTTGTTTCATCCGTATGGTTTTTGAGATGTTACTGCTAGCGGTTTGGCGCTGGGCGATGTGGCGGATTAAGGAAGCCTAATCTTTCGGTCAATGACTAATTTTCCAAGTACAAAACCGTCTTTAAATTAAGCCTAATCCCGCCATATTGCCAAACGACGGTTATGCAACGTTTTTTTAGTATCGCCATGAATGACGTTCAATCCATTCTGGTCTGCTTGATTTAATAATTTCTATTTCTTTTTCTGTCGGATTTTCTGTTAAATCGATATCTGACAATGTTAAATGCTTTTCAACAAACTTATTCATTGAAACAGCAGTATTCATTCCGTTCAAAATAAAACTATTTCCAAATTGTTTATTAATTGACAAAATATTTTTTCTGATTAACCCTGTTATTGTTGGATTGTCAATAGGTACTTCTATTGAGGATTTTTGATTGATAATAAATTCTCTTAGAACTGCTTTTTCATGTATGTCAAGATTTTTTAAACGTTCAAGATATTCTTTTTTGACTTTGAAAAACTTAACTTTATCATTAATAGCTTTAAATACCCAAATTATAAAATTGACGAAAACTAATCCAGTAGCTGAAATGAAAACTAATCCGATTATCCAACCGTAAGTATCATTCAATTTTTCAAGGTGAATTTTTTTTAAAATATCTGAATCAGCAAACAATAGAAATCCTGATAGTACAGCAAACAAAAAGAAGAATTTTGCTGGTAACTTTGTTAAGTCAAAAAGAGCCTTTATGTTTTCCATATTAATTTTATTCTTTTTAGCAGTTTGGTTTAAAATGTTGCATAACTAGTTTATATGCGCATAAAACAAACTAATTTTACTCTAAAGTGGCATGTTATGCGCATGTTTTGGTTTGAATTTATGCGTAATATTGATTTCTCAAAGATATAAAAATTTCTTACAAATTCAGTTATTTCATTAATTCTCTTAAGGTTTCGAGCTGGATTTCTATTTTTAGATTATGAGATTGCTTTATTCTTAGCAATGACCGTGATTGTGGAGTTGGTTTGCGTTAAGGATGGAAGTGGCATCCTTTTATGGAGCTTAGCGGAATAAAAGATACAGCATACAGCCTGCCCCGAAGTTTTTACGTAAGGGAACGCCCAAAAAAAAGAAACCGCAAATTCACAAATTTTAAAACAATCCAATATTGTGATAATTTGCGAATTTGCGGTAAAAAAAAAATTTAATGTTCCTTATTCCCAAAAGGCTTTATGATAATTCCAAGGCTGAAAATAAATCCGTCGGTAGGAGCATAAATTTCGGGGAAAGTGGGGTTGTTGTGTGTAGGCAAAACCAATGAGGAAAAACGGCTTTGTCTTCTGTCGGTAAAGTTTTCAAAATTGCTAAAGAGCGCTCCCCATTTGAAATTGCGCATCAACAAAAATCCCATTGTGGTGTAATCACGGCTGTTCGTTCCATTGGATAAAACTTGTTTTCCGGTGTAATAGGTTTCAAAACCAATGCGCCAGGCTTCGCTTTCATACATAATCACACTGCCTATATTGTGTTTGGGAGTCAATGGTTTTTGAGGATTTCCTGCTAAATAATGCAAACGGGTATCTATAAAAGCATAGTTTAAAAACCATTTAAAATCCTTGTAATTGAACTTGATGTTGGTTTCGGCACCTTTACTTAAAATGATTTCAGGGGCATTTTCAAATTTGAAATTAGTTCCGGAACTGTTTAATAACAACGCATTTTGTATGGCGGTAACATAAAAAAGCTGGTTGGCTGAGAAACCGATTTCTCCCAATTTAGTCTGGAAATTCACATCATAATTCATTCCATACGATCGTTCGGCTTTTAGATTGTCTTTGTCAATACCTAATACATTTTTAAAATTGATGGATTCGGCTTCTTCGGTAAAAATATCAGGAATTTTATAACCTAATCCACCGCCAATTCGGCTTGAAATACCATTTTCATTTTTGTACAACAAGGAAATTCTTGGTAAAGGGAAAAATCCCCAATCGGCATTATAATCCGTACGTAAACCCGTTTCCAGAATCCAGTTTTCGCTAATATCAAAAATGCTGTTGGCAAACAAACCATAAGTAAGCTCTTTTTGATCGCGTTGCAATACCGATTCATCAGCTTCGTCAAAATTGACAGAATACACATTCGCACCTAAAATCCAATCGGTTTTTGCTGTGGCTCTTTCGTAGCTGACTTCGGTAAAACTGTTGATTTGCTTTCCGCTAAAAGTAAAATCGGGTACTTTTAGTGTTCGGTCAAAATAAGAAACACTGTTCTTGATGTTGAAATTACTCAGCGAATCCAGTTGGGTTTTATACACGGCCTGGGTGCTGAAACGCTTGGAAACATTATCTTCGGTATATTGATGAATTCCGTTTTGACCACTTTTGATGGTAGTCATATCGCCTCCAATCCGGTCATCATAAGTTCCATTAACTCCCAACCAAAGTGTTGTTTTTTCGGATGGATAATAAAAGAATTTGGGATTGAAAGAGATGGATTTTGTCTTTGGTAAATTACTAAAATCGTCGTCTTCGGGATCATAGGCTTTTTGATAATGTGCCGAACTATACAATGTTGTTCCAAATCTCTTATTCCGTTTGCTGTAAAAAACATTAGCGGTACTTCCTAAAGCATGGGTTTGAGTCAGCATGATGTCTAAATCAGCTTCTTCATCTGGAGTTTTGGAAATCATATTTACTAATCCCGCAATAGCGCCACCACCATAAAGCGTTGACGAACTTCCTTTGATAATTTCAAATTGTTTTAAGTCCAAAGGTGGAATTTGCATGATACTCAATCCGCTGGAAAAACCGGAATACAAAGGAAAACCATCTCTTAAAAGTTGGGTGTAACGTCCGTCAAGTCCCTGGATTTTAATATTCGAATTTCCGCTGCTCAAAGAAGTTTGCTGCATTTGAATTCCCGTGCTTTCGCGTAAAACCATCGAAATGTTCGTAGGATTCATCGTGGCTTTTTCTTCTAATTCTTCGCTGCCGATAAATTCAATTCGGGTGGGTATTTTTCGAACTGTTCTGCTGGTTCTTGAAGTTTGTAAAACCACTTCTTCGAGTTCGTTTTCATTGGGTTCCAAATGAAAAACAAACGCCGACTGACTCGGAATTTGTATAGTCTTCTTTAAGGTTTCAAAACCCAGATAAGAAATAGTTATGTTTTGTTTTCCATTGGAAATATTGGAAAAATGCACTTTTCCATCAGTATCTGTAACGGCTAATTTTTGTTCGGATTCCAGATACACATTGGCACCAATTATAGGTTCTTTTTCAGAAAGAACTTGGATTTGGATATCACTTTTTTGTGCTTTGACTGTCAGACACGACAAGAGTAGGAGCATAATGCTCATTATAAATTTATTCATTTGAAATGAAATTTAATTAATTAAAAAATGGACGAGTTGTCTGGGTATTTTAACTAATTAATTGAGGAGGTTGCCAAATAGCAGCAACAGAATCAAATTGATAATTGGATTGATAAGAAGATACTACTACATTAGAAATGGCTGAATGGATTCTAAAAGTAAAGATTTTAATAGATTCGAAAGTTACCGACATTCCGCAGCAGCTGCAAATACAAGTTACAGGGCAAGAATCATCATGATCTTCCTGATGATTATGCTTCAGACTAATGTTGTCTTTTTTCAGGTCTTCTGTATTACTTCCGTCAGAACAAGGTTTTAAAGACAAAACAAGTATTAAAATAGATAATATGAAGGTACTTATTTTCATTGCGGCAACGAAGTTAAAAAATCTATCTCATATTTTTGTTTAAATTGTAAAAAAGGATTTTTTGAGATTTTGAATAAGAAATTTTTTTTCCCTGCTCTAAAGGGTGAAAATTTCTTTAAAATTCATCAAAATTACGCCCTTTAGGGGTTAGGGGAATTAATTTTGATGAATTTTAAGTATTATTTCCTTTTATAAAAGATATAATCAGTATTTATGGGCTCAATTCCATTGGCTTTTAAATTGCTTGCAATTTGTGCCCGATGGTATGTAGAGTGATTAATCACATGAAAAATAATATCCTGAACCGAATTTGAAAACTCAATTCCTTTTGAGTTTTTATATTCTACTTTTCGATTCAGTGCAATGGTATTTAAAATGCTGAGACTTCTGTTATAATTGCTTAGGTTGATATTTTTCAAATTCTCCAAAGGTCGGATTTCCCAAACATCAATCGCGATTTTTTCTTCTAGAATCCGCTCATTCCAAATTTGTTGCGCATTAATCAAATGGTTGAGTAATTGGATTGATTTTTCAGGAATGGATGGCTGCTGTTTTTCAAACAAAGCAATAAGTTCCTGATTGAAATGATAGTTGTATTCGAAAGCGTCTCCGAAAAAAGCGTTGGTTTCCATTGGTAAATTTTATTTTAAAACTAAACTATTTTCTGTTTTTAAATATAATTAAAAAACAGCTAAAAAATGTTCACGCAGATTTTGCAGATTCAGCAGATTAAAAAAACTTACTTTTGCAATTCTTGAAAAGCTTACCAAGTAATTTGTTTGGCTTTATTTAATCATCTTTTGCAACAGCATGAAACAGTATTTTAACCTATTTGATTTTTCGCAAAAAGTAAACTATAAAACCGAAATATTAGCCGGATTAACGGTCGCTATGACGATGATTCCTGAGTCGCTTTCTTTTGCTATTCTGGCAGGATTTCCGCCACTGGTAGGTTTGTATGCTGCTTTTATTATGGGATTGGTAACGGCAATTTTTGGCGGACGTCCGGGATTGATTTCCGGTGGGGCAGGTGCTACGGTAATTGTACTAATTGCTTTGATGAAATCACACGGATTGGATTATGTTTTTGCGGCAGTGGCTTTGGCAGGAGTCATCCAGATTTTAATTGGTTTGTTCAAATTGGGTAAATTCATTCGTCTGGTACCGCAACCGGTGATGTATGGTTTTGTGAATGGTTTGGCGGTGGTGATATTTATGTCGCAATTGGAACAGTTTAAAACCATTGTCAATGGTGAAAGTGTTTGGTTGTCAGGGAATCCGTTGTATATCATGTTGGGATTAGTAGTCTTAACTATCGCAATTGTATTGGGGTTTCCGAAAATTTCTAAAGCGGTTCCGGCTTCTTTAGTAGCTATTATGGTAGTTTTTGCATTGGTTTTAGGTTTTGGAATTGAAACTAAAACTGTTGCTGACATTGCGTCGGTAAGCGGTGGATTTCCGCCTTTTCATATTCCGAATATTCCTTTGGATTTAGAAACCTTTCAATTAATTCTTCCGTATGGTTTGATTATGGCTTGTGTGGGATTAACCGAAGGTTTGCTGACTCTGAATTTAGTTGATGAGATTACAGCAACTAAGGGAAATAGCAATAGGGAATGCCTGGCTCAGGGGAGTGCTAATATATTGAATGGATTTTTCTTTGGGATGGGAGGTTGTCCTATGATTGCTCAGACTTTAGTGAATTTATCGGCAGGTTCCAGAGCGCGTTTATCGGGAATTGTAGCTGCGTTGACGATTCTTTGTATTGTGTTGTTTGGTGCTCCGGTGATTGAAAAATTACCTATGGCGGCTTTAACAGGCGTGATGTTTATGGTGGCAATAGGTACTTTTGAATGGATGAGTTTCAGAATTATCAATAAAATGCCTAAACAGGATATTTTTGTTGGCGTTACTGTTGCAATTATTACGATTGTATTGCATAATTTGGCTCTGGCGGTATTAATTGGAGTCATTATTTCGGCTTTGGTTTTTGCCTGGGAAAGTGCGAAACGCATTCGTGCCAAAAAATATCTGGATGACAAAGGAGTGAAGCATTACGAAATATACGGTCCTTTGTTCTTTGGTTCCACTACTGCTTTTGCTGAGAAATTCGATGTAGTTAATGATCCGGATGAGGTGGTTATTGATTTTAAAGAAAGTAAAATTGCCGATATGAGTGCCATTGACGCAGTAAACAAAATTACTGAGCGTTATGCTAAAGCAGGTAAAAAAGTCTATTTACGTTATTTAAGTGAAGATTGTCGTCAGCTGTTGCAAAATGCCGAGGGAATTATTGTAGTTAATATTATTGAAGATCCTACGTACAAGGTCGTTTCGAACTAATGTTTAGGTTTGAATTTTATAGAAGAGCCATCACGATAAAGATATTTGTGATGGCTCCTTTTTATTTTTTTTCGCCACTGATTTCACAGATTCACACAGATTTTAGTAAAGTAATCTTTGAAAATCTTTTAATCTGTGGCTATTTTTTTTTAGTGTAGTTCTTATAAATTTCAGTAATTGGAATGCTTTCAGCATCGCCATCATGAATAATTAATCGATAGCGTAAAACAGTTGGCTTTTTGTTGGATAACGGAATTGCTTTTGCTCCCGGATGAGGGAAAACAGCATTCTGCATACTTTTTTTGGCACGTAAAATCCACAGATTTGGAAAACCGGGATTTTTGGGATTACATAAAATAGTCAATCCTGCCGCTGAGCCATTTTTGCCTATCGAACCCGAGATATCCATCCATTCGCTGGCAGGAATCGGCAGGTTTGTTGGAGTGATTTTTCCGGTCGGAGCAGCAAAAACAATATCATCACTCAGTTTTATTCGGGGCGAAAAACCACCATAGCCTTTCTCGTCTTCTGAGCCGCCAATTTTCATATTGGGTTCGAGTGCCAATAATGCAATTTCAATATCAATTAAACGATACTGCGGTTGTTTTGGATGAACTTTAATGATTGTTGTTTCTTTTACAAAAGCTTTTTCTTCTCCGTTTTTGGCTTTCCATAAAGGTGATTTCCATAAAACAGTTGTTTGTATTGCTTTGCTATTGTCTTTTTGTTTTTTCTCCTTTACCGATGCGACTTCCCATTTGAAATTTTGTATTTCCCAGGCATCGCCAATTCGTTTATCACCAATATATAGCTGATGCCACGACCAGAATATTCCCCGATGATGTAAATGATCAGCAGGGAAGTCCTCAGTTAGAACAGCACCATTCAGAGTGTATAACGGATGAATATAATTAGAACGGACAAACTTGCCGTTGATTGATTTTTCGGAAGCCTGATACGTTAAAACACTGTCTTTTCCTTCGGTAAAATAAGTCTTGTCAGATTCAATTTTTAGATTGACTTGACCAAAACTGATTTGGCTCAAAAAGAAAATAACTGCTATTGAACTTATACGTTTTAATGGATTCATTTAGTTATTTCGTTTAAATACTCATCCAAATTACCCAAAGCCATAGTGAATCCTTCCTGGAATCCCATTGTGATAATTTGTTCTAAGTCGGCTAAATTTTCATATTGTGCAACGATAGTTACTGTTGTGGTTTCTCCGTTTTCGGTAAAAGTATTGTTCCAAACGGTGCGGGGAAAATCGGTGTTGACTACTCCGTTTTCGTCACAAAAAGCATCTAAGCCTGAGAAACTTTTTAAAATGTCTATTTTTTGATAATCATTTCTACACCAGTGTATCAATCCGTCAGGAGCGACCATGCCATAAAACCAAAAGCCTCCTTCTCTAAAATCCATCGATTTGGTTTTGGTTTTATAAGGCTTAGGTGCCCACCATAAATCCAGTATTTCAGGTTTAGTCCAGGCATCCCAAACCAGAGGCAATTGGGCTGCAAATTCTCTTGTTACGTTTACAGTGTGGTTTTCTTTGTTGACAATAAAGTCAAATTGTAGATTCGTTTTCATCGGTTTTATTTTTAAGAGTTGCTAATATGTTATCCAATTCGTTGAAACGGTTTTCCCAAATGGCTTTGAATTGCGCCAGCCATTGGTCTATTTCTTTCATTTTGTTTATTTCCAATTGATAATAAATTTCTCTGCCTTTTTGTTCTTGTTGCAGCAGTTCACATTCCGAAAGTATGCGTAAATGTTTAGAAATAGCCTGTCGGCTGGTATTAAAATGTTCGGCAATGGCATTAGGCGTCATTGCCTGAACCGCAATAAGACCCATAATGGCGCGTCGGGTAGGATCGGCAATTGCCTGAAAAATATCTCTTCTCACTTTGAAAAATTAAGAAACCAATTAGTTGCAAATATAAATGCAATTAATTGGTTGCGCAAGTTTTTTGAATGTTTTTTAATTTGGCTATATATAAATTAACGGATGAAAATGTCTAAATATTATTTTTCACCATAAATAACGAATGCACTGGAGGGAATTGAAACATTTCCATCAGGGTATTTTTCGTTGATTAATTCATAAACTTCCTGTTTTATTTTTGCTCTCATAGCATCATCGGCATTACTTAATGCAGCTACAAATGGAGCAGCAATTTCAGTCATCATGTCCCAATAGGTTTCGGCAGTTCCGCAATTTACCGCTCCTGCTACTTCAGTTTCTGAAACGTTTTTAAGTCCGGCTTCCTTAAAAATATCGGCAAGAAAACCGGGTTTTGCACATCTAAACATTCCCGGTGCACCTTCAGGAGGAGGTGTAAGTCCCATGTTTTTGTTTATGGTTCCGCCAACGGCTGTTACCCAAAAGTTTTTTTCAGGACCACACCATACTGATGTTGTGAATCGTCCTCCGGGTTTGAGAACCCTTACTAATTCCTTAGCCGCCATTTGCATGTCAGGAAAAAACATAAAACCGAGTCGGCAACTAACAATATCAAAGCTGTTATCATCAAAAGGAAGTTCGGAAACATCGCAAACCTGAGTTTCAAAATTAGGAATTCCTGCTTTACTTGCATTTTCTTTAGCTATTTCCAGCATTCCGTTTGATAAATCGGTAAATATTATTTTACCGTTTCCAATTTTTGCAGCAATGCTAATGCCGGGTTCACCGGTTCCCGATGCTACATCGAGCACGTTTTCATTTTCTTTAGGGTTGATAAGTTCTATCATTTTATCGCCTATGGGTTTTAAAAAATCCATAATTAAGTCATCCCATTTTTTCCAGCCCGGGGAAAACTTGTTCCAGGAGTCTTTTTGCTGCTCACGGATTTGTTGTAGTTCTGGTTCCATCTTTGAATTTGTTTTATAAATTTAGATTATTCCGTTTTTTAGAGAGGTTTTGAATCTAAATAAATTTACAAAAAAAACGCTAAAATTGTTTTAAAGTGTTTTAAATTAATTGGTTATAATTTTGTTTTAGTCTCTAATCTTTATTGCTGAAATATTTTTTTATAAAAGTTGTAAGTTTTTTAAAATTCGAACAACTAATGAGTCAAAAAACAATTATTATGAAAACAATATTTATGATGCTTCTCTTTGTAGTAGTGAGCTGTGGAAAAGAATCTTCGCCAGAAGGAAGATCAAAAATCAGAGATGAAAAATTACAGGAAAAAATAGATAGTCTGAAAGTTCAAAACGAGCAGATTATTAAAGATATTCGTTTGATAAAGAAAGAATTAAAAATAGAAAACAAGGGACAGAAATAGAATTTGTGTACCTTAGTCTGTATTCAAAACGAAATGATTATAAATGGAATCTATTGAGAAAGATTTTTTAGCTACGCTTTCCCGGTACAATGCGATGATTCATAAACTTTGTCGATTGTATCGGGATAGTCCTGAAGATCGGGAAGATTTATTTCAGGAAATTGTTTTCCAGCTTTGGAAATCCTATCCCAAATTTAAAGGAGAATCAAAGTTGAGTACCTGGATATATCGTATTGCTTTGAATACCGCTATCGCTTCTTTTCGAAAGAAAACCACAACAATTAATTATCAGAATCAATTGCCCGATTTTGCAGAAGAACATCCAAATGATGAGGTCCTAATAAGACAAGAACGATTGTTTGCTGTTTTAAAACTGCTTGATGATAGCGAAAAAGCTTTAATCAGCTTGTACTTTGAAGAACTGTCTTATCAGCAAATTGCTGAAATCACAGGTGTCAATGAGAATTATGTTGGGGTAAAACTCAATCGAATCAAAGCTAAAATTAAAACCTTAATGCAATAAATCATGGAAATAGACGATTTAAAGTCCGATTGGAATGCTGTAAAACCCGTTTTGAAAACCGATGAAATGCAGTTATCGCTTTTACAGGAAAACAAACACCCTGTTTTAAAGTCAATTCGTAAACAAATTGTGATGGAGGTTTTGATCTGGTTTTTATTTTTAGTGGCATATTATTCCATGTTTGACGGTGCGACAAAGCCTTTCTGGGTGAACTTAATTTTGGTAATCAGTCTTATTTTACCAATTGCTCACGGGCTTTACGGCTATTATTACAATAAATATTTAACGGATGGTTCTGATATTAAAACAGCTTTAGAACGTCTTTATGTCAGATTGAAACACTATGCTTTGATTGCCATAATTGCCAGAGTAGGTTTCATTTGCGGATTGTTGTTATTCTTTAGCTATAATATTGATTTTACAACCACTAAGTATATTTTGCTGGCCTTTATTTTGCTCATTTTTTTAATTCAATTATTGGCGTTATGTCAAATTTGGATTAAGCGTTTGCGTGTCTTAAAAAGTGTGATAATAACGTTTTTGGATTTACAGTAAGATAATACGTTGTTTTTTCTTAATTTCTTATCGAAAAATCACTAAAAGTGGGTATTGCCATAAAAACGGAATTCTTATACTTTTATCCCGAATAAAAAAAGGAAATAATTAACGAATTAATTATAGACAAGATGACAAATTCCGATAAGATTAGAAAAGTAAATGATTTACTTATTGAAGTAATCAAAGATGAAGAGAATCAGTTAGAAAGTTCTTTCAGTGGATTAAAAGATGTTGTTTTGAGTATTCTGGCTGATTATTGGCAAAATGAGAGAGAGCCACAAATTTTTATGGAAAACATCTCATTAGAAATAGATTAAAATAGAATATAAAAGTATAGAATTTGTCATTTTAGGGTTTGATAAATTTTTAAAGAAAGTCGCTTTAGTTTTAAAGCGGCTTTTCTTTTTATAAAAAGTATTCTCCAATTAAATAACATTTAGCATATCCGCTAATGCGAACTCTGTTTTCTAACAATTCACATTCTAAATAACCTCTTCTTTCCGAAAGCTGAATAGCTGATAATTGGGTTTTATTCAATTCGTTTGCCCAATACGGGATGAGCGTAGTATGAGCTGAACCTGTTACAGGATCTTCATTAATACCGGATTGTGGTGCAAAAAATCGGGAAACAAAATCGGAGTTATTTCCTTTGGCGGTAACAATAATTCCGCGTACAGCGAGTTTCGAAATTTTTTCAAAGTTGGGATCTAAATTCAGAATTTCTTCTTCGTTGTTAAAAAGGAACATATAATCACTTTTTCCTTTAAAAGCCTGAATTGGTTTTATATTCAATCCATCTGTTATTTGAGAGGTTAATGGAATGGGTTCCAATGTATCGGCAGGAAAATTCAAAGAGAGTAAATCACCTGTTTTCGTTACGGTTAAATTGCCGCTTCTGGGAGAGTAAAATTCAATCAGGTTATTGTTATGATTTTCGAAATGAAATAATACATAAGCGGCTGCTAAAGTAGCATGTCCGCAAAGATCTACTTCAATCTTGGGCGTAAACCATCTAATTTCGTAGTTATCACTGTTTTTGACATAAAAGGCGGTTTCGGCCAGATTGTTTTCGGCGGCTATTTTTTGCATAACGGTATCACTTAACCATTCTTCCAGCGGACAAACAGCAGCCGGATTTCCTGAGAAAACGCTTTTGCTAAAAGCATCAATTTGATAGAGTTTCATTATAATTGTTGTTTGATTAATGTGCCTAATCTTTTTAGACTTTTTTCTACTTTTTCATCCCATTTTACGGCAAAATTTAATCGCATGCAATTGTTGTATTGATCGTGTTGGGTGAACATTCTGCCTGGTGCAAAACTTATTTTATGCTGTATGGCAATATCATATAAGGCAGCAGTGTCAATTTTTGGATCTAGTTCCAGCCAAAGTACAAAGCCTCCCTGTGGTTTTGAAATCTTAGTGTTTTCCGGAAAATGATTTTCTATAGTACGTTGAAAGTGTAAATAGTTGGTGTATAATGTGTTTCGTAAAGTTCTTAAATGATGATCGTATCGGCCATGCTCCATAAAATCAGCAATTACTTCCTGATACAGTGGCGGACTCGATAAGGTTTGTATTAGTTTTTGACGGATTAATTTTTCTTTGAATTTCCCGGGAGCAACCCAGCCCACTCTGTAGCCTGGAGCCAGAGTTTTAGAAACCGAGCCACACCACATGACGATTCCTGCTTCATCAAATGCCTTACATGGTTTTGGTCGGTTGGTACCAAAGAAAATATCACCATACAAATCATCTTCAATCAAAGGGATATTGTGCAGTGTGAGCAATCGAACTAATTCCTTTTTGTTTTCCTCGGGCATACAACTTCCTATTGGATTGTTGAAATTGGTCACAAAACAACAGGCTTTAATTTTAGGTAGAACCTTTTTCAAATCTTCGATAGCAACACCTGTAACAGGATGGGTAGGAAGTTCGATGATGTTTAATCCCAATGATTTTATCATTTGCAAAATACCAAAATACACCGGACTCTCAATGGCGATGGTGTCTCCGGGATTAGTTACCGTCATTAAAGAATGTAATAAGGCATTTAGCGCTCCCGAAGTAGTTACAATATCATCCTCCGTTAAATGACCGTTCCAGGTAAAAGCCCATTTAGCAACATTTCGTCTTAAATTGATATTTCCCTGTGCCGGTTCGTAGCCTGTTCCACTGTCTTCTAAATTCCGAAGAACTTTTAGAACTCCTTTGTTGAGTTTGGCAATGGGCAACATGCTTTTGTCAGTTACTCCCAATGAGAATTGCGTAATGTTTTTATCGGTAAAGGTGTTGAAAACCTTACTGATTAAATCTTCCGGGGCTTTTTCCTGTTCGGATAATTTAAGTTGGTTTATCGAAGGAAGTGCCAAATTAGAGTGAAATGTTTGACTAACATAGTAACCTGATTTAGGACGGGATTCTATTAAAGATTTACTTTCCAGTTCTAAAAAAGCCTGTTTTACCGTATTGATGCTTACGTTGTAAATTGTTTGCACGGTGCGAATCGAAGGCAGTTTATCGCCTATTTTTAAAGTTCCCGAAGTGATTTGTTCTTCGATTATTTTTGCAATTTTCAAGTATAAAATTTCTCTCTGCATTGTATTACAAAATTTGTGTCCTATAAAAGTAGTGAATATTTAAACTGTAACCGTGTTAGTTTTGGGAATTGGAATTGTTTAACCAATTTACCAATTGGTCAATAGCAATCGTCAGGTTTCTATTGGAAGCATTTTGCCATTCATTTTTAAAAAATGCTTCCGATTCCAGTATTAAACTTTCGTTAATAGAATAATTGGAAAAAGTAGTATCAATATGGGTTTTCAGGCAATAATCTTCCGATTGTATTGTTGCATACGAATAGCCTACAATTTTATTGTTTAATTCGGCTACATAAAGCGGCAGCCCAAAGTGATGGTTGAATAGCGAATTGGACTCCGTAAAAGAAGTGTTTTGCTGTTGGTAAAGACCAATTATTGTGTTGAGATCAGAGATAGTAACTGCTCTGAAGTTTAGAAGCTGCTGTTGTGTTGAATTTGATTCCATGCTCTACATATTTAGAATGTAAAGCTATTAATTGTTAAAAATCAATTACAGATACAGAAATGAGTTTGTTTACGGTTACAGATGTCCGCTAAGCAGACTGAAAAGATGGCACACAGATGACACAGATAAAAACGGATTTTTATTAGTATAATCAGTGATAATCTGCTGAAATCAGTTTAATCCGTGTTCCTTTTCTAATAAAAAAATCCTCTTTTTATTGAATAAAAAAGAGGATTCTGTTTTGTAAATATGTCGCAGGATTTTATAAAGCAGCTTTTACTTTTTCAATTATAGTATCATATTCAGCATCTGAGAGCGTTACTCTGTTAGGAAACATTTCAAATACATTTCCAAATCCATAACCATCAGCATATTTAGGAACAATATGAAAATGTAAATGCGATAATTTATCTGAAAAAGCACCATAATTAATTTTATCCGGATTAAATACTTTAGCTATCGCTTTGGCAGTGGTAGCAACATCGTCCATGAAAGCATTACGTTGCTCATCAGATAACTCATGAAATTCAATTCCGTGATCTTTATAAACCACATTTAAACGACCTGTATAAGATTGTTCTTTGAAAATAAATAATTCGGATACTTTTAAATCGGTAATTTTAATCATTAAATTGTATAATGCTTCGTTTTTTTGGCAATACGAACATTCGGAAACGGGACTAGGCATGGCGTTTATATTATAAATTGATTAATAGTATTTTGATAAATCAAAGCAAATCTATCCATACTATTTTACTTTTCCAAATTGTTATTTTCTTTAAGTTTAGCCTGTGATTTTTCGATAATTTGTTTTGCCCAATTTTGTCCCACAATCACGGACTCCTGCATAACCTGAGGCATGGTGGCAATCATTTTTTTTCCGATAGATGAATTGTAAAAAGCAATTAATTGATCGATGTCACTTTCAGTATAATGTTTGTCATAAATAGGAATAATCATGTTTTCGATATCCTCAGCCTTTATTTCTTTTTTGAAGTTTTCCCAAAATTCGTCACCAGCTTTAGAATGAGTAGTTTTAAGGCTAGCTATCATTTGGTTCATCATTTGTATTGCCATTTTACCGGAACCGGTTAACTCCAGTAATTGCTTTATTTTGTCTGTTTTGGTTGAATTTTGAGCATTTGCAGAGAGTGATAATACACAAAAACTTAAGATTAATAGTGATTTTTTCATTTGATTGTGTTTGATTTTTAATTTTCTAAATATAAGATTAATCCCTTTATAGAAAAAGATTTATCTCACAAAAAAAGCGTTCCCTCTCGAGAACGCTTTCCTTATATTGATAAACTAAAAATTATTTGTTTTCTAGCCATTTTCTGGCATTGACAAAGGCTTCCTGCCAAGGAGTAACTTCATCGTTTCTGTGGCTTGGGTAATTTGCCCAGTTCCATTGGAAAACTGAACGCTCAATGTGTGGCATCGTTACCAGGTGACGTCCTGTAGCATCACACAACATTGCTGTGTTGAAGTCAGAACCATTAGGGTTTGCAGGATATCCTTCGTAACCATATTTACCTACAATGTTGTAGTTTTCTTCACCCATTGGCAAGTTAAATTTACCTTCACCATGAGAAACCCAAACTCCCAAAGTTGTTCCGGCTAAAGTAGATAACATCACCGAATTGTTTTCCTGTACCGTTACAGAAGTAAAGATACTCTCGTGTTTGTGACTGTTGTTGTGCAACATTTTTCCGTGTACTTCATGTTCCGGATTAATTACTTCTAACTCCATGAACAACTGGCAACCGTTACAAATACCTACTGATAAAGTGTCTTCTCTTTTAAAGAAGTTTTTCAAAGCGGTATTGGCTTTTTCGTTGTACTTGAAAGCACCAGCCCAACCTTTAGCAGAACCTAAAACGTCAGAGTTAGAGAATCCACCCACAGCTCCAATAAACTGAATATCTTCCAGAGTTTCACGACCGGAAATCAAATCGGTCATGTGAACGTCTTTTACATCAAAACCGGCTAAGAACATCGCATTGGCCATTTCGCGCTCAGAGTTAGATCCTTTTTCACGGATAATCGCTGCTTTTGGTCTTGGTTTTGAAGCGTCAACTTCAGGTTTTTTACCTGTAAAATGAGCAGGGAAACTAAAGTTTAACGGTTGGTTTTTATAGTTGTCGTAACGTTCTTGTGCTGTTCCGTTCTTCGATTGTTTTTGGTCTAATAAGAATGAAGTTTTAAACCAAACATCTCTGTATTTAGCAATGTCTAATTTACATGGACCGAAATCTAAAGTAGCTTCATTTGTTGCTGTTCCTAATTTGTAGAAACTAACTCCGTTAGCGTTTAATTTGCTTTCTAAAGTTGCGTCGTCTTTAGCCTGGAACACAATTCCGATATTTTCTGCAAAAAGATATTTGATGATGTCTTTTTCTTCGAAAACAGAGAAGTCAATTTTAGCTCCCAAGTTCACATCAGCAAAACACATTTCTAATAAAGTAGTGATTAAACCACCACTTCCAATATCGTGACCCGCTACAATGTTTCCTTCTAAAATTAATTCCTGGATAGTATTGAAAGCGTTTTTAAAGAAAGCAGCGTCTTTAATTGTAGGCGTTTCATTTCCAATAGTGTTCAGAATTTGTGCAAAAGATGAACCTCCTAATTTGTACTCATCCTGAGATAAATTGATATAATAAATAGAACCTCCGTCTTTTTGTAAAACAGGTTCTACTACTTTTCTAATATCAGTACAGTTACCGGCAGCCGAAATAATTACCGTTCCCGGAGCGATTACTTCGTCATTTGGATATTTTTGTTTCATCGAAAGCGAATCTTTTCCGGTTGGAATATTGATTCCTAATTCGATAGCAAAATCAGAACAACCTTCTACGGCAGCATATAAACGAGCGTCTTCACCTTCGTTTTTACAAGCCCACATCCAGTTAGCTGATAATGAAATTCCTTTTAATCCGTCTTTAATTGGTGCCCAAACAATGTTGGATAAAGATTCGGCAATGGCGTTGCGGCTTCCTGCAACAGGATCAATCAAAGCCGAGATAGGAGCGTGACCTATAGAGGTTGCAATTCCTTCTTTTCCTAAATAATCCAAAGCAACTACACCACAGTTGTTTAATGGCAATTGTAATGGTCCGGCACATTGTTGTTTGGCTACTTTTCCGCCTACACAACGATCCACTTTATTGGTTAACCAGTCTTTAGAAGCTACGGCTTCCAATTGTAGAACCGCTTCTAAATAAGTAGTAATTTTATCTTTAGTATAATCTAATTCAGCGTAGTTATAGTCAACAGTTTTATCGGTCATAATCGTTTTTGGAGAACTTCCGAAGAAATCTTCCAAAGCATAATCCATTGGTTTGGCACCATTGGTTTTTGATTCAAAAGTAAAACGGTGGTCTCCTGTTACATCACCTACTTCGTACATTGGAGAGCGCTCTCTGTCGGCGATTCTTTGTAAAGTATCGATGTCTTTTTGACCAATAACCAATCCCATTCTTTCCTGAGATTCGTTACCAATAATTTCTTTAGCCGAAAGAGTTGGATCTCCAACAGGTAATTTATCTAAATCAATCAAACCTCCGGTTTCTTCCACTAGTTCAGAAAGACAGTTCAAGTGTCCACCTGCACCGTGATCATGAATAGAAACAATTGGATTGTTATCGCTTTCTACTAATCCACGAATGGCATTAGCAGCACGTTTTTGCATTTCCGGATTCGAACGCTGAATAGCATTTAACTCGATTCCTGAACCGAAAGCTCCGGTATCTGCTGAAGAAACTGCAGCTCCACCCATTCCGATTCTATAATTTTCTCCACCAAGAATAACGATTTTATCCCCTTCTTTCGGTTTGTGCTTGATAGCCTGATCTAATTTTCCGTAACCAATTCCACCTGCCTGCATGATTACTTTATCGTATCCTAACTTGCGCTCATTTTCCTGATGTTCGAAAGTTAAAAGGGAACCTGTAATTAAAGGTTGTCCAAATTTATTTCCGAAATCAGAAGCTCCATTAGAAGCTTTAATCAAAATATCCATTGGTGTTTGATACAACCATTTTCTTTCGGCAACTCCATTTTCCCAGTTTCGGTCATTAGCCAAACGGGAGTAAGAAGTCATATAAACTGCGGTTCCTGCCAATGGCAATGAACCTTGTCCTCCTGCTAAACGGTCACGGATTTCTCCACCTGAACCGGTAGCGGCACCATTGAAAGGCTCTACCGTAGTTGGGAAGTTGTGTGTTTCTGCTTTTAAGGAAATAACTGAATCAAATTCTTTTATTTCGTAAAAATCAGGTTTATCGGCAGTTTTAGGAGCAAATTGTTGCACTTTTGGTCCTTTTACAAAAGCTACATTGTCTTTGTAAGCCGAAACGATATCGTTAGGATTTTCCTGTGATGTTTTCTTGATTAATTTGAAAAGAGAAGTTTCTTTTTCTTCACCGTCAATTACAAATGTTCCGTTGAAAATCTTGTGACGACAGTGCTCTGAATTGGCTTGGGAAAAAGCAAAAATTTCAGAATCTGTTAGTTTTCTTCCTAATTTGGTAGCCAAATTATCTAAGTATTCTACTTCTTCTAAGCTTAAAGCCAAACCTTCCTGTTTGTTATAAGCATCAATATTGTCAATTTCCAGAATTGGTTCCGGTTGAATATTGATAGTGAAAATATCCTGGTTTAATTCGGTATATTTTTGAGAAAGCATTGGGTCGAAATCAGTGAAGTCTTCTGATGCTTTGTAAAATTCTTCGATACGAATGATTCCGGAAATTCCCATGTTTTGGGTAATTTCTACGGCATTAGTACTCCAAGGCGTAATCATAGTGGCGCGGGGACCAACAAAAAAATCCGATAATACGGATTTCTCTATTTTATTTGCATCGGCAAAAAGCCAGTTCAGTTTAGAAATATCTTGAGCCGAAATTTCGCCTTGTGTTTGTACGGCAAAAATTGCGTTGCTTTGGTTTTCAAAGAAATGAATCATTGTTTTGTATTTGATGAATTGCGATGCAAATTTAGTTTAAATATATAGTACGAGCAAATGTCAAATGCAAACTATTTTACAAAATCAAGGAATTAAAAAATTACCGCAAATTCGCAAATTTTCATTGATTCTAAAACGAAAATAATTTGCGAATTTGCGGTCTGTTTAATTTTGAAATTAATTTTATTTCGGAAAAGCAATACTCTGATAAGCTCCCAAATCAGGAGGAGAAGTTCTGCTCTTTCCGTTAATGTCCAGTGGGATTAAATAAGCTGGATTACCTTTTGCGAAAGCGGCTGAAGTATTATCGATATTGAGTTTGTTTTTTGCAACGTCAAAAAAATGCGGATTTTGGTTTAAAATAATTTTGTTGTAATGCGTTGCATCGGCAGTGAAATTATACAAAGGATTTGTGCTGTTTGCATCTGTTTTTAACAGGCAATTATTGAATTGGTATTCAAAAAGAGCTGCGTTGTTTTTGTTTAAACTGAATTCGTTTGAGTAAGCGCCATAAATAATGCAATTGTTAAAAGTGGCCTTGGTCAAATCTTTTGCTTCTGGATTTGCTCCTGATTTATAATTGTTTATAGCTAAGGTCAATTGGCTTGCATTACTCCAATTGTTGTTAAAAGTACAATGTGTAAACTCGTAATTTCCTCCGTAAGTGCAGGCTAAAGCGGCCTGACCTGCTGTATTGATTACAATGTTTTCGCCTTTTATCCGGGCATTTTGAGCCAAAATTCCATAGTTGGATGAGTTGTAAATTTGGCTGTTTTTTATCGAAACAGTGGTGTTGTCATGATTGTCAATTCGCAAGCCGATTGTAGCATTTTTGATGGTAAGATGATTGATGTTGTGTTTAGTGCTGCCATCGCGTAACCAAATCGCTGCCCATTGTCCGGGAACATTGGCGTAATCAGCTTCAAGGCGATCGCCTTCAAAAATGACTTCCTTTTCCTGTTTACTAGTGGTTGAAATATTTCCGTTGCATTGTAAAGTGGCTCCTTGTGGTACAATTAAACCCGATTTAGCGTGAAAATAAACCCGGGCTCCGGCATCAAAAACGACTGTTTTTCCTTCGGGAACGGTGGCATAACCATAAATAACATAGGGTTTTTGATTGGTGAAATGCAGTTCGTTGCCATTAGTTGCGTCATTTTCGTCCAAATAAAAACCACTTAATTCGGTGTTGTCAAAAGTGACTGTTTCAGTTTTACCATCGTTCAGGCGTTTTGGGTAAAGGAAAACAGCATCTTTAACCAAAGTGAGTAAGGCTACTTTTTGTAAATTGGAGCCGCTGTCAAATTCAATGTCGTCTGTGTATAAAAAATCGTTGGAATTTGCATCGGCGATATTGGGAGTGGTTTCAATAAAAACATACAGACTGTCTTTAGCCAGCAAAGTCACATTGTTAAAAGTTTTGTTGTTTTCGCCCTGCATGCCGTCAACAGTCATGCGGTATTTAGAATTCAATCCTTTACCTAATTTAATCGTTGGAATATTAATGTCATTTTTACTGTGATTGTAGACTTTCAACAAGTAAGTGCTCGAACTGATCGTAGAAAAAACAGTATCTAAAAAAACAGTATCTCTTGAAAAAGCTAATTTTCCGGAACTGGGTACAGTGGAAAAATCGGAACGGCAGGAACAGATTGTTATTAGAATTGTGAAGATAAAAAGTAGCGAAAAAGGACGCATGATTTTTGTTTTTTGGTAAAAATAGAAAAAATCTTATTTGTTGGGACTTTATTTTAAAATCGATTGTAGAATATGCTTCTAATTTGGAGGCTGGTATATATTCTTTCTTTATTTTTACAATCGATTAAAATAAAATTATGACATTCGATAAAGAAAAAATATTGGAATACTGTAATCGTATTTCGAAAAATACTTTAATGGAAACCTTAAATATTGAATATATTGATGCTGGCGAAGGTTTTTTAGTTGCTAAAATGCCAGTAAATCCAAGCGTTCATCAGCCGATGGGCTTGTTACACGGAGGAGCTACGGTAGCTTTGGCGGAAAGCGTGGGGAGTGCTGCTTCTTTTATATTTATCAATCCCGAAGTTAGCGAAGTACGTGGTATTGAAATAGCTGCCAATCATTTAAAATCCAAGCGCGAAGGCGTAGTTACTGCAACGGCAAAAATCATTCATCAGGGAGCAAGCATCCATTTATGGGAAATTCGCATTGTAGATGAAAGGGATAATCTGATTTCGCTTTGTAAACTCACGAATATGGTTTTGCCAAAAAGAAAGAAAACACACTAGACTTTTTTGAATAAAGACAACCTTAATAAAATTAACGTATGATTGATTTTTTTATAAAAGTAAAGCAACAAGAAGCCCAAAAATTACCTTTTGTTATTTATAGTAAGCCTTATAAGTCGGAGGTGAGAGGTTTTTTTCAAAAAAATGATCATCTGTATTTTGCTGAAACTTTGGACGAAACCGGTTTTGTTTTTGCTCCTTTCAATGGCAATCAGATGATATTGATACCTAAAAATCAATCGGTAATTTGGGAGTCGGAAATTGATTCTTTCGAAGAAAACCATACTGTTGGTTTAGTTACTGAAGAAAAGCAACAGGAAAAAACGCATTTTGAAAATTTAATTCAGAAAGCGATAGATTCCATTCAAAAAGGAGAATTGAAAAAGGTTGTTTTGTCCCGAAAAGAAATCTTAGACGTACCTGATTTTGATTTGGTTGTTGTTTTTACAAGGTTAATACAACGTTTTCCAGGCGTTTTTTGTTATTGTTGGTACCATCCAAAAATAGGTTTGTGGATGGGGGCTACACCGGAGCGATTGCTAAAAGCCAGTCGGAAAAAGTTTTGTACGATGGCATTGGCAGGAACACAAAATTTTGAAGGGAAAACCGATGTGATTTGGGAACAAAAAGAAGTTGAAGAGCAACAATATGTTACCGATTTTATATTAGAAAATTTGAAAGGTCTGACTTCTGAAGTGGCAATTTCCAGTCCTTACACTGTTCAGGCGGGTAATGTGTTGCACATTAAAACTGATATTGAAGGGGTGATTAATAAAGAATCCAAATTAAATCAGGTAGTTTCGGTTTTGCACCCAACTCCGGCAGTTTGTGGTTTGCCAAAACAAGCGGCTAAAGATTTTATTTTAGAAAATGAAAACTATGACAGGGAATATTACACCGGTTTTTTAGGCGAATTAAACAAAAAAGATTTTGCAGAGAAAAAACAAAAATCAGATTTGTATGTTAATTTACGCTGTATGCAAATAAAGGATAAGAAAGCGCATTTGTATATGGGATGCGGTATTACTAAAGAAAGTGTTCCTGAAAAAGAATGGGAGGAGAGTGTGAATAAATCGATGACGATGAAAAATGTGCTTTGAAGTTAGTGTTCAGTTAGCAGATTTTAGAAGGCAAAATAAAAGCAGAGCTCAGAATTTAGAACTTAGAAAGCTTTGCGAAAGCTTTTTTTCTTTGCGGTAAAAGGAAAGCATAAAATAGAATAGGAAAAACAGAATAAATGAAACTAGATATATTAGCGTTTGGAGCGCATCCTGATGATGTAGAATTAGGTTGTGCGGGAACCATTTTAAAAGAAGTTTCCTTAGGGAAAAAAGTAGGAATTGTAGATTTAACCCGTGGAGAATTAGGGACTCGTGGTTCGGCGGAGATTAGAGATGAAGAAGCTGCTGCTGCTGCAAAAATATTGGGAGTTTCGGCGAGGGAGAATTTGGGTATGAGAGATGGTTTTTTTGTCAATGATGAAAAACACCAAATCGAGATTATCAAAATGATTCGTAAATACCAACCTGAAATTGTATTGTGCAATGCCATTGATGATCGTCATATCGATCATGGTAAAGGGAGTAAGTTGGTTTCGGATGCCTGTTTTTTATCCGGTTTAATGAAGATTGAAACGGAGCTAGACGGTGAGCAGCAAAGTGCCTGGCGACCTAAGTTAGTGTATCATTATATCCAATGGAAAAATATCGAGCCCGACTTTGTTGTAGATATTACCGGGTTTACCGATAAGAAAATTGAAGCGATTTTAGCGTATCGTTCTCAGTTTTATGATCCGAATTCGACAGAACCGGAGTCGCCAATTACCTCAAAAAACTTTTTTGAGAGCTTAAATTATCGTTCCAGAGACTTAGGCAGGTTAGTTGGCTTAGATTATGCCGAAGGTTTTACAGTTGAAAGGTGTTTGGCTGTCAATAGCTTAGGTGATTTACGATAAATTTCTTGATTTTTTTTGAAAAAATAGTTTGCAGAAGTCAATAAACGTTGTATATTTGCAACCGCAAAGCAAATGGTGGTTGTAGCTCAGCTGGTTAGAGCATCGGTTTGTGGTGCCGAGGGTCGCCGGTTCGAACCCGGTCATCCACCCAAAATTCAAAAGCCTCTTCGAAAGAAGAGGCTTTTTTTGTGCTTGTATGTTTTTTTGGATTTCTCCTAAAACGAAGATTAACGAATCAGTAGCAAAAGGGAGCAACACTAAAAGTTACGCATTAAGGAAAAAGAGTGTTATGGGGTGATCTAAAAAAAATCCCATTTTGAAATTAAGTCCAAAATGAGATTTCTAATTTGTTGCAATTATTCTATCTGAAAAGCTTTTCCCAGGGATTGTCACTTCTGAAAGGAACTGCAGGAAGTCCTTCTTTATTGATAAAATTAGACTGAGCGGCTTCATTCCACCCAAAACGGACAGAATAAGGATGCTGTACTTCGGGAGCGGAAACGATTACTTTATTGCCTTGTATAACTGCTTTTGCCGGAACAAATTTTCCATCAGCTCCTGCTATGCTAAACCAGCTTAGTGGTTTCCCGTCGCGGGTCGTTAAACCGCTTTCTGTGTTTGAGAAACTAATTTCGATGCTATTATTTATAATTTTCATTTTTTGGTAAACAGGTCCGGAGCAAACGATATTTTGCTGTCCGTAAGTCTTATTGGCGGCAAGCAAACTTAAACGGCGACCGATTTCCCATTTGTTTCTGGGGTGTAAGTCGGTAGTGTTATCTACTAAATCGGTTATGCTGATTAAATCGGTGTTTTTTAAGTTCAGGAGTAAAGCCTGTGCTTCCCAAAATTCAGGAAGGGTTTCAGCACTAAGCGGTCGGTCTTTTGAAGCTGAATAATTGTAAGGTGCAATTTGCACAAAATAAAATGGCATTTTTTTATCCTGCCAGTCGTTGCGCCAACTTTCAATAAGTGTTTTTAATTTATAAGCATAGCGGATGTTTTCACCTAAAAAGCAATTGGATTCTCCCTGATACCATAGCATTCCTTTCAGGGTGTATGGAATGAGAGGTTGTATCATCGTATTATAAAATTTTCCGCTATCACCATCATCAGTACTTAATTTGTTCAGGATTTTTCCGTTTTTTAGGTGAGGTTCCAATTCTAATTTTGAAGACTGAATCCAAGGTTCAATTCGGCTTCCGGGAACAGCTGCCGAAATCATTCCGATAGGCACATGCAATTTCGTGTATAAATCTTTGGCAAAATAATAAGCCACAGCCGAAAAATCGACTAAAGGTCTCCCGATAGCGGTATCCCAACCTAAATGTTCCGGACTTGGCTCCATGTATTTTCTGCGATCCAGAAAAATCCGAATGTTGGGATTGTTGGCTGTTTTTAAGTCATCTTCGGGAGGGCGGCTTCCTTCAGGGAGATTTTTGTAGTCACTGTACTTTCGCAAGGCATATTCCATATTGGATTGTCCAGAACAGAGCCAGACTTCGCCTACCAGAATGTTTTTTAGTATAATGGTATTATTGCCTTTAATAATCATTTCACGCGCAGTAAACGAAGCCTGTATCGGTTTTAGTTTTATTAGCCAGTTTCCTTTATTATCGGCAATTGTAGTTTTGATTTGATTGGCAAAAGCAACGGATATTTTTTCGTTTGGGGCAGCTGTTCCCCATATTGCAACTTTTTTCTTTTGTTGCAAAACCATGTTATGGCCTAAAATTTTAGGGAGTGTTATTTTGGCAAAAAGGGAGGAAGTAAATAAAAAGAAAGCGCTTAACAGGAACAGGGATTTTTTTAAGGTCATAAGTGAATTGTAAAAAATAAGTTTTTTTCAATCTTTTGACTCATAAATAATGCCAAATCGGATACAATTGTAATTTTAATGTAAAATTTACAATTGTACCCGAAATGCAGATATTGATAACTTTTAAAAGTTTTTTATTTGTTCCAAATTTCCCAGGCTTTTTCGGCCTGAAAGATAAGCATGTCTAGGCCGTTTTTTATTTGAGCACCTTTTGCTTTGGCATTCTTTAAAAATTGGGTTTCGGCAGGATTGTAGATTAAATCGTAAGCAATGTGCTTGTCGGTAAATAATTCATAAGGGATATCCGGACAGGCTTCAATGTTAGGACTTGTCCCAATAGGAGTTGAGTTAATGATGATTTGGTATTCACTGAAAGTATCGGCATTAATCTGGCTGTAATCAATGGCTTTTTCAGAAGCTTTTCGGGAAACAAAAAGGTATTCTATACCTAATTCTTTCAAAGCAAAAGCAACTCCTTTTGAAGCACCTCCAGTTCCTAAAATCAGTGCTTTTTTATGATGCGGTTGTAACAAAGGTTCTAAGGATTTTAGAAATCCGAAATAATCAGTATTGTATCCTTTTAATTTTCCTTTTTTGGTAATTTTGATAGTGTTTACCGCGCCAATTTTAGTGGCTTTTTTAGAAAGTTTGTCAAGAAAAGGGATAACTTCTTCTTTGTAAGGAATAGTTACGTTTAAGCCGCTTAAATCGGCAGTGTTTTTAATGATTTCAGGAAATCCGGAGATTTCCTGAATGTCAAAATTTTCGTAAGTGTAACCTTGGTATTTTTCTTTTTCGAATTTTGTTGTAAAATGTCCTTTTGAAAAGGAATAACTAATATTACGCCCCAGTAAGCCAAAGCGTTTTCTTGAATTTTGGGTCATTATTGTTTGTTGTGTTTTTCAATATAATTTTGCACCATTTTTGTTTCCCAGACTACTGGAAATAAGTCTTCAATCAGAATGTAGTTGTCAAAATTCAATCGGAGCGCATTGCTTAAATGAATTTTAGCTTTTCTGTCATCATGAATCATAAAATAAAGCCCTGACAAACGGTATTCAATTTCGTTTTCTTCAGGATAATAATCTCCGGCTTGTAATAAGGTGTGGATTGCGGTTTCAAATTCTCCCAGAAACTGTAAAATATCCACCCAGAATAACCAAGTTTCTAATTCGGTATCACCAAACTCGACCGCTTTTCGATAACCAAATTCGGCTTCTTCGAAAAAGTTCATTTGCTTATTGATAGAAGCATATCTTTTCCAGTACATGCGGTTTTGATTGTCGATGGCTAAGGCTTTGTTGACAAAAAATAAGGCTTTCTGGAAGTTTTTTTCACGCAAATAAAAATCGGTAATGGCAATCCAGCCTTTGTCTAAAAGAGGATCTTCATGAACGGTTTCGTTGTAGAATTTAAGTGCTAAAACTTTATTTCCTAATTTTTCATAACATTTACCTATTCGCAATAAGGCATAAGAAGTAGCATCGTCTAATTCGATGGTTCTGTTGTAGCTTTCGATAGCTTCATCATATCGTTCCAAACGTTCTAAGGCTTTGGCTTTTTCCATAAAAGCACCCAGAAATTCATCATCTATAAGTGTAGCATAATCAAAGGCACGGATAGCATTTTCATATTCTTTTAAGCCATAATGCAATCTTCCTTTTTGGTGCCATGCTATTTCACTGTAGGGATTTTTTTCGATATAATTGTCCAGATAGCTTATGGCTTCCTGATTTTGGTCTAAAAACTCAAAACAATAGACTACATTGTACAAAGCCGATTGGTCTTCGATATCTTCTTCGAGACATTTGATAAAACTTTCTTTGGCTAATTCAAGATTGTCCATGAATAAATACTCCATTCCGATTAAGTTATACACATCGGCATAATCATCGGTGTACTGTAAAGCAATTTTTAGTAATTCAACGGCTTTTTCATGCTGATCTCTTTTTGAGCAGATATTTGCCTTTTGAATATAAATTTCTTCATTGTGCGGTTCTATGGCATATAGCTCATTGAGTAATTTCTCGGCTATATCCAATTTGTCATCATACACCAGCATTTCAACTTGAACGAGTTTTAAGCCTGTTGACTTAGGGTGTTGGTCTAATGCCAGTTTTAGCGCTTTTTTCGCTAAAGCAGCCTTACCTGTATCAAGATAATGAAGTATGATTTCTTCAAATTCTTCAGAGTCAAAAAAGAGTACTTTGTTAGTTTTTAACATAGACTCAAATTTGGATAGAGATAAGTTATAATCTTCTTCTTCGTCGCTTAGTTGCATACTTTCTGTTTTTAGAATTTGGCCTAGTTTAAAGTTAGGCATCATTCGGTTTGTTTTCGAAGAAAAAAATGAATTATTGTGAACAATTTAATTAACAGCTATTCAATGTCAATATCAATTTACAATTTCAATGATCAATCTGAAATCAAAAATCGTTATTCGAAAATCTTAAATCGATATTTCATCCATTACTTCTAGTATTATAGCACATCCTTCACGTATTTCTTCGTTAGAAATGGTTAAAGGAGGTGTAATTCTGATAGCGCATCCTTCAAACAGAAGCCAGAATAATATCAGACCTTTGTCCTGACATTTTAATATCACTTCATTCGTGATTTCTGCATTTGCCGTCATTGCAGCCAGCATCAATCCTTTTCCTCTAACTTCCTGTATCAAAGGGTGTACCAAAAGTGATCTGAATAGCTTTTCTTTTTCTAAAGCTTCCTGCATCAGGTTGGTTTCAGTTAATTCTTTCAAAGTAGCTAAGCAGGCTGCCGCAATGACAGGATGTCCGCCAAAGGTGGTAATGTGACCTAATTTTGGGTTTTCGGTTAATAAATCCATCATAGCTGAGGAAGCGGTAAAGGCACCTACGGGCATTCCGCCGCCCATGCCTTTTCCCATGGCAACAATATCAGGGACAATATCATAATTTTGGAAACCAAATAATTTTCCTGTTCTTCCAAAACCGGGTTGAATTTCATCCAGAATTAACATCGCACCCACTTCGGTACAACGAGCGCGTACTTTTTTTAAGTAATCGTTTTGAGGCTCAATAAATCCGGCACCACCCTGAATGGTTTCCAGTAAAACCCCGGCTGTTTTAGTGGTGATTTTTTCTAAATCGGCTTCATTGTTGAAAGTGATAAAATCGACATCCGGAATCAAAGGACGGAAAGCCTGTTTGCGTTCTTCAAATCCCATAACGCTCATGGATCCCATGGTGTTTCCGTGATAAGCATTGTGACAGGATATCCATTGACTTCTGCCGGTAACTCTTCGGGCTAATTTTAGAGAACCTTCGATTGCTTCTGTTCCTGAATTAACTAAATAAGTTTTGTCTAATGGAGCCGGAAGGAGTGAGGCCATCAATTTGCAATATTCCACGGCCGGACTTTGTGAATATTCGCCATAGACCATAACGTGTGAATATTTGTCCAATTGATCTTTTATGGCTTGGTTTACTCGAGGAGGCTGATGACCTAAGGTACAAGCCGAAACACCGGCAACAAAGTCTAAATATTTCTTATTGCTGGTATCGTAGATATAAGAGCCTATTGCATGCGAAACTTCCATTCCCAGTGGATAGGGAGAAGTTTGTGCCTGGTATTTAATGAAGTCGTTGTTCACGTTTTTGTTTTTTATTTTTAACCGAAAAATTCGCAAAGCCCTTCAATCCCGAAGCTTCTGGACAGGATGATATGCAAAGTTTACAAAGTTTTTTAAATTAAAGATTGGAAACTGAAATCTGCTTTCTGCTGCCTGTAATCTGATTACTTTATCTTCTTCTTATCGTAATCCTTTGTTTCTTTTCTGATTTCCATTGGAACATTCGGTTTTGCTTCCTCTTTCTTTGTTTCCTCAATCATTTTTTCGTTGTATTGATTTTCTTCTTCAGGAAAGATATCGTCTTTGGATTTTATCCTTTCATCTGCACGCCATTTGAATCCCCGAAATTTCCTGTCGTATTCATTGAGTTCTTCTTCGGGATAAATGTCGCCATCCACTTGTTGGAAAAAGGTAATGGTTTCGATGGCATTTTTATCAAAAAGAATACTGATTTTACTGCATACATTTTTATTGATACCAATAAGTTCATTGTCGTCATTGCGCATGTAATAAATCACTTCGGCATTTTTTATAACATCCACATCATGGAGTTTTCCATCCTGAAATTTGCCAAAAAGATTCAGCCCTTTTATTTGATTGTAGCCTGTTCCCAGAGTGTCTTTGGAAATAATAAAGGTATTGTTGAGAACCTTGAGCGAGTCCAGCTTTTGGGTTTTACTATTGCCTATTAGGTGCATTACGTCACCTGTTATTTGGCTTTCTCCATTCCACAATATGGGATTTCCGATGAGTTTGGTCAGCGAAGTTTTGGTGCTGGAATGTATCGAATCACACTTACCGCTCATGTCGGTTTTATAGAAACGAACATTATTAAAAGCACGAATAATCCGGTCGCCTTCTTTTCCTGTAACCATCAGTTTTTTTCCATGAATGTAAACCGAGTCGTTTTCGACAAAATTGATGGCAACAGCTCTTTTGGTTACATACATCGAATCTTTTTTCTGGAAAACTTCCGCATAATGGCCTTTTACAATTCCTCTGTTGATGGAATCGGTAATTTTTACATTTCGGGTTGCCGAAGCAAATTCTTTATTTCGATCATAATACAAACTGTCTCCTTCTATGCGTCTGTCATCATATTTTATATATGATTTTCGAAGAAAATGAGAGAGGTTTTTTTTCGTGTCATAAAAACCTTTTTCGGTATAAATGTAGTTGTTTTTACTGGTAATGGTAGATGGCCCAAAAAGATAAGAATGTCCCGAATTACTGTAATAATCCAAATGATTGGACTTGATGACGTATTTAGGATTGGTAATAATTACCTCTGTAAGAAATTGGAATTTTTTCTGTGCAACATAATATTTCCCCGATTTACTAACCAGCGTATTTTCGTTGTTGGTGATGGTTCCTTTAGTATTATAGAAAACTTCCTGTGTATTTCGGTCAAAATTGATGGTATCTGTGGCTAAGGTTGCGTTAGGCGAACTCATTACAGCATCTCCTGTGGCGAATGCTTTTTTTACATTTCCGTTGTATTCGGCGTATTTACTGTTGAGATAAAGGGTGTCGCCCTGTACCAATTGAACATTTCCAAAAGCTTTGATATAATTTTCTTTTTGAAAAAAATAAGCTTTATTACAAGTAAGTACCACTCCGTCATGATTGACCACCACGTTTCCGGTTAGTAAAAAAGCGTCGGGCATTTCGGTCTGATTGACATCAGCGAAATCAGAATGTTCAACAATTATTTTTTTAGGTGTTTGTGCGTTTACTTTTATCGAAAGAAGTAAAAACAGACTAAAACAGATGAAAAATAGTGATTTATTCAAGGGTGTATATTTTTGTCAAATTTATGAAAAAGGAAATAAACCCAATAAATATTACTATTTATTTATGATTTTGAAAAGGATATTTGTTGGGTTTATTTGTGTTCTGTATTTAAATGAAAAAGCTGATGAATACTGTAGAGTAGTGCATCAGCTTTTTTATTTGTTCGAAAAAAGATTAGTATTTCTTTATAAATGAATTTTGATAATTTTCGCTTACTTTTTCCCAATTGATGATATTGAAGAATGAGTCAACATAAGTGGCACGTCGGTATTGATGCCCCAGATAATAAGCGTGTTCCCAAAGATCTAAGGCTAAGATAGGAGTTCCTGGAACAGCTGCATTTCTCATTAAAGGATTGTCCTGGTTTTGAGTACTGGTAATTTTTAGTTTTCCGGCTCTGTCCACAATTAGCCAAACCCAGGCAGAACCAAATTGTTTAGTAGCTTCTTCTTTGAATGCGGTTTTGAACTCGTTAAAAGAACCAAAATCCCTGTCGATAGCTCCGGCAATAGTATCTTTAGGAGTTCCGCCGGCATTAGGTCCCATCGATTTCCAATAAAGGGAATGGTTATAGAAACCTCCTGCGTTGTTTCTTAGTTCGGTATCGTTGATGTCCATTTTGGCTAAGATGTCTTCGATAGACATGTTTTCGTATTGCGTTCCGGCTATGGCGGCGTTAAGATTATTAGTGTAAGTCAGATAATGTTTCGAATAATGTGCCTCCAAATTCAAAGCTGAAATTGCTGGTGCCAAAGCATCGTAAGAATACGGTAATTTATCCAATAAAAAAGAACCGGGTTCTGCTTTTACATCATCCGGAAATCCGAGGGTTACTTTTTCTTCAGCGGTAGGAAGAGGAACTTCGACTACTTCGGTTAGTTTTTTATTGTTACAGGAAATTAAAAAAACGAATAAAAATACGTTTGTAATTGTGTAAATAAGTTTTTTCATTGTGATGTTTTTTATTTCAAAGAGAATTGATGATTTCGATATAATTTTCTTTGGCTTCATCGGCTGTGATATGGCTTATTTGCATCCAGGCATTGATTTTGAAGGCATCTCTAAGATGGAAATTAGAGGTTTGCCTTATTTCTACGGTACCAATTGTAGCCTGTTTGTAGTAGGCATAAAGACGCAACTGGACATCCTGAGGTAAAGATGCTTGAGTCATTTTAGAGGCCTTTTCAACCGCTTCATTAAATCGAGTATCTAAATCTTTTTTAGTCATTTATGATTTTTTTGTTGCAATGATAGTTTTTCCTCCAATGGCTTTTTGGTTAAGAACCACATTTACGGGAGTTCCTAAAGGTAAAAATAAATCGACTCTGGAGCCAAATTTAATAAAACCGGCGTCAGTACCCTGAACAACCTGCATTCCTTCTTTGGCGTAATTGACAATTCGACGGGCTAATGCTCCGGCAATTTGACGGTATAAAACAGCGCCAAAAGTATTGTTTTCTATAACAACAGTAGTTCTTTCGTTTTCTTCGCTGGCTTTTGGATGCCAGGCCACTAAAAATTTACCGGGATGGTATTTGCTGAATTTTATAATTCCGCTCATCGCATATCGGGTAACGTGTACGTTTATTGGCGACATAAAGATAGAAACCTGTAAACGTTTGTCTTTGAAATATTCTCCTTCGTACACTTCTTCTATAACAACTACCTTCCCGTCAACAGGAGCCAGAATTTGATTTTCATCAATAATTACGGTTCTTTTGGGATTTCTAAAGAATTGTAATACAATAATCAAAATTAAGAAAGCAAAGATTTGAACTAACATTCTTAACCAATTGATGTCGATAAATTTGTCCGCAAGTAATAGTGTAACTACTGTAAATACGGTAGCTAATAAAATAGATGGAGCTCCTTCTTTATGAAACATAATTTAAAATTTGATAAAATAAAAATATAATTGGTGCTACAAATATAACACTATCTAGTCTATCTAGTACACCTCCGTGTCCGGGCATGATGTTACCGCTGTCTTTTACTCCGGCAATTCGTTTGAATTTGGATTCGATTAAATCACCTATTGTTCCAAATACGCCAACAATAGTCGCAATAGAAGTCCAAATCAGTATTGATTGTGAGCTGAATTCAGGTTTAGCTTTGATATAATATTTTGATATTAAATAACCCGCTAAAATGGCAAAAAGTATCCCGCCTATAAAACCTTCGATGGTTTTTTTAGGAGAAATGCGTTCGAATAATTTGTTTTTTCCAATCGATTTTCCTACCACATAAGCAAAAGAATCGTTAGTCCAGATTAAGATGAATAATCCAATGATGATTTTAGGATTATAGTCTTTTATCCCAAAAGAAATTTTGGTGATAAATACAAAAGGAAGAATGATATAACCAAATAAGTATAAGTACTTGGATGAGGTGCTTATTTTTTGAATCTTGTCATAAAATAAAAAAAGAATACATTTTACTGATACTACCAGAGTAGTTGCTAATAAAATGATATTCATTTGTTGAATATTGATGTTGATTTCAATATTTGTATTAAAAAAATGATTGATTGTTTCAGTGGTAATTTGATTGTAATGACTAATCAGTGTTATGGTGCAATACAATAATGTTCCAATTATTAACGGAAGTACTTTTTTTACTTGCGTTAAATTGCAAAATTCATAGATGGCAATGATTAAAAATACCCCAAAAAGTATAAAAAAACTTTCGGTTGAGTATAAAATAGAAGCTATTAATAATAAGATGTAAATAGCACCCGATATAGACCTTTTTAGAGTTTCATTCATTTTAAAGATCTTCTAAAAGCAATAAATAAAGATTTTTGGCAGAACTGCCATATTGGGTAAAGTCTTCTTCTTTTGCTTTTTCAAAATATTTTATAGCCGTAATATTGGTAGGGTAATCTCTTTCGTATTTCTTTTTGATAGCACTAAGTCCGTCGCTTTTCATAGCCAGAATTTGGCTTGTGGTGGCAAGAACTACAATGTTAGTAGGTAATTCGTTTGGTTTGTGTTGTTTAATTTGTTTTGATGAAAAAAGTATTGAACCTTCCTCTGCAATTAAATTTTCGCAACTCGATAATAGGAATTTAGGGTTACCGGGTTTATTGTAACTTAGTTTGTTTTCGTCTAAAAGTCCAAATAAATTAGAATCATAACATAATACTTCGCTTTCAAACCAGTCGTTTTCTTCTAATATATTTTCAAATTGGTCTTTTACTTCCTGAGCATTTTCACAGTACAGAAATTTACCTCCATTTTTTTTGAAATTGTAGATAAATCGTTCGTCAACAGAGATATTGTTTTCCGGAAAGAAATTATTATTCTGGCTTTCTTTTTCCTCATCTGAAGCTGAAATACTAGATCCAAAAAGTTTTCTAAAAAGACTCATATTTTGTAGGGTACTTGATATGTTATTTGTAACCGTCCAAAGATAAAAAAATCTTAATTCAAAACGCGGTTTTGAATTAAGATTTTAAATAATTTATCGCAACTGACTAATTAAGAGACTACTTCTTCCAGATTTTTGTCAAAACTTCTTTTTCCGAAAATAGCTTCTAAATCGTCTTTAAAAATCACTTCTTTTTCAATCAGAATATCAGCAAGTTGATTTAATTTGTCTTTGTTTTCTTCTAAGATTTGAATAGCTCTTTGGTATTGACTTTCAATAAGTGCTGATATTTCGGTATCTATCACTTTTGCAGTTTCGTCAGAGTACGGTTTTGAGAAACTGTATTCACTTTGTCCTGAAGAATCATAATAAGTAACGTTGCCTATTTTTTCATTCAAACCATAAATGGTAACCATAGCACGAGCCTGTTTTGTTACTTTTTCTAAATCACTTAGTGCGCCCGTTGAAATTCGATTAAAAGTCACTTTTTCGGCAGCTCTTCCTCCCATTGTAGCACACATTTCGTCCAGCATCTGATCAGGACGTACAATTTGACGTTCTTCCGGCAAATACCAGGCAGCTCCTAAGCTTTGTCCACGAGGAACGATAGTTACTTTGATAAGCGGAGCAGCGTGTTCCAGCATCCAGCTAACGGTAGCGTGACCTGCTTCGTGAATGGCTATTGCTTTTTTCTCTTCCGGAGTGATGATTTTGTTTTTCTTTTCTAAACCACCTACTATTCTGTCAACAGCATCAAGGAAATCCTGTTTGTCAACAGCAGTTTTATTGTTTCGGGCAGCAATTAAGGCTGCTTCGTTACATACGTTGGCAATGTCAGCTCCAGAGAAACCGGGCGTTTGTTTAGCTAAAAAGTCTAAATCTAAACCTTCTACTTTTTTCAAAGGAGCAAGGTGTACTTTGAAAATTTCAGCACGTTCGCGAATGTCCGGTAAATCAACAAATATTTGTCTGTCAAAACGTCCTGCACGCATTAAAGCTTTGTCTAGTACATCGGCTCTGTTTGTTGCTGCCAAAACAATTACATTAGAGTTGGAACCAAAACCATCCATTTCAGTCAGTAATTGATTCAAAGTGTTTTCTCTTTCGTCATTTCCGCCTGACATGCTGTTTTTTCCTCTGGCTCTACCTACAGCATCAATTTCGTCAATGAATATGATTGCAGGAGATTTTTCTTTTGCCTGTTTGAATAAATCACGTACTCTTGAAGCTCCTACACCCACAAACATTTCGACAAAATCAGAACCTGATAAAGAGAAAAACGGAACCTGAGCCTCGCCGGCTACAGCTTTTGCTAATAATGTTTTTCCTGTTCCCGGAGGTCCTACAAGTAAAGCTCCTTTAGGAATTTTACCTCCTAAGTTGGTGAATTTTTCAGGGTTTTTCAGGAATTCAACAATTTCCTGTATTTCTTCTTTAGCGCCTTCTAATCCGGCAACATCTTTAAAAGTTGTTTTTACATCGTTTTTTTCATCAAAAAGTCTGGCTTTTGATTTTCCGATGTTGAATATTTGTCCGCCACCACCAGCGCCACCACCTGACATTTTACGCATGATAAAAATCCATACTCCAATGATGATGATAACCGGAAGTAAGCTGATTAAGATATCAGACCAATTGCTGGCTTCTTTAAAATCGTAATCAACCAGTTTTTTTTCGGCTTTAGCCCGGTCAAGTTTTTCCTGAAACGATTTTAGATCACCAAATTTTGTGGTGTAATGCGGCCCTTTGTTGGGTCTGTCAAATATGTCTTTCGCGACTTTTTTATTTGCGGGGTCTTTTAAACCTTCGTCAGAAAGATATATTTCGGCATCTTTATTATTGAAAATGATGACGTTTTTAATCTGACCTTTTGTCAACATATTGTCTATGTTAGACGATTTTAATTGCGCAGGTTCCTGTAAACTGGAACTGCCAGTTACAAAGCTAATAAACAAGAAAATAAGTAGTATGCTTGTGTAAACCAGCCAGGGACTTATTCTGAATTTATTAGGATTTGGGTTGTTATCTTTTGCCATAATTATTCTGTCTTACTTTAGTATTTGTTTGCAATTGTAGTAATTTTTGCATCTCCCCACAAACTTTCGATGTTGTAATATTCTCTGATTTGTTTTTGAAAAACGTGAACCACAATGTTGACATAATCCATAAGTACCCATTCGGCATTGTCAGTTCCTTCTACATGCCAGGGTTTGTCTTTGATTTCCTTTGAAACAATTTTTTGAATGGAGTTAACAATGGCGTTAACCTGGGTGTTTGAATTTCCGTTGCAGATAACAAAATAGTCGCAAACTGCGGTGTCGATTTCTCTAAGATCGAGAATATCTATATCATTTCCTTTTACTTCTTCTATTCCTTTGATAATGTTTGCCAATAGGTCGTCATTATTTACAGTCTTTTTTGCCATGAATTATTTTTATAATAAGTGTGTAAAGTTACCATTTTTTGTGATTATTTTTGAACCTTAACATAATATTAAATAATGTTGCAAAAATAATTCCTAATGAAACTAATCAAACTCGATGCCATAGATTCTACAAACGATTTTCTTAAAGGATTATCGGCAACTGAAGAGCTTGAAAATTTTACTGTTGTCACAGCCGAGAATCAAACAAAAGGAAGAGGGCAGATGGGAGCTGTTTGGAATTCTGAAAAGTCTAAAAATCTAATAATGAGTGTTTTTGTTAGAGATTTGTTGGTGAGGGCAGGGGATGTTTACAGTTTTAATATAGCTACCGCCTTATCAATAATTGAGGTCTTGAAATCTTATAATATTCCCAATTTGAGTGTTAAATGGCCTAACGACATTATGTCAGCTAATTTTAAAATAGCAGGTGTTTTAATAGAAAATAGTTTTAAAAGTGATGGTTCTATTTCGTCTGTTATCGGGATTGGTCTGAATGTTAATCAAACTGATTTTCAAAATTTACCTAAGGCTTCTTCAATGGCGGTTATTGCCAATTCAACTTTTGATAAGGACGAATTGGTTGTTTTAATTGCGGAGCGATTAAAAGTTAATTTGGCTCTTGTTGGTTCTGATTCTGAATTTTTATGGACTCAGTACGATAATTATTTGTTTAAAAAAGGAGTTCCTGTGGCTTTTACAACCGATTCGCAAAAAGTTTTTATGGGGATTATTCAGGGAGTTTCTCAAAAAGGTAAATTGATTGTTTTATTGGAAGATGACCGTCTTGTTGAGTATGGTCTTAAAGAGATTCAAATGCTTTATTGAATTTTTCTTATACTTTTTTGTCCAATTCTGTGTTGTTTTTAGCTGTTTTTATTGTCTTATTTAGAATGTTTTTGTTTAATTTCTAAAAAAATGCAATCTCTTTTTGTGAGTTAATTGATTGTTTTTTAGTTGTTTGTGTGTTTTTGTGGTTATAAATGTTTAATTTACATTTAAAAAAATGATGTAGATAAGTATTTTTATTTTACTTTTGGATTTCGTTTTTCGTAAAAAAACTCATGAAATAAAATTGATGTACTATTTTATAATTGGAATTATAGCGAAATTCTGAAGTGATAAATCTTAATGATTGATTATTCTTAAAATATAATAGTCAAAATACATTTTAAGATTTAGGATATGGGAAATAATTTAAATCTAAAATCTATAACTAACTAAAAACAATTTTTTCTTATGAGCTCAAGTCTCGAATTTGCAGATTATGCAGTATTTATTATCTACTTTTTAGTAGTATCCATCTACGGATACATTATTTATCGCAAACGCGAAAAAAACGAACACGATGCTAAGGCGTATTTCTTAGCCGAAGGAACTTTGACCTGGTGGGCCATTGGAGCTTCACTTATTGCTTCTAACATTTCAGCCGAGCAGTTTATTGGGATGAGTGGAGAAGGGTTTTTCTTAGGAATTGCCGTTGCTGCTTATGAGTGGGTTGCTGCAATTGCGTTAATCATTATTGCTATTTGGTTTATTCCTGTTTATTTGAAAAACAAGATTTACACCATGCCGCAATTCTTAAAAACAAGATACAACGAAACTACAGCTTTGATTATGGCTGTTTTCTGGTTGTTTTTGTATGTTTTTGTAAACTTAACTTCTATTTTATACTTAGGAGCTGTTGCTATTAACGGATTAGCCGGTGGAGATTATCTTCACGTGATCATGTTAGGATTGGCTGTTTTTGCTTTGATTATCTCTTTGGGAGGTATGAAAGTTGTGGCTTACACCGACGTTATTCAGGTGGCAGTATTAATCATTGGAGGTTTAGTAACTTCTTATATCGCATTAACAACCGTAGGGCGTTATTTTGGAGTTGGAGAAGATGCTATTGCCGGATTTAATGTTTTGATGGAAAAAGCACCGGAGCATTTCAAAATGATTATTCCACGTCCAACAGCTACTTCTACGCAATTAGAAATTGACAAATACCTTACTTTCCCGGGATTAATGTCTTATTTGGCAGGTATCTGGATTATTAACTTAAACTATTGGGGATGTAACCAATACATCACGCAAAGAGCCTTAGGAGCTGATTTACAAACGGCTCGTACAGGAATTTTATTTGCAGGATTATTAAAATTATTAATGCCTGTAATTGTAATGTTACCGGGTATTGCAGCTTATGTGTTGTATCAGGGAGGTCATTTACCACAATTAGTAGGAGGAAAAGACGGTGCTTACTCAGCAATGTTAACATTTTTACCTACAGGATTAAAAGGATTATCGGTTGCGGCATTGACTGCTGCGATTGTAGCTTCATTGGCAGGTAAGGTAAACAGTATTTCGACTATTTATACCTTAGACGTTCATAAAAAATACATCCAAAAAGGAGCTTCAGACAGAGCTCAGGTGAATATTGGTCGTTATGCTGTTTTTGCTTCAATGGTTCTTGCAGTAATGTTTACATGGAATGATGTTCTAGGTATTGGTGGAGTAGGAGGGTTTACTTACATCCAGAAATATACCGGATTTATCAGCCCGGGAGTTTTTGCAATGTTCTTCTTGGGGATGTTCTGGAAAAGAACAACAGGAACAGCTGCTATTGTAGGTGTAATTGCAGGTTTCTTATTATCTGTTTTATTTAATGAATATGCACCGGCTATGTTTGGAAACGAAACATTATTATACACAGCCTGGCCAAATGGTAAAGGTGGTTTCGAAATTCCGTTCCACATTTGTATGGGATTGTCATTCTTCTTTACAATGTTATTAATGATTGGAATCAGTTTTGCAGGACCAAAAGTAAATCCAAAAGCATTCGAATTGGATACTGAAATGTTCAAGGTAAAACCTCAAACTACAGTATTAATCATTATTACTTTATTAATTATCGCTGCTTTATATGTGAAGTTCTGGTAATCTAGTATAAAATTGTTTAATAGAAAGTGCGATTTAATTTATTATTTCGCACTTTTTTTTATTTAGGATTGATGTTTCATTTTCGAAATGCTACTTTTGAGTAATTCATCAGATTCATAAAATTTATTATATCTTGTGCTGCTAAATAAAAATAATTAGCCCAATATTTAAAACCTGTTATTTTGAAACAATTAGCTTTAATACTGGCACTGTTTTTTGCTTCATTCTGTAGCTTTTCACAGGATCATTCCGTGCGATTTCTGGATATTTCGGATGGATTGTCAAATAATTCTATTACTACGATTTATCAGGACAAGGATGGCTATATGTGGTTTGGTACTTACGATGGTTTGAATCGATATGACGGATATACATTTAAGATTTTTAGAAACGAAATCAATAATGAAAACTCATTGTCTAATAATACCATTTATTGCATAGATGGGCATGAGAACAGACAAATATGGGTAGGAGGAAATAAAGGAGCGAGTGTTTATGATCCGTCCAAAGCCTTATTTTATTCGGTAAAATATAAAGACAATTCAAGCGGAGCTGAGGTTGTTTTGAAAGATGTAGTGCATCAAATAAAATCAGTTTCAAATGAATTGGTTTTGTTGGCTACACAAAATTCCGGTTTGCTTGCTTTTGAAAGGGGTTCTTTTACCGGAAAAACAATTCCAATAGCAAAATTGAAGAATCCATTTAAGTATGACGTATTAGGGATTCAAAAAGATAGAAAAGGTTCTGGGTGCTGGATATATGTTAGGGATTTAGGCGTGTGCTATTATAATTTTAGTTCTAAAAAGATCCAATTGATTACTCCATTAATGGTGGAAGTAAAGTGCATGGCAAATAATAGTGACGGTAATCTTTGGATTGGTACTGATGAGGGTCTTTTTTTATTTAATACAACTACTTTTTCGGTTTCAGAAAATTATTTTTCAAATAAATATACCATAACTAATATTCTTAGAGATAAGAAAAATCAATTTTGGTTTGCTACCGATTGTTGTGGGATTTATACATTAGACAGCAATAAAAAAAAGGTAGTTCCTTTTAGTAAAAATAATTCGCAGCAAATTATTAAGAGTAGTGCCGTTTGGAGTATTTATGAGGATTATTTTGGGAACCTCTGGTTTGGAACACTAAGAGGCGGAATTAGTATGATAAGTGCGGTTCCTAAAAATTTCAGAACCATAAAGTATGTTTCTAAAGATACTAATTTGGCTCAAAATTTTATTTTATCGGGTTGCGAGGATGAAAAGCAAAATTTATGGATTGGAACCGATGGAGCGGGATTGCGTTATTGGAACCGAAAAACCAATACTTATACCATTTATAATGCTAGTGCAGGCTCAGGAAATGCTATTTCAAGTAATTTTATAACTAATGTTATTTGTGACAGTAATAAAGAAATATGGTTGTCAACATGGGCAGGAGGAGTTAATCGAATTAATCCTAAGACCAATTCGATCAGCCGCTATTCCTGCTATAATCCGTTTACGAAGCAGGTAGAAAAAAATGTTTGGCTGGTTTATGAGGATGCTCAAAAGAATATCTGGGCAAGTGCTACTAATGAGGGTTGTTTGTATCTTTTTGACCGCAGTAAAAATTCGTTTTTACTTTATAATAAGGATATTAATAATTTACAATGCTTAATTCAAACGGCTGATGGTAAATTGTGGGGAGGTAATTATACTTCAATTGTTTGTATTGATAAAGTACATAAAACACATCAAAAAATTAATATTGGCTATCCCGTTCGGGCTATTCATGAAGATAGCAACAAGCAACTTTGGGTAGCTACACAGGAAGGAGGATTGCTATTATTTGACCGAAAAACAAATGCTTACAAAAGATTTACTACTGCTGATGGTTTGGCATCGAATACTATTTTGAGAATAGTAGAAGATAAAAAAGGCAATTTGTGGATGAGTACTTATAATGGTTTGAGCAGGTTTAATATCAGAACTAAAACCTTTAGAAGTTTTTCTAAAAATGATGGTTTACAGAGCAATCAGTTTAGTTTTAATGCGGGTTTGAAATTAAAGTCGGGTGAGCTTTTCTTTGGCGGCATCAATGGTTTTAATTTGTTTTATCCTGAATTGATTAAAGATGAAGTTTCGGGTAGCAGAATTCTTCTTTCGGATTTGAATGTAAATAATGAACCTATAGCAACGAAACCTGAGCTAATTTCAGAATGGACTTCGAAACATCAGATTAAGGAAATTAGATTGCCTTATGATCAGACTACTTTGTCTTTAGAATTTGTCGCCTTAGATTATTCGGGTGCTGACAAAATTAATTATGCTTATTTTCTGGAAGGCTGGGACGATCAATGGAGTAATGCGGGACAAAACAGAAAAGCCAATTATCCGCATCTTTCAGAAGGAACATATCTTTTTAAAGTAAAAACGTCTAATTTTCAGGACGAATTGAGCAAGGCGGAGACTTTGATTCGAATAGTAGTTTTACCGCCATGGTATAGAACCTGGTGGGCTTATCTTTTGTGTTTATTGATTGGAGGAAGCATTATTTACAATTATATCAAATACAGTAAATACAAGGAAGGCTTAAAATATAAGATTCAAATAGCTGAATTAGAAAAGGAAAAAGAGAAAGAAATAGCCGAAAAACAATCGTCGATGTTTACGTATATTTCTCATGAGTTCCGTACTCCATTGGCTTTGATTATTAATCCTTTGAAAAAAGTGATTAAAAAAGAAGATACTCAAAATGATGCTTCAAAAGGCGATTTGCAAATAGCGTACAGGAATGCAAGACGATTGTTGAGTTTGGTCGATCAATTGTTGCTTTTTCGTAAGGCTGAGAATGATGCTGATGTATTGCGATTATCGGAAATCAACATGAACGATTTGTGTCAGGAAGTGTACCAATGTTTTGTCACACAAGCCCGAGATAAATCGATTAATTATACCATCGAAATTCCTGATGAAATCCTTCAGATTATTGGAGATTATGAAAAGATTGAAATTTCACTGTTTAATTTAGTTTCCAATGCTTTTAAATATACCGCCGACGGAGGAAGTATTACTGTTAAGCTAACCCAAACAGAAAAAGAAGTATCGGTTGCTATTTCGGATACCGGAACAGGTATTGCTCAGCAAAATATTGAAGCAATTTTTGAAAAATTCAAACAATTGGATTCGAATGTATCTATTAGTACCGGTTTTGGTATTGGATTGTATATTGTAAAATATTTTGTAGATAAACACAAAGGAAGAGTTGCCTGCGAAAGTGAACTGGGTAAAGGAAGTTGCTTTACACTAACATTTTTGAAAGGACAGCAGCATTTTGATGATTTACCAATAAGCTCAAATGTACCAAAAATGAGTGAGTTACTTGAGGAACTTCTGGTAGATGATTTGGATAATAAAAACGAACAGAAAAAAAATAATCCAGATAAAGAATTCAATAACGAAATACTTACTGATAAAAAGTCGGTTTTGATTATTGATGATAATGCTGAAATTCGAAATTATCTCATTCAGTTGTTTTCCGAAACACATTTGGTATATAGTGCTGTAAATGGTCATGAAGGTTTAAAAATGACCGAAAAACACATGCCTGATATTGTAATTTCGGATATTGCAATGGAGGTGATGGACGGATTAGAATTGTGCAGAAAAATAAAAGAAAGCGAACAGTTGTCACACATACCAGTTGTATTATTGACGGCTACTAACAATCCGGAAACGCATTTACAGGGAATAACAGATGGAGCCGATGATTATATTACCAAGCCATTTGATGATGATTTGCTTCTGGCACGTGTAGATACTTTATTAAGGAATAGAGGAAACCTGAGGAGGTATTTTTTAGACAGTATTACTTTAAAAGAGAACTCTCAAAAAGTACCGGCAGAATATCAGGAATTTTTAAAAAAATGTATTGATATTATCGAGGTCAATATGGGGAATCGTGATTTTACCATTAAGAATTTTGCTCTCGAAATGGGGATGAGTCATCGTACTTTGTACACCAAAATCAAGATAATCTCAGGAGAAACCCTGAATGCCTTTATTCGTTCTATTCGTTTGAGACGAGCTGCTATGTTATTGCTTACAGAAAATATGAATATTTCTCAGGCTAGTGCCGAAGTAGGCTTTGATGATCAAAAATATTTCCGACAGCAATTTGTCAAACTCTTTGGGATGACTCCTTCTTTGTATGTTAAAAAATATAAAGACTCTTTTAATAAAGATTTGAACGTTATTAAATAGTTATTCTTTTGTCTAAAAATTAATTTTCAGTTTTTACTTTTTTAAAATTTAAAAAAGAGCGATAAAAAAACATAATCCTAATCTTATTAATAATAAGGTTAGGATTTTTTGTTGATATGTGAATTATATAATGTATAATTTATCTAGAAATCAAATAAAGTCAGATTTTTTTGTTGAATTGTCTTTTTTGAATGTTTTGTCCTTATTGTTTTCCAATATACCCTTCATTTTTTTCGAAAATCCCCCCTATGCTTAATGCTATTTCACCATTTCTTTGCTAGGATGCTAGTTTATTATTTCTGACTTGAAATTTATTTTAAGTTAAATTATCATAAATAAAGCAAAAATGATTACACACCAATTTATTAACCAAACTAACTAAAATTAAAGCTTATGAAAAGTATAGGAACTCAATAAAATGATGAATTGCTATAAAAATTAGAACTACTATTAAAATCAAAAGTTGTTTAGAGAATTACATAAGCAACAACTAAAATTAAAATCAATGATATGAAAAAACTCTCGTTTTTATTTTTGCTTACATTTTTTACCATTCTTTTTACAGGATGTCAAAATGATGAAGCCGATTTTCCTTCTTCGGATAATCCAACGGTTGTGGTATCTACTAATGAAATTTATGGTGCTCCAAACCGAAAGTTTGAAATCAAAGCTACTTTGAATGATGATTTAGGACTTAAGAGTGTAAGAATTCAAATTGAAGAATTGAGCTTAGACAAAATAATTAATTTTCCAACAGAGCCTCTTTTAACAACCTATGACCTAAGTTATTTTTTTGAAGTTCCTGCTGACAGAGGAACATCTGAGGCTTTTAAAATTAAATTAACAATTACTGATGTTTCCGGTAATGAAATTGATCAGGAGATTGATTTACGTTTGGATGGGGAGTTTAGTGCTCCGGCAATTAGTATGATTACGCCTAAAGAAGGTGCTGTAATTTTGTTGTCTTCCAGCAATCAATTACCGGTAAATTTTGTTGTTAATGACGATTCAGGAATTGATTATGTAGAAGTTAAATGTGCAGCATTAGGAATCGATGAAATGGTTCAGTTAACAGGATCTCCTCAGTCGTACACCTTTAATAAAGCTTATACTTTACCGGTAACAGCCGCACAATATGTGTTAACCATTACTGCAAAAGATAAATTTGCGATTCCAAATATGGGAACACTAAATATTAATATTGTGGCTACCAATGAATATCCTGCAATCTATTTATGTGATCAGCCTAAAGGAACAAATTTAACTACTGATGCGGTAGGTGTACCTATGTATTTCCATGAAAAAGTAGGGCAGGATTTTGAATTCAAATATTATGCAGATACAGATAATAAAGAAATTTATTTCTTAGGACAGGAATCTGATTTTGCTCCACATTGCTTTGGTTTAAATGGTTCAGGAAATTTGGTTGATGACGTAACATCTTCACCGATTGTATTGCCTACAAAAGGATACTATAAAATAAAAGTTAATCCAAGTACATTAGTTTATACAGTAACTAAATATACTCCAACATCTAAAGTTTGGGCTGATATAGCAAACGGTTTATGGCATGATGATGAAACGCAAAGAAGACCATTTGTAAGTATTGCCGGTGGAGGAATTCAAGGAGCTAACTGGGACACATGGAATGCCTGGGTTCAAACCAGTTTACACTTAGCTAATAATCCTAATAATCCATATCAGTTAGTAGGTGAATATACACTTACAGGTACAATGGAAGGAACTTTTACAGGTCAATGGTGGAGTCCATCCTGGAGATTAATAAAAAATGGTATTGCTACCATGTCACCGGGTTCAAACGGAAATGCTAAATATCCTGCTGCTCCGGGTGTTTATAAAGTGATTTTGGATACAGAATTAGAAAGAGCATTTATCACTAAAAAATAGTTTGTTATAGCTGATATAACATTAATTAATAAATTATCTTGATATGAAATATAAATTTATAGGCTTACTTATTGCTATTTTATGTAGCTCGGCAGCCTTTGCACAAATTACAGTAAAAGGTACTGTCAAAGACAAAACTGCTGTTCCTATTCCGGGTGTGAATGTTTTTGTAAAAGGAACTCAAACTTCAGTTGCTACTGATTTTGATGGGAAATTTGCCATTGTAGTTCCAAATAAGGAAGCACAAATTGAGTTTTCTTTTATTGGTTTTGCTACACAAACAATTAAAGTAGATCAAAAAACATCATTTGACATTGTATTGCTCGAAGACAATCAGTCATTAGAAGAAGTGGTTGTTGTAGGGTATGCTACTGTAAAAAAGAAAGATGTTACCAGTTCGATTTCATCCGTAAAAGGTAAAGAGCTTCAAACTATGACAGTAGGAAACGTGACGGAATCATTACAAGGAAAAGTATCCGGGGTACAAATTACCGGAGCTGGTGGTCCGGGTGCTCAGCCCAGAGTATTGATTCGCGGAATTTCTACTGTAAATTTAAGTACTGATCCGCTTTATGTGGTAGATGGTATTCCTATGGGAACCAGCATCAATTTCCTGAGTAATAACGAAATCGAATCGATGGATGTACTTAAAGACGCTTCGGCAAGTGCAATTTATGGTTCTCGTGCATCTAACGGGGTTATTTTGATTACTACTAAAAAAGGTAAAGCCGGTAAAACTAAGTTTACTGTTGACATGAGTACAGGTTACCAAATTATGAATAAACCGTATGATATGGCTAATGCTGAAAATTATGCTACTATCATGAATGATGCCTATACTAATTCGGGTTATTCGGATTATTTACCTAATCCGGAACAATACAGAGGAAAAACTACCGATTGGTGGAAAGCAGGAATTAATAGAGCATCATCAGTAACAAATACTTCTATTGGAGTAACAGGAGGTTCAGAAAAAAATACTTATGCAATAAGTTTGAACTATTACAATTCAGATTCATTTTATGATGTTGGAGGATGGGAAAGAGTTACTGCCAGAATTGCTAATGATTTTAAATTTACGGATAAGTTTTCGGCAGGAATTACTTTAAATCCTCGTTATGAAACTTGGGGATCACCGGGAAACTGGGCTGATTTTGTTAAGATTGATCCAATTACACCAATCTACAAACCTGCAGATCAATTAAACGGAACTGAAAATGAGTATAGTATCTATGCACGATCTCCTTCGTATGTTTGGAATCCTGTAGCATCAGTAAAAAGATTTGACGATAATACAGATCAATACAACTTGAATACAAACGGTTATTTACAATACGAACCTATTAAAGGATTAATAATCCGTACACAAGGATCTATTGAAGTTGGTAATAGAGTGCAAAGTATCTTTAGACCTGATTTTGTTATTGATGCAGCTCACGAAAAAGCTGAAATTAACAGTATTGAAAGAAAAGCTACTACTAACGCTGACTGGACATGGCAGACAACTGCAACTTATTCCAGAGCATTTGCTGAGAAACACAATACCTCTTTAATGGTAGGTAGTACTATGGAGGAATACAACGGAAATGATGTATGGGGTTATGGAGAAGGAGTTCCTAACAACTCTGATTCTATGAGAGAGCTGAATGCAGCAACCAAAAACCGTAACAGTGGCGGAAACAGATGGTCTAATTCTTTATTGTCATATATTTCGCGTTTCTCATATAATTTTGACAGTAAGTATTATTTGACAGCTTCATTTAGACGTGATGGTTCTTCTAAATTTATGGCTAATAACAAATGGGCTAATTTCCCTGCTGCTTCTGTTTCCTGGAGAATTTCGAATGAAGATTTCATGACGAATGCTAATTCGGTATTTAATAATTTAACTTTCAGAGCAGGTTGGGGTAAAGTAGGAAATCAAAATTTACCTGCTTCGGTTTATCAATCTAATATTGGTCAGGGATACTATGTTATCGATGGTCAGGTTGTAGATACTTCATATCCTTCAACGATGGCTAACAGAGACATTCGTTGGGAAACAGTAGAGGATATTAGTTTTGGACTTGATTTTGGATTGTTCCAAAATAAAATTTCAGGATCATTGGAATATTATCAAAAGAAAACTAACGATATGTTGTTCCTTAAACAATTCCCTACATACAGTGGTTTTCCGGGATATTCTACCATTTGGACTAATGTAGGTTCAATGCAATCCAGCGGTATCGATTTATTATTGTCATATAAAGATACTAAAGGCGATTTTTCTTATGGTGTAGATTTAACTTTTACTACTGTGGATGTAGAGATGTTATCATTATCTACAAAAGGAGAAAAATTATATGGAGCAAGTAACAGAACCATTACAGTTGAAGGTAATGAACCAGGTTATTTTTACGGTTATGTAGCAGATGGTTTATTTCAAAATCAAACCCAATTGAATTCACATACTGATGATCACGGAACTAAATTACAACCATATGCTCAACTTGGGGATATCCGTTTCAAAGATGTTAACGGAGATGGAAAACTGGATGATAAAGACCGAACAAAAATTGGTTCTCCTTGGGCTGATTATAATGTTGGTTTGAATTTGAATTTTGCTTACAAAAATTTCGATTTAGTGGCTAATTTCTATTCAAGTATTGGTAATGATTTAGTAAATACTAATATTTCAGACTTATACAACGGTACCAGTTTAACAAACAAAGTAAGTGGATTAGATCAAAAGGCTTGGCATGGAGAGGGAACTTCTAATTATATCCCTCGTTTATCAAGAGATGATAATAATGAGAATTTTACAAAATTCTCTTCATTCTATGTTGAAGATGGTTCTTTTGTACGTATGAAAAACCTTCAGTTAGGATATTCTCTTTACAATAAATTTGGATTGGATAAACTGAGAATCTCATTGTCAGGTCAAAATTTATGGACATGGACAAAATATACAGGTGTAGATCCTGAGGTAGGCGGAAGTGTTTTAGGATCAGGTTTTGGAGGCTGGAATTATCCGGTACAACCAACAATTCTAATGGGGCTTAATGTAGCATTTTAATAATAAACGAATATGAAAAAAATACTAGTATCAATACTAACTTTTGCTGCTGTTGCAGTTTCTTGTAGCGATTTTATCGAAAAAGAAGCAAGAGGAACTCAAACTTTGGAGAATTATTTTCAAACAGCACAGGAATGTGAAAATTATACCAATGAATTAACCCAGCGATTATTGTTGGCTAAAGATTGGTACACTTTGCTTGCACCAAGATTAATTAACGAAACCGCAACCGATGATGCCTGGATGGGAAATACAGGACAGGATAATGGTGCTTTCAGACCTTGTGCACAATACGTGGTAACTCCTGAAAATATGGGAGCTATGAATAGTATCTATACAGCACACTATTATACTATTCAATCAGCTAATATTGGTTTAGAAAGAATGGCTGTAGCGCCAATTACTGATGCTCAAAAAAATCAGTATATGGGAGAATCTTTGTTTGTTCGCGCTTATTGTTATTATGAATTGGTAAATCTTTTTGGAGGTGTTCCATTGTACACTAAATCACTTGGTACAGGTGATTTGACTTTAGCTCGTAGTTCAGCAGCTGAGGTATATGCACAAATAGAAGCTGACTTAAAAGAATCGGCAGAAAAATTAGAAAATATTCCTGCAGCAAGAGATGGTCGAATCAATAAATGGGCAGCTTATGCTTTATTAGCACGTGTGTCTTTGTTTCAGGAAAAATGGTCAGATGCCAAATTATATGCCACTAAAGTAATTGCAGAAGGACCTTTCCAATTGGAAGAAAATTTCTTAGATATTTGGAGTGTAGATAACCATAACGGAATTGAGTCAATTTTAGAAGCACAGTCTTCATCAGTACAAGACAGAAATTTAGGAGCTGCTCTTCCTACTTTCTCCGGAGCAAGAGGAGAAGACAAAGAAAACTTTCCAAGTAAAGATACCAGAGATGTTATTGACGGATGGGGATGGTGTATGCCAACAAGTGATTTAGAAAACGCTTATATTTCAGAAGGTGATGTAATTCGTCGCAGAAGTACTATTACTAAATGGGGTGAAGCGGCTTATGGAGACGAAGTTTTGAATCCAACTCATAAATTCAGTTTGAATGATAATAAATCAGGACGTATTTGTCGTAAATATTACATTCCTATCGCAACCCGTAGAGCATTAGATAAAAAAGACGGTCACTTACCATTGAATATTCCATTAATTCGTTTGGCCGAAATGTACCTTACAAGAGCTGAAGCTAATTATCATTTGAATGATGCTTCTGGAGCGATGGACGATATTAATGTAATTAGAGAACGTGTAGATTTACCTATAGTAGAAGGAATGGCCGGACCTAATCTTTTAAGAAAAATCTATAAAGAACGCCGTTTAGAATTAGCCTTTGAAGGATTGAGATTGTTTGATATCAGAAGACAAAAGGATCCGGGAACAGGTAAAAAAGTAATTGAAACTTTGATGGGACCTAACGGGACTTTTGTGCAGTACAATTTGAATTCGAGTGATCCTTTTGAAACAACTAATACAAGAGAATCTCAGGACAAAGGAATTAATTTTGATCCTACTAAGCATTTACTTTGGCCAATACCTCAGTTAGAAAGAGACTTAAGTGATGGTGTAATTACTCAAAACCCAAATTATTAAAATGAATATATTAAGAAAATATAGAGTAGGTCTGCTATTTGTAGGCTTACTTTTCATCAACTCTTCTTTAGTGAGTTGTGAGTCGGATAACAATGATAGCTCAGGTTCTGAGGATTCAGCTATTACTGATTTAAACGTTAACTTAGACATGAACCTTCAAACAATGGAAAGTTTTGGAGCTTCTGATGCCTGGCAGTCTAATAATATTGGAAAAAACTGGCCTATTGATAAAAAAAATAAAATGGCTGATTTGTTGTTCAGTAAAGAATTAGACAACGAAGGAAATCCTAAAGGAATTGGTTTGTCATTATGGCGTTTTAACCTTGGAGCAGGAAGTGCTGAACAAGGTGAAGCAAGTGGTATTACCGATGAATGGAGACGCAGTGAGTGTTTTACTGCTGATGGTGTAAGTTATAACATGAATAAACAAGCGGGTCAGGTTTGGTTTATGAAAGCGGCTAAACAACGTGGTGTAGATAAGTTATTGGCTTTTACCAATAGTGCTCCTGTTTATTTGACTCAAAACGGAAAAGCACACGCTAGTATTAATACTTTTTATAATTTGAAAGATGGCAAAATGCCTGAATTAGCTGATTTTTGGGTTAATGCTATTGATAAATTGAAGACAGAACATGACTTAACAATTGACTATTTAAGTCCGTTTAACGAACCACAATACGAATGGGATGGTTCCGGACAGGAAGGTTCTCCGGCTTCTAATGCTAATATTTACAGTTTTGTAAATACACTGGCTCCAAAATTACAGGCAAAAGGATTGAATTCGCAAATTGTTGTAGGTGAGGCAGGTTCTTTCGAACCATTGTATAAAACGTTGAGCGGAAAAGAAAATCGTTCGAATCAGATTGATTATTTCTTTGGGGTTAATTCGACTAAAAATATAGCCGGATTAAGTAATGTAAAGAAAACAATTTCCGGACATAGTTATTGGCAAGCCTGGCCATTGAGAGAATTAGTTTCATCAAGACAAGCTGTTGCATCCAGAGCAGCTACAGTTCCGGGACTGAGTGTTTGGGCATCTGAATATTGTATTCTTGAAAATCCGGGAACATCTGAACTTCCGGGAGGAGCTGGTCCTGGCAGAGATTTAGGAATTAGAACTGCACTTTGGGTTGCCCGTATTATAAGCACTGATATTGCTGTTGGAGGAGTTACTTCATGGCAGTGGTGGACGGCTATTAGCCGCGGAGATTACAAAGATGGTTTACTTCATGTTGATGACGGATTATCAAATGGTGCAGGTGATGCTAATTATTGTAAGTACGATGGTAATATTAGAGAAACTAAAATTCTTTGGGCTTTAGGAAACTTCTCTTTCTTTATAAAGCCGGGTATGAAAAGAGTTCAAATACCTAATTTTGATAATGCTGCTGCCACTACTAATGTGATGCTAACAGCATATAAAGATGAAGTAGCTAAAAAACTAATTATTGTAGCGGTTAATGTTTCTGGTTCGGCAAAAACATACAAATTAAATCTGGCTGGTGGTACTTTAGTAGATAATAAATTCACACCTTATATTACTTCTGAAACAATGAGTTTGAAAAAAGGAGCAGCTGTTGATGCTTCTGGTTTTGATATTCCGGCTAAGTCTATTGTGACTTATGTAGGAACTTATAACTAAAGAATTTAATAAAATTTAAAAATGAGAATGAATATTTCTCATTTTAGTAATAGGAGTTCGCTGTGTAAAAACAGCGAACTCTTATTTTCATTGATAATAAATAAAAAATAGAAATAGTGTTTACAAAAAAAATCTTAGCAGCTGTTTTTTTCTTCTCGTGTTGTTCTGCTTTCAGTCAGCTGTCATTTGGGGATTCGAAAAAAATTAATGATAACTGGAAATTCAATCTTCAGGATGTATCAGATGCTAAAAACGCAGCATTTGACGATAGTAAATGGCAAACTGTAAATGTGCCGCATGACTGGAGTGTTAAAGGGCAATTAAGCCCTACATTGGCTAGTTGTACAGGTTATCTTCCCGGCGGAATTGCCTGGTATAGAAAATCAATCACTATTCCGAAAAGTAAAAGCAGCGAAAAAGTGTATTTGTATTTTGAAGGTGTTTACAACAGAAGTGAAGTTTTTATTAACGGACATTCTTTAGGAAAACGACCAAATGGTTATATCTCTTTTGCTTATGATGCTACTGCGTTTGTGAAATTTGGAGCAGAAAATACAATTGCTGTTCGTGTGGATCACAGTCAAAGTGCCGATTCAAGATGGTATTCGGGTTCTGGGATTTACAGAGATGTTTGGGTAGTGTATGCTAATCCGGTGCATATTGCACAATGGGGCGTTTATGCGTATCCGGAAGTGAAAAAAGGAACAGGAACTTTAAATGTTGAAGTTGAGGTTGAAAATGCTGCTGCATCAAAATCTACTCTTACAGTAGTTAATGAATTGATTTCGAAAGAGGGAAAATCTGTTGCAAAAACTTCCAATAAGGTTGAGGTTGTAGCCAATGCAAACGGTAAAATCACAACCAAATTACAAGTTAAAAATCCAAAATTATGGGATTTAGAAAATCCAAATTTATACCAATTGAAAACAACTGTTTTTCAAGATGGTAAGGAAATAGACCAGACAGTTACAAAAACAGGTTTTAGAAAATTTACATTCGATGCTAATAATGGTTTTGCATTAAATGATAAATGGATGAAAATGAAAGGCGTTTGTTTGCATCATGATGCCGGTGTTTTAGGTTCAGCAGTTCCTCGTGAAGTTTGGGAATCCAGATTAAAAACATTGAAAGAAATAGGTGTAAATGCAATACGTACCAGTCATAATCCACAGGCACCTGATTTTTATGAATTGTGTGATGAATTAGGATTATTAGTTTTAAACGAAGCTTATGATGAATGGGAATTCCCAAAACGTAAGTGGATGACAGGATGGAATGTAGGTACTCCGGAATTTCAGGGAAGTTTTGACATTTTTGCAGACTGGGCAGAGAAAGATTTAGAAGATTTTGTTCGTCGTGACAGAAATCATTTATCCGTTTTTGGATGGAGTATTGGTAACGAAGTAGATTATCCTAATGATCCGTATTCTCATCCCGTTTTGGATAAAGGAAAAGACGGATTTGGACAGGCAGCTTACGGTGGTTACAAAAAAGACGCACCAGATGCGATGCGTTTAGGCGCAATTGCAAAACGTTTGGTGGCAGTGGTTAAGAAATACGATAAATCTCGCCCAACAACAGCTGGATTAGCTGGAGTTGCCATGTCTAACGAAACCGAATATCCGGGAGCTTTAGATATTACAGGGTATAATTATACCGAAAGTAAATACCTTTCGGATCATCAAAAATATCCAAAAAGAGTCATTTTTGGTAGCGAAAATGTGCACGATATGGATCCTTGGTTAGCTGTTAAGAACAACAAACATATTTTTGGACAGTTTTTATGGACTGGAATTGATTATTTAGGAGAATCTGGAAGTTGGCCTTCAAGAGGATTTTATTCAGGATTAGTTGATTTTGCAGGAGTTATTAAGCCAAGAGGTTATTTCCGTCAGTCATTGTGGTCTGATAAACCAATGACTTACATTGGAACTTATCCATTAAAAGACCAAAAAGAAGTTTCTAAAGATGCCTGGGCAATTTGGAATTACACTTCTGGTGAAAAGATTCGTGTGGTTTGTTATACCAATGCTGCTAAAGCACGATTAGAATTAAACGGAAAAGTTGTAGGTGATACTAAAGCTTACGATGAAAAAACGGGAATTATTTACTGGGATATTCCATTTGCTTCCGGGAAATTAGAAGCAATTGGTTTAAGTAATGACAACAAAGAAGTAAGCCGATATGCGATTAAATCTACTGAACAACCCGTTGAATTAACAATTGCTGATAAAAACATTACGATTGCTAAAGATAAAGGAGTGGCTAAAATTATGGTTCAGTTAAAAGATCAAAACGGATTACCGGTAATGCTTTCAGATAATGAAGTTACATGTACTATTAGCGGACCTGGAGTTTTATTAGGACTTGAAGCTGGAAATAACAGTGATATGACTGATTATACTGATAATGTACACAGAGCATTTCATGGTCAGATTGCTGCCTATATTCAGACTACCGGAGAGGCACAACCTATAAAAGTGACTTTTACAAGCCAATGGTTGAAACCGGTTGAAGTTACTATCAATGTAAAATAAGTGTTAGTTAGGTTAGTTTCTCAATCTACCTGTCTGTTTGTGGTTTACAGACAGGTAGATTTTTTATATAGTGAGATGCGTGCTAAATAACTAAAGGAATAAATACCAATAATAAGCAATGCTTTTTTAAAAAAGTTCGTTTATTTCAAAATTATCTAATACTCAAAAAGAATGTTAATAATGAAAAATAGAAGAATACAAATCAGATCTATAATTACATCAGTTTTTCTGTTGTTCTTTCTCACTTCATGGAGTTCCGGAGAAAAGAGTATAATCAATATTGCCGGCGATTGGACTGTTGCGCTGGACAGTACTGATATTGGACTGAAAAACGGCTGGCAGAATATGAGTTTTAAGCAGTTAATCAAATTGCCGGGAACTACGGATGATGCTGGTCTTGGAGTGCCTAACAAATTAAAACCAAGTTTAGAAAAACTACAAATGACCCATTTAACCCGAAAAAACAGTTATTTGGGTGCTGCTTGGTACACACGTGAAATTACAGTTCCGAAAAATTGGAAAGCAAAAGAACTGATTTTAAAATTAGAACGTGTCATTTGGAAAACAAATGTTTGGATTGATGGTAAAGAATTGGGAACAGAACAAAACAGCCTGATTGCACCGCATTATTATGATCTTACCAAATACCTTACAGCTGGAAAAACACATCGGATAACCATTCGTGTTGATAACCGTAAATTATTTGATATTAGTGTAGATAATATGGCGCATGCTTATACTAATCATACGCAAATTATTTGGAATGGTGTTATTGGAAAAATGGAAATCGAAGCTTTTGATGCTGTTCGAATTGCTAATTTACAAGTGAAACCAGACATCAATACAAGAAAAGCCAAGTTAGAATTCACTTTTAACAGCAATACTAAAAAAACAGTAAAAGGAGTTGTAACTATTACTGCCGTAAATAAAAAAAGTAAAATTGCTGTTGAGGCACTTCAAAAAGATATCCAAATTAATACAGGACAAACTGTTGTTGCCATTGATTATGATATGGGGAAAGACGTAAAACTGTGGAATGAATTTTCGCCGGAGTTATACGAATTAAAAGCCGAATTAAAAGCCGGAAAGAGTCAATCGCAAGTTGCTGTAGATTTTGGAATGCGCAGTTTTTCTAAAAAAGGATCGGTTCTAACTATTAACGGTCAGCCTGTATTTTTAAGAGGAACATTAGAATGTGATATTTTTCCACTTACCGGGCATGCGCCAATGGACAAAGAAGGTTGGAAAAAAGTATTTGGTACAGCTAAAAACTGGGGATTAAATCATTTACGTTTTCACTCTTGGTGTCCGCCTAAAGCGGCCTTTGAAGTGGCAGACGAAATGGGTTTTTACCTTCAGGTTGAATTACCGGTTTGGACGCTAAAAATAGGAGAAGATCCAAAAACAACAGATTTTTTATATGCCGAAGCACAACGAATGATTAATGAATACGGAAATCATCCTTCTTTTTGTATGTGGTCGATGGGGAATGAATTGCAAGGTGATATGACTATTTTGACCAAATTGATGAACAGTCTGAAAGCAAAAGATGACCGACATTTATATACTACAACTTCTTTTACTTTCGAAAATGGACATGGAAAATGGCCTGAATCTGATGATGATTTCTTTATTACACAATGGACTAAGCAAGGATGGGTTAGAGGACAAGGTGTTTTTAACAGTGAATCTCCAACATTCAACAAAGATTATGTAGCTTCTGTTGAAGGAATGACGGTTCCATTAGTTACACATGAAATAGGACAGTATGCTGTTTATCCTAAAATTGATGAAATTTCTAAATATACAGGGGTTTTAGATCCTATTAATTTTAAATCGGTTAAAGAAGATTTAGAGCGAAAAGGCCTAATTAATAAAGCTGCTGATTATACTAAAGCTTCAGGGAAATTAGCTGTCATACTTTATAAAGAAGAAATAGAAAGAGCGTTAAAAACAGCAGGAATCAGTGGTTTTCAATTACTTGATCTGCATGATTTTCCGGGACAGGGAACGGCTTTAGTGGGCTTACTAGATGCTTTTTGGGATAGTAAAGGATTGATTTCGACAGAAGAGTTTAGAGAATTTTCAGCTCCGGTTGTACCGCTTATGCGTTTTGCTAAAGCAACTTATACTAATGATGAATCTTTTACCGCTTCTTTAGATGTGAGTAATTATGCTGAAAGCGATTTAAAAAATCAGGAAATTGAATGGAGTATCAGCGATGCTGATGTTGTAATAGCTTCAGGAAGTACTAAAGCAACAATTGGAGTAGGATACAATCATAAAATTCTGGACGTAAACGAAAGTCTTCAGAAAATTACAAAGGCATCCCAATTAACAATCAAAGTAAATCTCAAAGGAACAAATTATAAAAACCAATGGAATATTTGGGTTTATCCTCAAAAACAAACTATTGATTACGGAAAAGTAGTCTATACCAGAAACCTGGAAGAAGCATACAAATTGCTAAACGCCGGTAAAAAAGTATTATTAAATCCGGATTGGAAAAAGATAAAAGGAATCGAAGGAAAATTTGTTCCTGTATTTTGGAGTCCGGTTCATTTTCCTAAACAGGCAGGAACTATGGGAGTACTGTGCAATCCCTCGCATAAGGCTTTGGCTAATTTCCCGACAGATATGAATACCGACTGGCAATGGTGGGATTTGAACGTAAACTCAACAACGCTTATTATGGATAGTGTTGTGGGAGGAAATCCTATTGTAGAAATGGTAGATAATTTTGCTAATAACCGCAAACTGGCTTCGCTTTTCGAAGGAAGTGTAGGATCTGGAAAACTAGTAATTGCTTCTTTTGATTTAAGCACGGATTTAGATAAACGTCCCGTTGCGAAACAAATGTTGATTTCGGTATTAAATTATATGAATAGTCCATCATTTAATCCGGAAGAGATTAAGAATCCTGAAATCTTAAAATCCATTTTGAAAGAGCAGGAAGAAAAAGGCAAGGAGGGAGCTACAAGTATTTATTAAATTAAATGCTAAACTTATTGAGAAAACCTATTCACTGTAATTTGATTGTGTGAATAGGTTTTTTTACAATTACTATTGATGATTTTGAAAAAAAGAACAAGTATTAATTATGAGAATATTAAAAGCAATTCCAATAAAATATTTTTTTCCAGTTTTGTTATTAATGGTATCCTGTTCATCAAAAATGAATGTGAAATCAGCACTAATATCTTCGAATAGTAGTGAAATTAAAATTGATTTAAGTAAGGAGTTACAAACTATGGATGGTTTTGGAGCATCAGATGCCTGGCGATGTCAGATGGTTGGTAAAAATTGGCCATTAGAAAAAAGAAATGCAATTGCCGATTTACTTTTTACTAAAGAAGTGGATAAAGATGGAAATCCAAAAGGAATAGGCTTGTCTGTCTGGAGGTTTTACTTAGGTGCAGGAAGTGCCGAACAAGGATTGGAAAGTGAAATTTCTGATGAGTGGCGTCGAAGCGAATGTTTTCAAAATCCTGACGGAACTTATGATTGGACAAAGCAAGCGGGTCAAAGATGGTTTTTACAGGCAGCTAAAAGTCGTGGTGTAGAAAAATTTCTGGCTTTCACCATTAGTCCGCCCGTACAAATGACCTTAAACGGAAAAGCTTTTTCTCCACAGAAATTAAATATGAACATCAAAAAAGGAAAGCTTCCTGAGTATGCAGACTTTTTGGTAGAAACTATCGATAATTTACAGCGCAGGGAAGGAATTACTTTTGATTATTTAAGTCCAATAAACGAGCCACAATGGGATTGGATGGCGGGAAAAAACGGGCAGGCCAGTCAGGAAGGAACACCGGCAACAAATCAGGAAATGTTTGATTTTACGAAGCTTTTATCAGAACGAATACAATCAAAATCGCTAAAAACCGAGATTGTAATGGGTGAAGCAGCTATAATTAATTATTTGTATGAAAATGTAAATGATGAAAATAGAGACGATCAAATAAATGCTTTTTTTGGTCCTTCTTCAACCAATATTTCACAATTGCCTAATGTGAAAAAGGTAATTACAGGCCACAGTTATTTCTCGGTTTGGCCTCTAAAGGATCAAATTAGTTATCGTGAAAAGTTAAGTTCACGTTTAAAACAAACTGAAAATTTAAAATATTGGCAAACAGAATATAGTATTCTGGAACAATTAGATAAAGAAGTAATTCCAGGTAGTTCCGGTCATCAAAGGGATCTTGGAATGAAAACAGCACTTTTTGCAGCAACTATTATTCATAATGATATTGCTGTGGCCAATGCTTCTTCATGGCAATGGTGGACGGCTCTGAGCAGAGCTAATTTTAAAGATGGCTTGATTTATTTGGACGATGGCACTAACAACGGAAGTATGACTGACGGCTATTGTAAAAATGATGGCTTTTACCGTGAATCAAAATTATTATGGGCGTTTGGTAATTATTCTCGCTTTGTACGTCCCGGAATGATTCGTTTGCAAATTGAAAATCAAAAAAAGGAAGAAGACATAATGTTGACTGCCTATAAAGATGTCGCTAATAAAAAATTAGTCATTGTGGCAATTAATAATAGCAATTCAATAAAAACGTGTAATTTAAATCTTTCCGGAAACACATTGGTGAAAAAAACATTGACTCCTTACACTACTTCTGAAACAATGAGTTTAAAAAAAGGAACTAATGTAAAAGCAAGTAGTTTTGAAATTCCTTCAAAAGCTGTAGTTACTTATGTAGGTAGTTATAAATAAGTTTTTTATTGAATGATGGATAAAAAAAAGAACTTTTGACGAATATATCCTCATTATTTGCGAATTTACCCCTCTTACTTATAGTTATTTAATCATTTCTTTGCTTTTTCGACTTGTCCATATAGAACTTTTCAATGGTAGAGTAGCTGCTTATTTATAAAAAAAATAGAATTATGTTAACAACAAAAAAAATCGCACTGGCATTTCTTATGCTTTCTTACGCATCTGTTTTTAGTCAGATTGCATTTGGAGATTCCCAAAAAATCAACAATCAATGGAAGTTTATTCTACAGGATAATCAGGATTTCCAAAAAGCAAATTATGATGATAGCAAATGGCAATCTGTTTCGCTTCCTCATGACTGGAGTATTAAAGGACAATTGAGTCCTACTTTAGCCAGTGCTACAGGATTTTTACCGGGAGGAATTGCCTGGTACAGAAAAACGATGGATGTACCTTCGGCAAAAAAAGGTCAAAAAGTATATTTGTATTTTGAAGGAGTTTATAATAGAAGTGAAGTTTTTATCAACGGACATTCTTTAGGAAAACGTCCAAATGGTTATATCTCTTTTGCTTATGATGCTACTCCATACGTTAAATACGGAGCTGAAAATACGATTTCAGTTCGTGTAGATCACAGCAAAAGTGCCGATTCTCGCTGGTACACTGGTTCAGGAATTTACAGAGATGTTTGGGTAGTATATGCTAATCCGGTTCATATTGAGCAATGGGGCGTTTATGCATATCCGGAAGTGAGTAAAAACAAAGGAACTTTAAATGTTGAAGTAGCTGTTGAAAATGGTTCTATTGCCAAAGCAAATTTGACTGTTGTTAACGAATTAATTGCAAATGATGGAAAAACAGTTGCTAAGAGTACTAATGCTGTAGCGATTGCAGCTAATCAATCGGGTAAAATTGCAACAAAAATTAATGTAAATAATCCTAAAATATGGGATTTGGAAAATCCTAATTTGTACAGTTTGAAAACGACTGTATTGCAGGACGGGAAAGTTATCGATCATTCTACAACTCAAACAGGTTTTCGCAATTTTACATTCGATGCTAATAAAGGATTTGCTTTAAATGGCAAATGGATGAAAATAAAAGGAGTTTGTTTACATCATGATGCGGGAGTATTAGGTTCGGCTGTTCCTCGTGAAGTTTGGGAAGCAAGATTGAAAACTTTAAAAGAAATTGGTGTAAATGCAGTGCGTACGAGTCATAATCCACAAGCTCCTGATTTCTATGAACTTTGTGATGAGTTAGGTTTATTGGTTTTAAACGAAGCTTATGACGAATGGGAATTCCCAAAACGCAAATGGTTAGAAGGATGGAATCAGGGAACACCTGGATTTGAAGGTTCGTTTGATATTTTTGCTGATTGGGCTGAAAAAGATTTAGAAGATTTTGTACGTCGTGATCGAAATCACCTTTCTGTTTTTGCATGGAGTATTGGTAATGAAGTAGATTATCCAAATGATCCTTATTCTCATCCGGTATTAGCAGGAGGTGGCGATACAGGATTCTCGCAGGCTGCTTACGGAGGTTACAAAAAAGACGCTCCGGATGCAATGCGTTTGGGAGCCATTGCAAAACGATTGGTTGCAGCAGTTAAAAAATACGACAAGTCGCGTCCTACAACTGCTGGTTTGGCCGGTGTTGCGATGTCTAATGAAACGGAATATCCGGGAGCATTGGATATTACAGGATACAATTATACTGAAAGTAAATACCAGTCAGATCATAAAAAATATCCTAAAAGAGTCATTTTTGGTAGCGAAAACCGTCATGATTATGAAGCTTGGTTAGCGGTTAAAAACAACGAGCATATTTTTGGACAATTCTTGTGGACAGGAATTGATTATTTAGGTGAATCAGGAAGATGGCCATCAAGAGGATTTTATTCAGGATTAGTTGATTTTGCGGGTAATATTAAGCCTAGAGGATACTTCCGTCAATCGCTTTGGTCAGATACACCAATGATTTATATTGGAACTTATCTTTCGAGAAATCCTAATAAAAAAGACCTTTCTATGGATGCCTGGCCAATTTGGAATTACAAAGAAGACCAAACGGTAAAAGTGGTTTGTTATACCAATGCTGCCAAAGCACGTTTGGAATTAGACGGTAAAGTGGTGGGTGAAGTCAAAAACTATGATTCAGAAGTGGGAATTATTTCATGGGATGTTCCGTTTCAATCAGGAAAACTGGAAGCAGTAGGATTGGATAAGAACAACAAAGAAGTAAGTCGTTATGCGATTACTTCTTCAAAACAACCACATACAATTGTTGTAAAAAGTGCTGATGCAGTTATCAATAAAGATAAAGGTGTAGCTGAAATTTTGTTGCAAATTGTAGATGAAAACGGAATTCCGGTACAAATTGCGGATAACGAAATTACTTATAAAATCGTTGGTGGTTCAGCCAATTTATTAGGATTAGAAGCAGGAAATAATTCGGATATGACGGATTATACAGATAATGCGCAACGTGTTTTCCACGGACGTATTTTAGCTTACATTCAGGCAAATGGAACAAACGAACCTATTAAAGTTCAGTTTTCCAGCCCATGGTTAAAAGCTGTTGAAGTTACTATCAACGTAAAATAAGCGGCTTTTCTACAATAATTTAGCATTTTAAAATAAAAATAGTTCTATAGATTAAGCTGTTTGTTTTTTTGGCAGACAGCTTATTTCTTATGAAAAAAATGTTTACTATATTTGAAGTGTAATATTAACACATATAAAACCAAAAAATGAGAATTAAGAATAAAATTGCTCTGGCACTGGGAGTTGTATTGGTAGCGGTCACTACCAATGCTCAAAACACAGTGTTTAAAAAAGATGAATTTAAACAATGGGCTCAAACACCGCCAATGGGATGGAATAGCTGGGATTGTTACGGCTCAACGGTTGAAGAACATGAGGTGAAAGCCAATGCTGATTATATGGTTAAAAATTTAAAAAAATCAGGTTGGGAGTACATTGTGGTAGATATCAGATGGTTTGTGGAAAATGATAAAGCGGGAGGCTACAATCAAAAAGATCCACGTTATGTAATGGATCAATACGGGAGATATTTACCTGCATTAAACAGATTTCCTTCGGCAAAAGACGGACAAGGATTCAAACCATTAGCAGATTATATTCATAGCAAAGGATTGAAATTTGGAATCCACATCATGCGCGGAATTCCTAAAAAAGCAGTGCAAGAAAAGCTACCAATTAAAGGAGCAAACGGAATCACTGCTGACCAAATTTACACTACGGCATTACAATGCGAATGGTTGAAAGACAATTATACTATTTTGGCTGACAAACCGGGAGCTCAGGAATATTATGATTCTTTGTTCGAATTGTATGCTCAATGGGGAGTAGATTTTATCAAAATTGACGATTTATCCAGACCGTATCACGAAGGAGAAATCAATTTGATTAGAAAAGCAATCGACAAATGCGGACGCAAAATAGTTTTAAGTACTTCGCCTGGAGAAACGCCAATTTCGGCAGCTGCTCACGTAAGTTCTCACGCAAATATGTGGCGTATGGTGGATGATGTTTGGGATACCTGGCCACACATTACGCATTTAATGGATGTGGCTCAAAAATGGTATCCGTATATCGCTCCGGGAACATGGCCTGATTGCGATATGATTCCGTTAGGAAGAATTTCGTTAAGAGGAGAACGTGGCGAAGACAGAATGTCCCGTTTAACAAAAGACGAACAATACACTTTAATGACTTTCTTTAACATCTTTAAATCACCATTGTTTTTTGGTGGGGATATGCCAAGTAATGATGCTTTTACTTTATCATTATTGACAAATCAGGAAGTTTTAAAAATGCATCGTGAAAGTACTGATGTAAAACAACTTTTTCAAAAAGATGGAAAAGTGGCTGTTACTTCTAAAAACCCAAAAGACGGAAGTATTTACTTAGCGTTGTTCAATATTTCAGACAAATCTTCTGAAAAAGTAGTAGTAAGTTTAGCTGATTTGGGTATTAAAAACGCTGAGGTTACCAATATGTGGACAGGAAAAAAAGTAGGTTCAGTTTCCAATGAAATAGCAGCTTCTTTAGGGGCTCATAGTTCTATTCTTTATAAATTAAAAGCGAAAAAATAATGCGCAAATTACAATTCAGTTTAATTCTATTTTTAGTATTAACTAGTTTTTCAAAAGCTCAAAACAAAGCTGGCGTTCCACCGGTACTTGCCGAAAAAGATTTAACCGCTTATTTGTTTGTGTATTTCACAGGAAATTCGGTTGAAGAAGAAGCCGTGCGTTATGCTATCAGTGCCGATGGATATCATTATTACCATTTGAATAATAACCAACCTGTAATTGACAGTAAAATTATCAGTGAAACGGGCGGTGTTCGCGATCCGCATATATTACGTGGCGAAGATGGTAAAACCTTTTATATGGTTTTGACTGATATGACTTCGTCAAAAGGATGGAGCAGCAATCGTGGTATGATATTGCTAAAAAGTACCGATTTGGTAAACTGGCAAAGCAGTAAAATCAATTTTCAGAAAACATTTTCAGGAAACGAAAACTTAAAAAGAGTTTGGGCACCGCAAACCATTTATGATGCCAAAGCGGGGAAATATTTGGTTTACTTTAGTTTGATGCATGAAGGTAGTCCGGATAAAATTTATTACGCTTACTCCAATAAAGATTTTACAGCTTTAGAATCTGAGCCAAAAGTGCTATTTGTTCCAAAGTCTAAAAATGCCTGTATTGATGGAGATATTATCGAAAAAGACGGTGTTTATCATCTTTTTTATAAAACAGAAACCAATACGCCGGGAATTAAAGTGGCAACAACTACTGATTTGACATCTGGAAATTGGACAGAAAATGATAATTATTTACAAAAAACGAAAGACGGAGTTGAAGGTTCTAGTGTTTTTAAATTGAATAATTCGGATGAATATATTCTAATGTATGATGTTTATACAAAAGGAAAATATCAGTTTACTAAAACCAAAGATTTAGAAAATTTCACCGTAATTGACAGCGAAATTTCAATGGATTTTCATCCGCGTCACGGAACAATTTTACCAATTACAAGAACCGAATTAAAACGATTGATTGCCAAATGGGGAAAACCGGCAGCTTATCCTCAAATCAATAAAAATCCGGTTTTAGAAGGTTATCACGCCGATCCTGAAATTTTATATGCCGAAAAAACGGGAAAATATTACATCTATCCTACAACTGATGGATTTGATGGTTGGGGCGGTTATTATTTCAAAGCTTTTTCGTCTGATAATTTAGTAGATTGGAAAGAAGAAGGAACAATTTTAGATCTTAAAAAAGACGTTCCATGGGCAGGAAGAAATGCTTGGGCACCTTGTATCGTGGAGAAAAAGATAAAAGGGAAGTACCAATATTTATATTATTACACAGGAGCGCAAAAAGTAGGAGTTGCGGTTTCGGATAATCCTACAGGTCCTTTTAAAGACAGTGGAAAACCAATTGTCGCGACCAGACCAGAAAGCAGAAAAGACGGACAGGAAATTGATCCGGACGTTTTTACTGATCCTAAAACGGGTAAAAGTTATCTGTATTGGGGGAATATGTACATGGCTGTAGCCGAATTGAATTCGGACATGGTTTCTTTAAAACCGGGAACTACCAAAATTATTGATGTAAATGATAGTTACCGTGAAGGAACTTATGTGATTTACAGAAACGGATTGTATTACTTTTTCTGGAGTGAAGACGATACCAGAAGTCCGAATTATAAAGTAAGATATGCCATTTCTAAATCGCCAGTTGGACCGCTTGAAATGCCAAAAGACAATGTTGTTATTCAGGGAAATAAAGCAGAAGGAATTTATGCAACCGGACACAATTCGGTTATAAAAGTGCCTAACAGAGACGAATGGAAAATTGTTTATCATCGTTTTTCATACCCAACCGGAATCAATATGGGTGACGCAGCTGGTTTTCACCGTGAAGTATGTATTGATAATTTAGAATTCAATGCAGACGGAACTATTAAACAAGTTGTTCCTACTCACAAAGGAATTAATCCTGTTAAATGATTTAATTATTAGTTTAATTTTAAAGTCACTCTCTTTTGGGAGTGGCTTTTATTTTTATCCGTGAAAAGTTTCCCAAATTGAAAATGTCGGACATATTGAACTTAACTGAGTGATACAAACTTGTTGTATTAATTGATCTTTAGCATCATGAATTGTTTCAAAATTGCCTTCTATTTGGTAGCAGAAAAATAAATGTTTAATAGTTGGGTAACTAACATTTCTACTTTTTATTATTGCAAAAGAGTCACGAGGTGATGAGAAATTTTCAAATGAAACTTCATTCTCTATAATAGAATCATTAATTTTTGCTTTACCTAAATATTCTTCTTCTTCGCTTGGAAAAAATAAACAGATGAGGGGATTTTTCTTGTCATAATAAGCAAACAATGTTACAGATAATATTTCCGATTCATTTTCGTAAGTAGTAAATTCAACTTTAGCATTTTCAAAAATATATTTATAAAAACATAAAGTTCTTTCATTATCATCGGTTCCTTTATTTTTTTGATAGGGTGCTCCAAAATCTGTGAAAATTTTTTCAATTGAAATTTTGCCAGGTTCATAATTGTACAAAAAATTCTTATCCAAAAATTTAAAAACAGTTTTTCCAATCATTCTGTTTTTTTGTTCCTCTTTATGCTTTTTACGATACTCTATGAACTGCTGAATTAATAGTACAACTATTCCACCAATTATTCCTGAAATTAAATTATTTAAGAAGTCCATAAAGATGTTTTTTATGCTAATGTAATATTTTAATTAGAGAAAAATAGTTTTGAATTTGAGAGTGTTTGTCATAAAATATTCTGTTTTTTTAAAAGTAATTTATTTTTATTATAATTATCAAACTGGTAGGGAGTAGTACCGTTTGTTGAATTGACTTTTTATCTTTGAAACAACTATAACCAAAATTTTATTTAAATTTTATGAAAAACCACCAACTTTTAGTTTTGTTACTTTTATTGGGTTTACCAATATTTGCACAGTCCGAAAAATCAAAATCAGCTAATACTGTTTTCGAAATAAAAAATCCCGATTTTAAATTAAGTCCTGAAACAGGAATGACAAAGCAACATTGGAAAGATGCTGCGATGTATCTTTTGAAAGGTGCTTTTGGATATATTCATTCGTTAAACGATCCTATGAAATTCCCAAAACAGGAAGGGAAAAGTTATCCGCAGGATGAGGGGAAAGTGCCAACAGAAAAATTGGAAGGCTTATGCCGGACTTTGTTTGTTGCCGCTCCACTTTTAAAAGAAAATCCAAATTTGGTAATTAATAACATTAAAGTTGCCGATTATTACCGACATCAAATAACTCAATTAACTAATCCTCAAAGTGCTTCCTATATTGTTCCGCGATCTAAAAATGGCGGTCCAAGTCAGAATTTAGTGGAATTTGGCGCCTTATCTATTTCGTTGTTAACTAATCCGGAAGTGTTATGGGATCCTTTAACCCAGGAACAAAAAGATGCTTTGGCAAAAAGTATGTTAAGCTATGGCGATGGACCGACGGTGGATTCAAACTGGAAATTCTTCAACATTTTTGTATTGAGTTTCTTTAAACAACAGGGTTATGCGGTAAACGAAAAATTATTGGTCGAATATTTAGATAAATCCTTGAAAGATTATCGAGGAAATGGCTGGTACAACGACAGTCCTGCTTATGATTATTACAGTATGTGGGCTTTTCAGATGTATGGTATGATGTGGTCAGAATATTTTGGAAAGAAAAATTATCCGGAATATGCCGCCAAGTTTGAAGCTAACTTTGCCGATTTAAACAATAATTATCCGTATTTATTTAGTCAAAATGGCGAAATGATTGTGTGGGGCAGAAGCATGAGTTACAGAGTGGGGGCTGTGATTCCGTTTCCATTGATGGGATTTCAAAAAGATTCCTCAATTAATTATGGATGGATGCGAAGAATAGCTTCGGGAGTAATCAAACAGTTTTTTACGCATCCTGATTTTATGCGGGATAATGTTCCTACGCTTGGGGTTTATGGACCTTTCGAACCTGCCGTACAGGTTTACAGCTGTCGTGGAAGTGTGTATTGGATGGGAAAAATCTTTTTTGGATTATTAGTTCCTGATGATAGTCCGTTTTGGACAGCCAAAGAAAATAACGGAGCCTGGGAAAGCGAATTCAAAAAAGATAAAGTGTATAATAAATTTCAGGGCGTTTCTGAAATTCTGATTACCGATTATCCAAATATTGGTGCTTCGGAAGTAAGAGCCTGGTGTCATGCAAAGGTTAAAGACGATTGGCAAAAATTCCGTTCAACAGAAAATTATAACCGACTTTCTTATAACAGTGCTTTTCTTTGGCAGGCTGATGGCGAAAATGGCGAAGTAGCGATGAATTATGTTATCAAAAATAAATCGGACAAATGGGAAGCTTTTCGATTATATAAATTCAAAAAGTTTGAAGACGGAATTTACTATCGTGATGTAGTTTTAGAAACTGATGCGAATGTAAAATTTAATTTAGCAGATATTCCATTGGCAAACGGAATTTTGAGAGTTGATAAAAATAATAGTGTTACGCCAATTTCGATGCGATTAGGACATTATGCGTTGCCGAAATTAGATGGTGAAATAAAAACGACTGTTCGAAAAATAAAAGGATATGAAGTCACCATTATTGATAACGGAAAATACCAATTGGCAACGATTCCGCTTTTAGGCTGGGATAAATCTGAAGTGGTTCAGGCAAAAGGTTTGCATCCTGAAGCCAATGAAAGTTCGGTTATTAATCTTTCGAAAAATGATGTTTCTCAAAAAGACGAATCCAAGGTTTACGCAACTTTGATGTTGTGGAAAAAGTCAGGTGAAAAATGGAACAATAAAGAATTGTTAGCCGTTAAAAAGATTGATTTTTCTCCTAAAGAAAATACAGTCAATGTTTCTTTAGCAAATGGAGAAAATAAAATCGTGAAGTATTAAAGTTTAGTTTTTTTAATAAAATTGAAACCAGTAAAAATGATTCTTTACTGGTTTTTTTATTTGAAATATTTTATACAGGATGGTGCAGGATGAATATTAGTCTTCAATTTGTAAATTGCATAGAATTATTTTAAAAAATATTGTCGCTAGTATGAAAAAAAATATACCCTTTGCCAAACAGTTTTTGTTTAAGAGCCAAATGTGTTTGTGCTTTTTATTATTGAACTTAATTTATGTTCAAGCTGCTCCCGAAACCACTTTTAATGTTAAAAACTTTGGGGCTAAAGGAGATAGTACTACACTAGACACCCAAGCGATTAATAACACTATCGAAGCGGCTGCCAAGGCAGGAGGTGGCACTGTTTATTTTCCTGCGGGAACTTATCTTAGTTTTTCTATCCGACTTAAAAGTCATATTTCACTTTATTTAGATCAGGGTGCAACTATTTTGGGAGCAACGCCATCAGGTGATGTGGGTTATGATGCTCCAGAAACGGCAATTAACGATACTTTTCAGGATTTTGGGCACAGCCATTGGCATAACAGTTTAATTTGGGGCGAAAATCTGGAAGACATTTCAATCCTTGGTCCGGGAATAATTCATGGAAAAGGATTGTCGAGAAGTGGTCCTTACCGTGCACCTATTGGAAATAAAGCGATTGCTTTAAAACTTTGTCGTAATGTGATTTTGAAAGATTTTACTATTTTGTACGGTGGACACTTTGGAATATTAGCAACAGGAGTTGATAATTTGACAATTGATAATCTGAAAATTGATACCAACAGAGACGGAATTGATATTGATTGTTGTAAAAATGTTCGCGTTTCTAATTGCAGTGTGAATTCTCCATGGGATGATGGAATTTGTTTAAAAAGTTCGTTTGCTTTGGGTTTTGCCCGTCCAACCGAAAATGTAACGATTACTAATTGCAGCGTTAGCGGTTTTGATCGCGGTACTTTTTATAATGGAACTTATCAGCGCAATGAAGGGCATTTAGTTCCTGATAAAGAAGGACCAACCGGACGAATTAAATTTGGAACTGAATCAAATGGAGGTTTTAAAAATATAACAATCAGTAATTGTGTTTTTGAATATTGCCGAGGACTGGCACTCGAAACAGTTGATGGCGGTTTGCTGGAAGATGTAACTATTAGTAATATTACGATGCGTGATATTATTAATTCTCCCATTTTTTTACGCTTAGGCGGAAGGATGCGTGCGCCAGAAAATACTCCAATTGGCGCTTTGCGACGAATTAATATCAGTAACATCAACGTTTATAATGCCGATTCTCGTTTTGCTACTTTAATTAGTGGTATTCCCGGGCATGATATTGAGGATGTGCGTTTGAGTAATATTAGTATTTGGTATCGTCCGCTGGATGCTGCATCAAAAGAGAGTATTCAACAAGAAGTTCCTGAATTCGAAAAAGCCTATCCGGAACCACAAAAATTCGGAATAATTCCAGCCTATGGTTTTTTTATTCGTCATACTAAAAATATAGAATTGAATAATATCAATCTGCATTTGATGGGTAATGAAACGCGTCCAGCCCTAATTGTAAACGATGTAAATGGTATAAAACTTCGAAACATAACTTTGGATAAAGGAACAAATTCGGCATCGCTTGTAATGAAGAACGTAACTAATTTATCTGTAAAAGACAGCGAACCTTTGAAGGATTTAGATATCAAACAAATCCAAACAAAAAGTTATTAATACTTCTTCCGCCATCTATTAAATTTATATTTTATGAAACAGCATATTTTAATTGTTCTTAGTAGTTTGTTATTTGTGTTTTCGAATGCCAATGCTCAGATAGGAAAACGTTTTCCATCGGAAAAAAAAGTAGTGAAAGATCCTGTAACTGGAACAATGCTCACCTTTCTTACCAGTAAACCCATGGGCGATAATAAAATTTATCAAACACATAATCAATGGACATCGGATGGAGAATGGCTTATTTTTCGTTCGAATAGAGTTGAAGGCGAAGCGATGGCTGTACATGAAAAAACAGGCGAAATGGTTCAGGTAACCGAAGGTGGTTATACCGGAATGCTAAATGTGGCGCGCAACAGCATGAAACTTTTTTTCATGAGAAAACCGTTTAATAATTCTGTGAAGAATAACAAAGTATCTAAACCACAGCAGGAAGCGATGCAAATTGTAGAAGTAGATTTGGAAAAATTATTTGCAGATAGTAAAATTGGGAAGCTAAAAAAAGCAGAGGCATACCAGCGAATTTGCGGTACCATTAAACCGGAAATGGGAGCAGGAGGCGATTTGGCTTTGGATGGAGATGAAAATTGGGCTTACTTTAGAGTTGGAAAAGAAGAAGCTGCCAGACATTTAGCTGCTGATGTAAAATTAGAAGAAAGTTACGGACCGAGAAAAATGGGTGCCGGACCAGCTGGAATTGCTGCGATGAATGTACATACAGGCGAAATAAAATATGTAGTATCGGTTCCTTTTCAAATTGGACATATCCAAACGAATCCATGGGTAGCGGGCGAAATTATTTTTTGTTGGGAAACCGGAGGGAAATCGCCGCAGCGTACCTGGACAGTAATGAGTGACGGAACGGGGCTTCGCCCGTTATATCCTGAATCGGAGTATGAATGGGTAACCCACGAAGCTGTGATTAGTAAAGACGAAGTGGCAATAGCTATTATGGGACATCGTAAAATTCAGAGTATCGATACAACAGGAACAGCAGTAAGTGGAGCAAATCCCGGTCAGGAAGCTGCCTGGGGAGTTTCGGGAACCAGAGAAAAACCTACGGGACTGGCTATTGTGAATTTGCGTACAAGAGAAATGAGAATAGAAGGACAAACAGAGAAAGGAAGTGGTTTGTGGCATGTAAGCGGTTCGCCGGATGGTCGATGGGCTGTAGGAGATGATTTTTCGAGAAGTATTTATCTCATTGATCGTCATACGCATGAGATGATTTTACTTTCTACTGGTCATAAAGTCACGGCATCCGATCATCCACATCCTACGATGAGTCCTGATGGGACTAAAATTCAAATCCAGTCGGCTATGCTAAGTGAAGACAATCGCAGTATGAATATTTGTATCATTTCAGTGCCAGAAGATTGGTTGAAGAGGAAGTATTGATAAAAATGAAATACACCGTTTCATGAATTAAATTTATGAATTAGAGTTTTTTTTAATCACTATATTTGAAGTCTGTTTTTTAATTTCAGCATACAATTAATGAAAAAAACTTCTAAAATAGACAGTCTTAGTATTGATGAATTTTCAGCAACGCCCAAATACCAACAACTGGTTAATGCGATATTGAATGCCATTAAGCAAGGTGTTTTGAAAAAAGGCGATGCTATGCCTTCTATTAATGAGTTGAGTTTTCAATACGAAATTTCGAGAGTAACCATAGAAAAAGGCTATAATATCCTCAGAAAAATGGGTATTCTGGAAGCTTTTCACGGCAAAGGTTATTTTATTGCCAATACCGATGTTTCGCAGGATATTAAAATATTTTTAATGTTCAATAAGCTTAGTGCGCACAAAAAACTCATTTATGATGCTTTTGTGGAAACATTAGGAGATAAGGCGGCAATTGATTTTTATGTGTATAATAATGATTATGCGTTGTTTAAAAAATTACTCCAACAACAAAAAAATGAATATACGCATTATGTGATTATTCCTCACTTTATTGAAAAATCGGATGCTTATCGAAAATTAATAGACGAAATTCCGAAGGATAAATTGATCTTGGTGGGAAAAAAACTCAGGGGAATTTCAGGAGAATTTGCTACTGTGTATGAAAATTTTGAGCAGGATATTTATAGTGCATTAAGTAAGGCTTTAGAACCATTGAGTAAATACCATACTTTAAAATTAATTTTTCCGGTCAATAGTTATTTCCCAAAAGAAATTGTAAAAGGTTTTGAAAACTTTTGTTATAACTATGCTTTTAATTTTAAGGTAATTAGCAATCTTGATGATGAGGAGGTAAAAGAAGGAGAAGTTTACATTAATTTGATGGAAGAAGATTTGGTAAAAATCTTAGATAAAATTATAAGTTTAAATCTAATACTCGGAAAACAGGTAGGTTTGATTTCTTATAATGAAACGCCTCTTAAAAATTACATCATGAGCGGACTTACGACCATTTCCACCGATTTTAAAACCATGGGAATTACAGCTGCTAATTTAGTTTTAAATAATTCCAAAGAGCATATCGAAAATCCTTTTAAGTTGATTCTCAGAGGGTCATTGTAATTAGACTTACGCGGGTATTTCAAAGTTTTTCCGGAAGAATACAGGATTAAAATAGGAAGATAGTTAGTTTGTCTTTTTCTGTTTTCGTTTTTTTTCGTTAAATTTATAGGTACTTAAAAATAACTGTCATGACTGTAAATCAAATATTAAGCGTGAAAGGAAGCGAAGTTTACTCTATAGTTTCTACTATTACGGTATATGAGGCTTTGAGAATAATGGGAGAGAAAAATGTTGGAGCAGTTTTAGTTATTGAGGATAATGTTCTAAAAGGAATTTTGTCTGAGAGAGATTATGCCCGAAAAATTGCTTTGAAAGACAAATCTTCAAGAGATACACTGGTACGTGAAATCATGGATACCGACTTGATTACGGTAAAACCAACGGACAAATTGGATTATTGTATGGATTTGGTTACCAATAAAAGAATCCGACATTTACCTGTTTTAGAAGATAATCAGGTTGTTGGTGTTATTTCAATTGGAGACGTGGTTAAAGCAATTATGGAAAATCAAAAACACACTATAGATTATCTGGATTCCTATATTGCAGGAACTAAGGCGCAATAAAATTATATGATGACCATTATACTAATCAATCATTGTTTTAGCTTTCTTTGTATCCATGCTTATTCAGGATAATTTTAATTTCTTTTTCCTTAAAAATTACTTTCACTATATTCTTGATAATCGCTGTATCATTTATCAATTGATGGTGCCTGTGTACCGGGTTTTCGAATAAATTCAGAAAGCTTATTTCTTTGCTTATCTGGTTCTGCGACTTTAATATTGAAAGTTGTATCGTAAGTTTTCTTTCTTTTTTTATACGTTAAAAAATTAAGATTTTAGTTTTATCTTAGTCTGTAAGCTAAATCAGTATGTCTAAAAAACAGCAGATACTAATTTTATCAGCTGTAGTTGTAAAAATTAGCTTTTTCCGGGTTTAATTCTAATTGAATTCTAACAAATAGTATAAAATCTGTCATAAATGTGTAAAAAAAGTATAAATAATGCGAATACAAGGACTGTACAGGACAGTTTTTATTTTCCTTTTTTTTTATTTTACACTTCTATTAATTAACCTTTAACTCAAATTTATTTTATGGAATCAATTCTTGGTATTCTTTTTCACTCAATAGGAGGTTTTTCTTCCGGAAGTTTTTATATGCCTTTTAAAAAGGTTAAAGGTTGGGCTTGGGAAAGCTACTGGATTGTAGGAGGATTTTTCTCCTGGTTGATTGTTCCGCCTATTGCGGCTTATTTAACCATTCCAAATTTTACAGATATTATTAGTGCTGCCGCACCTTCAATAAAAGCCTTTACTTTTTCAATGGGATTGATTTGGGGTATTGGAGGATTGACTTATGGATTAGGGGTTCGTTATCTAGGGATGTCATTAGGGAATTCCATTACATTAGGATTCTGTTCGGCTTTTGGAGCTTTGGTGCCGCCTATTTATTATAATTTCAATCCTACTGAAGGGAAAGAATCTTTTACAGCAATGGCTTCCACTTCCGGAGGACAATTAGTTTTAGTTGGTGTGTTGGTTTGTATTTTAGGAATTGTATTCTTAGGAAAAGCAGGTACACTTAAAGAAAAAGATTTTGCAGTAGGTCATGAAGACAAGGATAAAGATTTTAATTTAGTAAAAGGGCTTATTATTGCCGTTATTTCAGGGATTTTAAGTTCATTCTTTAATTTTGGAATCGAAGCAGGAAAACCAATGGCAGATACTGCTAATGAGGCTTGGAAAGCATTAAATCCGGGACAGGGTGAGTTTTTATATCAAAATAATGTTACTTATGTAGTGTTACTTTGGGGAGGTCTTACAACCAATTTTTTATGGTGTATGTATCTTAATTTTAAAAATAAAACTTTTGGTGATTACACGAATAAAAGTACCCCAATTTCAAAGAATATTTTGTTTTCAGCAATAGCAGGAACAATGTGGTTTTTACAATTCTTCTTTTACGGAATGGGTGAAAGTAAGATGGGGAATGGAGCCGGTTCTTGGATTTTACACATGTCAACTATTATTTTGACAGCTAATTTCTGGGGATTTTATTTGAAAGAATGGAAAGGAGTTTCTGATAAGACTTATAAAGTTTTCTTCTTCGGAATTGCTTTAATGTTCTTGTCAATCGTTTTGGTTGGTTTTGGAAACTCATTATAAGAAAAGAATAACAATTTAAATTTAATATAACAATGTCAAATACAAATACAATGACTTTTAAACACGTAAGTTACCTATGGGATGATGCTAAGGCTGCTGAATTAGCAGGGGATGAAGTAGCACTATTTATTTATCGCTCTAATTTATTAGGAGCGGATTTAAGATTAACGAACTACGGAGGAGGAAATACTTCTGTAAAAATTACTGATAAAGATCCATTAACTGGAGCTGCTACTGAGGTAATGTGGATTAAAGGTTCTGGTGGTGATATTGGAACATTAACAAAATCAGGTTGTGCTGCTCTTTACTTAGAAAGATTACGCAACTTGGAAAACGTTTACAGAGGAATCGAGCATGAAGACGAAATGGTGGAATTATTCAACCACTGTATTTTCGACTTAGCTTCTAAAGCGCCTTCTATCGATACGCCTTTACACGGTTTCTTACCATTTGCTCACATCGATCACTTGCACCCGGATGCTGCTATTGCTATTGCAGCTGCAAAAGACGGTAAAAAAATCACTGAAGAATTATTCAACGGAGAGATTGGATGGGTTGGATGGCAACGTCCGGGCTTTGATTTAGGTTTGCAAATGCGTGCTTGCCTTGAAGAAGCTGCTGCAAAAGGTAAAAAATTAAAAGGAGTAATGTTAGGATCTCACGGATTGTTTACTTGGGGAGATACTTCATACGAAAGTTATGTAAACACTCTTGAAGTAATTGAAAAATGTGCTGAGTATTTAGAGTCTAACTACGGAAAAACGCGTCCTGTTTTTGGAGGTCAAAAAATTGAAAGCCTTCCGGTTGAAGCTCGTAAAGTACAAGCTGCTAAATTAGCTCCAATCTTGAGAGGTTTCTGTTCTTCTGAGCGTAAAATGATTGGTCACTATACTGATGACGCAAGAGTTTTAGAATTCATCAACTCAAATGATTTAGAGAAATTAGCTCCTCTTGGAACTTCTTGTCCGGATCACTTCTTGAGAACTAAAATCAGTCCTTTAGTAATTGAATTGGCTCCAAACGAAGATTTATCAGACGTTGATGCTATCAAAGCGAAGTTAACTCCGGCTTTTGAAGCTTACCGTCAAATGTACACTGACTACTATAATACTTGTAAAAAATCAAACTCACCAGCAATGCGTGATCCAAACCCGGTTGTAATTTTATATCCAGGAGTAGGTATGTTTACTTTTGCAAAAGATAAAACAATGGCTCGTTTGGCATCTGAATATTATACAAATGCTGTAAACGTAATGAAAGGTGCTGAAGCTGTTTCTGAATATACTTCATTGCCTCACCAAGAAGCTTTTGACATCGAGTACTGGTTGTTAGAAGAAGCTAAATTACAACGTATGCCAAAACCAAAAGCATTATCCGGAAGAATCGCTTTGATTACAGGTTCTGCAGGAGGAATTGGTAAGGCTATCGCTAAGAAATTTGCTGAAGAAGGTGCTTGTATCGTAATCAATGATATCAACGAAGAGCGTTTAGAAGGAGCAACAGCTGATTTTATCAAATCTTTTGGAAAAGATGCAGTTTCAAGTACTTTATTAAACGTAACTGATGATGCTAGTACAGCTTTAGCTTTAGATGCTGCTTGTTTAGCGTTTGGAGGAGTTGATATTGTAGTTAACAATGCCGGAATCAGTATTTCTAAATCAATTGCTGAACACTCATTAGAAGAGTGGGACAGATTATACGATATCTTGGTTAAAGGACAATTTATTGTTTCTAAAGCAGGAATCGAAGTAATGCGTAAACAAGGATTTGGTGGAGATATCGTAAACATCGTATCTAAAAATGCAGTTGTTGCAGGACCAAACAACCCTGGTTACGGATCTGCTAAAGCGGCTCAGGCTCACTTAACACGTTTGATGGCTGCTGAATTAGGAGCTGATAAAATCCGTGTGAACACAGTTAACCCGGATGCTGTAATCTCTGATTCAAACATTTGGTCAGGTGGATGGGCTGAAGGACGTGCTAAAGCTTACGGAATTACTGTAGCTGAATTGCCAGCTTACTACGCTAAGCGTACTTTATTAAATGAAATTATATTACCGGACGATATCGCTAACGCATGTTACGCTTTTGTTGGAGGTTTGTTAAGCAAATCAACAGGAAATGCATTAAATGTTGATGGTGGAGTATCTATGGGCTTTTATAGATAGTTTTAGATGTTAGTTTTTAGATTGATTTATCTAACGTCCGATTTGTTTCGGGCGTTAGATTTTTCTTAATCTGATTACTGCATTTTTAATTTTTTTTTTCCTTCTATTTTAAAACAATTATTCATAACAATTTAAGGTTTTAAAAATTGTTTGAGTCTACCACAATAATTTCCGCTTATGAAAAAAGTAGCATTTAAAATGCAGTTGCATCAAGGTCAGGTTCAGGAATATCAAAAAAGACATGATGAATTATGGCCGGAATTAGCCGATTTGTTAAAAAGCGTAGGAGTAGAAGATTACTCTATTTTTTTTGACGAAAGTACACATGCCCTTTTTGGTGTTTTAAAAATTGAAGATCCAAGTCGTTTAGACACACTGCCTCAGCATCCTGTTATGCAAAAATGGTGGAAATATATGGGCGATATTATGGATGCCAATCCGGATAATTCCCCAGTGAGTGTTTCACTCAAAGAAGTTTTCTATTTACCTTAAAAAATTATAATTATCATGATATTAGATTCTAACAAAGTAGCTGCTCATAATGACGGTCTTTATACAGCTCATAAAAATAAATTAGTTTTCACAGCTTCTGAAATTGCAGAAACTGAAAGCATCATTAAAAAATTAATCGATTTCCAAATTGCTATCCCATCTTGGGCTTTAGGAACCGGAGGAACTCGTTTCGGACGTTTCCCTGGTGGTGGTGAGCCTCGTTCTTTAGAAGAAAAAATCGAAGATGTAGGTTTGTTACACGCTTTGAACAATGCTTCAGGAGCTATCTCATTACACATCCCTTGGGATATCCCAACTGACCGTAATGCTATCAAAGCTTTAGCAGCTCAACACGGTTTGAAATTTGACGCTGTTAACTCTAACACTTTCCAGGATCAGGCTGATAGTGCTTATTCTTATAAATTTGGTTCATTGCAAAATGTAAACAAATCAATCCGTAAACAAGCAGTTCAACACAATATCGACGTAATCCAACAAGGTGTTGAGTTAGGTTCTGAGTCGTTAACTGTATGGTTAGCTGATGGATCTTGCTTCCCTGGACAATTGAACTTCCGTAAAGCTTACGAAAACACTTTAGAAAGTTTACAGGAAATTTACGAAGCATTGCCTTCTAACTGGAAATTATTCTTAGAGTACAAATGTGCTGAGCCTAATTTCTACTCCACTACAGTTGCTGACTGGGGACAATCTTATTCTTATGTGAAAAAATTAGGTGAACAAGCTAAAACTTTAGTTGATTTAGGTCACCACCTTCCAAATGCTAATATTGAGCAAATTGTTTCTTTATTATTAATGGAAGATAAATTAGGAGGTTTCCACTTTAACGACTCTAAATACGGAGATGACGATTTAACTGCAGGTGCATTAAAACCTTACCAATTATTCTTAATCTTCAATGAATTAGTTGAAGGAATGGATGCAAGAGGAATGAATCATGCAACTGACTTAGGTTGGATGATTGATGCTTCTCACAACGTAAAAGATCCAATGGAAGATTTATTACAATCTGTTGAGGCTATCATGATTGCTTATGCTCAGGCACTTTCTGTAGATAGAAAAGCATTGGAAATTGCTCAAAATGAAAATGACGTAGTTAAAGCTCAGGAAATTTTACAAAATGCTTTCCGTACTGATGTTCGTGCATTAGTAGCTGAAGCTCGTTTGCGTGCTGGTGCAGCTCTTAATCCGGTAGCTTTATACCGTGAATTAGGAGTACGTGATGCTTTAATTGGAGCAAGAGGATTGAAAACTGTAGCAACAGGATTATAATTTTGAGTTATGAATTATGAGTTATAGGCTAAGTCTTTTTGTTTAATATTAAAAACAAAAAGACTTAGCTTAATAACGTTGAACTCTTTGAGTCAAATAATAATTCCTTAATTCTATAATTAATAATTCATAATTTATAATTAGCTAATGAATGCAGTAGCCATTTTCGACATTGGAAAAACAAATAAAAAAGCCTTTCTATTCAACGAAAGCTATCAAATAGTTTGGGAAAATTCAGTAAACCTTCCTGAAACAGTTGATGAAGACGGTTTTCCATGCGAAGATATTGTAGCGCTAAAAGACTGGTTTTTGGGTTGTTGGGAAGAGATGAAATCTCAAAAACAATACAATTTAAAAGCAGTTAATTTTAGTACTTATGGTGCTAGTTTTGTGTATGTTGACAAAGAAGGAAATCCTTTGACGCCATTGTACAATTATCTGAAACCATATCCTGAAAATCTTAAAAATGAGTTTTATTCTAAATACAAAGGAGAAGAAGTTTTCGCAGTGAAAACTGCTTCTCCGGTTTTAGGAAGCTTGAATTCAGGAATGCAAATTTACCGTTTGAAAAACGAAAAACCGGAGGTTTTCGATAAAGTAAAACACTGTTTGCATTTGCCTCAATACATGAGTTTTCTTTTAACCAAAGAAGGATTTACTGATATTACCAGCATTGGTTGTCATACTAATCTTTGGAATTTCAATAGAATGAAATACCACAAATGGATTAAAAAGGAAGGAATAACTGAAAAATTGCCTCCAATTCACGATTCTGAAGAGGCTATTACCGTTGAAGGTGATATCGCAGTAGGGATTGGGTTACACGATAGTTCTTCGGCTTTGATTCCTTACATTATCAATTTTGAAGATCCGTTTGTATTGTTGTCAACAGGAACCTGGGTAATTACAATGAATCCTTTCAATAGCAAAAAGTTGACTTTTGACGAATTGCAAAACGACTGCCTGTGTTTCTTACATTATAAAGGAAAACCGGTTAAGGCTTCCCGTTTGTTTGCAGGAAATGAGCATGAAATTCAGTCCGTAAAATTGGCAAAGCATTTTGATGCGCCAATCGATTCTTACAAACACGTTCTTTATGATAAAGACATCATTACTAAGTTGAGATCTAAATTCAAACAATATACTAACGGTGATAGTGATATTCTAAAAGATTGTCCTTTCAATGAAAGAACTTTATCTGATTTTGAAAATTACGATGAAGCTTACCATCAGTTAATGTTGGATTTAATAGCCCAACAAATTGTTTCGACCAATTTAGTGATTCACAACAGTCCGGTAAAGAAAGTTTTTGTGGACGGAGGTTTTAGTAAAAATTCGATTTACATGAATTTGTTAGCCGAAGCTTACCCAACAATGGAAGTGTACGCCGCATCCATGGCGCAGGCCAGTTCGTTAGGAGCAGCCTTAGCCATTCATAAAAATTGGAACACCAAACCAATTCAAAATGATTTAATAGATTTGAAATTTTACAAACATTAATATCTAACTTTGCCTATCATCATTCAACAAAAGAATATTGATAGGCAATTTTACATAAAGTGTTAAACAATTAAAATAACCCTATGAAATGAGCATAACTTTTAATTAGTCAGAAGAACTAATAACAGCTATGCGAATTACCCCCGATAGCTATCGGGAGACCTTTAAAAAATAAATATCTGCATATGAAAGTTGGACTTTTTATACCTTGTTACGTGGATCAGTTTTATCCGCAAATAGGTATTGCAAGCTTAGAATTATTACAAAAATTAGGATGTGAAGTAAGTTTTCCAATGGATCAAACTTGTTGTGGACAGCCAATGGCAAATAGCGGATATGCTCATTTAACCGGCGGATGTGATACTAATTTTGTGAATAATTTTTCTGAATTTGATTATATCGTTTGTCCTTCCGGAAGTTGTACCCTGCATGTGAAGGATCACCTTCATTCTAAGGAGAATGAAGCTGCTGCTACGCATATTAGAAATAATGTGTATGAGTTGACGGAATTTCTAACCGATGTATTAAAAGTAGAATCTATCGAAGGAAATTTTCCTTATAAGGTAGGAATGCACCAAAGTTGTCACGGCCAGCGTGGATTAAAGCTTTCTCAAATGAGTGAGTTGAATGCGGCACCTTTTTCTAAACCGGAACAATTATTAAGCAAAATCAAAGGTTTAGAATTAGTTTCTTTAAGCAGAAAAGATGAATGTTGTGGTTTTGGTGGTACTTTTTGTGTAACCGAAGAAGCTGTTTCTGTAAAAATGGGACAAGACCGTATAAAAGACCACGCAGCACACCAGGTGGATTATATTACCGGTGGAGATATGTCATGCTTAATGCACTTAGAAGGAATTTTAAAAAGACAAAAAAGCAATATTAAAGTAATTCACATTGCCGAAATATTAAACTCAATATGAAAGAAAACACAATAGATCACAGTACAGCGGCAGCTACTTTTAACAAAGATGTAGAACGTGTCAACTGGCATGATGAAACGCTTTGGTTTGTTCGTTCAAAAAGAGATAAATCAGCTCATGCTATTCCTGAATGGGAAACGCTTCGTGAGACTGCTTCAAATATAAAAAACAATGTGCTTTCAAATATGCATCATTATTTGCAGGAGTTTGAGGCTAAAGCAAAAGAAAACGGAATCATTGTTCACTGGGCTGCTGATGGAGACGAACACAATAAAATAGTACATTCGATTATTGCAAAGCATGGTGTTACCCAAATGGTAAAATCCAAATCAATGCTTACAGAAGAATGTCATTTGAATGAATATTTAGCGGATAATGGAGTTGAAGTAATTGATTCCGATTTAGGGGAGTTTATTGTTCAATTAAGAAAAGAACCGCCAAGTCATATTGTATTACCTGCTATTCACCTTAAAAAAGAAGATGTAAGTGATACTTTTCACGAACATCTTGGAACAGAAAAAGGGAATAACAATCCACAATATTTAACCGAAGCGGCTCGAAAAGAATTAAGAGATACGTTCTTAACCAGGAAAATAGCCCTTACGGGAGTGAATTTTGCTGTAGCTGAAACAGGTGAATTTGTAGTTTGTACCAATGAAGGAAATGCCGATATGGGCGCGCATCTTGCCGATGTACATATTGCCTGTATGGGATTTGAAAAATTAGTTCCTCAACGCAAACATTTAGGTGTTTTCCTGAGACTTTTAGCCAGAAGTGCTACAGGACAGCCAATAACCACTTTTTCAAGTCATTTTAAAAAACCAAGAGAAGGGCAAGAAATGCACATAGTTATTGTTGATAATGGCAGAAGTACTCAATTAGGACGTGAAGAATTTAGAAATTCACTAAAATGTATCCGTTGCGGGGCTTGTATGAATACTTGTCCAGTTTACAGAAGAAGTGGAGGACACAGTTATCATAATGCAGTGGCAGGTCCTATAGGTTCTATTTTGGCACCCAATTTAGACATGAAAAAGAATGCCGATTTGCCTTTTGCAAGTACGCTTTGTGGTTCTTGTACCAATGTTTGTCCGGTAAAAATTGATATTCACGATCAGTTGTACAAATGGCGTCAGGTATTAGTAAAAGAAGGTTATACACCTACTTCTAAAACTGTTGCCATGAAAGGAATGTCAGCAGTTTTAGCAAATCCAAGCGTTTTTAAAATTGCTGGTAAAGCGGGAAGGTTTGTTATTAAAAATATGCCTTTTATGGTAAATAATAGCATGAATGCTTGGTACAATCAAAGAGAAATGCCAACGCCTCCACAAGAATCATTTAGAGAATGGTATGCTAAAAAGCAAAAAGAATCTAAAGACAAAAAATAATGAGCAGCAGAGACAGTATTTTAAATAAGATAAAAAGTAATCAACCTTCTTCAGTCAATGAATTGCCTGATCTGAGTGTTTTGGGATTAGAAAAATTTGACGTTATTGAAACCTACAAAACGGTTTTAAAAGGTATTGGAGGTTTTTGTGAAGAAGTGAGTAGTTTAGACGAAGTGAAAAACTATATTGCGACACATTATCCAACTGAAAAAAGAATGATTACTACCATTTCGGAATTAGCAGACATTGCCGAAACCGAGTGGACAAATGATGATCCGCATAGTTTACAAAATGTAGAATTAGCTGTTATAAAAGCACATTTAGGTGTTGCCGAAAATTCAGGTCTTTGGGTAACGGATGCTATTTTAGGACAAAGAGTTTCTCCTTTTATTCCGCAATATTTAGCTATTATTGTTAATAAGAATGATATTGTTCCTACAATGCAACAGGCTTATGAGCGCATTGGAGATTTAGATTATGGTTTTGGAACTTTTATTGCCGGACCTTCTAAAACTGCCGATATTGAGCAATCATTAGTTCTGGGAGCTCACGGGGCAAGAGGATTAACCGTGTTTTTGATGAACTAATTTAGTTTTTTTAATTAAACCATTAAGATATTAAGGAAATTAAGAATTCAAACTTATAAACTTAATTCAAAAAATAAACCTGACAGATTGTAAAAACCTGTCAGGTTTACTATTTTAAAGATTTACTAAACTTAATTTCCTTAATATCTTAATGGTAAAAAACTATTCTTTTATTTTTTCCAAAGAGAGAGCATTGATGCAATAGCGCAAACCACTTGGTTCAGGACCATCAGGAAATACGTGTCCGAGGTGCGCATCGCAAATATTGCAAATACATTCAATGCGAATCATTCCATAACTGGTATCCTTGTGGTAAGCTACATTTTCAATAGCAATTGGTTGGGTGAATGAAGGCCAGCCGGTTCCGCTTTGAAATTTAGTTGTAGCATCAAAAAGGGGAGTTTTACAACATTTGCAGGCATATTTTCCGGCTTCAAACAAGTTGCACATTTCAGAACTATGGGCTCTTTCAGTTCCATGTTGGCGGGTCACGTAGAATTCTTCAGGAGTCAATTCTAATTCCCATTCTTTTGCTGTTTTTTCTACTCTTTTTGGCGGAGTAGGATTGCCGTGAGTGGCAAATTTTATAAGATTATTCCAGTTTAGCATAGTATTTATTTAAGATATACAGCCACAAATTTGGCTAATGGCGCCATACGGGCCTTATTTAACTGTAAGGTATCATTTTTTACGGTATAATTATCGGCAGTTTCCAAAACTTTTATAAAAGCTTCTTCAACAGTTGGTTTAATACAGGCCATTCGGGTCATTGCTGTATTGTACATGGCAATTCGATTGGTCTCAGTAGTTAATTCATAAGTTCCGGAAAAAGAATTGCAGCCACTGTTTCCAGTAATTCTATTTTCCTTAGCTTTTAATATAAAATGAGGTTCTTTAAAATAATTTTCAGATGTGACTTTTTGACCTCTGATTTCAATTAATTTCCAATATTTTTCCTGAAGTTGATTTGCTGCTGAAGCATTTTTTTTAGCAGTGCCGCAAGAAAATAAAAGTAGGGATACAATTCCGAGACTTATATATTTTTTCATTTTAGTTTGTTTTGATAATTTGAAGCTATTGCAAATATAACGAAGGGACTACACTTTCATTGTTGATAAAATTCTATTTTTTTCAGTAAACAAACATTAGCTACCAACTGTTATTATTTGGTTATATTTGATTTTTAAAGATTAGCTATGGCATTTAAACATTTATTCAAAGCAAAATTAGATTGGAATTCAACCCCCAAAAGATATCAAAAAAGCCATCAAATTGCCATTGAAGGAAAAGAAATACTTAATGTTTCGGCGGCAAAAGCTTTCAAAGGTGATCCCGCTTTATACAATCCTGAAGATTTGTTGTTGAGTGCCGTTGTTTCCTGCCACATGATGTCGTATTTGTATGTTTGTGCCCAAAACGGAATTGAAGTACTTTCTTATCAGGATAATGCCGAAGCAGATTTAGAGGTTTCTCATAATGGTTCCGGCCGTTTTACAGAAATTCGTTTATATCCAAAAGTAATTATCAAACAAAACGAAAAAATTAATGAAGCATTGAATTTGCACCTAAAAGCAAACGAACTTTGTTTCATTGCGAATTCCTGTAATTTTCCGATTGTACATTTTCCGGAATGTGAATCAGAATAATATTTTGGAAAATTGATAAAAGACTTAGCGAATGAATTTACATAATTGTCGTTTTTGTTCTAAAAACGGTTAAATAAGTGTGCTGCTTTCTTATTAATCAGCTTATAAAAATGATTATTTTTGGGCTTTTTAATCAATTTATTTAATAAAAATATATTATGAGTGCTAAAACAGCTATAGTAACAGGAGGAAATTCAGGTTTGGGTTTTGCAACAGCAAAAAAATTATGTGATAACGGTATTAAAACTTATATCATTGGACGTACCAAAGATAAAACCGAAGCAGCCTGTGCTGAAATAGGTGCTAATGCCATTCCTGTAATTTTTGATTTGAATAATTTAGAGGGAATTCCGGCTATGATTGCCGAAATTACTAAAGAAGCACCAATTGATATTTTAGTAAATAATGCCGGTATTAACTTGAAGAAAGAATTTACCGATGTTACTGATGCCGATTTTCTTTCTGTGATACACACTAATCTTTTAAGTGTTTTTTCTGTAAGCAGAGAGGTTGTAAAAAACATGAAAGAACATAAAAACGGAAGCATTGTTAACATTAGTTCTATGGCTTCTCAATACGGAATCCCAAAAGTAATTGCATACAGCGCCAGTAAAGGAGCTATTGAAGCGATGACCCGTGCTATGGCAGTTGAGTTGGCTTCTTTTGGAATTCGTGTGAATTGTATTGCTCCGGGATTTATCAAAACCAAAATGTCAGCTAAGGCTTTAGATACTGATCCGGAAAGAAAAAACAAGGTTTTAGGAAGAACCCCAATGGGATTTTTAGGCGAGCCGGATGATATTGCCGATGCAGCTTATTTTTATGCTACAGCCGAATCTAAATATGTAACCGGAACGGTTTTACCGGTAGATGGTGGAAATAGTATCGGGTTTTAAAAACCAAATCCCAGTCCAAAAGCAATTCGGGCTTCTTCATCGGCGCTTTTAAAATAACTTAATCGCGCCGTTATTGTATTAATTCCGTTCAGCCATAAACCTCCACCTACAGATTGATGCCATTGGTCAGAATTTTCATTGTTTAGCCAAACTCTTCCATAGTCATACCCGCCAAAAAAGCCATAAGACATTGGAATTAGGCCGTTTTTAATCTTTCCAATAGAAAAACGCACATCACTACTTTGAAAAAATGATTGATTCCCAATGAAGCGTTGGTTTCTAAATCCTCTTAAATCATAATCCCCGCCTAAGGCAGCTGCCTGATAAAATTCGAAATTATTATTTAAAATCGCTTTTCCTTTCAATAAAGTAGCCAATACGATTTTTCCCTGACGGTCAATTTTATGATTAAAATTGATTTTTGATTCCAGGGTTGGAAAATTTTGTTGGCTGTTGTTAAGATTCATTTTCCAATTAGCCGAAACCAAAAATCCCATTCCCATAGTTGGCAGCGAAGCATTGTCGTAATTTTCATAGCCGTATTCAGCTGTTGCTCCTGCAAATTGCTGATGTTGGAAGATTTCAGAATTAACAATATTCGGAATTGAAATAAACCGACCGGCAGTATTTTCTATTTCAATATTCTCATAAGCAAGCTGGAAACTAAAACGACTACCTGATCGTCCTGTTTTTTCGATTTTAGGAGCCAATTTCAACATTCGGATGTGTACTCTGTTGTAATCCATTCCGTTGATTTCGTCAGTATTAGCAGTGTTATTTCCGTAACCAAAATAGTTAATAGCAAAGTTAGGACTGGTAAATTGCGAGTCAAAACCAAAGTTCCATTTTCCAATCATTTTTGGAACATCTAAATGGTAGTTTAACTCAAAACCATCCGTTGCAAAATAATAATTGGCTTTAATAGTATGTTTTAACGTATAAGGATTTTGTTTGAAATGATTTATGGCGTAATTAGCCATGATTCCCAGTTTTATCCCATCATCAGGATTAAATCCAATGGATGGCAAACCCGAAAACGCATTGTATTTTGGCTTTTGATAATTGTATAAGTTGATTTCATAATCATCAGTTAACAAAGTTTTGGTGCTGGAATCCGTTTCAAAACTGTTCTTTTTTGATTTGAAATCGATAATACTAATATTTTTTCCGTTAGAAATTCTATAGTTGTCGTGATTTTGCCCTCCAATCAATTTTATTTTGATAGCTGATTTTTGAGTGTTTTGTAAATCAAAAATATCTTCGTCGTCTAAACCGTAAATCCAGATGTTTTTAGTGACATGTTTATCAAAAGTTTTGCTGTAAACTACTTCTTCTCCTTCTTTTTTGATTCTAAAAACAGTTATTTCAACTTGGTCTTTAGAAATAGGTTTAATGTTAAAACGGTCTTTTTTATTAGTTCCAACAATTAGTACTGTTTTTTGTAAAACCTTATTGTATTGACTCGCATAATTGGATAATGCGGCTTTTCGAAGTTTTAATTTTTGTTTAATATCCGCAATAGTTTCATCCAGAATTTCCTTTGGTAAATTATCAAAAGCAGCATCAATAGCTGAATCGCTTAGATTTTTCTGAATAAATTGAGCCTGAGTAATCCAGTCTTTTTCGGTCGCGTTTTTTAGAAAAGCGATGTCTAATGGATAAGCTTCGCGATTGAACCATTTTACATTTTTAATATCATTTTTAAAACTTTGCATGTGGCGAAGTGCGGGAATATTCATTATTAAAGACAACAAAGCACCATCGTATTTTGAAAAAGCCTGATCGCGATCTCGGGGAATAGGTTTGTAAATAATTTTATTGCCAATTTTGTATTCCGCCCAGCGCCATTGATCAAAATGCCTGTCCCAGTCGCCAATGAGCATATCAAACAAGCGTGCTTTGATGTATTCGTTTTCATCAACCGCATACTTTTCATCTTTTTGTAAATTTTCAAGCAGTTCGTCGGTTCCAATAATCGCTTCGGATTTTCCAAAGTTAGGAAGCTCTTTTTGACTGTCAGAAGATCTTTCTTCAACAAGGTACAATTCATCTCCAAAATTGCTGTTGAATTCGCCCAATGCTTTTTGTTTTGGAATATAATATAACTTTGGGTTACTGTGTAAAACACCGATTTTATCCGCCAAATTCCCAACAGCCAACGGTGCATACGGATGCGAAGTGGTATAGAAATCATACAGGAAATTCTCAGCATAGGTGTTTTCAAATTCATTTACGACATATTGGTCTTTAAAGGCAACACTTTGCAAAAAGCGGCTGGCACTTTTCTTTAAAGCCCGCATTACATATTCTTTTCCATCTTTAGAATCAAGTCGCAGGGATTTAGACTGATGACCGCCTCCGGCTCTGGAAGGAGTAACGCCACCATAAAGATTATTTAATGAAACGACAGGAACTTCAATGAATTGACTGTAATATTTTCGGTAATGTGTACCTAAAAGGAAATTATGAAACGCATTTTTAGAGGTCATTTCGGGACTGTAAATGCTGGCTTTTGTGGTGGAGGCAAAAGTCTCAGGATAGTTGTGAATAATCTCTTTTTTAGCTTCAAAAACTGTTTTTTCGAATAAAACTGTGGATTTGTTGTTTTCAATACCAAAGTATTTAATCACGCTTTTTCCGTTAGTGTAAGTTGTTAAAGTGGCAAATCCGTTTTTGCCATACGAGAAATCATTTGGATGTATTGCTTTTGCAGCTTCTGATTTTGAACCGGCACCGCTGATAATTTGTTTGATGTTTTCGTCTTCGATATATTGCAAATTATGATCGTGTCCTGAAACGACAATTACATTATCCTGATGCTGTAAAAGTGTTTTCAGGCGTTTTACTAAGATCTGATATTGTTTGTTTTGAATGTCCTGTGGACTAACTCCGGATGTTTTTCTCAAGAAATTGACAAAGGTTCCTATTACAGGTAAAGGGATTTTTTGTTCTAATGGGAATAGTTGTTTTTCAAGTGAAAATTGTCCGCCATGAGTTCCGTTACTCATTAACGGATGATGAATAGCGATAACTACCGTTTTATCTTTGTTTTTGTTGAGAATACTTTCAAATTCTTCAAAAAAAGCTTCACGTGTTTTGATACTGCAATCGTCATTAATGGTTGGAATTCGGTCCCAATTTTCCAAAAACCATTCGCTGTCAATAGTAACTAAACACAGTTGATCGTTTATTTTTTTATCATCAATAGGACAGCCATTAGCAGGAAGAAAAGCCTTTTTTTCGCTCAGATAATTGTTTACTATTGTTTCCTGTCGTTTTAGCCCGTTAATGCCTGAATACCAATCGTGGTTTCCGGGAATAAAAATGGTTTTCCCTTTAAAATTTTTAGAAAGCGCAAGTTGAAGTTTTATTTTTTCCAGCGCAATATCGTATGCGGCTTTGTCTTTTTCATCCGGCATTCCTTTTGGGTAAATATTGTCTCCTAAAAACAATAAAGTCGCATTTTTTTCGGATTGACTAAGTTGATCTTTTAAAATACCCAGCAGTTTTTGAGCATTTTCTTCATCGGCATTTCCGGCATCGCCAATTAAAAAAAAGCGGTGTGCAATTTTTGCGGTATCCTTTTCGTTAGATAGTGTGATTTTTTTTGAATCTTTTCCCCACTGTGCATGGTATGTTGCACAAGACGTGATTACTGATAAGATGAAAAGAGAGAAAACAAATATTTTAATTTTGATGAATCGCATATCCGAAAACAATTTCATAATTTAGTAGTATAAAAAATTACCTATGAATCTTATAGAGCAAGCGCAGGATTTTGTTTATAAATTACTCAAAGATAAACTTTCTGGTTCATTTATTTATCACAATTTCAATCATACTTCTGATGTGGTTGAGGCTGTAAAAATACTTTCAGCAGAGGAAGATTTAACTGAAGAAGAACTTGAAGTGCTTGTTGTAGCAGCTTGGTTTCATGATACGGGTTATATTTACGGAGTTGAGAATCATGAAGAAAACAGTGTAAAAATTGCTACTGATTATTTAGAAAAACAAGGCAAATCAAAGGCTTATATTGACCAGGTAAATGCTTTAATCAGGGCAACATTGTATTCTTATGAACCTCAGACTATTCTTGAAAAAATAATCAAGGATGCCGATTTTTATCATTTTACAAAAGAAAATTACTGTGACAGCTGCGAATGTTTAAGAGCCGAATGGAAAATCGTCAAGCAAAAACAAACTTCTGATTTAGAATGGGCTCAGGAGAATTTAAAAATGCTGACAGAATGCCATCAGTATTATACGGATTATGCTGTAGCCAATTGGCAACCGTTAAAGGATAAAAATGTGAGCTTGATTCAGGAGAAAATTAAAAAGATAGAAAAAGAGAACGAAGCAAAAAAAGAGAAAAAAGATAAGTCTAAAAAAGAGCCTAAACTAAGTAAACCAGATCGTGGTATTGATACTATGTTTAGAGTTACTCTGAACAATCATACCCGTTTAAGTGGAATTGCCGATAGTAAAGCCAATATTTTACTATCTGTAAATGCTATCATTATTTCGATTGCTTTGTCCACCATAGTTCCTAAACTCGATAGTCCCAGTAATGCACATTTGGTTATTCCAACCTTTGTTTTGCTTACTTTTAGTGTGGTTTCTATAGTTTTTGCTATTCTTTCTACACGTCCAAAGGTTACCACGGGAGTTTTTACAAGAAAAGATATCGAAGATAAAAAAGTGAATTTATTGTTCTTCGGTAATTTTTACAAAATGCCTTTGGACGAATACGAATGGGCAGTTAATGAAATGATGAAAGACAACAGTTATTTGTACAATTCTATGATTAAGGATCTGTATTATTTAGGTATTGTTTTGGAAAAAAAATACAAATTATTACGTATCACTTATAATATTTTTATGGTCGGAATTATCATTTCATTTCTGGCTTTTTTCCTGGCGTTCAACGGCATCAGAGCTTAGTGCAAAGTGTCCAGAAGTTCTTTGTAGGTATATCTGCTGTCTAAATTTTCATCGGTATTCATTACTTTGATTCGGATAGCTTTTAAACCATAAACTCCCTGTAAATCCTCAACTTCAAATTGTTCAATTTGTGGTTCAAGGACTTTTTTGAATTGTAAAAATTTAATGTATTTTAAGTATTCTGTTTCTTCATATTGATGCGAATACACAATGGTAATTTTCTCTTTTTGAGTGATTCTTTCCGTTGTTCCTTTGATATGTGCTTTGTCAATGCGTTTTTTTACCACTTCGTAACGTGCATTATAAGTGCCATCAACATCAAAACGTTTTTCGTCCATTCGAAAGCGAATGGATATTGGTGAACTAAAAACTAAAATCAGCGAACTAACATCTAGAGTATAAGGCAGTACTTTTTTTAGTCGATGATGTTCTAATTCCATTTTGCATAAGGTTTGTAGTTGCCACAATCTGAGATTGTTCAAATACATTAAATCAAAAGATTGTGATGGAGTTATGGAAGCTCCAATGTATAAATTGTGTTCTACACCATCGGTTTTAAAGCGCTCAAAATAATGAGGGAAAATTGCCTGAGCTTCAATTTGTTCGTTGTCTAAAACAGCTGCCATTTCTTTGTTGATGATGGACATTGCTTCGTCAAACTTTTTTCGGGCATGATAGAACAGTTTTGTTTTTGGATCTAGATTTTCAAAATAAGCGTCAAGAAGCAATTTATCATCAGAATCTGCAATAGCATTATTCAAAAAAGGATGAATCTCTTTTTCGATGTAAGTTTGAATTTGCTGTTCCGTATCGGCTTTTAATTCTTTTTCCAAATCCTCACTATAAGTGTGTAATTCAAATTTGAGCTGTTCTAATAAAGGCAGTTTTTGTATTGATTTCGAATTTTCGAAAATAGCAATTAAATGGTTCAATTGACTTTTTAAATCTTCTTTTACCGTATTATTTCGATGTTCAGAAGAACCGTTGATGTCTATTTGACCGTACAGCGGATATACTTCATTAAAAACAATTTCTTTAAAAGTATGTTCTTTATTTGTGGCATTGGTATTTAAGTATTTTTGTGCTTCGGCTTTAAATTTCCAATATACGCTGGAATGAATGGCAGTGTATTCGCGTTGAATTATTGCTTCAATTTGATTTTGAAGGTCACTGTCGTAACGTTCCAGTGTATCAATAATATTAGGGAGAATTAATTGAAGATTGTTGGCATTGATGCTGTTCAATTGTCTTGGAGTAGCCGAGACCAGTTCGATAATACCAAGTAACTTGTCTTCTTTTGCAACAGCAGTAAAAATACAGCTTTTAATGTTTTGATCGAGTAATGATTGCGCAAACCGTTCATTTCCGGGAATAGTTGCAAAAGTTTCCACATTTGAAATTGAAATAGTTTCTTTACCTTCTAAAATTCTGTTCAATGAACAGCCTAAGAAAGCATTACAGCATTCCATTTCATTTTCATTTTGAAGAATAAAACTGCCAATACTGTTTTTGTCCAAAGGTAATTTAGTAAACTTTTTTTCATCATCATTATAGATGCTGATTCCGATTCGTAAATCGGGAATTTTGAAAATGGATCTGAAAATGCTTTCAGAAACATTAGTATCGTTTTCCGGTCTTTTATCTCTTTTTAAAAGATTACTTTTTAAATTAGAAATGGCACTTTCTTTAGTTGCGTCGAATAAGCTTATGATTCCAAATCCTTTTAAAATCCAACTTTCCGCTGGGAATTTTTCTTTCCATAAAGCTACATTGTTAAAGTTGTCCATTAATTCATCAATATCCTCCTGGCTCAAAGTTGGCGCATTTCCCGAAGGATAAATTTCTATAAAATCGGCATTGTAAAGGATACGATAATGTTTTAAAACTCCATCAGCATCGGGGATATCATAGAATAAAGGTTTGTTGTAATCAAATGTTTGATTGTAATAAGCGTTTAGAATCAAAATACAACTCAGAGCATAAAACTGATCTTCGCTAAAATCTCGTATTAATAAGTCCGATTCTCCTGCGTTTTTTACTATTTTTTTAAATCTTTTAGTACGATTGAAAATGATATTTTGAAAAGGGATAGCTACTGCTTTGATTTCATTATGAGTTAAGGCAGTAGGGAATAAATCAGCCAACAAGTTTCGGATGAGTTTTTTATTGTTTGTAATAACCGAAAAATCTTCGATTCCGGTTCTGAATTCCGGAATATGCTCAATTTCCTTTAGTAGTGATTTGGCATAATTAGAGCGGTAATCAACATCCGACAGGGCAATTTCCTCCAGAGACTCAATGAGTTTGTGAAAAGAAATCAAGGTTTTAAAAGGACTGTTTTTAGATAAATGCTGATTCATAGCTACTTTTGTTAACTATACAAAAATAGTGAATTATGCTGTTCGATGCCTTTATTTACAAGTGCTTATTTGTATTGGAAACTAATGTTGTTTTGCAACTAGCTTTTTTTGATAAAAATGAACTAAGGCTTCGTTTACTTCTTTTAATTCAGGAGTTAGAAAAGTAAGGCTGCCTTCTTCGGTATTGGTTAATTCCATTTTACAAACCGTGCATTTGTATTCTTTTAAGTGGTTGGTAATGTTTCTTGAAGTAATCATTTTGTGTCCAAACAGAGCGCATATAATTTTCTTGCTAAGAAAAAGCTTTTTCATTTCAATTAAATCCATATTAAGAGCAGGTTAATTATTTTTGGGAAATGTAAAAGTAGAATTTTATAGATAAAAACACTTAAAAAATCGACTAAGTACTTATTTTGTAAAAATAAATAAGTCTAATCTTTCTTTTTTGTATGTGGTGATTAAAAAAAATCTCCAACTGTCTAAACAATTGGAGATGAAATAAGTAGTGAAATCAAATTTTATAATGATTAAGACTTTTGTTCTTTGTTGAAATAGACTAAGTAGTAATACATTTGTTTTTCTTCGTCCCAGCCTTTTTCTACAAATTTTTCGGCGCTTTCCGGATTAATGAAATCCATTTTGATTTGGATGTTTGTATCCAAATTAATTACGTTTTTGATTGATTTTCGGGCATCGCTCACTGCTGCATTGGCAATAGGGAATGAGGTTACATCTTCGATACTGTATTTTTCTCCTTTGTCAACCTTATAGTTTTTAAACTCCGGAATCAAATCAGGATTGTCTAAAACTTCGTTTAAGAATTCAGTTTCTTCAAATTCGTCATTTTTGGCAAAATAATTTACCGAACGGTTCATGAACATAACTTCTTCTTTTTTGTCTTCGGCAGGGAAAACAACGTCTTTGGCAAAGCCCTGGCAAAATTTCAAATATTTTTTTGTGATGAAATTTTCGTCTTCAAAAGCATCAACGGATAAGAAATGCTCTAACCAATAACGGGCATCGTAGCGGTTGCTGTCAACGGTTAGGATTTTGTAACCTTCTTCTTTTTTATGATTAAAGATTAAACAACCTTTGTCTAATTTGTTCAGGTTGATTCCTTGTTGCAGAATCATTTCTAAATTAGATTCTTTTTCTTCAAATTGTAAAAAGTCACTTTGTAACTCACTTTTAAAAATTCCAATGGCATCAACAGCTGTGTTGTCGATATTAACGTTGGTTAAATGCGTTACATAAACTTCACCGTTTTTAATATGCGGATGATTGGATTGTTCAAATAAATGTTTGGTGATTTTTTTTGAAACTTCATGCAGATTAGCCGGATTGTCAAAAATTTCAGTAGCGTATTTGTACATGTCATTGTAATCCAAATCCACTTCATGAGCAAATTGAAAATAGTTTTCTTCTTTTTCTCTAAAAGGTTTCAGGAAGAATTCTTTTATTAGAGGCACAATTTCGTCTTGTAGGTTGAAAGGTTGCTCCGATAAAAAGATAGCCTCATTTCGGCTTTTATTTCCTACTCTGTGAATAGAAAGTGTCTCGATGTGTGTGTTGAATAGGTTGATCATGTGTTGTTTTTGTTTTTAGATGCGAGAGCCAAGAAAAAAGACAGCGTTTTAAGGTCTTTCATCTTGGCTCTTGATTCTTAATATCGATTTTTTCTAATTCCAATTTTCTTCAAAGCCGTAATCTTCGTAGCTGTCGTCTCCTTCAAACATGTCCATGTCGTCATCGTCCAGGCCATCTTCAAATTCGTCGTAAAAATCATCAGCATTATCTGCTTCAAAGTTTTTTTCTAAAGCTTCATCCGGCATTTCTCCGTGAGCAAATAAAGTTTCAGGATAAGTAGCACCGGCAGTCTGTTCCTCAATAGCGGCCAGTTCCACCAGGAAAGTCCACATATTGATAAAATCATACACATAAATAATTTTAGTGTTTTCCTCGTCAAGAATGTCCGAAAGTTTATAATCACTCATGATTCGTTGTTCGCCCGGAACATCTCCGGTATCAAAAAGCGAAATTTCATCCTCCTGATTCCAGGTTTCATCACAAGTATAAAAAGAAGCCACTTCCATACCGTCAAATCCAAAAGAGTTGAAGATAGCGTTGTGTAAATCTTCTAAAGTATCGTCTTCAAGTATTGCTATATCTCTGAAAATATCTTCTTCTGCGTCTAAGATTACTCTAAATTTATAAACCATAATCGTTGTTTTTTATAAAAAGCCAAAGGTACATTTAATCCTTTTTAATCCCAATGCGATTCGTTAATTTTTATTAAAAAAACAATGAAGTAGCTGATAGGGAATTAGTTATTTCGTCTCAGGCGCTTGATGAATTTAAGGTAACGTTTATGATAAGTACTGTGTGCGGGATACTTACGGCTTGGGGTCATATTATTGAAAATTAAAGCCGTAAAAAATAGAATTAATACTCCGGTTAATACAGGAGAAAGCACGTACCAATATCCTAAATCTTTGATTTTTTGAGTACCAATAATAGCAATCAGAGCCGTTGCTCCTCCCGGTGGATGCAGCGTTTTAGTGATTTGCATCAAAACAATCGACAGCGAAACGGCAAGCGGCGCGGCTATGTAAATTGTATCGGGAAATAAATAATGAACCGTTACACCGATAAAAGCAGAAATTAAATGTCCGCCAATAAGGTTTCGGGGCTGTGAAAAGGGACTTTCGATAATTCCATATACCAATACGCTCGAAGCTCCAAAAGAACCAATTAAGTAAACAATGTCCTGATGAGAAAATTGCTGACTTTGGGAATAAGCAATAAGACCTATTCCAACAAATGAACCGATGAAGGACCAAAAATGTTCTTTGTAATCAATTAATGTTTCTTTGTAAAGGATGTAACGTGTTTTGCGATAGCTACGTTTGATTTTAGTTGTTGGCATGATTTTTAAAATTAAATACTAGGAACAAAGGTGTAAACCGTGTTAGGGTAAATCATTTTTGCGGTATATTTAGAAATTAAGCAAGCAGCTAATATTGGGAAAAATAAGGTGTAATTATTAGTTAGTCCACAAACCAGAAAAATAGCTGTAAAAGGAGCGTGGATACTGGCACTCAAAACAGCGGCCATTCCAATTACCATAAAGTTAACCGGTATAATTTGGGTATCAAAAAAGGTATTGAGTACCGAAGCAACTAATAACCCCAAGAAAGCACCAATAAACAAACTAGGAGCAAAAACACCTCCGTCGCCTCCTGAAGCAAGTGTAACAGAAGTTACAATAGGTTTTAGAAGCAGAACGCCTATAAAAGTAAAAGCCAGAGTTAGGGTTAAAGGAATTTGATTATTAGCAGAAGTAATAGTTTTGATAGCGTGATAACCTTCGCCATATAATTGCGGAAAGAAAAAAAGCGAAATACTTAAAATTACCGAACCAATGATGATTTTGTAATAATGCGTTTCGATTTTTGCAAATTGAGATTTGACAAATAAAACGCATTTAGTCAGATAAACGGAGTTGATTCCGGCTAAAATACCCAATAAAATAAAGTAAGGAATAGCACTTAAATGCCAGGTGGTTATTGAAACCGCAAATAAAGGTTCTTCTTTTAAAATGGTTAATAATCCAAACGCTATAGCAACTGCAATTAGATTAGAGATTACAAACGCACGGCTTACTTTTTTGGATATGACTTCCAGGGCAAATAAGATTCCGGCAATCGGGCTGCTGAATAAAGCCGTTATTCCGGCAGCTACTCCTGCGCAAATCAGTTCCGTTTTGTATTGACGAAAAACGTTTTCCTTTTGTTGTGCTACCGATCCAATAGTTGCTGTTGCCACAACAGTAGAAACTTCGATTCCGGTTGAACCACCAAAAATAACGGTCAATAATCCGTTTATGGTATGTGAAAGAATTTTATAGGAAGGTAGATTTTTTGTTTTAGAATGGGTGCTTTCAAAAACCTCTTTGATGCCTTTATTTTCCTTTTTTCTGAACATGTAAAGTCTTAGAAAATAAATGACAGACAGACCAAAAATAGGGAAGAAGATTAAGAATAGAGGATTTGCGTTAGATTGGTGAAAGAATATTTCTTCGTAGTATTCGGTGATTTTTTTTAAACTTATTCCTAAAAAAGCGGAAAGAAAGCCAATTAATACAGAAACGATTATTAGTTTTCGAAGTTTAATGAATTGATGATTTTTTTTGATTTGCGCCGTTTTATTCATCAGAAACTAAATTTGTATAACATATTGTTAAAAAGGACTGCAAATTTAGATAAAAACAAACGAAATTTAAAAAAGAAGAACTGTTTTGTTATAATAAAATTTAGTTAAAAAAAATTAAAGTTCGTAGAATTCTATAGGCAAGAAGTCAGGATCGGCGATGAAAGTAAAGCGTTTTTGAGTGAATTCATCTATGCGAATAGGTTCTGCGGAAATATTTTTTGAATTTAAAAAAGCAACTGTTTGATTCAGATTTTCAACGGCAAAAGCCAAATGGCGCAATCCGCAGGCTTCGGGTCTTGAAGTTCTTTTCGGAGGATTAGGAAAAGAAAATAATTCTATGCAGTAATTGTTGTTAATTGCTAAATCCAGTTTATATGATTTTCGTTCTTTACGATATACTTCACGTACAATCTTTAGTCCGAGAATTTCGGTGTAAAACTGTTTTGATTTTTCATAATCAGAGCAAATGATGGCAATATGATGAATATGGCTTAGTTGAAGCATTGTTTTACTGGTTTAGTTTTCGAATCACTTTGGCGGGATTTCCAACAGCAAGAGAATTATCTGGGATATCTTTGGTGACAACCGAACCGGCTCCAATGACGCATCCGTTGCCAATGGTTACTCCGGGACAAATTACCGAATTGCCACCTATCCAACAATCGTCTCCAATAGTTATCGGTAAAGCATTTTCAAGTGTCTTTCTGAGTTCGGCATCGAGCGGATGAGTGGCGGTATAAAGTTGTACGGCGGGAGCAAAAAATACATTCGAGCCGATGTTGACTTTAGCACAATCTAGAACAACACAATTGACGTTGAAATAAACATTTTCTCCGCAAAAAATATTGTATCCATAATCACAATGAAAAGGAGGTTCTATGTGTAAGTTAGGACCTGCATTTGGGATTAGTTCTTTTAAAATTTCGCGTGCTTTTTTTGTCAATCGGTATTCGGTTACGTTCAAACGATGCAATAAATTTTTGGCTTTTCGGCGGTCTTTTACTAAGGTGGAATCGCCGGCTAAATAGTACTCGCCATCGATCATTTTTTCTTTTTCAGTTTTCATTTTTTTGAGTGTTTTTTTAGGTGGTTTTGGATATCTTTTTTTGAGTGATTTTTTGTCGAAAATAAAGTGCTGTTTTGGAGGTTTTTTGCCGCCAAAAAAAGGATGAAAAAGCAGCTTCTTTTCTTCTTGTTTTTTCAGGTTCCAATGACAGTAAAATTCATTTCGTTTTTTGTGGAAATGGATTTCTGTAAATATAAATTAAAAATTCAAGAGCTGTTGTTTTTTGAAAGGACTATTTTGAAATGAAATAGCTTAGGTGAATTTTGAGTGTCAATTTATAGTGTTGTTTTTGGGGTGAATTTGAGATTCAATTTTGTTGCAAATCGGGAAGGGGATGAGGTGTTTTTGGAGAAATAAAACAGCTGCTTTGTAAGTTGGATTTAATTAAAGTAATACTTTATGTAATAGTTGTTAATTTCATTGTTATTTTTTTAATTACTTAAGTGAATTAGTTTTTATTTGTTCTGATTTTGTTGATAGACTGAAAAAGCACAATGTTAATTTTATTGTTTATGTAATGTTTTTTAAAATACTGGAATTTAATTTTTTAAATAGTAGTTATAGATTATTTCTATTGCTTGTTTTTGTTTGTTTTTTGAGAAATTAGAGCTTTTTTAGAAACTGTTTGTAGTTAAAAAGTTCCTTTTTGGAAAGAATTGTAAAGATTGTTTTTTTTAAGTTAAAGTTGGTAAAAATAGTTTTTATTTTTGTCTTTTGGATTGATTGGAGTGCTTTTTTTAAGTTACTTTTTTGGAGGTTGTTTTTCGAATTTAAGTTTTTAATCGAATGTAAAGGTGGTGTGATTTTCAGCTTGAAACTGCTTTAGATTGGATGTTCTTTTTTTAATGATTTTGCTTTACTGATTTTTTTATTCTCAATTGTTTAGTTTCTTTTTTTTGAAATCTGATTGTTGTATCTGTGATTCGATGTGTGAAAAAGGAATGCGATTCGCTTGTTGTTAAAGAGTATTTTTTAGCGACTTTTTCAGGTTCTTTTTTTTGTGGTTTTGGTTTGGTTTTAAGTTGTTTTTTAGGCTGCTTTTTTGATGAAAAATCAAATGAAAAATCAGTTGTTTTTTTGAAAGAAAATGATGTTTTTGACTTGAGAAAAAAATGCTTTTTTTGAACGGTTTTTAATGCTGTTTTTTTAGTTCTTTTTGATGTCTTGGAGAGGAGTTTTTAGCTGATTTTTTTTGCGAAGTCACTAATAATTTTTTGTTAATGCAGCGTGAGAAATAACGTAAAGATTGTAATTTCGTTGGATTCAAAAAAAATAAAAAAACAGATATGAAATATTTTGCGTTATTGGTTTTTACAGTTCTTTTTTCTTCTCAAATTCAGGCTCAGAAAGTAGCGGTTTATGACAGTTATACCGCTTTGGAAAAAGCTGTTTTGAGTGATGCTAATACTACTTATGTTGTCAATTTTTGGGCTACCTGGTGTGCTCCCTGTGTGAAAGAATTACCTCATTTTGAGCAATTGAATTCTGATAATAAAAAAGTCAAAGTAGTGCTGGTAAGTTTAGATTTTCAGAACCAATATGAGTCCAAATTGTTGCCTTTTTTGAAAAAGAAAAACATACAATCGGAAGTGGTTTTGCTAACCGATAAGGATTATAATATCTGGTTACCGATTGTAGATAAAGATTGGTCGGGTTCAATTCCCGCCACTTTGATTATAAAAAATGGTAAAAAAGCATTCGTGGAAAAAATGTTTTCCAGCTACGAAGAATTAAATCAATATGTCAATTCAACTATTAATTAACAATTAAAACTATGAAAAAATTAGCTGCTCTCTTATTGTTTACTGCTGTCTTTTTTACGACGGCTTTTACTTCAAATGTGCCAACACCATATAAAATTGGTGATACGGCTACTGATTTTAAATTAAAATCGGTTGACGGGAAAATGTATGGTATGTCGGATTATAAAAACGCAAAGGGTTTTATAGTGGTTTTTACCTGCAATCATTGTCCTTTTGCGGTAAAATATGAAGACAGAATCAATGCTTTGGCTAAAAAATACAAATCGAAAGGTTATGTTTTGTTAGCGATAAATCCAAACGATCCCGAAGTACAACCTGAGGACAGCTTCGAATTGATGAAAGTAAGAGCCAAAGAAAAAGGTTTTGCTTTCCCTTATTTGTTTGATGAAGGGCAAAAGATTTATCCGCAATATGGCGCAACTAAAACGCCTCATGTTTTTTTATTAGACAAAAACCGTGTGGTAAAATACATTGGAGCTATTGATGATAATGTGGATAGCGCAGCTGATGTTAAAGAAAAATACCTTGAGAATGCTATTGCGGCCTTAGAGAGTGGAAAAACACCTTCTCCTGAGATGACAAAAGCAATTGGTTGTTCGATTAAGGGTAAAAAATAGTTAGAATATAATTTTCCTTCGAAAAGAGTAAAGACATTTCGTTTTTACTCTTTTTCTTTTATATATGTTTTTCTAATTACAATCAAAACAGGAATTAATAAAGAATAAATAATGAAAAACGGAATGATGAATTCAATCCAGTTCAAAGCAAGCATAACGGAGATTAGCAGTAATTGAAATCCCAGTCCATAGAGAGAAACCAGACTCATAAACCAATTAGGAAAACTTTTTAATCTGGAAGCGCCATGGTCAAGTTTGTAAATTATTTTGTCAAAACCACCGTAGGCAATGATGTAAATTTGAAATAAAAAATTGACCCATTTTTGACTTTCACCTTGGAATGCTTTTGGAGTTTTGTTTTCGAAAATTTTGCTGGTTGTATCTCCTCCGGCAGATTTATTTCTTAAAATTACATAATAATAATTGTACAAAGTGCCTTGCAGTTGAATACAAAAAAAGGCTACCAAAGTAGTTTGGAATGAACTATCGGAAATAGTACAAATAGCTGCGAGAAATAAAAAATTAAGCACAATATCAAACAGACTGTCTAAGTATCTTCCGGTATATGAAGGTGTTTTTTTTATTCGGGCAAGTTCGCCGTCAGCGGCATCGATTATTGATTTTAAAATAATAAAAAAACAAGCCAGATAATAATGTCCTTTTAAAATACAATATATGGCTATAATTCCTGATAGTCCAAAAATGAAAGTGACATGAATAGGAGTGAATCGCGTGTTTTTTAGCGTATTGGCAATCCATTTCCCTGCCGATCTGCCATAGTCAGAAAAATCAAGGAATTGGTTTTGTGCAGCAAGTTTAGACATTTGCAGGAATGAACAGGAAATGCGACAATATAGTCTATAGTAAATATAGTTAAAAAATACTATTTAGACAATCGATGCAAACTAAAGGTCATTGCTGTAAGTAAAAAGAAAGCGGTGATTTGATGTGCTAATCCTAACCATAACGGTACGCTGAACAGTAGTGTAAAAACACCTAAGCCAAACTGTATGAATACAATAATAACTAAGCTTTTGATTCCTTTTTGCTGTATTGTCGAAAGGCTGTATTGCCTGCTTTTGAAATACAAGGCAAGAATAAGTCCCACTACAATATAAGCCATAGTTCTGTGTACAAACTGAACACCACTTTTTCCTTCAACAAGATTTAAGAATAATGTTTTTTGTTCAATAAAAACACTGTCATGAACAAGTTGTCCGTCACTCATCAAAGGCCAGTGATTGTGGATTAAACCGGCATTTAAACCGGCAACAAAACCACCGTAGATAATTTGCATCAATAAAAAAACTAAGCTAATTCTAGCCAGTTTTCGAAGCGGGATTATGACTTCTGTTCTATTTGGATACAACAAGTCCAAAGCAACCCAAAGGGTGTAAGCAAAGGTGATAAAAGCAAAGGTTAAATGAAGTGAAAGTCTGAAATGACTCACGTCCGGATTGTCAATCAAGCCGCTACGAACCATAAACCAGCCTAAAAAACCCTGAAAACCACCCATGGCTAATAATACAATACATTTTTTGATGGTTTCGCCTGAAAGTCTTTTTTTGATTAGGAAATACACAAATGGAATAATGAAAACCAGTCCGATGATACGTCCGATAAAACGATGAAACCATTCCCAAAAGTAAATGAATTTATAATCGTCTAATTGGAAATCGTTATGGATATTGATTTTTTGGTATTCAGGGAATTTCTTGTATTCTTCAAAAGCTGCATTCCATTTTTCTTCGGTCAGAGGAGGGAAAGTGTCTGTTATTAAATGCCAATCGGTCATGGATAAACCCGAATTGGTCAATCTTGTAATTCCGCCCACGGTAACCATTAAAAATAAAAGGAAACATCCTGATAATAACCAAATAATGACTGATTTGTCTTCTTTTCTCATTTTTAGTGTATTGTTAAATCTGTTATTTCGTAACTTTTTTTAATCCTAGTTTTTCGGCACGTTTTAGAACAAATTGATAAGCTGCATCGTATTCGTTTGGAATTTCTCCTTCTAAAATAGCTTCTTTTACCGCTTCTTTTAAAACGCCAATTTCTCTTGATGGTTTTAAATCGAAGATTTCCATGATTTCTTCACCTGAAATAGGTGGCTGAAAATTGCGGATAGAATCTTTTTCTTCAACTTCTACTATTTTCTTGCGTACTATTTCAAAGTTCTTATGGTATTTTTTAAATTTTGTCGGATTTTTGGTTGTAATATCGGCTTCACAAAGTGTCATTAAATCTTCGACGTCTTCACCTGCATCAAAAACCAATCGACGTACGGCTGAATCAGTCACAATGTCCTGAGAAAGTACAATTGGTCGTGAACTCATCATGACCATTTTTTGTACAAATTTCATTTTTTGGTTCAAAGGCATATGCAGGCGTTCGAATATTTTTTTGACCATTTTTCCGCCCAGAAATTCGTGCCCGTGGAAAGTCCAGCCTTGTTTTTTGTTGAATTTTTTGGTTGGTGCTTTGCCAATGTCATGCAATAATGCTGCCCAGCGCAACCAAACATCATCCGTATTTGGACAAATATTGTCAACAACTTCCAGTGTGTGGTAAAAATTGTTTTTATGGGTTTGACCTTCAATTTCTTCGACTTGGTTTAAAGCCGTCAATTCGGGTAATAAAATAGAAAGAAGTCCGGTTTTATAAAGCAGTAAAAAACCAACAGAAGGTTTGTCGGTTGCTAAAATTTTATTCAATTCGTCCACGATGCGTTCTCCTGAGATGATTTTAATGCGTTCCGCATTTTTGGAGATGGATTGCAATGAATTTTCTTCGATTTCAAAATTCAATTGAGTAGCAAATCGGATGGCTCGCATCATTCGCAAAGGATCGTCCGAATAGGTAATGTCAGGATCTAAGGGGGTTTTTAGGATTTTGTTGTCCATATCCTTCAATCCGTTAAAAGGATCTAATAAGTCACCAAAATTAGATTCGTTTAATGATAATGCCAGAGCGTTGATAGTGAAATCACGGCGGTTTTGGTCGTCTTCGAGTGTACCGTTTTCGACAATAGGATTTCTGCTGTCTCGGGTATAGGATTCTCTTCGGGCTCCCACAAATTCGATTTCAGTGTCTTCAAAACGGAGCATCGCTGTTCCGTAGTTTTTAAAAACCTGAACTTTTGGTTTTTTGGGTAGTAATTCGGATACCTTTAAGGCTAATTCGATTCCGCTGCCTACAGCAACAATATCGATGTCTTTTTTAAAATCACGACCTAAAATTAAATCTCTCACAAAACCGCCTATGACGTAGCTTTCAAGTTGTAGTTCCTGAGAGGCTTGAGAAATAATTTTAAAAATCGGATGATGTAAGGCTGATTTGTAGTTCATATTGTTTTACCGCAAATTCGCAAATTATTTTTTTGAATCTATAATGCGTTTGTATTCTAATGATATTAAGTTAAAATTGGCAAGTATCGCTAATTTGTTTTTAGAGATTTTCAGGTAATTCAAACACTGATTGTAATGACTGTTGTTGAAACAATCATTCAAGAATAATTTTATCATAAACTACGAAGTCTGCATAAAATTTATGTTTTAAAGTAGTGTCTTTGTATTTTACAGAAAACTCTTTTTCTCGTTGATATGGAATATTTTGTTGTTGAAATTCATATTCAATAGCATCTTTGTATACAATTTCAGAAAAACCTTTTCCAAGATTCTTATGTACTTCAAATAGAATACCGACTATTGTATAATTTTCATCCTTATAAATGTATTCTTCCATATAAGTTTTAAAAAAATAATTTGCGAATTTGCGGTAAATTTTTATTTCCGTATCACCTTCACTTGACAGTCATTGGTCAATTTAATAATGGTTGACGGATTTTTGCAAATTTTATCGCGGTGCAAATTTACAACATAGTCCACACCTTTTATAATTTCAGGACTAATATCTTTGAAAGCAATTGGTGTAGGCTGACCAGAGATATTAGCAGAAGTAGATACCAACGGTTTTTTCATTCGTTCTAATAATTTGTAACAAAAAGGCTCTTTGACTAAACGAACAGCCAGAGTGTTATCAGCAGCGATTATATTTTTAGCGACATTTCTGGGCTGATCCAGGATTAAAGTTGTTGGTTTTTCAGATAAATCAATAATCTGCCAGGCTACTTCGGGGATTTCTTTGAAGACGTTGTACAGCATTTTTTCACCATTCATTAAAACAATCATGCTTTTGGTTTCCTCGCGTTGTTTCAATGCGTAAATTTTGGCTATTGCATCCGGATTGGTCGCATCACAACCAATTCCCCAAACGGTGTCGGTAGGATAAAGGATGATTCCCCCTTCTTTAATGATTTCGTAAGCTTTATGTACTTCGGTATTGATATCTTGCATAAGATTTTTAAATAAAAGCAAAGGTATTCAATACAAGTTGTTTTAAGAAATATGTTTTCTGTTTTCACAGAAAATAAAATTTGTATTTTTGAGCAAAATTTTACCCATGCAATTCCTTGTTTATATACTGGCTTATCCCTTGCTGATATTAATTTCGTTTTTACCGTTTCGATTACTCTATGTGTTGTCAGATATTGTTTTTGTATTGGTGTATTATGTTTTTGGATATCGCAGAAAAGTAGTGAAGGCAAATTTATTAATAGCATTTCCTGATTACACTGATGCCAGACGTAAGGAAATCGAAATTAAATTCTACAAACACATGTGTGATATGTTTTTGGAGATGATGAAAACTATGTCGATTTCAAAACAGGAAATGGAAAAGCGTTTTGTTTTTAAAAACTTGGATGTTTATTTAGACTTAGAGAAAAAAGGAAAAAGTATTGCGATGATGATGGCTCATTATGCCAGTTACGAATGGGCGATATTGATGAATACAAAAATTAGTTTCGAAGCATTTGCCATTTACAAGCGATTGAGTAATCCTTATTTTGATAATTTGGTTCGAAAAATACGTTCAAATTTTAAAACCAGATTAATTCATACCCGGGAGAGTGTTGGTATTATTGAGCGCAATGAAATTGAGAAGAATCAAGGACTTTATGGTTTTATTAGTGATCAGTCTCCAAGAGCAAAAGGAAGAAGGTATCTAGGACTGTTTATGGGGATTGAAGTGCCTGTTTTTACCGGAGCCGAAATGCTTGCCAAACGATTTGATATGAATGTGATTTATCTGAAAGTGACAAAAGTAAAGAGAGGTTTTTATGAAGCTGAAATTGAAATTTTGGCAGAAGATGTAAAAAACGTTCCTGATTATCAAATTACCGATTTGTTTCTGAAAAAAGTGGAAAACCAAATAAACGAAGCACCGGAATATTATTTATGGACGCATAAAAGATGGAAGCATCAATAGGAGGGGGGAAGTTTATTTTCATAAATTTAAATAATTGAATGCTTTTTCAGCAAATTTTATATTTTCCTTTCTACATTCTTCTAATAAACCATCGTAAATTTGTCCTTTATTTAAATGATTTAATGCGTCATCAAAAGTTGATATTGTTGGTTGATACTTGAAATCATAAAATTTAGAAGAATTAGGTATTGCAATTACTTTTTTGTTCATAAGCATTGCCCAGTACATCGTGTGATAGCTATCGGTAATAATATTTTCTGACTTTCCTATGAATTGGATTAAATCTTCCAAATTGGTAGTGTTAGATGAAGTTGCAAAATTCTTGTATTTTTTGGTAATATTTTCTTTTTTCAAAGTGTCTTTATGAAATACGATTCCGACTTCATTTTGGATATCAAAATTTTGATCAAATATAGGATGCATACAACTAACGCATGGAAGGTATTCACCAGGCATGCTAAAATCACGGGTGCCTACTAAACCAAATGATTCAATATTAATGTTGTATTCTTTAATTTTACCATATGTTTTAGGTGATTTTTCATTATGACCTATTCCCCATAAAACTATTTTTTTTCCTTTGGTGTTTAGTTTTTCAAACATTTTCATTTGTTTAGTAAAACCACCTCGGTTAAGTAAACCTCCGCCTCCGATGATTAAAGAACGATTTGAAATTTCCTCAATAAAATGTTCTCTAACAGCTTTGTTTTCACTTTTGTAATCAAAAATATCAAGACTTTTTTCTTTTAAGATGTCAAAATAATGATGTGGCGCACAATAAAAATCTCCTACGTTGTTTTTGTCAATTCTATGAATGTTAATTACGTCGTTATTATGTTGTTCTGTTTTTAAAATAGAATTGATTACTCTTTGTTTGGTAATATTTCGTTGGATAGATTTTAAAAGATTCATGAAAGTTTTTTTAGTAAGCAAAACTATAAAATATTTTACATTTGAATGTAAATAGCCAACATTGTTTTATTTTTGCATCATGAAAAATATTTTTAATTCAGAGTTTGTTGATAAAGTAGAAGTGATTCAGGATTATATTGAAAACTTCGATTCTAAAGGAGAACTTTTTGGAAACGGAAAAAGAAATAAAATCAAATTATTTGAACTTGAAGGGAAGGTAATCAATATAAAATCCTTTAAAATTCCGCATTTAATTAATAAAATCGCATATAAGTATTTTAGAAAAACTAAAGCCAGACGTTCTTATGAATATGCAACTGCTTTATTAGCTAAAGGAATTGGAACCCCACAACCAATTGCTTATTTTGAAAACTCCAATTTTATAGGATTAAACGATAGTTATTATGTTAGTGAGCATTTAGAATGCGATTTGACTTTTAGAGAATTAGTTCAGATTCCTGATTATCCTGATTATGATAATATTCTAAGACAATTTGTAAAGTTTACTTTTAAACTGCATGAAGCAGGAATTGAATTTCTGGATCATTCGCCGGGAAATACTTTAATAAAAAAATGTACTGATGAGACATATCAGTTTTGTTTAGTTGATTTGAACAGAATGATCTTTCATCATAAGATGGATTTTGAACAACGTATGAGAAATTTTAGCCGATTAACCTCGCAAAAGAAAATGATTGAGGTAATGAGTAATGAATATTCCAAGTTATACAAAGAAAAATCGGAAAATGAAATTTTTGATTCAATGTGGAAGGCAACAACTAAATTTCAGGAAGAATTTAAAAGAAAAAAAAGACTTAAGAATAAACTTAAATTCTGGAAATAGTACTTAAATTCATGAATTTGAAGAATCAATAAAGCCAATATCTACTAATTAGTTATTGGCTTTATTTTTTAGAAATATTTTTTAAAATAGTAGGTTTTTAACTGTTTTCTGATTTTCCATTTTCTCAAAAAATTAAAAGGTTTTTTCTTTAAATAAGAACGATCTTTTTTTAAGAAATCAATAGAGGCATTCACTATGCGTTGGCTGGATTTACCATCAAAATAAGGATGCGTGATTTGGATGTATTTTTCAATTTCTAATAGTAATTGTTCAGGATAACTAAGTGCGTAATCTATGTTTTTTTCAAGATCAACAACTTCGGTTACATTGATAAGGTGAGGCATTATTTTATTAGTTCTAAAAGTAACCACGGGTTTTTTTTGCAATAAAAATTCAACAATAGCAGAAGTGGTATCCGATAGCATAATATCTGCTTGTTTGAATAAAGGAACTAAATCTGTAGTGTTGTAATATTGAAAATTTTCACTGTTTAATGATTCAAATCTATCTTTTGTTGCTTGGTCTAATTTTGGATGAAGCACACAGATAAATTGGTATTTTCCGCTTTCTGCCATTTTTTTAATTTTATTAAAAACATCGTCATTAAGTGCTAAACTTAAACGAGTTGTAAATGTTGATGAAATCATAATGACAGGTTTGTTTGTTGTTTTTGTGTTTTCAATTGGGAATAAGGGGTCAACTTTAGACCATCCTGTTTCAATGACTTCAAAAAAGCCATATTTTGCAGAAAGTTCTTTAAAAACTGATGTTGTTGATGGTCCCTGAGTTAAATACAAGTCAAAAAAGCCTCTTATTCTAAAGTGTGATTTCATTTCTTCTCGTTTATTAGAGAGAAAACCATGAAAAATTTGGACTTTAATACCTGGGAAAAAATCGGGTACCATATCAGTAGCAGTTAGTATGATGTCCGGATTGAAATTGATTACTTCTTGAACTGAATTTAAAACTTTTTCAGTTTTTTGAAAATAGTTTTTTGTTTCCTCTAAATCAGAAAACCAATATACGGAATGTCCTTGAAGTTCAATTTCTTTTTGTATTGGAGTTCCAATAGGTATACTATATGGATATGAAATGTAAATAAGGAATTTATACATGATTGTTTTTTATATGACTGTTAATGAAAAGAATCATTTCTTTTTGGAATAGTTCTGGTTTTAATTTTTGATACAAATTTTCGCTTTCTTTTTTAAGTTGTTTTCTTGAAAATTTCTTGAAAATTTCGGGTAGAAAATCTTTTAGATGCACGGCTTTATGCAGGATGTTATCTTCAAAAATACTCCAACTGTCTTTATCAATCCAAGGAGAGAAAAGGGTAAAGGTAGGTTTGTTTAGGGCTTTAGCAATATTTACTGCTCCGCCATCATTTCCAATTAAGATGTTACAGTGATAAAGAATTTTTATAAGAGAGCGAAGATCGTTTCCAATAAGGTCTAAATTAATTCGGTTTTTTGCTTCAGGGCTACATTGAGAAACAATGTCTTTAATTTGATTTTTTTGACTTGGCAGGTAGTTAAGTAAAATTACTGAATCTGAATAATTAGTAGCAATTACGTTAATTAATTCGATTAAATAAGGAATTGGGTAGGTTTTGTTTTCTTCACTGCCAAAGGCACTAATCATAAGGGTTTTTGTATTTACAATGTTTATGTTTTGTTTTTCAAAAAATGATATACTTTCAGTTATTTCTTGTGGAGTTAAAAATATGTGTGGATAAGAATCTATTTTGTTCTTTTTCATTAAAAAAGAAAATAGATTTAATCTGCGTTCTATTGCTAAACCTTGATAAGTTTCTTTTTTATTAGGATGTGCTACTTTTTTATTATAAGCAAAAAATTTATCTTTCTCACGATAACCAATTCTTTGGGAAGCATTTGAAAAATAAGTTATTAGACAGCTTTCCAGTTTTCCATAGGCATCAATAACAATATCGTATCTTTCTTTTCTGATTTTAAAGATAAATTTGAAAAATGAAAGTTTACTTTTCTTATATTCGTCAGTAAATTCTATAATAGTATTAATGTTAGGATTGTTAATAATAACAGGAATAGTAAAAGAATTTACAAGATAATCTATTTGTGCATTAGGGTAGGCTTTTTTTAGATTATTGCAAATAATGGAACTGATGAGCACATCACCGATCATTTTTTGTTGAATTACAAGTATCTTCATAATTGAAATCGAATCTTTAAAGGAATACAAATTGAAGGAAAAAAAATCAATTAAGATTAGTTTTAAAATAAAAATTCCAAATTCCAATAGCTAATAATTGGAATTTGGAATTTATTAATATTGAGATTTAAAATTACACCGCTACATCATATTCTCTCAACGCATTGTTTAGAGACGTTTTCAAGTCAGTAGAAGGTTTACGAGTACCAATGATTAATGCGCAAGGTACTTGGTATTCACCGGCAGCAAATTTTTTAGTGTAACTTCCAGGAATAACTACTGAACGGGCAGGAACAAAACCTTTCATTTCAACTGGTTCGTCACCTGTAATATCGATAATTTTAGTTGAAGCAGTCAAACATACATTCGCTCCAAGAACGGCTTCTTTACCTACGTGAACTCCTTCTACAACAATACAACGAGAACCAATGAAAGCACCGTCTTCAATAATTACCGGAGCAGCTTGTAATGGCTCTAAAACACCGCCAATTCCAACACCACCACTCAAGTGAACGTCTTTACCAATTTGAGCACAACTACCTACTGTTGCCCAGGTATCCACCATTGTTCCGGCATCAACATAAGCACCAATGTTTACATAACTAGGCATCATGATTACACCGCTGGAAATGAATGAACCGTAACGCGCAGAAGCTCCCGGAACTACACGAACTCCTTTTTCGGCATAATCTCTTTTCAATAACATTTTGTCATTGTATTCGAAGATTCCAGCTTCCCAAGTTTCCATTTTTTGGATAGGGAAGTACATCACAACCGCTTTCTTAACCCATTCGTTTACCTGCCATCCGTCTCCTTTTGGTTCCGCAACACGTAATTTTCCTGAATCTAATAATTCGATTACTTCTCTAATCGCATTAGTTGTTGTTTCTTCCTGCAACAAAGCTCTGTTTTCCCAGGCTTGTTCTATAATTGTTTGTAAATTGCTCATTGTTAAAATTATTTTTCAGCAAATATAGGTTTTTTAAGTAAAAGCCAAAAAGGAAAATTGTTTTCATTAGTTTGGTTTTTGGGCTGTTCTTAAATTGAGAGATTTTAATTCTTTATCTTTGCAAAAAAAAAAATAAATGCCAAGAATTCTCGCCATAGACTACGGACAAAAGCGCACAGGTATTGCTGTTACCGATGAACTACAAATTATAGCTTCGGGATTGACTACGATTCCTTCGGCTACTGCTATCGATTTTTTGAAAGATTATTTTTCGAAAGAAAAAGTAGAACTGGTTCTTATAGGCGAGCCTAAGCAAATGAATGGTGAGCCTTCGCAAAGTGCTTCCATTATTAAAGGATTTGTAACGCATTTTACCAATCATTTTCCGGAGATGAAAGTGCTTCGGGTGGATGAACGTTTTACTTCTAAGATGGCTTTTCAAACCATGATTGATAGTGGATTGAAAAAAAAACAACGTCAAAATAAAGCTTTGATTGACGAAATTTCGGCTACCATTATGCTGCAGGATTACCTGTCGCGCAAAATGTTTTGATAATTCTTTGTTAAAGTCATTAAACTTAGTGATAAATGTAACTATTTACACTCTGAATAGTGTTTTTATTGTGATAATAATAAAGTAACTTTGCGCTTTCTAAAAAAATAGTTATGTCTGATACAACCATACGTTCAAATTCTGATGTAGTCCTTATTGGTGCTGGGATTATGAGTGCTACTTTAGGAGTAATTTTAAAAGAATTACAGCCTGATATTACAATTCAAATTTTTGAAAGATTAGATAATGCTGCTGCTGAGAGTTCTGATGCTTGGAATAATGCAGGTACAGGACATTCGGCTTTTTGTGAATTAAACTATACGCCTCAAAAAGAAGATGGAAGTATTGATCCTAAAAAAGCAATTAGTATTGCAGAATCTTTTGAAGTTTCACGTCAATTTTGGGCTTATTTAGTAGAACAAAACAAAGTTTCATCGCCGGAGAAATTTATAAAAAGTATTCCTCACATGAGTTTTGTCTGGGGGGATAAAAATGTAGATTTCCTGAAAAAGAGATTTGAAGTTTTACAGGCAAATCCTTTATTCCAAGAAATGGCTTTCAGTACTGATTACAATCAGATTAAAGACTGGATGCCTTTGGTAATGGAAAATAGAAAAGGCGAAGATAAAATTGCCGCAACTACTATGGAAATAGGAACGGATGTTAATTTTGGGGAATTAACCCGAAATATGTTTGCCTATTTATCAGGATTGGAAGGAGTTAGTATTCACTTTGGACATGAGGTTAGAAAAATCAAAAAGAGAGAGAGTGGCAAATGGCGTTTGAAAATAACTGATTTGGCTACCGGAGAGCGTAAAAAAGTATATACTAATTTTGTTTTCATAGGAGCAGGAGGAGGTTCACTTCCTTTGTTGAATAAAGCAAATGTTCCCGAAGGTGATGGTTATGGCGGTTTTCCGGTAAGCGGACAATGGTTAAAATGTACTAATCCTGAGGTAATTGCAAAGCATGAGGCTAAAGTATATGGGAAAGCCAGTGTAGGTGCGCCGCCAATGTCAGTACCACACATTGATTCCCGAATGATTAATGGAAAAAAAGAGTTGCTTTTTGGTCCGTTTGCAGGTTTTTCCACACGTTTCCTGAAAAACGGTAAATATTCTGATTTGCCTTTGTCTTTAAAGCCAAGTAATGTTATGCCAATGCTTATTGCAGGTTATAAAAACATTCCATTGACTAAATATCTTATTGAACAGGTACGTCAATCACCACAGGACAGAATTAAAGCTTTACGCGAATACGTGCCAAGTGCAAGAAGTAAAGACTGGAAGTTAGAGCGTGCCGGACAAAGGGTACAGGTGATTAAGAAACACGAAAAAGAAGGCGGAGTACTTGAATTTGGTACCGAAATGATTACTACTGCCGATGGAACTTTGTCTGTTTTACTGGGAGCTTCTCCAGGAGCTTCGACTGCTGTTTCTATCATGGTCGAATTAGTAACAAAATGTTTTAAAGATAAGATTGATACTCCGGAATGGCAGGAAAAATTAAAATTGATGATTCCTTCTTACGGACAAAAATTAAATGAAAACCCGGAATTATTAAAAGAAGTGCGAGCTAATACCGCTAAGGTTTTAAAAATAAAATAGTACAGTCTTTTGATTTGTAAACAAGAAACCCAACTTAATGTTGGGTTTCTTGTTTTGTAGCCATTAATAACTGGGTTGTTTTTACAATGTTTTCAGATAAACTGGTCATCCAGACTAATTGTTCAATAACTAATTGTGCTTCCTGCATTTTGATTTGATAGGCTTCTTCATCAATCAGTTTAATTTGTTTTAATTCTTTGGCTCGAATGTTTTTCAGTTCGGTTAATCTTTGGTTAAAATCTTCGTTTGAGGCAGCAGCAATAGCATTATAATTTGATTTGCTTAATAGGTTGATAGAAAATTCCAGATTTTCAATTACTTTATCCACTACAACATTAAAAGCCTCTGAAGCTTCGGTTGTTTTGTGAGATTGAATATAAGTGCCCAGTGAAGCAATAGAAGATAATAAGGAATGATTCAGTACGGTGAGTTTGTAAACCTGAGGCAATTTACTTTGTTTGGATTTTGGTTCCTGCAACATACGTTGGAAAGAAGCCATTAAATTTCCTATTTCGATAAAAGCCTGTTTTCTGGCTAATCGGTATTCGGTAGGAACTTCTCCTTTTTTGTTGTACAGAATAGAAATTTGTTTTAAATAATTTCGATTGGCTTCTATGGCATCCTGAATATAAGTAGGCAGACTTAAAAATTCCCAGGAAGGCCATAAAAAATAATTGGCAAGCAGACACAATGCAGCTCCAACAATAGTGTCCAGAATACGGTATTCAATTACGTTACCATTGTCGGGAGATAATACTCCGTAAATTAACACAACATAAATAGTGATAAAAGTAGCGCCAATTTTATAATTGCTGGGATTGAATGAAAATCCTAAAAGCATCGCAATAATAGCAATGGTGCTGATAATGTAGGAATCGTGAATAATGTATAAAATACCAAAGGCAATAAATCCGCCTGCTACAGTCCCAAAGATGCGATGATAGGTGCGTTCATTAGTGAGCCCAAATCCCTGTTTCATGATAACTACAATGGTAAGGATAATCCAATAAACGTTCTCTAAAGGAAGCACTTTGCCAATCATGTAACCTAATAAAACGGTGATTGTTATTCGGAGTGAATGTCGGAAAACAGTGGATGAAAAGCTGAAATTTTCAACAAAAGTACTTAATGGATAATATTGAGGTTTGATGAATTTCTCAATGTCTTTATCTCTTCCTTTTAAATCTTTGGCGTTAATATTAGCTGTAAAAGCACGTTCTAAAGTGATGATTTTTTCCACTTGTTTTTCGGCATAATGCAACATCGTAATCAGCATTAAAACTTCTTCAGAGGAAGAATCGGTTTTTAAATCCTTTTTGTAATCACTGATAGTGTCTTCAAACAGATGTAAATCTTCAATTAGGTTGTGTTCAGATTGGTATGCTTTGCTCTCCTGAATACTTTTAGAAAGCAGTTTTAAACTTTTTCCTAAATTGTAAGCTAAGTTTTGGTACGTTTCTAAAGCTTTTGGATAACCATCAAATTTTTGATGCAGTTTATTGTGGTCAAAAGAAGTGGAGATGGCTAATTCGAGTATTTCTACTAAAGAAATAAAACTCAGGAGAAATTTTCGGTTTTGTCCAGATGATCCTGATTTGGTTCTGCTGCTAATTAAAACTTCCCTTATGTTTTCGTGTAGCACATTCAGTTCAACCTGTAAATGCAATTGTTTTTTGGTAATGGCTTTTCTATTCGAATTTAATTCCCAAAGATCTCCGCGTAATTTCAGGTATTTTGCCGTAAGCCGAATACATTCTGCCATTTGTAATTCGACATAGCGATTGGGTTTTATATGAAAAAAAATAACAGAAATAAAGGTGTAAAATAAGCCTCCGGCAAACAAAAGTCCTGAATAATGAAGGATTTCCCAGCCTGTATTCAAATGTGCAAAGGCCAATGATAATGACAATAAAGCCGAAAAAGAAACCATGGTGGCGCGTTGTCCGTAAACTAAAATCATTGAAACATTAAAAATCAATGCAATGAGTACAGGATAAAAAAGCCAGGGATAAGGATAGCAAAGATTAATAATCAAATTGACTCCGGCAATGATAAGCGAAGTAACCAGTAGTCCGTTGATTTTATGTTTGAAATTGCTGGGAATATCACTGGGAAAAGTAAAGAATGCTCCTAAGGCAATAGTGAATCCAATATTGAAATATCCTAAATGAGAAAAGAATAATACAGGCGAAACGGCGGCGATAGTTATTTTTAAAGCATTAGTGAAATCAGTACCGGAAATAAACTTCTGAATTTTGGAAACCATAAATTACGTATTATTTACAAAGGTATGAATTGTGCGATTTATCAATAGAATAAATGAAATTGTTTTTTAGTATAAATTTTAAAATGCTATTTATCGGTTTCCCTACTTAGCTTTGTCTAAATTTTTATTATTTTTGGCAATCCTAATTTAGGATGAAGAACCTTTTTAAGGTGAATAATATTTAATACAACAACAATGATTTTACCAATTGTAGGATATGGTGATCCGGTTTTGAGAAAAGTAGGAGAGGAAATTACACCCCAGTATCCTGATTTGAAAGAAACAATTGCTAACATGTACGAAACAATGTATAACGCATCGGGAGTAGGACTGGCAGCACCACAAGTAGGATTAGCAATTCGTTTATTTATAGTAGATGCGTCTCCTTTTAGTGACGATGAAGATTTAGAAGCTAATGAGCAAAAACAGTTAAAGGGTTTCAAACGTACTTTTATTAATGCAAAAATCATTAAAGAAGAAGGTAATGATTGGGCTTTTAATGAAGGTTGTTTGAGTATTCCTGATGTTCGTGAAGACGTATATCGCAAAGAAAAAATTACTGTGGAATATTGCGAAGAAGATTTTGTCATGAAAACAGAAGTTTTCGACGGACTGATTGCCAGAGTAATTCAGCACGAATACGATCATATAGAAGGAATTTTATTTACCGATAAAATTTCGTCTTTAAAAAAACGATTAATCAAAGGAAAGCTAAAAAACATCATGGAAGGAAAAACTTTCCAGGATTACAGAATGCGTTTCTTTGGAAAAAAAGGAAGATAAAAATTTTTGAAAAATCCTCTTTTGGTATTGTTTTTGACCAATAACCGCAGTGAAAAAATAAAATTGAATTCTTAATACTAATTTAAAAAGCATGAATTTAGAAAAAATATTAGCGATTTCCGGCAAGCCAGGTTTATATGTTTTAAAAGTACAAACACGTACCGGTTTTGTAGCAGAATCATTAACAGATGGAAAAAAAATCACAGTAAACTTAAAAAGTAATGTGAGCTTATTATCTGAAATCTCAGTTTACACTTACGAAGGTGAAAAACCGTTGAAAGAAGTAATGAGTGCTATTGCTGCTAAGGAAAATAACGGAGCCGCTATTTCACACAAAGAAGATAATGCTACTCTTGCAGCTTATTTCAAAGAAGTTTTACCAAACTATGATGAAGAAAGAGTGTATGCTTCTGATATTAAGAAAATTTTAAACTGGTACAACACTTTGCAGGCTAAAGGTTTACTTGTTGAAGAAACTCCGGCAGAAGAGGTTGTTGAGGCAGTTGTTGCTGAAGAAGCTGTTGCTGAAAAACCAAAGAAAGCTAAAAAAGTAACAGAATAACTCATTCTGAATTTTCATAATAAATCCTGTGTTCCAATTCGTTTAGGACACAGGATTTCTTATTTTTACATAAAAACAAACAGCAATGACCGCGAGACAAATACAATTACAGGCTTTTGAGAGATTATTGGATATTATGGACGATTTGCGTGAGAAATGCCCTTGGGACAAAAAGCAAACTATCCAAACACTGAGACATCTTACCATTGAAGAAACTTATGAATTAGGGGATGCTATTTTAGATAATAATTTGAGCGAAGTCAAAAAAGAATTGGGCGATTTGTTATTGCATATAGTTTTTTATGCCAAAATAGGAAGCGAAACTAATGATTTTGACATTGCCGATGTGTGTAACGAAATTTGCGAAAAACTCATTCATCGTCATCCACATATTTATGGTGATGTTGAGGTAAAAGACGAAGAAGAGGTCAAACAAAACTGGGAGAAATTAAAACTCAAAGAAGGTAAAAAATCAGTTTTGGAAGGCGTTCCGGGAAGTTTACCGGCATTGGTAAAAGCCAGCAGAATTCAGGATAAGGTAAAAGGGGTTGGTTTTGATTGGGAAGAGTCGCATCAGGTTTGGGATAAAGTACAGGAAGAATTGGGAGAACTTCAGGTTGAGGTAAAATCAGGGAATCAGGATACAATAGAGTCCGAATTTGGTGACGTTTTGTTTTCGATGATTAATTACGCTCGTTTTCTGAATGTTAATCCTGAAGACGCTTTGGAACGAACCAATAAAAAATTCATCAAACGCTTTCAATATTTGGAAAGTAAAGCCAATGATTTGGGGAAATCTTTAAAAGATATGTCTCTGGCTGAAATGGATGTTTTTTGGGAAGAAGCGAAGAGGTTATAAAGGTTGGGAGTTGGAAGTTAGGAGTTAGAAGTGTTTTTCTTAGAAAAATTATGAGATTTTTTTAATTCTTTTATAGTACAATAAAGTATAAAAAAAACTCCCTTTCGTTTTTGTAAACAAAAGGGAGTTTTAAGTATAATTTTATTATGATTTAGTTTTTGGTTTCAATTTCTTTAGCTAATGCAGGTTGGTTTTTGTTCATCATATTTGTAATAGTGATGTGCATCCAAACCAGACAAATGATAGAGAAGATTAAAATAAAAATCCAGGAACTGGACCATAAACCGGTAGCCGTAAGTAAATAACTGAAGATAATAGGACCGAAGAATCCTCCTAAACCTCCCAGTAATCCTACCATTCCGCCAACAACGCCTACTTCTGAAGGGAAATATTCAGGGATGTGTTTGTAAACGGCTGCTTTACCAATTCCCCAGGAAATTCCAATTAAGATTACTAAAACCAGATAAACCCACATATTAGCATCAAAATTAATTTTGGTAATTCCTTTTGCCAATAATTCTTTTTTGGCAACTTCCTGATTTTCGGTAACAATTACCTCTTGCCAGGATGTTTTGGTTGGGAAAATATTCGAACCATCAGTAATATTTTCTGTTTTTTCAATTACAGGAATATCGGTGTCATCTACTTTGATATTGGTTGGAGAAACCTGAGTAATAACACCTGCTTTTTTAGCCATAATTCCGGCTCCGGCTGTGGTAATTTCCATTTTTGGCACCATTAATAAGGCACTAAATAAAACGGATGTTCCCAGTACCCAGTACATTACTTTTCGAGCTCCGTATTTGTCGGATAAATACCCTCCAAAAGCTCGAATAACTCCTGATGGTAAACTAAACATCGTAGCAAACATTCCTCCCATAACTAAACTTGTTTGATAAACATTCATAAAGTTAGGTAACAACCATTGAGAATAAGCCACAAAACAACCAAATACTAAGAAGTAGTAAGTTCCAAAACGCCATACACGAATATTTTTTAGTGTTGAAAGCATTTGTGGGATTGTTCTGGTTGATTGTTCTAATTTTCTGTTTTCGGCAAACAATAAGAAGATCGCACCTATAATTAACAAAACAACTCCATAGATTACGGGTAATAATTTCCATCCGTTTTCAGGATCATCAACAGAAAATTGATTCAATAGCGTAGGGGCAATAAAAGTGGTAACTGCTGCTCCTGCATTTCCCATACCAAAAATTCCCAAGGCTCTGCCTTGCCATTCTTTAGGATAAAATATTGATGTGTATCCAATACCTACAGCAAAACCGGTTCCAATCATTCCAAATAAAAAGCTTAAGAAAGCAAACATGGCAAAACTATCAGCAAATGGAAGTAGAAATAAAGGAATAGAACATAGTAATAATAAAAATGAGAATACATATTTACCACCAAATTTATCAGTTAAAATTCCGATAGGTAAACGCATTATCGATCCTGTTAAAATAGGAATTCCCAGTAACCATCCTACTTGTACCACGCTCCAGTTAAAGATACCTTTTTCCACTAAATAAGTGACTAACACACCATTTAATGTCCAACATGCAAAACATATTGTAAAGGCTAATGTATTTAGAAATAACATTCGGTGCGATTTTGATAATGAGTTTGCGTTTTTCATAATACTTATATTTTTCAACAAATTTACGTTGTTTAATCGGTTAAAAAGTTGCGAAAACGCAGGTTTTGAGAAAAAATTAAGTATTTGTACTTATTTTTTATACGTATTTGTTTCTAATGGAGTATAATTGTGTTTTAGAACTTGTTTGAATTCCAATAAAGCGATTTTCCTGTTACTGTTGATAAAGCTTTTAAAGCAGGCTCATAGTTTGTTTAGTTGAAAAAAAATCCTGTTTTATAGTGTGAACCATAAAACAGGATTTTGAATTGAAGATTTTCTTTTTTTATAAATTTCGTTATATTAACGAATATTCTGTAGCCTTATTAGAAAGTTCCATAAGGTTTTTTACTTTTAATTTTTTCATTAAGTTAAAACGATGTACTTCGGCAGTTCGTTTACTGATTTCCAGAGCTTCTGCAATTTCTTTATTCCCTTTTCCGGATAATAAAAGAGTAAGGATTTCTTTTTCTCTTTTAGTGATGGTTAAATCTTCATTAAGCACCGGTTTAGGTTCTAAGGTCGAAGCAGTGCTACTGGTTAACTGATTGATAAGAATTGACGAAATATCGCCGGTGAAATATTTACCGCCATTCGCTACAGAGTGTAATGCTTTTAAAAACTCTTCTTTGCTGGAACCTTTTAATAAGTAACCATCGGCACCTGCTTTGATGGATTTTAAAACATACTCTTCCGATTCGTGCATGGAGAGTACAATAATTTTTACCGGATTATTTTGATTTCGAAGTTTTTCTACTACTTCAATACCAGTATGGTGAGGCATTCTGATATCAACAATTAATAAGTCAGGGTTTGTTGTAGTTACTACTTCTAATGCTTCCAGACCATCGGTTGCTTCTCCTACAACAACTATGTTTTTTTCACTTTCCAAAAGCGATTTGATACCATCTCTTACAAAGAAATGGTCGTCTGCTAAAACAACTCGAATTGTTTGGTTCATAACTTACTTATTTTTAGAGTCTAAAATTTACGTATTTAATCTAAGTTTGCGCAATTTACGTATTTTTTACGTATTTTTTCTGAAAATTATATCGGAATATTAAAAGTAATTCGGGTTCCTTCGCCTGGGATTGAATTAATAAAAGCCCTTCCGTTGATATATTGTACTCTTTCTTTCATGAACAATAGTCCCATTCCGGATTCGCTATTCCGCTTTTTTTCTACGGATGTAACATCAAAACCTTTACCGTTATCGTCAACAGTAATACTTAGTATTTTATTGCTGTGCGAAAGTTGGACAATAATATGCGAAGAATCGGCATATTTTATGGCATTGTTAATGGCTTCCTGCGTTAGTCTGTAAATGTTGATTTCGATTAAGGAATCCAAACGTTGGTCAAAATCGGTTTTGTTGTAAAACTGAATATTCTTTCCGGTTAGTTTTGTAAGTTCTAAAGTTAATTTGGCTATCGAAGAAACAATACCATGATCGCTTAATTCCGGAGGCATCAGATTGAAAGTTGCCGTGCGAACTCCTTTGATAATATCTAATGATAATTTTTTAAGGTATTCGATTTTTTGAGCCGATTTTTCTTTGTCATCCAAATTAATGCTTTCCAGACTGAATTTCAAACCGGTAAGCATTTGACCAATACCATCGTGGATTTCCCGGGCAATTCGGTTTTGCTCATTCTCTTGATTTTCAACTATTCGGCTCGAAATGATTTTTTGCTGATTGATTTTCTCAAGCGTATTTTCTCTGTTCAATCGTTCGATTTCAATTTCTGCTTTTTTACGAATGCTAATGTTGAAACAAATAACAAGTAGTTCCAGTTCTTCTTTTTTAATTCGAACAGGAATCATCGACATATCCAGCCAGAGTGGTTCGCCGTTTCGATTGGTCGTTTTTAATTCTCCCTGCCAGCCACTTCGATGTTTGTCGGCAATAATTCGGTCAATGTCCAGTTGTTCTTTTTCTACTGCTGTTAAGGCTTTGGTGAAACTTTTGTCGGTATCAAAATTAGGGTTGTATTGTAATAGTTTAGCAAATTTATCTCCCATGTGGATAATTTTTCCATGGGGACTAATTCTGCAATACAACAAAGTGTTTTCCATAGCATAATTCAGTGACTTTAATTCTTTTACTGAATTCTCTTTGATGGCGCTAATAATTTCGGTATCGCGTGCCAGTTTGATGGCTCTTTTTTCTGAGGTTAGAAGTTTGGAAATAAGTAGTTCAATTTTCTTATTGGTAGGTTTGAAAATAAAGAGGAATTCTAAAAATAAAACCAGTAGTGTGAAGCTTAAAATAAGGTATTCTATATTTTGTTGTCGGGTAACTTTCTCTAAGGCTTCGTATTCATATTGCTCTACAATACGGTTCATTTTAGACAGGAAAATGGCAATATTGTCCAGTATAGTTTGTACTTCTTGCTGATCTTTAGGAGATTTTAAAAGGATTTGACTGTTTTCAAGATACTTTTTTGTTGACTTAATTATGATTGCTGCATTAGGTTGTATGTCCTGATACAACGCAATCATTTCGGGACTTTTCTCTTTAGGGAATTTAAGGCTGTCGTTTCCTTTTTCTAAGGCCTGATGAGTAAATTCCCAAAGTGCCAATGTTTTTTTGACCGCAGCAATTTCCTGATTAAAATTCAATTGGTTTGAAGAAGAGTTTAAAATCAGTATTTCTTTAGCTAATTTTTGGCTCAACATTCGTTGTTTTCCCGAAATATTAATCAAACGGGAATCGTTAAGCTGACTTTTGATGTTGTGCTGAATAAGTAACTGACTTAGAAGAACCGTAACAGCAATAGTAATTAAGGCGAAAATATACAGTCGCTTTAATTTTTTAAAATTAAGTTTTTCAGATAAGGCTTTGGTTTCTCTAGGCATGGTCATTTAAATCAGAGTCCGATAGCGTCTTTGATTAGTTGTAGGTTGGCAGGACTGTAATTTATTTTTAAAGCTGCCTGATGCCCGTTTTCAGACATTTTATTCCAGGTTTTCAGAATAATATTTTTTAGTTTTTCGGTATCGTGTTTTTCAACAAAAGGTTCCAGGTAATGTTCTAAAAACACCAGACATATTACGTCTTCCAGTAATTGGGTTTCCTGATCTTTTTTGAGTAATTTTTTTTCGATTAAAAATGAAACTCTGTCAATAAATTCAGGACTATAACCTGCTTTTTCTAAGATTTCGGCAGTAGTTTTAGCGTGAAATTTTTTCAGGTCTTCGCGCCATTTTAAGTAACCTACACGATCCATTGGGTAGGATTCCCGGGCTATTTTCCAGCGACAAATATGTTGTGCTTTGGCAGCAATTTGTACTTCTTCGGAGGCATTAGGAAAAAAATCCATAAGTTTTTCATACATTCTATTAGAGTATAGAAGTTCTTTAGGAAAACTTATGGATTCGTTTATTTCTATGTTGGGATCTTGTGCGTTTTCGGCATCAATCCATTGGCTTGCTAGTTGGAATGGTGTTGTAGTCATTTGGAGTATTATTTAATACTTCAAAGATACATATTTAATCGATAAAGCCAATCAATACTTCACCTTCAACAATTTTAACAGGATATGTTGCGATTTTTAAATCGTCACCACTCAGGTTGCTTCCGTCTTTCAATGAAAAGGTTTTTTTATGGATCGGGCAGGCAATTTTTGGAGTGTCTTCAACAGAACCAATCATACCTCTGGAAAGTACCATTTCCATTTTATGAGGACATACATTTTGACAGGCATACCATTCGTTTCTTCTTTCGAAATTGATTACTGCAATTTGTTTGCCTTTGTATTTTACGCATCCGCCACCATCAGCAGGGAAATCAGCAGTTTTTCCTGCATTGAACCATACTTTTACATCATTAAGGGCAACTGTTTCATATTGGTTTAGTACGTTTTCCATGTTTTTTTGTTTTTGGTTTTTTTGTTTTCCTGACTTTAAACTGAGTCAGGAAAACAAAAAAAGATTCATAAATTTTAGACTACTTTATTGAAAATATTACCAGGCTTTAGGCATTTTTTGATCTCTAAGCGGGATGTATTCAATGTTGTCATCACGATCATCTGAGTTAGTGAAATGTCTGAAACGTTTCATCATTTCCGGATCTTCAATGGCTTGTTTCCACTCACATTCGAAAGTGTCAACCAATTGTTGCATTTCGGCTTCAAGAGTAGCGTTGATTCCTAAACTGTCGTTGATTACTACATTTTTCAAATAATCGATTCCGCCTTCCAGTTTTTCTAACCAGGTAGAAGTTCTAACCAATGGTCCCGCAGTGCGGATGTAGTACATTAAGAAACGATCCATGTATTTGAAAACAGTTTCTTTATCAATAGTTTCAGCTAAAAGAACAGCGTGTTTAGGATTTGCTCCACCGTTTCCGCAGATGTATAAGTTCCATCCGCCTTCAACAGCAATAACCCCAAAATCTTTTCCTCTTGCTTCAGCACATTCTCTGATACAAGCCGAAACTCCTCCTTTTAATTTGTGTGGAGAACGGATACCTCTGTAACGGTTTTCCAGTTCGATAGCCAGTGTAGTACTGTCATCCATTCCGTAACGACACCAGGCGTTACCTACACAACTTTTTACTGCTCTTAATGATTTTCCGTAAGCGTGACCACTTTCAAAACCGTGATCGATTAATTTTTTCCAGATAGCAGGTAAGTCATTTAGTTCAGCACCAAATAAGTCCACACGTTGTGCTCCGGTGATTTTAGTGTATAAATTGTATTCTTTAGCAACTTCACCAATGGCGATTAGTTTCTCGGCAGTAACTTCTCCTCCGGCCATTCTTGGTACTACTGAGTAAGTTCCGTTACGTTGGATATTCGCTAAGAATCGGTCATTTGAATCTTGAGAAGTAACGTGCTTGTTAGCAGTATCATTATAGATACTAGAGAAGATAGAAGAAAGAACAGGACGACAAACTTCGCAACCATCACCTTTACCTATTGTTCCTAAAACTTCGTTATGATTAGTGAATTTGTTGATTTTGATAATATCATATAGTTCCTGACGGCTGTAAGCAAAGTGCTCACAAACAACGTCTTTTACTTCTTTTCCTAATGATTTTTGAGTTTCTTTTACTAAGTCGGCAACCATTGGTTTACAACCACCGCAACCCGAAGTAGCTTTGGTTAATTTTACAACATCACCTAAAGTTTCAGCATTTCCGTCAGTAATAGAGCAGCAGATGCTTCCTTTAGTTACATTTTCACAAGAACAGATAACGGCTGTATCAGGCAAGTCCATTGCGCTACCCATTGAAGAAGCTTCACCGCCTCTTGCTCCCAGAATCAAATCTTCCGGGTTTTTAGGAATAGCCATTCCGTTGCTGTAAATTTGGAATAAAGTGTTGTAATCGCTGGAATCACCTACTAAGATTCCTCCTAAAAGTTTTGTACCGTCTTTAGAGATGTTTACTCTTTTGTAAATTCCGCTTACTTTATTTTCGTAGATAATAGGAGTTCCTTCCTGATGTTCGATAAACGGATCTCCGAAACTCGCTACTTCAACACCAATTAATTTCAATTGAGTTGACATATCGATGCTTTCTCTCATGGTTTTTTCACCTTGAAGGATTTGTTCGGCAGCTACATCAGCCATTTCATAACCCGGAGCAACTAATCCGTAAATCATGTGGTTGTATAGGGCAACTTCTCCAATAGCAAAGATATTTGGATCAGAAGTTTGCATTTTGTTGTTTACCACAACTCCGCCACGAACACCAACTTCAAGACCTGCGCCTCTTCCCAGTTCATCTCGTGGTTTGATACCTGCTGAGATTACCAGCATATCTACTTTTAAAAGTTCTTCTTCTTCAAACATCATTCCGGTGATAGCGTTTTCACCGTCAATGAATTGAGTAGATTTACTTAGGTGTATTTTGATGTTTAATTCTTCAATTTTAGAACGCAACATATTACTGGCGCCTTTGTCTAACTGTCTTGGCATTAAGCGTGGTGCGAATTCAACTACGTGAGGATTTAATCCCAAATCACGTACTGCTTTTGCAGCTTCAAGTCCTAGTAATCCACCTCCTAAAACAGCAGCTTCAGTAGCGCCGTTTTGTTTTATTTTTTTGGCGTAAGCCATAATTGCATCCAGATCTTCGATAGTTCTGTAAACAAAAACCCCTTCTTTTTCTACTCCTTCAATAGGAGGTACAAAAGCAGCCGATCCTGTTGCTAAAACCAAATAGTCATAAGAGTGAGTATTCTCTAAATGTGTTGTAATGGTTTTGTTTTCTTTATGAATATCAGTAACTAATTCAGAAGTGTTTAATATGATATTATTTTCTTCGTACCAAGTTGCAGTTGACATTGATAGATCATCAGCTGTTTTTCCTGCAAAGTATTCACTAAGGTGAACACGGTCATAAGCACGTCTCGGTTCTTCACCAAATACGGTAATTTGATATTTTTCTTGTCCAGATTTTGAAACGAATTTTTCGCAAAATTTGAAGCCCACCATGCCGTTTCCGACTACAATTATTTTAATCATAATATCATTATTAAGTATTACGAAGCAAATATACGTATAAATACTTAATTTTATTACTTAATTTTTGTTTTTGGTTGTTAATTGAGATATTATGAAAAGGAGTGGGTTAAAATGGAAAATGTGTAAAAAATAAAGCTTGTTTTTTTTAATTTCTAATCAATTTAGAGTTAAAGATGTTGTTAAAATGAAGTTTTTAGTGTTTTTAGGACGAATATTGAGCCTTGAAAAAGGGATTCGCATAAATTATATTGCGAAAAAGCATCAAAATAAGTTTAAAAATGTACTTATTCTGATGCTTTTGTTAAATTTTAAAAAGATACTTTTTTTAAGTAGGATTACTTAAGTGTTGGTGAAATATTTCTTTTGGAGCCAAAAAGCAACATTTACTAATGCTATTAATGCAGGAACTTCTACTAATGGTCCAATGACCCCTGAAAAGGCTTGTCCGCTGTTGATGCCAAAAACACCAATAGCTACAGCAATGGCTAATTCGAAATTATTACCTGTAGCGGTAAAAGCAATGGCGGTGCTTTTAGAATAATCAGCGCCAAAATATTTCCCTGTAAAGAAACTGATGATGAACATTACTGTAAAATAGATAACTAATGGAATTCCTATTCGTACAACATCCATCGGAATTTGAACAATCATTTCTCCTTTCAGACTGAACATTATTATAATTGTGAATAATAAAGCAATTAATGTGATTGGTGAAATCACCGGAATGTATTTGTTTTGAAACCAATCTTCACCTTTTATATAGATCAAAGTATATCTGCTGATTATTCCTAAAGCAAACGGGATTCCTAAGTAGATGCCCACGCTTTCGGCAATTTGTCCAATGCTGATGTTGACTTCAAATCCGTTATAACCAAAATAAGGAGGAAGTATGGTGATAAAAATATAGGCGTAAACGCTATAAAGTAATACCTGAAAAATACTGTTTAAAGCAATAAGTCCGGCTGCGTATTCTCTGTTTCCTTCGGCAAGATCATTCCATACAACTACCATGGCGATACATCTTGCGAGACCAATTAATATAACACCAATCATGTATTCGGGGTATCCGTTTAGAAAAAGTAGTGCTAAGAAAAACATTAAAACAGGACCAATAATCCAATTCAGAATCAGGGAAGCACTTAGAATTTTGATGTTTTTGAATACTTCGCCCATTTGTTCGTATTTTACTTTGGCTAATGGCGGATACATCATTAATATTAATCCAATTGCTAGAGGAATATTAGTAGTTCCGCTTGAAAATGAATTAATAAAATTACCGCTGGAAGGAATAAAATTCCCAATACCCACTCCGATGGCCATAGCCAGAAAAATCCAAAGCGTTAAATAGCTGTCCAGAAAATTTAATTTTTTTCGGGCTATTGCCGGTGTACAATTGTTTGCTGACATGCTTATTTTTTTATTTGTGAAAAAACATAAAAGAGTTCTGTTCCAATTTGTATGCTTCTTTCTTTGTATTTTTCGGCTTGTTGTGGTGTGTTGTCAAAAGCTTTAGGGTCTTCAAAAGTAATTGGAATGCGTTTTTCGGCACCCGCAATAAAAGGGCAGCCTTGGTCAGCGCTGGAACAGGTTAAGATAGCGGCAAATTCAGATTGTGGGTTGAATTCGCTGTCAAAGGTTTTGGAGAATCCTATAATTGGATGTGTGTTTTCGGAGTATTTTATAGCGTAAATCGGATTGTTTCCTTCGGCGATAGTTTTGATTTGAAAACCTTGTTGGGCTAAAGTTTGTGCTGCCATAGGGAACAAGGCAGTTGCTTCGGTTCCGCCTGAATAACAAAATACATTTTTAATATTGTAATAAGCAGCAGCTGTTTGGGCCCAAACTTGTGACAAATGACTTCTTCTGGAATTGTGTGTGCAAATTAAATTTAGTCTGATTTCTTGCTGATTGTTGTGTTTATTTTGAATAAAATCGATTAAAGGCTGTAAAACAAGTTTGCGTTCTTCGGATATAGTTTCGAAATTAAAGTTGTTGATTGTTTTTTCGATTTCCTGAAATACGTTAATTTGTGTCGATGTCATTTTTTAATTTTTTTGAGTTTAAATTTGATAGATATAACCTGTTGGATGAAATTAGTTTTTAATAATTTCATCCAACAGGTTAGGGTAATTAGCAGCAGCTTCCTCCGGGAGTACAACAGCTGGTTTGAGCTTGTATTTCAGATAGTTTCATTTTTGGTTTAGCAGAAGGAACTCCGCATTGATCTGAAGCTAAACAAGCTGTTTGTTTGTTCAAAAGTGTAAAATCTTTTCCGTTGAATTCCAAGTCGTATTTTCCGACGGTTTCTTTGGTTTGGTATTCTACCTCAATTTCATAATCTCCAATTCCTAATATTTTTTCAGAAAGAGTAATGATGTCCAGTAATTTTTTAGGTTTCAAACGATGTTCAAAATCATGGGCGTCCCATAATTGAAAGTTAACTACGGTTTCGTTTCTTACAGTACCACCACAGTCAATAAAATTTTTGGTAATTAAACCTACTTCAGTTACATGGAAATGCTCCGGAACATAAGTTCCGTCAGCTAATACAAAAGCAACGGTTTCTATGTTGCTTAAATGATTTTTAATTTCAGATAGTTTCATGATTTGTAATTTTAAAAATTAACAACATTGATTTTTGTTTTCTAAATGCTTGTTTACGATTTCGAAAAAGTTTTTTATTTTTTCAAATCCGTTTTCATCAAGGCAATAGCAAATAGCGTTTCCTTCCAGGTTTCCTTTGATTAATCCTGCGTTTTTTAATTCTTTCAGATGCTGGGAAACTGTTGGTTGAGCCAGGGGAAGTTCGTTTACAATATCGCTGCAAATACAACTGTTGACTTTTATAAGGTGTTGTATGATGGCAATACGTGCAGGATGTCCTATGGCTTTAGCTAAAGTTGCCAGTTCGTTTTGTTCTTCTGTGAAGTGTTCTGTTTTGCTAATTCCCATTGTCATATATTTATATTGCAATATTACGATAATAAATTGAATATTTGATTTTTTTGTTACAAAAAAACTCCTCTTAAAAAGTGATAAATTTCAAGAGGAGTTTTTTTAAGTTGTTTTATCGGTTAGATTAGTTCTTTTGGAATAGCGTGAAAGCCAATAGATTTTACTGATTTTTCAATTTCCGCTACACTGATTACTTTGTTTGTAAATACAGTAAATTCTTTTGGAAAAATGGAATTATTAATATGAACTTCGGAGATACCGTCTAGATTTAAGAGTTTGTTTTTTATTTCAATCAACTCCATTTCTTCATTGGCATTAGTGCCAAAGACTTTTCCGTGTTCACCCGGAATGATATTGTCTGTCAATAAGCTCATGATGAATCTGTTTAAATTAGTACTATGGGTTAGAAACAACTTTGTATGTTAAATTTAAGCATTTATCTTCTATTTTATCAGGGTACAAGTATCAAATTTTTGTTGATTTTTTAATTTTATTTGTACTGATTAACAAAGATTTGTGTTTGTGAGAAAAGGAAAATGTTTGATGCGGAATATAAAAAAAAACGCCTCAGATTTGAGACGTTTTTTATAAGTGGATTTAGAAAAATCTAAATTATAACTTGGGAATATTGTTAACAAGGGTTTCAATAAATTTCCCAATAGGACCTTTAACCATCATAGCCATCATGGGATTGAAACTACCTTCAAAATCGAGTTTTACAGCACTGGAAGTTGCTGAAACCGAATCAATATTAGTTATCAATGTAAAAGGAACTTTATCATTGGCAGCGCCAAAAACAATTTTGTTTGGAGCCGTTTTTTCGGTTACTTTTAATTGAATTTCAGGCATTCCTTTTAGGCCAAAAAGAAATGAATCTTCGCCAATAACTTCAAACTTAGCAATGTTTTCAGGCATTAACTTTTCGAAATTTTTCATGTCTGTCAATAAATTGAATAATTCCTGAGCTGATTTTTCAACGTTTACCTTTGGACTTTCTAAGTTCATGTTATTGTTTTTATTTGGTCTCAACCTGTCCCCAAGTAGAAGGAGTAACGCTCCATTCTCTTAAAGTACTTTCTTCTTTTTCAGTAATGTATTTTTTGGCTACGGCTAAATTTAGCAGATTTTGATAATTACTTAAAGTGTATAGGTCTAATTTTGCATTTTTAAAGTTTTCTTCGGCAACATCAAATCCATAAGTAAAAATAGCTGCCATTCCTTTAATATTGGCACCTGCAGCGCGTAAAGCTTCAACAGCAAGTAAACTACTGTTTCCGGTACTAATTAAATCTTCTACCACAACTACGTTTTGTCCTTTTTGTAAAAAACCTTCCACCTGATTTTGACGACCGTGTTTTTTAGGTTCAGGACGTACATAAACAAAAGGTAATCCCATAGCTTCAGCTACAAGCATACCAATTCCGATAGCTCCGGTGGCAACTCCGGCAATTACGTCTGGTTTTCCAAATTGTTTTTCGATGTGTTTTGCAAATTCATCTCTCACATAATTTCTTATGGCTGGAAATGAAAGTATTAGACGGTTATCACAATAAATAGGTGATTTCCATCCTGAAGCCCATGTAAAAGAATTTTCAGGATTCAATTTAATTGCATTTATTTGTAAAAGCAATTCGGCTGTTTTTTCGGCTGTATCTTTATTAAAAATCATAGTACAAATGTATAAAGTTTTTGTGAACGACAAACCACTTTTTTTGACAAATAAAATCTCAAAAGAAACAGATTTTAAGCTTTTTTTGTTAGAAAGTATTGATATTGAACAAATTATTATCAAAATTTTTCAAAATAAAATTCAGAAAGCTTATCTCTATCACCCTGATGAAAAAGAGATTATGAAAACCCTGAAAGCTAAAATCCCTGTAAATAAAGCCGGAGGAGGATTAGTTTACAACAAAAAAGGGGAGGTTTTATTTATTTTTCGAAATGGAAAATGGGATTTGCCAAAAGGCGGTGTCGAAAAAAAAGAGGAAATTGAGCAAACCGCCATGCGGGAAGTGGAAGAGGAAACAGGGGTTGGTCAGTTAAAAATTACCAATAAGTTGCAAAAAACTTATCATGTTTTCAAACGAAATGGCGTATATAAATTAAAAATTACGCATTGGTTCGAAATGTACTCTGACTTTGAAGGAACACCACAGGGACAATTAGAAGAAGGAATTGAAAAAGTAGCCTGGATTCATCCAAATGATATTCCGGAGGTTTTGAAAAACTCTTATGAGAATATCAAATTATTATTTGAAGAAGAAAATATTATAAAAAGTTAGAAGTAGGAAGTCAGAAGTAGGAAGTTAGAAGTGGGGAGTTGGAAATAGAAGCAGAACGCAGAATTTAGAACGCAGAAAGCAAAAAGAAAACAGATTTCAGATTAGAAATATAAACTTCTAATCTGAAATCTGTTTTTTTATTTTTATGATAGTCTTTATTCGACTGCATTCTGCCGACTGCGTTCCGCCTTCTAAATTTTTGCCTTCTGAAAACTGCCTTCTGAAGACTGAAAACTGCTGACTAAAAACACTACCTTTGCCGCATGAATAAGAAACACCATCCCAACAATATACTTTCCAATTTAGGTATCCAAAGCCTGAATGAAATGCAGGAAACAGCGCAGGAAACTATTCTGAATGACAATAATGTTTTACTGCTTTCGCCAACGGGTTCCGGAAAAACACTGGCTTTTTTGTTGCCGGTTTTAGAAATACTGCAACCTGAAATCCTTTCTGTACAATGTTTAATTCTGGTTCCATCACGTGAATTAGGTTTGCAGATTGAGCAGGTTTGGAAAAAAATGGGAACTCTATATAAAGTTAATGTTTGTTATGGCGGACATTCCATCGATACCGAAATAAAGAATTTAAGCAATCCGCCGGCGGTTTTAATTGGGACTCCGGGACGTATTGTTGATCATATTGAAAGAGGAACTTTCCGATTGGATAAAATTCAGACTTTGATTTTAGACGAATTTGATAAGTCTTTGCAATTGGGTTTTCATGAACAAATGTCTTTTATCATCGGGAAATTAGCTAAAGTAAGCAAGCGTGTTTTAGTTTCTGCAACTTCTGATATTGAGATTCCAAAATTTACCAGAGTGGCGAATCCAACCATTTTAGACTTTATACCTGAAAATGAAGAGGAATCGAATCTTTCTACCAAATTGGTTATTTCTAAGGAAAAAGATAAGTTAAATACATTATTTCAATTGTTATGTTCGTTGCAATCCGAATCGGCAATTATTTTTTGTAATCACCGTGATGCGGCGGAACGTATCAGTGATACTTTGAATGAAAAAGGTATTTATTCGACCTATTATCATGGAGGCATGGATCAGGAAGAGCGTGAACGTGCTTTGATTCAGTTTAGAAATGGTAGTGTAAGTTATCTGGTTACAACTGACTTAGCCGCACGTGGCCTCGATATTCCTGAAATGAATCATGTAATCCATTATCATTTGCCATTAAAAGAAGACGAATTTACCCATAGAAATGGTCGTACGGCCCGTATGACAGCCACAGGAACGGCTTATATTATTGCACATGAATCGGAGAAAAAAATGGATTATGTGGATTATGAAAACACAGAAGTTTTTTCAGTTGAAAATGCAAAATCATTACCAAAAGCTCCGCAATTTCAAACCATTTATATCAGTGGCGGGAAGAAAAATAAGTTGAATAAAATTGATATCGTGGGATTCTTTTCTCAAAAAGGAAAACTGGAAAAAGGCGATTTGGGATTAATCGAAGTGAAAGATTTTATTTCGTTTGCTGCAGTAAAATTCAGTAAAGTAAAAGATTTACTCCATCATATTAAGGATGAAAAAATGAAAGGCAAGAAATATAAAATTCAGGTTGCCCGGAATGTGATTAAGAAAGTAGAGGAGTAGTACTCAGTTTGCAGAAGGCAGTGTTTAGAATGCAGATTTCAGAATGCAGAACGCAGAAAAAAAAGCAGATTTCAGATTAAATATTTTATATTTTTATCTGGAATCTGCTTTCTAATTTTTAGGTTCAAACTTGCCTTCTGCTGACTGCGTTCTGCATTCTGAACTCTGTGTTCTGCTGACTATATTTTCTTCACGTATTGTGTAATAATCACAATTTGTTGTCCATCGACTTTTCCTTCAATGTATTCGGCATTTTCGTGGTCTAAGCGAATGTTTCTAACGGCGGTTCCCTGCTTGGCAACCATACTCGAACCTTTAACTTTCAGGTCTTTGATTAAAACTACTGAATCTCCGTGTTCCAGAATTACTCCGTTACTGTCGCGGTGGATAATTTTATTTTCGTCGTCTTCGCCTTCTCCGGTTGCTTTTGCCCATTCTAAAGTATCATCGTCAAGATACATCATGTCTAATAATTCCTGTGGCCAACCCGCAGTGCGCAAACGACTCAGCATTCGCCAGGCTACTACCTGTACCGGAATGTGTTCGCTCCACATACTGTCATTTAAGCATCTCCAGTGGTTTAAATCTTCGTTGCCCGGATTTTCAATTTGCTCCACACAAGTTGAACAAGCCTGAATGGCTTCGTCAATTCCTCCTTTTTTGGTAGGAAGAACTTGATACACTTTTAGGTTTTCGGTTGCGCCACAAAGTTCACATTTTCCTCCACTGCGTTTATTTAATTCTCTGTCTAAGCTCATTATAAAAATTTTTGGCGAATGTACACTTATTGAGTGCTTTCTGCAAGTTTTGTTTTAGCTCTTGACCTTTTAAATCTGCAATTTTAATTGTGTAGCATTATTTCGTCTTAAAATCTGAAGGCAGTGCCAGCAACTGGTACTGAATGGTTTTAGCCAGACGGTAATCTCCAAGTGCGTTAGGATGCAGTCTGTCAGTGTCTTTTTTATGAAAATATTGCAAATGCGATTCGGCCATTGGAAACAAACCACTTGTTGAATGCAAATCGATTAAGGGAACAGCCCAATAGGAAGCCGCCTGTTTTAGAACCTCCACATAACTGTCAATGTATAACCCTTGTTCGTTACAAAAGTTTTCGTCAGGCTGCACATTTTTGTCATTAAACTTGGCATATCCTCTGTGAATAGGTGTCATGATAATAATTTGCTGCTCCGGAAAATTGTTTTTCAAGTAAGACATTGCTTTGTTGATTCTTCCGCAAAAGGTCGTATCATTAAAGATAGGAGTGCGGTATTTGCGAGTTACTTCTTTACCATTAAAATTAGTTTGTGCGGTCGTTTCAGTAAAGAATTCCCCAATGGGTGTACCGTGCATGTAATCATTGGTTCCCGCAAAAATGATGATAGCGTCAAGATCCGTTCCTTTTTCAGCCTGTAGTTTTTCAGCCTGTTTGTAAATATGATTCCATTGATTACCGCTGATACCATACACCAAAGATTCTATTCCTAATAACTCATTCAGGTATTCCCAATATACATAAGTAGTCCCTACACGGCGTTTATCGGTCATGGAATCTCCTAAAAAAGCCACCCGTTTGCTCTGCCATTGCGATTGAAGTGTTTTTTCAGCCTCGGTTAGGATTACTTTAGGAGTAACTGCTGTTTGTTGTGCTAATCCTTTAGGACTAATTGTTAATAAAAGTAAACAGCTTAGTTTAATGAGGTGTTTCATTTTTTGGTTTTTTTTATTTTTTTCGTATGTAATGCAATTGTGTCAATCCCGTATCAAATGTTTTTGCTTTTACAAATTCTAGTAACTGTTCAGGACGCCCGTCTTTAAATAATCTGGTCCCATTTCCTAATAAAACAGGAATAACAGAGATAATTAACTCATCAATCAAGTCATTTTTTAATAGTTCATTAATTACTTCTGCACCACCATCACAATATATGTTTTTTCCATTTTCCGATTTTAGTTGTTCCACTAAATCGGTCAGTTTACCCGTGTAAAAAGTTATCCTGCCAACACTTGGTCTTGTGGTTCTTGTAATAACATATATGTCTCTTTGTTCATTGTCGTAATGAGAGGAACCAATTTCTTTAACAACATAATCATAGGTTTTTCTGCCAATAATCAAAGTGTCAATTGTATCTGTAAATTCTTTATAACCATAATCTTCGCCTTCCTTTTCGACGAGTTTCAAAAAACTAAGATCATCATTCGGCTTTGCAATGTAGCCATCTAAACTTGTAGCAATGAAAAGTGATATTTTTCGCATAATGTTTTTTTAATGTAACTAATAAAATAACGTCCCCTTACTACAAGAGGTTTAGGGTTAAATTAAGCCTTATTTTCAGTTTTGCCTAAACTTCCCAAATACAAAACTACTTTCCCATTAAGCCTATTGCCCAAATCAGTTGTAGTAGCTGTTATGTGCTGTGTGTTTTGTTTCTCCTGATAATATTTATACTACTTAAAGTCAATATAACTAAGATTAATAATTGTACGAATCTGAAAGCTATATAACCATTTGTGAAATTTTCCGTTTTGTATATCATTGTATCTTCTTTTATAGTAAGTTGATATGAACGAGTATTCTGTGAAAATATATTGAAGTAGAACATAAGTATTAAACCAAGAATAATTAAAATTAAATTTGGGTAATAACTTCTGAATTTCAGTTTTATTTGTCTAGTTAGTGTGATTAAAAACATAAAAATAAGCCAAAAATAGATTAGGCTTTGATTATTGGACATTTTAGTATAAGAAAGTTTTAACGATAATTCTTGAAGTGAAAATGCAAATCCATAAAATAAAATAAACACGAATAGTAGAATAAGTGATAATATAAAATAATATATTTCAGTGATTTCGGATTTATTCATAATTGTTTAGTTTTTTTGGTAACATAGCACATAACTAGTTTATATGCACATAAATTATTACATCTTTTATACTTAATTGGCATGTTATGCGCCTATTTTAATTTCTATTGTTGCGCATGTTTTTTTTAACTACGCAATACAAAAATAAAAATATTTCTTACATGTGAAAATTAATGTGATACTTCAGTAATTCTAAAAGCACGTTCCGTTCCTAAAAACTGAGGATTCCCGTGTTTTTCAGACCAAAAACCATCCAGTAAATCTTTGGAAATACAACGATAGACCACCACACCTTTGAAAAATTTGTCGTCTTCGCCCAGATATTTAAAATTAATCACCAGAATATTGTCTCTGAAAAATCCGCTGCCGGTTTGTACTTGTTCGTTATTAATGAACCATTGGGCTTTGATTCTTTTGTTGCGGTCTAGTCGCAAAGTGAGGGTTCCTTTGTAAGTGTAGTCTTCGGCATCCTGATTGCTGCCTGTAATTTGGAATTTGCCTACGAGGTCTTCGATGTTCATTTTTTCGTAATTAAAAATTACCGCAAATTCGCAAATTATTTTGTTAAACTAAATCAATCTACGGTTGTATTTATCTGATGCAAGAATACTCATTTCCTTTGGAAAAGGCATAAAAAAAAATCGAAGTTTTGAGGCTTCGATTTTTTTAGTAAAAATAATTATAAGATTGTGGGGACTTATATTAAGTAGGTTTTTTGATGTACTATTTTTTTGAAGCGAATATTTGCGGGTTGATATTCACCATTAAATAAGCCCAGTTGTTTGTGGTGTCATTTAGACCACCTTTTAAAGCTACCATAGCATCCGAAGCAAACATTTGTGAATAACCGGCAATAAGTGTGATGTCTTTGCTGGCTTTGTAAACCGCTGTTACATCAACCTCAGTTCCTAAGTATTTATCATCAGTTGCAGTTAATTCATTTGCAGTGTAAAATAAATGAGGAGCAACAGAAAGATTTACTTTTTTAATCGGGAAGTCTAATTTTAAAGTAAGATCTTGTAAACCTACTGAGTTAGCATGGTTTCCTACGTAGAAATAATCCATAAAACCATTGAAAGCGTGGTTAGTACCAAAAACAGGATTGAATGATTTTACCATAGAAGGAGAAGTACCCTGGTCTTTTCCTGACAGGAATTCATATCCTAAAGTCGCTTTGAATTTAGGTGTAAAAGCATATCCTAAGTTAGCAGCTGTTTGCCAAGCGGAAACTTCGCTTGTACCAATTTTTCCGGTTTGTCCGTAGAAACTAAAGTCAAGACTTAATTTTTTACCGGCATAATTAGCATAAGTTCCAAATGTTTGGTAGTAATTTGTTTCTGCTTCTGTTGGAGTTTTTAAATATTCTCTCCCTATGTTTAAGGCTAAAAAGCTTACTCCTAATTTTTTTATAGCAGTGTGGTACCAGGCATATTGAAAATCTTTAAAATCTAAATCTGTTCCAAATGAAACTGAAGTTGGGAAGCTTGGAACTGTTTTATTCTCATTAGCTGCATTTAAAGCAAATCCTAAATCCAATTGGCTTTTAGCTCCCTTAAATTTAAACAAAGCAGCATCAAAACTACGTCCCTGATTTGCCCAGTCTAATCCTCCAAAGATTCTTTGGTTATCATAAGAAATTACCTGACGACCTACTTTAGTGCTCCATTTTTCAGTAAAGCTGTATTGTGCCCAACCTTCAAACAACACAAAACTATTGGTTGCATTTGAAACACCTCCTGTAAGATGGTTTACCGCACCCCAGGTACGCACATTTTGCAAAGCCAATTTTACAGCTAATTTTTCGTCTTTGTAATTCAAATTTAATCTCGCACGATTTCCAACAAATGAAGTATGGCTTGTAGTAGGAGTTAATAAGGTTCCAAAACCGTTTGTGTATTCGTATCGCGGTCTGATTTGAATGTCAGAACTGAATTCCTGAGCCATTGCCGCAGAACCTACTAATCCCATTATTGATAAAGAAAGTGTTTTGAGTAATTTCATGATCGTTGATTTTAAAGTTTTTTTATAAATTGTTTACACTGCAAACATACTTACGTAATTGTACTTATGCTTAATGTCTTGCGCAGCAAAAAGCAGCTTTTTAAACCGACTTTTTTGCTGTTATAAAGCAATTAAAAACAGGTGTAAAAACATAAAATTGAAATAAAACATTGGTTTTTAGTCTTGTGTAAATGCGAATACGTACTAAGTAGGAAAAATTACTGTTAGAATATTTGGTAATTATACGTAGAATAAGGATGTGATAGGTAAATTAAAAATCATACCGATAACAACTTTTAGATTAAAGACTTTTTTTGAGATAGGAGATATTAAAGTGATTTAAACTTTTTGCTAAACATCTTTTACACAAAAAACGCGTCCCATAGGGACGATCTGTTTATAGAAAACAAATTATTCGAAAAGAAAGCTCCGTCAGGAGCGAACCGTAGAATTAACAGACCGCTCCTAACGGAGCTAATATCCGTAAATACATAGATTTCTATAAACAGGATGCGCTTCTCCGGAGCATTATTAAAAAAGTTTAAATGAGTTTATTACAACAAAAATAAAGCCCGACAAAATCGGGCTTTTATAGAGAAAAGATTTGCTTTGTGTGCAAATCGGTTATCCAGATTGCATTTATTGATACATTTTAAAATAATAATCGGCTGAGTTTTTACCGCTTCCATATACTAAGAAAAACAAACAAACCACCAAAGTGCCTAAGGCAAGAAATAAACTCTCAGATTGCATTTGCCCCATAAAATTGACTAAAATAGCTCCAATTAAAATAGGCAATTGTGCTATGATAGCCCAGCGGGTCAGTAATCCAAAAGCAATCATTATTCCTCCAATCATGTGGGCGGGAGTGATGTAATGAACCATAAACATTCCTCCTCCAATTTTGTCAATAGGAGAAATTAAATCGACTAAATATTGAATATTAGTGATAAAATGGACTCCTTTTACGAATAAAAACACTCCAAGTGCAATTCGTACTAAATCTAAGCTGAAATAAGTGTGCGCATTGGCCCATTTATTTAATCCTTTTACGTTGTTCATATTGCTGTATGTTTAAAATTGGCTCTACTAAGTTAGTGATTTTTAAAACAATAGCGGGTTTCAGTTGCGTTAAAATCAATGTTTTAATTGAAAGAATTTTGAAAAAAGAATGGTTTTAGTTTTTTAGTGTGTTTTTTATCCATTCTAGTTCAGTATCCTTCCCTTGAATTTGATCTTCTAATGAAGGAATTATTGGAACATCAGGATAGATACCGTGTCCGAAGACTTCGGTTTGATGATACGGAGCAATATTCATAATTCCGATTCTGATTTTTAGTTTCGAATGTGGTAAGCACACAACCGGCATAAATCCGGCTACTGTGCCGTTATAATCGCCACCTGTTTCTTCGCCTGCAAAAGTGGCTCTTTTGCTTCCTTTTAAATTGGAAGACAAAATACTCGAAGCCGAAAAACTGGCTCCGTTTATCAATACATAAATTTTGCCTTTAAAAGCTTTTTTATCTATTTTATGAGGCTTTGTCCCGGAGCAAATGTAATTTTTACCGTCTTTGTCTTTGCGAACAGTAAACAGCAAATAACCGTAAACAAACGGTGAGAAAATTGCTTTTACAACTTTTACAGGATAAGAACCTTTGTTGAAATAAGCACCTTCGAATAAACTGGCTCTGGAGACCACTTCAGATTTTTTTAAGAATACAAAAGTACTATCAGAGAGGAAGCTGTAGAGATTAACAATTTCGCTCAATCTACCGCCGCCGTTGTTTCTTAAATCTATAATTAGGGTTTGACTTTTATGTTCTTGTATTTTGGCGAAGCTTTCGTGATAGAACTTTCTGAAATTCCCTTTTTTGAAACCTTTAATTTTCAGGATGGCTACACTGCTGTCTTTTGGGAAAAATTCAAGAGTTCTAATAAAACTATTAGTGGCTTTGTCGTATCCGTTAATTCGTTTTTTTCGTCTTAAAGCTTGTTTGTATTCTTTGCTGATTGCCGGAGTTGTAACAGCGGTTTTTGGAGTTGTTTTTCGAACTTTTTTGTCAATACTGTCCAGTTTCAATCTTTTAATAAGGACAGTTTGAATGCTGTCATTTGATTTTAAAACATATTTTAAACTGTCTTTTATTCCGTATTCGGTGGTGAAAGCCGAGATAAATCGTTTGGGGGCAATTTGTTTTTTATAAGTTGTATTAAAACCATCTGAGCTGTAAAACCGGTTGTATTCTTCAATAAGTTCTTTGGGTTTTATGCCGTTTACCGAAACGACTTCAGTTCCTGCTGTTATTGATTTATTGTACGATTTGTTTTTGATAATGTATAATTTGTTATCGTAAAAGGAAAAATTAAATTGAGAAAAAGGACCAATTCCTTTTTTTTGGATTGCTTTGGTTTCTTTTTTTGAAAATGCTTTTTCGGGAGCTATAACATAACTGTGACCTTGTCTTATCGAAGCAACTACAGGACTGATTTTTTTATAAAATTCCAGCGGAGTCATTGCTTTGTCGATAGTGAGTTTTATACTGTCAAACTGATGGTTTAAACTTGCCTTGCTGATGTAATAATCCAGTTTAGGATGGAGTTTTTGAATTTTTTTCTGAGCAAAATCAACGTCTTTTTTAAGTTGGTCAACTCCGATTAGTTGTTGCAAACGAGCATTGTTCTTTTTTATACTGCTGCATTGAGCAAAGAAAAGTACGATACAGAATAGTGCAAGTGTTTTTTTCATTTTTTAGAAAAATCAATAGTTCAAACTTAAAATACCATTGTTAATTAGTAATCAAATGCTTTGAATAAGTATTACGAAAGTTTCAAAAGTAGGTTTTTTAGTTAATGAAAGAAAGCTAATCCGGTATTTTTAAAATTAGTTTTTATCTAAAAGCAAGAGAAATAGATTGTTGCATTATTTTTGTCGGATTATGAAAAAATTAATAAAAAATTGGCATTTAAAATAAAGATTAGGTTTTATTTTTAAGTAATGGTTATTGAAAAAAGTACAAAGGTAAAAATGCCTTACTTTAAAATAATATCCGGGTTTACTAATTAATAAATTTTACGATTATGACAGAAGAATTTGCAATCATTGAGAAAGAAGACATAGCTTCTCTTAAGTTTCCAACGACCGATGTTCTGGACGATGATAACGAAATAAAAACAAGAATAAGCGATATTAATCGGGCCTTGTCTTTAGGTAATTTAGAACATTCAAAAATTAAAATCTTCTTTGAAGATAATGAATCCAAGAAGATAGTAGATACAACTGTTTGGGCAGTTACTGACAAAAATGTGATTTTAAAGCAAGGAGTAATGATTCCTATTCACAGAATTTACAAGTTGTTTTAAGACTAAAAAACATCTCTTCTTGACTTTCAGGAATAAAAAACGGCGCAGATCTCTATAGAGTTTGCGCCGTTTTTTGTGTATAATAGCTTTTGTTTTATCTCAAACTTGCTCCCAGTTCAGTTTCAAAATTCTTTTGCAGTTTGCCCATAATTTTATCAATTTGAGCATCAGTAAGTGTTTTTGAATCGTCCTGAAGAATAAAACTTAAAGCGTATGATTTTTTACCTTCCGGTAGATTTTTACCTTCGTAAACATCAAAAAGATTGATTTCTTTTAATAAACTTTTCTCTGTTTGTCTGGCAATAGCATAAATGCTGTCGTAGTTTACATTTTGGTCAATCAATAAAGCCAAATCTCTTCGTACTTCCGGGTATTTAGTGATGTCAGTAAATTTAATTTTGCCAGGAATGCTTTTTAAAACAGCTTCCCAATTAAAATCAGCATAGAAAACCTCTTGTTTGATTCCGAAATGCTTTAAGATTGATTTTTTTACTACACCAAATTCTACCAACACATTTTGAGAAGTTCCAATAGCAATTCCTTCTGAGAATACATCCGATTTTACAGGACTGCTCTGTGTTTTAGTAATTCCTAATCTGGAAAAAATTCCTTCTACATAACCTTTGAATAAAAAGAAATCAGAAGGTTTCTGCGGATTAGTCCAATTTTCCTGATTTCTGTTTCCTGTTAAGAACAAAGTAAGATGTTTGTGCTCTTCGTAGCCTGAAAGGAATTTATGGTAGGTTTTACCAAATTCGAATAATCTTAAATCGGCATTTTTACGGTTGATGTTGTAAGCAATGGCTTCCAATCCTGAGAATAATAAAGACTGACGCATGGTTGCCAAATCATTACTCAACGGATTTAACATCGTTACATTATGCTCTTCTTTCAGCATTTCTGAAAGCTGAACATAAGAAGCCGTAGTAAGCGAATTAGCCATCATTTCGTGGAATCCTTGTGAATTCAATTGGTTTCCAACGATATTCTGTAACTTATAATCTTCGTTTCTCGGCGCGTTAAAAACGGTAGCGTTTAATTTATTCGAAAAATCAATTTTATTGTATCCGTAAACTCTAAGGATTTCTTCGATTACATCAATTTCTCTTTGAACATCTACGCGGTAAGCAGGAATAGTCAAACCTAAACCGGCATCCGAAACGCTATTGACTTTAATGTCTAATGAAACTAATATTTTTTTGATAGTGTCTTTTGGAATTTGTTGCCCGATAATTTTGGTAACCTTATCAAAATTCAAAAACACGGAGAAATCTTCTATTTTTTTAGTGTAAATATCGATAAGATCAGAAGTGATATTTCCACCTGCAACTTCCTGAATTAACAAAGCCGCACGTTTTAAGGCATAAGCAGTAATGCTCGGGTCAATTCCTCTTTCAAATCTAAAAGAAGCATCGGTGTTTAATTGGTGTCTTTTAGCTGTTTTTCTAACGCTTACCGGGTTGAAATAAGCACTTTCTAAGAAAATAGAAGTAGAGTTATCAGTCACTCCCGATTTTTGACCGCCAAAAACTCCTGCAATACACATTGGTCCTTTGTCGTCACAAATCATTAAATCTTCTTCGTGTAATGTTCTTTCCACATCATCCAAAGTGACGAATTTTGTTCCGGCTTCAACTGTTTTTACATGGATTTTTCCGTTGATTTTTGCAGCGTCAAAAGCGTGTAATGGCTGTCCTAAATCATGTAAAACATAATTCGTTACATCGACAATATTGTTTTTTGGATTGATGCCAATAGCCTTTAAACGATCCTGCAACCAGGCTGGTGAAGGTTTTACGGTAATTCCCGAAATGCTAACTCCGCAATAGCGAGGTGCTAAAAGAGGAGCTTCGACATTAACGTCAATTTTTAAGGTACGCATATCGACCCTGAAATTACTTATAGATGGCGTAATTAATTCAACGCTCACACCATTTTGTAATAATCCCGCTCTCAAATCACGGGCTGTACCCAAATGACTCATTGCATCGGCACGATTTGGCGTTAAGCCTATTTCGAAAACTTCGTCATTTTCTATTTTGAAAACTTTGGCTGCCGGAGTTCCCGGAACTAAAGCGTTGTCTAAAACCATAATTCCGTCATGACTTTCTCCCAGACCTAATTCGTCTTCGGCACAAATCATTCCGTGGCTTTCCTGTCCGCGGATTTTTCCTTTTTTAATCGTAAAAGAATTTCCTTCTTTATCATATAATACAGTGCCAATTGTGGCTACAGGTACTTTTTGTCCTGCTGCTACATTGCTGGCACCACAAACAACTTGTATTGGGGTACCATTTCCTAAATCAACAGTAGTTACTTTTAATTTGTCGGCATCCGGATGTTTTTCACATGTAAGTACATGACCAACTACAATACCTTCCAATCCTCCTTTTACAGATTGATATTTTTCAACCACTTCTACCTCAAGACCTAAATCAGTCAATAATGCTGCTGTTTTTTCAGAATCCCAATCGGTCTTAATGAATTGTTTTAACCAGTTGTATGATATTTTCATTTGTAAATTTTAATAAGGTTGCAAATATAAACATTGTCAACCGAGCTTCAAAGTTATTACTCCCGGATTTTGTTAATATTCTTGATGATTTTTAGGAGTAAAGCAATTGGCTTTTTCAGGAAAGTATCTCCCTGCCATTCGCTACAAGCTTTAGGTTTTCAAGCTCTTTTTCCAAGGAGCTGCAGGAGCTTCCGTTGGTCGCTCTGCATCCCCGGGAAAAAAGCAGCTTTCTTCCCCTAAAGGCTTTTCACTACTGTCAGGACTAGGAGAGGAGTTTTATTCATATAAGGATGATTTTTTTGCAGGGATTTTTTTGAGCTTGTAGGCATAATTAAAATTTATAAGCTACCAAACTACAAATACCTACAAGGTTCTGAAAACCTTGCAGGATTAATAAATCAATTTGCGATAATCTGCGTAATTTGCGGTTAAAAAAAATTAAATAATCTCCTCCACATGTTTTTTAATGTTTGCGGCAATTTTTTTGGTAGGTAAATCGTTGGCATCAGTTCCAAACGGATCTTCAATTTCTTCGGCAATTAATTCTAAACTTGCCAATACATAAAAAATAAAAACCACTACAGGAATGACGTAATAACCCAGAATAAATACATAAGCAAAAGGAAGGGTAAGTACATAAATAAAAATGAATTTTTTGATAAATGCACTGTAAGAGTAGGGAATAGGGGTGTTTTTTATGCGTTCACAAGCACCGCAAATATCAGTAAACGATTGGAGTTCGTTGTTGATGATAATCAACTGGTCGCCAGTAATTTTTTTAGAAACATACAAATCATTTACTTTTTGAAACAACATTTTAGCCAATTGATTGGGTTTGTGTTTGTGATGATCAATTTCCAAATCGACATCGTCAAACAATTGTTTGGCCGTGTCGCTATCATCTAAATGTTTTTGCAGAATAGAAGCATAACTGGGAATTATTTTTCTAAAAAAACTACGATCAGTTTCGTTAGTTAAAATTGCTGATAATTTTAGAGCTAAATTTCGACTGCTGTTTACCAGAGCTCCCCACATTTTTCGACCTTCCCACCAGCGGTCATAAGCTGTATTGGTTCGATAGGCCAGCAATAATGAAATTACAAAACCAAGCATGCTGTGCATTACAGAAATGTTTTTTACATAGCTGTTTTCAGGTAAATGCCAATATACCAGTTCCAAATAACCAATAATTCCGGAATAGATACCGATGAGTACCATTATTGGAAATAATTTTCGAATGGTATCAGCCTTGCTGATAAAGAAGATAAAACGAATCCAGTCTTTTGGGTTGTATGAGGTCATTGATTTTATTTTTTAGCAAAAATAAATCAAAAACTAATATTTCCTGCCAATTCTTTTAATGCAATCTCCGATAATTTAGCCTGATATTGTGCATTAGTATAACGTACGGTTGCGTTAACAAAATTTAATTGCGCAGTCCTGAATTCTAAAGTGGTTATGGTGCCAATATGGAATTTATCTAAAGTAATTGACAGATTCTGTTTGGCAATGGTTTGGTTTGTTTTTTCCAGTTCAATCAGTTCTAAATTTGTTAAATACGTTTGATAAGCAGTTGCCAGTTGGGTTTCCAGATTTAGATTTTGTTGTTCAATTTGTATTTTGGCATTTTCAATAGCCAGATTAGCAATTTTCTCATTTCGATGTTGGGCAAAGCCATCAAACAGATTCAATGAAGCATTAAAACCATAATTGAATCCTCTTGAAGAAGACTGGGTAACAAATCCTAAACTGGATTCTGTTTCACTAAAATTATAACCTGTGGTTAGTCTTACGGTAGGATATCGACTTGCTTTTACTTGTTTTAGTTGCAGTTCGGCAACTCTTTTATTGATAATTTGTGCTTGTAATTGTGGATTTTGTTTTTGAGCCAATTCGTTCAATTCGGCTAATTTTAAATTGGAATCTACTGTGAAAACAGCATTTACTTTAAAATCCGTTTTGGTGTTTCGTGCTAATATTTGGTTCAAAAGAATTTTAGTATTCAAAAACAATTCTTTTTGTTTTAACAGCGTCACTTTGTCGGTGTTCAAATCCACTTGTGCATTTAAAACTTCCAGTTTTGATGCTTTGCCTATGCTAAAACGGTTTTGCGCTAAGGCTAATCGTTGATTAGAAATAACCAGAGTAGAGTCTAAAGCGGCTAATTGCTGCTGTTGTTGTACTAAATCAAAATAGGTAGCATAAACATCGGCAATTTTAGTTAGAATATTCAGTTTTAATTGTGATTCTCCCAGTTTTTGAAGTTCCTGCAATTGCTCTCTTTTGGCAAACATACTCATACCGTCAAAAATAGTCCAACCTAAACTTACACCGTAATTCAGACTATTGTTTTTTGCGTTATTTAAACTGTTTTCCGTTCCGTCTAAACGAGTTTGCGATAGATTTTGAATGTTATTATTATCAACTAAATTGGCTGTTAGTGTTGGAAGCATTCCGGCATTACCAATGGCATTATTGGTTTTATTTACTTCTAAATTGTTAGCCGCAATTTTAATTTCGTAATTGTTTTCTAATGCTGTTTTTAGTGCTTCTTCAATAGTCAGGATTTGCTGTGCATTTGCATTTGCGATGCAAAACAGCAATACAAACAGACTTTTTATAATAGATGTAGTTCTCATAGAAAATGGTTGCTATAAATTATTTTTTAACTCCAAAGCTTTTTAAAGCTATCGGTTTGTTAAATTAAATCTGCGATTTACTTGCTTTTTCATATTCGTCAATACGGTCAAATTCAGGATAATGTTTCTTAGCTCTGGACCACATATAATAAAGCGCCGGAATAATAAATAAAGTTAGTATTAAAGAAAAAATAGTTCCCCCTACAATTACAACTCCCATTCCAATTCTGCTGGTAGAAGCCGCCCCCAGCGATAATGCGATAGGTAAAGCTCCCAGGGCAATGGCTAAACTGGTCATTAAAATAGGTCTTAAACGAGCTTCGGAAGCTTCCATAATAGCATCGTATTTTGATTTTCCCTGTTCGCGCAATTGATTGGCAAATTCAACAATTAAAATACCGTTTTTGGTTACTAATCCAATAAGCATTACCGTTCCAATCTGGCTAAAAATATTCCAGGTTTGGTCAAATAACCATAATGAAAATAAAGCTCCCGCAACTGCCATTGGTACGGTAAGAATGATGATGAAAGGATCAACAAAACTTTCAAATTGAGCTGCTAAAATCAGGAAAATTAATAATAAAGCGAGTCCGAAAGCGAAAGAGGTATTCGAGCTACTTTCGACAAAATCTCTGGATTCTCCACCTAAATCAGTGGTGAAGCTATCATCAAGTACTTTGGCTTTTATTTCGTTCATGGCATCAATTCCGTCGCTGATACTTTTGCCCGGAGCGAGACCGGCTGAAACCGTTGCCGACATGTAGCGATTGTTGTGATACAATTGCGGCGGATTACTTTGTTCTTCCACACTGACCACATTGTCCATCTGAATCAATTCGCCTTTGTTGTTTTTAACAAATATAGAAGTCAAATCCAGCGGTTTCGAACGGTCTTTTTGATCAAATTGACCAATAACCTGATACTGTTTGCCGTTTTTAATAAAATAACCAAAACGTTGCCCGCTTAAGGAAAGTTGTAATGTTTGGGCAATATCAAGTATCGAAATACCTAAACTTTCGGCTTTGTTACGGTCGATAGTTACATTGATTTCGGGTTTGTCGAATTTTAAATTGACATCGGTAATTGAAAAAACATCACTTTTTCCCACTTCTTCCATAAAAACCGGAATTTTTTCACGCAGTTTTTCGAATGTTGGAGCCTGAATAATATATTGAATTGGTAAACCACCACGTCTGTTTACGGCAATTGTTGGCTGTTGAATAACCGATGTTTTAGCATTAGGATATTGTTTAGTCCATTTGGATAATTTATCGGCAATATCTTTTTGAGAAGCTTCTCTTTCGCTGACATCTTTCAGGGTGAGTCTGATAAATCCACTATTAATTGAAGCCGAACTAAATCCGGGAGATGTAATGACTAAACTTACTTTTTTCTCCGGAATAGAATCATCAACTAATTTTGAAATTTCCTGCATAAAACGATCGGTGTATTCATAAGTAGCACCTTCAGGAGTGGTCATACGCATGGTTACCGAACTACGATCATCATAAGGTGCCGTTTCTTTTGGCAGTAAAGTGTAGAATAAATAAATGATTCCAAAACAGCTAATCAAAATGGGAAAGCTAATCCATTTTTTATCCATAAAAGCTTTTAACGAATTAGTATAACCGCTATTTAATTTTTCGAAAAAAGGTTCGGTTTTAATATAAAAATTGGATTTTTTTTGTTCGCCGCCTTTCATTAAATATGCATTTAGCATTGGCGTTAAAGTCAAAGCCACAAAAGCCGATATTAGTACCGCAGCACCAATAACAACACCAAATTCCCGGAAAAGCCGCCCTACGAATCCTTCTAAGAAAATAACAGGTAAAAAAACCGCCGCCAGGGTGACTGAAATTGAAATTACCGCATAGAAAATTTCGTTAGAACCCTTTATCGCAGCTTCGATAGGCGACATGCCTTCTTCGACTTTTTTGAAAATGTTTTCGGTAACTACAATTCCGTCATCAACTACAAGTCCGGTGGCCAAAACAATGGCTAAAAGTGTCAGTACGTTTATTGAAAAACCGAAAAGCCACATGATAAAAAAGGTAGCAATCAACGAAACCGGAATGTCAATTAAAGGTCTGAATGCAATGGCCCAGTCTCTAAAAAATAAGTAGATTATTATGATAACCAGAATAATCGAAATCCCTAATGTTTCGGCAACTTCCAGTACTGATTTTTTGACAAAAGCGGTGTTGTCCAATGCAATGTTGAGTTGGATATCTTCAGGTAAATCTTTTTTTAAGGCTTCGTATTTTTTATAAAATTCTTCAGAAATATCTAAATAATTGGCTCCCGGCATAGGAACAATAGCCATACCAATCATTGGTAGTCCTGATTGTGTCATTTGGGTTTCGATATTTTCGGCACCCAGACTGGCGTTTCCTATATCACTAAAACGAACAATTTTATCTCCATCAGTTTTAATAATAATGTTATTGAATTCTTCGGCACTGGAAAGGTTTCCAATTGTTTTTACCGCTAATTCGGTATTGTTTCCTGTTAATTTTCCGGAAGGCAGTTCTACGTTTTGTGCATTTAAGGCATCGCGAACTTCGGCAACAGTACAGCCATAAGCGGCTAATTTTACGGGGTCAATCCACAAACGCATGGCATAGCGTTTTTGTCCCCAAATTTGAACGCCGCTAACTCCCGGAATCGTTTCTAATCGTTGTGAAATGACATTTTCGGCATAATCGCTTAATTCTAATGAATTTCTGCGGTCACTTTGAAGCGTCATAGAAATGATAGACTCACTATCGGCATCAGCTTTAGAAACTACCGGAGGAGCGTCGATGTCTTTTGGTAAATTCCTAACGGCCTGAGAGACTTTGTCACGCACATCATTGGCAGCGCTTTCAAGGTCTTTGTCTAAATTAAATTCAATGGTAATAATACTGCTTCCCTGATTACTGGAAGAAGTAATGTTTCGGATACCGTCAATTGAATTGACCGCTTTTTCAAGTGGTTCGGTAATTTGGGATTCAATAATATCCGAATTGGCTCCTGTATAATTGGTACGAATAGAAACCTGAGCCGGATCAATTGATGGAAATTCACGAACTCCTAAAAAAGTATAGCCTATTATACCAAACAATATAATTAAAAGGTTTAGTACTATGGTTAAAACAGGTCTTCTTATGCTGGTGGTGGATAAACTCATTGTGATGGCAGATTTTTGATTTTAGACTTCAGATTTTCGATTTTGAAAACTCAAAACCCATAATTCAAAACCTTTATTTTTGAACGATCACTTTTATTGGGGCATCATTTTTTAACGACATTACACCGCTGGTTATGAGAGTATCTCCAGCATTTAATCCGGAAAGAATCAGGATTGAAGCATCAGTTCTGGTGGTCGCTTCTACCATTACTTCTTTGGCTTTTCCCATATTCGAAATAAAAACTTTTTTTCCCTCTTGTACGGGAACAATAGCTTCGGTAGGAATTACAATCGCATCATTAATGGTGTTTAAAGGCAATTTTACATCAGCAAATGTTCCGGGAAACAGTTTTCCATCGGTGTTATCTGCAATAGCACGAATTTTTAAGGTTCGAGTTGTAATTTCTACTTCGGGTTCTATGGCGTATATTTTTGCGGTATATGGTTTGGCTGTTCCCGAAACCATGATATCGATTAGGGTTCCTATTTTTACCTGAGCAGCATATTTTTCAGGTATTGAAAAGCTGATTTTTACCTTTTCGATATTGACTAATTTGGCAACCAAAACAGTAGGAGTGATGTAAGTTCCCGGAGAAATGGAACGCAGTCCGATTTTTCCCGAAAAGGGTGCTCTTACCGAAGTTTTGGCAATTTGAGCTTTGATTAACTGACTTTGAGCTTTGGTTGAAGCATATTCAGCTCTGGCAATATCGTATTCTTCCTGACTAATAGCTTCTTTTTGCAGTAAAAGTTGGGCTCTTCGTTCATTTTCTGCGGCTAATTTTTCTTTAGTTGTTGCCTGACTGAGCTGTGCTTTTAATTCGCTATCATTGACTTTAAAAAGCAATTGTCCTTTGCTTACGTTGCTGCCTTCTTTGAAATGAATACTTTCTACAATACCGGAAACTTCTGAGCGAATTTCTACTTGTTCATTAGCCTCAATTGAACCGGACAAAGAGAGATTGCTGTTAAAAACCTCTGGTTTTATGACAATTCCATTTACTGCAATTGGATTTTTTTTATCCGATTTGTCTTTGTTGTTTTCAGAATCACTTTTGTTTTCCATTACCCGATACGTAATGAAAGAACCTAATCCGATAATCAATAAAGCGTAAACGATGTTTTTAATTTTCATATTTAAGTAGATTTATGGTCGAAAAGCCTTTTTTAGGAACATCTTTAGACTTTGCAAGTTAAAAGTAAATTTGATACTTGTAGGTACAACAATTTTATTTTAAATAAAATTTAACAAGTAGAAAGCGTGTTTTTTATTAGTGTAATTAAATATGACCTTGATTTTAAAGAAAGGTTTATTTCTTTTTTTAAAATTACTAAAAAAAACTGTCGCTGTTTTGTATTGTGGTAAGTAAGTTGTTTGTTATTAGTTTTTTAACTAATGTAATTCCAAATATTTTTTTTCTTAGTCAATTCCATATACACAGCTCTTAAAACGGCATGTTCCGGTTTTTGTAGCGGTGCATCGTCAGAAAGGATTTTCAAGGCATGTGCACGGGCGAGTGATAGTATTTCGCGGTCTTTAACGATATCTGCAATTTGAAGATTTAATACACCACTTTGTTGGGTTCCCATCAGGTTTCCGGGACCGCGTAGTTTTAAATCAACTTCGGCAATTTCAAAACCATCATTGGTGCGTACCATCGTTTCCATTCGGGTTTTACTGTCTGAACTCAATTTGTGGCTGGTAATCAAAATACAATAACTTTGCTCTGCACCACGACCTACGCGACCACGCAATTGGTGTAGTTGCGAAAGACCAAAACGTTCAGCACTTTCGATAATCATCACCGAAGCATTAGGAACATTGACACCCACTTCAATTACCGTAGTGGCTACCATAATATTGGTTTTTCCCTCGGAAAAGCGTTTCATTTCGGCATCTTTATCTGCTGGTTTCATTTTGCCATGAACAATAGAAACGGCGTATTGCGGCAGAGGGAAATCTCTTGAAATGCTTTCGTAGCCGTCCATTAAATCTTTGTAATCCATTTTTTCTGATTCCTGAATCAATGGATAAACAATGTAAATTTGGCGACCTAAAGCAATTTCGTCCCGAATAAATTTCCAGATTTTCAATCGGTTGCTGTCATAACGATGCACGGTTTGAATGGGTTTTCGTCCGGGAGGCAATTCGTCAATAACCGAAATATCTAAATCACCATACAAACTCATTGCTAAAGTTCGTGGAATAGGAGTGGCAGTCATTACTAAAATATGTGGAGGAATATCATTTTTTTTCCACAGTTTAGAACGTTGCTCTACCCCAAAACGATGTTGCTCATCTATAATTGCCAAGCCTAAACTATGGAATTTTACCTTGTCTTCCAGTAGGGCATGAGTGCCAATAAGAATTTGTAAAGTTCCGTTTTCCAGTTCTTCGTGAATAATTTTTCTATCGGAAGTTTTGGTTGAACCCGTAAGGATTCGGATGTTGATGTTAAGTTTGTTTGCTAATTCCGAAAGCCCTAAAAAATGTTGGTTGGCCAGAATTTCTGTTGGAGCCATCAGACAAGCCTGAAATCCATTATCCATTGCCAAAAGCATACTCATAAAGGCCACAATGGTTTTTCCGGAACCTACATCACCTTGCAGTAAACGGTTCATTTGGGCATTGCTTCCCATATCGGTTCGGATTTCTTTAATCACTCTTTTTTGAGCATTGGTCAATTCAAAAGGCAGATGATTTTGGTAAAATTCGTTGAAAAATTGACCTACCTTGGTAAACGGATGTCCTTTTATTTTATGTTTCTGAATCAGGTTTTTCATAATCAGTTGTATCTGAATGAAAAACAATTCTTCAAATTTTAATCGAAATTGGGCTTTCCTCAAAGCATCGGCACTTTTAGGAAAATGGATGTTGAATAGGGCAGCGTTCTTGGGAATCAATTTTAACTCCTGAGTTAAATAATCAGGTAAAGTTTCTGTAAACAAAGCCTGTGTTTCCAAAAACAATTGCTGCATCATTTTGTTAATCACTCTATTTGAAATCCCTCGGTTGGTCAGGGTTTCAGTCGAAGGATATACGGCCTGCATAGCCGAACGCAAACTTTGTTCGTGTTCGCTCAGCAATTCGATTTCGGGATGCGCCATATTGTACATGCCGTTAAATGAAGTACATTTTCCAAAAATTACTGTGATTTGATTTAATTTCAAAGATTCCCGAATCCATTTGTGTCCCTGAAACCATACTAGTTCCATTTGACCTGTATCATCTGTAAAAGTAGCAACAAGACGTTTTCTGCCTTTGGCAAATTCTACTGTTTTGATATTGATAATTTTCCCGATGATTTGTACTTCGGCAATATTGTTTTGCAACTCGTTGATTTTGTAATAACGTGTTCGGTCGATGTAACGATTTGGGTAAAAATTGAGTAAATCAGCATATTTATGAATCCCCAATTCCTTTCGAAGCAATTCGCCCCGGCTGGGACCAACGCCTTTTAAGTATTCGATAGGAGTAAGTAGGAGATTGTTAGAAGACATTTAGGATTTTAGATTTTAGATTAATGATTTCAGATTTTATTAGTAGCAATTACTTCTGTAAAATCTTTCAATCTTTCATCTTTCAATTTTGAAAACGAAGATAGTTTATAATTGGGAATTCTGAAAATGCAAATTTTGGTTTTATTATCGCTTTATTTGACGATAATATTTATTATCGCTTAATTTAACGATATTTTTAATTATCGCTTAATTTAACGATAATTTTTGTATCTTGCGTTAAAATCAAAAATTATGAAAGCAGTAATTACAGGAGATATTATGCATTCCCGAAAACTAGCTTCAGCAGTATGGCTGGCTGATTTAAAGGTTGTTTTAAACAGTTATGGCAGCGAACCCAAAGATTGGGAGATTTATCGGGGAGACAGTTTTCAGTTGCTGGTTTCGGCCGAAGACGCACTTGAGATAGCGTTATTGATTAAAGCTACTGTCAAACAACATAAGGCACTCGATGTACGGATGGCGATAGGTGTAGGTGGTATTGATTATAATGCGGATAAGGTGACCGAATCTAATGGAGCTGCTTTTATTAATTCAGGTGAATGCTTTGAAAGTTTGAAAAAACAAACCTTAGGCATACAAACTCCCTGGGCTGAATTCAATTCTGCTTTTGAAGTAATTTTATCTTTTATGCTGATGATTGCTGATAACTGGACGAGTACATCTGCGGAGGTGATTAAAAAAGCTTTTGAAAATCCTGAGATTAATCAAAACCAATTGGCTACAGTGCTTAACAGAAAAAGTCAAAGCTCGATAAGTGCTTCGCTAAAAAGAGCGGGCTATGAGGAAATAAAAAATATGATTGCATTTTACAAACAACAAATCAAAAAACAATGGTAGTATTATTTTTAAGTTTGCTTTTGGCTCATTTGATTGGTGATTTTTTATTGCAGCCTACAACCTGGGTCAACGATAAGAAAAAGAGAAAAGTCAGGTCTAAATATTTGTATTGTCATGTAGGCGTGCATTTGCTGTTATTGCTTATTACTACACGGTTCAGTTCACAATATTTTCCGGCGGTAATTTTGATTGCTTTGAGTCATTTTGGGATTGATTGTATCAAATTATATTTAGAAAAAAAGAAAACGGCAAAATCATGGTTTTTTATCGATCAGTTGTTGCATTTGGCTGTGATAGCCTTGGTGGTATTTTATTATTTTCCATGCGAAATTGCTATCGCGGGTTTGTATTCACAGCAAAGTTTAGCTTTGATTACGGCTTTGGTTGCCGTGACTTATGTGAGTGCTATTATTTTAAAAGTATTGTTGTCTAAATGGAGCGAGCAAATTATAAAAACAGATACCGGAAATACTAATAATGCCGGTAAATACATAGGGATTTTAGAACGGTTGTTTGTTTTCTTTTTTGTGATGATTAATTTCTGGGAAGGAATTGGGTTTTTATTGGCTGCCAAATCTATTTTCAGATTTGGTGATTTAAAAGAATCCAAAGATGTCCGATTGACTGAATATATTTTGATAGGGACTTTGTTGAGCTTTGGATTCGGTATTTTATGTGCGATGCTTTATAAAGCCATTATTTAACCGCAAATTTTTTAAGTTTTACCGCCAAGGTTCTCTGAGTAAACGCAAAGATTCGCAAAGTTTTTTATAATCTGTGATAATCAGTGGCTAAATGTTTTTCACCATATAAGTTTTATACTTTCTGAAAGGATAAGAAGCTCAGATAAGTTGTTTTCATAAATGAAAATGTTTATGAAATCTGTGTTAATCTGTGGTGAAAAAAATAACCGCAAAGTTGGTATTATGTTCTTTGCGGTTAATGAAAATATTATTCGGGAATCTGTTGACTTAAACAATGTAAGGTTCCAAATCCCCAAATTAAATCAATAGCACTAATGCCGATAATTTCTCTGTCAGGGAAACATTCGGCTAATATATTTAAGGCTTTTCTATCGTTAGGATCGTTGAATGTAGGAACTAAAACACAATTGTTTAAGATAAGGAAATTAGCATAACTTGCAGGTAAACGCAAATCTTCAAAATCCAAACGTTTCGGCATTGGTAAAGTCACAATAATCGGCGCTTTTCCGTCTTCCAGTTTAGCATTTTGCAAACGTTTTAAATTGTCCTGCAATGGTTTGTAGTTGGCGTCATTAGGATCTGTTTCTATTATAGTTACAATCGTATCTTCGTTTACAAATCGAGCCAAATCATCAATATGACCGTGTGTGTCGTCACCTTCAATTCCGTCGCCCAGCCAAATCACATTGGTCACACCTAAATATTCTTTGAAAACAGCTTCGTAGTCTTCTTTGGTAAAACCGGCATTACGTACCTGGATGCTTGAGTGCATCAGACATTCTTCAGAAGTTAATAGAGTTCCTCGTCCATTGACATCAATCGCGCCGCCTTCTACAATTACAGGCTTACCTTTGTATGTTACTTGTGTTAGCGGAAGATTTAAAGCATCGGCAACTTTTGCAGGAACGTGTTTGTCGAGTTGGAAGTTTTTGTATTTTGCCCAACCGTTGAAGTTAAAATTTAAGGCTTCTCTTTTTCCATCCTTATATACCACAATAGGTCCAGAGTCACGCATCCAGCTTCTGTTTGTTTTTTGGATAATGAATGAAACTTGTTTAAGGTTTACTCTCGCTCTGTCGAGCATATCGCTTACTTTGGCTTGTAGTTTTTCATCAATTACAACCAAAAACACTTTTTCATAAGTAGCTACTTTTTTGATGAACTCTACAAAAGCCCATTGGATTGCTTCGTATTTTCCGGGCCAATCGTTTCCGTTGTGCGGAAAACAAAGTAAAATTCCTTCTTGTTTTTCCCATTCAGCGGGAAATCTTCTGTTTGTAGTTGTCATAAAAAAGCTAAAATTTAATGACCGCAAATATAAACATTCGATGGGAATTTAAAATGATGAGGTTAATTTAGCTTACAAATTAAAAAAAATAACATTTTTTTAAGAGCATATATGATGATAAAACAGAGGTTTTAACTTTTTGATAATCAAAATAATACTTGTTTGTAAAGAAGGGTCTAAGTAAAAATACTAATAAATAATGGGAATTATATAACCTAAAAATAACAATTATCAGAATTATATGATTTATATTTGTGCCAGTTTTAAAAATTAAAAACAAGTAATTTTAAAAAAAGTAAAACATGAAAAAGAAATTTGCCTCTGTATCTTTGTTACTACTAACATTTGCCGCAACGGCTCAGGTTGCATCAACAAGTTCAGTGGGAACTGTTGAAAAAGATCCATTTGATAAATGGTCTATTGAGTTAAATGGTGGTGTAAACAAACCACTAAGAGCTATGACAGCTGGGTATTCAACTGCTACACTTAATCCATTTCACGCTGATTTAGGAGTAAGATATATGTTTAGTCCTCAATTTGGTTTAAAACTTGATTTTGGATATGATAAATTCCAAGAGCGTGACAACACTGCTCCATTCGAAAGTAAATTAATTAGAACAAGTTTACAAGGAGTTATTAATTTAGGAAGAGCCTTGAACTTTGAGACATGGACTAATACAATTGGTTTATTGGCACATGGTGGACTTGGAGTTTCTCAATTATCTTCAGATAACGGTTTTAATGGAAAAGATTATATGGGACATGGAATACTTGGTTTAACTGGACAAGTTAAATTAAGTAATAGTGTTGCTTTAACAGGAGACTTAAGTGGTTTGGTTTACGGAAGACAAAACCATAACTTTGATGGAATGAGTGCGGCATATACTGGTGCTTTTGATGGAGTTACTCTAAATGCATCTGTTGGTTTGACTTTTTACCTAGGGAAAAACGAAAAGCATGCTGATTGGTATTCAAAAGATAAATATGACGCATTAGAAGAAAGAGTTACTGCAATCGAAACAGGTATTGTTGATTCTGATAAAGATGGTGTAGCTGATTTATACGATTTAGAGCCAAATACTCCAGCAGATGCTACAGTTAATACAAAAGGACAATCTGTTGATAAGAATAAAAATGGTGTTCCGGATAATTTAGAGAGTTATTTAGATAATAAATACGGACAAAATACTACTAACGCTACTAATAGTACTGTAGAAGAATTGATCAACGGAGGTTATGTGAATGTATATTTTGATTTCAATTCTGCAAAACCAACGAATGCATCATTGTCAGGTGTTGACTTTTTAGTGAAATACTTGAAAAATAATCCATCTAAAACTGCAGATGTATTAGGATATGCTGATGAAGTAGGAAATTCAAGTTATAACCAACAATTATCACAAAAAAGAGCTGAAGCAGTTAAAAATGTTTTAGTTAATGCAGGAATTGATTCTTCAAGATTAACTGTTAAAGGTAATGGTGAAGATGCTTCTGTAAATAAAAATTCTCAGGAAGCACGCCAAATCATGAGAAGAGTTACTTTTAGAGTGAAGTAATTTTATACAATTAAAAATTAGAAAAGCTGTTTCGACTAAGGTTGAAACAGCTTTTTTTATGCTTTGTTTTTATTTTGCAAACAGTCTTTTGAGTAGTTTTTGAAGTTGAAGTTAAAGATTTTATAATATTGTCTTAATCTAAAACCTGTATTGTAAATCTATTTTTGTTTCAAACAAAAATAAACAAACATGAGAAATTTTGGAATTTCATTATTGGCAGCTCTTTTTATTTTAACGAGTTGTGAAAATGATAAAGGAAATGAAAACAATCAGGAAACCGAAGTAAACGAGAACGTTGCCAGTTTCAAAGAAATTGGAAGTATCACTATTGGCGGGGAAGCCGCAGCCGAAATTAGTGCTTATGACGAAACTACAAAAAGACTTTTCACGGTAAACAACAGTGGAACCAATCAGATTGATGTTATTGATTTGACTGATCCTACTAATCCTGTAAAATTAGCTTCTATTAGCTTAACTACTTACAATGGGGCATCCAATAGTGTGGCAGTTTATGAAGGAAAATTAGCTGTTGCATTAGAATCGACAGTAAATAAACAAGGAAACGGAAAAGTAGTGGTTTTTAACACTTCAGATTATAGTTTGATAAAAGAAATTACCGTAGGTGCATTGCCGGATATGATTACTTTCTCACCAGATGGAAAATTTATTATGACGGCTAACGAAGGAGAACCAAACGCTGATTATACAGTAGATCCGGATGGTTCGGTTTCTATCATTGAAGTCAATAAGGATTATGCGGTTACCACTTTGAATTTTGCCGGTTTTGCAAGTGAGTTAACTACTTTAAAAACAAAAGGATTTCGAGTTTCAAAAAAGGCGAGCAGTTTTGCAGCTGATATCGAACCGGAATACATCACCATTTCTGCCGATTCTAAAACGGCTTGGGTAACTTTACAGGAAAATAACGGAGTAGCTAAGGTAGATTTGGCTTCTAAAAAGATCACTTCGTTATTCGGATTAGGTTACAAAGATTTTAATACTGCCGAGAACGGAATTGATGTAAGTGATAAAGACGGGGCTATTGCTTTTAATCCATGGAAACTAAAAGGATTGTTTATGCCGGATGCTATTGCCAGTTATACGGTAAGCGGAACACCGTATTTCATTACCGCTAATGAAGGGGATGCCAGAGAGTATGACGGTTATGCCGATATAGCCCGATTGAAGAATTTAACACTTGACGCTACTGTTTTCCCTAACGCAGCAACTTTAAAAGCAGACGCTTCAATGGGACGTTTGAATTTGATTTCGACAGAAGGAGATACAGACACCGATGGTGATTTAGATGAATTAATCAGTTTTGGAGCACGTTCTTTTACCATTTGGAACGGAAATACAGGAAGTTTGGTTTTTGACAGTAAAAATGATTTGGATAAGCGTTCAAATGATTTTGGTACTTATGATGACAATCGTAGTGATGATAAAGGTTCAGAACCGGAAGCAGTGGTAGTGGCTAAAATGGGAAACAAAAACATTTTGTTTGTAGGTTTGGAAAGAACAGATACTGTCATCGTTTATGATATTACTAATCCGTCGGCACCACAATATTTACAAAGTATTAAAACAGGCGATGCTCCGGAAGGTTTGTTGTTTGTTCCGGCTTCTAAAAGTCCTAATAAAAGAAGTTTATTGGTAGTAAGTAGTGAAGGAGATGGAAAGGTGAAATTTTTCCAACCTGATTTGTTGTAGTTTCATTTTACCGCAAAGTTTTTGAAGTTTTCGCAAAGAGCACAAAATAATCTGTGGTAAAATTTTAACCATAAAGGGCACAAAGTTTTTCGTAAAGCTCTCGAAGTTATAAAAAAATAAATTTGTGTTAATTTAGAGTAATTTGCTGTTGAAATAGGAATAAAAAAATGGACTAAAACAATACGTTTTAGTCCATTTTGATTTTAATGGAAAGATTAAAGGTTGCTAAAAAACTTTTTGAGCCTCTGCGTTTCCTATGTGAATCTTTGTGGTTTAATCTATCGCTCTTTTAGTAATGTCACCAAAAGCATCAATTCTTCGGTCTCTGAAGAACGGCCAGTTCTGACGTACGTTTTCCTGTAAGTCTAAGTCAACTTCAGCAATTAGGATTTCTTCTTTGTCATGTGAAGCCTGTGCTAAAATTTCGCCTTGTGGTCCACAGATAAAGGAAGCTCCCCAAAATTCAATTCCGGGAGTGTTTGGTAAATATTGTTCTAAACCAATTCGGTTCGCGGCAGCAACATATACGCCATTGGCCACAGCATGACCTTTCATAACGTTCATCCAGGCACCGTATTGGTTTTCGCCATATTGTTCTTTTTCCTGCGGATGCCATCCAATAGCAGTTGGGTAAAATAAAACTTCAGCACCTTTTAAGGCAGTGATACGAGCTGCTTCCGGATACCATTGATCCCAACAGATTAAAGTTCCAATATTTCCTTTTTTTGTCGGATTGTTTTTAAAACCTAAGTCACCCGGAGTGAAATAGAACTTTTCATAGAAGGCAGGATCGTCCGGAATGTGCATTTTGCGGTATAATCCGGCTTCAGTTCCATCAGTATCGATGATATAAGCACTGTTGTGGTAAATTCCGGCCATTCTTTTTTCGAAGAAAGGAACAATAATTACTACACCTAATTCTTTTGCTAATTCGCTAAAAGCTATAAAAGAAGTGCTGTATAAAGGTTCAGCCAAGGCAAAATTGTCAACATCTTCACTTTGACAGAAATAATGACTGCTGTATAATTCTGGTAACGAAATCACTTCAGCACCTTGTGCGGCAGCGTCTCTTACCCAAGAGATACATTTTTTAAGATTGTTTTCGGCAACATCATTCAGATTTAACTGGATAACCGCTATTTTGTATTTTTTATTTGGCATCGATAAAAATTTTAGACTGCAAAAATAGTTTTTTTTATGAAGAGTAAGAATAGTGATTTTTAGAAAAATTTTTAGTTATCAGTTGGCTTTGAGAGTTATTTGATTTGTAATGAATGGTTAATTTTACATTTATTTTTTAAAAATGTGCTGTAATTCAAAATTATATATAATTTTGTCAGAAAATTATATATTTTGCTTTTTATGCTGAAAAGATACCGAATTGCAGCTGTTTTATTGGTGTTAATTACAATGCTGGGAGTTAATCCTTTAATAGCCGCTAGTCTAAATCCAGCAGGGAAAACTAAGGTTTTAGCAGCACCTGTTGTCGATTTTAGTTTTAATAACAACAACAGCTGTTCGGATACACCAATAACATTTAACCCCAATGTAAGTGGCGATGCTCCTTATACGTATTTATGGGATTTTGGAGATGGAACTACATCTACCGATAGTAATCCTACACATAGTTTTACCGCTTTAGGTTGCGGAGTTCAAAATTTCGATGTAAAATTAACGGTTAGAGATAGAAATGGTTTAGATAATTCAGTTACTAAAAGAGTTTCGGTACAACAAAAACCAGATTTAAGATTTATCAATTTAAACGCATCTAATTTTGAGCGATGTGGAGATAATAATTCGAATCCCAATTACACCATTAATGTTGATAACAGGTCGGCTTCAACGGCTTGTATTACTTCTTATAATATTGATTGGGGCGATGGCAGTACCGAAACGAATGTTAGTTTTCCCAAACCACATACTTACACTAAATTAGGTTCATTTAATATGGTCATTACAGCTGTGGGAGGAAGCGGATGTAATAATCGTATTTCGTATATTGTAAAAAATTCCAATAATCCCGTGGGAGCTTTGATTGCTCCGGGAAACACCACCAATTTTTGTGTGCCTTTAGATGCTCCGATGGATTTTGCTATTGGATCCTGGGCATTGAATCCTTCCGATACAAGATATCAGATAAGTTATGGTGACGGAACAGCAAAGAATTTTACCCAATCGGATTTAGAAAATTCAGTGTATTATAATGCTGCAAATCCTACTGCTTCACGAAATTTTCCCGTTCCGCATACTTTTAGCCGTTTTAATTGTCCGAGTGGAAATACCGTTATTTTGACCATCTCTAATTCTTGTGGTAGTACAAATTTAACTGCTGGACCTATTATTATTCTGGACAAACCTGTAGTAAGTTTTAATGCAACCAGTATTGCCTGCGTTAATTCGGCGGTTTATTTCAGTAATACTACTGTGGCGGGATATACCAATGGTTGTAGTACTCAAAATGTTTATACCTGGAATTTTGGTGACGGATCAGCTGTTTCAAGAGAAGTTAGTCCTGGTCATGTCTATACACGTCCGGGATCTTACACAGTTACTTTAGATGCAGTAACACCTTGTGGAACAGGGCAAAGGTTTACCAGAACTATTTGTGTAGAGCCTATTTTACAACCTGATTTTACTTATACAAGAGCTTGTATCAATTCCAATACACCAATTACCAATACGACAGATACAAGTCAGGCTTGCGGGCCTCAACGATATTATTGGGAAATGATAGGTTATTATGATCCTTATTGTAAAAACGAAAATCTGGGTTGGTATTTTACTGCCGGAACCGGTTCAGGTTCAAAAGATCCCGTAATTAATTTTACTGTTTCAGGAACTTACACCTTGCGATTGACAACAGTAAATTCCTGTGGTATTGAACGTGAAAGAGTAAAAACCATTGAAGTCAAAAAACCACCCACTATTACTTTAGAACCAATTTCTGATTTTTGTAATTCGGCTACAATACGACCTGTGGCGAAAGTAGTTGAGAATTGTGCGCCCAATTCGGAGCTGACTTATTTATGGAGTTTTCCGGGAGGTTCACCCTCGAGTTCTACTTCTTTAGATCCGGGACCGGTTAATTATACAACCAGTGGAAATTATACCGCTACTTTAACGGTAAGCAATAGTTGTGGTTCTGATACAAAATCGAGAATTTTTTCGGTAAATACGGTTTTGTCTCCCATTATTGCTCCAAAATCGGATAAAATTTGTAGTGGAAGCTCTTTTACTATTACTCCAAGAAGCGGAGGAGGTGATAATGTACCTGCCGGAACTACTTATACCTGGTCAACTCCAGTGGTTTCTCCCTTTGGAGCAATAAGTGGTGCATCGGCACAGTCAAGTCCCAGAACTAATATCAGTCAGACATTAATCAACAATACAAGTAATCGGGCAACTGTTACTTATACTGTATCGCCTACAGCAGGAAGTTGTCCCGGTCCTAATTTTACAGTGACAGTAATTGTAGATCCTTTGATAAATTCCAATCCAGTAATTAGAAATACAACTTGTTTTGGAGCCAATGATGGAGCAATAAGTTTAACTGTAAGAGGCGGAATTCCTTTTGCTACAGGTAATCCTTATCAGTTTTCCTGGTCAGGGCCTAATGGATTTACAAGTACGGATGAAGATATTTCTAATTTAGTTGCAGGAACTTATAATTTGACGATTATTGATGATGGCAATTGTCCGTTTTCTACCAGTTATGTAGTAAGACAACCGGATGAATTTCGTTTTTCAGGATTTAAAACAGATATTTCCTGTCATAATTTGAATGACGGACAAATTACTTTAAATGTCAGCGGAGGAACAACGCCTTACCGATTTGTTTGGACCAAAGACGGCAATCCATTTTCCAGTTCAAAAGATCTTCGAAACTTAGCAGAAGGTGTTTATCATGTTACTATTACCGAAGTCAATAATTGTAATGTTCTTGAGGAAACTTATACCATTGTTAATCCGCCACTTTTGGATGTTACTTTGGCAAGGCAACAGGACATTCTATGTTATGGTTATGCTACCGGAGAAATTGATGTAAATGTAACAGGAGGAAGAGCGGTAGAAACTAGTCCGGGTGTTTTTAATTATACTTATTTATGGACAGGAGCTAACGGATTTACAAGCACCACGAAGAATTTAAGAAATGTGCCTGCCGGAACTTATAATTTAAGAGTAACTGATAATTCAGGATGCAGGGACAATTTAACAGTTGTTTTGACTCAAAACAGTGAAATTAAATTGCAATACACTAAAACCGAAATCGCCTGTTATAATGATGCCAATGCCTCGATTACCATTAGTAATATTACAGGAGGTGTTCCTTTTACAACGGGGGAACCCTATATCATTAAATGGAGTAATTTAGGAACAGGAAGAGTACAAAATAATTTGTCGGCCGGGACTTATGTTATTACTATTGAAGATGCTTTAGGCTGTCCAAAAGTGTTCCCGGTTGTTATTGACAATGTTCCGGAATTTTCAATTACTCCCGATGTGAAACAAGTGAGTTGTTACAGAGAAAAAGACGGTCATATTCGATTGAATTTAGTTGGAGGAGTAGCGCCTATACAATTAGTCTGGAGTGATAATAGTACAGCCGGAGTGGAGCGAAATAATCTGGCTCCGGGAAGGTATTCGGTTATTATTACCGATAAAAAAGGATGTAAAATAGAGCAAACTTTTATAATAACCGAACCTTTACCGATTGAGTTAAGAGCTGATGTTGCTAATCCGTTGAGTTGTGATAATGCCAATACCGGTACTATTAATTTAATTGTTACCGGAGGAACTCCGCCATTTACTTATGTCTGGTCAAATGGTGCCAAAACCGAAGATTTAATCAATTTACCTCCAGATAATTATATTGTTAACGTGACTGATGCCAACGGTTGTAAGGCAACAAGTTCATGGAAAATTACCCGATTTGAACAACTAACTCCAACAGTTGAAACCATAACAGATTTTGATTGTGAGACAAAATTTGTCAAGCAGACTTTTGTAGGTCGTGTAAGAGGAGGAATTCCGCCTTATACACTCAGTTGGTCAGACGGGGTGGTTAGCGGCAGTAACAACCAAATAATGAATACCAATAACAACGGTTTAATTGTTTTTAGTGTGGAAGACAGTTTTGGGTGTAAAGAAGATTTTACTTTTAATGTCAATACACCTGTTTTAGGAAATCCTAATTTTTCGTATAACTCTTATGGAAAGGATGTTTACAATTTGTATTCAATTTTTGATCCTATTTTGTTTACCAATTTAGCAACAGGAGATTTTACCCATATTTCCTGGGATTTTGGAGACGGTAATTTCTCAGACGAAGAAAATCCATCGCATATTTATACCAGAGTGGGGACTTATGCGGTAAAACAAACGGTAACTTATCCTTTTGGTTGTCAATATGTTTATAACACCACTATTAACATCGAAAAAGGCTATAGTGTTGCAATGCCAACAGCTTTTACGCCTAATAATGATGGGACTAATGATAGTTTTGCACCTGTATTCTTAGGTTTTGTTGAGGTTACTTTGAATATTTATGATACCTGGGGAAGTATGATTTACAGTGAAACCGGCGAAACGATCAAAGGATGGAATGGAAAAGTAAAAGATTTAGATGCCGAAAATGGTAATTACTATTTCAAAATGATGGGAAAAACATTTTACAATCATATCATTACCGAAGAAGGTTCGGTTACATTAATCAAATAAAAGAATACAATTACACATGAGAATTAAATTTTTTAGCATCCTGATATTGTGTTTCTTTTATTCCAATGTTAAAGCACAAGACCCTGTTTTTACTCAATATTTTTTGGTTCCCGAAACTTTAAATCCGGCTTTTACAGGTTATATGGAAACCACTTATATGGGGATTATTCACAGAGAACAATGGCCTGATTTGAATTTAAAAATTAATACCGATTATGCTTTTTTCAATACTTGGAGTGAGGAAATGAACAGTGGTATTGGTGTTAGTTTTCTAAATCAAAGAGAAAGTGCTACCAATTATAATTTTTCGCAGTTGAATGCTAATTATGCTTACCGGGTTCGGGTAAGTGACGAATGGGATTTTAGACCCGCAATAGAAGTGGGTTTTGGCTATAAATCTTTTGCTTTTCAAAATTTATTATTGGAAGACCAAATTAATATTCGAACAGGAATTAATAATGCAACTTCAATTGATCCGGCTTTGCAAAATGATAAAGTAGGTTTTTTTGATGTAGGAGCAGCCATGGTTTTTAATACCGAAGATTTGTGGATTGGTCTTTCGATGAAACACCTTAACAAGCCCAATATTGCTTTTAATAAAGATGGAAATGTGCCTTTGAATACGTTTTTCTCGTTGAGTACAGGATACGAATTCCTTTTGGCAGATTATATCGACGTGCAGTTTTTTCCGTATGCCACTAAAATGTTTGCTACGGCTAATTACATGCAGCAAGGACGTTACAATCGTCTGGATATTGGAACTTCAATATTGTTTGAAAAGATGTTTTTTGGAGTTACAGCCGTTACTAATCCTGCTAAAAATGGTTTGAATGGTCATTTGTTAACTTCGGTAAATCTTTTTACGGGACTGCAATACGATCATTTACGATTGGGACTTTCGTATGATATGAATACTACTAAAATAGGGAAAACCGGAGGCGTTTATGAGTTGTCATTGACCTATCAGTTCAATTTGGATAAAAAATGCTTTGGCTGTCCTAATTACACCGGAAGATAAAATATAAAAAGGCTGTTTTTTTAAGAAACAGCCGTTGATTTTTAAATTTTATTCTGCGGTGACGGGATCAATAATTGAGGAAACCTTACTGATGGAATTGGCAGGAAATCCGCCTTGTTTGGCGTGTTCAAGAATCATTTCCTCATTTGGTGCGTTGTAAACACAATAGATTTTATTATCCGTTACATAACTGTGAACCCATTGAATTTCAGAACCCATTTTAAGCAATACTCCACAAGAGGTTTGCGAAATTGCTTTGAGTTGCTCAGGAGTTAATTTTCCGGCTTCCGGAATTTCTCTTTCAATAACATACTTTGGCATTGCTTTTAGATTTAGAATTAACGTACTGTTTTTTTTGTTTTTTGTAAAGTACTAAGTTACAAAAAAATAAAAGCTGTTGTGTCAAAATATGGGTTTAATGTATTGTTCTATAGTGGATTGTGAAACTATTTTTTTATGATTTTTTTCAAAAGAGTTACAACTCCTAAAGTTATAAAACCAAACAAAAGTCCAATACCAAACTCTTTAATGATAGCCGGTAATTGTGGTGCTAAATGATGTAGGTATTCGATGTTGTGAACAAAAATACCTCCGGCAACCAGGATTAAAGCAATAGTTCCGATAAACGATAAACTTTTGATAACTTTTGGTAAAGCCTGTACTAGAATTGTACCTAGGGATTTGGTAAAACTTTCTTCTTTGGAACTCAGCTGAATTAATTTTAAACCCGCTTCGTCCATTCGGACAATTAGAGCTACAATTCCATAAACCCCAACAGTGGCAACTATGGCAATTATAGAAACTACAATAATTTGTTTCATCAAAGGCTCTCCAATTACAGTACCTAAGGCAATGATTATAATTTCGACAGACAAAATAAAATCTGTGATAATAGCCGACTTAATTTTATCTTTTTCAATAGTTAAAATTTCTTCTTCGGTAAAAGTTTTATCAGTGATTGCTATTTTGTCGTGATGATGAGGAAAAAAGAACTCATATATCTTTTCGGCACCTTCATAAGCCAGATACAATCCTCCAATGATTAATATGATGATGATAGCCATTGGTGAAAAAGCACTTAACAGAAAGGCTACGGGTAAAATGATTAGTTTGTTGATAAATGAGCCTTTGGCAATTGCCCATAAAACAGGAAGTTCTCTCGATGATACAAATCCGGAAGCTTTTTCGGCGTTTACCGCCAAATCATCTCCTAAAATTCCTGCTGTTTTTTTAGCTGCCACCTTACTCATTACAGCTACATCGTCCATAATTGCTGCGATATCATCTAATAGTGCGAAAAAACCTGATGCCATTATAATTGTTTTTGATTGTTTAGTACTGCGAAACTACTATTTTTTTGATTGAATTTTAGTATAAAATTACTCCTCGTCATCAAGATTAAAAAAATCATTCGGATTAAAAGGAATGTCGTCATCTGGATCTTTGTCGTGAGCACTTATTCCCGGAGGATTGAATAATCCCCAATTGTCTTTGATGTAATTCCAAACATCAAAACCGGCAACCCAATCAATGAATAGAAGTCGGAATTCATCAATTTCGGTTCTCAATAAATGAATATAATCCTGATCAGAAATAGCTTCTTCAAAGCGTAAACTTCCTGCCTGAACATAGAGCTCTCTGGCTGCTTTTCGAATAATGGTTGCATTTTCCATTTTTAAATCATACAATTCGACTGCTTGAGCGCCGGCAATTTTAGCGGGAATTATCATGGCATTTTCCATCATAAATCGAACCGTTGTTTCCTGAAGAAACTCATTATCAGCAGGAACAATTTCAATTAATCCTCTGGTGATCTTGTAAATTTGTTCTGCTTTTTGATATAAAGGAAATTGATGTAATTCGTCTCGTTTTGACATCCTTTTGAGTTTATGTTATTAACTTAAAATAGTTAAAAGGAATTTTTATTTAACCTATAAGTTTTTCTGTTTTGGATAAAAACTGTTCCATTGCTTCTTTGATGTCAATATTACTTCTGTTTGCTAATACGATGAGCCACCAAATGCTTTCTCCCAGTTTGTGTTCTAATTCCGATTGACTATTGGCTTTAGGCCAACGTTGTTGTTGCGACATAATATTTCGACCAACTAAACCCGCATCTGTTAAAAAAGCTAAAGCATCTTCTTCAACAGTCCATTCGCTGTCATGATGTTGGACTTCTAATTCGTGGTATTTTTTTCTTATCTCTAAGGAACGATTGATAATATCGTCAAAGTTGTTGTTGCTCATCTTATTTTAAATCGGCTATTACGGTTGCTATTTTATCGTTTTTGAAAGTAAAGTCAAAGATTCCTCCAATTTTTTCTTCTGGAAATTCACCTGTAAATTCCACTTCGATATGAGCGCCAGTATCCTGAATATCTAATTTTACCAATTCTGTTTGTGTTTTATAGCCAATAAAATAACTGGTATAATACTCCCGAATCTCTTTATGACCTACAAATTTTCTGCCAACAGAAGGATCATCTAGTATAGCATCTTCCTGATATTTTGCCAAATAGTTTTCGGTATTATAACTGTTACTGATTTCCAGCCAGTCTAATAAAAATGCTTTAATGTCCATTGATTATAAATTTATAGTTGTTTTTTTTACTTTTTCGGATATACAGGAAGCGGAACAAATTCGGTTTCGCCTTTTATTTTGTCAAACTTTTGTTCTATCCAGTTTTGCTTAGCCTGTTCGATTAACTCTTTATCGGTTGAAACAAAATTCCAGTCGATAAAACGTTCTTCGGGATAAGCTTCGCCGCCAAAAATATAGATAGTCGAATTGGCCTGGATCGTAAATTCGCAAAGTGTACTGTTTTTAGCTACCAATATTTGTTTCGGACCATATTCGCTGCCGTCGTTTTCAATACCGCCTTCCAGAATATAGAGACCGGCTTCACCATAAAGATGCTGACCAATATTTAATTTTTTCTCGCTCACCGATTTTATCTCAATCATATACATCGGACTGTACACCGGCACCTTGGATTTTTTTCCAAAAGCTTCTCCAGCAACCAATTTGAATTGAACATCATCTTCTTTCCAGGACGGAATTTCGCTGCTGTCAATATGAAAAAACTCAGGATTCATTTGCTCCAAATGTTTAGGCAAGGCTACCCAAATTTGTAAACCGTGCATGTTTTTTTCAGAATGGCGTAAATACTCAGGTGTACGCTCGGAGTGAACAATGCCTTTGCCGGCAGTCATCCAGTTGACTTCACCCGGTTTGATTTCTACTTCATTCCCCAGAGTGTCGCGGTGCATAATACTGCCTTCAAATAAAAAAGTAAGGGTAGAAAGACCAATGTGCGGATGTGGCAAAACATCAAAATTCTGACGTTCATTCATCTTTACAGGTCCCATGTGGTCAATGTAGATAAACGGACCCACCATGCGTTTTTGACGAAAAGGCAACAAGCGGCCTACCAGAAAATTTCCTATATCGGCAGCGCGTTCTTCGATAATGAGGTTGATATTTGACATAACGATTGTTTTAGTTTAGCAATTTAAAGAATCTGTCTTTATATGGTTTCAATTACATTTTCTAAAGATCTTCTGGATTTAGGTGTAACTTCAATACGGTTAAAATCGTCTTCTGCGCCATAACCTACCGCCATCGCAAATAGTGGTTTGTATTCGGTCATTCCTAAAATGTCACCGTATTTGTCCGATTCAATGCCTTCCATAGCTGTCGAATCCAATCCTAAAGCTATACTGGCGGTCAAACCTACACCAAGGGCAATATATACTTGTTTGGCCAGCCATGTTTTTAATTCGGCTTCAGGAGTACTGGCTTTGATTTTGTTGTACCAATCTCTCCTGGCTGCCGGTAATTCGTTTTCGACTACTTTTTGAAAAGCATCCAAATCATCCGCTACACTAAAAACTACTAATAATTGTGCCTGATTGATTTTCTCGGTATTGTGCATGGAAACAGCAGCTAATTTGGACTTCATTTCCGGATTTTGTACAAAAGTAAATTTCCACGGCTGAATGTTGATGGAAGAAGGTGTAAGGCGCAAAATTTCTTTTAAATCTTCTATTTTTTGCTGTGGAATCGCTTTGTCAGATTGGTAATGTTTAGCAGTATATCTTTTTTGAATTAATTCTAAAATATTCATGGTTGTATTTTTCTAAATTGAGTTCCTGCAAAGTTAACCTAATTACGGAAAATAAGGAGTTGTGAGTTATTTTAAAACGTTTCAATGGCACGCAGGTTTTGCAGATTGAAGCAAATGAAGTTATTTTCTAACCAGAAGAATGAAACAATTCTGCCAAACATTCAACTTACCCTTAATTTTGTCATGCTGACGAGAAAGCATCTCATCAAGTAATTCGACCAAGTTGCTCATTGTTGTGGGATTACAAATCTTTGCTATCAGGTTTGTTTTCAACTAATACTTCTTTTAACTTAGGGGAAAACTTCGATTTGTCAATAAAATTTAAGAAATGAGGATAAATTGAACTAATTTTTGTTTTTTTTCCGTTACTGAATATGATAAACATGTTAAAAGATTTGTTATAATCGACTTTTTCTATTTCATCCCAGTAGATTTCTTTTCTTTTTTTTCGTTCATCCGTTATAATCATATATTTATCGAGAATTAATATTCTATAATTATAATGATGAATTAATAAATAAATGCTAGCAAAGAAGAAAAAAATAAACATGCCAAATACACTATAAAGTTCTCCTTTTTCATCAATTTGCCATTCTGATATTAATACAAGGATTAATAATAAGGACACAATAAAATTCCAACATAAAGAGTAAATGCTCCAGGTTTTATTTCCATAATAATTATTTAAAATTTCATAATTTATTTTAATGTTCAACAGCCCAGATTGTGTTCACGAGCGTAACGTTCGCGTAAGCAGGGAATAAGTTGCTGATTATTTCTAAATTTAGTTTATGATAATGTTTCCATTTGCATCATAATTAAAGCTTAAATTGTTTTCTGAAAAATTTATTAAATCATTAAACTCATTATAAGTTTTTTGAGTATACCTTCGAAAATTGTTATTTGAAAGTGATCTGTAGAAGTATTCTTCTAATAGAAAAAGTCTTTTAGTAGGATTGTAGGAGCTATCATAGTTTTCAAATGTTCTAATTGTCTTATTGCCAACATTTACATTATCGTGTTGTTCGTAATATTCGGTTTTTGATAAATTCCCATTAGTATCATAATAAAATTTTTCAGAATAGGTTAGTATGTAGCTATAATAAGGAATAATAACATCGTAAGGTCTATTTGGGTATGTTGTTATGATTTCTGTTAGTTTGTTATTAGCATATTTATAAAACATTTTTTTAGATCTTTCATTATAATAGATGTCAGGAATTTCCCTGATTGTAATTTGATTTTTGTTATTTAATGTGTAATAATTCGTGTTTTTTGATAAAGGATAATTGTTTGAAGTTGAGAAATCTTCGACAGTAACATTATTGTTGTTGTATGTTAAAGTAGTATATACATCTAGATTGATATAGTTAAAACTCCCATTTTGCTGAATTAATTGAGCAGTTGTTTTTTTTATTAATCTTTTTTTATAGTCATACTCAAATTGAAAATCAAAAATTTCCATTTGTACTGCATTGATTAAATCAATCTTTATACTTGTTACTAGGGCGTCTGGATTTTCAGAATCTAAATTATCGTTATTTGAACAAGAATTCAGAATAATTCCTATAAATAAAATTGTTGCTATTTTTTTCATTTTTTATTAAATGTTACAGCGATTTGAATATGTTTGTGTAATAAATATTTTACTTTTAAAATTGTTAAACCAACTAAGGAATCTATATTCAAATATATTAAAATATTCTTACAAATAAAGATGGGATCTAACTTTAAAATCCATTCTGATAAATAGCTATTTTTTTGTACTTTTGCAGCAAATTTTATAAAAGCTATTCATGTTAACAGTAAATAATTTATCAGTTCAGTTTGGTAAGCGCATTTTGTTTGACGAAGTAAATACTACCTTCACACACGGTAATATTTATGGAGTTATTGGGGCTAACGGTGCCGGAAAATCTACTTTTCTTAAAATCATTTCCGGAGATATGGATCCTACTTCGGGTCACGTACAGTTAGAACCGGGAAAACGTATGTCGGTTTTAAACCAAAACCACAACATGTTTGATGAACATACCGTTCTGGAAACCGTTATTATGGGAAACAAGGTGTTGTATGCTGTTAAGAAAGAAATGGACGAACTCTATTTAGACTATAACGATAAAAATGCCGACAGAATTGGAGAATTGCAAGTGCAATTTGAAGAAATGAACGGTTGGAATGCCGATTCTGATGCGGCTTCGATGTTGTCGAATTTAGGTATTGGCGAAGAGCATCATTATACGTTGATGGCGGATATGGAAGGGAAGATGAAAGTACGTGTGCTTTTGGCACAGGCGCTTTTTGGAAATCCTGATGTGTTGATTATGGATGAGCCTACCAATGACCTGGATTTTGAAACCATCGCCTGGTTAGAGAATTTCTTAGCGAATTATGAAAATACAGTAATTGTAGTATCGCACGACCGTCACTTCCTTGATGCGGTTTGTACTCATATTTCTGATATTGATTTCGGAAAAATCAACCATTACTCAGGAAACTATACGTTCTGGTATGAGTCCAGTCAGTTAGCGGCTAAACAAAGAGCGCAACAAAATAAGAAGGCAGAGGAGAAGAAACAGGAATTGGAAGAGTTTATTCGTCGTTTTTCTGCTAACGTTGCGAAGTCTAAACAGGCTACTTCCCGTAAAAAAATGATTTCGAAGTTGAATATTTCTGAAATCAAACCTTCAAGCCGTCGTTATCCTGCGATTATTTTTGATCAGGAGCGTGAAGCAGGAGATCAGATTTTGAATGTTCAGAATTTAAGCGCTTCAATTGATGGAGAAATTTTATTCAAAGATGTTGATTTGAATATGGCAAAAGGCGATAAAATTGTGCTTTTCTCTAAAGATTCCCGTGCTACAACAGCTTTCTACGAAATTTTGAATGGTAATCAAAAAGCTGATTCCGGAACTTATGATTGGGGTGTGACTACAAACCAGGCGTATTTACCGGTTGAAAACCATGATTTTTTCAAAAATGAATTGTCTTTGGTAGATTGGTTGCGTCAATATGCAAAAACTGAAGAAGAGCGTGACGAAGTTTTTATTAGAGGATTCCTTGGGAAAATGATTTTCTCTGGAGAAGAGGCTTTAAAAACCAGTAATGTGTTGTCAGGAGGAGAAAAAGTACGTTGTATGATTTCAAGAATGATGATGGAACGCGCTAATATTTTAATGCTGGACGAACCAACAAACCACTTGGATTTGGAATCGATTACGGCTTTTAATAACTCATTGAAAAACTTTAAAGGTTCGGTGATTTTTACCACTCATGACCACGAGTTTGCACAAACAGTTGGTAACAGGGTAGTGGAGTTGACTCCAAACGGAGTGATTGACCGTTACATGACATTTGATGAATATCTGGATGATGAGAAAATTCAGGAACAAAGAAAGAAAATGTACAATTTGTAATGAATTGGAAATAATAATAACAAGCCGTCTCGATACTAATTTGAGACGGTTTTTTTATGCTTTTTAAACAGAATTAAAAAAAGGGTTGAAAAAAAAATGCTATTTTTGCATGACCCAAGATAACACTTTACTATGACTCAAAAAGTTTTACTCAATTCCAAAGAAGTCAATATTATTCTTCATCGTTTGGCTTGTCAGCTAATTGAAAAACACCTTGATTTTAAAGATACTATTTTAATTGGTATTCAACCCAGAGGAACTTTTTTAGCCAATCGTCTTAAGGAATTACTGGAAAAAGAATATGCTACTCCCGAAATAAAATTAGGCTATTTGGATATTACCTTCTTCAGAGATGATTTTCGAAGAACCGAAAAACCATTAGAAGCCAATAAAACCAATATTAATTTTATTGTAGAGAATAAGAAAGTCATTTTTATTGATGATGTGTTGTACACAGGACGAAGTATCAGAGCGGCTCTGACAGCCATTCAGTCTTTTGGAAGACCATCAGAAATAGAATTACTGGTTTTAATTGACAGACGTTTTAGTCGTAATTTACCAATCCAACCCGATTACAGAGGAAGACAGGTAGATGCCATTAATAATGAAAAGGTAAAAGTGAGTTGGAAAGAAAATGATGGAGAAGACACCGTTTATCTGGTTACTAATTAAGTTAAAAATGTAATCGTTTGTTGTTTATAGTTTATTGTTTTCTGATAGCAGATGTATAAAACAGGATGCAAAACAAAACTATAAACCAAAAACAATAAACTACAAACAAATAAAAAAACAATGAGCGAATTAAGCGTAAATCATTTATTAGGTATTAAATATATTAACAAAAATGATATTGACCTTATTTTTGAAACAGCGGATCATTTTAAAGAAGTCATCAATCGTCCTATTAAGAAAGTGCCTTCGTTACGGGATATTACCATTGCTAATATATTTTTTGAGAATAGTACAAGAACCAAGCTTTCCTTCGAATTAGCTCAAAAAAGACTTTCAGCCGATGTGATTAGTTTTTCGGCGGCACAGTCTTCGGTTAAAAAAGGGGAAACACTTATTGATACCGTGAATAATATTCTTTCGATGAAAGTAGATATGGTGGTGATGCGTCATGCTAATCCCGGAGCAGCTTATTTTTTGTCTAAAAATGTAAAAGCCAGTATTGTAAATGCCGGTGACGGAGCTCATGAACATCCTACTCAGGCTTTATTAGACAGTTATTCAATTAGAGAAAAACTAGGAGATGTTGCCGGAAAAAAGGTGGTGATTGTTGGAGATATTTTGCATTCAAGAGTTGCGCTGTCTAATATTTATGCTTTGCAAATGCAGGGTGCCGAAGTAAAAGTTTGCGGCCCAAAAACATTAATTCCAAAATATATTGAGTCTTTAGGGGTAAAAGTAGAACCTAATTTGAGAAAAGCCTTAGAATGGTGTGATGTAGCCAATATGTTGCGTGTGCAAAATGAAAGAATGGACGTGAATTATTTTCCATCAACCAGAGAATATGCACAACAATATGGTGTAGATAAAGCATTATTAGAGTCTTTGAATAAAGAAATTGTAATTATGCACCCGGGACCAATTAACAGAGGTGTCGAGATAACATCTGAAGTGGCTGATTCCGGACAATCGGTGATTTTGAATCAGGTTGAAAACGGAGTAGCTATCCGAATGGCAGTGATTTATCTTTTGGCGTCAAAAATTCAGTAAATAAAAAAAACTTAGTAACTTTAGATTCTTATAATTTCAAAATCAAACATCATGAAAGTAGATCAAAAAGACCACACTATTACAATTAAGGATACTCAGGGTGATTTTACTTCTTTTTTGATGAAGGTTACGCATCAATATAAGAGTTATGAAAAGCATAACATTATTATTGATCTTTTAGGTTACAAAGAAGAAATACCGGTAAGTGATTTAAAATTATTCCTGCCATTATCTAAACAACATAAAAAAGCAAAAAAATCATTTGTTGTGGTGGTGGCTGATTTTGATTACAATGCGTTACCTGAAAAATTTACCGTAGTTCCTTCTTTGTTAGAAGCTCATGATATTATTGAGATGGAAGAAATTGAAAGAGACTTAGGCTTTTGATTTAAAATTTTAGATTTGAGATTTTTGATTTTAGATGTCAATAATTTTAAAGTTTAAATTTATATTCTAAAATTAAAATGAAATTAACCATTTTAGGCTGTTATGCAGCAACTCCGCGTACTTTTACCAATCCTACTTCACAGGTTTTAGAAATCAAAAATCGTCTTTTCCTTATCGATTGTGGTGAGGGAACCCAAGTCCAGCTTCGGAAAAATAAAATCAAGTTTTCTAAGATTAACCAAATTTTCATTTCGCATCTGCATGGCGATCATTTTTTTGGTTTAATCGGTTTGATTTCCACTTTTTCATTATTGAATTGCAATAACGATTTACATATTTATGGTCCTAAAGGAATCAAAGAAATCATCATGTTACAATTACGATTATCTAATTCCTGGCCAAATTTTGGATTGCATTTTTATGAATTAACTTCCGGTCAAAGTGAGTTAATTTATGAAGACGAAAAAGTTTTGGTAAAAACCATCCCTTTAAAGCATCGTGTTTATACTAATGGATTTCTGTTTCAGGAAAAAATCGATAAAAGAAAACTAAACATCGAAGCGGTTGAGCAATACCAAATTGAGAAATGTTATTATCAGAATATAAAAAATGGCAAAGACATTCTTCTGGATGATGGTACTTTGGTCAGTAATGAGCAATTGACATTTGATCCGGAACAGCCCCGTAGTTATGCTTTTTGTTCCGATACAGCATATAATGAAGCTGTATTGCCTATAATTGAAAAAACAGATATTCTGTACCACGAAGCCACTTTTTTGCAATCAGAAGTGAATTTAGCGGCAAAAACCATGCATTCGACAGCTATAGAAGCGGCTACTATTGCCGAGAAAGCTCAGGTGAAGCAACTTATTTTAGGACATTACTCCACGCGCTACGAGGCTATAGAATTGTTTAAGGTCGAAGCAGAAACCGTTTTTCCGAATGTTTTATTAGCCGATGACGGAAAAACATTTGATTTGTAGTTTAGAATTAAAATTTTACAATAAAAATATTATGGAAGATTTAAGTCATTACAGAAGATCTTATGAAAAAAGTGAATTATTAGAATCCAATATTCCTGAAGATCCTATTAACCTTTTTCATCGCTGGTTTCACGAGACAGAAGATTTTGGTGGTCCCAATGCTTCGGGAGAGGAAGTTAACGCTATGACCGTATCTACAATTGGTTTGGATGGTTTTCCAAAGGCCAGAGTAGTGTTGTTAAAAAAATACAATGAAGAAGGTTTTATTTTTTACACTAATTATAATTCGGAAAAAGGAAAGGCTATTGAACAGAATCCGCATGTTTGTCTTTCCTTTTTTTGGCATAATACGGAGCGTCAGGTAATCATCAAGGGAATTGCCGAAAAGACTTCGGAAATTATTTCTGATAATTATTTTGATTCTAGACCAGAAGGAAGCAAGCTGGGAGCGGTAGTATCTAATCAAAGTGAAGTGATTCCGTCCCGTGATTTTTTGGAAGAAAATTTAAAACAGCTGGAAAGTGAATTTGAAAGTATGGTAATTCCGAGACCGAAACATTGGGGAGGCTATCTTGTTCGTCCTGTGGAAGTTGAATTTTGGCAGGGAAGAGCTAATCGTTTGCATGATCGAATTCGTTATTCTGTGCAGGAAGATTATTCATGGAAAAAAGAACGATTATCGCCTTAATATGTAAGAAAAATTTCTTTTTTAAGTAAAAAAGATGTATTTCATCGATTTTTTTTGTAGTTTACCGATAAAGTGTTGTATGTTTGAATAAGAAATAAGAACACAAACTAACACATTTAAAGAGTTTGCCCCACAATCTACTTTAAACTTAAACTACTAGCTTATGAAAGTAAATTTACTCAAATTAATGTTGCTTTTAACAGTAATATTTACAATGAATTCTTGTTCATCAGATTCATCAGAAGTAACAGCTGATTCAACTTCTGCTGTAATTGTAGAGAATTATGACTATAGTGCAACTGAGTTAGAAACTATGAAATTGATTAATGATTACAGAGTAAGTATTGGTTTGAATCCATTAGAGATTATTAATCATATTTCATTTAAGTCAGAAGAACATGATTATTATATGATTGATAATAATGTAGTAAGTCATGATGGTTTTGTAGATCGTTCTACTAATATCATGAAAGTGTTAGGAGCAAAAACAGTTGGAGAGAATATTGCTTATAATTATAACACTCCTCAATCTGCTCTTAATGCCTGGTTGAATAGTCCGGCACATAAGAAAAATATTGAAGGTAATTATACTCATTTTGGAATTTCTATTCGTTCTAACCAAACAACTGGAAAGAAATATTACACTAATATTTTTGCTAAAATTTAATTTTTTTGGTTTTTTATTTATACTAATTATTTAATACTAAAGAGAATTTTTCCCCAAATCGATTCTCTTTCGGTATTAAAAAAATTAAAGAGGTTGCAAATCCCCAATTGCAGCCTCTTTTTTTTGTTTCTTTTTTCGTAAGAAATTGAAAGCTAGTTTTTTATTGCTTGCATTTTGTCCCGTAAGAAAAATTATTGGTAACATTTAATTAATGTTAAAATTACACTTGATTTTGAGTTATTTTGAAATTGAGATGAATAAACTTTGTATGTTTGGCGCAACCAAAAAAGAATACCACAAAACCAACCAACTTAAATTGAATGAAATTAAATTTATTACCTAAAACAATGCTGTTTTTAGCTTTGTTTATGTTAAATTCCTGTTCATCTGATAATACGGAAGCGGAGAATTTAAGTGCTATAGTTAAACCTGAATTAGTTTTAAATTACACTTACAATCTTGCTGAATTAGAAACTATGGATTTAATTAATGATTATCGGGCTAGTATAGGACTGAATCGTTTAGAAAAAATTAATCATATTTCATTCAAATCAGAGGAGCATGATATTTATATGATTAATAATAAGGTTTTTAATCACTATGATTTTTATGCCCGTTCAGAAAATATAATGAAGGTTTTAGGAGCTAAAGCAGTTGCTGAGAATATTGCGTTTAATTACGATTCGGCAAAATCAGTTTTAAATGCCTGGCTCAATAGTCCTAAACACAAGGTGAATATTGTGGGGAATTTTACTCATTTTGGTTTAGCTATTAAAAAGGATTCTGTTACAGGTGAAAAATATTATACTAATATTTTTGCTAAAATATAATTGAGTTTGAGTTTGTATTGAAGAGGCTGTTTTATTTGAAACAGTCTCTTTTTTTTGTTTATGAACTTGGTTTTATGACGGCTAATAATAAAAAAAAACAGTTGTAAATGATTTTACAACTGTTTCTTGTGGTTAGAAAAAACTGGTTTTCGTTATTTGTTTTTGATTGTGTTTACTTTTTGTTTTAATTGTGCCATGATATAATTGGCCTTTTCATTTTCACCGATAGCGTATAATGATTTTGCATATTGATCATAATATATTGCATCTAAATCGGTAGTCATTGCAAATAATTCACCGTACCATTTAGCAGCTTTTCCCATATTCAAATCAGTATAAAAAGCATTGCCTAATTTTTGGAATAAATCAATAGATTTATATCCTTTTTCAGCTACTCTTTCGTATGTTTTTGTAACATTTACATAAGCATAACTTTCGCCAACCCTCTCAGTAATATACACTTTTGGATTTTGAGCAAATCCATTGTATGATACTAAACTGACTAAAATAAAAAAATAGATTTGGGGTATTTTCATATTATAAGTTTATGTGGTTTTTTTGTCATAACACTGTTGTTTTTTTACATAAAAATTATTGTATTGATAATTTTTGTATAATTATAAGGCTTTAAATTTAATAGAAATATCTATATATTTAATAAAAAAGAGCTGTTTTTTAAGTATTATTAGTAGAATAGTTATAATTTGTGTTCCTTTTAGTACAACTATTTTGTTCTTTTTTTCTAAAATAATACTCAATACATTTTAATTAGTATCAAAGTGCTGTGATAATAAATTCGCTTCTACGATTCATTTGGTGTTCTTCTTCAGTACATTTTACTCCGTCAGAACATTGGTTTACCAATTGGCCTTCACCATATCCTTTTCCAATTAATCGGTTAGGATTGATTCCGTTTTTAATCAGCCAGGCAATGGTGGATTTAGCTCTTCTGTCTGATAAAGATTCATTGTATTTAAAAGAACCACGGCTATCAGTATGTGAACGGATGTCAAGTTTCATTTTTGGATATTCGTTCATAACATCCAGTATTTTTTCAAGGTCTATGGCAGCCTCCACACGAATATCTGATTTATCAAAATCAAAATAAATCATTTTGATACCAAAACATTTACCTAAATCATCACCCACAGTTACTTTGCATTTTGCTTTTTCCAGCGCAAGAGGGAAATGTGTTTTTCCATTTTCTTTTGCAATAGTAACTTTTTCTTCAATAGTGGTATAATCTTCTTTTTCGGCTCTCACACTATATTTTTTTCCGCATTCTACAGCAAATGAGTAGTTTCCTTTTTCGTCAGAAGTTGTGGTGCTAATCAGATTAAATTGACTGTCAAACAAACTTAGTTTTGTGTCAGGCAATAGTATTTTAGTTTCTATATCTGTGATTTCACCATATAGTAACTGTTCACAAATAAGTCTTTTGGTTTCTAAAAAGTTGTAGATGTCGTCAAATCCCTGACCGCCATCTCTATTTGAACTTAGAAAACCTCTTCGGGATTTTGTATCAATTACATAAGCAAAATCATCTTTTGGCGAATTGGCGTCGGCACCTATATTTTGAACTTCATTAAACGTACCGTTGGGGTTTAGTTTTGAAACAAAAATATCTAAACCACCCAGTCCCGGATGTCCGTCTGAAGCAAAATAGAGTTCGTTTTCATCGTTTATATGTGGGAAGGTTTCACGTCCGGCAGTATTGATTCCATTTCCTAGATTTTCAGGATTTCCAAAACTCCCATCTTCGTTTATTTTAACCTTAAATATATCCGACTGACCTAATGTTCCTGGCATATCCGAAGCAAAATACAATGTTTTTTCGTCAGGACTTAATGTAGGATGAGCCGTGCTGTAATTATCACTGCTAAAAGGCAATTCGCTTGTTTTAGTCCATTTTCCATCGACTAAAGTGGATTTGTATATTTTTACCAGATTAACGTTGTTTCCGTCTTTTCCTTTTTTTCCTTCGAGATAGTTGTTACGGGTAAAATACATTGTGTTTCCGTCTTTTGTAAAAGCAGGTGTAGCTTCGTGAAATTTAGTATTGATAGACCGATTGAATTTTTTAGGATTTCCCGCAGTCATTTCATCTCCTAAATCGGCGGTGTATATATTAGTAAAAAACTGGTCAGTCCATGAATGTTTTCGATGACCTAAACTTCCGGTATCTCTGGCGGTTGCAAAATAAATTTTGTTGTCATGTATTGTTGTTCCGTAATCGGAATATTTAGAATTGATTCCGGCATTTTCAATTTTGTACCGTCCTGAATTCTCTTTTATTGCATCGAGATAATTCTGATTTTTTTTGAATAATTGCCCTCTGTTGTCATTGTTTGATAATTGAGTGAATTGATTCATCATCTCATTGGCTTTATCATTTTCGCCAATGGAACGCAAAGATTGCGAATAGCGGAAATAATATTCAGGTTCTAAATCAGTAGTCATGGCAAATAATTCGCCATACCATTTAGCCGCTTTGTCCAGTTCGGCATTAAAATAATAAGCATTTCCTAACTTCTGGAACAGTATTGCCGATTTGTATCCTTTTTCGACAACTCTTTCATAAGTTTTAATAGCATTAATATAGGCATAGCTGTCATATTTTTTGTCAGCTGATGCCAGACTAGCTTTCTGAGAATAAATGTTGAATGAAAAAACACTTACTATAGCTACGCAAAGGAGTATATTTTTTTTCATAATATTTGTTTTTAGAAGGATGGATTTTGGAGTTTTAATTTTTTTCGGTATTTGCCTCATTTTTTTGATTGAATATTTTCATCATTTCGTTGGCTTCATCATTTTGATTAATAGATTTTAATGATCGGGCGTATCTAAAATAATATTCAGGTTCTAAATCAGTAATGGTACTCAAGGAAAACAATTCTTTATACCATTTAGCCGCTTTGTCCAGTTCTTCTTTAAAATAATAGGCATTTCCTATTTTTTTTAGCATATCGGCTGATTTGTATCCTTTTTCGATTACTCTTTCATAGGTTTTTAAAGGATCTATGTCAGAATAGCCAACTTTATTTTTATCGGGTATATTTATTGTTTTTTCATTTTGGGAATAAATAGTACATGAAAAAACACTTATTATTATCATGTAAACAGTTAAATAATTTTTCATAATAATTGGGTTTTAATTCTTGTCTTTTCATGTCAATTAGTTATAAACCATTGTTTTTTTGATTGAATATTTTCATCATTTCATTGGCTTTGTCTTGTTTATTAATAAATTTTAAAGATTTGGCATATCTAAAATAATATTCAGGTTCTAAATCAGTGGTCATATTAAAAAGATCCTGATAGTACTTAGCTGCTTTGTCTAATTTATTGTCGAAATAATATGCGTTTGCTATTCTTTTTAACATTTCTATCGATTTGAATCCTTTGTCAACAACTCTTTCATAGGTTTTTACAATGTCAATATATTCAGTACCGTTACTTATATCTATCTCTTCAAATACAGGTTTTTCAGGTATATCAAAATTTACGGTTATATTTGAATCAAAATTTACAGGCATTAGATTCAATGAGTCGATTACAGGTCTTTTTATTGTCTTAATATTTTGTCTTTTTATATCAAAAATAGGAGTTACAATTCTGGTATTGTTTGGTCCTAAATCGGTTGTGTTAATTAAACTTATATCAGAAACTACATAGGTAACGGTGTAACCACCAAATGTCATATTGATTTTTTCTACTACTTTATAGGATATTACAGTTTTTACTAAATTAGATATTGTTGCTGAGTCTGTTGAAGATTTTGTTATAGTATCTTTTATTTTGGCAACAGATGCATTTATTTTTTGTGAATAAATAGGGCATGAAAAAACACTTGCTATTATTAAGTAAAGAAAAATAATATTCTCTATAATAATTGTTTTTGAAAGTGTCATGATTTCATCATTTTTTACTTAAATCATTTCAGACTAAGTTGAGAGTTCACATTTTTTTAGACACTTAAATATGTCTTTAAAAAAATCTTGGAGTTGTAATTTTTTTATTGTTTTTGAAAATTTCGTATCGCAAGAAAATCTCATGTGAGCCTGAATTGTAATTATCTAATTTGGTTGTTTCTAAATCATATCCATAACCAACATACATAGCGTCGGATATTTGAAATCCAACCAGAGCACTTACTGAAGCACTCCAGCGGTAGGCAATACCGGCGGTTAATTTGTCAAAAAACATAAAATTACCCGAAACATCGACCTGTAAAGGGGAGCCTTGAACCATTTTTGTCAACAAAGCAGGTTTGAATTTAAGGTTGTAACTTAAATCCATAACATAACCAGCAATTAAATAGTAAGTCATTTTTTCTTTAAAGAGCGCCACATCATTATCATCGTAGCGATTTGATTCAATAAAGTTAGGTATTGATAAACCTACATAAGCTTTGTCAGAGTGAAGGTAAACTCCAGCTCCAATATTAGGTGTAAATCTATTGTTGAACCCTTGTAATTTAGGATCGCCACTGTTTTCAGGATTTAGTTTATTAGGATCTAAATCAAATAAATTGGCTGTAGCTTTAATCCCAAAAGATAGTTTTACAGTTTCAGAAGTAGGAATGGTATATGATAAATCGGCTGATAATGTGTTTTCTGTCGTTGGGCCAATTTTATCATTGATAATGGATACACCTAAGCCTAATCTACTATTGTTAAAAGGTGTGTTGATAGAAACTGCATTAGTTGTAGGAGCTCCGTCTAATCCAATCCATTGGGTGCGATGTAAGGCAAATATACTCATTGCCCCTCTCGAACCGGCATAAGCCGGATTTACATTTATAGTGTTGTACATGTATTGTGTAAATTGTGCATCCTGTTGTGCATAACTTATCACTGCTGTAAACATCAAACTGATTAGTAGTAATTTTGTTTTCATCGGACTTAAGTTTTATAACCAGAGGTTTTTATTAAAACCTCTGGTGTTAGATTTGAGTTTTTTTTATCTGGAAAGATATAGGTATCCTTGTTCTCTTTTAGCGATATTTTCTCCTTGTAAATCTACAGCGGTATAGTTCAGGATGTAGAAGTAAGTTCCGGTAGGTAATCCAGCTGATTTGTCTACTGTAACTCTGCCTTCAGAGACCCCTTTGAATGATACATCCTGATTGTTGTATCCTCTGGCTTCATATACCAATACTCCCCATCTGTTGTAAATTTCTACAGAGTTTTCAGGGTAACAAAGTGTATCTTCAATGTTATCAATTTTAAATATTTCGTTGAAAGTATCTCCATTAGGAGTAAAAGCATTGTGAACTACTATAGTGCCACAACCTAAAACTTGAGCTTTTTCAACAACCACGCTATCTTCGGCACTTATTGGACTATTGTTAGGAGTTTGTCCGTTGGCTGTGGCTGTATTAGTAACACTATCTGCTCTCATATCGTTTAATGTTATAGTATAACTTTGAGAAAAATCTTTAGATTCTCCAGGAGCAAGGCTAAAACTTTGACTTGTGGTGTCTAATCCGGTCAATGGATCTTTAACGATAATATTATTAATAGTAACATTGCCCGTATTAGTCACACTTATAGTGTAGTTGATAACATCATCAATAAAACTGTAAACCTCACTTTCGCTACCACGACTGATGACCACAGCTGTTTTGTCAACACTTAATCCCGGGTTTTGAGGGAGTGTTATAACTGTTGGTGTATTGTTATCAATAGTTGTTCCTGAGGTATCAGTTACGTTGTTGTTCTTAGGATCTTTTCCGGTAACCAAAGCCGAGTTGGTTACTCTGCCTGCATCGATATCAGCTTGTGTTAATGTATAAATTCCGGTAATAGCATTATTGCTGGCAGCCGGAGCTAATGTTGCTATTGGATTTCCAGCTAATACCAATCCTACTAATGGGTCGGTGATAATAATATTACTTATTGTTACGTTTCCGGTATTAGTGACTGTAAAGGCATAATTGATTTTTTCACCTGCCTGAGCATAACCATCATTATTAGTATCGCTAAAAACAGCTGTTTTTACTAAGGCTATACTTGGTGATTGATTCAATTCAGTTATAGTACAATCAGTGCATTCCGGATCAACCGGACAAGTTGTACAAGGAGTAGGGTCAGAGGAAGTATCTGTTACGTCATTCCCTTTAGGATCTTTGGCAGTAGCCAAAGCCAAGTTGTACACAAATCCAATATTGATATCATTTTGAGTAATTGTATGAGATGCAGAGAAAGTAGTTGTATCAGTTGCCCCAGGAGCAAGAGATGCAATCGAACCACCGCTTACAACAGCATTATTATCAGTAACTGTTATGTTGGTTAAAGTCACATTTCCAGTATTTGTGATAACAAATTTGTAAGCAACAGTATCTCCCACATTGGTTTTACCATCCTGATTTGTATCTGTATAAAATCCATCTTTAGTGATAGTAATAGCCGGTGATTGATTCAATTCAGTAATCGTACAATCAGTACATTCAGGATCAACCGGACAGGTTGTACAAGGAGTAGGATCAGAAGAAGTATCTGTTACGTCATTTCCTTTAGGATCTTTGGCAGTTGCCAAAGCCAAGTTGTACACAAATCCATTATTGATGTCATTTTGGGTAATTGTATGAGATGCAGAGAAAGTAGTTGTATCGGTTGCTCCAGGAGCAAGAGATGCAATCGGACCACCGCTTACAACAGCATTATTATCAGTAACTGTTATGTT
>NZ_BMGA01000002.1 GCF_014639535.1 Flavobacterium palustre | reverse complement strand
TATCGAGTAAAAATGTTGGCACTTACACAAGCTTTACAGTTAACTCACTGACATCATCAAATTCAAATTATAAAGTAACAGGAGGAACAGTAGGTGTAGATATTATGAAGAAAGATTTGACTGTAACAGCAGTTGCTGATAATAAGATCTTTGATGGTAATACTACAGCAGTAGTAACATTAACAACTGATGCAGTAGCGGGTGATGATATAACTGTGTCTTATTTTCCTGCAAATTCAAACTTCGCAGATTTTAATGTGGGTACATGGAAGGTAACTGTAACGGGTATCTCAATAGGCGGGGCGGATGCACCAAATTATAATTTGACAAGTACTACAGCTATAGATCTTGCTGCTGAGATTACAATAGCTTCTACCATAACTACACTTATTACAAGTGCACCAAGTGTGAGGTTCATGGATAACTTAACAATGACAGCGAGAGTAACACCTGCGAATACAGCACAATTATTGACCGGTAGTGTTAAATTCTTTATCAATGGTGTATCTTATGGAACTGCATCTATTGTGCCTGTACCAGGTACATCGAATAGCATTTTCGAAGCAACTATTATCAAACAGGTTGCTGAAAATCCAGGAACTTATAATGTAGTAGGTGTATTTACTCCAGGCACTCCTTCGAATTATGATGAAAGTACTTCATTGTCTAAGCCACTTACAGTAGTAGCCAGGAATGCAGATCCATATGATGCAAAAGGATTCTATACTGGTGATGTGTTTGCATGGACAACCGGGCCTAATTCAAGTAAGGGGACTTTAACTATGACAGCAATGATTAAGGATAAGAACCTTCCTAAAGGTGATTTGAGAGGTGCAAAAGTTACTTTCTGTTATGTTAATAATGGTGTGTGGTCACCGATTCCAAGTGCAAAAGATATACCGGTAGGTCTTGTAGATATTAATGATGGTTCAATAGGATTCGCCAGTGCCATTGTTCAGTTTGATATTGGCTCACAGAATGCAGCGAACTACCAGGTAGGAGTATTGGTTACCGGTGCATATTCAAATGAAACTTTGAAAGACTGTGGACTTTCACAGGTAATAGTTTCGGTAAGTAAACCAATATCCGGAGGATTTATTTGTGGCGGTAGTAGGTTTGTTAATCCTGTTACAACACAGCAATCTGCAGGTTATATCAAAGGAGTACCGGGTCTGTGTACAGATTATCAATTCGATATTCAATACACAAAATCAGGAACTAATCCTAAAGGCAAAGTGAAAGTTTTGATTAACAGTTATTATAAGACAGATGGAATATTGGATGATAAACTGCACACTTATATCATCACAACAAATGCGATTGCTTCGATGGTGGCGACAGCTCCAAGAGGAACCTTCAGTGCAAAAGCTAATCTTGTAGAGCAAATTGGTGAAACAACAGTTGCGATTGAGGGAGGGGCTACTTTTCAAATGACAGCTTACCAATGTGGAACTGATCAGAAAATAGCTATTACACTTTACAGAAAAGCGGGCGGTATCTGGTTCTCCAGTAGTTGGGATGGAACTAAAACGGTAGAAAAAGCTGTTGGATCAGGTAGCAAAGTTTATGTTGATGGTGGTGGAAATTGTCAAGCATCAGTATCAACGGTAACAGCTCGTGTGAGTACGCCAACAATTTCAAAACAAGTAATAGAGACACCGGTTATTTTTGAAGAAGTAAATAAAACATCAGAAATAACAAAACCAATTCCTTTCGACGTAATCGCTTATCCAAACCCATCTAATAACCAATTTACTATAACTCTGGTAGGAGCTAGTAGTGAAAAGGTATCCGTTCAGGTATTTGACTTATTAGGTAAATTGATAAAAGTCATTGAGAAAAATGACGGAGAACCAATCGTTTTTGGAGAGGAATTACCTCTAAGTACTTATATTGCAATTGTTACTCAGGGTGATAATAGAAAAACTATTAAATTAGTGAAACACTAATAACCTTTAAAATTATATCACAAGCCAACTCATTCATTTGGGTTGGCTTTTAATTTTTAATTAAATATGTTTTAACGGAAATGATTTATGTAAAAAAGAATTAAATTAGAGCGGGTTAAAAAAATAGAAAGAGAAAAAAAACAATAAATATAAAAGTATGAAAAGAAACGCAACAGCAGTTTGGAAAGGTTCTCTAAAAGAAGGAAAAGGAGTTCTTACCACCCAAAGTAAAACATTAGAAAATACTCAATATTCCTTTCATTCCCGTTTTGAGGAAGGAGTAGGTACAAATCCTGAAGAATTAGTTGCTGCGGCACATTCGGGCTGTTTTACAATGCAATTATCGGCTTATATTACCGAAGCAGGATTTGAAATTGAAAGTATCGAAACCAAATGTGTTATTAATTTATTGGAAGGAACAATTAAAGAATCTAACTTAACCGTAAATGCTAAAATAGAAGGGATTTCAGATGCAGCATTTCAGGAATTGGTAACGAAAGCGGAACACAATTGTCCAATTTCTAAGTTGTTTAATACTACAATTACAACATCGGCTACTTTGATTTAAAATGGTTTCCAAATCAAAAGGCTCGTTTTGAATAAAAAAACGAGCCTTTTTTGATGAGTTAATCCATCCGATTTATGGATTGTTTTAGTATAATTTCGGATATTTAGCGGGGTTAGATTCAGACAGAATACCATATACTTTTTCGTAAATATCTTCAATAGAAGGTTTTGAAAAATAATCCCCATCAGTTCCGTAAGAAGGACGGTGTTCTTTAGCAGATAAGGTTTGGGGTTTGCTGTCTAAAAATTTGTAAGCATCCTGCTGCTCAATAATTTGTTGTAAAATATAAGCAGAAGCGCCACCGGGAACATCTTCATCAATTACTAAAAGACGATTCGTTTTTTGGATACTTTTAGCAATATCATGATTAATATCGAGTGGGAGTAATGATTGAATATCAATTACTTCGCAATCGATACCGGTTTCTGCTAATTCTATAGCAGCCTGTTCAACCAGTCTGAGAGTGGATCCGTAGGAAACAAGTGTGATGTCGCTACCTTCTTTTATGGTTTCTACAACGCCTATTGGTGTTTTGAATTCACCATAATTCAGAGGCATTTTTTCTTTTAATCGGTATCCGTTCAGGCATTCTACCACTAAGGCAGGTTCGTCGCATTCCAATAAGGTATTGTAAAACCCGGCAGCCTTAGTCATATTTCTGGGAACCAAAACATGAATTCCTCTAATGGCATTAATAATCATTCCCATAGGTGATCCTGAGTGCCAAATACCTTCCAGACGATGTCCGCGTGTTCTGATGATTAAAGGTGCTTTTTGTTTACCAACAGTTCGATATTGTAATGAAGCTAAATCGTCACTTAGAATTTGGATTGCATACAATAAATAATCGAGGTATTGGATTTCAGCAATTGGTCGTAAGCCTCTCAGTGCGAGTCCTATTCCCTGACCAATAATAGTTGCTTCGCGAATACCTGTATCGGCAACACGGGTTTCTCCGTATTTTTCCTGCATACCTTCTAAACCTTGGTTGACATCCCCGATGTTTCCTGAATCTTCTCCAAAAATGAGAACCTCTGGATATTTGGCAAATAAAGCATCAAAGTTATCACGAATAATCATTCGTCCATCAGTATCCCTTCTGGCATCTGCAGCATAGTCAGGTAGTACTTCTTTAACTGAAAAAACATTGTTTTTGGATTCCGAATAAAGATTGTCGCTGAAGGCAGCCTGATTTATTTGAGTGTATTTTTGTATCCAAAGGGATAATTCAGTTCCCTGAACTTCATTTACAACTAAACGCAGCGACTTTCTGGCTGTTGCGAGAATTTCCTTTTTTAGAGGATCTTTAATATTTTTTAGACTATTCGAAAGTCTTAAAATCTGTTCTTTATTTTTGCTTGAAGGAGCTATTTTTTCCAGAATATTAATTAGCTCATTTTTTTCGGCAACAATAGGAGCTATGAATGAATTCCAGGCAGCTTTTTTACCTTCTAAAACTTCTTTTTTGATCGTTGCATCAATCTCATCGAGTTCTTCTGCCGAAGCGATATTGATGGCAATCATCCACAGTCGCATTTGTCTGATACAGTCAAATTCTCTTTCCCAATTCAATCGCTCAGTGCTTTTGTATCTTTCGTGCGATCCTGAACTGGAATGTCCCTGTGGTTGTGTTAATTCGGTTACGTGAACTAAAACAGGAACATGTTGTTCTCTGGCAATTTTAGAGGCTTTTTCGTAAGTGGTAATCAAGTCGGAGTAATCCCAGCCTTTTACAGTAAAAATTTCGATTCCATTACTGTTTTTATCACGTTGAAATCCGGATAAAATTTCAGATATATTTTCTTTGGTAGTTTGGTGTCTGGCATGTACAGAAATACCGTATTCATCATCCCAAATACTGATTAACATAGGTACTTGCAGTACTCCGGCAGCATTTATAGTTTCAAAAAAAACGCCTTCTGATGTACTGGCATTTCCTATGGTTCCCCAGGCAATTTCGTCTCCTTCGTTAGAAAAATTACTTTGATTAGGGATATTATTTATTTTTCGATAAACCTTAGATGCTTGTGCTAAACCTAGCAAACGTGGCATTTGAGCTGCTGTGGGAGAAATATCAGAACTGGAATTTTTTTGTTTAGTCAGGTTTTTCCAACTTCCGTCTTCGTTTAAACTGTGCGTTACAAAATGTCCTCCCATCTGTCTTCCGGCCGACATAGGTTCTTGTTTAATATCGGTATTACCGTATAATCCGGCAAAGAAATTAGCTGTTGTAAATTCGCCAATGGCCATCATAAAAGTTTGGTCACGATAGTAGCCCGAACGAAAATCACCATCTTTAAAGAATTTTGCCATTGCTAATTGTGGCACTTCTTTTCCGTCTCCAAAAATTCCAAATTTAGCTTTACCGGTCAATACTTCCCTGCGTCCTAAAAGACTGCATTCTCGACTTGTTACAGCAATCTTATAATCATTCAATACTTCAGTCTTGAAATCCTCAAAAGTCAATGTAGCATTGTTTTTTTCTTTTATCATAATTGAAAGATTATAATTCATGGCGCAAATTTACTTAAAAACTGCTTATTATCATAACTCAATAAAAGAAAAAACATTTATAATTTGGTGTTTTTATTCAAAAAAAATATTGTTTTTTTTAATAAAAATTAATTTTTGTTTAAATATTTGATTATTATGTAATTCTAAATTCCAAGTTGTTTGTTTAGAACCATTTTCGATTAAATAAGTTGATTAGTATTTTTGGAGAAAGAGTAATAATGAATCTAATTTTCTCATTATAATTAGGTTGACCAATTTCCCATCCGTTTGAAGAATAAACAGGCAGGTACATTTCAAAATAGTCGGGTACCAAATTGAATCGGATGCCGCTGTCAAAAAGAAAGTTCTGTTTTTGAAATTTATTTTTTACAAGTCCAGCATCGCCATAAACTTCTATCCAATTCCAAAGTTTATAACTTGCATTTACAGTACTCATCCATTGATTAGCATAAGGTGTTTTTAGTTTAGATTTGAATCCTCCTTCGGCTATAACCAATTGCTGGCTGAAAAAACCGCTGCTTTCTGAACGACCATAATAGCCATAGTCAAATAAATAATCGGTAGGTCGGTCGAGGGCAAAACTGAAAAAATCAGAATTGGTGTTGTTGTACAGAAACCTCCCAACAAACATACGGAAATTCAATTGCTGATTGTTCTCAAAGAGTTTTCTAAATTCAATTTCACCAGCTATTTTTCCAAAATTATTGGCAATTTGAATGTCGCTAATAAAATTGAAGTGTTTTGTGATTTCTGTTTTGGTATTAAAATATTTGGCATTAAAAACCGAATAATTTTCCGTTGCAACATCGTTAGTAACAATAGCACTCTTTTCTCTATTTACCAATACCTGACGCAAATAAATCAATTGTTTTCTATTGTCTCTGAAATCATTTTCTCTGATTCGTATTTGGATATTAGGGTTTAGTTTGGTGTAAGAAGCGTCGGGAGCATAATGGAAGTATGATCCTGACATATTGTATTTTACATTGTACAATTTACTGTTTCTGTAATTTTGGTTTATTGTAAAAGATCCTGAACCCGATACTGTTTTTGAATTGGTTGAATAAGCGGGATTGATGTCAAAAATAAAAGGTTTTTCTAATATGGTTTTGTTATGAAGACGCATTCCGGGAATTAAACCGTCATATAAATTGTATTCTAAAGTGGGAACATACAGAATTTGGTTGTAATAAGGATCTTCTAAATCCTTCATAAATACAAATTTTATTGGACGGTTGTTAGGGAAAAAGGACTTTAATGATTTCCAATTGTTTCTTAAGTTATATTCGGGAACTTCATTTTTATAATTCAGTACAATTTTGCTGGCATTATTTCTTTCAATGCTAAAAACGCTGTCTTTAGGTGCAGGTTCCAGCCATTTTTTAAATACAATTTCTTTGCCTTTTACTCCATACACAGGAACAGGAACGTGAATTCCTGTTTTGTTTTTTAATGTAAACTGAATGCTGTCGGGAGTTTTAGTTACTTTGTTAAATTTATAATCAATTAAATTTCGGGAATAGATTACGGTATTAAAAAACCAATCAATATTTTTATCTGTTTGATGTTTTAGTCTGTTTTCAAAATCGACAGCTGTAGTTTGTATTCCTTTGTTATTGCTGTAAAAATCATAAATACTTTTGGTTACTGCCTGATTTTCTAAGTAACTGTTTAAGAAACGCAGACTTAAACCTGCCCGGTATTTACTGGCAATTTGTTCGTTGAATTTAATTAAAGTATTTTTAGGGGTTCCCAGTGCCTGATCCAGATTTTTTCGAGCCATTAGCATATAAAAATAGCTGTATTGCTCGTTGAAATCTAAATTAACCAAATTGAAACTTTTTAATAGTTTAAAAGTAGAAACATTTCCCATCATCTTAGTGTTAGGATAGTTTTCTTCAATATATTTCATCATGGTATATATTTGAATACCATCATGTACCCAACTTTCTTTTCGATTATCAATAAAAAGACTGTTGTTGAGATAAACATTCAGATAGGTTTTTAAGAACTTTAGTTCGTATGTAAACTCATCAGTAAAAGGACGAATAAAGGAAGGTAATTGATTGAGTCCGTAAAAAGGATTTCTCTCATAATCGTTTTGTGAAATGAGTATCTTTTTGAAGGGATATTCACCAACAAAGGTTTTTACAAAACGAACGACACAGTCAATAGCTTCGGCCTGAGCAAAAGGAGTAATTTTATCTCCGTCCAAATTGGTTATTACTTCAAAACTCTCACTTTTAAAGTTGGTAAAACTTGATTTGGGTTCGATAAAAAGACTAAAGTTAACTCTGCTTTTCCCATTTAATTTATAAATTGAATAATCGTTGTTCGAAATTTCTTCTGCAATGTCTAAATCGGTATTGATTTCAAATCCTTCAGCTACTTTTAGTTCAATCTCAAAATCAGTCACAGCATTCGCAATGTCGTCTAAATTTTCATTGCTGTATTGTATAAAACCGTGGTTTTTATAAGCAGCAGGAGTGAGGAACCAGTCTCTTAGATTGATATTTCCGAATTCATCATAACCAAATTTAGTGAATTTACTATTGGGTATTTTTACTTTATAACGAAGCTGAAGATTGATTTTTTGGTTTGGAGCCAGTTTCTTAGCTAGTTGTATAACAATTAAATCCGGATTTTTATCAGGTCTTTTCCAGGATAATGCCAAAAGTTCACTATTAGTAATACTGATATTGCTTGTTTTTCCTCTTTCTTCTTCTTTAGCCAAATGAAAGCTACGGATAAATTCATCCGAAAATCGTTCTGCTAAAGGAGTTTTTACATTAGAATAAGCATTGTTCCAGTCGTTTAAAACAATTTCCGAAAGACTATCTGTAGAAGTGTTGTAAAAAGTAATTTCTTGTTCGATGTTCAGTACGTGTGTCTCGGTATCTACATCTGCCGTTATTTTATTGTAATGTTGTGCAATACTGCTGTTTGTTGTGGTAAAAACAACAAGAAATAAAAGCCATATTTTAGCAATAGTGTTCAACGGTAGTTTGGGGTTTAATACTTATTGAAGTTACATTTTTTTATTGAACCAAAACGAATAAAATATAAAAAAAGCTGTAATAAACAGCTTTTAAAAATTAGGTTTAAGAGTGTACTTCTTATAGAAATTATCTAAAACTTCGACCACCTCATCTTCATGATCAACAATTTTAAAGAGGTTTAAATCTTCAGGATTGATATTGTTTTCCTGTTCCAGCAAGACTTTTTTAATCCAGTCGATTAATCCTGACCAATAACTGCTTCCTACTAAAATAATTGGAAAACGGGCAATTTTTTTGGTTTGGATTAAAGTGATGGCTTCAAACATTTCATCTAAGGTTCCAAAACCACCGGGCATGACCACAAATCCCTGAGAATATTTGACAAACATTACTTTTCTAACAAAGAAATAATCAAAATTAAGGTTTTTGTCGTGGTCAATATATGGATTGAAATGCTGTTCAAAAGGCAAGTCAATGTTTAAGCCTACCGAAGTTCCTCCTCCTAAATGCGCGCCCTTGTTACCGGCTTCCATGATTCCCGGACCACCACCGGTAATCACGCCATAACCTGCTTTGCTTATTTTATAAGCAATTTTTTCGGCTAATTGATAGTATTTGTTATCCGGTTTAGTACGTGCCGATCCAAAAATAGAAACACAAGGACCAATACGTCCCATGTTTTCATAGCCATTTACAAACTCCGACATGATTTTAAAAATCGCCCAACTGTCATTGGTACGAATTTCATTCCATGTTTTTTGTTTCAAACTGTTTTGGATTATTTTTTCTTCATCATTATCAAAGTCTTCTAATCTCATTTTTCTTGGTATTAATTTAGTTTAAACAGGTAAACCGCTTTTTACTAAAGTAAGACTTTTTACTAATAAATATCTTATAACGAATTGTAAAATTTTATTAAAATGATTTTTTATTTGTTAATGTATTGTGATATAATTGTTTGCGTACTTAGGTTGTACGTTTCTGGAAGGGATTATTTTTTGTAAATATCTAAAAGCCAATTGGAAAAACTGTTTTTCCACATTTCAACGGAATGGCCTTCGTTATAGGCTAATCCAAAACCATGATCTCCTTTAGAATAAACGTGTAATTCCGATTTGTCAACTTCGGCAACTACAGCAGATAAAAAGGGAAGCGCTCTTTTTAAAGTCCATTTTTTATCATCCCTTGCAATAGCCATAAAAAAGGGAGGTAAAGTTGATTTGTCTTTTATACTTTCAAGTAATTTTAATCTGTCTCCTGCATAAATTAGGCCTGCAAAGGCTGGTTTCCAAGGTAAATTTTGATTAACACTTGTAAAAGTCAACCATTCCGATATAAATCCACCTGCTGAAAAACCAAGTACACCTATTTTGTCTTTGTCAAATTTTAATTTATCTGCCAATTCAATCATCGTTATCACACTCGCATTTACATCTTTTTTAAGTGCTTCAAAATAGACTGTCTCCATAGGAATTTTAAATTTTCCTTTTTCATCTTTGGTATTAGTACGGTATTTTACAACCATACAAGTGATTCCTTGTTGCGAAAGCCAAAGTGCCAAATCGGTTCCTTCTTTGTCAACCCAGTTGGTAACAAAACCGCCTCCTGGAAAAATGATGGTTGCAATGTGTTTGTTGTTAGCTTCGGCAGCTGGGAAAAGCATATAAGTTGGTTCGGAAATATTAGAAAAAACACGATTTTTTTGTGATAATGAACCTGATTTTACAAGCGAATCAACATACGTTTCTTTTTGCTCATGTATAATTGGATTGTCTTTGATTCCGTCTGGAAATAAAGGAATTTCTTTAGGGATTTGTGCAAATATCGAAATGCTTTGTAATAGAAAAAATAAGAACAGAGAAGGTGTAATTTTGTTCATGGTTAAAATAATTGGTTGCTTAACTGGTTTTGAATCAAATGTATAAAAAATAGTAATAAAATATAATTTACAAAAATGATAATAGTGACCAAAAACCAACCCGCCCTTCGGAACCCCTCCGGAGGAGGGGAATGGCGAATTAAATTAACTCTTTCTTTAAAAATTTAGCGGTATAGCTTTTTTTGACCTGAGCAACTTCTTCAGGAGTTCCTTTAGCAACAACAGTTCCGCCGCCTTTTCCTCCTTCAGGACCAATATCGATGATGTAGTCGGCTAGTTTGATAACGTCCAGATTGTGTTCGATAATCAGGATGGTGTTGCCTTTATCGACTAATTTATTGATCACTTCCATCAATACGCGAATGTCTTCAAAATGTAATCCTGTAGTAGGTTCGTCCAGAATATAAAAAGTATTTCCGGTATCTTTTTTAGATAATTCTCCTGCCAGTTTGATGCGCTGTGCTTCACCACCGGAAAGCGTAGTACTTTGTTGTCCCAGAGTGATATATCCTAATCCAACATCCTGAATGGTTTTTATTTTGCGGTAAATTTTTGGAATATTTTCAAAGAAAGGAACGGCTTCGTCCACAGTCATATCCAGTACATCTGAAATAGATTTTCCTTTATAGCGAATTTCTAAAGTTTCTCTGTTGAAGCGTTTTCCCTGACAGGTCTCACATTCAACATACACATCCGGCAAAAAGTTCATTTCAATAGTGCGTACCCCAGATCCCTGACAAGTTTCGCAACGACCTCCAGCTACGTTAAAACTAAATCGTCCGGCCTTGTAACCACGAATCATGCTTTCCGGAGTTTTGGTAAACAAAGCTCGGATTTCGGTAAAAACTTCGGTGTAGGTTGCCGGATTTGAACGCGGTGTTCTTCCAATAGGACTTTGGTCAATATCGATGACTTTATCAATGTGCTCTAAACCTTCAATTTTTTTATAAGGCTGTGGTTTTTTAACTCCGTTAAAATAATAAGCATTCAGAATAGGGTAGAGTGTTTCGTTAATTAACGTCGATTTTCCGCTACCTGAAACTCCTGTTACGCAAATCATTTTTCCTAAAGGTAATTCGATAGAAACATTCTTTAAATTATTTCCGGTAGCTCCTGTAAGTTTTAGCATTTTTCCATTTCCTTCACGACGCTTTGACGGAATGTCAAACTTCATCTTTCCATTAAGGTACTGTGCTGTAATAGTGTTGGATTTCAGGGTTTCTTTAGGTGTTCCAATGCTAATAATTTCGCCACCAAATTTCCCGGCTTTTGGACCAATATCAATTACATAATCGGCGCGTTCAATCATGTCTTTGTCGTGTTCAACTACAATTACCGAGTTACCAATGTCACGCAATTGTTCCAGAGAATGAATTAGCTTTTCGTTGTCTCTTTGGTGTAAACCAATACTTGGTTCATCTAAAATATAAAGTACACCAACGAGTTGCGAACCAATTTGTGTTGCTAATCGGATGCGTTGTGCTTCACCACCTGAAAGCGATTTGGAGCTTCGGCTTAAAGCCAAATAATCCAAACCTACGTTCATTAAAAAGTCTAATCGATCCTTAATCTCTTTAATTACTTCAGAGGCGATAAGTAGTTGTTTATCGGATAAATGGGTGTTTAAATTACGAAACCATTTTGTTAAATCGGAGATATCCATATTGCACAATTCGGCAATATTTTTTTCGTCTATTTTAAAGAATAAGGCTTCTTTTTTTAGACGTGAACCTTCACAAACAGGACATTCTAATTCGTCCATGAAATCTTTTGCCCAACGTTTAATGGTTGTCGAACCACTTTCGTCGTGTTGGTTTTTGATGAAATTTGCAATTCCTTCAAAATCTATTTTGTAATCTCGGGCAACACCTAAATCTTTGGAATTGATGGTGAATTTTTCTTTACCACCATTCAGAATCATTTCCATCGCGGCCTCAGGAATACTTTCGATGGCATCGGTGATTTTAAAATTGTATTTCTGTCCGATGATTTCCAATTGTTTGAAAATCCAGGAAGATTTGTATTCGCCAAGGGGCGCAAAACCTCCCGTTTTTATCGATAGTTTTGGGTCTGGTATAATCTTTTTAACATTAATTTCATTTACCGTTCCTAATCCGTTGCAATGTTCACAGGCTCCTTTTGGAGAATTGAATGAAAATAAATTAGGTTCCGGATTTTGGTACGAAATTCCAGTTGAAGGACACATAAGGTTTCGGCTAAAATAACGAACCTCTTGACTGTCTTGATCTAAAATCATCAAAACATTTTCGCCGTGGTGCATGGCAGTATTGATGCTTTCGGAAAGGCGTTTTTGATTGTCTTCACTGTTATCAATAAGCATTCTGTCTACCACAATTTCAATATCGTGGGTTTTATAACGATCCAGTTTCATTCCGGGAGTAATATCCAGAATATCACCGTTTACACGAACTTTTAGAAAACCTTGCTTGGCAATTTGTTGAAACAATTCACCATAATGTCCTTTTCGGGCGCGAATTACCGGAGCTAAAATATTGATGCGTTTGTTAGCAAAATCAGTTACAATCAAATCTTTTATTTGCTCGTCTGAATACGAAATCATTTTTTCGCCGGTATTGTAACTGTAAGCATCGGCTCCACGAGCGTAAAGCAAACGCAGGAAATCATATATTTCAGTAATTGTCCCAACGGTAGAACGCGGGCTTTTACTGGTTGTTTTTTGCTCAATAGCAATTACAGGTGACAAGCCATCTATTTTATCCACATCAGGACGTTCAAGACCGCCAAGAAATTGTCGGGCATAAGCCGAAAAGGTTTCTACATAACGGCGTTGTCCTTCAGCATAAATAGTATCGAAGGCTAAAGAGGATTTTCCGGAACCTGAAAGACCGGTAATCACTACCATTTTTTCACGTGGAATGGAAATATCTATATTTTTTAGATTATGAACTCTGGCGCCTAAAACTTCAAGAGTATTGTCTTTGTCTAACATAATTTTTGCTGATTGCTTTTTTCATCACAATGACAGCAAAGTTACTATTTGTTTCGCAGAGATTTGCAAAGTTAATACAGAGTATCGCGGAGAATTTATGGTAAAAGAGTGATTTTATAAAAATTTGCTAAGTTAACTCATGCATTGGCTGGTATTTTGAGTACTATTTTGTGTGTCTCTGTCTTAACTTTGCGAATCTCTGTGGAATTTTACTCTATCGTCATCGATTTCAGTTTACTTCTGTAAGCTTCCAGTGCTTCTGATTTAGAAATAAAACCATAGTATTTTTGATCCTTGATAACGGGTAAATAGGTTTTTCTCGTTTTTTCAAATTTGTCCATGACAACCTCCATGTTATTAAATGGATAAATAATATCGGCAGGATCTTTCATGATTTCTTTTATCAGCGTGTATTTAACTCTGTACTTGTTAAAAATAACTTCTCTGATTTCGTTAAAGTGTACCACGCCTAATAAATGTTTTTCTTTATCAACAACAGCAAATACGGTTTGGGTGGAATGCGAAATTAAATCCACTAATTTTTCTAAATTATCATCCGGAGAAAGAGTAAGATAATCAGTATGAATAATCGAATTGGTGTTTAATGTAGCTAATACGTTGGTGTCTTTGTTATTGGTAAAAGCATGTCCTTTTTGAACCAAACTTTTTACATCCATCGAATGTTTTTCGAAAGTTTTTGAAATTGCAAAACTGATGGAAGCCACAATCATAAGTGGAAGTAAGAGACTGTAACCACCTGTAATTTCGGCAATAAGGAAAATGGCTGTTAGTGGTGCATGGAATAATCCACTTAAGATTCCGGCCATGCCTATCATTGTAAAATTACTGATAGGTAAGTGGGTCAATCCTGTTAAATTGAATGCTTTTGCAAAAACATAACCCACGTAAGAACCCATAAAAAGAGAAGGTGCAAAATTACCTCCATTTCCTCCGGATCCTAAAGTAATGGATGTGGCAAAAACTTTCATCATCATCGTTGCGCCTACAAAAAGAAGAATGATCCATCTGTTGTTCTGAAATTGACTAAATAAGGTGTTTTCTAATAATTCCCCTGCATTATTATCTGCCAGGGTTCGGATGCTTTCGTATCCTTCACCAAAAAGCGTTGGAAAAATAAAAATCAGTACCGCTAATATGGAAGCACCTAAAAGTGCTTTTTTGTATGGATTTAATCTGAGATGAGAGAAAAAATGCTCGGTTCTTTGGAAGTTTCGAGTGTAATAAATCGAGATAAATCCGGTGACTACGCCCAGTAAAACATAAAACGGAATGTTATGGTAATCGAATTCCTTTTGCTGCTGTACTTTTAGCAAAATGGTTTCGTCCAATGTGATTACAGAAACCAAAGCTCCGGTTGCTGCAGCAATCATGATAGGGGTAAAGGCCGAAATACTCACATCAACCAATAAAAATTCGATAGCAAATAAGACTCCGGCAATAGGAGCATTAAAAGCAGCACCGATACCCGCAGCTACACCGCAACCGATAAGTAAGGTTCTGTCTTTATAGTTTAGCTTGTAATTTTGTGCAAAATTAGAACCAAAAGCAGCACCTGTTATCACAATTGGACTTTCTAAACCTGCCGAACCCCCTAAGCCTACCGTTAAGGAACTGGTTACAATTTGGGCATACATTTGTTTACGCGGAATAATACTCGCTTTCTTGGCTACCGAATAGAGAATTTGCGAAGTCCCTTTTTCGATAGTTCCTCCTAATAATCGTTTAATAACGAATGCAGTTAATAAAAGTCCCGCAATGGGCAGAATACTGTTAATGAAACTCAGTTTTAGGATTTTATTAATATTGGTGGCAAAAACAAATACCCAGTGTGCAAATGATTTTAAAACAATAACGGCAATGGCCGAGCTAATGCCTACTAATACACTCGAAAGGAAAATAAATTGTTTTTCGGTTAACAAAGATTGCGCTAAACCAATTATACTTTCTAGTTTTGAAATATATTTTTTGAACATTATTGTGTTTTTTTGAAAGTGCTAAAATACTATAATTTTAAGCATCGGGTAAATTTTTAAGGGCTTCTTTTCGGCTTAAAGGCTTTAAGTTATTAACCAAAACAAATTGTTTTACGGCTTCAGAATTTGTTTTTGCATATTCCCGTAAAGCCCATCCAATGGCTTTTTGAATGAAAAATTCGCTTGCATTTTGATGCTGAATACAAATGGTTTTGAGTAACTCAAAATCCGTTTTTTGTTTGTAACCCAATTGAAACAGAATAGCACTTCTGTTGAGCCACATGTTGTTTGAATTTGAAAAAAATGCTACAGTATCAGGAATTGCATCTGGAAATTCTACGAGGTATTGTCCCAAAAGATATTTCGAAATAGTATCCACGCTGTCCCACCAGGAATTTGTGGTGAGTAGTTTTTCTATGAGTAAAATATCCTCTTTTTTGTAATTGCCTTTGAGCTCTTTGATTAGAATTTCGATAGCGCAATAGTGTAATTCCCTTTGTTCTTTTGTGTACAATTCTAAAGCAATTGCTCTGGCATTTTCTGAAACTTCCGCTTTGTTAGCTTTCCAAATTTCTTTAAAAACGTTTCTTCTTTCGGTTGTTTTGATACCAAAAAAAGAAAAATGATTTTTCATGTATTTTGCCATTGCCAATGCGTTTTCGGCATTGCTGATTTCCCGGAAAGTATTTTCTAATTGCGGTATAAAAGCCATTCTTAAAGTGTATTTAATTTTGATGTACAATAGCTTTTTATGTCTTCGAAAAAAGAACTGAATTCCGCTTCGAATTCCGTATAATATTTCTGAAGTTCTTCAGAAGCAAAACGCATATTCGAATTGTTGTCAGTTCGGCGATCCATTCGACTTAAGATTTCATGGATTCCATCAATGCTCTGATAGCTTGAAAGCCAATTTTGTTTTTCCATGTAGGGAAGAATTTGTTTGGCTCTTTCGCTAAGTAAATCATGATGCGTATGCATGGATTGGTAAAAACGACTGACATATTCTTCTAAATCTTCATCCGAATAGTTGCTCCAGTTTTTTGCCAAAAAATGATCATAAAAAATATCTACAATTACGCCGGCGTAATGATGGTAACGCTTGTGTAAACGCTTCGTGCTTTCCCTGAAAACAGGATGCGCATCAGTATAAGTATCGATTGCACGGTGTAACAGAATTCCTTTTTGAATTTCCGAAGGGTAGTCTTCAAATTTTCTTCCACGGATACCATCGGCCATGAAATTGCCAATTTTAATAAATTCATTGTCTCCTGAAAGGTAGATGTGTGCTAGGAAATTCATCTTTTGAAGTTGCTAAGGTTCTTAGAAGCTAAGCTGCTGAGTTATTTTAGTAAATGTATTAAAACTTTTTTGAATCACTTTGTTGTCTAGTTTAAGCTTTAAATAAAATTAAATTTAAATTATTTTAAAATCTTAGCTTCTCAGCATCTCAGTAACCCAACAACTTTTTTATATTTGTGTCCAACTTAACATCAATTTACTTAAAATTTTAAAAATAAGAGAATGACATTAATAAAATCAATATCAGGAATTCGTGGAACTATTGGCGGAAAGGTAGGAGACAATCTTACTCCGGTTGACGCAGTGAAATTTGCTTCGGCTTATGGAACTTGGTTGAAAAATACCTATGGCAAGGATAATAAAAACCTAAAGGTGGTTGTAGGTCGTGATGCCCGAATTTCCGGACCAATGATTCATAATTTAGTTGTGAATACTTTAATAGGATTAGGTATTGATGTAATTGATTTAGGATTGTCAACAACTCCTACCGTTGAAGTGGCGGTTCCATTAGAAAGTGCCGATGGTGGAATTATTTTAACAGCTTCGCACAATCCAAAACAGTGGAATGCCTTGAAATTGTTGAATGATAAGGGAGAATTCTTGAACGGAGTTGAAGGTGAAAAAATCTTAGCTATTGCTGAGGCTGAAGCTTTTGATTTCTCGGATGTGGATAGTTTAGGCGAAATTATTGAAAATGATGCTTACATGGACATTCATATCGATGAAGTATTGAACTTAGCTTTGGTAGATGTTGACGCCGTAAAAGCAGCCAAATTTAAAGTAGTTGTTGATGGAGTGAATTCATCAGGAGGGGTTATTATTCCTAAATTACTGGAATTAATGGGGGTTGAAGTGGTAAAATTATACTGTGAGCCTAACGGACATTTCCCTCACAATCCGGAACCTTTAAAAGAGCATTTGAAGGACATTTGCGAATTAGTAGTTGAAGAAAAAGCACATTTAGGTATCGTTGTTGACCCGGATGTAGACCGTTTGGCTTTCATTAGCGAAGACGGGGAAATGTTTGGTGAAGAATATACTTTGGTAGCCGTTGCTGATTATGTGTTGAGTAAAACCCCTGGAAATACGGTTTCTAATATGTCTTCTTCCCGTGCTTTACGCGATGTGACCAATGCGCATAACGGCAGTTACGAAGCCAGTGCGGTAGGTGAGGTGAACGTAGTAGAATTGATGAAAAAGAATAATGCCATCATTGGTGGTGAAGGAAACGGTGGAATTATTTATCCGGAGTCTCATTATGGTCGTGATAGTTTGGTAGGTGTGGCTTTGTTTTTGACGCATTTGGCTAAAAAGAATATGAGCGTTTCAGCTTTGCGAGCTTCTTATCCTGAGTATTATATGAGCAAAAACAAAATCGAATTGACTCCGCAAATTGATGTGGATGCGATTTTGGTAGCCATGACCGAGAAATACAAAAACGAAGATATTTCTACGATTGACGGAGTTAAAATTGATTTTGCTAACGAATGGGTTCATTTGAGAAAATCCAATACAGAACCTATTATTCGTATTTATACCGAAGCGCCTTTGCAATCACAAGCCGATGCTTTGGCCTTGCGAATTATTGATGAAATTAAAGCTATCGCAGGAATTTAATTGTTACTGTTTTTAAACAATAAAACCCTCTTTTAATTTTTATTTAAAAGAGGGTTTGTTTTTATTTATTGTCCATTTTTTTGATAATTTCTCTAAGTAAGTCATTTTGTTCTTGTTTTAAAATGAAAAGTTTATTGACCCATTTATGGATGACATAAACAATTCCTAAAACGATTCCGAAGTAACAAAGGGATACTAAAATTGGAAATAAGGTAAAAATACTCATGATGAAAAAATTAAGTTGGTTAATAGTTGATTTTAAGAAAAATACCCCTTGCAGGTGCGAGCGTCACGCTAGTACCCATCCTGAATTTTTCAATTTCTTTGTGTCCACGAGCGTGACGCTCGCGGTAGCAGGGTAAAATCAATGGTTCTGACTGTGCCATTATTGGCGGTAGGAGTTCATTTTTTTATTATTTTGTATCTAAATTGATTTTTTGGAGAGGTTGCGCAGTGGTTACTGTCGTTATCTGCTGTTTTTTATTCGATCGTAATTGTATTTATCATTTTCGTCAAACCATCTGTAGCTGTCTAATATTTCTACGTCAATTGCTTGTTGAATTACTTTTTCAAACTTCTTAGGTATCCAACAGAATAAACTTTGCTCACATTTGTAGTCGGAATGAAAATAATTCCTCTTCAAGTAAAACCAAGTGTCAATTGGCGGGACGTCTCCTTCGTCTACGAAGTTTCTGCTCTCCACAATTGGTGCTCCATCGTGTGTCGTAACACAAGTTTGAAAACTTAAAATTCTGCCTAATTCGTCAAGTTTAGATAAGTCAACTTGGTCAGAGTTTGGTCTTTGTTTAAGAGCTAAATCCAAGAGCAAGTCATAGTTGTCAAATGAATAATCGTCAATTGTCCAAGTAGCATAGTCATCGTCAAAAGAGTAGAGTTTGCTTCCGTTTAATTCAGGATTTGTCTTTCTAAAAACCAATCCATATTTACCATTTTGAAAGTCAAATTTTTTAGAAAGTTCTTCAGTCCAACATATAACCTGAATTAGGTTTTTTGTAAAATCCATTAACTCTTTATCTGTCCAAACATTTCGGCTTGTTTTATCAGTCTTGTGAAAAATGGATTTTATGGTTTGAAATATCTTCATTATAATAGTTTGTTAATATGTGTGTCGTCCCAAAATAGCAGGTAACGTCATTAGTTGATGATAGGTGGAGGAACAGGAAACATTTTATCAAACTCATCAAATTTTATTTTCCTATCTATCGGTTTTAACTGTTTGTACGTTTGTAAATTATCCATCCATTCTTCAAATTTCCAAAACTCTTTTGGACCTTTACCACCGTGTAGCATTAATTTTTTATTGTCAATTGAAAAAGCTATCGTTGTTCCATCTTCAATTTGGTTATTTAAAATGACAGAATCCTTGATAGGGAATTTAAATTCGCAGATTAAACTATCTAATATTTTCTTCTCATTCTGTTCGAGAATAAAATAGTTTAATACCTTTTGTCGAAACGGATTATCGTTTAAATAGTAAACTGTATCTGAAGAATTAAATTTTAATCTATAAATCGTTTTAATATTTCCTTTTGAATAAGTAAAGTTTGTATAACAACTTTTCTTTTCCTTTTCACAACTGCAGAATAAAACCAATATTATTATTGAACCAAGTTTTTTCATTTTTGAAATATTATTTTTGCAACTGTTCATTTTCCGATTGTTTTAATTTACGTAATTTCGGTACAACTAGCTCATAACTTTTATATAGCCAGATGTAATCATACAAAGCCATGCCGTCGGTCCTAACTTGCTTTATCCAAATATATAGATAAATTATTACAAATTACTACAGCGTATTTTATTTGAGGAGATTTTTTACTAAAGGTAGTTCGCTAATTAAAAATTCACTCTAAAACTCACATTAGGAGTCAAGCCCAGGGATTTGTTGTTGACCTGTATGGTTTTCGAAGTATCGTTAGGATCTACTTTGTAGTAACGGTTAATGATGTTGTTTTGATTGGTAATGTTGATTACACCAGCTCTTAGGATTGCTTTTATAGCCGAGCTGAAATTGAAACTGTAACTAAAGGAAGCATTTATTCGAAGAAAATGATTCAGGTTTTGACTGTTAGGGGTATCGTAATTTACAAAATAGCGGTTTCCATTTTGTACTGTTTCGTTTCCTGCAACGGGTTTGGTGTACGGCAGTCCATTGTGCCAGCTGCCGCCAATGGCCATTTTTAAATTTTCCAGAATGGCATAATTCCATCCCATGTTTACTGAATGACGAATGTCAACATTATTGGGAAAGGAAGAAGGTATGAAACTCTCAAAATGATAATTGTTTTGACTAAAAGTATAACTCAGCCAGGCGCTGTGTTTTTTGGACGTTTTGTTAATTAAGAATTCGATTCCTTTATCGTTGTAGCTTCCGTGAGCATTTTTGTATTGGAAATTATTGTAAAATCCCTGATTGGAAGCGGTAATGCCGTCAACCAGTTTGTAAAATCCGGTGAGGTCAATGTTCCAGTTATTATCATTGAATTCGAAGCCAAAAGAAGCCTGTTTGCTTTTGGCAATCGGGATGTCTTTGTTATTGACTAATTGCCAGCGTCTTTTTTCCACGCCCAGAAAATCATCTTCAAAATCGATAATTTGCGTAGAAGTCTGATTTTTAAATTCACCTTCCAGTTTGAATGCGAATTGGTTTGAAAGTTCCTGTCTGAAATTGATTCTGGGTTCGAAAAGAAATTTTTGGAATTTCTGAAAATAATTCAAACGAAGTCCTAAACGCAAGTAGGTTTTGTTCTTGTTGTATTCGGTTTCGGCGTATAAAGCCTGATTTAATAAAACATTCTTTTTCGTACTGGAATAGAATGGTGCGCTTACACGGGTTTGGTTAAGCATTCCGGTTTCATTGACTTGGTATCCTGCTAAAAGTTGGGTGTTTTCATTCCATAAATAATGCAAATTCAGTTTGGCCGCCGTTTCAATCACTTCATTGGCTTCGGTCAACAGCTGATTGGTAGCCACACGATAATCACGGGAATCAATGTTGTATCTGGAAAAATAGCTGTTCAATTGGGTGCTTAATTTGGGTGTCCATTGGGCTTTCCAGTTGCCACCAAAACCGATGTTCTTTTGCGAAAGCGCACTGGATTTTGATTTGGTGTCATCGCTGTTATTATTTTCAGAATAATTCAATTCGTTAGTTATCCCGATAAGATTTGCTCTAAACTGGTGTTTTTCGTTTAAATCATAAAGAATTTTTGCGGTGTAATCATAGAAATAAAAATCCGAATTGGTGTTTTTATCGGAGTTATCTGCATTGATTTCGGTATCCTGAAAACTCTTTTTGTAATAGTTGGTATAAGTAGGCGTGTTGACAAAATCGGTGATGGAATGACGGGCAGAAAGGTCGATTTCCAGATTTTTGGCCAACGGAATTTCAACAAAAGCATCTCCGCTAATTAAATTGATACCGGCACCTCCGGAAACGGAATTCTTGATTTCGTTATTGGTGCTCATATTAATCATACTAGAAACACCATCACTAAATTCGGCACTGGTACCGTTTTTAGTCACTACAATTTTATTGGTCAAATTGGGATTGTAAGCTGAAATTAAACCGAAAAAATGTCCCGAATGATACATTTTGATATTGTCCCAAAGCATTAGGTTTTGATCATTTGTACCTCCGCGAACATTGATATTGGCAACACTTTCATTAGCGCTTTCAATTCCCGGCAGCACTTGTATGGATTGTAAAACATCAGGTTCGGTAAGTCCGGGAAGAATACTGAATTTTTTAGTGTTTAAAACCGTACTGCCATCAGTGTTTTTTTGTAAACCGGAAGTTAAAAATACCGGAATTAAAACCGGATTGAGTTCTTCTTTGGAGGGTTTTAAATAAATCGTTTGACAATCTTTTGCGGAAGCAAAAAAAGCAGTTGCTCTTACTTCTTTAGTTTCAAAACCCAAATAAGAAATAGTAATAATCGTTTCCAGAGGAATATTCTCCAGACTGAAACTTCCGTTTTTTGAAGCAATCGTTACTTTTGAATTATTGGTTCGAATAGTTGCTCCCGAAAGTGTGTTTTTAGAATCTTCTGCCAAAATAAATCCGCAAATATTTATGGTTTTGTCCAGTGGTGATATGGTAATGTAGCGACTGTCCAATGCTTTGAAATTAAGCGGAACTTTTGCATTCAGATAATCAATGGTTTGCTGCAGATTTAAGGAATTAGAAGGTTTTTCGATGCTAATTGCAGCAATGTCTTCTACAGCATAGGAGAATTTAATATTAAATTGTTGTTCAAGGGTTTTTATAATAGAGGTTAAAGGAGTTTTGTTACTGCTAGTTTGCGCAGTACCAATACTCCCAACAAAAAACACTAAATAAAAAATCCATTTATTGAACTTCATATTGGTATAATGTAACGGTTTTGCCTTTTATTCTATAGCTTAATTGCAGCGGAATAGTAATGGATTCCAAAGCTGTTTTTTGATTCGTATGTGTAAAACCTCCGGTAAATAATTTTGAGGTATCGATGCCTTGGGTTTCAATTTTAATATCGTATTGACGCTCTAATTCGGCAATAACCTGGTTGAGAGGAACACGGGTAAAACTGGATTCTTTTTGTAACCATGAAGGTGTTTGAGCATCAAAATCATCTGTTTTTTCAATCTGTTTGTTAATGACTCTAAAGCTTTTTCCGGGAGGTAATTTTACGGTTGTATTATTGTAAGTCACACTTACCAAACCTTCAAAACAGCTTACTTCGTAATAGTTGTCTCTTTGTTTAACATCAAAATGAGTCCCTAACACTTTTACCACACCATCAGTGGTTTTTACACTAAAAGTTTTTCCTTTTTGTACCTGAAAATAAGCTTCTCCTTCCAGAGTTAAATCTCTTTGCTTGTCCCAATTGTGTTCGTTGAAAGTAATTTTGGAAGAAGCATTCAAAAGCACTTCCGAATTATCCGGTAATTTAAAGGTTTGTGTTTGTGCAATTCCGGTTTCAAAAGTTTGATTGGAATTCAAAAACAGCCAATAAGCCGAGGCTAAAAGAACCACAAAAACAGCTGCTACTTTAAAAACAGTACTAAAATATAAAGGACGTACTTTAGTTTTCTTTTTAGTTAGTTTTCGGTTCTTAAATGCAGCCAAAGCTTCTTCGGCATTTATTTTTGGTGTATCGATGTGTGATGCATAATGCGCAATTTTTTCAATGGTGTCAAAATCCTCCGATTGTTTTAAATCAGCAATTTCGTCAGCCGAAAGTTCGCCATCAAGCCATTTTAATATTTCTTTTTCCTTTTTCATGAGTTCTCGCTATAGTAATAAGACAACTGTATCGTTTTTTACCCTACTATTCAATACATTAAATATTTTCTATTTGTTCTTTTAAGGTTTTTAAAGCTCCAGACATTCTTTTTTCAACCGCTTTTTGACTGATGTCCAATATTTCGGCAATTTCCCGGTATTTTTTTCCGTCAATTCGATTCATTAAAAATACTTCGCGTTGGGCTTCACTTAAGGATGCGATGGCATTTTGTAGTTTGATTTTAAATTCTTCTTCTTCTAAAAGGTATTCCGGACTTTGATTGGTTTTATCCAGAGCAGGAGTGTCTTTGGCGAAAGCCATAACTACTTTTTGATGTTTAACCGTATTCAGGAACAAATTATTTACCGTGGTGAATAAATAGGTTTTGACTTTGGTGTAGTCAATTTGGGAGCAGTTTTCCCAAATTTTAGCAAAGGCATCCTGTACAATATCTAAAGCAGCATCACTATCGCCCGATTTGTAATAGGCAAAATTGGTAGCTGATTGTACGTTTTTTATATAAAATTCGCTAAAATAAGATTCTTCGCAAAGATTATTTTTTTTATCAGACATTCTGGTAGGTTTGGATTTTGGTTATCGTAAAATTATATTATTTTTTTTGATTTTAAACTCTTTGTATTTGATGGATATTTTTTATTGATTCTAATTGTTTGTAAATCAGTAATTTGTGTAAAATTTGATTTTTTTTAATTTTTCAGGGTAGGGAAAAATTATTTGCTGTTGTCTTACTAATAGAAATGCGAATAAATCGTCATTATAAACTATTAGAAAATATTAAATTTGTAAGTTATGAAAACATTAAAATGGATTACCGGAATTGCATTGATGAGTATTTTTGCTTTAACATCATGCCAAAGTGAAATTGAAGAAATTGAGGGAGAAAACCCAAATACGAACACAGCTAATTCAACTACAGCCACCAATCTGAAACGAGTTGCTATGTATGATGGCTCATCCGATGATTTTATTGATGATTCTTCCTGTTCATCTATAAAATTTCCTTTTACGGCTATAGTAAACGGAGTGGAACTTACTTTTATCAGCCAATTGAGTTATGAATCGGCAATTAATATTCTTGGAACATTGAATAATGATGAAGATAAAGTGGTAATTAAATTTCCTATTACTATCAAAATGAGTGATTATACCGAAGTTACTGTAACCAGTCAATCACAATATGACGCGATTATTGACAATTGTGATGATGCGGAAGATGATGGAAAAGATGCTATTTCGACACTAAATATTGATTATCCTGTTACCATATTAACTTATGATGCCAGTTTAGTGCAAACCGGAAGTGTTACTTTTTCATCCGAAAAAGAACTTTTTACCTATATGCAAAATTTGAGCAGCACGGAATATTTTTCGGTAAAATATCCGGTGAATGTAACACTTGCTGACGGATCTGAGATGGAAATTAAGAGTGATACTGAATTTAAAGCCAGTGTTACAGCAGCTTTGAATATTAAAGAAACAATGGATGAAGCGGAAGACGATAAAGAGGATTTAGAAACAATTTTAGTAAACGGTACTTTCAAGGTAAACTCATATATCAATGCCGGCGTGGATTCGACGAATAATTATTTAGGTGCTACAATTGATTTTGCCAATGATTGGAAAGTAAAATCAATGACTACATTAGCAACTCTTGCGACAGGAACTTATACTGTAACTTCGGATGTAAATGTGTATTTGCAAATGAGTTTCACCGGAAGCACTGATTTTAGTTTGTTTAATAAAACATGGAAAGTAAGCAGTTTTACCGCTTCCACAATTACTTTAGAGAGTAAGACCAATAGTGCTATAAAATTAGTACTAAAACAAATTTAATTGGTGATGATTAGTTTTTGCAATTAATTTGTGTTTAATTTATATTCTAAAATAGTTTTTAAACGTAAAAAATGAAGAAAATAATTGCTGTAATTAGCTTGTTTTTATTAGTGTTAAGCTCTTGTTCAAAGGACAGTGCTGAAAACGTTCAAATTAATAATAAAAAAACATTAGGAGCTTCAGCAAATGATTTATTGTCAGCCGACAAGTTTGACAGTATGATTATCGAAATTGTTTATGTGGAAGGTTTTGAACCTACCACCACAGCAATTACTAATTTTGTTTCATTTTTAAATAGTCGAATTAACAAACCGGGCGGAATTACAATTCAAAAAAGAGCCATTCCTTCACCGGGGAATGTAAGTTACACAAATGCACAAATTATAGCCATTGAGGAGGCTAACCGGATTCATTACAACGATGGGAGTCAAATTGCTGTCTGGGCTTTTTTTGCTGATGCTAAATCTTCTTCAGACACCAGTACTTCGGTGGTTTTAGGAACGGCTTATAGAAATACTTCGTTTGTTATTTATGAAAATACGGTTAAAAAAATGAGCGGAGGCACTTTTAAACCCAGTACGGCTGTTTTAGAAACTACAGTGATAGAACATGAATTTGGACATATTTTAGGTTTGACTAATGTAGGGACAGCTCTGCAGTCAGATCACGAAGATCCTGATCATAAGAGACATTGCAATGTGGAAAGTTGTTTGATGTTTTGGGAATCTGAATCGGGTGGGAATATATTAGGAGGAACCGTTCCGCAACTGGATGCGCAATGTATTGCCGACCTTCGTGCCAATGGTGGGAAATAATTCATTTTTGGAATAATTTCGAAATAAAAAATAATTCGCAAACCCTAAATAATGCAAAGCTTAGTCGAAATTTTGACTAAGCTTTTTTTGTTTGTAAAAGTCTTTCAACACTATCGGAATTAGTATATTTACCATCCTAATAAAAACAGCCGATGAATACTTTTTTGATTGCCATAATAATTGCTAATGTACTTTTTAGTTATAAAGGATTTAATGATTATTCTTTTTTTAGAAAATACGAATTTCATATCGGAAGTATTCGTTCGGGAGAGCAATTACGCATGTTGACTTCAGGTTTTCTTCATGCCGATATAGGACATTTACTGTTTAACATGATAACACTTTTTTTCTTTGCTCCGGTGGTAATTCTCTATTTAGGGAGTTGGGTGTTTCTGATGATTTATTTGGCGAGTCTTCTCTTTGGCAGTTTGCTTACTTTTGTTTTACATAAAAATGATTACAATTACAGAGCTATTGGAGCTTCGGGAGCGGTTACGGGGATATTGTATTCGGCAATTTTATTGCGTCCTGACATGATGTTGGGAATCTTTTTTGTGATACCTATGCCTGCTTATGTATTTGGAATATTGTATTTGTTGTATTCTATTTATGGCATGAAAGCTAAAAATGATGGTATAGGTCATACAGCACATTTTGGCGGAGCCATTGGTGGTTATTTAATTACGCTATTAGTTTATCCGGATTTACTTTTTTTAAATCCGTTGATGGTGAGTTTATTAACAATTCCAATTGTAATTCTTTTTATTTTAATAAAGATGAAGAAGATTTAATGGCACAGCTTTTGAATATTGGTTTTAAAATTTTAAAAAAGTATAAAAATGAAAAGAGCAGTAGTATTTCTATCCCTAATGTTCATGACCTTGTCTTATGGTCAGGAAATAAAACAAATTCCGCAAATAACAGTATCTGGTGAAGGAAAAGTAAAAGTAGTTCCTGATCAGGCTACCATTACAGCAACCGTTGAAACCAAAGGCAATGTTGCCAAAGAGGTAAAAAAAATCAATGATGAGCAAATGGATGCTGTTTTAAAATTAATTAAAAAAATGAATCTGGCGCCATCAGATTACCGAACACAGCGTGTTGCTTTAAATCCGCAATATGATTATGAAAAAAAGAAAACTACTTATAATGCTACCCAAACTATAGAAATCATCGTGAGAGATTTGAATAAATACGATGAATTGATGGAAGGTTTGGTTAGTCAGGGAATCAATAGAATTGATAATGTGGTTTTTCAATCGTCTAAATTAGCACAATATGAATCGGATGCCCGAAAACTGGCTATGAAAGAAGCCAAACACAAAGCAGAAGATTATGTGTCGGTTTTAGGACAAAAAATAGGTAAAGCAATCACAATTAATGATAATTCTCAAACGTATTATCCGCAACCTGTATTTGCAACTATGCGAAAAATGGAAATGAGTGATGGTGCAGCTCCAAGAGAAACTCTGGCAGTAGGGGAGATTACTATTACAGCCAATGTAAGTGTGAATTTTATCTTAGAATAAAATTCTAAAGCGATAAATTAGAAAAGCCGGTAAAATTATTTTTTACCGGCTTTTTTATAGGTTCAGATTAATTGAATTAATCTTGGTTTGTAACTTTTCTGTATGGAAATGCGTTAAAGATGTGTCTTTTTGCAAATCGTGCAGGAGAATCAGCATTTACCATTTTCACGTAAGTAGCTTTAGGAACACTGATGTATTCGTAAACACTTCCGTTAGAGAAATTGATAATTAATCTACCTTCAACAAATTTGTAATCTGTAACAGTTGCAGTTGCAATAGTTTCGTTGTACTCTGGTAAATTAGCTTTAATTGTTTCAGGATTGATACTTACTAAAAAGTGGTAAGCTTCAATAATTTTTTTACTGTTTTCTTCAGCTGCTTTTAAACCTTCTTCATCTCCTTGAAATTTATCAGGGTGTGCTTCTTTCATCGCATTGCGGTAGATGGTTTTCAAATCTTTTAGCTGTGCAGTTTTATCTACATTTAAGAGCTTGCGGTATTCAACTATTTTTTTCATAAATTAAGGTAACTACTTGTCTGTTAGTGTGAAACAAATATTGTTAGGTTTCAAATTCGACAATTTTTTTGCAAAGGTACACTTTTTTTTAAGTTTTCACTTTATCAGTAAAAAAAAAGAAAAAAAGATTTTTTTACCGTAAAACACAGATTGTCAGTGCTTATTGTTCTGGTTTGTTGTTGGCTTTGTCAAAGTTTTTAGACTTTTTAGGGTATTTTTTGTAACTCATATCGCTTGGGTTTTCAATAACCGACTTGATGGTAATCCAATCTCCCACAGCAAATTTAGTCTGAACCATTTTGTAATCTAACAAATATTCGCCACAAAAGAAGTTGTTGTTTTCGTCTTTTTCAATAACTCCTGTAAATATTCCTTTTTGTAACCTCTTTTCTTCTGAAGCTTTGGTCATGATTGTTTCTTTAAAAATTTCAGGACAAAGTTAATCAATTAATTGTGGCTTGAGTTTGTTTTTATGGTTTCTGAGTATATTTGCAGCTATGCAAAAAAATTACAAACCACATCCTAATTCTTTTAAAAACACTTTTTGTGTTTTTCATGAAGTTCTTCCTGATGCTATTGATGGCTTGAAAGTGCAATATGAAAGTAAGGCAGGAAGCAGCTATTATTATACTCCGGAAGGCATGTACAGGCTATCGAATCATTGGGGACGACTGGCTAACAGCAAATGGAGATTGATTGCTATGGAATCGGAAACAGCTTCTAAATTTAAAATAGGTTTTGCAAAATGGGATTGTTTTTATCCGGATAATGCAACTGAGAAGTTGTATTATATAGCAATGGATCAGGATAAAAATACGGTGAATTATCAGCATAAAATGAATCCTGATTATAATCAGAAAGCGGTACTCCGCAATAGCGCTGATACTACTAAAAGAATTAAGCAAATAAGGAATTTACTGGAGCTTACTTCATGGGCAAAATATTTTGATTGCGATGATATTAGTCTTCTGCGAAAACTAATCATCGAAGAATTAATCAATACCAATAAAAGTTTAGAAGCAATAAAACGAGAAATTGCTGAAAAATTAGTTCAATAAGCTGAAGCAATTTTGGTTAAATCGTCTAAACTTATGGGTTTGCACATATAGCCTAAAATACTATTGTTGTTTTTGGCGCGTTCCCGGTCTTCGATCGCTATTGATGAACTGGAAATATAAATTTGAATTTCGGTGTTCATGCGTGATTTTAAGATAGCTATTTCGTCCATAAAACCCCAGCCGTCAAGAATGGGCATTTCAATATCTAACAGAATAATATTAGGAAAGGAATCATTCCCGGAAATTAAATCTTTTAAGGCTGTAATAGCTTCTTTGCCATTTTGAAACGAACGAATTGAAGAAAAAAGTCCTGATTTGAGGATGATTTTTTTCATAATAATTTGATAAATAGGATCGTCGTCTATAACCCAAATAGTTTTTTCTTTCATGATATATATACTTTAAAAGTGGTACCCAGGTTAGGTTCGCTCTCAACGGTGATGTTTCCTCCCATGGCATCAATCTGGTTTTTGGTTATAAATAGACCGATTCCTTTTGAATCTTTGTGTGTGCTGAATTTTTTATACATCCCAAAAATTTTATGTCCGTTTCTTTTTAAATCGATTCCAATGCCATTGTCGGAAATTTTCAGAACCGTTTTTTTAGCTTCTTTATAAGTATCAATATGTATTGTTGGGTGTCTTTCCTGATGGCTGTAACGAATAGCATTTGATATTAAATTGTATAAAATGCTTTCAAGATAAGCCGGGTTATAATTGACTTCGATGTCACTTTCTACCGATGAAATTACCTGAATTCCTTTTAGAGCAATTTGGTCGGATAAAATAGAAAGAGCGTTGTCAATATATTGTTTTAAGTTCAGATTTTCAGTAGTTAGAGCAACATTGGTTTGAATATTAACTACTTCGTTAAGGTTAAGCATGGTTTCGTTTAGCGAATCGGAAACTGATTTGAGTAATTGAACCATTTCTTCTTTTTCTTCTTCCGAATCGGAATTAGTTATTAAATCAACAATAGAAGTGATGTTGCTGGTATGAGATCTTAGATTATGAGAAACGATATAAGAAAAATTAAGAAGTCGTTTGTTTTGTTCGCTCACTAAGTTGAAAGAATTGTTTAGATCTTTTTCAATTTCTTTATTTTTAGTTACGTCAATCATGATTCCTCTGAGTGTTTTTACTTCGTCATCTTCAATGATTACATTGACAATATCTCTAAGCCATACAATGCTTCCGTCTTTGGCAATCATTCGGTATTCGAAATCGTGATTTAATTTTTTAGTCGTTTGTTCTGCACAAAATTCCAGTGCAAAATTTTTATCTTTTTCATAAATATGATCTGTCCAAAACGTAGGTGAACTCATCCACTCCTGAGCAGTATATCCTAAGATGTTTTCTACTTTTTTGCTAACAAAGGTAAATTCTAAAGTTTTAGCATCACATTCCCAAACAATTCCGTCAACCGTATTAATGAGTGATTCTATTCTTTTTTGAGAATTCACAATGGCTTCTTCTGCCAGTTTGCGTTTGGTTATATTTTCAACAATAGCAATATGGTTTGTAGGTGATTCATTGTTCTCCCAAAGCGGCGAAATAGTAAGTTTTATCCAAATAGGTTCATTGGATTTTGTAATATGTTTTCTTTCAGTAGTGTATTCTCTAATGATCCCTTTTCTTAACTTTTCCAGGTTTGAAAAAGATTCGTTTAAATCATCGGGATGAATTATGGATTGTATGGTTTTTTGTTTTATTTCCTGTTCTGTATAACCTAATAAGTCGCAATATTTTTTATTAGCCTCCAGAAGTTGTCCCGTAACAGTATCAACATAAGTGATTCCTACAGCCGCCTGATCAAAAACACTTTTAAATTTAATTTCGTTTTTTAAAAGTTTGGCGGTTTGTTTTTCAAGTAAATCCTCTAATTCTGCCGGTTTTTTTAAAAAATTGGTTGTTACAAATGCAATTAAAGCAGCAAGGAGTATTCCAAAAAAACCTAAACTAAAAAGGAATAGATAAAATTCATGAGGTTTTTTGTCTGTTAGATAAAGTTTCCAGTCTCCATCAGGTATGACTGTAGTGACAGAACTGTTTTTTGATAAATTTTTATCGATGGGTAGAAAAAACAATTCTTTTTGTGTAATAGGATTGATTTTAGAAAGTTGAAAATAATATTTAGAACTGTCAATATTGTTAATGCCTGAATTACGCAAAAGGGTATTTAATCGAATAACAACTGCCGAAAATCCCCAGAATTTATTGTTTTTATATACCGGCATCCGACCTACAATGCCCAGCCCGCCTTGTTTTAATGCAAGCGGTCCGGCAAAATACATTTTACTGTTTTTAATAGATTGTGAAGCTTCGTACTGATGTTTTTTTGAAGTCAGAATATTTAATCCAATCGCTGCTTCATTTCCTTTTAGAGGATAAATATGACTAATAATTCCGTTAGGTACTAATTGAACGGCATCAATATTGTTATTAGAAGCTAAGAGTTGTTTCCCTATTTCATCAAAATTTTCAGGAACACCTTTGTCGTTAATTGTCAGAGCCAGAGATAGTGCTGTGGTATAATTGTTTTTTAAGGATTGATCAATATTTTGCCGAATTGTTTCAAGAGTCTTGTACATTTCGTCATTTTTAGCTTTTTGGGCTATTTGATATTGTTGCAGTATGATGTAATAAAAGATGGAACATAAAATAAAAAACACTGTAAATCCCACACTTTTAGGTTTTAGCAGAGATTGATACTTGTTTTTTGAAAAATGATTGATTACTTCCATTTATTATAAAATACTTTTAAATGATTTTTATTCAATTTTATGCCAAAAATCAACAAAAAATAAGAGAAAAATCAGTGTTGCTACCAAAAATAGTAAAATTACTTTATATAACAGGGGTTTATTCTTACTCGTTTTAATGTTTTTTGTGATTTTGTCTATTTTTAATTTATTACAATAAATAGCAATTCATTATTGATAAAATCGTTTTTTTTGATAGCTTTAATTTTTAATATAAAATGCCGTACTTTGTTCCAACTATTCAATTATTCAGCTGCTCAATGGATAATGAATTGAAAAAAATGCTACAATGGGAAGAAATAACGAAAAAAACATTAAAAAACATAATGACAAGCTGCATAAGGCTCAGGCTAAAGCGAAACAGGCCGAAATGCTTAGAAAAGAAAAATTGAAGGAGATTGTCAAAAAATTCAATGAAAACAAAAACGACGAAAACAAATAGCAATGGAAAACGATAAATACGCCGAATTAAAAGCCGAAGTTCAGGAAATAATTGATTTAATAGCCGCAAAAAATGCCAAAGAAGCCAATAATAAATTGGTAGATGTTAGCGAACAATTAGATGATTTATTAGATACCAGTGATGAGGATGAAGATTTAGTAGAAATCAGTAAATATCAGGTTTTATTGAATCAATTGTATCAAAAAATTGTGGCTCTTGACGGTCAGGCTTAAGTTTTTAGAATTATGAGTCTTTGTTATTGTAATTCGCAAAAATCATTTAAAGATTGTTGCGAACCTTATATTAAAGGATTAAAAAAGGCACCCACAGCAGAAGCCTTGATGCGTTCCCGTTATAGCGCTTATGCCACTCATCAGGCTGATTATTTAGTGTCAACAACCCATGTCTCACAAAGGGCTTTATATCCTAAAGAAGACATTTTGCTTTGGGCCACTTCTAATCAATGGCAAAAATTAGAAGTTCTAAAGGCAACTTCTACTACAGTTGAATTTAAAGCCTATTATTTGGATTCCAATAAAAAACCGCATATTCATCACGAGTTTTCCACTTTTGTTCAGGAAGACGGAATTTGGTATTATGTTGACGGGGAGTATTATTAATCCGTTAATTGAAGAACTAGTTTTTTGAAATTGTCATTGAAATTGCCCTTGCCAAAGTTCTTTTTAACTTAAAATTAATAACCGTTGAGTTGAAGTACATTTTAAAATAATGTAATTTTAATGGTTATGGAAAAGAGCATTAAAAAAGGTTTCTATTTTAAACAGTATCAGGCTCCTCATCAGTCTCCTTTTGATAAACTTTTTGAGATATTCAAAGAGTTAATCACACATACTTCGGGAGATTTTGATGAAGCTATCGATTGGTTGCGGGAGTTAGACAAGGAATATAAATTGACTGATGAACACTATACTATCGATGATTTTATTGAAGATTTAAAGAAAAAAGGCTACATCAAAGACGAACTGAAAGACGATGGAACTTCAGGTTTTGGAATCACTGCAAAAACCGAAAGAGCGATTCGGCAACAAGCCTTAGACCAGATATTTGGTAAATTAAAACGTTCCGGAAACGGAAATCACAAAACAAAACATGCCGGAAACGGCGACGAACATACAGGGGAATTCAGGGAATTTCATTTTGGTGACAGCCTGGAACGAATTTCACTGACTGAAAGTTTAAAAAATGCCCAAATCAATAACGGCGTGAATGATTTCATGTTGACCGAAAATGATTTGGTTGTTGAAGATACTCAGTACAAAGCCCAAATGAGTACCGTTTTAATGATTGATATCAGCCACAGTATGATTTTGTACGGTGAAGACCGTATCACACCTGCTAAAAAAGTGGCTATGGCACTGGCTGAATTAATTACTACCCGTTATCCAAAAGATACTCTGGATATTTTGGTTTTTGGAAACGACGCCTGGCCAATTGCCATTAAAGATTTACCATATTTAAAAGTTGGCCCGTTTCATACTAACACTGTTGCGGGTTTGCAATTGGCAATGGATATGCTTCGAAGAAAACGAAATACCAACAAACAGATTTTCATGATTACCGATGGAAAACCCAGCTGTGTAAGAGAACGAGATGGTTCTTATTATATGAACAGTAATGGACTTGATGAATATATTGTTGACAAATGTTATACACAGGCACAGCAGGCTAGAAAACTTCACATTCCAATCACTACTTTTATGATTGCCAGTGATCCTTATTTGCAAAAATTTGTCAATAGATTTACTGAAGCCAATCAGGGAAAAGCGTTTTATACCGGCTTGAAAGGTTTAGGCGAAATGATTTTTGAAGATTATGAAACGAATCGGAAAAAGAAACTGAAGTAATAAGAAGGCAGAAGCTAGAAATTAGAATAAAGATAAAAGACTTAGAGTACTTGGCGAAAAACTTTGCATTCTTAGCGGTAAAAAAAGATAACGTATTATTTGGTGGTTAAATAAAGAAACATGAAAATAGAAAACATAAATACTTTAGGCGAATTAAAAGCATCAGGCTATAAAAGTAAAAGTATAAAAGACGAACTGCGAAACAATTTGAGGGAAAAAATTAAATTGGGAGTTCCTACGTTTGAAGGTGTTCATGGTTTTGAGAACACTGTAATTCCTGAGTTGGAACGGGCTATTCTTTCGCGACACAATATCAATTTATTAGGACTTCGCGGTCAGGCCAAAACCAGATTGGCCCGTAAAATGGTTGAATTACTTGATGAATATATTCCGTATGTGAATGGTTCTGAAATAAACGATGATCCTTTCAATCCTATTTCGCGTTTTGCTAAAGATTTAATTATAGCTAAAGGTGATGAAACTCCCATTTCCTGGTTGCATAAAAGCGAGCGTTTTTTTGAAAAACTCGCCACTCCAGATGTAACCGTTGCCGATTTGATAGGTGATGTTGATCCTATAAAAGCTGCTAATTTAAAATTGTCTTATGCGGATGATCGTGTTATTCATTTTGGGATGATTCCGCGTGCCAATCGATGTATTTTTGTGATAAACGAATTACCTGATTTACAAGCCCGAATTCAGGTGGCTCTGTTTAATATTTTACAGGAAGGTGATATTCAGATTCGTGGATTTAAGGTGCGAATGCCACTCGATATGCAATTTGTATTTACCGCAAATCCTGAAGATTATACTAACAGGGGAAGTATTGTAACCCCATTGAAAGACAGGATCGGTTCTCAAATTTTGACACATTATCCAGAAAATCTGGAAATTGCCCGAAAGATTACCGAACAGGAAGCTAAATTAGATAAGATTCAAAATGATACGATTTATGTTCCGTCATTGGCTAAAGATTTATTGGAACAAATTAGTTTTGAGGCCAGAGAAAGCGAATTTATCGATCATAAAAGTGGGGTCAGTGCCAGAATGAGTATTACCGCTTATGAGAATTTGCTAAGTACAGCCGAACGTCGTGCTTTAAAATCAGGTGTTGATAAAACTATTTTGCGATTATCTGATTTTATGGGAATTATTCCGGCCATAACAGGAAAAGTGGAATTGGTTTACGAAGGAGAACAGGAGGGAGCTGCTGCGGTTGCTGAACGTTTAATTGCTACAGCAGTGCGTACCATTTTTCCTTTTTATTTCCCTAAAATTGAAAAATTGGAAAAGCCCAATGAGAAAACAGCTTATTCGGATTTGATAGAATGGTTTTTTGCCGAAAGTGGTTTCGAATTATTGGATGATTGTTCTGATGAGGAGTATCAAAATATTTTAGCGACAGTGGTGCCGTTGGAAATTTTGCTAAAAGAATACCAACCGGATTTAGCCAAAGAAGATACGTTTTTTGTAAAAGAATTTATTCTGTGGGGTTTAGTAGAATATCGAAAATTAAGCAAAGACCGAATTGCTGATGGCTACCAGTTTAAAGATATTTACGGAAGTTATATCAGTAAATTATAAAGTTTCTATAAACGAAAAAATCCGTTGCAATAAATGGAAAATGCCCCAAAAAGTAAAATACTATTTGAGGCATTTTTTATGAGTAAACAGTTTTTATTCTGTTAATAAAGCTCGATCTAAATGAACATAACCACCGTCACAGAAAATAAATTGTCCTGTAGTATGTGATGATCTTTCAGAGATTGTAAATAAGCAGGTATCTGCAATTTCGTCCGGAGTAGTCATACGGTTTTCTAAAGGAATTTTCTTTACAATAGATTGTAATTTTTCTTCTCCGTTTTCCAATGTTTTAATCCAGGTATCATAAGCAGGAGTCCAACTTTCGGCAATGATAATTGCATTTACACGAATTGAATGTTTAATTAAATCCACAGCCCATTCGCGCGTTAATCCCAGAACTCCACCTTTGGCAGCAGCATAACCGGAAGTACCTCCCTGACCTGTTAATCCTACTTTGGAACCAATATTTAAAATTGGGCCTTTAGACGCTTTTAAGTAAGGAAGTGCACTTTTTACAGTTACAAAATAACTTACCATATTTAATTTCAAAGAATTCATGAATTCCTCGTAAGAAGCATCTAATCCGGCTCCGTCATTTACACCTACATTATTGATTAAGGCATCAATACGACCATATTTTTCCGCAATTTTAGCAACGGCATTTTCAATTTCTACAGGATTAGTTACATCTGTTTTACAAAATAAAGCATCAATTCCTTTTTTTTGTAATTCCTCAACATATCCAAAACCTCTGTCGTTTCTGTCAATAACAGCTGGTATAGCACCTTCGGCTGCCAAATGTTGAAGGATAGTTTCTCCAATACTTCCTTTGATTCCTGCAGCACCCGTAATAACGACTACTTTTCCTTTTAATCCTAAATCCATAATTTATAAGTTATAAAATTGTACTGCATTGCCACCCATGATAGCGGTTTGCTCTTCCGAGTTTAATTTTGCAATAAAATTGGTTACTAATTCTTTTGTTTTTGTATAATTTCCGGCTACTAAGCACACTGGCCAATCGGAACCAAAAAGGATTCGGTTGGCGCCAAAAGCTTCCAGAACCAATTGCATATAAGGTTCGATTTGTTCCGGAGTCCAGTTGTTGTAATCGGCTTCGGTGGTCATTCCTGAAAGTTTGCAATAGACATTTGGATATTCACTAATCGCTTTCATTAAAGAAGCCCAACCGTCATAAAATTCGTCTTTTATGTAGGGTTTCGCAATGTGATCAATTACGAATTTTTGATTTGGAAAACGTTTTACTAATTCCAATGCCGCTCCTAATTGGTGTGGGAAAATAAGAATGTCATAAGTGAAATTGTGTTTTTCCAATGCTGTAATTCCGTTTAGGAAATCAGGACGTAACATAAAGTTATGATCGGCTTCGCCTTGCACTACATGTCTAAAACCTTTTAGTTTTGGAAACGCAGAATATTGCTTTAAAACCTCTTCAATATTGTCAGCTCTTAAATCAACCCAGCCAACAATTCCTTTGATAAAGTCGTTTTTTTTTGCTAAATCCAAAAGGAAATCTGTTTCTGCCAATGTTTGATCAGCCTGAACCGCTACACAACCATCAATATTATTTTCCTTATAGACGATTTTTAAATCTTCAGGCAGGAAATTTTTACGAATGACTTTCATCTCATCGTCTATCCAGGCGTGTTTCTCGGTTTCGTATATCCAAAAATGCTGATGCGAATCTATTACCATGATTATTTTAATTTAAAGTCTACAGTAGCTTTAATCACACCGGTTGCAGGATTTAGCCAACTATCGAAATTAGCAATCATCTCTGTGTAAGGAACGTTATGGCTGATGTAGGATTCCGTTGGGAATTGGTCTAAAATACTAATTACGTGTTCGAAATCTTCCGTTGTAGCATTTCGGCTGCACATTAAAGTCATCTCTTTAGCATGAATGGCAGGGTGACTATAAGTCAATTCTCCTTTAGATAATCCAACCAATACAAAACGACCACCATGAGACATATAATTTGGGCAGGTTTCTAAAGCTCCTTTGTGTCCTGAAGCATCAAAAACCGCTGTACATAAATCGCCATTAGTGATTTTTGTGATTTCTTCAACTGTATTTTCTCCTGCTTTTACGGTGTAATCCACCCCAATTTTTTCTTTGGCGTAAGCCAGACGTTGCTCATTCATGTCAATAGCAATCACTTTTGCTCCTGCAATTTGAGCCAGTTTCATAATCCCAATTCCGATAGGGCCACAACCTACAACTGCAACAGTTTCTCCGGGAACAATCGCTGCTCTGCGGATAGCGTGTGCACCAATTGCCAATGGTTCTACAATAGCCATTTGGTCATCAGATAAATTATTTGCAGGCAATAGGATAGAAGTAGGAACGGTAATTTGTTCCTGCATTCCGCCATCAGTGTGAACACCTAAAACTTTGATATTGGTACAGCAGTTGGTTTTTCCGTTTCGGCAAGCGATACAAGTCCCGCAGCTTACATAAGGCATGATAACCACATTATCTCCGGCTTTAATTCCTCTAGGATTGTCTCCAATTTCAAGAACTGTCGAAGCTAATTCATGTCCTAAGATTCTAGGATAAGTAAAAAAAGCCTGATTTCCGCCATAAGCGTGTAAATCGGTTCCACAAATTCCTACTTTGTTGATTTGTAATAAGGCTTCATTTTCTTTTCTAATCGGTGCTTCTTTTTCTTTCAGGATAAATTCACCCGGTTTTTCGCAAACAATATATTTCATAGCTATAAAAAATTATTTTTATTTGTTCCAACGTTTGAACAGTTTGTGAAATAAAAAAACACAACTAAAAATGTATTGTGCTTTTCGTTTAAAATCTTATTTTTGTTCAATCGATTGAACAAATATAAAAACTAATTGGAGAATAAAAAAAAATCCACGATAAAAGATATTGCTGCCGTATTGGGTTTAACACCTTCTGCGGTTTCTAAAGCATTGAATGATCATCCCAGAATAAGTGAAAAGACTAAAATTGCGGTGAAAGAAGCGGCAATTCAACTGGATTATCAGCCCAATTATTTGTCGAGTGCTTTACGCAAAGGGAAGAGTAATTTGGTTGGTGTTATTATTCCACGTGTAAACAGTCATTTTTTTTCTTCGGTAGTGGAAAATATCGAAAAAGTACTCAATCTCAATGGTTACAATATCATCATGACGCAATCGAATGAATTGTATGCCAAAGAATGCCAGGAAATTGATACTTTGTTAAAAATTCAGGTCGACGGGATTATTGCTTCGATGGCGAATGAAACGACCAATTTAGAATATTATCAAAAAATAAAATCCAAAACAGAACTGGTATTGTTTGACAGAGGTGAAGAGGAATTGAATGTGGATTATGTGGGAATTGATGATTATAAAAGTAGCCATTTGGTTGTTGATCATTTGGTTTCACAAAATTGCAATCGTATTGCTCATATTGCAGGTTTCCAGCACATTCGAATTTATAAAGAGCGTATTCGGGGCTATAAAGATGCGCTTGAAAAATGGAATTTAGAAAGTAAAGAAAACTGGATTATAGAAAGTAATTTGCGCCTGGAAGACGGACGCCGAATTATGCAGCAATTATTGGGGTCGTCGGAAAGACCCGATGCGGTTTATGTTGCTGGAGATATTGCAGCTTTGGGAGCTTTGCAGGTACTTTTAGAAAATAATATCAAAGTTCCTGAGGAAATTGCTTTGATAGGTTTTAGCGATGAGCCTTTTACTTCGCTTACCCAACCTTCGATTTCAACTGTAAATCAGCATAGTGACCAAATAGGAAAATTGACTGCAGAAGCTTTTCTGGAACGAATGAAGAATCCTAAGAAAAAAACGATTAACCGAATCATTCTGGAACCGGAATTGATAATTAGACAATCTTCTGATAAAAAAAAATAAAATAGTATTTGATGCTTTTTAAATGATATAAAAACGATTAACGTGATTTGATGCGCATTCTTTCCAATTCGGAACTCAATTGATCACGCTCATTTTCAAGAGAATCGATACTGCTTTTTAACTGATTAATAGTTGTTTGAACCAGATTGATTTCTTTGGTTTTTTCATCTGCGGTTCTGAAAAACTGAAATTCATTGGCTTTTATTAATCTGTTTTTAGCATCTTCTAAAAGGGTTTGATTTTCGATTTGTTTGATTCGAATTTCCGAAAGTCTACTGTTGATAGTTTCTTTTCTTTCTTTGGCAATTTGTTCTGCTTCGAGTTTTTCCTGTTCTGCTAAACGCTGTCTTTGTTCTTGAATTTCTTTTTCCTGCAACTGAAATTGTCGATTTTCTTTCTCGGTTTTATCATTTTTTTGTTCGAAATCTATTCTTCTATTTTCTTGTAAAATAGTTAAAAAGATACTGCCTGTAATCAAAACCAGAAAAAGAGAAACGATATAAAAAGTGTTCTTGCGTAATCCCATAATTTTAGGATTTTTCTCTTTCTTTTTCTGTGTTGGGGCAGGAGGTGGCGGAGCAGCAGTCTTAAAAGGAGGTGGGGTAACTTTTAAAATAGTTTGTAATTCCTCTATTTCTGCAGCAGTTTTCCAATCAGGCATTCCCGAAAACCACACCGGTGTTGCGGCTGTAATTTGTTTCATTTCCAATTCGGCTAAATCAAAAGGCCCGCTGCTTTCGATGCCGTTATGTAAATAATATTTTTTCATTACTAATAAGCTGATGTATGATATGAGTTAAAACTATTTTTTTAAAAAAATAGTATAATAACTAATTGAGTTCGTTTTTGCGAAGTTATTAAAGTTTAATGAGTTCCCGAAATTGATTTTTTGCAATAATCATTTAGTAATACAATCTGAAATCGAGTAGTTTGCAGGCTTCATAATGTTTTTGATGCAATTCTTCTACAATTTCTACAACATCGTCTTCTTCCTGGCACAAGTTGAAAAAAGCAATGTCAAGTTTAATACTGGCCATTTTGGGAGGGAGTGCCCTGCCGTAACCCGAAATGGCTTTAGCCCCGGTAACATCAAGAAAATATTGCGCCTCTTCTTCGGTTAAATCCAAGGCTTTCAAATTGGCAAAATGAATAATTTTTCCCTTTAATTTCCCTTCAAATAATTCGGCAATTTCGTCTAAACTGTAATAATATTCATGAAGACAGATGTTGTTTTCCTGACCGGGCATGACTAAGTAGATGACTTTGTAGTCTTTAAAATTATGATCGTCATAAAGCAAAGCGCCTAAACTTTCTTCAAGTCCTTCAATGGTATCACAGCTTTTATAGATACTGTTTATTTGGTGTTCAAGGGCTAAATTTTCCAGGTTTTTAATAACCGGAGTGTCTATAATATTTTCTATATCAGCTACAGCTTCCAGACAAAAAATAAAGTTCTTCATGAGCAATGTAAATGCGATTCGGTTGTACTTTGTTCATCGCAAAAATAGTTTTTATGACTTTTATTTGTGGTGTATTTGAGAATAAAAAACGAACTTTTTCAAAACAGCATAAAAAAAGAAAGACTAATCCAAGTTGGTTAGTCTTTCTCTTTTATAGCCTCTCTTATTTTTGGACAAGCTATAATGTATTTAACAATAGGAAACTGTTTTAGTTTCTCGTTTACCGTTCTTTCTTTATCTTTTTTTAACCTCAAAATGCTATTTGAAATCTCATTTTGCATTAAAACCGTTGGTAGTAAGGTTTCTTTGGATTTTACGTATTCATTTTAATGACTTTTTGTGTCTCGTATAGTAATCCAACTTTTTACCTTTGGTGCTACTTTGAGTAAATTCTAATATAATTCAGGGTTTCCCTCTTGGGCTCTTTTCTTCCGAAGTTTAAATTTAGTAACGTACAAAAAAGAGTGATAAAGCTTGTTGTTTTTTTCAATAATCTTTTTTTAGGTTAATAAATCAGTTTACAACTCGCGAGTTAGCCTGTATTGTAAATATTTGACCAATTCCTGAACTAACTATGTCTAAAATTAATAAAAAAAATGTTTCAGTTTTCAAAAAAAAGTCTTTTATCGGTAAATTTTAACACTATTAAAGGATTAACGGGAGAAGGATTACTGCAAAGACAATTTTTAAAAATAAAGCAGAAATTAAGTTGCTAAAAAAATCGTAAACTAATTTTCAGAAGAACGTATTTTTTCTGATTTGGAAACAATTTCCTGAATAATTTGATCCAATTCGTTACTGGATATAACAATATTGTCTATCAAAAATGTTATTTCTTCTTCGGTATTGTCGTTTTCTTTTAAAAGATTGGTTATAGCCATTAATCGGGACAATGGAGTTCTTACCACATGCGATTGAATCCAGGTAATTTCTTTTAAAACTTCGTTTTGTTTTTCGATTTTTTTAGTGTGCTTTATGTTGTTTTTAAAACTTTCATCAAGACCATGAAATAATTTTGGAACCAATGAACAAACTAAAAAACTCAGGAAAATCAGATTTGAAAAAACAGCAAAAAGTTCACTCGACTTAAAATTGATGTTATGCGGTGGAGTCAATTCGAGAAAATATAATGATATATAAAAAACAGAAATATAGACATTAAAAAGAGCAGGAGCGTATTGGTTTTTAAACGTATAAATAAAAGTAGCTAAAAAACAGGCAGCAAGGAGGTAAAGTGTACTGTTTAAGCCTACATAATAAATAAGAAACGAACTCAATGTATATACGGTACCGATGAATAATAGTTTGCGTTGTTTTATTTTTATTTCTCTTTTAATTCCTGTAAAAACAGCCAGAGAAACGGCTAAAATATCAACAACAACCATGAGATAGAGCTTTTCTTCAAAAGCCCAAATCAGTGAAGGAATCAAGGCAATAATACTTAAAGGAATGATGTATATGATGGTATTGGCAAACATGTCATCACGCCAATATTTTAAGTCTTTGTTATCCTGTGAAGAAATCAAAATGTTGTTTCTTACAACTGAGGTGTATTTATTCCATATATTCATAATCAAATGGTATTTTTTATATGTTAGGAACTACTGTAAATATAAAAAAATAAAGTAATAAAATACTTATTCCTAATTGGTAATTTGTTGGTTAATATTTTGTTGCCTGAATTTTGTTATTTAGTTAAGGATTCTTTTTTTCCGCTAAATAAAAGTTAGGATAGATAAAGTGTAAAAAATGATTTATTTTTACGCTAAAATAATTTAAACCCATTAAAATGGATTGGATCACAGCAAAAGAATACGAAGATATCACTTATAAAAAATGCAACGGTGTTGCCAGAATCGCTTTCAACAGACCGGATGTTAGAAATGCTTTTAGACCTAAAACTACCTCTGAACTTTTAGATGCCTTTCATGATGCGCAGGAAGATACTTCAATTGGAGTAGTCTTGCTTTCTGCCGAAGGGCCAAGTACTAAAGACGGAATTTGGTCTTTTTGCAGCGGAGGAGACCAAAAAGCGCGCGGACATCAGGGTTATGTAGGAGAAGACGGTTACCACCGATTGAATATTTTAGATGTACAACGATTGATTCGTTTTATGCCAAAGGCTGTTATTGCAGTGGTTCCGGGTTGGGCTGTTGGTGGAGGACACAGTTTGCATGTGGTATGCGATATGACTCTGGCTAGTAAAGAACACGCCATTTTTAAACAAACCGATGCCGATGTAACCAGTTTTGATGGCGGTTATGGTTCAGCATATTTGGCTAAAATGGTGGGACAGAAAAAAGCCCGTGAAATTTTCTTTTTAGGACGTAATTATTCGGCTCAGGAAGCGTTTGAAATGGGAATGGTAAATGCTGTAGTTCCTCACGACGAATTAGAAGCTACCGCTTACGAATGGGCTCAGGAAATTTTGGCCAAGTCGCCTACATCCATTAAAATGCTGAAATTCGCGATGAACCTTACCGATGATGGCATGGTAGGGCAACAGGTTTTTGCCGGAGAAGCAACAAGATTAGCTTATATGACTGAAGAAGCCAAAGAAGGAAGAAATGCTTTCCTTGAAAAAAGAAAGCCTAATTTTGAGAAAAAATGGTTGCCATAATTCAGTAAGCAGTAATCAGTACTCAGAAAGCAGATTCAGAGTAGTAACTATAAAAAAATAAAATGCTTTGTAACTTAGAATCTTAGTTACTTAGCAACTAACAAAAATAAAATGAAACACTGGATTGAAGCCGCGAGATTGCGCACCTTACCTTTGTCTGTATCAGGAATAATTGTGGGAAGTATGTATGCCTTAGCACATCCTACCGATGAAATATTAACACCTACAGAAGTTTTTAACTGGAGGCTTTTTGGCTTTGCGATACTAACTACATTGGGCTTGCAAATCCTTTCTAATTTTGCCAACGATTATGGCGACGGAATCAAGGGTACTGATAATGAAGACCGTGTAGGTCCTAAACGCGCCATTCAGAGCGGTGTGATTTCTCCTGCCGCTATGAAAAGGGCTATTATTATCACTTCTTTTTTAACCTTACTTTCGGCAATAGCATTGATTTATTATGCTTTTGGCTATGCGCATTTGGTTTATTCTGTTTTCTATTTGGTTTTAGGGGTTTTGGCTATTATGTCGGCTATTCGTTATACGGTGGGGAATACGGCTTATGGTTACCGTGGTTATGGTGATTTATTTGTGTTTGTGTTTTTTGGCTTGGTGAGTACTTTAGGAGTCAATTTTTTATATTCCAAACAATTGGATTTCGAATTGATTTTACCGGCTATGGCTATCGGTTTTTTAAGTGTAGGTGTTTTGAATTTAAACAATATGCGCGATGAAGCTTCCGATAAAAAAGCCGGGAAAAATACCATTGTGGTAAAAATTGGCGGAGCAAAAGCTAAAAAATACCATTACTTTTTAATTGTTGGTGCAATGGTTTTGACTTTGGTATTTGCAATCATAAGCGAATTCAAATTTGATCAATACCTGTTTTTATTGGCTTACATTCCTTTAACTAAACATTTAATTACGGTTAGCAAAAACCAGAATCCTAAGGAATTAGATCCTGAATTGAAAAAATTAGCTTTGAGTACTTTTGCACTTGCAGTTTTGCTGTCTTTGTGCATGATTTACTTTTTTTCAGATGTCATTGTTAATGCCTTTTTAGGCGGAAGATAAATTCTTGGTTTGTAGTTTTTAGTTTGTGGTTGACAGTTATAAAGAACATTACTGATTTTTTTAATTTGCATAAATCCGCTAAATCTGCGTACCAATTAAAATATAATAAAAATGAAAATAACTTATTACGGACACGCTGCTTTAGGAATTAAAGTGGGTGGAAAGCACATTGTTGTGGATCCTTTTATTTCAGGAAATCCATTGGCTGAGCATATTGATATCGAAGATTTAAAAGCCGATTATATTTTGCTGACTCATGCTCATGGCGATCATGTTTTGGATGTGGAGGCAATTGCCAAACGCACCAATGCAGTAATTGTATCGAATGCGGAAATTGCAGCTTATTATGCTGCCAAAGGTTTTCAGTCGCATCCTATGAATCACGGTGGAAGCTGGAATTTTGACTTTGGAAAGGTGAAATATGTCACAGCCATTCATTCTAGTTCGTTTCCTGATGGCACTTACGGAGGGAATCCGGGTGGTTTTGTTATCGAAGGTGAACATAAAAACATTTATATCGCCGGTGATACGGCTTTGACAATGGATATGAAATTGATTCCAATGCGCACCAAACTCGATTTGGCCATTTTTCCAATAGGTGATAATTTTACGATGGACGTTGAAGATGCTATTTTGGCTTCTGATTTCGTGGAATGCGATAAGATTCTGGGTTATCACTACGATACTTTTGGTTACATCAAAATTGATCATAAAGAAGTTATTCAAAAATTCTTTGACAAAGGAAAAGACCTGATGCTGCTTGAAATAGGAGATAGTATCGAATTGTAAAATTTTTAGAAGCTTCCCGATAGCTATCGGGACTAGCTATCCACTACAATCTTGCTTGCTGAACACCAGCAATCAAGGATTTTCGTTACTATCAGGGCTAATTAGATTCAGTTAATAAGAACTACTTCGTGAAAAAAATAATTTTAGGGCTATTTATTAGCTTTTTTTATCAGTCTGCATTTGCTCAAAAAACAGGTTATTGGGACAAGGAACGAGCGACCTATAAAGAAATTTCTGTTTCAGCCAGAGACAGAATCATTGTAGAAACCGACGATTTTCCGGCAGGAACCACCGAATTGATTTACAGAATCACGCTATTGGATGATAATCAACAAATGGCGAGCAGCTTGGTTTCTGTTTTGAAATCGATTCCTGATCCAACAGGAATTAGTCAGGGTTCGGCGGGAGCTGTTTTTTTGGCATCGAAAATTTCGGGAGATGACAAATGCAAATACGTTATTTTTTCGAAAAAAGAATTAACTGCTGATTATATTTCTAACGGGGGAACTTCGGATGCCTGTTTGGTTCAAAATACGCCTTTAAGCAAAGATGCTAAGCGACTTTCTATCGATAAATCGGCTTGTATTAAATCGAATGCAGGCAAATTGTATTTTGGTTTCGAAAGTTCCAATTGGATTATGAAACAGAAAATTGTCTTAGAAGTTGTACCCTGGGTTGATGCTAAATTAAGCAGAGGTTGGACTTTGGAAAACCGAAAAAACATTATCAGTCAGTGTAAAACTTCGGCTTTGGCGAGAAAAATGGCTAATTCGGACGATTTCTGTGTGTGTATTGGAGAGAAAATTCAAAAAGAATATACTTTTAAGGAATTTCAAAAATTGCTGCCAATGGAGCAGTCTAAGGTATATAAAGATTATGGAGCGAGTTGCTTTGAAGAAACCGGAATTGCTAAAACCGTTTTTAATGATTTGCGTGCAAAAGCTTCCGCTAATATAAAGAAAGGCGATTACGGCTCAGCTATAAAAAACTACAATGAGATTGTCAATCAAAGAAAAGCAACGGCTTTAGATTATAGCAATTTGGGCTATTCTTATCTTTTGACAAAACAATACGGAAAAGCGATTAAATCGTTGAAAGAAGGAGAAAAACTGGATGATGCTGAGTTATTGCTTAAATTAAATTTGGCGCACGCTTATTTGCTGAATGGCGAATATGCAAAAGCCAAAACGATTTATAAAGAATACCAAAATCAAAATGTAACCGACAGCCTGAGCTGGACTCAAAAAATTAAAGACGATTATCAAACTTTTGCAAAAGCAGGAATCCAAAATGAAGATTTTGAGAAAATTTTAAAGTTGAGTAAATGATTTTAAACCATTAAGGGATTAAGAGAATTAAATTTTGGATCGTAATCAATAGAAAATTATTAAAATCTTAGCGAACCTTTGCGAATAACTTAGCGCTCTTTGTGGTAAAAACACTTATTCTTTGCAGTAAAAAACTCTTTGTGGTTAAATAAAAAAATGAAAGCAACTTATCATAAATACATTCTTAACTTTAAACGTCCTTCAGGGACTTCCCGTGGTGTGATGACCGAGAAAGAAACCTGGTTTATTGTTCTTGAAAAAGACGAAAAAAAGGGAATAGGAGAGTGCGGAATTTTAAGGGGTTTGAGTGCTGATGACCGACCGGATTATGAAGAAAAGTTGCAATGGACTTGCGCTAATATTCATTTGGGTAAAGATGCGCTGTGGGAAGCGCTAATTGAATTTCCTTCGATACAGTTTGGAGTGGAAATGGCCTTTCAGTCCATGGCAAGTGAAACACCCTTTTTACTATTTCCTTCTGGGTTTACCGAAGGTAAAAAATCAATCGAAATTAACGGGCTGATTTGGATGGGTGAAGCGGCTTTTATGAAGCAACAAATTGAAGAAAAATTGGCTCAGGGATTCCGATGTGTCAAACTGAAAATTGGAGCCATAGATTTCGAAAAAGAACTGGAATTATTGCGCTATATTCGGGAACATTTCACAGCTGAACAGGTAGAAATACGAGTGGATGCTAACGGTGCTTTTGGTTTAAATGAAGCTTTATATAAATTAAATCAATTATCTGAATTTGAATTACATAGTATTGAGCAGCCTATTCAAAAAAACAACACTGACAGTATGGCAGAGTTGTGTAAAACAACTCCTTTTCCTATTGCTTTGGACGAAGAATTAATAGGAGTATTTTCATTCGAAGAAAAAGAACAATTATTACAAAAAATTAAGCCTCAATACATTATTTTAAAACCCAGTTTTGTAGGTGGTTTTAAGGGAACACAAGAGTGGATTTCTTTGGCAGAAAAACATCAAATTGGCTGGTGGATTACATCGGCTTTAGAGTCAAATATTGGATTGAATGCCATCGCACAATGGACTTATTTATTACAAAATCCGATGCCTCAGGGACTGGGAACCGGAGCGCTTTATACCAATAATTTTGATTGTCCGCTTGAAGTTTCTCTGGGACAATTGTGGTATAAAAAAGAGTTGGATTGGGGATTTTCTTTTGCTGAATTATAACGTTGTTTAAATTTATACAAAACCTTTTTTTATATCAGTCAATTCCGGATTTTCTTTGCTTTAGCTAGTAATAAGCATCTCAAAAAGCTTAGAGGGAATACACTGTATTTAACTAAAATTCAATCATATTCAATCAGAAAATATTTATTTAATATTAATTGTAGTGATAATTTAAAAAAAATCACGGATTAAAAAAACTATTTCAAATTTCATGGGTCTAATGATAAATGAGTTTTTTTAGGTACTTTTAAAAATTAAATAAATTGAATTTTGGCTAGCGAAACCAATTTTATAAACCAATTGATTTGTGATAATCAAAGAGATGAAGCATTCAAAAAATTATTGGATCTTTATCAGGAACGTTTGTATTGGCATATTCGAAAATTAGTGATAACACATGAAAATGCTGATGACGTATTACAAAATACGTTCATAAGAATTTATAAAAGCCTGCCTAATTTTTCTCAAAAGAGTGCTTTATATACCTGGATGCACAAAATTGCTTATAATGAATCGCTTCGGTTTTTGGAGCAAAACAAAAACAAATACCATATTTCAATTGATGATGTGAATAAAAAGTATCTGGATAATTTAATGGAAGATACTTTTTTTGAAGGGAATGAACTTCAGGTAAAATTACAGCGAACACTTTCTGAATTACCCGAAAGGCAAAGACAAATTTTTAATATGAAATATTATGATGATTTGAAGTTCAGAGAAATTTCAGAGATTTTAGATATAAAAGAGGGAACCCTCAAAACATCGTATTACAATACTGTAAAACACATAGAAAACAACATTCTGAACATTGAAAATTTTTCTGATAAAGAGGTGAATTAAGAATCAGAACTGGAAATGAATACTATCACCGCAGGGTGTGTAACAAAATAAATGACATCATGAAAACATCAAAAAATATTAATTCGGATTTGAATTTGCACGAGTTGAACAACGAAAACCTGAAAAAAAAGCATTCTGAAGAACTTGGTTTGCATGTACCGGAAGATTATTTTGCTAAATCAAAAAGTGAAATTCTATCGAAGGTTTTAGTTAAGCAAGAATCTAAAATAATTCCAATGTACAGAAAAAGAAGTACATGGATAGTCGCAGCTTCTATTGTTTTAATTCTTGGGATAACGGTTTATAAACCATTTTCGGTATTGAATTTTAATGATTCTCCTACAGTGGTTGTGGATTCTGTTGTAAATACTTCAACCGAAAAAGTAGTTGTAACTGATTCTCCCGCTGTTTATTCAAAAGACAGTCAAACAGATGTTGTTTTAACCAAAGAATCAGGAAGTATTTCAACATCAAGTAATGTAAAATCTGTTGAAAATGATATTGTTGTCGAGTCATTATTTATGGAAGAAAATGAAATAAATGAATCGGTAAACAATTATATGTTAGAAGATATTTAAAATAAATTATAATGAAATTATTATATAAAATTAGTGTTATTCTGTTTTTTCTTTTTGGATTCTCCAATGTGGAGGCGCAAAACAGTGATGCAATTCCTAAGACATTAACAGCCGATCAGGCAGCATTGATTAAGGCGCAACGTGATTTAATTGTAGCCAATAGAGAGGCGTTTAAAGCGAGCCTTTCGGCAGAACAGCAGGCTATTTTAGCCAATCCAAAACTAAATGCTAAACAGCAGCAGGCTGCATTATTGTCTTCGTTAACCAATGACCAAAAACAACTTTTGGCTGATAGTAAGGAAAAAGCCAAACAGCTTAAAGAAGCATTCAGGAATTCGCTTACCGAAGAGCAACGCCAACAAATACGCTTACTGAATGAGCGAAAAATTAGGGAATCAGTTCAGGAATCCAGAAATCGTTTGCACAAACGAAACTAAATAAAAACAATTCAAAATAAAAGAAGTAAGTGGTTGAATATTTTCAATCACTTGCTGTTTAATAATGTTCCAGATGAAAAAAAACTTAACTTTATTATTCTGCCTTTCTGTTTTTTATATTTCTTTTTCTCAGGAAACGAAACCTAAAGAAAATAAAACCGATGCTCTTATTGATGATCTTTTAGAACAAAATCAAATTATTGATTCTTTTCTCGCATCATATTCTAAATATCAGTTTTTATATCTTACCGTAAATTATAATGACGACACTTATTTTTCGGGTAGGGATATAGGAATCGATCAATTCAACATCAGTCCCAGAGTTACATATTTACATTATTCCGGTTTATACGGAAGTGTATCGGGTATTTATTATAGTGAGTTTGATCCCAAATGGGATTTAACGACAGCAACAATTGGTTACGGGAAAAATTTCGGAAAAAAGAAAACCTATCGTTATTCCCTTTCTTATTCGAGATATTTTTATCACAATGATTTGGATAATTTATTTACTAATGATATCAGTGTTTCCATTGGAATAAAAAATAAAAAAAGAACTCTTGGAACGTCCTTGTCTGGATCTTACTTGTTTGGGAATGATGATTCTTTTCAAATCGCTTCAACCAGTTTTGTGGCATTCAACCTGTTTAAAACCACTAAGACCAAATTAGATTTCAGACCACAAATCAATTTGGTTGCAGGAAAACAAACAGTTGAACTTGCCCGTTCTTATATGCGTTTTGGACAATTAGTTACCGAGTACAGTGAAAATGATGTTTTTAGTATGATAAATACACAGCTAAATTTTCCATTGGAATTTAGTTATAATTCATTTGATGTTGGGGTAGGATATACCATTAATTTACCAACAGCAATAGGAGATGAGACAGATTTGAAGAGTACCGGTTTTTTTAATGTATCGATGTCTTATTTGTTTGATTTGTAGTTGTATTTTATAAGAACCGCTTTTTTTTATTTTGAAATAAAACTTTTTTAAAAAACAGGGGTCTAATAGAATGAACGTTCAACAATAACATATTAATAAATTATTTTAAAAAATAGTAAAGATGAAAACATTAAAATCAATTTCCGTATTCGTATTCTGTCTTTTTTTAGGGCTTTCCAATGCAAAAGCACAAGACACAACTCCTACTACTGATACAGCACCAACTACAGAAGTTACTACGACAACAGAAGTAACGGCAGAGACAGATAGTCATGGTGCGGTATTAACAGCAGATCAGGTAGCACTTTTAAAAGCTCAAAAAGATTTAATTGCTGCTAATAGAGAAGCATTTAAAGCATCACTTACAGAGGCACAATTAGCTATTTTAGAGAATACTGATTTGAGTAAAAAGGATATTTTTGCCGCTTTGGCAGCTACTTTTACAGCTGAACAACGAGCTATAATTACTGCTAATAAAGAAAGTGTGAGAGCTTTAAGAGAAGAGTTTAGAAGTACGCTTACTTCTGAACAACGCCAACAGTTAGGGTCTTTAAACAATGCTAAAGCAAGAGATGTAGAAGCAATTGTGGAACTTAAAGGACGTGGCAATAAGAGAAACTAAATTTTAAGCGTTTTGCTGATAATATAAAAAAGGAATACTGTTTTAAACGGTATTCCTTTTTTAGTTTATAGTGAAATTGTTTCAGTGTAAAGAATAGAAGTTTTGATTTGAACTCCTGTAGTATTGTCTTTGTTTTTAAGCGATTGTTATTGTATTTCTCTCAATGAGTCGTTTTATAATTTTTTATTTATTATACGAAAAAGTGGTAGCCCAATCGGATGTTTTTATGGCCGATACTAAATTTTCAGAATTCATAAAAACACGCAGTTCTTTGTTGGCTACTTTTTTAGAATACAAAGCCTTAAAACGATAGATTGTTGTTTGGTCTTTGGTGTTTTGGTAGACTTCTGCTAATTCCAAATCTTTGAAAGTGCCGTACCATTGTCGGTATTTAGTACAGGTTTTGGAGAGTTTTTCAATAGTGATATTGTTGATGACTGATGTTGTGGCTTCGCTGGTTGTAAATGGCTTGAATTTAGAAGTATTACAGGTCATTAAAACACGTTTTCCTAATTCGTAGGCTTTATTTTTTTGACCGCTATTAATTTGGTTCAAAGTTAGTTTGACAACTTCATCTGTTTTTTCACTTTGAGTAACTTTTTTTGATTTACATCCAGCCAGAACGATTATACTTAAGATTACAATTAGTTTCTTCATTTTATTTAATTTAAAAAACTAAAGTAAAATAAAAATAATCAAGCTAAAAAAATCAGTCAGTTTTATAACTTTAAATTAGGAAACTTTAGGATTTTTTTTGGAAATTAATAGCTAATTATTGTCAACTGACTAGTAAAAAACGAAATGTTGTGTTTTTAAATAAATACCAATATAGAGCTGCTATTGAATTGATTAAGTTGTTGACTAGTATTGGTTTTTTGTGTTTTTGTGAAGTATGACTCCCGCTGGAAACAACTTGTATTGCTGTGGTAAGATTTTATTGAGAAACACCCGCCTTTGGAGTGTGCCCGACAGGCGGGGTGGTTTATTTGCTATTATACACCTAAATTCGGCAGTACAAAAGATTTGGTATTTTGATGCAATCGTATCCATAAGCCCGGATTGGTATTTAATTGTTCCAAAGCTTCCTCTTTGTTGAAACTCAATTTGGTGTTAAGTACGTTAGCATAAGTTTTAACTTTAGCAGGAGCTGAATCGGCATCGACTACAGACTGAACAATCTTTTTGGCCTGTAAAATGGCAGCCGGTCCTAAAGTCAGAATATACTGAGCCGCTCTACATTCCATTTCATCGCTTTCATTGACAAGACTTCCACCGGCTTTAAACTTGCTAATGTGGTGTTCTAAAATACTACTGGAAATTGGGATAATACCTGCAATATGTTGCGGTTTTGCTCCCGAAAAAGGTTTGATGTAGGCAAGGTGAGAGGCCTCATTTTCTTCCGGTCCATGACCAATAAAAAAGATATCCAAACCACCCAACTCTTCCAGTTTATTCAAATAGGCAATCAAAGCCGACTCGATATCCTGAGTATCGGTTTGCATAGGTGTAAAGCTTTTTATTTTTTTGAAAAAAGCCTCTCCTAAAATACGCTCAAAATCTCTCACAAAACTAAAGCTATTTTTCATTCCCAAAGGAGCCAAGGCATCCTGAGTAAACACATTTAATCGGCCCAATAACTCATCCTGTTCTGATGTTTGGGCTAAGGCTCCCAGCAAACGGTGTAACTCCTGAGCTCCTCGGCCACCCAGCAGCGCAATATTAATATCGCCTTCTTTAGATTGTGCCGTTTTGTATAGTTCCTGTAACATGGCTTGTCCCACCTCGGCTTCAGTACCAAGAACAATTGGTTTTACGCCATAATCCGTAATATTAAATTCGGTTTGGTTATTTTGAGACAACCATACATTTTCGTTGTCTATTTCTCTCGTAAATTTAGTCATTGTATTGTTTTTTATTGTAAATCGTTCTTTTCAGAAAACGAGTATTTCGAGGAACGAAAATAGGAATAAAAAAGCTATTTTACAGCATTTTCAAATCTTAGCAGAATTTATTTGGCGCAATGTCACATCGAGAGCAGTCGAGATGTTTTTTGTGTTTATTAGAGATTCTCAACTGCTCTCGAACGAACAAAGGATAGCAGTTTGCCCTTTTTCTGTTCGTATTTTTAAGTATTATTTATTTAGGAATTTTTCAATCATTGGAATTACAAGTTCACTTTCCTTAAAATCAGCTGTTATTGTTGTGATTTCTCCAATATATTGTCCGTGTCCACCCGGAATGATTGCTAATTCAGCGTTTGCAATTTGTCTGTGCAATTCAATAGCGTGTTCCGGAGTGATAATGTCTTTGTCGCCAATAATGATTAAAGTAGGTGCTTTAATAGATTTAATTTGCTCGTCCGGAATGTCTTTGAAGTTTAGCATTCTCTTGGCATCCCTGTCGTGCATAACTTGTAAACCATTGGCATCTGCGGCTACTTTTTTGTAGCCCACTTTTAAAAGTTCGGGCATGTTTTCCAATTTGGCATTTTCCATAAATTCCCAAAACCATTCAGGAACTCCGTTTCGTTTGGCAAGTGCTGAAGCTAAAATTATTTTGTCAACTGCTTCAGGGTGGCGAATAGCGATTTGTAATGTAGTTGTCCCACCATTGCTAAAACCTAAAAAGTCTGCTTTAGTAATCTTTAAATTTTTAAGAAATTTGGCAACATCGTCTGCGTCCTGTTCAAATGATAGGTCCGCATTTCGGTCATTTGTACGTCCGTGAGCCTGAAGTTCAACAGCAATTACTAGTCTGTTTTGGGCAAGTATCGGAATGATTTTTTCAAAATTGGTCTGAATTGTTGAACCACCACCGTGAATTAAAACAATGGGTTTTCCCTGTCCGTGGATTTCATAATACATTTTCAGACCATTCACTTCAGAATATCCATTTCTAAAAGTCAAACTGTCGCTTGTTGCTGCCATATTTTTAGCTGTATTTTTTGTTTTGTTGCTGCATAAAGTCAATATGAAAATCGTCAACACTAAATAGATAATTGTGTGACGAAGTCGGGAGACTTCACCTGAGCTGGGATTTAACAAATTTAATAAACCTTACCGTAATCTTGTCATGCTGACGAAGGAAGCATCTCATTAGGTAACTCTATAAAGTATTCGATTGCTCACTGTTGTGGGCACGGAAAACATTTCCGCGCTATCGTTGCGTTGATATATCCGCGCGGTCGGGATAGTATCTCATTAAGTAATGTTTTAATTTACCGCATTGCAAATGCTACGATTTGTTTTTTAATGTAAGTAGGCACTCGTTGTAAACGAGCGCCAGTGGGGGGCCAAACGCCTGTTAGCGGTAGTTTTTATTTCTTTTTAAGTTCGTCTTTCCGTTCAGCGAGTTCGACAATAGCTTTTAATTTCAGTTCTCGTTCATGACGATGAATATACCACTCTTCAAATAGGAGTTCAATTAATTGAAGCAATAAAAATGCTTCTTCTGGGTCAACATCAATTATCAAGTTGATGTCCTTTTCCATATGAGCACCAATATTTCCAACTTTGCGAACTGAATCAATAGACTTCCAAGTAAGTGGGTCTACCTTATCTTCAATAGCATTTATTTCGTCAACGAGTCTTGCTTTAGAAATACCCCAAAAATCACGAATTATGCCTTGTAAGCAACGTCTTGAAAGTGTAGCAGATGCTTTTGGACTTAGCTCAAGAATTTTAGCCGCTTCTTCATAATCGTTTCTAAGAACTTTTGGAATGTAGTCGGGGAATACTTTGGCGTAAGAATCTGGAAGTAGTCGCCAATGTCTTATTAACTCACCTGTTTCCCAAATATTTGGTCTCCAATTATATTCAAACAATGCTGCTATCAAAGTGATTTTTTTGCAGTCTTCATTTGGGCAAACTATCCACTCATTTCGAATTAGTCTATTTCCTTCAGCATTTTTAATTGTCATTGAATTTTCAGAAGAACTGAAATTATCATTATTGATAGTGGTCCTAGTGTTGCAGTGAGGACATGTCCAGTTAAAAGCCATGGTATTTAATTTATTTTTCTTCCGTAAACTGTAATTTTAATATTGGGAATAATATTTAGTGTTATTCCTTTTCCTAGGCTTATACTAAAGCTAGATTTTTTTACTATTCGCCCATTTGAATCATAAAATGTTCCTGAGGAAGAATAAGCAATTTTTCCATTGTCGTGATAAGCTGTTCCAGATGATGAATAAGCAATTTTACCATTTGAATGATAAGCAGTGCCTGAAGATGAATATGCTATCTTTCCATTGTCATGATAAGCAGTCCCAGATGATGAATAAGCAATTTTTCCATTGTCATGGTATGCTGTTCCTGATGATGAATAGGCTATTTTACCATTGTCATGATAAGCAGTTCCGGAGTCACTCCATTTTATTTTTCCGTTTTCATGGTATGTTGTTGCCATAAGTTTATTTTTTAATTATTGAGTTGGTTCATGTAAGTGTTTCGTCCTAAAATTACCGCTAACTAGTTTATACACGCATAAACTAAACTAGTTTTACTCTAATCTGGAATGTTATGCGCATGCTTTTATATTAATTCATGCGTATTATTTTTTACGCTACACAAAAGTAAAAATATTTCTTACATACACAAAAACAGCCGCTTTAAAAACGGCTGTAAATGGGTATTATATATTTTCTGAAAATCTGTTTTCTGCTTTTTATATTTTGAAGTCTGAAATCTGCCTTCTGCGTTCTGCCTTCTCAATTCTAAAATTTAGCAATTTTTTCCTTCCAACCCTTATAACCATTAGTTGGTAAATCGTTACTAGTGTTAGCTAAAACCTGTTCGGTTTGGCTTTTATTAATTGCCGAAAGTTGTTCAATACTTTCATAAACACCACTTTTTAATCCGGATAAATAAGCTGCTCCCAAGGCAGAAACGTCCGGGTTCTTTTGTTTGTTTAATGGAATCCCTAATAAATCGACAAGGAAATGAATTACAAATTGATTTTGGGTCATTCCTCCGTTTACCGATATTGATTTTAATGCGGCCTGCATGTCTTTTTCCATTGCCTGCACTACATCTTTTATTTGGTACGGAATACTTTCCAAGGCGGCTCTGACAATATGATTTTTAGTGGTTCCAAAAGTCATTCCTTCAATAGAAGCTTTACGGCTCATTTGCCAGTGTGGTGCTCCCAGTCCGCTGAAAGCAGGAATCAAGTAAACACCTGCATTGTCATTTATAGCTGTTGCCATGGCAGCGGTTTCGGCAGGAGAGGAGAACAATTGCAATTCGTTTTTAAGCCATTCAATAGTCGAACCACAGGAAACGATGGCTCCTTCCAGTGCATAATCCACGCGGTCTTCGGTACTCCAGCAAATCGTAGTCAACATTCCCGAGTTAGATAAAACAGCTTTGTCGCCAATATTCATCATAATCGAACTTCCGGTTCCCAGAGTGACTTTGGCAGTGCCTTTTTCGAAACAGCCTTCTCCAAAAGTCGCCGCATGCGAATCGCCAATCAACGATGTCATCGGAATAGAAAAGTTTTGATCTAATTTTAAAATTTCACTCCAATTTACTGTTCCAAAATCATGGGAAGAAGGGCAGGGTTGCGGTAAGTTTAAATTAGACAATCCCCATTTTTCAAGTATTTCAGCATCCCATTGTAAAGTATGGATATTGAAAAGCAAGGTTCGGGACGCATTGGTATAATCGGTTTTGAATTGGGTTCCATTACTTAGTTTATACAAAAGCCAGCAGTCCACCGTTCCGAAATATACTTCTCCGTTGGTTACTTTTTGTTTTAATTCGGAGTCGTTTTCCAAAAGCCAAAGCAATTTGGTTCCTGAAAAATACGGGTCTAATAACAAACCTGTTTTTAGTTTGATAAAATCATTTTGCCCTTTTTCGATTAAATCCGTACACACATTTATCGAACGCTTGCAGGCCCAAACTACCGCCGGAGCCAGGGCTTTTCCGTCTTTGTCCCAAAGGATAAAAGTTTCCCTTTGATTGCTGATACCACAGGAAACAATATCGGAAATATTCAGACTTTTTTTTGTGAAATCGTTCAGACATTCGGTTACCGAATCCAATACATTTTGAAAAATGGCTTCGGGATTTTGTTCGACAAAACCATTGTCAAAATAATCGGTTTTTAAATCGACGCTGCCTTTGGCTGCAGCCTGACCTGATTCGTCAAAAAGTATGGTTTTGGTACTGCTGGTACCCTGGTCTATCGCGAGAATATATTTTTTCATTTTCAATTATAAATCAAATTGTTGTTGTGATGTTGTCCTTAGCTTCCGCAGTCGAGTGTCAAATGTTTGAAGAATGCGTAAAAAGAAAAGCTGTTTGAGCGTAGCGAGTTCTTTTCTTTTAGCATTCGAAAACTAATTTGACCGACGAGGAAGTGTAAGACTTGATTTTTTTGTTTCTTTTTTGATCAAGCAAAAAAGAAAAATATTTAAAATAATTTCAGTTTTGAAAGCACTTCGACAAGCTCAGTGTGACATTGTTTTACCATTAAGAAGTTAAGGAGCATTGAGCCTAAATTTTCTTAATTTCTTAATGGTGAAAAAGAATAAAATGTTTTATTTATTTTTCTGATTCATTTTGTCAATAATCACCGCCAATAAAATAACGATTCCTTTTACTACCTGCTGCCAAAAAGGCGATACATCCAGTAAAACCAGTCCGTTATTTAAAACTCCAATAATTACAGCACCAATAACAGTTCCTGCAACGGTTCCCACACCGCCTGACAGTGAAGTACCACCGATAACCACCGCTGCAATGGAATCCAGTTCGTAACTCATACCGGCATTCGGTTGGGCTGAGTTTAGTCTTGAAGTGACTAATATTCCACCTACAGCTGCCATCATTCCGGCAATTCCATAAACAGCTAATTTGATTTTATTGATGCTGATTCCAGATAAAAATGCTGCTTTTTCATTTCCTCCGATAGCATAAATGTATCTTCCGAAAGTTGTTTTTTTAGTTAAGAAAACAACAATCAGAACCATAAAGAGCGAAATCCAAACCGGTACCGGAATGCCTAAAATCCAACCCGATCCAATGAATTCAAATTCAGGTCCTAAATTAGAAATTGGGATACCTGCTGTATAAAGCATCGTTAATCCACGGGCAATGGTTAACATGGCCAGTGTTGCCACAAAAGGAGGAATGGAGAATTTAGTAATCACCCAGCCGTTGAAAAGACCTAAGGCCATTCCGATAAGTATGGCTGCTAAAATAGCTCCTAAAACGCTAAAGCCTACAAATAAATCCATGGATTCAAAAGAGAGTCCGCTTTTTAATAGTCCGGCGCAAATTGCTGCGGTAAGACCTAAAACAGAACCTACGGATAAGTCTATTCCTGCCATTAAAACCACTAAGGTCATTCCAACAGAAATACAAACATTCACAGAGATTTGTCTTAATACATTCCAAAGATTCGTGCTGGTCATGAATTTATCAGACAACAAACTGATAAACAGACACAAAAGAAACAGTGCAATCAACGATTGCGATTTTTTGATAATAGGGTGGTTTAAGGATATAGTCATAATTATTCAGGTAAGGCTGATTTTAATAATTTATCTTCATTGGCTTCTGCGGCTAAATAGGAAGCTTTAATCTTTCCTTCGGCCATTACTAAAATTCTGTCCGAAAGCGCTAGTATTTCGGGAATTTCAGAAGAAACTAAAATGATACTCATTTGGTTGGCTGCGAGATCTTTTATTAGATTGTAAATTTCATTTTTGGCGTTGATATCGATTCCGCGCGTTGGCTCATCCATCATTAAAATCTGAGGATTGGTTGCGAGCCATTTGGCTAAAACTACTTTTTGCTGATTTCCACCACTTAAATTCTGGCACAACTGCATTTCAGATGGTGTTTTGATGCGTAATTTTTCGATATAATCCTGTGACGAAGTTTTGTCTTTTGAAGGACTTAAAAGCCCAAACGTAGGCAAATTAGTCAGACTGATATTTTCAGCAATATCCATTCCCAACACTAATCCTTCGGTTTTACGGTCTTCGGTTACAAAAGCCAATCGGTTTGCAATGGCATCTTTCGGTTTTTTGTGAAAAGTGTTTTTCTCGTCAATTTCTAAAGCATACTCACTGTTTGAAGGGTGCATGCCAAAGATGGTTTCTAAAAGTTCGGTTCTGCCGGCTCCCATCAATCCAAATATCCCCAGAATTTCTCCTTTTTTTAATTCGAAAGAAATATCGTGAAGCAATTTTCTTTTCTTATCATTTGGATGCATCAGGTTGAGTTTGTCAACTTTCAAAATGGTGTTTGGAAAATGATTTGTGCTGTTTTTTCTTTCGATAAGCACATCACGCCCTACCATTTTCCGAATTAATTCCTGCTCGGTAGTGTCTTTCATTTCACCGGCATCAATGCTGTTCCCGTCTCTTAAAACGGTATAATGTTCAGCAATTTTGAATAATTCCTCCATTTTATGAGAAATGTAAACAATGGTTTTGCCTTCTTTTTTTAGCTCATAAATAATGCGGTGTAGGTTGTCTATTTCTTTGTCGCTCAGGGCAGAAGTAGGTTCGTCCATCAAAATCACATCGGCATTACAAAGCAGTGCTTTGGCAATTTCAATTAATTGTTGTTCTCCTACTTTCAGCTGTTGTACTAAGGTTTTCGGATTGACATTCAATTGAATTTTTTCAAAAATCCGTTTGGCTTCCGTTTCCATTTTTTGAGAATCCAAAAGTCCGAATGCAGTTTTAATTTCTCTTCCCAGGAATAAATTTTCGGTTACACTCAACTCAGGGATTAAATTCAATTCCTGATGAATAATAGCAATTCCGGCATTTTGTGCTTCTTTGATACTCGAAAAAGAAACCGTTTTTCCATTTAATTGAATTTCGCCATCGTATTGCGTGTAAACCCCTGTCAAAATTTTTAGCAAGGTAGATTTTCCCGCACCGTTTTCTCCCAATATGGCATTGACTTTGGCAGGATAAAATTTGAAATTGACCTGATTCAGTGCTTTTACACCCGGGAATTCTTTCGATATGTTAATTGCTTCTAACAATTTACTGCAGTTTAATTTGTGATGGAATAATTAAAAGATCGGTAAACAAAATTTGTTTTTTGCTTAATTTGATGGCTCCTGAAAACGAAATGCTGTCGCCAATTTTTACTTTTTTGATTTCTTTTGGTACAACTTCATTTCGAACAATATCATTTAAAGATTCTGAAACTTTGTTGAATTGAGCATTGGTTTTAAAATCGGTCAGTTTTACTAAGCCCGAAGCATCTCTTAAAGCATTCCCGAAAATGTATTTGGTATCAATGTAAACCACACCATTTTTTTCGTCAGCAATAGTGTAAATTCCGTCTTTGATATCGATGATTTTTCCGGTGCTTTTAATCATAAAATAAGCCGAATTTCCTATTCCAAGTCGGTTTCCGTATTTTTTAAATGCCTCATCCTGATTGGTTTTTACCGAAGCAATCAAATTGGTCAGAGCAATCGTTTTTTTGCTTTTCAGAATCCCTTTGTAGTAAATGGAATCAGCGTAAGCTTTAAAGTCGAAATTTTCCTTGTTTGCATTTTTGACATCACTCAGCTTTTTGAAATAAACTGAATTGTATCCTAAAATGGCAATGATTACGAAAGCTAAAATATATAAATACTTTTTTTTCATATTAATAGTCTTTAATGTTTGCTGCATTAACTAATTCAACTTCTACAGGAACTCTTTGAGGAAACACTTTTCTTCCTTTAAAATATTCATCTGCATATTGGGCAGCGGTTTGAGCCATCACTTTAGGAAATTGCATGCCTGTAGCCACAATTTTCTTTTCTCTGATTTTTTCAACAACATCGCTGGCACCATCAAATCCGAAAATTTTAACTTTAGTTTCTTTTCCAGCTGCTTGTAAGGCCTGAAAAGCACCCATTGCCATCGCATCATTACCACAAAAAACACCATCAATATCAGGATTAGCCTGAAGGATTGTTTCTAAAACTTCCATAGCTTTATTTCGGTCGAAATCGCCACTTTGTTGCGCTACCATCTTTAGGTTTGGAAATTTATCCACCACCGAATGGAATCCTCCTGAACGCGCCCAGGTGTTGTTATCACCCACCAAGCCCAGAATTTCTACATACTTTCCTTTTTCTTTTAATTCTTTTACAAATTCGATTCCGATAGCCACACAACCCGAATAATTGTCTGAAAGAATCTGGCTGGTAGCGGCATCATCGGCATTTACTTCTCTGTCCATGCAAAAAACCGGAATTCCGGCTGTTTTAGCCTTTAAGATATTCGAAATAGAACCGTCAGAATCAGTTGGGTTTAACAGAATTGCATCATAACCCGAAGAAATAAGGTTCTCAAAATTGTCCGATTCGATAGCAGGATTGTTTTGCGAATCGAAAATTTTGGCTTCATAACCTAACTTTTTGGCATTTTCAGCAGCTGATTCGGCCAGCATCACAAACCAGGGATTGTTCAATGTCGAAACCACAACTGCAATTTTAGGCTTTTCAGACTTCTCTTTCGAAGAACATCCAAAAACAAAAATTACAGTTAAAATAAGTAAGGAAAGCTGTTTTATCTTCATAGGTTGATTGTGTTTAAAGCAGTATTTTTTAATCCTTCGGCTGAAATACCATAATGATTGAAAATTTCGATTTGCGAACCCGAAACCGTGTGATCATCCGGTAATCCTACAATTTTGAATTTATTGGTAAAACCATTTTGGAATAATAAAGAAGCCACAGCTTCGCCCAATCCGCCATTTACAGAATGTTCTTCCACTGTAATAACTGGTTTTCCGTTGGAAGCAGAATCTAGTAATAATTCGGTATCCAAAGGTTTAATAGTGTGTAAACTGATGATTTTACAGGAGATATTATGCTCTTTTTTCAATAGTTTCGCTGCTTCCACACAAGGAAGTACGGCTTCACCAGTCGCAATAAACGTCAAATCGTTTCCTTCCTGAATGACACGTCCTTTTCCGATTTTAAAATCAGTTACCTCCGGATTCAGGTTGGCAGGCATTGTTTTTTTACCAAAACGCAGGTAAATTGGACTTTGCATTTCGGCTGCTTGTTTGATGGCTTCGGCAGTTTCAAAATTATCGGCTGGAGCTACAATACTGATGTTGTTAATGGCTCTCAAAACCGCATAATCGTGCAAACTATGGTGTGTGGTTCCTAATGCTCCATAACTCACCCCGGCACTAATACCGATAAGTTTTACGGGATTATCAGAATAAGCCACGTCATTTTTAATTTGTTCCAAAGCTCTTGCGGTAAGAAAACAAGCCGGGGAAACAGCAAATGCTTTTTTGCCCATGCTGGCTAATCCTGTGGCAACACCTACTAAGTTTTGTTCGGCAATACCTACTTCTACAATTTGTTCGGGATATTTTTGTCCAAAAGGAACTAATTTCCCTGAACCACGGGAATCGCTGGTAACAACGATAATATCTCGGTCTGTTTCGGCTAAATTTTGAAGTACTTCAGAAAACACTTCAAGGTTAGCGGCGTCAATTGTCTTTATTTCTTCCATTATTTCAAGCTGTTTTCAAGTTCTTCTAATTGTTTGTCTAATTCCTCAATAGCTAAATCGTATTGCTCTTTCGATGGAACACCGTGATGCCATTTCAATACGTTTTCCATATAGCTGATTCCTTTTCCTTTAACAGTATGCGCAATAATAAAGGTAGGTTTTCCATTTTCTAAAGGAAGCCCTCTGAAGGTTTCTAAAAGCTTTTCTATATTATGTCCGTCAACATGTTTTACTGCCCAGCCAAAGGCTTCCAGTTTTTGATCAATTGGCTCTAAGCCCATCACATCTTCGTTAGGAGCAGTAATTTGCAATTTGTTGTAATCTAAAATAGCGCACAGATTATCCAATTTATAATGTGCTGCAAACATCATCGCTTCCCAGTTAGAACCTTCGGCCATTTCACCATCTCCTAAAATGGTAAATACTTTAGCTTTCGAATTGTCTTTTTTGGCAGCCAAAGCAGCTCCAGCACAAATAGGCAAACCGTGACCTAAACCACCAGTATTTTGTTCAATTCCGGGAATAGATTTGGTAGGATGACCAATGTAAGGAGAGTTGTATTGGCAAAGTGTCAATAAATCTTCTTCGGGAAAAAAGCCTTTGTCAGCCAAAACCACATACAAAGCTTCCACACAATGTCCTTTACTCTGAATAAATCGGTCTCTGTCATTAGAACCGAAATTCTCAGGAGAAACGTTCATCACATCATTGTACAATACATTCAGAATGTCTAAAATAGAGAGACTTCCTCCGGTGTGACCCGCTTTGGCATTGTAGATATATTTGAGAATTTTTTTTCTGTTCTCAATGGATTTTCGTTTTAAATTTTCGATATACATCTTGATTTATTTAGTGTTTGTAAACTTCCCAACCCATGTAATTTCCAAGGGCTTCTTCTAAGATGGCTGCCGTTTTTGAAGCGTTCATTACCACGTGATGTTCAAATCCGTTTTTACAAACGTATTGCATCAATCCTTGTAAATCCGGGATTTGGGCTACGGCTCTGTTTCCAAAAGTGTTCAATTCGTCGTTAGTCAATTCACCTTCGCCAATGTAAACTTTGATGATTCCTTTAGGGTCATCAGTACTGATTCTACCATAAGTTAATGGCATAGCAGGCGTTCTTCCATCCAAAGCTCCATAAGTGTTTTCAACTCCCACAGTAGTTCCTAAGATAGGAGCAGTGCTCAATGAAATGTCCGGAAGGAATGATTTTGCCCAGTTTCCGCAGTGGAATAAAACGCATTTTTCAGGATCGTCAGCATAGTTGTTATTCCAGTCTACCAATGCACTTGGTGAACCGGAAGCCAATTGCATCGCATACATACTCAATGTACCTGTAACGTCCACCTCACAAGCACTTGGAAGCATGTTTTCGCTCATGATACTCATACTCGTACACACATTACAGCCATAGTTTTGTTGCAATGAAGTCCAACATTGGATTGCCGTGGCGTCTAAAGCGTATTCTTCCATGAAATCTTTCAGTACCACATCTAATTTTGCAATTTGAAGCATCGCTTCGTTAGGTGTTTTTCCCTGGGCAACGTAAGCGTTGATTGATTCCAGATGTTTTTTTACAGCCGGACTATCAGCCGTTAATTTGTTAGCTTTTCCTAAAATTTCAGATAAATCTACAGTGGTAACCGTGATACCGTTTCTTTGTAATATTTTTTCAGAATAACGAACCGTGTTAAAAGCACCCGGTCTTGCACCGATAGCACCAATACGTACATTACGCATTCCTTTTACCACTCGGCATACCGCAGTAAAGTCTAATAAGTCTTTTTGGAAAATAGGATCTGACGGACTCATTACATGCTGACTTGTCAATGAGTATTTGATACCGTATTGGTATAAATTGTTGCAAACGGAGATTTTTCCACACCAGGAATCACGACGGTTTACCACATTCATTTTTGTCAATTCATCCGGATACGCCTGAATTAAAACAGGAACATTTAAGTTGGCTAATTTTAAGGTGTCAGCTACTCCTTTTTCATCACCAAAATTAGGCAGTAAAACAAGTACTCCCATAATTTCATCCTGGTGTTTTTTGAATAATTCAGCACATTTTTGCGCTTCTTTATAGGTTTCGACACCGCCTAGTTTGGTATCAGTACTCTCTAATAAAATAGGTTTGATGTTTAATTTAGCAAAAACTTCAATGATTTCAAATCTTGCTTTTTCTACTAAACTGTCCGGGAAAAAATCTCTGTTTCCTATAATTACTCCTAATGTTGATGTTGCCATTGTGTTTGTTTTTATTTTCTTTTTGTATGTTTTTCTCTTTATTTTCTTTTTATGCTACGATAACTTCAATTTCATTATCCCTAAACACTTCTTTGTGTTTCTCTTCAATTCCGTTATCGGTAATGATGTAATCAATTAAGGATAAGGCGCCTAAACTGGCCAGGGCACTTTTGCCAATCTTTGTGCTATCAGCGACTAAATAAGTAACTTCGGCTGCATCAATCATGGCTTTTTTAACTACCAAGTCGCTGATGCTAGGGTAGGTAAGTCCTGATTTTAGGGAAATTCCCGCTGTGGCTAAGAATAGTTTTTGGACATTTAAGCCTTTGAAGAAATCGGCGGCTTTTTGACCGGTTAATGATAATGTAGGCGGTTTAAATTCGCCTCCGGTCATAATTACCTCAATATCAGGATCGGTTCCTAATAGTAAAGCAATGTTTAAAGCATTGGTAATTACGGTAAGTTGTTTGAGTCCTTTTAGTTTCTTGGCTATTTCAGTGGTTGTAGAACCCGAATCTAAAATGATGGTATCTCCGTTTTCAATAAATTCTAGGCATTTTTCAGCTATTGCCGATTTTTCTTCTAAATTTTCCTGACGTTGAAGCGAAAAGCTTCTCACTTGATCTTCAACGTTTTTAATACTTGCTCCGCCGTGTTCTTTTAAAATTAGCCCCTCACTTTCTAATTTTTCAAGGTCCTGACGAATAGTAACTTCGGTTACTTTAAATAATCTTGCGAGGTCTATTACTTTGGCAAAGCCATCTTCTTTTAAAAGATCCAGTATTTTCTCTCTTCGTTGATTTGGCAACATAATTTGTTTTCTTTTTGTATTAGTGTTAAAACAAATGTAAAAGAAAATAAACGAAAGAAAAAGAAAATAATAGTTAATTTTGGTTGAATGGATTAAATTTTAAGAAACAATTTTAAAATTCTAAAAAATAATTCGGTTTCGTTGATGGATTGTTATCGAATAATTAAGAATAACAGGTCGCTCCTACGGAGCTAAAAATCCGAAATACCCTCTGTTTCTATAAACAGAAAGTCCCGATGGGACTTTGACTAACTCCGTTAGGAGTGAAATATTTTTTAGAAAAAAAGAATCCATGCAAAGAAAGCTACATAGGAGCGGAGTTTTATTGACAGATTGTTATCCAGTAAAAAATGAAATAACAGTTCGCTCCTATGGAGCTAAAAAGCCGAAAAAACCTCTATTTCTATAAACAGAAAGTCCCAATGGGACTTTGACTAACTCCGTTAGGAGTGAAATGTTTGTAGAAAAAAAAGAATCTATGTGAAGAAAGCTCCATAGGAGCGTGCTGTTTTAAGGTGTTGTCAGTCAACAAATGTTTCTCTTAACGTTTCTTTGACTTTTGTGATTTCTTTTTCAGTCAAATTTCCTAGTATTTTAATTATTCTTTGCCTGTCAACCGTTCTGATTTGATCTAAAACAATCCAGCCTTTTTTCTTATCGTGATTGATTTCAACCCTGGTTGGATAAGCTTTGGAATTACTGGTCATAGGTGCGATGACAATTGTCTGCAAATACTTATTCATTTCGTTTGGCGAAATTATAACGCTTGGACGCGTTTTCTTCATTTCGCTTCCAATTGTTGGATCGAGATTTACCAGAACGATTTGATATTGCTTTAAATCCATTCTTCAAGATTTTCGTCTTCAAATACATCATCAATCATCAATTTATCATCGCCATTTTCATGCATTTTTTTAAATGCTTTATCCCAACCAGTTCTGGGTTCTGATTTTGGTTTTAAAATGATGTAACCTTTTTCTAAAATAAGTTCCACTTTATCTGTGATATTGTATTTTTCAAGTAAAGTTTTTGATAATCTTATTCCTTTTGAGTTTCCTATTGGTATAACTGAAACCTCCATAACTATATTTTTTTGTAAGTACAAAGTTATTACTTTATTTCGGGGTTTTTAATTGTGTATGAAGTTTTTACAATGGCATTGATATATTTGTTCAAGAATTATTTTTTTAGTGAACCGCGTTGCAAACGCTACGATGTGTCTATTCATGTAAGTAGGCACTCGGTGTAATCGAGTGCCAGTGTGTGTACGTTTTTATTTTGTTTTATTAAATTTTTTATTTGTTAATGATATGTAAGCTAACTCATTTCCTTTAAGATCTTCTCTTTCTTTGAATTGTGAAAAATTCACTTGTTGTTCCGCGATTTCGAAGAAGGGCTCAATCGCTTTATCAAATCTTAACCTCAATAGTTCGGATAAACCTTTAGGTAGTGCGGTAATAATTGTTTTAAATGTAATTAGCCTAGTGCTAATCTTATGTCGTTTCAGTGATTCAGTATATTGATATGAAAGGTATTGAATTTTGTCTTCAAGCTCGTTTGAACTCATATTTTCTGGTAAATCATTAATCCAGTTTTTTAAAGCAAGTAATTTTAATTGACTTTCACTATCACTTTTAAAATCAAAAATTTTTTCCCAAGAAGTACCTTCGCTTGGAAGTGGTATTGATTTATTAATTATGCTATATGCTTTCTCTTTAACTGTGTCAGTTCTCTCAAATGAAGATACATCATTTAAGTATGGTACAGTAACAACAGATTCGTTATTAATATTTACTATTTTAGACCACAATCGAGTATCTAATTCATTTATTTGCCAATAAATTTTATCACGCTCTTTTTCATCTGTTATTTCTGATATTTTAGCCTTGAGCTTCATTATATAATTAGCCATCTCCATATCATCAGTTGGAAACATAGCTGAACCTTTTTTCGCAAAGTTCATAAGTTGCTTTAACTCAATAAAGACACCTTTTTCGATTAAATACTCTACTTCATTTAATTGATTCTGAAAAAGGTCGTATTTCTTATATTGGTGTAATCCCTCAAGAAGGGTGTGAAGATTAAGCATACCAAGTTTATCATAAAGAAGTAAATCTTTTTTCAAATCAGAAATAGCATAAGGGTTCAGCCAAACACTTCCAAGAGGTTTTATTAAATATTTACTCATTTATTCTAAATTTCGATGTTTTTTCAAGTACACTACAACTTGTATATACCCGTTACAAAATAGCAACAATCTCCCCAATTCTAGAAGTATAGTCACTAATGAATAGTCGTATTTTTACCAAATATAGAAATAATATTTTTAGTACAAAAAAGAGAAAGCTATAACTTAGAAGAATAAAAAAACTTTATGCCATCTTTTTCAGCTGAGGAATATTTTTAAGAGTGATTTTTTTAGCTTTCAATTCGATTAAACCTAATTTATTAAAATCAGATAATAAACGAATACAGCTTTCGGTAGCGGTACCAATCATGCTGGCGAGTTCGTCACGGGTAAGTTGGATTTTTAAGCTGTCGTCTTCATTTTTGCCAAAGGTATCCTGAAGATAGATTAGGGTTTCGGCCAGACGTTGTTTTACGGTTTTTTGAGCCATATTGACCACAAGGTCGTCAGACTCTTTCAAATCACCACAAATGGTTCTCATGACATTCATAGAAAACTGATTGTTTTTGTCAAAGAATCCCATGATTTCACTTTTCGGGATAAAGCATACCTGCATATCTTCAAGCGCTACAGCACTTAGGTTCACAGGTTCTTCACTTATCATCGAACGTTGTCCTAACAGTTCTCCTTTGGTCACCAGTTTTACGATATGATCTTTTCCATTCGGACTCAATTTAGTCAATTTGCAAACGCCGTCTTTAACGCAAAAAATGCCATTGACATTTTCGCCTTCTTCAAAAATCACCTCTCCTTTTTTTACTAAGCGTGAGGTCTTGCATTCGGCAAGTTTTACTAATTCCTCTTTGTTTAGTGCTTTCAGGGAGCTGAATTCTCTAACGATACATTGTTCGCATTTGCTCATTTTGAATGGATGATTTGATTATTTGCAAAATTAATCATTTATATGATATATATCATATTTTATGAGCTGTTCCTTTAAGAATTTTGCATTAGGTAAAATGAGCAAAGTTATGGATACACAAAATTGTTTCCATTGTGGTTTAGATATTGTAAAAGAAGCTGAAATTCTATTTGACGCAAAAACATTTTGTTGCGCCGGTTGTAAAACGGTGTACGAAATTTTTAGTCTGAATGATTTGACTTCTTATTATGATTTCGAAAAATCACCTGGAGCCACTCCGCAGGAGATTAAAGGAAAATATGATTTTTTAGAAAATGAAAACATCGTTGCAAAATTATTGGAATTTCAGGAGGATACAACCGCTATTGTTTCACTTAGTATTCCTCATATACATTGTAGCTCTTGTATTTGGATTCTGGAAAATTTACAACGCCTTCAAAAAGGAATAAGCAATTCGCAGGTTAATTTTCCGGAGAAAAAAGTTCGAATTATTTATAATTCCAATGAAGTTTCACTGAGCGAAATAGTACAGTTGTTGTGCTCCATTGGTTACGAACCTTACATTAGTCTGGAGAATTACGAAACCACTAAGGCAAAAACAGACAGAAGCTTGACCTACAAACTTGGAGTTGCCTTCTTTTGTTTTGGAAACATCATGTTGCTTTCTTTTCCGGAATATTTTGAAGTGAAAGAATTTTGGCTGGACAACTACAAACCGTTTTTCAGATGGTTGATTTTTGCTTTGTCATTGCCTTCTTTCTTGTATTCTGCCAGCGGTTATTATGTTTCTGCTTATAAAAGTATTAAATCCGGAATGCTCAATATCGATATTCCTATTGCCTTAGGGATTGTTGTCTTTTTTATTCGAAGCACTGTTGATATTGTGATGGACTATGGTTCCGGTTTTTTTGATAGTCTGACCGGTTTGGTATTCTTTATGCTTCTGGGCAAAATGTTCCAAATAAAAACCTACAGTTTTCTGAGTTTTGAAAGGGATTTTAAATCTTATTTTCCGGTTGCCGTTACCCGAATCAATACCGATGCTTCCGAAGAAAGTGTTGCTGTTTATGATATTCAAAAAGGCGATCGATTATTAATTAGAAACCAGGAATTAATTCCGGTTGACGGAATCCTAATCAGTGAAAATGCGACTATTGATTACAGTTTTGTAACCGGAGAAGCCATTCCGATAAATAAAAAATCAGGAGATAAAGTCTTTGCAGGAGGAAAACAAATTGGGGAAGTAATCGAAATGGAAGTGTTGTTTTCGGTTTCTCAAAGTTATCTGACGCAGCTATGGAGTAATGATGTGTTCCAGAAAAATGTAGAGCAAAAACACAAAAATATTACCGACAGTATTTCGCGTTATTTCACGCCCATATTATTATTGATTGCTTTTGTGGGATTTGCTTATTGGATTTTTAAAGATGCCAATACAGCTTTTAATGTGTTTACTGCGGTATTGATTGTGGCTTGCCCTTGTGCTTTGGCTTTGACGGCTCCGTTTACATTGGGAAATGTATTGCGAATTGTAGGTAAGCAAAAGTTTTATCTTAAAAATGCCTTGGTAATTGAACAATTGGCAAAAGTAGATACGATTGTTTTTGATAAAACAGGAACAATTACGACCAATAAAAAATCCAATATTTCGTATGAAGGAGAGCCGCTTTCTGAAGCTAATTTGATTCGGATAAAATCAGTACTCAGGGCTTCCAACCATCCTTTAAGCCGAATGCTGTATGACTTTCTACCTGATGTTGGAAAGGTGAAAATTAGCGATTTTGAAGAAATCACCGGAAAAGGAATTCAGGCAAAAGTAGTGGGAAATTTTATAAGAATAGGTTCGGCGGCTTTTGCCGGAAATTCTGAAGAAAATAGTGGATTGCAAACTTCAGTTCATATCCAAATTAACGGTGAATATTATGGAAAATACATCTTTAAAAATGAATATCGGGAAGGATTAGAGCAGTTGTTTAACAGCTTGAAAAGTAAGTATGAAATCAAAGTATTGTCAGGAGATAATGCCGGGGAAAAGGCCGCTTTAGGGCAACTTTTACCTAAAAGTACCGAGCTTGTTTTTAATCAAAAACCGGAACAAAAACTGGAATTTATCAGGCAATTACAGGAATCCGGCAAGAATGTAATGATGGTAGGCGATGGTTTGAATGATGCCGGGGCTTTAGCTCAGAGTAATGTGGGGATTTCGATTTCCGAAAATGTGAATGTTTTTTCACCTGCCTGCGATGCTATTTTAGAAGCAAGCCAGTTTGAAAAACTGGATTATTTTTTAAAGTTTTCTAAGAAAGCTATGCTGGTTATCAAAATGAGTTTTGGATTGTCATTACTTTATAATGTAGTAGGCTTGACGTTCGCGGTTACAGGCAAATTAGAACCTTTGGTAGCGGCAATTATAATGCCTTTGAGTACGGTTACCATTGTGAGTTTTGTAACACTAATGAGTAATTATTATGCGAGGAAGTTAATTAAAGTTAGGAGTTAGAAAGCAGAAGGCAGAATTGAGAAAGCAGAAAGCAGTGAGAAACTTTGTGGTCTTTGTGCTTTTAAGCGCAATCAAGAGTAAAATTCTTAGTGCGCTTTGTGTTTAAAAAACAAGGCAGCATTAAGGAAGAAGAAAGAAATTATAATAAATAAGAGGAGTATGATAAATGTCATATTTTCTGTAAAAGGTCTAAAGTAATTTTGTTAACACAAATTTAAGGTATGAGTGTCATCTATTTATTAATCACTATTAGCATACTCGTAGCTATAGCCTTTTTGATTGCCTTTTTTGTGGCAGTGAAGAACGGGCAATATGACGACGATTATACGCCATCTGTCAGAATGCTTTTTGACGATGAAATTAATTTAAAAGCCAAAAAAGAAATACAAACAACTGAAGAAAAACAAAATTAATTATGGAAATGCAGCAGTTTTATTACGACAACAAAATTGTCAAAAAGTTCATTTACGCTACCATTGTTTTTGGGGTAGTAGGAATGGCTGTCGGACTTTTATTAGCAATCTTATTTTTATTCCCTAACCTGACTGATGGAGTTTCCTGGTTGAGTTTTGGTCGTTTAAGACCATTACATACCAATGCGGTTATTTTTGCTTTTGTTGGGAATGCCATGTTTGCGGGGATTTATTATTCTTTGCAACGTCTTTTAAAAGCAAGGATGTACAGTGATTTTTTGAGTAATCTTAATTTCTGGGGATGGCAATTAATTATTGTTGCTGCGGCAATTTCGCTTCCTTTGGGTTATACCACTTCAAAAGAATATGCTGAACTGGAATGGCCTATAGATATTGCAATTGCGTTGATTTGGGTTGTTTTTGGTATCAATATGATTGGTACAATTTTAAAAAGAAGAGAACGTCATTTATATGTAGCCATTTGGTTTTACTTAGCCACTTTTGTTACCGTTGCGGTGTTGCATATCTTTAACAGTTTGGCTTTACCGGTTTCAGGATTAAAAAGTTACTCTGTTTACGCAGGAGTTCAGGATGCTTTGGTGCAATGGTGGTACGGACATAATGCGGTGGCTTTTTTTCTGACCACACCCTTTTTAGGATTGATGTATTATTATATCCCTAAAGCGGCTAATCGTCCGGTGTATTCTTATCGATTGTCTATTGTACACTTTTGGTCTTTGATTTTCTTATATATCTGGGCGGGACCTCACCATTTATTATATTCTGCTTTGCCTAACTGGGCACAGAATCTAGGAGTTGTTTTCTCAGTAATGCTGATTGCTCCGTCTTGGGGAGGGATGATAAACGGACTCTTGACTTTGCGTGGAGCATGGGATAAAGTACGTATGGAACCGGTTTTGAAATTCTTTGTAGTAGCTATTACAGGTTACGGAATGGCAACATTTGAAGGGCCTATGCTATCTCTTAAAAATGTAAATGCGATTGCCCATTTCACCGATTGGATTGTTGCTCACGTACACGTAGGCGCTTTAGCTTGGAACGGGTTTATGGCTTTTGGAGTTATTTATTGGTTGATTCCCCGAATGACAAAAGGGCCATTGTACTCTCTAAAATTAGCTAATGTTCATTTCTGGATTGGGACTTTAGGGATTATACTTTATACGTTGCCAATGTATGTTGCCGGTTTCCTGCAAGCGTCTATGTGGAAACAATTTAATCCTGACGGAACGCTGACTTATGGTAATTTCTTAGAAACCGTAACTCAAATTATTCCAATGTATTGGATGCGTGCTGTAGGTGGTACTTTATACATTACAGGGATGTTTGTTTTGGTTTATAATGTTTATAAAACAGTTCAGGCAAATAATGCTGTTGAAGATGAACTGGCCGAAGCTCCGGCTTTACAAAAAATCAGCAGTGGAAGGGTAAAAGGAGAAAAATTCCACCCTTGGTTAGAAAGAAAACCTATCCAATTGACTATTCTGGCAACTGTGGCTATTTTAATTGGAGGAATTATTCAAATCGTTCCTACGATTATGGTAAAATCTAATATTCCAACAATTACAAGTGTAAAACCATATACACCATTAGAATTAGAAGGACGTGATTTGTATATCCGTGAAGGTTGTGTGTCTTGCCACTCTCAAATGGTGCGTCCGTTTAGAAGTGAGGTGGAACGTTACGGACCACAATCAAAAGCCGGAGAATTTGTTTACGATCACCCTTTCCTTTGGGGTTCAAAACGTACCGGTCCTGATTTGTTAAGAGTAGGAGAAAAATACAATGACAATTGGCATTTTAATCACATGTGGTCACCACAAAGTACTTCTGCAGGTTCTATTATGCCGGGTTATAAATGGTTGTTTGACAACAAAGCTCTGGATATTTCGGATATTGAAGGTAAGATGGAAGTGATGAAAACGCTGGGAGTTCCTTATACTGATGCTGAAATTGCGAATGCTCAAAACGCTATTAATAAACAGTCTCAGGAAATTGAAAACAGCCTGCATGCTGATCCTGATTTTGTTAAAAGTTATGAGGAAAGTAAAAAGAAAGCAGCTGCCAGAGGAGAAAAATTTGTTCCAATGAAGGATAGAGAAATTGTGGCTTTGATTGCTTACATCCAAAGATTAGGAACTGATATTAAAGTAAAATAATAGTTTAAAAATAGCTGGGAGGCTAAGGTTCTAAGTCGTTAAGATTTGGAATAGCAAAACTTAGAACCTAAAACTCTTAGAATTTTTAAAAACTTTAAAAAATAAAGCAAATGTTTGAACAAATAAAACACAATATGGAGACTATCGCCGGAGTGTCGATATATCCAATACTATCGCTATTGATTTTCTTTTCTTTTTTTGTAGGATTAGGATTTTGGGTTTTTTTCTATAAAAAGGAAAAAATTGACGAATTGAGTCAAATTCCTTTTCAGGAAGATTAATTAATTTAATTAATTAAAGAGTTAAAATAGTAATTGTTAATTTACTGATTCATATTGTTTTATTTTTTTATAAAATGATTTAAAACAAATGAAAATAGGATTTAAAAATAAGTAAAATGAAAAAAATAATTCCAGCATATCTTAGAGTAATGGTGCTTTTCTTTATCATCTTTGGTGCTATAGAATATTTTGTCGATTCTGGTGACAGAGCAGCATTCATAAAGTATCCCATTGTTAATATTGTATTAGTGGTAGTTTTAGTGCTGCTGATTGCAATTGAAATGATTGTTAGTGCAGCCGATAGAATTGTTTACCAAATTTTGCCTGAGGAAGAAAAAGCAAAAATTGATGCCGAAGATCAGGCTGAGTTGAAAGAATCGTTATGGTTTAAGAACCTGATGAATAAGTTAACAAGAACAGTTCCTATTGAAAATGAGGCAGAGTTGTTGTTGAACCACGATTATGATGGTATTAAAGAATTAGATAACAATTTACCGCCTTGGTGGGTGTATTCTTTCTACGCCTGTATTGTTTTTGCAGCTATTTATCTAGTTCGTTTTGAAATTTTAGGTGCTGATAATCAGGAAATGGAATTGAAAAAAGAATTGGCTCAGGCTAAAATTGAAGTGGCAGAGTACATGAAAAACGCCCCTGATTTAATGGATGAGAAAACAGTAACGCAGCTTACTGATCCGGCTGATTTGGCTATTGGTAAAACTACTTTTGAAACCAACTGTGCTGCTTGTCATAAGGCAGACGGAGGGGGGCAAATAGGTCCAAATTTAACCGATGACCACTGGATTCTTGGAGGCGGAGTTAAAAATATATTTCATACTATAACTAACGGAGGTCGTGATGGGAAGGGGATGATTGCCTGGAAAGGAACTTTGAAACCTAAAGAAATTCAAAAAGTAGCCAGTTACATTTTGTCTTTAAGAGGCAGTAATCCAAAAGACGCCAAGGAAGCTGAAGGAGATTTATGGGCAGAAGAAGCGGCAGCTCCAACAGTGAAATAATTATTCAAATGATAAACATTGTTTTTATATAAACCATTAAGAAATTAAGTCCAGTTAAGTTTTGAATTTTAACGAAACTAAATTTTTTAATGGTAAAAAATCTAATGTTTTATATAAAAACCAAACAAAATGTCCAAGTTAGCAGACGAAACTTTTAGTCCCGATAGCTATCGGGATACTATAGGGACCATCGACAATGAGGGGAAAAGAAAGTTTATCTATCCTAAAAAACCTTCAGGTAAGTTTTATAGTTACCGAAAATGGCTTAGTTATTTTTTGTTACTAATTTTAGTTGTTAATCCGTTTTTAAAAGTAAATGGAAATCAGTTCATGATGTTTAACATCTTAGAGCGTCGCTTCAATATTTTTGGTTTTCCGTTTTGGCCGCAGGATTTTTATCTTGTAGTGCTTTTTATGATAATTGGGGTGGTTTTTATTATTTTATTCACTGTAATTTTTGGACGTATTTTTTGTGGCTGGATTTGTCCGCAAACCATATTTCTGGAAATGGTTTTCAGAAGAATTGAATATTGGATAGAAGGAGACCGTGGTGCTCAAATGCGATTGGCAAAGCAGGAATGGAATGTCGAAAAAATCAGAAAGAAAGGATTGAAATGGACAGTGTTTTTGATTATTTCTTTCGGAATAGCCAATGTGTTTTTGGCTTATCTGATAGGTAGTGATGTGTTGATGGAAATGATTGAAGACAGTCCTGCAAATCATCTGAAAACCTTGATTTCGTTACTGATTTTTACAGGAATATTCTATTTTATTTTTGTGTGGTTCAGAGAGCAGGTATGTATTATAGCTTGTCCTTACGGAAGATTGCAAGGTGTTCTTTTAGATAATAAATCAATTAATGTAGCCTACGATTTTGTTCGTGGAGAAAAAGAAGCAGGCAGAGCTAAATTCAATAAAAAAGAGGACAGAACTTTAAGCGGAAAAGGCGATTGTATAGACTGCCGACAATGTGTAAATGTATGTCCTACCGGAATTGATATTAGAAACGGAACCCAACTGGAATGTGTCAATTGCACCGCCTGTATTGACGAATGTGATACCATTATGGAAAGTGTGGGATTCCCAAAAGGCTTGATTCGCTATGCCTCTGAAGATGAAATAGAGAAAAAAGCAGCTTTTAAATTCACTGCCAGAATGAAAGGTTATACTGCTGTTTTAGTGATTTTGGTTGGAATGCTCGTTGGTTTATTGTTTTTACGTACTGATGTTGAGGCACTTATTTTACGATTGCCGGGACAGTTGTATCAGCATAAGGGAGAGAATGTTAGTAACGTATTTACTTACAAAATCATTAATAAGACCAATAATGATTTTAATGCGATTCATTTTAAATTAAAAGGAATAAAAGGGGATTTAAAACTGGTTGGAAATCAAAGCTTAAAAGTCCCAAAGCAAGGTATGGCCAGCGGAACTTTATTTGTTGAAATCAATAAATATTTGTTAGAAAGCGATAAAACCAAATTAAAAATTGAAGTTTTTGATGGTGATAAAAAAATCGAAAGCACAACAACGAGTTTTTTAAGCCCGAGAACGTTTGACTGATAATGAACGGAAGTTTTACTTCAAAAAAATAATATTATGAAAATTAATTGGGGAACAGGATTAGTGATTGCCATAGCTCTATTTATGAGTTTCATATTGTATTTTGTCATTAAAGTACAATCGAATTCTAAATATGACAACGAGTTAGTTGTAGAAGAATATTACAAGCACGATGCCCGATTTCAGGAAGAAATGGAACGTGTGCAAAATGCCCAGGATTTAGACCAAAAACCAATTATAACCAAAACAGAGGAAGGAATTACTATTGAATTTCCTCAGGAATTTAAAGCTAATCAAATTACAGGAACAGTGTCCCTCTACCGACCGTCTAACAAAAAATTAGATTTCGATACTCCGATTTCGTTGTCTAATCCAACTTTGCTCATACCTAAATCAAAATTGGTAGGCGGTCAATGGGGCATTAATATGGAATGGCAATACGATGGGAAAAAGTATTTGACCAAAGAACCGATTTATATTAACTAAGAAGTTTATAGTTTGTGGTTTATAGTTTAGAACCACAAACGAAAAACTACAAACCTCAAAAAAATGCTTTACACTGCTTTGATATTCGGATTAATAAGTAGCTTTCACTGTATAGGAATGTGTGGTCCTATTGCTATGATGTTACCCGTGGACCGAAGCAATCCAGCTAAAAAAGTAACTCAAATTATTACATATCATTTAGGACGGATAACAGCTTATACAACTATTGGATTTGTTTTTGGTTTGCTGGGAAGAGGTTTTTTTATAGCAGGAATACAACAAAAATTATCTATTATACTAGGGATTTTGATGATTGTAGCCATTGTAATTCCGGAGAAAGTATTTGCTCAATATAATTTTTCAAAACCTGTTTTCAGACTTATTTCCAGAGTAAAACAAGCCTTAGGAAATCAGTTTAAAAATAAATCGTATCAATCGCTTTTTACCATCGGTTTACTCAATGGATTTTTACCTTGCGGAATGGTTTATGTGGCTCTGTTTGGAGCAATTGCTATGCAGAGTATTAGTTTGAGTATTGTGTATATGGTTTTGTTTGGTTTAGGAACCGTGCCGTTGATGAGTACAGTGGTATATATCAATTCTTTTTTGACAGTTTCTGTACGTAATAAAATACAAAAGGCAATCCCTTATGTGGTGGTTTTAATAGGAGTGTTGTTTATTTTAAGAGGATTAGGCTTGGGGATTCCTTATGTGTCTCCTTCCACGATGAGTTTGTTTGTTCAGGCAAATCCTAATTGTCATTAGGAGATTTTAGTTTAAATAGTTTTTAGAAAAAAAGCTGCTTTTATCTGTTTTGTAAAGCAGCTTTTTGGTTTACTGAAAGTAAATTGAGAAATATTATGCTAAATTCAACTGTAAGGCAAAACAGTTTTTATCTTCTTTGGTAATACTAAAAACAATACAGGAATCGGATACATTTTCATGAATCATGACCTGATCACGCAGTGAAAGTTCTTTCATAAAATTCATTTCAAAGCTTTTTATTTTTTGTTTCAAAATGATGTTTTCATCCACTAAATCCATACACCATTCCAAATATTTCACATTATTAACGTGATTGACAATGTCCAAATCCGATAAAATAACGGTTTTGCTAAAAATTTCTTCTTTTTCAGGGTTGATGTCAATTTTTGAAAAACCTTCCTGAGTGGCTTTTACTTCGGGAAATAATTCAAAATGATCATGTGCTAAAGTCAGGAGTTCAGGACGACGGCTTTTAGTATTGAAAACCGCCCAAAAAGTTTCGCAGCCTATAATTTTTGTGTCATTAACATACATTTCTAATGCACGTACCGAACGTGAATTTTCCAGACTGTTAATCCATGTTTTTACGGTGACTTTATCTTTCCATTGAGGCAAAGCATTGATTTCAACACGCATTCTGCTCAGTACCCATGCCTGGTTGAATTCCTGCATATCCGTAAAACTAATGCCTCCCATTTCAGCGTGTTCAGCTGCAGTAAGTTGTAAAAGGTTACACAATTCGGTGTATTTTAAACATCCCGAAGGTAAGCATTGGGTGAAATTGATTTCGAATTCTTTGCTTAGTATAGAGGTGAAGTTTAGAGAAATTGGCATGGAATTATGATTTGGAAATTCTTTTGAAATAGGGTTTGAAAAGTCGAATATTAATTATGCTAAAACTAAATAATATTAAACCCAAGATTATAAATTCGGTATTATTTAAGTTTTTAAAATTCGGTTTTTCAATTTTCATTTTTAATGCTATGAAAAATGGAATTAAAAGATAAATTGTAAAAAACAAGAACAAAATTTTTCCTATTAGTTTTATATTTTGCATATGTATTTATTTGTTAGAATTGATATAATCAATTATTTTATGTGGTGGTGTTTCAAAATCAAACCATTTGGTATTTTCATCGCGTTTGAACCAGGTCAGTTGACGTTTGGCAAAACGACGGGTGTTTTTCTTGATTTCTTCAATGGCAAATTCTAAAGTAAATTCTTTGTCAAAATAACTAAATAATTCGCGGTATCCCACCGTTTGCAGCGCATTTAACTCTTTGTTAGGATACAAATTTTTAGCTTCCTGCAACAAACCTTCGTTTATCATTATATCTACACGCTGGTTGATGCGGTTGTACATCACATTTCTGTCGGCTTCCAGACCAATAAGAATAGGAGTGAAGCTTCTTTCGTTTTTCTTTTGATTTAAAAAAGAAGAGTATGGTTTTCCTGTTCCTAGGCAAACTTCCACAAAACGCATCATGCGTTGTGGATTGAGTAAGGTTTGCGGATTTTCAGCCGTGATTTTTTCGAAATAATCAGGATCCAGTTTTTTAAGTTGTTCCTGTAAATAACCAATTCCTAATTTTTCATAATTAGCATTGACTTCTTCACGCACAGATGAATTGATTTCGGGAAAATCATCAAATCCTTTCAGAATAGCATTGACATACAAACCGGAACCGCCAACTAAAACTACATAATCATTCGTCTTAAATAATTTTTCAATGGTTGAGATAGCTTCTTTCTCAAAATCGCCTACAGTATAATTTTCAAAAATGGATTTATTTTGGATAAAATGATGTTTGGCGGCAGCCAATTCTTTAGGATTGGGTACAGCGGTTCCAATGGTCATTTCCTTGAAAAACTGACGACTGTCGCAGGAAACAATTTCGCAATTATAATAATTGGCTAATTGAATACTCAAAGCTGTTTTCCCAATGGCTGTTGGTCCTATGATGGTAATTAGCTGTTTCATTTTAATTGTTTTCTAATGAATGTCCGCATTGAGGACAAAATTTAGCATTGGGAGGATAATTAGTATTGTCGCAATTAATACAGGGATTTTGAAATTGCAAATCTTTGTTCTGGCTAATTTTACTTATTTCAGCAGATACAATTCCGGTAGGAACAGCTATGATGCCATAACCCATAATCATTACAAAAGAGGCTATAATTTGACCTAAAGGGGTTTGTGGGGAAATATCGCCGTAGCCTACTGTAGTTAGGGTTACTATAGTCCAGTAAATACTTATTGGAATACTGGTAAAACCATTTTCCTTTCCTTCAACCAGATACATTATTGATCCAATAATTATGGTACTAATAAGTACAAAATAAATAAAAACCACAATTTTTCCCCGACTGGCAATCAGTGCTCTTCTTAGTTTATTGGAATGATTAGTAAAATGAGGATTGTTTAAAATTTTGAACAAACGTAACAATCGCAATGCGCGTATAACGGTTAAAATGTTGTAACCTGTCAGAAAAAGAGAGAGATACATTGGTAAAATAGCCAGTAAATCGATGATGCCGTAAAAACTAAAAATATATCGAATGGGGCTGTTGATACATAGAATCCGGAGTATATATTCGATTGTGAAAAATACGGTAATTATCCACTCCAGTGTAATTAAGTAGGAATGGTATTTTTGATCAAATTCCGTTACTGTTTCCATCATTACTAAGAGTACGCACATTAGAATAACGCCTAATAGTATTAAATCAAACAATCTTCCCGCCCGGGTATTTGTGTGATAAATTACGATATAGACTTTTTTTCTAAATTCAGAATACAATGATGAAGACTCCATTTGCTGAAAGTTTAAAAATGAATAATTTTTATGCCTTTGTTTTTTCTAATGTACGCCTGAATAATGCGTTGTATATCCCGATTGCTATCCATTGGAATTAGTATGTTTTTCAGTATATTGGCGTTGGTAATCTGATAGTTTAAATCATAAAACGCATAGCCTTTGTAAACTCCGTTTTCAACTAAAACAGCACTTCTTTCGTTAATGTTTCGACCTCTTCCAATGATAATCATACTTTTATTTTCAAAAGTATAATTACTGATAAAATTTTGTACCCGATCATTGTAAATTTCAGTTGGAACTAAATTGATGCAGGCGCCATCACATTCTTTTATGTTGTATTGAAAACATTCCTTTTTGGTTTCATACAATCCGTTTAATTTCTGACACAACTGATATTTTTCGGTTATGCTAAACAAAAAACTTTTGCCTTCCTGCAAAGATGCGAAGGAAGTTATTTCTTTTTTGCGACCATCTGTTTTTTGTAATTTTAAACTTAGGTAGCCATTTGGAGCGTTTTCCAAATAAAGCGCATAAATAAAAATATTTTTGCGTTGAGCCCGATTTAAAATAGGTTTGTTAACTTTTATTTCCTGACTTTCTTTTAACAAGGCAATGAGTTCGCTGCCTGTTTCTTCAAAAGTAACAGTGAAAACTTCGTTCTGAATACGTTTGCTTTTTTTTGTTATTCCCGTAAAATGCTGGTTAATCCTTTTTTTGATGTTATTACTTTTACCAATATAAATAATGTTTCCGGTTTGATTATGAATGTAATAAACCCCGGTTTTAGTAGGTAATCCTCTTAAGATATCAAGTAATTTAGGAGCTATTCCTTTTTCGACCTCAATTTTTATAAAATCTTTTACGATTGATTTTTCAACATCTTTTTCCAGTAACATTTTAAACAATTTTACTGTTGCCATAGCATCGCCACTGGCGCGATGTCTGTCGGCCATTGGGATTCCTAAGGCACGAACCAGTTTTCCCAGACTATGCGAAGTTTGCTCAGGTAATAGTTTTTTAGCTAATTCTACAGTACAAAGTGTTTTTGTATTGAAATCGTATCCTAAACGGCGAAATTCAGTTCGCAAAATTCGATAATCAAAATCAGCATTATGAGCTACTAAAATACAATCATTGGTAATTTCAACAATTCGTTTGGCAACTTCATGAAATTTTGGAGCCGACCGCAACATGGCATTGTTTATCCCGGTTAATTTAACTACAAAAGGCTGAATAGGAATTTCGGGATTGACCAAACTGATAAATTGATCTATTATTTGGTGACCGTCAAATTTATAGATAGCAATTTCAGTAATTCCTTCTTCATTAAACTGTCCTCCGGTAGTTTCTATGTCTAATATTGCGTACAAAATAAGTATTCAGTTTACAGTTTTTAGTATTCAGTTTTAAATCTGAATTCTTAAATCGTTTATCATTAATCAAAAATCAATTTATCTTCCGCCAAATATACTACTTCCTACCCGAATCATTGTACTCCCACAATCGATGGCTAGTTTATAATCGCCGGACATACCCATTGAGACAGTATTCAGTTGGCAGTTTTCAGTATTCAGAGATTGCAGTTTGTCAAAAATAGATTTCAAATGGGTGAATTCTTTTTGAATTTGCTCTTGGTTATCGGTGAAAGTTGCCATTCCCATTAAGCCCAAAATACGAATATTTTTCATTTCCTGAAATTCATTTGAATTTAAAAGTGACGAAAGTTCTTCTTCATCAAGACCAAATTTCGTTTCTTCTTCGGCAATGTGTATTTGTAGCAAACAATCAATTACACGATTGTTTTTTTGAGCTTGTTTGTTGATTTCCTGTAATAATTTCAAACTATCCACTCCGTGAATCAAACTCACAAAAGGAGCCATGAATTTCACCTTATTGGTCTGCACGTGACCTATCATGTGCCACTGAATGTCTTTGGGCATTTGTTCCCATTTTTCAACCATTTCCTGGATTTTGTTTTCACCAAAAATGCGTTGACCGGCATTGTAAGCTTCCATTAAATCCGAAACGGGTTTGGTTTTAGAAACGGCGACCAAGGTTACATTTTCGGGTAAAGAGGATTTTATATTTTCTAAATTAGATTGTATGGACATCTTAAAGTTTTTGTTTAAATAAAAAAAATTAAAGAAACTGTTTAGCAACTTTTTCTGCTTTTTTGTTTTCGGAATAATCATAAAATCCTTCTCCTGATTTTACCCCTAATTTTTTAGCATTCACCATATTGACTAAAAGCGGGCAGGGAGCGTATTTTGGATTTTTAAAACCATCATACATTACATTCATAATTGAAAGACAAACGTCCAGACCGATGAAGTCAGCCAGTTGTAAAGGTCCCATTGGGTGTCCCATACCTAATTTCATCACCGTGTCAATTTCGATAACACCTGCTACCTTAGTATGTAAAGTTTCGATGGCTTCATTAATCATTGGCATTAAAATTCGGTTAGCAACAAATCCCGGAGCATCATTTACTGTTACCGGATTTTTGTCTAGTTTTTCGGATAAAGTCATAATGATTTTTGTTACTTCATCACTAGTTTGACTTCCGCGGATGACTTCTACTAATGGCATTAAAGGAACAGGATTCATAAAGTGCATTCCTATTACGCGTTCCGGATGTACAACAATTGCTGCAATTTGGCTAATGGAAATTGAAGAAGTATTTGTTGCTAAAATGGTATTGTGTGGACACAATTCGTTTAACTTTTTAAAAATTCTCAGTTTTAAATCGATATTTTCAGTTGCAGCTTCAATGACTAAATCAACACCTACAATCCCATCTTCAATATCGGTATAGCAAATGATGTTGGAAAGCGTTTTCATTTTGTCTTCGGCAGAAATACTGCCCTTGCTTTGCATTCTTTCTAAATTGGTAAAAATAGCAGTCATGCCTTTTTCCAAAGCTGCTTCGGAAATGTCAATCAATTTTACGGTAAAACCATTTTGGGCAAAAGTATGAGCAATTCCGTTGCCCATCGTTCCTGCACCTATTACTGCTACTATTTTCATCTTTTTAAAATTGCTATTTATAATTTTAGCCACAAATTCACTAATGAATTGGTGAATTTGTGGCTAATTTATTTTTAAAATTTTTAAATTATTTTTTAAAACAAGCTATAATTTGATGTGCTACTCTCAAAGCTTCGGTAGCCTGATCTAAGGTTACAATTGGGGTAGCATTATTATTGATGGCATCGGCAAATGTTTCCAGTTCGTCTAAAATAGCGTTGTTTTGTGTTACGTCAGGATTCGAAAAATAGATTTGTTTTTTTACACCTTCTGCATTTTGTAAAATCATATCAAAATCACCCGGAACTTCCGGAGCATCTTTCATTTTTACTACCTCGCATTTTTTTTCTAAAAAATCAACAGAGATATAAGCGTCTTTTTGAAAGAAACGGGTTTTGCGCATGTTTTTCATCGAAATTCGGCTCGAAGTTAAATTGGCAACGCAGCCGTTTTCAAATTCGATTCTCGCATTGGCTATATCAGGAGTGTCGCTAATAACTGAAACGCCACTGGCACTGATGTTTTTTACTTTGGATTTTACTACACTTAAAATCACATCAATATCATGAATCATCAAATCCAATACAACCGGTACGTCAGTTCCTCTCGGATTGAATTCGGCCAAACGATGCGTTTCTATAAACATCGGGTTTTCAATCATATTTTTAGTAGCAATGAAAGCGGGGTTAAAACGCTCTACGTGACCTACTTGTCCTTTAACATTGTATTCGTTAGCCAAAGCTATAATTTCTTCGGCTTCTTCAATGGTGTTCGAAATGGGTTTTTCGATAAAAACGTGCTTCCCTGATTTTATAGCTGCTCGGGCACATTTGTAGTGCGAAAGGGTAGGAGTTACAATGTCAATTACGTCAACGGCGTGAATTAATTTGGCAATGGTATTGAAGTTGGTATATCCAAATTCTTTTGAAATTTTTTGGGCGTATTCCTGATTTTCATCATAAAAACCAACTAATTCATATTTTTCAGATTGTTGTAATAAACGCAAATGAATTTTTCCCAGATGCCCGGCACCTAAAACCCCTACTTTTAGCATGATAATGTATTTTTAACAAAAGTAGGAAATTCAAATTAAAATACAGAAAAATTGATTTGGATTTTGGGTTTTGCTTTTTGGATTTTTTACTGTTATTTTTACAAAAAATTAAACCCTAAACTTTGAAAGACACAGCCAAACATCAAGGACTTCGCAATCAATTAGTAAGCACTTTACAACAAAAAGGAATTACTGATTTACGTGTTCTTGATGCAATAAAAAAAATCCCAAGACACCTTTTTTTGAACTCCAGTTTTGAAAATTATGCGTATCAGGATAAGGCATTTCCTATTGATGCAGGGCAGACTATTTCACAGCCTTATACGGTAGCATTTCAAACTCAATTGCTGGAAATAAAGAAAGATCACAAGGTTTTGGAAATAGGAACAGGTTCCGGCTATCAAACCGCTGTTTTGTGTATGATGGGTGCTAAAGTGTACAGTATAGAAAGGCAAAATGAGTTATTTAAAAAAACTTCAACGTTGTTGCCAAAATTAGGAATCAGACCAAAACACCTTACTTTTGGCGATGGTTACAAAGGTTTGCCTACTTATGGACCTTTTGATAGTATTATTGTTACGGCCGGTGCACCTTATATTCCACAAGCTTTGATGGCTCAGTTGAAAATAGGAGGAAGGTTAGTAATTCCTTTAGGAGAGGAGATTCAGATAATGACTTTATTGATTCGTAAAAACGAAACTCAATTTGAAAAGCATGAATTGGGAGAGTTTCGATTTGTTCCTCTATTGGAAGATAAAAATTAAGGCTTTTAAAATTAATTAAAAGCCTTTTTTATTCTGTCCAAATCGCGTTTGGTATCCTGTTCTTTTAACGATTCGCGTTTGTCGTAGTTTTTCTTTCCTTTACAAAGACCAATTTCCAGTTTAGCAATTCCTTTTTCGTTTGTAAATAAACGCAAAGGAATAATGGTCAGACCTTTGGCCTGTACACTTCGTGCAAGACTTTTTAATTCTCTTTTGTTTAAAAGCAATTTTCTTTCGCTTCTGGATTTGTGGTTGAATTGGTTTCCAAAAGCGTATTCTTCTATGTAAGTGTTAATAGCAAAGAGTTCAGTGCCGTTAAATTCACAAAAACTTTCAGTAATATTCGCTTTTCCTAAACGGATGGATTTGATTTCGGTTCCTGCCAAAACAATTCCGGCAGTATATTTTTCGATTATTTCATAATCAAACCGCGCTCTTTTATTAAGTATGTTGACGTTTTTCTGCATAGGATTGCAAATGTAGGAACAATTACTAAAACTCCACAATTTTTTAGCGATTTTGATTTAAATTTGCTTCATGGAAAAACAAACTTCAAACGATCCGCTTCACGGAAAGACTTTAAAAGCAATATTGGAAAAATTAGTTGATTTTTATGGATTTGACACCTTGGGCGAATTGATAAAAATCAAATGTTTTAATGATAATCCAAGTATTAAATCAAGTTTGACTTTTTTAAGAAAAACCGATTGGGCTCGAAAAAAAGTAGAGGAATTGTATATCAAATCCTTGCCGAAGTTGGATTAGTTTAATTTATACGAAATCATAATTCCGCCTCTGTACGGAAGCCATTCGCCACTTTTATTGTATTTTCTAACTTTCTCGTATCTCCCGGGTGTTCCATCTGTATAATATCCTTTATAAAATCCCTGATGCCAGCCACCTCCTAAAAAGGCATCTAAAACAAACTTGTTGTTTAGTTTTTTTTGATATCCGATAGTCGCTCCAATATGATAACCTAATCCTTTTTCGTATTTATTCGTCCCCCAATAATTCCATTTTTGGAGAGCATAAATATCTCCACCAGTATGAATTCCCATATAAATACCATTGTTTTTTTCTTTAAAATGGTAGCGATATTCCGGTGTTACCATCACTGCCTGCATTGGTTTTTCATCAAAAGATTTCCAAAATGAAGCAAAAACATCAACACTAAAAGTAGATTTAGCTCCAATACTAGTTTCAATACCAACTTGTGGAACTCCGACTATAGCAGATAATCCGTTAATTTTTAGATAAGTTTGAGCGTTTGAAGCTAAAGTTAAAAGGAAAAATGAGCTCAAGAGAATTATGTTTTTCATTATTTTGTCTTTGAGTAGCGTTGCTTATTGTTGTTTTGGCAGCGAATATAAGTCTTTAAAATGTAATACCTTTATTACAAAATGTTAATTATAGAAAGTTTGTTTGAAAGTAAAAAGAGAATTAAACAATTTCGATTGTATATTTAGAATTAAAAATTTCATTTACTTCAATAATTTGAATTCCTTCTTTTTCGAATAAATTTCCTGTCGCATTAGTGGTGTCTGAGAATCCATACCAGGGTTCAATACAAAGAAAAGGAGCATTTACTTTTGTCCAAATGCCTAAATGTGGAAAACCATTAAAATGAACTTTCAGAAAAGGTTTTCGATTTTTTAAAATGCTTAAACTTTTTGATTGCAAAGTTTTAAAAATCAAAGCGTCATTTGCGAATAACTCATAGTTTAGTTTAACCTGATTTTCTGTTTTATCTAAGGTTTTTGTTTTATTCGAAATCAAATCATCTTCTAAAAGGTTGTAAACTAAATCTTCGTCTTTTTCGAATTCAATAGCATAGTCTTCAAAATTTTCATTCAAAGCAAAAGCAGGATGTGCTCCAATTGAAAACGGCATTTTAGACTGGCTTTTGTTGATGACTTTGTATGCAATAATCAGTTTTTTTTCTTCAAGCGAATAAATTATTTGTAATTCAAATTCAAAAGGATATTTTTTTAAGGTTTCTGCCGAGGATTGTATCGAAAAAACTGCGCTGTTTTCTGTTTTATGAATTAAATCGAAATCCATTTCTCTTGCAAAACCGTGTCTGGAAAGCGAATAGTTTTGATTGTTATAAGAATAGGAGTTGTTTTTAAGTGTTCCCACAATTGGAAACAAAACAGGAGAATGTTTACCCCAAAATTCCGGATTTCCATCCCAGATGTATTCTGTTTCAGTCTCGTTAGCTTGCAAAGAAACTAATTCTGCTCCTTTAGAATTAATTGTTGCTGTAAGGTAAGCGTTGGAAATAATAGTTGTCAAAATGCGATTGTTTTTTTAGAAAAATTTAATTTCGATAAAGATATTTCATAAAATTTAATTAAAGCCTAAGTAATATATTAAAAGTGAGTGATTTTTTTTATTAATTTGTTTCAAATTGAAAAAACATGAAAAACATTCGATTCGGAGCTATCTTTCAAATAGCAATATTCTTAGGAGTTTCGGCTTTAAATGCTCAGGAAACTTCGGTTATCAAACCAACTTCCAATTATAATTATCACGATGCTTTTGCACCGTTTTTTTACACTAAAAACGGAACAGCAACACGTTCAGCTAGTGGTCAACCCGGAGCGGAATATTGGCAGAACCGTGCAGATTATAAATTGACGGCTGTTTTAAATGAAAAAACTAATGAAATTGTGGGTACAGATGTTATTACTTATACCAATAACAGTACAGATACGATGTCGTTTTTGTGGATAAACTTAGATCAAAATTTATTCAGGTCAGATTCCCGGGGAGAAGCTATTGTACCAATTACAGGAAGTAGAAATGGTCGTCAGGGACAAATTTTTGACGGAGGTCATAAAATAAAATCGGTAAAAATTATTAAAATTGATAACAGGAAAATTGCCGATGTTGAAGCTAAATACATCATCAGTGATACCCGCATGCAGTTATTTCTTCCAGAAGAGTTAAAATCAAAAGGAGGAAAAGTGGAGTTTAAAATTGAGTTTTCATACATCTCGCCTAATGAAGGTTCGGACAGGACAGGTGTTTTAGAAACTAAAAACGGAAAAATATTTACCATTGCGCAGTGGTATCCCCGCATGTGTGTGTATGATGATGTCAGGGGATGGAATACCCAACCTTATTTAGGAGCTTCAGAGTTTTATTTGGAATATGGTGATTTTGATATTGCTATTACAGCACCGGCTAACCATGTTGTGGTTTGTTCTGGTGAGTTAATGAATCCGAAAGAAGTATATTCTGCTGAGGAATTTAAGCGTTTTAACGAGGCTAAAAACAGCGATAAGACGGTTGTGATTCATTCTTTGGAAGATGTTTTAGCGGCTAAAAACAATGTAAATTCGACTACTAAGACCTGGCGTTATAAAATGATTAATTCCCGTGATGTTTCGTGGGCATCTTCGCCGGCTTTTATTTTAGACGGTGCGCAAATTAAATTACCCAGCGGAAAAAAATCATTAGCCTTATCAGCGTATCCTGAAGAGAGTGCCGGTAATGAAGCCTGGGGACGTTCAACTGAATATGTAAAACATTCGATAGAAAATTATTCAAAAAGATGGCTTGAATACAACTATCCGACAGCCACAAATGTAGCCGGAAATGAAGGCGGTATGGAATATCCCGGAATTGTTTTTTGTAGTTGGAAATCTAAAGGTAAAAGATTATGGGGAGTTACAGATCATGAATTTGGACACCACTGGTTCCCTATGGTAGTGGGGTCTAATGAGCGTTTGTTTGCATGGATGGACGAAGGTTTTAATACCTTTATCAATTCGTTGAGTGATGTAGATTTTAATAATGGTGAATACAAAGATGAGAAAGAAAACCTGCATGAAAGCAGATATACTGACCCGGAATTTGAACCCATTATGACTTCGCCAGACAATATGAAAGAAGCACATATAGGACAATTGTGTTATTCAAAACCAAGTGCGGGATTAGTTATTTTGCGAGAACAAGTTTTAGGACCGGAGCGTTTTGATTTGGCTTTAAAGACTTATGTAGCGCGTTGGGCATACAAACATCCTACTCCGGATGATTTCTTCAGAACGATTGAAAATGTAGCAGGTGAGGATTTAGGTTGGTTTTGGAGAGGCTGGTTTCAGTACAATTGGCGTTTTGATCAGGGGGTTAATTCGATTAAATATGTAAAAAATGATCCTAAAAAAGGAGCTTTTATTAGCATTGAAAATTTCGAAAAAATGCCAATGCCGGTTGTTTTAGATGTAAAATTGAAAAGCGGAAAAACAGATCGTGTGAAATTGCCTGTAGAAGTTTGGCAAAAAAACGTAAGTTGGACTTTTAAACACCCGTCAACTGAAGAAATTGAAAGTATTACAATAGATCCGGAACATGTTTTTCCGGATAGTAATACAGCAAATAATGTATGGAGTGCCGATAAAGGTTTGATTGAAAAAGATGTTGTTTATGATCCTTATTTAGGTACTTTTTCTAATTCAAGAATGCCTATTAAAGTTATTATCAGTGAAAAAAATACTTTGCTGAATGTTGAAATTACCGATTATCCGGTGTTTTCAGTAGAGACTACAGGAAAAGACGAATTTGAATCCAAACGTGCCGGTTTGAAATTCAAATACAATGCTGATTTAACAGGATTTGAAATGATTTTGAATGATGGAAGAAAGATTCCTTTTACAAGAGATAAGTAAATAAAGAAGAAGTTTTTTATTTATAAACGGCTATCGGAATTCTGATAGCCGTTTTTGTTTAAAATTATATTCAGAAATTCTTTTCGTGCTAAGTTCAAAAAAATGTACTTTTATTGTTTTTTACAATCAACTTAGAATAATTAAATTTTGGATAAAAAGATTACAATTGCAATTGATGGATTTTCTTCTACAGGAAAAAGTACTTTGGCAAAACAATTAGCAAAACAATTGGGTTATGTTTATGTCGATACCGGAGCCATGTATCGGGCAATTGCCTTTTTTTCGATGCAAAATAATTTGATAAAAACTGATTTTTTTGACAAAGAAGGTTTGATTAATCATCTTTCAACTATTCGTTTAGAGTTTAAATTCAATCCCGATTTAGGTTTTGCCGAAATGTATCTGAATGGTGAAAATGTAGAAAAACAAATCAGAACTATTGAAGTTTCTAATTTTGTGAGCAAAGTGGCTGAAATTCCCGAAGTTCGAACAAAATTAGTACAGCAGCAACAGGAAATGGGAAAAAATAAAGCTGTAGTGATGGACGGCAGAGACATAGGAACTGTTGTTTTTCCTGATGCCGAACTAAAAATATTTATGACTGCCAGCGCACAAACCAGAGCACAAAGACGCTTTGATGAATTGATTCAAAAAGGCGATTCGGTTACATTTGAAGAAGTACTTAAAAATGTAGAAGAACGCGATTATATTGATACACATCGAAGCAATTCTCCATTAGTAATAGCCAAAGATGCTATTGAGATTGATAATTCTAATCTTAACAGAGAAGAACAATTTGATTTGGTTTTAGATTTGGTTAACAAAAAACGCTCGCTTTGAATTGACAAAGCGAGCGTTTTTTTTATTGAGTTATTTGATTTTTAATTAGTTGTAGTAAATAATTCTCCTAAACTATAACTGTCTCCAAGACTAAAATCACTATTTCCTTTTTGTAAAGAAACTTTTTTCAAAACTATAGTGTGTTTAAAACTATTAGGTCCGTTTGTAGTAGTGGTTACTTCGATAATACCACTTACACCGCTTACACCAGCTACGCCTGTCCATTGCTGACTGATAGCCGGAGTTGTAGGAGTTGTTGCATTACAAAAATAATCGGCAGTCACTATCCCTCCTGTTAATAAGCGATAAGTAAGAGCATTTGTACTGCTCCCTATAAGCCCTGTTCTTGGAGTATTAAGTGCTGTGGCTTCGTTTAGAATTAAATTAGGATCAATATTTAAAATGAAAGCTTCACTGGTATTAAAATTATAAACTTCATTTGAAGCACTGCATTTTTCTAAGGTTTGATCAAAGTTAAACGCTAAGTTAGTTGCCGAAGTGGTGTAGTCACCAAAAGGGAAAGTTTCGTAAACCTGAGTTCCATTGGCTTTAGCAAAAGTTACGTTTTTCAATACAATGTTATGATTGTAACCTGAAATTCGGGTAGCATTAGTTGTTTCGTTAGTTGTTTTGACGGCAGTAGTTACAATTTGGATTGTACCGCTGGTAGCAGTCCATTGGTCAGTAATAACAGGTGTTGCTGGTGCAATAGTTTCACAAATATTATTAGCAGCTACCGTTCCGTTATAAAAGCGATACACGACTCTGTTAGATGAAGTGTTGATATTTAGTTCAATAGGTTCTCCTACGGGAGTAGGTTCACTGGTAAAAGTAGTCTTTGGAATTTCTAGCAATAAGGCTTCTTTTTCTTTTATTTTATAGATAATGTTATTTGCACTGCAACTCTGAGTATTTACATCTTCAAAGCTGATATCTTCTTGTGTTAAGTTTCCGTCATCACAGGAATTTGTTAATACTAATAAAACCAATAGGCTTAGGACTTTTTTCATTTTAAAAATTTTGACAAAAATAGGCAAAAAATGACAAATTTTATGAGGCTTTTGATAATTGATATTTTATAACTTTGCAGCAATGAAAAAAATATACCTCGATAACGCATCTACCACCGCAATACGACCAGAAGTTATTCAGGAAATAACTAAAGTGATGACGGAGGATTATGGAAACCCTTCTTCTACTCACAGTTTTGGTCGTAATGCTAAAAACATACTCGAACTTTCCCGAAAGTCCATTGCTAAACAACTCAATGTAAGTGCTCAGGAAATTATTTTTACTTCCGGAGGAACAGAAGCGAATAACTGGATTTTGCGTTCGGCTGTTCAGGATTTGAAAGTAAAACGAATTATTAGCAGTAAAATTGAACATCATGCTGTTTTGCTTACCATTGAAGCTTTGAAAAAAGAATTTTCGATTCAGGTAGATTATGTAAATCTGTTACCAAATGGAGGAATCGATTTGACTCATTTGTCAGATTTACTTTCGCAGGAAGTAAAAACATTAGTGAGTTTAATGCACGTTAATAACGAGATAGGAACCATTTTAGATCTGGAACGGGTGGGATTGATATGCAGGCAGTACAACGCCCTTTTTCATTCTGATACCGTACAATCGATGGGAAAAATGAAAATCGATTTGCAGGCAACAACAGTTGATTTTATCCTGGCTAGTGCACATAAATTTCATGGACCTAAAGGGGTTGGGTTTGCATTTGTTAGAAAAAATTCGGCTTTGCAACCCTTATTTTATGGAGGTGAACAAGAAAAAGGCTTGCGTGCAGGAACCGAAGCAGTTCATCAAATTGCCGGTATGGCAAAGGCTTTGGAGATTTCTTATGCCAATTTAGAACAAGAAAAAGAACAGATTAGTTCAATTAAGAACTATCTGATTGAACAACTGGAGAAAAACTTTTCGGGTTTTGCAATTAATGGAGACAGCAATGGGTTTTACAATATTGTAAATGTACTATTGCCTTTTTCAGAGGAAAAAACAGCAATGATTTTGTTCCATCTGGATATACGGGGGATCGCCGTTTCTCGCGGTAGTGCCTGTCAGAGCGGGAGTATCAGACCGTCTCATGTACTGGCTGAAATTCTTTCGGACAATTTAATCAGAAAACCCAGTTTGCGAATTTCACTCAGTCATTATAATACAAAAGAAGATATTGACGGTTTGATTGAAGCTTTGAAAACAGTATAAATTTATATAGAATATTTTTTGTCGTAGTTTCCATAATCGTACAAAGAATCTTCGGTGTCAAAATTTAGTGTGATGGTTGTTTGGGAATCCAATTTTACAGAAGTAGCGACTCTTTGTCCGATAAAAAAAGCGGTGTTTAAAATTTGAAACATACAATCTTCAAATGAGATTCCGGCTGCAGTAAGTTGGCGTTCTTTTTCCCGTGAAGCTTCAAACATTTCGGTAAACATTTCACGGATAATATAAATTTTGTCATCGGCATTTTTTCTGATAGCATTGGGTAGCGTTTTGAGTCCGTTAGCAGTCATACAATCGTCAAAATTATATGTGATTCTCTCTAATGGTTTACCAATTATATGGGCAATAGTATATTCAAATCCTTTGCCATAGGTATAAACAAAGGCCCGAATAAATAAATTCTCCTGACTAAAAAAGTGTTCTAATGTGTAGAATTTGCAAAGATTGAATAACTGATTTTTCAGGAATTCTTTTAGTATGTTATCTTCATTAGGAATGTGATAATTTTCCGGCAGGTCAAAAAGACCATTTGCCCGGGCAATTATTAATCCCTTTTTTGCGATTTGTTCTAAAAGTTCCATAAATAGAAGATGATTGATTGTTTTAAAAGGAATCATAGCATTAAAAATACGAAATAATAGTTTAGTAAATTGAAGCTAAATCTTAGATTTGCTGTGTTTTTTTTTGATAGAAAATCTAAAGCAATCGTTAGAATGTCTAATTTATGTGTAAATTAGTAACTACAATTCTTATAATTATATAACTAAAATAGTAATGCTATGAAAAATCTGGGTTTAAGTTGTTTGTTGTTGGTTTCCATTGGTTTCCAAAGCTGTAAAAATGAAAAAGCAAACGATACTAAAGAAGCCACTAAGGCTGAAAAACCAATTAGTGTAAACTGCTACCAGGCATTGTATGATAAAGACACCATTGATTTAAAAATAAACACTTTAAAAGATGGTAAAATAAGCGGAAGTATGGTAATGAAAATGTATGCAATGTCCGAAAAAACAGGGGATATTGAAGGGGAATTCCGCGGAGATACTTTATTTGCCGATTATAGCTTTATACAGGGGAAAAATGAAAACGCCACATTCAAAAATCCGCTGGCAATACTAAAGAGAGGCGACACGCTGATTTTAGGAAATGGAAAAATAGAAACCTATTTGGGACGTTCCTATTTTGCTAAGGGAGCACCGATAGATTTTGACCGTGTGAAATACAAATTTTTAACTGTTGACTGTGTCGATAAATAAGATACAAATAGTTTCTTATTGTACATTTTAATAAAACTGCCACACTAAAAGATTGACTTTGTAAAATTTCTTTTTGTGTGGCAGTGTAGTTTTAGAGGTATTGTTATCTTGACGAAAGAAAATTTTAAGTTTTAGATTATATCGTCATCGAAAACAAGGCGGTCTCAGGGGCTTTTCGTTTTAAATGTAAATCAAAAGCCATACAGATGTTTCTAACATAGGCTTTGCCTTTATCTGTTACCTGGATGCCATTTTCTTTGATAATCAAAATTTTGTCTTTTTCCATTTCTTTTAATTGTTCTAAAACTTCCGGAATTTCTTTGAAATAAGTGTCCTTTTTATCCCAACTGGTTTCAAATTGGCACATTAAATTCAGAATGTGTTTTCTAATGATAAGATCTTCTTCTGTTAGTAAATGCCCTCTGAAAATAGGGAGTTTATTTTTTGCTAAAACTTTATAATAATCTTCCAGATTTTTTTCGTTTTGGGCAAAACTATACCAACTGTCACTAATTGATGAAACGCCCAGCCCAATCATTAGTTGGGTTTTTGAAGAGCTGTACCCCATGAAATTACGGTGTAATTGACCGTTTTGGAATGATTGATACAAACTATCGGTTTCCAGTGCAAAATGATCCATACCAATTTCGTGATAGCCATTTTTTTGCAATAATTCTTTGCCTATCTGGTATAAAATTCTTTTTTCCTCATCTTTAGGAATATCTTCGTCTTTAAATCCACGCTGTCCGTTTCCTTTTATCCAAGGCACATGAGCATAGCTGTAAAATGCGAGTCGGTCAGGTTGGAGAGATTTCGTTTTTTCAATGGTGTCCACTACATCTTCTATTCTTTGGAAAGGTAATCCAAAAATGATGTCGTGACCAATAGAAGTATAACCAATTTCTCTTGCCCAAAAAGTTACTTTGGCTACATTATGGAAAGGCTGCTCGCGATGAATGGCTTTTTGTACTTTTTCAGAATAATCCTGAACGCCAAAGCTCACTCTTCTAAAACCTAAATCATAGAGTTTTTTTAAGTGTGCATGAGTAGTGTTGTTAGGGTGACCTTCAAAACTAAATTCGTAATTTTTGGCTCTAACGGCTTTAGTAAAAATTCCGTTGATTAAATCTTCGAGATTTTCAGTCGAAAAAAAGGTAGGCGTTCCGCCTCCTAAATGGATTTCTTTGATAATCGGTTTTTCATCAAGCAGTTCGCAATACAAATTCCACTCTTTTAAAACAGCTTGAATGTAAGGTGATTCTACATTATGATTTTTCGTAATTCGTTTGTTACAACCGCAAAAAGTACAGAGGCTTTCGCAAAAAGGAAGATGGATGTATAAACTAATTCCTTCTGTAGTATTGCTTTCTATGAATGCTTTTTTTAAAGATGAAACCCAATCCTGATAGGTGAAATCGACTTCATTCCAGTAAGGAACCGTAGGATAACTAGTGTATCGGGGACCTGGTACATTGTATTTTTGAATCAAAGAATTTTTCATGATACATCTTTTTAATAGACCAAAAGTAGTTTGATTTGGAACGAATTAAAATGACAATTATCATGGTTATGAAATTAAGTTAGGAGCCCCGATTGCCATCGGGAGAAGTTTGAAGGTAGTGTTCATTATGTAGAAGGCAGTTGTTTTTGTAAATAGCATGAATAAAAAAAGCGATTTTCAAACTGAAAATCGCTTTCTTGTTATAAGTCTAAAATCTAAAATCTGCCTTCTGAAATATAAATCTATTCCTGATTCAGGTTTCTAAGTTGTTTTAGTTTTTCTTTCCAGATATCCAGGCTTTCTTTGTGGATAGCAATGTTTTTGCGGACTTCTAAAACAATTGAGTTTTCTTTTTTAGCGTTCTTGGTATTGGTGAAAAACTGAATGTTATTTTCCAATTGGAAAATTTCGTTCTGTACTTCTTCAATTTTACGGATGATAAAAATCTTTTCGTTTTCCAGTTTTCGGTTATCACCACCTTCGGAAAGATTTTCTAATTTGTTTGCAAAACGCATCATGTCTGAATCCTTTTTGCTCAAACTTAATTTGTCAAAAAGTGCATCCAGTATTTTATTGAATTTTCCTTCGATGTGTCTTCTTGTAAAAGGTACTTTCCCAAAAGATTTCCAATTTTCAATATGCTGTTTTATGGCATCTAAATCGGTTTTGTGTTCGCCAATAAGTTGGAATTCTTTTAAGGTTTCCAGATAAGCTTTCTTTTTATCAAAAGCTTCCATTTCTCCGGCGTTTTCTTCACTTTTTTGTTCTTTTAATCTGTCAAAATAGTGGTTACAGGCTTCTTTAAACTCAGCCCAGACTTTGTCAGAATATTTTCTTGGAACATGACCTATTTTTTTCCAATCTTCCTGAATTTGTTTCATGATTGGAGTAGTGGCTGCAAAATCGTCGTTGTCTTTTAACTCATTTGCTTTGGCAACAAGAGCATTTTTTTTAGTAAGATTCTCGTTTTGTTCCTTTTTAATGTCTTTGTAAAATGAATTTTTAAAAGTATTAAAATTTTTAACAGCAGTTTTAAAAGCCGCCCAGGTGGCTTCATTTACATCTGCGGGTACTTTTCCGGTAGAGAAAAAACTTTCTCTCAGTGCTTCCACCTTTTCTATCTGTACCAGCCATTGCGGATGTGCATTTACTTTTATGGTAGCCAATTCTTCAATTTGGGCTATAATAGCTTTCTTTTTCTCCAGATTTTCCTGTTCGGTTCCTCTTATTTTTTCAAATAAAATTTCACGTTTATCGTGCATTTTTTTAGTCAAATCACTAAATTGATTCCAAATTATATCACGATGTTCTCTGGATACAGGACCAATTTCTTCTTTCCAAATTCGGTGTAAATCCTGCAATTCTCTAAAAGCTTTATTAATGTCCTGTTCATGAAGTAATTCTTCTACACGCGCAATAATTTTTTGTTTTTGTTCCAAATTGTGTTTGAAATCTAAATCCCGGGCTTCGCGATCTAAGTGTAAATAATCATAAAAATTTTCAACATGAAAGTGGTAATTGTTCCAAACGTGGTTGTATTTGTCTTTTGGGATTGCTCCGGCATTTTTCCAACGTTCTCTTAATTCGTTAAAATGTTTTAGGGTATCCTTGATGTTTTCGTTGGGATTAATCAGCTCTTTTAGTTCTTCAACAATAGCTAAACGGGTTTCTAAATTGGTTTTTAGATTGTTTTGTAAACTTTTAAAATGGGTGTTTTTATTATCCTTATATAAATTATAAAGTTGGTCAAATTTAGATTTTAATGGAAAATGATATTGAAATTCCTCCGTTGAATCCGGATTTTCGGCATGGAATTCTTCTTTTTTCTCTTCAATAAAATGATTGTATTTTGAGAAAAAAGCTTTTTTAATTTCTTCAACATGATCACGTATCGACATGACTTTTTCATTCGAAACGAGTTTTTGCAATTCATTCACTAATGCTTCCATCGATAAAGTATCGTAATCAAGCATTGGAATTTCATGGCGTGCTTTTAAGGTTTCATCTTCATGCTCTTCGGCATTTGAAGCCTCAATTTCGTTTAAAGCTTGTTGCTTCTCACAAATTTCCGTTATTTCATCCGCCTCTTTTATGGCTGAATTAGTATCCATTTCAGGATCAGTTGTAGCCTGATTATTCGATTGAACATCAGTGGCTAAGTTTCCTCCGTCTGCTTCATTCGGTGATTGAGGCAGGTTATCATTCATTTCTTCTAACATTTTTTTAAATGTTTAAGGGTTGTTTAAATTGGTTAAATCGATTGGAAAGATACTAAAGGTCTGTTGAAAAACAAAATAAAAGCGTTGTTTATTAGTTGTTTTCCTTAAACAAGGGATTGTTTTTAAGTGTTTTTTGTAGGTTTTTATTTGAATAAGGTTTAGCTCTTCTTAAAAATTACAATTTATTATGAAACGATGGTTCTAAAAGTCAGGTTAATTCTGGGTTTGTTGATTTTTGTAGTAGGAGGAAGGTGGTGCAGCCAGTGGGTTTGCGTTTGGTTTTTCATGACCAAAAGACTTCCGTGTTCTAAGATTAGTGAAACATTTTCTTTGGTGGTTTTGTGCTTGAAAGCAAATTTTCTCTGAGCACCAAAGCTCAATGAAGCAATCGCTCCGTTTTTCTTCAAATCTTTTTCGCCATCGCTGTGCCAGGCCATACCTTCGCTGCCATCATGGTAGAGATTAAGTAAACAGGAATTATAAGTTTCGCCGGTTTTTTCTTCTACCAAAGCTTTTAATTCTTTCAGTTCCGAAGTCCAAAAGAGCGCTTCTTTAGTGATTTTAGAATAGCTGTATTTAAAATTAGTATCGCCATACCAGGCTACTTTTCGTTTGGTAGTAATGAGTTGCCCAAAAATAATCGCTTCGTCATTTTTCCATTCGATATTTTCTAATAATCGATTAAAAAAGTAATCTGCTTGAGTATTATTCATGATTTTCCCATAGTACAATACAGTCCCGTCTTTGGGCAATAGATTAATATTTGGGTTAAATTCAGGATGAAACAGATCCATGATTATTAAAGTTTTTAAATACCAAGCGTTTTATTCGTTTTGGCGGTAAATTTCGAATTGTTTTTTAGATAATCGTTTTTGCAGCCAGAGTATTAATTTTGTTTTGTCAGATGTCGAAATCTCTTTTTTACTTTCATAAATAAGTACCGGAATAACTTTTAGACTATCGGTATTTTCATTAAAACGATGATTGGAAACAGATACATTTTCGATAGTAGGAAATAAAATCTTTATTTCGGCTAATAATGCTTTGTTTTCGTATCGGTTAGCCTCAATTTGTTTCCTCAAATTTAGGATAGTAATATCTTTTTGACTTAAAGCTGACTTATTAGAATTAATTTCATTTAAAATATCATTCTTTAAATCAGTCGTGTCTTGTTTTATGATGAGTTTGGTATTGTATAATTCGTAATTTTTCAAATTGTTATTGAGTTCCCTGATTTCTTCGGCCGTAAAACGTTTAGAAAGAAAACCTAATTCCAGAGTTTTAGGATTTTTATTGAATTTTGTTTTTTGGTAAACTATAGTGATACCTTTGTTGGTAAATTCATTTTCGGTAAAAAGAGTAATTTGTTGTTTGTATTTTTTTTCTTCAAATAACTGATAGGCAAAATAAATACTGGGAATAATAAAAATGATTAGCAGGAAAGTAATAGAATATTTTACTTTTTTTTGATTTTTCTCATCCAATTGTTTTTTTATAGGATAATCTAAAAATTTGACAATGAAAAATGTAGAAATACAGATGAATATACAGTTAATCGAGTAGAGGTACAATGCTCCCAAAAAGAATTTATAATTTGCAGTTGCCAGTCCGTAGCCTGCTGTACATAAAGGAGGCATTAAAGCCGTAGCAATAGCAACTCCGGGGATAGGATTTCCTTTTTCTACTCTGGTGATGGCAATTGCGCCAACTAAACCACCAAAGAAAGCAATAAGAATATCATAAATATTAGGAGATGTTCTGGATAAAAGTTCGGGTTGGGTCTCTTTAAACGGACTGATATAAAAATAAATAGCAGAAACTAATAAACTTACAATAGTAGCTATTAAGAGGTTTTTTAGAGATCTTTTTAATAATCCAAAATCATATATTCCAAGTCCAAATCCTGCTCCAACAATAGGTCCCATTAAAGGAGAAATAAGCATTGCACCAATAATTACAGCCGTAGAATTGACATTCAAACCTACAGAGGCTACTACGATAGCACAGGCTAAAATCCATAGATTTGAACCTCTGAATGATATATTTGCTTTGACATTATCTAAAACTTTGGATTTATCTTCTTCTCCCTTATTTAGATTAATGTAGGCTATAATTTTGTTTATTAAGTGACTCATTATTTTTTCTTTAAATTCAGTTTTAGTAATGTAAAGCCAACCAAACCTGCAATTAATGACGAAATCAGAATGATAAATTTAGCGTTGTTAATAATGTGATGGTCTGTAAATGCCAGTAAAGTCACAAAAATGGACATGGTAAAACCTATTCCGCCCAGAAAACCTACACTAATAATGGTTTTCCAATTCAAATCTTCAGGCAATTTACAAAAACCAATTGCAACAGCCAAAAAGCTAAACAAAGTAATTCCTATTGGTTTTCCAATTGCTAAACCTAATATAATTCCTTTACTGTAATCTAAATTTAGAGCATCTACAATATCAGAACTCAGAACAATAGCAGTATTAGCCAAAGCAAATAAAGGAAGGATTATAAAACCAACCGGTTTGTGTAAAAAATGCTGTAATCTATACGAAATGGTATTTTTCGTTCCATCTCCAAAAGGAATTACAAATGCTAATAATACGCCGGTAATAGTGGCATGGATTCCTGAATGTAGCATAAAATACCACATAACAATTCCTCCTATAAGATAAGGAATTAGGTTATGAACTTTCAGGCGATTTAAGATAAATAAAAACAATAAAATACCTAAAGCAACAGCTAAATTAGTCCAAAAAATAGTACTGGTATAAAAGAATGCGATTACTAAAATTGCTCCTAAATCGTCAATAACAGCCAGTGCCGTTAAAAAGATTTTCAGCGATAAAGGCACCCGATTGCCTAATAATGAAAGAACACCCAAAGCAAAAGCAATGTCAGTTGCCATTGGGATTCCTGCGCCTGATTGTGTAGCTGTTCCGTAATTAAAAATCAGATAAATTCCGGCGGGAATCAGCATACCACCTAAGGCAGCAAAAATAGGTAATAAAGCTTCTTTAATATTAGATAATTCGCCAATGTAAATTTCGCGTTCCAGTTCTAATCCAATTAATAAAAAGAAAATAGTCATTAAACCATCGTTAATCCAATATTCAAGACTTTCAGTTCCTATTTTCATGTGCCAGATATGTAAATATTGGTCTGATAAAAAAGAGTTGGCTAGTAATAATGAAATCAGAGTACAACCTATTAAAATAAGTCCGCTGGATTTTTCATTTTCAAAAAAATCTTTAAAAAGTTCTGTTTTGTAAAGGCGTTTAATTGATATTCTCATTCGTATTTAGATTAATTGTCATTTAGGTAAAAAAGAGACTTTTTTTACTAGTATAATTAGTAAAAATGTAGGAATAAGCAAAAATAACAAAATTAAAAGTAAAGACTTGTTATAGAAATCACATTTCTTTTACTTTTTTAAAATAGAAAACAGTAAATAATATATCTGCTTTTCATCAATCTTGTGTTAATATTTTTTGTGTAAAATTGTGTGTAATAATCATGGGGATTTTAATTTGTTTATAATAAGTTTGTTATGATTTTTTTTCGTTGCTAATGCCTGCTTTTCTTAAAACAATTTTAATTCAGGTTCATTAATTTGTTTTCAATTAGTATTTTTGAATAGAATAAAATAACTCCAGCAAATTGCATATAGATGAAAATAGTAATATCACCCGCTAAATCGCTAAATTTTGAAAAAGAATTACCCACAGCCCAGTTTACGCAGCCTTCATTTTTAAAAGAATCCAGACAGGTTCATAAAGTATTGAAACAACAATCGCCTAAAGATTTATCAGAATTGATGTCTATTTCAGATAAACTGGCTGATTTAAACTGGCAGCGCAATAAAGAGTGGAAAACACCTTTTACTCCCGAAAATGCCCGACCTGCCGTTTATACTTTTGATGGAGATGTTTATACCGGTTTAGATGCATATTCCATTCCTGTTGAAAAACTCGAATTGCTGCAGGATAAATTAAGAATTTTATCGGGTTTGTATGGGATTTTAAAACCTTTGGATTTAATGCAGGCTTACCGATTGGAAATGGGAACCAAATTGCCTATTGATGACAAAAAGAATCTTTACGAATTTTGGAAAACAACTTTGACTAACGCATTAAATAAAGAATTAAAAAAAGACGAATTGTTTATCAATTTAGCCAGCAACGAATATTTTTCGGCAATTGATACCAAAGCTTTAAAAGTGCCTGTAATTACTCCTGACTTTAAGGATTATAAAGATGGAAAATTAAAAATGATTAGTTTTTTTGCCAAGAAAGCAAGAGGAATGATGGTGCGATACATTATCGATACACAAGCGGAAACCATTGAGGATTTAAAAGGCTTTAATTATGAAGGCTATCAATTTGATTCCAATTTATCCAAAGGAAATCATCTGGTTTTTACACGATAAAAAACATCCCCAAAACTTTCAACAGATTTGGGGATGTTTTTTGTAATTATAATCTAATTTTTAACAACTATTTTGTCAAGCGAAACAAAATTTCCGGTGCTTCCAAATTCTGTTCCGTCTTTTTTATACCAGTTGCCATGTTTTCCTAATACGGTTACAATTAGTTTGTAATTGCCTTTTTTCAAAATTGGACTTAGGTATTTTAAGGATGATTCCGGGTATTTACAATACATTTCGATAAGATTTGATTGAATTGTTTTTCCATTAGCATTTTGAATTTCAACCCGGGCATAACCGCCGTTTGGTCGGGCTACTCCATATAAACCAATTTGTGAACCTTTAAAATTTACCGAAAAAGAAGCTCCTTTTACATTAGAACTACTATCAGAAAAAGCATCTTTTACTGATGCTTGTGTTTTCCAATTAGAAGAATACTTTATTTTTTTTGTATCTGAATTTGGTATAATCTGTCCTTTTAATTTTAGAGTGGACCATTCTCCGGTTTTCAGGTTAATTTGCCAATTTTCCTTGTAATCGGGTAAATAAATAGAATCGTTTTTAACCGTTAAAGGCTGCCAGACATAAGTTGCAGCTGATTTTTGATGTGGAAAAGCCCAACGATCACCCATAAACAAATAAGTAGTTTCTTTTGAACCTGTGACAGGAAGTACAAATGTGGTTTGTGAATTCCAGGTAAGCGAATCTTTTGGAGCAAAAAATCCTTGTGATTTCCATGGTCCTTTTAATGAAGTGGCTGTAAAATAATAATTATCATTGCGTTCCCAGGAAGTTAAACTGGAACCTAACCAAAAATAGGTGTTATCATGTTTAAAGATAACCGGAGCTTCACATTGTCCGGTCATGTCTTTTACAATTTGTTCGGTTACGCTTTTATAATCATCACTTAGTTTGTACAGATTACCGGAATGAGTAATAATGTAACCACTGCCGTCAGTATCCTGAAAAGTCCCCATGTCCCATTTTTTAATTGGTTGACCATTAAACAAAATGGGACCTTGGAAAGTATATATACCATTGATTGTTTTTGAGGTGGCATAGCCCACACATTGATCTTTGTATTTTAAATCATCGGTGTGCATATACATGATGTATTCGCCGGTTTTAGGACATTTCATTACTTTAGGTCTTTCGCCAATGCGACCCGGTCCTATTTTTCCTGATTCCTGAACTGGAAGGACTATGTTTTCAAATTTCCAGTTGTATAAATCATCAGAAGAGTAACAACTGAAACCTGTAAAATCAATGATAGAATCACTCTTGTATTCACCAAATAAATAATATTTACCGTTCTCTTTTACAATGTTAGCTCCACGGGCACTTACTGTATTTTTATTCTGGTCAAACCAGGGAATTCCGGAATAAATGGCATCAACATTACTTTTTTGAGCCGTAGCCAAAGAAGAAATGATAAAAAAAGCTACTCTTAGAATGGTGTTTTTATAGTTTTTTTGAAACATGGAATACGTTTGGATTACTTTATTTTAAAATTTATCAAATTCTCATTAATATGCTTTTCGCTTCCCTGAATACTCTCTGCAGTAACATTTTTAAGGTAAATATTTTTGATTGGTAATTCTTTTTCTCCTTTAATTCTGGAAATGAACTGTACGTTTTTAGCACTTACATTAGTTAGGTAAACATTTGAAATAGGAGTCAGGCGACGTTCAATTGTTGGGACTAAATTCTTCCATTGGTACAAAACATCCGTTTCGATGCCCAGTACTCCAAAATCCATTTTACTTCCTTTAATGTTTTGAACATGAATGTTTTTAACATAACCGCCCATACGTTCGTTGGTTTTAATGAACACCAGATTAAACATTTTTGCTCCGTCTAAAACTTCGCAGTTATCGATAAAAACATTTTCAATTCCGCCCGATAATTCACTTCCTACGGCTAATAATTGATGTCCGTTTTTTATGGTACAGTTGCGAATAATTAAGTTTTTCGTTGGAGTTTTAGAACGCCATCCTTCCGGATTTCTGCCTGATTTTGCAGCAATAGCGTCATCTCCCTGATCAAAAGTGACGTTTTCGACTAAAATATTCTGACTCATTTCAGGGTCAAAGCCGTCGTTGTTGTGACCATGTGCGTAGATGTTTAGATTTCGAATAATAATATCCTTAGAAAGATAGGTGTGAACGGTCCAAAACGGACTATTTGTGATTGAAATCCCATCTAATAAAATATTTTCGCTTCGGTTAAACTGAATAAACTGTGGACGAAGATTTGCCGTATCATTCACCATTATACGTTGTTCAACAGGAACATTCTGACCTGAAAGATTATATAATCTTTTCAAACTTTCCATGTGACCTTTAGGACGACCGGCCCATTTTTTCCAAAAATCCATCTTAGCTTTGATTCCGCCTTCTCCGGTAATGGCAATGTTTTTACATTGATACGCATAAATTAATGGCGAATAATTATAGCATTCCAGCCCTTCCCAAGTAGAATGTACCGCAGGTAAATAATCTTTCGGATTATCAGAGAAAAGTAATAAAGCGCCTTTGTTTAAATGCAAATTGACATTACTCTTAAAATGAATTTTTCCGGTAAGCCATTCACCTTCGGGAATAATAACCGTTCCTCCACTGGCTTTGTTTGCCGCATCAATAGCTTTGGCAATGGCCTGGCTGGTTTTGTCCTGATCTCCTTTTACGGCACCAAAATCGGTGATTAGGAATGTGGCACATTGGCTAAAATCGGGTGTTTTAATTTTAGTGGTTCCAAAAGGTGCTTTGACTTTAGTTTCTTTTTGAGCGACTTTCGGAGGGTCAATTTTAAAAGCATGAACAGAAAGTGAAAGAATTAAAGAGGCACACAGAATTAAATTTTTCATTTATTGGTTATTTGGTTAATTATAAAAAGCGATGAAATAGCAAAAGTATTCCAACTGTATTCACAGAATAAGCAAATATATATAATGCTACTTGCACAAGTGTCCTGATTTAAAAGCAGACAGCTCGATTAAATTTCTTTAATCGAGCTGTTTTTTTTATAGTAATTAACTTTTTACTGAGCCGGTTCCAATTGCGTACTTACAGCAATTCTGTTCCAGGCATTGATGGTAACAACTGCCATAATAATTTGGGCAATTTGATTTCTGTTAAAAAACTGTTCTGCTTTTGCATAAGTCACATCAGATAATCCTTTGTTAGTAATCAAAGTGATTTCTTCGGTAATAGCCAAAATTACTTTTTCTTCTTCTGTAAACAATTGGGTTTCGTGCCAGGCATTTAACAGAAAAATGCGTTGCGTTGTTTCGCCGTATTTTAGAGCGTCTTTGGTGTGCATATCGATACAAAAAGCGCAGCCATTAATTTGTGAAGCTCTAATTTTAATTAATTCTTTCTGATTTTTAGATAATTGGGTAGATGCTAAATAGTTTTCTAAAGCATACATGGCTTTAAAAGCCTGAGGTTCTGTTTCGTTGATGTTTACTCTTGTGTTCATATTTTTAATTTTTATAATTTTTAATAGAACAAATTTCTGCAATAGAAAACAGTAAAAACTTAAACTGGTTTAAGAACGCTTTTTTTTCCTGATTTCGCTTAAATATTCCGGAGAGAATCCCAGAAAAGAAGCAACGAGGTATTGTGGAATGCGCTGAACAAATTCGGGTTGGCTTTTACAAAGCTGTTCGTAGAATTCTTCTTTAGTAAAATCATATAAATATTTTATTCTCATTTGCGAAGCAGCATAAGCCCTTTGGTAAATAAATCTAAAATAGCGTTCCATTTTAGGAAATTGCTCTAATAATTTCTCTTGTTCATCACGGTTAATGACCAATATTTTAGCGTTTTCTACTGCCTGAATGTAAAAAGTTGTTGGCAATCCACGTTCGTAAGCAATATTATCAGTAATCCACCAGTTTTCGATGGCGAATTCGGTGGTTTGTTCAACACCCTTATCGTTGATGAAAAATTTCCTCAAACAACCTTCAAGCACAAAATAATGCGATTTGCAAATAGCACCTTCAATCAATAAATTTTCTTTTTTTCGCACCTGAATAATTTTAAAAAAAGGAGTGATGGCAGTAAATTCATCTTCGTTGATTTGAATAAACTTTTGCAGGTGAAGTCTAAAAATTTCGAACATTAGTTTTAAAAAAAGTGTTTTTACAACAGTAGATTCCCAAATTTACGTATAAAAAATAGTTTTAGCGCTATATTTTTTGTTAATGTCCGCGACTTTTTTTAATTCCAAATGAGTATATTTATCAGTAAATACCTTGACTTATACTTGATTGTATGAAAGAAAAAAAAACTACTCATGACGAATTATTAATTAAGATAAAAAATCAGGAACAAAAGATGAATAAAGCTAAACGCTTGTATCTTTTTGTTAGTAGAATCAATCAGTTAATTGTTCGTATCCAGGATAGAAAGCAGTTGTTTCAGGAAGTTTGTGATGTTGCTATCGAAGTTGGAAAGTTTAAAATGGCCTGGATTGGTTTAATTAATCCAGAAACTAAAGAGGTGCTTCCTGTGAGTGTGGGAGGTGACCATCAGGATTATTTGTCAATCATTAAAAGTATTTCACTTAGTCCGGTGCAAAAAGGAGGTAACGGACCTGCGGGAATAGCCATGCGAACAGCAAAATATCAGGTGTGCAATGCAATTGAAGATGATCCTGTTATGCAACCCTGGCGAAATGAAGCATTAAAAAAGGGCTTTTTGTCAGTTATGGCTATACCTATTAAAATGTTTGAAACTGTTATAGGTGTTTTTGTAATCTATGCAGCAGAGAAAAATTTTTTTGACGATGAAGAAATTCAATTGTTAGACAACGCAGCTTCCGATGTCACTTTTGCTTTAGAGTTTTTTGAAAAAGAAAAAATGCGAAAACGTGCTGAAGAAGCAGTTGCTCAAAGCGAAAAAAGATTTCATACTCTTACCGAAGTATCTCCGGTGGGGATTTACAGAACCGACTTAACGGGAGCTACTACTTATGTCAACCAGCGTTGGTCGCAAATTGTAGGAATAAGTTTTGAGCAATCCATGGGGAGCGGCTGGTATTTAGCTATTCATCCGGATGATCAGGTCAAATTGTATGTTGAATGGAAAAAAGTAGTTAAGGACAGAGAAAAATCATTGTTGGAATACCGGTTTATTAAGCCTGACGGAACAATTGTTTGGGTAATAGGTCAGGCCACTCCCGAGACGGATGCTGATAATCAAATTATAGGATTTATCGGGACTATTACTGATATAACTGAGCGCAAACAAGCGGAAAACAGATTTATTACGACCAGCAAAAAGATGGAAGCAATAATTGAAGCAATTCCGGATATGATGTTTGAAATCAATCTGGAAGGAAAAATTTTCAATTACCATTCTCCTAATAATGAAATGCTGTTAATGCCTCCCACATTATTTATTGGAAAAAATGTAAAAGATGTTTTACCTGAGGATGCTGCCTCGGTTTGTTTTTCGGCTTTAAAAGAAGCTCATGAAAAAGGTTTTTCCAGAGGGAAACAATATTCGCTGGTGTTAAATGGCGGCGTTTTTTGGTTTGAACTATCATTAGCTCCCATGAGAGAGGATGAAGGAAAAGAGCAACATTTTATAGTTATCTCCAGAGATATTACCGATGCTAAATTGGCAGATGAAGCGTTGCTGAAAAGTCAGGAAAGATATAGTGGTTTATTGGATAATTTAGGTGCAGGGATTGTGGTTCATGCACCTGATTCTTCAATAATTATGTGTAATCAAAAAGCATCTGAATTATTAGGAAGAGGAATTGATAATTTATTGCAGAGTGATGTTAGTAATTTTGAATTAAGATTTATAAACGAGGATAATTCGCTTATGGTAACTCAGGATTTCCCCATAAGTCAGATTATAAAATCTAAAAAACCTATTAAAAATGTTACTCTGGGCATTTTACATTCGGATAATAACAATGTTGTTTGGGTATTAGTTAACGGATTTCCAATTTTGGATGAAAAAGGAAATATTGAAGAAGCAGTAATTAGTTTTATAGATATTACCGAGCAAAAACTGATGGATTTTGAAATTAAAAATGCCAAAGAACAAGCCGAGGCCGCAAATAAATATAAAACGGATTTCTTAGCTAATATGAGTCATGAAATTCGTACACCGCTCAATGGAATTATAGGTTTTACTTCGTTGTTAATGGAAACAAAATTAGATGAAAAGCAACAAAAATACATGTTAACAACCAATGAATCGGCTACAACTTTAATGGATATTGTGAACGATATTTTGGATTTTTCTAAAATTGAGGCAGGGAAATTAGAACTTAAAATTGAGGAAATCAATTTGTTGGCATTGGCTAATCAGGTGATTGCATTGTTTAAATATCAGGCCACACAAAAACAAATTGATTTGATTTTGAATATCGATTCGAATGTTCCTGAGTTTGTTTTTGTTGATATTTTGCGACTAAAACAGATAATGGTCAATTTACTGGGCAATGCGATAAAGTTTACTCAAAAAGGCAAAATCCAATTGGATATTGAAGTAGTATTGCCCGTAGAAACCGATTTTGTTCATCTTCGTTTTTCGGTAAAAGATACGGGGATAGGTATTAATCCAAAAAACCGTGACAAAATTTTTCACTCTTTTGTACAGGAAGACAATTCAACAAGTCGCCAGTTTGGGGGAACCGGACTGGGATTAGCAATTTCGAATCAACTGTTAGAGTTGATGGATTCAAAATTGGAATTAGAAAGTATACCCGGAGAAGGAAGTAATTTCTATTTTTGTATTGTTTTAAGAAAATCGAATTCTAAAAATCAACTCCAAGCAAAATCAAAAAATATGATGCAAGTAAAGCCTATTCCAGGAAGCAAAAAAGTGTTAATTGTTGAAGATAATAAAATTAATATGTTTTTGGCTAAAACACTGATTCAGAAAATTATTCCTGATTGTTCTATTCTAGAGGCTTTTGACGGAGAACAGGCTATTGAACAATACAAAATCCAGCAGCCTGATATTATTTTGATGGATATCCAAATGCCAAATAAAAATGGCTTCGAAGCTACTTATGAAATTAGAAAAATAGAAGAAAACACCTTTACACCCATTGTTGCTCTGACAGCCGGAATATTTATCGAGGAAAAAGAAGAATGCTTAAAATCAGGGATGAATGATTATATTACCAAACCCATTATCCCATCCGATTTAGAAATTGTACTCAACAAATGGTTAATGGATTAATTGTTTTTTTTATAGCTCCAAACCGCTAAGCTATTGATAATAATAGCATAAAAAACAATAATAGAAAAAGGTTTAGTAATATCAGAAAAAGTAGCTCCTTTTAGCATCACCATCCGGATGATTTCCACAAAATAACGAATAGGATTAAACAAAGTGATTTGTTGTGCCCAGTCGGGCATACTTTCTATAGGAGTGAATAATCCGCTCATCAAAATAAAAATCACCATGAAAAACCAGGCGATAAACATAGCTTGTTGTTGAGTTTCAGTATAATTTGAAACTAATAAGCCAATGCCCAGAACTACCAATAAATAAATAGAAGTAAAAAGGTAAATAAGACCAATATTCCCTAGGATAGGAATATTAAAAACCAGTTTGGCAATAAGCAATCCAACGGTCAGAATTACCAATCCCAATACCCAGAACGGAAATAATTTACCAATGATGAATTGGTGTTTTCGGATAGGTGTTACATTAATTTGTTCCAATGTTCCAATTTCTTTTTCCCTGACAATATTCATAGCCGATAAAAACAAGGAAATCATAGTAACCAGTAAAACTAAAATTCCGGGAACCATCAGTGTTTTGTAATTTAAGGTGTTGTTGTACCAAAAAGAAGGAATACTGATAATGCTTTGTGGCTGAATGTAAGAAGCATCGTTGTATTGATAAAGCTGGCTTCTTATTTTTTGATTGAAACTATTGATGATTTGGCTGATGTACACATTTTCAATTCCGGCAGCAGCACCGTCAATGGCGTTAATACTTACGGATAAATTTGTTTTTTTATCGGTTAAAAGATTGCGTTCAAAATGATTTGGGATTTCGAGAATAACATCGACTTTCCCTTTTTGCATTTGAAGGTTGGCTTCTTTTTTAGAAGCAAAATTTTCAACAATGTTGAAATAATCAGAGGCTTGAAACTTACTGATTAATTCTCTTGAAGCTTTGGAATGGTCCTGGTCAATATAAGAAAAGCGAATGTTTTTTACTTCAAAACTGGCCGCATTGGATAAAATCAGTAATTGGACAAAAGGCAATACAAAGAGAATAGGCAACATCGCTTTATTTCTAAAGATTTGGCGGAACTCTTTTTGTATGATGAATAATATGGTTTTCAAAATCGTAGGTTTTAAAGTCAATCTATTTTCTATAATCTTTTCTCTTTCTTCTTTGTTTATTCCAGTCTGATTTTATATTTTTTGATACTTAGCAGAATGAAAAACAAAGTCATTCCTATAAGAATCAGGGTTTCTTTCCAAATAATATCAATAGTGGCTCCTTTGAGCATGATGGCTTTGATGATGATGATAAACCATTTGGCCGGGATAATATTGCTGATAATTTGCAAAGGGAGCGGCATACTCGAAATAGGAAAAATAAATCCGGATAAGATAATTACAGGAAGCATTAATCCCATTAAGGACATCATCATTGCGGTTTGTTGTGTCTGGGCAATATTCGAAATTAGGATTCCCAATGAAAGTGCTGTTATGATGAAAAGGATACTTTCGGCGGCCAATAAAAACAAACTTCCCTGAATGGGCATTCCAAAGACAAATACGCCTAAAATGACAATCACAGTGGCATTGATTATTGAAAGAAAAACATAGGGGAATACTTTTCCTAAGATAACCTGTAATGGATTTAGTGGTGAAACAAGTAATACTTCCATCGTTCCCAGTTCTTTTTCTCTGGTAATGGATATGGAAGTCATCATCGCTGAAACTAACATCAAAATTACCGTCATTACTCCGGGAACAAAGGTAAAAACCCCTTTTAATTCAGGATTGTAATACAATTGAGTTTGGGTGTCAATAGAATAGGTTGGAATATTCGTTTTATTGACTTCCTGAATGTAATTTAGCAATATGGCATTGGTGTAATTGGTGATTGTATTGGCAATATTCGGGTCGGTGGCATCAGTGATGATTTGTACTTTTCCTTGTTTTGAAGTTTGCAGGTTTTTGCTGAAATGATTCTCGAAAATAACGACTGCTTTGACTTTCCCTTTTTCGAATATGGATTGTATTTGCGATTCGCTGTTGATGGTTTCTTCAATATGAAAATACTTCGAAGCACTGATTTTATTGATGATTTTTTGAGTTTCGCTGTCTTTGGATTTATCCAAAATGGCAATGTTTACATTGTTGATTTCATTAGTAATGGCAAAACCAAACAACATAATCTGGGCAATAGGCATCCCAAAGAGAATAAACATCGAGCGTTTGTCTCTAAAGATGTGGTAAAATTCTTTTTTTATAAAGCCAAGAAAGCGTTTCATACTATTTTGTTTTTATTCAACATTTCGGGCTAATTTTAAAAATACTTCGTTCATGGAAGTTACCTTGTATTGCTGTTTTAAATTTTTGGGAGATTCCAAAGCTTCAATTTTTCCTTCGACCATAATGGAAACACGGTCACAGTATTCGGCTTCATCCATATAATGTGTGGTGACAAAAATGGTAGTTCCTTTGTGGGCTTCGGCATAAATCATTTCCCAGAATTGTCTTCTCGTGATAGGATCAACTCCGCCAGTGGGTTCATCCAGAAAAACAATCTTGGGTTCGTGCAACAAGGCAACCGAAAAAGAAAGTTTTTGTTTCCAGCCTAAGGGCAAATCGCCAACGAGTTTGTTTAATTCATTTTCAAGTCCTAAATCACTAATTAATTGGGCTGTTTTTTCTTTAATCTGATTTCGGCTTAAACCGTAGATTCCGCCAAAAAAAGTAATGTTTTCTTTGATGGTTAAATCATCATACATGGAAAATTTCTGACTCATGTAGCCAATGTTTTTCTTGACCATTTCGGCTTGGAAATTCACATCAAAATCAGCCACTACGGCTTCGCCCGAAGTTGGTTTGGAAATCCCAATGAGCATTTTCATAGCGGTTGTTTTTCCGGCACCATTGGCTCCAAGGAAACCGAAAATTTCTCCCTTGTAAACGTCAAAAGAAATGTCATTAACAGCTATGAAATTGCCAAATTTCTTGCTGAGGTTTTTTACCGCTATGATTTTTTCCTGACTCACAATGTTATTGGTTTAAGGTAGTTAAATCCATGAAAACATCTTCGATAGATGTTTTAGAAATGCTAATGCTTATTTCAGTATGACCGCGTTCTTTTAGATAATTTTCCAATTTATTTGCATCGAAATCCTTGTTTTGGTCGATATAATGAATGAATTCTCCAAAAGCATAAATGCTGTATTGACTGGGATACTTTTTTAAATCCTGAATTAATTGATGTGTGTTTTTTGTTCGAATATTATAAATGGTTTTGTTGTATTTCGAAATAATATTCTCCGGAGAATCAATTTTTAAAATACGACCTTTTTGAATCAGTGCGATCCGGTCGCATAAGGCGGCTTCGTCCATGTATGGTGTCGAAACCAAAATGCTGATTCCTTTTTGCTGTAAGCGTTTCAACATTTCCCAAAATTCTTTTCTTGAAACCGGGTCAACGCCCGTGGTGGGTTCGTCCAGAAATAAAACTTTAGGTTTATGAATTAAGGCGCAGCAAAGTGCTAATTTTTGTTTCATTCCACCCGAAAGGGCGCCTGCTTTTCGGTCTTTAAAAGGTTCAATCTGGATGTAAATCTCCTGAATTAATTCGTAGTTTTCTTCGAGTGTTGTTCCGAAAATAGTAGCAAAAAAATCGAGGTTTTCTGCCACAGTCAAATCCTGATACAAAGAAAATTTTCCGGGCATATAGCCAATATGATTTCGAATTGCCTTATAATCTTTTATTACATCAAAGCCGGCAACGTTTGCCGTTCCTTCGTTAGCCAGTAAAACAGTGGTCAGAATTCTAAAAAGAGTCGTTTTTCCGGCTCCATCAGGGCCAATGAGTCCAAATAATTCTCCTTCTTTTACATCAAAAGAAATATTAGAAACAGCTACAGTATTTTTGTAGGATTTAGAAATATTTTGGACCCGGATACTCATAATTAATGGCAATTTCAATAACAATGGAAACTATAAACTATCAACAGCAAACAATCAACCTAATGAATCCACATTTCGGCCGGCATTCCTATTTTCAGGCTGCCATCGTTTTTTACTTTTATTTTTACAGCATACACCAGATTCACGCGTTCTTCTTTGGTTTGAATTACTTTTGGAGTGAATTCTGCCGAAGGAGAAATCCATGAAATCGTTCCTTGATAGCTTTTCATTTCTTTTTCAGCATCTATTTTCACATTGACTTTTTGGGCTATTTTTAGTTGTGGCAATTGGGTTTCGCTTACATAAACGCGCAATGTCATTTCAGAAATATCGGCAATTTTATACAATGGTTTTCCAAAAACAGTTACCTCATTTGGTTCAGCATATTTGGCTAAGACCGTTCCTTTTATCGGATTGATAATGTTGGATTTCTGAATTTGGTCATTGATTTTTTCAATTTGAGCATCAATCGATCGGGCTTCATTGGTAATAGGAGCATTCTGGGTTCCTACACTTTTTATCTGTTCTTTCAGTACATTGACTTTTCCATTGATTTCGTCTATTTGTCGCAGGGTTGCGGCATTTTCGGCAAACATGTTTTTGATTCTTTTTTGCTCAATCAAAGTAGTTTTGAGCTGTTCCTGTAGCACGCTGTTTTGTGACAACACATTTTTTGATTTCGAAAAAATGGTGTTTTTAGTAGCTATTAATTGCTGTTTGTTCAGGTATAACTGGGTTGTGTCAATCAATCCCACCTGGGTGTTGGGTTCTAAAATAATACCTTCTTCGACAGCAAACGATAGTATTTTCCCATTGGCTTCAGCCGAAATTGTGACTTCGGTAGCTTCAAAATTGCCGTAACCATCGGCTTTTTCATTTTCTTTATTACAAGAAATCAAGCTGCTAAAAATCAGTAGTATAATTGCTCTTTTCATGATAGTTTTAGTTTCCTTTTGTGATGTTATAATTGGCTTTTGCTAAAAGCAATTGGATTTCATGTAACTTATAATTGGTTTTGGCCTCATACAAATTGGTGAATTCCACAATATAGTCTGATGCGGTGATGACTCCATTTTTAAGTTGGGCGTCCGATGATTTTAAAACGGTTTCTCTCAACGCAATGATTTCTAAATCAGAACTGATAATTTCTTCGAGTTTTTGAATTTCATTGTTCATTTCCTGCAATTGTATGTTGTTGTTTAGTAAAAAAGTTTCTTTTTCGGCAGCAATAATATTTTCAGAAACAGAAAGTATTTCTTTATCTGTTTTTGATTTATTCCAATCAAATACATTCCAATTGGCTTTCAAGCCTACCATATAAAAAGTCTGAAAGGAATTGTCGAGCATGTTTAATCCCGGATTTCCGTAGCCCGCCTGACCAAAAGCTTTTAATTTGGGTAAATTATTTTTACTGATTGCTGTTTTAGAAATTTCAATTTGCTCGTTTTGTAAATCAAATAATTGCAATTCCGGTCTGTTGTTTTTAGAATTTATATCTAAGTTTAGCGTGGGTTTAAGTAGAGTAGTGTTTTCGTCCAATGGTGAAGCGGTAAGTATTGAAAGATTTTCTAATGCTCTTTTTTTGTCAAATTTGATTTCGCTAAGTTGTTGTTGGATTTTTAACTCTTCGGCTTCTAAAACTTTTTCGGATGCAGGTAGTAATGCTCCAAATTTAACTCCCGTTTTTACTTCGGCAATTTTAGATTGTAATTGTTCGCGTTTGGCGAATAAAATAGCAGTACGTTCCTGTAAAAGAAATATCGAAAAATAGAGTTGGTTAATTCTGCTTTTAAGTTGGTACAAATTAACACTAAGTTGTTGTTGCTGTACTTTTGTTTGTGTTTCTTTAATTGTATTGTTGACTTCTTGCAAGCCGCCATTGTAGATAATTTGATTGATGTCCAGCGTTGCTCGGTATTGGTCTTTATTCAATGGATTTATAGTCGAATTTGGAATTTTTACAGGCACTTGCGTAACATCCGATTGATAGGTAGCTTGTGCATTCAAATCGATTTTAGGAAGATAATCTTTTGAAAGTGTTTGTAATTCCAAATCTTTTTTTTGGGATAAGAATTGATTTTGTTTGGCCAAAGGGTAGTTTTTATTGGCTAAATCATAGCAATCCTCTAAGGATATTTTTTGCTGTGCCAATGCTAAAAAAGGGACTAAGAATAGCAATAATATGAAGTTGATTGGTCTCATTTTTTTATCGAATTAATGATTTCCTGTGCTATAATCGTTTTTCGTTCTTCCATCATTTGTTTGAATTCGGTATCAGATAAATGAAGTATTCCTTTTACCATAATTTGAGCGGCAAAAGGGAAAACGGTCATCGAAAAAATATCCAATAGGAGTTGTTTGGGTTGGATTGGTTTTATAATTCCTGTTTGGATTTCTTTTTCAATTTGTGCAATAAGTAAAGTAGGATTGGGTCTGTTTGCATGATTAAGAAAGGACATGACAAACTCAGGATTGTTGTTCATTTCCTGAATGACAAATTGGGGCAAAAAAGGATTTTCAATTACAAACGAAATATAATCATGGGTAAACTGAGTTATTTTTTCAAAAACCGATTTTTCCGAATTAAAAATAGTATTGATTTGAGGTGCCAGCTGACTGAAAGCTTTCATGAAAACGGCTTCGAAGAGTTGCTGTTTGTTTTTAAAACAATAATGCAGCATGGCTTTATTGATTCCTGCCTCATCTGCTATTTCCTGCATACGTGCTCCGGCGAATCCTTTTTTTTGGAAGACAATCCGGGCTGCATTGAATATTTTTTCTTCGGTGGACATTGTTTAACTGTTTGGTTTAACCTTTTGGTTAATAAAGGTATAAAAAAAAGCAATTGAATTACTTTTTTTCTTTTTTTATTAGAGAGTTGACTAATAATCCTCCTATTAAAGCACCGTAAAGTGTTGCGTTTAAAGGTCTGGAAGTGATTACGCAAGTGCCTGTGATGCATCCCACATATTTGTAATACAAATAACCGCCGATGGCACCAAGGATTATTCCGGTGAGTGTTATTATTAAAGCTTTTTTGTTCATTTCATTCTTTTTTCCAAAATAATATTTACAATGGTGTTTTTATCTACTACGCCTGATTGTCTCCATAATTGTTTTCCGTTTTGGAATAAAATCATCGTAGGAACACCGCGTACCTGATACTGTGCGGCAATTTGTTGATTTTTGTCCACATCAATTTTTATTATCGAAATTTGTTCTCCTAATTGGTCTTTTACTTCTTTTAAAATGGGACTTAACATTTTGCATGGTCCGCACCAGGTAGCAAAGAAGTCAACTAAAATAGGTTTTTCAGATTGTATTAATTGGTCAAAATTACTGTTCATCTTTATTTGTTTTTTTAGGTATTGTACATCCGTTTAAACTACATCCTGTATTAAAAATAGCCTGAAACAGGAAAAATGCAGCCATTAGACCGAAAAGTATTTCACCATATTGAAAGGCTTGCTGCAGGGAAAATAATCCGAATAGTAAGCGAATCCATCGCATGATATGCCAGTTTGCAAAAAGGAGTTGTTTCATGATTGTATTGCTACTATTTTATATTTTTTATCATAAGAAACTACTTTTTGTAGTTCCTGTAACGGAATTTCTTCTTTACTAACAATTAACACTTCAGAAAAATCAGTACTCATGCTTGCATTTAAAACGCCATCAATAGCCTGAAACTTTGCAGATACGGTTTCCATGCAGCCGCTGCAAGTAATACCTTCAAAGGTATAAAGCTGAACCTTAACTGAATTATTCTTTCTAAACTCGAAATACAACTCTGAATCCTTTCTTGGTTCAGCCGAGTTTTTAGCCATTTCCAATTTTATAAAATCAAAAGCCTTTTTAAAAAGCAGTTCGTATTCGGTTTGGCTTCCGCCAAAAGGAGGACTCACTTCAAAAGTCCGATTGAATAATAAGCCGGCAAGAATTCCTTTGTCAGCTATAAGCTGGTGCATTTTCCAAACGTATTTTTGACGTAAAAAAGGAGGTAATGCGCAGAAAAAAGTTTGTTCAATAATGATATCATATTCTCCTTTGTGTTCAAAAAAATCGCCTAAAACAATTTTTATATTTTGATTGTCTGTAAATTTTTGTTGTAGTAAAGACACTAATGTTGGTGCAATATCAATCACTGTAATATTGGTAAATCCTTTTTCTAAAAGATATTCTGCTTCATAAGTATTGCCGCATCCCGGAATTAAAATGCGGGATTTTTTATTCGATAATGAGTCGATAAAGTTTTTAATAGGAGGGGCAATTGCGCCCAAATCCCATCCTGTTGCCCGGGCTTTGTATTGTGCATCCCAGTACTTTTGATCTAAGGGATTGTCGCAAAATGTGGTACAGCATTGTTCGGTATTCATAAATATTTTTTTTTATGATATTCAAAGACATAATTATACAGAGCTATAAAAACTATTTTTTGTAGCTCAAAACCTGTCTTAGTTTATCTTTTTGATTCAAGCATTGAATTAGCTTAATTTTTCTTTGTTCTTTTTGTAAGTATCAATTCCCCAGGGTGTGTAGAACGGGCAAAAATTGATTCCTACAGTAATTAATAAAATTACAGCAAAGGCCATTAATGCAATTCCTAAATTTCCGGCAACATTGCCTGTAAAATACAATGTCATTATAGCTACAGCAATAATTACACGGATTGTTTTGTCGGTTTTTCCTATATTATGTTTCATGATTTCTAGAATTTAAAAGGTTAAAAACACATGCAAATCATACTATAAATTTAAGGATTAATTGGCTAAAAATCAATAAATTAATTGTTTAATGTTTTGCTTTGGCACACAAAATCAGTTTTAGGAATTGAGGTTTTTGCAATGGCATTAAAACCACCCTCAATTTCAGTAAAATTTCTAAAACCTCTGGCCTGCAAAATGGATGCAGCAATCATGCTTCGGTATCCGCCGGCACAATGAAGGTAAAAATTTTCCTGAGGATTAATGTCTTTTATCCAATCGTTGATATAAGCCAAAGGTTTTGAAAAAGCTTCTTCAACATGTTCAGCGGCATATTCACTTTCTTTACGGACATCGATAATTTTGCTTTCGCCAATTTTTACTTCACGTGAAAATTGTTCTGCAGAAATTCTGTTGATACTGTCAATTTCAAATCCTGCTTCCTGCCAGGCTTTAAAACCGCCTTCAAGATGACCAATGATGTTGTCAAAACCTACACGACTCAGGCGGGTTACTGTTTCTTCTTCCTGATCGATTTCGGTAACTAAAATAATAGGCTGTTTTACGTCGGCAATTAAAGCACCAACCCATGGAGCAAAATCGCCTTCAATCCCAATATTGATAGATTGCGGAATAAAACCTTTGGCAAACTCCGAGTTTTTACGGGTGTCTAAAATTAATGCTCCTGAATCTTCGGCAACAGCTTCAAAATCTTTTGCAGGAATAGCTTTCATTCCGTGGTTTAAAACCGATTCAAAACTTTCGTAGCCTTGTTTGTTCATTGCTACATTCATTCCAAAATAAGCAGGTGGAGGCAATAATCCGTCGGTTACTTCTTTGATAAATTCAGCTTCGGTCATGTTAGCTCTCAAAGCATAATTAGTTACTTTTTGGTTACCAATAGTTGAAACGGTTTCTTTACTCATATTTTTACCACAGGCACTTCCGGCACCATGCGCAGGATATACAATTACATCATCCGGCAGAGTCATGATTTTGTCTCTTAACGAATGGTATAATGTAGCTGCTAATTGTTCCTGAGTCATGTGAGCGGCTTTTTGAGCCAAATCAGGACGACCAACATCACCAATAAACAAAGTGTCTCCGGAGAAAATGGCATGTTGATTTCCATTTTCGTCAACTAATAAATAAGTAGTACTTTCCATCGTATGTCCCGGTGTGTGCAAAACTTTTATTTTAATAGTTCCTATTGCAAATTCCTGACCATCAGTAGCAATTATAGCGTCAAATTCAGGCTGGGCAGTTGGTCCGTAAACAATTGGAGCAGCTGTTGCTTTACTCAAATCCACATGTCCCGAAACGAAATCAGCATGGAAATGAGTTTCAAAAATGTATTTTAGTTTTACATTGTCACGCTCTAAACGCTCTAAGTAAGGTTGTACTTCACGTAGTGGGTCAATAATTGCTGCTTCACCATTAGAAGTAATATAATAAGCTCCCTGAGCCAGACATCCGGTATATATTTGTTCGATTTTCATAAAAATGATTTTTTTAATTTGATATAGCAAAGATAAAGTTTGCCTGAGCGGGATATAGTGACTAAAGTTACAGAAAATAGCTTTTTTTAGAAAGGAATATTTTAAAAAGAAATAGGGATTAGAATACTAAATCAAAGACGAAAAGTGTAATTTGATTAAGGAAAAAGCATTTTGTAATTTTACAGTTTTACTAAAACCATCTATAATATGAATTCAGCAGACTTATTGAATCAAATTGCTTTTATAAAAGAAATTGATAAAGTAAAATACATTCAGCGAAAAACGAAGTTATTTAACAGTGACCGCAATGAAAACGATGCTGAACACAGCTGGCATTTGGCTTTAATGGCGATTGTATTAGCCCAACATTCTGATGAACCCATTGATGTTTTGAAAGTGTTAAAAATGGTTTTGATACACGATATAGTTGAGATTGACGCCGGAGATACTTTTATTTACGATTCACAAAAAAATCATTCGAATACTGATGAAGAACGATTGGCAGCGAATCGTATTTTTGGCTTATTGCCAAAGGAACAAGCTGAGGAATTGATTGCTGTTTGGGAAGAATTTGAGGCAGGTGAAACTAACGAAGCCAAGTTTGCCAAAGCCATGGACAGATTAGAACCTTTGTTACAAAATACTTCAAACAATGGAGGAACCTGGAAAGAGTTTGGAGTGGGGTATAAAAAAGTTTACGAAAAAAAGAGTGTTATAAAAGAAGGTTCAAAAAGCTTGTGGAATTATGCGGAAGGATTGATTAACGAAAGTGTAGCGAAAGGAATTTTAAAAGACGAATAATAGTTCTGATGTAAAATTTTAGAATTGTTGAAAAGTTTAATAAATATCCGGGGATAATTTCTTTTAAAAGGATGTCAATTCGGGTTATAATGGGTAATTTTGTGGGACTTCATAAACAAACTACCACTTATGGAAGAAATGCTCTTTTATGACCGAATGCAATTTGCGTTCACCATTACTTTTCACTATTTATTTCCGCAACTAACAATGGGACTTTCGTTAATCATTGTTTATTTCAAATGGAAATTTTTAAAAACCAATGACCCACATTATAACAAGGCAACGCATTTCTGGATGCGTATTTTTGCACTCAATTTTGCTATGGGTGTGGTTACGGGAATCCCAATGGAATTTCAGTTTGGAACCAATTGGGCTAAATTTTCTGAATTGACAGGCGGGATTATTGGGCAAACTCTGGCTATGGAAGGGATGTTCTCTTTCTTTTTAGAATCTTCTTTTTTAGGAATGTTTTTATTTGGTGAAAAAATCCTCGGTCACCGATGGCATTTTGTAACCGGATTGCTGATTTGTCTGGGCTCATGGGCGAGCGGATTTCTAATTATTGCTACTCATTCCTGGATGCAGCATCCTGTGGGGTATGAGATGTTGGCTAACGGGAAATTTGTATTGACTAATTTCTCGGCTTTGTTTACTAATGAGTGGTTGTGGCCTTCATATTTACACAATCAAATGGCGTCTATGGTTACCAGTTCTTTTGTAGTAGCAGGAATAGGCGCTTTTTATATTTTATTGAACAAAAATGTGTCTTACGGAAAATTGTTTTTGAAAACCGGAGTGGTTTTCGGATTGATTTCGAGTATTATTGTTGCCATGCCTACAGGCGATTTATTGGCTAAAAACGTGGTGAAACACCAGCCGGTAACATTTGCAGCGATGGAAGGAATTTTTCATACTGAGAAAAAAGGAGCCGAAATTGTATTGATAGGACAACCCGATGTAAAAGACAAAAAACTGGATAATAAGATTGCTGTGCCTAATGTGTTGAGTTTTCTAACTTATGGAAATTGGGATACCGAAGTGAAAGGATTGGATCAGTTTGCGATAGACAAGCATCCTACCAATATTTCCGGTTTGTATTATGCCTATCACATTATGGTGGGCTTAGGAACGCTTTTTATAGGTGTGATGTTATTGGCAGCTTTTCAATTGACTCGAAATAAATTATTTCAAACCAAATGGCTTTTGTGTGCTTTTATGTTCTTAATGCCATTTCCATATATCGCTAATATTACAGGTTGGTACACCGCAGAATTAGGACGACAACCTTGGTTAGTGTATGATTTATTGCGCACTGCCGATGGGGCTTCACCAACAGTTTCTTCAGGAAATACCTTATTTACGCTAATGGGATTTGTTGGTTTGTATGCGTTGTTAGGAATGTTGTTTGCGATTTTAGTTGGAAAAATTATTTATCATGGTCCGGAACCAGTAAAAAAATAAACTATGGAATTCTTTTGGTATGTTGTGTTAATAGGCATTTTGGCTACTTATTTGGTGCTGGATGGTTACGATTTTGGAGCGGGAATCATTCACTTGTTTTTTGCTAAAACTGAAAAAGATAAAAAAGCAATTACGAATGCGATTGGACCCTTTTGGGATGCCAATGAAGTATGGCTGATTGCCGCAGGAGGTATTTTGTTTTATGCTTTTCCAACCTTGTATGCGGCTTCGTTTAGTGGATTTTATCTGCCGTTGATGATGATTTTGTGGTTGTTGATTTTTAGGGCTGTTGGCTTAGAATTGCGCGGACAAATTCACAATCACATGTGGGAAGCAGTTTGGGATAAAGCCTTTGGAATAGCCAGTTTGTTATTGGCTTTGTTTTTCGGGATGGCTTTAGGGAATGTCGTTCGTGGGGTTAATCTCGGTATGGTAACTAATGGAGTTGCTACTCAGGAACCGCATTTTTTCTTCCTTCCATTATGGAATCCTACATTCAGTCCGGAAGCCACCGAACTCGGAATTATTGACTGGTTTACACTTTTTCTGGGTGTGGTGAGTGTGGTGGCTTTGATGATTCATGGCGCCAATTGGATTATTTTTAAAACAAATTCATCTTTAAATGCCCAATTAAAGGAGGTGGTTTATAAATTAAATTTTGTGCTGTTGGCACTCGTAATTGTTTCCCTTTCTGTTTGGCATATTATCGAGAAAGAACCTTTTCATAATTTTCTGGATAATCCGTTACTTTTTATTTTTCCTTTAATCTGTTTCATAGGTTTGTTTGGATTATTTAAAGTCAGAACGTTTAAAAAAGACGGAACAGGATTTCTGTTTTCGAGTCTTTTCCTCGTGGGCGGATTTACTTCGACAACTGCTTCCATTTTCCCGGAAGTCTTGCCTTCAATAAACAAAATAAATCCATCTTTAACAATTTATAATGTTGCTAATGAAGATTATGCTTTGTCAGTAGGGGTGTATTGGTTCGCTATTGCTTTGGCTTTGGTTATTGGTTATTTTATCATTCAATACAAAGTGTTTAATGGTAAAATGGACGATGTAGGTTATGGGGAACATTGATTTTGCTAGTCTTACAGTATTTGTTTAATGAAAAAATGTTTTTTTGGGGAGTATGACTTCGAGTGATATTGTATAAGATTTTTAGTAAAAAATCATATATTTGAAAAATAATTCTGAAAATATTCAGAAACTAATCTATAAATCTTGAAATAAATAAATGGCTATACCGAAGCATGATGAAATTAGGATTCCTGCAATGCAATTATTATTGAAAAACGAAACAATGAGACTTCGAGATTTTGTTGAGCCATTGTCTAAATATTTTAATCTTTCTGAACAAGAAATTAATGAAATATATCCGTCTGGAAATGGTTATATTTTTTATGATCGTATATCTTGGGCTTTGAGTTATTTAAATATGGGAGGTCTTTTGGATAAGCCTAAAAGAGGAATATATAAAATAAATCAAATAGGAATAAATTTACTTAGTACACCTAGTAAAATAAATTCTTATATAGAAAAGCAATTAGAAATAAGAGAGCCTAATAAACAAAAGAAAAAAAATATTGGTAATTTAGTTAGCGTTGTAGAAACAACTTCAGAACTTACACCTCAAGAAATTTTATATTCTTCTTTCGCAAATATTCGAGATTCTGTGTATTCCGATATTATTGATACTATTTTATTGAAAACACCGGTTTCATTTGAGAAATTAGTAGTGATGCTTCTTCAAAAAATGGGTTATGGTGGAGAAATTGAAAATTCGGGTTTGGTTACAAAATTGTCAAATGATGGAGGAATTGATGGTATTATAAAAGAAGATGTACTTGGGTTTGGAAGAATACACATTCAAGCCAAAAGATATAAAGTAGAAAATTGTATTGGAAGAGAAGAAATCCAAAAGTTTGTTGGAGCTTTAGCTGTTGCTCAATCTAACAAAGGAGTTTTCATTACCACATCATATTATTCGAAAGGAGCAATTGATTACGTTAATAGCTTGAATGGTTCAACCACAATAGTTTTAATTGATGGAAAGGAATTAGCAGAATATATATACGATTATGGTCTCGGAATGCAAATAGAGCAAACAATCGAAATTAAAAAACTTGATGCTGATTTTTGGGATTCGATGAAAGACGAATAGAATCATATTGTTAATTACTTAAAAAATATATCTTTGCCACTTTCTGCCTTTGGCAAAATAAATATCAAATGAAAATAATAGCAGTCATTCCCGCACGTTACGCCTCAACCAGATTTCACGCTAAATTAATGCAGGATTTGGGAGGAAAAACAGTCATTTTAAGAACCTATCAAGCCGCAGTAAATACTAATTTATTTGACGATGTTTTTGTGGTAACGGATTCGAACTTAATTTTTGATGAAATTACAGCTCATGGCGGAAAAGCCATTATGAGTATCAAAGAACATGAATCGGGGAGTGACCGAATTGCTGAAGCGGTGGAAAGTCTTGATGTTGATATTGTCATCAATGTACAAGGAGACGAACCTTTCATCAATGCCGAACCTTTGAAAGAGGTTATTGAAGTTTTTAAAAATGACGTGGATAAAAAAGTTGATTTGGCTTCGTTGATGTATGAAATCAAAGAAGAGGAAGAAATAAACAATCCGAATAATGTGAAAGTGGTGGTGAACCAAAATAATTTTGCGTTGTATTTTTCACGTTCGGTAATTCCGTATCCAAGAGAGCAAAATGTAGGTGTTCGTTATATGAAACACATCGGAGTTTATGCTTTTAGAAAACAGGCTTTATTGGATTTTTATCATTTGCCAATGAAATCTTTAGAAGCTTCTGAAAAACTGGAACAATTACGTTATTTGGAATTTGGAAAACAAATTAAAATGGTCGAAACCACTCATGCCGGAATTGGTATTGACACGAAAGAAGACTTGGAAAAAGCAAGAAAGATTGTTTAATACTCAAATTTTTTAGCCACGAATTCACGATTTTTTACATTAAATCTGAATTTAACAAAAGTCAGATTGCTATTTCACTAATAGCTAAAAGTAGAATTTGTGAAATTAAAAAAGAATTGAAAAAAATTAAATTAGTGAATTCGTGGCTAATTTTTTAAGTCAATTTTTCAATGACAATCAGTTCGTTGTGTTTTTCAACTCTGGGAATGGTTTTAATTGAAAAATTTTCGGATTTAAATTCGTCAATCAACTTTTGATTGCGAAGATTCTCCGCATTATTTAAAAGCATGGTGTTAAAAAGAATAAATCCTTTGCTTTTCAGCAAAAAACAAACGCGATTGATAAAGAAAGATTCAAAAAGAAAATTTGGCATTTTGGTATCCTGAAAAACATCAATAATGATGAGATTGTATTTTTCTTTGGTTTTCAAAACAAATTCAAAAGCGTCGTCTATTACAATTTGAAGCTGTTTCATTTCATCCAGTTTGAAATACTGATTAGCCATTTTGATAATTTCGGCATCAATTTCAACTCCTGTAATATTTCCCTTAAATTGGATTTCATCAACCAGCGTTTTGATAACGCTTCCTCCGGCAACGCCAAGCACCAAGATGGATTCCATTTTTTTTATTTTGGCAAAGCCAATATTTTTCAAGCCCAATTTTAAAATCCGCTGTAAACTCCCATACGAATAATTCGTGTTTTCCGAATCCATAACTAAATTACCGTTGGCCCAGGTTATTTCCAGAGACTGACTTAAAGTCGATTTTTGGGTGTGAATTTTTATAGGGTAGAAATAGCTGAGTAATCGTTTGAGCATGAAATAGGTTTTTTCTCAAAAATAGCTTTTTATATTTTTAAATTATAGCTTTTATTATTAAAAAAGAGAACGGATTTTTTTTATAAAAAAAATAGATTTTTTTAAAACCGGGAAATTGTTTTTTTCGTAAATGGAATAAACTTTAAAATTATAGTTATGAAAAATCTATTCTTCTCTTGTGCTGTTGTAGCAATGGCATTTGTTTCCTGTGATAATGATGATGCTCCTGTAAGTAATCCCGAATTGACATTAGTAACATCAAGTAATACTTCAGGAAAAGTAACTTATGTTAATTTATTAGAGCCAAATGCAATGGTAAAATCGTTTACTATTTCTTCTTTAGATGCAGAAGGTGTTTCGTATAATCCTAAGACGGATACTCTTATTGTAGCTTCACGTACTAATAACAGGCTGGAAGCTTATTCAGGTGTTAAAGCTGCAGCAGCATCGGGTTCGGTATCCTTAAGTCTGTCTTTGAATGGTTCTAATTTAGATTTTACCAATGCAAGAGAAACAGCAGTTTCTGGAGATAAAATTATTGTTGCTCAGGACGAATCGGCTTCAAATGGATTGGTAAATAAATTATTGGTTTACAAAAAAACTGCCACTGGTTTTATGCTTTTAAATTCTTATACCGTTAATTTCAAATTGTGGGGAATACACATGGAAGGAAATGATTTGTACGCAGTAGTTGATCTAACGGGTGATATTGTACAGTTTAAGAATATTATGAGTAACGCATCGGGAGCAATTACCGCTACTAAACGCGTTACCATTGAGGGACTCGTAAGAACACATGGAATTAGTTATTCGGCTAAAGATAATGTAATGGTACTTACGGATGTTGGGGCTGCTGCTTCTGACTCTGATGGAGGATTGATTTTTATCAAAAATTTTATGAGTGTTTTTGCCTCAACAGCTAATATGGGAACTATTAGTACGAGTAATCAAATACGTATTTATGGGCCTAATTCACAATTAGGAAACCCTGTAGATGTAGCTTATGACTACGCTACAGACATAGCTTATGTTGCGGAACGGTTGAATGGAGGAGGAAAGGTTTTGAGTTTTGCCAGAGCTACAATTTCAGGAGATGCTACTCCATTGACTGTAAGAACAGAAGCAGGAGTTACCTCAATATTTGTTATAAGAAAGTAAGAGTAGGTTTTACTTGTTTTTAATAGCTCTAAATGTAATTAAAAAGCATTTAGGGCTATTTTTTTAATTTGGCTTGAAGGTTTTAAAAGTTCCGTCTTTATAGAAAAATACTATTTTTTCAATATCTTTTTCATGGTTGTTATTTATTATTTCACCCGGAGAATGCTGCATAGAAGTTGCTTTTTTTTCTTCTGTAATATTGACCGAAAATAAGTCTTCAGGGATTACTGGATTTGGGTTCGTCGGAGCTAGAATAGGAGCGGTGGCAATTTTTGGTTCTGAATCAGTTGTTATTGCGTTATTTTTAGGAAAAGTGCCTTTTCCATTTAAAATCCAATACAAATCAACATCTGGATAAACGTCCATAATTTTGAGGATAAAATCCAAACTGGGTTTGTTTCTCCCTGAAAGCAGGTGAGACAAACTGGAACGTTGCACGCCAATTTTATCGGCAAATGCTGAAGCATTGATGCCGTAATAATCCAGTATCATTTCAAGTCTTTTAATAAAATCATCAGTGTTTACCATTGTAAATTATAATTTAAAACAAAGTATTACAAATGTAAATAAAAGTAACTAAAACAGCAAATTTACAGCTGTAAACAATACTTTTTAGCGTTATTTGTGTGAAATAAAACTTTATATTACAATATTTAAAACACTGAAAAACAAAGCTGTTAAATATTTAATTAAATATAGATGACATTTGTTAACTTTCGAAAGTAAATCAGAATTGAAAGAGTATTAGTGATTGTTTACAATATTAAAAATACTGTCATCTTTGTTGTTTACAAATGTAAAAATAAAGATGTTTACTTTTGTAAATCAAATATTTTTAGATTATGAATTTAGAGCAGTTGTTTCTTGACAGTAAGGAAAAAACGATTGAAGGCAGGTATTTGACTTTAGAGTCAATTGAACCGATATTAAAAAGAATGAATACTGATAATCAACTTTCCATTGTTGGCGAATCAGTTCAGGGAAGGCCAATTTATAAATATGTTATTGGTACCGGAAAGACTAAAATTTATCTTTGGTCTCAAATGCACGGAAACGAAAGTACAACTACAAAGGCCTTGTTTGATTTTTTAAATCTGTTGCATAGTGGTTCTGATTTGGCGAAACGTTTTCTGGAAAGTTTTACTTTTTGTTGTTTGCCAATGTTGAATCCTGACGGAGCTACTTTATATACTCGTGCTAATGCGAATGAAATTGATTTGAATAGAGATTCTCAGGATTTAACTCAGCCGGAAAGCAGGATTTTAAGAGCTGTTTTTGAGGAGTTCAAACCTGATTTTTGTTATAATCTTCATGATCAGCGTACTATTTTTGGCGTGTCTGATACCGGAAAACCAGCAACAGTATCGTTTTTAGCGCCTTCTTATAATGAAGAAAGAGAAATCAATGATTCAAGACAAAAAGCAATTAATTTAATCGCCGGAATGAATGCTGTTTTACAGCAATTTATTCCGGGGCAAATCGGTAGATTCGATGATTCGTTTAATATCAATTGCATAGGAGATACTTTTCAGTATTTAGGAGTGCCAACAATTCTATTTGAAGCAGGTCATTTTCCGGGCGATTATCAGAGAGAAATTACCCGAAAATATATTTTTATGGCTTTAGTTTCAAGTTTCACAATGCTTAACGAAAACGTTATAGAAATTAATAGAACAGAGGATTATTTGAATATTCCTCAAAATAAAGTCGTTTTTTATGATTTTATATACAAAAAGGTTAAAATAAATTATGACGGTATTGAAAAAATAACGAATTTTGCTGCACAGTATAAGGAAGAGTTGATTGATGGGAAAATTCAATTTAACACTTATGTAGCTAAGATTGATGATTTAGATGGATTTTTTGGTCATGAAGTGTATGATGCTCAGGAGGCTCTTTATGAAGATGGTGGTGAAAATGTTCCTAAATTAGATCAAAAAGCAAATTTTTGTTTGGATAAAAAACTTAATTTTGTTAATGGATTGATAAAAAAGTAATTTTTTGTGCGAGTTTATCAATTTAATGTATATTTTTATGCTTTAAAATGATAATTAATAATATAATTAAAGAAATATGAGTAAGTTCCGTTTAGATGAAGTAGATCATCAGATATTAGACATGTTGATAGACAATACGAGAGTTCCGTTTACAGATATCGCTAAAAAATTATTGATTTCTGCAGGAACAGTCCACGTTAGAGTTAAAAAGATGGAAGACGCAGGTATTATAATGGGATCCTCATTGGTTCTTGATTATGACAAGTTGGGTTATTCATTTATTGCTTACGTAGGTGTGTTTTTAAATAACACTTCTCAAACTAAGTTTGTTTTACAACGCATTAATGAAATTCCATTCGTAACTGTTGCTTCTGTGACTACAGGAAAATTTAATATTTTCTGTAAAATCAGAGCTAAAGACACTAAACATGCTAAGGATGTGATCTTTATGATTGACGATATTGATGGTGTTTACAGAACTGAGACTATGATTTCTCTTGAAGAAAGTATCAACGACAAGAAGCGTTTGATGCACACTATCTTCAAAAATATGTAATCTAAGAACTTGAATGTTATTTTAAAATAATACCTCAAGTTGATTCTTGGGGTTATTTTTTTTCAAAAACAACGATAAAATTAACTAAATAATTCAACAATAATTTATGTACACGCTCCCTAAAATTGAACGTTTTAAACAAAATGTTCTTTCTAAATATAATATTTACAACAGCGTTTTCATTACTTTACCTTTTGATTCTATAGACAATACAGGTGCTTTACTGCCTTTGTTCACAGAAGTTTGTGAAACAGGTTTTAGAAAAATGGAAACACCAAAGGAAATATTTGAGTTTTTCTCTAAAAAATATTTACATACTGACGTAGAAGCTGATAAAATCGATTTAATGTTTCGTTTTATCCAGTACATTGAACGTCAAATTGTATTGTTTGATGCTATAGAAGACGCTGCATTTCCTATTGTAAATAATATGGAGGGACGTGGTTCTTTAAGAGATATTAAAGAAAAAGCCGATGCCAGAGGGAAAAATGAAGAATTAGTTGAATTTCTGGAAAATTTTAATGTAAGACCTGTTTTAACAGCGCATCCTACACAGTTTTATCCTGGTGCTGTATTAGGAATTATAAACGATTTGACTCAGGCAATTCGTGATAACAACCTGCTTCAAATCAAACAGCTTTTAGCTCAGTTAGGAAAAACTCCGTTTATCAAAAATGAAAAACCAAATCCTTTTGACGAAGCAGTAAGTTTGATTTGGTACTTAGAAAATGTATTTTATAACACCGCCGGTGATATGATGCATTATTTGGAAACTAATATTTCTCCAGAAGGAATTAAAAATCCTATTATCCAACTTGGATTCTGGCCGGGAGGTGACCGAGATGGTAACCCGTTCGTAACTACAGATATTACCCTGAAAGTGGCTGATCGTTTAAGAACTTCTATTTTAAAATGTTATTATTTTGAAATGAGAGACTTAAAAAGAAAGTTAACGTTCCCAGGTGTTGATGTTTTAGTTGCTGAACTTGAAAATAAACTGTACCGTTCAGTTTTTTATTCCAGAGGTGAAATCTATATTACCTTAGAGGAATTTAAAGCGCAGTTAATTAAGATTAAAACAATTATTGTTGAGCAACATCAATCACTGTATTTGGATGAATTAGAGGCGTTGCTTATCAAAATAAACCTGTTTGGATTCCATTTTGCAACTTTAGATATTCGTCAAAACAGTAAGATTCACGATGCTGTATTTAAAGATGTATTTGATTTTTATTTAGCCGAAGGTAAAGACGTTTTTCCTAAAAATTACTACGAATTATCGGAGACAGAAAAAATTGATGTTCTTGCCAATGCAAAAGGCGATTTGAATCCGGAGGACTTTAAAAATGAAATGACCAAATCGACTCTGGAGTCTATTCGTGCCATCCGACAAATTCAGGATTGTAATGGCGAGTTAGGAGCTAACCGTTATATCATCAGTAATAATGAAAATGCAGTAAATGTTTTAGAAGCATTTGCTTTGTTCAGATTAAACAACTGGGAATTCCCTTCAGTGGATATTGTGCCTTTATTTGAATCAGTTGATGATTTGCAAAATGCACATAATGTGATGGAGCAATTATATACCAATCCGGTTTATGCTGCGCATGTTGCAAGCAGAGGAATGAAACAAACTATCATGCTTGGATTCTCTGATGGTACAAAAGATGGTGGTTATTTAATGGCCAACTGGAGTATTTATCAGGCTAAAGAACAGCTTACGGCCATGTCCAGAAAATATGGAATTAAAGTTATTTTCTTTGATGGACGTGGTGGACCACCGGCTCGTGGAGGAGGAAAAACACATAAATTCTATGCTTCTTTAGGTCCAAATATTGAAAACAAAGAAATTCAGGTTACAGTTCAGGGACAAACTATCAGTTCTAATTTTGGAACTTTAGATTCCTGTCGTTATAATTTAGAAAACTTATTAAGTGCGGGTGTTACTAACCAGGTGTTTAATAAAGACTTAAATAAATTATCTGATGAGGATAAAGAAGTGATGACACAATTGTCAGAATTAGGATATGAAAAATATTTGAGCTTTAAAAATCATGATAAATTTATTCCGTACTTAGAAAAAATGAGTACGTTGAAATATTATGCAAAAACGAATATTGGAAGTCGTCCTTCTAAAAGAAGTAAATCTGAAAAATTAGATTTTAAAGATTTAAGAGCAATTCCATTTGTTGGATCATGGAGCCAATTAAAACAAAACGTTCCTGGTTTTTACGGAGTTGGAGCTGCTTTGAAACATTTTGAGGATACCAATCAGTGGGAAAAAGTTCAGGGACTGTATGATAGTTCGTTGTTTTTCAAAACATTATTAGAAAACAGTATGATGTCATTGGCTAAGTCGTTTTTCCCATTAACAGCTTATATGAAAAACGATCCTGAATTTGGAGAATTCTGGCAAAATATCTACGATGAGTTTTTAGAAACAAAACGCTTATTATTGAAAATCGCAGGTCATAAAGAATTGATGGAAAACTATCCTGACGGAATGGCTTCCATTCAGGTTAGAGAGCGTATTGTGTTGCCATTATTGACTATTCAACAATATGCTTTGTTACGAATTAACGAATTGAACAAAGAAGCTAATCCGGATGAAAAGCTAATCAAAGTATATGAGAAAATCGTAATGCGTTCTTTGTTTGGTAACACTAATGCAAGTAGAAATTCAGCTTAATTGTTTTTATGAAAGCAACTGAAATCCCGGATAACGAATATTCCTTATTTAATGCTACTTATATAAAAGCAGCAGAAGACGGAGATTTATATGAAGACTTAGAAATAAGTCTTCATGATTTTATTCGTTTTGTTCAGGATATTCCAATGGATAAATTTGATTATCGCTATGCCGAAGGCAAATGGACAATCAAAGAAATTATTCAGCATATCATTGATACGGAACGTGTTTTTGCTTATCGCGCTTTGCGAATTTCAAGAAATGATAAAACGCCATTACCGGGATTTGATGAAAATGATTATGTAGCGAATACCAATGCTAATGACAGACATTTACAAAGCTTGTTGACTGAATTGTCAATTGTTCGTCAAAGTACTTTGGCGCTTTTTAAGAGTTTTTCAGAAGAACAATTAAAAAGAATTGGTATAGCTTCAAATAATGAAATTTCAGTACGAGCCATTGGTTTTATTATCATTGGACACCAAAAACACCATCAAAAGGTTTTTCAGGAAAGATATTTATAAATTACCAGAAAGCAGCTGACCAGATTTTCAGCTTGTTTTCAAAAGACATTGTATTAGCAGGACTGGTAGAAGGCATTACATAATAAGTAATGCCTTTTATTTGTCCGAAATTTTTAATGAAATAACGATGGCTTTCTTTTCCGTTGAATAGAATTTTTTAATATTTGGAAATTGTTTCAATAAGCTTTCAAAATCATTAGGTTTATGATTTTTAATATGAATGTCTAAACTTCCTTTTCGTTCGCAATTTTCAAGAACATCCCAAATTCCAATTTTATTTTCTTGTAATACTTTTATTTTTTCTTCGAAAACAGTAGCAACCGGTAATTCATCAAATAAAGTATAAATGATTTTCCAGAAATGATTGCGTGGATGCGCATAATATTCCTGTTTTTCCAATGAAGCAATTCCAGGCATGGTACCCAGAATTAGGATTTCGGTTTTGGCGTTGACAAAAGGAGGAAAAGAATAAATCATAGATTTTAAAGTTAGAACATTTTTGATAGTCTGGTTGAGCGCAGTCGAAACCTGTTTTATGTTAATAAAGAATCTCGACTACGCTCGATTTGACAAACAATATTAATTATTATTTTCTTCTTTTTCGATAATCGCTAAAGCCAGTCTGATTTTTTCGTAAGCCATTTTTTCTCCAAAATAATCAAAATACGGTTTCAAAGCTGTTGGTTTCTTTAATTTAATTTTGGCTTCTTTAATTTGTGTAACTTCTTTATTTGAAACAAATTGATATAAATCAATTGAAGCTCCGTCTAAATATAATTTGGCAAAATGAGATAGTATCGTACTAAGTCCTAATTTTCTTTTTTCAGCAATTTCATCAGCGGTTAAGCCTTCCTGATACAAAGCTAAAGTTTCTTTATAAGTGCTGGATTCTTTTTTTGTCTTGACTTTTTTGTCTTTTTGAAAAGCAATAATAGCTTTGATAAAAGCATCGCCGTATTTTTCTAATTTGACTTTTCCAACACCATCAATTGCAATCAGCTCTTCTTCGCTCATAGGTCGATTGATTTCCATTTGGCGTAAAGCGGCATCACTAAAAATGACATAAGCTGGAACTTCCTCCTGTTTTGCAATTTCATAACGCAATTTTCGTAAACTTTCAAAAAGTGAATTACTAACTACTTTTTCTTTAATTTCTTTACTGACTGTTTTATCGGTATTCGCTTTTTGAATAGTATTAAGTTGGACTTTTTCGCCTTCAAATAAAACTTTTTTCGCCAGAGGCGTAAGTTTGATTTTGTTTTGTTGGTGAAAAGCAATTTCGCAATACCCCAAATTGATTAATTGAATAAGGTATTGATTCCAGTCTTGCCAGGAAGTTTCGATACCTACACCATAGGTTTTTAAATTTTGATATTCTTTTTCATAGATATAAGCATTTTTAGAACCACGTAAAAAATCAACAATTACAGGCAACGGTTCAGATTCTTTCAGGCGGATAATTGCCGAAAGTGCTTTTTGTGCAATTATGGTGCCGTCAAAAAAGGCGGGAGGATTTTTGCAAATATCGCAATTGCCACAATTCTCGGTTACAATTTCGCCAAAGTAAGAAAGCAATATTTTTCTGCGGCAACTTAGCGCATCGGCATATTGTTTCATTCGTTCGAGTTTCGACAATTGTATTTCGGCATTTTGTCCCTGAGAAGCAAATTTTTGCAACTGAATCAAATCGCCATAACTTTCGAACAAAATTGTTTCAGAAGTCAATCCGTCACGGCCGGCACGACCAATTTCCTGATAATAGCCTTCGATGTTTTTGGGTAAATTGTAATGAATTACCCAGCGAACATTGGATTTATCAATTCCCATTCCGAATGCAATTGTCGCACAAACCACTTGGCATTCGTCATTTATAAATTCATCCTGAGTTTTAGAACGAAGTTCGGCATCTAAACCAGCATGATAAGCTTTAGCCGCGATTCCGGCTTTGTGAAGTTTTTCAGCAAGTTCTTCGGTGGTTTTTCGGCTCAGGCAATAAATAATACCGGAATCGTTAGGTTTTGATTCGATAAAATCAATGATTTGTTTCACTCTGTCTAAAGCGGGACGAACTTCTAAACTCAGGTTTTTTCGATCAAAAGAAGAAATGAAAACAGACGGATTTCTTAAGTTTAACTGATTGCTAATATCCTGACGTGTAGCTTTATCGGCAGTGGCAGTTAAAGCTAAAACTGGAGTAGAAGGGAAGCGGTTTTTGAGATAACCTAAATTGGTGTAAGCAGGTCTAAAGTCATGCCCCCATGACGAAATACAATGGGCTTCATCAATAGCAATTAAACTTATATTGAGTATGCTAAAAGCATTGTCTAAGTAAGATAAACTTTCCGGAGCTATGTAAACCAGTTTTGTTTTATTGTTTTTTAAGTTTTCAATATGTTGTTGCTGTTCGATTTCTGTTTGAGTACTATTGATAAAACAGGCTGTAATTCCGTTAGCTTTTAAACTATCTACCTGATCTTTCATTAAGGCGATTAACGGAGAAATCACTATAGTAATTCCCGGCAGCAACAGGGCAGGTAATTGAAAACAAATAGATTTTCCGCCACCTGTAGGCATAATGGCTAAAGTATCATTGCCTTTTAATATGGTATTAATAATTTCTTCCTGATTACTTCTGAATTTTTCAAAACCAAAATTTTCTTTAAGTGTATTGTGCAATATTTGAGAAGGAATCATTTTTGAGGTATTGGTTTAAATTAAAAAAAGGAACTCTTTTTCTGAGTTCCTTTTTTATGTTTTTAAGAATTAATCTTCATCGTCTTCGTCATCGTCATCATCGGCAATGTCTTTGTCGTCACCATCTTCATCATCGTCGTCTAATTCAGGTTTATCAACATTGTCATCTTCGTCATCGTCATCACTCATGTCGTCATCCAAATCCAAACCTTTCATTGGCGCAATTGGTTCGATATCATCGTCGATATCATCATCTTCGTCAAAATTTTCGATTCTGTCTGCAAGTTTAGTACTTACTTTTACTAAATAGATAGTATCTTCAGTGCGAACTTCAACAGCTTCTATCAATTCGTTTTTAGCATTTTTGAAACGAATAATATCTTCGTCGTCATATCCATCAGGAAATTTCTCAACTAATAAGTTCAAAATTTCGTTTGTCAGTTTAGCGTACTCAACAATAATTCTTCTCATAAAAATGGTATTATAAATCTAATAAATAAGCAAAAATTAATGGTGCTACAATGGTAGCATCTGATTCAATAATAAACTTAGGAGTGGTAATATCTAACTTACCCCAGGTAATTTTCTCGTTTGGAACTGCTCCTGAATACGAACCATAACTGGTTGTAGAATCAGATATTTGGCAGAAATAACTCCAGAACGGAATGTTGTGCATTTCCATATCCTGGTACAACATTGGAACTACACAAATAGGGAAGTCTCCTGCGATACCACCACCAATTTGGAAAAATCCAATACCATTTTCACTATTTTTTGGATACCAATCCGCTAAGAAAGTCATGTATTCAATACCTGATTTCATAGTAGATGCTTTCAATTCTCCTTTAATAACGTAAGAAGCAAAAATATTCCCCATAGTACTGTCTTCCCATCCAGGAACAATAATAGGTAAATTTTTCTCAGCTGCAGCATACATCCAGCTATCTTTTAAGTCAATTTCGTAATATTCTTCAAGAACACCAGAAAGTAACATTTTATACATGAATTCATGTGGAAAATAACGCTCGCCTTTATCATCTGCATCCTTCCAGATTTTGTAGATATGTTTTTGTAATCTACGGAAAGCTTCGTGTTCAGGAATACAAGTATCAGTTACACGGTTTAGTCCTCTTTCTAATAAAGCCCATTCGTCTTCAGGTGTTAAATCACGGTAGTTAGGAACTCTTTCGTAGTGAGAATGAGCCACTAGGTTCATGATGTCTTCTTCAAGATTTGCTCCTGTGCAAGAAATAATCTGAACTTTGTCCTGGCGTATAATTTCGGCGAAGATTTTTCCAATTTCTGCGGTACTCATTGCTCCGGCCATACTTACCATCATTTTAGCGCCATTGGCTAATTGTTGTTCGTAAGCTTTTGCGGCATCAACTAAAGAAGCAGAATTGAAATGTAAATAATGCTTTTCAATAAACTGACTGATTGGTCCTTTACTCATTTTAAGGGGTTTAAATATTTTGTAAATTTAGGTGTATCTGAATCTAAATTGGCTCAAATATAATGAAATTATAAATTTACTAATTGTGTGTTTTGTTAATTATTTTTTATTTGTAGCCTAATATTTTCAATACGTCTTCAGAGGTTTGCTGCTCCGAAAATACTTCTGTAGCTAAAATACCATTTTCATCTCTGTCAATCAGAATATGCTTAGGTTGTGGTATTAAACAGTGGTGTAATCCGCCGTATCCACCAATGGTTTCCTGATAGGCACCTGTATTAAAAAATCCAATATAAAGTGGTTTTTCTTTGTTGTATTTTGGTAAATAAATGGCGTTCATGTTTTGCTCAGAGTTGTAATAGTCATCACTATCACAAGTTAAACCTCCTAAAAGAACTCTTTCGTAGGTGTCGTTCCAGCGGTTTACGGCTAACATGATAAAACGCTTGTTTATTGCCCAGGTATCAGGTAATGTAGTGATGAAAGATGAGTCAATCATATTCCATTTTTCCCTGTCGTTTTGTTGCTTTTGATAAAGAACCTGATAAATCGCTCCTCCGCTTTCACCTACCGTAAAAGATCCAAATTCGGTAAAAATATGAGGAACATCCACTTCAGCTTCATCACAGGCAATTTTGATTTGATTTATGATTTCGTCAATCATATATTGGTAATCGTATTCAAAAGCCAAAGAGTTTTTTATAGGGAATCCTCCTCCGATATTCAAACCGTCCAAAGTAGGACATTCTTTTTTAAGAGCAATATATACTTTGATACATTTTACCAATTCGTTCCAGTAATAAGCGGTATCGTTGATCCCGGTATTGATAAAGAAGTGAAGCATTTTCAACTCTAATTTATCGTTTTCCTGGATTTGTTTTTTGTAAAAAGAAACAATGTTTTTGTAACCAATTCCCAGTCTTGACGTATAGAATTCGAATTTAGGTTCTTCCTCAGCGGCAATACGGATTCCAATTTTGAATTTCCCTTTGATTTCTGACTGAAGTAAGTCTAATTCTTCGTAGTTATCAATAATTGGAATGGTGTTTTTGTGTCCGTTATTAATTAATCGGGCAATATTGGTAATGTATTGGTCTCTTTTGAAACCATTACAAAGAATATAAGTGCTTTTGTTGATTTTACCGTTTTCTAAAAGATTCTCAACAATATTAATGTCAAATGCAGAAGAAGTTTCAACATGAATATTGTTTTTGAAAGCTTCGTTCATAACAAACTCAAAATGAGAACTTTTTGTACAATAACAGTAATAGTATTTTCCCTCATACTTATTTTTTTCCATCGCTTTACGAAACCAGCTTTTGGCTTTGCTGATGTTGTTTGAAATTTGAGGTAAATAAGTAAATTTTAACGGAGTACCATATTTTTCAACCAATTTCATCAAATCGATATTGTGAAATAAAAGGTTGTCTTTGTTGAGTTTGAATTCTTCCTGAGGGAAATAATAGGTTTGATTGATTAGATCAGAATATTTTGTATTCATTGCTTTTTAGAGTTTTGTTGTTTTACAGATTAATGATAGAAATTAAACTGTAATTCAAACTCTAATGTTTGCATATATAATTTGCAACTTTTCGTTCTCAACTTTTAAGTATTGAAAAAGGTCAAAACTAAATGGACTAATCACTAAATTAAAACGTTTCAATATTCCTAATAAAGAACTATTGTTAACGCTCTGATTTGAGTTGTAATTTCTTTGTTTTTGATCTTTTTTCATTGCGGCAAATGTAAAAAATAAAATATAAGTGATGCAATCCTTTTTTATAAAAAAAATAGTTAAGATTTGTAGTCTTCAAAGGCTTCAAGAATTAATTCATTCTCAACAGCTTGATTGATTTTAATCTTTCCGATGCCTTCAATTAATGCAAATTGGATGCTTCCGTATTCATTCTTTTTGTCATGAATTAATAGTTCTAAAATAGGTTCTATATCTGCTTCTTCAAAAAGAATATCTTCATAAATAGATTTTAATACCGCTTTAATTTGGATGTATTCTTCCTGTGAAATTAATCCTTTCTTTAAAGAAATATAGCTTTCAAGAATCATTCCCACAGCAATGGCCTCACCGTGAAGTAAAGTAGTTTTAGTTTCGCTTTCAAGAAAATAACCTTCAATGGCATGCCCAAGAGTATGTCCGAAATTCAGCGCTTTTCTAATGTTTTTCTCCGTAGGATCCTGTTTCACAATTTCGTTCTTGATCTCCACTGATCTGTAAATCAATTGGTCAAGAGCATCAAAATCAATAGTTGAAATATCCAGAAATTCTTCCCAGTATTTTTTATCGTAGATTAGACCATGTTTCAACATTTCGGCAAGACCGGAACGCATTTCGTTTTGAGGAACTGTTTCTAAATATTTTGTGTCAATAAGAACCATATTTGGCACATTGATAACACCAATTTGGTTTTTTAAATTTCCTAAATCCACACCGTTTTTTCCGCCTACAGAAGCATCTACCATAGAAAGCAACGTAGTTGGGATATGGATAAAATCAACACCTCTTTTGAAAGTTGAAGCTACAAAACCACCAAGATCAGTAACTACACCACCGCCAAGATTGATTACAAGACTTTTTCTGTCGCCTCCAAGCTCAGTAAGTACTTTCCAAATTTCAACGCAGGTTTCGATGTTTTTGTTTTCTTCGCCGGCTTCAAATTCTACAATTTCAACATTCAAATCGGTTTCGATATAAGGCAATAATTTAGGTAAACAAAACTCATTGGTGTTACTATCTACAAGAATGAATATATTAGAATATTTATTTTGGCTTAGATGAAGATTTAAAGCTTCGTATCCTTTTTCGTTAAAATAGATTGGGTAGCTATTGGCTTGAATTGTTTGCATCTGTATTTATTAATTTGAAATGCAAAATAAGGTAATTTCTAGTAATTAATATTCATAACTCTGGCTATATTTGTTTTAAATAGCGAAAAAAATGAAAAAAATATTCGATGACACAGAAATTGCTTTTGCTTTAAAAAGTAACACCGATTTAAATACATCTTATTTGCTTTTTAAAATGATGAATTTTAAACCATTGGTGAAAATTGGAACCGGATTTATCAATCTGGCTTTGAAATTGCATCTTCCGGTAGAAAATTTAATTCGGAAAACCATCTTTGATCAGTTTTGTGGGGGAATCAACGAAGAAGATTGTCTTAAAGTAGTTGATACTATTTTTGCCAAAGGAGTTTCTACTGTTTTGGATTATGCTGTTGAAGGAAAAGCTGTTGAAACTGAATTTGAAAATGCACTTCAAAAAACACTCAAAATCATTGAATTTGCTAAAGAACGTCAAGCAATTCCTTTCGCCGTTTTCAAACCATCCAGTTTTGGACGTATTGATTTGTATGAAAAAATAGAAAAACAGCAAGCTATAAATGCTGAGGAACAAAAAGAATGGGCTGATATTGTGGCTCGTTTTGATAAAGTTTGCCAAATAGCACATCAAAAAAATGTAACGGTAATGATAGATGCCGAAGAGAGCTGGATGCAAACTGCTGCTGATAATTTGATTTTTGAAATGATGCAGAAATACAATAAAGAAAAAATAATTGTTTGTAATACTTTGCAAATGTACCGCCGGGACCGAATGAATTATTTGAAAGAAATCCATCAAAAAGCCCAATCGGAAGGTTTTTTTATTGGAATCAAATTAGTTCGCGGTGCTTATATGGAAAAGGAAAATGAGCGAGCTGAAGAAAATGGTTATCCATCGCCTATTTGCGCCAGTAAGCAGGAAACGGATAAAAATTACGATGCCGCATTACAATATATTACCGATAATTTAGATACTTTTTTGCTTTTTGCGGGAACGCATAACGAAACGAGTGCTTATTATTTAATGGAATTAATGCAACAAAAAAAGATTACTAATAATAATCCCAAAATTTGGTTTGGACAGTTGTACGGCATGAGTGATACGATGAGTTTCAATTTAGCTGCTAATGGCTATAATGTTGCAAAATACGTTCCTTTTGGACCGGTAAAAGAAGTGGTTCCTTATTTAATTCGGCGTGCTCAGGAGAATACGGCGGTTACAGGACAAACCAGTCGCGAACTGGAAATGATTATAGAAGAACGACAACGCAGAAAGAAATCACATCGTTGATATTGAGTTCCGGAAGAAATACATCCTCCAATTCGTTTCTAATTTAAAGTAAGAGCTCCCAGAATTTCTTCAGACATAAATGGCCCTCCCGGGTATTTAGCTGTATAATCGAGATTGAGCCAGATTTGGTTGCGCTCGTCAATGTGATAGTGGAGTTGTTTACCGTAACTTTCCTTTGGAAACAAAATGTTTTTTATTAAATAATTGGCTGTTTCCAAATCTTTCATGCTTCCAATAAGAATTTCGGGATAAATATGTCCTTTGGTGTGGATTAATCTTGGAGTTCCGCCAATAGCCCGCACACAGGCAGCCATTAAAACAGAATGATCGTCGCAATCGCCGGATAAATAATTCAGAGATTCACTGGCTGTGGCAATATAATCCCCGTCTTTAGGATCGCTGACATAATTCCAGCGGCTGTTGATTTCTTTGAATACAGCAAAACATTGGATAAGGGTGCGATAATCAGTATAGCCTTTTAGGTTTTTGAAATTTTTATTAATTGCCATAACAGCAAAATTTCGAACCTTTGGATTTTGGTATTCAATAGCACTAAGAATTTTAGATTTATTTGGAAAAGGCAACAGTTTTGAAATAATAATATCCTGTGGATTGGGATTGTCGGACATAGTATATATCATGGAATCATAATCTTCGTAAACACTTTGAAAACCATAATTTCCTGATACCGTTCCGTAAAAAAGTACCATAAGATAAAGAATGATACAAATAATAATAATAGTTCTAAGCAGTCTTAAAATCAACTGAGTAGCTATTAAAATAAAAAGAAACAATATAATGCGGTCTAAGTTTAGTATCCAGTTTAGTTCAATTAAGTTTTGATGCGCAATTATAAAAGCCGGAATACTAATCAAAATATTCAAAACAAAAATAATAACTTCATCCCAGGGTTTCTTGAGCTGAAGTTTTTGCTTTATGTTTTGAAGAGTAAGATTTTTAAAGTCTATCATGCCGGGCAAAAAAGGAAAAACTATACTGTTTTAACTATTTCATCAAAAGTACCTATTTTATCAATAATTTTAAGTTCCAATAACTGATTTTGAATATTGTTTAACATTTCCTTACTTAATTGTTGTTGTGACCACTCGGTTAATGACAGCCATTCTTGTATATCTTCTGTTTTTTGATGGTATCTTTGGGCTAAAACAGTGTCAATATTAGGAATTGTTTTAAATGAAGCGGTCTTTGTATTGATGATTTTTAAGATTTCTGAAATGATTTCCGGTTCTTTTTCTATGATTTCATCCCGTACAGCAATTACAAAACAAGGCCAGGGAGTGGGGCAGTCAGCAATTTTTCTAAAAGTACCATTGTCAACAAGTGGTTTAGTCATAAAGCGTTCCCACATAAAATAATCGGCTGAACCATTGGTTAAAGCTTCAACAGCACCATCGATGGTATTTACAATTTCAAATTGAAGATTGTCAGTTTTCCAACCCTGATTATTCGCATTTACATAAGCCATTAATTGTGAACCTGAACCCAAACGGGAAATAGCAGCCTTAGTGTTTTCAATATCAGCTAAAGATTTATAATTGGATTTTGACGCTACGTGAATTCCCCATATTAAAGGAGATTCTACATAAACCTGAACAATTTTTGATGGATTTCCGGCAACAATATCTTTTACAATACCTTCAGATAGAATAACAGCGATATCGGTTTTATCATCACGCAGCATCTGGCACATTTTGCCGGTTCCTTCCGGAACATCAGTCCATTGCAAATCGATATTCTGTGTTTCAAACTCTTTATTTTCAAGGCTTAAATACCAAGGTAAATTAAAGTGCTCCGGTACTCCTGCTATTTGTATTGTTTTCATAATTTATTTGTTTTTTGACACAGATTTAAGAAATCTATGAAATTACTTAAATTTTTCTAATTTCTTAAATCTGTGTTCCTTCTTGATGTTAATTATAAACACAATTTCTGCAAAGTATAACGAATTAAATTATCAATCGTTTGATAAGGATTTTTACTAAATGTTCCATTGGCACGATTGGCAATAATAGCGTTTAGCGAAATGGCTTGATGACCTAAAAGTGCTGAAAGTCCATAAATAGCAGCCGTTTCCATTTCGAGATTAGTTATTTGGAGGCCTTTATATTCAAACTGATCCATTTTTCGATTCAAATCAGTATCCTGAATATTCAAACGTAAAATTCTCCCTTGAGGACCATAAAAACCTCCGGCTGTAGCGGTAAATCCTTTATGAATTGCTGTTGAATTGAATTGTTTTTCTAAAGTTTCACCAGAGCGAACCACATAAGGTTTTCCTTTTTGCAAATCCCAATTGGTTTGCTCGATAAAAGCAGTTTCTATTTTAGGATTTGAGACGGAATCAATGCAATAGGAGCGAAGCATATTATCTAAACCAATAGCATACTGACTCATAACAAAACTGTCAACCGGAATATTGGCTTGAAGCGAACCGGAAGTTCCTATTCGAATAATATTTAAAGAAGTGAGTTTTTCTTTGATTTTTCTGGTTTCGAAATCGATATTTACCAAAGCATCCAGTTCATTCAAAACAATATCAATATTATCAGGACCAATTCCGGTAGAAATCACGGTAATTCTTTTGCCTTTGTAAGTTCCGGTTTGGGTTTTGAATTCTCTTTTTTGAATGGTACATTCGATGGAATCAAAATAAGCCGTTACTTTTTCAACCCGATCCTGGTCTCCCACAAAAATGATGTCCCGGGCTATATGTTCGGGTTTTAAATTCAGGTGATAAATACTTCCGTCGGGATTGAGAATTAATTCTGATGCTGCTATCATTCTTTTAAGTAGGTAAGATTTGTAAAAAATAAATTCCAATTTTTTGAAATTCCAAATTCCAAAGCTAAAATTGGAATTTGGAATTTTCCCGATAGCTATCGGGATTGAATTTTCTTAACCTCCAACACGCTTGGTCTTAAAGCCTTTTTCCTGTAAAATTTTCATGATTTTGTCACGATAATCTCCTTGGATAATAATGGCTCCGTCTTTGAAACTTCCGCCCACACTTAATTTTGTTTTGATTTCTTTGGCGAGAATTTTAAAATCCTCATCATTACCTTCGTAACCTTCGATGATAGTAGTTACTTTTCCTTTTCTTTTTTCGAATTTACAAATCATAGGTTCTTTTTGAACGAATAATTCGTGGGCTGTTTCTTCGGTTTCTTCCGGTTCGTTGCTGGGAACGTGGTCTGGAAATAAGTTTTTTAATTGGTCTTGTAAGTCCATAAATTTTTATGCTAAAAAATAAAAATCAATTTTTTTAAATTCCAAATTCCAAAAACGAATGATTGGAATTTGGAATTTTAATTTTGGAATTTATTTTGGGTTATTTTTTAATCAATCCTAAATCCACTAATCGTTCATATAGAAAATCTCCTGCTGTAATATCTTCAAATTGTTTTGGGTTTTCGCTATCGATACAATTTTCTAAACAATTTAGCGGCATATCACTCACCGGATGCATGAAAAAGGGAATCGAATAACGTGAAGTTCCCCACAATTCTCTTGGTGGATTAACCACCTGATGAATGGTTGATTTTAATCGGTTATTGGTGTGGCGCGATAACATATCACCAACATTAATTACCAATTCATCCGGTTCGGCAATGGCATCAATCCATTCGCCGTTGTGATTTTGAACCTGAAGTCCTTTGCCCTGAGCACCCATTAAAAGTGTTATCAGGTTGATGTCTCCGTGAGCGGCTGCACGAATCGCATTTTCCGGTTCAGATGTGATGGGAGGGTAGTGTATCGGACGCAAGATGGAATTTCCTTCTTTGGCATAGTTATCAAAATAAAATTCGTCCAGTCCTAAACGCAAAGCTAATGCCCGCAAAACATAGATTCCTGTTTTTTCAAGCATTTGATACGCTTGCTTCCCAATTTCATTAAAACGAGGCAATTCTTTTACGGTGACGTTTTCAGGATATTCTGAGGCGTATTTTGAATCTGCGGATACATATTGTCCAAAATGCCAAAACTCTTTTAAATCGCCTTCTTTTCTACCTTTAGCATGTTCTTTACCAAAAGAAACATAGCCTCTTTGACCTCCCAGTTCAGGATTTTCATAGCTTTTTTTAATTTCTAGTGGTAAACTGAAAAATTGTCTGATTTCGCTATACAATTCTTCAACCAATTGCTGATCTAAAAAATGTCCTTTTAAGGCTACGAAACCTATATCTTCAAAAGCATTTCCAATTTCGTTCACAAACTTTTGTTTGCGGTCAGGATTATTTGAAAGGAAGTCACGTAAATCAACACTGGGGATGTTTTGCATATTGTACTATTTTATGTGATGTAATAAGTAGTAAGGAATTCTAAGTTATCCTTGCAAATGTATTTAATCCAATTTTAAAACAAAACAGTTGGGTGGAAATTAGAGATAAAAAAAACGCTTCAATTTCTTGAAGCGTTTTTGGTGGGGAGAGCAGGATTCGAACCTGCGAAGTTTTCACAGCAGATTTACAGTCTGCCCTCGTTGGCCGCTTGAGTATCTCCCCGAAGCCTTTGAGTACAACAGTTGTTTGTTGTTGTTAGCGGTGCAAATATAGGAACACTTTTCGTTTCTGCAAACTAATTCCGGACTAATTTTGCATTATTTTTCGAGCTTTGTTTTAACCTGTTGGTCTTGAATAAAATAAAAAATCTCCACTAGGGAGATTTTTTATTTTTATACTTTCAAAATGCCTTATTTAGCTAAAAGTTCTATGATTTTTGCTTTCAATTCAGCGCCTCTTAAGTCTCTTGCGACCACTTTTCCTGAAGCATCCAAAATAAAAGTGGCAGGAATAGCGTCAACTTTGTATTGAGCGGCTATTGGTTCTTGCCAACCTTTTAGATTGGAAACCTGTGGCCAGGTCAATTTATCTTTTGCAATAGCCTCTTTCCATTTAGTTGCATCTTCATCTAAAGATACTCCTATAATATTAAGTCCTTTTGAGTGGAACTCTTTGTAAATGGCTACCACATTTGGATTTTCTTTTCTGCATGGACCACACCAGGAAGCCCAAAAGTCAACAATTGTAACTTTTCCTAAACTTTCCTTTAGAGAAATTACTTTCCCTTCCGGATTAGGAGCTGAAAAATCTGTTCTTCATTTAGCAGCTGGTGCCGCACCAGGAGTTGCTCCTGCAGTTGGACCTGAAGTAATTGCTTTAATTCTTTCCTGAATAGCTTTACCAGGTTTAGTGTTTTTTAATTCATCTTCAAATCCGTTATAGATACTTTCTGCTTTTTTGATGTCTGCAGAAGGATCAGCCAACATACTTTGAAGAATTAAAGCACTAATAAAAGATTTTGGGTGTGATTCTGCGTAAGCAATATATTTAGCTTTAGAATTAGTACCAACTTCTTCCTGGATTTTTTGGTATTGTTGCATTAAGCTATTGATTACAGCAGTATCTTTAGTTTGTTGCGCCTGGTTCATTTTAAGCATGTTTGCTTTTTGGAAATCCATTAATTTCTTTTGAACCACTTTCATTTCTTCGTTAAATTTCACATACTCATCATTGTTGTAAGTACCAGAAATTTTTGTATTTTGAATACTATCTTTATTTACTTCGATATTGATTTCTCCGGATTCCAAGATGAATGGAATAGGTTGGTTAGCTGCTTCCAATTGAAGTACGTGGAATGAAGGCTCAGTAACTTTTCCTTTAATTTCAAATTTTCCGTTTTCAACTTTTACAGTATCAATATTGATTAAACCTCCCATTCCGCTAGGATCCTGTGCCTGAAGAATAATGGTTTTTCCGTTTTCAATTCCATTTGCTGTACCAGTGATGATGTACTCGTCTTTACCAACTTTACTGCAAGAAAATAACACAGCAGAGGTAGTAAGTAATAAAAATAATTTTTTCATTATTAATTAGTTAAATTAGTTAAGTGTGCAAAAGTATTTAAATTTATAAAATAGCAATAATTTAATTCGCTAAATTTTTGTTATAATTGATTGCTTTCGGGGTTTTGTTGCTAATGTTTGATGAAATCAGTTAAGAAATTTTAGAATACTTAAGTTAGTTGATTTGTTTTTACCAGGAGGTCTGCTTATTTTTGTTTTTTTAAGAAAGGATTATTATTGCATGAAACCATTAAAAGAAAAATTACTCATTAAAGATGCTACTATTAATAAGGTACAATTTGATACGGAATGGTTTTTTAAATTAGATGATATGGCTTTTTTTCTAAAAGAAGATTTATCAGAAGTAGAGTTTGTTTATTTACCTATGCTGATTGATGGTGAAACTGAAATTGTAAAATGCAGTTCTTTTGAAGATATAATAAGAGGAAGAAAGGAATTTAAAGAATAAAATAAAGAGAGCAGTTTTCAAACCACTCTCTTTATTGTTTTATCGATTACTTAGTTTTGCTTTTTCTTTGATAATATCGCTTATTTTTCGGTTTTCAATTTTACTTTCCAACCACGAAATAATGTCTAGATATAAAAACGCTCTTTTTTCATAAGTGCTTTGTTCTAATTCTATAAAGCGTTCTTTCATTTTTTTAAATTCTTTTTTGATGTCACTTGGATAAATAGAATTTAAGTTTTTCAAAAATCGAATAATCTCTTTCTGTACTTCGTGCAAATCATTCATTTTTAGCAAAAACTTATAGGTGTTTTTCAGCTGACTTTCTAGATAATAGTCTTTTCCTAATTCGTAATGTGCAATCAAACATAAAATACGCGCAAAACACATTAAATCTTCGCGCATGCTTAAATTCTTGTTATTGATAATTTTTTCCAGATAAAAAATAGACTCATTGTATTTTTCAACACCAAAATAAATACTGGCTATTTTATAGAAAAACAACATTTCATGATGTTCATCCAGATGTTCGTTGTGGATTTTTAATTTGCTTAGAATTTCAGGAATTAAATATTCGCTTTCGGCGAAAGTGCCTTCCATGATATGGTAATTCAATTTGTTATTGTAAACATATAAAAATGCCAACGAAGCAATATTATCGTTAATAGGAAAACGATCATCTTTTATGGTCTGTTCTAATAATGTCAGGTAATTTTTAAATTTCGTTTGGTATTTTAACATGTATAAAGATTCCAAAAGATAATTATTCCCTTTTAGGAAAAATACCGGATTTAGAAAAATCATGTTTTCATTATCATAAAACAGAGTTACCCATTTGGATGCAAATTTATAGCTACCTAAAAAGTCCTGAACCAGGAAACTACGCCATAAATTTGCATTGTAAAACCAATATTTTTCACGAAATCCAAATTTGTTTTCATCTAATTTAGAGATGTGTTTATTGAAATAATCATCAATGTATTTGTATTCCTCATCGCTTTTTACATAGCCCGTTTTAAGCATGATTCCATACAGCTGTAAAGACAAATTAGACAGTTTGCTGGAAATGGTATTTTGGTAATTTAATTCTTTGGCCTGAATTACTAATTCGTCGGCACGCCCCTGAATGCTTCGGGTGATGTATTGCGATTCGATTAATTTTTCAAATTCTACAATTTCATAAGCCATTAATTTTTCATCGTTTTCTATGGCCTGACTTTTGGTTTTGTCAAGAATTTTTAAGCTTTGTTTATATAAACCTTTGTTATACAGAATGGTAGCAAAATCAATCTGTTCTCTTAGTTGGTAACGAATATTTTGACTGGGAATATTAAGACGAATACTGACTAATATCTGTTTGTACAGATAGGATTTTAAATTCGATAATTGTACTTTTTTAATGACACCACTTTTTAAAATAAGTTTCTCGTCATAGTTTTCAGATTTGTCTAAAATATTAAAGAGTTCAATGAATTTTGTATTCGAACTGGTCTCTAAACGACTGGCAAAAATCTTAAATTGTCGTTTTTCAGATTTGGATAAGGACTTAATTAGAACGAATAAAAAATCTTTTTGATGGTTAGCCATTGTAAAATAAATAGATTTAACTTATTGATTTACAGTGTTTTAAAGTGGTAATACCTCACTTATAAACAGTATATTCAAATAAAGTGAATTTTCTGTTCAGATTAAAGAATATATTTTTGTTATCAAGATGTGAAATTACATTAAATAAATGAATAATGAATAGAGACAAAGTCCAAATTTTTGATACCACTTTACGAGACGGAGAACAAGTTCCAGGATGTAAATTAGATACCAATCAAAAACTTGTTATAGCAGAACGTTTAGATAACATGGGGGTTGATATTATCGAAGCCGGTTTTCCGGTTTCTAGTCCCGGTGATTTTTTGTCTGTTACTGAAATTAGTAAAATCGTTAAAAATGCAACAGTTTGTGGTCTTACCAGAGCTGTAAAAAACGATATCGACGTAGCAGCTGCAGCCCTAAAACATGCTAAAAGACCACGTATTCATACGGGTATTGGAACGTCAGAATCTCATATATTACATAAATTACAAACCACAAGAGAAGATATCATTGCCAGAGCAAAAGCCGCTGTAGCACATGCTAAATCTTATGTGGAAGATGTAGAATTTTACGCAGAAGATGCCGGAAGAACTGATAATGCTTTCTTGGCTCAGGTTTGTGAAGAAGTGATTAAATCAGGAGCTACAGTGCTTAATATTCCGGATACAACAGGATATTGTTTGCCTGATGAGTATGGAGCAAAAATTAAATACCTTAAAGAAAATGTAAAAGGTATTGATAATGTAACTATCTCTTGTCACTGTCATAACGATTTAGGAATGGCTACTGCCAACTCTATTTCGGGTGCTATCAACGGTGCCAGACAAATAGAATGTACTATTAATGGTATTGGGGAAAGAGCCGGAAATACTGCTTTGGAAGAAGTGGTAATGATTTTTAAACAACACCCGGATTTGAATTTATATACTGATATCGATACCAAACAATTGAACGAAATGAGTCGTTTGGTTTCTGAAAGTATGGGGATGATGGTTCAGCCTAATAAAGCTATTGTAGGAGCAAATGCTTTTGCACACAGCTCAGGAATTCATCAGGATGGTGTGATTAAAAACAGAGCTACTTATGAGATTATTGATCCTTTAGATGTAGGAGTTAATGAATCATCAATTGTGCTTACAGCCAGAAGTGGTAGAGCAGCATTGGCATACAGAGCTAAGAAAGTAGGTTATGAATTAACTAAAACGCAGTTAGATGTCGTTTATGTTGAGTTCTTGAAATTTGCCGATGTTAAGAAAGAAGTTTTAGATGACGATATTCATTTGATTATTGCAGCTTCTAAAATTGAAGGTGATTTAATTAGAAAATAGTTAGAGGTTAGGAGTGTTATAATGATTAAATTTGCAGCTTTTAATTAAAAAAACAATCTCATGAACTTAAAAATTGCTGTATTATCGGGTGATGGCGTAGGTCCTGAAGTAATTGCACAGGCAAAAAAAGCCTTGTGTGCTATAGGAGTCGTTTACGAACATGATTTTGTTTTTGAAGATGCGCTTGTGGGAGCCATTGCAATAGACAAAGCAGGTTCGCCACTTCCGGAGCAAACATTAAATCTATGTCTTAATACCGATGCTGTTTTACTTGGTGCAATTGGTGATCCGAAATATGATTCGGATTCAAATGCTAAAGTTCGTCCTGAACAGGGATTATTGCGATTGAGAAAAGAGTTAAATCTTTATGCAAATATCAGACCTCTTAAACCTTTTAAAGGTTTGCTTGATGTTTCTCCTTTAAAAAAAGAAATTGTTGAAGGAGTTGATTTTGTTATTTACAGAGAATTAACAGCAGGAATTTATTTTGGAGAAAAAAAGCTAAATGAATCCGGAACAATTGCTTCTGATTTGTGTGAATATTCAGAAGATGAGATTTTTCGAATAACTCATTTGGCATTCAAATCAGCTCAAAACAGAAGAAAGAAGTTAACTTTAGTTGATATGGCTAATGTTCTTGAAACTTCTCGTTTATGGAGGAATGTGGTTAAGAATATAGCAGCTGGTTATCCTGATGTAACTTTGGATTTTCTATATGCAGATAACGCAGCAAAACAAATGATATCAAATCCAAAGCAGTTTGATGTCATATTAACCGAGAATCTATTTGGAGATATTTTATCCGATGAAGCGAGTGTTATTACAGGTTCAATAGGAGTTTTGCCATCGGCTTCATTAGGAGAAAAAAATGTGTTATTTGAGCCGGTTCACGGTTCTTATCCTCATGCTAAAGGGAGAAATATTGCCAATCCTTTTGCAGCTATACTTTCGGCAGCAATGTTGTTAGAATATTTTGGTCTTGACGAAGAAGCAAAAAAAGTATATCAGGGAGTAGAAAAAGCAATTGAATACAATGTAGTCACAATAGATTTGAATCCGGATTCAAAATTTGGAACCAATGAAGTTGGAGAATTTGTTTCTAATTTTATTTTAAACAAAGATGACTTAATGTATTTTAATAATGATAATGTACATTTAGGACAGTCAACAATAGTATAATGTGCTATTTTAATGAATAATTAAGATTAATGATAAGAAATTCATAAAATTTTATTTTTTATTTTTTTAGATATAAAGGTTTTTATACTTTTGTTTCATCAAAAAAAGAAAATGAAAAATTCAATTGTATTAGTTTCTGTCGTTAATGTCATTGTTGTTTCAACAAGTGCATAAGGGAAGCTATTAATATAATTGAAAAATAATATTATATAACTCCCAATAAAATGGGAGTTTTTTTTTTGGAATTATATCAGTGCAAAAAATATAAAAACAGATGGAATTAAATAAATACAGCAAGACGATTACTCAAGACGAAACACAACCTGCTTCTCAGGCGATGTTTTACGGAATTGGATTGACAGAAGAAGATCTTAAAAAAGCACAGGTAGGAATTGTGAGTATGGGTTACGACGGAAATCCGTGTAACATGCACTTAAATGACCTGGCTAAAGATATTAAGACCGGAGTATGGAAAGAAGATTTAGTAGGATTGATTTTTAATACCATTGGTGTTAGTGATGGTATTTCAAATGGAAATGACGGAATGCGTTTTTCTTTAGTTTCCCGAGATGTAATTGCCGATTCTATCGAAACCGTTATGGGTGCACAATGGTACGATGCAATGATTGCCGTTCCGGGTTGTGATAAAAATATGCCTGGAGCCTTAATGGCTATGGGAAGAGTAAACCGTCCTTCTATTATGGTTTATGGAGGTTCTATTCATCCGGGAAAATGGAAAGGTCAGGATTTGAATATTGTATCTGCTTTTGAAGCTTTAGGAAAAAAAATCAGCAACACCATCACACCGGAAGATTTTAAAGGTGTAATTCAAAATGCTTGTCCGGGCGCCGGAGCTTGTGGTGGAATGTACACTGCAAACACGATGTCATCAGCAATTGAAGCATTAGGAATGAGTTTGCCTTACAGTTCTTCTAACCCTGCTTTAAGTCCTGAAAAAAAACAAGAATGTGTTGATGCAGGAAAAGCAATCAGAATATTATTAGAAAAAGATATCAAACCTAGAGACATTATGACCCGTAAAGCTTTCGAAAATGCTATTACAATGGTAGCAGTTTTAGGAGGTTCTACTAATGCAGTGATGCACTTAATTGCAATGGCTCATTCTGTAGGTATCGAATTAACATTAAAAGATTTCCAGGATATCAGTGATAAAACACCATTGTTAGCCGACTTGAAACCAAGTGGGAAATATTTAATGGAAGATTTACATAATGTAGGTGGTGTTCCTGCAGTAATGAAATATTTACTAAAAGAAGGCTTCTTACATGGAGATTGTTTGACAGTAACAGGAAAAACAATCGCAGAAAATTTAGCTTCAGTTCCTGATTTACATGATGGGCAGGAAGTAATTTTTGAAATCCAAAAAGCATTAAAACCAACTGGAAATATTCAAATTTTATACGGAAATGTTGCTTCAGAAGGTTGTGTGGCAAAGATTAGTGGAAAAGAAGGAGAATTTTTTGAAGGTACAGCAGTCGTTTTTGAAGGTGAAAAAGATGTAATCAGAGGAATCCAGGCAGGGGAGGTTAAACCCGGAAATGTCGTCGTCATCAGGTACTGTGGTCCAAAAGGAGGTCCTGGGATGTCAGAAATGTTGAAACCAACATCTGCTATTATGGGAGCTGGTTTAGGGAGTACAGTAGCCTTAATTACTGATGGCCGTTTCTCAGGAGGTTCTCACGGTTTTGTTGTAGGACATGTTACTCCGGAAGCTTATGAAGGCGGCGGAATTGCATTAATAGAAAACGGTGACGTTATTACAATTGATGCTGTGAAAAACACCATTAACATGAAAGTCTCTGACGATGAATTGGCAAAACGTAAAGCCAATTGGAAGAGACCCGAAAATGGAATCACACAAGGAGTTTTACTAAAGTATATGCGTTCAGTATCCAGTGCATCTGAAGGATGTGTTACTGACAAATAATAGTCAATTACAATTTCAAAAATCAATTGCAATATCAATTTGATTTTGAGAGAATTAATTGCCAAAATAAAAAAGACAAACAATGAAAATATCAGGAGCAGAAGCAGTTATCAGATGCTTATTAGCCGAAGGAGTAGATTTGGTTTATGGATATCCGGGAGGAGCCATCATGCCGGTTTACGATGAATTATACAAATTCCAAGATCAATTACACCACGTATTAGTACGTCACGAACAAGGTGCAGCTCATGCGGCGCAAGGTTTTGCCAGAGCTACAGGAAAAGTAGGAGTTGCTATCGCAACTTCAGGACCAGGAGCAACAAACCTGGTTACAGGTATTGCCGATGCTCAAATAGATTCTACTCCAATGGTATGTATTACAGGTCAGGTAGGGAAACATTTGTTAGGATCTGATGCTTTTCAGGAAACAGATATCATCGGAATTTCGACTCCGGTAACCAAATGGAATTACCAAATTACCGAAGCAGATGAAATTCCTGAAATTATGGCAAAAGCATTTTACATTGCCAGATCAGGTCGTCCGGGGCCGGTATTAGTAGATATTACTAAAAACGCTCAGTTTGATACTTTGGATTTTAGTTATAAAAAGTGTAACGATATCAGAAGTTATCATCCAAAACCGGTTTTAAAATTAGAAAAAGTTAAAGAAGCGGCTGAATTAATTAACCAGGCTAAAAAACCAATGATTGTTTTTGGTCAGGGAGTTATTTTAAGTAAGGCGGAAGAAGAATTAAAAGCCCTGATTGAAAAATCAGGAGTTCCGGCAGCCTGGACAATTTTAGGTCTTTCGGCTTTACCTACTGAGCACGAATTGAATGTAGGAATGGTAGGAATGCACGGAAATTACGGTCCAAATATCTTAACCAACGAATGTGATGTATTAATTGCATTGGGAATGCGTTTTGACGACCGTGTAACTGGAAATTTAGCAACTTATGCAAAACAGGCTAAGGTTGTTCATTTTGAAATTGATCCTGCTGAAATTGATAAAAACGTTAAAACAGAAGTTGCTGTATTAGCTGATTTAAAAGAAGCCTTAACTGCTTTGTTACCACTTATTGAAAAGAACTCTCATGAGGAATGGCATAATGAATTCAAGAAGAAATATCAAATTGAATTGGATGCGGTAATTAATGAGGAATTAGCGCCAACTAATGGAAAAGGAATTTCTATGGGTGAAACTATCGAAATGATTAACAAGCATTCTAAAGGTGATGCTATAATGGTTTCTGATGTTGGTCAACACCAAATGTTTACCTGTCGTTATGCTAAATTCAACACTACAAAAAGTAATGTAACTTCCGGTGGTTTAGGAACTATGGGATTTGCTTTACCGGCAGCTATTGGAGCTAAAATGGGAAGACCGGATAGGGAAGTGGTTGCTATTATTGGTGACGGAGGTTTCCAGATGAATATTCAGGAATTAGGAACCATTCATCAAACTCAGGTTCCTGTAAAAATTGTAGTTCTGAATAATGAATTTTTAGGAATGGTTCGTCAATGGCAGGAGTTGTTTTTTGATTACAGATACGCATCTACAGTGATGACAAATCCTAACTTTTGTGCTATTGCAGAAGGTTATTATATCAAATCCAGAAAAGTAACTAAAAGAGAAGAATTAGATGAAGCAATTGCTGAAATGTTAGCTTCTAAAGACTCTTATTTCCTTGAAGTTATGGTAGAGAAAGAAAACAACGTATTTCCAATGATTCCAACAGGAGCTTCGGTTTCTGACATCCGATTAAGTTAATATTATGGAAAATAAAACATTCACCATTTCTGTATATTCAGAAAACAACGTTGGCTTATTAAACAGAATATCAGGAATATTCTTAAAGCGCCACATCAATATATTGAGTTTAAATGTATCCGAATCGGAAATTGAAAACGTTTCCCGATTTGTAATTGTGGTAGATACTACCGAAAAATGGGTACAAAACATTGTTGGTCAAATCGAAAAACAAGTTGAAGTCATTAAGGCTTTCTACCATGTAGATGAAGAAACCATCTTTCTGGAAAGTGCTTTATTTAAAATAGCATCTAACTTGTTGTTTGACGAAAGACAAATTCAAAACATCATAAAAGAAAGTCATTCGGAAATTGTTACCGTATCAAGAGACTTTTTTGTAATATCAAAAGTAGGAAGACGTTCGGAAATTGAAGAATTGTATTCCAACTTAAAACCTTTCGGAATCATGCAGTTTGTACGTTCAGGAAGAATATCCGTTTCTAAAGAAAAAATGGAAGTTACAAGTTTATTATTAGAAGAATTAAAATCATAAATTAAATATTAGAAAATGGCAAATTATTTCAATTCATTACCACTTAGATTACAATTAGAACAATTAGGCGTTTGCGAATTCATGGATCAATCAGAATTTGCTAATGGAATCGAAGCTTTAAAAGGTAAAAAAGTAGTTATCGTTGGTTGTGGTGCTCAAGGTTTGAACCAAGGTTTGAACATGAGAGATTCAGGTTTAGATATTTCTTACGCTTTACGTGCTGAAGCTATCGCTCAAAAAAGAGCTTCATTCATGAACGCTGCTGATAATGGTTTCAATGTGGGAACTTATGAAGAATTAATTCCAACTGCTGATTTAGTATGTAATCTTACTCCGGATAAACAACACACGGCTGTAGTTACTGCAATTATGCCATTAATGAAACAAGGAGCTACTTTAGCTTACTCTCATGGTTTTAATATTGTAGAAGAAGGAATGCAAATTCGTAAAGACTTAACTGTTATTATGTGTGCTCCTAAATGTCCGGGATCTGAGGTACGTGAAGAATACAAAAGAGGATTTGGTGTACCAACATTAATTGCTGTTCACCCAGAGAACGATCCAAACGGAGTAGGTTTAGATCAGGCAAAAGCTTATGCTGTTGCAACAGGAGGTAACAGAGCCGGAGTTTTACGTTCTTCTTTCGTAGCGGAAGTAAAATCAGATTTAATGGGAGAGCAAACTATCCTTTGTGGTTTGTTACAAACAGGTTCTATTTTATGTTTTGACAAAATGATTGCTGAAGGTGTTGAACCAGGATATGCTTCTAAATTAATCCAATACGGATGGGAAACGATCACTGAAGGATTGAAACATGGTGGAATTACAAACATGATGGACAGATTGTCTAATCCTGCTAAAATTGCTGCTTTCAATGCTGCTGAAGAATTAAAAGACATCATGCGTCCTTTGTTCCAAAAACACATGGATGATATTATCTCAGGTCATTTCTCTAAAACAATGATGGAAGACTGGGCTAATGACGATAAAAACTTATTGACTTGGAGAGCTGCTACAGCTGAAACTAATTTCGAGAAAACTCCGGCTGGAGACGTTGAAATTTCTGAGCAAGAATACTACGATAACGGAGTATTAATGGTTGCTATGGTTAAAGCCGGAGTTGAATTGGCTTTCGAAGCTATGACTGATTCTGGAATTATCGAAGAATCTGCTTACTACGAGTCATTACACGAAACGCCACTTATTGCTAACACTATTGCAAGAAAGAAATTGTTCGAAATGAACCGTGTAATCTCTGACACAGCTGAGTACGGATGTTATTTATTCGATCACGCTTGTAAGCCATTAATTGCTGACTATGTTAAAAATGCACCATCTAACTTAATTGGTCGTCCATTTAACAGCGGTGATAACGGTGTTGATAACAAAGAATTAATCGACGTTAATTCAATCATCAGAAACCACCCGGTTGAAGAAGTAGGAGCTTGGTTAAGAGAGTCAATGACTGCAATGAAAAAAATTGTATAATTAGTTACAATTATAGTTAATTCAGAAAGGCGGAGTAATTTTACTTCGCCTTTTTTTTTGTGCCACATTTTTAGGAGCAGAACTTTTTCGTTTATAACAGCGAATGCTCCCGCTTTCCGTTGCAATCTTTTCTTTTTTAAGAAAAAAAGAAAAGGATTTCCACTGCAATCGGGGTTAGGAAAGAACTTTTTATTTCCATAAAACTTTCACAAAAAGATTTATAGAAATATACAACCTTATGATTTGTAAGAAAAAAACAATATATTAGTATTATGAATAAAAGCTAGTATTATGGCTTCTATAAAAAAGTTATAGATAAATTTTAAAGAGATGAATAATTTAAGTTTATATCCGCAAATTAGAATTTTAAAAGGAGTTGGAATCTTTTCATTGAAAGCTTTGGAATTCGAATCACATTTTGAAGTAATTCATTTTCCTCAGAATACAATCATTACAACTGAAATAAAGGATAATAAAAGCAACCTTTTTGACTTTAAAAATATGGGGGGATATTGGAGTTTAAAGGGGGTAACCGAAGAAAAATCTAATATTTACGCGCAAGATTTACTTTTCACAAACTTAACTGACAATAAACTAACATTGTACTCTTTTAAAGATTTCTCTATTAACAAATCCAAATTAGATAGTTTCACATCTGCTGAATTTCCACTCGTCGGACTTTACAAAGGAAATTTCAATACAAAAATTGAAAATTGGGAAATTAGTATATTAGAAAATAAAGAAAAAATTGAAAAAATTCAACAACAAAGTAAGAATTGGAATATTCAACTAGAAGGACTTCATTTAAAATTAGTAAATCCTAACTCTACAAAAGACAAATTCCTTTCAAAAGCTAAAGATATAACTTCTTTGCTTTCTCTTGCTTTGGGAAATGATATAGTATTTAACAGGCAACTTTATTATCAAGAAAATGAACTAGTGCAAGAAGATTGGAGAAGAATGGTTGACTATAACTTTGGAACCGGAGAATCTGTTCCAGATTTTAACTTAGATAGTTTTTTAAAAAAAGCATTACCCATCTATGAAAAATGGAATGCAAAAAAAAGAAAGATTTTTTATTCAACTGTTACTGGAATTAATTCTTCAAGCAGCGGTTTTTTAGAGGACAGAATTTTAAGAATTTGCATTGCTTGGGAAGGAGTCGTAAGTTGGTCAAAAGACAAGAAGAGTTCAAACTCAGAATTAGATCCATTAAAGAAATTGTTATTGGAAACTGTTGAAGGAAGTAATCTGCCTACAAACATTGATAAAGACTTCATTAAAACTAGAATTTCAAATTCTTTAGATTGGGAAAAAACAAGTGACTCTTTGACTAATTTCTCAAATCAATATCTTTTAAACCCAGAAAAACTTAAATTAGACTTTAAATCTTTAGTAAAAGTAAGAAACGATATTGCTCATTCCGGTCTTTTTAGGAAAGAATATACGACAGATTTTATAATCGATTTAATTTATAATCACAAACTAGCATTGCAAGTGATTCTTTTGAAAGAATTAGAATATGATGGATTAGTTATTACCAGTGAGAATAAATGGATAACACATACAAAAATGGAAAAATTAATAAAACCCAGCATTTAAATCCCAATCTGGTTCTCGTTGGCAACGGCGACCTACTTACTTTTGAAAACAAAACATAGCGTTTATAACGCGACTTATTGAGAAAAACTTTAACCAAATTTATCTAAATGAAAAAAAGGTATTATTTTATCGCTGTACTCATTTTATATTTCAGCAATATTTCATTTGCACAAACTCAATCAGAAATGAACGCAACAGCAAATGCAAAATATAAAAAAGCGGATGCAGAATTGAATAAAGTTTATAAGCAATTGATGGCAATTCTTGATCAAAATGAAAAGCCATTGCTAATTCAAGCTGAAAAAGATTGGATTAAATACCGGGATTCTCATTGTAAGTTTGAAGCTTCACAATATGAAGGCGGAAGTATGCAACCTTTAAGATATTCAACTTGTTTAGAGGAACTAACAAGGAAAAGAATTGTAGAAATTAAAGCCAGCATAAAAGAGAGAAATTTGTAGTTCCCAATTTTGGTTCTCGTTTGTCGTTTACAATGAATTTTAAAATAGAATACAGTTACTACTTGATGTTTTTTTTAAACTTCATTTACGCAGCGGAGTTTTTAAACTCAAAATCATACTTGACTTTTCTTTCCATAAAAATGCCCCCAAATAGTGTTTAACTTTTTGGGGGCAGTGCAGATTGAAACAACTTTTTTAGTTTTATTTTTTCTCGCTTTGAATTTCTTCAATAATTTCAGGATTCAGTAAAGTACTGGTATCACCATAATCAGAGAAATCACCCGCAGCAATTTTTCTTAAAATACGACGCATAATTTTTCCGGAACGTGTTTTGGGTAAACCGGAAACAAATTGAATTTTATCTAATTTAGCAATCGGACCTACGTGATCAGTTATGTGCTGATTGATTTCGATAAAAAGATTTTCTTTGTTTCTAATCTCACCGGTTTCTTTAAGAATCACAAAACCATACAGCGCATTTCCTTTAATATCATGAGGGAAACCTACAACTGCACTTTCGGCAACTGCCGGATGTTCATTAATAGCATCCTCGATAGGAGCAGTTCCTAAATTGTGTCCCGAAACAATAATTACATCGTCAACACGACCTGTGATTCTGTAATAACCTACTTCGTCACGTAAAGCACCGTCTCCGGTGAAGTATTTCCCAGGGTATTGTGAAAAATAAGTATCAATATAACGTTGATGATCATTCCAGATAGTTCTTGCCATTCCCGGCCATGGGAATTTGATGCACAAACTTCCTACTACTTGGTTGCCTTCAATTTCATTGCGTTTATCATCCATTAAAACAGCTTGGATTCCAGGTAATGGAAAAGTAGCATAAGTAGGTTTTGTAGGTGTGATAAAAGCAATTGGCGAAATCATGATTCCTCCCGTTTCGGTTTGCCACCAGGTATCCACAATAGGACATCTTTTTCCTCCCACATGGTCATTAAACCAGTGCCAAGCTTCTTCGTTGATTGGTTCACCTACTGATCCAATTACTTTTAAACTTTTAAAAAGATATTTTTGTACGTACTCTAATTTTTCTTTTGCTAATGCTCGAATGGCTGTTGGTGCGGTATAAAACTGACTTACTTTATGTTTTTCAATCACTTCCCAAAAACGACTGAAATTAGGATAAGATGGAACTCCTTCAAAAATCACAGTTGTAGCTCCATTTAGCAGCGGACCATATAAAATATAAGAATGACCTGTTATCCAGCCAATATCGGCAGTACACCAGAACACATCATTTTCCTCGTAATTGAAAACATTCTTAAAAGTGTAGGCTGTGTAAACCATATAACCTGCAGTAGTATGCACCATTCCTTTTGGTTTTCCGGTTGAACCCGAAGTATAAAGAATGAACAAAGGATCTTCGGCATCCATAATTTCAGCTACACTATTATCCGAAGCTTCGTCTAAGAGTGGTTGCAACCAAATATCTCTACCGTCTTTCATGTTAACAGCAGTATTAGTTCTTTTTACTACTAAAACGGTGCTAACCGAAGGACAACTTTGTAATGCTTCGTCAGCAATATCTTTTAATTCAATGGTTTTATTGCCTCTGTAGCCTCCATCGGAAGTAATGAGCAGTTTACTTTCGCTATCAATAATTCTTGTTGCTAAAGCTTTAGCTGAGAAACCTGCAAATACAACTGAGTGTATTGCTCCAATTCGGGCACAAGCCAAAATAGCTACCGCCAATTCAGGAATCATTGGCAAATAGATACATACACGATCACCTTTTTTAATGCCTTGCTCACGCAATACATTGGCCATCTTGCACACTCTTTGGTGTAATTCATTATAGGTAATATGTACAGCTTCTTCTTCCGGATTATTAGGTTCGAAAATAATAGCTGTTTTTTCTCCTCTTTTGTTAAGATGTCTGTCAATACAGTTTTTGGCAATGTTAACTTTAGCTCCCGAAAACCATTGAACATCTGCTTCTGCCATATTAAATTCGACTACTTTGTCCCATGGCTGGTACCAGGTAAAATTTTCTTCGGCTATTTTTCCCCAAAATTTTCTGGGTTCCCTGATGGACTTATTGTAATGCTTAAAATATTGTTCTAAATTATCAATTTTGTAGTAGCTCATCCCTTTTTATATTTTTGATAAATATATTAAATCTCCATCTATTCTATGAAAAAAATAAATCATTAATCAACGCAATTTAATCAAAAAAATGAAATTCTATCTTAACAAAAATGCAAATTATTGAAAAAAGAACAGAATAATGCCTTTTTTTGCTCAAACACAAATCTTTAGATTTTTGTCTTTCACATTTTTTTTGCAACCTAATTCTTCCTGTTTATTGTAAAATTGATATTTGTATAAAGTATCAGAATAAATTAGTTTGTAACATTATTTTAGATTTCGAGTATAAACAATTTTACTTAAGCTTTGTTTTAATTTTATAAAAAACTAAACGAAAATTGAAATTCATCAATATTTATTTCGGAATCAAATCGCAATACCAAAATCCGTAATCATAAGCCGTGGAGTCATTCGTGTCACAAGCTGTGTTGGAAGAATCCTGTTTTGGTTTTTCATATTTTCGGTACACAACTTCACCAATTTCAAAATCGATTGGCTTTTTAAAAATTGGTCCGTCAAAACTGAAAGTATGGAATTCGCCATTTTCTCCACATACATCCACATTGTCCGGTAAATCATCAATAAATTGCTGATCGATTACACGCCCTACAAAACTTTTGTCTAAATAGCGTTCGTTTACACAAACAACAATTGTTTTAAATCCCAAAGCAATAAATTCCTGAATCAATTCTTTTGTTGGTATTTTCCAAATAGGAAAAATGCCTTCAAATCCCATTGATGCTAATTTGTCTTCGCGGTATTTGCGTAAATCTTCCAGAAAAATATCTCCAAAAACCGAATGGGTAATTCCTCGTTGTTTTAGTTTTTCCAATGTTTGCTGCATTACGTTTTCATACGCTTCCATTGTAGGCATTTCGGGAATTTGCATGATTTCTAAAGGAATTCCAATACTTTGGGCTTGTTGTTCCAATAATTCAACTCTAACGCCGTGCATCGAAATACGTTGGTATTGCTGGTTGACGCTGGTTAATAAACAATTGATTTCAAATTCAGGATTTTGCAGTATTTTGCATAAGGCTAAAGCAGAATCTTTTCCGCTACTCCAGTTAAAAAGGGCTTTCTTCAACTTAATTTTATTAAAAGTTTAAGAGGTAAACTTACAAAATACTTTCAATAGTTTATTAAAGCTTTGTAACTTTGAAATTCCTGTTTTAATACACTTTAAATGAAATACTTTTTCCTTTTTATCTCCACTTATCTTTTTGCCCAACAAACAAAAGTGGTTGATTTTACTTCTGTTTCAGCACAATTGAGTTTAAATGCTAATGAGAAATCCATTTCCGGTTCTGTAAATTATTCTTTCGAAATATTGAAACCTACTGATACTTTAAAAATTGATGCTCAAAATATGCAGTTTTCAAAGGTGAAATTAAATCATACGGAAATTCAATATTTAAATTCCGGCAAACAATTATTGATTGTTCATTCGTTTCAGAAAGGAAAAAATGTGCTTACTTTTAATTATAACGCCACACCCAAACAGACCTTGTATTTTGTAGGTTCGGCAAATTCAGAAGAGATGCAAATCTGGACTCAGGGACAGGGGAGATACACCAGTAATTGGTTTCCGAGTTTTGATGATGTCAATGAAAAAGTAATTTTTAATCTGGATATTGCATTTAACACTGATTTTCAAGTAATTTCCAATGGTGTTTTAAAGCAAAAAAAGAATCAAAACAATACTACTATATGGACTTATCAAATGGAGAAACCAATGAGTTCCTACTTGCTGATGCTCGCCATTGGTAAATTCAAAAAACAAACTCTGTATTCTAAAAGTAAAATCCCTTTGGATTTGTATATAGAAAATAACGATGCTTCGAAATTTGAGCCTACGTATCGTTATTCTAAACGAATATTTGATTTTTTAGAGAAAGCAATAGGAGTGAAATATCCTTGGAAAGTATACAAACAAGTGCCAGTTCGGGATTTTTTATATGCAGGCATGGAAAATACATCGGCTACATTATTTGCAACACGCTATGTGGTGGATTCCATCGGTTTTACAGATCGCAATTATACTAATGTTGATGCGCATGAGTTAGCGCATCAATGGTTTGGAAATATAATTACTGCTGGCAGTGGAAAACACCACTGGTTACAGGAAGGTTTTGCCACTTATTATGCCTTACTGGCCGAAAAAGAAATTTATGGAGAGGATTATTTTTATTCCAAAATGTATGAATCTATTCAGCAAATAAAATATGCGTCAAGAACGGATACAATTCCTGTTTTGCATGAAAAAGCCAGTTCTCTGAGTTATTATCAAAAAGGTGCCTGGGCTTTATTTGTATTACATCAGGAAATTGGAGATAAGAAATTCAGGAGAATCATTAAAAATTATTTAAAAAAATACGCTTTCAAAACCGTAACAACTGAAGATTTCTTTGCGGAAGTAAAAAAAGTGAGCCATTTTAATACTGATTCTTTTTCTAAAGAATGGCTGGAATCAACTGTTATTAATACTCAAAAAGTCAATGCTTTATTAGCTAAAAATAAAATCACTAAGATAATGCTGGAACTGGATAAAATGAAGACGAAATCGTTAGCTGAAAAAGAAGGTTTCTTTAAATTGATTTTAATGTCAGATGCTCATTATTCGGCAAAGGAAATGGTCCTTGACCAACTTAAAACCGAAACTTTTGAAGCAAAAAAAGCCTTTTTAGAATTGGCTATAGGAACTAATAGCCTGCAATTACGCCAGGCTTTAGCTTATTCATTACCTAAAATTCCGGAAGAATTTCGAGTTGATTACGAAAGTCTTTTAGACGATGCTTCTTATCAAACTCAGGAAATCGCTTTGTTGTACTTATGGAGAAATTTTCCAAAACAGCGATTAGCTTATTTGGAAAAATCCAAAAACTGGATAGGTTTTAATGATTATAATTTAAGAACTTTATGGTTATCTTTAGCACTGAGTACTCCGGAATTTCCGGGTAATCAACAGCAGTTAATTGATGAATTGATTGGTTATTCATCTGAAAAATATGAGGCTACAACCCGACAAAACGCTTTGGAAAAACTAATAGGATTTAAAATTATTAATGATGTCGTTTTAGCAAATTTAGTGAAAGCAACCACACATCATATGTGGCAATTTTCTAAATTTGGACGGGATACAATTCGAACCTTATTAAAAAATCAAATGTATAAAGAGATGTTTGTTCGAATTTTACCCGGTTTGAACGAGAAAGAACAGTTTCAGTTGAATCGATTGTTAAACGAGATTATATGAGAGCATTAGTAATTTCCGGAGGTGGGAGCAAAGGCGCATTTGCGGGCGGTGTTGCCCAATTTTTATTGGAAAGTAAGAAGATAAAATACGATATGTTTTTAGGAACCTCTACCGGAAGTTTATTAATTCCGCATTTGGCTTTAGGAAATATCGATAAAATTCGCCGTATTTACACTAATGTGAATATGCGGAAAATTTTTAATATCAATCCTTTTATCGTCAGAAAAAAGAACGGAATCGATGTTGTAAGTATCAATCATTTCAATGTTTTGTTACAATTTTTCAGAGGAAAAAGAACCTTTGGCGAAAGCAAAAAATTACGCTCTTACATAAAAAAGAATTTCCCGATAGCTGAATTCAACCAATTAAAATCACAGCGTACAGATGTAATTGTGACGGTAACGAATCTTTCTACCAATGAATCCGAATACAAATCGATAAAAGATTGTACGTATGATGAATTTTGCGATTGGATTTGGATTTCCAGTAATTACATTCCTTTTATGAGTATTGTAAACATTAAAGGCTATGATTATGCCGATGGCGGATTTTCCAGTTTGGTTCCCATTCAGGAAGCTATCAATCGTGGTGCTACCGAAATAGATGTTGTTATTTTAGAAACCGAAAAAACGGTTCCCAGAGTAGCTATTGGGCGAAATCCTTTTTCTTTGTTGATTGATTTGTTCCAAATTGAATTGGATCAAATAGGAAAACACAATATTTTGTTAGGAACTTTGTCGGCTTCTTATAATAATGTAAAACTCAATCTCTATTACACACCGATTGATTTGACTAATAACGCATTGATTTTTAACAAAGCCAAAATGACGCAATGGTGGGAAGAAGGCTTTCAGTATGCCTTGAAAAAAAGTGAGACGATGGAAATCTCAAAACCTTTTTTATCCGACGAACAATCTGCTTAATTGCTATTTACCACAATTCGGCTACTTCATTTTTCAGGAATGCTAAAGCTGTATTACTTGGTGATGTTTTTTCTAATAATTCGCTGATTACAAATGTTCTCAATTCATCAGCATTGCTTATTTTTTCGTTTTTAGCCGCTAAGCGAATCATTTGTATCGAGGCGTTTTTAGCCGTTAAAATAACTGTCCAGCATTTGTCTGAAACATAAATTTGCTGCGCAATATTGTGTTCAAATTCCTGTTCGATATGAGCAATTACATAATTAGCATAATCGCTTTTATCAGTTGAAACCGGATTAATACGCACCATTAATTGTGAGGGATTAATACGTTCCATCAACAGAGTCATTCTTTCATAAGCCTGTAAACGCAAGGGTAAAGCTGTTTTTTGATTGTCTTTTTGCAATAACCAGCGTCGGGTGTTTTGCTGGTCTTTAAAATGCGAATTGAATAAAAAATAAGCAACTCCGCCTGTGATTATTGAAGGAATTGTATAAGCTACTATTTCGATGATGTTTGTTGCGTTCATTTGGGTATAAAATTTTGAAAGCAAAAATATACTTTTAGAATTATTCCGCAAATATTCGCTAAGAAATGACATAAAATTTCGTAAAGGAAAGTATTAGTTTTAGGTTAAAAAAAACTTTGCGTTTCTCTGTGTTACTTTGAGAATCTTTGTCTAATAAATCCCCGTAAATACTTATTTTTGCATAAATAGAAAAAAGTAATGCAACAATATATTTCACAACTCAACGAAGCACAACGCGCACCAGTATTGCAAAAAGACGGCCCAATGATTATTATTGCCGGTGCCGGTTCCGGAAAAACCCGTGTGTTAACCATCAGAATTGCTTATTTGATGCATCAGGGAATCGATGCTTTTAATATTTTGTCGCTTACATTTACCAATAAGGCGGCTCGTGAGATGAAAAATCGTATTGCTGATATTGTTGGTGCCAGCGAGGCAAAAAACCTTTGGATGGGGACTTTTCACTCTATTTTTGCTAAGATTTTACGTTCGGAAGCGGATAAATTAGGTTATCCTTCTAATTTTACTATTTATGATTCTCAGGATTCATTGAGGGCAATTTCGGGAATTATCAAAGAAATGCAACTAGACAGAGATATTTATAAACCAAAACAGGTTTTAAGCCGAATTTCGACTTTTAAAAATAGTTTGATTACGGTAAAAGCCTATTTTAATGATCCCGATTTACAGGAAGCCGATGCTATGGCTAAGAAGCCGAGAATGGGTGAAATTTATCAGGCTTATGTAGATCGTTGTTTCAAATCGGGAGCGATGGATTTTGATGATTTACTTTTGAAAACTAACGAATTACTGACCCGTTTCCCTGACGTTTTAGCCAAATATCAAAATCGTTTTCGTTATATTTTGGTGGATGAGTACCAGGATACGAATCATTCGCAATATTTAATTGTTCGTGCTTTATCGGATAAATTTCAGAATATCTGCGTGGTAGGTGATGATGCGCAAAGTATTTATGCTTTCCGAGGTGCCAACATCAATAATATTTTGAATTTCCAAAAAGATTATCAGGGAGTTCAAACTTATAGATTGGAACAAAATTACCGTTCGTCCCGAAATATTGTGGAAGCTGCCAATACGGTGATGGAACACAATAAAACCAAACTGGAGAAAGTGGTTTGGACTGCTAATGAGTTTGGTCCAAAAATAAAAGTGCATCGCAGTTTGACAGATGCCGAAGAAGGTCGCTTTGTTGCCAGTACTATTTTCGAACAAAAAATGCAAAACCAAATGAACAATGGGCATTTTGCAATTTTGTATCGAACCAATGCACAATCGAGAGCCATGGAGGATGCTTTGCGCAAGCGGGATATTCCGTATCGCATTTATGGAGGATTATCTTTTTACCAAAGAAAAGAAATCAAAGATGTTTTATGTTATTTGCGATTAGTGATTAATCCAAAAGACGAAGAGGCTCTGGTACGTGTAATTAATTATCCGGCTCGTGGAATAGGGGATACTACAATTGAAAAATTGACTGTTGCGGCTAATCATTACAAAAGATCGATATTTGAAGTAATGCAGAACATTGATCGTATTGATTTGAAACTGAACTCAGGAACGAAACAAAAACTAAATGATTTTGTGACAATGATTCAGAGTTTTCAGGTGATTAACGAAAATCAGGATGCTTTTTATCTTACCGATCATGTTTCTAAAAAAACTGGATTGGTTCAGGAATTAAAGAAAGATGCTACGCCGGAAGGAATGGCCAGAATTCAAAATATTGAAGAATTATTAAACGGTATTAAAGATTTTACCGAAGGTCAAAAGGAAGTGGATGGAGCCAGAGGTTCATTGGCTGAATTTTTAGAAGATGTGGCTTTGGCAACTGATTTAGACAAAGATACCGGTGATGAAGACCGTGTGGCTTTGATGACCATTCACCTGGCAAAAGGACTGGAATTCCCTCATGTTTTTGTAGTAGGAATGGAAGAAGATTTGTTTCCGTCGGCAATGAGTATGAGTACGCGTTCGGAATTAGAGGAAGAGCGTCGATTGTTTTATGTGGCTTTGACAAGGGCAGAACATCAGGCCTATTTGACTTATGCACAATCCCGTTACCGCTGGGGAAAACTAACCGATAGTGAACCATCGCGTTTTATTGAAGAAATCGACGGTCAGTATTTGGAATACCTAACACCAGCCGAAAGTAATTATCGTTTCAAACCGATGATTGATAAGGATGTTTTTGGAGATGTGGATAAGTCTAAATTACGTTTGGCAAAACCGGTGAGTTCAACACCTCCAAAATACATTACCGATAACCAACCTAAACCGGATGCACTCATTCGAAAATTAAAACCGGTTTCGTCTAATGCGCCTTCAGGGGCTGCTAACTTATTTGATAATCAATTAACTGCTGGAAATATTGTCATGCACGAACGTTTTGGTCGTGGACAGGTAATCAATTTAGAAGGTGTAGGTGCTGATAAAAAGGCGGAGATTAAATTTGAAGTAGGAGGTATCAAAAAGCTTTTACTTCGATTTGCGAAGTTGGATGTTATTGGGTAAACTTGAGACTGCAGTCAGCAGAATTTAGAAGACAGAAAACACCTAATCTTTTACTAGATTTTCATAACTTTAGTAATGCTCTAAGAAATAAAAACACAAAATGGCAGAATTTATAAAAATATACGAAGACAAACCTTCTGAAGCAGCGATTGCTAAGGTGGTTAAGGTTTTAAAAGATGGTGGTTTGGTAATTTATCCAACAGATACTGTTTATGGTTTAGGTTGTGATATTACTAATTCCAGAGCCTTGGAACGTATTGCAAAAATTAAAGGAGTAAAACTGGAAAAAGCGAAGTTTTCTTTTATTTGCCATGATTTGAGTAATCTTTCGGATTATGTCAAGCAAATAGATACGGCTACTTTTAAAATTTTAAAAAGAGCTTTGCCGGGACCTTATACTTTTATTTTACCGGGAAATAATAATTTACCAAAAGAATTTAAAAAGAAAACTACTGTAGGTATTCGTGTGCCTGAAAATAATATAACGCTGGAAATTGTAAGACAACTTGGGAATCCTATTGTAACTATGTCTATTCGTGACGAAGATGATGTGGTGGAATACACCACTGACCCGGAATTGATTTTTGAAAAATGGCAAAATTTAGTTGATATGGTTATTGATGGCGGTTATGGAGATAATGTAGCTTCAACCATTATTGACTTATCAGGTCATGAACCGGAGGTAGTTCGTGAAGGAAAAGGAAGTTTGGATATTTTATAAAGTTAGAAGTTGGAAGAAGGCTACTTATTTAAAAAATAATAGAAATTAAAAAGCATAAAAAAAACGTCCCAATATTTGGGACGTTTTTTTTATAATGAAATCTAAAACAGATTATTTTTGTTTTTTCATTTCTTTTTCAACCATATCGTAGAATTGGTCAATTTTAGGTAAAACAAGAATACGTGTTCTTCTGTTTTTAGCTCTGTTTTCAGCAGAAGTGTTTGGTACTAAAGGAACATAAGAACTTCTACCTGCAGCAACTAATTGTTCTGGTTTCACTCCTAATTCGTTTGTCAACACACGGATGATAGAAGTAGAACGTTTCACACTTAAATCCCAGTTGTCCAATAGAACTCCGTTTCCAATGTAAGGAACATTATCAGTATGACCTTCAACCATACATTCAAAATCTGGTTTGTCGTTAACTACCTTAGCAACTTTAGCTAAAACGCTTTTTGCTCTGTCAGTTACATTATAACTACCTGTTTTAAACAACATTTTATCAGAAATAGAGATAAATACTACTCCTTTTTCAACATTGATTTCGATATCTTCATCGTTCAATCCTACTACGCTTTTTAAGCTGGTTACAACAGCAAGTGTAACACTGTCTTTTCTGGTTAAAGCATCCTGAAGTCTTGATATTTTAAGATCTTTTTCTTTTAAGCTTTCTAATGATTTTTCTAAGTTTTCAGCACCTTTAGCTGTTAACATAGTCAAATCTTTTGATGTACTGATTAAACCTTGATTTTGCTCTTTTAAACCTTCAACTCTCGCTGTAAGCCCTGCTTTTTCTTCAAGGCAAGAATTTAATTTTACTGTAGCAGTGTTTAATAAATCCTGAGTTTCTTTGTTTTTGGCTTCTAAAGCTGCGTATTTCTTTTTAGATACACAAGAAGTTAAAAGAGCGAGTACCGAAAGGGCAATTACAACTTTTTTCATAAATTTTATTAGTTTTTGAGTTTTTACAAATTTAGTTTTTAATGTTTAGAATGTAAATATAAATTATTGTTAAATTATTTCGCAAAGACCTTGCCATTATTTACATAGTAACTAATAACGACGCTTTTAAGGGTATAGTATGATCTCGATTGAAAATCCCCTCTTTTTTTATAAGTTTTTGAAAATAAGGAATAAAAAGAAGCATGAGCTTTTAAAATAGCTAAAAAATGAGTGAATTTTCCTTGAAAAATAAAATGAATTCCGGCTATTCCATCCAGTAACATTCGAATAAATAAAACAGAATATAATTGCTCTTTAGGTAGATTTTTTACCAACATTAATAATGAATTTCGGAAGTTTAAAAAGGTTTTCTTCGGATTTCCCTGTTGCAAAGTCGCACCACCTACATGATAAACCACCGAATTGGAATTGTATTTAATGGTGTAGCCTTTGTTTTTAGCTCTCCAACACAAATCAATTTCTTCCTGATGCGCAAAAAAATCGGCATCAAAACCTTTTAATTCATGGTACACTTGGCTTCGGATAAAAAAACAGGCTCCCGAAGCCCAGCTTATTTCACAGGCATCATTGTATTGTCCGTTATCTTTTTCAATAGTTTCAAAAATGCGCCCACGACAATACGGATAACCATATTTATCAATAAAACCACCGGCAGCACCAGCGTATTCGAAATATTCTTTGTTTTTAAAATCTAATAATTTAGGTTGGATGATTGCTGTGTCAGCTTCGTTTTCGAAATTTTCTAAAATAGGTTTCAACCAATTTTCAGTCACTTCAATATCTGAATTTACTAAGGCATAAATTTCTGCATCAATATGTTGTAGAGCTTCGTTGTAACCTTTGGCAAAGCCAAAATTACCTGAATTTTTTACAATTTTTACAGTTGGAAAATGTGTCTCTATAAAGGAAATAGAATCGTCAGTGGAAGCATTATCGGCAACATAAATCTCAGCTTCAGGAGAATATTGAACGACAGAAGGTAAAAATTGTTCCAGTAATTGAACTCCATTCCAATTGAGGATAACAACGGCTATTTTTTTCAAAGTCTGTTTTTTGTTTACTTAATTATAATCGGGAAGTGCAGCTAGAAATTGGTATTTTTCATTCTCATAATCCATTTGGCAAAAATAATGATTCAATCCATTGCTTACCATCAAAAAATTGGATTTCATTGTCATATTATAACGTGCAATTTGGTCAAAAGTTCCTTGTGTAATTTTGACTTCCGGAGCTTTACATTCTACTAAAATATTAATAGAACCGTCAGTGTTAAATACCACAACATCGTATCTTTTTCTTAATCCGTTGACCAATAACACTTTTTCGACGTTGATTAAGGATTTAGGATATTGTTTTTCTTCTAATAAAAAGCGAACTACATGTTGACGAACCCATTCTTCAGGTGTGAGAATGATGAATTTTTTCCTGATTTCATCAAAAATAGACACTTTATTTTCGCTATTTTTGAAACGAAAAGAATAAGAAGGGAAATTGAGATTTTGCATGATGCAAAAATATTAAATAAGTTTAAAGATTGCAGTTTTTCAAATTTGAAATCTGAAATCTAAAATCTGCATTCTAAAAAATGGACGAAGTCATAAAAATTGTAAATGATATAAAAGCGGGGAATATCAAACCTATTTATTTCCTGATGGGGGAAGAACCTTATTATATTGATAAATTATCGGATTATATCGAAGAAAATGTTTTATCGGAAGACGAAAAAGGATTCAATCAAACGGTGATGTACGGTAGAGATGTTTCTGTAGAAGATATTGTTTCCACAGCAAAACGTTACCCAATGATGGCGGAGCGTCAGGTAGTGATTGTAAAAGAAGCGCAGGATTTGACTAAGACTATCGATAAATTAGAAGCATATGTAGAAAATCCGATGCTTTCGACTGTTTTGGTTTTTTGTTACAAATACAAAACATTAGATAAACGAAAAAAAGTTACTAAAGCAATAGCAAAGAACGGAGTCGTTTATGAAAGTAAAAAACTGTATGAAAACCAGGTTGGCGATTGGATAAAAAGGGTTTTATCAGGAAAAAAATATGCCATTGAGCCCAAAGCTGCTGCAATGCTGGTGGAGTTTTTAGGAACCGATTTGAGTAAAATCAATAATGAATTGGAAAAACTACAGATTATTTTACCCAAAGGAAGTACTATTTCGCCAAAAGACATTGAAGAAAATATTGGTTTTTCTAAGGATTTCAATGTATTTGAATTGCGAAAAGCCATTGGAGAACGCAATCAACTGAAAGCTTATACTATAGCCGAAAATTTTGCCAGTAATCCAAAAGAAAATCCCATGGTGGTAACCACAAGTTTAGTTTTTGGTTTCTTTGTACAATTATTAAAATACCATGGATTAAAAGATAAAAATCCTAAGAATGTAGCTGCGGTTTTAGGTGTGAATCCTTTTTTCTTAAAAGAGTATGATTTAGCTTTGAAAAATTATCCTATGCGAAAAGTAAGTCAAATTGTGGCTGCTTTGAGAGAAATTGATGTTAAAAGCAAGGGAGTAGGTGCTAATGCGTTGTCTAATGCCGATTTATTAAAAGAAATGCTGTATCATATTTTTAATTAGCATTATAAATTAACGATATTTGCAGTTCTAAAAACTAAACTAAAATACCACAACAACAATGGGAATGAATAAGAATACCATCTTAGGATGGGCTACATTTATAATGATTGTAATGGGATTGATATTAATTGCTCTTGGTATCTTTAAATATCGCGATGTTTCGGGAATTGGATTTGCAGCCGTAGGAATTGGTTTTTTTGCCATTGCCTGGGTTTTTAGTTCTTTAAAAGGAAGGGTGTAAAGTGTTTTTGGTTTGTAGTTAATAGTTTGTAGTTATGGCAACGATATCAAAATTTGAAGATTTAGAAATTTGGCAAAAAGCCAGAGAGATATGTTAATATGTCGAATTATTAATTCAAACAACAACTTTAAAAACAAACTATTCATTAAAAGATCAAATAGACAGAAGTTCAGGTTCAATAATGGATAATATTGCAGAAGGATTTGAAAGAAACGGAAATAGAGAATTTATACAATTTTTGAGTATTGCAAAAGGTTCAGCTGGAGAAGTAAAATCCCAATCTTACAGAGCTTTTGATAAAAAACTAATTTCAGAAGAGCAACATTTGAAATTAAATGAAATGGTTGAAATTGAAAAAAACAAAATAGGTTCAATGATGAACTATTTGAATAATTGTGAAATCAAAGGATTAAAATTTAAACAATAATAAAGAATAAGTTTGTAGCAGATAAACAAACTATAAACAACGAACAATAAACAACAAACTTTATATTATGTCAGACGATAAGAAAGTAATATTCTCAATGCAAAAATTGAGTAAAACCTATCAGGGAGCAGATAAACCTGTTCTTAAAAACATCTATTTGAGTTTCTTTTACGGAGCTAAAATTGGTATTTTGGGTCTTAATGGTTCGGGTAAATCTTCTCTTTTAAAAATTATTGCAGGAGTTGATAAAAACTATCAGGGAGATGTTGTTTTTCAACCGGGTTATACAGTTGGATATTTAGAGCAGGAACCTATTTTGGACGATTCTAAAACCGTTTTAGAAGTAGTTCAGGAAGGTGTTGCCGAAACAATGGCAGTATTGGAAGAATACAATAAAATCAATGATTTATTTGGTCTTGAAGAAAACTATTCAGATCCGGATAAAATGGATAAGTTGATGGAGCGTCAGTCAGTTTTACAGGATAAAATTGATGCTTTGGGAGCCTGGGAAATCGATACTAAATTAGAAATCGCCATGGATGCTTTGCGTACACCGGATGGAGATACGCCTATCAAGAACCTTTCGGGAGGAGAGCGTCGTCGTGTAGCTTTATGTCGTTTGTTGTTGAAGCAACCTGATGTATTGTTATTGGATGAGCCTACCAACCACTTGGATGCGGAATCTGTACTTTGGTTGGAACAACATTTGGCACAATATTCAGGAACTGTAATTGCCGTTACGCACGACCGTTATTTCTTAGATAATGTTGCAGGTTGGATTTTAGAATTGGATAGAGGAGAAGGTATTCCGTGGAAAGGAAATTACTCTTCATGGTTAGATCAAAAATCAAAACGTTTAGAGCAAGAAGAAAAAACAGCTTCTAAAAGAAGAAAAACTTTAGAGCGTGAGCTGGATTGGGTACGTCAGGGAGCTAAAGGCCGTCAGACAAAACAAAAAGCACGTTTGCAGAACTATGATAAGTTGTTGAACGAAGACCAAAAACAATTGGATGAAAAATTAGAAATTTATATTCCAAATGGACCTCGTTTAGGAACCAATGTTATCGAAGCTAAAAACGTAGCCAAAGCTTTTGGTGAAAAATTATTGTACGATAATTTGAATTTCACACTTCCACAGGCCGGAATTGTTGGGGTTATTGGTCCGAATGGAGCCGGTAAATCGACTATTTTCAGAATGATTATGGGAGAACAAGAAACGGACAGTGGAGAATTCTCAGTAGGGGAAACTGTAAAAATTGCTTATGTAGATCAGTCGCATTCGAATATTGATCCTAACAAATCTATTTGGGAAAACTTTGCCGATGGTCAGGAATTGATCATGATGGGTGGTCGTCAGGTGAATTCCCGTGCTTATTTAAGTCGTTTTAACTTTGGTGGAGGTGAACAAAATAAGAAAGTGTCTATGCTTTCTGGTGGAGAGCGTAACCGTTTACACCTGGCAATGACTTTGAAAGAAGAAGGAAACGTATTGTTACTGGATGAGCCAACAAATGATTTGGACGTAAATACGCTTCGTGCATTAGAAGAAGGTTTGGAAAATTTTGCAGGATGTGCTGTGGTAATTTCGCACGACAGATGGTTCTTAGACCGTATTTGTACGCATATCTTAGCTTTTGAAGGGAATTCTGAAGTATATTTCTTCGAAGGAAGTTTTACTGAATATGAAGAGAATAAAAAGAAACGTCTTGGTGGCGATTTGACTCCAAAACGTTTGAAATACAGAAAATTAATCAGAGGGTAATTCTTCTGATAAAGCCAATAAAAAAGGGATGATTCTTAGTCATCCCTTTTTTTGTATTAGTTATTTTTTTTACGAATGACTAAACTGAAGATTACTCAGGTTTTTATAAATTCCGTTTTCTAAGGCAATCAATTCAGAGTGTGTACCTTGTTCGCTAATCACTCCATTGTCAATTACTAAAATCTGATCGGCTGAACGAATAGTTGACAGACGATGTGCAATAATAATACTCGTTCTTCCTTCCATCAAAATTTCTAAGGCTTCCTGAACCAGTTTTTCACTTTCACTATCTAATGATGAAGTAGCTTCGTCCAAAATTAAAATACTTGGATTTTTAAGTAAAGCACGTGCAATCGCAATACGTTGCCTTTGACCGCCGGAAAGCTTGATTCCTCTTTCGCCTACAATAGTTTCGAATTTTTCCGGGAAACTTTCAATAAAATTCAAAGCATTAGCCTGTTTGGCAGCTAATAAAATTTCTTCATCGGTTGCATTTGGTTTTCCGTAAGCGATATTCTCTTTTATAGTTCCGCCAAATAAAATTACATCCTGAGGCACAATACTCATATTACCACGAAGATTTTCTAAATCGTAATCATAAATGTTTTTATTGTCAATAAGAATCGTTCCACTATCAATATCATAAAAGCGCAATAGGAGAGAAGCAATAGTAGATTTTCCAACACCACTAGGTCCTACAATGGCTATTTTTTGTCCAAAAGCAGCCGTGAAATTCACATCTTTTAACACCTGAATTTCTTTTCTGGATGGATAACTAAAAGCAACATTTTTAAAGGTTACATTTCCTTGAATCTTCTCAATTGAAGCTGAATTTGAAACTGCACTAATTTTTTCAGGAGTTTCGTCCAATAATTCGAAAACGCGTTCGGTAGCACCAATCGCTTTTTGAACCTGAGCGTATAATTCGGCAATTCCACCCGATGAAGCTCCCACATAACTGGAGTATAAAATAAAGGTAAAAAGTTCTCCAACGGTAATTTCGCCAGCAATACTTAATTGTACTCCGTACCAAACAACTGCTACAATTGTTCCAAACAAACAAATGATGATAAAAGAAGCAAAGTATCCTCTTAATTGTCCGCCTTTGATGGCAACTTTGACAACTTCTTTGATTTTTGTTCTATAGCGGGCAATTTCGTACCATTCGTTAGCAAAAGCCTTAACAATGCTAATTCCCTGCATGGTTTCTTCTACTACTACCTGACTTTCGGCAACCTGATCCTGAACTTTTTTGGAATATTTTCGAATATAACGACCAAATAGAACCGCAGCAACTCCCACTAACGGAACAATAGAAACCATCATAATGGTCAATTTGATATTAATACTGGCCAACATTACAAAACTTCCGATGATCAATATAAATTGACGGAGAAATTCAGCAATTGTTGTCGTTAAAGTATCCTGAATTTGTGTGATGTCATTACTGATACGGCTATTTAGTTCGCCAACTCTTTTTTGAGAGAAGAAAGTCATCGGCAGTTTAACCAAATTAGTATATAATGCCAATCGAACATTAGCTAAGGTATTTTCTGTAAAATTGACAAATAAGTACAATCTGAAAAATGAAAACACTGATTGTAATATTAAAACTAATCCTAGTCCCAGAGCAATTTGATTGGCTAAAGAAGCGTCTTTTTTATTGACACAATCTACAAGCATTCCCATGAATTTAGGAAAGGCTAGGGCGGTGACACTAGTTAATAATAAAAAAAGTAGTCCAACATAGAATTTCCAACTGTTGTTACCGGCGTATTTAAAAATAATTTTTGCTTTAGTTAGCGAAGTAGCGGTTATTTTTGATTTGGGTAAATTGTTTTCTTTGTATCTAGCCATCCGTAATTTTATTTTAGAATACAAATGTACTACTATAAGCCAGTGATAGCAAAAAAATATACTATGCCTTGGTTTGGCTAAAAGTCTGTATTTGAACTTAAAAGAAAATAAGCTTAATTTTTTATTGATTTATTTTCAAATTATGCTTGCAAATATAAAATCTAGCTGTATATTTGCACTCGCAATCAGCAATGATAGCACAACAAAATAGGGCGATTAGCTCAGCTGGTTCAGAGCACCTCGTTTACACCGAGGGGGTCGGGGGTTCGAACCCCTCATCGCCCACAAGTTTAATAACAAATGGTTTCAAAACCCTATAAATCTTATGATTTATAGGGTTTTTTCTTTGGTGCATATACCAAATTATTCATTCAATCTTAATTGGAAAGGGACAAAATCGAGACCCTAAAAAATTTACAATTTAGGGTCTCGCTAAATCTTCTCAATCCTTACAAACAGTCGTACTAACAACCAGTTCAATACTTGTTCAGAATATGTACATCTTGTTTGTTATCCTTTAGAAAATTAAATTGAATACTAATTAAAAGGTCACCACCATGAAAGCAAAAATCACTTTACACATTTATGCGAAAACCACAAAAGCTAATGCAGCTGGACAATTACCAATTTATATTCGATTAACTGTTGATGGCCAACGTTTCGAATTTAGTTCCAAGAAATTTATTGAAAAATCCAAATGGTCTCCAGAACTATCCAAAATGAAAGGTAGTTCGGAAGAAGCTAGAACAATAAATAACTATCTTGATTTGATGAGATCTAAAGTTTTTGATATTCAAATGGAACTAATCCATAAAAATGAAGAATTATCCCTGGAGAATTTCAAATCAAGAATACTAGGAACCCATCAACGTGAGCGAATGATAATTCCAATTTATCAAAATCACAATGATAAAATTGAAGAACTTATCGGGAATGGATATGCTTATGGTACATTAGAACGCTTCAAAATATCTTTGAAACACTTGCAAGAATTTATTTTGTGGAAATATAATATTGCTGATATAAGCATTAATAAAATTGATTATGCCTTTGTAACCGAATTTGAATTCTACTTACGAAGCGTTAAAAAATGTAATAACAATACAGCCGTAAAATATGTTAGGAATTTCAGAAAAATAATCAAGATCTGTTTGGATAACGATTGGTTAGATAAAAATCCTTGCAGTCGTTACGAAGGAAAAATGAAAGAAGTAGAACGTGATTTTCTTACTGAAGGAGAGCTTAATAAAATTTACAACAAACGGTTTTCATCTGAGCGATTAACACTAGTTAAGGATATTTTTATATTCTCGTGTTACACCGGTTTAGCTTATGTTGATGTAAAAGGTTTGAAGAAAGATCATATTGGAATTGGAATTGATGGACAGAAATGGATATTCAAAAACCGCCAGAAAACCGATACCAAGTCCAAAATCCCTATACTGCCAATCGCAGAAGAATTAATTCAAAAATATGCCAGTCATCCAAAGTGTTTAAATGAGGATAGTATTTTACCGATTTTGACCAATCAAAAAATGAATGCTTATCTCAAAGAAATTGGAGATCTATGCGATATTTCAAAAGAAATCACTTTCCATATGGCAAGACATACATTTGCAACATCTGTAACACTTACAAATGGCGTTCCTATTGAAACTGTAAGCAAAATGTTGGGACATAAAAATATTCAAACGACCCAACATTATGCTAAAATCCTTGATAAAAAAGTAAGTGAGGATATGAAAAATCTTCGTGATAAATTTTCAAATAATGCAACTACTCAGCAGCAAAAACAATTCAATTAAAACCTTTAAGGTTAAATTGTTAAAACTAAAAAGTATGAAATTTCTAAAAATAAGTGGAAACTCCAAGGCTAAATCCATCGGTAGTTGCCGGTGGGTTACCTAAAATATCACGTTGTTTTTGAAAACGGTAATTTAATCTAAAAACGGTTTGTGCTGTCGGGCGGAAACTTATTGCTGGCATTACACTCCAAATTTCGTCTCCTATATTTTCACCAGTTTCATTAAAACGTCCAACATTCCAATCAACATATTCCAATCGACAAGCAAGATTTAATACTGCATTTTCCCAGCCTAAAATATTTTTTTTCAATAATGGCTGAACAATATCCATAAATCCTCCAAATTGTTTAGAGCCAAATTGTTGCCCATAGGTGCTCGGAACATCCACTTTGATCCATGCCAGTTCTGATGTTATAAAAGTTTTAATTTTAGGAAGAGTGGTATTGTAGTCTAAAGCAAAAATTCTAACACGTCTTTTTTTGTCTATAATCATACCGTCATCTTGATATTTATTGTAAACCCCTCCCATATAGGAAAGTCCCAACTCTCCCAATTTTAGGTTTCGAATAGCTATTTTTCCTGTAAACAAGGGTACTCCGCTATTTATCTCCTCAAAACGTTCCGGATTATTTTTGGCAGCTGGAAGAAACGTTTTATTCTCAGTATTTTCAATTATCGAATTATCGAAACTTCCTGAAAAATAAGCCTCATATCCAAGCATCCAATCGTCTTTGTATTTTTTTCCAAAAAAACCAGCACCTGCATTGCTAAAAGTACTCGGTAACATTTGTGTTGCTGAAAGGGGTCTGTCTGTAAATTCCCATTTTGGACCATCATGATTCTGATTGAAAGCCCCAATAGGATTCATGATTATACCTCCTCTAAAATTAACCAAGGGATGAAATTCAACATCGACAGAGGCAAATTCTATGGCAATTTCCTTTCCACCTTCTTCAAATTCGATTTCACTTAAAAACTTCACGCGTTTACTGATTGCGGATGACATAAATACAGTTAATCGTCTGGCTTGAAATTGATGTCCCTCAGAAACTCCATCCGTATAAAGATGTTGCCAATTGGCTTCCAGATAACCTCCAACGGCTATGGGGGTTTTCCCAATATTTAAAAAAGGACGGTTGTAAACCGCATCCATGTTTAAAGATTGCCTTGTGCTGTTTACAGGTTCTTTTTTTAACAAAACAGGATCAACTTGGGAATAAAAATTTAGGGAAAATAAAAGGGTTATGTAGAGGAATTTTAATCTCATTTTAATGATATTTTAAGGGTGTTGTTGTCTATTGTAATTGGAAAGTTTCTTAAATTTCTGTCAGCGGGACCATTTTCAACATTTCCTCTGTTACTAAATTCACTCCCATGTGCCGCACATTGTAATTTATCGCCAAAAACCTGTAATTCGGTTCCTTGGTGAGTACATTGCATTAATAATGCACTGTAATTATTCGTATCAAAACGATATACACAAATAGGATATTGAAGTTTTTCGTTTTGGATGATTACGTATTTTTTATATTTTGTTGTTTTGCTGTTTTTGATTTCAAAATCAGTTAACGGAACCAAAATATCAGAATCAACTATCTCTTTTTCCAAAACCCGGGAAGAACTACAACTTTGTAAAAAAGTAGCAGCAGTAATTCCGGCTAAACAACCAAAACCACAGGTTTTTAAAAATTCTTTTCTGTCCATAATTACAATGATTTAATAAATTTAAGTAAAGCCTCTTTTTCCGATTGAGAAAGTTTCAGATAGTTTGTTTTACTGTTAGTTGCTTCACCACCATGCATCAAAATGGCTTCTTCAATACTTCTTGCCCTTCCGTCATGCATCAGGAAATGGTTTCCGCCCTGAGAACCTTCAGAAAGTCCTATTCCCCATAAAGGAGGGGTTCTCCATTCATGCGTTTTTGCATTTCCTTCGGTATAGCCATCGTCTAAACCGCTTCCCATATCATGTAGTAATAAATCGGTATAAGGAGCAAATGTTTTATAGGAAAGAGCTTTAATAGGTGAATGACCTGTCTTTAATTCAGATTTATGGCAACCTGTACAATTGATTTGATTAAAAACAGTTGCTCCCTGTTTTACAATAGCATCATTTTGATTGCGTTGTATAGGGGCTTTTAATGTTTGCAGGTAAAAAACAACGTCATTTACAGTGCTGGTGGCTACTTCAGGGTCAATTTCCAGATTCGTATATACATCAATCGGTCTGAATACGGATGTTATCCCCATATCTTGGTTGTAGGCGTTTGCAGTTTGATGTAATAAACTATGGGCAGCTGCTTTTTTACCATAACGACCTATGTATTTCCCATTTTGAGAAATTGCAGTTGATGAAGGAATTACAAAATCAGGTATGTCTATCCAGTTTGGAACTCCAGATATTCCATCGCCATCACTGTCGTTTGGATCTGCCATTGCTAAAATATCAGCATCGGTAACAAATTGTATAAACCCTAAACCTGTATTTGCTGGTGGGGTAAACTTAGCAAAAGTAGCTCCGGCAGGAATTTGTTCAGGCATGAATCCGGGTAATCCTCTGTTTTGTAATTGTGGTGCTCCTTGGTGTAGGAATAAATTTCCTGTTTCGTCAATTTGTCCAAAACGGGTAAGTGTGGTAGAAGGATGTCCTTTACCATCACCGGCATGACAACTGATGCAACTTGTCGCAACAAATGTAGGTCCAAGTCCCGTTTCGCGTGTGAATACCTCATTGAATGCCACGTCACCTTTTAAGAAACGGGCTAATTCTTCGTGTGTTAGTCCTTCTACTGTTCCATCTAAAACTTCCTCATCAGCAGGGATATCAGTATAGGTAGGTTCACAGGATGTTAAACCAATCAAAAGAAACAAAGCAACTAAAGGGAAGTGTGAAATTTTAATTTTCATTACTCTAAATTTTATTTTTAGACAAAACTAAATAAATATTTAGAATAATAAAGTATTTGCTAAAGTATTTTTTTCTAGTGCATTAGTTATATTTTTATAGTACTTAAATAATTCCCTTTTAAATCACAAAATAATGAAGGATAAGCAAAAAGCAATTACTGCATACAGCGTTATAATAATAGTTTTTATATGCTAATTGTATTAGTTGAAAACAGATGGAAGGATTACGCATTATTTTTTATATCCATTCCAAATAATTATTTACAATAAAAATAAAAATTGCTACTTTTACAGCAGTGAAATTTACAAACACCATATTATCAATTATTTTTCTAATACTTTCGTGTTTGCCGTGTGCAGATATAGAAGTAAATAGTGCTGCGCATACTAAAACAGAATTAGCTTCCAACCACGACGAACATTCTCACGATAAAGAACACGATTTATGCTCGCCATTTTGTATTTGCAGCTGCTGTGGTTCACAAATGGCAAGTTACTCACAATCTATAATTATTGACTTTCCAATACCTTCTATCGGTATTAAAACACAATTGCCTACATACAAATCAATTTTGTCTTCCAATTTCTACGGAAGTATTTGGCAGCCACCACAAATAGTATAATGATGCCCGAGTAATTTCGGGTTAGAAAGTTGTGACCTTATCACAAATATTAGCAAATATTCTATTTGCTCATTTCTAATTCATTATATATTTTCAATGTTAGACAAAATCATACAATTTAGTATAAAGAACAAGTTCATTATACTATTACTTACCTTAATGCTTATTGCTTGGGGTAGTTATTCTCTTAAAAATTTACCGCTGGATGCCTTGCCGGATGTTACCAATAATCAGGTACAAATTATTACTACTGCGCCAACTTTGGCCAGTCAGGAAGTAGAACAATTAATTACCTACCCTTTGGAACAAGCTGTAAAAACAGTTCCAAAAGTAATCGAACTTCGCAGTATTTCGCGTTTCGGCTTATCGGTTGTTACAGTTGTCTTTAAAGACGATGTAGATATTTATTGGGCAAGAGAACAAATTTTTCAACGGTTGAATCAAGCCAAAGAAAACATTCCGGCTTATGCAGGTTCACCAGAATTAGCTCCTATTTCTACAGGTCTTGGAGAAATATATCAATATGATGTATATGCTAAAAAAGGATATGAAAACAAATATGATGCGGTAAAATTAAGAACAATTCAAGATTGGATTATTATTCCGCAATTACAAGGAATTGAAGGTGTTGCCGAAGTAAGTACTTGGGGTGGAAAATTAAAACAATATGAAATCGCTGTAAATCCTAATAAGCTCAACAGTTTAAATATAACTATTACAGATATTTTTGAAGCTCTTGAAAAAAACAATCAAAATACTGGTGGAGCCTATATTGAAAAAGACCAATATGCCTATTTCATCCGTGGCGTTGGTATGGCAACAGGTATCAAAGATTTAGAAAATGTTGTAGTTAACAATAAAAATGGCTCACCAATTTTAATACGAAATGTAGCCGAAGTTAGAGAAGGAATTTCACTGAGATATGGAGCTTCTACTAAAGACGGTAAAGGAGAAATTGTTTCTGGATTAGCCTTAATGCTAAAAGGAGCAAATTCAAGTGCAGTTGTAGATAGAATCCAAGAAAAAATGATTCAAATCAACAAAAGCCTACCCGAAGGTGTAGTTGCCGAAGCCTTTATAGATAGAGGAAAATTAGTAGATAATGTGATAGGTACGGTTGCAAAAAATTTACTGGAAGGTGCCTTGATTGTAATTTTTGTTTTGATACTGTTTCTTGGAAATTTACGAGCTGGATTAATTGTAGCTTCTGTAATCCCGTTAGCGATGCTTTTCGCTGTGATACTAATGAATTATTTTGGAGTAAGTGGAAACCTAATGAGTTTGGGAGCAATCGATTTTGGAATTATTGTCGATGGTGCTGTTATAATTGTCGAAGCTACAATGCATCATTTGCAAAAACTTAAAAGACAAAAAGATTTAAGCCAGGCAGAAATGGATAGTGAGGTGTATAAATCAGCTTCAAAAATCCGTAACAGTGCAGCATTCGGAGAAATCATTATTTTAATTGTGTACCTGCCAATATTAGCATTAGTAGGAACTGAAGGTAAAATGTTTAAGCCAATGGCAATGACAGTAGGATTTGCAGTAATCGGAGCATTTATTCTTTCTTTGACTTATGTGCCTATGATGAGCGCAATGTTTCTATCAAAAAACACCGAACACAAACCCAACTTTAGCGATAGAATGATGGTTTGGTTTGAAAAAAAATATGCCCCCCTTTTAGATAAAGCTTTGCGTTTCAAAAAAGCTGTTTTGGCAATTTCATTAGGTTTATTTGTTCTGGCAATTATAATTTTCAAAAATATGGGTGGCGAATTTATTCCTACTATTGAAGAAGGAGATTTAGCTATAAACGCTACCATTATGACTGGAAGTTCGCTTACGCAAATGGTAAAAACGACCACAGAATATGAAAAAAATCTAAAAGCAAAATTCCCTGAAATAAAAACCATTGTAACCAAAATTGGTAGTGGTGAAATACCAACCGACCCGATGCCAATAGAAAGTGGCGATTTGATTATTGTTTTAAAAGACAAATCCGAATGGACTTCTGCTGATAATTGGGAAGATTTAGCCAATATGATGAAAGAAGAAATGGAAGCCATCCCTGGTGCAACCATAGAAATTTCGCAACCTATTCAAATGCGTTTCAACGAATTAATGACTGGAAGCAGAAGTGATATTGCTATTAAAATCTTTGGGGATGATTTAGAAATATTGGATGCTAAAGCCAAGGAATTGATTTCCAAAGTCAATAAAATTGAAGGAATTGGAGATTTAAAAGCAGATAAAGTAACAGGTTTACCTCAAATAACGGTAAAATACGATTACAACAAAATTGCATTGTATGGATTAAATATTTCAGATATCAATCAAATATTGCGTTCTTCTTTTGCAGGAGAAAGTGCAGGTAAAATCTATGAAGAAAGCAAACGATTTGATGTTGTGGTTAGAATGGATGTAGCTAATCGTAGTGATATTGCTGATGTGAGTAATTTATTTATTCCATTACCAAACGGTCAACAAGTGCCGCTCTCACAAGTAGCAACAGTTGCTTATGAACAAGGACCTGTACAAGTTAGCCGTGAGGATGGTAAACGTAGAATTACCGTTGGGTTAAACGTTCGTGGTCGAGACATAAAAAGCGTTGTCGAGGAAATTCAACAAAAATTAGACAAGGATTTCAAACTTCCTGCTGGGTATTATGTTACTTATGGCGGACAATTTGAAAACCTGATTGAAGCCACTAAAAGACTTTCTGTGGCTTTGCCTATTGCATTAGGATTAATAATGGTTTTGTTATTTTTTACTTTCAATAGTTTCAAACAAGCGGGATTAATATTTACAGCTATTCCACTATCTGCCATTGGTGGTGTTTTTGCACTGTGGATGCGGGGAATGCCTTTTAGTATTTCGGCAGGAATTGGATTTATAGCCCTATTTGGAATTGCAGTATTGAACGGAATTGTATTAATTTCCTATTTCAATCAGCTTAAAACAGAAGGAATAACTGATCCTTTACAAAGAGTTTTAATTGGTACAAAAACACGTTTACGCCCAGTTTTAATGACAGCTGCTGTAGCTTCTTTAGGCTTTATGCCGATGGCACTATCCACAAGCGGCGGAGCTGAAGTTCAAAAACCATTAGCAACCGTTGTAATTGGCGGATTATTATCAGCCACATTATTAACCCTGATTGTTCTACCAATACTTTATTTGTTATTTGAAAAAGGAATTAAAGGAAGAAAAAAAATGAAAACACCAATAATTACCCTAATTATTTTGTTGATAAGCAGCTTTTCTTTTGCTCAAAATAGTCAACCTATTTCACTACAAAAAGCAATCGAAATGGCAAAAATAAATAACATCGATTTGAAAATTGCCGACAAGGAAATTGAAAAACAGACTGTTCTTAAAAAAACAGCTTTGCAAGTAGATCCTTTGCAAGTGCAATACCAAGGAGGACAATTCAATAGTGTCGATTACGACCATAATGTTTCCATACAACAATATTTTCCGATTGGAAGAATTACAAAAGCCAACCGACAATTACAGGAAGAATTGGTAAAACTAGCAGAAAAGAGAAAAGCATTATCCGAATATGAAATTGAAAAAGCAGTAACAATTGCCTACTATCAATATTTATACGGAGTTTCTATTCAAAAACTAAATACAGACTTGTTAGCCGTTTATTCAAAATTCCTCAAAAATGCGGAGCTTCGTTTTGAAACTGGAGAAAGCGGAAAAATTGAAGTAATTAGTGCCAAAGCAAAATCGAAAGAAATTGAAACACAACAAGCCCAACTCGAATTTGATTTAGCTATTTATCAAAAGCAATTGCAGTTTTTTATTCAAACCGAAGAAAATATTGTTCCCGATAATACAACACCAATGCAGTTTTCAATGCAATCGAATGAAAGCCAGTCAAAAGCAGAAAATTTAGTGAGTGATTATTACACACAACAAATTTCGGTGTATCAGAAAGAAGCAAATACATTTAAAACATTGCGAACACCAAAGTTAGGATTGGGCTATTTTGGGCAAACGATTGATACCAAATCTTATTTTCAAGGATTTACCGCTGGTTTACAAATTCCTTTATTTGGTGGTGTAAATTCGGCTAAAGCTAAAGCATCCGCCATAAGTATTTCACAATCACAATTAGAATTAGATAAAAACAAACTGGCTTTGAAATTGAAAATGCAGGAATTGAAAAATGATTTTGATAAGCAACAAAAGGCATTAGACTATTATCAAAAGGAAGGTTTGCAATATGCAGAACAAATCATTGCTACAGCTCAAAAGAGTTATGCTAATGGTGATATGAGTTATTGGTCATACATCAGTTTCCTCAATCAGGCTATTGACATCAAAAAGCAAAATGCCGAAGCTACTAATGCTTACAATCAAAGTGCTATTCAATTGCAATTTCCATCCATTTCTAACAACTAAAATTTCTCAATAATGAAAAATATATTTTTAAAACAAAATAACAAACTAGGCTATTTATTCAATCTCTTTTTTCTGTTTTCTATTCTCTTAACTCTAAATTCTTGTGGAGAAAAGAAAACGGAAGAAGCTCACGAAGAGGAGAAATCCGAAACCGAAGTGGTATTAACTGCTGCACAATTTAAAACAGTTGGTATTCAAACAGGTTCTTTAGAAAACAGGAATCTTAATTTAGTGATAAAAGCCAATGGCTACACTACAGTTCCACCACAAAATATGGCAAATATATCTACCTTAATTGGCGGAACGGTTAAAGATATTTTGGTTCTGGAAGGTACATTTGTCAACAAAGGAAAAGTACTGGCTACTATTCAGAATTTGGAAGTAGTTGAAATGCAGGAAGATTATAATTCGGCTATTGCTAATATCGAATACTTGCAATTAGAATACAATCGTCAGAAAACATTGAGTGATGAAAATGTAAATCCTAGAAAAGTGCTTCAGGAAGTAAAGGCAAAATTAGCTGTAGAAAGAGCAAGAGCAAAAGCAGCAAAAAACAAATTGCAAGCCTTGAATATGAACACATCTGGATCAAGTTTAGTGCCAATAGTTTCACCAATATCGGGCTATGTTGGAAAAATAAGTATTGCCAAAGGAGCATATGCTGAAACAGGAACAACCCTTTTTGAAGTGGTTGATAATAGCCAAATGCATTTGGATTTGAATGTGTATGAAAAAGATTTAGGTTCTATTTCTGTGGGACAAACTATAGATTTTATCTTAACAAACCAAGGTAATAAATCCATCAAAGGAAAAATATTTGGTATCAATAAATCATTTTCAAACGAAAGTAAAACTGTCGCAGTTCACGCCAAAATAAATCCGGCTGATTCCAAGGATTTAATTTCAGGGATGTATGTTTCTGCCAATATCAATATCACAAATCAAACGGTTCAAGCGTTGCCAAAAGATGCTATCGTTAGAAATGGAGATAAATATTACATTTATATTCAAGAAGAACATCAAGAAGAAGCACCAAAAGCAAAAGAAGAAGCACATAATCCCAAAAAAGATGAAGCTCATTCTGAACACGTTGAAGGTGAAGAAGAAGGTCATAATGAAGTTCACTTCAAAGCCATCGAGGTTGTCCCAGGAACTACAGATTTAGGATATACCGAAGTCAAATTGGTTAATGAATTACCTGCTAATGCAAAAATTGTAATCAAAGGTGCTTTTTATTTATTGGCAGCTATGAAAGGTGGCGGAGAGCACGATCATTAATAACGAGTCAAAAAATATGAAACTAAAATCAAACATCGACAAATTGGGAACAATAGGCCTTTTCATTATGGCACTATTTTCCCCTTGTTGTTTTCCATTATTTGCTTTTGTGGCATCAGCACTAGGACTTGGAAGTATCGAACTATTAGGAGGTTGGACAATGTGGATTTTTCAAGCGATGGTTTTAATTTCAATCGGAGGACTTTTCATTTCTTTCCGAAAACATCTTTGTTTGTATCCTTTGCTAATTGCTATTCCGAGTGGAATAGTAATATTCTTTGCTTATTATTTTAGCAAAATAGAAAATTCAACTTATTTAATCTATACCGGAATGTTTGGACTTCTTATTGCTACAATCGTAAATTATTACCATAATAAACTTCATGGAAACTGCAAAACTTGTACAACCTATGAAGGAAAAACGGTTGAATTAAAATCAACTTTAACTTGTCCCAACTGCGGACACAAAAAAGAGGAATTAATGCCAACCGATGCTTGTCAATTCTTTTACGAATGCGAAAAATGTAAAACAATACTCAAACCATTAGAGGGTGATTGCTGTGTTTATTGTAGCTATGGTTCCGTAAAATGTCCGCCAATACAAGCGGGAGATAATTGTTGTTAACATATATATAAAATGAAACATCAACACAAATACGATGCAAACGGTAAACAGCTTTGTTGCAACTTGGAAGAAAAAATAAATAACAACACAAATAAACAAACAGGATGTTGTTCTTCTCATAATGAGCCGGAAAATCATGCTGACGGTGATGGTCACAATCATTCAGAAACAAATCAATCTTATTTCCAAATTTTCTTGCCGGCAATCATAAGTTTTGTTTTATTAGTTGTTGCCATTGGTTTTGACAATTATTTTCCACAAACTTGGTTTACAGCCTGGGTGCGAATTAGTTGGTATATTGTGGCATACCTACCCGTAGGTTTTCCTGTAATTAAAGAAGCTTTTGAAAGCATTCGTAACGATGAATTTTTTTCAGAGTTTTTATTGATGACTATTGCAACTATTGGAGCATTTGCTATTGGCGAATATCCTGAAGGTGTTGCTGTTATGCTGTTTTATGCTATTGGCGAAATATTTCAAACACTCGCAGTTCAAAGAGCAAAAAAGAATATCAAATTATTATTGGATCAAAGACCAGATACAGCAACAGTAATTGGAAAAGGAAATACTATTTCTAAAAAAGCTTCCGAAATAACCATTGGAGAAATTATTCAATTAAAACCAGGAGAAAAACTGGCATTAGACGGAAAGTTACTCTCTGATACAGCTTCGTTCAACACCGCAGCCCTTACAGGAGAAAGCAAGCCAGATACAAAACAAAATGATGACATCGTTCTTGCCGGAATGATAAATCTGAATAAAGTTGTTTTAGTCGAAGTAACAACTGCCTATACCGATAGTAAATTATCTAAAATTCTCGAAATGGTACAGGAAGCTACCGCTAAAAAAGCACCAACGGAACTGTTTATTCGAAAATTTGCTAAAATATACACACCTATAGTTGTGTTTTTAGCAATCGCTATTTGTTTAATTCCAATGCTATTTATCGAAAACTACGTTTTCAGCGATTGGTTATACAGAGCTTTAATTTTCTTGGTTATTTCTTGTCCTTGTGCATTAGTAATTTCCATTCCGTTGGGATATTTTGGAGGAATTGGAGCAGCGAGTAATAACGGAATATTATTTAAAGGTTCTAGTTTTCTCGATATAATGGCAGCTATTCAAGTCGTTGTTATGGATAAAACGGGAACACTAACCAAAGGCGTTTTCAAAGTTCAAAAAGTTGAAGTAGTAGATATTACCGAAGCCGATTTAGTGAAATTCACAGCAGCATTAGAAACCAAATCAACACACCCTGTAGGGGCAGCTATTATAGAATATGCCAAAGGTTCAGAAAAAAATGTGGTTGTAACCGATGTTGAAGAAATAGCAGGACATGGATTAAAAGGGAAAGTGGACGGAAACGAAATCTTAGCTGGAAATATAAAATTGATGAAGAAATTCAATATCAGTTATGATGTCGAAATCGATAATACACCTTTCACGATTATTGTTATTGCTATCAATCAAAAATATGCAGGATATTTTCTAATTGCAGACGAAATCAAAGAAGATGCTAAACAAACTATTGAAAGTTTGCATAGAATAAATGTAAAAACAGTAATGCTTTCGGGCGATAAACAAGCCGTTGTCGATGCTGTTGCCAAAGAGTTAAATATCGATCAGGCCTATGGTGATTTATTACCTGAAAACAAAGTCGAAAAAGTAGAGGAATTGAAATTACAAAACCTGAAAATTGCGTTTGTGGGCGATGGTGTAAACGATGCTCCAGTAGTTGCTCTGGCCGATGCCGGTATAGCAATGGGCGGTTTAGGAAGTGATGCAACAATTGAAACTGCTGACATTGTTATTCAAAACGATCAACCTCATAAAATATTTACAGCTATTAACATTGGAAAACAGACTAAGAAAATTGTTTATCAAAACATTGGTTTGGCATTTGCTGTAAAAGCAATTGTACTTAGTCTTGGCGCGGGAGGTTTAGCCACAATGTGGGAAGCTGTTTTTGCAGATGTAGGTGTTGCAATGTTAGCTATTTTGAATGCAATTAGAATACAGCGAATGAAGTTTTAATATTTAAAATAAATTCTATATTAAAACATGGTATATAGTCGATGTAGGAGGATAGTCAAATCAGAGTCAAAAAAATATTACTAATCAATTAATAAAGAATATAATTATTTAAGTAATGTATTTTCTGAAACAGAAAGCAAAACGATAAGGCAATTTTATATTGACCATAAAATTGAAAAAATAACAGAATGTCTTTCTGGTAATGGTACTTTGAAAAATATTTTTCATTCTTCTTTATTTAGAATAACTTTAAATTGACATGTGTTTTTAATTACTGATTTGTACATTTGTAAAAAATTAAATTCATTTTGCTTAACTCATTTTATGTATGTGATAAAAAGAAGGTGTTATTTGATTATAGTAAATTAGCCCAATAAATCAAACGAATAGATTTCATTCTTTTCATTGAATTAAATTGAAAATAAGAACAATAATGATAGAGGTTTTTCAAACATTGAAAGAAGTAATCAAAGTTACCTTGAGTAATTTTTCAGAAGCGGATAACCGCCTTTATTTTTTCTATCTGGTTTCATCTGGAGTGATTGCCTATTTTGTATATTTCAAAACCAACCAAAAGGGCTCTTTCCTCAATTATATTTTCAACAAAAAAACCTGGTTAAGTAAATCAGCTAAAGTTGATTATTTAATGTTGTTTTTTAACAGTATCATTAAAGTGGTACTAATTGGCCCTTATCTGGCTTTTGGATTTTATTTAGCTTTTTATACCGATGATTTTTTAGCTAGAACTTTTGGTTACGAAACGATAACTTTAAGCATAACACAAACCTTATTTTTTTATACTCTTACCATAACATTATTGGGAGATTTCACGACTTATGTTATCCATTATCTCATGCACCGTTTTGAATTTCTGTGGGAATTTCACAAGATTCACCATGCGGCGACCACGCTCAATCCTGTAACCCAATATCGCATTCATCCCGTAGAACTGATTCTGGTAAATATCAAGGAAACTCTCGTTTTTGGATTGGTTATGGGACTCTTTGATTATTTGTCGGCACATCAGGTTCATGCGATTACTTATTTGGGCATCAATATTCTGTCCTTTTTATTTATGTTTTTGGGAGCCAATTTGCGTCATTCAAGCGTAAAACTCAAATATTTTAATTTTATTGAGTATATATTCATGAGCCCTTACCAACATCAGATTCATCACAGTAATCATCCGGAGCATTTTGATCGTAATATGGGATCAAAACTGTCCATTTGGGATTGGATGTTTGGTACCTTACTACGCTCGAAACAAGTGGACAAAATAACCTTCGGAATTAGTAAAGAAATTGATCAACAAAAAAAATACGAATCATTTTCCAATAATTTGTTGCTGCCTTTTGTAAGTATTTACAAGATAATTACAAATAAATTTTTACACTAAAATGTTGTTTTTATGTTTTACAAGGAAAGTATATATATATAAAATACTGAATATTAATTTGTTAAAAATTTATATTTATTTATTCTAAATAATTATTGAAAATTTAAAATACGTTCTTATATTTGCGAAAAAATATTTTAATTCAATCTAAATTAATCAAATATGGAGTTTAAAAAATTATCTCTTTCCACATTATCAATTTTATTATTAGGTCTTGCTTCTTGTTCAAATGACGACACTCCAGCTGAAGAAACTTTCAATTATACCGTTCCGACAACTTATACATTCGAAAGAAACGCGGTAACTTCTGTAGATTATTCAGGACAATCCAGCCGTTTATTAATGCTTGAAGAAATGGGAAACTACTATAAGACAGCTGCAACAAACGGAACAGTTGCTGATGATGTAGTTTTATCTGAAATGTATGCCAACACGAACAACCGTTTTACTGGGGCAGGTTTAAATAGTTCTGGAAAACAATTAAAAGATAAAACGGCGGCTTCAAAAGATTATTTTTCCTTATATTTTGGAGGTGGAACCACTGCTGAACAAGTAAGTGTTCGTGAATTATTTGAAACCCAATTTGACAATGGTGAAGCTGCCAGTCAAGGAGCAACAGCTGCTGCGGGTGTAGCAGGTGTTTATTTGGATGGTACAAGTAAACGGTTATTTGCCGCTAACGGATTAGAGCCTCAACAAGTATTGTTAAAAGGAATGATGGGAGCTTGTTTTTTAGATCAAGTTGTAAATAATTATTTAAGTTTGAATAAACTGGATGAAAGCACCAATAGAGCTGACAATACTGCTAAAATTTTAGTAGCCGGTAAATCCTATACAGCAATGGAGCATACATGGGACGAAGCTTATGGCTATATTTATGGTGGTGATAATTTAACTGTTACACCAAATGTTTTCAAATTTTGGAGCAGTTATATCAATCAAGTTAATGCCGATACTGATTTTAATACACTTAAAGTTGATATTGATTTGGCTTTCCGTAAAGGTAGAGCAGCAATTGTTGCCAATGACTATAAAGTTCGTGATGTACAAATTGATGTTATAAAAGCAAAATTGGCATTGGTACCAGCAGTAAGAGCGGTGTTTTATCTTCAAGAAGGAAAAGGAAAATTAGCAACTGACAATGGTGCAAAAGCATTTCACGCTTTATCCGAAGCATACGGTTTTATTATGTCGTTAAGATATACAAATAAACCTGGTACAAATAGTCCTTATTTTACAAAAGCAGAAGTAGATACCATGTTGGCTTCTATGGTGAGTGGAACAAATGGTTTGTGGGCTATAGATTCTTTGGGAGCAAAACTAGATACCATATCAACACAAATTGCAACAAAATTTGGTTTTACCGTTGTCCAAGCAGCAACAGTAAATTAATTCAATAAAAAAAACAAAGCAAGAGAAATTAACTTCTCTTGCTTTTTGTATTTTTGCGAAAATTTTTAAGAAATGAAATGAGCATAACTGGATTGCTATGCAATCACCAACCAAGATTGCGAATTACATATTATTAAAAAAAAACAAATATTATCTACGTATGAAAAAGACCCTATTGATTTTAAGTTTTATTGCTTTAATTTTTGCTTGTTCATCTAATGGTGGAAGTGATGATACGGGAGGCGATAAATATGATAGAAAAGCACTTTTGACCAACTGGGCTGATAATATCATTATTCCAAGTTATGTAAATTATCAAGCAAAGGTACAGACATTGGTAACTAATACAGCTACTTTTGTTGCTACTCCAACTGAAGCAAATCTTCAAACCGTTAGAACTTCTTGGCTTGAAGCCTACAAGGCTTACCAATATGTTGCAATATATAATATGGGTAAAGCAGAGGAAATCAACCTCAATGTGGCTACCAATACCTATCCAACAAATACAGTCGGTATTGAATCAAATATTTCATCTGGGAGTTACAATCTGGCATTGTTGTCTCAACTTGATAAACAAGGTTTTCCAGCATTGGATTATTTGCTAAATGGTTTGAGTACAAATGATGCATCAATTGTTGGTTTTTATACTACAAATGCAAACGCTACCAATTACAAGCAGTATTTAACAGATGTTGCAGTCAAACTAAAAACAAATATTGATGCCGTTGTGTCAGATTGGAATTCAGGTTTCAGAAATAGTTATGTAGCCAACAACGGTACTTCGGTAAGCAGTTCTGTAAACAAAACAACAAATCTGTTTGTCAAAAATCTGGAAAAAGACATTCGTACGGGTAAAATAGGAATTCCTGCAGGGATTTTTTCCGGTGGCGTTAAATATCCGGAAAAAGTAGAAGGATATTATAAAAATGACATTTCTAAAGAGTTGTTGAATATATCAATTAAAGCATCGCAAGATTTTTTTAACGGAAAACATTTCAATAGCTCAACAACTGCTGCGGGACTAAAATCTTATTTAAACTTTTTGAATGCAACAAAAAACAATCAAAATTTAAGTGAAATAATAAACAATCAGTTTGCTGCTATTTATACTGTAAACAATGGACTTAACAACAGTTTTTCACAACAAATAAACACTGATAATTCAAAAATGATTGCCGTTTATGATGCTATACAGCAAAATGTAATCTACACTAAACTAGATATGATGCAAGCATTAAATATCACAATTGATTATGTAGATAGCGATGGCGATTAATACCAATTTATTTCTATAAAAAACATAAATATCCCAACATTTGAACCTATATTCAGAGTTGGGATATTTAGTATTTTAAAAAATCCTTTTCCAAATAGAGTGCAAAATGAAGATCTCAAAAAGTAAACAAAAGAATCAATTTTCGAATTTATCATATATACTATTTATTTATTTCTCATTACTGTTGGGATTGACAACCACTGCTCAAACAAAAATTTCAGGAATAATCATATCTCAAAACGGAAAAAATGTAGCTTTCGTTGAAATATACGATAAGATTTCCGGGCTTAAATATCTTTCTAATGCTAAAGGGGAGTTTTCAATAAGATTAGAGAAACCGGGCAATCATGAACTTGTTTTTCACAAAGAAAGTTACGCTGCTTTAGAAAAAACGGTTTCTACATCTGACGAAAACATTGTTATTATTTTAAATAAAATCACAAACCTTTCGGAAGTGGTTATCCGTAAACAAAAAGAAAAGATATCTGCGCTCAATAAGTTGAAAGACATTGAAGAGACTGCTATTTATGCCGGAAAGAAAACTGAAGTAATTACATTAAACAAACTAACGGCAAACAAGGCAACTAATAATACTCGTCAGATATTTGCTCAAGTGACAGGATTAACCATCAACGAAAGTTCCGATGGTGGTTTGCAATTAAGCATTGGCGGACGTGGACTGGATCCAAATAGAACCTCAAATTTTAATACCCGTCAAAACAGTTATGACATAAGTGCCGATGTTTTAGGTTATCCCGAAAGCTATTATGCAACACCTACAGAAGCACTTGAAGAAATTCAGGTAGTTCGCGGTGCAGCATCATTGCAATACGGAACCCAATTTGGAGGATTGGTCAATTTTAAATTAAAAACACCTAGCAAAAAACCATTTGAGTTTGCAACAAGAAATACCATTGGGTCTTATGGTTTATTTACCAATTTCACTTCATTAAGTGGAACAAAAGACAAATTCAGTTATTACACTTTTTATAATCACAAACAAGGAAATGGTTTTAGACCGAATTCTGAATTTGAAAGCAAAAACTATTTTGGGAATCTAAATTATCAGTTTAACGATAAAACTTCATTGCATTTTGACTATACTTATTTTAATTATTTAGCTCAGCAAGCTGGCGGATTGACTGATGTCATGTTTAACCAAAACCCAACACAAAGCAATAGAACCCGAAATTGGTTTGCAGTAAATTGGAATCTATTTGCTTTGCGATTAAAACATAAATTTGATACTAATACCGATTTTTCATTGCAATTATTTGGGTTAGACGCGAGCAGAAAAGCAGTTGGATATCGCTCAAATAGAGTTTCAAATCCTGATATATTAGGAACGGAAAGAGATTTACTAATAGGCAAATTTGTCAATTGGGGTTCTGAAGCACGATTTTTAAAACGATACAAAATAAAAGACCATACTAGTGCTTTTTTAATTGGAGCCAAATATTATCAATCTAAAAATTCAGGAATCCAAGGTCCGGGAAGTTCGGGTAGTGATGCTAATTTTAATATTGCTGATGCCGAATTCCCTTTTTATCAAAATCAATCTAATTATACATATCCAAACCTAAATGTAGCTGTTTTTGGAGAAAATATATTTAAAATAACATCTAATTTTTCGATAACCCCGGGGTTCAGATTTGAAAAAATTAAAACACAGGCAGAAGGTTCTTATCGAAAAATAAATCTGGATTTAGCCGGAAATGTGATTTTAGACGAAACTAAATTTGAGAATAATATAAAAGACAGAAACTTTGTTTTACTAGGAATTGGATTAAGTTATAAGCCACAAAACAGAATTGAATTTTATGGGAATGTTTCACAAAATTATCGCTCGGTAACTTTTAATGATATCCGAACCGTAAGCCCAAGTCAGGTTATAGATGAAAACATTACGGACGAAAAAGGCTACACATCAGATATTGGAATTCGTGGGCAAATAGACGACAACGTAACTTTTGATGCTAGTATTTACGGATTGTATTATGATGATAAAATTGGTGAATATGAAACTAGAAATCCTAATGGCTCGGCAGCAATTGTAAGATTCCGGGATAATATAGGAACAGCGGTAACATATGGTTTTGAAACGATGTTCGATTGGAGTTTAAATAAAACATTTTTCAAACAAAATGACAACTTTGTTTGGAATGTATTCTCCAATATTGCCATTACAGATTCTGAATATTTAAAGTCGGATGCACCAAATATTGAAGGTAACAAAGTGGAGTTTGTTCCGCTTTACAACATAAAAACAGGAACAGGAATTGGATATAAAAATTTTATTTCGAGTTTGCAATTTACTTATGTTTCTTCTCAATTTACAGAGGCAAACAATAGTAAAACTGATGCAAATGATAACACCTATGGGATTTTTGGCCAAATTCCAGCCTATTATGTAGCTGACTTTTCTACTTCTTATAAATGGAAAAACTGGAAGCTTGAAGCTGGAATTACTAATTTCACAAACAATAGTTATTTTACAAGAAGAGCCACTGGATATCCGGGACCAGGAATCATCCCGTCTGATACTAGAACTTTTTATACTACACTTGAGTTTGTTTTCTAGGTTCTCGGCTTAAATAGTTGTTAAATTTAAGTAACTCACATTTTTTTACGAAAATTTATAATCCTCTTAATAATTCATGGATTATATAGTTTCACTTCCTAACTCTACGTACTTTTACAATTACTATAATACTTATAAATAATGACGTTTCCATTGAAAATGTAACCAAAATGTTGGGGGAATACTAAATATTAAAAGCACTAAATATCACTATAAAAATTTGATAATGAATATAAAAAAAACATAAAGTGACTAAATAATTTAATTTTTATGAAGCCAAAATACATTTTAGAAAATTACGATAGAATACTTAAAGAAATCAAAAATCCAAAGATTATTTTCAGTAACGATTTAATACCTTTTCTAGAAAATTTTGCTTCTAAAAGCTTCTTTATTTACCAGGTAGATTTTATCAAAGAGGATAGCAATACAAAATACATTATCAAAAAACCAATACACAATCTACATCCAAAAGCTTCAAAGCTAAATTTCAATGAGGTTGATGTTGCTAAAGAATTTAAACCATTTATTCCAAAAATACTAGATAAGTTAAACATTCCGGAAAATCAAATCTGTTTACGTTGCTGTTCCAAAAATGAGAATACTTTATATATTTTGCAAGAATGCGAAATCGAAGATTTATCACAAGAAAAACGCTTCTTTCTGTATTGTTATCATTCACTCAAAAATGAAAACCAGAAAATCAAGAAAATAAATAAAGAACGTGTTTTTAAATTAAAATCAAGAGAACGGATTGAACAATACATTCATCGAAAGCAATATGCGCTTGAGAATTTAGCCCATCGATTAGTAAAGGAAATAAATCCCGTAAATTCATCAGATCTTTATCAATTTTCCAAGAACTATGATAAAATTGATTGTCTTAAAATCACCTATATCTATCTTGAAAAATTACTTCGCTTTATTGAAAAAGAATACCGTAATTATCTCAATGTAAATATTAAAATCCCATATAGATCAACTTTTATAAAAGAATTTGAAATCACGAAGAAACTCAAAAAAGTCAAATCTCAATTATTAAGAAGTAACATCAACGACCAATTATTGAAATTAGTAAACGAACCGTTATTAAAAATTGCTACAATAAATATTCAGGAAAAATTGACTTATTATGAATTCAATTATTGTTCCGAATTTATAATGGCATTTTACAAACAAATTAATTTTGCAGATATGTCTGAAGAAACAATTAAAGAGTTCCTTTTCGATTTAAACTTCAATTCATTACAGTTTTTTAAATACTTAACTTTTGAAATTTTGCAAGAATTAGAAATGCAAGAAAACAATATCCAAAAAATAGATGTTCTATACCAGTTTCTCAAAAATTACAATCAAAAGCAAAGTAGAAACTACATAAAATATAAAACTAACTTACCTTCATTAAAAGAACAAATTACCAGTTGGATTGAAGAGGAAATTGATTATTTAACCAAGAAAATTAAACTCGAAGCCAATCAAATTACAAATATCTCAAATAATGAAGAGAAGATAAAACTTTTAACAGGTTTATCGGTTGCGCAATTAAGTTGTTTTTTTGGATTATTGATGGAAACAGGAATCATAAAACACAAAAATCAAACAGATGTTTTTAGATTTATTTCTGAAAATTTCAAAACAAGTAACACCGAAAAAATTTCTGTTGATAGTATAAAAGTGAAATATTATAATGTAGAAAATACTACTAAAAATGCAATTCGAGAAAAAATAATCGAGTTACTTGGGCTCACGAAGTTCTAAAACTTCACGCATCATTCGCCAGCCGAAACCAACCATTCCTAGTAATATTTCATCTTCAATTAGTAGTAACGATTTGAGATTTGAAATTTTATGGAATTCCATAAATAATTGCAATTCGGGGCTAATTACAGTTTCATTTTTCATAATACTATCTTTTTAAGACATACGAAAAAAGCCCATTTTGGTATTGGTACAAACAACAGCGTGGGACATCGATCACCAGCCAAAGAGGTACGACCAAGCACCTACAGCTCCGATAAACCGAGCCCACGCATAGCGAGGGCGAACAGTTTATTTGTAGAGCTGATTTTGAAATTTTGGTCGTTTTCTTTGGCTCGAAATAACTTTCGCAAATATATTTTATAGCGGTAAAAATGCTATTTTGTATTCAATGGGCAAATTTAGTAATAATTGTATTAAAATAGTAACCTGAAACACATAAATAAAAACTTTTTTAATGTGATTGCCCTATTTTGTTGGAGTTTGTTAGCGGTTACGTAACCCCTGTAACTGTTTTGGTATTACTTTATTATTTCTCTTTGTCCTAAATATTTAAAACCACAACATTATGGCTATCGAAGTAATTACTCGCGAAGATTTAAACGAATTCCGTACACTTCTTCTTTCTGATTTAAAAGAAATTTTTCAGTCCCAACCTCAACAAGCAAAACAATGGCTTAAATCTAATGAAGTCAGAGAGCTGTTAAACATTTCTCCGGGAACTTTACAAAACCTTAGAATAAACGGAACTATTACTTACACTAAAATTGGCGGCATCCTATATTATTCAAGTGCCGATTTAGAAAAACTATTAGAATCAAATAAAGTCGAAGCATCAGTAACTTTATTCAATCCAAAATGGTTAGTGAGATAAATTAAAAAATCATTCTTTTTTCAGGTATTTGATAGCAAGAGAAGGACCGTCAGTGCTGTCAGTTAATTTAAAAATCCGTGCTAATCTGTTTAATCAGCGTCATCCGTGTGCTAATATTTTGCAAGTGAAACGCACAAAATAAAAACTATGAATTATATAAAGCATCTCACTGGTTTCTTCGAGAAAGTGGCAACCGACAAAGCGCTCAATCCAACACACGTCAGTTTGTATATGTCCTTATTCCAGTTCTGGAATTGCAATCGATTCAAAAATCCAATAAGTATATCGCGTGATGAGGTAATGCGGATAAGCAAAATCAGTTCTAAAGCGACCTATCATAAATGCCTTAAAAATTTACATTCTCTAGGTTATATAAATTATGAGCCATCTTATAATCCATTCAAAGGGAGCCATGTTTACCTATTCAATTTTTCTGATGATTTAAAACCAATTCCTAAAAATGAAAAAATAACTATACCAAAAAACGAACCTGTTTTTGAACTAGTTAATGAACAAGTATTAAACAAGCTTTATACTAGTAGCGGTACAAGTGATAAGACTAGTAATGAACAAGCTCTAGTATCTTATATAAACAATACAAACATACCAAACATTTCAAACGATTTAAAGATTGTAAACTTGGACGAGCAAGCAAAAAAAAATGAAAATGATGATGGCTTTTTAAAAATTGTTAGTACTGAAAAAAAAGAAAAAAGTTCCGCCAAAAAAGAAAAAGATGAAATTGAAAATTCCAATTTGTCATCCCGAGCGCGTCATCTCGAGCTTAGTCGAGAGACGAGGGAACTCAATCCAAAAATTGAAAATGTCAAAGCTTATTTTCTCAATCAGAACTTCCCGGAACTTGAAGCTATTAAATTTTTCAATTACTTCTCCAGTAATGGATGGTTAGTCGGTGGAAAAACTCCGATGGTCGATTGGCAAGCCGCAGCACAAAATTGGATATTAAACGCACCTAAATTCATTTCAAATGAACCACAATCCAACAGAGCAAAACACCTCAACACAGGAACAGACAAAGACTATTCAGAGCCATTATAGCTACACTGAAATAATCGTTTGGTTAGAGAAAAAAGGAGTTGAATTATACGGAAATCATTTCAAAATCCTTGAAAGCGATTATCCCATAATTTATAAACTCATTGCTTATTTCCTCAAAGATGAAGCAACTTGTTTTCAATACAATATCAACCTCAACAAAGGAATTTTACTTTCTGGCCCAGTCGGCTGTGGTAAAACCTCATTAATGAATTTAATGAAACACTTAACGGCAACAGAGCATAAATTCTTTGTTAAACCGTGTCGGGACATCAGTTTTGAATTTATCCAGGACGGCTACCAAATCATTCACAAATACAGTAAGGGAAAACTATATGAATCAGAACCAAAAACTATATGTTTCGACGATTTAGGAACAGAAAACAATTTGAAATATTACGGAAACGAATGCAACGTAATGGCAGAAATTCTATTAAGCCGGTATGATATTTTTACTGCTAAAAAAATCCAAACGCATATCACGACTAATCTTTCTGCAAGTGAAATAGAGAATGTTTATGGGAATAGAGTACGTTCACGATTACGTGAAATGATTAATCTTATTGCATTTGATAAAACGATCCTTGATAAACGCTAACTAACCGAAAACGTGCTTAAATTCTCTTATCTAGTCAGAAATTAAGCAAAGGAAAAATAAAAAAAATGAATCAAATAAATAATTTCTGGAACCACTTCAAACAAAATAATTTCGTTTTTCTACTACTAAACGAAATTCCAAAAGACGAGCTAAAAATACATTTCGATAAATTAATTTCAGTGCTACATCTTTACAATAAAGATCTCAATCTAATCATAAAAAATAAAAACGATGTAGCTGAACTAATCATTACGGCCAATGGAAATCCTTATCTTTTCAAAGATGTAGAACTGCTGGTTCATCACGCTCCAGTTGTAGAGCGTTGGAGAATAACTGCTTTCCTCCAGCCAGAACAAAACATTATTAAATACCAAAACGGTACAGATAAACCATTTGAATACAATGGTATCAACTTAAAAATGAGCGAGATGTATTTTCAACCAATCCAAAATATAGAAAAACCAACCGATTTAGGCATTAAAGTATATCTCAAAAACTACATAATCCATAAAGACAATCCAAAACTTCGAGAAGTAGTTTATATGCATATTGAACATTTAATTGGAGAAAAATCATTTGCCAATGACATTACTTTTATTGAGATTGGACAATTAACTTGCAAGATGAATGATATTGAATTATTAAACTTGTATAATTTAGCTGATTATATAAATATTTTCAAAGAACAAAAATAATTTGATTGCTAAAAATTGATAATAGACATTCTTGATTTGAAGAATAAGTTAATTGAAAACAATATCTTCATTAATAATTTATTCTGTAAATTTCCGCTTTATATAATTCAACCTTTTGAAAGTGTTAATTTGTTGAATTTGCTATTAATTTTCACAATCTATGAATAATAAATATGATTTTTATATCGACGAAAGTTGTCATTTAGAAAATGATAAAATTCCGGTTATGTGCATTGGCTACATCAAAGTACCAATGACCGATTATGCTGAATTACAAAAAGAATTCAATCAAATACTGGCAAAGCACAATCAAAAATCAGAGTTAAAATGGAATAAATTTTCAAATGCAAGAACCGCATTATACAAAGAATTAGTTGATTATTTCTTTCGATCATCATTACAATTTCGTTGTGTTTTAATCAAATACAAAGAGCGTCTAAATCATACCGATTTTAACCAAGGCTCACACGATAATTTCTATTATAAAATGACCTATTATTTATTGCGCCCAAATAATAGCAATGGGGATGAATACAGGGTTTTTATAGATATTCAAAATACGCGTGGTAGAGAAAAGTTAAGAAAAATCAACGAAGTTTTTGAGAATGAATACAAAGGCAAAAGCCCATTCAAACAATTCCAACATTTACATTCTCACGATAATAATTTCTTTCAATTAGCCGATTTCTTTATTGGGGCGATTACTTATAAAACAAGAGTAGTAATTAAAAATATAGAGAATCCAACTCCAAACAAAATGGATTTCATTCAATATTTAGAAACTAAATCTGGTTTTAACCTCGAAGAAGGAACAGAACCTTGGGAAACAAAGTTCAATATTTTTGATCACCAGCCTAAAATAAAACTATAATGGATTTATTTAATTTGGATGATCATATACCTAATTTAGGGATTGATCCATCAGCTGAACATTTGGAAGAACTATTTCAATTATTCAAAGCCGATTTTCTGGATAATGAATTTTATTTAGACGGTTGTAAAGTATTTATAGATGTTAGGTACTCAAAAGAAAAGGGGTATGAAAAATACCCACACACTTTTGTAAAAATCATTACAAGAGGTCCAAAAGGCAAAAGATGCTTTGATAAAAAAAGAGCTAACAAAATTCATTGGATTAAGCCAATACTTGAAAATAAAGATACCGAGGATGTTACTTGTTTTCAGTTTTTAGAAGCTGATGGAAAAATAAGAGATTATTTTTGGTTTAAAGAAGGATTTTTTTTAGTTGTTATGGAGAAAATAAGACCGGACTATATAATAGTTTCTTGCTTTCATATTGATGATGACAGAAACCAAAAATACTACGAAGACAAATATACAAAGAGGGTAAAATAAAAATGCCACAACTAAGGTGTTGTGGCCGACCAGATCCTTTTCCCTAGGGAAATGACTTGGCAAATTTACGCCATCTTAAATCAAAAAACAAATTTTCTATCAAAAACCTTGATTCACTACTATTTTCTGTAATATTTCTATAAATTTTATAGTAATAAAGATACCTAAACTAATAAAGATGGCTTATATCACCCTAATCGTTTTATTTAGTAAACTTTTTAAGAAAAAACCTAACGAATGTACTTTTTTTAACAGCTTGTTAGTGAACAATTAATATAATTTGATTAATTTTGATTCAAATTGAACTGGAAATGAAAAAGTTTCACATTATAGTAATTGTATTATTTGGTTTCTTATTGATGCCAAGTAATTCTTTTGCCTGTGAAATGAATTCATCTAAACATTCTTCTACAAAAGAAACATCCTCAAAAATGGAAAAAGATGATTGTTGCAAAAACGACAATCATTCCAAAACCAATAACCAAGATGGTTGCGGAGGAAAGTGCAAGCATTCTAAATGCAGTTGCGCTACTTCTTGCAACAGTTCAACTGTTGCTATAAATGAATCGAAATTTAATAACAATCTTTTTAATTTCGCTTCTGAAAAACAAAAATTTTACAACTACGAAACCTCTATTTCTTCTGGTTTCAATTCTTTATGGCTTATACCAAAAATAAGCTAAATCCCAAAGCTGATAGCCATAATTCTGTCTAATTGACAACTCTTATAGGCATTCAAATCATTTATTTTTTCGGTTAATTTCAATTTCAAAAAGATGGCTTTGCTATGTTTCATTTTGTTATTGATTAACTAATTTCCAAAATAGTTACATTCAATGAACTCATTAAAAAAATAATGATGGCATAACTACGACTTGATGTCGAAAAGAAATGAATCTATTGCGAGCAGTTTTCGATAAGAAAACGCAGTTAAAATCCTTACTATAGCTCACAAATATTGAGTTGTGGTAAAACAATCGAAACAAGAAAATAATACTAAAAAACAATTTAAATATTAAAAAGATGAAAACAATAATTACAGTAGTAGCCTTAGCAATAACAATTATTTCCTGCACTCAAAAAAACAAACAAGAAGGAACGTCCAAAACAGAATCAGCAACCAAAGTTGCTGCGCAATCCGCCTTCTCAATTGATATTATTGTGAAAAATTATTTGGCAATTAAAAATTCATTGGCAAATGATGATTCTGATGCTGCGGCTGATGCCGGAAAAGCATTGTCAGAGACGATGGCAAAAACTGATATGAAAAAGGTTTCTGCCGACCAGATGGAAGCTTATATGAGTATTACGGATGATGCAAAAGAACACGCAGACCATATAGGTTCAAATGGTGGAAAGATTGAACACCAAAGAGAACACTTTATAACTTTAAGTAAGGATATGAATGACTTAATTCAATTATTTGGAACCAATCAAAAACTTTATCTGGATTTTTGCCCAATGGCAGATGACAACAAAGGTGCAGTTTGGATAAGCGAAACCAAAGAAATTACAAACCCCTATTTTGGAAAAGATATGGCTACTTGCGGTTCTATAAAAAAAGAATTCTAGAATGAAAATTAGCATCAAAAAAATACTTTTTATTGGGTCAATTATTTTTTTGTTGATGCAGTTGTATCAACCTGCTCGAAATATTGGTTTTGAGCAGGATATAACTGGCAATTTCACAAAAGTATATGATATACCTAAAAATGTAGAAACCATATTCCGCACCTCTTGCTACGATTGCCATAGTAATAACACTAATTATCCTTGGTATTCTTACATTCAACCCGCTCGTTTTTTTATGGATAGTCATATTGCAGCAGGGAAAGAAAATTTGAATTTTAATGAATGGGGAAATTATAGTAGCCGTAAGCAAAATAATAAATTAGATAGAATTGCAAAACAAATTAAGTCTAACGAAATGCCTTTGAGTTCCTATACTTTAATTCATAAAAATGCAATCCTTACAGCCACTCAAAAAAAAGAAGTATTGGATTGGATAAATAAAATAGAAGATAGTATTTCATTACAAAATTAAAAATAATGGTAAAAAAATTAATAACATTCTCACTAAAAAATAGATTTGTTGTCCTACTTATTTCAGCCTGTTTATTTGGTTGGGGTATCTATAGTGTACAACAGAATCCTATTGATGCCATTCCAGATCTATCAGAAAACCAAGTTATTGTTTTTACAGAATGGATGGGTAGAAGCCCACAAGTTATAGAGTCCCAAGTAACCTATCCTTTGGTTTCTAATCTTCAAGGAATTCCTAAAGTAAAAAACATTCGGGGGGCATCTATGTTTGGAATGAGCTTCGTGTATATTGTTTTTGAGGATGATGTCGATATATATTGGGCAAGAACCCGGGTTTTAGAAAGACTAAATTATGCACAACGATTATTACCACAAAACGTAGTTCCAACATTAGGACCAGATGGTACAGGTGTGGGTCACGTTTTTTGGTATCATTTAGATGCTAATGGTATGGATTTGGGAGAGCAAAGAGCCTTGCAGGATTGGTACGTGAAATTCGCCTTACAAACCGTTCCTGGCGTTGCCGAAGTAGCTTCATTTGGAGGTTTTGAAAAACAATATCAATTAGTATTAGACCCTTTAAAAATGCAGTACTACAACGTGAGTATGATGGAAGTGATGAATGCCGTCAAAACAAATAATAATGATGTTGGTGGACGAAAATTTGAAATGAGTAATATGTCTTATATAGTTAGGGGCTTGGGCTATATCAAAAACATAAAAGATGTAGAAGACATTGCCATTAAAAACTATAATTCCGTTCCGGTAAAAGTTAAAGATATTGGTTCAATACAAATGGGTGGCGATTTGAGACTAGGTATTTTTGATGAAAATGGCAATGGTGAAGTAGTTGGCGGAATTGTAGTAATGCGTTATGGCGAAAATGCTGATAAAGTAATTACTGCAGTAAAAGAGAAAATGAAAGAAGTCGAAAAAGGATTACCTGAAGGTGTTACTTTCAAAACATCTTATGACAGAAGTGAATTGATTGAAAAAGCAATAGAATCAGTTAAAGGCACTTTAATCGAGGAAATGATTGCCGTTTCTATCATTGTGTTACTTTTTCTTTTTCATTGGCGAAGTGCTTTAATTATACTCATTCAGTTACCTATATCGGTGTCTATCGGCTTTATTTTACTCGAAGCATTTGGCATTTCTTCTAATATTATGTCATTAACGGGTATTGCTCTGGCAATTGGTGTTGTCGTTGATGATGGTATCGTAATGGTGGAGAATGCCTACAGGACAATTTCGGAGAAACAGGAAGAAATGGATAATAATCAGTAATTGGAAATAAGATGAAAAATAAAATCAAAAATATATTCAAAAAAGAAAACGATCCACTATCTCCAGAAGATAAGTTGAAGCTTATAGAAAGCTCTTCCAAATTAGTAGGCCCTGGTGTTTTCTACTCAACAATAATTGTAATTACATCCTTTTTACCTGTATTTCTTCTCACGGGAATGGAAGGCAAGTTATTCGGCCCACTAGCTTGGACGAAATCGTTTATACTGATAGTTGATGCTTTTTTAGCCATTACACTCACACCTGTGCTAATTAGTTTTTTACTAAAAGGAAAACTTCGCCCAGAAGACAAAAATCCAATTAACAAAAAATTGGAAAGCATTTATACACCCATTTTAGTTTTTTGTTTAAAATGGAGAAAAACGGTTTTAGGTATCAACATCATTGCATTGCTGATTGGCGTATTGATGTTTACTCGTTTAGGTTCAGAATTTATGCCTCCTTTAGATGAAGGATCTGTACTGTTTATGCCAGTCACTTTGCCTGATGTATCCAACTCCGAAGTAAAGAGAATCCTTCAAGTTCAGGACAAATTGATAAAATCAATTCCCGAAGTGGCTCACGTGTTGGGAAAAGCAGGGAGGGCAAATACAGCAACCGATAATAGTCCAATAAGTATGGTTGAAACAATTATTTTGCTAAAACCTCAAGCAGAATGGAGAGAAGACAAAACTAAGAATGATATTATCACGGAAATAAACAACAAATTGCAAATCCCTGGTGTAACTAATGGTTTTACGCAACCTATCATCAACCGTATCAATATGCTCTCAACTGGAATCAGAACTGATGTGGGAATAAAAATCTACGGAGCAAGTTTAGATACAATCAATGTTTTGGCTCAAAAAATTAAAAAAACTTTGGAAGGAACTTCTGGAGTTAAAGATTTGTATGCTGAACCAATAACAGGCGGAAAATATATTGATATTGAAGCAAAAAGAGATGTTATTGGCAGATACGGACTAACCATAGATGATATAAATAACGTGGTCGAAGCATCTATTGGAGGGATGAAACTAACCACGACTATCGAGGGAAGACAACGTTTTTCTGTAAATGCAAGATATGCACAAGAATACAGAAATAGCCTTGAAGCCTTAAAAAAACTGCAAGTGCAAACGATGCAGTTTGGCCCCATTCCTTTGGAAACAGTTGCCGACGTGAAAATAAGTGATGGTCCTCCGATGATAAACAGCGAAAACGCAATGCTGCGAGGCACTGTGTTGTTCAACGTTCGGGAACGTGATTTAGGAAGCACTGTAAAAGAGGCGCAAAAGAAACTCAATGCAATGATTACTATAATGCCAAAAGGATATTATGTAGAATGGAGTGGACAATGGGAAAATCAAATTCGAGCCAACAAAACATTAAGTTTAATACTGCCTATTGTTGTGGTCATTATATTTCTTGTTTTATATTTTACTTACCATTCAATGAAAGAGGCATTAATCACGATGATTACAGTACCCTTTGCTCTAATTGGAGGAATATTTATGGTTTATTTTTATGGAATTAATTTATCCGTTGCTGTTGCCGTTGGATTTATTGCTCTGTTTGGAATGGCAATCGAAACGGCGATGTTAATGACTATCTATTTGAATGAATCAATGAATAAAATGGTAGAAAAGTACGGAAATAGTAAGGAAACCATAACTGAAGAAATATTGAAACAATATATCATTGATGGTTCTGCCAAAAGGTTAAGACCAAAATTGATGACGGTTTCGGTTTCCTTATTTGGATTAATTCCTATTCTTTGGGCAACAGGAACAGGATCCGATATAATGCTTCCCATTACTGTCCCACTAATTGGAGGCACTATTACTTCCACGATTTATGTATTATTAGTAACACCGATTGTTTTTGAGATGGTAAAACTTCGAGAATTAAGAACAAAAGGTAAAATAGACCTTATAGATGTTAAAGAATAAATTTTATATAGCCATAAGTTGTTTGATTTTAAGTACTACTATAGCCGCTCAAACACTTTCGTTGGATGCTGTTTTGAATACAATCAAAACAAATAATCCACAATTAAAAATGTATGATACCGATATTCAAAGTATGGATGCTTTAGCCAAAGGAGCCAGAAGTTGGATGCCGCCACAAGTAGAAGCAGGTTTCTTTATGACTCCTTACAATAGTAAAATGTGGAAAGCCAATGAAATGAGTCCAGGTATGGGAAATTATATGTTGGGTGTAACCCAAATGATACCCAATGCTTCTAAGCTAAATGCAAATGAAAATTTGATGAAAGCAATGTCATCAGTCGAAAATGAAAATAAAAATTTCTCGCTGAATCAATTAAATGCGTTAGCCAAAACCTATTATTATGAATGGATAATCATTAAGAAAAAGACAAAAATAGCCCAAGATAATCTCTTACTTTTAGATTATATGATTAAAAGCATGGAAATACGCTATCAGTATAATATGGATAAATTACCATCGTATTATAAGGCTAAATCTCAATATGCTACACTGCAACGTATGATTGTTATGTTGGAAAATGATGTCTCGCAGCGTAAATACATGCTCAATACTTTAATGGCACGCGATAAAAAAGAAGATTTAGAAATTGATTCCAATTACGAGATTAAGGATTTTAATCTCTTTGAAACAGATTTATCCTCTTATATCAATAACCGTAGTGATATAAAAGCCATCGACAAAACTAAGACCATTAACAAATTGAAAATCGAAGTTCAAAGAGCCGAAACAAAACCGGAATTTGGAGTAAAATACGATCACATGTTTGCTTTTGGAAATCAGCCACAGCAATTTTCATTAATGGGAATGATTACCATTCCTATGCCTTGGTCAACCAAAATGAATAAAGCAAATATGGAAAGTTATCGCATTAAAAACGAAAGTTTGGAATGGCAAAAACAAATGATTGCTAATGAAGCCAACGGAATGATAAAAGGAATGAATGCTGAATTTTTGAATTTAAAAAAACAATACCAAATTACTCATGACAATATTATTCCTGCTTTAAAGCGAAACTATGATACGGCAATTTTAGCTTGGCAAAACAACACTGGAGATTTATTCGTGGCTTTAGATGCTTGGGAAGCCTTGAACATGACTCAAATAGAAGCGTTAGACAAATTAAAATCAATTTTAGTCACACAAGTAGAAATTGAAAAACAACTTGAAACCAAATAATTATGAACAAGTATATAAAATATGGTTTGGCTCTTATTGGAATTTCCATTATTGGAATTGCAATCTATTTCTATGTCATAAAATCAGACAATCATTCGGAAATAGAACATCAAAACGAGGTTTATACTTGTTCGATGCACCCGGAAATCATTAGAGATAAACCCGGAAATTGTCCCATTTGCGGAATGGCTTTGGTAAAAAAAGTAACAGAGAACAATTCCGTTGACGACAATTCAATCGACAATCTTATAAAACCTACCGACAATTTTATAGTAGGTAATTATCAAACGACAACAGCAATAGACACCACCATAAGCAGTGAAATAAACTTACCGGGCTTTGTGGGCTATGATCCCAATTCATCAGTAAATATTGCAGCTCGAATGAGTGGGAGAATAGAAAGGATGTATGTCAATTATAAATACCAAAAAGTAAATAAAGGACAAAAATTATTTGATTTATACAGCCCTGAATTACTGACTGAGCAACAAAGCTTTATTTATATGATTACTAATGATGCTGAAAATTCTTCGATTATTAATGCCTCAAGACAAAAATTAGTGCTTTATGGAATGACACAAAATCAAATAAATGCGCTGTCTAATTCCAAAAAAGTTAACCCGCTAATAACAATTTATAGTCCTGCTTCAGGAATTATTGACGGAACTGAAACAATGGATAACACCACTAATCCTGTGATGCAAAGTGCAAGCAACAACACCGCAGTATTGGATGTTAAGGAAGGAAATTATATAAAAAAGGGGGAAGTCATTTTTAAATTATTAAATACGGATAAAGTATGGGGAATATTTAATGTTATACAAGGATATAATAGTGTAATCAAAACCAACCAATCTATCAAAATTATTACTGAACTAGACAAAAATGATCTCATAAATGCAAAAATAAATTTTGTCGAAACACAATTAAATGCAGCTGATAAAACCAATAGAATTCGAGTTTATTTAAATAACAATAACTTGAAATTACCAATTGGCTTGCGATTGCAAGGCGTTGTAAAAACAAATCCAGTAAATGGAATTTGGATACAAAAAGAGTCAATGGTAAGCATTGGAAACAAGAAAATCGTTTTCTTGAAAATGGCAAATGGCTTTAAAGCATCGGCCATAAAAACAGGAATTGAAATAGATAATTTTGTTCAGATTATGGAGGGTATTTCAGTAAAAGACACCATTGCCAAAAATGCACAATATTTAATCGACAGCGAAAGCTTTATTAAAACCGAATAATGATGAAGACAATAAAAAAAATAAGTTTATTATCAATACTATTTATGATAATGGTGGCTTGTAATACTAAAGACAAAGAAGACCATAGCAAACACAATAAGAGTGCAGCAACAACATTTTACACCTGTTCTATGGATCCACAAGTTAAGGAGGATAAACCGGGAAAATGCCCCATTTGCCAAATGGAGTTAACACCAATAAAACAAGATGATACTGAAACTAACGAAATAAGTTTGAGTAAACAACAAATACAACTGGGAAATATTACTACCCAAACTATTTCAGAAACTCAAAACAGCTTAGAGCAAAATTATACAGGAGTATTGACTATTAATCAGGAAAAAATCAAAACCATTTCTGTAAGAGCAATGGGACGAATTGAAAAGTTGTATTTCAAAACCGTTGGCGATTATGTGGCTAAAAACCAAGCCGTATATCAATTGTATAGTGAAGATATTGCTATTGCAAAACAGGATTATTACACGGCATACAAACAACTGCAAATGCCTGGCGATTTTGGAAAAAATGCACAAAATATGCTCAATGCAGCAAAACAAAAACTGTTATTCTTTGGTTTAACCAATGCCCAAATTGAAAGTTTAAAAGCCAGTAAGCAGGTTTCTCCTTATATTGTTTTTTACAGCACTACCAGTGGAACAATATCGGAAATAAGTACCACCGAAGGCAGTTATGCAATGGAAGGTTCCAGCATCATTAAATTGGCCAATTTAAACAGCCTTTGGTTAGAAACACAGGTTAACGTAAACTATGCTAAAAATCTAAAAATAGGACAGAAAGCCCAAATTACATTTAACGATTTTCCTGATAAAATCATAAATGCTCAAGTTTCTTTTATCAATCCCGAAATAAACCCCGATACTCGTCTACTTTTAATTCGATTGGAAATACCAAATCCAAATTTGCAATTAAAACCTGGGATGCAAGCGATGGTAAAATTAACACAATCTAATCTGAAAGGATTATACATTCCTGTCGATGCAGTTATCAGGGAAGAAAACGCTTCCTATATTTGGGTAGAAAAAAGACCGGGAGTATTTGAAAACCTAATGGTCGAAACAGGAATAGAAACCAATGGAATGATAGAAATCAAATCTGAAATAGATAGCACAAAAAAAGTCGTGATTACTGGTGCTTATGGTATAAATAGCGAATACGTTTTTAGAAAAGGCAGTAATCCAATGGAGGGAATGAAAATGTGATACTTAAAACTAGTAAAAGAAGAAAATACCGTAAATTTAATAAAGAATTCTAATCAGGTTTCTATGATTGTAAATGCTTTAAAATATAGAAAATCAATACTTATAAAATAAATAAATAAATCGGGCAACAGCGATACTGAAGACCAGGCAACAGTGGAACTGACGACAATTAAACATCTATTTATTATGAAAACACAAAAATCAATTTTGACAAAAACAGTTTCATTACTAACAATGTTTTTAATGGTAATCTCTTTAAGTACCAACGCACAAACAAAATCGAACTCCGCACCGTCTGAAAAAATTCATATTAATAAAAAGGGTGAAGTTTACAACTATAATTGGAACAAAATAGGATTTATTACCAAAGAAGATATCGTGAAAAACAACAAAGGTCAGACAGTATATTTTATTGATGGAAACGGGAATGTGATTGATTCTAAAGGGAAAAAGTTAGGTATGGCTAAAAAGAATGGTTCGTACTACAACATAAAAGGTGAAAATGTACTTAATGTAGGAAAAACAGAAAAAGAAAAATGTGAAATACTGGATGCAAAAGGGCATAATGTAGGTAGCGTACATGAAAATTACAAACTTCATGCCTGTGCCGCCCATTGCTTATTGTTAGAGAAAAAGATGAATCCCGAAAAATCTAAAAAATAATTTTTCAACAAATGGTTCGTGAAAAAACGAACCATTTGTTTTTTTATGGAATACTAATTCTTTGAAGACTTTCTGATTAAGATTGCCGTTTGCTTCATTTCGCTAATTACTTTTTAGTATAAGATAATTTTTTTTATGCTGGTTAGTTTCAGAAACTAGCTAGTTAATTGACAAATTAAAAATAACTAACTTTGAGATAAAATTTAAAATTTGTTAATGAAATCAATATTTCAATATTTTCAACTTTATAATTCACTTTCAAAAGAAGCTGAAAATGCTATTACTGAAATTTGTTCTATTATAAAAATCAAAAAAAATCAAGAATTACAAACCTTTGGCCATACTTGCAAAACTATTTATTATATAAATAAAGGAACTGCAAGGATTTATTATTACAAAGATGGAATTGACATTACCGAAAGCTTCGCTTTTGAAAACAATATTATAGCAAGAGTTGAAAGTTTATTTACAGGAAATCCATCCCGAAAAGCAATCCAAATTTTAGAAGACAGTGAAATAGTAGCCATAAATGCTACTCAACTTTTTAAATTGTATGACACCTATCCTGAAATTGAACGATTATTTCGAAAAATATTTGAAGTTGCTTATGTAGATACTGTAAATAGAATTGAAGGAATTCAATTTCATTCAGCCGAAGAAAGATATAATGCTTTAATAGCTGAAGAACCAAATATTTTAAAAAAAGTTCCTTTAAAACATATTGCATCTTATTTAGGAATTACCCAAGTTAGTTTGAGTAGAATAAGAGCGATTAAGTAATTATTTATCTTATGTTAAAGGATTAGTGTTTTGAAGTGTCGAAATTTGTGAAATAAATAATCAATCATAAAATGTCACCCACAAAAAACATTAATACTGAAACACTTCGAAATTGGCTAGAAACAGGAAAAGAGATTTCAATAATTGATATTCGTCCCATCCAGGAACGAGTAGAGTGGTATATTCCACAAAGTATTCATATTAATGCTTACGACAAATTAAAAGCAAATGATAAATCTGCTTTTCAAGGATTACATCTTGAAAAACACATTCCTGTTGTTGTAATTTGTGCAGGTGGTAAGACGAGTTTAATTGGAGCTGAAATATTGCAAAACCAAGGTTTTGAAGCCTATTCTTTAGAAGGTGGGATGAAAGCTTGGAGTCTATCCTGGAATACTGCTAAAATTACTTTTCCAAATTTTGAAATCATACAACTAAGACGAACAGGAAAAGGCTGTCTTTCTTATATTGTGATTTCCAATAATGAAGCAATTATTGTTGATGCTTCGCTTTCTACAGAGATTTATGAGAAAATTTTAGAACAAGAAAATCTGACTTTAAAATGTGTAATTGAAACGCATATTCATGCAGATCATATTTCAAGATCAAAACAATTAGCAGAAAATAATACAGTTCCCTTATTTCTTCCACATCCAAACAAAGTGATTTTTGATTTTGAGCCAATAAACAACGATACAATTTTCGATTTAGGAAATATCAAAATTAAAGCTATAAAAACTCCTGGGCACACCTTGGAAAGCACTACATTTCTAATTGATGAAAAAGTGCTATTGTCAGGCGACACTCTTTTTACAAATGGTGTAGGAAGACCTGATTTAAAAGCCAATAACAACGAAGCGTTAGAAAAAACAAAAAAACTATATCAATCATTACAAATAGTTTTGGCACTTGATGAAAATACACTTGTTTTGCCATCACACACCAGTCAACCGGTTGATTTTGATAATCAACCCATTCAGACTACTATTGGTTTTGTGAAAAAAAATGTGGCAATGCTACAACTAAACGAAAAAGATTTTACGGATATTATTTTACAGCGTATTCCACCAACACCAACTAACTATTTAGAAATTGTAGCATTAAATTTAAAAGGAGATTTAGAAGATATAAATCCAATTGATTTAGAAGCTGGGGCAAACAGATGTGCAATTTCTTAAACCACCCAACAATGGAAATAAAATTAGGATTAAAAGAAAACTGGAAACAATTTTGGTTATTGGTTTTCATCAATGCACTTGTTGGTGGAATGATAGGTTTAGAAAGAACATTATTACCCGAAATTGCCGAAAAAGAATTCCATCTTACTTCAACTTCTATCATTTTATCATTTATCATATTATTTGGATTATTTAAAGCAATAACCAATTATTTTGCTGGTGCATTAGCACATAAAATAGGTAGAAAAAAACTGCTTTTATACGGCTGGATAATTGGAATTCCTGTTCCTTTTATTCTTATTTATGCCAATAATTGGAACTGGATTTTATTTGCAAATATTTTATTAGGTATCAATCAAGGGTTAACCTGGTCAAGTACAGTAGTAATGAAAATGGATTTAGTTGGCGAAAAACAGCGTGGTTTTGCTATGGGGTTAAATGAATTTGCAGGCTATGGAACTTTAGGGCTTGTTGCTTACATAACAAGTCTAATAGCCGATAATTATGGATTAAGACCTTATCCATTTTATATAGGAATTGCGATTGTTATCCTTGGAACGGTATTAACGTGGTTCTTTGTAAAAGATACTGACGGACACGTTAAAAAAGAAACCCAAATAAATAATACAATTCCACTATTAAAAAACACTTTTACAGAAACAAGTTGGTTACATAAAAATTTGGGTTCTGTTACTCAAGCAGGATTAATAAATAATTTGAATGACGCAATGATTTGGGGTATAATTCCAATTTTATTAGCACAAAAAGGATTTGGAATTGCCAATATTGGAATAATTACAGCCACTTATCCAATTGTTTGGGGTTTAGGTCAATTGATAACAGGAAAACTTTCGGATATCTATTGCAAAAGAGATTTGCTGTTTTGGGGAATGTTGTTACAAGGTTTAGCCATAGTATGTTTGGTTTTCTCAACATCCATTTTTCATTTTGTAGCTATTTCGGTCTTATTAGGGATTGGAACAGCTATTGTATATCCAACATTTTTAGCAAGCATCGCCGAAGACACTAATCCGGAACAAAGAGCAAAAAGTATTGGCGTATTCCGTTTTTGGAGAGATTTTGGTTATGTGATTGGTGCTGTATTGACTGGTGTTTTGACAAATTTATTTAGCATTGAGTTTTCAATTGGCTTTATTGGAATAGTGACCATTATTTCGGCAATAATCATTATTTACAGAATGTCTTGCAAAATAAAATCCAAAAGACTTTTTTAAAAAGTACTCCTAAAACTAACATCTGTTTCTTTCAATTATTTTTGTAATAACGAGAAGACTCTTTTTCGTTCTCTGGTAAAAAGACATTTTACATTCCAATTGATCGACCTCGATAAAAAATATTACATTATAATAATCCAAAAGGAGTGAATAAAATTAATTTGAAAATCGATTCCAAAACAAAAATTACGTAAAAAATCACGGGCAATCAATCGGTCTCTCTCCAGTCGTTCGCTTTGTTCCGTTCGGCTGTTCCAGTCGGTCAACCTTATATTTTCATAAGAACCTTTTTGGGTAAATAAGCAATCTAATACTTCTATTCAATAGTTTGGTTTCCCTCCGTTCCACAGACACTTCACAGCACTAAAAAAAACAGCAGCTTGAAAATAAGCAGCTATTTTTTTGCGCTGTTTCGTTCCTCATCTTCACACGTTCTCTTCCTGCGTTCGGTCGGGCTTATGCATCCACAATACCGCTTCATTCCGTTTCGCTCCGTAAACTACGCTACACTTCATTCCAGCAGTATTATGTCTGCCGCCCTTTATTTTTTCAGCGGTTGCTCCTTCGCTCAGCCATCGGGCTTGGCTCCGTTCGGTAAAAACCTCACTTTGCCCTAAATCAAGGTAACCGCCAAAAGGCGGTGAGCTTATAGTTAGCCCGCCGTTACACGCTCATATCCGCTACGTTTCGCTACGTTCCTTCGCTCAACTCCCGCGTCTATGGTGGCTGCTCGATTGCCGCAACACCGCCACGGCGCTCCTCGGGAAAAAGAATTCCGTAAACTCCATTCTTTTCCCTGCGGTGCTTGGGGGTGTTTGATTGCCGATTTCCGAATCGCGTTCCTGCTACAAATAGTCACAGGAACGTAGGTGCATTTTATCGAAAAGAAAAAGAAAAAAAGACAGCAAGTTTAGCATCCATTCCTCACTTCCAGTCGGTCGTTCCTCCCTCCATTTTCGTTCGTCATTCCTGCTGTAATAACGGCTTTCTTTTTTTCTCTTTTTTCTTTTCAATAAATAATGTCGAATTTTTTAATACTATTGAGCCATGCCAAATTTCATCATTAAGACACACCAAAAAGACACGTGCTACAGCAAACCGCATTTATTCATTCTGAACAAAGGGATGAACAGCGGCAAACCCCAAAAAGAACCATTTACCAATAGTTTTGTAATCATTTTTCAAAATGAGGAAGATTGTGAAAATATTTATTTTGTGGCTTACAGCTTATGGAAAACCAAGTTTTGGCATCCATTTTTGGTAGGTTCGGTTATTCCGTTTTTACGCCTTCAAATTTTTTCAAAAGAATTCAATCTTAAAGCCAGTTTGATGATGCAGGAACACGAAGAGCATCTAAAACAAGTAGCGGCCTTAAAACTTCTGGAACAAAAAGAAAAACAATTTCACGAAAACATCAATTTAATCAATGATATGAGAAAAGTTATTTTGCATCGTTATAGCAACCGATAGTTTAATTGCCATAATTTGTTAATTTTATATTTTTAAATGTAAAATTAACAAAATGAGCGTTGACGAAATTATTAAGAGCTTAAAAGAACTAGAACTAAGTACATATCCTGTAGATGAAATAAAAAATCTTCTTAATTCGCTTGGTCAAGTAGGGCATATTGTTGTATCTTACCATAAAGGCAAATCTATTATAAGAGTTCGTCCAAATTATAAATATCAAAAGTTTAATTATGTTGATCAACTTTCATATAAGCCGCAAAAATATAATACTACATACCAAAGAGCTAGTACTTCTCATAAAACTATGTTTTATGGATGTACTGTTGCAGATAATCCATCAGAAGGAGATTTAGACAATGCCCGAGCAATTGCTCCTTTTGAAGCGGTAAAATGGCTGAGAGATAAAAGAAAAAAAGGTTATCAAAAAATAACGTATAGTAGATGGTATGTAAAAGAAGATTTAAATTTATTAGCTATTGTATTCAAAGAGACATTTTATAAAACAAATAGTTTCACAAAAGAATTAGTAGACGCATACAAAGAAATATTTAAATTTCAATCTCCTGAAATGATTGAAAACTCAATGAAAATCCAAGATTTTTTAGCTGAAGAATTTTCAAAAGAAGATACAGATAACGATTATGAATATTTAATATCTGCTCTTTTTAGTGAAATGTGTGTACAAAAAGGATTTGATGGTGTTTTTTATCCGAGTGTTAGAGTTGGTGGGATGGGATTTAATATTGCGATAACACCTCAAGCTTCACATAAGCTAAGATTATATGCAGCTGGTGAAAGTTCCGTATACAAGTTATATGATCATACAGTAATAGGGAATGATAGTATTTTAAAGTATAAAGGAAATAGGAGAAAATTAAAATTTAAACGAATAAAATCACATAGAAAAGAGTGTCTTAATCAGTTGGGGTTAAAATCAATGGATGATTTATTTTCATAAAGTAAAAAAGCCAGGTCTTGCGACCAGGCTTTCATTTTGCTTAACCCAAAGGTCACCACAACTAGGGCTAAACTTATTTTTTGTGCTTCTTATTTAGGCTTTTAAGCAGTAACGAAATCATAAAACTGACAACGGCTCCAACAGTAGCTAAAATAACTGTTTTTACAATATCTTCAGATTGAATATTAGGTACTATACTTAAAAATGTGCCTCCGGCAGTTCCCATCAAGGTTTGGTTATGGACTGTCATCAGTTGTAGTAAGCTGGCTTACAGCCGACAAAACACCACCTGCTACAGCAACATAACCTCCAATAGTTGTTACTATTACAGGCAGAGCAATTGGAGCAGCTAAAATTGTTCCACCAAAGGCAGCCATTGCCAAACCAACATTTCGAAGCACTTTAAAAAACTTTGGAGTGGGAGCTGAAGCTCTATTTATAATTTTTTTCATAATCTAATAGTGAGATTGAATTAGTATTTCGACACTTTCCTTATTGTCTAAAGCTTTATATACAATGTCTTTTAGCTTCGTAAAAGCTTTTCGGGACATCAAACCTAATCCAGGTCCAGAAAGTTTAGTAACAGGAGCAATACAGCCTTGTAATTCTTTTTGGGCATTATTAGCAGGATGAAAAAGAATAAATTTTCTATTGGATACATCCATTATTTCTAAATGCCATTTATACTTTGCACTGTATCGCTTTCTAATAAAATATTTCCCCTCCGGAATACAGGAAACTTTCGTTTCGTTCATCTTCCACGGTAATTCAATTGTTTTACAAATCAACTTACCTTCGCATTCGAGTTTACCATTAGTTCCTTCAGGGAAATAAGTTCTGGTTAAAAACAAAACCATCATCTAAATTCTAAATTGAGATTAGACACCTCCATCAACTGCAATAAGCGATAAAGGGTTGTAAGCACCGTTTTTCAATGAATACATGCTGCCATTTACTTCTTGGTAAAACTCAAGACCTAAAGCTAAAAATAGTGGTTTAGTACTGTTAGGTGTAACCGTATTCACATGGCTAATCATAGCTGTAGCCGTTGCATCCCAAGCCGTAATTGCTGTTTCAGAATGTTGCTCTACAAAAGTTTCATTTTCAAAATCAACTTCAACACCTGCTGAAATAATTTTGAAGTGAGTAGTTCCTCCTGGAGCAGCAATCATATTCGATGGAATAAAGGGTGGAATATCTACCGATATTTCACCGGTAACCCTGTTGATACCTCCAGTAAACGGTGCAAACAAACTGGTGCCCAGTTTTCCACGAATATTGAATTCAAATCCGGTTAACAATTCTGCTTCACCATCAATCACATTTCTCAATCCACGTTCACTCGTTGTATCCGCCTGAATCACTTTAACCATAGATTGCGTCAAACGACTCACCATTCGGCTATCAGAAGAATTCAAAAGCAAAACTCTAAGAGCTGTTCTCAAAATCTTTCCAGCTTTACCTGCTCTTCCAAATTCAGAACCGTTTTCACGTGTTCTTTGAAAAGCTGGGTCACTTGCAATTCTACTAGCGTCAATTCCGCCTTTTTCTCTTGCTAAGTGTCCATCTTGCGTTTTGTAAAAAGTAATATCTCCGATAGTACCTTTTAATTTAATTATGCCTTTTTGCCTTGCCATAACTTCAAAATTTTGTTTAATAAATCAGTGAATAATTCACTCAATCATCATCTTGTTGCAACATCTCCTGATTGATTTTGAAACAAATTTTAAGCTATTTTAGAACAATAAAAAGGGAGAGGCGTTCGATATGTCCTAAAACGACGTAAATGACTCAATAGGGCATAAACAATCATTATTGAACGTCTCAAAATAATGATTAAATTGCAGTAATTTTAAAAAGTACAAAAGGCTATTAGAAGTATAGTATAGCCTACTCAAAGCTATAGATAGAGTATGAAAACGCAAATTAAAAGAATATGCATCTATCCAAAAGACATTGAACGCATCACAGGCAAGAGTTACAGACAAAGTGCTAGAATGTTGCAAGCTATTAGAAAGAACCTTAATAAGCTTGAAAATGAGTTAGTAACCATTGAGGAGTTCTGCCAGTATGCAGGTTTAAAAATTGAACAAGTAGAACCGCTAATTTTTGGATGAAAAGAAGAAACCAAAAAACAGAGAATAAATTTCCCTAGAATCTCCAACTAGTTTAATAACTAGTTCATTTTTTAGTATGAATTAATTGTAGATGCATTTGGTCAATACCTTATTAATCAGTAAATTTACAGTATAAGATTTAGTGATATTTGTATCTGTTTAAAGGAGCAAAATCGAGATCCTTATGTTTTAGACTAATATATTTTATTATATATCAGCGTATTAGAGGTTAAGTTCTAATCCCTCATCGCCCACAAAAAACTCCTTAAGCAATTAAGGAGTTTTTTTTATGCCTAATATTTTCAAACTTTTTGTGTAAATCCTTTTTCACTTAATTTCTCCAACTATAGGTTTCTCAAAATCAACCCATTTTTCATAGCCTTTGTCATTCAAATGAAGGCCATCTTTGGTCAATTCTTTTTGTAGTTCGCCTTCTGCATCCACAAATTGAGCATATAAATCAATAACTTTATAATAGCTTTTTGACTCATTTTTTTTAATGATTGCATTCACCGATAGAATATCTTCTTTCAAAAATTCTCTTCTGCTGGGCAAAAGTGTGCGCACATAAATCTTTGTAATTGGTGATTTGCGATGAATTGTTTTTGCAATTTTCAAGATATTCTTTGCTATATATTCGGTTGACGGAACGATTTTATCATATTTTAAAGAACGATTGTCTTCATTGTGATGAAGGTTAAAGAGGTCATTAACTCCAATGAGGATAAATACGGCTTTGGGTTTGAAATAAATAATTTCGTCCAAGCGTTGCAATACGCCATCGGTACCATCTCCAGCAATTCCCCGGTTGCGGATATGGTTTATTCCAAATCTGGCACTCCAATCTTTCCCTCCTTCGGTGATACTATTTCCTATAAAGACAATTTCCCCAAACTCCAATGGTTCTTTTTTAAACTCTTGAATCCGTTTTGGGTAATATTTTTGGGTCCAATCGTTATGATAGCGGCTTACTACTTTTTGGGTTGGATATAATTCAGCTAATTTATTTGTCTCAACCGGAGCTGATTGTCCAAAAGCGTTGATGCTTATAATTAAAAATAAAATTAGGCCTATTTTTTTCATAGTGTTCTGTTTATGCTATTTTAATGAAATCCGTTTAACTCTCAAGATTCTTGGTAAAGTTTTCAATAAAACCTGCTTTATCTTTCCTTACAAGTTCAAGCATTTCACGAATTTCCTCCGGAGTTGTTCCATATTTATCAAACCACAGATGAATTTCGATTAAAATAGGCAACAAATCAATTCCTTTTTTGGTTAATTTATACAACACTTTGGCTTTACTCGTTGGATGTTCTAGTTTTTCTATTATTTTATTTTCTTCCAAAGTAACCAATCTGCTTGCCAGAATATTGGTTGCAATTCCTTCGGCAGATTTTAAAAAATCACCATAAGTGCACTCTTTTCTGAATAATAAATCCCTGATAATCAAAAACGACCATTTGTCGCCAAACACGTCTAAAGTGCCGCTAATAGGGCAATCCGATCTTTTTTTTATTCCTTTCATAAAAATAAATTAAAAATATTTCCAAAACCACTTGCAAATAACAAGTTAATGTATCTATATTTGTACTTGCAAAATGCAAGCAAATTTATAAATTAATTTTTAAACACAATAAAAATGAAACAAAATATTTTAGTTACTGGAGCATCGTCAGGATTTGGATTGTTAATCGCAAACAAGCTTCAACAAAGTGGCCACAATGTCATTGGCACAAGCCGAAACCCAGAAAAGTATGCGTCAAAATTGCCATTCAAAATGATTGCATTAGACCTTGATTCGGAGCAGTCAATAAACTCCTTTTCGGAAAGACTTTTTAAAGAAATACCAAAATTGGATGTCCTTATCAACAATGCAGGCTTTTATGTGTCAGGAATTGCCGAAGAAACGCCTATTGAGTTAGGAAGACAACAATTGGAAACTAATTTTTGGGGAACCATCAAAGTTACCAATGCCATCTTACCTCATTTTAGAAAACAAAAATCAGGTAAAATCATCACTTTAGGTTCTATTATAGGATTGGTGTCGTTTCCTAATACTGCCTACTATGCCGCTTCAAAACACGCCTTGGAAGGCTATTTCAAATCATTGCGTTATGAATTGAATGAGTTTAATATTGAGGTAGCAATGATTGAACCTGCTGCTTTTAAGACAAATGTTATTACTAATTCAATTGCTACTATAAATAGAATTCCAGACTATAACTCTTTAAGAAATAAAATTCAAAAATTCTCCGACGAATTAGTAAGTAAAGCCGAAGATCCAATATTAGTTGTTGAAAAAGTGCTTAAAGTAATTCAAACAGACAAACCCAAATTTAGAAACATTGTTGGTAAAGATACTCCTGCCTTGATAAATCTACAGCACTTTGCTTATGGTATTTTAGAAAAAAACGTATTGAAACAACTAAACAAATAAGTAGGAATGAAAGCATTTATCATAACAAAATACAGCAAAAAAGAAAAACTGCAACTTACCCAATTAGCAGAACCGGTTGCGAAAGCAAATGAAGTGCTGGTTCAAATTCACGCAGCGGGTGTAAACTTGTTAGATTCACTCATCAAAAATGGCGAGTTCAAACTCTTTTTGCTTTATAAAACGCCACTTGTCAATGGGCACGATATGGCTGGAACGGTCGTTAAAGTAGGCTCTGGCGTAAAGAAATTCAAAGTTGGGGATGAAGTCTATTCAAGAGTAGCAGATTATAGAATAGGCACTTTTGCGGAATATATCGCCGTAAATGAAGCTGATCTTGCTCCAAAACCCAAAAATCTTTCGATGGAAGAAGCTGCTTCAATTCCATTGGTTGGTTTAACAGCTTGGCAAGCTCTTGTTGAAATGGGAAAAATAAAAAAAGGACAAAAAGTATTTATTCAGGCTGGTTCTGGAGGTGTGGGTACTTTTGCCATTCAATTTGTCAAACATTTGGGGGCTTTTGTGGCTACAACAACCAGTGAAAAAAATAGAGCTTTAGTCAAAAGTCTGGGAGCTGATGTAATTATTGACTACAAAACAGAAGATTTCTCTACTATTTTGAAAGATTACGATTTGGTTTTGCATAGTAATCGTGACCCAAAAATTCTTGAAAAATCACTTCGAGTTCTCAAACCTGGTGGGCAATTAATCTCACTTGTTGGTCCTCCTACTCCCGAATTTGCGGAGGCTCTTGGCTTGTCTTGGCCGTTAAAATTGGTTATTAAACTTTTAAGTTCTAGTGCCAGAAAACAAGCCAAGAAACAAAATGTAGCTTTTAAATTCCTGTTTATGAGAGCCGAAGGAAATCAATTGGGCGAAATAACAAAATTGATAGAATCCGGAATTATAAAACCCGTTATTGATAAAGTTTTTCCATTTGAGCAAACCAATGATGCTATGGCTTATGTGGAAACGGGTCGGGCAAAAGGGAAAGTTGTTATTAAAGTTAAATAATCAACACAAACATCACCAATAAAAAACCGACCTTTTCAACAAAGTAATTAGGACTTTTGAACAAAACGCACTGGGAATAAGCATTCTATCTTTGTCTCAATAAAAATTTAAAATGAATTTTAAAAATGGGACAAAACAATTACAACGGAGCTTTACAAAAACCGATAGGTTCTGGCTTCAACGCAGCATCAACAACTACAGATGTTATCAAAGGAATTGACCTTACAGGAAAAATTGCCATCGTAACGGGCGGTGATGGCGGATTGGGTTTGGAAATCACCAAAACATTGACTTCGGCTGGAGCAACGGTTATTGTTCCGGCTAGAGATGTCGAAAAAACGAAACAAAATCTGGAAGGCATCAACAATGTAGAAGTAGCTGCGTTAAACCTGATTGATTCTGCTTCTATTAACGCATTTGCTGAGAAATTTTTGGCTTCGGGCAGACCATTACATTTGCTTATCAACAATGCTGGTGTAATGTGGACTCCTTTGTATCGTGACGAACGTGGCAATGAGGGACAATTTTCTACCAATCATTTGGGGCATTTTCAACTGACAGCGAAACTTTGGGAAGCATTGAAAAAAGCAAATGGCGCAAGAGTAATTACCGTTTCGTCTTCAGGACACCATTATTCGCCGGTACTTTTTGACGATGTAAACTATAACACAAGGGAGTACGACAAATTTGAAGCCTATGGACAATCCAAAACTGCAAATGTGCTTTTTGCGGTAGAATTGGATAAAAGAGCACAGCAATTTGGCGTTCGGGCTTATGCCTTGCACCCGGGGTTGATTTTGGAAACCAATCTGGGCAGACATTTAGCTTTTGAGGATTTTGTTACCTTGGGTATTTTAAATGCGGACGGCACACCAAACTCTGAAGCCGAAGAAGCAATGAAAAAAATACAGAAAACCAAGGAACAAGGAGCTGCAACAACAATCTGGGCAGCAACGAGTCCACAGCTTGAAAACATTGGAGGCGTGTATTTGGAAGATGTAGAAATTGCCCAATACGATGCAGAAAATTACGACAGCATTGCTGCTGCTTATAGAAACCCAGGCGGATTTGGAGGTGTGGCACCCTTTGCATTAGAAGCAGAAGCTGCCCAAAAACTCTGGACTTTGACCGAAGAATTGACTAACACAAAATTTGACATTTAATTAAAAATAATGAGGCTGTCCTTTTCGGACAGTCTCATTATTAATTTTAGACAACTTTAGTTATAAACTTAATGGTCCTTTAAACAAAGCTTGTCATCAAAAGAAATTCTATTTTTGTTTAAATTTTAATGAATATCAAAATCTAAAAAAGGCGTACACAAACTACAAAGGAGCATTATAATACCCAGTTGATACTATTTAATATATCAATGACTTGCTTCTATAGTTTAAATTATAATTAAATATCAAATGACAGATTTAAGAGGAAAAGTAGCGTTTATTACAGGAGGTAGTAAAGGAATAGGATATGGGGTAGCTGCCTCTCTTTTGAAAGAGGGAATGAAAGTAGCAATTACAGGTCGCTCGCAACAGGCTTTGGATGAAGCTGTATCTCGATTAAGTTCTGACGATGTACTGGCACTAGAGGCTGATGTGCGTAGTTTTGACTCTCAACAACAAGCCGTTCAAAAAACAATTGAAAAGTGGGGAAAGATTGATTTATTAGTAGCCAATGCAGGTATAGGGCATTATACATCTATTGAAGATCTTACTCCTGATTTATGGAACGAAACTATTGATACCAACCTAACAGGTGTATTTTATAGTGTAAAAGCTTCATTAGAAGCATTGAAAAAAAGTAAAGGCTATATTATCACCATTTCTAGTTTAGCAGGAATTAGCTTCTCTGCTGGAGGTTCGGCCTATAATGCGAGTAAGTTTGGTCTCACAGGTTTTAGTCAGGCAATTATGCTTGATTTAAGAAAATATGATGTGAAGGTTTCTACGATTTTGCCTGGATCTGTAGCATCCAATTTTAATAATCATATTCCATCCGAAACAGATAATTGGAAAATTCAACCAGAAGATATAGGCGAAATAATAATTGATGTGATGAAAATGACCCCTCGAACACTTCCTAGTAAAATAGAAGTGAGACCTAGTGCACCTCCGTCTGCTAAATAATATATGACTATCCGTAACTAATACCTAGCAGATAGAATTAGCCACAGATTAAAAAGATTTACACAGATTTTTAAAAAAGTGTAATGAAATCTGTGAGAATCTGTGTAATCAATGGCAAAAAAAATATATAGTACTCTTTACGGACAGTCATAAAATAATTATTATTTATTGAGGCTGTATAAAAAAAGTTACCGAATTTGTAAATTACATATTTAACAATAAATTTAATTATAAATAATAAGGCACATTGATGAGCCTCATTATTTTTTACCTTTGTATTATGGCAACAAAACAAATCAATAAAAACGCTGAAATTGTTTTCAGCTGTAGCGGATCTACTCGTCACAATACCGAAATGATTTCGGAGGAACATTGTGTTGTTCGGGTGTTGTCGGGCGAATTAAAAGTGATTCAGTCAAATAAAACCTATGTTTTTGGGTTGGGCGAAACGCTTCTTTTTCCAAGAAATCAACTATCTACGTTAGTAAAGTCCGATAAAGACGGTTTGCCTTACAGAGCCATTGTAGTAAAACTGACACAGGACGTTTTAAGGGCATTTTACGAACAAAAAAAATTGCAAGCCACTCTGGTTTCTAAAACCGATTACATCATTCCATTGTCCCAAAGTCCTTTACTCGACAGTTTTTTTGCTTCGATCTTGCCGTATTTCGACCTGAACTACAAATTGCCGCAAGAGCTTTCCCAATTGAAAATTCAGGAAGCGATTACCGTTTTGCGCTCCATAAACCAAGACATCGACAATATTTTATCCGACTTTTCAGAGCCTCATAAAATCAACTTGGTCGAATTTATGGAACGTAATTATATGTTCAATATGCCAATAGAAAAATTTGGCTACCTGACCGGACGAAGTTTGACGACTTTTAAACGTGACTTCAAAAAGGCTTTCAATACAACACCACAAAAATGGATTACCCAAAAAAGACTGGAACTAGCCCGTTTTCAAATAACTGAAAAAAAGAGAAAACCTATTGATGTTTTTTATGAAGTGGGTTTTGAAAACTTATCCCATTTCTCTTTTGCTTTCAAAAAGCAATTTGGTAAAAGCCCTACGGAGTTTGTAAATCACAATCTGAGATAATCATATTATTCAATTCAAAAACCATTCTTTATTTAGGACTTCTTTATTGAGCATTTTAGAGATATTTTGCTTGTTCCTTTTTTGGAAGCGATTCTAACACTAACCGATAAGATTCCTTAACAAGTTTTAGGATATTTTTATCATCTAAATCGGTATTGAAATATACTGAAATCCAATGTTTGTGATTCATATGATAGCCGGGGCGGATAGCGTCGTATTGAATGCGTAATTCTTCAATTAAATCGGGTTCTGATTTTAGAACACAGAAGTCAAAAACCTCAATGTTTACAAGGCAAAACCATTTATCACCAATAGAGAAGACAAGTAAATTACGATCGTATTGGCTTGTTGCTTTTCCAAATGGCATTTTTTCAGTCACACCATTTAGAGATAGACAATATTTCCTAAAATCCTCAACATTCATACCTTATTAATTTTAAAATTAAACCGCTTCTTTGACATAATTTTTTGCTTAAAAATTGCTATAAATGACCGCTCCATTTTGTTTAATTCAAAAACCGCTCTCTGTATTCGGTGGGTGTTTGTCCTACTTCTTTTTTGAACAGCCTTGAAAAATACGGAGCATTTTCAAAGCCCAATTGATAGGCTGTTTCTGCTACGGTTTTATCGGTACTCATTAATAATTTTTTGGCTTCCATAACCAATGCAATGTGTATGTGTTCCAAAGCTGTTTTGCCTGTTTCTTGTTTCAGTAAATCGCTTAAATACCTTGGCGATAAGTTTAATTTTTCGGCCATATATTTTACGGTTGGCAAACCATTTTTTTGAAAACTCCCATTTTCAAAATAAGTAGTCAAAACATCAGTAAATTTTGAAACCGTTGTACCTGAAAGAACTGCTCTGTTTAAAAATTGTCGTTTGTAAAACCGTTGCGAATATTTCAAAATGGAATCAATATGCGTAATCATTATATCTCTGCTAAAATCATCCTGATTGTTGTAATATTCCGATTTTATTTTATTGAACAAGTCCCAAATAATTTCCTCTTCCTTTGGTGATAAATGCAGGGCTTCGTTGACTTCGTAATCAAAATATCCGTATTTTTTTATCTCGGAATAAAGATTAGAATTGAATAAAAAATCCTCGTGAATGTAGAGCAAAAATCCTTTTTCAGCATTTTTTAAATTATCCATTTTAATTTTCTGATGAGGCTTTACAAATGCCATTGAGCCATTGTCGTGGTCATATTTAGTTTTGCCATAAAAAAGAGTACCTGTTTCAAATTTATTATATGAAATGCCGTAAAATGCCATTGTAAACTCTTTTTCTACAAAGGGGCAATCTTCGGCTTGCTCAAAAGTTAATACCCCCAATAACGGATTCTCTGGGGGAGGGAATTCGTTAGCTTTAAATAACTCACTAATGGTTTTATAATGTGTCATAGATTTTATTATTTTTTTGCAAATTTCGCCACCGTTATTGTAGGCTTGCCTAGTTCGTCCCAAGTTTTTTGAGCTTCAAAGGTTTCTTTGTTGTTGTTCATTACCGTTATTAATGGCACAACATACCGTAAAGGCTTTATAAACAAAGATAAAAATTTAGCCATCCCGATTGGTAATTTTGCAATAGTTAATTTTTCTTTGGTATGGTTTTCTACAAAAATTTTGGTCGCTTCTGTAGTTGTCAATGGCTCTAAGCCTTGTACAGCATATTCTCTATTCAATGATTGCTCAGTTTTGAAGGCGTTGGCTACTTGTTTACCAAAATCTTCGGCATCTATCCACCACGATTTTTCATTTGATTTTCCGATGATGTTTACCTTATTTCCATCTCTCATACCTCCATTAAAATTTTGCATAAAATTGGCAGGATAAAATATTGTATAAGGAATCCCTGAATTTTTAATTTTTTGAGCCGCTTGTTTTTTGGCTTTCATCGCCCACCAATCGCCATTGTAATTTCTTGCCAAAAACGAGGATAAAAATCCAACTCGTTTTACAGATGATGCTTTAAGGGCAGCAATAATATTATCCACTCCACCGACTTCAGGATTAAATCCGTTTTCGGTATCGTTTGAGCCTGAAGATATACTGATATAAACCGCATCGGCATCTTTGATGGATTCAGTAATGTCAGATTTATTTTTGAGGTCGCCTTGCACAAAATCTATACCCGATGGAAAAATATGTTTTTCTTTTTCAATGTTTCTTACAAAAGCTGTTACTTCAAAACCCGCTTTTATCAATTCTTTGGTTACAGGAGTACCTATCATTCCTGTTGCTCCAATTACTGTTATTTTATTAATCATTGTTTAATTTTTTAAAATTTAGATGGAGTTAGAAACTTCAGTCATTTTCGGATAATCAGTATATCCTTTTTCTCCGGAAGTGTAAAAAGTGTCTGGGTCAGGTGCATTAAGTGCAGCATCGGACTTAAAACGTTCAACTAAATCAGGATTCGCAATAAACGGAACCCCAAAAGCTACCAAATCTGCATCGCCAGAGGCTATAACCTGATTGGCTGTTTCTTTGGTGTAACGAACATTTGTGATGATAGTGCCTTTGTAAAATTCGCGAAAATGTTTGGCTACTTTTTGAATAGCCAAATCCACTTTTGAAACATCTGTAAAAGGCTCTGTAAGATGTATGTAGGCTAAATTATAATCATTTAATCGCTTTGCAATATAGTTATACAAAGCAATAGTCTCATCATCAGCTTCAATGCCCATAATTCCGTGAACTGAAGGGTTAAAACGAATTCCAACTTTAGAAAGATCAATTACTGTTTTTAATTCGTCTAGTATTTCAAAAATTATACGAGCTCTATTTTCTATAGAACCCCCATATTCATCTGTCCTATGATTTGAATTTTTATGTAAAAATTGCTGTAACAAAAAACCATTGGCACTGTGTATTTCTACACCATCAAATCCAGCCTCAAAAGCGTTGAGTGCTGCTTGCTTAAAATCATTTATCGTTCTTTTTATATCGGCAATGGTCATTGCCTGTGCTTCTACCGTATCCTTAAAGCCTTCAAATGTAAATACTTGTTGGTAAGGATTAACAGTCGATGGGCCAAGTGGTTTGTTCCCGTTTTGCAAATCAGGATGTGAAATAGCTCCTGTATGCCATAATTGGGCAAAAATACTTCCTCCTTCTTGGTGTACAGCTTGGGTTGTTAATTTCCAACCTTCTATTTGCTCTTTTGAATAAATGGCAGGTACATTAATATAGCCAACGGCTTCGGGACTGATGAAAGTTCCTTCTGTAATGATTAGTCCTGCCGATGCTCGCTGTCTGTAATATTCTGCAATGAGTTCTGTGGCAGCGTTACCTTCATTATCAGCTCTAGAGCGGGTCATAGGTGCCATTACAATACGATTTCTTAATTGTAACCCATTCAAATTGTAGGGTTCGAAAATTGTTTTGCTCATTATTTTATTTTTTATGATTATTTAATGATGCAAAGCTACTATCGAAGTTGTCCTCGCTTGTTATACAAAAGTGGGAAGGTGTGATACGTTTTTACGGAGGTTTTGTATATATGGGGTGGGGTATTGATGTGAATTGAATCTATACATCTGAAAAAAAACTCAAAAAACGATTAAAAATTTATCTCTAAAAACACTGCAAAACGATTAATTTTATTGCTGTTCTTATTTTTTTTCAAAAAAATGAACGTTGTTCAAAAATAAAACATATCTTTGTTGAATAATATTTTTTGATATATGAGTGTAGCTGATAGAAAAGCAAGGGAAAAAGAAGCATTAAAAATGCTTATTCTAAAAGGAGCAAAAAAACTTTTTATAGAAAAAGGGATTGAACAGACTACCATAAGAAATATTGCTGACGAGATTGATTATAGCGTAGGTACGGTATATGTATATTTTAAAGACAAAAATGCCATTTTACACGATTTACATTCGATCGGATTTCAGGAATTAGGTGGTTATTTTAAAGATTTATTCAAAATAGAAGATCCTATGGAACGTCTTCGAAAAATGGGCTTTGTTTACATCAAATTTGCTATAGAAAATTCTGAAATGTATGACCTGATGTTCAATCTTAAGGCTCCAATTGAATTTTTAACAAACTGCGATAATGAAGATTGGGATGAAGGAGTAACAACCTTTGGGGCTTTAAAAGAAACGGTCAATCAGTGTATGCAAAAAGGGCATTTTGAGGGAAATTCATTAGAAGCTTTATCTTTCATGATCTGGAGTTTAGTTCATGGAATGTGCTGCCTTGAAATCAGACAGAGAACCAAAGGTGTGAAATTCACTAATCCAGACACCATTCTATATGATGGGTATAATGAGTTTTTAAAAATAATAGATAAAATGTAATTTTTTTTGTTCAATATTTTGAACAATGTTCAATAAGTAAACAATGTAATATTATGAAAATAGTAACTTATCTTTTTTTATGTTTTGGGCTTAGTACTTATTCCCAAAATCAACTTGAGGACTATATTAAAATAGGTCTTCAAAACAATGAAGTTGTAAAACAGCACAATTTTGATATTAACAGAAGTATTTGGGCTTTGAAAGAAGCAAAGAGTCTTTTTTATCCAATTACATCAATTAATGCAAATTATACTGTTGCTGATGGAGGAAGAACCATTGATATTCCAATTGGCGATATGCTTAATCCTGTATATGCAACTTTAAATCAAATAACAAATTCCAATGCCTTTCCAACATTAGAAAATCAGTCTGTTTTGATTAATCCGAATAATTTCTACGATGCAAAGATTCATACAACAATGCCGCTGTTGAATTATGAGATTATTTATAACAAAAGAATTAAAGCTTATCAAAATGACCTCCAAAAAGTGGAACTTGATATTTACAAAAGAGAGCTGGTAAAGGACATCAAGATTGCTTATTATAAATTCATACAGTCCACAGAAGCGATATCTATTTACGAAATTGCTTTAAAACTTACATTAGAAAATCAAAGAGTAAATCAATCTTTATTCAAGAATGATAAAATAAACCGTACTGCTGTTTTACGAAGCGATAATGAGGTAAAACGCATCGAAGCCAAATTAGAAGAAGCCAGACAAAATAGTAAAAATGCTCAGGCCTATTTCAATTTTTTAATCAATCAAAAGCTCGATACCGAAATAGCATTCGATAAGGACAATACTCTTATTCCTATTGATTTTTATTCTGAAAATACAAAAACGAGAGAAGAATTTTCGAAACTAAAAACAGCTTCAGAAATAAACACTACGCTATCAAAACTAACGCAGTCCTATTGGTTTCCAAAATTAAGTGGTTTTATAGACTTGGGCTTACAAGATTTTGATTTTGAAGTTAATAAACAATCCCGTTATTATTTTGGAGGTGTTGCTTTGGAGTGGAACATTTTCTCTGGAAATAAAAACAAATACAAACTCAAACAGATTCAGGAAGAAAGAAAAAGCATTAATTCCCAAACAGACAATGTTAGACAACAACTACTATTACAATATGAAATAAACAGAAATAACCTATTGTCAAAAATCGAACTCTATAAGTCGGAGAAAAATCAAAATGTGGCAGCCAAAAAATACAACGATGATATTTCAAAGCTGTATAAAGAAGGACAGGTTATTTATATAGAAGTCTTAGATGCTCAAAACCAATACATCAACTCTCTTCTTAATTCAAATATTGCTTTCTATGACACCTGGATTGCTTTTGCAGAATTAGAAAGAGCCAATGCAACTTATAATATTAACTTTTAAAAATTACTAAAATGAAAATAAATAAAATTTTAATTCTTTTCACAATTATCAGTGTAATGTCTTGCAATAAGGCAAAAGATAAAGCAGAAAACACAGAAGTCATCCCTGTTAAAACGTTTGATCTAAGGAATGTAAATAACAGCAGCAGTATTATATCAACCGGTTTAATAACTACTGAGAATGAGACTAAACTTGCTTTCAAAGTAGGTGGTGTAATTGACAGAATATATGTAAAAGAAGGACAATCTTTTAGTAAAGGCCAATTATTGGCAACATTAAAACTAACTGAAATCGAAGCTCAGGTTACACAAGCTAAATTGGGCTATGAAAAAAGCAAAAGAGATTATAATAGAATTTACAGCTTGCATAAAGACAGTGTAGCTACATTAGAGCAATTGCAAAATACAAAGACATTGCTTGAAATTGCAGAAAAATCATTTGAACAAGCCAAATTCAATAAAAAGTATGCTTATATCTATGCTACTTCATCCGGATTTGTAACAGAAAAAACAGCAAATGAAGGCGAAATTATACAAGGAGGTTCCCCTGTCCTTACTATTAACGAAAATAACAATCAAAAAAATTGGATTGTAAAAATCGGAGTTTCTGATAGTGATTGGGTTACTATTAATGAAAATAATTCCTGTAAAATTGAAGTTAATGGTAAATCCTACTCTGGTATTGTATCTCAAAAAAGTAAAGCGGTAGACAGCAATTCGGGTACTTTTCAAATTGAAATAAAAATTCAAAATGCTACTAAAGATTTAGCCGTAGGAATGTTTGCCAAAGTAATTATAAATGTTGCCGGCAATAAAAATAGTAATGCTATTCCATACGATGCCGTTATAGAGGCTAATGGAAAAAATGCTTTCGTATTTATTCCAACATCAAATACTACGGTGAAGAAAATCCCAATTAAAATTGAAAGTTTTAATGACAAAGAAGTAATTGTTGCCAACGGATTAGAGAATGCTTCAAGTGTTGTTATTGGTAATTCTCCGTTCCTGAATGAAAAATCAAAAATCAAAATCATAAAATAACATGAACCTTACCAATTTTACAGTCAAAAATTACCAGTTTACTTTAGTAGTATTCATCATGGTAGCAGTTGTGGGTTTTGTTACTTTATTCACAATGCCAAGAGCTGAAGACCCTCAAATTAATCCTCCATCTTATCCGGTAGTAGTTGTTTATCCCGGAACCAGCCCAAAAGACATGGAGGAATTAGTTGTAAAACCAATTGAAAATAAATTATATGAGTTAGATAATGTTGACAAAATTGTAACTTCTATTGAAGATGGTTTGGCCATCATTCAGGTAGATTTTAAATATGGCGAAGATGTTGACAATAAATATCAGGAAGTAATTAGAGAAGTAAACAATTTAAGAAGTGAATTACCGCAGGATATTCACAAAATTGATATTCGAAAAGTAGATCCTTCGGATGTAAATATTTTCCAAGTTGCTTTAATTTCAGAGAACGCATCATATAAAGACTTAAAGGACTTAGGGGATGATTTAAAAGAAAAGTTAGAGAAAGTAAAGGAACTAAAAAAAGTTAAAGTATCGGGAGCACCAGAAGAGACTATCAGAATTGATTTAAAACTGGATAAAATAGCTGAGTTAAAAATTCCGTTAAACGTTGTTATTGGAAGTTTGCAAAGCGAAGCTCTTAACATTCCTGGAGGAAGTTTAGAAGCCGGAAATAAGACATTCAACGTGAAAACCAGCGGAAAGTTTAAAGATATTGAAGATATTGAAAACACTGTAGTTTACAACGGTAACGGTAAAATTATTACGCTAAAGGAAGTTGCAAAAGTTGATTATAAATTAGAAGAAGAAAAGCATATTACAAGACTAAATGGACAACGATGTGTACTAGTTTCTGCCGCTCAAAAAGTAGGAGCTAATATTAGCAGTACGCAGAAGAAATCATTGCCAATTATTGCTGAGTTTGAAAAAATATTACCCAAGAATGTAGCCTTAGTCAAAAACTTTGATCAGGCTAACAATGTTGCCTTACGCCTTTCTGGATTAGGTATAGATTTTATCATTGCATTAGGTTTAGTGTTAATTACGCTTTTACCTCTAGGAACTCGTGCATCCATTGTTGTAATGATTGCTATTCCTTTATCATTAGCATTGGGGTTAATTGGTCTAAATGCTTTTGGGTTTTCTTTAAATCAGTTAAGTATTGTTGGGCTTGTTGTTTCGTTAGGGCTTTTAGTAGATGACAGTATTGTTGTGGTTGAAAATATTGAACGATGGCTCAGAGAAGGACACACTAAAAGAGAAGCTGCCATAAAAGCAACAAAACAAATTACATTAGCTGTTATTGGCTGTACCGCAACATTGGTAATCTCATTTTTGCCTTTACTGTTTTTACCTGCAGGTCCGGGCGAATTCATTCGTGGCTTACCTATGGCAGTAATATCTACTATTCTTGCCTCTATGCTGGTTTCTTTGACTTTAGTTCCGTTTTTATCCAGCAGAATTTTAAAAGAGCATCATAATGGCGAAGGAAACATTTTTCTTCAATATTTACAAAAATTTATTAACAGAACCTACACTCGATTAATGCATAAAGCTTTGGAAAAACCAATGTTAACTTTAATTATTACGGTAGTATTATTTGTTGGTTCGGTATCACTTTTCCCTGTAATAGGTTTTAAACTATTCCCTTCGTCTGAAAAACCAATTTTTTTGGTCAATATAAGAATGCCGTTGCAAACTAGTTTGGAAGAAAGTAAAAGGATAACTAAGTTAGTTGAAAGTGATATTGTTAAATATGAGGAAATAAAATACTTCACTTCAAATATTGGAAAAGGCAATCCTCAAATTTATTATAATGTGCCACAACAAGAGGAGAAAAATGATTTTGCTCAACTTTTTGTTCAATTAGAGGATGATGCAAAACCAAAAAGTAAAATTGAACTCATAGAGAAACTTCGTAAACAATTCAAAAATTTTCCATTAGCAAAAGTAGAAATCAAAGATTTTGAACAAGGACCACCTATTGAAGCTCCAATATCAGTTAGAGTCTTTGGGGATAATTTGGACACCTTGAGAAAATTATCATTTGATGTTGAAAAAATTGTAAAATCTAACTCAGGTACAATCTATGTAAATAATGATTTGAATACATTAAAAACAGATATTAAAGTTAATATCAATCGAGAAAAAGCAAGAACTCTCGGTGTTTTTACTTCAGACATTGATAAAACAATTCGATTAGCCGTGGCTGGTATATCTATAGGAACATATACAGATGATGATGGTGATGACTTTGAAATTGTAGTGAATACTCCTAAAGGCGACAAAGCAACATTAAATGTTTTAACCAATTTATATGTAAATAATGCAGTTGGAACTCCTATTCCGCTAAAACAAATAGCTAATATTGAATTTGTTACTTCACCAAACAACATTAATCACTTTGACAAAAACCGATTTATAAAAATTACTGCTTCTACTAAAGATGGTATTTTAGCGAATGATGTGTTAAAAGACATCGTTCCAAAATTGGATAATCTAAAAATGCCAAAAGGATATTATTATAAATTATCTGGAGAAGCAGAAAGTGAAGGAGATGCTTTTGGAGGAAACTTTATTACTGTAATCATTCTAACCGTTTTCTTATTTATTGCGGTTCTTATTTTACAATTCAAGACATTCAAAGGAATTTTAATTGTACTCTCTGTAATTCCACTTGGGGTTATTGGAGGTGTAATCATGTTATGGTTGTCTGGAAATCCTATGTCCTTTATTGCAATTATTGGATTTATTGGATTGGCAGGTATTGAAGTAAAAAATTCCATTTTGTTGGTTGATTTCACTAATCAGTTACGAATGGATGGTGTACCCTTAGGAGAGGCTATTGAAAAAGCAGGAGAAATACGTTTTTTACCAGTTGTTCTAACATCACTAACAGCCATTGGTGGTTTAATACCACTTGCAATGAATCCTAATCCGCAAATATCACCTTTAGCTTTAGTATTAATTGGAGGCTTAATCAGTTCAACAATTTTATCAAGAATTGTTACACCTGTAATGTATAAACTGATACCTCCAAGTATTGAAAAATAATAATTACAATAATAATTAAGATTATAAACAATAAAAAATAAGTTAAAAAATGAAAAAAACAATTTTAATAACAGGAGCATCATCAGGCTTTGGCTTACTGCTAGCAGAGAATTTACATCAACAAGGTCATAATGTAATTGGTACAAGTCGTAATCCAGATAAACTGCAAGCCACTGTTCCCTTTAAAGTATTGGCTTTGGATATTTCTAATGAGAATTCAATTAAAGAATTTACAAAGCAACTTTTTGAAACCGTAGATCAATTAGATGTTTTGGTTAATAATGCGGGTTATATGCTCATTGGATTAGCAGAGGAAACATCAACAGAAGAAGGGAGACTTCAATTTGAAACTAACTTTTGGGGAACTGTAAATGTAACAAAAGCAATATTGCCTTATTTCAGAAAACAAAAGTTTGGCCAGATTATTACAGTTAGCTCAATGATGGGGCTTTTATCTTTGCCTATGCACCCAATATATGCTGCATCCAAACATGCTTTAGAAGGATTCTTTAAATCATTGCGTTTTGAGGTAAGCCAATTTAATATCAATGTTAGTATGGTACAGCCTATGTGGGCAAAAACAAATATTGGCACAAATATGATTTCTGTTGATGGAAATATACCAGAATACAAGAACTATAAAGAGCAAGTGAATAAGTATATCAAAAATGGTTTGGCAAATGGAGATGAGCCTTCTATAATAGTGAACAAAATTATTAAAGTGATTAATGCTAAAAAACCAAAGTTCCGAAACATTGTAGGGAAAATGGCGGGAATAGTACTATTCCTTAATAATTACGTCTATACACAGTTTGAAGGAGCAATATATAAAAGTGTAAAAACAGCAAAATAAATCATCTTAAATATGAATACAATGGAGAAAATTCGTAACGAATCAGAACAAGGTGAGTCCATTTCAAAAACCAAAGACACTGTCTCTCGTACAACGACTCTTGCACACATGGAGTTCGAACACGTCACCTTCGACCTGCCTCACGGCACCTTTCATGCGCTGCAAGGTGGTGATCCCAATGGTCAACCAACTATCTTCTTGCACGGCTTCCCAGACCATCCGCCGACCGCGAGGCTCTTCCTAGCGGAGCTCGGCCGCCGCGGACGTTACGTCGTCGCACCTTGGCTTCGCGGTTACTCGCCGTCCCCGATTGCTGGGCCGTTCGACTTTGTATCCCTCACCAGCGACGTACTCGCGCTAATCGACCGTTGGTCTCCGGGACGGCCTGTCGAGTTGATTGGCCACGACTGGGGAGCCCTAATCACATACGATGTCTGTGTCACAGCACCGGAGAAGATTGTACGCGCGGTCGCGCTCACAATCCCTCACCCACTCACGTTCATGAGCCGACTAACGCACCTACCTCAGTTACGCCGGAGCTGGTACATGGGGCTTTTTCAATTTCCTGGAAGCGGCTGGGTAGCCACCGCTCGCGATCTTTCCCTCATTGACAACCTTTGGCGTCAATGGTCGCCCGGCTTCTCGCTCGATCCTGCTCTCAAGGCGGAGCTACATGAGCACCTGCGGGCGAGCATGCCTGCTCCTCTAAAGTACTACCGTGCGATGTTGCGACCTGGCATGCTTGGGGCAACGCGACGCATGTCTAAGCCAATCAAAGTGCCCTTGTTGCAGCTTTACGGTGCCAACGACGGCTGCATCCTCCCTGCACAGGTTGACGACCGACATCGTTTTGCCGCCCAGCATACGATGGAGGTCGTCCCAGACACTGGCCACTTCCTTCACATCGAGGCACCCGAGGCGATCGCGGAACGGATCGCGGCATGGAGCCTTACTACTTTAAAAAACGGCACACATCTATAAAACAAATGACTGAAGTGAAAAAAATATCAAGACGAGAACTGATAAAACAAGGGGGACTTGCTTTATCAGTTTTAGCTTTACCTTTTCCATTAATAACCTTTTCAAATTTTAACGAAATGACAGATAACAAAAATTTTGACGTAATCATAGTTGGCGGAAGCTACGCAGGACTTTCGGCAGCAATGGCTTTGGGACGATCATTAAGAAATGTTCTAATTATTGACAGCGGTTTGCCTTGTAACCGGCAAACACCCCATTCGCATAACTTCATTACACAAGACGGGGAAAAACCAGCTGTTATTGCAGAAAAAGCAAAAAAGCAAGTGTTGAAATACGACACGGTAAAATTTTTAACTGACTTTGCCGTTAGTGGAATAAAAACCGATAAAGGCTTTGAGATTTCAACTCAGTCAGGAAAAGTGTTTTCAGCTAAAAAACTCATTTTTGCAACAGGCTTAAAAGACATTATGCCAAATATTAAGGGATTTTCGGAATGTTGGGGAATTTCAGTTCTTCATTGTCCCTATTGCCACGGATATGAAGTAAAGAACGAAAAAACAGGGATTATAGCAAATGGATATGGTGCATTTCATTTTGCTCGACTCATTAGTAACTGGACAAAGGATTTAACCCTATTTACCAATGGAAAATCTCAATTGACACAGGAGCAAACCGATGAAATCAAAAGACACAATATTGCAATAGTTGAAAAGGAAATTTCCTCATTAAAACACAAAGAAGGTGTAATGGAAGAAATAATTTTTGCAGACAATTCCACTTTTCAATTGCAAACTATTTATTCAAGACCTCCTTTTGAACAACACTGTAAAATCCCCGAATTATTGGGCTGTGAATTAACAGATCAAGGGCTTATCAAAGTAGATGCATTTCAGAAAACAACAGTGGATAACGTCTTCGCTTGTGGAGACAGCACTAATCCTCTTCGCTCTGTACCATATGCTGTATCAACAGGAAATAATACAGGAGTATTTTTAAATAATGCTATGGTAGAAGAAGAATTTTTGGAAAATTAAATTGAAAGTAAAATGGAAAATAAAAGACTTCACTACTTCAAAGTCTTATTGAAAAACCATTTTCAGGAAATCTATCCCATTTACGAAATGGCTAAATGGGACAGCGATTTCTGTTGATGAAAATTAAATAATAAAATTTCTAAAAGTTAAAAGTTTGCTTTTATAAAACCTAATAAACATCTTTTCTCTTCAAACACCTTCCTCTGGGTTCATCGCCTTCATGAAGCACAATTTCAGAATGTAGAAACTCAGCTGCTGCGGCTGAATCTTTTACTTTGACAGCACTGCGAGCCAACATTTCTGTTTCAAATTCATTGAGTACAGTTTTTCTAATTCCGGCTTTTCTCCATTGTGATTGAGGTCGGCATTCTTTTGTGATGGTACGGGCTAGTGAGAGCGCATCTAACAAGGCCTGATTAGCTCCTTGCCCTTTAAATGGACTCATGGGGTGGGCAGCATCACCAATTAATGTTACTTGTCCGCTTTTCTTTAATAATTCGGAATCCAGTAATTCCCTGTCATACACAGGGTAACCGGAAATTTGGGTTTCTTGTGTTGCGGCTACAATTTGAGGAATAGGAGCGTGCCATTGGGTTCTTCGACAGGCTTCTTCTTTTAACGCCTGAGAACCCAAAGCGCTTAAAGCTTTAGCTTCATTTTCCGGCATTGGAAAACTAAGTTGCCACATTACCGAATCGGAAGTATAAGGCATGATATAGATTCGCTCATTGCCATTAGCAGTTTGAAATACTGTAGCGGAATCTAATAAAGCATTATCAAAGTTTTCAATAGCACTCAAAGGACAAATTCCTAATATCACAATACAATCTAAATAGCGCAAAGGAGTAGTTTCTTCACCAATTAACAACCTGCGCACCGTACTGCGAATACCGTCGGCTCCCACAACAAGATCGGCTTTGGAATGCGTTATTTCATTATTTACCTGAAAACTCAAATTAATACTTCCATCTTCGGATTTCTTAAAATCGATTAGTTGATGTCCCCATTTTACGGCATCATTGCCTTGCAGTTGTTCCAATAAAGCTAAACGTAGCGATTGTCGTGCAATATGTATGTTGGTTCGTTTGGGAGTTGTTTTTGTTTCTGATTGCAGCCACTTTCTAATTCCCCATTCGCCAATGACTTTTCCTTCTGTGGTATGAACCAAATGTCTTGTTGAAATTACGCCTTGATCTAAAAAAAGAATTCCCAAGCCTTCAATTGCTTTACTGGCTTGTTGCAAAGTCAATCCGTAACCCTGGGAACGGGCTTCAAAATTAGTATCACGCTCATAAAGTGTAAAAGGAATTCCACGGTGTAAACAGGCAACAGCCAGAGCCACACCACCAATACCACCACCAATGATAGCAAGATGCGGATAATTTTCTTTATCTGGAATAGGAGGAGAGACAGCCGGAATCAATCCGGATCCGTTACAATGAGTACAGAGAATTAAGTGACTCTTAGGAGGAAGGGGAGCTGTTCCTTCAGCGTTTGTTTTTTTAAATTGTTCTAATGCTGCCTGGTAACGAAGTCGGACTTTCTTGCTGATTCTTTGGCTTTTTTTGCCACGTCCTCGACATTCGGGACAAACAGTCCATTTTGTATCTTCGTTTTTTATTTTTCTCAATTCCTTATTATTTAATTTGAAAAACTTCTATTTTTCAATATTTTACCACTTTTTAAAGCTGTGCAAATTTAAGACAAAAAATACTATTATAGAAGTGGTCTTATTTTGTTGCTTTTAGGTTTTCTAATAGATAAGTATTTAACTTTCTATTAGTATTTTTATCTTCTTAAAAGCAGTTTATAATCTTTACTTTTGTATATACAAATAAGATGATTATTCATGACTGTAAATACACTTTCCCAAATCAAAATATCCGTTCTTGATTTAGCCATAGTTAGAGACGGAGGAAATGCAACCGATACTTTTAAAAATAGTTTGTCATTAGCCCAACATGCAGAAAAATGGGGTTATGAGCGGTTTTGGCTCGCCGAACATCACAATATGCAGGGCATTGCCAGTACAGCAACAGTGGTATTGATTGGACATATTGCTGCGGGAACTTCTACATTAAGAGTGGGTTCTGGGGGGATTATGCTTCCTAATCACGCTCCTTTGATTGTGGCGGAACAGTTTGGTACTTTGGCAACTCTTTTTCCTAATCGGATTGATTTAGGTTTGGGACGCGCCCCTGGAACCGATCAGTTTACGGCTGCAGCTTTAAAAAGAGACGAACATGCAGCTATGGAATTTCCTGCCAATGTAGAAGAATTACAACGTTATTTATCGGAAGGGAACAAAAATGGGAGAGTGAGGGCTTTTCCCGGAGAAGGTTTAGATATCCCAATTTGGATTCTCGGATCAAGTACCGAAAGTGCTTATTTGGCTGCGTCTTTGGGCTTACCTTATGCTTTTGCCAGTCATTTTGCTCCGGCACAATTGCATAATGCCTTGGCTATTTACAGAAGAAATTTTACGCCTTCGGAAAATTTAAAAAAACCTTATGTAATTGCCTGTGTGAATGTAATTGCCGCGGATACCAATAAAGAAGCCGAACGATTAGCCACTTCGTTTAAAAAGCTGTTTCTGGGTATTATAACCGGAAACAGACAGCAACTGAAAGAAGCTGTCGAACCGGACGAAGATTTTATGGATCCTATGGAAGAAGCAGCTTTACAGCAAATGATAAAATATACTTTTATTGGTGGTCCTGAAAAAATAAAAAGAGAATTAGAAAATTTTATCCAAATCACTCAAATAGATGAATTAATGGTAACAACTGCTGTTTATGAACATGAACCGAGATTGTATTCCTATGAAATTCTGGCGCAATTAAACAAAGAATAGCTGTTTTTTAGTTTGTTTTTCTACTTCAGTCCCAATTTAAATTTTAATTTTAAAAAAAGTAAAGCAATTGTATAGGCTCTTTCAGTAGTCGAATTAGCAGGTGTGGATTGAATTTTGTAAAAATCAGTCAGTTCATCTAATGACAATTCTTTATCGTCGGTAATTTCATTGAGTTTTCGATGCATAATATCAATATCCAAGGCCTCATTACGTAATTTTCCGCAATCAAGCCTTTCTAAAGTAGCGTTAATCATTGCAACGCTTGACTGAATCTGATGTCCCACAAGAATTCCGTTGCCTAAGTATTCAATAAAAGTTTTAAGAGCTTCCGGTTCTGATAATTTAAGCAATCTGCTTTCGATAATATATTCGTTGGAAAGATGATTATCATGTAAAAAACGGTACTGCAATAATATTGTTTCAAAACTGTCTTTAATTAAAATAGCATCATCTTCAACTGCAAAAGCGCTAATAAATGTTATGACGTCTTTTTCAGTCGAATTTCCTGTTGCATCAGTGGCCAGAATTACGTAACGCTTCGATTTTTTAGAAAATTTAGCCAAATAATCGTTCCAAAATTCCGGATATTCTTTATTGATATGTTTTAACCAGTCTAGCATCTGTTTATGAGAATTGGGTAAGTTGAAAGCTGTCTTTAATTAATTCTTCTAATTCTTTCATCGGAATTAGCGAATTTTTAAGTTTTTCTCTATCGTTTTTCGATAGTTCCTCTAAGTTAATATATTGTCCTGAATTTTCGTTTTTCAACCCTTCTAAAGTTCTAATTCGGGTTAAAAATAAATAAGCTTCGGCACAATTCAGGAAAATTTCAGCATGTTTTGGATCCACAATTGCCAATTGTTTGAAACGGGTATAAGTATTGTTAATTCCTTTAATATCGTGACTTAAAGTAAAAAGTCGTGCGCTGTCAATTAACGGCATTAATGCACGGGATTTAATATCAAATTTATCTTTGTGAATTCCTTCTTCTTCAACAATAAACTTTTTGAAAAAACTCAAAGGCGAATTTTTTCGCAAAGCATCATTCCCCAGAAAATCGAAAAACAAAGTATTGTTATAGGCATTTTCAAAAACAATATTATTGATGGCAGTTTCTATTTTTTGCTCACCAATAACCAATTCATAATCAAAGAAAATACTACTTAAATTATCCTGATTTTCTCTTGGAGCATTCATCCAGTTGTTGTACTGTTTAATCCAGTCAGTCAATGACTTACACCACATCATATTGCTTCCCATGTGACCATGCGGACATAGTTCATAACCTATCTTTTCCAAGGTGGCGGTTGTCTTTTTTCCCAGTTTTAAAAAGTAATCTTTTACTTCAATATATTTTTCCTGCGGAACATCCTCAAAAACTAAAATACTGTCCTGATCCGTTAACAAAAGCTGTTCTTTTCGTCCCTGGCTACCAATACTCAACCATGCGTATCGGGCAGGAGGAGAGCCTAAATCTAAAATAGACAATTCGACTGCACGTTTTAAAATGGCAAAATTAATTTCGCTGGCTATATTGGTTATGTGTGTCAAAGGAATATTTTTTTGAATCGAAGACTGAATTAAATTAGTCAATCGACTGCGAATTTCTTTGAGTTCATTAGAAGACAAAGAACGTTTTACCTCTTTGATTAAAACTCCCGGATTACTGGCCTGAGCCGCAATTAAATCGTGTTCCGAAATCACTCCTTTGATGACCGATTTATCAGTTCCGTCAACCGTTACACACAAATGAGTTACATTATTTTTAAGCATTAATAATTGGGCTTCCGCCAAAGAAACGTTTTCTAAAACTGTAACTACCGGCGAAGACATGATATTACTAACCGGAATAGTAACAGGATAACGCCCTGTTGCAATTTTTGAAGCCAAATCGGCATGAGTTACAATTCCAATGGGACCATTTTTTTCAAAAATAATCACGTTATTTTTTAAAGATTCAGCCATTAATTGCGCTACTTCCTGAGCGGTACTGTCAGCAGTGGCCAGCAGAGGAGTAGTATTGTAAGCTAAAGTTTGAAAAAACTGAACTTCAGATTGTTTTTCGGTATAAAAAACACCATCAGAAGCAAGATTGCCCTGTGTTGAACGATCTTCAGGTAAATTGCTGGCAAAACTTTCCAATAAAAAGTTTAAAACCTCCGAATTGTTTGCTAATAATGGTTTGAAAACTGCAATAGGAATAGCGTACACCAAACTTTCTTCACGGGCTTTTGCCGTCATTTTGTATTTATTTTTAGCAAAAAACGGACGTAAACCAAATATCGTTCCTTCGTGACATTTATTGATAATACTTTCTTCAGCATCAGCAATTACTGAAATATTAACAACACCCGAAGCCACCACATAAAAACTGTCATGTAGAGCATCGTTAATCTTGAATAAAGTTTGCTTTTTTTCTAAACTTATTACACGAACATTATTAGCAATTTCGGCTAATTCATCAGATCTGAGCTGATTAAAAGGGGCGTAATTTTTTAAAAAATCGGCAATTTGTTCCGCAATTATATTCATGTGCTTTCAATAAATTATTGGCGTAAAAATACTAAATAAATGAGTTAAAATAAATTTGATTACAGCTTAATGTTATTGTTTTAGAAAAATGTTTTTTGTACTATTTATTTTCCTGAACAGGTGATTATTTCTTTGATTACAATTCAATAAAATGGAGGTTATTGGATAAAACCATATATTCTATTTTACATAATGTAAATTATAGTTCATTTTTTCAACATATAAAAAATAACAATTTTATAGAATAAATCCTTATATTTATGATAAACTACAATAATAAAAGCAAATAAATGACTTGGGAAAATATAACAGTATTAATTATAATGGTATTAGCACTATATTTATTCATAACTGAAAAATTTAGTATTGATACTGTGTCTGTTATTGTCATGATTTTGTTAATGATAACAGGAATATTAACACCTCAGGAAGGTTTTTCCGGTTTTACAAATCCTGCAACAATTACAGTTACTGCTATGTTTGTAATGAGTGCTGCTGTTTATAAATCAGGAGCATTAAGTAAAATTACTACAATACTTAATCTGATTGGCAAAAAGAGTTATTTGTTTACTATGATAAGTCTCATGCTTATTTCAGGAACTCTTTCTGCTTTTATGAATGATACGGCTGTTGTTGCCATTTTGCTGCCTGTTACACTGGATGTTGCCAAAAAGACAGGAATAAATCCGTCCAAACTATTGATGCCTTTATCATTTGGAGCTTTACTTGGAGGAATATGTACACTCATAGGGACTTCTACTAATATTTTGGTCAGCGGTATTGCAGAGCATGAAGGATTTAGCCCAATTGGGATGTTTGAGATGGCTCCGGCAGGATTGTGCTTTATGATTATTGGTATTACATATATGGCTTTATTTGGGAATTGGTTGCTTCCTAACCGAAAAGAAGAAAATTCACTTGCAAAGGAATATGGAATTAGTGAGTATGTTACAGAAATTATTTTATTACCGGAAGCAAAATCTGTTGGAGGAACAATTAAAAATTCACCTCTGGTAAAAAAAATTGATATAAGTATTATACAGGTTATTCGGGATGAAAAAACACTAATTCCTTTTCCCGGATTGGTATTACATGCAAACGACATACTTAAAGTAAGCTGTAATATTGAAGAATTAAAAAAAATGTTGGATTATGAAGGAATAAAATTAAAAGCAGATAAAAAGATTGAAGATGATGATTTATTGAAAGATGATCTTGTTCTTATTGAAGCGCTTATTCCTGGTGGTTCTAAAATGGAAGACCTTACTATAAAAGAATACAATTTTCGTCAACGTTTTGAAGAAGCAAATGTTTTGGCTATTAGGAGACGAGATGAAATATTACATGACAGTTTCAGTAAAGTTACCTTAAAATCAGGAGATGTTTTACTCATTACTGCGTTTAATGAACAAATGATAGAATTAAAAAAGAGTGATGATTTATTGATTATTTCTGAGACTAACCACTCTCCTTTTGTTTTTAAAAGAATGCTTTCTATTGTTTTAATTTTAGCAACTGTTGTTTTATTAGCAGCCCTTCATATAGCACCAATTGTATTAACAGCAACTATAGGTGTAGTTGTTTTAATAGCATTAAAATTTTTAAAAACAGATGAAGCTTATCAATCAATTGATTGGAAAGTAGTGTTTATGTTAGCAGGAATTTTATCACTTGGTGTAGCACTGGAAAAGACAGGTACAGCTGCATTATTGGCTGTTGGATTGGTAAAAGCATTAGGAATATTTGGTCCACAGGTACTTCTATCCGTTTTTTTTGGATTAACATTTCTTTCAACAAATTTTATGTCTAACAATGCAACTGCAGCAATACTTACTCCTATTGCAATCAAAACAGCTCTTGAGTTAGGAATTGATTCACGTCCATTTATAATGACGGTTGCATTTGCTGCTTCACTTAGTTTTATGACACCTATGGGGTATCAAACCAATACAATGATCTATGCTCCCGGAAACTATAGATTTAAGGATTATTTACTTGTAGGTACTCCATTAAATATTATTTTGTGGATTCTTGCAACATTCATTATACCTTATTTTTATCCATTTAATTGAATAATATGATCAAAAAACCGACACAAATCATTAATTCATATCGGTTTTTAGCTCTTTAAAAAATATAATTTATTCCGTAACGAGAATATTTTCGGTTTTTTTATGTTTAACAGAAAGTCTGTAAGTTGTATATCCATAATGCGTTACAACGGCTAAACAAATTAAAGGTAAAATAAAAGAAAAATTCACTTCGGGAATAAATCCTAAAATTTGCACATCTGAAAATCCTGATCCGCCCCAATCTAAAATACTTCCTTGTAAAACAGGCATTAACGCGCCTCCAACAATAGCCATCACCAGTCCTGCTGAACCAATTTTAGCTTCGTCGCCCATGTCTTTTAATGCAATTCCGTAAATAGTTGGAAACATAATCGACATAAAAATAGAAATGCTAATCAACGAAATTAACCCCGGTATGCCCTGAAGAACAATTGTTCCGGCAGCACACAAAACACCTCCAACACCAAAATACATCAGTATTTTAGACGGATTTGTGTTTTTCATCAATGCGGTTCCAACCCATCTTCCCGATAAAAATAAAAGCATCGCACCTATATTGTAATAAGTTGCTGTTAATTCTAATCCGAAATTCATATTGATATTGTCCACATACTGAAAAATAAAAGTCCAGCACATAATTTGAGCCCCTACATAAAAAGCCTGCGCAATAACGCCGTGTTTGTAATTTTTATTCGCTAATAATTTTTTAAACGATTCTCCAATAGACATTTTGTCTTCATGAGCTGTTTTTGGCATTTTTGTCAAACAAATAATCACTAAAATAACCAACACAAAAAGTCCTAATCCAATATAAGGAATACTAATAATTCCCAAATCATTCTCTCTAATGCGGGCTAATTCTGCTGAAGACAATGCGTTAAAAGCTTCTGAGCTGTAATCATCTGATTTTATTTCTTTGATTACTAAAAACTGAGCCATTACCAGTCCGGTTATTGCACCAATTGGATTGAATGCCTGAGCCAAATTCAAGCGTTGTGTAGCTGTTTCTTTGTTGCCCAGAAATAAAATTAACGGATTAGATGTTGTTTCTAAAAACGCTAAACCACAGGTAATTACCCATAAAGATACCAGAAAGAAATTATAACTTTGATAATGTGCTGCCGGATAAAACAGAAAAGCTCCTGTTGCATACAAAATCAGTCCTACTATTATTCCCGATTTGTAACTGTATTTTCTAATGAATAATGCAGCCGGCAATGCCATAAAGAAATAGCCAAAATAAAAAGCAAATTGTACCAATGAAGCCTGTACATTGGTAAGTTCGGGCATTACTTTTTTGAAAGTCGAAACCATTGGAGTGGTCAAATCGTTAGCGATTCCCCAAAGCGCAAACAATATAGTAATGATAACAAACTGAAAAACATACTCTTTACTGACAACGGATATTTTTTTAGATAAACTCATTTTTTATTGGTTTTGGTTAATGGATTACAAACTGTATTTTGTTTAAACGGTTTCATATTGAGATGATTTTTTACTGAAATCACCTAAGAATGCGTCGATTTCCGATTGCGAAATGATTGGGTTTGCTCCTTCATTTTGAGCCACAATCGCTCCAATGGCACTGGCAAAGTTGATGGCATACTGTGGGTTTTCACCATTGAGCAGCATGATAATTAATGACGCCAAAAAAGAATCGCCTGAACCTACAGTATCTACTACATTTACCTTGTAACCACAGTTGTGATAGAATTTATTGTTATGAAAAAGTACTGCGCCGTGAGATCCCAACGTAACACAAACCGTTGGCGTATTAGTAAACTCAGCAATGAATTGAATGTTTTGTTCCAGAGATTTTCTATTCGAATGTAAATCTTCGCAGATTTCATTCAATTCCTCATCATTAAATTTGATAAAATCAGCAGCATACAATAAATCCAAAACATTCTTTTTTGTATAATGCGGCACTCTTAAATTCACATCGAATATTTTGTATTTGGCTACAGTCAATAAATCCAATAGTGTTTTTTTAGAAACAGCATCTCTGCACGATAAACTTCCGTAAACCATAAAATCAGCCTGCTCCACTATCGTTTTATTTAAAGAAGAAATTTCAATTTTGTCCCAGGCCGAAGGATATTGAATATCATAAGAAGCATTTCCTTTTTCGTTCAAAATTACATTGACAATTCCTGTTGGATAATTCGATTTTACTTCAATTCCTGTGGTATTAATTCCTAAATCATTCAGATAGGTGGTTAGTTTTTCACCATTGCTATCGTCCCCTACCGCACTTATCATGGCAACCTCCCCTCCTAAGGCTTTTAATCTTGTGGCTACGTTAAGTGGTGCTCCGCCAATTTTTTTATGTTCCAGAAATACATCAAAAAGGATTTCTCCAAAACAAACTGCTTTTAATTCTTTTTTCATTGCTTCTTTTTTTAGGTTTACTGTAGTAATTATTTGTGTGAGTTGTTGATATAATGTTTGTTTACCATTGCTTTCATAAAGGCCAGACTTCCTTTGGCAAGATCTTCCGAATTGTATTTGGAAGGCCTCCACAGCGATGTAGGTCCGATTAATTCCTTAATTTCAGAAGAAAAATTCTCCAATACCAATGGTCCCTGATAATTGATTTCGGCCAGAGCTTTAAATAAATTATCCCAATGTACATTGCCTTCTCCTGTCATTCCTCTGTCTGATTCTGTGATATGAAGGTGTTTTAAATTCTTTCCGGCACAAACAATTGGATTATAGAAATCATTTTCTTCAATATTCATGTGGAAAGTATCCAAATGCAATCCTAAAAAATCACTATTTACATTCTTAATTAATTCCAAAACTTCAGCGGCATTGGTAAATACATAACTTTCATATCGGTTGATGGGTTCTATAGCAATTGTGATATTTTGTTTCGAAGCATAATCAGCCACTTCAGAAAACACCTGCTCTACAATTAACTTTTCATCATTCGAACAGGAATTTCCGGTAAAAGTCCCAATAGCCGAATGCAGCACACCGCCCAAAAAATCACCATCCATTTCGGCAACTTTATCAATGGCTTTTTTGATAATAACAGTAGCTTTTTCAGGATAAAAAGGAACATGGCAATCTTTAGGTAAATTAAGAGAACAACGTGCTGAGATTCCGTGATTATTCAATTGTTTTTTTACTGATTTTGCATCAAAATCCAGTGAAGTTGGTAAAAGAATTTCCAGCATATCAAAACCATATTCGGCTGTTTTTTTTATAGCATATTGTCCTCCATCAGAAGTCCAGGTGGGTATAAATGATAAAATGGATGTTCCAAAAATCGGCATGACTATTTAATTTTTAATTTAAAAAATAATTTTAAGCAATATATGTTAAGCAATTATAAATCAGATAGAAGTGATTTTTAAAAAAGCCACCATTCTGTTTTTACACCTACATAAGTTCCCCAACGTTTTTGATTGATTTGCAAAAAAGGAGAATAATTATGATCCCGTGCATAATCGTTATATCGGGCTACTGTTCCAACCAGTCGAATATGAGGACGACTCCAGGGATCTCTTTTTCCCAGCGGAACAATTGTGGGAGCCAATGAAAATTTCCACATACTGGCTTCGGGATTATCACCATCTTTTCTAACAGCATAATGCACTTCCTGAATCAAATGCAACCAATTGGTCACATAAAAAAAGTTACGTACACCAACAACAAAATCCGTTTTTCGATTATAGAATTGTTTTCCGTTAAAATATTCATCGGTATTTGTGCTGGCTGAACCTCCTTTGCTTTTTGTGAAAACCCCGTAACCATTAATACTGAATTTATTGGATAGATTCAGTAAAAAGTGTTCCACCATTGTAAAAGAATAAGCATTGGTATATTTTCCATTTTCATCCGGAGCACCGTAAGTAGCCCAGGTAAAGGTGTTCCCGTTGTCACCACCATTAGCAATTCCGGAACCATAACGTACTGATATTTGGTTAAACGAACCCGGTTTGGCCGTTTTAAACGAACTGTTGTATTTGATTCCGGCAACCCAACCGTTATCGGAAGGAAAAGTTTTAGAAGCTGCTGCCGAATTTTTAGAAACATAATGAAACTCTCCTAAAAGTTTAATGGTATTGTTGTTTTTCAAATGAATACTATGTTCCCCTATCCAAACCATTCTTTGACGAATTGCGGGATTAGTTGCTCCAGCCACAGTAACCTCATAATTGTATGGAAAAACTCCGGTAGAATCGGTTGACGCAGGCATCAATAGTGTCAATTCGGTGTTTTTATATTTTACACCAAATCCCTGTGCCGAATGATCATCAAAATAAAAATAATCACTAATGTGAATATCGTCATAACGGCGAAAACGAGAACCTGCCCAAGCTGACCATTTGCTACCTAAAATATTCGTTGCTTCTACATAAGCTTCCGGCAGAATAAAAGTCAGTCCATTATTAGAACGACTGCTTACATTACCCACAAATTGTCCGTTAGCCGAATACATTCCTAATCGCATTTGAAAAGTAACATTGGTACTGTCGCTTCCAATGATTTTTGGTGTAAAATGAATCGCCGGCAAAATATCTACATAATCCACCTGCTCCATACGTCCGCCTAACGAACCCTGACCTGATAAATTCAACGGTTTCCACATATTTCCTTCCCCATTTGGCGAAAGTCCAACTCCTATCCTACCCGTTGTTCCCATTGAAAAATTTGAATTGGTAATTACTACCTGTGCATTCATTTTGGATACTAGTGCACACAGCAAAAAAATCCAAACTGATTTTTTGAGTGGTTTATTCTCCGTCAAAGTATATTTTATTTTCATTTCGGCTTAGCTAACAAAGCTATTTTTTATTAAACGTCAATTTGACTATTATTTTTCAAATATATTATTTTATTTTTGTATTCAGCAAATAAAAATCAATATTTTTTTGTTTTTATCAATATTATAAAAGATATATTACACATTTACAATATAAAACAGCTATAAAAAATACATACTGTAAAAGAAGAATATTTAACGTTTTATATACGTTTAATTTTTATTTTTAAAGAAAATCAAAAGAAGGAATATTAAAATTTAATCGTTAAATTTGTGACATAACAAAACCAACTTACCCAAAAAAACTATGAGTTTGATTCAAAACAGGAAAGTCGAAATAATTCCAAATATATCTGTTGACTGTGTAATTTTTGGATTTGACAACACTACAAAATCATTGAATGTATTATTAATTGAACGTGTTTTAAAATTAGAAAACACCAAAGACGCTATTGTGAATGATTATGTTTTGAAAGGATTTCACACCTATGAAAATGAGACCATAGACGATACGGCTAACCGGGTTTTGAAAGAATTAACGGGTCTGGATAATTTATACAAAAAACAATTTAATGTTTTTGGAGATCCTAACCGTTTGAAGAATGAAAAAGATGTAATCTGGGCCGAAAGCGAACATTTCAGCGAAAGAACCATCACTATTGCTTATTATATTTTTTACCAACGGATATAGTTCAATTAGAAAATCAATACAATCCGCAATGGTTTCCGGTAAACCAACTGCCGGAACTGGGTTTTGACCATGAAAAAATTATTGCCGAAGCCTATGCCGATTTAAAAGAAGATGCTTTGTCTAAGCCTATTGTTTTTGAGTTACTGGCTGATAAATTTACCATCAAAGATTTACAGGAAGCTTACGAAGCGATTTTAGGAGTGGAAATTGACAACCGAAATTTCAGACGAAAATTAATTACCAAAAAATACATTATTGCTCTAGACGAAAAACAAACCGGCGTTTCTAAAAAACCGTCCCAATTGTATATGTTTAGCAAAGATGTGTACCAAAAAATCTACAAAGAGAGTTATTTGATTAATATTTAAGTTTTTTTTGCCACGGATTTTACGGATTTATTGGTCAATTGCGAGCGATAGCATTGCAATCTCACTTAGTAATTCCACCAAGTGTTTATATTTTTACAGTTATTTATGGCGCGAAAGAAACCCTAGCTGTTGTGTGTTCGCCTTTTTTTCGGTCATTTTTGGTCACTTATATTGTATTTGCAGTTTAAAATTTACTTATGGTTTGAAGAATTTAAGTTTTCTTCTTGTTGTCCAAACAGTTTATTTCTATGGTTTTGTCCCCAAGTTTTGAGTGTCTCTATAATTGGGATAACGCTTTGAGCATAAGGTTCCAATTTGTACAAAACCTTTATAGGATAATCATCAATAATTACCCGTTTGATAAGTTTATGCTGCTCAAGATCTTTGAGTTCTTTAACCAAAACCTTTGGTGATATACACGGCATACTGCTCTGAATTTCTGTATAACGCTCATTTCCAGACATCATTGAAAACAATATAGGTATTTTCCATTTTCCGGTAAAGACATCCAATGCGTCACGTAACGGTTTGATCGTTTCCGCACAATCATAGTAGATTGGCTTTTCTTTTTGTTTTTCTGCAATATCTCTCATATCAATACATCACTATCAACTTGTAAATAGCTATACAAAGGAAAGCGTAAATTTTAAAACTACCAAATAGCGAATCTCAAATTAATTCATTTTGCACAAATTTACTTTCCTACAGGTAAGCACTATCAAAAGGAAAGTATTTTAAAATACCTTTGTAATATCAATAAAAATTTAAAAAATGAACGATTTAGAATTACTAAAATATCCAGTTGGACGATTTGAAATGCCTACAAAAATATCAAGTGAAGATGTGCAGGACTACATTAGAATCCTTGGAAATATTCCTGGCGAATTGATTAAGACTGTTGAAAACTTTGATAATGAAAAATTCGACACTCAATATCGGGAAAATGGCTGGACAGTTCAGCAAGTGATAACCCACGTTGTTGATGCTCATTCGAGAGCTTATGTAATGTTTAAGCGTGGATTGGAAGAAAACAAAATAATCATAAAACCTCACAACGAAAAGAAGTTGACAGATTTTGGCGACATCCAAAATAGTGCAATTCAAGCAGTACTGCAAGCGATTTATAGTGTGCACGAAAGTTGGGTTTTAGACCTAAAATCCCTTTCAGAGCAAGAGCTTAATCTTACCTTTTTTTATCCTGATGCAGGCAGACAAATGTCGCTTCCCGAGTTCTTAGCAATTTTTGCGTGGCACAGCAAGCATCATTTTGCACACATAAAAGGACTGAAAGACCGAATGGGATGGTAAAGAAACCTAGTGCGAAGATATATACATCATAACACCTTACTTCTACGCTCAGCTTTCTATCAATAGCTACAGTTCAATAAAAAGACTTTTTTTAACCTTAATAAGATATATTATATGTTAGATTTTCAAACCACAGTGCGATTAACCAAAAATGGTAATCACACGCAATTAATCCAAGCCAAGCAAGCTATTCCCACGCTTGGAAAAAATGAAGTATTGATTAAAGTCAAAGCGGCATCTTTAAATTTCCGTGACCATGCGGCTTTAAGTGGCAACTATCCTGGGGTAGTCAATTCGGTTGTGCCATTGTCAGATGGTGCTGGCGAAGTGGTGGCATTGGGAGAAAATGTGACTCGTGTGACAGTTGGCTCACGAGTGTCAGCAAACTGCTGGGCAAATTGGGTTGATGGCAAAGTTCTGAAACCCGAATACTATGTTGCCAGTATTGGGTTTAATATGGATGGGTGGCTTGCTGAATATATTGTGTTGCACGAAATGTCACTGGTACAACTACCTGATTATTTAAGTTATGTAGAAGCAGCGACGCTTGCTTGTGGTGCGGTAACGGCGTGGAATGCCATTCACCAACACGGCATTTTAACGGCAGGTCAAACTGTATTGGTACAAGGTGCAGGCGGTGTGTCGGTGTTTGCTTTGCAATTAGCCATATTAAGCGGTGCAAGGGTTTTGGCGATTGCCAGTCGTGATGATGATGACAAAGCCCAACTATTACGAGAATTGGGTGCAGAAACGGTGGTTGCTTACGGTAAAAACCCTGATTGGGACAAAGAAATTTTAAAATTAACCAATGGCTTAGGTGTAGATAAAGTCGTGGAAGTGGCAGGCGAAAAAACAATTAATAAATCGGTTGCCAGCACCAAAGCAGGTGGCAATGTGGCGTTGGTAGGCTTTGCCAGCGGTATGGGCGGTGACGTTTCACCTTTGGAAATTATGACACGTGGCATACAACTGGGTGCTACCACTATGGGTTCTCGCAGTGATTTTGAAGCATTATTATCAGCAATGGCAAGCGTGGAAATGAAACCTGTGATTGATAGTGTTTTTGTATTTGATGACTACCAAAAAGCCTACGATCGCTTACAAAGTGGCAATGTGACGGGTAAAGTAGTGATTGAAATATAAAACGCATTACCATTTTAAGGAATGAAAAATCAAATCAATTATTCGCTATTAGAAATTGCAGCGATTTCGGAGGGAACGAGTTTTAAAGAAACTTTGAACAACTCACTGCAATTAGCCAAAGTGGCCGAGAAGAATCATTACACCAGATTTTGGTTTGCAGAGCATCATAATACAGACACTGTTGCGAGCAATGCTACACCTGTTTTGATTGGTTATGTTGCAAATAATACGGAATATATCAGAGTTGGTTCTGGTGGCATTATGCTTCCTAACCATTCGCCTTTAATTGTTGCCGAGCAGTTTGGTACTTTGGCACAATTGTACACTAACCGTATAGATTTGGGTTTAGGCAGAGCACCCGGAACCGATACGGCAACTGCACAGGCTATCCGGTCAGATTTTATGCAGGGAACACGTTCATTTCCAGAGGGAATCAGTAAAATTCAACACTATTTCGACGTTCAGAATGGATCTGGTAAAGTACGAGTGGCAATTGCCGAAGGTATGGACGTACCCTTATATATTTTAGGTTCTAGTACGGATAGTGCTCACTTGGCGGCTGCAAAGGGACTTCCATATGCCTTTGGTAGCCATTTTGCACCTACGCATTTGCACGAAGCTTTGGCAATTTATAAACAAGAATTTCAACCCTCTGAATTTTTAAACAAACCGTACAGCATTGCTGGAATTAATGTAATTATTGCCGATACCGATGCCGAGGCACAGACAATTTTTACATCTTTAATTAAAATGTTTTACGGAATATTCACTGGTGCATCCAAACCTTTGCAACCACCAGTAGAAATGGATTTCGAAATGCGACAAATGTTTCAACATCCAACCGTACAACAAACGCTTAAATACTCTTTCGTAGGCAGTAAAGCAACGGTTAAAGCTGGAATACTACGTTTTTTGGAAGATACCCAAGTAGATGAACTAATGGTTTCTACTAATGTTTTCGGATTTAAAAACCGCATCAAATCAGTTGAGTTATTTGCCGAAATAATGAAAGAAATTAATAATAGCTAAAAGTTAATGGTAAACAAATATGAGTCACTTTAGAAGTTATCAATGTCAAGTTATCTAGTTTTTGTTTTTGAAGATTTCTCATAGGTGGATTATTGCTTATATCCCACAAAAAAAACCGACACAATCACTGTATCGGTTTCATTAATTATATAGAAAAATTTATTTTACAATATCTTCTGTTTTTACTTTTTTATCCGGTCTGATAATCATTCGCAATGAATTGTCTTTAGAGAAATAAGCAATCATCCAGTTGTAGAAAGTTTTTACTTTATTTCGGTAAGTAATCAATGAAATCAAGTGAATAAATAACCAAATCATCCAGGCAAAAGTGCCTTTGAAATGCATTTTTGGCTTTGGTAAATCCACCACAGCTTTTGCTTTTCCAATGATGGCCATTGAACCTTTATCCACATATTTAAAAGGCACAAGTGCTTTTTTCTGAATTTCCAGTTTGATATTTTTAGCCAGATTAATTCCTTGTTGGATAGCCACCTGTGCTACCTGAGGATGTCCGTGAGGGAAAGCTTCATCATTAAATTGAATACAGGTATCACCAATAGCGTAAATATTAGCTGTACCTTCAATTTTATTAAAAGGGTCTGTTTTTAAACGTTTTCCACGACCATAACTCTCAGCAGGAATCCCTTTGAATTCACGTGCCGTAACTCCGGCTGCCCAAATTAAATTTTTTGTCTGAATGGTATCTCCGTTAGCAAAATGAACTGTATCATCAACATAATCAACCACATTATTGTTCAATTTTACAATAACGCCTAAATCAGTAATGGCTTTATAAGTATCTTCCTGAGATTGTTTGCTCATTGGTGTCAACAAAGCCGGAGCTCCGTCAACCAGATAAATATTACTGGCCGTAGTTTCTAATTCAGGATATTCTTTTAAAAGGATGTTTTTACGCATTTCTGCAAACATTCCCGAAATTTCAACTCCTGTAGGTCCTCCTCCGGCAACTACAATAGTCAATAATTTTCGACGTTTACGAATATCTTTAGTAATAGAAGCTTTTTCCAAATTTTTAAGCAAAGTGTTACGCATTACAATGGCATCATTCAGCGTTTTCATTGGAATGGCGTTCTTTTTTACGTTTTCCATACCAAAATAACTTGTCTCTGCTCCCGTTGCAAAAACCAATTTGTCGTATGATAACTCACCATTACTCAGGATTACTTTATTTTCAGCAGGTACTACTTCCAATAATTCTCCTAAACGAAATTGTAGGTTCTTTTTGCCTGCGAAAAATTTTCTAAAAGGGTAACTAATACTTGATGGCTCTAAATAGGCCGTTGCTACCTGATAAATCAATGGCGGGAAAAAATTGTAGTTGTTTTTATCCACCAGAGTTACGTGAACTCCGTCCTGATTTAATAGTTCTTTTGCCAGATTCATTCCTGCAAAACCGCCTCCGATTATTACGATTTCCATGATTTTTTAGAATTTTAAAATAACATCTTTTGCTAGTGTTAGTTATCAAAGGATGCGTGGATTGTTTTTATTTTTTTTGTTTTAGTTTTTTTACTGGTTTTTCTGCTAGCGTACTTTTATTTTGCAATAAATGATGGGCTAGTATTTTTTCAATTAATTCATCCTTGGTTAAATGATGAAAAATGGTTTTGATTTTTGTTTTTAATTCGGTATCTACTTCGTGATTGGGTTTCGTTTTAAAAATTTGTTTTGCCCAAAGTACCGTATTGTTGTCTTCGATGCTGGCAACCGAAGGTTTTGCAAATGGTTTGAATTGGATACCTAATTCCCTTTCAAAATCAGCAATTTCAATTTCTTCTTCCGCCTGTAAAACGGTTAATGACAATCCGTTTGCTCCTGCTCTTGCCGTTCTTCCGCTACGGTGAACGTAATTCTCGTAAGTATCCGGCAAATGATAATTGACTACATAAGCAATTTCTTTTACGTCAATTCCTCTGGCAGCCAAATCAGTAGCTACTAATATATTAATATGTCCTTCACGAAATTGCTCCATGATTCTGTCACGAATTCCCTGAGACAAACTTCCGTGTAAAGCGCCCGATGAAAAACGGTTAATCGCTAAGTTTTTAGCTAATTTATTTACGGCTGCTTTTGTTTTGCAAAAAATAATTCCGCGTTGTCCTTCTCTTGAATTCAAAAAGTGCATCAATACGTCCAGTTTTTCAATAGGATCTACCACAATATATTGATGATCAATCTGCTGATTTCCTGAAGTTTCCATATTGGCACTTACTTGTACCACATTTTTATGCAAATAATTCTGAATCAGTTGCTTTATTGTTCCCGGCATCGTAGCCGAGAACAGAAAAGTACGGTGTTTTTTAGGTAATTCGGCAACAATTTCATCTAAACTTTCTTTTAGAATGCTCACCATTTCATCAGCTTCATCCAAAACTAAGAATTGGGTTTCAGCTAAACTGATGGCTTTTCGTTGCAATAAATCAATCAAACGTCCCGGAGTAGCCACCACAATATGTGTTGGACTGCTTAAACGTTCAATTTGCGGTTTTATTGGGATTCCTCCACAAGTTGCCGCAATAGAAACTTCCGGAAGATGTTGTGCAAAAGATTCCAGATTTTTAAAAACCTGATGTCCTAATTCTCGGGTTGGAACTAATATTACAGCCTGTACAACGGGTTTTGAAGCATCTATTAATTGTAAAATAGGCAACCCAAAAGCGGCGGTTTTTCCCGTTCCCGTTTTTGCTAATCCTACCAAATCAGTTTGATTGGCTAAAAGCAACGGAATGACCTGTTCCTGAATAGCTGTGGGAATCACAAGCTGCAATTCATTCAGGGTTTGTACTAAAGCTGTCGAAATTCCTAAATCTGAGAATTGTTTTGACATTGTTTTTTTTATTATTTGTATAATTAGCTCCTTATTTTTACTACTGAATAAACATTAGCTATTTTAATTTTACCATTAAGAAATTAAGGAAATTTAGGCTTAACTTATCTAAATATCTTAATGGTTTCTGAAATATAAATTGTTTTATTCCTCGTCATCAGGTTCGTTCATGATTTTCTCACGATACTTTTTCCCTATCAGCAAGGTTAATTTTTGTTTGTAATCATCCACTAGCCATTCACGGTAATTTTTACTGCATTGGCTCAGGCATTTTGCATAACGCTTAATACGGCATTCAATATCATCATCCAATTCTTTAGACAATAATTTGGCTTCCTGTAAAGTCTCTGTATTATAAACACACATCGTTGCGTGCTGATCCAACGATTTATCCAAAACTACTTTAGAACGTAAATTGTGCTTGATGGCCAATTTATGTTCTTCATCTACATCGAAGGTTACGTCTTCAGTATTCGGGAATTTAGCTCTTAATTCAGGAGGCATGGTGTATTTAAAATACATCTCAATTTCAGCATCATCACGAAGATTTTCCAAATAAAATTCCGGTGATTTAAAAATGTGCTGCCAGTTTACCGGTTCGCTCCACAATCCAAAACGAGCGGCATTGTTACCCAAATCAATAACTGTAAATTCGTCTTTGTTAGGTAATTTTCGAGAACCACGACCAATCATTTGATAATATAAAGTCAATGATTTTGTAGCACGGTTCAATATGATGGTTTCTACTGTTGGTTCGTCAAAACCGGTTGTCAAAATCCCAACCGAAGTTAGAATGGCATCCTTTGTATGTTTGAACCAGTGTAAAATTTCTTTTCTTTCTTCGTTACTGCTGGTATTGTCAAGATGGCGAATAGCATAACCTGCTTCTCTGAAAGTTTCATATACATACAATGAAGTATTGATACCATTATTGAAAATCAGGGTTTTTTTACCCATAGATCTTTCGGTATAAGCATGCAGTAATTTTTCCTGCATTAAGGTATTGGTATATAAATCATCGGATGATTTTACGGTATAATCGCCATTGATACCTACTTTTAGCGAAGTCAAACCTACATCATAGCTATAAGTGGTTGCTTTGGCCAAAAATCCGTTTTCAATTAATGAACCAATAGTATCGCCTACAATTAATTCATCATAACTTTGATTCATCGGCAATTTGATATTAGAACTCAACGGCGTAGCGGTTACTCCTAATATAAAAGCATTGGCAAATGAATTTAATAATTTTCGAAAGGAATTATAATGCGCCTCATCAATAATAACCAAACCGATGTTGTCCAATAACAATTTTTCATCGTTGATACGGTTTTTAAGGGTTTCTACCATGGCTACAAAACAGGAATATTCGTTTTGATCCGGTAAATCTTTTACTTTAGAATTGATGATTTTATTTTTAACACCAAAACCTTTCAACATCTTAGAAGTTTGCTTGCACAACTCAATTCGGTGTGTCAAAACAACTACTTTTTTATTGTGTTTGGATAGGTAACGGCGAACGATTTCTGAGAATATTACTGTTTTTCCTCCACCTGTAGGCAATTGATACAATAAGTGGTGTTTTTCAGGACCATTATCAATGCGCTCAAAAATGGCATCAATATCACCCTGCTGGTAGGCATAAAGTTCTTTTTTTTCTTCTTTTTCTATTTCTATCGTACTTTCGAACATTGCTTTTTGTTGAATTTTTGCAAAAATACGTCTAAAAAACAGTTATCTTGTTATATTTAATTTAAATTATTAACTCAATTTGAAATAATTTGATTTACAAGCCTATTATTAGCTAATTCGCTCCATTATTAGCAGGAAATCGCTGCTGTTTTTCCATTTTTGCTGAAGAATTTCGTCATAAATTGCATTTATCCGACGTTTAAATTCGCTCAAAATGCCATTTGCAATTAAAAATTGAACCGCCTGATCAAAAGAATTGTGCATACTTTTATAAAAAGCTTCCTGTTTTATGGAATTTTCAGCCGAGAAAGTCTGAGCAATTTCAATAGTATATAACATCACATCGGCAGTTACAAAAGGATCTACGCCCAGCGTAATAAAATGTTTGATGATTTTTTGAGCTGTCGAACGACGCATTTTAGCTTTTCTGGTTTTTCCAATAGGGAAATATTCATTGGAGATTTTCAGCTTGGCTTCCTGAAGTCTCTTTTCTTCTTTTGGATTAAAAACAAAATCGTAATATTCTTTTACGGCTGTAAATTTTTCATACAATTCTATCAATTGCTCCTGAAGTTGTTCTTTATCGAGTTCGCCCAAATATTTCTTTAAATCTCTTTTGCTCATTATGAAAATTTTATGATTGCAAATGTAAATTACTTTGGGTTTTCTTAGCCATAAAATCAATGATAATCATTATTTTTGGCGTGTAAATATTTAAAATAATATCCATGCTTAAGATTTTTAAAATTACCGCTCTTCTTGAAGGAATTTCTTATTTAGTTCTGTTCTCCAATATGCTTTTTATTAAACCTAACAATTTCGAATTGTACCACACTCTTTTGTATCCAATCGGAATGAGTCACGGAATTTTGTTTATTGGCTATATCATTTTAGCTTTTTTATTGAAAAATGCACAAAAATGGAGTTTAAAAGATTTTGGAATTATTCTAATTGCTTCTTTACTGCCTTTTGGTACTTTTTATGTAGAAAAGAAATACTGTAAAGAGCCGCTTTTATCAAAATAATAAAATTTCACTATAAAAACTGAAACCGCTAATTCACCAATTAGCGGTTTTATTTTGTAACAAACTGATTTTCAAACAGTAGTTATTTATAACTGTTAAATTATGAATCACTCCTTATATTTACATTAAAATAAAAATTCTTCGATACTTTTTTTTCCTATATTTAAGAAAAAAAGATGGACCAGAGAGATCGTTTTTTAAGTGAATTCAGAGGTGAAGCTATCGGGAGTGTTAGCACGCAATCTTCAGCAGATGAAATTTTTCAAAATGAAGTTTTGAGACCCATATTAAAACTACAAAATGATTTATTCATTGCTTCTTTCCACAATTACATTAGTAAATACAAAAGGGATTTTTACACACTCAGTGTCGAAAAAAAATTAACCATTATCGAAAATGCCATTCAAAAAGACATCAAGTTCAGGAATGCTCTAAAAGGGATGATTATTGCCTTGTTTACGGTTGATGAATATTTATTGTACATCAGGAATTCATCGAACCTAAACAAACGCATGATGAATATGCTTATTGAAAGACTAAAAAATCAGGTGCAGTTATTTGATCAAAGTTTAGTAGGCTAAAAAAATCTTTTATTGCCATGTTAAGAAATTACTCAAAAAGAACACGGTTTTTAGCCTCAAAAACTAATAATATCCAACCCAAATAAAGCGAGTATTATTTTTTCGTTAAAAATAGAGCAACTTACTCTATTTAGGGATTTGATGTAATAAATTTCATTATAATTGTTAAAATCAAAGTTATTATGAAAGAGGATTATTTTAAATGGTATTCTCCTAATTTGAATAGGGATACCCAAATGCTTGTCTTTGGTCATTCAGGCTATCCCGTAATCCTGTTTCCAACCTCCATGGGAAGTTATTTCGAAAATAAAGACATGGGGTTAATTGAATCGGTAAGATGGTATGTCGAACAGGGATTAATCCAAATTTATTGTCCCGACAGTATTGACAAAGACAGTTTTTACAACAAACATATCCATCCGGTACACCGCATAGAAAATCACGATTGGTACGACAAAATGATTTGTCATGAAATTGTGGAAAAAGTGCGACACAATACCCCTTCTGGAAAAGTGGTGATGGCAGGTTGTAGTTTTGGAGGTTATCATGCTTCTAATTTTGCCTTTAGACATCCCGGTTATGTGAGTCATTTGTTTAGTATGAGCGGTATTTTCAATATCAAAAGTTACTTAGACGGCTTCCATAATGATGCTGTTTTCTATCACAGTCCCGACGATTATCTGCATGGTCTTAATGATTATGAATTGTGGAATATGGATGTAGTTCTGGGAACTTCCAATTGGGATATTTGTTTTGATGCCAATCTGAAAATGAGTAAACTCTTGTCTGACAAAAGCATGCACCATTGGCTTGATATCAGGCAGAATAAGCCACACGACTGGCCACTTTGGAAAGAAATGTTTCCTCATTATTTATCCCGAATTAAATTTAGCTAAACCAACTATAAAAAAGTAATAAAGTAGTAAAGAAACAATAAACATGAAGAAAATCGGAATTTTATTTGGAATGGAAGACACCTTTCCACAGGCTTTTATTGATAGAGTAAATTCAAAAAATGAAAAAGACATTATAGCCGAAGCCGTTTCTATTGATAAGGTTATCCAAAACAAAGGCGGTGAATATGCGGTAATTATTGACAGAATTTCACAAGATGTTCCGTTTTATCGTGCTTTTCTAAAAAATGCCGCTTTAACAGGAACTAATGTAATCAATAACCCTTTTTGGTGGAGTGCTGATGATAAATTTTTCAATAATGCCTTAGCGGATACATTGGGTGTTCCGTTGCCTAATACCGTAATTCTTCCTTCAGCGGAACATCCCACGGATACGACTTCTAAATCTTTTAGAAACTTACAATTTCCATTAGACTGGGAAGGCATTTTTGACTATGTAAAATTTCCTGCTTATATGAAACCGTATGCCGGCGGTGGATGGAAAAATGTATATCGACTGGAAAACAAAGAAGAATTTTGGGAGAAACACAGTGAAACGGGTCAATTAGTGATGTTGTTACAGGAAGAAATTGTTTTTACCGAATATTTCAGAGTGTATTGTTTAGGTGGTAAAGCGGTTAAAATCATGCAATATGAACCCCGAAATCAACCCCATTTGCGTTATGTTCTTGACGGACCTCCGGTAGATAAAAAACTATTAGCTACTATCAAAGATTACACGATTCGTCTTTGCAAAGGTTTAGGATACGATTTTAATACCGTAGAATTTGCTGTGCGTGACGGGATTCCTTATGCTATTGATTTTGGAAATCCGGCACCTGATGCCGATATCAATTCGGTAGGAGCAGAAAACTTCGAATGGGTGGTCGAAGAAGCTGCAAAAATGGCTATTGCTGCCGCAAAAAAACAAAAACCAGAAAAAATCAATCTGACCTGGGGAACTTTTATGAAAGATGCTGTTGGACTTAAATAACTATCGGAATATTTAAATGAAAAAATTGCCTGTTTTTACGCTTGGTATTGAAGAGGAATACCAAATTATAGATCCCGAAACCCGTGATTTACGCTCCCATTTGTCCAAAATTGTCGATGGAGCCAAAATATTATTAAACGAACAGGTAAAAGCCGAAATGCACCAGTCGGTTGTGGAAGTAGGAACAAATATCTGTAAAAATGTCAAAGAAGCCGAATGTGAGATTAAGTTTCTAAGGACAAAAATTGTAGAATTAGCCGATAAACAGGGGCTTATCGTTGGAGGTGCAGGAACACATCCATTTTCAAAATGGCAGGATCAACCCATAACCGATGATCCCCGTTATCATAATATTATCAACGAATTACAGGATGCAGCCCGTTCTAATTTGATTTTCGGGATGCACTGCCATGTGGGAATTGAAAACCGCGAAATTGGGTTACAGTTAATCAATCAGGCTTGTTATTTTTTACCGCATATTTTTGCGTTATCTACTAATTCCCCTTTTTGGGAATGCAGACAAACAGGTTACAAATCATACAGAACAAAGGTTTTTGATAAATTTCCAAGAACTGGGTTACCGGAATATTTCGATTCCTTATCCTCTTACGATAACTTTTTGGAAACGCTGGTAAAAACCAGCTGTATTGATAATCCAAAGAAAATTTGGTGGGATTTACGTTTGCATCCTTTCTATGACACCATTGAATTTCGCATTTGTGATATGAGTTTGACGGTTGAAGAAACCATGTGCATTGTCTCTATAATACAGGCCGTTGTAGCCAAATTATACCGACTCAATTCACAAAACATGAGTTTCAATATTTATCGATTGGCATTGATAAAAGAAAATAAATTCCGTGCTGCCCGCTATGGAATTGAAGGACAGATGATTGATTTTGGACTTCAAAAAGAAGTGGAAACCAGAATGTTGATTCTTGAATTACTTGATTTTATTGAAGATGTTGTGGACGAATTAGGCAGCAGGGAGCATATTAATTTTGCGCACCAAATCCTGAAAAATGGTACTGGAGCCGACAAACAATTGGCCGTTTTTGAAGAAACAAAAGACCTGACTAAAGTAGTTGATTTTATAACTTCAGAATTTACTAAAGGCTTATAAAATAATAACTTATCTTTGAATAATTATTTTAAAAAGTGGGACTAATGAAAAAGAAAAGTATAACAGTAGCAATATTAGACATGTACAATGGTGAACCTAATCAGGGAATGCGATGTATAATTGATGTTGTTAGCCGATTTGCTCCTTTTGTGTGTTTTAAAATATTTGATGTCAGAGGAAAATGTGAATTACCCGAAATTGATCAGTTTGATATTTATATATCCTCTGGTGGTCCGGGAAATCCACTGGAAGGCGATGGAAACTGGGATAAAAAATATTATGCTTTTATTGATTCCATTGTAAAATGGAACAGTGAAAATCCGATAAAAAAACATGTTTTGTTTATTTGCCATTCTTTTCAGATGGCCTGTAAACATTTTGGACTGGCCGAAATTACCAAAAGACACGACACCTCATTTGGTGTAATGACTATCCATAAAACCAAAGATGGCCTTAAGGATTTGTTGTTTGAAGGTTTAGCCGATCCATTTTACGCCATTGATTCCAGAGATTATCAGGTAATACAGCCTAAATTGAGTGTTTTTGCCAAAAAAGGTGCTAAAATCATTTCTCTGGAAAAAATAAGAGATCATGTGCAATACGAAAGAGCCATTATGGCGGTACGCTTTACAGATCATTTAGTGGGAACGCAATTTCATCCCGAAGCCGATCCTATTAGTTTTCTGTCACATCTAAGAAATAAGGATATAAAAGACAAAATAAGAAAAATGAAAGGCAAAAGAAAATTCAGAAATATGCTGGAAGACTTGGTTGACGATGATAAAATATATCGAACTAACGAAACCCTGATTCCTAATTTTCTTCGTTCTGCCATTACTGACCTGATGAAATCTAAAAAAATCATGTCTAATTAATAAATTATTTATGCTAATAAAATATTGGAACACCGATATAACAGATTAAATTAATTAACACAGATTAAAATTAAAAATTTCTTTTAATCTGCTAAATTAGTATCATCTGTGTTCCTTTTTTTAACATTCAAAAACTGTATGATTTCAAAATATCGAAAGTTATTCAACGAGCAATTCACTCAGGAAAAATACCAACAATTAAAAGATAGTATCGCTCAGGATTTTGATTACGCACCTACTTTTCGATTAGGAGAAACTCCTTTTTTCATTTCGAATGAATTAAAAGCACAGCTGATTGAAGGCTGTAATGATGTTATAGCTTTAGTTCAAAAAGAAAATTTTAAACAACTTACCAATAAGGCATTAGAATTAAACAATAAAGTTCCAAATGAAGACGAACACAGTACTTTTCTGGCTATCGATTTTGGAATTTGTGAAGAAGACGGAAAAACAATTCCTAAATTAATTGAAGTACAGGGATTTCCTTCCTTGTTTAATTATCAGGTAAATTTATTCGAGAAATTCAAAACATATTATCCTTTTCTTGATGAATTAACACCGTTTTTAAATGGTACGACACCACAGCAATATCTAAAAACTTTAGAGGAAGTTTTTTGCAACAATCATCCTAAGGAAAATGTTATTCTGCTCGAAATAGAACCTGAAAAACAAAACACCAAAATTGATTTTTATTACTGTAAAAGAGATCTCGGAATCCCTTTTGTATGCGTTACCGATTTAATTAAAAAAGGGAATCAGCTATTTTACAAAAACGAAAATGGTGACGAAATATTGGTAAAACGCATTTACAACAGAGTTATTTTTGACGAATTAGACTTGCGCCCCGATTTGAAAATGAATTTCAGTTTTTCAGATGAACTGGATGTAGAATGGGCCGGACATCCCAACTGGTTTTTCAGAATCAGTAAGTTCATTTTGCCGCTGTTAAAAGGAAAATATTTCATCGAAACCACTTTATTGAGCGAGTTAAAAGAAATTCCGGAAGACTTAGAAAATTATGTTTTAAAACCTTTATTCTCTTTCTCTGGTTCCGGTGTTATTTTCCATGTCAAACGTGAAGACATCGAAGCCGTTAAGGACAAAGAGCTTTATATTCTTCAGAAAAAAGTCAATTATCTTCCTATTGTACAATCACCTGACGGTAAAGTAAAAGCTGAAGTGAGAATGCTTTGCACTTGGAAAAAAGATGATACCTCTCCTACTCTTTTGTGTAATTTAGTGCGTTTGAGCCGTGGCGAAATGATTGGTGTAAAATACAATCAGGACAAAGACTGGGTGGGCGGAACTATTGGATTGTTTGAAAGATAATTTGAAGAAAAAATTATAAACTTCTTATATGGACTTCAAATTAACAACTACTATTTTTTTACCACATAAGTCATTTAATATAAAAAAAAGAGGTCAAAACTTATATGACTTATATGGTGGAAATTATTTCTTCCAGAATTTCTTAAACAAAACAGGACAAACTTTTTCCATTGTTTTAGGATCGTCAACATTCCAATTGAATTCTAAAATGGGATAATGTACGTCAGTTGTAGTGAATTTTTCATAATCCACATAACTTTCCACCTCTTTATGAGTAAGATTTTTAAAAGCATTATTGGCTACGTACCAAAAGCCCTCAAAATCATAAGCTTGAGGTTCATTACCCACCAAATTAACTAAATTATCGGGGTTTTCCTGTGTTTTATAATAAGCTTCTTTTCCTCTTGAAATCAACCAACATCTGAAATAATCAAAACTATCATCGGCAGCTCCATTACTGATGACATAGTTAGCACACCATAAATTAGAAGTGTAAGAATCAAATAAAAGTTTGTCGGTTCTCAGACGAAAACCAATCACCTCCTTTGGAGAAAGTTTCTCTAACTCAGCAGTAAGGAAAATTTCCTGATCTTCCTGATTGGTAGTTTCTTTTAATGAGCTTTCAATAATTTTCCAATAACTTTCTTCGTCTAACATCTCACTTGTCGGATCCAAATGAATAGAGTCCAAATTGATTCTTGGAGCCGCTTCAATAGAGTCAGTACTGGTGAGTAACTCATCTGATTTTACATTGCTGTTTTGGCTATAATCAACCACTGACAGCAATAGAAAAAACGATATAAAAAAATAATGATGTCTCATGATGATGGAATAATCAATTAGAAATTTTCTAAATTACAGTATAAAATTAGTCTATTTTATTTTCTAATCTGAATTCCTGTCACATAAAAATTGACATCAATCAGCAATTTTGAATTTTGATCAGTATTAAGCTCTGTTTTCCAATCAGTTTCAGGCTTCAACCATTTTTCAACTCCGTTAATCGAGATTTTAATTGGCATATTAAATCCAGCAACACAATTGCTCCAACGATAAAATAATTGTCCTTCTTTAAAATAATATTCTAGTATTGGTATTCTCGTATCTCTCAGATATTGATTAAAAAAAGGATTCAAATCCATTACTGCTTGCTGACTCAAATAATCCTCAATTTGCTTCGTGCTAACAGTTTGATGGTAAAAAGTACTGTTTAAACCTCTTAAAATTTTTCTCCATTTTTGGTCATCATTTACAATTTGGCGCAAAGTATGCAGCATATTTCCTCCTTTTGGATACATATCTCCTGAGCCTTTATGGTTTACATCATAGTTCCCAATGATAGGAAAATCATTAGCAATACCTTTTCTCGTTCCAATAACATATTCAAATCCCGCTTTTTTACCATAATAATATTCCACAAAAAGACTTTCGGAATAATTGGTGAAACTCTCATGAATCCACATATCGGCAATATCTTTATAAGTAATGTTGTTAGCAAACCACTCGTGCCCAGATTCGTGAACAATAATAAAATCAAATTTCAGTCCCCAGCCTGTCCCGCTCATGTCGTGACCTAAATAACCATTTTGAAATCCATTTCCATAGGTTACTGAACTTTGATGTTCCATGCCTAAATAAGGTACTTCAACCAACTTATAACCGTCTTTGTAAAAAGGATAAGGACCAAACCAATATTCGAAAGCCTTTAACATTCGGGGAACTTCCCTGAATTGTTTTTTGGCTTTCGCCAAATTATTTTTCAAAACATAATAGCTGCAATTTAAAATTCCTTTTTCGCCTTTATATTTCTCTAAAAAAGAAACATAATCACCAATATTGATGTTAACTCCGTAATTATTTATCGGATTGGAAACATACCAATTGTAAGTTGTAGTGCTATTTTTTTGTTTTTTCACACTCAGCAAACGACCATTGGAAACATCCATTAAATCCGACGGAACATTAACACTAATGTACATATCATCGACTTCGTCATACATATGATCTTTATTTGGCCACCAAACACTGGCGCCCAATCCCTGACAGGAAGAAGCAATGAAAGGTTTTCCATTACTGTCTTTTTTCCAACTAATTCCTCCGTCCCAAGGCGGATTAACAGCAACTTTAGGTTTGCCTCCATAAAAAATGGTGAGTTCTTTTATTGTACCTGCTTTTTGAGGAGTGACTAAATCAACCCAAAAAACATTGCCTTCACGGCTGTATTTTAAGGCTACACCGTCTTGAATAATTTTGCTGATTTCTAAAGGTTTTTGCAAATCAATCTGCATTACATTGTACTCTTGTAAAACTTGATATTTAATAGCGTTAGAACCTGTAATTGTGCTATCTAAAGGGTTTACTTTTATGTCTAAGCGATATTGTTTTAAATCCCACCAGGATCTTTCTTTTGTGATACTTCCACGCAAACTGTCTTGCTTTGTAAACGAAATTGTTGGGTTACCCAAAAGTGATTGTGCTTTTATTCCATTCGAAATAAAGAATGACATAAAAAAGAAAAGACAAAGTATTTTCATGAATTTGAAGTCTTTTTTGAAAGTAATATTTGTCATTCCGACGAAGGAGGAATCCCATTATCTGAATTACTTGATGAGATTCCTCCTTCGTCGGAATGACAAAGTTTGTAGTTATAACTAATGCAGTTTAGTGACTTTGTTTTGTGCTACAACCACAGTATAATCGGCAATTAAACGATCAACATAATTGTTGAGTAATTCCAAAACTCGTTCACTTTTATCCGATTTCACTATTAATCCCGCATGATAATCCAACGGAACCCTGAAACAAACTTCAGGATCAGAGAAAGAGGATAAATCAGGATGTTGGTATTTTGACAGAGTCAAAACGATACCGGCGTATTCTTTTTTTACTTTTGGCAATTGATATATTTTTTCTTTTACCAAAGCATCTTCAATTATAGCCCATTCTTTCCAAAGATTAATATTCGAAGCCGCTTCGACCATTTCGGCAATATGAGCACCACCTACACGGGAAGAAGTTTCCAGAAAATAGATTTTCCCGTCTTCATTGCATTTTATAAATTCGGTATGAGCCGCTCCATTTTTCAAACCAAAGCTTTTCAGCACTTCTTCATTTACTTTTTTGATTTCGATATCGTCTTCCGAATCGTATGGAATATTCGAACTTCTAAAAACGCCTCCTCCTTGTGTTATTTCCATTGGCGTAGCCAGATATTTTGAAGTCAGACTGAATATTTTTTTACGGTCTAAAACCAAACTGTCACAATGATAGACATCGCCGGGTTTGAATTGTTCCAATAAATATTTAAAACGATTATTGCCCATTTCGGTAATATGAATCCACAAAGCTTCTTTATCAAAAACCTTTATAATTCCGGATGCAGAAGCTTCGGAACGTGGTTTTAAAACCCAGGGTGGAGCAACAGTATCGGCAAAAGTATTGATGTCATGGTCATTAAATAAAGAACAAAATGCCGGAATAGGAATTCCGCAACTTTTGGCTCTCATTCTCATAGCGAGTTTGTCTCTAAAATAACGGCCTGTAGTTTGTCCCATCCCGTCAATTCTGAGATTTTCTCTTAGATAAGTGGCTTTTTCAACATCATAATCGTCCAATGCTACTATGGCGTCAACCTTGTTCGTTTTCATCAAATTGCCAACTCCCAGTAATAAATGCTCTAAATTCCAATCGGTATCCTGTCCCTGCATATAGAAAATTTCGTCTATATAATCATGTGGCCAAGGCTTGTCACGTAGTTTCTCACTAGTTACAAGATATACGGTATTCCCCAGTTTTTTTAACTGAATTAGAAAATCAGTTCCTTTAAAATAATTTGAGATACAAACGAAACTTTTAGCACTTTCCATAATGTCATAAATTTTCTATGAATTTAGTCAATAAATGTACACCATAAGCAGTTGCATGTTTACTTTTTGCAAATTCGTCATCACCAAAGGCAACACCGGCTATATCCAAGTGCGCCCAGGCCTTATGTTCTTTAGTAAAAAACTCTAAGAATTTAGCTGCGCTGATGGCTCCGGCTACTGGTTTTCCGCTAAAATTCTTCACATCGGCAATGTCACTTTCTATGTCCTTTTTATAATCATCCCATAGTGGTAACGGCCATAAACGCTCTCCGATTTTCTCACCTATTTCCTGAAGTTTTTTCGAAATCACCTCATTATTACTAAACAAAGCGGCACATTCGTATCCAAAAGTAGCCACACTGCTTCCTGTAAGCGTGGCAATATCTACAATATATTCAGGATTGTAATTCTTAATTAAGTATGATAATCCATCGGCCAAAACCAATCGGCCTTCGGCATCCGTATCGATAATTTCAATGGTATTACCGCTGTAACTATGGATAACATCACTTGGTAAAAAAGACTTACTATCGACCGAATTTTCGGCACAAGGAACAATAGCAGTAACTTTTACCGGCAATTGTAAATCGGCTATCAGTTGCATTGCTCCCAAAACAGCAGCTCCACCAGCCATATCACATTTCATATGTACCATGCCCGATGTCTTGATATTCAATCCGCCGGTATCAAAAGTGATTCCTTTCCCAACCAAACCAAGGTGCTTTAAATTAGCCTCAGCGTTTTTAGGACTGTAATTCATAATTACAAATTGAGCTTCATTTTCGCTTCCTTTTCCAACCGCTACAAAAGCACCAAGATTTTCTTGTTTAGCGGTTTCTAATCCCAGCACTTTTACATCAAAACCATAATGATTTCCTTTATTTTGAGCCCATTGTGCTAAAAATTTTGGAGTTACTTTATTAGGAGGTAAATCAACTAGGCTGAAAATTTCCAGTTGGGCTCTCGCAATTTTTATAGCCTTATCAATGGATTTCGAAAAATCATTAGCTGATAAAATTTGAAGTATAAAATCAGCATTCAAAAACGGATGAGTATCTTGCTTTTTATAATGTCCTAAATTATAAGTTCCTAAAAGCAATCCTAAAATAGCGGCTTCCACCAGTTCTTCAGTAAAAACATCCGGTAAAAATAAAGACACATTTGAGCTAAATGTGTCTTTTTCTTTGAAAGCAATTCTTCTGAAATTTGTTTTTAACGATTTATAATCAGTTGTTTTTCCTAAGCCAATAAAAATAAAAATAGTGCCGTTTTTTTCGGCTAAATAATAAGTGTCTTTTTTGCCGGAAAATAACCTGGATGAAATTTCCAGTCCTTCAAATTGGATTGGAACCAAATCTTTGGCAGCAGTTTCAAAAACAGGAACTAAAACTGTTCCTGAAAAATTTTCTAAACTATCAATCTTTATTATTTTCATTCTAATTGTCTTTAAGTTGTAAGAGTAAAACAATATCGCTTTTTTCAACCATATAAGTCATTTAAGTTTTTTTACTTATATACCTTAAGTAACAATAAGTGCATTGTAGATTTAATTCTTACTTGACTTATATGTTTATATGATAAATCGTTGTTACGGTATGTCATTAAATATTTCCAATTACTTAGTACTAAAAAATAACCACTCTATTGCTTTAGGGAATTCGTCACTCCAATAGGTTTCATTGTGTTTTCCTAATTTGTTAATACTGAGATTAATCTTCATCTTATCATTAACAAATTCATTTTCAAGTATTCGGTTTTTAAAAGTTTCCACATGTTCAATCATGGTTTCACTTTCATCACCTCCGGCATACAAATAAATTTTAGTGTCTCCGGAATTTTCAGCTTCTTTAACTTTTATTTTTGGGTTAACCCAAAGTGAAGGTGAAAATATCATCAATTTACCAAATACTTCCGGATATCTTAAACCACTAAAGATACTTACCAAAGCTCCCATCGAACTTCCTCCTATTCCTGTAAATTCTCTTTCTTTTTTAGTTCTGAAATTACTGTCAACATAAGGTTTTAAGGTTTCAACTAAAAACTGAATGTATTTTTTCCCTCTGCCTTTTCCTAAAACTGTTTTCCCTACATTGTATTCTTTTATTCGGTCTTCTTCGGCATGTTCAACAGCAATAACGATAATCTTCCCCACTTTGTATTCGGACATTACCGCCAACTTTTTGTCAATTTCCCAATTACCATATTCAGCATTTTCATTGAATAAATTCTGGGCATCCTGCAAATACATCACCGGATAACTTTCTTCCGAAGCATCATAATCATGTGGCAATAAAGCCCAAATTTTTCTGGTTGTATTGAGTTGCGGAATTTCAAATTCATCCGATATTAACTGGATTTGAGGCAAAAAATTAGGCTTGAATGGCAACCAGTTTCTTCTCCATTTAAATACATGTTCGTTTTGAATTCCAGTATGTTTAGTTGTTGAACGATTTTCTGTTCGCTCTTCATTAATACCAATTTCTACATCACTCCAGTCTCCTTTAGTAAATTTATACAATAAGGTTTCCGGATAATCAAAATCATGCGTGAACTTATAATGATACAGACCTACACCTACTTTTTCCATCATAAATTCCTTGTCCTGAGTACGCCAATCGTTAAAATTGCCCGATATATATACCGGACGGGAATCGTCTTCGTCAGTGGTCAATATGATGTATAGTCCTGTTTTTATTTTAGTATCGATTAAATCTTCTGAAAAATGAGTTTTATCAAAAATCATAAGTTGTTGTATCTAAATCATTAATTAATGTGGTAAATATAACAGATTGTGTTTTTGTGAAAAAATAAAAACGAATCTATAAGGTGTTTTTTTACACTTATAAACTCGTTTTTGATATAAATTAACAGAAAATATAGATGCTATTTCTGACGGCTTTTTAAAACCTTAATAACATCTTCTAATTTGTATCCTTTAGCTTGTAATAAAATCAAATAATGGAATAATAAATCAGCACTTTCGTCTAAAAATAAATTATCATTAGCGTCTTTGGCTTCGATAACCACTTCTACGGCTTCTTCCCCTACTTTTTGAGCTATTTTATTGATTCCTTTTGCAAAAAGAGAAGCCACATAACTTTGTTCAGAATCTGCTTTTTCTCTTCTTGACTGAATGGTATTTTCCAATTCTGAAATAAAACCATAACTGCTTTCGTTTGGAGTTTGCCAACAGGTATCAGCACCCGTGTGGCAAGTTGGTCCTACAGGAACAGCCTGAACTAAAAGTGTATCACCATCGCAATCATTCTTAATATCAACCAAATTTAAAAAGTGACCACTTTCCTCTCCTTTTGTCCAAAGACGTTGCTTAGAGCGACTAAAAAAAGTTACTTTTCCTGTCTCAATTGTTTTTTGATAAGCTTCGTCGTTCATATAGCCTAACATCAAAACATTTTTAGTTTCACTATCCTGAATGATGGCGGGAATTAATCCGTGTGCACTTTTTGAAAAATCTATTTCCATTTTATTTTAGATTTTAGAATTCAGATTTTAGATTCTGACTTCTATATTGTTATTTTTAAGTTCTTTTTTCAAAGCCTTGATTTCAATTTCCTTGAAATGAAAAACACTGGCTGCCAGGGCTGCATCAGCCTTTCCTTTAGCAAAGCTATCCACAAAATGCTGAATGTTTCCGGCACCACCTGAAGCAATAATCGGGATATTCACTAAGCTTGACAGTTTAGCCAAAGCTTCATTAGCAAATCCGTTTTTGGTCCCGTCATTATCCATTGAGGTAAAAAGAATTTCTCCTGCTCCTCTTTGTTCTACTTCAACAGCCCAGTCAAATAATCGAATTTCTGTTGGTACTTTTCCTCCTACTAAATGCACAATCCATTCCCCATCAATTTGCTTGGCATCAATAGCTACCACCACACATTGACTTCCGAATTTCTGTGCCAAATCGTTAATCAACTGGGGATTTTTAACCGCTGAGGAATTAATGGAAACTTTGTCAGCACCATTTTGCAACAATACTTCAACATCTTCAACAGCCGAAATTCCTCCCCCCACAGTAAACGGAATATTGATAGTCGAAGCTACTTTTCGAACCAAATCAACCAGAGTTCGTCTTCTTTCTTCCGTTGCTGAAATATCCAGAAACACTAATTCGTCAGCTCCTTCATCCGAATAAATTTTGGCTAATTCCACCGGATCTCCCGCATCGCGCAAATCTACAAAATTTACTCCTTTTACAGTTCTCCCGTTTTTGATATCCAAACAAGGGATAATTCTTTTTGTAAGCATTCTTTTTGTTTGTTGTTAGTGGTTTATTGTTTAAGGTTTGCCGTTCTACAACTACAAACTATTAACAATAAACTATAAACTAATTATATAATTCTCTAACTGTTTCAACGAGATTCTTCCTTCATAAATAGCTTTTCCGATAATAGTTCCTTCACAACCAATTTCGGCTAATTTTGGCAATTCGTCAAAAGTTGAAATTCCTCCCGAAGCAATTAATTTTAAACCTTTGGCCTGATCCAGAATTTTAGAATATAAATCAAAACTTGGTCCTTGTAACATTCCGTCTTTGGCAATATCGGTACAAATTACATATTGAATTCCTTTAGCCTGATAATCCTGAATAAAAGGAACTAAGTCTTCATTAGAATCTTCTAACCAACCTGAAACCGCTACTTTTTCATTATTAGCATCAGCTCCTAAAATGATTTTATCCGAACCGTATTCAGCAATCCATTTTTCAAAAACAGCGCGATTTTTTACCGCAATACTTCCGCCAGTAATTTGGTTTGCACCACTTTCGAAAGCAATTTTTAAATCAGAATCCGCTTTTAAACCACCACCAAAATCAATTTTCAATTTAGTTTGAGTGGCAATTTGCTCTAATATTTTATAGTTGATAATCTTGCTTGATTTTGCTCCGTCTAAATCTACCAAATGCAAATATTCGATTCCGTGCGCCTCAAATTCTTTGGCTACCTCAAGCGGATTTTCGTTGTAAATTATTTTAGTATTGTAATCACCTTTTGACAAACGAACACATTTTCCGTCGATGATGTCTATAGCTGGTATTATTCTCATTTTATTTGTCATTGTGAGGAACGAAGCAATCTCATTCCGCTGATTTTTAATATTGTTATTGAAATTTTATAGCTTTAAAAAATTGCCTAAGATTTTCTCTCCCATATCCCCACTTTTCTCCGGGTGAAACTGTGTTCCGTAAAAATTACCATTTTCCAATGCAGAAGAATAAGGCAATTCGTAATCAGTGGTTGCAATGGTTTCTTCACAAATAGGAGCATAAAAACTATGTACCAAATACATGTATTCTTTTTCGGCTACATCTTTAAATAAATCCGATTTTAGATCGTAAATGGTATTCCAGCCCATTTGTGGCACTTTTACTTTTGGGGTAAATTTAGTCACATTTACATCAAAAATACCCAAACCAGTCGTATTTCCTTCTTCAGTATGATTACACATCAATTGCATGCCCAGACAAATTCCTAAAACCGGTTGTTTTAATGTTGGAATTAAAGTATCCAAACCTCTTTCTTTAAGCATTTTCATGGCATAACTCGCCTCTCCTACGCCTGGAAAAATTACTTTGTCAGCCGCTTTTATTTCGTCAGGATTATTGGTTAACACAGCGGTATAACCCAATCTTTCTATGGCAAATAGAATACTTTGAATATTTCCTGCTCCGTAATTTATGATAACTATTTTCATTTCTTTTTAAGTTGGGAGTTAGAAGTTGGGAGTTAGAAGAAGCAAATTTTACTTCAAGCTTCCAACTCCAAGCTTCCAACTTTATAACATTCCTTTTGTTGAAGGTAAAATCATTTTTTCTGTATCACGTTTTACGGCTACTTTTATTGCTTTTGCAAAAGCTTTAAAGATTGCTTCGATTTTGTGATGTTCGTTATCGCCTTCTGCTTTGATGTTGATGTTTGCTTTGGCACCATCAGAGAACGATTTGAAAAAGTGGAAAAACATCTCCGTTGGCATTTTACCAACCATTTCGCGTTTGAATTCTGTTTCCCAAATCAACCAGTTTCTTCCACCAAAATCAATAGCAACTTGTGCTAAACAATCGTCCATTGGCAGACAGAAGCCGTAACGCTCAATACCTAATTTATTTCCAAGCGCTTTAGCATAAACTTCTCCTAAAGCAATTGCAGTATCTTCAATAGTGTGGTGCTCATCAACTTCCAAATCGCCTTTTACTTTGATTTCCAGATCCATTTGTCCGTGACGCGAAATTTGATCCAGCATATGGTCAAAAAAAGCAATTCCTGTATCGATGTTACTTTTTCCTGTTCCGTCCAAATTCAATTTGATATAGATATCAGTTTCGTGTGTTTTTCTTGTGATGGAAGCGGTGCGGGCTTCTAATTTTAAAAACTCATAGATTTTTTTCCAATCCATAGTTTGCAAAGCAATCACAGCATCTAATTCTTCTCTTTTAGCGCTTATTTCAGAACTTCCTGCTCCGTCGGTAGTGTTTAAAAAGATCGCTTTTGCACCAAGGTTTTTAGCCAGTTCCACATCTGTCAATCGGTCACCAAGAACAAAAGAATTAGCCAAATCATAATTTGGATTGTCAATGTATTTAGTTAACATTCCTGTACGCGGCTTGCGTGTAGGCGCATTGTCTTCCGGGAAAGAACGGTCTATAAAAATATCATCAAACAAAACTCCTTCGTTTTGAAAAGCCTTTAAGATAAAATCCTGTGTTGGCCAAAAAGTATCTTCCGGAAAAGAATTCGTTCCTAAACCATCCTGATTCGTTACCATTGCCAATTCATAATCCAATTCGTTAGCAATTTTAGCCAAATATTGAAATGCTTTTGGGAAAAACTCTAATTTCTCCAAGCTATCTAATTGATATCCTTCCGGTTCTAAAACAATCGTTCCATCACGATCTATAAAAAGTACTTTTTTCATTTTTTATATTTTTAAAACACAAATTTCACAGATTTTCACAAATTCTAAATTGCTTAAATTCTATTTCTTTTGGGTTTTTACTACTCTATTTTTTACTACGATTACTTTTAAAAATTTGTGCTAATTTGTGAAATTTGTGCTTAAATCGATTGTAACGCCTCCATTAACTTCTTATTCTCTTGTTCTGTTCCAACAGTCAAACGCAAAGTGTTTTCACAAAGCGGCTGCGTGGTTCTGTTTCTGATTACGATTCCTTTAGCAATTAATTCATCGTAACGCTTATTGGCATCATCCACTTTTATCAGAATAAAATTAGCCTCAGTAGGATATATTTTTTCTACAAAAGACACTTTATTTAAAACATCTAATAAAGTATCTCTTTCGGTTAAAATAGAACTGATTTCTCTGTTTATTTTTTCCTGATCGCTTAATCTTTCCAGCGCTCGTTGTTGGGTTAATTCGTTAACGTTATAAGGAGGTTTGATTTTGTTTAAAACCGCGATAACTTCTGTTGAAGCATAACAAATTCCTAAACGAATTCCTGCCAAACCATAAGCTTTTGACAAGGTTTGTGTAATAATCAAATTAGGATATTGATCTAATTTTTCAAGCCAGCTTGCCTTATCCGAAAAGTCAATATAAGCTTCGTCAATCACCACAAAACCATTGAATTTTTCTAATAAAGTCGTAACACTTTCTGTAGAAAAAGAATTCCCTGTTGGGTTATTTGGCGAACACAAAAAGATCAATTTGGTTGTAGCTGTTACCGCTTCAAGAATTTTATCGACTTGTGGTTGATAATCGGCAGTCAATAAAATCTCTTTGTTTTCAACGTTATTGATGTTTGCCAAAACACCATACATTCCATAAGTAGGCGGCAAAGTAATTACATTGTCCACTTTAGGCTCACAAAAAGCCCTGAACAATAAATCCAACACTTCGTCACTTCCGTTACCTAAAAGAATTTGTTGTGGATTTAGATTTTTAATTTCTCCTAAAACTACTTTAACATTAGCTTGTTGAGGATCCGGATAACGGTTTACCCCATTTTGATAGGGATTTTCGTTAGCGTCCAAAAACACCATTTCGGCAGTATCAAAATCTTCAAACTCATCACGTGCCGAAGAATAAGGCTTTAAAACCTTTACATTCTCACGGATAAGGGTATTTATATCGAATTTCATCTTTTTTATCGTTAAAAAGAATAAAGAAAACAGAGAATAGAATATAGATAAATCTACTTAATATACCGTCTCTGCTCTATTTTCTTTATTCTATGTTCTTTATTCTAAACTTTTCAATCTCAAAGTCACTGCATTTTTATGCGCTTGTAAACCTTCGGCATCTGCCATCACTTCAATTGCATTTCCGATGTTTTGAATTCCCTTTTCGGAAATTTTTTGGAACGTCATTGATTTCATGAAACTATCCAAATTCACACCGCTATAATTTTTAGCATAACCATTCGTTGGCAAAGTGTGATTGGTTCCTGATGCGTAATCCCCGGCGCTTTCAGGGGTATAATTCCCTATAAAAACCGAACCGGCATTTTGGATTCCATCCACATAAAAATCATTATTTGCTGTACAAACAATAAAGTGCTCCGGACCGTATTCGTTGATTAAATCCAAAGCAATTTTGTCATTTTCTACAAAGATTGATTTAGAATTCGCAATGGCTTTTTCAGCAATGGCTTTACGCGGTAATACTTCTAATTGCGCTTGAATTTCGCTTTCTACAGCATCAATTATAGCTTTAGATGTAGAAACCAAAATCACCTGACTATCAGCTCCGTGTTCAGCCTGAGACAATAAATCAGAAGCTACAAAAGCCGGTACTGCAGTATCATCGGCTACGACCAATAATTCAGATGGTCCGGCCGGCATATCGATAGCCACGCCAAACTGTGTTGCCAATTGTTTAGCTACAGTCACATATTGGTTTCCGGGACCAAAAATTTTATATACTTTAGGAATTGCTTGTGTTCCAAAAGTCATTCCGGCAATCGCCTGAATTCCTCCTACTTTAATAATTTTAGTTACACCACATAAATTGGCAGCATATAAAATAGCAGGATTGATATTTCCGTTTTTATCCGGAGGCGAACACAAAACAATTTCGCTGCATCCTGCAATTTTAGCCGGAACAGCCAGCATTAAAACCGTAGAAAACAATGGTGCAGTTCCTCCGGGAATGTACAAACCTACTTTTTGAATAGGTCTTTTTTCCTGCCAGCATTGCACTCCTTCAGCTGTTTCAACTGAAACACGAGTTGTTTTTTGAGCCTGGTGAAATTTTTCCACATTGGCTTTCGCCAAAGAAATCGCTGCTTTTAATTCGTCAGAAACAGTATTAATAGCAACTTCAATTTCAGCAGCGGTAACTTCGCTGTTTTCAAAATACACGCCATCAAACTGAGTCGTATATTTGGCAACAGCCGCATCTCCGTCTTTTTGAACAGCAGTAAAAATTTCTTTTACCGTTGCTTCTATATCGTTTACCGTTTTCGTGGGTCTTTCTAAAATAGAAGCCCAGGTATCGGGTGTTGGATTATATATTTTGTTCATATTGTCAAGTTATGGGTTATGGGTTATGAGTTAAGTGTCAGTTGTTATTCGGTTATTTGAATACTTCTAACTCCCAACTTCTAACTTCTAACTTTTTAAAGTACCATTTTCTCAATTGGGCAAACCAAAATCCCTTCGGCACCTGCTGCTTTCAATTGGTCAATTACTTCCCAGAAAGTGTCTTTGTCTATTACAGTGTGCACACTACTCCAGCCTTCCTGAGCCAATGGCATTACCGTAGCACTTTTCAAAACAGGGAGAATACTGCTTACCGCTTCAATTTTATCATTTGGCACGTTCATCAAAATGTATTTTGATTTTCTTGCTCTTAAAACCGATTCGATTCTGAATTTTAAAGTATCAATTATTTTTTGCGCTTCCGGAGTTACTTTTGGAGAAACCGCTAAAACAGCCTCGCTTTTCAAAATAACTTCCACTTCTTTCAGATTGTTTTTAAACAAAGTGCTTCCGCTGGAAACAATATCCACGATAGCATCAGCCAAACCAATATTAGGTGCAATTTCTACCGAACCTGAAATTTGGTGAATATCGACAGTTAATCCGAATTTATTAAAATACTCAATTACAGTGTTCGGATAAGAAGTTGCAATACGCAAACCATCTAAATCTTTAACCGATTTGTATTCAAAAGTTTTAGGAACAGCAACAGAAACTTTACATTTCGAAAATCCTAATTTTTGGATTACCTCAATGTTTTTTCCTTTTTCAACCAATAAATTATCTCCTACAATAGCAATATCTACTACTCCGTCAATCAAATATTGAGGAATATCAGAATTACGTAAATACAGTACTTCCAATGGAAAATTAGAAGCTTCTGCCTTTAATTGATCGATACCATTGTTGATAGAAATTCCGGCATCTTTCAGGATTTGAATACTATCTTCGTTTAATCTGCCTGATTTTTGAATTGCAATTTTTAACGTACTCATTGTTTTGTTTTTTTATGTTTTATTGAATGTGCTTGAGTACAAAGGACTTAACACACAATGAAAAACCCGTTTGATGTACTCAAACGGGTTTATTAATATGATGACTTACACGCATACCATTAACACATCGCTTGAGAGCAATAATGTAAATGATGATGATGCAATTGATTTGATAACATTATGATTTTGTATTAATCTTAATTTTTTGTGATGCAAATATAAGTTATAAAATAGTTACAAGCAAATTTTTAATTTAACTAAATGTTTCGAAAATATTAAAATCTTAGTCTTTATCAACAGCCGATTACTTGTTTTCCGAATTAGTATTCAGTAAAACGACATCAGGACGAATTTCGGTATGACGAATTTCACCTCCTGAAGTCCCTACTTTTACAGATAAAAATACCGCTACAACAGCTATAACTAAAATAGCATACGAAAAGAATTTAGCCTTAGCGTGATTATTGATGTTAGTAATCAGACCAATAACAGAAACTACTCCCAATAAATACATGACAATAGCCAATTTTTCCGCTAATTCTTCATGGTTGTGAATAATTTCATGTCCAATTGAAGGCATATCTTCCACCAATTCTTCTGCTCCTTCACCTGTTGCCATACTAAACACCGTAAAAACAGTTGCTATGATAAATAAAAAATAAGAAGTGTTTTTAATAGAATTGCTTCTAAAATAAATTCCTCCCATCAAAACCAATAATCCCAGAATAGTTCCAATAATAGGAAAATGGTTTACAATCATGTGTAAATGTGCGTCATTCATAACTGCCAGTTTTTAATATTAATATTTGTTTATGTTTAAAATTATCCTGCTAAGGAAACGCCAATAAGCGAACCAATTCCATAGGTCACTGCGGCAGCGGCCAGTCCGAACAAAACCTGTCTAAAACCTGAAAACCAAATACTTTTTGCCGTTAATAAAGTAATTGCGGCTCCAATTCCAAAAAGTCCAATTACAGAACTTCCTAAACTTAATAAAATAGCTTTTTCACCATTGATAAAAATAAATGGATACAAAGGAATAATTGCTCCTATTGAAAATAAAATGAAAGAGGCAATGGCTGCTTCCCAGGCTGAACCACCTAATTCTTCTTTGTCAATTCCTAATTCTTCCGTAATGATAGCATCCATTGCTGTTTCAGGATTTTCAAATGCTTTTTCGGCTAATTTTTGGGCTTCTTCAACATTCATTCCTTTAGCCTGATACAATAAAACCAACTCTTTTTTTTCTTCTTCAGGCGAAGCTTCCAATTCTTCCAATTCTAAATCGATTTGTCTTTGATTTAATTCTCTCGAACTTTGTACCGAAAGCCATTCGCCTAAAGCCATCGAAATAGCTCCCGCTAAAAGTCCGGCTATACCGGTTAGTAAAATCGTATTATTAGAAACAGCTGCTCCGGCAACTCCCATAACTAAACTCATATTAGAAACCAAACCGTCATTAGCTCCCAAAACTGCTGCTCTTAAAGCATTTCCTCCAACAGATTTGTGACGACTTTCAAATTTAGACAACAAACCGCCCGAAACATTCAGCGCTTCATTTTGACTTACGGATTCAATTATATTCAAATGATTGTGTTCAAAACCCGAAGCTTTAATTCCTTTAGCCTTCTTATCTTTAATAGCCGTTTCAGCAAACTCTCTTTCGGTATTAGATAAATTGCTAATGATACTGCTGTATCCAAAATATTTCCCTGCCTTGAGTTGCATCTTAGCTCTCGAAGAAGCTACCGGCATTTTGTAATCCGGTTCTAAGGTTCTCACTTTTTCAAGCATGTGAGTGGCATGTTTATTTTCAATCTCTGCCAAACCGCTTAAAACCTTTGCTAAATTAGCATCTGTTTGAATAGCGGCTATGCTTTCATAAAGAAAAGCAGTATCTACTTCTGTTTGTAACTGACTTTTTAGTTTTTGTACATTCATGACAAAAATTTAATTTGCAACATCATACGTTCCTTTGATCAAAATTTTGGAATTCTTGTTGATTTGATTATCAGGAATTATTTCAACATAATCCTCCGACATTGCCCCAACAGTAACAGCTACTTTTTTAAAAGCATAACTATCTTTTTTGTTCTCACTTAATAAAAGTACGAAATTTTTGTTTTCTTCATCCAATAAAGCTTCTTTTGGTATCGCTAAGCCTTTTTTAGAATCAACAATAATATTAGCTTCCACAAACATTCCGGTAAGCAATCGTTGTTTAATATTATCGTCTAAATGCGCATGAATATTTATTGTTCTGTCGTTTCCTTCAATTGACTTACCTACCAAATGAACTTTAGCATTAAAAACCTCCTTAGAAGCCTCAGGAACTGTAAACAGGATATCCTGTTCTTTCTTAATTTTTAAAATATCTTTTTCGAAAATAGCCAATTCTAAATGCAAATGATCCGTTTGAATAATTTCTAAAATCACATCAGATGGATTAACGTGCATGCCTAAATGCGCATTCATGACCACAATATCACCTGAAATAGGTGCATAAATAGTTACAACAGAAGATAATTTTCCTTTTTCTACATTTGCCGGATTTATATTTAAAAGTTTTAGTTTTTCCTTTAAACTTTGATACATTCCTTTAGCTCTCTTATAATCGCTTTCTGCTTTTAAATAGTTTTTCTGAGAAGTAATTTTTTCATCAAACAATGTTTTTTGACGAATGTATTCTGATTTCAGATAATTAATCTGTTCCGCTACCTCCAGATATTCTTTTTGAATGTCTAAAAATTCGGTGTTTTCAAGGGTTAATAAAGCTTGTCCTTTTACTACTTTGTCTCCAACTAACAATTGAGTTGATTTTATATAACCTCCAACAAAAGAAGTAATTTGAGCTCTGTTTTGCGGAGGAACATCTACTTTTCCGGTCGTTTTTACCGTAACGTCAAAAGATTGCTCTTTCGGACTGGCGATTTCCATTCCGGCTGATTTAAACTGTGCGGCTGTTACTGATATTAAATCCGAGTTAACAACAGGATTTTCTTCGATTTTAGTTTCTTTACAGGAAAACAAAACAATTGACAAAGAAAGTATAGCGAGTATTTTATTTATTGGGTTCATTTTAAAAATTTAAAAATTGATAATCTAATTGTGTTTTATTGAACTGAAGTACATTTTCTAAATATTCGACTTCAATAACAGTAGCGTTTTCAAGACTTTGGATGTATTGAAAAAAGTCTATTTCTCCGTGTTTGTAACTCATATTAGCTACTTTCAAAATTTCGTCTGCCAGTTTTTTACCCTGTTGATTGTAATAATTAATGGCTTCCTGATACTTTAATAATTCATTCTTTTTGTTTTCAACAAAACCATTCATTTTTTCATTTTCATTTTGCATTTGTGCTTCCCAACTTTCTAATTCAAGCTTTGCGACTTTAGCCTTGGAAACATTTCCCGAAAACAAAATGGGCAAAGCAATCCCAACCTGGAAACCATTTAAGGATCGCGATAATCCTTTGTTAGAACCTCTGAAAAATTCCAAATTCAAATCAGGCAACCAACTTTGTTTTTGTAAATTCATTTGATTTTTATAATTTTCTCTAACTGATTGTAAATAATTACTATAAAGCACTTTACTTGTTTCTTCTGTTGAAAAACTTAAAGGCTTGATTTCATTTGTTTTTATTGTGATTTTCTCATCCGATTGAATGCTATATTGAAACAAATGATACTGTGCTTCTTTCTCTTTTCTAATTTGCGAAAGCTTTAAAGCAATTTGCCTCGCTTTAGACTGGGCTGTAATTTTTTCCAAATAATTAGTCTCTCCTAATTCAAAACGTCTATTACTTGCTTTAGAAAAATTTTGGTACAAACTATCTAATCTTTTGAACAAAATTTCCTGATGTTGTAGATACACAATTTGATAAAACAATTTTGAAATCTCTAAGCTCAGCTTGTTTTTTTCTAATTCGTAAACTGATTGTTGCTTTTCATATTCTGCTGTATTGTTCTTTTTTTGAGCCGCATAAACCGTAGGGAACAAAAAACTTTGCTGTGCTCCAATTACCGAAACAGCCTTATTATTGTATGCTAAATTATTCTGGTCATAATTGTAATAAATATTGGTTTTATCAAAAGAATAGGCACTTTTAATATTCGCTTTCATTTTTTCAACCTGCAATTGAGAAGCTTTTAAAGCTTTGTTATTTTGGATTCCAATGGCAATCAGTTGATCCAATTCGTTATTTGGATTTTGAGCAAAAGCAAAAGAAGAACTCAACAACAATAAAATGATTGTCATAGTACCATGATGATTTTTGAATTTTGGTTTTTTAAATTCTTTTCCATCAAAAACTTTAAATAAAACCGGCAACACAATCATTGTTAAAATAGTTGCGGTAAACAAACCTCCAATTACTACAGTTGCTAATGGGCGCTGTACTTCGGCTCCTGCAGATGCTGAAACCGCCATGGGTAAGAAACCTAAAGCAGCAGCCGCAGCCGTTAATAATACCGGGCGCAATCTATCGGTTGTTCCCTTTAAAATCAATTCGTCTTGATTGGTCATTCCCTGCTGTTTTAATTCTTTAAAATGTTCAATTAATACAATTCCGTTTAACACTGCTATTCCAAATAAAGCAATAAAACCAACTCCGGCTGAAATACTAAAAGGCAAATCCCTGATCCATAAAAACAATATTCCTCCCACGGCAGATAACGGAATAGCCGAATACACCATCAAAGCTTCTTTGACAGAACCAAAAGCAAAATAAAGCAATATAAAAATCAGAAATAAAGCGATAGGAACCGCAATGAGCAAACGTGCTTTGGCACTTTCAAGATTTTCAAATTGTCCGCCGTATTTCACATAATAACCATTTGGAAGTTTGACTTTCGTATTTACTATATGCTGAATATCCTTAACCACACTTTGTAAATCGCGGTTTCTCACATTAATCCCAATCACAATTCGTCTATTGGTATTGTCTCTTGAAATTTTAGCCGGACCTTGGGTATATTCAATTTGGGCTAATTCCTGCATCGGGATTTGTTGTCCGGAAGGCGTGCTGACATAAAGATTTTTTAAATCATCAATATCATGACGGTGGTATTGATCCAAACGAATAACCATATCAAATCGTTTTTCGCCTTCAAACACATTTCCGACTGTTTTTCCGGCAAAACCAAGTGCTATCAATTCATTTAAATCGGAAATATTCAAGCCGTAACGGGCAATTTTTGAACGGTCAAATTGCACACTCATTTGTGGCAATCCTTCGGTTTTTTCAATGATAATATCTGAAGCTCCTTCAACATTTCTAATGGCTTTTTCAATTTCTTGTGCTTTTTTAGCTAAAATATCTAAGTCTTCTCCAAAGATTTTCACAGCCACATCCGAACGTGTTCCCGAAATCAATTCATTAAAACGCATTTCAATAGGTTGGGTAAATTCGATTTCCATATTCGGAATTTGTTCTACAATAGCTTCTTTTATTTTATCCGCCAATTCATCTTTACTCTCTGCCGAAACCCATTCTGATTTTGGTTTCAATTTCACAATAACATCACTTTCTTCCATACTCATTGGGTCGGTAGGAACTTCGGCAGCACCTATTCTGCTCACTACCTGCTCGACTTCAGGGAATTTATTAAGTATTATTTTTTCGATTTTAGTGGTTGTCTCGATAGTTTTACTCAAAGAAGTTCCTGTTTTTAAAACAGGCTGAATCACAAAATCACCTTCGTCTAAGGTTGGAATAAATTCGCCTCCCATAGTTGTAAATAAAAGCACTGCCATAACTAACAATCCCATTGCGCTGTACAGTACTTTTTTAGTATTTGCTAATGCCCAACTGATAACAGGCAGGTAAAATGAATTTAATTTAGCTATTAATTTATTCGAAAATGAATCCGGATTTTCTTCTTTTGGTTTTAAAAACAGCGAAGAAACCACCGGAACATAAGTAAAACAAAATAACATAGCCCCAACCAATGCAAAACTAAATGTCATAGCCATGGGCTTGAACATTTTGCCTTCAATTCCGGAAAGTGAAAGAATCGGGATAAAAACAATTAAGATAATTAACTGACCAAAAACCGCCGAATTCATCATTTTTGAAGCACTTTGGTAGGTAATTTGATCAATTTCCTGTTGACGGTTTTCATTTGATAAGTGAACCAAATGTTTCGATTTATGAGCGATTTGAAATGCAATAAACTCTACAATAATTACAGCTCCATCGATAATAATCCCAAAATCAATAGCTCCCAGACTCATTAAATTGGCATCAATACCAAAAATATTCATCAACGAAATAGCAAACAACAAACAAAGCGGAATAACCGATGCGACAACTAATCCCGAACGCCAGTTTCCAAGTAACAGAACCACCACAAAAACCACAATCAAACAGCCTAAAATCAGGTTTTCGGCTACTGTAAAAGTGGTCTTGCTTACTAATTCGCTTCTTTCTAAAAAACCATTGATATAAACACCTTCAGGCAAACTTTTCTGAATTTCGGCTATTCGGTCTTTTACATCATTAATTACTTGTTTCGAATTGGCATCTTTGAGCATCATAACTTGCCCAAGCACCTTCTCTCCTTCTCCATTTCCGGTAATGGCTCCAAAACGATTGGCATGACCAAAACGGATTTCAGCTACATTTTTCACATAAACAGGCTGTCCGTTAGTGTTTACAACAACTATATTTCCAATATCTTCGAGTGATTTTACTTTTCCTTCAGCACGTATAAAATAACTTTGATTGACTTTTTCAATATAAGCACCTCCGGCAATTCCGTTATTGTTTTCCAAAGCTTTAAAAACATCGGAAACACTAATATTCATCGCTTTTAAACGAGCTGGCGAAACAGCAATTTCGTATTGTTTTAAATAACCACCCCAGGTATTAATTTCAACCACTCCTTTTATTCCTGAAAGCTGACGTTTTACCACCCAGTCCTGTAGCGTTCTTAAATCGGTAACCGAATAATTGTTTTTAAATTCGGGTTTTACCTCAAGCGTATATTGGTAAATCTCACCCAGTCCGGTTGTTATAGGTCCCATTTCGGGAGTTCCGAAACCTTCCGGAATTTTCTCTGCGGCTGATTTTATTTTTTCGGCAATTAATTGTCGTGGTAAATACGTTCCTAAGTCATCTTCAAAAACAATCGTTACAACTGATAATCCAAATTTAGAAACCGAACGTATTTCTTTTACACCCGGTAAATTAGACATTTCAATCTCTACGGGATAGGTAATAAATTGTTCAATATCCTGAGTGGAAAGATTGCGTGAGGTAGTGATTACCTGAACCTGATTATTAGTCACATCAGGCACTGCACCAATGGATATTTGGAACACAGAAAAAATTCCGAATCCAAAAATTCCTAACGAGAACAATAGCACAATGAGCTTATTCTGTATAGAAAAAAGAATGATTTTATTAAGCATACTAGTTAAAATTAATAAATTATTAGTTAGAATTATTCGAAAAGGAATAACCCAAAAACCACTAATCATCAAAAAACAATTAGTGAAAAAATATTTATTTATACTAGTTTAGGTGGTTGCCAAATCGAAACAAATACATTCGAAATATACCACTCTTTGTAAACCGGAAGCGATTGATTTACATAATTTGGCATCAATTTGTTAAATACAAAAATCGTTTGAATCTCTTCAAAAGTTAAGACAACGGTATCTAAATTGAGGTTTTGGGTTTTGAAAGGTAAATTTTCATGCTTATCATGTTCATCTGCATCATGATGTTTTTGTGAATTTTTGTAATGATTAACAACAAACGCTATAAAAGACAATGACTGTTCTTGTTTGTGATTATTATGTTCTAAATAATGTTGAACAAGATTTGAAATTTTAAACAACTGCCCCACTTCTGTATTGGAATATACAAAAAAGAGTAAAAATAGCAGTGTCGTTGTTTTTTTGAGAGTCATAATAATGACAATTATAAAATTTAAAAAGCTTTAATTACAAAAATAAGAAGTAAATGTAGCAATCATCTTAAGAACTGCTTAAATTAAAAAAATATATCCGTTTTATTATTATCCTGTATTATTGAGAACGGTATTTTCTGTTTTTATATAAATAAGAAGCCGTAATCACATGTGCTAAAGCATCTTTTGCTAATTCTTTATTCAGAGTTACCGGTGTAAAAACAGTATCTTTTTCGACCTTAAATTGCAGCGGATTTTTATTAGGTTGAAAACAAAATAGCAACTAAGGACAATGTTGCTATAAATCCCCATAACAAGATTCCTTGTATTAATGGTTTTATTCCAACAGCCAGTAATACCGAACTACTTAATCCTGAACCTATAAAAAACAAAGTAACCGTTAATCCAATTTTGGCAACCGAAACTATATAAGGACTAACAATTGCCACTTCAGCAACATAAGTATTTACCATCATAGCCAAAATAAAAAAACCGATGAAATATGGAATTTTTATTCCGCTGGTTTTGTTTTTAAACAAAAAACCGGTCAATAACACAACTGGAATAATCCATAAAGCGCGGGCTAATTTTACCGTTGTTGCAATAGCTAAGGCTTCGGCTCCATATTTATTAGCCGCTCCCACAACCGAACTGGTGTCATGAATGGCTAAGGCGCACCACAATCCAAAATCTTCCTGAGATAAGTGTAGCCAATGCCCGATTATTGGAAATAAAAACAAGGCAATTGAATTCAGGATAAAAATTACACCCAAAGCTACTGAGGTTTGTTTCTCATCTGATTTGATAACCGGTGTAATGGCAGCAATAGCACTTCCTCCACAAATTGCAGTCCCACAGGAAATTAAATGAGATGTTTTTGAGTCGGTTTTGAGCCATTTCCCAATCAATCTTCCTAAGAAAATCGTACTGAATAATGTGACAACGGTGAGTAAAAAACTTTCTTTACCGGACGATAAAGCATTGGTAACATTCATTCCAAAGCCTAAACCGACAACAGAAACCTGAAGCAAAACACGGATGATTTTATGATTCAAATGCAACCACGGATGCCCTGAAAGATTAGCCACAAGTATTCCCAGTAAAAGTGCAATTGGCGGAGTTATTATCCCTGTTAAACAAACCAATAGTAAACTCACAAAAATAATTTGCTGTATCCTGGAGTGCTTTTCTAAATTAAAGATTCCGTTTTCAGGGATAATTTTGTATTGTTTTTTCAAGGGGAATCTTTTTAATAAAATTTAAAATTGGCTATAACAAACCATTGTATTTTCGAATAAACCATTCGATTGCAAAGAAGCTACAAATAAAAACCAACAACCATTTCCAATCAATCAAAGGAGAACGGCGTACATTATTTTTTTCAATAGTCTTATAAGTTTCATCTGCTAAAAGCGATTGTATTAAAGCATCAGTCTGATCTGGAAAATACACTTTTCCTTGTGTCAATGAAGCCAATTGATTCAGTCGTTCCAAATCAGGATTTACAAATTGTTTTTCGACATCAAAATCTAAAATTTCAAAATTACCCGAATAAGACGATTTTGAATTCAACTCTTTTACTGTAAACTGGTAACTTCCTGCGGCTAATCCATCCAGATTTACTTTATAAACATTGTTTCCTTTTAGCAAATCGTAATTTTTAGTTTGCTTCGTTTTCGAATTCACCAACGAAATAGTCAAATGTGCTTTTTCGTCAAATTCATAATTTTTATTAAAATATTGAGCCGTAATTTCGATGGCATCTCCTGAATTATAAAAACTCTCATGATTGACAACCAAAGATTTCTTAGCATTACTGGTTGCCAAAAACTGAATGATTTTATCAACAAAAATATCGTATTTCTCAAAAGACTCATTTTTAATATGGCTTTCTAAACGCCATTTCCAACTATTTTCCCCTAAAAGAAAAGCAGAACGATTCCCTTGATTTTCACTAAAAGCAAACAAAGGAGATTGAGTATTGATATTCCTTATTTTTGAAGAAAGTAAAACACTCGTATTACCATTCGTTTTAATTTTTCCATACGGATTTTGCAAAGGAGGAAAATCTTCGAAACCGATATTATCAATTGCGAACAAATTGAATTGCGAATTAAACTCGGCCAGATAATCTTCTTTTTGAGAAGTCATTTTGAATTCTAAATTATTTTGCAATTGATTTAAAAAACCAAAATCAGTGTGCGTTCCGGTAATGATAAATGTATTCATTCGGGCTAATTTAGCCGCTTCAAAAACTGATTTGAATTCGGTTACAGGTTGATACAAAACCAAAACATTATAATCATTTAATTGACTGATTTGTTTTGGATTAACTACAGTTACCTTTCGCTGTGCATTAGATTCGATTGCCCGTTTTAAAGCAGCTATATCAGGATGATTTATTGATGAAATAATAGCTACATTAGTCTTTTGGTCAATAATTTCTACAGCAAAATTTTTATGATTGTTATAGCTGTTTTTTTCTTTTTCATTCGAAATCAAACTCGCCTTATATAATTGCGTTCCTATTTTATTTGCTGGCAATAAAAAATTCACAACTGCTGTGTTTTTAATAGCCGAAAAAGAAACTTTCTGTTTACTTAAAACTGAATTACCCTGCGAAATCTGAAAATCGGCTGTTGCATTTTTTGTTCCTGAATATTGTAAAAACACCTCTACAGGAAATTTATTCTTGAAAAAAGCATATTTATTGACATTCAACTGATTGATTTTTAAATCAAAAACCTTTGCTGTATCACCTAAAACTATTGGAAAAACTTTATTATTCGCATCAAAACTATACACATAATCATTACCCGAAGTTTGATTTCCATCACTAATCAGCACTGTGGGAAACAGAGTGTTTTTATTGATTACTTTTAAATCTTTTGCAACTGCATCAAGATTAGTTTGAGTTCCTTTGAAGTTTAATTTTCCAAAAGACAAAAACTCCGAATCAAATTGATAGGATTGGATATTGAATTTTTCATTCAATGCCTTATTATCCTTTAATTTCGAATACAATTCAGAAGCTGTTTTTTCAGCTTTTAAATAAGAAATCGAACCCGAATTATCCACTACTACTGCCAACGGTGGTTTTAACATTTCGATGTTATTTGTTGTTATTATAGGATTTATCAATAATAGCAATATTCCGAATATGCCTAAAAAACGTAAAAAAGCCAAAAGTAAATTAACTTTTAATTTACTTTTGGCTTTATAATAATATTGAAAATAAGACAAACCTACTGCTACTATTAAAGAAAAAATAATAAATAGAATGGTTTTTGTCGTCATATTTTTAGTTTATAGTTTATGGCTTACAGTTTGTAGTTTTAAAAAACCACAAACCATTAACAATAAACTGATTAAGTAAGCATTCCACCGCAAACATTCAGCGTTTGTCCGGTTACATAAGCACTCATATCAGAAGCTAAGAACAAACAAGCGTTAGCTACATCTTCGGCAGTTCCACCACGTTTCAAAGGAATGCCTTCTCTCCATCCTTTTACAACATCTTCACTTAATTTAGCTGTCATTTCGGTTTCGATGAATCCAGGAGCAATTGCATTACAACGAATATTACGAGAACCTAATTCTAAAGCTACTGATTTTGTAAATCCAATAGCACCGGCTTTAGACGCTGCATAGTTAGTTTGACCTGCATTTCCGGAAACACCAACTACCGAACTAATATTGATGATTGAACCTGCACGTTTCTTTAAAAATGTTTTTTGAATAGCCTTAGTCATATTAAAAACCGATTTCAAGTTCACATCAATTACCTGATCAAAATCTGCTTCTGACATACGCATCAACAAATTGTCTTTTGTAATTCCGGCATTATTGATTAAAACATCAACAGTACCAAAATCAGCTAAAACAGTATCTACTAAAGTTTGCGCTTCGTTAAAATCAGCAGCATTTGATTTGTATCCTTTGGCTTTAACACCTAAAGCATTTAATTCTTTTTCCAAAGCCAAAGCTGATTCAGCAGATGAGCTATAAGTAAAAGCGACATCGGCACCGTTTTTTGCAAAAACTTCTGCAATTCCTTTCCCAATTCCGCGACTTGCGCCAGTGATAATGGCTACTTTTCCTTCAAGTAATTTCATATTATGATAATAAGTTTATTTTCTAAATTGAGGTACAAATATAAACGATTTAGCTGTTTTATAAAATTTATGCTATAAAAAAAGCCTTACTCGAAGTAAGGCTTTACAAAATACTTTTATACCATTTTTAAAATGAACTAAAAAGCTACGTTCCATCTTGGTAATTTTGCATTTTCATTTAAGAAATTTTGCAAAATTTGTCCTTCTACAAAAGTAGGAATCACTTTAGTATCATTATTGAAAGTTTCGTACCAAACTACTTCTAAACGGCTAATTTCTTCTTTTTTCATTTGTGCCGGCCAGGAATATTTTCTCCCTGTTTTAGCAAATTGATGACCATTTACAATTTTATCATACAATCCGCCATTTTTAGTTTTCAAAGTCCCGTCATTTTGCACTGTTCCTGTAGAACCTACCATGATTAACTCTTTTTCATCAGCAACATCAAAAACTAAAAACACCCCGGAACCTTCAGAAGCATTACAAACTTCTTCTAAGCTTTCTTCGATTGTTAATGAAAATTGATTTTTAACTTTAAATCCTTCTAATTCCTTATACATAGTATTACATTTTGAATTGATTTCTAAAAAACTTTAAGACTTAAGTTATTTTTGGAGAACCAATTATTAATTTTTAATTGAGTTTAGACAAAATCAGCACCCCGATTTTAATCGAGTGCAAATGTATTTCTTTAATTCTGTTTTATACTAAAAAAGCCCCACAAATGTGAGGCTTAATCTATTTAAAAATTTAGTTCAGAAATTAAACTGTTGCTGCAACTAAAACTTCTTTTACTTTTTTACCAATTTCAGCTGGTGAATCAACAACATAGATTCCGTTGTCTCTCATAATTTGTTTTTTAGCAGCTGCAGTATCGTCAGAACCTCCAACAATAGCACCAGCATGTCCCATTGTTCTACCAGCAGGAGCAGTTTCTCCGGCGATGAAACCAATTACAGGCTTACGGTTACCATCAGCTTTGATCCATTTAGCAGCATCAGCTTCTAATTGACCACCGATTTCTCCAATCATGATAATAGCTTCAGTTTCAGGATCATTCATTAATAACTCAACTGCTTCTTTAGTAGTTGTTCCAATAATTGGGTCTCCACCAATTCCGATAGCAGTAGTGATTCCTAAACCTTGTTTTACAACCTGATCAGCAGCTTCATAAGTTAAAGTTCCTGATTTAGAAACAATACCTACAGTTCCTTTTTTGAAAACGAAACCTGGCATGATACCAACTTTAGCTTCTCCCGGAGTAATAACACCCGGACAGTTAGGACCAATTAATCTACTGTTTCTTGCTTTAACGTAGTTGTTTGCATAAATCATGTCAGCAACAGGAATTCCTTCTGTAATTGCGATGATTACTTTAATTCCGGCATCAGCAGCTTCCATAATTGCATCAGCAGCAAAAGCTGGTGGTACAAAGATAATAGAAGTATCAGCACCTGCTTGTTCTACGGCATCTTTAACAGTGTTAAAAACAGGAAGGTCTAAGTGAGTCGTCCCCCCTTTTCCCGGAGTTACACCACCTACAACATTAGTCCCGTATTCAATCATTTGAGAAGCGTGGAAAGTACCTTCGCTACCTGTAAATCCTTGAACGATTATTTTGGAATCTTTATTAACTAAAACACTCATGATATATATTTTTTGTGATTTTTAAATTTGTTATGCAAAAATAAGATTTTCGAAATTAATCTAAACGGTTTTCTTATCAAAAAAAAGATGGATATTCCACCCTTTTTGTTAGCTTCAACACAAATTATTAACTTTTTAAACAAAATTAATAATTTAGAAGTGCTTTTTTTACTGTTTTAATTTCTCAAGAATTTCCGGAATCTTTTTGATATTGGCTAATTGTTTTAATTTTTCTCTGGATTCCTGTATAGGCGTTCCAAAATAAGTCTTACCTCCTGCTACTGATTTAGTAACTCCGGTTTGCCCCATAACAACAGCTTTCCCTCCAATAGTAATTCCGCTGGTTGTGCCAACTTGCCCCCAAAGCGTTACTTCGTCTTCAATAATAACACAACCCGCAATTCCTGTTTGAGAAGCAATCAGGCATTTTTTTCCGATAACCGTATCGTGACCTACATGCACCTGATTGTCAATTTTTGTTCCTTCACCAATGGTAGTATCTCCGGTAACTCCTTTATCAATAGTACAAAGAGCACCAATCCCCACATTGTCTTTAATAACCACGCGACCTCCCGATAATAATTGATCAAAACCTTCAGGACGTTTTTTGTAATAAAATGCGTCAGCACCAAGAACAGTCCCAGCATGAATAATTACATTGTCTCCTATTATAGTATGGTCATATATGGAAACATTAGAATGGATTAAACAATTTTTTCCAATAACTACATTATTGCCAATAAAAGAATTCGGCTGAATTATAGTTCCTTCTCCAATAACAGCCGTAGGAGCAATAGCTACTCCGGCAAACTGGAAAGGTTTGAAATAATGAGTTAATTTGTTGAAATCGCGAAAAGGATCATCAGAAATAAGAAGTGCTTTTCCGTCAGGACAATCCACTTTTTTATTAATTAAAACAATTGTAGCCGCCGAGTTTAACGCTTTGTCGTAGTATTTAGGATGATCAACAAAAACAATATCTCCTTTCTCCACCACATGAATTTCGTTCATGCCCAAAACCTCAAAATCCTCATTCCCTACAAATTCACAGTTCAGTAAATTTGCGATTTCTTTTAAAGAATATGCTCTTGTAAATTTCATAATTTAATTTAAAGATTGAAAAATTTAAAGATTAAAAAATTCTATTGTCAACTTAAAGCTTAAAATCATTTCATTTTTTAATCTTTAAATTTTTCAATTAAATTACTCTTTTACACGCTCCATATAAGAACCTGAAGCAGTATCAATTTTAATTTTATCTCCTTCATTGATAAATAAAGGAACGTTTACAGTAGCACCTGTTTCAACAGTAGCTTGCTTAGTAGCGTTAGTAGCAGTGTTTCCTTTTACTCCCGGTTCAGCATAAGTTACTTCAAGAATGATAGAAGCCGGCATATCTACTGATAAAGGCAAATCGGTTTCAGTGTTAATCTGAACCATTACATTAGTTCCTTCTTTCAATAAATCCGGAGCATCAAGAATACTTTTGTTCAAAGTGATTTGCTCAAAAGTTTCGTTATTCATAAAATGAAACTGATCTCCTTCAGCATATAAATATTGGTAAGTATGTGTTTCCACACGAACATCTTCAATTTTATGTCCTGCTGAAAAGGTATTATCCAATACTTTTCCCGTTGTTAAACTTTTCAGTTTTGTTCTCACGAAAGCAGGTCCTTTACCTGGTTTAACGTGTAAAAATTCGATAATTTTATAAATATCGTGATTGTATTTAATACAAAGTCCGTTTCTAATATCTGATGTAGATGCCATTATTTTAATTTTTGATTTAAGATTGTAGATTTTAGAGTTTCGATTTCTAAAATCTTTGTTTTATTATTTAAAAAGAATCGATAACCAAAAACTATCTTTCTTCTTTTCTCTTTCTTCTTTTCTCTATTTTCTTCCTAATAGCCTCCACTATACCCCTTCATAATTCCTCGGGAAGAATTTCTGATGAAATCAATAATTTCATCTCTTTCCGGAGTAGCTTCCATTTCGGCTTCAATAATCCCTAAAGCCTGAGTAGTATTATAATTCTTTTGGTATAAAATTCGATAAATATCCTGAATTTCTCTGATTTTTTCGGTAGAAAAACCTCTTCTTCTTAAACCAACTGAATTGATACCTACATAAGACAAAGGTTCTTTTGCAGCTTTTGTGTAAGGAGGAACGTCTTTACGAACTAACGAACCACCTGAAATCATAGCGTGATCACCAATATGAATAAACTGGTGAATTGCTGCTAAACCACCAATTACGGCATGATTACCTACAACAACATGACCCGCCAGGGCTACACCATTAACTATAATTGCATTATTACCAATAACACAATCATGGGCAATGTGTGCATAAGCCATCACTAAACAATTGTTACCTAAAACCGTTTGACCTGATGCAACTGTACCTCTATTGATGGTTACACATTCTCTGATAGTACAATTATCACCAATAATCGCCAATGAATCTTCGCCACCAAATTTTAAATCTTGAGGAACTGCTGAGATAACTGCTCCGGGAAAAATATTGCAATTTTTTCCAATTCTTGCACCTTCCATGATAGTTACATTAGAACCAATCCAGGTACCATCACCAATTACCACATTGTTGTGAATGGTTGTAAAAGGTTCAATAACTACATTTTTAGCGATTTTCGCGCCAGGATGAACATAAGCTAACGGTTGATTCATCTATTTTTTTGTTTTTTATAATTAATTACCTTAATTACTATTTAAAAAATTCATAGTAACAGGGAGGAACTGTTCTATGATTATTGTTGTTTTCTTGCAATTTGAGCCATTAATTCAGCTTCTGCAACTAATTTTCCATTAGCATAAGCATTAGCCTGCATGTGGCAAATTCCTCTTCTGATAGGAGTTATCAAATCACACTTAAATATTAAGGTATCTCCAGGCAATACTTTGTGTTTGAATTTCACATTATCAATTTTCATGAAATAAGTCAAGTAATTTTCCGGATCCGGAACTGTACTCAAGACCAAAATACCTCCTGTTTGTGCCATCGCTTCAACAATTAAAACTCCTGGCATAACGGGAGCATCAGGAAAATGTCCTACGAAGAAATTTTCGTTCATCGTTACATTTTTCATTCCCACTACATGACTGTCTGACATTTCGATGATTCTGTCAATCAGCAAAAACGGAGGTCTGTGCGGCAACATAGCCATGATTTTATGAATATCCATCAATGGCTCCTGATTCAAATCGTAAACAGGAACGTAGTTACGTTGTTCGATTTTAATCATCTTAGCCATTTTCTTGGCAAACTGAGTATTTACAAAATGCCCCGGTTTATTCGCTATAATTTTACCCTGAATTTTTGTTCCAATCAAAGCCAAATCACCAATTACATCCAGTAATTTATGTCTTGCTGCTTCATTAGGATAATGCAAAGTCAGATTGTCTAAAATACCATTAGGTTTTACTGTAAGTGTTTCTTTTCCAAAAGCAACTTTTAAATTTTCCATTGTTGATGTAGAAATCTCTTTATCAACATAAACAATCGCATTATTCAAATCGCCACCTTTGATCAAACCATTATCTAAAAGAGACTCTAATTCATGTAAAAAACTAAATGTTCTTGAAGAGGCAATTTCGGTTTTAAAATCGTCAATACTTTTAAGAGTTGCGTTTTGCGTACCTAATATTTTAGTACCAAAATCAACCATTGTAGTTACTGTATAATGGTCACTAGGCATAACCAGAATTTCGCTTCCGCTTGCTTCGTCAGTAAAAGAAATTACTTCTTTCACTACATAAACGTTACGTTTAGCATCTTGCTCCTGAACACCTGCTTTTTCTAAAGCTTCAACAAAATATTTTGAAGAACCGTCCATAATAGGAAGTTCAGAGGCATCTAATTCAATAATAACGTTATCTAAATCACAACCAACTAAAGCTGCCAAAACATGCTCGGGTGTTTGAATTTTAACGCCTAATTTTTCCAGATTGGTACCTCTTTGAGTATTGACAACATAATTTGCGTCTGCCTCAATTACCGGATGTCCCTCAAGATCTAACCTAACAAAAGTAAAACCATTATTTGCAGGAGCAGGTTTAAAAGTCATTTTAACTTCTTTACCCGTGTGTAAGCCAACTCCCGTTAACGAGATTTCTGTTTTGATGGTCTTCTGTTTAACCATTGTTTCCATGTTTTTGGTTTAATATTTGTTTCTTTAATTCGTCTATTTCTGCAATAATTTTAGGTAAATTTTTGAAATGCACATAAGATTTACTAAAATCAGTATAACCAAATGTTGGACTTCCTTGCAAAACTTCGTCGTCTTTTATATTTCTTGCCACTCCGGACTGCGCCTGGATTCTGACATTGTTTCCTATTATTAAATGGCCTGAAATACCTACTTGCCCGCCAATCATTCCGTTTGTACCTATCTTGGTAGATCCTGCAATTCCGGTTTGGGCGGCTATTACGGTGTTTTCACCAATTTCAACATTGTGTGCCACCTGAATTTGATTGTCTAATTTGACTCCTTTTTTAATTCGGGTCGAACCTAATGTAGCTCTGTCAATAGTAGTACAGGCACCTATTTCAACATCATCTTCAATGACCACATTTCCTATTTGAGGAATTTTTTTGTAAGTACCATCTGAATTGGGTGCAAACCCAAAACCATCAGAACCTATAACGGTTCCTGCATGAATGATACAATTATTGCCAATTACGGTTTCAGAATAAATCTTAGCGCCGGCAAAAATAGTGACATTATCGCGAATGACAACATTATCTCCAATAAAACAATTAGGATATATTTTTACATTATCACCAATAACAACATTAGTACCTACATAACTAAAACTGCCTAAATACAGATTTTCACCATATTTTACATCATCAGACAATACTGTATGTGGTTCGATGCCTTTTTTACTGGCTTTTTTGGCCTGATCGTAAAATTCCAGCAATTTGGAAAAAGCGATGTAAGCGTCTTCAACCTTGATTAGAGTGGTTTTTAAATCGGATTCAGGGACAAAAGTTTTGTTTACAATGGTTATTGTAGCCTCGGTAGTATAGATATAATTATTGTATTTGGGATTAGATAAAAAAGTAAGCGAACCTTCTTTTCCTTCTTCTATTTTAGACAATTCATGCACTTCAGCCTGGGAATTCCCCACTACTTCGCCTTCTAAAACACCCGCTATTTGTTCTGCTGTAAATTTCATTCCGACAAAAATATAAAAAATAGATTTTAAATATAGTTTTATACCAGTTGTTTTGGGAAACAAATGTAATATTTGGTCACCGACTTTGATAAAGATTTCAAATTCAACTGGTCGGATGATTCAATAACATCTTCAACTGTTCGGTCTTTTTTCAAAATTCGTATCGGTTCAGCTTCCTTATCATAAGCCTGATTTTTTATTTTTCCTTTAAAAATAAAATAATTGGCATCGGCCACGCTTACATTATTTTCTAAAGCAAAACGCTCTTTTAAAGGAGTTAAATCTTCAATAGCAATTTTATCACTGCTTAGCTTTATTTTTAATAAATCTCTGTTAATAATCATTTTGCTCAAAGTAGCCAAAATAAAATCATCCTGTCTTTGCCAGGCTTTTAAGGCGCTGATAATATCAAAGTCATCTAATTGTGAAAACAAATCTAAAGTAGCCGTATCAAATGATTCCAATACAATTTTATTCTGCATAAAAAATTGTAATGGCTCACTGCAGGGCAAAACAATTCCTTTTAACGTTAATTCTTTGGCGCGTTTTAAAATTTTTGTCAAAATCAATTCGCCTACCAAACTGGTTTTATGCAAATAAGCCTGCCAATACATCAATCTGCGTGACATTAAAAATTTTTCAACCGAGTAAATTCCTTTTTCTTCAATTACTAAAACATCATCTTCAACATTCATCATCTGAATCAAACGTTCTGAATTGACATTTCCTTCAGCCACACCCGAATAAAAACTGTCTCGTTTTAAATAATCCATTCGATCCATATCCAACTGACTTGAAATCAATTGCAACATGAATTTTCGATGATAATCTCCTTCAAAAATTTTAATCGCCAGACTTAATTTTCCTTTGAACTCCACATTTAACTGCTTCATGAACAATAACGAAATTTCCTCATGATGCACATCTTCAACTATACTTTTTTCCATTGCATGTGAAAAAGGACCATGCCCGATATCATGCAGTAAAATAGCAATATACAATGCGTTTTCTTCTTCTTCCGAAATGGAAACACCTTTAAAGCGCAATACATCAACGGCTTTTTGCATTAAATGCAAACAACCTAAGGCATGATGAAAACGAGTATGATTAGCTCCGGGATATACTAAATACGACAAACCCATTTGGGAAATACGTCTTAATCGTTGAAAATAAGGATGCTGAATTAAGTCGTATATTAAAGCATTTGGAATGCTGATGAATCCATATATAGGATCGTTGAATATTTTAAGCTTATTGATTTGCGTCACTAGAACTTGAATTTTAGGTTGACAAATATAAGTAAATTAGATTTTAAAACCAGTAAAAATACTTATTCTGATTTGGCTTTATCAAACCAGAAAATGCTTTTCTAAGATACTTTTTGACATTCTTTTTAAAGTTTTCTAATCCAGATATTTCTGAATTGATTTTTAGTTCCGTGATCCTGAAGCGAAATAACATCATCCCCATGAGAAGATGGATAATTATGCAAACCTGTATAAAGTGTTAAGCCATTTATCGTTGCATTATTTTGTATCAAAACACCATTTAGAAAAACAGTAATTCTGGCAGGAGCATCGATTCTGCCATCAGCTTTAAATCGTGGCGCTGTATAAATAACATCATAAACATTCCACTCCAATGGTGATTTTACAGCATTTACTAATGGCGCATGATCCTTATAAATACTACCTGCCTGACCATTTCTGTAGGTTCGGTTATTATAAGAGTCTAAAATTTGCAATTCATATCTGTTTTGAAAAAACACACCGCTGTTTCCCCTTGCCTGTCCTCCATCTACAACTTCGTCAGGTGTGCTCCATTCCAAATGCAACTGACAATCTCCAAATACCATTTTTGTTTGAATATCACCCGAACCGGGAACAACTTCCATATAATCGCCGGGAACAATTTTCCATGCTGCAGGCTTATTCGTATCTTTTTTACTCACCCACTGATCTAAATTTTTCCCGTCAAACAGGATCATTGCGTCCGAAGGTGCATTACCGGAAATTTTAGCCGCTGTAACTATTTTTACTTCAGGCTCCCAAATTTCAGTCATTTCGGGTTTCATAGGCATTGGAGAAACTTCCGGCGGAGTATTCACAAATTTATGCTGAGCCACAGTTGCGACAGAAAATAAGAGAATCAATAAAAACGATTGCTTCAAAATTTTAAATTTCATGGTTAAATGTATTGACTTGGTTAACAATTCTAAATTATTCGTTTCCAATATTAAGCATTTTTTCAGAACTAATTCTTTTTATAAATAAAACTGCTTACCAATTGATTTTGATTGTTTTAACTGAACGAATTGTAAATCACAGAAATAATGTTTACTAAAAATTAACACAAAATTAAGTTCGGTTAGTTCGGTATTTTGCGAACTAACTCTAAATTTGCAAAAAAATTGTCATGGACATTAAAAAAGAAAGAGAAGAAATTATAGAATTGTACGGGAATTATTTCGAAAAACTCTATAACATTTCGCCACTTGCAGCACGAATATTAGGGACACTAATTATTGACGGATGCAAAACAGGACTCACATTTGAATCTTTAGTCGAAAAACTCGGTGCCAGCAAAAGTTCAATTTCCACTAATCTGAACTTACTCTTAAAAATGGAAAAAATATCTTATTTCACTAAATCAGGAGATCGCAAGAAATATTTTAAACCAGCCAATTTAAGTGAACGTCTCAGCAATATCATCAAACTCATTGATTCTGAAATGCTCATCATTGACCGACTAGTCAATTACAGAGAAGTTACCGCTTCCTGTCCTGAAGAAAAATGCAATTTAGAAAATGTAAAAGCCTACAGAACCCATATTATAGAAGTTGGAAAAGTGTTTTCTAAAACAATCAACGAGTTCAAAAAAATAGAAATTAATAACAACAATAATAAATAATTAGTCTCAATGAAAAAACTTTCATTAACCCTTATAAGTGCCCTGCTCTTAGCAGCTTGTGGAAAAAAAGAAGAACAGGCAGCAGCACCAACTGTAATTCCGTACAAAGTAATTCAAATAGAAAAATCGAATACTACTTTATTAGCCGAATATCCTGCAACTTTAGAGGGTATCACTGATATAGATATTCGTGCCAAAGTAGATGGTTATATCGAAAAAATATACGTTCAGGAAGGTCAGGAAGTCAAAAAAGGACAATTGCTTTTTAAACTGGAAACCCAAACCGCTAATCAGGAAGCTGCCGCCGCAAAAGCAAAAGTAGCTGCTGCTCAGGTAGAAGTAAATCGTTTAAAACCATTGGTAGAGCGCAACATTATCAGCGATGTCCAACTGGAAACAGCCAAAGCTAATTTAGCCAGTGCCAAAAGTACGTATCAAAGTATTCTGGAACGCATTAATTATGCTACAATTAAAAGTCCGGTAAACGGAATCGTAGGAACTTTGCCTTTAAGACTGGGAAGTTATGTAAGCAGTCAAACTGCCGAACCTCTAACCCGAATTTCGGATGTAAGTACCATTTATGCTTATTTTTCAATGAACGAAAAACAGCAATTAGACATTACTATGCAAACAGCCGGAAAAACGTTTCAGGAAAAAATCACTAAAATGCCTGCGGTAAATTTGATTCTGAGCAACGGAATGCAATACGATTTAAAAGGAAAAATCGAAACTTTTAGCGGACAGGCTAATACACAAACAGGTTCGTTTAACGTAAGAGCCAGTTTCCCTAATGCCAATAAAGTATTGCGCTCCGGCGGAAGCGGAACCATCCAGATTCCAACCAATTTAAAAGATGTAATTTTAATTCCGCAAAATGCTACTTTAGAAATGCAGGACAAACGAATTGTACTGGTTGCTGACAAAGACAACAAAGTAAAATTTGTTCCCGTTGAAGTACGTGCTGTACCAGGAGGACAATATTTTGTAGTGGATAAAGGATTAGACAGCACCAATAAAATTCTTATTGAAGGTGTGGGAATTGTTGCCGAAGGAACAGCAATAAAACCGGAATTAGTAGATTATGCAACCATCATTTCTGCTGATAAAAAAGCCATTAACTAACATCGAATAAAATACAGTATGTTTTCAAAATTCATTGACAGACCCGTATTGTCAACGGTAATTTCTATTATCATTGTCATACTGGGAATATTAGGGTTGATTTCTCTTCCCGTTTCACAATATCCCGAAATTGCACCTCCTACCGTAACCGTATCTGCTAATTATCAAGGGGCCAGTGCCGAAGTAGTAATGAACTCGGTAGTTATTCCTTTAGAAGAACAAATCAACGGTGTAGAAGACATGACTTATATGACTTCTACCTCTAATAATGATGGTTCAGCATCAATTAACATCTTTTTCAAATTAGGAACTAATCCTGATTTAGCGGCAGTAAATGTGCAAAATCGTGTGGCACGTGCTGCCTCATTATTACCGCAGGAAGTAACAAAAGCCGGGGTTACCACATCCAAAAAACAAAGTGATAACATCCTGATTTTGTCACTATACAGTGAAAATCCGGATTATGATATTACTTTTCTTCAAAACTACGCCAACATCAATATTTTACCCAAAATCAAGCGTGTTCCGGGAGTTGGAGAAGCAATGATATTTGGTCAAAGGGATTATTCCATGCGTATCTGGCTGAAGCCTGATGTAATGGGTGCTTACGGCTTAGTACCGTCGGATATTTCAGCCTTATTAGCTGAACAAAATATTGAAGCGGCACCGGGGCAACTAGGAGAAAGCGGCGACCAGTCTTTTCAATATACCTTAAAATACAAAGGACGTTTGCAAAGCACCAAAGAGTTTGAAGAAATTATCGTGCGTTCTACTCCAAGCGGTGAAGTACTAAAATTAGGCGATGTAGCCAGAATCGAACTCGGAGCAGTAAATTATGCCAGCAAATCGTTTACTAACGGCAATCAGTCAATAGCAATTGCTATTGCGCAAACCGCAGGATCTAATGCACAGGAAGTGATTGAAGGCTCATTGAAAGTAATGGATCAGTCGGTAGTAAATTTCCCGAAAGGAGTTAAATACACTACCTTAATTAATGCTAATGATTTTCTCGAAGAATCAATATCTAAAGTAATTCACACTTTAATAGAAGCCTTTATATTAGTATTCCTTGTTGTTTTCATCTTCTTACAAGATTGGAGATCTACATTAATTCCGGCTATTTCTGTTCCGGTAGCTATTATCGGAACCTTCTTTTTCCTGAGTTTGTTTGGATTTACGATTAACTTACTGACTCTTTTTGCATTGGTGTTAGCCGTTGGTATTGTGGTCGATGATGCCATTGTGGTTGTCGAAGCCGTTCATGCCAAAATGGAAGCCGGTGAACACGATCCTAAAAAAGCGACTCATAGTGCTATGGGCGATATCAGTAGTGCTATTATTTCGATTACCCTGGTAATGTCGGCGGTATTTATTCCGGTTTCTTTTATTAGTGGTTCTGCCGGAGTATTCTACAAACAATTCGGATTGACTTTAGCCATTGCTATTGTACTTTCGGCAATTAACGCCTTGACATTATCGCCGGCTTTGTGTGCTATTTTCTTAAAAAATCACGGAGAAAAAAGTAACAAAGGATTTTTAGATCGTTTTTATACCGCTTTCAATGCCGGATTTGATTCTACAACTTCAAAATACAAAAGAGCGATTGAATTTTTAGTAAAACGAAAATGGCTCGCATTCTTAGGAATTGCCGTTTTTGCAGGACTTTTTATCTTATTGACTACTACTACACCAAAAGCGTTTGTACCTAGTGAAGATACCGGAGCCATTCTGTCGGATGTTTCTTTAGCACCTGGAACTTCATTGGAAAAAACAGAAAAAGTATTAATCCAAATTGAAAATCAGGTAAAAGACATGCCTGAAATTCAGGAAGTACTGCGTATTTCAGGTCGAAGTCTGATTAGTGGAACAGGAAGTAACTACGGAATGGTAATTGTAAAATTAAAACCATGGGCCGAACGTAAAAATGCAAATCAGGAGATTACCGCTGTTGTACAGGAATTATTCAAGCGTGCTGCAGTTGTTAAAGACGCCAAAGTATTGTTTTTTGCACGTCCTACTTTGGTTGGTTTTGGTTATTCTAATGGTTTCGAATTCCAATTACAGGATCAAAAAGGAGGAACAATTCAGGAATTAAGTACTGTAAACAGTCAATTTTTGGCAGCTTTAAACAGTCGTCCCGAAATTCAGTATGCCGCTACTTCATTTTCGCCTAATTTCCCGCAATACCGAATTGATTTGAATGTAGCAGCCATCAAAAAATCAGGACTTAGCGTTACGGATATTTTAGGAACAATGCAAGGTTATTACGGTGGTGTTTACGCTTCCAATTTCAATAAATTCGGAAAACAATACCGTGTGATGTACCAATCCGAACCTCAGTTTAGAACCGATCCAGAATCTTTAAACAAAGTTTTGGTTCGAAACAGCAGCGGACAAATGGCACCTATTTCTGAATATGTAAAATTAGAAAAGGTATTTGGTCCACAGGCTATTGAGCGTTTTAATTTGTTTACTTCGGTAAAAATTACCGGAGCACCAAAAGAAGGATACAGCTCAGGTGATGCCATTAAAGCAATTGAAGAAGTTGCGGCTCAAAATTTACCTTTAGGTTACGGATACGAATTCTCAGGAATGACCCGTGAAGAAATTAGTGCAGGAGGACAAACCTTATACATTTTCTTATTGTGTCTGGTGTTTGTTTATTTCTTATTGGCAGCCCAATACGAAAGTTACATTCTTCCTTTCGCCGTATTATTATCATTACCGGTTGGTTTAGCGGGAACCTTTATTTTTGCTTATTTGTTCAAATTAAGTAATACTATTTACCTTCAAATTACACTCATTATGCTTATTGGATTACTCGCCAAAAATGCCATTTTGATCGTCGAATTTGCTGCCGATGCCAGAAGAAAAGGTTTGAGTATTTCGCAGGCGGCTGTACAGGGTGCTGTAGCGCGTTTACGTCCTATTTTGATGACTTCTTTCGCCTTTATCCTTGGATTATTGCCATTAATGTTGGCCAAAGGAGCCGGTGCTGTAGGAAACAAAGCCATTGGAACGGGAGCTATTGGAGGAATGCTTGTAGGTACTATTCTGGGAGTATTTGTAATTCCGATTTTGTTTATTGTTTTCCAAAATTTACAGGAAAAAATTTCGACAAAACCACTTCCAATTCCGGTTGATGAATCTAATATTGAATCTTTAGAAGAAGAAAATGAAAAATAATATCTATAAAATCGCTCTATTAGCGGTAACTGCGGCCGTATTGCAATCCTGCTTTGTAGCCAAAGACTATAAAAGGCCGGAATTTAAAACAGCCGATTTGTATCGCAATGAAGTAGTGTCAACCGACACTATTTCATTTGCTAATGTATCCTGGGACAAAATTTTTACCGATCCGCTTTTGCAGGGCTACATCAAAAAAGGACTGACCAACAACTTGGATATCAGAATCGCCATGCAAAATCTGGCTGCTGCCGAGGCTACCATGAAACAAGGAAAAGCGGGCTACTTCCCCACTCTTTCTGCCGGAGCCGACTGGACACATCAGGAATTGTCAAAAAACAGTCAGTTTGGTGCGATTGTACAAAACCGAAGTACCGATCAGTACCAACTAACCGGAACTTTGTCCTGGGAAGCCGATATTTGGGGCAAAATACGAAGCAATAAAAGAGCAACCAATGCTGCTTTTTTACAGACTTCTGCCGCTAATCAAGCTATAAAAACCCAATTAATTGCTTCGATTGCGACCACTTATTACCAGTTGATGGCTATTGATTCGCAAATAAAAGTGGCCGAAGCTACCTTAATTAACCGGGAGCAAAGTGTTGAAACCATCAAACAACTTAAAAAATCCGGAAACGTGACCGAAGTAGGTGTTAAACAAACCGAGGCGCAAAAATATGCCACGCTGTTGATTATTGCCGACTTGAAAAACAACGCTATTTTGCTGGAAAACACCCTGAATATTCTTTTAGGCGAAGCTTCTAAAAAAATAGAACGCAGCACTTTTGAATCGCAAAAAATCCAGCCTCAAATTACCCTTGGCGTTCCCGCAAATTTATTGCGCAACCGTCCTGATGTAATTGCTGCCGAATACAATTTAATCAACAATTTTGAGCTGACAAACGTTGCTAAAAGCGGTTTTTATCCATCGTTTAAAATCACGGCTACCGGCGGATTACAAACTATTCATCTCAACGAATGGTTTAGTGCTAATTCTATTTTTGCCAATATTATTACCGGTTTGACACAGCCTGTTTTCAATCAGAGGCAGTTAAAAACCAAATACGAAATTGCCAAAGCCAATCAGGAAAAAGCCTATATCCAGTTTGAACAATCGCTTTTAACGGCAGGAAAAGAAGTTTCGGATGCACTGGCACAGTACAATAATGAAACCTACAAAATCACTGTTCGCGAAAAACAAGTTGATGCGTTAAAAAAAGCGGCTAACTTTTCGGATGAATTACTGACTTATGGTTTAGCCAATTATCTGGAAGTGCTGACCTCTAAAAACGATGCTCTGAATGCCGAATTGAGTTTGGTTGACAATAAATTTCAGCAATACAAAGCCATTATTCAGCTATACAAAGCCTTAGGCGGAGGTTGGCAGTAATCTTATTTAAAATTAGTTATTATTCAAAAAAAGCCATCTTGTTCCAAAAAACGAGATGGCTTTTTTGATTCTGATATTTTATCATTATTTATAAGCAATTACAGCACTTGTAGGACCTGTCAAACCTAATGATGAAGTAGATTTAAACCCTATTTGTTTAGCCCATTTATTAAAATCATCAAATGTATAATCAAAACCATCAGCTGTTTCAATCAACATATTAAGACTCATCATTAGCCCAAAAACATTTTGTTTCCTTTCATTATCAATTACTGATTCAATTGCAATAAAAACGCCGCCATCGGGAAGAGCATCATAAGCTTTTTGCATCAGCATTAATTTATTTTCTTCATTCCAGTCATGCAATATATTTCCCATTGTAATTACATCGGCTTTAGGGAATGAATCAGTAAAAAAATCACCACTAACGGCCTTTACCTGAGCAGAAACTTCAAATTTTTGAATCGTTTCATTAGCCATAGCTTCCACTGCCGGTAAATCAAAAGTAGTGCAACTCATATTCGAATTGTATTTGGCAACCATCGTAGATAAAATCCCCGCTGAACCACCCACATCCAGAAAAGTTTTGTATTTTGAAAAATCAAACTTCTGTGCCAAAGCCATGAAGTTACCTATTTGGATTCCCGTCATAGCATTCACAAAACCTTTTAACAACTTCGGATCTTTGTACAAACTCTCAAATATAGGTTCTCCCCCATTTTTAGCTTCATTTTGAACCAATCCCGTTTTTAAACCTTCTTCCAGATTACCCCAAAAACCATAAAGCCGATTGTTCATCATTTCGAGCATTCCTCCCATATAACTGGTTTTTTCCTTGTCCAAAAAAGTTCCAGTGTCGAGACTATTAGAATATTGTGCTGTTTCTAAAAAGCCATCACGCTTTAAAAAACCAAAACAAAATAAAGCATCTAAAAAGTCAAATAAATGCCTGTCAGTACAATTCAATTTCAGTAAGTCCTTAATTTCCCTGGCAGACATACTTTCTTTTCTAGCCAAATGAGTAAATAGTTCAAAATTTACTGCAGCAAGTAAAATTTTAGAAGCCCAAAATCCGGAACCAATTTGCATAATAACTGCCGGAGAAGGCTGATTCGTTTGATTTTTCATTTTGAAACGTTTTTAAGTTTACAAGAATACAACTAACTAAAAGTCAATCATATAAAAATAAACATAATCTGTTTCATAAGAAAGTAAATCATGTTATTTAATTCTTTTTCAAACATCAATTGAGTCGGGCCTTAGCCTGATGCAAGTAATTATAAACAAATGGTTTTAACCAAATTTTAAGTTTGGCTAAAGCCATCATCCATAAAATAACACTACAAAATCCGTTGATATTTGCTTAAATCAGTTTATCCTTGTTCCATAAAAACCGAGATGATTATTTTAATCGAACAGGGATCCAGATTTCCTCCTCTGAGTTAGGATCTCCTTTTTTGTATTTTTCTCCTAAAATTTCAAAATGAGGTCGGTCATCCACCACATAATCTGAATTAGGAATCCAGTCAGTAAAAATAGCTTCAAAAAAAGTCGCCGCATCACTGCCATCTCCTTTGTAATCAAAAACCGCATAGCTGCCAGCCGGAATTACTAAGGAATCCATATTTGCGGGAATAGTATCAAAATCACTTACTTCAACCGCTGCCCATTTTTCAAAGTTAGTATTGGGATTAAATTGCTCCCAAAAACCCGCCGAAAATTGCTGTAACGAAAACAAATCAGTACTCACCGCATTTGTAATTTCCCGTTTTACAGGCATAAAACTTTGCCACAACGGAACCGGATTATAAGCCGCATAATTCATGTTTTGCTTACAACCAATTAATTTTTTTTCTAAAAGTGTGGTGATTTTGGGGTTCATTTTATGATCATGAATTTTGTTAAAATATTATAATAAATTCATATAGAGTAATCAGTTTTTTATTGCCGAATTACAATATGGATGTGTCAATTGAGCATTATCAGCTTCTCCTATTCCTCCATCTTCTTTTCTTTGTTTATGATCAAACGAAATAGAGTTAGTATGAATTCTTGCATTACATATTTTACATCTCAAAGCATTATTTAAAGCTTCCGTTATAAATACTGAAGATTTAGTTTCATCTGAGAAGTTACTTGACGTAATTAAAATATCATCTGATTCACTAATTTTTACAAATTTGAATTCTTCTTTTCCTAATACATTTTTTACCGATAATTCTTTATCGTTTTTATTTCTCAAAAGCTCATCCATTAAACTTAAATAGAAATTTTTAATATGTGGCAATGCATTTGTTGAACCTCTATAATGTCTTAAAATTTGTTGAACCGCAAAATCATAATCAATTAAAATATCTTCAAATTTCTCTCTAATTTTAATAAAATCTTTTAATTTACTTTTAGTTTCTAATTCCATCACAAAATCTGTAATAGCGAAAAAAGAAGCTGTTTTGTGTCGACCCGTTTTTGAATAGAAATAAACAGCTGGGTGAAGTCCAAGTGATGAAATATGATTTGCATTTATTAAATAAGCAATTTTTCTGCTTCTTTTTAATGCTTCAAATGTATAACTTCCATCTAAATCATCCTTTGTAATGTTTGCATTATTTTTATTAACCAAATTCACATATTCAAAAATCAATAAAGGACTTTGAGAGGAATAACCTTTACCTCCTATAGGTAAATCAAGGGTTTTTACTGGGTTTCTAAGTTTAGGTAAAAAGAAAACTTTATTTATTTCGTCTGATAATTTTACAATATTAGTGATATTTTCTTGATTAAATTTCGACCAATATTGATGTCCTTTTCCTCCTTTTATAATTGCTCTTGAAGCAATACCATTTGCTTTTTTTCTTGATTGAATTAACTTTAATTCAGTCGGATCAATTTTGGCAGCTTGCTGATTGATTTTAAAAAAAGATGCCTCAGCAACATCTGCATCTCCTTCAACCCATTGTAATTGTACTGCAATTGCTCCTAAATTTTTAGCATTTACTACAATATCATTTCGTACTTTTTCTGGATATTTTATAGCCAATTGAAAATCTGAATAATTACCAATTTCTTTTTCAATTAATTTTCTAGTCTTATTTGCTATTTCAATTTGTTCTTCTGGAATTAAACCATCAAATGCTAATTTTGAAATTGGTCCATCCCCATAATCATTATTTATCCAAGCAATTAATGAACTCACTCTATGAGAACCATCAATTACAAAGTTATATCCCCCTTTACTTCTCCATAAAATAACTGCTGGTATTAATTCACCATTTATAAAACTTTTAATTAATTCACAAACTTTTTCTGGAGTCCATTCGTTTGTTTCCCTTTGAAAATCGGGTTTACGTAATGTTGAATAAAAAAAAATCATCTTCTCTTAAATCTGAAATAGAAAAAGATTCTTTTTTCTTAGCTGAATTTTGAGATTCATCTATATCAAAATCTTCTCTTGGTAATAATGCATCTAAATATACTTTTGCCATCTTGTCTAAATTTTTGTAAAACACAAAAACCAAATATAAGATAATTCATCACAACGAAAATCCTAAGTTATCAACAACTTTAAAGTAATAGTTGTTAGTCTCTTTTCTATTTTCTTGCTTCTTTTTTCTTTCGTCTTTCAATCTTAAGAAAGAAATTTTATCATAATATTAGGAACATGGAGCATATAAAATCTGTAATTTGCACAATGAAGTGGTGTTATTTGCGTTTGACTTCAATAACTAATTTTAAATAAATACGTTCAGGATTGTTCGAGTTTTGGAACGCTTACGCAACTTTAGCAATGCTTCGTGAGATTCCTCATTCTTCGGAATGACAATTTAAGAACGATAAAATATTTTTACACAATATGGATAAAATAAAAATACTTTGGGTTGACGATGAGATTGATTATCTAAAACCACATATCCTTTTTTTAGAGAAAAAAAATTACGAAGTCACGACCTGTAATAATGGTCTTGATGCTATTGAAATATTTGAAAACGAGAACTTTGATATTGTTTTCCTGGACGAAAACATGCCCGGAATGAGTGGACTGGAAACCCTTTCGGAAATGAAAGAGAAAAAAAGCGCTATCCCGATGATTATGATTACCAAAAGCGAGGAAGAATACATCATGGAGGAAGCTATTGGCTCAAAAATAGCCGATTATCTGATTAAACCCGTGAATCCCAATCAGATTTTGCTGAGTTTGAAGAAAAATCTCGACAATTCGAAACTGATTTCCCAAAAAACTACTTTGGATTACCAAAAGGAATTTCGCAAAATCGCCATGGAAATGGGCATGGTCAACAGCTACGAAGACTGGATTGAATTGTACAAAAAATTATTGTTTTGGGAATTACAATTGGAAGACATCAACGACCAGAGCATGATTGAAATCCTGGAATCACAAAAAGTGGAAGCTAATTCGCAGTTTGGAAAATACATCGAACGCAATTACGAAGACTGGTTTTTACCTAAAGCCGAAGCACCAATTCAATCGCATACTTTATTCAAGGAATTAGTGGTTCCGGAATTGAAGAAAAAAGAAAGACCGGTTTTATTTATTGTAATCGACAATTTGCGTTACGATCAATGGAAAGCCTTTGAAAGCGTGGTTGCTGATTACTACAAACTGGAAAAAGAAGTGCCCTACTACTCTATTTTGCCTACCGCAACCCAATATGCCCGAAATGCTATTTTCTCCGGTTTATTACCTGCCGATATGGAAAAAAAACATCCGGATTTATGGAAAAACGATCCCGATGAAGGCGGAAAAAACCTGTTTGAAGCCGAATTTTTAGCAGCTCAGTTAAAGCGTTTGAGTTTGAACATCAAATCGGATTATTTTAAAATTACCAATATGGCTTCAGGAAAAAAGCTTTTGGATAGTTTTAAAACATTAAAAGATAATGATTTGGTTGCTATCGTTTATAACTTTGTCGATATGCTTTCGCATGCCAAAACGGAGATGGATGTAGTCAAAGAACTCGCTGCCGATGATAAAGCTTATCGTTCATTAACACTGAGTTGGTTCAAAAATTCCCCTTTACTGGAAATTATTCAGCAGGCGCAAAAACTGGGTTTCAAACTAATCCTCACCACCGATCACGGAACCATCAACGTTAAAAACCCATCAAAAGTTGTGGGTGATAAAAACACCAGTCTGAATTTGCGTTACAAAACAGGACGCAGTCTGACTTATGAAAGCAAAGATGTTTATGCGGTAAAAGACCCAAAAAAAATTGGTTTACCGGCCATAAATATGAGCAGTTCTTATATTTTTGCAAAAAATGATTTGTTTCTGGCTTATGTCAACAATTACAATCATTATGTAAGTTATTATAAAAATACCTATCAGCATGGCGGCATTTCTCTCGAAGAAATGATTATTCCCTGTCTGGTATTTAATCCGAAATAATATGTTTATGGTTTGTTGTTTATTGTTGACAAAAAACCATAAACAACAAACTATAAACTTTTAAAGAATGGAAATCACTTTTTCATTAGACGAAATAGGCAATGTAGCCGAATTGATTGTAGCGGCTCAGCCGAATAAAATTTTGCTTTTTAATGGCGAAATGGGCGCGGGAAAAACCACTTTTATCAAACAATTGTGTAAAACACTGGGAGTTACCGATGCCACTTCCAGTCCAACCTTTTCTTTAGTTAACGAATACGAAGCAGCTAACAATCAGTTGATTTATCATTTTGATTTTTACAGATTAAAAAACGAAACAGAAGCACTCGATATGGGAGTTGATGATTATTTGTATTCCGGGAATTGGTGTTTTATCGAATGGGCCGAAAATATTGCCAGTTTGATTCCTGAAACACATTCGACCATTACTATCGAAGTACTTTCGGACGGAAAACGCCTTTTGAAACTAAATTAAACAAGTTTTTTAATTACTGATATTCAGTATTTTAAATAATATTTATTAAAAAGAAATTCCGAAAAGACTGCCAAAATATTTCTATAAAAACCTCAAAAAACAAACTTTATGTTAATAAATAAATTCATTTGTGTTTTTATCAGAATTGAAAGCTTATTTTTTTAATCTTTTTGTGTAATTTTACTTTTTAATTGTAGCAAAAACGATGTCAATATCAATAACTCCATTTACCAAACAACAGTTATTACCTCAGGAAGAGAAGCTGGAAGTAGCTAGAAAAAAAGGCAAACTATTTATTGGTATTCCCAAAGAAACTAGCTATCAGGAACGTCGCATTTGTCTGACTCCGGATGCTGTAAGTTCGTTAATTTGTCACGGGCATCGGGTAATGATTGAATCAGGTGCCGGAGAAAGTGCCAGCTATTCCGATAAAGAATATTCTGAAGTAGGTGCTGAAGTAACTAAAGATACTCAGAAAGTCTTTGGTTGTCCAATGATTTTAAAGGTAGAACCGCCTACCGTTTCCGAAATCAAAATGATGAACAATCAGGCAATACTTATTTCGGCAATTCAACTAAAAACCAAGAAAAAAGAATATTTCGAAGCTTTGGCTAAGAAAAAAATCACAGCTCTTGCTTTTGAATACATCAAAGATGTTGATGATACCTATCCTATTGTTAAATCTTTAAGCGAAATCGCAGGTACTGCTTCGATATTAATTGCAGCCGAATTGATGATTGCCAATTCCTATGGAAAAGGACTTCTTTTTGGGAATATTACCGGAGTCCCTCCTACCGAAGTGGTTATTCTGGGTGCCGGAACCGCAGGAGAATTTGCAGCAAGAACCGCTATTGGTCTGGGTGCTAATATCAAAGTTTTCGACAATTCGATTACTAAATTAAGACGACTTCAAAACAGTTTAAACCAACGCATTTTTACTTCAACTATCCAGCCAAAAGCTTTAATGAAGGCGCTAAGACGTTGTGATGTTGCCATTGGTGCCATGCGTGGCCTAGAACGCTGTCCGGTAGTAGTGACTGAAACCATGGTCGAACACATGAAAAAAGGAGCTGTAATTGTCGATGTCAGTATTGATACCGGAGGTTGTTTTGAAACTTCTGAAGTCACTACCCACGAAAAACCTACGTTTATAAAAAGCAATATTCTTCATTATTGCGTTCCCAATATTCCTTCTCGTTATTCTAAGACAGCCTCGCTTTCTATTAGTAACATTATCACTCCTTATTTATTAAAAATTGCCGAAGACGGTGGTATCGAAAGTGCTATTCGCTGTGATAAAGGCTTGAAAAACGGTATTTATACTTACCATGGAATTCTGACCAACAGAGCCATTGGTGACTGGTTTGACTTACCTAATAACGACATCAATTTAATTGTGTTTTAAGTAAACTTTCAACTACCTTTGCAAAAAAATATTTCATGAAATTTGTACAACGTTTTGCCTATTATTTGGTAGGTTTAGTAATAGGCTGCTTTTTTGTAGCCCTTGTTTTTAGCGGAAAAGACACCCGTTGCAATTATTTTCCAAACGCCAGAGTACTCAACGATCTTCGCAACAAACCTTTCCATTATTCAGAAAATGCAAATAAAGTTTTAGGTGAATCCTGGGTTACTATTGCAGATATAAGAAACACACTTGAATTTGGCGATGTTAATTTTGACAAAAGCGACACGGAATTTGGTAAAAAAACAAAAATCTACATCATTGAAGGCAAAACGCTAAAAGGTCAGGAAATTATTCTAAAAGTAAAAAACGAAGAAGGCAAAGCTACTTTGGAAGAAATTATAAAGAAATAACAATTTTAAATTACCGCAAATTCGCAAATTAATATTTGAATTAAATTTGCGAATTTGCGGTTTTAATACATTATTCCTCTTCATAAAACCCAATCTATTTCTTCTAAATTCTTTGATTTTAAATAAGTATTTGCTTTACTAAAATGCTTGTTTCCAAACCATTTTCCCTGATTAGCACTCATTGGTGAAGGATGTCCGGATTCGAGAACCAAATGTTTATTTCGGTCAATTTTGCTTCCTTTTTTTTGTGCAAAAGACCCCCAGAGTAAAAACACCAGATTTTCTTTTTCATCAGATATTTTTTGAATGACTGCATCAGTAAAAAGATTCCATTTTAAATGTTTGTGACTATTAGGTTGGTCTTTTCTAACAGTTAGTGAAGCATTTAGCATCAAAACACCTTGTTTTGCCCAATGTTCTAAATTCCCCGAAGCCGGCATCAGCAAATTATCCAAATCATCGTTAATTTCACGATAAATATTCCGCAATGAAGGTGGGATTTTGACTCCGTCATTAACCGAAAAACACAAACCATTAGCCTCTCCTTCCCCATGATAAGGATCCTGACCGATGATTACCAATTTTAATTTCGAAAAATCACAATAATTAAAAGCTGAAAAAATCAAATCTTTTGGTGGATAACAAATATGGGTTTGATATTCGTTTTCTACAGTAGTTATCAAATCATTAAAGTATGTTTTTTGTAATTCGTCAGCTAAAACAGCCTGCCATTCCGGATTAAGATTGATTTGCATATTTGACTATAAATTTATTCCACAAAGATACACAGAGAAAAAACAAAGAGACACTAAGTTTCCTTTACTATTGTCAAATCTTTACGAATCTCTGTGAAAACTTTAAAAATCTTCGTGAAAGAATCTTTACTATTGTCTATTTTTGCATAAAAAGAAGCACGCACACAGAATGATATCCATCACCGAAAAAACATTACAAGATCTTCAATTTCCAACGATTCTCGAAACTATTTCAGAGATATGCAATACCGAAATCGGAAAAGAAAAAGCATTGAAAATAAGTCCGTTTAGAGACAAGGAAAGTTTGATGCAGGCTTTGATGCAAACCTCTGAGTATGTTTCTTCTTTTCAAAATAATAATGCGATTCCCAATCACGGTTTTGATGCAATAACTAACGAAATAAAATTTCTGGCTATTGAAGACAGTTTTCTGGAGGTAGGCAGTTTTAGAAAAATTGCTACGCTGTCTTCAACGGTAAACTTTCTGTTGAATTTCCTGAGAAAATTTGATGATTATTATCCTAATATCAACGCCAGAGCTTCCAGAGTAGAGCTCACGAAAGAAATTATAACACTTATTGATGCTGTAGTTGATAAGTATGGCGAAATAAAAGACAATGCCTCACCTACTTTATCGGATATTCGTAGAAATATGAATCTGGTTCGCGGTAAGGTCAATCAGAGTTTTGGAATTGCTTTAACCCAATACAACGGATTAGGTTATTTGGACGATATCAAAGAAAGTTTTGTGCAAAATCGTCGTGTTCTTGCCGTTTTGTCAATGTACAGACGAAAAGTAAGAGGAACCATTTTAGGAAGTTCGAAAACCGGAAGCATTGCGTATATCGAACCCGAAATGACACTGAAATATTCACGGGAATTAAGCAATTTAGAATATGAAGAAAAAGAAGAAATCACTCGTATTTTAAAGCAATTATCGAATGCTATTCGTCCGTTTTTATCTTTGCTGAAAGAATATCAGGACTTTTTAAGTGATGTGGATGTTATTGCTGCCAAAGCCAAATACGCCGACAGAATTAACGGAATCTTACCTAATATTACTGAAGAACGTCGTTTGTATTTTAGAGAAGCCTACCATCCTATTTTGTATTTGACTAATAAACAAAAAAAGGAAATCACTTATCCCCAAACCATCGAATTGCAACAACAAAACCGAATTATTGTCATTTCAGGACCTAATGCCGGAGGAAAAACCATTTCGTTAAAAACCGTTGGTTTACTGCAATTGATGCTGCAATCCGGAATGTTGATTCCGGTTCACGAACGTTCAGAAACTTTTTTATTTGACAGGATATTAACCGATATCGGAGACAATCAATCTATTGAAAATCACCTAAGCACCTATAGTTACCGATTAAAAAACATGAACTACTTTCTAAAGAAGTGCAACAGCAAAACCATGTTTTTAATTGACGAATTCGGTACTGGTTCTGACCCTGAATTGGGTGGTGCTTTAGCAGAGATTTTCCTGGAAGAATTCTACCATCGGGAAGCTTTTGGGATTATTACAACCCACTATTCAAATTTGAAAATTCTGGCTAACGAATTGCCTTTTGCCACCAATGCCAATATGTTATTTGACGAAAAATCATTAGAACCCATGTACAAATTGGTTTTAGGTCAAGCCGGTAGTTCGTTTACTTTTGAAGTAGCACAAAAAAACGGAATTCCGTTTGGCTTAATCAATCGCGCCAAAAAGAAAATTGAAGTGGGGAAAGTGCGTTTTGACAAAACTATTGCCAACCTTCAAAAAGAACGTTCTAAACTGGAGAAAACTTCTTTGAATTTAAAAGAAGAAGAAACCCGAGCTCGTGAAGAGAGCAAAAAAATGGAATCGATTAATTCCAAAATCAAACAAAAACTGGAAAGCTATCAGGAATTGTATGACAGTAATCAGAAAACGATTTATATTGGTCAGAAAATAGAAGATATTGCGGAGAAATACTTCAACAACAAAAATAAAAAAGAGCTTATTGGCGAATTTTTGAAAATTGTAGAAATCGAAAATTCGAAACGTAAAAAAGCAACTCCAAAAGAAGCTAAAGCTATTGTAGCCAAGAAAAAAGAAATCATTGAAGAAGTACAGGTTCAGGTTGAAGAAATCAGAAAGGAAAAGAAAGAGAAAAAACTAAAACCTGTCATAGAAAAACCAAAACCTATTCTAAAAGTAGGTGACCGAGTGCGAATGCTGGACGGAAAAGCCGTAGGAAGTATTGATGCTATTGAGAAAAACAAAGCTACTGTGAACTATGGTTTGTTTACTTCTAAGGTAAGTTTGGATGAATTGGATTTAGTGGAAGCGGTTAAGAAATAATTTGTAGTAATCAGTGTTCGGTGTCATTGCGAGGAACGAAGCAATCACACTAAGATCAGTAAATGACAGTATGTAAAACCGAAAAATGCGATTGCTTCGTTCCGATAGCTATCGGAACGAAGCAATAACTTAACTAAATGCAAAACCTACCCAAAAACAAAAAAATCATTCTCTTTGATGGCGTTTGCAATCTTTGTGATTCGGCGGTGCAGTTTATAATTGAACGTGATAAAAAAGATGTTTTTCGGTTTGTGGCTTTACAATCTGATTTGGGTAAAGAAATTTGTCATTATATTGGTGTAAACCCAAAAATAACGGATAGTATTATTCTGTACGAACCCGGAATTGCTTATTATTACAAATCTCAAGCTGCTTTACAAATCGCTTCCGAATTAGGTTCTTTTTATAGCTTACTTACTGTTTTCAAAATTTTACCTCAAAAAATCAACGATGCCTTTTATGATTATATTGCCAAAAACCGCTACCGTTGGTACGGAAAAAAAGAGCATTGCATGATTCCTTCCCCTGAATTAAAATCCAAATTTATTTAGAGTTTTTGTCTGAATTTAAAAAAAACACCTAAATAAAATTAATTTTACGAAAAAAGACTTAACTATGTATAAAAATTAACTTTCTAATTTTTATAAGATGAGCCTTATTCCTAAAATCCCAACAGTTGTTGATGCCAATAGAAAAATCTCAGCTGTAGAATTCCTTCTCTATTTTGTTTTATTAGCAGTGGTATTGTATTTTGGAAGACTAATTTTTATTCCGCTTTCATTTGCTCTTCTCATTAGTTTTATACTTTATCCTGTTTGCCGATGGTTAGAGAAAAAAGGAATCAATCAAATTATAGCCATAGCCGTTTCTTTAACAATTGTTTTTTTGATAATAGTAAGTATCTTATCCTTACTTGTTTTTCAAATCAAAGAATTTGCTTTAGAATGGGATACTTTTAAGGAAAAAATAATAGAAGCTATCAATCAAATGAGTCTTTTTATTTTTCAGTATTTCAACATTACCAATAATGAACAGGCTATTTTTCTTAAAAACCTAATCAGTCATTCTGAAAACCAAGCGCTGTCTATACTAAAAACTACGTTTTACTCTCTTTCGCAAACCCTGTTTTATATTATTATTATCCCTGTTTTTTCGGCACTTATACTTTTTCATCGCAGTATGTTTAAGGACGCTTTACTCCATTTTTTTCCAATAAACCAAAAAGAAAAAATTCTTGAAATTCTTTTAGAAACCATACATGCTTACCATAATTTTATAAAAGGGATGTTCTTGGTTTATCTTATTGTTGGAATACTCAATAGTATCGGACTTTTAATTATTGGAATTCCTCATCCTTTTATGTTTGGTTTTGTTGCCGCAATTCTAACGTTTATCCCCTACATCGGAATCATGGTATCATCACTTTTGCCTATTGCAATTTCGTGGATTACTTTTAATTCTATTTGGTATCCAATTGGAGTGATAGCCGTTTTCTCGATTGTACAAATTTTGGAAGCTTACATTATATTTCCTTATGTAGTAGGAAATCGTTTAAAAATCAATACTCTTATTATCATTATCATGATTACTTTAGGAGGGATTTTATGGGGAGCTGCAGGAATGATACTATTTATACCGTTTACAAGTATCATTAAACTTATAGCAGACCGCACAGAAAGCCTAAAAGCAATTTCAATCCTTTTGGACGATGGTAAACAAAACGATAAAGAATAAAACTAAAAACCTTCTCTTACGAGAAGGTTTTCTTTTTTTAATTTAAAATCAAATCATAGACCTGATTGGCTATTTCTAATTCTTCGTTAGTTGGTACTACCAAAATTTTAGTTTGAGAATTCGCTGTATTTATTTCCCGAATTTCCGAAGAACGGATTGCGTTTTTAGCTTCGTCTAATTCGATTCCTAAAAATCCCATATTCTCACAAACCGATTTCCTGATATAAGCCGAGTTCTCCCCAATTCCTGCTGTAAACACAACGGCATCAATTCCGTTTAAAACCGCAGCATAAGAACCAATATATTTTTTAATGCGATACACATTCATATCCAGAGCCAACTGGCAATTCAAATCGCCTTTTTCTGCATTCGCCTGAATATCCCTTAAATCGCTATGACCTGTAAGCCCCAGCATGCCACTTTGTTTTTGCAAAACGGTGTTGACTTCACTTAATTGATAACCCAAAGTATTCACCATATAAAAAATCACCGACTGATCGATATCTCCGCTTCGGGTTCCCATTATCAATCCGTTCATAGGACCAAATCCCATACTATGATCAATACTTTTTCCATCTTTCACCGCAGTAATACTACAACCATTTCCTAAATGAACTGTGATTATTTTACTGCTTTTTTCTAAAAACCCCATCGCTTTTTCCGATACATATTTATGAGAAGTACCGTGAAAACCATAGGCCCTGATTTTGTTTTCGGTCAATAGGTAATTTGGTATTGCATAACGATAAGCTACTTCGGGCATCGTTTGATGGAAAGCCGTATCAAAAACAGCCACCTGTTTAGCCGAAGGAAATACTTCTTCAGCAACAATGATTCCTTCTAAATTTGCCGGATTATGCAGGGGAGCGAGTTCAAAAAGTTGTTTGATTTTTTCTTTTACTTCTTCGTTAATCAGTACCGTATCCGAAAAACTGGCTCCTCCATGAACAACTCTATGTCCCACTGCCTCAATTTCCTGAGTACTTTTAATTACACCAACAGTTTCATCCAGTAATAATTGAGAAATCTTTTCCAATCCAATTTTATGATTGGGAATTGGCAAAATTTCCTCCAATGAATCTTTATTGGTTTTATAACTAAAATTTGAAGTTTCCAGACCTATTCGATCAATCATTCCGCTGCAAATTACTTCTTTTGACGGCATATCAATTAATTGGTATTTTATAGACGAACTTCCTGAATTTATAATTACTATTTTCATTTTCTTTTTTCCTCTCCCCAACCCTCTCCAAAGGAGAGGGAGACTAAACGGGATTTACTTTGTGAATATTTTTCTATTACTTCTTCTAATAACCAATCTACAATCCCTGTGCCTGAATTGCTGTAATCACAACTGTGTTAATAATGTCATCTACAGTACAACCACGACTTAAATCGTTTACCGGTTTATTTAATCCCTGCAACATCGGACCAATTGCCAATGCCCCAGTTTCTCTCTGCACCGCTTTATACGTATTGTTTCCTGTATTCAAATCCGGAAAAATAAGTACACTCGCCTGCCCTGCCACTTCCGAATTAGGCATTTTACTTTGTCCTACTTCCATATCCACAGCCGCATCATACTGGATTGGACCTTCTATTTTTAAGTCGGGACGTCTTTTCTTTACAATTTCAGTTGCTGTTCGCACTTTCTCAACTTCGTCTCCTTTTCCTGATGAACCAGACGAATAAGACAACATAGCTACTTTAGGCTCTATTCCGAAAGCCAAACTCGAATCAGCGGAAGAAATAGCAATTTCAGCCAATTGTTCCGCAGTAGGATTCGGATTAATAGCACAATCTCCAAAAATCGATACTCTGTCTTCCAAACACATAAAGAATATTGATGAAACCACACTCGAATTCGGCTTGGTTTTAATGAATTGTAAAGCCGGCAAAATAGTATGTTGCGTGGTATGAGCTGCTCCGGAAACCATACCATCCGCGTGACCTTTATATACCATCATCGTTCCAAAATAAGACACATCTTCCATTAAATCTTTGGCCATAGCCATCGATACGTTCTTATTTTTACGAAGTTCATAATAGGTATTTACATAATCATCATAATTAGGTGAAGCAATTGGATTAACAATGGTCACTTTCGAAAAATCAAATGCTATTCCTAATTCGGCTACTTTATTTTCAATCTGTTTTTTGTTCCCAATAATCGAAATATCAACTACATCCATGGCTAATAATCGAGAAGCCGCAATGATAATTCTGTCGTCATTTCCTTCCGGTAACACAATGTGTTTTCGGTGTTGTTTGGCTCTTTTTACCAAATTATACTGAAACATTTTTGGTGTCATTCCTTCTGCATGGAATGCACTTAATTTATCCGCAAGCTCATCTAAATTTACATATTTTTCAAATGTGCTTATCGACGTTTCAATTTTGTGTTTATTCTCCGCATAAATTTTAGATTGAATAGAACCTATTTTATTGGTTATTCGATAGGTACCACCATCCACCGAAATAATAGGTACAACACTGTTCAATCCCTCAATTAGCTTCAAAATACTGTCTTCCGGAAGTATATTTCCCGTCAAAATAATTCCGGAAACCGTTGGGTAATTAACTGACTCATTGGCCTGCAAAGCGCCTAAAATAATATCAGCTCTGTCTCCTGGAGTAATCACCAAGGCATTTTCTTTAAGGTGTAATAAATAATTTCGCAGCTGCATGGCACCCACACTATAACTTCCTACTTCGTTATTAATAAACTCCTTTCCAAAAAGAATCTTAGCGTCTAATTCCTCCACTATTTCCTTAACAGTAGGATTGTTTAAACTCGAAATCACCGGAATAGCACTCACCAAAACTTCTTTTGGTAAAACACTTCGTAAACCATCCTCAGCTAATTTTAAATTCTCAGGTTGGATTTTATTAGCGATAAAAGCGATTACCTCCACTTCTTTATTCTTGAAAGAATCATAGGCAAGGTATTCACCGTCTAAAAACTCTTCTAGGGTTTTCCCAACACCCGAACCAACAATTATCGTTGGAATCCCTAAATTTTTAGCGATAAGCACATTCATATCCAGCTCGATAGCCGTTCCCTCACCGCTAAAACTGGTTCCTTCGACCAAAACAAAATCAAAACGCTCTTCTAAATGCTTGAATTTTTCGATAATCAAATCCAAAACATCACCTATTTTTCCCTTGTTCTTTTTCTTGATTAACTGACTTTTTGTAATAGCAAAAGCATCTTCAAAGCGGATATCCAACCCAAAATGAGAAATCACTGTTTCGATGTGATTGTCTAATTTTCCGTCTTCAAAATCCTCAATAATAGGCCTGAAATAGCCTACTTTAGCTGTTTTACCAATTAACATACTCATTAATCCAAGCGTAATAATCGATTTTCCACTATTACTCTCTGAAGTTGCGATATAAATGGCTTTATTCATTATATTTTGATTTTATTATTTCATTTTTTTCTAAAATACTGCCGACACTAGAAATGCTATTTATCCTTAAAACCATCTTCTTCTTCTAAAATAAAAAACCATCAGAATTCCTATCAAAACCATTACAGCAATGACAGCATAATAACCATTTTCATATTTTAATTCAGGCATGTATTCAAAATTCATCCCGTAAACACCAACAATAAACGTCAACGGAATAAATATTGACGACACTATTGTTAGCGTTTTCATAATCTCATTCATCTTATGAGATTGAGAGGAAAAAAAGAAATTAGAAGCACCTTCCAACATTCCTAAATCAGATTCAATTTGTTCTAAAAGTTCTAAACTTTTTTGATGTAACCGGGAAAAATAGACATAGGAATCCATTTGAATTACATTACAAACCACATCGTCTTTCAATGTTTTAATACCATATAACGAATCCCTGAGTGGAATAATGGAGCGTTTTAAAAAACTAAAATTATCACGGTGCTTCTCTATTCGCACTAAAATATCCGGATCGGTACTTGTTTTTGATAAATTAATTAACTCTTCTACATTTTCTTCCTCATTTTCAATGGTAATGTAAAAATTTTCCATCACAGCATCTAAAAGAAGCGACAGTAAATAATCTGCCTTTTTAGTTCGCACCACTCCCGAATGAGTCCGTATTCTTTCCCTGATATGCGTAAAAAAATCACTGCTTTTTTCCTGAAATGATATTAAAATTTCATCTTTAATTAGAAAACTGATTTGCTCAACACTAATATTATCCGAGTCTTCCGTTGGCAAAATTGATTTTATATTAAAAAACAAACTACTGCTGGACTCTTCCATTTTCGTTCTTCTCGCTGTATTTAAAATATCCGAAAGCAGAAAATTATCAATATCAAAAAAAGCCCCAATTCCTTCTACCGTTTCAATATCACTTAAACCATGTAAATTAAGCCAGTTTGTTTTTACAGTATCAATACATTCTTTAAAATCTGAAATTGCTAAATCCTGGTATTCAGTAAACTCCAAGTCGTCATATACAAACAACTGCATTTTTGACTCCAGATTTTTGTGTTTTCCGGTATAAACTAATTGATTAGGATGGACTTTTCTAGCCTTTTTATATTTTATTTTTCTCATGCAAAAATCATTTAACAGTAATATTACAAAAAACTTTTGGCAAAAAAGTACAACTTAACAATTTAAAAACACAGATTAACTCTGACAAAAGTAATTGGAAACTCCATAAATTTTCATGAGAAAAATCATGTTTTGAAAATAATTTCAATTAAAAACAAACCCGACAGGTTTCTAAAACACAAGTGTCCGGAAGAGTCAAGCAAGACAATATTCAGCTGATTTTTACAGAATATTGTCATTCCTCCTTCGTCGGAATGACATACTTTGAGATTAATAGATTGTTTAAACAATAAATTTTTAAGGTCTTCCGAACACTTTAAAAACCTGTCGGGTTTAATTTATTGATATAAAACAAAAAAACCGCTCCTTTTCAGGAGCGGTTTTCTTAATACTTAATACTAATTACTTAATACTTATTTTACTTCTTCGTAATCTACGTCTTGAACGTTATCACCTTCAGCTTGTGGCTCAGCAGCAGCCTGACCTTGCTCACCTTGAGCATACATAGCTTCAGTAGCAGTTTTCCAAGCAGCGTTTACATTATCTAAACCTTTTTGAATAGCAGCAATATCCTGAGATTGGTGAGCCATTCTTAATTCAGTTAAAGCATATTCAATAGCTGTTTTGTGCTCAGCAGAGATTTTATCTCCTAACTCTTTCAATTGAGATTCAGTTTGGAAGATAGTACTATCAGCTTCGTTTAATTTTTCAGCTCTTTCTTTAGCTTGTCTGTCAGCATCAGCATTTGCTTCAGCATCTTTTTTCATTTGTTCGATTTCTTCAGCTGTTAAACCAGAAGAAGCTTCGATACGGATATCGTGAGATTTTCCAGTTCCTTTATCAGTAGCAGAAACTTTGATAATACCATTAGCATCAATATCGAAAGAAACTTCGATTTGAGGAACTCCTCTTGGTGCTGGTGGAATACCGTCTAAGTGGAAACGACCAATAGTTTTGTTATCTGCAGCCATTGCTCTGGCTCCTTGCAATACGTGGATTTCAACAGATGGTTGAGAATCAGCAGCAGTAGAGAATACCTGAGATTTTTTAGTTGGGATAGTAGTGTTAGCTTCGATAAGAACAGTCATTACACCACCCATAGTTTCGATACCTAAAGATAATGGAGTAACGTCAAGTAACAATACGTCTTTTACATCTCCAGAAAGTACACCACCTTGGATAGCAGCTCCAATAGCTACAACCTCATCAGGATTAACTCCTTTAGAAGCTTTTTTACCAAAGAATTTCTCAACTTCTTCAACGATTCTTGGGATACGAGTAGAACCTCCTACCAAGATCACTTCGTCGATATCAGAAACTGATAAACCAGCATTTTTCAACGCTTTAGCAACTGGTGCCATAGAACGTTTAACTAATGAATCAGTTAATTGCTCAAATTTAGAACGAGATAATTTTTTAACTAAGTGTTTTGGTCCTGAAGCCGTAGCAGTTACGTATGGTAAGTTGATTTCAGTTTCAGCAGAAGCAGATAATTCAATTTTAGCTTTCTCAGCAGCTTCTTTAATACGTTGTAAAGACATTGGGTCTAAACGCAAGTCAACTCCTTCTTCAGCTAAGAATTCATTAGCTAACCAGTCAATAATTTCGTGGTCAAAATCGTCTCCTCCTAAGTGAGTATCTCCATCAGTAGATAATACTTCGAAAACTCCGTCACCTAATTCAAGAACAGAGATATCAAAAGTACCTCCACCTAAATCGTAAACAGCAATTTTTTGATCAGTTCCTTTTTTATCTAATCCGTAAGCAAGTGCAGCAGCAGTTGGCTCATTGATGATACGCATTACTTTTAAACCAGCGATTTCACCAGCCTCTTTAGTAGCCTGACGTTGTGCATCGTTAAAGTAAGCAGGAACAGTGATAACTGCCTCAGTTACTGTTTGACCTAAATAGTCTTCAGCAGTTTTTTTCATTTTTTGAAGTGTCATAGCTGACAATTCCTGAGCAGTGTATAAACGACCGTCAATATCCACACGTGGCGTATTGTTGTCACCTTTTACTACACTGTAAGGAACTCTTTTTGCTTCTTCTGTAATTTCAGCAAAAGAATGTCCCATAAAACGTTTGATAGAAGCAATAGTCTTAGTTGGATTAGTTACTGCTTGTCTTTTTGCAGGATCACCCACTTTAATTTCTCCACCTTCTACAAAAGCGATGATAGATGGCGTTGTTCTTTTTCCTTCTGCGTTAGGAATAACAACTGCTTCGCTACCTTCCATTACAGAAACACAAGAGTTGGTCGTACCTAAATCAATTCCGATTATTTTACCCATTTTTATTTATATTTAGTTTTTAATATACTTATTTAATAACTCATCGTGCATAAGTCAATCTTTGTGCCAATATAAAAGGGTTTTATAAATTGTCAGTATTTAATAAAATTATAATAAATTAGCTGACAAGATGACATTTTACACTAACTGACAGCTTGCTAAAATTTAAAACATAGCTGTCATACAAAAGATAGACATCTAATTTATTCCATTATAACCTATAATTAAAAACCTAAAAAATTAAAATATGTTTCGACATCAGGGAAAACATAGAACTTTAAGTCATAATTTACAAATTGCTTCTTTATTATCCTTTGTAGCAGGAATAGTAAATGTATCCGGATTTTTAGCGGTTCAAAAATTAACCACCAACGTCACCGGACATTTTGCCTACTTTCTGGACGAACTTTTTAAATTGAATTTTAACAACGGATTTGTCTATTTTTTATACATCTTTTTCTTTTTCATGGGTTCGTTTACTTCTGGCTTTTTAATTGAGCTCTTTTCCAGAAAAACAGAAAGAAACATTTATGTTTTTCCCACATCAATAGAAATCCTGTTATTGTTCATGATTGGATTATCTGGTCAAAATTTAATAACTAAAAATCCAAATATTATTGCTTACACTTTATTATTTGCCATGGGATTACAAAATTCGTTGGTGACAAAAATTTCTAATGCAACTGTACGAACAACTCACTTAACAGGTCTTTTTACCGATTTAGGAATTGAACTTTCACAGTTATTTTTCTACAAAGAAACAGAAAAGAGAACAAAACTATTTGCTTCCATCAAACTGCGATTAACCATAATAAGTTTCTTTTTCATTGGAGGAATTTTAGCAGGCATTTTGTACACCAAACTAAAACTACAGCTATTGTTTATTGCTGCTGTGACACTAATTATCGGCTTGATTTATGACAATATCAAACTAAAATTGATTTTATTAAACCGCAAATACAAACACTAAAAAAGGCAAAAAACAGAAACCACATTTAATTTTTAACCTATATTTGAAAACCTAAAAAATTAAAATATGTTTTCAATAGACCAGATTAAAGCAGCACATGAAAAAGTAAAATCAGGTGCTGATTTCCCTAATTACATTCAAGACCTTATCCAACTGGGCGTAAAAGGCTATGACACCATCGTGACCGATGGTAGTGTTTCCTATTATGGTGACAATGATTTTGCTGCCAGCACCGACAAAAAATACGACGCAATCACTATCGCATCTTCAGCAAATAAAGAACGCTTTATTGAATATCTGGTCATGCACCAAGACGGACAGACAGACTATTTTACTTTTTGCCAACATGCAGCCCAATGTGGTATTGCCAAATGGCGTGTAGATATCATCGAAATGACCTGTACTTATTATGACAGCACAGAAAATCCTATTCTGATTGAAAAAATTCCAGAGTAAAAATATATTTGGAACACTGATAAAACTGATCTGACAGATTACGACAGATTAAAATTAACCGTTGCTATTCGAGTGTCCTTAGCTTCCGCAGTCGAGTGTCAAATGTTTGAAGAATACTTAAAAAGAAAAGCTGTTTGAGCGCAGCGAGTTCTTTTCTTTTAGTATTCGAAAACTAATTTGACCGAGGAGGAAGCTTAAGACTTGATTTTTTTTGTTTCTTTTTTGATCAAGCAAAAAAGAAAAGTTTTAAAACGTTTTTTTACTTTTAATAAAACCAACCAAACAGATTTAACACAGATTAAATCTAAAAAAAACCAACCATGAAAAACCTTTTTATTTTACTTTTTACGATTTCCAGTTTGGGCAATTACGCCCAAACTAAATCTATAAAAAACTCTCCTAAACTCAGCGAAGACACTCCTTCCAGTGTAGGCATGTCCAACGAAAGACTGGCACGAATTGACAATATGCTCAATAAAGCAGTTGCCGATTCGGAAATTCCGGGAGCCATAGCTCTTGTAGCCCGCAAGGGAAAAATCGTGTATTTCAAAGCTTTCGGAATGGCAGATAACACTACTTCAAAAACATTAAAAACCGATGCTATTTTTAGGATTGCATCCCAAACCAAAGCCATTACCACTACTGCTGTCATGATGCTTTGGGAAGAAGGAAAATTCAAACTGGACGACCCTATTGCGAAATACATCCCCGAATTTAAAAACGCACAGGTTTTAGATTCTGTTTATCCTGATGGAAAATATACTACTAAAGCCGCCAAAAGAGAAATTACCATTCGTGATTTAATTACCCATACTTCCGGGATTGGCTATGGTCAAATTGATAGCGACCCGCGTTTTAAAAAAATCTACAAAGACGCCGGCGTAACCGATTTATTTACAACCGATAAAATCACCATTTCCGAAAGTGTCAAAAAACTGGCAAAACTACCTTTGCATCATAATCCGGGAGAGAAATTTACTTATAGCGAAGGATTGGATGTTATTGGGTATTTTATCGAAGTTATCTCAGGAATGCCGATGGACGAATTTTACAGAACCCGTATTTTCGAACCATTAGAAATGACTGACACTTATTTCTATTTACCGGAATCAAAATCAAACCGATTAGTTACGGTGCAAACAAAAGAAAACGGTAAATGGATTCCGTTTCCAAATACGTTCTATGATACCAATTATCCAATAAAAGGTACTAAAAGCTTTTTCTCAGGAGGTGCCGGACTTTCCAGTACCGCTAAAGATTATGCGACTTTCCTGCAAATGTTCTTAAACAAAGGAGAACTAAACGGTATAAGATTGTTAAGCAGAACGACAGTACAGTTTATGTTGGCAAACCAAATTGGTGAAACCTGGGGCAAAACCGATGCCGGTCACGGATTAGGTTTTAGAGTTTTAAACCAAATGGGCGAAGATTTGGGCGGACAAGGAAGCGCAGGAACTTTTAACTGGGGAGGCTATTTCAATACCCAATATTTTGCCGATCCTAAAGAAGAACTCATCGGAATTATCCTCAAACAAACACAAAAAACAAGCGATAATACAGGCTGGAAATTTCAACTTTTGGCAGAACAAGCCATTGATGATTAATCTGCATCAAAAAACACAGCGGTTTCAACCATAAGAAACAGCTGTGTTTTTTTCTTTATCAAAAGGAAGAAAATCAGTTGAAACAGGATTACAATCTACTTTCATATAATTACAATTCACTTCACCAAAAAAACTGGCCACAGCTACTTCGCTGGTATCTTTACCATTGGCAATTTTGACTAAACCATTAGCAATACTTAATTTAGTCGGGTCAAAAAACAACCACTTCCCTCCTACATAAGCCTCAAAACAAGCATGAAAATCAGGCGGATTCAACGCATAAGCGTAACCCGTAAAATAACGTGCCGGTATATCTAAGGCGCGACACAAAGCAATAGCGAGATGAGCAAAATCTTTACAAACACCTTCTTTTAAATTGAGAACGTCACAGGCTGATCTATTGGAATCACTAGTTCCCGCTTTATAAGCTATGGTTTTAAAAACCCATTCGTTTATTGCTTTGACTTTAGTAAATTCATTAGGCAAATGCCCAAATAGCTCATGTGCAAAATCCAATAATTTATCCGATTCACAATACCTGCTGGGAGAAATATAAGGCAACGTTTCGTTTTCTAAATCAATAATAGAAACAGATTGCGGCAAGTGTTCAGGAGCGATGATTTCATATAAAACATCAACTTCGGCTTCATAACTAAGTGTAAAATTAGTTCCTTGTGCTACCACCATTTTAATAAAACGGGTTGTTGAATTTTGCAATACAAATTCTTCGTACTTAATCTCGGGAGTAATAGCAAGAGACTCCGAAATAATTACTTGACTCGCCGATTGGGCAACCTGAATATTAAAAATAAAGGTCGTTGTAGCAAAAACTTCATAGGACAAAAAACTGCTTACTTTAAATCTCATTTTGTAAAGATATCAATTCTTAACTAGAAAGAAAACACAACCAAACTTATCAAAAAACTATAAAGAGTCCTTTTCTTTCTTTTTGGCTTATTTTTGTTAAATTTACAACTACAACATTTTAATACTACAACATGACCTCTTTTAGCAAACACCTCACTTTTCGCTGGGCTGATTTAGACCCTAATTTCCATGTCCGACATAGTGTCTATTATGATTGTGCCGCGCAACACCGAATGGAAATCTTAGACAGCTTGGGTTTAAACTTAAAAGTTTTCCAAAAACAGCATTTTGGTCCGGTACTTTTCAGAGAAGAATGTGTGTTTAGAAAAGAAATCACGCAAGGCGATTCGGTTTACATTCATACTACTGTAGCTAAAATGAGAGCCGATGCCTCCCGATGGTCAATAGCCCATGAATTTCGTACCGAAGACAATTTACTTTGTGCCACTTTAACCGTTGATGGTGCCTGGATGGACACCAAATTGCGCAAATTAACCGATCCGGTTCCTGAAGTAGCAATAAAGGCTTTAGCGAGTATTCCAAAAAGCGATGATTTTATAGAATCTTAAACTGAAAACCCTAAACTACAAACCAAAACAACAAGATGCAAACTAAAATTGGAATTGTATTGTCTGGTGGAGGCGCACGAGGAATTGGACACTTAGGTATGCTAAAAGCCCTGGAGGAATTTGGTATCAAACCTACACATATTTCAGGAACCAGCGCCGGAGCTATAGCTGGAGCTTTTTATGCCGCAGGCTATTCGGTAACAGATATTTTAAAAATTCTTAAAAAAGGACAAATCTTTAGTTTTTCTAATCTTTTAATCAAAAGACAAGGTTTATTTGCCATGAAAGGATTTCATGATATTTATCTCGAATGTTTCCCAACCAACTCCTTTGAAGATTTAAAAATTCCGCTTTATGTAGCCACTACTGACATCCTAAAAGGTGAATTAGTTTATTTTTCATCCGGAAATTTATCTCAGGTTTTAATGGCTTCCTCTTGCATGCCGCTGTTGTTCCAGCCGGTAAATTACAATAACACCTTATATGTTGATGGCGGAGTAATTAACAATTTCCCTATCGAACCCCTTATGGGACAATGCGACATCATCATTGGCAGTTATGTCAATTCTATCAAAAAAGAAGTCGAAAAAGTAAGCATGAATAACATTCTTGACCGTTGTTTTCATTTGGCGATGAAAAGTTCGGTCGAGATAAAAACCCATAGTTGTAACCTGTACTTCGAACCACCTAACATGAGCCAGTACAGTCTTTACAACTTAAAAAATGCCGACGAGATTTTCGAATACAGTTATCAACACGCACTAACTTTAGAAGACCAAATCAAAGCACTCGATATTCAGTTTTAAGACTTATAATTTTCTACAGTTAACGAACTTCCAACTTCCAACTTCTAACACCCAACTTCTTTTCTTATCTTTACAGCCAATAAAAAACAGAACCTTTTTCATGACTACTGCTTCACATTGGAACATTTTATTATCCAATCAAATCAATAAAAAAGACTTTATAGATAAAATTCTTTCCGGAAATGCCATTGGCGAATTAGCTTCTTTTAATGAATTAAAAGGCATCCTTTTTTCCGATTTAGCTATAGACCATTTTATCCAAAAAGAATTTCAATACCTCGAATTAACAGCGGTAGATTCAAACAGAAAACTAAGTACTTTTTCTTCCGGACAACGGAAAAAGAAATTTCTTCACTATTGTATCGACCAAAAACCTGATTTTATCATTTTTGACAATCCAATGGATCATTTAGACCAGGCTTCCCGAATAGAGCTGGCAAAATCAATGGAAGCAATGGCTTCTGAAATCAAAATTATACAGCTTATCAACCGCCATGCCGATTTGCTGCCTTTTATTTCGAATAACAGACAAATCAATTCAGATGATTTTGTATTGGAAAACATCTCGCACGAAACTCACGAAACAAAAATTATAAACCAACAGGGAATTCCGCATGCGGCACATGCCATCGAATACAATCAAAAAATACTGGTTCAGATGAATAATGTATGTGTTAGCTACGAAGAACGTCCTATTGTAAAAAACATCAACTGGACGATTCAACAAGGCGAATTCTGGCAATTGATTGGCCCTAATGGTTCCGGAAAAAGTACACTTTTATCGTTAATCAACGGTGACAGCCCTAAGGGTTACGGACAGGATTTACACCTCTTTGGTCGAAAAAAAGGAAGCGGAGAAAGCGTTTGGGATATCAAAAAGAATATCGGTTATTTTGCTACCAATATGACCAGTTTGTTTACAAGAAATCACACTTTGGAACAAATGATTCTTTCCGGTTTTTTCGATTCGATAGGTTTGTATGATCTACCTACTACGCTACACAAGAAAATTGCCGATGAATGGCTGGACTTAATCGGGATGAAACACCTTAAAAACAAAATGTTCAAGCGTCTTTCGGTTGGTCAGCAGCGACTGGCAATGATCGTGCGTTCAGTTTTAAAACATCCTCCTCTGGTTATTTTAGACGAGCCCGTTGAAGGTTTAGATGATGAAAACGTAGCCATGGTGTGCCAACTCATCAATTTGCTCAAGCAGGAATCCAATATGACAATTGTATATGTCTCACACCGAATCGAACCTAATTTAGCACCCAATTCTGTTTTTGAATTAATTCCTTCCAGTGAAGGTTCTACCGGACTTATCAAATAACATCTCTAAGTCCCAATTTTATCTCATACTGAAAAACAAATGGATAATAAAAAAAGTTATTTCCGAAAAAATCGGAAATAACTTTTTAACATCGCTGATACAATAACAGCTTTATATGAATCCTAAATTATTTTTTAGGATAAAAACTTTTGACAGCGCTATTTTTTCATTTTAGCTTTTAAAGCATTTTTCTCGGCAGTCATTTCTAAAGCACCATAAACACCTGAAAGAGTTTTAACAATATCAGTGTTTTCAGGATCTAACTCATAAGCTTTTTGTAAATAAGGCAATGTGCTTCTAAATAAATCTTCTCTTTTCTTCTTCAAAACATCATAACGTTTCATATCCTTATCAGAAGTACCTAATTTGTTCATTTCTTCGATAAGTGCTTTTTCATTTTGTAATTTTAAAACCGCCAGGTTAATGTAAGCATTTGTATAATCCGGTTTAATTTCAACTGCTCTTTTATAATATTTCTCAGCTTCCACATTATCATTTGCATTAGCAGAAATTACTCCTAAATTATAAACCAATGCCGCATCATTAGGGTTTTTCGCCAATACTTCAGTAATAATTTGTTTGTATTTGTCAAAATCTTTAGTTTGTAAATACAAATTAGCCTCAGTCAACATCAAAGAAGAATCATCGGGATTAGTTGTTCTGGCATCGGCAACAGCTTTTTTTGCTTCAGCTATTTTTCCCTGATCTACTAAAATCAGAGCCATATTTTTATAAATTTCTCCTCTTTTAGATGGAATTTCTTCAGTTCTTGGTTTTTCATGAGTCCCTAATTTTACCGCTCTGTCTCTTTCAGCAGCTGAAGCAAATCCAACTTCCTGACCGTTAACTTTACTGGTAGCTAAATACTCGGTTCCCTTTCCTGAATAGTTTATTTTTTTCAACTCATTATACAGCTCCATCGCTTTGTCATAATCTTTAGCACTTACATAAGTTGAAGCAGCATAATACAAATAGATAGTATCTTTTTTATCCAATTGATAAGCTTCGTATAATTTTTTAGCACCTTCCAAATTATTATTTTCTTTTGTAGCTGCAACTCCACTGTTGATTAATAAACCTTTAATTTTAGTAATCGAAGTAGCCGCTTGTGCAGAATACTTTAATTTTCCTGATGCTTTTTCGGCAGCAATTAACTCTTTGTAAGTATCAGCTGCTATTGCCATATTGGCATCTGTATCTACTTTTTTATCTACCAAATCCAAGTAAGCATTAGCTTTTAAAAAATAATACTGTGCTTTTTCTTCATCAGTAGCATTAGCTAATACAGGTTCAACGGCTTTTAAAAGAGTTAATACCTCTTTTGCATCTCCAGCTTTTACAGCTTTCTCAGCAGCTTTAAGTTCTTTTTTCTGAGCAAAAGCCGCTAGTGACAGCATTAAGGCCGATGCTAACATTACATATTTACCTTTCATAAAATTTATTTTTTTAATTTTTAAATACTCTTTAATTACAATTTATGCTTCATCATCATCTTCTGAATCATCCTCGTCATCTTCAGGTGCTTCTTCTTCATCATCGTCATCGTCTTCTACAACTCCTTCATCTTCGAGAACTTCCAAAACCGGTTTTACTCTTTCGATTGTTGCGTCTTCGATAACATTACCATCTTCATCAACAACCACTTGCTCTTCATCGTCTTTCATTACTTTGGCAACAGCAGCAATAGAATCGTTTCCTTTCAGGTTAATTAATTTAACACCTTGAGTAGCACGTCCCATTACACGTAAATCTTCAATTGCCATTCTGATAGTTAATCCTGATTTATTGATAATCATCAAGTCGTCAGCATCAGTAACAGCACTTATCGAAATTAGTTTACCAGTTTTCTCTGTGATATTAAGAGTTTTAACTCCTTTTCCTCCACGGTTTGTAATTCTGTACACATCTTCGCCATCTTCATCAACTAACTTGGTACGTTTTCCGTATCCGTTTTCGGTTACCACTAAAATTTGCGAATCGCTAATATCATTCTTATCAACAGTAACCATTCCAATTACTTCATCAGTATCATCTTTCAAAGTAATTCCGCGAACTCCGGAAGCTGTTCTTCCCATCGGACGGGTTTTAGTTTCTTCAAAACGAACTAATTTACCGGATTTAACTGCCAGGATAATTTGGCTTTCACCATTAGTTAATTCAGCGCCTAATAATTCGTCACCATCTTTAATTGTAATTGCAGCAACACCATTTACACGAGGTTTAGAATATTTTTCTAAAGATGTTTTCTTCACCTGACCTTGTTTAGTTACCATAACCAGGTTGTGCGTTTTAATGTAATCCTGATCTTTTAAATCCTGAGTACAGATAAATGCTTTTACCTTATCATCATTTTCGATATTAATCAAATTCTGAATAGCTCTTCCTTTAGCCGTTTTGCTTCCTTCCGGAATTTCATAAACACGCATCCAGAAACATTTTCCTTTTTGAGTAAAGAACATCATATACTGATGATTGGTTGCCACAAACATGTGCTCTAAGAAATCCTGATCTCTGGTTCCTGCACTTTTTTGTCCTACTCCTCCTCTGTTTTGCGTTTTGTATTCGGATAAATTAGTACGTTTAATATAACCTGCATGCGAAATCGTAATTACCACATTTTCATCAGCAATTAAATCTTCAATACTTACATCACCACCTGAATATTCAATAGTAGAACGACGTTCGTCACCATATTTATCGCGAATTTCTTCTAATTCTTCTTTAATTAAATTAGTTCTCAAATTAACGTCTTCTAATAAAGCTTTCAAATGCTCAATTAACTTCATTAATTCTTCATATTCCGCTCTCAATTTATCCTGCTCCAGACCTGTTAACTGACGTAAACGCATCTCAACAATAGCTCTGGCCTGAATATCAGACAAATTGAATCTCTCGATTAATTTCTCACGGGCTTCTTCAGTATTTTTCGAACCACGGATTAAAGCAATTACTTCGTCAATATTATCCGAAGCAATAATTAAACCTTCTAAAATATGCGCTCTTTCTTCGGCTTTACGCAATTCAAATCGCGTTCTGCGGATAACTACATCGTGACGGTGTTCTACAAAATAATGAATCAAATCTTTTAGATTTAACATTTGTGGGCGACCATTAACCAATGCGATATTATTAACACTGAAAGAAGATTGCAATTGGGTGAATTTATACAAAGTATTCAACACCACATTTGGCGTTGCATCTCGTTTCAAAATATAAACGATACGCATACCATTTCTATCCGATTCGTCACGAATATTAACAATACCCTCTATCTTTTTCTCGTTCACTAAATCAGCGGTACGCTTAATCATATCAGCTTTGTTTACCTGATACGGAATTTCGCTAACTACAATACACTCTCTGCCTTCTACTTCTTCAAAATTAACTTTGGCACGCATTACTACACGTCCTCTACCCGTTTTGAAAGCTTCACGAACTCCTTCATAACCATAAATTACACCTCCGGTTGGAAAATCAGGTGCTTTGATATGCGTCATTAATTCGTCAACCTCAATATCATTATTATCTATATAGGCTAACGTACCATTAATTACTTCTGTTAAATTATGTGGCGGCATATTAGTTGCCATACCTACCGCAATACCAGTAGCTCCGTTTACTAATAAAGTAGGAACACGCGTTGGCATTACTTTTGGTTCATACAAAGTATCGTCAAAATTCAATTGAAAATCAACTGTTTCTTTTTCGATATCTGCCATTATTTCTTCTGAAATTTTGCGCATTCTGGCCTCAGTATAACGCATCGCTGCCGGACTATCACCATCTACAGAACCAAAGTTACCCTGACCATCAACTAATAAATAACGCATACTCCATTCCTGAGCCATACGAACCATAGCATCATAAACAGAGGTATCTCCGTGCGGGTGGTACTTTCCTAAAACTTCACCGACAATTCTCGCCGATTTTTTGTGAGCAGATCTTGAAGTTACTCCTAAATCATACATTCCATAAAGTACTCTTCGATGTACAGGTTTCAAACCATCTCTAACATCCGGAAGTGCTCTTGATACAATAACCGACATTGAATAGTCAATGTAAGCTGATTTCATTTCATCTTCAATGTTAATAGGAATTAACTTTTCTCCTTCTGACATAAGTTGTTATATTAAAAAATTATATTCGTTTCAAAACGTGCCAATATACGGATTTCTGAAATTTTAGAAAGCTTTTCAGAGCACTAATTTCAATGATTTATTAACAAATTAACATTCGCTTTTGTTTAATAAATTAAAGGCAAAATCAAGCTTTTTTGTCTTTTTTTTTGTCTATTAGCTGACATAAGTACTTAGGTACGGTTTTTGTTTTTCAATTAGTAATTCACTAAATTTACACATACTAGAAACAAATATTATGGATGATAATTTTTCACCAAGGGTAAAAGATGTTATTACCTATAGTAAAGAAGAAGCTTTACGACTAGGTCATGACTTCATTGGGACAGAACACTTGATGCTTGGTATCCTTAGAGATGGTAATGGTAAAGCGATACAGATATTAAACAGTTTATCTATTGACCTCGATCATTTACGACGAAAGGTAGAAATCCTAAGCCCTGCAATCCCAGGAATAGATAGTAATTTAGAAAAGAAAAACCTGCATTTGACCCGCCAGGCCGAGCGTGCACTGAAGACAACTTTTCTGGAAGCCAAAGTTTTCCAAAGTCCGTCAGTCAGTACTGCACACCTATTACTATGTATTTTAAGAAACGAAAATGACCCTACAACCAAGCTATTGAATAAACTTAAAATAGATTACGACGTAGCCAAAGAACAATATCTAAATATGACACCAAGCGAAGAAGAATTCTTAGAAAACTTACCAAGAGCTACAGACTCTTACAATGACGATTTAGGACAAGATGACAGTTTAAAAGAAGGCAATTTCAACAATCCTGCTAATAAGTCTAACAAAAAATCAAAAACCCCTGTTTTAGATAACTTTGGTAGAGATTTAACAGACATGGCCGAAGAAGGCAAACTGGATCCTGTTGTAGGACGCGAAAAAGAAATTGAACGTGTTTGTCAAATTTTAAGTCGTCGCAAAAAAAACAACCCATTATTAATTGGTGAACCCGGAGTTGGAAAATCTGCTATTGCCGAAGGTTTGGCTTTGCGAATTATCCAAAAGAAAGTTTCCCGAATCTTATTCAACAAACGTGTTGTTACCTTAGATTTAGCCAGTTTAGTTGCCGGCACAAAATACCGTGGACAATTTGAAGAACGTATGAAAGCCGTGATGAACGAATTAGAAAAAAATGATGACATCATTCTTTTCATTGACGAAATCCACACTATTGTAGGTGCAGGTGGAGCCACAGGTTCACTTGACGCTTCCAACATGTTCAAACCGGCTTTAGCAAGAGGTGAAATCCAATGTATTGGTGCTACAACCTTAGATGAATACAGACAGTATATTGAAAAAGACGGTGCTCTTGAAAGACGTTTTCAAAAAATTATTGTAGAACCTACTTCGGTAGAAGAAACAATTACCATTTTGAATAATGTTAAAAACAAATACGAAGACCACCACAATGTTACTTACACTCCTGAAGCTATTGAGGCTTGTGTAAAATTAACTAATCGATATATGTCGGAGCGTTTTTTACCGGACAAAGCTATTGATGCAATGGACGAAGCAGGTTCACGTGTACATATTACTAACATTGAAGTTCCTAAAAAGATTCTTGACCTGGAACGTCAATTAGAAGAAATCAGAGAACTAAAAAATGCCGTAGTTAAAAAACAAAAATACGAGGAAGCTGCTAAACTTCGCGATGACGAAAAACGTATCGAAAAAGACTTAGCCGTTGCTCAGGAACAATGGGAAGAAGATGCTAAAAGCAATAGAATTCAGGTAACTGAAGACAATGTTGCCGATGTAGTTTCGATGATGACAGGAATTCCAGTGAACCGTATTGCACAAACAGAAAGCAACAAATTAGCTAAACTACCGGAACTTATCGAAAGTAAAGTTATTGGTCAAAAAGAGGCTGTTGTTAAAATTGCCCGTTCTATCCAAAGAAACCGTGCCGGATTGAAAGATCCAAACCGACCAATTGGTTCGTTTATTTTCTTAGGTCAAACAGGAGTTGGAAAAACACAATTAGCGAAAGTTTTAGCGAAAGAATTATTTGATTCTGAAGATGCCTTAGTACGTATTGACATGAGTGAATACATGGAAAAATTTGCTATTTCCCGTTTAATTGGTGCTCCTCCGGGATATGTCGGATACGAAGAAGGCGGACAATTAACCGAAAAAGTACGCAGAAAACCATACGCAGTTGTACTTTTAGATGAGATTGAAAAAGCACATCCGGATGTTTTCAACATGTTATTACAAGTGCTAGACGATGGTTTCTTAACTGACAGTTTAGGTCGCAAAATTGACTTCAAAAACACTATAATTATCATGACTTCAAATGTTGGAGCCAGACAATTAAAAGATTTTGGACAAGGAGTAGGATTTGGAACTGCAGCCAAAGTAGCTCAGGCAGATGATAATTCGAAAAGTATTATCGAAAACGCTTTGAAGAAAACATTTGCTCCTGAATTCTTAAACAGAATTGACGATGTAATTGTTTTCAATGCTTTAGAAAAAAGCGATATCGATTTGATTATCGAAATCGAATTGAAAAAACTATATGCCCGAATTGCTGAATTAGGATACAATTTGAATCTTTCTGATAAAGCCAAAGCATTTATTGCAGAGAAAGGTTTTGACAAACAATTTGGAGCAAGACCTCTAAAAAGAGCGATTCAAAAATATGTTGAAGACGCACTTGCCGAAGAAATCATCACTTCAAAAATAGGCACCGGAGATGAAATTTTCATGGATATCGAAGACGGTTCTCAAGAATTAACAGTAAAGATTCACAAAACCGGAGAGGCTACCAATTTATAATCGAAAGCCCTCATAATACAACAAAAACCCGTTACGTTTTCATAACCTAACGGGTTTATTTATGATTAATATTAAAAAACATGGAAGACAAGAATAACATCTACTCTATATCTGCTTTTATTGATTTATTAGGATTTTCTAGTCACTTAGAAATTTCAAGCTATGATGTTAGAACTAAAATTGGAAAAGAAGCAATTGAAAGATTAAAAATATTAGAAGAAGCATTAGATTTAACTGAAACTGCTCAATCTAAAAACCCACAATTTTTCTCTAAATCTTTTCGTATTTCCAGATTTAATGACGCATTAATTCTAGGAATGGACATTGAATCTGATTTTTTACCAGCAATCGGAAAACCAGACCAAGGACAAACATTTGGACCACTAAATAGATTACTCACCAAAAAATCTAAATCATCAGAAGAAATCGAGAATCACTTTTCAAATTTATCTTTTGAATTATGTCAATTTATTGGTATAGTATCTAGAATTCATAATTATATTAATGATAAAGAATCACAAATACACATGCCCGGTTGTCGTTCTGTCATATCTTCTGGTATGAGATACAAGTTCATCAGAAATAAAGATAAAAAAGAAGATTATTTTTCAGCTAATTTCAGCTTCTCAAATGCTTACAAAGTAAATGAAATGGGAAGCAAATATGGTTTTGAAGGTAATAAATGTTATTTAGAAAACAATGTAGCAAAAATTGCAGGAGGTAATCCTTATTGTAAACGTGCTATTGGACTACTTAAATTCATTTATGATAGAGACATCGATGATGTTTTTAACGGAAAAACCGAAAAACCTTTTTCAAATTACGCAAAATACACAATCTCAAATTTAAACGAAGTAACACTGTTTAGAAAGAAATATTATTTTAGAGAAATCAATACAATACCGGCTGGTAATTTACAACTCTTTCCAGAGATTATTAATTTAATCGAAAATAAAAGCTATCTAAATAATAGTTTTTCAGAAGGTTTTTTAGGATTCTTAAAAAATGACACTCCCGAACTTGAAACAATTAACGAAACAATATATCCTTTCTTTTTAAACACACATATACCGTTAATTGATGATTTAAATGAAGTTTTAGAAACCCTAAAAAAACCTGAATAATAAATTTTTTAATAAAACCCGTTACGTTTTCATAACCTAACGGGTTTATTCTTTTAACACGATTTCCTTTTTTTTAAATAACAAATAACTACTTTTGGCGTTTAACAAATCAGTCTAAATTTCAATAAAAAATAACAATGAATAAAGTTGTCGTAGGTAGCGAAGAATGGTGTTCTTTTCCTGAATTAGGAATTCCAACAATAAAAGCCAGAGTAGATTCGGGGGCAAAAACCTCTGCCCTGCATGCTATCAATATCGCTCCATTTATCAAAAACGAAACGAATTGGGTCAAATTTGATATTAATCCTATCCAAAACAACTCCAAAACAATTATTCATTGTGAAGCTCCTTTGATAGACAAGCGAATAGTAAAAAGTTCCAGCGGTTTTAGAGAGCAACGTTATGTTGTTCAAACTAACCTTAAAATTGGAGATACTATCTGGCCTATTGAAGTAACACTAACCAATAGAGACACTATGGGGTTTAGAATGTTGCTGGGTCGCGAAGCCATGAGCGGAAGACTTTTAGTTGATCCCGAACAGCAATTCTTACTGGGACAACCAAGCAATGACAATCTAAAAGAAATCTACAAAAATTCAGAAAAAGCACCTAGCGGATTACGCATTGGTCTATTAGCAAGCAATCCTGAATTATACAGTAACAAAAGAATCATGGAAGCCGGAGAAATGCGTGGTCACGAAATGCACTTCTTAAACATCAAAGAATGTTACATTAAATTAGACGCTAAAAAACCCGAAATTCATTATCGCGGCGGAAAAATCCTGAATGAATTTGACGCTATCATTCCCAGAATCCGTCCAAGCGTTACCTTTTATGGTTGTGCTTTAACACGTCAATTTGAGGCTTTGAATGTATTTTGTCTAAACTCTTCAACCGCTATTACCCAATCCAGAGACAAACTCTTTTCTTTACAATTACTGCTTCATAGCGGAATTGGAATCCCAACAACCGGTTTTGCCAATTCGCCGCTAGATACTGATGATTTAATCAAAATGGTAGGCGGTCCTCCATTGGTTGTAAAATTATTAGAAGGAACTCAGGGAAAAGGAGTCGTATTAGCCGAAACAAAAAAAGCTGCCGAAAGTGTTATTAACGCTTTCAAAAGTTTAAATGCAAATATTCTGGTTCAGGAATTTATCAAAGAAGCCAACGGAAAAGACCTGCGTCTGTTTGTAGTTGATGGAAAAGTAGTAGCCACCATTCAGCGTGAGGCGATGCCCGGCGAATTTAGAGCTAACATTCATCTTGGCGGAACAGCTTCGATTATAAAAGCAACTTCTGAGGAGAAAAAAATTGCCATCAAAGCAGCAAAAGCAATGGATTTAAAAGTAGCCGGAGTAGACATTATCCGTTCCACAAAAGGACCTTTATTACTCGAAGTAAACTCTTCTCCCGGACTGGAAGGAATCGAAACTGCAACCAATAAAGACATCGCCGGAGAAATGATTAAAGCTATTGAAAAGAATTTCAAATTAGATGGAACATCTAAACAGAAAGAACAATAAACAATATCGAAAAAAGGGCTAAAACCAATCCTGTATAATTCAATTTCGATAGTTTTTCTTTGAAGACAATCACACCTACTATACTTCCCAACAGAATAACTCCCATGTTCATACCTGCAAAAACAGTGGATGGATTTGCGGAGAAAGCCTGGTGTGCTTTTAAATAAAATAAGATATTTCCAAAATTAAAACAGCCCACCAAGAAACCGAAAGTCATATTTTTAATTTCAAATCCTTTCTTTTGGATTATTACTTCATACAACACAACCAAAAACATAAGAAAGAAAGCAATACAAAAAATAACAAACAACGAAGTAGTATAAGGAACTGTTGTAAAAGCAGCTACTTTTTTGAATAAAACATCAATAATTCCAAAGCCCAAAAACACCAAAACCGGGTATTTAAAATTAGACTTATCTGAATCAGCGGTTTTATTCAAAACACAAAACAAAGCTAAAAATCCAATAGTAATTCCGATTAGCTTATTAACCGAAAACACTTCATTAAAGAACAACCAGGCCGCTACAATCGAAACGAATAACGACAATCTTTGAGCTGCATCCGTCTTTACAATTCCGATATTTTTGATGGAAGCAATTAAAAACAAAAAGACCACAGGCAATAAAATCCCCAAACTTACATACAGCAAAACTGGAGCTCCCGCAGTGATTGTTTGTACATCAGGAGAAAAAATAACATAACAGAGTAATAATGCAAAAAAGTAATTAAACAATACTATTTGCTTTGCATTGGCAGTAGTTTTTCGGGCTATTTTAAAAATTACCCCTACAGCCACACTACAAATAACACTCAATATCAAAGACAACATAAAACCAACTTTAATCAACTAAAAAACAAAAGCCATCCGACGCGTCGGATGGCTTTCTATACTTATAATCTACTCCTATTTTACAGGAAAATATTTAATATATAATAACAGATTGCTGCTAAAAGTGCTGATACAGGAATAGTTAACACCCAAGCCCATAACAAACTCACGGTAACTCCCCATCTTACAGCCGAAACACGTTTGGTCAAACCAACTCCGATAATCGATCCTGTAATGGTATGTGTTGTACTTACGGGTACTTTAAAATGTTCAGTAAAATAAAGTGTCAAAGCCCCTGCAGTTTCAGCCGCAACCCCTTCAAAAGAAGTTACTTTGGTAATTTTAGAACCCATTGTTTTTACAATTTTCCAACCACCACTTAAGGTACCAACAGCAATAGCCGTATAACAGGCTAGCGGAATCCATTCCGGCATTGTTCCTTTTATTCCTTTATCGTCATCCGGAAGCACCACTTGTAACCAATCCGGTAGCGTCACAATATCAACACCACTGGTTTTGATATAAACCGCAACTGCAGCAGCAATAATACCCATTACTTTTTGCGAATCATTACCTCCGTGACCTAAACTAAATGCTGCCGAAGACAATAATTGCATTTTTTTCAAAACGGCTTCAGATTTGTGCAAATTTAAACTACTAAAAACTAAAGCAAATGCTGAAATTGACAATATAATAAAGGCTACCAAAAACCATTTTATATTGTGTGATTCAAATACCACACTCCAAAAATGTGACTCGAAACGAGGTTTTTCGATATCAGCAAAAGAAACTAACTCACCATTAACAAACCAGATAGTTGCAATCATCAAAGCTACTGTAAATAACTTTGGTCCAATTTTTTTGCGTGAAGCATTTAACAACCAAATCGATAAAAAATAAGAAGCCAAAACCCCTAATAAAGGTGCTAAAACAATAAAAGCAATGATGATAACAACCCCAGAAGGCATCCCTCCATCTTTCCCTGCTTTGTACCAGCTTACAATATCATACCAATGTTTAGTATGCTCTACTCCATCTTCAATAATAGTATAATCTGAAAATCCGTGTATCGCGATCGCATGAGCAATCGCTGCTCCTGCAAAACCTCCAATTAAAGTGTGTGATGAACTCGAAGGAATTCCCTGCCACCAGGTAATTAAATTCCAGACAATGGCAGCAATAACCCCGGCAAGAATTACAGTTAAATTAATTTGGCTGGCATCAGCAGTTTTTGCAACTGTATTAGCCACTCCCAAACCAAAAACCCAATAGGCCAGAAAATTAAAAAAAGCAGCCCAAACAACCGCCTGAACTGGAGTCAATACTTTTGTAGCAACCACTGTTGCAATAGCATTAGCAGCATCATGAAAACCGTTTATGTAATCAAAAACAAGTGCTAAAACTATAATTGTGATAAGTAAAGTCATACGTTATTACTTCAAAAGAATAATTAAATTTAAGAATGTTTAACCGCAATAGATTCTAAAACACTCGCTACACTCTTACATTTATCAGTAGCCGATTCCAGAATAGATAATACTTCTTTGTATTTAATGATGCTCTTAGCGTCTGTTTCGTTTTCAAAAATTTCAAAAACAGCTTTGTTATAAACATTGTCAGATTTGTTTTCTAACTTAGAAATCTTAGCACAAGCCGCTTTAATTTTATGTGCGTTTTTAAAATCTCTCAATTCTTTTACTGCAATTTCAATATGCTGACAAGCTTCAAGGTTTATCTCTGTCAATTTTCTGATTGATTTAGTAATCTTGTCCACCTGATACAAACGCATGATACTCGAAGCACCGTGCAAACGATCAGCAACATTATCAATAGAAGTTACCAATGAGTGAATATCTTCACGGTCAAACGGAGTAATAAAGTTTTTACTCAATTCTAAATTTGTCTGACGTGTAATATCCTCTCCTCTTTGCTCTAATTCATCAATTTTATGAAAAAGAACTTCTCTTTCTTTTAAAGGAAGGTTTACTGCTTCGTGCAAATTAGAAGCCAACTCAATCAAATTACTTGAAGCTTCTTCAAAAAGTGGAAAGAATTTTTTATCCTTTGGTACTAAAAATTGGAAAATACTGTTTATTGACATTTTTTACTTTATTTTTTAGATAGCAAAAATACTTTTTTTTATTTCATGTTAAAGTTATTTCAAAAATTAATCCTGCTAAATTGTATTTTTTATTCTCTGATAGTTCGAATCTGACAATTTTAATCAGTTGATAACAATAACTTTTTTCAGGAAAGCTTCTCGATACAATTTTAAATGATAAAGCTATCGCATTATCATTTAAAATCACTCGAAGTGACGGTAAAATGCTTAAACTGAAATTATCCAAAACGTCAGTTCGAGTGAATTTTCAGAAAATGCGAACAGCTTATTCTGAAAATTTGTATCGAGAACCCTTTTAAAATTTTCATTAACAGCTTAACTCAACAGCATTAAATCAAACCCGTGACTTCATTTCAATCATTCAAGGAATTAAATCCAAAGTTCTAAAACACATTCGGCATCAATTATTTTTCACAAAAAACAGCCTGTTTTAAAAAATTTAAAGAAGAATCACTATAATTAAAGACGGTAAAAACATATATTTGCTCTTTTTTTAAAATTATTCACAAAAACCCCATAAAGGTTTTTGCTTTTTATAAAAAACTGTATTTTTGGGAACTATTATGACAAACAACAGAACTACATATCATTCTTCGATAAAAACTCCAATTTGGGGTTCAATTTCTGTTACAACTACTACTACCCCTTAGGGGTATTCATCATTACATATAATCCTGATTGATACATACTTTTTTATTAGAAGAAAGGTGTTGGGTGTATATAAAATATTGCATTTTTAAAATAAAACAAACAAAATGAAAGTATTAAAATTTGGCGGAACTTCGGTAGCCAATGCAAAAAATATAAAACTGGTTTTAGATATCGTTCTCAACAAAGCTAAAAAAGACAAACTAATTGTAGTGGTTTCTGCTCTTAGCAAAGTAACCGATTTATTGCAATTAGCGGCTTCAAAAGCGGCAGCTAACGACGAAAGTTACAAAGAAATCGTTGCTGAAATCGAGAAAAAACACTTGGATGCTTTAAAAGAATTAATTCCTGTAAGCGAACAAAGCAGCTTATTGAGCCATATTAAAAGAATCATCAACCACCTGGAAACTATTTTAGACGGTTGTTTCCTTTTAGGCGAATTATCTGCAAGAACATCTGACACTATTTTAAGTTTTGGCGAATTACTTTCATCATACATCATTGCCGAAGCTTTAAAACAAAACCTTAAAAACAGCAGTTACAAAGACAGCCGTGAGTTGATTAAAACTAACAATAATTACGGAAAAGCAGCTGTAAACTTTGAAGTTACTAACTTATTGACTACTGCCTTTTTCAGTGCAAATGATTCTCAGGTAGTAGTTATGCCGGGCTTTATTGCTTCATCTTTAGACGAAATCAATACTACTTTAGGTCGCGGTGGATCTGATTATACTGCAGCAATTATAGCCGGAGCTTTAAATGCCAGCGAATTAGAAATCTGGACTGACGTAAACGGAATGTTTACTGCTAATCCTAAAATTGTAAAACAAGCCCAACCAATTGCCTCAATCTCTTATCAGGAAGCGATGGAATTGTCACATTTTGGTGCCAAAGTTTTATACCCACCAACAATCCAGCCTGTTTTAAGAAAAAATATTCCAATTCATATCAAAAACACTTTCGAACCGGAAGCCGAAGGAACTTACATTTCTAATGTTTCTACATCCAATGGAAATCCGGCCAGAGGAATCAGCCATATTGACAATATTACTTTGATTACACTGGAAGGTCCGGGAATGATTGGAGTTTCAGGTTCTTCAAAAAGACTTTTCGAAGTATTGTCGAATGAAGGAATCAATGTAATCTTTATTACTCAGGCTTCTTCTGAGCATTCTATCTGTATCGGAATTTTAAATTCAGATGCTGAAGTTGCTGAAAACGCCATCAACAAAGCATTCGAAATCGAAATTGCTCAAAACAAAATCGATCCTTGCATTGTGGAGCAAAACCTTTGTATCATTGCATTGGTTGGTGAAAACATGAAAAATCACCAGGGTCTAAGCGGAAGAATGTTTAGCACTCTAGGTAAAAATAACGTAAACATCCGAGCGATTGCTCAAGGTGCTTCCGAAAGAAATATCTCGGCTGTAATTAACGAAAGAGACGTTAAAAAAGCCTTGAACACTTTGCACGAAAACTTCTTTGAAGAAAACACAAAACAATTGAATTTATTTGTAATGGGTGTGGGTAATGTAGGTGAAAAATTCATCGAGCAAATCCACCAACAAAAGAAATTCTTAAAAGAAAATCTAAAAATTAATGTTCGTGTCATTGCATTATCAAATTCAAGAAAAATGCTTTTTGACGAAGATGCTATCGATTTAAATTCATGGCAAGCGGCTCTTGAAAATGGAGAAACAGCTAACAAAGAATTATTTATCGAAAAAGTAGCAGCTTTAAACCTACGTAACTCCATTTTTGTTGACATCACTGCCAATGCCGATGTTGCAGCTATTTACGAGCGTTTCTTAAAACAAAGTGTGGGCGTGGTAACCTGTAACAAAATTGCCTGTGCTTCGGCTTATGACAATTACAAAAACCTGAAAAAATTATCAAGACAATACAACGCTCCTTTCTTATTTGAAACCAATGTAGGTGCGGGATTGCCAATTATCGATACGGTAAAAAACTTAATCGCTTCAGGTGATAAAGTACACAAAATTCAGGCGGTTTTATCGGGAAGTTTGAACTTTATCTTTAACAATTTTGACGAAAACAATTCGTTCCACGATGTGGTTAAAGAAGCGGGAGTGCAAGGATTTACGGAGCCGGATCCAAAAATTGACTTAAGCGGAATTGACGTTGCCAGAAAAATTCTGATTTTAATTCGCGAAAGCGGTTACAAAATGGAAATTGAAGATATTGAAAACAATTCGTTCCTGCCTTCTGCATGTATGGCAACGACTAACAACGAAGATTTCTTCAAATCTTTGATTGAATACAACAGCCATTTCGAAGGTATTTTAGCGGAAGCCAAACAAAAAGACAGCCGATTGAAATTTGTCGCTCAATTTGAAAACGGAAAAGCGAGCGTAGGTTTGCAATTCATCCCGAAAGACCATCCTTTCTACAACTTAGAAGGAAAAGACAATATTGTTTTATTCTATACCGATCGTTATGTGGACCAGCCTTTATTGATTAAAGGTGCCGGTGCCGGTGCGGCGGTTACCGCTTCGGGAATTTTTGCCGATGTAATTAGAATTGGAAATGTATAATTTAGTTGAAAGTTATTAGTTGATGGTTGATAGCTAAAATCAACCGACAACCAACAACTGACAACCAACAACATAAATTTATGAATGAAGTAAAAGTATTTTGTCCTGCAACCATTGCGAACCTTTCCTGCGGATTTGACGTCTTGGGATTGTGTTTAGACAATGTAGGTGACGAAATGATTGTTCGAAAATCAGCCGAAAAAGGAGTTCGCATTACTAAAATCGAGGGTGCTAATTTACCTTTGGAAGCCGAAAAAAACGTAGCAGGTGTTGCTTTACTGGCAATGCTCGAAGAACTAGAATCAAATGCCGATTTTGATCCGATAGCTATCGGATTCGAAATCGAAATATACAAACACATCAAGGCCGGAAGTGGAATTGGTAGTTCGGCGGCAAGTTCTGCTGGAGCGGTTTTTGGTGCAAACGAATTATTAGGCAATCCGTTTAGCCGAAAAGAATTGGTAAAATTTGCCATGCAGGGTGAAAAACTGGCTTCGGGAAATGCCCATGCCGATAACGTTGCCCCTGCCCTTTTAGGGGGATTTACATTGGTAAGAAGTTCGAATCCTTTGGATATCATCAAAATTGATAGTCCGAACGAATTATTTGCTACGGTAATTCACCCACAAATTGAACTAAAAACATCCGATGCACGTTCGGTACTAAAACAAACCGTTTCCCTAAAAAGCGCTATTACGCAATGGGGAAATGTGGGCGGATTAGTAGCGGGATTGTACACTCAGGATTACGATTTAATCGGGCGTTCTTTGCATGACGAAATCGTAGAACCGTTACGCAGCGTATTGATTCCGGGCTTTGATTTAATCAAACAATCGGCTTACGAAAACGGTGCTTTAGGCTCAGGAATTTCAGGTTCAGGCCCTTCTATTTTTGCTTTAAGCAGAGGAAAAGAAACCGCCGAAAAAATTGCCAAAGGCATGAGTGCCGTTTACGATAAGATGAATTTACCTTATGAAATCCATGTGTGTAAAGTGAACGATACAGGAATGAAAGTGATTTAGAAATTAGAAGGCAGATACAGAAAGCAGAAAAAACTTTGTGAACTTTGTGTTTTATTAATGTATTAATAGAGTAAAACCTTTGTGAACTTTGTGTTTAAATAAAAAAGCAATCATCAATCAAATGAAATATTACAGTTTAAATCATAACGCACCAAAAGTTTCTTTTCAGGAAGCCGTAATACAAGGATTAGCAGCCGATAAAGGATTGTATTTTCCGGAAAGCATCACTGCGCTTCCGCAATCTTTTTTTGATACTATTGAGAACTTAAGCAACGAGGAAATTGCTTTTACAGCCATTCAACAATTTGTAGGAGACGAAATCCCAGCAGAAACCCTAAAACAAATCATTGCCGAAACCTTGTGTTTTGACTTTCCTGTGGTTCCTGTTGAAAACGGAATCTATTCTCTGGAATTATTCCACGGCCCTACGATGGCGTTTAAGGACGTTGGAGCACGTTTTATGTCGCGTTGTCTGGGTTATTTCAATAAAGACAAAAAAGACAATACCAATACCGTTTTAGTGGCTACTTCCGGAGATACAGGAGGAGCTGTGGCTAGCGGTTTTCTTGGAGTTCAAGGAGTTGAAGTCGTAATTTTATATCCTTCCGGAAAAGTAAGTGACATTCAGGAAAGACAATTGACTACGTTGGGACAAAACATCAAAGCTTTGGAAGTGGACGGTGTTTTTGACGATTGCCAGGACATGGTTAAAAAAGCGTTCTTAGATGAAACTTTGGCTCATAAAAACCTGACTTCGGCTAACTCAATTAATATTGCGCGTTGGTTGCCACAAATGTTTTACTTCCTTTTTGCTTACAAAGCATTGAAAGGACAAAACAAACCATTAGTGTTTTCTTGTCCAAGTGGGAATTTTGGAAATATTTGTGCGGGTATTATCGCTAAGAAAATGGGCTTGCCTATCGAACATTTTGTAGCGGCTACCAATGTTAATGATACGGTACCAAGATTCTTAGTTAACGGAATCTACGATCCAAAACCGTCTATTGCTACGATTTCGAATGCTATGGACGTAGGAAATCCAAGTAACTTTATCCGTATTCAGGAAATGTATGGAAATGATTTGGCGCAGTTCAAAAAAGACTTTTCTTCTTATACCTATACTGACGCAGAAACGCTGGCAGCTATGAAAACCATTTACAACACCGATGGTTACATTGCCGAACCACACGGAGCAGTAGGTTATTTAGGATTGAAAAAAGAACTGGAAAATTATCCAAATGCTATTGGGGTTTTCTTAGAAACCGCTCACCCTATCAAGTTCTTAGACGTGGTAGAACCTGCTTTAGGAGTTACTTTACCAATTCCTGCACAAATAGAAAGCGTATTAAACAAAGAAAAAGTAAGCACTAAAATTAAAACGTATGATGAATTGAAAGCGTTTTTAGGATAAACTTTCAAAAAATAATAAAAAAACGGCTAAGGAATCCTTAGCCGTTTTTTTATTTATCTATTCTTTTGATATGTAAGAAATAATTTTATTTTTGTAAAGCACATTAAAAAAATAATGCGCATAACATGCCGATAAAGGATATAACTAGTTCAATTTATGAGCATATATACTAGTTATGAGTAATTATAAACAACAAACCGTATAACATGAGTTTTAAAGAAGATTTTTTCGAAAGACTAGATGGATTTTCCTCATCACCTTTCTTATTTATAGGTTCTGGATTTTCATTCAAATATATTAATACTGAAACATGGGAAGGCCTTCTAAGAAAATACTCTGGTATGATGAATATACCATTCGAAAAATATCGTTCTCTTGCAAGTGGAAACTGGCCAAAAGTTGGTACTTTAATTGCAAATGATTATCACGGTTATTGGTTTGATGCAGATGCTATTAAAACTGAGCGAGAAAAAAATCTTCACGAAATGGTCGATTTTTCGAGTCCACTAAAAGTATCTATTTCTGAATATTTGAAAGAGGTTTCAAAAAAAGAAATTGATCTCCGACATAAAACCGACATTGAACTACTAAAGGCTGCAAAAATAAATGGTATCATTACTACAAATTATGATTTGCTATGTGAATCAATTTATCCAGATTTTAAAGTTTATAAATCTCAACAAGAATTAATTTTTTCATCTCTTCAAGAAATTGGAGAAATTTATAAAATCCATGGTTGCTGTAGTGAGCCAAATTCTCTAATAATCACTGCTGAAGATTATCATGAGTTTGAAGAAAAAAACGCATATTTAGCCGCAAAGTTACTAACCGTTTTTCTAGAACATCCAACTATTTTCATGGGATATTCGATTTCTGACACTAACGTTAGAGGTATTTTAGCATCAATAATTAGATGCTTAGACCAAGGACAAGTCAACGAACTTTCAAGTCGTTTGTTTTTTATAGAATACGTTCATGACCATAAAGGTGAGCCGTTAATTGACAAATATGAATTTGAAATTGGTGGTTCTATTTTACCATTAACTAGAATAAGAACAAAGGAATATTTAGAGATATTACAAGTTCTTGCATCATTAAATCAAAAGTTTCCTGCTTCATTATTGAGGAAAATTAAAGAACATATTTATGAACTAGTTAGTACTAACGACCCTTCAGGAAAAATTGCAGTTGTCGACTTTAATACAGACACCGATTTAGATAAAGTTGATGTTGTTATTGGAGTTGGAGTTTCTGGTAAATCTACTGAAAAATCCTACGAAACATTTTCGAGATTTGACGTTGCTGAAGATGTAGTATTTGACAACAAAGGATTTGATGCACAAGAACTTATAGACAAATCACTTCCTAAATTAGTAAAAGCTAATGGTTGGATGCCTGTTTGTAAATATTACAAGCAAATTGAAAATAAATCTAAGATTGATGCGAAAATTGTTGCTGCAGCAACAAAAGATGTTACATTATGGAAAGACGCAAATCCATATTCATATAAAGCAAAAACTATTCAAGAAACATATAATTCAATTGCTGAAATTATTGAGCAAAATACTCCAGATAAAGCAATAAAAATTATGCTTCTAATAGAACCTGCAAAATTAAATCTGGAAGAATTAGAGAAATTTTTACGTGAAAACTGGAATTTAACCACTGACCAGAATAATAAATCGTATTACATGAAACTAGTTTGTCTGTACGATAGATTAAAAAATCAATAATTGCTCATAACAGCGGTTTTGCGAAATTTGGGCGAGAGTGTTTAATGGAATGATCTTTTTGTATATTTGGCTTAAGTCTTAATGGAAAGGTTCAGAGCAATATAAACCCAAACTCCCGCTGGCGCTCGTTTGCAACGAGTGCCTACCTACTTCAATAAACAAATAGAAGCGTTTGCAACGCGGTTAAAAACATTATTGTTACAAAATACCCGCGTTGCAAACGCTATTTTTGTCTTCATAATTTAAATTAGGTACTCGCCTCAGGCAAGCACCAGAGAGAGCATGCAATTGCGAATTTTGTGGTAAATTCACGTTTACGGTTCACAAGAAGTTTTATCTTAGTCGAAAATCTACAGTTCCAAAGTTCACTATAATTTTAAAAAAACACCACAATTACTTACAAATTAATATATTTGATAAAAAATACTATGAAAAAATATAGTCTTCTATTATTAATTGTAATACTTTGTTCTTACACAACTCCACAAGCAACAATCACTATTTCAGGTAAAATCACAAATACGGAAGATGAAAAAATCTGGATAAAAGGAGAATCCTTCGAAAAAGAAATCAACTTAAAACCCGACGGAACATTTTCTGAAAACTTATCAATTAATTACGAGGGAATTTATGCGCTTGAAACCTCTAAGAATAGGATGCCCATCTATTTTTCTAAAGATTCTAAAATGAGCATAACTGCCGATGATTCGAACTTTAGTGCTACTTTAAAATATACCGGTAAAGGAAGTATCGAAAATCAGTATATTGCTGAGAAAACAATAATTACTTCTGAAATTTCATTTGAAGATTATAAATTAAATGAAACCGATTTTTTAAAAAAACTTGAAAAAACAATAAACTCTGTTAAAAGATTATTTGAAACAACTCAATTTTCGGATGACTACTTTAAACAAAAAGAATCTTTAAATCTTCATTATTTAGAGCAAAAAAATGTATTGTATTATAATAGATTACATAATAACGCCACAAATGATTATGTGGTTTCTGAAAATTTTCCGAAGTATGACAAAAAAATTGATTTAGACAATGAAGCTGATTTTTTGTTTTCTATAGATTATCAAGACATTGTAATGACAAAATTTTTCGAAAATATTAAAGGCGATGAAGGAAGTTTTTTTGTTTCGGCAAAAAATGCCATCCCTGAAATTAAGGCTCTAAAAAGTCAAAGTATTAAGAATCGATTAATTCTAAATGGCATCAATGATATTAACATTGAAAATTCATACTATAAAAAAACATATAATGAGTTCATTTCTATTACAAATGACCCAAAAACTAAGGAAATCCTAACGACTAACTATAATAAAACCATAGCGGTAGAACCAGGCAAACCGTCTCCCTCTTTTAATTATGAAAACCACAAAGGAGGAGAAACTTCTTTAGAAAGTATGAAAGGAAAATATGTTTATATTGATATTTGGGCAACTTGGTGTGGTCCTTGCCGCCAGGAAATCCCTTCTCTTGAAAAAGTGGAAGAACAATTTAAAGGTAAAAACATTGTTTTTGTAAGTATTTCTGTTGACAATAGTAAAGACCGTGAAAGATGGAGTAAGCTTATAACCGAGAAAAAAATGAGTGGAATTCAGTTATTAGCAGACAAAGAATTTGATTCGAAATTTATAAAAGAATATAACATCAAAGCAATCCCCAGATTTATCTTAATTGATTCAAATGGCAATATTGTAACTGCACAAGCTCCCAAACCATCTGATCCCAAACTTATTGAATTATTAAACAGTTTGGCGTTATAACACTACACTTGCGCTCGTTTTCACCTTAAATCCGTACCCACAAAGATGAGCAAACAACTTGCGAAAATCCTCCCTCCATCAGGATGACAAGTTTGTGGCGCTGTGTATAAATCCATAAAAACCGACAAACAAAAACAGCTATTAATCAAAAACTTAATCAACTCAAAAACAGTTCCGTATCGTTTTTTTCATTAATTTAATACTTGTATTCAAGTCCTTATTTTTTTTTGAAAATCGAAAACGAATACATCAGAGTAGCCGAAAACTGCATATTGAAAGAGTAGGCATTAATTATTTAGGTCATGAAAAAAATGCTACTTTCGCTATCGATGGTGTTTTTCATTCTAAATTCATTTGGTCAAATACCAACTACTCCACTTACAAAAGATTATTATTTAGAAAAAAGTAAAAAACAAAAAAAGACAGCATGGATAATACTAGGAACCGGTTTAGGATTAGCTGCTATTGGTGGCCTTGTTCAATTAACCCATTCGAACCAAACGTCTTATGGTTCCGGCTTTGATTTTGATTTTACCGGAGCCTATATTGCTATTGGAGGAGGTGTTGTGTCACTGGCAAGTATTCCTTGCTTTGTGAGTGCCGCAAAAAACAAAAAATTAGCTGTAGCCATAACCATTGAAAATCAAAACAGCCTTCTCTCTCAAAACTATAATGTCACTTTTAAAGCACCACCTTCACTTTGTTTAAAGATAGATTTTTAAAACATCAAATCCCTTTCTCCATTATATAATCTTCCATTAAATAACCATGATCTAATTCAATATTAATTTCTTCAACTATTTCAAAGCCTAGTTTTTGATAGAAAGTCAGGGCTTTATTGAAACGGTTGACATTTAGTAAAAGCCTGTCAGAATTATTTTCTTTCGCAAATTCAGCAATGGAGTCAATCAACAATTTGCCTATTCCTTTACCTTGTGTTTCAGGAAGAATGTAAATTTTATGGATTTTGGTAGTATGATTATTTTGGTAATGATACTCGAAAGAAGCAAAACCTAAAACGGTATTGGCTTCTTTAGCTAAAATAAATTCATGTCCACTTTCTATATTCTTCAGCAAGGCAGATTCCGAACAGAAAGCATCGAGCATATAATCCAATTGAGCCGGAGATAAAATTTCGCCATAGGTAATCGGCCAGGTTTTATGGGCTATTTCGGTAATTGTTTTTAAATCGGCTTTGATAGCTTTAACTATATGTATCATTATTAAATTATTCGGTAAAAATTCTGTTTTCCTGTTCGCTCACGCGGATAAAAGTGGTTCTTTTTGTCAGTTCTTTCAATCGCGAAGCACCCACATAAGTACAACTGCTGCGCAAACCGCCTAAAATATCCAAAACCGTATCCACCACATCTCCTTTAAAAGGAATTTTGACTGTTTTTCCTTCGCTGGCTCTGTATTCGGCAACTCCGCCAACGTGTTTATTCATAGCCGTGGCAGAACTCATCCCGTAAAACTGCTTGTATTTTTTGCCGTTCATTTCCAGTAGTTCTCCTCCACTTTCACTATGTCCGGCAAGCATTCCGCCTAACATAACAAAATCGGAACCAGCACCAAATGCTTTGGCTATATCGCCCGGAGTCGTACAGCCGCCATCACTGATGATATGTCCGCCCAAACCGTGAGCAGCATCGGCACATTCAATAATTGCCGAAAGTTGTGGATAACCCACGCCTGTTTTTATTCGGGTGGTGCAAACCGAACCGGGTCCAATTCCTACTTTTATAATATCGGCTCCGGCCAGAAGTAATTCTTCGACCATTTCGCCTGTTACAACGTTTCCGGCAATAATTACCTTATCGGGAAATTGTTTTCGGGTTTGTTTTAAAAAGTTCACAAATTGCTCCGAATAACCATTAGCCACATCAATACAAATGAATTTCAATAAAGGATTAGCGGAAATAATTTCGATTACTTTTTTGAAATCTTCTTTTCCTGTTCCTGTACTGACAGCGATATAATCATAATATTCTATAGGAATCTCTTTTAAAAAATCATTCCATTCTGCAACCGAATAATGCTTATGAATAGCTGTAAACAACTTATGTCTGGCTAATTCTTTTGCCATTTCAAAAGTCCCCACAGTATCCATATTAGCAGCCATAATTGGAATCCCGTTCCACTTGGCTGTACTATGCAAAAACTTAAATTCCCTGTCTAAAGAAACCTCTGATCTACTTTTTAACGTAGAACGTTTAGGTCGAATCATTACATCTTTAAAGCCTAATTTCAAATCGGTTTCTATTCGCATAATTATCACTTTTTAGTTGGTTATTGGAAAATAACTTTTGTTATTCCTAAAAGTAATGAATTTTATGCGAGAATTATTCAAACAAAAATTAGTTTTATCAACTACATATTAACCAAGAATTACGCAAAGGTTCACTAAGACTCCACAGAGATACGCCAAGATTTTTAATTTGACAATTTTAAACTTTATGACTGTCCGCTATTTGTATTAATCTCTTTTTAGCCACGAATTCACTAATTGTGGATGTATTAAATCTTATGAAATTTCACAAATTCTAATTGAATTTGTCAATATTAGTGTAATCTAAAAATAATTTATAAAAGAGCAATTCGTGAATTCGTGGCTAAAAATGGAGCTTGGACTATAAATCGGATAGTCATATTTAACTTTACCTAGGATTACAAACTGTCTATGTTCTGAAATCTAAAATACTAACCGTGAATGGTTTCGTTCTTTCCGTAATTAGAGATGATAGATTCTTCAAATTCCAACCATTCTCTCCAACGTTTTTCTACATCTATTCCTTCACCGTATTTTCGGGCATAAGTGATAAAAGTCGTGTAATGTCCTGCTTCGCTTTCCATCAATTCTCTGTAAAAAACAGCCAGTTCTTCATCCTGAATATTTTCGGAAAGTACTTTGAAACGTTCGCAGCTTCTGGCTTCAATCATTGCAGAAAAAAGCAATCTTTCAACTAAACCCGAAACACGACTTCCATCGGCACTTCTTTTCATGTATTGGTACAATTCATTCACATAATCATCTTTACGCTCACGACCTAATTTCAATCCGCGTTTGATGATTAGATTGTGTACCTGTTCAAAATGATCAATTTCTTCTTTGGCTAAAGCCAATAAATCTTTTACCAAATCCTGATGCTCCGAATTATTTGTGATAATAGTAATTGCATTGGTAGCCGCTTTTTGCTCGCACCAGGCATGATCGGTCAGGATTTCTTCTATATTTTTCTCTACAATATTTACCCATCTTGGGTCGGTTGGCAATTGTAATCGTAATACGCCCATGTCTAAAAAGTTATGAGTTAAAAGTTATGAGTTATAAAAGCAAAAATCGAAAGTCAAAATTAGATTTTCGACTTTCGACTTTAAAAATTTAGAATCAGTTATTCTTAGAAAACGAAAATAGCTCTTTCGCTCATCATTTCGTTTACTTCTTCAGCAACTTCTTCGATAACATCTTCGTTAGTATGATTAGTCAATACTTTGTCAATCATAGCAACGATAGTTTCCATATCTTCTTCTACCAAACCGCGAGTTGTGATTGCAGCAGTTCCTACACGAATACCAGAAGTAACAAACGGAGATTTGTCATCAAATGGAACCATGTTTTTATTTACAGTGATTTCGGCTTTTACCAAAGCATTTTCAGCCTCTTTACCAGAAATCCCTTTGTTTCTTAAGTCAATTAACATCATGTGGTTATCAGTACCTCCAGAGATAATATTGTATCCTCTTTTTACGAAAGCATCAGCCATTGCATTAGCATTCTTTTGTAACTGACGTGCATAAGTAAAGAACTCATCTTGTAAAGCCTCACCAAAAGCAACCGCTTTAGCAGCGATAATGTGCATTAAAGGCCCACCTTGGTTTCCAGGGAAAACAGCTAAGTCTAATAAAGCTGACATCATTCTGATTTCTCCTTTTGGAGTAGTTAATCCCCATGGATTTGGGAAATCTTTACCCATTAAGATTAAACCACCTCTAGGTCCACGTAAAGTCTTGTGAGTAGTTGTAGTTACGATATGACAGTGAGGAATTGGGTCATTCAATAAACCTTTAGCAATTAAACCTGCCGGGTGAGAGATATCGGCCATTAAAATTGCACCTACGCTGTCAGCGATTTCTCTGAAACGGGCAAAATCCATATCACGAGAATAAGCCGAAGCTCCTGCGATGATTAATTTTGGCTGCTCTTTAGTTGCAATTTCCTGAATTTTATCATAATCTAAACGACCTGTTTCTTTATCAACACCATAAAAAACAGGGTTGTAAACACGTCCTGAGAAGTTTACCGGAGAACCGTGAGTCAAGTGACCACCGTGAGATAAATCAAAACCTAAAATTGTATCACCTGGTTTCAAACAAGCGTGAAATACCGATGCGTTAGCCTGAGAACCAGAATGCGGCTGAACGTTAGCATACTCTGCTCCAAACAATTCTTTAGCTCTGTCAATTGCAATTTGCTCAATAACATCTACTACTTCACAACCTCCATAATATCTTTTACCAGGATATCCTTCTGCATATTTATTGGTTAAAACTGAACCAGCAGCCTCAATTACTTCGTCACTCACAAAGTTCTCAGATGCAATAAGTTCTAAGCCGTGTATTTGTCTGTCTTGTTCTTCAAGAATAAGTTCAAAAATTTGTTTGTCGCGTTGCATTTTTTAGATTTTAAATAATTTAGCGCAAAAATACAAAAAAACGTTTGTTAAACAGTTAGATTATAATATATTTGATATATAATTTTCAACAAAAAATTAACAAAACATGCCATTATCAGCCAACGATACTAAAAGAAAATCATGGATTGAAGTCCCTGAAAATAGTGATTTCCCAATCCAAAACATTCCTTTTGGTGTATTCTTAACCAAAGAAAATGTGGTGACAGTAGGAACCCGTATTGGTGATTCGGCTATTGACTTAGGTGCTTTACAACAACTGGGGTACTTTTCAGGTATTGAATTAACCGATGATATGTTTATTCAGGATACCTTAAACGATTTTATTTCTGACGGAAAAAAAACCTGGCGACTGGTTCGCAATCGTATTGCTGATATTTTTGACGAAAACAATCCTCGTTTACGTGACAATACTGAACACAGAGGTATTATCATATTCAATATCCATGAAGTTGAAATGCAATTACCTGTCCTTATAGGCGATTACACTGATTTTTATTCCAGTAAAATCCATGCTTCCAATGTAGGTAAAATGATTCGCAACGAAGAAAATGCTTTGTTACCTAACTGGCCACAGATGCCTATTGCTTATCATGGCAGAAGTTCCACAATAATTCCATCGGGAATTCCGGTACACCGTCCTTTGGGACAAACCTTGCCACCTGATGCAACCACTCCGGTTTTTGGAGCTTCCCGTTCTGTTGATTTCGAATTAGAAACAGCATTCATCACTACCGATGCTAACATTATGGGTGAAATGATTCCTATCAGCGAAGCGGAAGATTATATTTTCGGAATGGTTTTATTAAATGACTGGACAGCGCGTGACATTCAAAAATGGGAATACATGCCTTTAGGGCCTTTGTTGTCCAAAAACTTTGCTACATCTATTTCGCCATGGATTGTAACCATGGACGCTTTAGAACCCTTTAGAGTAGCCAGTCCTAAACAAAATCCGAGTCCATTACCCTATTTACAACAAAAAGGAAGACATTCTTTTGATATTAATCTGGAAGTAGCTATCCAACCTGAAAAAGCAGAAGCTACCATAGTTTCAAAATCCAATTTCAAATACATGTATTGGACCATGAATCAACAATTAACACACCATACTTCTAATGGTTGCCGTATTAATTCAGGTGATATGATGGGATCAGGAGCTATTTCGGGACCAACAAAAGATAGTTACGGTTCTATGCTAGAACTAACCTGGGGTGGCGAAAAACCACTTCAACTTAACGATGGCAGCGAACGTAAATTTATCAATGACAACGATACCGTTATTATCAAAGGTTTTTGCGAAAACAGCCAGGTACGCATTGGTTTTGGAGAAGTTTCAAGCAAATTACTTCCTCCGTTTGTGAGAAAATAAAACTCAACAATACAACAAACAAAAAGTCCCATCTGAAATTCAAATGGGACTTTTTTATTAATTTAAAGCAACATATTACTTGTTTCCTTTTTCGAAATCAGCAACAAACTGAGCCAATCCAATATCAGTCAATGGGTGTTTCAACAAACCATAAATTGAAGAAAGAGGTCCTGTCATTACATCAGCACCAATTTTAGCACAGTTAACAACGTGCATTGTGTGACGTACAGAAGCCGCTAAAATTTGAGTCTCATAACCATAGTTATCATAAATATCTCTAATTTCCTGAATCAAATTCAATCCGTCAGTTGAAACATCATCTAATCTTCCTAAGAATGGAGAAACATAAGTAGCTCCTGCTTTAGCAGCTAACAAAGCTTGTCCTGCAGAGAATACTAAAGTTACATTTGTTTTAATTCCTTTGTCAGAAAAATATTTAGCAGCCTGAACTCCTTCTTTAGTCATAGGCAATTTCACTACGATTTGTTCGTGTAATTCAGCTAATTCTTCACCTTCTCTTACCATTCCTTCAAAATCCAAAGCATTTACCTCTGCACTTACATCACCGTCAACCAAGTTGCAAATATCAACATAGTGCTTCAAGATGTTGTCTTTTCCAGTAATTCCTTCTTTAGCCATCAAAGACGGGTTTGTAGTTACACCATCTAATACACCTAAAGATTGTGCTTCTTTAATTTGAGCTAAATTAGCCGTGTCAATAAAAAATTTCATAATTTATTATATTTAATTGTTTTTAGATTCTTTTATACAAAAGTGTTTTTTATACACTTAAAAATATTCAACGTCTGCAAATTTACAATTTATAATGATTCATCAGCATTTTTTCATAAATTTTATCTGGTAACAAACGTTTTAATACAATGGAGAATTTCTGCATGAAAACCCCAACCTTATAATGGATTTTCGGATCCTTCGTCTGTATGATATTATAAACAGCAACAGCCATATCATTAGGATTACTTCCGCTATCCACATGTTCGTCCATCATTTTCAACGTATTACCATACGGAATTTCATAAGCAGAACCTTCTATTAAAGGCGCATGAAAACGCCCTGAAGCAATATTAGTTGCAAAATCACCCGGAGCTACATTAGTAATATGAATCCCAAAATCTTTCACTTCCATACGCAAAGCTTCTGTGATTAACTCCAAAGCCCCTTTAGATGCCGAATACACACTTCTGTATGGCAATCCCATATAAGCGGCTATGGAAGTCACATTGATAATTAATCCGGATTTTTGTTGGCGCATTTGTGGCAACACTGCTTTCATCACTTCGATAGGACCAAAAAAATTAGTCTCAAAATTATTCTTGATTTCAGCTGTTGGAATTTCTTCTAAAGGTCCTGTGATACCAACTCCTGCATTATTAATCACCACATCCAATCTTCCTGTATTGGCAATAACTTTTGCAACAGCATCATGAATAGTTGCCGTATCCCTAACATCTAAAGCTACTAATGGAAAAACAGAATTTTCAACCCGCTCAGGATTCCTGCTGGTTCCATAAACAATAAAGCCTTTGTGGTGTAAAAATTCTCCGATAGATTTCCCTATTCCCGAAGAACCTCCGGTAATCAATACTACTTTACTCATATTTTTAAGTTATGGGTTATGGGTTATGAGGTGCGAGTTTATTTTAAATTTGAGTTATCCCCTAAAACACTTAACTCTTAACCTATAACTTTCCAAAGGGCCAAAAATAAAAAAATCCTCCCGAAGGAAGACTACTTTTGGTAAAATTTAGAAAAGAATCTGGTATGCCTTAGCGAACAGAACAGATTAAATAAAAAATGGCAAGCGACCTACATCGCACCGCTCAACCGCTTACCCTTGCTATGTTCCCATCCTGGGGGAGTCTGCAGGAGCTGGTCGTGTAGGACTTGCCGGTGCAAATATACAATCTTTTTATATTTTTGCAAGCCCTTTTGCATGCTTAAAATAACATTGTATATTAGGACTTTTAAAATTTAGAACATGAAAAAACATAACTTACTATCTTTCATTTTATTAGGAACACTACTTTCTAACTGTGGAGATACAAAAAATAGAGAAAATAGTATATTTAATTTTGATTCTTCCAAAATTTCGGCACAATATCAGCCTCAGGAGACACTCGATTTAACTATTTTGAATCCAAAATCAAAAACAGTTGACAGTATTGTTTACTACATTAACGATACTAAAATTAAAACCGTGAAAGGTCTTGAAAAACTTTCTTTTGAATTAAAAAACCAAAAATTAGGTTACCAAAACATCAAAGCTTTAGTCTATTTTGAAAGTGAAAATGCTGAAACTACCACAAGAATTGAAGTAGTTTCCAATGTGACTCCTAAATTATTAAAATACAAAATTGTAAACACCTATCCTCACGATGCAAATGCTTTTACTGAAGGTTTTGAATTTTATAAAGATACTTTGCATGAAAGTACTGGTTCAGGAACCAAAGCATCTGGAGAGAAATACAAATCTTTTTTAAGAAAATACGATTACAAAACAGGAAAAGTATTTAAACAAGTTGACTTAGATACTAAATATTTTGGCGAAGGAATGACTGTTTTAAACAACAAAATTTACCAAATAACTTATCAAGAAAAAACAGGGTTTATCTATAACGCTGACACTTGGAAACTAGAAAAAACATTCACTTATGACAAAGATATTGAAGGCTGGGGAATGACTAATGATGGCAAATACATCTATCAGTCAGACGGTACGGAGAAAATTTGGAAAATGGATCCTGAAACGCAAAAAATGATCGATTACATTAATGTTTATTCAGGAAGTTCTAAAATTAAAGCGGTGAACGAATTAGAATTGATTGATGGAAAATTCTACGCTAATATTTGGCAAAAAGACGCTATTGCAATTGTAAATCCTGCAAACGGTGCCGTGGAAGGAATTTTGGATTTATCTAAATTACGCAAACAACTTAAAAGTGCAACCGCTGAAGTTTTAAACGGAATTGCTTACAACCCAAAAACCAAAACTATTTTTGTTACCGGAAAAAACTGGGATAAAATGTTTGAGATTACAGTTTCTGAATAAATCACATCTTATAAAACATAAAAAAAAAGGAGCAATTTGCTCCTTTTTTATAATATAAAATCTTGGAATTTTATTTTAAAGTAAAACTTGATTTAGAAACCAATTCCCCTTTATCAAAAACATTGATAAAATAAGTTCCTGCAACAAAATCTTTACCCGGTAGATTTTCTGAAACCTGAACCGTTTTGTTTTCATATTTTACTGTACTGGTAAAGCTGTAAGTCAAATCTTTACCATCAAAACTTGTGCTTTTCTTTTCTCCTAAAACATTGTTTTTACTATCAATAACCTGTACATAATAAGTCTTATCTCCAGATTGTGCAATTTCGTTACCGGCAATAGTAAAACTAATTTTAAGCATATTAGTTCTTCTAGCTTTCTCAGTTTCAATTTCTTTACCTGAACTTCTTACTTTATAAGCTGAACTTTGAATATTTAAAACCGTTAATTTAGATCCTTTTTCAACCACTTTAGCTAATTCACTGTTTTGTCCTACTAAAGCTTCATTGAATTTTTTAGATTCGGTCAAAACTACTGCCGTACTATCACGCTGACTTGTAAGGACTGTATTTTGCTTTTTCAGACCTTCATTTTCAGCCATCATGGCTTTCATTTTATTCTGTAAAAAATTAAGCTGTGTTTTAAAAGCCGAAACATCACCTTTTGATTTTTTTACTTCAGCCATTAAACTTACCACCTTATCTCTTTCCTGAATCAACTCGTCAGACATTGAAGTGTTTTCGGCAATGGCGGCGTCATAAGTAGTTTTTAATTGTTCCAAGTCTTTCAATACAGATTCTTTTTCTGTTTCAGTTGTTTTTAAAACAGTTTGAACCTTATCTGTATCCGAAGATAATTTGAAAATATAAACTAAACTTCCCACTAATAAAACTGCCAACACAGCAATTACTGCTTTTAGACTTGTGCTACTTTGTTTGTTTTCCATTTTTTTAACGTTTTTTCGATTTTAATAATATCAAATTTAACAATATATATTTAACATATAACGTTGCTAAGGAAATTATATTATTTTTGGGAAAAAATTTCTTTTGTATGGATAAATTTCTACCATTTACAATAAATGATCTGGCTAAGGTTACTAACCATAGAAGTGGAGAAATAAAATTTGGAGAAAAAATGCTTACGGTTCCTCATGGAGCCAACCCTATATCCTTTATAAAAAATACTGATGCCAAATATGTATTGCTGGGAATTCCAGAAGATATTGGAATCAGAGCTAATTTTGGACGGCCCGGAGCAGCTTCGGCATGGAACGAAGCTATTAAAAGTATCGCTAACATTCAGCATAATCGTTTTTGTAAAGGAAACCAAATCATTGTTTTAGGGCAAATCAATGTTACGGAAGAAATGAAAGAAGTTGAAAACCTGGACTTTCACAATATTGACGACCGGGTTAAGTTAAGTCAATTAGTACAAAAAATAGACAAAGACGTTTCACATATTATTTTCAGCATTGTTAAATTAGGTAAAATCCCCATTATCATTGGTGGCGGACACAACAATGCCTACGGAAATATAAAAGGTACGGCACTTGCCAAAGGAAAACCCATCAACGCTATTAATTTTGACGCCCATTCTGATTTTCGAATTCTTGAAGGACGCCACAGCGGTAATGGCTTTTCGTATGCTTATGAAGAAGGTTTTTTGAAAAAATATTTCGTTTTTGGACTACACGAAAACTACACTTCAAAAAACGTACTCGATATTATCAAAAAAATTGACGACCGGGTTCGTTTTAATACCTACGACAGCATCAATATTCGGAAAGAAAAAAATTTCAGTCAGGAAATGATGTATGCCTTAGAATTTATCAAATCAGAGTCTTTTGGGATTGAAGTGGATTTAGATGCCATTCCTAATATTGCCAGCAGTGCCATGACTTTAAGCGGTTTTTCGGTAGAAGAATTACGTCAGTTTGTTTCCTTTTTTGCAAAAAATAAAAATGCGAGTTATTTACACATTTGCGAAGGCGCACCTGATTTGGACGTCGATAAAAACAACCACCTGATCGGAAAATTAATTGGTTATCTCGTTACCGATTTTATAAAATCAAACGCTAACAAAAATCTTTAAAACATTAAGTTCCTCATTTATATTCACCGAATACATGCAATAAATCAGCATCAAGAATAATAATACTATCTTTGCAGCACTTATCGCTGTAACGATTACAGGGTAATTAATACCAAACTTATGTTATTCGAAGATTTATCACTTTCAAAAAGTATCCAAAAAGCCGTATTTGAACAAGGCTATACTAATCCCACTCCTATTCAGGAACAAGCCATTCCGCTAATATTAGCAGGAAATGATTTAATAGGTTGTGCACAAACCGGAACCGGAAAAACGGCCGCTTTTGCTATTCCAATTATCCATCAATTGCATCGCATTGTTGGTTCGTCAAAAAAACCAAAACAAATTCGTGCTTTAGTTGTTACTCCTACAAGAGAATTGGCGGTACAAATAGGTCAAAGTTTTGACACCTATGCTAAATATACTAATCTTACCCAATTGACCATCTTTGGCGGCGTTTCGCAAAATCCTCAAGTTGACACGCTTAAACATGGTGTTGATATTTTGATTGCCACTCCTGGAAGATTATTGGATTTACACAAACAAGGATTTGTTAACTTAGATCATTTACACACCTTAGTCCTTGACGAAGCCGATCAAATGCTGGACATGGGATTTGTGAATGATGTCAAGAAAATTGTAAAACTGACTCCTAAAAACAGACAGACTTTATTCTTCTCGGCTACGATGCCAATTGCCATCCGAGAATTAGCCGAAATGTTTTTGACCGATCCTGAAACAGTAACTGTTTCCCCGGTTTCTTCTACAGCTGAAAAAGTAGAACAACGTATTTATTTTGTAGAAAAGGGCGAAAAAAGAAATCTTTTATACACTTTACTTCAAAACGAAAATCTCAGCGATGTATTGGTTTTTTCAAGAACCAAACACGGTGCCGATAACGTGGTAAAAGCGTTGCGTAAAAAAAATATTGCTGCCGAAGCCATTCACGGAGACAAATCACAAAATGCCAGACAAAGAGTGTTGGATGCTTTTAAAAACAAGGAAGTTGGGGTTCTGGTTGCTACTGATATTGCTGCACGTGGCATTGATATTGACCAATTGCCTTATGTTATCAATTTTGATTTACCAAATATTCCTGAAACTTACGTACACCGTATAGGAAGAACCGGACGTGCCGGTAATGGCGGTATTGCGATTTCTTTTTGCAGCAAAGACGAGCACGGTTACTGGAAAGATATCCAAAAACTAATTAAAGTAGATGTAAAAACTATTTCTGACCATCCTTATCCATGGCATGCCGGAAGTCCTGATACAAAAGAAGAAAAACCTAAAAATTCAAACAGAAGTGGCGCAGCTCATAAATCGAGAAAATCAAGTGCTTCTAAACAAAATAAAAAACGCTGGTATTAAATTCCACGACTTTCAAAGAACCGTAAACTAGTTTATACTATTTTACGGTTTTTTTATACCTCTGCTGATTCTTTTAAAACCACCGCATTGATAATTTTGTAGAGTTGCTTAGAATCAAAAGGCTTACTGATAATATCATCAAATCCTGCCGAAATAGCTTCTTCTGTTACTTCTTCCTTATCAAAGGCAGTCAGAGCAATAATAGGCGTTTTTATTCCCTTTTCTCGGATGAGTTTAGTGGTTTCAAAACCATTCATTTCCGGCATATTAATATCCATTAAAACGGCATCAAAAAACTCATTATCCAGCAATTCTAAAGCTTCTTTTCCTGAAACTGTGGTGGTACATTTATAATTAAATTTTTCAATTGTTTTTCTGGTAACAATAAGATTAATTACATTATCGTCAACAATTAAAATTTTGAAAATGGGACTCAAAGACAAATCCACATTAATGTTATTGATTATGGCATTTGTTTTAGCCATATCGCTTTCAAAACCTATTGTAAAATTAAAAGTGGTTCCTTTTCCTAATTCACTTTTTAAATAAATAGTACTGTCAAACAGTTGCAAAAGTTGTTTGACTATAGACAACCCTAAGCCCGTCCCTTGATAATCAATCTCTTTTCTTCCTAGCTGTACAAATTTATCAAATATTCGATCCTGATTTTCCTGAGCAATCCCTACTCCATTGTCCTCAATTTTAAATTCTATAAAATGGATTTTATCTTTAACATCTGCTAAATGTGCCGAGATTTTAACTTCTCCATCCTGAGTAAACTTCAAAGCATTACTCATTAAATTGATAATAATTTGAGAAAATCGCAATTTATCTCCTATTAAATATTCGGGAATTTCAGAGTCTATTACAACATCAATAGAATTATTGTGTTTTTTAGCTAAAAACGATAAGGAGTTTTTGATAAATTCTATTTCGTCGCCTATATTAAAAGTTCTTTTTTCAAGTACAATTCTGTTTTCTTCAATTTTATTTATTTGCAAAACATCATTTACTAAAGCTAATAAATATTTTGCCGAAAACTTCAGCGATTTTAAATGAGGACTTTCAGATAATTCTCTATGCTCATCTTCAAGCATGTTTGTTATTCCGATTACGCCATACAAAGGAGTACGTAATTCATGTGTGATAGTCGATACAAACTGAGATTTTAATTTAGACCCTTCTTCTGCTTTCTCTTTAGCCAGTTGTAATTCTTTATTTTTATTGACTAATTCAATATTTTTTTCTTTCTTAAGATTGTAATTTCGATACAAGGAATAGATTAAAAGCAATAGTATTACTAAACTGATAATCAATAAAAAAGAAATCATTTTTGTTTTTTCCAAAACCTGAGCCTGAAGATTATTTTCAAACTCAATTTCGCTTATTTTCCTTTTGTAAGCGTCTATTTCTGAACTTACATTAGTAATATCAGCGGTAGATAATGGAACAGTATTCTGCTTTTCGACACTAATTTTATGTTTCGAAATTATATTCTTGGCTGTTTGTTGAGATAATAACAAAGTTTCGTTTTTAGTCTCATTACTATCTTCAACAGTAACCTGACTAAAAAGCGATAAGGATATTAATACAAAAATAATCCGCAGATAAAGCATATTCATAATATTCTTACCAAATATAGAAAAAACCAATCACTTAAAATACAATCCAAATGAATAATTTCATAAAAAAGCAACAATATTCATCTCATCCTAAAAAGTGAAACCACTGAATAACTAGTCATTAGCATGAACAAGCGAGAAGAAAACAGATTTTAGAGCTCAATTTTCTAAACAGCTTCTTCAGCTTCCCATTTTCCTACTACAGAGGTGGCCAAAGCATTACCTAAAACATTGGTTGCCGTTCTAAACATATCACAAAAATGATCGATTGGAAGAATCAATGCTATTCCTTCAACAGGAATATCAAACATTCCGCAGGTTGCTGCCACAATAACCAAACTCGCTCTGGGAACACCGGCAATTCCTTTACTGGTAAGCATCAAAACCAAAAGCATTAGCATTTGTGTTCCTAAATCCAAATGGATTCCATAAGCTTGGGCTATAAACAAACTGGCAAAAGTCATATACATCATACTTCCGTCGAGATTAAAAGAATATCCCAACGGCAACATAAAAGCAACTATTTTATTTTTTACCCCAAATCGTTCCAGTTCTTCCGTTAATTTAGGAAATACGGCTTCACTACTGGTGGTACCAAATGCAATAATCAAAGGACTAATAATATGTTTCAACAGTACTTTCATCCTTTTTTGAAGAAAAATAAAACCTATTAATAATAGAAAAGTCCATAATGATGCAATACCCACCAAGAATGAACTGAAGTATTTTACATAAGTAATAATCAAATCATTCAGATCCTTTATAGCAAAAACTCCTGCAATGGCTCCAAAAACACCAAGCGGAGCAAATTTCATCACGTAGTTTACCATTTTCAAAATGATATGTGAAGTTTTATCCAATGAACTAATAACCGGTTTAGCATAATTGCCTATGGAAGCAGCTGCCAATCCAAAAAAGATTGAAAAAACAACAATTTGCAAGATTTCATTACTTCCCATAGCTTCAAAAATACTTTTGGGAACAATATGTTCAATAAAATTTTGAGCAGAGAAATGCTGTGTTTTTTCGGTTACTTCAGAAGCAGAAGTTACATCTACATGGGACAAATTCAATCCAACTCCCGGCTTTAAAACGTTAATCCAAAACATTCCTATCAACAGTGAAATAAAAGAAGCACTAAAAAACCATGCTAAAGCCTTACCTCCTATTCTTCCCACAGTCTTAATATCACCCAATTTTGCAATTCCTACCACCAAGGTTGTAAATACCAAGGGCGAAATAATCATTTGTACCAAACGAATGAAAACGGTTGCTAAAATTTTAATGGTATCACTAAATTCTTTTGCAAAAACTACATCACAATTAGTATGGATAACAATTCCTACAGTAGCTCCAAATAGCATCGCAATAAGAATCTGGAAAGTAAGATTTCCTAAAAGTGATTGTTTTGGGGTTTCATTTTGCGTCATTTTATCTGGCTTTAAAGTTAAAATCTGGACAAAATGTACAAAAAAAAGGTGAGTATAATAAAAATTAATACTTCACCTTTTTATAATTATTATATTATTAAAAAACGATATAATTATTTCGACAATATCGTTTTTTAATAAGTTTTATTTATCAAATAAAAATCAGCCAAAACAATTGCTGCCATAGCTTCAACAATAGGCACTGCACGCGGAACTACACAAGGATCATGACGTCCTTTACCGGTCATCTCAGTAATATTACCTTTATTATCTAACGAATCCTGTTTTTGCATAATAGTAGCCACAGGTTTAAAAGCTACTTTGAAATAAATATCCATTCCGTTGCTTATTCCTCCCTGAATTCCTCCTGAAAGATTGGTTTTAGTCGTTCCATCAGCATTATACAAATCATTGTGCTGGCTACCTTTCATTTTTGAACCTTCAAATCCGCTTCCAAATTCAAAACCTTTTACTGCATTTATCGAAAGCATGGCTTTTCCTAATTCGGCATGTAATTTATCAAAAACTGGTTCGCCAAGTCCGATAGGCACATTTTGAATTACACAAGTTACAACACCTCCTACAGTATCTCCTTCTTTACGAATTTGCTTGATATAATCTTCCATAGTAGCTGCCATAGCTTCATCAGGACAACGCACCGGATTACTTTCTATTTTAGAAAAATCCAATTCCTGATAAGGTGTCTCTAAAGCAAGAGGTCCTACAGCCGAAACATAAGCGTTAATCTTAATATCAGATAACATTTGCTTAGCAATAGCTCCCGCCACTACTCTGCTGGCTGTTTCACGGGCCGAACTTCTTCCGCCTCCACGATAATCCCTGAAACCGTATTTTTGATCATACACATAATCGGCATGACTTGGTCGATAATTATCTTTTATATGTGAATAATCGTCTGATTTCTGGTTGGTATTTGGAATAATAAAACCAATAGGAGTTCCAGTTGTTTTTCCTTCAAAAATTCCGGATAAAAACTGCACATCATCCGGTTCTTTTCTCTGGGTAACAATAGCTGATTGTCCCGGTTTTCTTCTTGACATTTCCAGTTGAATAGCATCAAAATCTAATGCAATTCCCGATGGGCAACCATCAATGATTCCTCCTAAAGCTTCTCCGTGTGATTCTCCAAAAGTTGTTATTCTAAATAGTGTTCCGTAGCTATTTCCTGCCATTATAAATAATTTTGAACAAAAATACTATTTTAGTTTTAGCTTTAAAAATTAAAGAATTAAAGATTTTAATCTCAGACCTAAAATTGCCTCTTTAATTTGCAAATGACGACATATTTATTAACCTTAACTTTAAGATAAATTCACACTTAGGGCGTTAATTTGCATGAGAACAAATGAAAAGAACAATTGAAAAAAAGAAAAGTTGAAGTAGTTGTAATCTCCGATGTTCACCTGGGAACTTACGGAAGTCATGCCAAAGAATTATACAACTATCTATCGTCAATAAAACCTGAAATTTTAGTATTAAACGGCGATATTATTGACATTTGGCAATTCAGAAAATCTTACTTCCCGAAGTCTCATTTAAAAGTAATCCAAAAAATTATCAGTTTTGCTTCTAAAGGCACTAAAGTCTATTACATTACCGGAAATCACGACGAAATGCTTCGAAAATTTACCGAAATGAATATGGGCAATTTTATTCTGGTTGATAAAGTAGTTTTAGAATTAGACGACAAGAAAGCCTGGATTTTCCACGGAGATGTTTTTGATGCTTCGGTCAATCATGCCAAATGGATTGCTAAACTAGGCGGTTTGGGTTATGATTATTTGATTCTGATTAATCGATTCTTTAATTGGTGTTTAAATAAAATGGGCAAAGAACCGTATTCTTTTTCTAAAAAAATTAAAGCCAGTGTTAAAAAAGCAGTCAAACACATTTCGGATTTTGAAGAAACTGCTACCGAATTAGCCATCGAAAACCACTACGATTATGTTTTATGCGGACATATTCACGAACCTAAAATCATCAAAAAAGAGAACAAAATCGGTTCTACTGTCTATTTGAACTCGGGAGATTGGGTCGAAAATCTCACAGCTTTAGAATATAACAGAAAAAAATGGAAATTATTTCGCTATCAGGAATCCAAATGCAGCGAAATAGAAAACCTCTCAGAAAAAGAAGAACTAACTGAAAAACAGTTAATTGCATCAATTATTCTTTCAAAATAAACCTTCATTATAGCTTTTTGCTAAAAAAAGATGGGAATTCTATAAAATTTTATAATTATATAATAAACTTAGCGTTTGATAATAATTGTAGATTTGTAATAAAATAAAACAAAACTTTATTTATGAAAAAAATTATTTTATCAGCTTTCATGCTAATGGGATTAGCATTTAGCTCACAAGCACAGGACATTTCAAAAAATGCTTTAGGTTTGCGTTTAGGAGACAATGATGGTTTTGGTGGTGAAATTTCATACCAAAGAGGATTGTCTGACAACAACCGTTTAGAATTGGATTTGGGCTGGAGAAACAACAACAATGTTGACGCTTTTAAACTTACCGGTATCTACCAATGGGTTTGGAACATCGACGGAGGTTTCAACTGGTACGCTGGTGTTGGTGGAGGTTTAGGTAGCTGGAGCATTGACAATAATGCTGTTGACGATAGCGGAACTTTTGCTTTTGTAGCTGGTGACCTTGGTATCGAATATAATTTTGATGAAGTGCCAATTCAACTTTCTTTAGACATCAGACCTGAAATATACTTCAATTCTGATGATTTCAGAAATGACAACTTTGGTCCGGATATCGCTTTAGGAATCAGATACCGATTCTAATCTAAAAGAATTACATATTAAAAATGCCACTATTTCTAGTGGCATTTTCTATTTTATAACAATTTGCTTTTTCGAATTAATTTTCACTACAGTATAAGGATAACTAATTTGCTGTATCAGCATTGCTCCGGGTTCAGGCGTTATTTCTTTTACTGTGATAACAATTTCTTTTTCGGTTTCAGTTACATTATCAACTGTTATTCTATAACCTCCTGTGGGTTTTTCTCCCATATTCAGTACCACAAAATTCGATTGCTGGACATCAGTACTATTGATTTTTCCTTTCAATTTTTCATCGTTTAACAGCATTTTAATTTCATTAGATTCTGACAGAATTTCATAAAAATTAATATTGGCACCTCCGTCATTTTGTTGTAATAAAACTTCAAACAAAGGTTTTTCCACATTCATTTTTTTAGTTGTACTACAAGAAAACAAGAGCAAAACCATGGCTGATAAAAGTATCGTTTTTTTCATTTTTATTGTACTATCAATTAACCGTTTAATCATCGTGAGGCTTAGTCGAATGTTTGGATTTTTTTGTGTATTTCTTAATCGCTTTCTCGTAAATATCAATATAAATAGGCAATATATGTTTGATATCAAACTTCTTAGCCACCGATAAAGCATTCTCTTTAAACTGAGCCAAAACAGTATCCTCTTTTAAAATTTTCAAGGCATTTTCGGCCATTTCGTCAATATTACCTACAGTACTTAAATAACCTGAAACACCTTCAAAATTCACCTCAGGCAAACCTCCTGAATTACTGGAAATTACCGGAACACCCCAAGCCATTGCTTCGAGTGCTGCTAGTCCAAAACTCTCAGTTTCTGATGGCAGTAAAAACAAATCGGAATTACTTAAAATCTTATCGATTTCGTTACTATTACCAAAGAAGATTACCTTTTCTAAAATTCCTAAATCCTGACATAATAATTCGGCTTTTTCCTTTTCAGGACCATCTCCTACCATTAATAATTTGGCCGGAATTTGTTGTTGAATCTTATAAAATATTCGAATAATATCCGGAATTCGTTTAACTTTTCTAAAATTAGAAATATGAGTAATGATTCGTTCTTCTTTTTTGGCAATAAGCGAACGCTGGCACGGACCGTGAAATTCTCTGTTTTTATCTAACTCGATGAAATTAGGAATTACATGAATGTCTCTCTTGATATTAAATAATTTATAGGTATCGTCCTTTAAACTTTGAGATACCGAAGTTACCACATCTGATTTATTGATACTAAAACTTACTGCAGGCTTGTAATGCGGATGATTACCCACCAAAGTAATATCAGTACCATGAAGCGTAGTAATCATTGGAATTTCAATCCCTTCATTTTTAAGCATTTGCTTAGCCATATAACCTGCATAAGCATGTGGTATGGCATAATGCACATGTAGTAACTCTATTTTATAAAGTTTAACCATATCAACTAATTTACTCGACAAGGCCAATTCATAAGGCTGGTAATGAAATAAAGGATATTCAGGAACGTTAACTTCGTGGTAATGCACATTAGGATTCAACAAAGCCAAACGCACCGGTTGACTGTAAGTAATAAAATGAACTTCATGTCCTAAACGGGCTAGTTCTAAACCTAATTCAGTAGCTACAACACCACTTCCTCCAAAGGTTGGATAACAAACTATTGCTATTTTCATGTATAAATTTTAGTACTACGAATGTACTGAAAAAGCAACAAAAAAGAGTTAAATTAAGTTAAAACTAAGCTATCAAAGAAAATCATAAGCACAAAAAAAGGAGAAAAAAATCTCCTTTTAATTATGCTGTTAAAAAAATCGGCTGTGCCAACTATCGGCTGCAGGTACTTCCCAGGATTCATTGTACTCCTGAATAGTGTTGATCAGGTTATTAAAAACAATTGTGTTTTCGGTAACGGCCTTATCTTTTACCATTTTTTTAAAATCAAGCAATGGTTTATGAGCAATGTGCTCTCCCAGTTTGAAAGTTACATTCATTTTATCCAATAAATCAACTCCATACTTTTGTTCCAAACTTTGAATAAAAGCTACCGAAGCATCAATGGAACAACCTGTAGCGGCCTGAACTTCCTGATTTACTGCAATAATAATAAATCGATTGTATTTTAACTGATAGGAAGCTTCCAGACTGGTACCGTGTGCAGCCCAACCATTTAGAAATAATTCTAAATCTTTTTCGATTTCCGAAAATTCGGCATCCGAAAATTTTCTGTTTGATTGATAAATCCAAATTCTGGAATCCTCGGGTAAATTTTCAAATGGTACGTACATTTTAATTTTAGATTTTAGATTGTTGATTTTAAATTGCTGATTCATTTTTAAATCTTAGCAACTTAGAGTCTTAGCGACTTAGCATCTAAGCTTATAAATCCTGTGCATTAGCAATTAATTCGGCGATATCCATCACTTTTACATCGGCCTCTTTTTCTTTATTTTTAATTCCGTCGGTCATCATAGTATTGCAAAATGGACATCCGGTAGCAATAATTTCCGATTGCGTTGCCAAAGCATCTTCTGTTCTTTCGATATTGATTTCTTTATCACCTTTTTCGGCATCTTTAAACATCTGTGCTCCACCGGCACCACAACACAATCCATTGGATTTAGAACGCTTCATTTCGACCAACTCCACATCTAATTTTTCAATTAAATCACGAGGAGCTTCATAAACCTTATTGGCTCTTCCTAAATAACAAGGATCATGAAAAGTAATTTTCTTGCCCTTAAACTGACCGCCTTCAATAGTCAATCTGCCGTCATTCAACAATGATTTTAAAAATTCAGTATGATGAATCACTTCGTATTGTCCGCCTAATTCAGGATATTCATTTTTCAACGTATTGAAACAATGCGGACATGCGGTAACTATTTTTTTTGCTTCATAAGCATTCAGAACCTCAATATTCATCATGGCCTGCATTTGAAACAAAAACTCATTTCCGGCTCTTTTTGCAGGATCACCTGTACAACTTTCTTCGGTACCCAGCACCGCAAATGAAACATTGGCACGATTCAATATACGTACAAACGCCTTGGTTATCTTTTTGGCTCTATCGTCAAAACTCCCTGCACAACCTACCCAAAATAACACTTCGGGTTGTTTCCCCTGAGCCAGCATTTCTGCCATTGTAGGTACTATTAAAACTTCTGACATTTTCTATATGTTTATTGTTTGTAGTTAGTAGTTTATTGTTAGTTAATTTTTACTCTCAAAATTTAATCTTCAATTCTAAATGTTTTAGTATATCCCAACAATAAACCATTAACAATTAACCACAAACCAATTATAATTCGTTTTTCCAATTCAATCGGTCTTGCTGATTATATGGCCAGGGTGCTCCATTGTTTTCTACATTCGTCATCATCGAATTCAAAGGCATTGGTGCAGCACTTTGCTCCATTACCAGATAGCGACGCATATCCATGATAATAGACAACGGACTAATGCTTACAGGACATTCCTCGACACAAGCATTACAAGAGGTACAAGCCCAAAGCTCTTCGGGAGTGATATAATCGTTCAGTAATGATTTGTTATCTGATACAAAAACACCTTTATTAGCATCAATGTTTCTACCCACTTCTTCCAATCTGTCACGGGTATCCATCATAATTTTACGAGGCGATAATTTTTTACCTGTTATATTCGCCGGACAAACAGAAGAACATCTTCCACATTCGGTACAAGTATAAGCATTAAGCAATTGTCCCCAATTTAAATCCTGTACATCACTAGCTCCGAATTTAGCATGCACTTCTCCCTCCGAAGCTGCCGGAGCGGCAAATGGATCTGCATTAGGATCCATCATCATTTTAACTTCTTTAGTTACAGAGGCTAGATTATCAAACTCCCCTAAAGGTTTCAAATTAGCAAAATAAGTATTCGGAAAAGCTAACAGAATATGTAAATGTTTAGAATAATACAAATAGTTTAAAAAAGCAATAACCATTAAAAAATGTCCCCACCATCCTATTCTTTCTAAAATATGTAAAGTTCCTTCACCCATTCCGCCAAATAAAACCGGACCCAAATGTTGAGAAACAGCAAAATTAAACGAACCCGTTCCTTCAAAATGAGATTTTCCTAATGAATACAAAACTTCATCTGTCCCATTCATTGTAAAAATACACAGTACTAAAATAATTTCCATGATAAGAATTAAGTTAGCGTCTTTTTTAGGCCATCCTAATAATTCTGCCTTATTTAATCGTGGTAATTTCAGAAGATTTCTTCTCAATAAAAAAGCAATTGTAGCAATTAAAGCTAGTAATGAAAGAATCTCTATAAAACTGATTAAAAAAGTATAAAAACCTCCTAAACCACCTTTAAAGAAACGATGTGTTCCAAATAAACCATCAACAAAAATTTCTAATAGTTCGATTTGAGTAATTATGAATGCTGCATATAGCATAAAATGTAACACAGCCGGAATTGGTCTGGTAAACATTTTTTTCTGACCTAAAGCCACCAAAGCCATATTTCTCCATCGCTGTTTTGAATTGTCATTTCTATTGACATCAATTCCTAAATTTACATTTCTGTAGATTTTTTTGATATTCAAAATAAAATAGCCAAAACCAACAATTAGAACAACTGCAAATAATATATTATCTAAATAACTCATAGTATATTATTTTTTAGCATTAGATATGGTGTCATTGGGTGCTTTATAGGGTTTGTTTTTCTTTCCAAAAAGAGAAACATTTACATATCTGGTTGGGTACAAACGAAGATCCTGAAGCAATAATTCCAACTCCTTAGAAGTACTTGATAAATTATTATAAAAAACATCGTCTTTTAAAAGTTTGCCCATACTTCCGTTTCCTGCTTCTAAACCAGCCATAATTCCGTTTACTTTAGTCAGAGTTGTATTTAGAGTTTTGACTGTTTTACCAATATCGGCTTTGTTTAAAGAATCGGACATTTTAGCAAAATTACCGGAAGCCTTATTAATATTAGCAACAGTTCCTGTAATTTGAGCTTTATTCTCTGCTAACATCGAATTGACTCCAGCAGAAGCCTGATGAAACTGTTCCATTGTTTTACTCAACTCAGCTAAACTTTTCTTCAAATCATCCTGCGTTTTTTTATCTAAAACATTATTGATTCCGGTAATCAAATTATCAGCATTAACTAATATTTTTTCGATTTTATCCTGAAGCGGAACTAATTTTTTACTCAAAGATTCAGTCATTCCTAATCGCACATTTGCCTTTAAATGATCTCCTGATTCAATATAGGTTTTATCTGAAAAATCAGGTTCGATAGCAATTTGCTTTCCGCCAATAAATCCAGGCTCATAAATAGTTGCTGTACTCTTTTTAGAAATAGGGAAATCGGTATCAATTTGCAATTCAACTAATAATTTACCAGTATTAGGGTTGATTGTAATTTGTTCTATTTTTCCAATAACCAATCCATTTAAAGTTACCGGAGCTGCCGAAGACAAACCTTCCACACTGTCATATTCCACATACAATGTGGTATAATTATTGAAAAGATCTTTACCTTTTAAAAAACTATAACCCCAAATAAATAATAATATCGATGCAATTACTAAAATTGCAGTTTTAATCTCTCTTGTTAGTATCAAAATATAAGTTTTAGTGCAAATTTAATATAAATATTAGAACCAGTTGTTATTTAATTGCCTCCTGAATATCGATTTCATTACCATTTTTAAAAGCAACTAAAAAGGCAGAATCAAAACCTTTGGCTTTAGCTTCGTTCAAAAGATTTCTGGAAATCTCATAATCAGAAGTTTGACCGTAAAAATATTTGTAGTTTTTACCCACAGGGATCATCGATATATCTTTCAATCCTTTGAAATTTTTAGGAGCCAACTCTAATTTTCTACGCGAAACAGCCAACTGAACCTTAAAAACAACATCTGAATTTGGCTGATTTGATTTTTTAGGTTCGTCAATAACTGATTTTGTACTTGCGGCTGAGTCTTCTGAATTTTCAGCCATGCGTTGTGAAGGCTTAATCACTTCTGATTCCTCACCTCCAAAATATTCATTTTTATAGCTAATAATCGCATCAGCAATAGCCTTGGCAATATCATCCTGACCTTCTTCTGAAGCTAAAATATTTCCTTCAACATAATTAGAAATAAAACCCATTTCTATCAAAACTCTTGGCATATAAGCCTTGTGAAGTACCATAAAAGGAGCTTGTTTTACTCCTCCTCCTCTAACTTTCTTACCTAATGCCGCAAAACCATTTTGTATTTTACTGGCCAATGAAATACTGTTATCCAAATATTCTTCCTGCATCAAAGTAAAACCTATCATTGTTTCAGGAGAATTTGGATCAAAACCTTCGTATTTTCTTTGATAATCTTTTTCCAGAGTAACTACGGCATTTTCTTTCTTAGATGCTTCTAAGTTAGACGCAATTTTAGTCATCCCCATCACATAAGTCTCCGTTCCATCGGCAGCAGTATTTCTGTTGGCATTACAATGGATAGAAACAAAAATATTAGCATTAGCTCTGTTAGCAATATTGGCTCGTTCAATCAAATCGATAAAAACATCCGTTTTTCGGGTATAAATAACACTCACTTTTGGATGTGCTTCTAAAATTTTACCCACTTTTAAAACTACCGCCAAGGCAATATTCTTTTCAACATGACCATTATAAGCAGCTCCAAAATCGTGTCCGCCATGTCCGGCGTCTAATGTAACCTTAAATACCTGATCGGATTGTGAAAAAACAAGACTGCAAACCATCATCATTAAAACAGTAAGCAGTGCATCCGTTTTTCTATATTTTCTCATTATTTTCAACATAAAAATTTTTACAAAATTACAAATTTAGTCCTTAATTTCTAACAGATGTTAGTTTACTCTTGATACTTTACCGTCTTTAACCGTTACAATAAAAGCATCCGAATAACCTTTGTTCTTAGCCTCTTTTTCCATCTTTTTAGCTTCATCAATATCAGATGTTTCGCCATACATGTATTTAAAAAAATTGGCAGCTCGCATACTTGATATATTTTTGAGTCCTTTAAAATTACTGGAAACCAAACTTAGTTCTCTTGTACTTACGGCAATCTGTACTTTATAAACCGAATCTGTAGCATTCCTGCTATCACTATTTTTATTAATTGTTTTACCTGATTTGACTAAAGACTCTGAGCTATTTCTTCCATCACCAAAATATTCATTCTTGTATTTGATAATTGCATCAGCAATTTGTCGTGCCATTTTTTCCTGACCTTCATTCGAATTTAAAAAAGAACCTTCGGACTTATTGGAAAGAAAACCCAATTCAATCAAAACACTTGGCATATAAGCTGCATCCAAAACCCATAGTGGCTGTTGCTTAACCCCCCTTGAATTTCGCTTTAAACGATTGGTAAAATTACTCTGAATTTTAGTAGCCAGATTAATGCTGCTATTTAAGTTTTCTTCCTGCATCATGGTCAAACCAATGAGTGATTCAGGTTTTTTAGGATCAAACCCCTGGTATTTTTCCTTGTAATTTTTTTCGAGAAGAATAACCGAATTTTCATTTTTAGCCACTTCCATATTCATATCACTGCGTGACAATCCCATTACAAAGGTTTCAGTCCCCGAAGGAGTAAGGTTTTTAACCGAATTACAGTGAATAGAAACAAACAAATTAGCATTAGCCTTATTGGCTATTTTAGGACGTTTTTCTAATTCAATAAACACATCAGAAGTACGGGTATAAATAATTTTAAAATCTTTATCCTGTTCCAGATAACTCCCTACTTTGAGTGTGGTTTTAAGAGCAATTTCTTTTTCTTTGAAGCCGTGATACATATTACCGGGATCTTTACCTCCGTGACCTGCATCTAAAATGATTGTAAAACTGTGATTTTTTTGCGAAAAAACTGAATTACAAAGAACTAAGATTAAAACGATGCTTAAAAGTGGATTCTTATAATTGAATTTCATCTGCAAAAGTTAATTTTAATTAAAACGTATTTCCTATAGAAGTATTATTTACTTATTTTTGACCCGCTTTTGACCGGGAAATTAGATTTAATTCTGCGAAGCCAAAAATCGAGCCATAATTTTACAAAAATAGTATTTATCCCTTTGCGTACAAACTTATTTCATATCGTTTTACTATCCTTTTTCCTAACATTTGGGGCAACTAAGATATATTCTCAGGATATAGCAAAAAAAACGAAGCCTATTGCCGTTCCGAAACAACAACCAACTGCAACAACTCAGAAAAAGCCTGAAATCACTGTAACTGACACTATAATAAAGGAAAAGGACAGCGTAAAAACCGATAGCATCAAACCTAAAAAAGCATTTCTTGAAGGTAAAGTAAAATACAAAGCCGATCAATATGCAAAAATTGACCAAAAAAAGAAATTAATCACTTTGTACGACAATGCCGAACTTTATTATCAGGATATTGAGTTAAAATCGGGTAAAATTGTAATGGATTATGAAAAAAATGAAGTTTATGCCGGTCGAATTAAAGATTCTTTAGGGAAATATACTCAGTATCCTAACTTTAAACAGGGCGAAAATATCATAGAACCCGACTCGATACGCTTTAATTTCAAAACAAAAAAAGCTTTAATCTGGAATTCAAAAACCGATCAGGGAGAATTTAACGTAAAAGCAGCTATTACCAAAAAAGAAAACGATTCGGTTTACTTTTTAAAAGGTGCCCGTTTCACCACCTCTACCAACAAAGAAAATCCTGAGTATTATTTTAGAACTTCAAAAGTAAAATTCATTCCCGGTAAAAAAGTAATTACAGGATTAACTAATTTAGTTATTGCCGATGTACCTACACCTATTGCCCTTCCTTTTGCCTTTTTTCCAATGAGCAAAGAAACCAGTGTTTCGGGATTAATTTTACCAAGTTATAACGACTCAAACAATCGTGGTTTTTCATTACAAAACGGAGGATATTATTTTGCACTGAGCGATCATTATGATTTAACCGTTTTAGGAGATTATTACACTAATGGAAGCTATGGAATGCGTTTTGAGTCGTCCTATGCCACCCGATACAAATACAGAGGAAACGTTAATATTCGTTTTGAAAACCTTATCAATAGCGAAAGAGGTTATCCTGACTACTCAAGACAAAATATCTACAACATCCAATGGTCGCACTCCAGAGATTCTAAGGCTAATCCTAATTCGAGTTTCTCAGCTTCGGTTAACCTAGGGAGCAGTAAATATTACCAGCAATCTATTAATCAATCGAATATTGGTTCGTCATTAAACAACACTTTGAGTTCGTCTGTTTCTTATTCCAAAACATTCAATATAATTCCTCAGGCACGTTTATCTTTGTCTGCTACCCATTCACAAAATACCCAAACAGAAACTATCAACATGACCTTGCCAACTTTGCAATTTAGCTTAGACAGAATGTATCCATTTGTTGGAAAAGATGGTGTAAAAAAAGGTTTTTTCAAAAACATTAACTTACAATATAACTTAAACGGACGTAATTCTATTACCACTACCGATTCGTTATTTTTCAAACCTGAAATGTTCAAAGATGCTCAAATGGGAATGCAACACAGTATCCCTTTGAGTACCAACTTTAAACTATTCAAATATTTTAGTGCTTCGACTTCTGTAAACTACGAAGAGATATGGTACGCAAAAACCATTCGAAAAGAGTATGATCCAGAACAAAGTGCTGTTATTAACCGAACAGTAAACGGATTTGATGCTTTTAGAACTTACAACTTATCTGCAAGTTTGGGAACAACTATTTACGGAACTTTTAATTTTGGTGAAAATAAAAAAATTCAAGCCATCAGACACGTGATGCGTCCTTCGATTTCGTATGCTTATACGCCTAGTTTTGAGAAATATTACGACACCTATGCTTCTGATGCCAGCGGAACAATGGACAAACAATACACCCGATTTGAAGGCGGAATTTATGGAGCTCCGGGATTGAACAATTCCAACACTATGGGAATTAGCATTAGTAATACATTTGAAGCCAAAGTAAGAGATGCGGATTCGACCAAAACAGAGCCGAAAAAAGTAATGTTATTAAACAACTTAAATCTATCTACGAGTTACAATCTTGATGCCGACGGGGTAACCGCTCTGGCCTGGTCTCCGGTAAGGGTAAGTACGGGAGCTCAATTTTTTCAAAACAAACTGAATGCTAACTTTGCTACTACTTTAGATCCTTATGCAATTGATAATTCAGGACGAAGAATTAACAGATTCAACATTGACAATGGAGGTAGTTTATTTAGAATGACCAGTGCCAATATTACTTTAAACTACGCCTTATCCAGTAAAGACAAAGAGGACAAAAAAAATAAAAACACAGCTCAAACTACCAGAAATGGTGGTCGTGAAGACGACCTTTTCGGAACAGCAACAGACTTAAATGACAACAGACAAAGTTTGTTTGATGGTAGCGAAGAAGAAGGCGAAGACACTATTTCGGAGTTTTTTAATGCTAAATTGCCCTGGGATATGACTTTTGCTTATTCTTTTACTTATAGCAACAATAACCGAGAAAGCAGAATTACAGGAAATTCTTTAATGATTTCTGCTAATACAGATTTAACTCCTAAATGGAAAGTAGGAGTTTCTACAGGATATGATTTTGTTCAAAACGGAGTTACTTATACCCAATTACGATTTGAACGTGATTTAGCAAGTTGGAGATTAAGTTTTAACTGGACACCCTTTGGAAATAACGCCAACTGGAATTTCTTTATTGGTATCAAATCAGGAATGCTGAGTGATATTAAGTGGGAAAAACGCAATTATCCTACACGTTAATCAACAGTATAAAAAACAAAAATATTCGTTTCATATAAAACCGTATTGTCATGAAAAAAGTAATTTTTACCGAAAAAGCCCCTGCTTCTATTGGTCCTTATAATCAAGCCGTACTTAGCGGAAACACCTTATACACTTCGGGACAAATCGCTATAAATCCAGCCGATGGAAGTTTAGTTACCAATACCATAGAAGCTGAAACAACACAGGTCATGGAAAATCTAAAAGCTGTTTTAGAAGCCGCAGGAATGACTTTTGAAAATGTTGTTAAATCAACTATTTTCATTATGAACATGAACGATTTTGGGGCTATTAACGGTATTTACGGCGCTTATTTTAACGAAAAAACCGCTCCAGCTCGTGAAACGGTTCAGGTGGCATGTTTGCCAAAAAATGTAAATGTTGAGATTTCTGTAATTGCTATAATCTAGTAGCAATAGCATCCAATAATAATTGAGCAGTGGCTTCGTTTGTAGCCAAAGGCACATTATGCACGTCACATACACGAACGAGCATACTTACATCTGGTTCATGTGGGTGGCTCGACAAAGGATCTTTAAAAAAGAAAACCATATTCGTTTTCCCTTCAGCAACTCTGGCCGCAATTTGTGCATCACCACCTATCGGACCTGAAAGCATTCTCATTACCTTAAATCCGGCTTGCTCTGCCCTGCCTCCGGTAGTACCGGTAGCTATAAGCTGAACACTTTCTCTTGATAAAATATCTTTATTTTTATTTAAAAACTGAACCATGTCAACTTTTTTACCATCGTGTGATATAATAGCAATTTCCATAATTCTTATTTATTAGCTACGTGATACGAAATTAAACCATCAATTGGTCTTCTTAATACATTACCTAATTGTAAGTCGTATTTATCAAAAGTACGCTGCAATTCATCTTTTAAATAATAAGCAATTGAGCCAATAAAATGAACCGGAACTTCTTTGCAATTATCGTATTGCTGGATATAATTTTTCACAAAAGATTTCATCCCTTTTCTGATAATTTTTTGACAAAACTCCGTTTCTTTATGCTGAATTAAAAACTTAGCAAAAGTGGCCAAATAAGCGTTTGGATTTTCTTCTTTGTATAATTTATTTTTAATAAAATCAGGTTCAACATTGAATTCTTTTTCAAATTCAACAGCCAAATCTTTAGGCATTTTATTAAAATAGTATTTTCTGATTAATTCTTTTCCAAAAACATTTCCACTGGCGTCATCCATAACAATATATCCTAAAGACTGCACCTTTTGATGCAATTCTTTTCCGTCAAAATAACTACAGTTAGAACCTGTTCCCAGAATACAAACAATTGCTTTTTCGTCTTTAGGTGTTGTTGCATAAACCGCTGCATAAGTATCTTCTTCTACAACAATTTTAGCATTTGGAAAATAATCCTGAAAAACAGCAGTCAAACTAATTTTCATTCTGTCAGTTCCACAACCTGCTCCGTAAAAAAATAAATGAGTTGCCTCTTTTTTACTTTGTTGAATATCAAATCGATCTTCCAAACGCGCAATAATTTGATCTCCTTCAAGAATTTCCGGATTCAAACCCAGTGTTTGAGTTGTAAATAATATTTTTCCATGATCGTCTATCGCAATCCAATCGGCTTTGGTAGAACCACTATCAACTATTAATTTCATTTATTTTAGTTTTTGTTAGATAAGATGTGAGTCTTTAAATTAAAAATGTTGTTTTTACATTAATTTAAAGAGGGCTAAAATAAGAAAATCCCGTTATTTAAAAATAACGGGATTTTCTATAATTGTAAAATATTATTTTAAACCTGCAATATGTACAGATAAATCAATCAATTTACTAGAGTATCCATACTCATTATCGTACCAAGATACTAATTTAAAGAAAGTAGAGTTCAAACCAATACCTGCAGTAGCATCGATGATAGATGTTCTTTTGTCAGAGATAAAATCCTGAGAAACAACAGCATCTTCAGTATATCCTAAGATACCTTTCAATTCGTTCTCAGAAGCTTTTTTCAATACAGCCATAATTTCTTCATAAGAAGTTTCTTTAGCCACTTTTACAGTTAAATCTACTGTAGAAACGTCAGCAGTAGGAACACGGAAAGCCATACCTGTTAATTTTCCATTCAAAGCAGGAATAACTTTACCAACCGCTTTAGCAGCTCCAGTTGAAGAAGGAATGATATTAATTGCAGCAGCACGTCCACCTCTCCAGTCTTTTCTAGAAGGTCCGTCAGATGTCATTTGAGTTGAAGTTGTAGCGTGAACAGTAGTCATTAAACCTTCAACAATTCCAAAATTATCATTAATAACTTTAGCCAATGGAGCTAAACAGTTTGTAGTACAAGAAGCATTAGAAACAATTAAGTCAGAAGCTTTTGCAGTTTCGTGATTTACTCCCATTACAAACATTGGAGCATCAGCAGAAGGAGCAGAAATGATTACTTTTTTAGCACCACCTTTTAAGTGCTCATTTGCAGTTTCGATAGTTGTGAAAATACCAGTACATTCAGCAACTACATCAACATCAACTTCATTCCATTTTAAATCAGCCGGGTTTCTTTCAGCTGTGATACGGATGTTTCTTCCGTTTACGTATAATTTTCCTTCTTTTACTTCAACTGTTCCGTTAAATTGACCGTGAACAGAATCATATTTTAATAAGTAAGCTAAGTGATCTACATCTAATAAGTCGTTGATTGCAACTACTTCTACATTGTCTCTGTTGAAAGACTCTCTAAAAACAATTCTTCCGATTCTTCCAAAACCGTTTATTCCTAATTTTACTTTTGACATTTCTTTATTTATTTATTGTTTATTATTCTGATTGAAAAATTTGCGCAAATTTAATGATTAATTCTGCTACAATTTTTATTAAGTTGTGATAATATCTGAAACTCTCAATAACTCTCTGTCGATTTCTGACTTACCTTTTATAGCTAATGATAATGGAGTAAGGTTTACTGTATCATTTTTTAATCCTACCATAAAGTTAGATACTCCGTCTAATAATGACTCAACTGCTTTAACTCCTAAACGGCTGGCCAATACTCTGTCAAAACAAGAAGGTGAACCACCACGTTGCATGTGACCTAATACAGATACACGAACATCATACTCCGGTAAATTAGCATCAACATAATCTTTTAATTCGAATACGTTTTTACCTATTTTATCTCCTTCTGCAATTACAACAATACTTGATGATTTTCCTGAAGCTTTACTTTTTTGAAGTGATTCCAACAAACGATCTAATCCTAAATCTTCTTCGGGAATTAAAATTTCTTCAGCTCCACCCGCAATACCTGCATTCAAAGCAATATGTCCGGCATCTCTTCCCATTACTTCAACAAAGAATAAACGGTTGTGAGAACTGGCTGTATCTCTAATTTTATCGATGCAGTCCACTACTGTATTCAAAGCGGTATCGTATCCTAATGTATGCGTTGTTCCGTAAATATCATTATCGATAGTTCCCGGAATTCCCATTACAGGAAAATTATACTCTGAATTAAAGATTAAAGCTCCTGTAAATGTACCGTCTCCACCAATAACTACTAAAGCTTCAATTCCTTCTTTAACTAAATTATCGTGTGCTTTTTTTCTTCCTTCCGGTGTTCTGAATTCAGATGAACGAGCCGATTTTAAAATTGTCCCTCCTTTATTGATAATGTTATTCACACTACGAGGTCCCATTTCTTTAAAATCTCCTTCAATCATTCCCTGATATCCTCTGTAAATCCCAACACATTCAATATCATGATAAGCACAAGTTCGAACTACAGATCGTATTGCAGCATTCATCCCCGGTGAATCTCCACCAGAGGTTAAAACACCTATTTTTTTAATTGTTTTTAGCATAGTTTTTGTTTTGGAAGGTAAAATTAAGAAACATTAATTACTTTAAAAGGGTATCACTTAATATTTTAACTAATCAGCTTAAATTCAAACGTTTTCGTTAATAAGTTTCACAAAAAACAAAAAAACACAACTTTTTTTTGAAAGAAATCGATTTTTAGACAACTTAACTAAGAATACCTTATTTTAACCTTTATCTAACATTTTAATAAAATAACAACAGCTATGAAAATCAATCTTCTTCATCAGCTTTAACCGCTTCGCTATTCTTTTTTGAATTCGCTTTTTTAGGACTTTTCTTTTTACTAAAATTAATATATTCCGGAATTACATTAGAATCCTGAAAATACTCATTTGTACCTCCGGTATTTTGAATTTTGTATTTTTTAAATATCTTACTCACTAACTCTCTAAAAGTATCAAAATCAACATCATAAGTCACCCCTACCCCCTGAGTATAACCGATGCCCTGACCAATATAATTAATGTCATTTTCTCTGTTAAAGAGTCTTAAATTCATTGTCCCGTCCTGATTTACCCTGTACAAAACTTCGACATCACCCACTACTGCCGATTCATTAATTCCGCCAAACGGAACCCCTACTTTTCCATTAATCGAAATACGCTCATTAATTTTTGACGAAATAGTCGCTACTACTCTTCCATCGGTTTCCCTGCCAATCCTTCTGTCCGGAGAAACATAATTCAATCCTACTTTAAATTTATCGCTATCGGTTTTTAAAATATCACCCAATAAACTGGACGCAGTTTCAAACAAGCTTCCTGAAAAATCAGACTGATTCACCCCTTCCGGACTCAGAAAACCACCAGAAGACAGCAAATACAAAGCCTGTGTTTGTCGCACATCCTTATCATATAACTTGTACTGGATTTCCGACTTTAAAACATTACTCACTGTTGGGAATTCGATATTAAAATCCGGATCCGGACTGGCTAAGTCTCCCTGAATACCAATGACTACATTCACAGGTACTTTTCGGTTAAAAGAAGAATTATCCAATAAAACCGCCGGGTTAGCAATGGTTTTATAAACAGCCTGTAAATTCAACTGCGCCCGCATCGGATTCCCTTCCCAGGAAATAGAACCTCCTTTTTTTACATCAAATTTCTTATCGATTAAACCTCCGTATTTAAAATTATAAGTTCCTTCATAAGCCTGAAAGTCACCCCACATATTAAACTTACCTAAAGTGTTAATTTCAAACAAAAGAGAACCATAACCCCTGCCTCGCATTCCATGACCTGAATTGCGGTCTAATATCACTTCCACCTCGGCATCAGGTGTGATATCCAAATCAAATTTCAACTCAAGACCATTGTATTTTCGGGTATTTTCAACAATCCCCATCTTCTTATTGTACTTTTCTTTGGGAGTTACAAAATGAATAAAGGAATTTTCTCCAACGCTCTCCGCATAATTAATCGGTATTTTTACATCAGAACCTTTCTCTGATTTTGCATCAATTTTTATCAACAAAGCATTTGTAGGACCTTTAATAGTAGCCGCTCCGTTAATAAAAGCGGTACCATAATAAGCAGCATCTTCTGAATCCTTTGTATCTAAAACAACCAGCCTTTTAGAAGTAATTCCGAAATCCAGTTTCCAATCTGAAAAATTACGATGCTCAATACTACCATTCAACAAACCTCTGGTATTAAATTTTGAATCTGTAATGGTATTATTTCTAAACAAAAAAGTTTCATCCACCAAATCCACAACCGAACGATCACTTAACTGATAATCCACATTTAAATATGGAATAGTCATTCCCGCCTTATCCACAAATAATCGCCCACTTATTTTTGGTTTATTTACATCTCCGGTTATAATAGAATTCCCTGTTACAAATCCTCTGATGTTAGATAAAACATCGCCGCCTAAAGAACTAAAAACACCTAAATTGAACTTATCCAGTTTCAGCTTTAAATCAAGTACTGTTTTTTTATCTACAATTTCAAAACTTCCGTTGGCATTAAAAGACTCTATATTGTCATTTTGTAAATATGAATTAATACTGAATTTTTCCAGATTTTGATCTCCTTCTATATCAAACTTCAAAGTACCTAAATCTGTTTTATTAATATTCAGTTTATTAACTGTTAACGAAGCTGTTGGTTTGTAAATCTGATTATTTTGTTTAAAATGAATAGCTCCGTTTAAATTTCCGTTAAAAACAAACTTGCTGCTCAAAGGTGTAATTTTATACAAATCAATATCGTCAAAACTGAGTTCTAAATCCTTATTCAGATTATCTTTGATGGTACCATTCAAAGCCACCGATTGATTTTCGTGTGATAAAATGATATTATCAAAATCGAAATTCTTAAACGATTTATCAAAAACGATTTTATTATCAGAGCCGTCTTCCTGATTCAAATACCATAAGTTTTCTTTGAATTTCATTTCCGATTTACTAATTCCAACCACATTATTATTATCCTCATCAATCGTATGGTACAAGTTCAGGTTAAAATAATCTTCTCCTTTTTCACCACCTTTAAACTCTGAACGGAACAACAAAGTATCTTTAGTGGTAATATTAATCAAACTAAAGTCACGCATTTTATAATAAGGCGTTTTAATACTGTCTAATTCCACATAAGCATTGTACAACGGATTTTTATTATCTACTGAAACCCGAATATTATCAAAAGTATTTTTAGCATAAATAATTTTAGGCGAATTGAAGTTCATCTTAAATTCCTGACCTTCTGATTTAATATTTCCCTTCAAAACAGTATTAGTTGCCAAAGCAACATCGGGATACAAAATCTCAACAATCTTACTGTAAACAGTAAAATTAAACCTTAAAAACTGTCCTTTATTAACTTTTTCGGGCTTAAAATTAGTATATAAACTACCAAGTGAATTTTTAGCCAATCTTCCCAATTGACTGAACTGAAAACGTCCTACCACCTTTCCTTCAACAATATCCGGAGAATCTATTGTCAGGGTTCGGATTCCTTGTGCATCAAAAGTGGAATTGATATTAAAATCATCAAAAACATAAGTATCTTTTACATTTTGATAAGATGTTTCTTTAATATAAATATTTCCTTGTAAATTTTCAATGGTATTTCCTGTCACCTGTACCACCACATCCCCTTTAAAATTTGAAATACTGTCTTTTACAAATTTCAGCTTGTTCAAGTCGGCGTGAGCCACATTAATATGGAAATCGTATTTATTTTCTTTGGTACTCAAATCCACTAAGCCATCAAATTCCATGTCCAAATTAGGATCATTAACCGAAATCTGACCTTTGTAATAAGGCAATTTAAAATTACCATTAACTACAATATTGCTGTAGTTATAATTATTATAATCAATTGTATTAATGGTTCCTTTTAACTGAGTATTTAAAAATTTCTCCGTGAATCCCTTACCATCTACATTTATATCCATGCTTACTTTCCCTAAATCTTTTCGATTTAAAAAAGTTCCCACACTAAAATCTTCAAAAACTACATTTCCGGTATAAGCGGCTTTATCAATAAAATCAATATTAGTCATCGAAAAAACAGATTGCACTCTTCCTATTTCCGATTTTAAATTGAATGCAGCATCGATAGCTGTTGCTGTCAATTGCGTGCTTCCTTCCATCCAGAAATAACCCAGCGTTTTTAATTCAACCGGCAGTTTTTCACCAAGAACATTAGGCAATAATGCCACCAGATTATCATAACTGGAATTGATTCGGCTAAAATTGCCATCCATATAAAATCGCTGATGCGCTTTTCCAAAAATATTTTTAAAATTAATAGCTCCCTCCATTCGGGTTTTATCCGAAGCCACTAAACGCAGACGATCTATATACAAATCGTTTAAAGTTCCTGTAACATCGGTATTATTGAGGTAAAAAAAATGATTTCTGCTTAATTCATTATAAAAATGCCGAATATCATTGCTTGCTATCGAAGCCGAATGAATTTTTAAATCCCATTTTACTTTGTCATTAAAATGAGCAAAATCCTGTATTTTATAATTCAATACTAATTCAGCTTTTATTTCGGATTCAGGCGTTTTTAAATCCAATTTTTTCAACTGAATTTTTTTCTTGGTATAACTAAAAACCGTACTTAAATCAGTCACAAACAATCCACGGTGATCTAAAAAAGATAATTTATCGATTTTTATATCGACATCTGGTCCATAGAGTTTAAAATCAGTCAATTCGGCATTAACCTTTTTAAAGTCAACATCTTTTGGATTGGCTCTGTTATAATCATACAATCTGAAATGGGCATTATTGATATAAGCCTTATCGGAGATAAAAAGCGTATGCTTACCGGAGGGTGGTTTTCCTGAATCAAAAGCATCAATAAAAACATCCATATTGGTTTTCTTTTCGTTTTTATAGGTTTTCATATCAAACAAAACCCCATTCAAACGAATGGTTTTAAAAATCAAATCGCCCTCTAAAACTGCATTCACATCCAAAAGATTCGTATTCAAAATCTTCGTGTAAATCAAAGTATCCTTATGATGATCTAAAATCAACACATTTTGGATTTTCACACCACCAAAAACAGAAATTTTAACTTTATCAATATTAATATTTGTTCCAAAATCATTATTAATACGGTTCATGAGGTACTTACCTACTTTAGTTTGAACCGCAGGCAACGACAAAGCAATACCGAGCATCAACAAAAGAATGATGAGCCCCAGAATTATACTCGAAGTTATTTTAATCGTTTTTTTGATATGCTCTACTATTATAGTAATGAAATATTATTTTGCCCAAGGAAAGAGCGAAACCTTTAATAAAAATTCTTTAATTTTGGCTGCGCCGTAAAATTATAAAAAATAAAATCGGTTTCTAAAAAGATAATCCAAAATTTGTGCCTTTTTATGCTAAATCCCGAGGTTTATATTCTTGCTATCGAAAGTTCTTGTGACGACACAGCCGCAGCTGTTTTATGTAACGACAAAGTACTGTCAAATGTTGTTGCTAATCAACTTATTCATAACCAATACGGGGGTGTCGTTCCTGAGCTGGCTTCACGTGCGCACCAACAAAATATTGTACCTGTAATTGATGCCGCTTTGAAAAAAGCCAATATCCTAAAAGAACAATTGTCAGCAATTGCTTTCACACAAGGACCGGGACTTATGGGTTCTCTGTTGGTGGGAAGTTCTTTTGCCAAATCGATTGCACTCGCTTTAGGAATTCCGTTAATTGCAGTCAATCACATGCACGCCCATATTTTGGCTCATTTTATTGATGAAGAAGGTTACAACAAACCCGAATTTCCTTTTCTGGCTTTAACCATCAGTGGCGGACACACTCAAATTGTAAAAGTCAACGACTTTTTTGACATGACGATTATTGGCGAAACTACGGATGATGCCGTAGGAGAAGCTTTTGACAAAACAGCTAAAATCCTCGGACTTCCTTATCCCGGCGGTCCTTTAGTTGACAAAAATGCTCAGTCAGGAAACCCAAAAGCCTTTGCATTTACCAAGCCTAAAGTACCGGGATTAGATTTTAGTTTTTCCGGTTTGAAAACAGCAATCCTGTATTTTATCCAAAAAGAGAAACAAAAAAATCCAAATTTCATTGACGAGAACATCAACGATATTTGCGCCTCTATCCAATATACCATTATCGAAATTTTAATGGACAAATTAAAATTAGCCGTAAAAGAAACCGGTATTAAACAAATCGCTATTGGAGGTGGTGTTTCGGCCAATTCTGGAATTAGGAACACACTGAAAGAAGCCGAAACAAAATACGGTTGGAAAACTTTTGTCCCTAAATTTGAATACACTACCGATAATGCTGCGATGATAGGAATTGTAGGTTATCAAAAGTTTTTATCTCAAAATTTCGAAAATGCTTCGGTAGTTTCTAAAGCACGAATTCAATTCTAAACTATGCAATTATTCTACAATCCAACTATTAACGGACAAACGGAATCTTTTTCTTTCGACAAAGAAGAGAGTAAACACATCATTAAAGTTTTACGTAAAAAAGATGGAGATATTTTATTTGTAACCAACGGATTGGGGTTTTTATTTGAATGCGAAATAACCTTAGCTTCCGATAACAAATGTACCGTACAAATTAATTCCTTTGAAAAAAAAGAAGCTCCCCGATTCCATTTACATCTGGCCGTAGCACCTACCAAAATGAACGACCGCTACGAATGGTTTTTGGAAAAAGCAACCGAAATTGGTATTCAGGAAATCACACCTATTATTTGTGATCGTTCCGAGAGAAAAGTCATAAACAAAGAACGATTTGACAAAATTATCTTATCGGCATTGAAACAATGCAATGAAGCTTACTTACCAAAATTGAACGAAGCTATAACTTTTAAAGAATTCATCAACAAACAAAATACCGGTAAATTATTGATTGCCCACTGCGAAGAAACCGATAAAAAAACATTAAAATCGGTTTTAAAAGCCAATGAAGATGTTACTTTACTTATAGGTCCTGAAGGGGATTTTTCGGTTAAAGAAATTGCATTGGCTTTAGAAAACAATTACATTCCGGTTTCTTTAGGAAATACCAGATTAAGAACCGAAACAGCTGCTGTGGTTGCCTGTCATAGCGTGGTGTTTTTTAACGAAACGGCTAATTAAAACACGACCATGTCATTTCGACGAAGGAGAAATCACATAAAGAATCTATAATTCGTTGCTCTCTGAATGTGATTTCTCCTTCGTCGAAATGACAAAAAATATAAATTCAATATGAAAAAAATATTTTTTCTCTTTTTAGTTACTTCTTTCGCTTCCTTTTCCCAGGAAATCGCCTTGGTAAAATACAGCGGTGGTGGCGATTGGTATGCTAATCCTACTTCGCTTCCTAACCTGATCCGTTTTTGCAACAGCAATATCAACACAACTATTAATCCAAAACCCGCAACGGTAGAACCCGGCAGTCCTGATTTATTTGCTTATCCTTTTATCCACATGACCGGACACGGCAACGTGGTTTTTAGTCCTTCTGATGTTGAAAATCTTCAGAAATATTTAAAAGGCGGCGGTTTTTTACATATCGATGACAATTACGGAATGGATGAATACATCCGAAGAGAAATCAAAAAAATATTCCCAGATAAAGCCTTAGTCGAAATTCCTGCCAATCATGCTATTTTTCAAAAACCATATCTTTTTTCCAATGGTTTACCTAAAATTCACGAACACGAAGGCAAACGCCCACAGGCTTTTGGCATCTTTATTGACAATCGATTAGTACTGCTATATACTTTTGAATGTGATTTAGGAGATGGTTGGGAAGATCCCGAAGTCCATAACGACCCAATTACTGTTCGCGAAAAAGCCTTAAAAATGGGCGCTAATATTATTAACTACATTTTCAATAATTAATCCGGTGCAATTAACACACGACGAAAATCAATTCGAACCAACAAAATTTCCCATAACTTTGGTTTGTGACAATATTTATTTCCAGCAGAATATCGGTTCGCTTTTTAGAATTGGGGAGGCTTTTGGAATTGAAAAAATTATCTTTTCAGGAAAAGACATTCCATTGAACCTCAGAAAAATAAACAAAACCAGTAGAAGTACTCATTTACATATCCCCTATAGTGTAATCGAGGAAAACAATACATTAATTGAATATCTACAAGAGAATAATTATGAAATAATTTCGTTAGAAATCACATCCACCAGCAAAACTTTAAAAGAATTGACTTTACCTTCGGATAAAAAAATTGCACTGATTATTGGTAGTGAAATCAATGGCGTTAGCGAAGAACTGTTAGCTATTTCTAAGCATATTCATATCAATATGTTTGGCAAAAACAGCAGTATGAATGTCGTTCAGGCCGCAAGCATTGCGCTTTATGAATTTACTTCAAAAATGATTTGAGTTTTTTTATCTTTATAAACTAAAACAAGGCTATGATTACATCAAAAACAATTTCTAACGGTATTCTTCGCGCTTTATTAACCATAGTCGTTATCGGTTTAACTTTGTTTTTCCTCTATCAAATCAGTACTGTACTGACTTATTTGGTTGTATCTCTAATTCTCACAATGATTGGAAAACCTATTTTAAGTTTCTTTAAAAAACGACTCAAATTCAGCCATATCTTTGCAACTATTACCACAGTAACTATTTTCGTATTGATTATTATGGGATTTATTTTGATGTTTGTTCCTTTGGTTTCTTCGCAAGGACAAAATTTATCATTGCTTAATACCGCTGAAATAGAGAAAAACATAACTGAATTAGTCAATCAAATTAAAGTTTTTCTGGATTCTCATAATATTGATTCTTCCAAAGTTTTAAAAGAAGCTAATATCACCTCTAAAATTAACTTTACTTTCATTCCTGATTTTCTAAATAGCATCCTGGGAACCATCAGCAGTTTTGGTGTGGGATTAGGCTCGGTATTATTCATTACTTTTTTCTTTTTAAAGGACAGAGTACTCTTTTTACGCGGAGCAAAAAAACTAATTCCCGATAATTACGAGGAGCAATTTTTAAACTCTTTCGAAAAAATCAACGACTTACTTTCCCGTTATTTTATTGGATTATTATTGCAATTATTCATTGTATTCCTTTTATACCTGATTGTTTTAATCATTTTTGGAATCCCAAATGCCTTAATTATTGCTTTTTTATGCGCGGTTTTAAATATCATTCCGTACATCGGTCCATTGATAGCTTCTGTATTAGCAGCATTATTGACGATGCTGAGTTATTTAGGAAGCGATTTTCAAACTGAAATTTTACCTGTAACTATATATGTATTAATCGGTTTTTGGATTGTTCAAATTATAGACAATAATGTTTCGCAACCTGTTATTTTTTCAAAAAGCGTTAGTTCGCATCCTTTAGAAATCTTTCTTATCATCTTGATTGCAGGATTTCTTTCGGGAATTTTAGGGATGATTATTGCTGTTCCGTTGTACACCATTCTGAAAGTTATTGGAAAAGAATTCCTTCCTGAGAACAAAATCATTCAATTGCTAACTAAAGATATTTAGGTTTGGATTCGACTATTTTACAGCCTTCAATACAGGAATTTATAAACAAAAATATAAATACTTCAATTTCGAAATTAGCCCTTCAAAAAAATCCTTTTCCTGATGTAGAATGGATTTCGATTTTAAATCAAATTGAAGCCAAAACCAAAGCTAAAGACAAATTACCTACTTGGTTTAACACCAAAAACATCATTTATCCCGGTAAAATTTCGGTTGAACAAACCTCTTCCGAGCCAACAGCTTTATACAAAACCAGCATTGTTTCAGGAGAAAGTCTGATTGATTTAACCGGAGGTTTTGGTGTAGATGATTCTTTTTTTGCTTCCAAAATAAAATCGGTAGTGCATTGTGAAATTAATCCCGAACTTTCTGAAATTGTCAAACACAATTTCGAACAGCTTAATATTGAAAATATCGAATGCCTTGCCGGTGACAGCTTCGAAACCTTAAAAAGATTAAATAGAAAATGGGATTGGATTTACATTGATCCTTCGAGACGAAATGATGCCAAAGGCAAAGTTTTTATGCTCAAAGACTGCTTGCCTAATGTTCCCGAAAATTTAGATTTTTATTTCGAAAATTCGAATGCTATTTTAATCAAAACTGCACCTTTATTGGATCTTTCGGCAGGATTATCGGAATTGAAAAACGTAAAAGCCATTCATATTGTAGCCCTGGAAAACGAAGTAAAAGAACTTTTATGGGAATTGCACAAAGATTACGAGGGTGAAATCACTTTGAAAACGGTCAACATCAACAAAGGAATTATTGATACTTTTGAATTCAATATGAATCAGGAATCGGTTTTTCCGGATTATAGTTTGCCTAAAAAATATTTATTCGAACCCAACAGTGCCATTATGAAATCAGGTGGATTTGATGCGGTTGCAGTTAATTATAATGTAGCTAAATTGCACAAACATTCGCATTTGTACACCCGTGATGAAATTATAGATTTTCCGGGCAGGGTTTTCGAAATCACAGCTGCTTTTCCATACAATAAAAACGAAATGAAAAGCTACTTAAGCGGAAAACAATCCAATATAACTACTCGTAATTTTCCCGAAACAGTGGAAAACATTCGAAAAAAATGGAAAATCAAAGACGGAGGAAATTTATATACTTTTTTTACTACTGATGCGAATAATAATAAAATAGTATTAATTTGCGCCAAAATATCATAAATAATGAAACAACTATTACTTACTGCCTTATTCTTCTTATCACTAAATTCTTTTGCACAAACAGATTGCGAATACGCTACTAACGTAAAGGATTCCGTAGGAACCTACAAAATAACCAAAGAATACCTGATTTCAGAGAAAATTTTTGCTGGAACTTCCAGTTACATTTTTTACACTTTGTCCTTAACGGATGGCTTACCTACACTCAATGTACAACTCATTCAAAAAAGTAAAGGTTTTATTAAAGCCAATTGTTTTGATAAAAATTCCCGATTGTATTTACAGCTTAACAACGGAAAAGTAATTACTCTGGTACACACTAATTTGGAATATTGTGGAAGCATGATTAGAGACGAAAATGGTTTTGACAACCGCGTCATTGTTGGGAATTTTATGTTTATGAAAGGAACGATGGAAGACTTAAAAAGTTCTCCTCTTTCATTAATGCGAATAAAATACCTATCGGATACCGAAGACTATATTGTTAAAAAACAGCTGGTTTCTGAATTAAATGGTAAAACCTATCAGCCTGAAACGTATTTTATCAATAATTTAAAATGCGTGGAAAATTAAACTTTTCCCCAATATAAAACCCCATTTTCGAACGTATTCGTTTCGAAAATGGGGTTTTATATTTTAACAACTATTTACATTTCCATTTTTCATTGGCAACTTTATCAGTTAAAGCGGCTTTTAGATTGTAATGCCACCATTCTGAATCAAAAGAAATAAAATTTTTCTTAAGCATAACTCTCTTTAATAATTTCCTATTTTCCTTCACTTCTTCAGAAACACCTACATAATAATGACTGGCTTCTGGTCCGAAAAAATCAAATTTAGTCCCCATATCCAGTTCTTTTCCATTACTATCAACCAAAGTAATATCTACAGCTCCTCCCCGATTATGAATCGAACCTTTGGCAGGATTAGCAACATATTCCGGATTAGGAACAATTGTCCACATTTTTTTTTGAATATCTAATGGTCTGTAGCAATCAAAAAGTTTAATTCTATAGCCTTTTTTTATAAATTTTTGATTGGCTGAAATCAAGGCTTTCACCGTTTTTAGCCTCAGATAACATTCCGCACAATCATAAACTTTAGCTTTCAAGAAATTGTCTTCGGTGGCATATTTCATATCGTACACAAAATCCGAACTATAATCTTTTAGATTTACAAAAGTGGTATCAGCAACTATTCTTTCTTTAGTTGCAATCACGGATACATTCTGCGCTTTACACGACACAAATACAGCTAAAAATAAAACTAACAGACTATTTTTTATAATAGAAATCATAAATGATTCTTTTTGAATTCAACAATACACATCGATTAAAAGAAGTTAAAACCTCATTAGAAAACAAATGTACAAAACCTACACTAAAAAAATCGGTCGCTGAAATCTTCGATTCACTAAAAAAAAAATCCTTTTTTTGTACAAATTACATTAGGCTATTAAATTTAAAAATGTACTTTTAATTTTTGTTTCAAAAAAAAAGCAACTATTATTTACCCCTAAATTAAAATAACTTTAAAATGATTGTAGATTCATTAAACAATGCTGCGAAATACTATGGTTTACACCCTGCTTTCGAAAAAGCATTCCAATTTTTAAACGAAAACGACTTGGCTAATCTGGCTGATGGCGTAACCCAATATTCGGATGATTTAAAAATTATCGTTAATTCAGGAAACGGAAATTCAAAAGAGCAAAGTTTAGTTCATTTTGAATGTCATGATAAAAATATCGACATTCAGGTTTGCGTAGCCGGACCGGAAACCTATGCCTGGAAACCAAGAGAAAAATGTGTCAGTCCAAACGGCGATTACAGCGACGAAAAAGACGTTCGTTTTTTCTTTGACAAACCTGATATGTTTTTTGAATTAAATCCGGGACAATTTACCATCTTATTCCCTGAAGATGTCCATGCAGCAATGATTAGCGATGGAAAGATCAAAAAAATTGTCATCAAGGTTAAGATATAAAACCACTCTAAATTAAAACAATAAAACTACTTCTGCAAGTAGTTTTATTGTTTTACACCCTATTCTGCTCATTTTTTATTTCTTAAAAAGATTACAAAACACTCCTTAAGAATAAGTCTTTGTTAAACTTTAGCCCGGTATTCTTAAAATATTAGGATTATCTATATAGAATCTGTTCATTTGAGCCTTCTATTTAACTAATTTCCCTAACCACCTTATGAAATCTTACTCTATACATGAAATAAACGATGTTCTCAAAGGCAGAATTTCAGGTAATACGCTACAAAATATTACTGCTGCTGAACAACTGGAAATCGCCTCTGATTCTGAAATTTCTTTTATTGGAAACAAAAAATACGAAAAACTTTGGGCTACATCCAAAGCTTGTGCTGCTGTAGTAAATGAAGATATTGCTATTGAACCCGGAGAAAACAGAGCTTTTATAAAAGTAAAAAATGCAGATTTGGCAATGTCGCAAATATTAGAGCTTTTTGCACCTCCTTTGCCTCAATTTACTATAGCTATTCATCCCAGTGCAATAGTTGATGAAACTGCCAGTATTGGTGCAGGAACAAAAATTGGTGCAGGAAGCTATATTGGACCTAATGTAAAAATTGGAGAAAACAGCACCATTTATCCAAATGTTACCATTCTTGACGAATCAACTATTGGGAAAAATACGGTGATTTGGTCAGGAACAGTTATTAGAGAACGTTGCCATATTGGTCATGCCTGTATTATCCACCCTAATGCTACTATTGGTGCAGATGGATTTGGATTCCGTCCTTGTCCTGAAAAAGGCTTGGTTAAAATTCCTCAGATTGGAAATGTAATCATTGGAAACAATGTCGAAATTGGTGCCAATAGCTGTATCGACAGAGGTAAATTCAGTTCTACTGTTTTAGGTGATGGCTGTAAAATTGATAATTTAGTTCAAATAGGTCATAACAGTAAACTGGGGCGCTTTTGTATTATGGCAGGAAATAGTGGTTTAGCTGGTTCAGTCACACTAGGAAACGGTGTTATCATTGGAGGAAGTGCTTCTATAAAAGACCACACCGCTATTGGAGACGGAGCTGTTATTGGTGCCGGTTCTGGAGTTACCTGCGACATTCCTGCCGGAAAAACCATGTTGGGTTATCCTGCAGTTGAGGCTCGTGATGCTTTAAAACAATGGGCTATTCTAAAAAGACTCGTGAACGATTCTAAGAAATAATTTTTTTTTATTTTTATTTTTTTACCGCAGATTAGCAAATTTAAAACTTTGTCAATCTGTGGTTCTTTTATTTTAAAATATAAGTCATTTAAGCTTTTTTGAAAAACCAGAACGGATTCAAGTCCAAATAAGCTTTGAAGTCAACATTCCTTTAATACAAATTACACAGATTCTCATAAATGAATAAAACTTATATTGACTTAGCTTTTTACTTTAGATAAAATCAAAAACTTAAATGACTTATATGGTTAAAAAAACAAAAAACTTCAATTGGTTTTGTATTTTAGCCATCAATTTTCTTGCAATTACAAACACCATGGATTTAAACTTCAACAAAAACGAAGATCACAATAAACTTTTACTCTCTGAATTAAAACAGCAACTAGCCAAAGTAAAATTAGGAGGCGGAGCAAAACGAATTCAAAAATTACACAGTGAAGGAAAAATGACTGCTCGTGAGCGCATTGATTATTTGCTGGATGCCAAAGCCGAAAGTATTGAAATCGGAGCACTCACAGGAGAAGGAATGTACGCAGCACATGGTGGCTGTCCTTCGGGAGGAGTTGTAGTAAAAATTGGTTATATCAAAGGAAAACAATGTATTGTTGTTGCCAATGACGCTACCGTAAAAGCAGGTGCCTGGTTTCCTATTACGGCTAAGAAAAACCTTCGTGCTCAGGAAATTGCGATGGAAAACAAAATTCCAATTATCTATCTGGTTGACAGTGCCGGAGTGTATTTGCCTATGCAGGACGAAATTTTCCCTGACAAAGAACATTTTGGACGTATTTTTAGAAACAATGCGATGATGAGCAGCATGGGAATTACCCAAATTTCGGCTATTATGGGCAGTTGTGTTGCCGGTGGTGCTTACCTTCCTATTATGAGTGATGAGGCCATAATTGTCGATAAAACGGCGAGTATTTTTCTTGCCGGAAGCTATTTAGTCAAAGCAGCTATTGGTGAAACTATCGACAATGAAAGTCTGGGCGGAGCTACTACACATTGTGAAATCTCAGGTGTGACCGATTATAAAGCCAAAGACGATAAAGACGCCTTAGATAAAATAAAAAATATCGTTGACAAAATAGGTGATTATGAGAAAGCGGGATTCAACCGTATCAAATCTCAAAAAACGACCTTAGACGAAAACGAAATTTATGGCATTTTGCCAAAGGCTCGCACCGAACAATACGATATGATGGAAATCATCAGTCGTCTGGTCGATAATTCAGAGTTTGAAGCCTACAAAGACGGTTACGGACAAACCATCATCACGGGTTACGCACGTATTGACGGCTGGGCTGTGGGGATTGTAGCCAATCAGCGAAAAGTAATCAAAACCAAAAAAGGCGAAATGCAGTTTGGCGGGGTCATCTACTCTGATAGTGCTGATAAAGCCACGCGTTTTATTGCTAATTGCAACCAGAAAAAAATTCCACTGGTATTCTTGCAGGATGTAACTGGTTTTATGGTGGGATCCAAATCAGAACAAGGCGGAATCATCAAGGACGGAGCTAAAATGGTGAATGCCGTGAGTAATTCGGTGGTACCAAAATTCACCGTAATTATTGGGAACTCTTATGGAGCAGGAAACTACGCTATGTGTGGTAAAGCTTACGACCCAAGATTAATTGTAGCCTGGCCAAGTGCCGAACTCGCTGTTATGGGTGGTACTCAGGCCGCTAAAGTTTTGGCTCAAATTGAAGCTTCATCATTAAAAGCCAAAGGAGAAACTGTTGATGAAACTAAAGAAGCCGAATTATTTGCTAAAATCAAAGCACGTTACGATGAGCAGGTATCTCCTTATTATGCTGCTTCCCGTTTGTGGACTGATGCTATTATCGATCCGTTGGAAACCCGAAAATGGATTTCGATGGGTATTGAAGCTGCTAACCACGCTCCAATCGAAAAAGCTTTTAATTTAGGAGTTATTCAGGTATAAAATTATCCCTCCTGTCTTTCGAATAGATTAACGGCATAAACCATTTCTACTAAAATTGAAAAGATATGAGGGATAATCTAATCAGTTCTATTTCTTGCTTTGTTTAATAAAAACCTCTGTGGCACCCTGACCGTACTTTTGATAATTAGCTTCCTGAAAATCTATATTATCATAACGTCCTAAAAGAAAATCGAGTTCAGCTTTAAGGACACCTTCACCCACTCCATGGATAAAAACAATTTTTGGAATACGATTCTTAATGGCAAATTCTATATGTCTTTGTGCAGTTTCAGCCTGTAGAGTCAAAATATCATAATTCGACATGCCGTGTTTGTTCTTGACTAATTTCTCAATATGCAGGTCAAATTCAGGAACTCCTACTTCTTTTTCTTTGCGTTCTTTTACAAAACTTCTTGGTTTTGGAATTGCTTTTTCCTTCTTAATTTCATCTACATTAAATCTTTTAACAGAATCCATTAAATTACCGGACTCGTTAGTTTTAACCAGTTCGTTAATCAAAAAATTCATTACAAAACCTTCATCGGTTTCAATAGTAACATTCTGAGCATTAACACTCAAAACAACGCCATTAATAGCCTCATCGAGTACGGCTACTTTATCTCCTTTAATCAACATCTTCTTTTTCTTTTTCTTGATTTTTACTAGGTGTTTTAGCACTTAATTGCATCATTCCAAACATAAAAACAGCCATTGCTATTACAGTTACATACACATTTTGGTTAGTACTGCTTTGTTCATAAAAAGCAACTACAACAGCTATAATCATTAGAGGGATTAAAATCTTTTTCATGGTTTAGAATATCAGATTTCAAAAGTACTAAAATTTAAAATGTAGTTTTAAGAACGCTTCTTATAATTCCAATAAAACCCATTTCTCAAAAGCATTTTATTCAAAATAGTTCAATATATTTGTTTCAAATATAGACACTGTTTCAAAGCAAACGTCTTTCTACAAACATCACAATCCAAAATCATGACAAAGGATTTAGTTATACAAAATATTGCTGCGCTTAAAAGCCACACCTCCATTAATTACGGAATAAAAACTAAAATAGAGAAGTTTACCGAAAAATTATTCTATACTTTATTTGACTCTAATGCTCCATTAGCAGAAAGCATTGACGAACTGGAAGTTTTATTTAAAGAAATCTCTAAAGTAGCCTGTCAAAAACCACAGGATCGTTGTGAATCGATGTGGGATAGTTTTCTTCACAAATTACCAACTGTCCTTGAAAAATTAAATCAGGATGCCGAATACATTTTAGAAAATGATCCGGCTTCCAACAGCATTGAAGAAGTATATTTAGCTTATCCGGGATTTTATGCAATTGCTATTTACCGTTTAAGTCACGAACTCTACAATCTGGATTTAATGCTTTTTTCGAGATTAATGAGCGAATATGCACATAAAACAACCGGAACCGATATTAATGCCGGAGCTCAAATTGACTCGCCCTTTTTTATAGACCATGCTACAGGAATTGTTATTGGCGAAACAACGGTTATTGAAAAAAACGTAAAAATATATCAGGGAGTAACACTGGGAGCCCTCAGCGTGAGCAAAAACATGAAAAATGCAAAACGACATCCAACAGTTGAAAAAAATGTTTGTATTTATGCCAATGCAACCATTTTAGGTGGAGAAACCATTATTGGCAAAGACAGTATTGTAGGTGGAAATGCCTGGGTAACCAAGTCGGTTCCGCCAAAATCAATCGTTATGAATACTACAACTACCGAAGTAAAAGTAAAAGAAATTAAATAATTATGAAGTCTCAAAAATTAGTTGACTTAATTGGGAATACGCCACTTGTAGAAACAGTCAATTTAGTACAAAATAAAAACGTAAAACTACTTTTAAAATTAGAAGGAAACAATCCCGGCGGTAGTGTCAAAGACAGAGCGGCCTATTATATGATCAAAGGCGCACTGGATCGCGGCGAAATCAAAAAAGGAGACAAATTAATTGAAGCTACCAGTGGAAATACCGGTATTGCATTGGCAATGATTGCTCAATTATTAGGCATCGAAATTGAACTTATTTTGCCTGAAGATTCCACCAAGGAACGCACTCAAACTATGCGTGCTTATGGTGCAACAGTAATCCTTACTCCCGCTGCTGAAGGAATCATCGGTTCAAGAGATTATGCTGATAAAAAAGTAGCCGAAGGCGGTTATATCATGTTGAATCAATTTGCAAACAATGATAACTGGAAAGCGCATTACAACACCACCGGCCCTGAAATCTGGAACGATACCGAAGGCACAGTCACCCATTTTGTATCAGCTATGGGAACAACGGGAACTATCATAGGAACTTCTACTTACCTAAAAGAAAAAAATCCAGGTATAGCAATCATTGGAGCTCAACCTTCTGAAGGTTCACAAATTCCCGGAATCAGAAAATGGCCGGAAGAATACCTACCAAAAATTTTCAATCCTTCCAAAGTGGATCGAACCGTTGATGTAAGTGAAAAAGAAGCCCGTGCAATGACGAAACGTTTGGCTTTAGAAGAAGGTATTTTTGCAGGAATGAGTAGTGGCGGCGCAGTTGCTGTTGCTGTCAAAATTGCCGAAGAACTGGAATCGGGTGTAATTGTAGCTATTATTTGCGACCGTGGAGATCGTTACTTATCTTCTGATTTATTTGATTAATTTTTTATTTATAAACAAAAAGTCCCGAATTATCGGGACTTTTTGTTTTGTTTAGGCTTTATTTTTAATTACCAATCGGAAACCTTCACCGTGAATATTTAAAATCTCAACATCTTCGTCAAGTTTCAAATACTTTCTCAATTTAGCAATGTAAACATCCATACTTCGGGAAGTAAAATAATTATCGTCTCTCCATATTTTTGTCAAGGCTAATTCTCTTGGCATTAAATCATTTTCATGAAGAATCAACATTTTCAATAATTCATTCTCTTTTGGAGATAATTTCACAGGTTCTTCCCCTGCGTAACTTAAGAATCTCAATTTAGAATTCAAATGAAATTTACCAATTGTAAATTCAAACGGAACCTGTTCAGCTTTAACATCAGAAGCTTTTCTTTGAATGATGGCTTTTATTTTCATCAATAACACTTCCGAATCAAATGGTTTATTCAAATAATCATCTGCACCCGCCTTATAACCTTTCAAAACATCTTCCTTCATTGATTTTGCAGTAAGGAAGATAATAGGCACTTCGGCATTTTTCTCTCTTATTTCTTTAGCTAATGTATATCCGTCTTTATAAGGCATCATTACATCTAAAATACATAAATCATAAGAATCTTTTTTAAATTTCTCAAAACCTTCCATTCCATTCTTAGCTAAAGTAACATCAAAGTCATTTAGCATTAAATAATCTTTTAGAACAGCTCCAAAATTTAAGTCGTCTTCTACTAAGAGAATTTTTTTATTTATATTTTCCATAATCTAATTTATTAGAGGTAATTTTATAATGAAGGTACTTCCTTTTCCTTTTTCACTTTCAACAAACACTTGTCCGTTATGATCTTCTACTATTCTTTTTACATAAGCTAAGCCCAAACCGTGACCTTTTACATTATGTAAATCTCCTGTATGCTCGCGATAGAATTTTTCAAAAACTCTTTTTTGAGCCACCTTACTCATTCCTAAGCCCTGATCTTTAACCTTTATCAGAATCATATCTTTAATATTCTCAGTATAAATATCAATCTTAGGGGTTTCAGGCGAATATTTTATTGCATTTTCTAATATATTTACAATCACATTTGTAAAATGCACTTCGTTAATTAAAACACTGGTTCTTGCTGCTTCAAAATGTTTATTTATTTCTCCTCCTCTGTCCTGCAAAATTAAATTTACATGATCAATCGCATCGTAAATCACTTCTTCTACATTGCTTGAACCTTTTTCGATATCTAATTCTTTTTTCTCTAATTTCGAAATTCGCAATACATTCTCTACCTGTGCGTGCATTCGTTTATTTTCATCCCGAATCATCTGCAAATACCTGAAAACCTTTTCTTTGTCTTCAATAATTTTAGGATTCTTTATCGCATCTAAAGCCAAATTAATCGTAGCAATAGGTGTTTTAAACTCATGCGTCATATTATTTATAAAATCAGTCTTAATCTCCGAAATTTGGCGTTGACGAATTAATTGATTTAATGCACTGGTATAAGCAATTAAAATAATCAACGTAAATACTATCGATAAGATTGTAATACTTACTAATTCTGATAATAAAAATTTCTTTTTATTGGGAAAAGTAACTGATAATTCATATTTCTCATTTCCTTCATTGTCAGCAAGAATTGGAATTGAATAAGTAGCATCCTTATCAAAATGAAAATCATCCGATTTTATTTTTGTCAAATTTTTGTTGCTGAAAATTCCAAATTCAAATTTGGTATTCACTCCATGTTCAACCAATTCTTTTTTCAAAAGACTTCTTAATTTTTCTTTTGAAATCCTTTCGTCAATAGATAATGTTGACGCGTAATCCTTATATGAAATCTGCAATTGCGCTTTATTTAAAACGTCAAGATTTCCCTCTTTCAAATATTTTTCATCCGGAATTAGACTTTTATTTAAAGTCGAATTATCAATCGTTTTTTTGTTATTATAAACCTCTGTTAATCTTGTAGAGCTAAAACTCTTAAAACCATCTGAATTAAATTTTTTATTGAATAAAGGACCATTATAGTCATATTTCTCAGATGTAATACTGTTTTTATAAATGATTGTTTTATTAGTCTTGGTATTTCTCTGAACAAATAAAATCTCCAATAAATCTTCTTTCTCAGGAATTTTACCCGTACTGTCCTTTATATGATTAATTTTATCATAAAAACTATACTCTTCCTGTTTTTCAAGTTTATCTGCTACATTATCAATTACCTGTGTAACGTGATATTTAAACTGTTCATCATTATTTTTAAATGAAGTATTGAACCAATATACCTGAACAAGTATAATCCCTATAAGAGACAAACTCATCAATAAAACAAGAAATCTAAAAAATAATTTATTCATCAAACCAAAATTAACTTTTTAACACTATAGTTGATAATGTATTAACCAAACATTAACATCTGTGCGTCCTATTGCTTAATCGACAAAATTTTAAGAATTTCATCAATTTTAAGTTTAGCCAAATCAATATCTATATTCTCAACAACAAAATCACTTTTAACAATACGCTGTTCATCTGTCCATTGCGCATTAATTCTGTTTACCACTTGTTCCCGACTAATAGTTTCTCTTTCTAAAACGCGGTTGATTCTGGTTTCTAAAGGTGCTGTTACCGTCAAGATACAATCAAAATTAACATAGCTACCACTTTCAAATAAAATTGCCGATTCATAAACTACAATTGGAGCTTCTTTATACTGAATCAACCAATTGTTAAAATCTTGCCTGACAGCCGGATGCACAATAGCATTTAATGCTTTTAATTTATCCGGATTCTCAAAAACAATCGCTGCTAATTTTGCCCTGTTCAATCCGTTTTCATCAAAAACAGCCGCACCAAATTGCTCTTTTATGGCCTCAAGTATTTCTTGAGTTTGCATCACTTTTTTACCTGCATCATCAGCTATATAAACCGGAACTCCTAATGAAGCAATATAATTAGCAATAGTAGTTTTACCGCTGCCTATCCCTCCTGTTAAACCAATAATTTTAGGCATAATTATACTTTAAAAAATAATTTAGGAAAAGCTTCTTCCGGCTTTTGTTTTAAAATAATCACTTTAATATAAGACTCCAGGAAGCCTAAACCATAACCCGAAAACTGCTTCCAAACTGCTGTTACCGAAAGATAACCTATTTTAACACTCTTATTTTGAATACTTGACACTAAAAATATTACAAAAAAGTAAACACAATACAATTTTGCTAAAAGATCATATGTGAATATCAGCAACGCGATTGCCAGCGCTAAACCGATAATAAATACCGATGGAAAAAAGAAAGTCAACTTGCTGTATTGCGGATACCAACTATTCAAAATTGGCCGTGCTTTTCCAAATTTATTTACCTGAACCGAAAATTTATCCCAGTCAATTCTTCTCTTATGATAAACATAGGCTTTAGAAAAAAGTCTGGTTTCAAAACCTAAATTCCATAATCGAATCGATAAATCAGGATCTTCACCGGGATGAATATTTCCAAAACCATTAGAAGCCTCAAATGCTTTACGGGAAATTCCCATATTAAAACTTCGCGGCTGGAACTTACCAATTTTTTCCGAACCACCTCTTATCCCTCCTGTTGTCAGAAAAGAAGTCATAGCAAAATTAATTGCTTTTTGAATATCTGAAAAACTCTTCAAAGCTCTGTCTGGTCCACCAAAACAGTCCACATAATCTTCTTTTAAAGCCTTATCCACTTCAGTCAAATATTCAGACGGAATAATACAATCCGAGTCGAATATGATAAAATAATCACCTTTAGCCTTTCTCATTCCGTAGTTTCTGGAATCTCCGGGACCTGAATTTTCTTTGAAATAATAGGAGATGGCTAATTTGCTTACATATTGATTGACAACATCTTCGCATCTAACTGTAGAACCATCTTCTACAATCACAACTTCAAAATCTTCTTTATAATCTGATTTTGACAAACTTTCCAAAAGTTCATCGACTTCGTCCGGACGATTATACACGGGAATAATCAAAGAAAAATACATATTCTTAAAAGCGGTATTAATTATACAATATAAATGTAATATTTTAACAAAGATAACCTTTAATCAATAATGCGCCTTAATTTTAAATGCTTTTATACATTTAAAATCAAGACGCATTATCAAAAAAATTATATTTTATTCTTTTTCGAAATAAAATTAGGCGATACTTTCCACCTGAACCATTTCGTCAGCTTCAGCCTTATAATCTACTCCGGCTAAATCGAAACCAAATAAATTATAGAAATCTTTTCTGTATCCTTCTAAATCTCCAATTTCTGCAAGATTTTCAGTTGTAGCCTGCTCCCATAATTGAGCTACCTGAGCCTGAACATCTTCGCGCATTTCCCAGTCATCAATTCTAATTCTACCTTTTTCATCTACCGGTACTTCTCCTCCTGTAAACAATCTTTGTTGGTACAAACGTTGGATTTGCTCGATACAACCTTCGTGAATTCCTTCGGCTTTCATTATTTTATACAATAAAGAAATATACAATGGAATTACAGGAATAGCCGAACTTGCCTGAGTAACCAAAGCTTTATTTACCGAAACATACGCTTTTCCGTTAATATCAGCCAAACTATCTGAAATTTCGAAAGCAGTAGCTTCCAAATGATCTTTTGCACGACCAATTGTTCCTTTTCTGTAAACCGCCTCAGTGACTGATGGCCCGATATAAGAATAAGCAACTGTATTTGCTCCCGGAGCTAATAAATTTTCAGCTTTTAAAGCATCAATCCACATAGCCCAATCTTCACCTCCCATTACGGCAATTGTATTTTCGATATCATCACCTGCACATGGCTCAATAGAAACCTCAGAAACTTTTCCAGTGTGGAAATCTACTGTTTTATTAGAAAAAGTTGCTCCGATAGGTTTTAAAACCGAACGGTGAGTAACTCCTGTATTTGGATTGGTACGAACCGGAGAAGCTAAACTGTAAATTACTAAATCAACCTGACCTAAATCAGCCTTAATTAAATCTAAAGTTTCTCTTTTTACTTCATTCGAAAAAGCATCTCCATTAATACTTTTTGCATATAAACCAGCTTTATGCGCTTCTTTTTCAAAAGCTGCTGAATTGTACCAACCTGGTGAAGCCGTTTTTCCAGCCATAGGTGGTTTTTCAAAAAATACTCCAATAGTTGCTGCATCAGAACCAAAAGCACTTGAAATTCTTGAAGCCAAACCAAAACCTGTAGAAGCACCAATTACCAGTACTTTCTTAGCACCATCAATGGCTCCTTTTGATTTAACATACTCAATTTGATTTTTAACACTTTGCTCGCATCCAACCGGGTGTGCTGTCAAGCAAATAAATCCTCTCATTCTAGGTTCTATGATCATAGGGTATCAATATTATATTTTTATTTTTTTTTAAGGCAAATAAAACAATGACTTTATCAAGAAAAAGCCATCATTTTGGTTGGCAAATATAGAGCATTTTTTTAGTTCAACAAGGCTTTTGCATGATTTAGAGCCGAATCTGAAACAATAGTTCCCGATAGCATTTGTGCTATTTCAACAACACGCTCTTCTTCTGATAGTAATTTTAATTCTGATTGGGTATCCTCGTCAATTGTTGATTTAAACACTTTAAAATGAGCATCCCCTTTAGCGGCAATTTGTGGCAAATGGGTAATTGCAAATATCTGCATGGTCTTACTCATTTCCTTCATGATTTCCCCCATTTTAATAGCAATCTCTCCCGAAACTCCGGTGTCAATTTCGTCAAAAATCAAAGTTGGTAATTTAGAATACTGAGCCAAAATAGCTTTTACAGCCAGCATGATTCGGGACATCTCTCCTCCCGAAGCCACTTTTTTCAACAAACCAAAATCAGTTCCTTTATTAGCCGAAAACAAAAATTGCAATTCGTCTTTTCCATTAGCAAAATAAGTTTCGCCTTGAGTAACTTCTATATTAAAACGCGTATTAGGCATCCCTAAAGTCGCTAATATCTGAATCATTTTTTCAGACAAAACAGGAATTGCCTGAATTCGGTTATCATGAATGGTGGTAGCCAAAACGTTTAGTTCTGACGTTTTCTCCTGAATAGCAGTATTTAAAAGCGTAATTTCTTCTTCAATATTTCCTAATTCAACAACCTCGTTTTCCAATTTCGCCTGGATAGCCAACAAATCATCCACGGTTGCAACCTGATGCTTTTTTTGCAAATTATAAATCAATTGTAATTTTTGATTAATTTGCTCTAATTGCTCGGGATCATGCGTTATTTTTTCAGAACAACGATTCATTTCCGTCGCAATATCATCAAATTCTATCGTCAAACTATCGATTCTTTCCAACAGCTCTTTGTACTCAGTCGAAAAAGAAGCAATTTTTTGAATAGCTGTTTTAATTTCTTTCAGATTATTTAAAACACCAAATTGCTCTTCATTGGCAATAGCCAAAGATTTATCAATGGATTCCTTAATGATTTCAACATTATTTAGTTGTTCAAAAACGCTTTCCAGTTCTTCCTGTTCTCCCGATTTTAATTGAGCTGCAAGCAATTCATTCAATAAAAAAGTATGATATTCCTGTTCTTTATTGGATTCGCTTTGTTTTTTAATAAGCGAATTTAATTGGGTCTTATCTGATTTATAACTTTTAAGCAGTGATTGATACTCTGAAATAATTCCTGAATTTACAGCAATTGCATCAATAATATCAAACTGCACATTTTCATCGGTAAGTTCCCTTGTTTGTTGCTGCGAATGAATATCAATCAAAAACAATCCTAAATCCTGCAATTCCTGAAGATTCACAGGACTATCATTAATAAAAGCACGCGATTTTCCAGAAGGTAAAATTTCTCTTCTTATGATTGTTTCATCTTCGTAATCCAAATCATTAGCTTCGAAAAAAGCTTTTAAATTGTATTTTGAAATATCAAATTGCGCTTCGATAATACATTTTTCTTCTTTATTTTTTAACGAAGTCAAATCGGCGCGTTTACCTAAAACCATCCCTAAAGCACCCAAAATAATAGATTTCCCTGCTCCTGTTTCTCCGGTAATAATGGAAAATCCTTTAGAAAAATCAATAGCTAATTTTTCAATTAAAGCATAGTTTTTTATTGATAGTGCCGTAATCATTAATTGTGTTTATGTAAGTTATTGTATTGGAAATCTAAAAAAAACAAGAAGAACTAAAACTTAAATGTTGCCCATTTACTGGAATTCATAGGTGAAATTTTATTCAAATTATCAACTAAATCAGTAATGCTTAAATTTGGACCTCCTGAAAAAATAGAAACAATTTCATCTGACTTAGCATCAAAAAAACCGCGGGTCAAAAAAGCGTTTGGTTTTGAATTATTCAATTTATTTAATGCAATTAAAGATTTTTTTACTTTTTCTTTAGCCGATTTAGTATCAGCAGTCATTCCATCCAGAGCCTGGTGGTAATCAAAAATTGTTTTTCTAATTTCTGCAAAAGTTGGCGATAATAAATCATTAATTAAAAAATAACGATTTTGATTTCCGTCCAATTGACTCCAGCCCTTATAACCACTTTGCTGGGCAATTGTAGCTATAGTTTGTGCTGTTTGATAAACCGGATCACCGGATTTTAATTCAAATGTATCTTTATCCATTCCGATAATTACATAACTGTAAAAAGAAATCACAGAAATAAGATTGGACTGAAATGAATTAACATTAAATACTAAATTCTCAAATTCGGTATAAGTAAAATTAAAATCTTTATCGTTAATATTTAAAACCGGAGTTTCATAAGAAGAATCAAAAACAGGACGGGAAGATTGTACCTGAATAGTTGCTGTAAACTGATCCGAACTATGAGAAAGCAAAGTAATATACATCGAACAATTAATCATTTCCTGTTGTTTGTAATTTTGCGTAGTCCAATCGGTTTTATTAACAAACTCATTCAGAGAAGTTTCTAACGTTTTATACACCTGCTGATTGGGATTACCCATTTTTTGAGCATTAACAGTCACAGTACAATTCAACTGTTGCCCCTGAACAAAAGCAAAACTTAACAGAAAAACAAAGACAATTATCTTATTCATGAAAATGCGCTATTACTTTATTTAAAATATCATCAGCAACCGCTTCTTTGGATTTTAACTCCATCGGTTCAATATTAAAATCTTTATCAATAAAAGTAACCTTGTTTGTCATTTTTTGAAAACCGGCACCTTCATCCTGTAAAGAATTTAAAACAATCAAATCTAAGTTTTTTTTCTGAATTTTAGCCTTAGCATTCTCAATTTCATTTTCAGTTTCCAAAGCAAAACCGATTAAAAACTGCTGTTTTTTATTATCACCCAGCGAAGACAGGATATCTTTTGTTTTTTCGAGTTCAATAACAAATTTTTCAGCTGCTTTCTTTATTTTTTGATTTGCCACGTTTTTAGGTCTGTAATCAGCCACCGCTGCGGCAGCAATCGCCACATCAACATCAGCATAATACTGATGACAGGCATCGTACATTTCCTGAGCCGAAGTAACTTTGACAACCTGAACCAAAGAATGATTTACAACACAATGCGTGGGTCCGGAAATTAAAACAACAGAAGCGCCTAAATTAGCAGCACTTTTAGCAATATCAAACCCCATTTTACCCGAAGAATGATTCCCTATAAAACGAACAGGATCAATAGCCTCATAAGTTGGTCCGGCGGTAATTAGTATTTTTTTACCTTTTAAAGGTAATTTACTCTCTAAATCAGCTTCCAGAAAAGCAATAATATTTTCAGGTTCAGCCATTCTGCCTTCACCGGATAATCCACTGGCTAATTCTCCGCTTTCGGCAGGAATCATGATATTACCAAAATTTTCCAAGGCTTTAAAACTTGCTAAAGTTGAAGGATGCTTGTACATATCCAAATCCATTGCAGGCGCAAAATAAACCGGACATTTAGCTGAAAGATATGTTGCAACAAGCAGATTATCACATGTACCGTTTGCCATTTTTGACAAGGTATTTGCAGTTGCGGGAGCAATAAGCATTAAATCGGCCCAAAGCCCAAATTCCACATGATTATTCCATTTTTCATTTTCTTCGTCCTGATTAAAAAATGTAGAATAAACTGGATTTTTAGATAAGGTGGATAATGTAAGTGGGGTTACAAAATCCTTAGAAGCAGGTGTCATTATCACTTGGACATGTGCACCTGCTTTTATAAAAAGTCGTACTAAAGACGCTGTTTTATAGGCGGCAATTCCGCCAGAAACACCTAGCAAAATCTTTTTACCGCTTAAAACTGACATAGTATCTTATTTGTTTGATTCTCTGTGATAGATTTTACCATCTAACCATTCCTGAACTGCTAAAGCATGTGGTTTAGGTAATTTTTCATAGAATTTAGAAACCTCGATTTGTTCTTTGTTTTCAAAAACTTCTTCAAGACTGTCATTATATGTAGCAAACTCTTCCAATTTTTCAGTCAATTCTTTTTTGATTTCAGAATTAATTTGGTTCGCTCTTTTAGCCATAATGGTAATTGCTTCATACACATTTCCGGTAGGTTGTTCAATAAGCGTTTTATTATACGTTATTGTATTTACCGGAGCATTCGTCTTTTTTAAATCCATGACTTATATTTATTTAGTATATTTTTGTAATTCTTGTTCCACACGAGCATACATCTCGTCTGCTTTTTCTTTGTATTTGGTATCAGCTTTAAACTTGATCAGATTTTGATACGAAGTTTTAGCCACATTCAATCTTTCCTGCATTTTTTCAGGTACACTGTTAATACCTAATTGGTATGCTGAATCAAATTTATAAAACAATGCGTCTTCCTGAAATTTGGTACCCGGAAAATCGATAATAAAATTATCAAAAGCCACTAAGGCTGATTTAAAGTCAGAAATCGTATTGTATCCTTTTGCGTTTTCGTAAACTTTCTTTTCTATTTTTTCCGATAATAATTTAGTCAAACCATTTGCTTCAGCTAAATAAGCCGAATTAGGATACCTATCGATAAAAGACTGCATTTTCTCAATCGCCTTGTGGGTATCCGCCTGATCTAAACTATACACGGGCGACAATACAGCATAACTTTTAGCACCTAAAAAAGCAGCTTCTTCTGCCTTTACACTCTTTGGATATCCTGAAACAAAGCTTTCAAACTGATAAGCTGCCAAATGGTATTGTTTTGTTTTGTAATACGATTGTGCAAACATATAAAACAATTTTTCCGCCTGAGGTTTTCCTCTGAATTCTGGAGCTATTTGCTCAAAAAGTCGCAATGCTTTAGAATATTTAGCTTGTGCAAACAATGTATCTGCCATCGTAAACTTCTTCGAAACATCTTCGCTTTTCAATGCTTTTTGATACTCATTACAGGAACCAAAAAGAACAACAAGAAGCAATAAGGATATAATTTTCTTCATTTTTTTATTTTTATCTTTAAAATACAGACTTTTACAGTCTATAAAAAATCATACCGAAGTTTCGGTGGCAAATTTAGTTATTAATTTAGCGACTACAAAATATTTCTTAGCTTAAAAAAATCGAGTAAAAACGACTTATTTGTCTATTTTTTTTACAAACTCAACGATTCTTTGTTGTAAGGATTCATCTACACTCACCAGTGGAAGTCGAACAGTATTTTCAGCTATTCCTAAAGCCTGAAAAACCTGCTTAATACCTGCCGGATTTCCTTGTTCAAAAATCATATCAATACAATCAAACAATAAATATTGTGATTTGAATGCTTCGTCCACTTTTCTGTTCAAGCCCAAACGAATCATTTCTGAAAATTCTTTTGGAAAGCCCTGCGCTATAACCGAGATAACTCCCGAACCTCCTGCCAATACAGTTGCCAGCGCTGTCATATCATCTCCTGAAATCACATGGAAATCTTTTGGTTTGTCTTTCAACAATTGCATTGCCTGAACAATATCGCCAGCTGCTTCTTTAATCGCTACAATGTTTTCAAAATCATTTGCTAAGCGCAAAACCGTTTTTGGTAACATATTACTCGAAGTTCTGCCAGGAACATTGTAAATAATCACAGGTATTGGAGAAGCTTCTGATACAGCTTTAAAATGCTGGTAAATTCCTTCTTGAGAAGGTTTGTTATAATATGGAGAAACAGAAAGAATCGCAACATAAGGAGACAAATCTCTTGTTTTTAATTCCTCAACCACTTTCATAGTATTATTTCCACCTACTCCTAAAACTAACGGCAAACGACCATTATTAGCTTCAATAACAGTTTGAATTACTAATTCTTTTTCGTCATTGCTTAGCGTTGCGTTTTCTGCAGTTGTCCCTAAAATAACCAGGTATTCAATTCCTCCATCTACAGAAAAATTTACAATTCTTTTTAATGCTTCAGTATCAATTGAAAAATCTTCTTTGAAAGGAGTTACAAGAGCAACACCAGTTCCTATTAATGATTGCATGTTTTTAGATTCTATTTTTTGTTTAATATTTTTAAATACCTGAATAATTCCTGAACAAAGATTTTGTAATTTTCTGAATTAGTATTAATCATCAAATTATTGAATCGTTTGTCTATTGTTGAAAAACCAACTTTAAATTTAGCTTTTGATTCATGCGTTGCAACCAGCAAAACAGCTTTATCAACATCATAATAACTTATCAATAAATCAAAATCTTTAGCCAAAAAATCATTTACTACCTGATTTTTAATCTGAGCTTTCCAATTCAAATGCCCTGATTCTAATTTTGTAACCAAAGAAGTCAAATTCTCTTTCGATTTACTTTTATAAAGCAATAATTCAATTCTTTCCTTTACAATTCCGTTTGCTGCTAATTCGCTAATCAACTGCTGTGTCTGATTAAAATAACTTTCGTCAATAATTAATCCTACTGTTTCTATCTTACCATTAAAAGTGCCTGCCTTAACATCGAGCAAACTGTTTTCTAATAATTTCTTTACAAAAAACTCTTTTAAGTAATTTAAAAACATAACTTGTCTTTATTAGTAAACAAAATTAATTAATTAAGTCAGACTAAAGGTGGCAAATCTAAAAAAGTATAATGACGATTTGAAACTTTTTGTTAAATTCTTAACACTTATTCTGAAATTATAATCAAATTTATCTCCAAACTATTCCCGTTAATTTACAGTCAACATTTGCATAAAATCCGTTTCGGAGATAATTGGAATATTCAACTTATTGGCTTTTTCTAATTTAGCAGGCCCCATATTATCTCCGGCTACCACAAAATCCGTTTTAGAAGATATTGAACTACCTACTTTTCCGCCATTATCTTCAATAGCATTTTTAAGTTCGTCTCTTGAAAATTGAGTAAAAACTCCGGAAACCACAAAGATTTTACCTTCCAGAATATTTGTAGCATTCAGATTTACTTTTTCTACAATTTCTAACTGAACTCCATACTCTTTTAAACGATTGATAATAATTTTGTTTTCTTCGTTTTCGAAAAAATCAACTACACTTTGAGCAATACGTTCTCCAATTTCATCTACCAAAACTAAATCCACCAAAGTAGCCCGACTTAGCGCCTCTATATTTTTATAATGTTTTGCCAGTTTTTTAGCTACAGTTTCGCCAACATAACGAATTCCCAAAGCATACAACACACTTTCAAACGGAATAGCTGTAGATTTTTTAACACCATTAACTAAATTCTCCGCCGATTTTTGAGCCATTCGCTCTAAAGGTAAAATTTGCTCAACTGTCAGTTCGTACAAATCGGCATAATTTTGAACCAAATGATTATTATACAACAAAGCCACCGTTTCCCCTCCTAAACCTTCTATATCCATTGCTTTTCGGGAAATAAAATGCTGAATTCGACCAATAATCTGCGGTGGACAGCCATAAAAATTTGGGCAATAATGATTAGCCTCTCCTTCGTTTCGAACCAATTCTGTTTGACATTCGGGACAATGACTGATATAAACTGTAGGAACTGAATTTTCCGGTCGCTTAGTCAGATCAACTGCAATAATTTTAGGAATAATCTCCCCTCCTTTTTCAACAAAAACAGTATCATCAATTCGAATATCCAATTTCTCAATTTGGTCAGCATTATGCAAAGAAGCCCTTTTTACAATGGTTCCCGCCAATTGTACCGGCTCTAAATTAGCCACAGGCGTGATTGCCCCCGTTCTTCCTACCTGATAAGAAATCGATTCCAATCTCGTAGCTACTTGTTCCGACTTGAATTTATAAGCTATTGCCCAACGCGGCGATTTTGCCGTATATCCTAATTCCTCCTGATACTGAATACTATTTACCTTCACCACTACCCCATCGGTTTCATAAGGCAAATCATGACGATGCACATCCCAATAATCAATAAACTCAAAAACCTCTTGTAAGCTATTAGTTAATTTTGCTTCTTTTGGTACTTTAAAACCCCATTTTCGAGCTGACTCCAAACCATCAAACTGAGAGGTAAACGATAGTTTTTCTCCCGTTACAAAATACAACAAACATTCCAAAGGACGCTTAGCCACCTCTGAACTATCCTGTAATTTCAAACTACCTGAAGCTGTATTTCGGGGATTAGAATATGGCGTTTCCCCAATTTCAATCAACTCCTGATTCATTTTTTCAAATCCGGCAAAAGGCAGAATAATTTCACCGCGAATATCAAATTTATCAGGATAATTATCTCCTTTTAATTGTAACGGAATCGACCTGATGGTCTTAATATTATTGGTTACATCATCACCCTGAAAACCATCACCGCGCGTTACCGCACGAAGTAATTTTCCGTTTTCATACGTAATACTAATCGATGCGCCATCATATTTCAATTCGCAGGTATATTGCAAATCAACATTTCCTAAAACTTTTTGAATTCTAGTTTCCCAATCCTGTAAATCTTCTTTAGAATACGAATTATCCAAAGAATACATACGATGTGTATGCGGAACGGTTTGGAAATTTTTAGTGATTGTACCACCTACTCTTTGCGTTGGCGAATTAGGATCGAAAAATTCAGGATGTTTATTTTCCAAATCCTGAAGTTCTTTTAATTTTATATCAAACTCATAATCAGATATCGTCGGATTATCCAACACATAATAATTGTAATTATGAAGATTGAGTTCTTCTCTTAATTTTTGAATCGTATTTAGAACATCCATATAAAAAAATTGGTCATTTTAGTTGCCGTAAACAGCCTACTAAAATAACCAATTTAAAAGAAATAACAGCTTTTATTATTTCAAATTACGACTCAATAATCGAATTTATTTGTTTAAATAATTGCCCATCACTCAAAAAAGCACCTTGTTGAATTAATGCAAAAATTGAAGCATTTCGCTCTTCGGTAAACACTTTTTTCCCTACTTTCATTTCGATGGTTTCCGTAAACATGTTATCACTAAGCCATTGCAAACCTTCTTTTGTCAAAAAGTCAACATCAGCCACTAATGATTTCAAAACAATAGACTGCACATGGGTATCAAAAGCCTGAAAAAGAAAAATATGATTTTTAGAAAAATGCTCTAAATATTCTGCTTTAGACAAAACACCTTCCCATATCAAATCAGAAAAAACATCCAATTCCTGTTCGGCTACTTCCGGTTTTTCTGCTTTTATTTTATCCCACTCCGCTTTATCAATAGACTGAGTAGCCAGAAAGTTTACAAACTCCGGATGCAATTCCTCAAACTGCTCTTTTGTTAATCTCGAATATTTCATATCATTACTAGGAACAAAGCAATACCGTTCCAAATTATTAAAAATTAAAAAAAAGATGAGATTGCTTCTCCCGAAGTTTCGGAATCACAATGACATCAAACAAAAAAATCCCGACTTGCATCGGGATTTTATTTTTATATACTTAGAAATTAAGCTTTTTCAGCAACGATTTCATAAGCTAATTCAACAATTACATCTCTGTGTAATCTTACAGTAGCTGAATATTTTCCAGTACGTTTAACGATTCCAGAAGTAATGAATTTTCTGTCGATTGATTGACCTGCTTTTTCTAAAGCTCCAACGATGTCAATATTTGTGATTGAACCAAATAATTTTTCACCACCTGCTTTAGCAGAAATTTTAATTTCAAGAGCTTTTAATGTTTCAGCCAACGCTTTAGCATCAGCAACAATTTTAGCTTCTTTGTGCGCTCTTTGTTTTAGGTTTTCAGCCAATACTTTCTTTGCAGAAGCAGTAGCCAATTGAGCAAATCCTTGTGGGATTAAGTAGTTACGACCGTATCCGTTTTTTACAGTTACGATATCATCTTTAAAACCTAAGTTTTGAACGTCTTTCTTTAAAATCAATTCCATGTTGATGTCCTTTGTTATAGAAGTTAGTCCCGACAGTATCGGAACAACAACTGTTAATTTTTAATTATTTTAATAAATCGGCCACGTATGGCATTAAAGCTAAGTGACGAGCTCTTTTTACAGCTACAGACACTTTTCTTTGGTATTTCAATGAAGTACCTGTTAAACGACGAGGTAAAATTTTACCTTGCTCGTTAACAAATTTCAATAAGAAATCAGCATCTTTATAATCGATGTATTTGATTCCAGATTTTTTGAAACGACAATATTTTTTAGTTTTGTTAGTCTCAATATTTAAAGGAGTAAGATATCTGATATCTCCGTCTTTTTTTCCTGAAGCAGATTGTTGTAATGTTGCCATGATAATTAAGCTTTTTGAGATTTAAGTTTTGCTCTTCTTCTTTCAGCCCAAGAGATAGCATGTTTGTCAAGACTTACAGTTAAGAAACGCATAACTCTTTCGTCACGTCTAAATTCAGTTTCAAATGCCAAAAGAACTTCTCCTGATACTTTGAATTCGAATAAATGGTAAAAACCAGATTTTTTGTTTTGGATTTCGTAAGCCATTTTTTTCAGACCCCAATCCTCTTTAGCTACCATTTCTGCTCCTCTGCTAGTAAGAAAATCTTCAAATTTGCTTACTGTTTCCTTTACCTGAACGTCAGATAAAACGGGATTTAAAATGAAAACAGTTTCATAGTGATTCATAAAATTTCATTTAATTTGTTAAAATTGGCTGCAAAAGTAAAAAAAATATTTGAATAAAAAAACACAAAACAACTTTATTCGTTGTATTGCAAAAAAAACCGATTAAAATTAGTTTTTATAGAAAAAGTACAATACTTTTACGTATCCAAATCTTAAAAACACAAAAATATGAAACTTAATTGTGTCGTAGTAGATGACAGTTCGATCCAACGAATGATCATCGCAAAGTTAGTAAATAATCACCCTAATCTACATTTAGTAGGTGATTTTTCGAATGCAATTGAAGCCAAAAGTTGCATGTCTGTGCATTCGGTTGATTTAATTTTCCTGGATATTGAAATGCCCGTAATTAGCGGCTTTGATTTTCTGGACGGATTAAAAAACAAACCCCAAATTATATTTATTACCTCAAAAGCAGAGTATGCTCTGAAAGCTTTTGATTATGATGCCACTGATTATCTGCAAAAACCTATAGCTGTAGATCGTTTTAGTGCTTCTGTCAAAAGAGCAATGGACTTGCATTTACTCAAACAAGACACTAAAGAAGAAGAAGGAGAACACATCTTCATCAAAAGTAATTTGAAAAAATTAAAAATTTACACTTCAAAAATTAAATGGATTGAAGCCTTTGGTGATTACGTAAGAGTAGTTACTGAAGATGATAGCAACCTGGTGCTTTCAACCATGAAATCTTTTGAAAACGATTTATCGAAAAAGAAATTTGTACGTGTTCACAAATCCTATATTATTAATATTGATAAGGTAGAACGTTTCAATAGCAAATTTGCCGAAATTGGTACAACTAAAATTCCTTTGAGCAGGAATAAAAAAGAAGACTTAATAAAAGCACTTTCGGTTGTCTAAAAACTACTTTCAATAAAAATCTACATTTAGCGCTACTTTGATAGCTCTGTATTGTGGAACAGCATCAAAACTATTCAATATTTTTTGAATAGTTTTTTTTGTACCTATAACTGAGGAATCCTGAGGGATTTTTATCATAATTGTTCTAATGTATTCATTCCTTATTCGGTTAACAGCCGGCTCCTCAGGCCCAAGCACCGGAATACCCAAATGCTGACTCAAGACCTGATACAACCACAAGGATCCTTCTTTTAATTTTTCAAATTCACGGTGTTTTAAGGTGAGTTTTATAATCCTGAAATAAGGAGGGTACTTATAAATTTTCCTGTCATACAACTGCTCCTGATACATTCCGAAATAATCATTATTAGTTACCTGCTGAATCGTATTATGATACGGATTATAGGTTTGAATAATAACTTTTCCCTGTTTTTCCGAACGACCTGAACGCCCAGCAACCTGAGTCATAGTTTGAAAACTTCTTTCGAAAGCTCTAAAATCAGGATGAAACAACAAATTATCAGCATTCATAATCCCCACCAAACTCACATTGTCAAAATCCAAACCTTTGGCAAGCATTTGTGTTCCTACCATAATATCGATCTCTCGGTTTTTAAAACTATCGATAATTTTTTCGAAACCAAATTTTCCACGAGTCGTATCCTGATCCATTCTTCCAATTTTTCGCTCCGGGAACAACTGTACTAATTCCTGCTGAATTTGCTCTGTTCCAAAACCCTTAGTCAACAAATCAATACTGGAACAACTGTGACAATTAGTAGGCTTAGCAATCGAATAACCACAGTAATGACATCGCAGCTGATTTTTATGTTTATGATAAGTCAAGCTCACATCACATTGCTGGCATTGCGGCACATGACCACAAGTCATACATTCCAACAAAGGAGAATATCCTCTCCTATTTTGAAACAAAATGACCTGTTCTTCTAAAGATAAAGCAGTTGTAATTCCCTCAATCAGGACATCACTAAAATGTCCGGTCATTTTTTTTCGGAAATACTTATCTTTCAAATCAACCAATTCTATCTCAGGCATCATTACATTTCCGTAACGTGCCTTAATTTCAACCAAACCATACTTGGCAATAGTTGCATTATAATAGGATTCAATACTTGGCGTAGCCGAACCCAACAAAACTTTAGCTTTGAAAAAATTAGCCAACACTATCGCAGCATCACGGGCGTGATACCTTGGCGCAGGATCTGTTTGCTTAAAAGTCTGCTCATGTTCTTCATCAACAATAATAAAACCCAAATTTGAAAACGGTAAAAACAAAGCCGACCTCGCTCCTATTACAATTTGTGCTTTCTCCGAATTTTGCAACACCTGATTCCATACTTCAACCCGTTCATTATTATTATATTTCGAATGAAAAACAGCCACTTTATTTCCAAAATGCGCCTGTAACCTTGTTACCAATTGAGTGGTCAGAGCAATTTCGGGCAACAAATACAAAATTTGTTTTTCGGTTGCCAAATAATCCTCAATAAGCTTAATGTAAATCTCCGTTTTTCCGCTCGAAGTCACGCCATGCAAAAGACAAACCTCTTTTTCCAGAAGACTTATTTTAATTTCTTCAAAAGCTTTTTGCTGTGCTTGGCTTAATTGTAACTGACTATCATTGGATACTCCTGTAAAATTCACGCGATCTTCCTGAATATAATATTCTTCAAAAATTTCTTTGTCAATTAAAGCTTTTACAACCGCAGAAGTAACATTGGAAGTTTCGACTAATTTCTTAACCGAAATTGGTTTTTTCTTCTCAGCAGCACTTAATTGAAAATAAGTCAGGACAATTTCTTTTTGTTTGTTGGCATTTTTTAAAACTTCCAACAAATCATTCAAGCCTTCACTCGATTCATATTTAGAATGCAGGCGAATGTATCGCACCAATTTAGGCTTATAAATTTCCTGGATTTCTTCCTGTAAAACCAGGATATTTTTATCAATCAGTTTTTGAATTACAGGAAAAATATTCTTTTTATTCAAAATCCCAATAATATCCTGTACTTTCAAAGAAGATTGCTGTTGCAAAGCCTGATAAACCAAAAATTCATCATCCGAAAGCTGACTTTCATCCACAAAAACATCTGTTTTTTGCGAAATTAAAGTTTCACTTTCCAGCAACAAAGCACTCGGTAAAGCTCCCCGATAAACATCGCCAATAGCACACATATAATAAGATGCTATCCATTGCCAATGTTTAATTTGATTTTCGGTAACTATTGGTTTTTCATCCAGAATTTGATGAATTTCTTTCGCTTCGTATAAAGTAGGTTGATTTTGATGCAAATCAATTGCCAAAGCTGTATAAATTTTGCTTTTCCCAAAAGGAACAGCCAGCCGCATCCCTTTTTGAATATAATGGTATTCTGCTTCAGAAATACTATAAGTAAAGGTTTTGGCAAGCGCCAACGGTAAAATTACTTCAACAAAATACATTTATTACAACTTATTCTTGTGACTACTAAATCCTGATATTTTTTTTTTGATTTTACTCTAAATGCCCTCCTTTTCGTTTCTTCAGCTTATTAATTACCTCATTCAATTCAAATCCAAGTAATAAAATCATGCAGTTAATCCAAATATAAAACATCACAATCAACAAAGTTCCAATAGAACCATACAATTCGTTGTATTTTGAAAAACGGATAACCCATACTCCAAAAAAATAGGAACTTATAATAGTTAAAACAGTAGTAAACACAGAACCTATCGATATAAAAGAGCGGGTTTCCTGATTTTTAGTTCCAAATTTAAAAAGAACAGATGTTGTTATCAAAATCATTAAAATCAAAAAAGCATAACGCCCCATGACCATCAACGGAATTTTATCACTTAAAAAATCAGTTGCATTTAGTTTTTGGATAAAAACCTCAAAAACAACGATAGTTGCTACAGTAACGATCAACAACAGAGCTAAAAACAACGACAAACCAATAGAGACAAAATATTGATGAAAAAAACCTCTTTTCACTAAAACGTGTTTCGAGTTTTCAAAACCTCCCAAAATAGCATTCAAACCATTGGCCATCAAAAAAACAGACAATAAAAATCCCGAAGAAACTAATCCCGAATGACTATTATGAAGAATATCATTAATAATATTTTTAATAGCATAAAAAGTATTGGGCGGAACACCATCGGCAACAAATTCTAAAAAATCATCCTGAAACCCTTCAATAGGAATAAAAGGAATCAAATTCAGAATAAAAAGAGCGAACGGAAATAAAGCCATAAAAAAACTAAACGCAATAGATCCTGCACGGTTTGAGAGTGCCGCTTCAGTTATCCCTATAATGTACAATTCTAACAAATCATACAAGGACAATCCGCTGAGCCAATTGAGTTTTACCGTTTTTGCCCAACGAACAAAATTGCGTAATAGAGGGATTTTCTGAAGTTTTATTTCTATTTCTACTGACATTAATAGTATCTTTTTACCGAAGAAAAATTATTCAATTGCCTTTAAACTCAAATCCATATTGTAAATAGAATGCGTCAAAGCACCCGAAGAAATATAATCAACCCCACATTCAGCATAATGACGAATGGTGTCTTCATTAATATTTCCCGACGATTCCGTTTGACATTTATCTCCAATAAAAGCAACTGCTTCTTTAGTCATTTCGTAATCAAAATTATCCAGTAAAATTCTAAAAACACCGCCTGCAGCCACAATTTCTTTTACTTCATTCAAATCTCTGGCTTCTACAATAATTTTCAAATCCCGATTGGTTTCTTTTAAATAAGCTTTGGTTTTGGCTATAGCCAATGTTATTCCGCCGGCAAAATCGATGTGATTGTCTTTGAGCATTACCATATCATACAACGCAAAACGATGATTCTCTCCTCCTCCTAATTTTACTGCCCATTTTTCAGCAACACGAAAACCAGGAGTCGTTTTACGGGTATCTAAAATTTTAGTATTTGTACCTTCAAGCAATTGCACATAAGAATTGGTTTTGGTCGCAATGGCTGACATACGTTGCATCGAATTCAAGACCATACGCTCCGCTTTTAAAATCGACTGAGAACTTCCCGAAACATGAAACACAACATCGCCAAATTTTACCGGACTTCCGTCTTCTATAAACGTTTCAATTTCTAAATCAGCATCCACATAATTGAAAATCATTTTCGCAAATGCAACACCTGCAATAATACCTTCGTCTTTCACCAAAAGCTTCGCTTTACCTTGTGCAGACGCCGGAATACAAGCCAGCGAACTGTGATCTCCATCACCTACATCTTCTCTGATGGCATTGGCAATTAATAATTCTAATTCGTTTTGAAATTGTGCTTCGCTAATCATTTTTACTCGAAATTTTTATCCTGCTAAAGTAGGACATATTTTGTGGATTCTAAAATTTGTTTCTGTTTCCCTCAAATTTATTCTGAAGCTAATTCTGTCAAAGATTTAAATACTATATTTGAACAAAATCAATATCTAATTCAATCCAAATGCCTTCCATAACTCCCGAAAATGAAAACGATAAAATAATCGAACTAGTATCCCAATACATTGATCTTAGCGTTACACCTTTCAACAAACCCGAAAGAACTGTTGTAAAAGTCGATAAACGCGACCCTATGTATGGCGGAAACGGAATTGTTTATTTGCTACAAATGTTTGACGAAGGCGAATTGACCAATAACCGCATTGGCGCTTATATGGTTTTCTTCAATAAAGGTGACGAAGCCGGATTTCACACCCACGGTACCCGCCATGAAGAAGAACTTTATATCGTGATGCACGGCGAAGGCGAATATACCGAAATGACAAAAAAAGACGGCATCATCAGAAAAAAAACACTCAAAAAAGGAAGCATTACCGCTATGAGTCGCGAAGGTTTTCATTCGCTGATTAATACTACTGACGAAGTTTTGATCGTTTTTGTTATTACCACCAATAACCCGAAATAATTAATTATTATTCTCTAAAATATAGTTTGAAGGTGTTTTTCCTAAATGTTTTTTAAACATAAATATAAATGCACTTGTGGTTTCAGAACCTAAATCGAAAACAATTTATAATCATAAAAAACTCAGATAAAATCTGAGTTTTTTATGATTTAATTTCCTTTTATACGATTAAAAATATTTTTCATTAACGCCATTCCATCTCTTTTTTCTTTAGGAACTTCATGTGCTTTTAAAATTCCGTTTTCTTCCTTAAAAACATAACTAAAAGCAAATTGTGTTTTTTTCGAATCGGACGTTAATAAACCAAATCGTAAATCATTAAAATAAAACTGATCTTCGTTTTTGGTAACAATAAACCAGCCTTCGCTTATTTCTTTTAATTTTTCAAAATCAGCATTTCCCTGAAGTTGGTATTCCAATTCATTATTTTTTGGATACTTCTTAAAAGTGATCGATTGTGTGTCAAACAAAGAATAATCAGCTAAAAAATAGGCCTCTTTAGTAGCAACATTCGCATTCCACAAAATACAATTGAAAGCTGTTGGTTTTACAATTAAATCATCATAAGTAATATTTTGTGTTTTAAGTGCTTCATCAAATTGCTTTAGGGCGTACAATTTTAAACTACAAGTTATTAAAAGATAAAACGAACTCAGATAAATACCAATAAGAACAGATTTTCTTCTCGAATGGAAATCATCTTTTTTTCTCCAGGCAAAAATCAAAGAAATTAGTAACGGAATGGTATATAAAGGATCAATTACAAAAATAGTTTTCAAGGCAACTCTATCCGGTAGCGGCCAGAAAATTTGTGTTCCCCAGGATGTAAAAATATCCAAAAATACATGTGTGAGTAAACACCAAAATACCATCTTAGTAGCCAAATAAAAATTAATTTTTCCCCGCTCAATTTTAGTAATTATCCAGCCTAAAAATGGCGAGAGCAATAAAAACAATAATACCGAATGACTTATTCCCCGATGAATCGCTACTCCATCAACAGGATTCATGAACTGAGCTACTACAACATCCAAATCGGGTAATGTTCCCAAAATTGCTCCGTACACAAAGGTTTTACGTTGCAGTTTTTTGCCTGCACATAATTCGGCTGTAGCGATTCCTAAAAGAATTTGGGTAAATGAATCCATGAAAAATGTTTTTACAAAAATACTATTCTTTAAGCATTAGCTTTTCATTTTTTAAACTATCTAATAATCTAAAGCTAGTTTAATATCTTTGTCACTTCGAAAAATCATCCTTTTAAATGAACATCAAACTCATCGCCATAGGCAAAACCGATAATAAATCGCTTCAAACTTTAATTGACGATTATACCAAACGTTTGTCTTTTTACATCAAATTTGATTTGGAAATTATTCCGGATATTAAGAATGTAAAAAACTTATCCGAAAGTCAGCAAAAAGAAAAAGAAGGTGAATTGATTTTATCGAAAATCAGTTCCACAGATCAGCTTATTTTATTAGATGAAAACGGAAAAAACTTTTCCAGTGTAGCATTTTCGGAAGAATTACAAAAGAAAATGAACTCAGGAATTAAAACTTTGGTTTTTGTAATTGGTGGGCCTTATGGTTTTTCGGATACGGTTTATGCCAAAGCACAAGGAAAAATTTCGCTTTCGCTAATGACTTTTTCACACCAAATGGTTCGTTTATTTTTTATCGAACAATTGTATCGTGGTTTTACAATTTTAAGAAATGAACCCTACCACCATCAATAGTCTAAAAACAACTAACAACCAACAACTTACTGTTGTTTTAAACTTTCTTTAGCAGTCTTTTTTAGATAAAATGCTTAACTTTATAAGGATCGATTTCAAGGTTTAATTTATAATTATCAATCATTATAAAATCACCTCCCTTTTCAAGAAGATGTTCCTTTTCGAACTTTAAACATTTGATCATGAAACGTTCAATTTTATTTTTAGCTATTTTTATCATTCTATCAGGATTAATTTCATGTGATAGCGATAATGGTAATGATTCTGATCCAACCCCGGTTATTGTAACATTTAATGCTACTTTAAACGGTTCAAGTGAAGTACCCGGCAATACATCCACTGCAACCGGAACAGCAGTACTTCTTTATAACAAAACAAGCAAAATTTTCACATTAACAGTCAATTTTTCAGGTATAACACTTACAGATGCTCATATTCATAAAGGAGCTATAGGTGTTGATGGTGGCGTAATATTTCCTATTAGCGATTTAACTTCACCTATGAATTATACAAGTATGACTTTAAGCGCTGAACAGGAAGCTGATTTAATGGCTAATCTCTATTACGTAAATTTACACACCGCAGCATTCCCGGGAGGAGAAATTAGAGGACAACTTATAACCACAAATCCAGGTGGAGGAAGCGGCGGAGGAGGAAGCGGTGGTGGATATTAATTCTCCTCGTTGAATCTAAAAAACAGAAAAAGACTTTCCCTATTAGAAGAAAGTCTTTTTTTTTAATAAATTAATTGTTTCCTAAATCATTAGATTTTTAGAAAATGAATTCTTTTGGCGAAATTGGATTGGTTTTGTATAAATCAAATTTTCGAACTAAAATCTTGTTTTGAATATATTCTTCATAAGACATGTTTTTGTCAAATTGGATTACAATACGTGGTTTTAGTATAAACTGAATACTGAAAAATTCCTGTAACAAATCTGATTTTTTGACATATTTACCGTTTAACGAAACCAAGTCGGTATTTTTTTTAAAATAAATAACAAAGTCATCTTTTTTGGGTTTTCCTACAATATAATACACTTTTGTAAAAGGAATAAAAGCCATATTTTTCCCTATGGAATCCGCATAGGAATAATAATTCTCTGCTTTCTCGTTTTTATGTGCTTTTTCTTTGCGTTTTTTATCCTGCAACTTCATTACTTCGGGAATCACTAATTTCAACGGCAAACGCTTATCGATATTAAAAATCCAATTGGTTGTAATAATGCTGTTTTTTCTATTCACTTCTGCCAAAGTATCTTTGTCTTTTATTCTGAAAAAAATATAAATTGGCGAATGATCCGCAACATTATTAATTATCGTTGTATTTGCTTTAGGTAGTAAAATATCTTCTTTATTTCCACAGGAAATTAATAATAAAACTAGTATCAGACTAATGTATTTCATCTTTTTAAGAATTCAATTTCTCGTATAATTTTACACATTCTACAGCTTCTTTAACATCATGTACTCTCAAAATATGAGCCTCTTTTGTCAAAGCAATTGTATTTAAAAAAGTAGTTCCGTTTAATGCGTCATCAGCGCTAATAGCAAGCGATTTATGAATCATCGATTTTCTGGAAATCCCAACTAAAAGTGGCAATTCTAAATTATGAAACAATTCCAGTTTTTGCATTACCTCAAAATTTTGCTCAATAGTTTTAGCAAATCCAAAACCCGGATCAATTATCAAATCATTAATTCCTAAACTTCTGGCCTGGCTTACTTTTTCTGAAAAAAACAACAAAACTTCTTTCACAATATCTTCATATTCTGTCATCGATTGCATGGTTTCCGGCGTACCTTTCATGTGCATCATAATGTAAGGAACATTATATTTAGCTATAACATCCAGCATTTTAACATCGAGATTTCCTGCCGAAATATCATTGATAATAGCCGCTCCGTTTTCGATACAGGCCCTTGCAACTTCACTCCTGAAAGTATCAATTGAAATTATAATTCCGGGAAAATGTTTCACTAATAATTGTATAACAGGAACAATACGATTGAGTTCTTCTTCTGCTGATACAAATTCGGCACCGGGTTTACTCGAATAAGCGCCAACATCTATAAAAGTAGCTCCTTCATCCAGCATTTTTCCGACTTTAGTTAAAATTGCTGCATCACCCGAATACCTTCCGCCATCAAAAAAGGAATTAGGTGTTATATTTAAAATCCCCATTACTTTGGGTTGTGACAAATCAATCAGCTGTCCTTTACAGTTAATAGTCATTTTTTAATCTTTGTTTTAAAGTTGAAACCTTTTCCCTATTTTTGAGAAAATTTTTAGACAAATATACATCAATAATGAAGAATACTTCTCAGGAATACGATAAGGTAATTGCAATTTGCCGTTCTTTATTCACAAATAAAATGCAGGATTACGGTAGTGCCTGGCGCATTTTACGATTACCCTCTTTAACCGATCAAATTTTCATTAAAGCACAAAGAATTCGCAGTTTACAGGAAAACGAAGTTCGAAAAATAGATGAAGACGAATCAGGAGAGTTCATCGGAATCATTAATTATTCAATAATGGCTTTAATTCAGCTGGAATTAGGCGTTGTCGATCAACCTGATTTGAATGTGGAAAAAGCAACCAAATTATATGATGCCAAAGTGCAGTTGACTAAAGACTTAATGGAAGCCAAAAACCATGATTATGGAGAAGCCTGGCGTGATATGCGGGTGAGTTCTTTGACAGATTTGATTTTGCAAAAACTACTTCGCGTAAAACAAATTGAAGACAACAAAGGTAAAACCATTGTTTCGGAAGGAATTGATGCCAATTATCAGGACATGATTAATTACTCTGTTTTTGCCTTAATTTTAATGGGATTTGCCGATAAGAAATAAATAGCATTATGAAAAATTTTATTACTCAGTTTTCAAGAGTTTTTGTTGGAATTTTATTTATCATTTCCGGTCTAATCAAGCTAAATGACCCTGTAGGCTTTTCATACAAACTGGCAGAATATTTTAGCGAGCCTGTTTTCAACCTGCCTTTTTTAGCTCCTTTTAGTTTGTATCTGGCTTTATTCTTAGTAATTGTAGAAGTCCTTTTAGGAATTATGCTTCTTATTGGTTACAAAACCAAGTTTACTATTTGGAGCCTATTATTAATGATTGTATTTTTTACTTTCCTAACTTTTTATTCAGCTTATTATAATGTGGTAAAAGACTGTGGTTGTTTTGGAGATGCCCTGCATCTTACCCCTTGGGAATCGTTTACGAAAGATGTGGTTTTATTGTTTTTTATCCTTATTTTATTTGCAAACAGCAAACTTGTAAAACCTTTATTTTTCAATAACAGTTTTCAAAATGCCCTTGTTTTTCTTGGTTTAGCAGGCTGTATCATTATGGCATACACCGTTTTAAATCATTTACCAATAATTGATTTTCGTCCTTATAAAGTAGGAATCAATATTCAGAAAGGAATGGAAATTCCCGAAGGAGCCCAGATGCCTGTTGTAGAAATGAAGTTCATATACAAAGTAAAAGGTGTAGAAAAAGAATTTTCAGAAAAAGATTTAGCAAATATCCCCGAAGGAGCTGAATTTGTTGATCGAAAAGACAAAGTAATCAGCGAAGGTTTTGTTCCTCCTATTCATGATTTTACGATGACAAAAGACGGGTCTGACTATAAAGACGAATTATTATTAGAACCTAAATTACTAATGATTGTAACTTATGATCTTGCTTTATCCGAAGAAAAGGGAATGCTAAAATTGCAAAAATTAAATCAAGACGCTGTTTCAAAAGGATACAAAGTAATCGGGATGACCAATTCATCTGTTGAAGAAATCGAAAAAGCACAGAAAAAATACCATTTGAATTTTGACTTTTACAGCTGCGATGCCACTACTTTAAAAACAATAGAAAGAGCTAATCCAAGTATTGTAATTTTAGAAAAAGGAACAGTAAAACAAAAAGTTCATTATAACGATATACAAGACTTAAAATTCTAAAAAAAGAGCTCATAAAGACTAAAAATTGTATTTATGAGCTTTTTTTATGTTTAAAAAAGGCTAAAAAAGCAGCTAAAACAGGCTTATTTAAAGATTTTCTTCAAATTATTTTTGGACATCAAAAACAAATCGGGTTTACTATTACGTTTTCATTTGTATTTTTATAACTCTCAATGCTGTATTTGTTAATTTTAATCAGTTTATCCAAAAAAACATCAACTGTAAACAGCAATCAAATTGTTTATTTTAACTTTGTTACAATGAAAAAAACAGAAAAATTTATCGCTTTTTTACTTCTTTTAGTTACTATTTCCTGTACTAAATCCAATGCTCAAAAAACGGCATTTTCTAAAGAAGCTTTATCTGAAACTTTGTTAGATATCAGTAATAATCAGGTGGCTTTTGAAACTATTTTATCTAAAAATAAAGGAAAGAACATAGTAATCGAAATCTGGGCTTCCTGGTGTGGCGATTGTGTGAAAGCAATGCCTAAAATAAAAGAATTACAAGCTGCACATCCCGAAACAGCTTATGTATTTATCTCGATGGATAAAACCACAGATAAATGGAAAGCGGGAATTGAAAAACACCAATTAAAAGGATCACATTATATGGCTAATGACCAAATGGGAGGTGTTTTTGCTAAAGCGATTGATGTAAACTGGATTCCAAGATATATCATTATCGACAAAACAGGAAAAATTGCTTTATACCGGGCTGTAGAAACTGATTTTGGACAAATCAATACTGTTTTAAATCAATTAGAAAAACAATAACAAAAAATAAAATTCAAATATAACACTACTAAAATGAGAAAAAAGATTGTAGCAGGAAACTGGAAAATGCACAAAAACGCAGCACAAACCAGCGAATTATTAAGTGAATTAATTGCAAAAGTACCTGCAAATACTACAGCACAAGTAATTGTTGCACCTACATTTGTAAACTTAGCTGCAGCAGTAAACCAACTAAAAGGAACTAACATTAGTGTTGCTGCACAAAACGTACACCAAACCGAAAGTGGTGCATTTACAGGAGAAATCTCTGCTGATATGTTGACAGGAGTTGGTGTAAACACTGTAATCCTTGGACACTCTGAGCGTAGAGCTATCTTTCATGAAACTGATGCTCTAATCGCTGATAAAGTAAATACGGCTTTAAAACATGATATGACTGTTATTTTTTGCTTTGGTGAAGAATTAAAAGACCGTCAGTCAAACCAACATTTCAACATTGTAGAAAACCAATTAAGAGACGGATTATTCCAAATTGATGCTAAATCATGGGATAAAGTTGTTTTAGCTTACGAACCAGTTTGGGCTATTGGAACCGGTGAAACTGCTTCTCCTGAGCAAGCACAGGAAATGCACGAATTCATCAGAGAAACAGTTCTTAAAGCTTACGGAAAAGAAATTGCTGAAAATGTAACTATTCTTTACGGAGGTTCAGTAAAACCGGATAATGCTAAAGAAATTTTTGGAAAACCAGACGTTGACGGAGGTCTTATTGGTGGAGCTGCTTTAAAAGCAGATGATTTTGTTGCGATTGTAACAGCTATCTAAAAAACACAAAAAAAGCGAATCAATTTTTCTGATTCGCTTTTTTTTTCTAATCTAAAGATAAGGTTATTTGTCCGTCGTCTTCCAGTTGAATTTCACTGTCATCGGCATTCAGTTCTCCTCTTACTTCCAGTGATTGTGCTATAATTTCTTCAGGCTCTTCATAAGGGAGCGATTCTAAAGCATTCACCTGTTTTAATTTATCAGTAGTCAATTGATTTCCTAGTGCTTTAAATCCTTTTACGGCAATAAAACTCTCCACATCAACGGTTATTGATTCTTTTTGAACTCCTTTAATTTTAGGAAAAACCAATTCCACCACAGGACGATAATCGGTAGAAACCAATTCCAGTTGCGAATTAGGATGTTCCGTAATAAAACTTTCTTCTTTACCTTCATTCTCTACTAAAAATCGTTTCAGATAGTAACGCTCTTTTTCCCCATCGTAATAAATGGCCGAAATAGGTTTTTTAGGAATCCATTTTTCCAAAACAATCATATCTTCGTCAAAGTGAGTAGATAACTCAGGAATGATTACTTTTAGTTTTCCGGATTGCTGAATAATCAAAATTTTATCACTCGGTCTGAATTCGCCTAACAATTCTCCTCTGGCATCAACATTCAAGCGTTGTACAGTATCATCGTACCAAATTTTTCTTGGCAATAAAGTAGAAATTCCTTTTTCTTTAATTTCGATTTTCTTAATTGGGTATTTAGTTACTAAATTACCTTTAGAAGCACGACCTTTAATCGCCAATTTAGCAAAATCCAAATCGAATTTTAATTTCTTAATACTGCTTATTTGACGCAAAAGAATTGTAATTACCTCAGCTTCTCCATTTGGATTACAAGTAAAATACAAGACTTGCGAGCCTTTAGTTCCATTAGTCAAATCGTACAATTTATCTCTGGTAACCCCGGAAACATTAAATCGTTTAATATAAGACGGCCCAGATTTTCCGTCGCGATATACCATGTTATAAATGGTGCGTTTATCACTTTTGTCAAAAACAGTTACATGAATAATGTCTTTCCCCACAAAAGTTTTAGCATCCACTTTGGTCACCATCATACTTCCGTCACGAAGAAAAACAATTACATCATCAATATCAGAGCAATCCGTTACATATTCGTCTTTTTTCAAACTGGTTCCCACAAAACCTTCTGCTCTGTCAACATATAATTTCGTATTGCGTAACACAACTTTTGTTGCTTCAATATCATCAAAAATACGCAACTCAGTTTGACGCTCGCGTCCTTTACCATATTTCTCTTTTAGCTTGGTAAAATAAGTAATGGCAAAATCAACAATATGCTCTAAATTATATTCTACCTCTTTCATTTCGGCTTCTAACTTAGCGATAAATTCATCGGCCTTATCCGAATCAAAACGGGTAATACGAATCATTGGAATTTGAGTCAATCGCTGTAAATCATCGTCATTGATTTCTCTGACAAAGGATTTTTTGAAAGGCTCAAATCGATCGTACATGTATTGGAACAAAGATTCTTTGTCATGATACAATTTGAAATCAATGTACATTTCTTCACGAATGAAGATTTTTTCTAAGGTCGAAAAATGCCATTTGTTTTTTAATTCCTCTAAATGAATCTCTAATTCCTGACGAAGTAAATCGACTGTTCTGTTGGTCGAAATTTTCAACATTGCCGAAACCCCAATAAACAAAGGTTTATTGTCTTCAATCACACAGCCTAAAGGCGCTACAGAAGTTTCACAAGCTGTAAAAGCAAACAGTGCATCAATCGTTTTATCAGGAGAAACTCCCGGATAAAGATGAATTAAAATTTCAACATCGGCGGCGGTATTGTCTTCAATTTTTTTGATTTTGATTTTGCCTTTATCATTGGCTTTCAAAATACTGTCAATCAAAGTCGAAGTATTGGTCGAAAACGGAATTTGAGTAATTGCCAGAGTATTTTTGTCAATCTGGGCAATTTTAGCACGCACACGCACACGCCCGCCACGCATTCCGTCATTATAATTAGACACATCGGCAATACCTGCCGTCATAAAATCCGGATACAGCGTAAACGGCTTTCCTTTTAATATTTTAATAGAAGCATCGATTAATTCATTAAAATTATGCGGTAAAACTTTTGTTGATAAACCTACCGCAATCCCCTCTGCTCCCTGTGCTAAAAGCAATGGAAACTTTACCGGAAGATTATTGGGTTCAGCACGACGTCCATCATAAGAAACACCCCAATCGGTGATTTTTGGAGAATACAAAACCTCTAAAGCAAATTTTGACAAACGTGCTTCAATATAACGGGAAGCCGCAGCTCCGTCTCCGGTTAAAATATTCCCCCAGTTTCCCTGACAATCAATCAATAAATCTTTTTGACCTATCTGCACCATCGCATCAGCAATACTGGCATCTCCGTGCGGGTGATACTGCATAGTGTGACCTACAACATTGGCGACTTTATTATAACGACCATCATCCAACTCTTTCAAAGAGTGCATAATACGGCGTTGAACGGGCTTAAATCCGTCCTCAATGGCAGGAACGGCACGCTCTAAAATTACATAAGAAGCATAATCCAAAAACCAGTCTTTGTACATACCGGTAACTTTGGTAATGGTATCATTGGCATCTTCTTCGTTATGATCATAAAAATGCTCACCTTCAAACTGCTTGGCATCTGCGTCAATAATTTCATCAGCCTCTTCCCCATCCTGATTTTCATCAATAGGATTCTCTTCTGAATTATTTTCTTCGTTGTTTGGAATGATGTTATCGTCTTCTTCGTCTTTCATTTATGCTGAATTTATTTCAGTTTTTTCTTTTATAAAAAGTTTTACCAACTCTTTCAATATGCTCTATTAAACTTTGAGATTTTAAATCCTTATAAATGGATATGTCAAATTTATAAGGGATAAAACTATCATCTAATTTGTGCCATAATTTGTTTAAATCTTCTTTTGTCACATCTCCTTTTAAAGTAATATCAATATCTGAACCTTCTCTATAATTCCCCTTAGCTCTGGAACCATAAATTACTACCTCATCAATCGAAAGGCAATCTTCAAAAATTACCAAAATTTCCTGATAGCTTTTAGGATAAATTCCAAACATTATAAAAGGCTTTTCATTTTATTTTCAAAATCGATGAAAACAGGAAAATAATCATTCAAAATAATTTCTAAAATGGCCAAAACCTCTTTTTCATCATAAATATAAGAAGTTAGATTTCTACTTTTAATCATGTCTAACCAAATATCTCCTTTAGAAATAAGTCCTACATTAAAAGCTTCTTTCACTGCATTTTTACTACCAAACAAGTCTGTTTTTCCTTGCTCTTCCAGAAAATCTTTCATTACTTTCCAAGACAATTCCTGAGAAACCTCAAATGCCTGAATTACTCCTTGAAGTTCTAATTCGGTAAAATCCCTTTCTTCTTTAAGCTGCTTAGCATTTTTTAATTGCTTAAACGCATTTACAAAATGTTCAAACCTCTGTTTCCAACGAATATCCTGATTCTCCATACTTAATTATTTTTAAAATTAAGCTTCTTCAATGGTATCCAACTCCACCTTCAGGTTCTTGATGATAAACTCTTGTCGGTCCGGCGTATTTTTACCCATATAAAAAGATAATAATTGCTCTACCGAAGTATGTTTGTCCATCATAACAGGATCCAATCGAATATCTTCACCAATAAAAAACTGAAATTCATTTGGCGAAATCTCTCCCAATCCCTTGAATCGGGTGATTTCAGGTTTAGGTTTTAATTTCTCGATAGCTGCTTTTCGTTCTTCTTCCGAATAGCAATAAATCGTTTCTTTTTTATTTCGAACCCTAAACAAAGGTGTTTGCAAAATATACAAATGCCCTTCTTTGATTAATTCCGGAAAAAATTGCAGGAAAAAGGTAATCAGCAATAATCGAATGTGCATTCCATCGACATCGGCATCGGTAGCGATAACAATGTTATTGTAACGCAGGTTTTCCATATCGTCTTCGATATCCAAAGCTGCCTGCAACAAGTTGAATTCCTCATTTTCATAAACAATTTTCTTGCTCATACCATACGAATTCAACGGTTTACCACGCAAACTAAATACCGCCTGTGTATTCACATCGCGCGACTTAGTAATCGAACCCGAAGCCGAATCTCCCTCGGTAATAAACAGTGTACTTTCTAAATATCGTGGATTTTTAATATCGGGTAAATGCACGCGGCAATCACGCAGCTTTTTATTGTGCAAACTCGCTTTCTTCGCTCTGTCTTTGGCTAATTTTCGAATACCTGAAAGTTCTTTACGTTCTCTTTCAGCCTGTAAAATTTTGCGCAATAATAAATCGGCAGTTTCCGGATTTTTATGCAAATAATTGTCTAAATTATTTTTGACAAAATCATTGACAAAAGTTCGCACTGACGGCATCCCCGGTTCAGAACCTACTTCGGTAGAACCTAATTTAGTTTTGGTTTGCGATTCAAAAACAGGTTCCATCACCTTAATACTCACCGCTCCAACAATCGATTTACGAATATCAGAAGGTTCAAAACCTTTATTGTAAAACTCTCTGACCGTTTTTACAATTGCCTCACGAAAAGCAACCAAGTGTGTTCCCCCCTGAGTCGTATTTTGTCCGTTTACAAATGAATGGTATTCCTCACTGTATTGGGATTTACTATGCGTCATTGCAATTTCGATATCATCTCCTTTTAAGTGAATGATATCGTAAACCTTATCTTCTTCGGCAATATTTTCGTTTAATAAATCTTTTAATCCGTAATCTGAAAAGAATTTTTCTCCATTATAAATTATTGTCAAACCTGTATTTAAGTAACAATAATTTTTAAGCATTTTCACTACATATTCGTTACGGAATTTGTAGTTTTTAAAAATAGCTTCGTCAGGAGTGAAGGTTACTTTGGTTCCTTTACGTTTGGTAGTTTCAATAATATCTTCTTCCAAAACCAAATTTCCGGCTGAAAATTCAGCTGCTTTTTGTTTGTCTTCTCTCACCGATTCTACACGGAAATAATTAGACAAAGCATTCACTGCCTTGGTACCAACCCCATTCAAACCAACTGATTTCTTAAATGCCAGCGAGTCGTATTTACCTCCGGTATTCATTTTAGAAACCACATCAACCACTTTCCCTAAAGGAATTCCACGACCGTAATCACGTACTGCTACGGTTTTATCTTTGATAGTCACTTCAATAGTTTTCCCTGAGCCCATTACAAACTCATCGATACAGTTATCGAGTACTTCTTTTAATAAAATATAGATACCGTCATCAGGTGAAGAACCATCACCTAATTTCCCGATGTACATACCGGGACGCATACGAATATGCTCTTTCCAGTCCAGCGACCGAATATTATCTTCGGTGTATTTACTTTGATCTGACATTAAATTTTGTGGATTTTTTGCTAATATAGCATATATCACCCTATTTTAAAAGGGCTAACAGCCAAAGTTATCAAAAATGATATTGACAAAAGAAAACTTAGAATTTAGAATACTGTGTTTTATAAATTTCCTTTCTCAATTAATTTTTCAATCATTTCAATTCGCAATGGTTTGGTAAAAAAATCCATAACTACTTCAAAATTCATTGCTCTTTTAATATCGTTAGGGTTATCTGACGAACTAAGCATAACCACAGCGCATTGTTTTTCAATTGTTTGAGGAAACTTGATTATTTCTTCCAGAAATCCGAATCCATCCATGATAGGCATCGAAATATCTAAAAAAATTAAACCCGGAAATTCTATCGTATTTTCTTCTATACTTTTTAAATATTCCAACGCCGCTATTGCAGATTTTTTAACCGTAATCTTTTCTGCAATTTTACTTTTAGTGATAATATGATTATTTACATAATTATCTATATCGTTGTCATCTATCAGGAGAACATGTTTGACTTTCATAAAATTAATTTAAATTACTAATTTGATTAGGAATTTCAACAATAAACTTAGTTCCTTTATCCTGCTCTGATTCTACATTAATTGTCCCTCCCAGTTTTTCCAGAGCTTCTTTTACAATATACAAACCAAGACCTGAACCCGAAGAAAGTGTGGTTCCTCTATAAAACATTTCAAATATTTTCTCTTTGTCATCACTGGCAATACCTACTCCGTTATCTTCAATAACAATAATTGCATTGGTTCTATCACTACGAATTATAATATTCACAAAAGACTTTTCTTTAGAAAGATCTCTATATTTAAGAGCATTAGAAAGAAGATTATTCAAAACCACACCTAGCCTTCGATAATCGGAAACAAATAAACCACTCGAACTGATCTCTACATGCAATTGCACTCCTTTGATTCCTTCTATAAACTTATGACTTCCTTTAATCTCTTCGATTATTTTTCTAAAATTAATTTCATCTTTATCTAAAACCAGACGGGCATTTCTGGAATAATGCAATATGTCTTCAATAAAATCATCCAATTTCCCCACACTATTATTAAGCATTGCCAACCTTTCATGTAACTCACTATCTTCCGGATCAGCACATTCTTTAGTCACATAAATAAGTCCCAACATCGATTTTAGTGGTGCACGCAAATCATGGGAAGCACTGTAAACAAAACGATCTAATTCGGCATTGGTTTTTTTTAATTCTGAATTATAGCGAATTAATTCATTTTCAAATATTTTTTTATCAGTAACATCTCTATAATTCAGAATGATTGCTTTAACACTTTCATTTTCTAATAGATTGATGGCTGTTCCTTCAATCCAAATTTCATGTCCTTTTTTATGATTAATTCTAAATTGATTTTGCTTAGGCACATTAGGGTTTTCTAAAATTTCTTTCAAAAAAAGCTGTCCACGGAATAATTCATCTGAAACTAAAAACTCGGTAAAACTTTTTTCTTTGACATCTTCAAAACTACGCCCAGATATTCGCTCAGCTGAAGGACTTTGATACAAAATCCCACCCTCTTTATCTAAAAGTAAAATAGCATCACTTATATTTTCGGTTAGAACACGGTACTTTTCTTCACCTTGTAGCAGTTGAATTTCGGCTTGTTTTCTCTCGGTTATATCCGTGGCAAAAATCATAACATGCTGCACTTCACCATTAACTTCAATGGGAACTAATCGGGAACGAACCCAACGTCCAAAATTCAGCTGATTTTCAAATTCCTGATTCTCCCCTGTAGCAAAACACCTGTCCAATCTTTCCTTTGCATCTTTTCGACTTTCTTCAGGCAAAACTTCAATACAATCGGCACCTATCAACTCATCAACTGTCTTCCCTATTGGCGAATCTTTATTTATCGCCTCTATTTTATACAATTTATTTACATAAAGAATAATATCCGGAGCATTATCAAACTGATTTTTAAACATTTCTGTAGCTTTTTTACGCTCGGTAATCACTTCAGTAAACATAATTACACCTCCGATTTCTCCAGTAGATTTATGCCAAGGACGTATCTCCCATTTTACCCAATCTACATTTCCATTTGCTCTCAAGAACGAATCTTCCTCTCTTTTTTCTATAACTCCTTGCAAACAACGTTGATGAATATCTTTCCATTCCTGACCAATTTCAGGAAAAACTTCGTAATGGCTTTTTCCAATTATATTCTGTCCTGAAAGATTATAATCTTCAATCCAGCGATTACTGGTTTTAATATAGTGCATTTTTGTATCAAACATAGCCAAAGATGCCGGACTGTGTCCAATAAATAAATCCAATTGTGCTTCTCGTTCCTTCAATTTCTCTTCTGCTTTTATTTGATTTGTAACATCATTAGCAAGAGACAATATAGCTTTTCGATTATTATATTCAATTTTATGAGAAGCAATTTCCATAATCATTTCATCTCCATTCTTCTTATGATGCCTCCAATTTCTTGTTACAATTGGCTCCTCATTTACCAACATATACTTCGCAAATTCTTCTATTTTAGAATAATCCTCTTTGGGACGATAATCCAAAACTGACATTTTTGACCATTCTTCTTTACTATAGCCATACTTACACAATACAGCATTATTTATTTCTAAAATTTCCAACGTTTCTAAATCCCAAATTATAATATAAGCAGGACTATTATCAAACAAATAACGATACTTTTCTTCTGATTTTTTTATTACTTCTTCAGCATTTTTTCGAGCAGTAACATCGCGTATAATAGCAAAAAAACCTTTTCCATCCATTAATCTGTTACTAATTTCTGTTTGAATAAAAGAACCGTCTTTTCTTCTTATTTTTCTGCTTATTTGTGCAAATTTGTTTTTCCTTATTAAAGCAACATCTTCTACTTGTTTTTCAATTTCATCGGAAGGCACTAATTCAGAAATATTAATACGAAGTAATTCTTCCCGTGTGTAACCAAACAAAGTACAAGCTGCTTCATTCAAATCAATAATTTCCGTCTCTTCATTAAGAATCAAAATAGCTTCCCCCGCATATTCAATCAAGTTGCGATAATTCTTCTCAGTAAGAAACAATTTAGCATCGTTTAATTTTAAATCACTGACAATAGCACTATTTTTTCTTATAAGATAATATAAAAACGGAACTGCAAATCCAAAAGCAATGAGTATAATCCAAATAATTTCAGATGTGTAGGCTTTATAGATACTATCATTATTTTGATTAATTGCTTTACCAATTTTAACTTGCAAACGAAGCAAATTACTCGCTTCAATAATAACCGAATTCAAATTAGGATACAACTCATTCTTAAGAATGGAATCCAGTAAATTAGCATCTTCTTCTTTCAACGCCAATTTCAATTTTTCAATAGTATTATCGGATTTATCAATCTGTATTTTGGCGTTTAAAACCAATTGCTTTTCTTTATTCGTAAGATAACTTTGCTGATAATTTTCCCAGTTTACTTTGATACTGTCTTGTGATTGAGTAATCTTTTGAAGTGCTTCTTTATATCCAATTTGTTTTCCATCAATTTGGTGAGCAGTTGCAATGATATTGGAAGTATAAAAACGAATATCCGCCAATTGATCCATTGGTACTATTCTATCAGTATATAATTCTTTTGAATTGTTATTTGATTCTCGAATTTTTAAAACACCGTAAATTCCAACACCAATGATAAATAAAGACATGATAAACACCAACAAAGTCAGTTCTAAAGATGCTTGCTTTCTATTTATCATATTTTTGCGTTAACTAAATCAAATATTCAATCTTTTCTATGCTTTAAATTAAAAAAACTACAAAAAAGATACTAAAGCAAATATAAAAAATATCCACTCTAAACCTAAAATTATCGAAAAGAAACACAAAATTAATTCCACACTTAATTAACATAAAAACATCAAAAAGAGCGAAATATTACACAAAAACAAAAATTATCAAAAGAATTCAATATAAAAAATAAAAAATCATCAATCAAGATTCTTTAAATAAACCCAAAGATTCTTGTTTGATGATTCTACCTCTAAAAATTTTAAAATCTATAGTCTATTTTTCTAAACTCATAACAATCTCTTTCAACTGATTATCAAATTCCGAATTGGATATTCTGTTATTTTCAGCATCAAAATTCTCATTAAAACTCGGTAACGAAAAAGTGGCTTTAATATCCGCTCCATAACGGGGAAAAGCATTTTTGGCTATTTCCAAAACCGATGCTCCTCCTCGACCTCCTGGCGAAGTTGCCATTAATAACATTGGTTTTCCCTGAAACACTTTTCCATTAATTCGGGAACACCAATCGTACAAATTTTTAAAAGCAGCAGAGTAATTTCCGTTATTTTCAGCTAAAGAAACCACTAAAAAATCAGCTGATTCAATTTTAGCCAAAAAGGCTTTTGCTAACTCATGCTGACCAACTTCTGCTTCAATATCTACACTAAAAAGTGGCATTTGGTAATCATTTAAATCCAAAATTTCCACTTCGGCATTTTCGAATAAACTACTGGCGTAAATGGCTAATTTTTTATTGATGGAGTTTTTACTAGGGCTTCCGCCAAATGCGATTATTTTCATGATTTGGTATTTTTAATTTATATCTTCCCACCACTTTTGAGAGCGACTATCTGAATTACATCTGAATAGTTCTCCTATTTTAGGCGTTAAAAAACTTAGTTTTTCCTGCATTGCTTTATTTAAAAATCGCTCAACAGGTTCTTTCCAGGGATGTTGCGCTAAAGCAAACGCTCCCCAATGCACCGGAATACATTTTTGAACACCTGCATCTATAGCCGCCTGAACACTTTCTTCCGGAAACATGTGAATCTGATGCCAATTTTCATTATACTGACCACATTCCATAAATGCAAAATCAAATGGACCTAAACGTTTGCCAATCTCTTTAAAATGCTCACCATAACCGCTATCTCCACTAAACCAGATATTCTCGGAAGCAGCTTTTAAAACCCATCCTCCCCACAATGATTTAGCTCTATCGGTTAAACCTCTTCCTGAAAAATGCCTTGTAGGTGTAAATGTAATTTTAATATCTTCAAAATCATGAGTTTCCCACCAATCAAATTCAGTAATAATATGCCTAGGGATTCCCCAGGAAACCAAATGTCTTTTGACTCCTAAAGCGACAAAAAATAATTTAGCCTTACTTTTAAGCATCAAAATACTTTCATAGTCCAAATGATCATAATGATCATGAGAAATCAGAACCAAATCTATTTCCGGCAATTCATTCAAGATATTTAATGTGTTCTGGCTAAACCTTTTAATCTTAAAAGGAGCTATCGGGGCAGCGTCATTACCAAACATAGGATCAATTAATATATTTTTATGATTCAATCTCATAAAAATAGCCGAATGTCCATACCAAATACTTTGCATTTTGGTATAGGCCTCATCAATCAATGATTTTCCAAAAGAAACAATCGGGAGATTTTTCGCTTCTCTTCTTTCTTTTTCACAAAACTGTTTACGAAGAAATGCCGGCATACTAGATAATGAAAAACTCATCTTCGTTTCTTCTAAATTTTCAAAAATACTACCCTTCCAATGAACAGATTTAGAATATTTTTCTATTTCTTTCTTCGTTACTTTTGCACCAAATTGTTTTCTCATAATAATAACACTGCTTTCGTATGCAATTTAAACATAATGAAAATTATTATCTAAGGAATTATGATTATAACAACAAGAAAAAACGCTATGATTTCCGCTGAATTATTTGAACTTGAAATTAATACTATTGCTAACTATAAAAAACATTATTTATAATATTTCTTTAATTTCATGTTCAACTCTTTGGGATTGAATGGCTTGATAACATAATCATTAACACCAATCTGTAAAGCTTTCTCAAGATAACTATAAGATGATGAGGCGGTCAGAGCTATGATAGGTATCTGTGCATTCGATTTTCTTATTATTGCAGTAGCTTCGTAACCATCCATAACCGGCATGGATAAATCCATTAAAATAATTCCATAATCGGTATTTGTTTTAAACTTTTCAACAGCAATAAGTCCATTTTCAGCCTTATCTACTTGTACATTCCACTGTTTCAATATTTTTTCCGCTATTTTAATGTTTATCAAATTATCTTCTACTAAAAGAACTTTTAAACCGTCTAAACTTTCCTCTTTATAATCGTGATGTACAATATTATTTTTTATTTCTAAATCGGTCAAAAAATATGGCAATTCCAAAATAAAACTAAAATTAGATCCAACTCCAATTTCACTTTCCAATTCTATATCTGAATTTAATAAACGAAGTAATTTTTTAGTAATCGCTAAGCCCAAACCTGTTCCTCCAAATTGACGTGTAGTTTTTACTTCGGCCTGCTCAAATTTTTGAAAAATAGATTTAAACTTAACTACATCAATCCCAATTCCGCTATCGATAACCTGAACTTTAAAGACTGAAATATTTTCTTTTTTTTCAATCTGATCAACCTTAATTTTAATGCTTCCGTTTTTAGTAAACTTGATGGCATTTGAAACTAAATTAGTTATAATCTGACCTATCCTTAAAGGATCACTAATTAAAAAAGGAGTGAAATCATCATCAATTAGCACCTCAATTGTATTTAAATTCTCTGAGGCTTTAATTTTTAACGATTGCGCGATATGTACAACTAATTCTTTGAAATCAAACGGTATTTTTTCAAGCTCCACCTTACCGGCTTCAATGCGGTTAAAATCCAAAATATCATTGATAAGCATGTATAAATTTTGAGCCGAATACTTTAAAACCTCCAGATTTTCCTGAAAACTATTCAAAGTATTTTCTTTTTCCATTATGTAAATCAAACCAATGATAGCGTTGAGCGGAGTTCTAATTTCGTGACTCATAATGGAAAGAAAATCAGATTTGGCTTCATTTGCTTTTTCAGCATTCATTTTAGCCTGATACAACTCATCCTGAAATTCCCTTTTATAATCTATTTCATTTTGCAAAACTTTTAATAAACTTTCAGAATCATCTCCATTACTAAACTTTACTTCATTTTCATTTAATTGCTTTATTGCTTCAATTAATTTACTCTCAATATGTTCTTTTTTCTGTAATTCAAGTTTTAGTTTTTCAGTTATTTTATTGTATTCTAAATCATTCAACCGCGAAGATTGTTCAAACAATTCGGCATCTTTTTCGAAATTTAAATACGAAAGATTAACTACTTCTATAAACTTTTGAACAGATTCATTGTTCGCAATGAAATCATCCGAAAAATGCTTTTTGATTTGTCTGTTCAAAAGTCTATGTAAATTTTCTCTTTCCATTATAACTCCTCATAAATCGTTGCAATAGTCATTGTTTGATTATGCAATTCGCAAGCTACTTTTTTTAGTTTTGGAGAAATTTCACCATAGGAATAAAAACCACAAAGCAATGTATTTTCGCCAAATACTTCTTGTACAACCTCTAACTCTTCTTCAATTCTATTTCCAAGAACAATTTTTCGCCCCACACAACTCACTAATAATGCTAATTCCGGTTTTACAGATTGTTTTGAAAAAGTTTGAGAAGCCGCACTATAAGAAGCATCAATCAATTTATCTAAGTTTCCCTTCATCAGTCTGACAAAAGAACCTTCAGGAATATTACCTGCAAAAGTCATCGATTTTTTTTCTTCATCAATAGACAAAATAGTTCGTACTATTGGTTCTGAATTTTCATTTTCTTTCATTGAAAGTGGGAAATACAATGATGAACCCGGTAATTCATCTGCATATTTACCCAGATATTCCTTATACAAATCCAGTGCATACCTATCACCAATTTTGTATAAAACATTTTTTTCTGAGAGTGTCACTTCTCTTTCCGGACCAAAATCACTCCAGCCTCCTTCTGAACCAAAACCAAAATGAATGGCATCACCATAAAAACCAACTGCTACAATTTTTTCAGGAGAAGCATCTTTATTTAAACCCACAATTGTTTTTTCAAAATGATATTCATCACCTGCTAAACCTCCAAAAATAGGAATATTACCTTCGGTTTCTTTAACCAGTTCGTTAATAAGTTCCGTTCCATTAACAAAACTACCTTCTGAAAGTATCAATAACGATTTAAGATCTTCAGTAAAAAAATCTTTATGTATAATATTTCCTATTTGCTGAATATTATGGTTCGCTGTAATATCAATTTCAATAGCTTTAATCGTTGTCTTTTCAAAATTTATTGAAGTTGCTACAAGATTTCTTTCAATCAAAGATGTATTAGAAATTTGTCCTGAAGTTGAACAGATAACAATATTAGCGTTAGGATATATATTATTTAGTGTTGTATAGGGTTTTATTTCATCTAGAAAAATCCTTTCCCCAAAAGCTAATACCAAATCAGCCTTATTTGCATTAAAATCTTTTGAAGTAAATAAAATTCTTTCTTCTTTCTTATCATTTAAAATGATTTGCTGAAGTCTCATAAGCTAAAAAGTATTGATTTGGGTTGTATAAAATAACAAAAAAAACTTAACAAAAACAAAAAAAACCTACAAGATTAATTGCAGGTTCTTTTTCATCTATTTAATCATGTGTTATTTTAAAAAACACTACACATTAAACCTAAAGTGCATTACGTCACCATCCTTTACAATGTATTCTTTTCCTTCCACACGCAATTTTCCAGCTTCCTTCACTTTAGATTCCGAACCATAGTTCGAAAAATCTTCATAAGCAATTACCTCCGCACGAATAAAACCTTTTTCAAAATCGGTGTGGATAACTCCAGCCGCTTTGGGAGCAGTATCTCCAATGTTAATGGTCCAGGCACGAACTTCTTTTACACCTGCCGTAAAATAAGTCTGTAAATTCAATAATTTATAAGCCGCACGAATCAATACTGCCGAACCCGGCTCAGTTAATCCTAAATCTTCCAGGAAAACCTGACGCTCTTCGTAACTTTCTAATTCGGTAATATCAGCCTCAGCACCAACAGAAAGCACAATTACCTCTGCATTTTCATCTTTTACTAATTCACGTACCTGATCTACATATTTATTTCCGTTTACCGCCGAAGCTTCATCTACATTACAAACATATAAAACCGGTTTGGTAGTAATCAATTGGAATTCTTCCATCAAAACCTCTTCTTCATTCGATTGCGGAACAACTGTTCTAGCAGATTTTGCCTGTAATAAAGCGTCTTTAATTCGGTCCAAAAGCGCTTTTTCAGCCTGAGCTTCCTTATTTCCGGTTTTAGCCGCACGATTTACTTTTTCCAAACGTTTTTCAACCGTTTCTAAGTCTTTCAACTGCAATTCGATATCTATTGTTTCTTTATCACGAATAGGATTCACATTTCCATCAACGTGTACAATATTATCATTATCAAAACAACGCAAAACATGAATAATCGCATTACACTCCCGGATATTTCCAAGAAATTGATTCCCCAAACCTTCACCTTTACTGGCTCCTTTCACTAATCCTGCAATATCCACAATATCAACAGTTGCCATTTGTACTCGTTCCGGTTTTACTAATTCTTCCAATCGGGCAATTCTTGGATCCGGTACATTTACCACACCAATATTAGGCTCGATAGTACAAAATGGAAAATTGGCACTTTGCGCCTTAGCATTTGACAAACAATTAAATAAAGTTGATTTCCCTACATTTGGTAATCCTACAATTCCTGCTTTCATGATCGTATTGTTTACAGCCGGCGCTTTTATCACCAGACTTTTTTTTAGTTTTTTAATTTAAACGGTTGCAAATATAAGATATAAAAATCTATAGATAGCATATTTGCAAAATTAATCCAACACTACTTTCAAGACCGCAAAACAAGCCCCCAAAATACTTTTTTCTTATCTTTTTTCTAATTCTAAGCCGGTAATTTTAAAATTACAAAACCAATGTTTTCAGCAAAAAATCTTATCTTGCAATTGCCCTTTTCAACCGAATTAACTTCGATTTATTTAAAGATTTTATAGCAAAGCTATCAATAACTAATTGTATATTATTATGACCAGTATTTATCCTGATAAAATGGCCGAAATATATGATGCTATGTACCAAAGTTTCATAGACTACGACAGGGAATATACTTTTTACAACAACTTACTGCAAAAAAACAAACCTAAAAACATCTTAGAAATAGGCAGCGGAACCGGGAATCTGGCTCAACGCTTTATCGAAAACAAACAAAACTACATCGGTCTTGATTACAGCAAAAGCATGATTAGCATTGCACAAAAAAGGAATCCCGGATGTCACTTTATTCACGCCGATATGCGCGATTTTAATCTCGAAAAGAAAGTTGATGCTATAATTATCACCAGTCGTTCTACGAGTTACTTAATTTCAAACAACGACATCAATGATACTTTTAACTGTCTGCATAACAATCTTAATACAGATGGTGTGATAATTTTTGATTTCATAGACGCCAACAGGTTCATTCCATATATCAAAGAAAACAGCCCTATTATTCACTCAGCCCAACACAAAGATGTTAATTATAGTCGAAAAAGCAGTTGGGAAGTAAGCCTGCACGACAATTTTCTACTCGAATGGACCGCTAAATATTATAGTGACACAATAGACGACACTAAAATAATTGCAAATGACTACGCCACCGTAAGAGTCTTTACACTAAACGAAATACAGCTATTCCTCTATCTCAATCACTTTGAAATCATTGAAATTATTGACAGAAAAACTTATGCTTACGATACTTTTGTAATTGTAGCGCAAAAAAAATCCTGAGTGGTTCACTCAGGATTTTTAAATTGAAATTATATATAATCAACTATTCATTATGCAAGAAAGCCTGTCTGTTTAACAAGGTTTCTTCATCCTCTACATGATTATCATCAGGAACACAACAATCCACAGGACATACAGCAGCACATTGTGGCTCGTCATGAAACCCTTTACACTCTGTACATTTACCCGGAACAATATAATAAACTTCATCAGAAATTGGAGTTTGAGCCTCATCAGCATCTACTTCAGTTCCGTCTGGAAGCACTACTTTTCCTTTTAATGTTGTACCATCTTTATATCTCCAATCGTCAGCTCCTTCATAGATTGCTGTATTTGGACATTCCGGTTCACATGCACCACAATTGATACATTCGTCTGTTATGATAATTGCCATTTTATTCTGTATTTATTTTTTAAAAGTTAAAATCACACAACCAAAAAAACATTTGATAGAAGACTTTTGACTTTCGACTTATTAAATCTTACTTTTGTGCAAAATTACAATCAAAACATTTCATAAACAAACATTATGACATTAGAAAATAAAAAAAATGCGTTTATCGAATTGGGAAAATTTTTAAGTCAATTTTCCGAAGCCGAAAATAGTCCCAAAAAAGACGTTTTAGGCAATGCTGTTTTTTTTGATTCCTTTGTTGATTTAATTCACTTATCTCAATCTCATAATGGCTGGTACACACCTGAACAAGTGTATTATGCAATTCAATCCTGGGCAAATGCCCTGACTGAAGAAAATCTGAACACCTGGTTAAACGCTTATGATTTTACGAATGTAAAACCAAAGAAAATTGCACTGATATTAGCCGGAAACATTCCGCTGGTTGGTTTTCACGATTTTCTGTCGGTATTAATCACCGGACATGATGTTTTGGTAAAAACATCATCAAATGACCAACATTTATTGCCTTTTTTAGTCAAATATCTTATCCATATCAAACCGGAATTAGCTAATAAAATCACTTTTAGCGAAGGAAAATTAGAAAATTTCGACGCTGTAATTGCCACCGGAAGCAACAATACCGCCCGTTATTTTGAATATTATTTTAAAGACAAACCGTCTATTATTCGCAAAAGCCGAAATTCTGTTGCTATTTTAAACGGAGAAGAAACCAAAGAGCAATTAGTAGCTTTAGGCGAGGACATTTTTAGGTATTTTGGACTAGGATGCCGCAATGTTTCTAAACTTTTTGTTCCAAAAGGATATAATTTTGACGCTTTTTTCGAAGCCATGTTTGAATATCAGGATATTATCAAATATGAAAAATATGCTAATAATTATGATTACAACAAAGCTGTTTTCCTAATGAGTAATTTCAAATTATTAGACAATGGTTTTTTAACTATCAAAGAAGATAATAGCCACGCCTCTCCTATTTCGAGTATTTTTTATGAATATTACGAAAACCTTGCTGATTTAGAAAAAAGACTGAATTCAGAAGCCGACAATATTCAATGTATTGTGAGTAATAATTTAGTAAAAAACAGTGTCGCATTTGGACAGACACAACAGCCTAAATTATGGGATTATGCCGATAATACCGATACTATATCGTTTTTGTTAATAACATAGATTTTTTTTTAATAATTATTATGAATAATTTAATGCTTATTCAACTCCTATTACCGAAATTTGCATTTTAATTTTTTGGACTTAAATACACCATGAAAAAACACAACTACAGCGCAGGACCATCTATCTTACCACAAGAAGTTTTTGAAAAATCAGCACAAGCTGTTTTAAACTTCAATAATTCAGGATTATCTATCTTAGAAATTTCGCACCGCAGCAAAGACTTTGTTGCTGTTATGGACGAAGCAAGAGCTTTGGCTCTTGAATTACTAGGATTAGAAGGAAAAGGATACAAAGCTCTTTTTCTTGGAGGTGGAGCAAGCCTTGAATTTTTAATGGTTCCTTACAACTTGATGAAAGAAAACGGGAAAGCCGCTTATTTAGATTCAGGAACTTGGGCTACTGCAGCTATTAAAGAAGCTAAATTCTTTGGAGAAACTGTAATTGTTGCTTCTTCAAAAGAAGACAACTACACTTATGTACCTAAAGATTATGAAATTCCTGCTGATGCAGATTATTTCCACTGTACTTCTAACAATACCATTTTTGGTACACAAATGAAATCATTCCCAAAAACTAATATTCCAATGGTTTGCGATATGAGTTCAGATATCTTTTCAAGAGTAATTGATTTTTCTCAATTTGACATTATCTATGCCGGAGCTCAAAAAAACATGGGACCTGCAGGAACTACCTTAGTAGTTGTTAAAGAAGAAATCCTTGGTAAAAACGGTCGTGTTATCCCAAGTATGTTAGACTACGCTAAACATATCAAAGCAGACAGTATGTACAATACACCACCTGTTTTCTCTGTTTATGCTTCTTTATTGACTATGAAATGGATTAAAGAAAAAGGCGGAGTTGCAGCTGTTGAAAAATTAAACAACGCAAAAGCGGAATTACTTTACGGAGAAATCGACAGAAATCCATTATTTAAAGGTGCTGCTGTTGTTGAAGACCGTTCTAATATGAATGTTACTTTCTTACTAACTAACCCGGAGCACACTGAAACATTTGACAAAATGTGGAAAGAAGCCGGAATTTCAGGATTACCTGGACACCGTTCAGTAGGTGGTTACAGAGCTTCTATCTACAACGCTATGCCAATTGAAAGCGTACAAGTGTTAGTAGATGTAATGCAAGCTTTAGAAAAAAACGTTTAAAAACAAAACATACAAATAAAGAGAACGATTAAAGGTCAAAAACTTTTAATCGTTCTTTATTTCAACCAAAAAGAATTCGAATCTTTAAAAATAAAAAAAAGAAATGAAAGTATTAGCAAACGACGGGATTTCAAAAAGTGGAATCTTAGCTTTAGAAAAAGGTGGTTTTGAAGTAATCACTACAAAAGTAGCTCAGGAACAAGTAGCTAACTTTGTAAACGAAAACAACGTAAGCGTAGTTTTAGTAAGAAGTGCAACTAAAGTTCGTAAAGATATTATCGATGCTTGTCCAGGACTAAAAATCATCGGTCGTGGTGGTGTAGGTATGGATAACATTGATGTGGATTATGCTAAAAGCAAAGGAATTCACGTAATCAATACTCCTGCTTCATCTTCAGAATCTGTAGCTGAATTGGTTTTTGGTCATTTATTAACAGGTGTACGTTTCTTACACGATTCTAACAGAAACATGCCTTTAGAAGGAGACACTAAATTCAACGATTTGAAAAAAGCCTATGCTAACGGTGTTGAATTAAGAGGTAAAACTTTAGGAATTGTAGGTATTGGTCGTATTGGTCAGGCTACAGCTAAAATGGCTCTAGGTTTAGGTATGAAAGTGATTGCTGCGGATAGTTTTATTCCTCAGGTAGATGTAAAAGTTGAATTCTTTGACGGACAATCTATCACTACTACCATCAAAACTCAGTCATTAGAGTCTGTATTCGCTGAATCAGATTTCATCACATTACACGTTCCTGCACAAAACGGTTATATTGTAACCGAAAAAGAATTCGCTACAATGAAAAACGGAGTTGGAATTGTAAACTGTGCTCGTGGTGGAGTTATCAACGAAGTTGATTTAGTTAAAGCTTTAGACAGCGGAAAAGTTGCTTTTGCCGGTTTAGATGTTTTTGAAAACGAACCAACTCCTGCTACTCAACTTTTAATGCACCCAAAAATCTCTTTGACTCCACACATTGGAGCTGCAACTGGAGAAGCTCAGGACAGAATTGGAACTGAATTAGCATCTCAAATCATTAGCATTTTGAGCTAATAGTTTAAGAATTATATAACACAAAAGGACTCTTTATCAATTGGTAATGAGTCCTTTTTTCATTATATTTGATTAAACCATTTAAAAAAAAAAAAAGCTCATGTTAGAACAATTAAATCAACTAGTACAAGAATTTGGACAAGATGCTGTTGTAAAAAACGAGGCTATCCCAAACGAACAAAATGAGGCAGTTTTGAAAGAAACCAGCAATTCTATATTTTCAAGTTTACAAAAAATAGCAACCGAAGCTGATTTATCTCAAATTGCGGGCTTATTACAAGGTAAGGACATTAATAAAAATGATCCCACTATACAAAAAATCACCGATGAAGTATCCAATTCATTGACTCAAAAATTAGGAATTAATTCTACTACTGCCATTAGCACAGCTACAAGCATGATTCCTAAAGTACTCAGTTCCTTAATTAACAAAGCTAATGACCCTAAAGATAAGAGCATCAGCCTTTCCGGATTACTGGATGCCTTAACCGGTGGCGACAGTCCTGAACATGCCAGCATCATGGACGCTATAGGTAAATACGGACTTCATTTTGGTTTAGATCAAAACTCCGATGGAAAAATTGACTTAGAAGATGCCAAAGAACTAACTAAAAAAGGAGGTTTAGGCGGAATGCTGGGAAAACTTTTCGGGAAGTAAATATCAAATAAAATTCTTTTAAAAATGCCATTTGTCTTATTCACAAATGGCATTTTTGATAAAAACCGACTTATATCAGCGATTTAATTCGTAAATTTAAGTAACTCAAATCCGGCTAATATCATGAAAAATAAACTTTACATATTAACATTGATTTTAGGACTCATACTACTAAGTTGTGCCAGTCAAAAAACAACTATTCCTCAAAAAGAAGCTTTAACTTCGGGCAGTAACGACACAATTAAAATTGCTAACAAAGACTTAGAATATGAAGTAATCATTATTGATCCCGGTTTTAATATGTGGCTTAATTCTATGGCCTATCCTCGTGGCTTTTACACCCAAAGTTATTTAGAAAACAAAAACAGATTATACATAAACGAATGGAATAATCGCTTTTTGCAACCACAACGTTACAGCAGAAATTTATACGAAATGACCATTGATTACGACCCTAATATTGATTATGGCTATGAAGTAAATTATTTGATTTACAATTATATGATTTATTTTCAAAATAATTACCGTCAAAAACTATGGGGTCACGTTCCTTTAAGATAATCTTTACTACATTTGTTATCATTATAAATAAAGATGAAGGGATTAAAAAAACGTTGGGGAATTACTTCTAATTTTCAACTTACAATAGTTTTTATCGTTTTTGCCATTACAGGATCAGCTTCGGCATGGATTTCAAAACCAGTATGTATTTGGTTAGGAATCCTTAAAGAGGATTTTGGTTTCTGGCACACTCCTATTCGTCTCATTTTAATTTTTCCTTTATACCAAATTCTCTTAGTTCTAATTGGTTTTTTGTTTGGCCAATTCAAATTTTTCTGGGCATTCGAAAAAAAAATGCTTCGCAAAATGGGATTGGGTTTTATATTCAAAGACTAATCCTGAATTAAACAAAAACAATCTCTTACATTACCTGAGTAGTCTTGTAAACCTGAATAGGTGCTGCTAATAAGGTCTCACTATCGGCAATAAAATTGATTAAATACGACTGATTATTATGGATATCAAGTCCGGCCTGATCTTTCCATTCTTCCCAAATGATAAATACATTTTCGGTATAATGCAAATCATAACGAACACAAGCTGCTTCTCTCCTTGTATTGCTTACCAGATTATGAACCATTTTTTTTACTTCTTCAATGTTTTCTTTTTTGCTTTTTATAATGGCTGTAATCGAAATCATAATACTGTATATTTTAAAATTTGGCTTTAAATAATCACTAAAATCATCCTTAAAGATACTACAATTTTCTGTTATCATGAGAACAAACTATTCCGTATTTGAGAATAACTAATAGCTTTTTAGCTAAAATTTCACAGCATTAGCTTAACAAAAAAAAGGATTTCACTATTTAAAGCAAAATCCTTTTCAATCTAAAAACTAAACTATAATCTATATTTTTTTTCACTTATACTCTTTTTGAAAAGATAAAATAAATTTACCTTTTACCAAAAAACAGTATATAAAGCCACTAATACACTACAAATAATAAACGAACCAATTATAAATCCTGATGATACTTTAAACATTGATGTATCTACTTCAATTTTGTGTTTTTCATGCAATTGCTGCGGTTCCGGTTTTAAAAGACTAACCCCTACCATGATGGCAACTATCATAACAAAAGTAATACTCATTCTGTCTAAAAAAGGATAGTCAGGAAAAGCTCCGTTAGTCCACACAGGCAAAAACTTCAAAACTGTAGCAATAGGCACAGTCAACAATGCGCCTGCAAGTCCGGCATTAGCGGTAGTTTTTTTCCAAAACATTCCTAACATAAATATTGCCAATACTCCCGGAGAAAAGAAACCTACATATTCCTGTATAAACTGATAAGCCTGATCTAAAGATTTTAACGATGGAGCCACAATGGCTCCGATAAGCATCGCTACTACAACAACAGCTCTTCCCACACGCACCAATTTTTTTTCAGATGCCGTTTTATCGAAATATTTTCTGTAAATATCCAGAGAAAAAATCGTCGAGATACTATTCGCTTTTCCGGCTAAAGAAGCTACAATTGCAGCTGTCAAAGCAGCCAAAGCAATTCCTTTCAAACCTGCCGGCAATAAATTCATCAAAGTAGGGTAAGCGCGATCCGGTTTTAAAACTCCTGCGGCATCCAGCATTTCCTGTTGGAACATTCCGTTTTCATGCATCACATACATAGCAATACCAGGCAAAACTGCAATAACCGGAACTAATAATTTCAAGAAGGCAGCAAACAAAATTCCTTTTCGGGCCGTTTTTAAATCGGCTCCCAAAGCTCTTTGAACAATATACTGATTACAGCCCCAATAAGCCAGATTATTAATTAGCATCCCTCCTATAATCACTGACATTCCCGGCAATTCTGAATAATGTGGGTTTGATTTATCAAATATCATCTGCAAATGTCCCGGAGCTTTATCGGCTATAATAGACAATCCTTTAAAAATATCTTTCCCAAATCCAAACTGTTCTGAAAGTAAGGTTAATGCTAAATAAGTAGTTACCAAACCTCCCAATATCAATACAATTACCTGAAACATATCAGTATATCCAATTACTTTCATTCCTCCCAAGGTAACAATAACCGAGAATAAACTCAATCCGATAACACAAAATTCAAAACTAACAGGTGCTATCGATGAAATAGCCAAAGCTCCCAAATAAATAATCGAAGTAAGATTTACAAAAACATAAATCAACAGCCAAATTACAGCCATAATGGCGCTTACGGTATCATTATACCGTTTTGCCAAGAATTGTGGCATTGTAAAAATCTTATTCTTCAAATACACCGGAAGAATAAATACCGCTACAATAATTAATGTTGCCGCAGACATCCACTCATAAGAAGAAATTGCTAACCCAAGTGCAAAGCCCGAACCACTCATTCCAATAAAATGTTCCGCCGAAATATTAGAAGCAATCAATGAAGCTCCAATAGCCCACCAGGTAAGCGAACCCTCGGCTAAAAAATAGTCGTTCGAACTTGTAACTGCATTTTTCTTACTTCGGTAAATATACATACCATAAGAGGTGACTATTACAAAATAAATAAGGAAAACAATGTAATCTGCTGTTTGTAATGCATTCATAATTTTGTTGGTTTGGTTTATTATAGTCAATAGCGAGACTATCTACACAAAAATAGAATCTAAACCAAAGCTCAATATGGACAATTTGTGCTAATCTATGGATTGTTTTCACAAACACTTCAAATTACACAACTTAATCAAACTACCTCCTGATTAAAACAAAGGTTTTCACCCTTTTACAGCAATAAGATTTTCTAAAAAGAGAACAAAAAAAAGGAGCATTGAATCTTAAATCCAATACTCCTTTTAAAATATATTTACTAAAACTTATTTAGAATAAGCCACAGCAACTTGTTTACTAGAACCTAAACCTTCGATTCCTAATTCGATAACATCACCTGCTTTTACATAAATAGGATCCGGTTTAATCCCTAAACCTACTCCCGGAGGCGTTCCTGTACTGATAACATCACCCGGTAGCAAAGTCATAAACTGACTTAAATAATGTACTAAAAATGGAATTTTAAATACTAAGTTAGAAGTATTACTGTTTTGGAATTTTTTACCATTAACAGACAACCACATTGGAAGATTGTTTACATCGGCAATTTCATCCTGAGTTGCTAAGTATGGTCCAAGAGGTGCAAAAGTATCGCATCCTTTACCTTTTGCCCATTGACCTCCCATTTCAATTTGGAAAGCTCTTTCGCTGTAATCGTTTAATAAGCAATAACCCGCTACATAATCTAAAGCTTCAGACTCTTCAACATAACTTGCTTTTTTACCAACAACAAAAGCCAATTCTACTTCCCAGTCTGTTTTTTCACTTCCTTTTGGGATAATCACATTATCATTTGGCCCACATAAAGAAGTAGTCGATTTAAAGAAAATAATTGGTTCTGTTGGGATTGGAGCACCAGTTTCATGACAGTGGTCCACATAATTCAACCCAATGCAAATGATTTTTGAAGGTCTGGCAACAGCTGAACCTAAACGAACATCAGCTCCAACTTCCGGAAAAGAAGTACCTGCATCGATAGCCGCTTTTAATTTTTCCAAGCCATTATTCTCAAAAAAAGATTCGTTATAATCAGTTACAATTGAAGAAACATCATATCTCTTTTCTCCAATTAAAATCCCTGGTTTTTCGCTGCCTTCTGCTCCAAAACGTATTAATTTCATTTCTCTATATTTTTTATTATTATTTTTTTAATTCTAAGTTGTTAAGGTACTGCACTTTTTTTAAAGACTTAGTAGCTTAGAACCTTAGTACCTTTTTTTAGTTATTCAATTTTATAAATCCCCCGTCAATTGGATAATCTGATCCTGTAATAAATCCAGCTTCCTCACTTGCTAAGAACAATGCTAAAGTAGCAATTTCTTCCGGTTTTCCCATTCTTCCTATAGGCTGTGATTTTGATAACTTATCAAAAATTTCAGCCTCATTTCCAGGATAATTTTTAGCAATAAATCCATCTACAAACGGTGTATGTACACGCGCGGGAGAAATCGAATTACAACGGATATTTTCGTTAATATAATCTCTGGCAACTGATAATGTCATAGACATCACCGCTCCTTTAGCCGTTGAATAAGCAAAACGATCCGAAATCCCAACCCATGAAGCAATCGAAGCCATATTAACAATAGCACCACCACCCGACTTACGGAATTGAGGAATTGAGGCAAACAAACAGTTGTAAACTCCTTTTACATTCACATCCATAATTCTGTCAAAATCAGCTTCCCCAGTTGTATCCACTTTACCTACGTGAGCAATTCCGGCATTGTTAACCAAAATATGGATATTACCAATTTTTTCAAAAGTAGCTACCACCTCATCATGTTTAGCAACATTACAAGCATGTGCAAAAACTTTTCCTCCTTCGGCAGTGATTTCGTCAACTGTATTTTGAGCACTTTCGGCTGTTAATTCTATGATGTGAACTTCAGCTCCTTGTTTAGCAAATAATACCGAAATGGCTTTTCCAATTCCGCTTCCACCACCTGTTATGATTGCTTTTTTATCTTTTAATGAGAACATTTTAACGTAGTATTAAATTATTATAAATGATATTAATTTTAAAAAGGACAAATTTATAAATAAATGCTTCGTTTTCAAGAGATAAAATAGCACTAATTTGTTGTATTTTTTTAAACAAGGATTCAATTTCCTCACAACACCTAATTCATTACTGCCTTATCTATCAATTGATTACGATATTTTCATATGGCAAAATATAAAAAAATAAAGGTACTGTGCCACAACCCTAAATAATAATTCGATTTTATCCTTATCTAATTATTATTTATCTTTGAAGCCTGATGAAACTAGAGAGAACCAAAATATCGTCTTACTTAAACAGCGCCATATCTGTACATGCCAGAGAGGAATCTTTCTTTCAGGCACCCTTTCATTCCCATCCTGAATTGGAACTGGTTTATGTAAAAGAAAGTTTTGGCAAACGAATTATAGGTAATTCGGTGGATAATTTTGAATCAGGCGACATGGTTTTTCTGGGGTCCGATATTCCCCATGTTTGGTTAAACGATGAAATCTATTATCACAACATCAATAAACTTAAAGCCAAAGCTATTGTAGTTTATTTTAACAAAGATATTTTCGGTCCTGCTTTTTACGAATTAAAAGAAGCTCAAAAAATCAACAGCCTTTTTGAAAAAGCAAAAAAAGGACTTTCCATTAAAGGAAAAACCAACAAACTTATCGCTGAAAAATTAGAACAACTCGTTATCAAACAGGATTTTGAAGTTATTATTGGGCTTTTTGAAATTTTATCTGTTTTATCAGCTACCACTACTGATTTAGATTTCATAAACAGCGAAACCTATTCACCTACTAATGATTCTATTAAAAAAGACCGTCTTTCGGACGTTTACCAATACATAAAAGACAATTACAAAAAAGAGATTTCACTGGATGAAGTAGCTCAAATTGCCAATCTGACACCGACTTCTTTTTGCAGAATGTTCAAATCAAGAACCAAAAAGAATTTCATTGAATACCTGAACGAAATACGCATTTCAAATGCCTGCAAACACCTTATAGAAACCGACATGAGCGTTTCGGAAATAGCTTATGAATGCGGATACAAAACCGTTTCTAATTTCAATAAGCTATTCAAAAAGAACACCGGAAACACGCCTAAAGAATACAAAAACAAAATAGCCCGTTAATTAAAAAGTATAGACGGCATTGAAGCCACCATAATAATTCACCGGATTTCCCGAGTAATAATAACGGGCCGGAGCAGTTCCAAAACCAACAGCATTAGGCAATATACTCGCAGCATATTTCTCATTCAATACATTTAGAACTCCTGTATTGATTTCCATTTTTAACTTTTTAAGGATATAAAAAACATAACTGGCTTTTACATCAAGAAGTTGGTATCCTTTTGTTTCCTTTAAATTGGCATCATCAAGATATCTTTTACCTGTATATCGATAAGAAGCATTAAAATTCAACCCCATTGCCGTTACCAAATCCAATCCGGCATTCAATTGCACATTAGGTACAGCCGGCAACAATTTTCCTGAAAAATCAGTATCTCTGTCTACAAAATCTTTAAATTTAAAATGAGTGATTGTTCCCGAAAAATAAGGATTCAACTGAATATTTGCATTAGCATCAAATTTATAATTCACTAAAAATTCTATTCCCTGATGCGAACTTTCTCCTGCATTAATTCCCACATATTGATCTTCGGCAACCCTGCGCGCCACTAATAAATTGCCGATTTGAGTGGAATAAAAAATCAGTTCTGTATAAAGTTTCCTTCCTAAAAAGTTCCCTTTAAAACCTGCTTCATAGTTCACCCCAATTTCAGGTTTTAAATCGGTATTAATTTGTCCTTCGGCTGTTAAGGTTTCGGCAACTACCGGAATAGAAAACCCTTTGCTCAACGAAGCATAAATATTTTTGCCATCGGCTATTTTATAAGACAAACCCAATCGAGGCGACCAAATACTCTCAAAGCTGTAATTTTGTTTTGTTCCAAGCTGTGAAAAAATATCCGCCTGATTGTAATGAGTTGTATTGAATGCAATTCCGGATTCCAAATTGAGCTTTGTTGAGAGTTTGGTTTCCATTTGAAAAAAAGCATTCCAATAACGTCTGTTTTGTTCCATTTGAGCAAATCGTTCACCTTGTAAACTTCCTTGTCCGGAATTGGATTGGTACAAATTTCTAAATAGTGAAAAATTATAATTTTCCGTTATAAATTCAGTACCAACGCTAATAATATTAGGCAAAGTGAATAAATAATCCAAATAATTTACTTTGGAACGAAAACCTGCCGACTTGGTTTTATCTTCCAATATATCAAAAGGGCGTGCTTCATAAGCATTTTTCAAATTAGAAAAAAGACTAATATCAGCCGACCAACTTTCAGAAAACTGATGTTCAAACCCCAAACCGGCTAACAATTTATCATAGGATTCATAGCCTTTTGCAGCGAGCCAGGTAGCCGCCGCCGACTTCGGATTGTTATTAAAAGCATTTTCACTTATCGAACTCGGAATAAAAGCTTTCAATCTTGTAGCGATGCTAAAAAACGAAAGTATCGATTTCTTAGAAAGCTGTTGCTTAGCAAATAAATTTAATGATTGTCGGTTATAATCACTATTAGCTCGATAACCATCTTGTTGCAAATTACTATAATTAGCAAAAACAGAAGAATTTGAATCAGCAGAACCCACCGATAAAATTTGTTTTAGCAACCCAAAACTCCCAAATGTACTTCCTGATTTTGCAAAAGTAGTTTCCTGATTTAATTGCTTTGCCTTCAAACTGATGACACCTCCCAAACCGGCACCAAAACTGGTCGAATTAGGTCCTTTTATAATTTCGATTCCGCCCAAGGCTTCTAAATCAATATCCTCTAAAACCGTTTCTCCTTCGGCATCCGAAAGCGGAATTCTCTCAAAATAAGCCTTAATTCTGCTGGTTCCATATTGCGTCCTCGCCCCGATACCGCGAATCGTAATCCGATTAGTATTCAAAGCGCCCTGCTGCATGTATACACCCGGGATTTTGTTTAAAACAGGAGTCAGGATTACGCCGTCAGCCTGATTGATCTCTTTTTCACTTATAACTGAAACCGCAACAGCAGAATTTTGAATTGTATTCCGTATAGGTGAAGCAGTTAAAACTAATTCGGATAAAGAAACGGTGTCTTTTTTAACCTGACCAAAAACGGAAACACCAACTAACAAAACCAATACTACAAACAGAAAATCCTTAAGAATTTGTTTTTTGACCATAAGTAGTTTTATTTCGATTTTCATCCGCGGTAATTTCTTGATTTTGTTGTAAAAAGCAGGTTCTTGCAGCTGTAAATATAAAAACAAAAAAGTCACAAAAACAAAAAACCCCTTGAAATCAAGGGGTTTTAATGTGATTCCAGAAGGATTCGAACCTTCGACCTACGCATTAGAAGTGCGTTGCTCTATCCAGCTGAGCTATGGAACCATTTGTTTTAAAACTTTATGGTAAAGTTTTGGTCGGGGTGGCAGGATTCGAACCTGCGGCCTCCTGCTCCCAAAGCAGGCGCGATAACCGGGCTACGCTACACCCCGAGGCAAAAATTAAGCGGAGAGACAGGGACTCGAACCCTGGCGACGGTTACCCGTCGACAGATTAGCAATCTGCTCCATTACCGCTCTGGCACCTCTCCTAAGCTCAAAGAATGTATCTCGTTTTGCGGTTGCAAATGTAACACATCATCCCATTTCTCACAACTATTTTGGCGATTATTTTTATTATTTTTTTTACTTTATTTTAAATACTCTCACAATCAAATATATAGATTCGGATATCAACAAAACTATTTTTATAAAAATAGAATCAACTCTTGAAAATCTAAATTTTATACAAAAAAGACTAAATTTGCTTCTACTATACTATTAAATAATCATTCAGTCATGAGTAAAAGAATTGTTATCGTTTCAGCTGTTAGAACACCAATCGGAAGTTTTATGGGAGCATTATCCAATATTTCAGCCCCAAAACTTGGTGCTATTGCGATACAAGGAGCTTTAGATAAAATAAAACTTAACCCAACTCTGGTTGACGAAGTACTCATGGGAAATGTCATCCAGGCCGGCACCGGACAGGCACCCGCCCGTCAGGCCGCTATTTATGCCGGACTAAACAATACTGTTCCTTGTACTACTATTAACAAAGTTTGTGCTTCAGGAATGAAATCGGTTATGATGGCTGCTCAGGCCATTCAGGCTGGCGATGCCGAAATTGTTGTAGCTGGTGGTATGGAAAGCATGAGTCTGATTCCTCACTATACGCATTTAAGAAACGGAACTAAATTTGGACCAACCACTCTTGTTGACGGTATGCAAAAAGACGGTCTTATGGACGCTTACGACAATCAGGCTATGGGCGTTTATGCCGACCTTTGCGCTTCGGAATACAATATTAGCAGAGAAGAGCAGGATAATTTTGCCATTGAATCCTATAAACGTGCTGCCGAAGCCTGGGAATCGGGAAAATTCGATAACGAAGTAGTCCCTGTTGCTGTTCCGCAAAGACGTGACGAACCAATTATCATCAATAAAGACGAAGAATTCACTAATGTGAAATTAGATAAAATTCCTTCTCTGAACCCTGTGTTCTCCAAAGACGGAACCGTAACAGCCGCCAATGCTTCTACTATAAATGATGGTGCTGCTGCCTTAGTAATTATGAGCGAGGAAAAAGCAGCCGAATTAAATCTAAAACCTTTAGCTTATATAAAAAGTTATGCCGATGCTGCACAAGAACCTAAATGTTTTACCACAAGTCCTGCCAAAGCATTACCTAAAGCTTTAGACAAAGCAGGCATTTCAATTAACGATGTGGATTTTTTCGAATTCAACGAAGCTTTTTCCGTTGTAGGTCTGGCTAATATGAAAATCCTTGGTTTAGATAGTAAAAAAGTAAATGTCAACGGAGGAGCAGTTGCCTTAGGTCATCCTCTGGGATGTTCTGGTGCCCGAATCATTGTAAGTTTACTCAATATCTTAGAACAGCATAATGCAAAAATAGGAGCTGCCGCAATTTGCAACGGTGGTGGCGGAGCTTCAGCAATTGTTATTGAAAGAATCTAAAAAAGTAGAATTAATGTTTGGAATCTGTAATTTAGCCATTATCCCACTTCGATTTGAACCTAGTGACAAAAGCGAAATTGTTTCTCAGGTATTGTTTGGCGAACATTTTAAAATATTGGAAAAACACAAACAATGGTCTCGTATTAAATTACAATACGATGACTACGAAGGTTGGGTAGATTCAAAACAGTATCAGGAAATTTCAGAATCCAATTACGAACAATTATCCAAAGAAACGCTGATTTTAAATTCGGATTTAATCGAATACATTACAGGACCTTCTAACACTTTAATTCCTATTCCGCTGGGAGCTTCATTATCTTTTTTGAATAACAGCGAAATTAATACTCAAAATTACGAGTTTGAAGGCACTAAAGTCAACGGAATCAAGGACAAGAAGAACATTATCAACACTTCTTATTTATACTTAAATGCTCCCTACTTATGGGGAGGAAAAACACCTTTTGGAATTGACTGTTCCGGTTTTACCCAAATGGTTTATAAATTAAATGGCTATAAACTATTAAGAGATGCTTCACAACAGGCTACTCAGGGAGAAGCCTTAAGTTTTATTGAGGAAAGTGAGCCCGGAGATTTGGCTTTCTTTGACAACGAAGAAGGCAACATCATCCACGTTGGGATTATTATGGAAAACAATTACATTATCCATGCCAGCGGAAAGGTCAGAATTGACCGCATCGATCACCTGGGGATTTTTAATGCCGAAACTAACAAACACACCCACAAACTCAGGGTAATCAAAAAGATAATCTAAACAACAAAAGCCATCTCCTGTTTACAAAGATGGCTTTTGCTTTTTTCGAAACATCGAAAACCTTTTCAATAATTCTTTTATTCTTTTACGAGATAAATTCCGTCTTCTTTAATTTCGATCAGCTTTTCTTTGTACAAAGCACCTATGGCTTTCTTAAAAGTCTTTTTGCTCATCTTCAAAACCGTTTTAATATCTTCGGGATGTGAATTATCGTTTAGTCTTAAAAAACCACGGCTGGCTCTTAGTTCGTCCAAAATTTTCTCGGCATTAGGCTCAATACTTTCATAACCCTGTTTTTGTAACGAAACATCTATTTTGTTATCAGGTCGAATGTTTTTAATATAACCACGCATTCTGTCACCGGTACGAATACTGTCGTCATACACCTCATCTTTATACAAAAGTCCTTTGTGTTTTTCGTTGATAATCACATTAATTCCGATTTCGGTAATGTGAGAAACAATCAACTCCACTTCTTCGCCTTTTTCAACCGTAAGCGTTTCGTTATTAAGAAATTGATTCGTTTTACTTGAAGCAACTAATCGATTGGTTTTTTCGTCCATATAAAGGTAAACCAAATAGCGTTTCCCTTTTTCCATTGGTCGGGCTTGTTCCTTAAACGGTACCAGAATATCTTTTTCCATTCCCCAATCCATAAAAGCACCTACCTGATTGATGTAATTTACCCGCAAAAGCGCAAATTCATTCAACAAAATATAAGGCTCTAAAGTGGTAGCCACAGGACGTTGTTCGTGATCTAAATAAACAAAAACAATCAGTTCCTCTCCTATTTCAAATTCGTTAGGGACATATTTATTAGGCAAAAGGACATCGTGAATTCCTTCAGGATCTTTTTCAGGATCCCCTAAAAACAAACCTACTTTGGTATCACGTAATATCTTTAAGTTATTGTATTTTCCTATTTTAAGCATTTTCTTCTTTTTTCTAAGTCGCAAAGGTACAACGTTGCGGGATGATTTTGACCGCAAAGTGCGCAAAAGTTTTTCGCAAAGGTTACAAAGTTTAAAAAATATGCTAAAAAAAATTTCAGCACTCAGATTCAGCAGATTTAAAATAAAACTTTAAAGAGCTTTGCGTTTACTTTGCGCAAGTCTTTGTGAACTTTGCGGTTTATTTTTAAACCAAGAAAACTTTTTTTATTTCTTAACTAAAGTCACATCGTCAATTAAACAAAAAGCATTTGCTGTTCCATTGGCAAAAAATCCGATAGTGATTTTACCATTTTTAACCAAAACATCATCAATACGAATGGTTTTCCAAGAAACATTTTCGTCTTTCATGTCAACTTTATATTCAACACCGCCACTATTGGCATAAATTTTCAATTCGCTAAAACCTGGACTATTTTTAACTTTTGCTGTAAAAACATATACGCCATCTTCTAAAATAACATAAGGTGTCGAACTGATTTCCTGGCTGATTTCTCTTGTAAAATCAATTGTGTCGGTAATATTCAGACTTTTTTCGCCAATTACTTCTTTTCTATCCTCCTCGGTATTAAAATAATTCAATTGTGGCGAATTTTTATCTGTAATACTTATTTTATTTCCTTTTATAATTTCTGTTTTCCAACCCAAAAGTTGTTCCTGAACGGGTTTAAAACTACTCGGGATTTTATTTCTGTCGGCTTCAAAACTGCCGTTTTTCACATAATTATTATCTGCTGCTACATTCCAATTTCCGGTTTTTTCGTCCAGATTCCACGAACTTAATGAATTAAAATAGGGCTCACTTCCATTAAAAGAAAGTGGAAACCACTGATTATAACCCAAACCATTCCCCGCAAAATCGGCCCAACGGTCACCACAATACAAAACCGTTTCTTTGTCTTTTTGTTTTATGGTATAAAAAAATCCGGTTTGTGTTACATGTGCATAATCTTCTTCAGAGCCAGGCATGATTTGCATATCATTCGTTGGCAAATAAGGTCCTCTGATGTTATCGGAAACCAAATAATAAGCAAAAGAGGCATCCCAACCATAAATATTGGAAGCTGCCATGTAGTACTTGTTTTTGTATTTAAACATGCAATTTCCTTCGCGACTTGCTCCCTGAAAAATTTTAGTACAGTCTAAAATAGTCACTTTGCCGTCTTTTACTCCTATTTCGGAAACATAAATTTTATTGCGTCCCTGCCCGTAAGAATAAATCAGATAAGATTTTCCATCCTCATCCGTAAAAACGGTTTGATCGCCGGTATTGGTAGTTCCAATCCAAGGCTGCATATTTATTTTTTGATGCCAAATAAAATTCCCCACAGGAGAATCGGCTAATGCTACCAAAACCTGATTTCCGTGTTGCACAAACAAAGCATACTTATTGATTTCCTTCACAAAAGCGACTCCTAAACGTCCTACCCAAGTTCTCCTGCCGTCAGGATTAGCGGTAGCTTCCATTAAAACATCCCCTTCAAAAGTCCAGTTGACCAAGTCGGTTGAACTGTAACAGCTTACTGATTTAAAGGTGCAATGATCGTATTTTTTCACAGGCTCTTTTCTGTATTTCTCAGCCTCTTCATAATGTACACCGTACCAAAAATATTTTTCAATCCCATCTTTGGGATCTTTAAACTTAAAAACCCCACCTCCCTGACTGTAAATAGGCAATCCGTCTTTGGTATCCCAAAAAACATCATTTTTAATGTTTTGATTTTGTGCTTTTGTTTCAATTGAGAAACACAATAGCACCAAAGTAATCCCTAATAATTGTTTTTTTAACATAATTGAAAAATTAAAAAGCTAAGATATAAGAGTTCAATCATACAATTGTCCTGTACTGTCCCGAATAAAATATTACAGCAGGACTTCATTTATTTTTTAATGTTATAATAAATATTCTTAACCACAGGAATTCCGCTACCAGTAATTCCTTCTAAAGCTACTTTTACTTTAGTTTCTACCTTGGTATTATAAAAATTCACATTGGTATTTCCAGATTTATCAGGATGCACATAAGGATTCCAATAAATAGTATTTCTAACTCCTACATTTTTATCCAACTCAGGATTTGGTTTTTCAGGATCTGGCGAATAAAAAGTGCGTGCGGTGTAAAAGCCTTCTAGTTCTTTATTAACGGCATAGACAGGAACTATTTTTTTACGTTGCCCATCTTTTGCACTTGTAAAAATGGAAACTAGAGTTAGTTTGCCATATAGCTCCCGTATGTGTATTCCACTTACAACTTCTATTCTAAGTGCTTCATCAGGAGATACTGAAAGTAATTGATCTCCACTCACCGCCTGAAAACCATCTATTAATACTGCAAAAGGCATTTTGGAAGCATCTTTTGCTACTATACTGTCATAATTAACAGAAACAACACCTCTCAACTCTTGTTCCAAATAATCAACAAAATTGTAAAATTTATTGGCTTCTATTTTATTTACCTTATAACTATAATCAGGAACTCCGTAAAATGGATTAATTTTGTTTTTCTTAGCCTTCACTTCAACTTCTTTCAACATATTCTCCGGTTTTATTCCAAAAGCAATATATTTTTTAGAAACATTTTTAACAACCGAATGAGTTGTTTCAGGCAAAAGAATGATTTCCTTTTTTAATCTAACAAACATTGGAGTCCGTTCAATCGAATCCAAAACAATTTCCCCTCTGAATTTTCCTTTTTCATTAACATTGTTTAAGTACATATTCGCTTTATCAGAAAACAGCAAGTTTTCAAATTGGAATCTGCCTGTAGCATCGGTGGTTGCATTAAAAATTCCATGATTTTTTTTACTCATCAAAGCCAATGTTAAATTATTATTTACCAATGGAGTATCTGCAAAAACTTGCTTCACTCTTCCTGAAATAGTAATCCCTTTTTCTACTTTAAAACAGTTTTTTTCATCCAGTTTTGGCATTGATTTCCATACAAAATCACGCCAACCCTGGGTCAACAATAAATTATCTAAATGTTCTAATCGTTTGGGATTATTGGTGTCAAAATAATAGCCCGGATGATTTACTTTTCCTTTAATGTCAGATTCCATCAGGAAATACGAACTTATATTTGAATCAAAATTGGCATCTTCAACTCCATTCATATCGGTAACACTCAAAGAAAAACTGGCTGATTTTAGCAATCCTTCTTTTGACTTAGATGAGACATAAACTATAGCTTTTTCATTAGGTTCGTAAGTATCATTATCAGTTGAGAGTTCAACTTCCAAATCATGTTCTTTTTCAATGTAAATCAATCGCTCGCTATGTGGTCTATTGGTTTTGTCAAATAATGTAATTTGACTAATTCCTTCGGGAGTTTTGTCTTTTGGCAATTCAAAAGATAAACTTGTTTCGGTTAAAGTTTGTGCGGTTTCCAAATACGAATTTCCTTTGGCTTTGCAAACCACCGTAAGTTGAGTATTAGGATTTTGCAATAAAGTGGCTTGATTAGTGTTAATACTGATAACATTTCGACCTTTTATTGTCCTGAAATTGAGCAAATAACCTTGTTGAAGAACATTAGGAAGTTCTTGACGAATTTCTGTTCCTGTTGAAGTTTTAATTTTAGCATAATACTTTTTACTTTCCATCGGTACAAACTGAAATTTCCCCATGCCATCGTGAACACTTTCAAAAGTGGTAACCAATTCATTATTGGAGTCCAATAATTCCCCTATAATTTCAATAGGTTTTCCGTTCCTATCAACGGCTTTAAAACCAACAACGCTGGATACATTTTCTATAAGTGAACCACCTTCGGGGAAGAATTCAACTTTAAAAGCATTTTGTTTGGCGACTTCTCTATTCGATTTTTGAGATTCCAAAACCGGTTTTTGAGTAACTTTTGTGTTCTCTTTCGAATCAAAAACATCAATGATTTCAATGTCTTTTTTAAATACAAAGTCTTCTCCAAAATTCCGATTCCAATTCGTATAAGCCCTTAATTGGTATTTTCCGGGTTTTACACCCAGAGAATCCTGTAATGCAAAATCGCCATGACCTAAACCCATTTCTAAATTGGTTTTGTTTCGGGCAATTATTTTAGCATCTGAGGAAATTAATTCGACATACAAAATGTTACTATTATCAAAAAGCAGGTTGTTTGAGGCACGTACATTATAAGCTTTGTACCATAAATCTTCGCCAACAAAATAAGTGGATCGATCGGTGTGAAGATAGATTTTCTCTATGTCAAGAATGGATTTTTTGTCCTGGGCTTTAATCCAAAAAGGAAGAAAAAAAACAACCCATAAAAGTCCTAAAACATACTTTTTATTACAGATAAAATCTTTTTGCATAAACTATACTTTAAAAGTTACATTCATCTATTTTTAATACCACTATTTACATCAATAAAACTTCTTTCCTCATTTGATAATAATATTGAGCTTGCGGTTGTAATATTATCTTTGGGCAAATTTTGATAAATTGGTTTTGATAAATTAATCAGCCCCAAATTCTTAACTTTTTCCATAGGAGTATCTTTTAAAACAAATAAATTGTTTTTTATATTTCCATTATGCTTTACATCATTGTATGTAATATTAAAATCGGCGCTAACCTCAAAGGAATTTAGGGACCAATGATTACTCTTATTTTTTATAAAATTTAATATTGAAACAGAATTAATATTTTCATATGAAAACCTTTTGTTTCCTCTGACAGTAAAACTTTTAGTAATTCTGTTTTGATTTTCAACTTCATTAGTAATTGAAATGATTGCTTTAGTTTTTTTATCAAAAATAATTTTTCCCTTACTTCTGTATAAATAATTAGAAGTACTTTTCCAATCAGACGTAAAAGAAACAATCAATTCATTATCAGAAGATTTTTCTATAACAGCCTCCAAATCTGGATTATATTTTATAAAATTAACCAGAAAGCTATTTAGATAAATAGAACTAATAAGGTTTGTTGTATTTATAAATCCGCTATTCGAAGGAATATTATCTTTAGGAATATCCATAAAAACATCCATCGGATTATTAATATTATAATCGATGGCACCTAAACGCATTTTTAAATCACTTAAATGCTTGATTTGATAACTTTTACTCCACCAATTGACCTTAGTCAATATTAATCGTTTTAATTTATTATCTATTGAAAGTGTTTCTTTAAAATTACATTCTTTTTCAAAAGCCTGATTCTCATATAATTTTTCATAATTCTTAAGAACATAAAGTAATGCTTTATTTAAGTTAAAAGAACTGACAACAACTTCATCGAGATCGATTGATTTTGGAGTTAGATAAAAAGTATTCGAATTTTGTAACTCTTTAGAATTAATGTTTTTTTCCTGATAAGCAATGTGTGAAATTTTTAAATCATAATCCCTAATATTTATGGAGGCTTCTCCATCTGAATTTGTAAAAGTACCTTCCTGAATTTCAGGATAATAAATATTTACTGTTTCAATGGGTAATTTAGTTACGCTGTCTAATATCAAAATTGCTCTATTTTGAGAATAGGAAATAATACTATTCAATAGTATAATAATCCTAAAGCAATTTTTTATTTTTTTCATTCTTTTTATTCTTTTAAATGTGAATTAAGATTATTGTTTATTTTTTAATAGTGTAATAAGTATTCTTAACCACAGGAATTCCATTAGCGGTAATCCCTTCCAGAGCTACTTTTACTTTTGTTTCAACCTTAGTATTGTAATAATTCACACTGGCATTACCCGTTTCATCGGGATGTACATAAGGATTCCAATAAATGGTATTTCTAACTGCTGCGTTTTTATCTAATTCTGGATTGGGTTTTTCCGGATCTGGTGAATAGAATATTCTTGCGGTGTAAAAACCTTCTATTTCTTTTTTAATGGAATGAAAAGGATCTTTTTTAGATTTATTCCCTCTATTTCCATTTGTAAAAATAGAAATAACGCTACCATCAGTTTCCTTTTCCAATATGAATAAATCTTTAACAATTGAACTTTGTATTACATCTATTTTTTCTACATCATTAGGCAAAATCCAATCTAATTCCCTAGCATCTATCATTGGACTACCGTCTATTAAAATTAGCGGTGTTTTATCTGGTATAAGTTCCCCTTCAGGTGTTTCGTCACGTGCTCCTACACCAATAACACTAGCCCCTATAACATAAACACTTCTATCAACAACTACAACACCCGGAACTTTATCTAAAACATCGTAAATAGTTGTTAATTTTTTAGTGCTTTCATCGGCTGTATAGCTGTAATCAGCAACTCCATAAAAAACTGGTCGGACAAATTTATTTTTGGATTTAATTACAACTTCTTTCAAAATGTTTTCTGGTTTTACTCCATTAGCAATAAATTTTTTCAATACATTTTCAGCAAATGAGCTTATTGTATCAGGTAAACTCATTACTTCCTTTTTTAATAAAATTGGAATTGGAGCTAGTTCAATAGAATCCAAAACAATTTCGCCTCTAAATTTCCCTTTTTCATCTCTAGTATTGAGATACATATTTGTTTTTCCTGAAAACATCAAATTTTCAAATTGAAAACGTCCAATAGAATCAGTAACAGTACTAAAAATATTCCGATTCTTTTTACTCATTAAAGCTAATGTCAAATTATTATTTATTAATGGTTTCTCACTAAAAAGTTGTTTGACTCTGCCTGAAATGGTGATTCCTTTTTCTGCTTTAAATAATTTTTTTTGGTCAATCTGATGCACGTTTTTCCAAACGAAATCACGCCAACCTTGGGTCAACAATAAATTATCTAAATGTTCCAAACGTTTTGGGTTATTCGTATCAAAATAATAAGCAGGATGATACACTTTACCTCTAATATCAGATTCCATCAGGAAATAAGAACTTATATTTGATTCGAAATTGTCGTTTTCAACTCCATTCATATCGGTTACACTCAATGAAAAACTGGCTGATTTGCCTTCACCTGATTTTGATTTTGAAGAAACCGTTATCACGGCTTTTTCATTGAGTTCATATATTTCTTTATCAGTTTCGAGTTCGACCTCAAAATTCTTTTCTTTTTCGACATAAATTAATCGTTCGCTTTGGGGTTTGTTATTGTCGAATAAAGTGATTTGGCTTATTCCCTCTGGGGTTTTGTCTTTTGGCAATTCAAATGATAAAGAAGTTTCGTTTAGTATTTGAGAAGTTTCTAAATAGGGAATTCCTTTGGCTTTGCAAATCACTGTAAGCTTTGTATTAGGATTTTGTGATAAAGTGGCTTCATTGGTACTAATACTGATAATATTTCGACCTTTTATTGTCCTGAAATTGAGCAAATAACCTTGTTGAAGAACATTAGGAAGTTCTTGACGAATTTCTGTTCCTGTTGAAGTTTTAATTTTAGCATAATAGCTTTTTCCTTCCATGGGTAACATTTGTAATTTTCCCATACCATCATGAACGCTCTCAAAAGTGGTAACCAATTCGTTATTAGAATCCAATAATTCTCCATTAATTTCAATAGGTTTTCCGTTGCTATCAACGGCTTTAAAACCAACGACACAGGCTACATTTTCTAAAAGTGAACCACCTTCGGGGAAAAATTCAACTTTATAAAAATTTTGTTTGGCGACTTCTTTTTTAGCCGGTTTCGATTCTGAAGAAATACTTTTGGATCTTTTCGTTTTGTCTTGCGCTTCAAAAACATCAATAATTTCTATATCTTTTTTAAAGATAAAATCATCTCCAAAATTTCGATTCCAATTGGTATAAGCCCTTAATTGGTATTTTCCGGGTTTTACTTTAATAGAATCTACTAATTGAAAATCGCCGTGACCCAATCCCATTTTTAAATTAGTTTTATTGCGGGCAATCATTTTTGAATCAAAGGAAATTAATTCGACATATAAAATATTACTGTTATCAAAAAGCAAGTTATTAGAAGCTCTTACATTATAAGCTTTGTACCATAAATCTTCGCCAACAAAATAAGTGGATCGATCAGTATGAAGATATATTTTTTCAATGTCAGGAATGGATTTTTGTTGTTGAGCCTGTAAAAAACCAAATGATACCAATAACCAAAAAACAGCGACTAAACTGTGTTTTTTACTTCTTAAAAAAATCGAAACCATATAAATTAAAGTTTACGTTATACAATACAACAACTAAAAACGCCTAAAATTCTTAATAAATCATCTCACAATTATTAAGCCATTAATTACAAAAAAAATATTAATTCCAAATAAAATGATGATTTCATTTACAAAAAAACCGTTGTAAAAAAACAAAAAAATTAAATCTTTGCTCTTTTCAACGGTTTACTGCTTGTATCAAATTAATTACAACAACTAAAAAAAAATAGAAAAAACTACTTTAAATTCTCTTGCTTTTTAATGTTATAATAAGTTTTCTTAACTACCGGGATTCCCGAGGCTGTAATTCCTTCTAAAACTACTTTAACTTTGGTTTCTACTTTAGTATTCTCAAAACTTACCGTTGCGGTTCCTGTTTCGTTAGGATGTACATACGGATTCCAATAAATAGTGTTTCTTACGGCTGCTTTATCATCCAACTCTAAATTAGGTTTTTCCGGATTGGGCATATAAAAAAACCGAGCAGAATAAAAGCCGTCTATTTCTTTTTTAATATTATTAAAACCTCCTTTTTCAACAGGTTTTACTCCTTTTTTAAGATAAATAGCAATAACTCCATTAGCTCCTTCTGAACCATAGACCACAGTTCCCGGTCCTTTTAATGCTTCGATTTTTTCAATATCGCTGGGCTGGATAATATCAATATCGGATTGATTCATCACAGGAAAACCATCTAATATAAAAAGTGCCGGTCCGTCAAAACGCATGAATCGAACCGAATTACCCGTTGTGATGACTCCGGGAATTACAAACTGAATAAAATTATAGATATCACTCGTTACAGGCGATTTTTCATCAACAACGTATGAAAAATCAGGAATACCATGAAGACTGAATGTGGTGTTTTTCTTTTTTCCGGTAATTTTAACTTCATCCAAAATATTTTCGGGTTGTATCCCAAAAGCTACATTTTTCTTAAACACATGGTCAACTACTTTTTGTAAAGGATTGGTCCAATTTATTGCTTCTTTTTGGAATGAAACCGCAACCGGAGTCTGCTCAATAGGATTCACTATTATTTCCCCTCTGAACTTACCTTTATCATTTCTGGAATTTAAAAACATATTGGTTTTCTCAGAAAACATCATATTTTCAAATTTGAATCCTCCATTGGCATCTGTTATTGCATTAAAGATATTCATGTGTTTTTTATTGATTAAAGCCAGTGTCAAATTTATATTTACCAATGGTTTTTCGCCTAGAAGCTGTTTAACCCTACCTGAAATAGTAATTCCTTTTTCTGCTTTATAACTAATAGTATCCTTAGATTGAGGTGTCGTTTTCCATACAAAATCACGCCAACCCTGGGTTAACAATAAATTGTCTAAATGCTCCAGTCTCTTTGGATTATTGGTATCAAAATAATAAGCCGGATGATGTAATTTTCCTCTAATATCTGACTCCATCAGGAAATACGAACTTATATTAGTCCCGCTATCTTTATCTTCTGTTTCCCCATTCATATCCGTAACACTCAACGAAAAACTTGCTGATTTAGCCACACCAGCCTTCGTTTTTGACGAAACAGCAATTGTTGTTTTTTCACTTGGTTTATAAATCGTTTTGTCAGCAACTAATTGCACATCTAAGTCCGACTCTTTTTCAATATAAATCAAACGTTCACTTTGCGGTTTAGCGTTACTGTCATAAACTGTGATTTGGCTGATACCATCTGGTGTTTTCTCTTTTGGCAGTTCAAAAGACAATACAGTTTGTTTTATTGTAAATTCAGTTTCTAAATAAGAAATCCCTTTGGATTTGCAAATCACTGTAAGTACCGGATTCGGATTTTGTGCCAAAGTAGCTTCGTTGGTAGTAATGCTCAGAATATTTCTCCCTTTCAAAGCTCTGAAACCTATTACATAACCTTGTTTGAGGACATTAGGAAGTTCTAATTTTATTTCTTCTCCGGATGATGTTTGAACCTTTGCAAAATATTTTTTCCCCTCCATTGGCAGTATTTGAAATTTTCCCATACCATCATGAGGACTCAAAAACATGGTAACTAACTCGTCATTAGAATCAACAATTTCTCCCTTAACATCTATTGGATTTCCACTACTATCAACGGCTTTAAAACCTACAACACTGGCTACATTTTCTATAAGCGAACCACCTTCTGGGAAAAATTCAAGCTTAAAATTAGTTTCTTTACCCTTTACTGAAACTTTATTTTCAATTGCTAAATTTTGCGTTTTTTTTGCTTTAGAGTGACTTTCGAAAACATCAATTATTTCGATATTTTTTTTAAACACAAAATCTTCTCCAAAATTTCGATTCCAATTTGTATAAGCTCTTAATTGATATTTTCCCGGTTTTACCCCCAAAGAATCCTGCAATTGAAAATCTCCATGCCCCAGTCCCATTTCCAGATTGGTCTTATTTCGGGCAATTATTTTAGAATCCGGAGAAATTAATTCGACATATAAAATGTTGCTGTTATCAAAAAGAATATTATTGTAAGCACGTACATTATACGCCTTATACCATAAATCTTCACCAATAAAATAAGTAGTTCTATCAGTATGAAGATAAACTTTTTCAACATCAGCAATCGTTTTTTTATTCTGCGCCTGTATAAAACTAACAGCGAAAACAAGCCATAAAAAAGAAAGAACTGAGTATTTTTTCATTCCTCGAAAAGATGTCAACATTTAAAATGTAAATTAAAATTAAACAATATCTAAAGCGCTTAAAGATATGTAAAAATCTTATTAATTAACAAAATGAAAAAATCTTATTCAAAAGAATTATCAGATTAAAATTCTAAAAATCAATTGGATTGAAAAACTATACCAGCTCTTTAAAAAACTGCTTCAAAATAACATCGTTTTCCGTTGTAGGCGTGAATACTTCTAAAATAGCTGCCTTAGTGTTTTGCGCATATAATTGCTTCAAACCACTTTCTAAACTGTTTTCATCTGTGGCTGTTATGTATTCCAAACCATACATCTTAGCCAAATGTTCGGCTGTTAAACCATGTGAAGTTTCGAAAAAAGTATTAAAAACAGCATTTTCTTCATGCCCCGGTAAAATTCTGAAAATACCTCCACCTCCATTATTAATCAAAATAATTTTGAAATCTTTCGGAATATAATTATTCCAAAGTGCATTACTATCATACAAGAAACTCACATCTCCGCTAATAAAAACCGTTTGCTTTTTACTCGCCAATGCCGCTCCAATAGCTGTTGAAGTACTGCCGTCAATACCGCTGGTTCCGCGATTACAATAAACCTCGATTGAAGAATCGATAGCTATTAATTGCGCATAACGAATAGCTGCGCTGTTGCTAATTTGCAATTGGCTGTTTTTAGGCAAACTTTTAATTACGGTATCAAAAACCGTGAAATCAGAAAAAGGTGTTTTGGCTAAATAAATTTCCTGTTTCTCCTTTCGAAGCAATTGAACTTGCTTATTTTTTTCAAAATAATCACTTTCTACAGCAATAGTTAATGGTAAAAAAGCTTCAAAAAAAGTATTGGGATTGACTTCGAAATGTTTAGTCAAGACTCCAAAAGTATCATAAGCACGTAAAGAATCAATATGCCAATGCTGTTTTGGTTTATACTTGCGTAAAAAAGCTTTGATACGCTTAGACACAATCATTCCGCCAAAAGTAATTAAGATTTCCGGACAGAAATCTTCAAAATCACCATTATCAAACGGTGTAATGATAGTATCAATATTCGAAATAAAATCAGGATGATGTAAATTAGAAGTTGTTTCGGTCATCACCACCACCGATTCATCTTGGGCTAAAGCCTCAATAGCTGCATCCGAAATAGCATTAGGATCGTTAACTCCTACTAATACTAATTTCTTAGTGGATTTATTCCAAATTTCAACAAAAGAACTCAAATCTTCCAAAGGAGTTATTGGATTCAAACTCGCAAAATGATGTACCATCACATCAATAGAAAGTCCTGAAACTGTTTCATACAAAGGTTCTTCAAAAGGCGCATTGATATGTACCGGTCCTTTTTTATAAAAGGCTACATCTATGGCTTCGTTGATTTTATAATCGTTTTCTTTTGAAACTTCTTCAGTCAAATTAGCATTATACAAAGAATGATTAGCAAAAACATTTTCCTGACGAATGGTTTGCCCGTCGCCAATATCAATCTTACTTTGCGGTCTGTCTGCCGAAATAACAATCAAAGGAATCTGACTGTAAAAAGCTTCGGCAACAGCGGGATAATAATTCAACAATGCCGAACCGGAAGTACACACAACAGCCACCGGACGCTTGATTTGCTGTGCCATTCCCAAGGCAAAAAATGCCGCACAACGCTCATCGGCAATACTATAACAATTAAAATCAGGATTATTGGCAAAACCAATAGTTAAAGGTGCATTTCTTGAACCGGGAGAAATGACGATATCGAGGATTCCTTTGGCTTGACAAATTTGGATGATGCTTTGTGCTAAAGGTATTTTGGGGTAAATCATTGTTTTTATTTCAAAAAGAAACAAAGATACAAAGTTGCATTACTTTTAAGGTTTTTAAAACTGAATTTTATTCTGTTAAAACCTTTTTAAAAACCATTAAGAAATTAAGAAAATTTAGACTTCGTGAAAATGATATTTTTTAACATATAAGTCATTGAAGTTTTTTACTCTTTCAAAGTTTTAATTTTAAAAGAACATTAAAAAATATTTACAAATTAACTCTTCTTAATTTCTTAATGGTAAATTGAAAAAAATTATTGTTTGATCCAGTTTACAATTTCCGGAGCGTCCGGTTTGGTTTTAGAATAATACACTTCTACCAAATGTCCTTTTTCGTCAATTAAATACTTTTGGAAATTCCATTTTACCTCTGAATCTTTCACTCCGTTTTTCTCTTTTTGAGTTAAAAATTGATAAATCGGACTCATATCAGATCCTTTTACTGAGATTTTAGCCATCATAGGAAAAGTTACTCCGTAATTTAATTTACAGAAAGTTTCAATCTCCTTGTTAGTTCCCGGTTCTTGTCCGTTAAAATTATTCGCTGGAAAACCAATAATTGTAAAACCTTTGGCTTTGTATTCTTTATAAATTGCTTCTAGTTGTTCGTATTGTGACGTATAACCACATTTAGAAGCTGTGTTGACAATCAATACTTTTTTGCCTTTTAAAGTCGAAAAATCAAAGGTATCTCCATCTAATTTCTCAACTTTAAATTGATAAATACTTTGGGAATCGACTTTTTTTACCTTTTTGTTTTGCGCCTGAACCAATCCGCTAAAAAGAAGCATGGCACTACAAACCATCAATACTATTTTTTTCATGTGCTTTTTTTTTTTGCTAAAATTAATCAAATTCAGTTCATCGAAATTATTTTCAACCGCTAATTTTAGATAAACAAAGGTTAAATAAACCCTAATAATTTACTTCAGGGAAACTCATTTGGGCTGAAAGAAAAGAAAAAATAAGGTTTTTATTTCTTTAATCTACTAAAAGCTATTCATTACTAAATAAGTTTGTATTATGTTTGTATTGAAAAATAAAAAACTATGAGCCAGGACGAATTATTAGTTTTAATCTATAAAAAGGACGAAAAAGCCTTTACTTATCTTTATGATATGTATGCTAAAAGTCTCTTTTCGGTAATTAGTGTTCTAGTTAAAAACACCGAAGAAGCCGAAGATGTATTACAGGAAGTTTTTATCAAAATATGGAAAAACATCGAAAGTTATAACGAAAGTAAAGGTCGTTTTTACACCTGGATACTCAATATTGCACGTAATACCGCTATTGATAAATTACGTTCTAAAAACTTTAACAACAGTCAAAAAAACTTAGCTGCCGATAATTTCGTAAATCTATTAGAAGACAGCAATAAACTGGTTAATAAAGTTGATGGAATTGGAATACAGGAATTCATAAAAAGATTAAAGCCTAAATGTATTCAAATAATAGATTTATTGTTTTTTAAAGGCTATACACAACAAGAAGCTGCGGAAGAACTGGAAATTCCTCTGGGAACTGTCAAAACGCACAACCGAAACTGTATTAATGATTTAAGAAACTATTTGAAAGTATAGTACAATGGACACGAAAGAATATATAGAATCAGGCATATTAGAACTTTACGTTTACGGCTCATTAACCGAAGCTGAAAGCGCAGAAGTAGCAGCAATGGCTAAAAAACACCCCGAAATTAATGCTGAAATTATAGCAATTGAAAAATCTATTATATCATTATCTTCCAGTTTTTCGCCATTTCAATCTGTAGAAAACTACACTAAAATTAAGGAAAAGCTAGGCTTAAACGAAACAGAGGTAATCCCAATGACTCCAAAGAAAAATTGGGCTGCATTTATAGGTTGGGCTGCAGCAATACTGTTGTTAGTTGGAATTGGTTTTCAATATACCCAATTAGAACAAAGTAATACTCAAGTCGTAAATACAACAAATGAAAAAGCTAAAATTGAAAAAGAATTAAAAGAATTAGCTATCAAAAAAGTAGCTGTTGAAACCACTTTAGCCGTAATAAAAGACGACAAAAATACCGTAGTAGCTCTTGGAGGTCAAACCGTAGCTCCGGAATCTTCAGCAAAAATATATTGGAACAAAGAAACCCAAAAAGTATATGTAGATGCTTCCGGTTTACCAGAACCTCCTAAAGGCATGGTGTACCAGGTTTGGGCATTGAAACTCAATCCGCTTACGCCAACAAGTATTGGGTTATTGGATAACTTTGATACAAATGACCAACGTTTCTTTGCAGTTAGCAATACCGGAGACGCTCAGGCATTTGGAATTACATTGGAACCAGCCGGAGGAAGTTTAACACCTACAATGGAACAATTATATACTTTGGGTAAAGTGTAAACTTTTAACCTTTTTTAAAACCATTAAGAAAATTAAGTTTCATTAAGAGTTGAGCTTAATTTTCTTAATGGTTCAAAAAAAGAAAACTCAACTTTAAATCAAAAAGGCTTTCATTCGAAAGTCTTTTTTGGTTTTGTGCAGTTTAGTTCTACATTGAGTATATTTGCACAATTATAATTTTCATGAGCTACACCCTACTTTCGTCCCCACTACAAGGATTTACTGATTTTCGTTTTAGAAATGCCCAGAATAAATACTTTGGTGGAATTGACACTTTTTATTCGCCTTACATTCGTTTGAATGGAAAACTGGTTATCAAATCTTCTTATCAACGTGATTTACTTCCTGAAAATAACGAAGGATTAGAAGTTATCCCACAGGTAATTACTAATGATGCCGACGAATTTTTATTTGTATCTAAATATGTTCAGGAATTAGGTTATAAAGAACTGAATTGGAATCTAGGTTGTCCTTATCCGATGGTAACGAAGTCTGGAATGGGTTCGGGACTGATTTGCCAAACTCAAAAAATTGATCATATTCTGGAAAGAGTTCATACTGAATCAGACATTATAGTTTCTATGAAAATGCGTTTGGGTTATGATAATGCCAACGAAATTCTGGATGTATTGCCACTTTTGGAAAAATATCCTATCAAAAATGTGGCGATTCATGCCCGCATTGGAAAACAATTGTACAATGGCGGCGTGAACTTAGACGGTTTCCAACAATGTGTGGATAACACTAAATTGAAATTGTATTACAATGGCGATATTACTTCGGTAACCCAATTCCACAAAATGCAGGAACGATTCCCAACCATAGACCATTGGATGATAGGCCGTGGTTTAATTGCCGATCCATTCTTACCCACTATGATTAAAAACAATAACGCCGAATATCCATCCAATAAAATGGAATTATTCAGCGATTTTCATGATACTTTGTACGACGGTTATAGCGAATCCTTATCGGGAGCTACCCATATTTTGTTGAAAATGCACCATCTATGGGAGTATTTTTCGGTGATTTTTTCTAATCCACATAAAGTGCATAAAAAGATAAAAAAAGCGAAAAGTATCCGAAATTATGAGCAGGCGGTTAGGGAGATTGTTAAGGAGGGGTGATTTGTAAATTATATTGACTAGTCCTAAATAATCTGTATCGACTATTTAGGACTAGTCAATCTTTTAAAGAGATTTTCCTTTAAACTTTTATCCACTGTCTATCAATTCAATTTCATTAACTTCAACAGGATAATAGTGTCAAAACTTATAATAAAGATGATAAGATTATCTTTATTATTGCTCAAAAATTAAATCATCAAAATACACAGTATCATCCATAGAATTGCTTGCATTTGAAGATATTTCTAACTTACGAATCCCTTCAATATTAATTATCACTTGCTCATAATTATAGTAATTATTAGGAGAAATGTTTGCTATGACAGTACCTATAAGCATATCATTTGCATCATATCCTTTAAAAGTAATTTGACTAATTGAAGTCATATCTGTAGTTGCAATCCAAATACTTTTAGCGTTAAAGTTGTCAGTGTTTATTAATTCTATAGTATTACTATAATCACTTAAATCAACTGCCCAGGCATTATTGCCCGAATTTACTGGCCAACTAGTATTATAACTGTATGCTGAACCAGAAGTACTCCAAGTTGAACTGTTTACAGTCTGTGGAAAATTACTCCCACCAAATTCAAAGGATAGTGTTCTCGAAACAGGAGGAGTAATATTTATTACTGAATTAGACACTCCACTTGATACACTTGTTCCAACAGCATTAGTTGCAGAAATAGTAAAAGTATAAGCTTTTCCATTAATCAAATTTGGTACAATGATAGTACCACTTCCAGCCTGTGCTAAAGTTCCTGTATTCCCTCCGGGAGACGCTACTGCTGTATATAAAGTAATCGGAGAGTCTCCATCTGAAATGGGGGCGGTAAAAGAAACTGAAGTTTGAGAGCTGGTTGCTATAGCTGTTCCTATAATTGGAGCGTCTGGAATAGTTGTAGAAATCTTTCCATTGGAATTAATACTTCCATTTCTTTCACTTGTTGAAAGAGCTCCATATTTAGTTAAATGAGCGGTAGCCATATCTGTAATATTTCCATTACCCGTAATAAAAGTTTTTTTCTTAAAAACTGAAATTTCATCAATTTGACCACCTGATCTAAATGTCAAAGCAATAGTATCAAAAGGAATTGAACTATTATAAATAGCAGCAGGATTCCCAGGATTCGAATAATCAAAAGTTGATAAAACGGGATTAACCCACATTTTAGTCGTGTTGTTATTATAATCAATTTGAATAATTACTAAACTAAGATCAAAAACAGAATAACTAGAATTAATTATTTGTCCTCCTGCCAAAATACTCATTTTTTGTTGTGCATTATTCCCACCAAAAGAAGCTATGGTAGTTCCTCCTGAATTAAGGTCTAATCTATCTGTTCCTCCGCCCGAAGAATTAAAATCAGAAATAAATTGCAAGTATACTATACCACTATTGGGGTTTTTAATAGCTCTTCTAACTGAATGTGGTTGATATTGCCCATATCCTCCCCATTGAAGTTTATTTCCTTTAATATTTAAGCCCGTATAGGAAAGTCCCGAAGAATTGACAATCATTGTACTATTTCCATAAAAACCCGCCTCCCAATTCCCAAACCAACCTGATCCTCCACTTTGATTAGCTATATCTGTATTGTTTGGATAGTCGAATCCTTCATAAGCTATAAGTTCAAAGCCAGGCGGTATAGATTGAGCATTACATTTAAAAATAATTAAAACATAAAAAACAAAGATTTTAATTATAATTTTAAAAAAATTACTCATCCTAAAACTATCTTTTAATAATGATTCATTCATACTTTTTTTTATTACTAAAACGATTTTTAATGAAAATAATCGAATTGGATTCTATCTCCGGCTGTTAATGAATATGTCCCATTATTAGCGGGAACATAATTTAATGTTGTACCTGTCCAACTATAAGCATTATTACTAATTCTTATACCATTGATATACATTTTCACTTTACTGTTTTCAGATGGTATTTGTGTTAATGTAAAACTGGTTTGAGCAGCTGTTGCAGTAAATTCATCTGCCTCTTCAGTAACAGTAGTACCCGAACCTCCTGTTGAAACACTTCCATCTGCCATTAAAAATTGAGATGCAGTTCCGCTCGGAATTTTGTAACCAGAAGCAGTTATAGCACCGCTAGTTTTGACATCAGTTATTGATACATTTCCCAATTGAATAGTATTATCATTCGCTACCGTAGCCCCATATCCAATTGCAGTCGCATTAGTTAGTCCAGTTGATGAAACAACTGTAGATGCCCCTATGGCTGTATTATTTGATCCTGTTGTATTTGTTGAGAATGCATTTAATCCAATCGCCGTATTATTATTTCCCGCAGCACTATTAATTAAGGCATTTGTACCTACAGAGGTATTACCCGCACCAGAGGTATACATCAAAGCACGACTTCCAACACCTGTATTATTTGAGCCAGGAGCAGATTCACTTATTGCTTCATTTCCAATAGCAGTATTTGCTGAAGCTCCTGTATTTTTTTGCAAAGCATAAGTCCCAATTGCTGTATTCCATGATCCTGTAGAATTTGAAGATAAAGAAAAATTCCCTATTGCAATATTCCTGCTACTTGAATCACTACCAGCTCCTCTACCAAATTTTGTAGCATTAATAGTTAAATCAGAACTAAATGTTTTTGTCCCTGCAATAGTTTGTGAAGTAGTTAAATCAACAAAACTACCTGTTGTTGCATCAACTACAGCATTAGTTACAAATGATGTAGTAGCAACTTGAGTCGTATTTGTCCCTGCTGGTGCAGTTGGTGCAGTTGGTGTTCCAGTTAAAGCCGGAGAAGCTAAAGTTGCATAAGAAGCTGAATCAACAGACCCATCTGCTTTCAAAAATTGTGAAGATGTACCACCTGATTTCACAAATCCAGTAGTAGTTATAACTCCGGAATAGTTAGCTGTTACAACATTTGATCCAATAGAAAAAGTTGTCCCACTCAATTGAAGTCCTGAACCTGCGCTGTAAGTGGTATCAGTATCTTCACTTGGAATACCTAAACTTACGATATCCGATTTTGAAACATTTAATTTAGAAAAATCTATTGCAGCAACTGAACTAATATCTGTGTTGGAAATTGTACCATCTGCTATTTTGGCTGTAGTAACAGCGTCATCAAAAATTTTAACGGTTGTAATTGCACCATCAGCTATTTTTGATGTGGTTACCGTTCCGTCAGCAACTTTTGATGTAACAACACTATTATCTGCCAAATCAGAAGCTGTAATAGAATTTTCTAAACTCAATTTACTATAAGCAATTGCTGCTATTGAACTAATATCGGCATTGGAAATTGTACCATCAGCTATTTTGGCTGTAGTAACAGCATCATCAAAAATTTTAACGGTTGTAATTGCACCATCAGCTATTTTTGATGTGGTTACCGTTCCGTCAGCAACTTTTGATGTAACAACACTATTATCTGCCAAATCAGAAGCTGTAATAGAATTTTCCAAACTCAATTTACTATAAGCAATTGCTGCTGTTGAACTAATATCGGCATTGGAAATTGTACCATCAGCTATTTTTGCTGTAGTAACAGCAGCATCAAAAATTTTAACGGTTGTAATTACACCATCAGCTATTTTTGATGTGGTTACCGTTCCATCAGCAACTTTTGAAGTGGTTATACTATTCGCTGAAAGATCTGAATTTACTATCGAACTTGCCAAACTTAATTTACTATAAGTGATTGCTGCCGTTGAACTAATATCTGTGTTTGAAATTGTACCATCTACTATTTTAGCAGATGTGATTGCATCATTTGCAACTACAGGTGAAGCAGCTGTTCCTGTTAAATCACCACTCAATTGGATTTTTCCTTTTTCTGTTGTAGTAGCATCTGGTGTACTAGCATTAGTAATTGCAGTTGTAACAAATGCTGTAGTAGCAATTTGAGTCGAATTAGTACCTGCAGTTGCAGTTGGCGCTGTTGGTGTTCCTGTTAAAGCTGGTGATATCAATGGTGCTTTTAAATTCAAAGCAGTAGTAACAGCAGTTTCATTCGCATCTACATCAGCCTGAACAGCATCAATATTTGTTTGTAAAGTAACATCAGTAGTAGTTCTTGCAGAAGTTTCTGTAGCTAAGTCCGCAGCAATGGCAGCTTCAGCAGCTGTAGCACGAGTCACTTCATTTGATAAATTAGTAGTCAGAGTTCCATCAGCTGTAGTTCTTGCTGAAGTTTCTATAGCTAAGTCTGCAGCAATGGCAGCTTCAGCAGCTGTAGCACGGGTAACTTCATTTGATAAATTAGTAGTCAAAGTAGCGTCTGCTGTAGTTCTTGCAGAAGTTTCTGTTGCCAAATCATCAGCAATGGCAGCTTCGGCAGCTGTAGCACGAGTCACTTCATT
>NZ_BMGA01000001.1 GCF_014639535.1 Flavobacterium palustre | reverse complement strand
CTTGAGCTATTGCATTCAAAGAAAGAGATGTTGGTCCATAACCATGATATAGTGTATTAACCAAGTCAATACTTGGGTTCATTGCATATACATCAGGGATATTTAATGCTAAAGGAGCATTGACCGTAACGGTAGTGGTGTTGATGGTTTGGTTATTATGAATATCAGTTGCGATCCATGTTATAGTAGAAACACCAACATTGAAGTTTCCACTGGCATCATTATTATTACCACTTCTGGAAGTTGCACCGGTTATAACATAACTTATAGAATCAATACCACAATTATCTGTTGCAGTTAATGTAGGAATCGAATAAAAATCATTATCCTCATAACATACTGTAATAGTTGGTATTTCAGAAACCAAAGGTTTTTGAGTATCCTGAACGATTACTTTTTGAGTTGTTGTACTACTGTTTCCTACGCCATCTTTTACTGTCCAGCTTACTATTGTAGTTCCTACCGGGAATGTATTTGGGGCATCATTAACAGGAGTTGCTACATTGTTAACATCACTGGTTTCAGGATTGCCTAAAACAACATTTGTTGCTTCACAACTTCCATTGTCAGAGCCAACCGTAATATCGGCCGGAGCAATGATAGTTGGACTGGTGAAATCAAAAGTATAGATTTCGCCAGAAGTAAATCCGCTTTGCAGATTGTTATTAGATTCGTCAAGAATAGAAGTTGCACTATCGTTTACATCCAGACGTAATGTTCCGTCTCCGCTAATATCGCTCACAGTTACTTTATAAGAAGTCGGACTCTCCGAAACAACAGAACTTATTGTTCCTGCTGTATTCCCTGTTGCAGTAAGCGTAAAAACATTACTATCTACTCCTGTTACATTTTTAGAAAATGCTACATCATAAGTAACAGTGGTTGCATTTGTGATTGCGTTAGCTGTTGTTGGTCTGTTTACAGCCAAGACTACAGGAGGCGTATTATCTATAACTCTAATGTCCGGTTTAGGAGAACCATTTGGCAAATAATAACTTAAATTGGCCGGCTGATTGTAGCCTATATTTTGGGTAGCTACCTGCATTCTGTAAGCTGGATCATGCATTAAAGTATATACTTTATGATCTGTAGGAATCCAAGATGAAAAAAGAACAAAGGCACTATTATCAGATTTTACAAAAACTAATTCTTCTCTCCAGTCTCCTAAAATATCAGCTACTAAATTAGCGTCCTGTTTAGTGGAGTGAATTGTACTTGCACCATAATACCAAGCTGTTAAAAGTCTGCCTCCATTATTAACATCATCAATTCCTGTATTGTTTCTTAATTCGCGTTGAATATCACCATCAAAATAAACCGGCTGGTAATAAGAATTATAATTATAAGTTAAAGGATTTCCTTTTACATCAAATACGGAACTTTGATCGTCTTTGCCATTATCAATATAATCACCCACGACAGATATTTCAAAACCCGGATTATCGGCTGTAATGTCTGCTGCCCATGCTCTACCTACATCTGCAGGACTTAAAATTTCCCAAATAATTTCTCCAGTTGCCGCATCACGAAATGATACTCCGTAAGTAGCATTTTCATGAGGTTGAAAATATTCCATACCGGGTCTGCTCGGGTCTAAATCGCCTAGAGCATGTGCATCACCATGACCTCTTCCGGTAGCATACAAACCTTTACCATCATTATCAATTGCGCAAGCACCATACATCAATTCATCCGATCCGTCACCATCAACATCTGCAACAGTAACACCATGATTTCCTTCTCCTCTATATAAAGTTCTCTCAGGTTCAGCTAATTTATCACTATCGAACTCCCATTCTTGTTTTAAATTATTGCCATCCCAAGTATAGGCTCCCATAGCAATTCTGGAATATATTCCGCGACAGAACACCACTAACGGACCTTTATCTTTATCGTATAAAACTGCTGACTTTATAGATTGTGCTCTTTTACCGTAATTATCTTCCCAAGTCGCTTCGTGGTCTTCTCTTGGTCCTATAGGAATAGGATAATTGACTGTTGCCATTTCGGCTCCTGTTTGACCATTAAAAACAGTCACATATGAAGGATCTTCCATTAAATGTCCTGAAATTCTAGGTATAATCATAGCATCATCATCAGTTGCTGCTGGACCTGTACTTAAGTAATTACCTAAACCATCTTTTGTTCCCGGTGCGGTAACACAAGTTACTTCAGATTTTCCATCGCCATCTAAATCATAAACCATAAAAGCAATACCATTATAAGTAGTATTAGAGCCACAACTTATTCTCCATAAACTATTCCCTTTTAAATCAATAGCTTCTAAATAAGCATTCTCAGGATTTCCAGTAGGTTCCCATTCAAAAATCAACTCATACTGACCATCGCCATCTAAATCTCCAACAGACATATCTCCAGCAAAATAATCCGGGCCCGGAGCTGCGGGTATAGGAATTTCTAATCTTGCTAAATTTGGTCTTCCGGGGTCAATAGAAGGTGCATAAGGCCATACCGTAACTTCGGGAGAAGTTTGATTTCCTGATGACGAAATTGCCTCTACTTTATACACATCAGAAGCTAATCCTGCATTATCAACATAATTGGTTGAAGTTGATATTGGTGTGGAATTAAGTTTATTTCCATTTTTGTATAAGTTAAAACTAACATCCGGATTATCGGTACCCAACATTCTCCAGGAAAGAAAAACGCCATTCTTAATTCCCAAAGCCACTAAACCTCTATCCAGAAATTCCATTGGTCGTGGCATTGAACCTCCCGGATAATCATTTACAGCAATAGTTATTTTAGCAGTAGAACTGCCTGCTATATTAGTGGCAGTAATTGTATATTCATTTTCAGCCGAAACACTTCTTGGAGTTCCGCTAATAATTCCTGTTTTAGTATTCAAACTTATACCTGCTGGTAAATTTGGACTAACGCTGTAGGAAGCAACTGCTCCTCCGCTTACTGTCGGATTCAATGCTTTAAATATACCTTTTGTAAAAGTATTAGGCGTAGTGTAACTTAACCCATTTGGAATTGGAATATGAGATATAATAATATTTACATTTACTACATTACTATCAGATGTTTCATCATTGGCTTTGTAAGAAAAAACATCTGTTACTGTATTCGAACCATTATGAGTATAACTAAAAGTTCCATTCGAATTTAAAATTAATGTTCCATTGACTGGGCTACTAACTAAAACAGCATTTAAAATTTCTTTCTCTACATCAGTATCATTAGCTAACACAGATGTTTTTCCTCCGTCTAAAACAGTTGCTGTTCCATTAAGTGCTACTATAAACGAATCAGCAACCGCTACAGGAGCATTGTTTACAAATTGACCTGCAATAACTGTTGTTTTATTAGACTCAAAATCATACTTACTTGAAATAGGTTTTCCTGCTGCTAATGCCGTCCCCGATGCTTTTATCTTATTGGCATCAACAAACGCCTGAACCGCTATAGTTTGATCGCCCGGAATTACTATACTCCCTGCATCAATAGTAATAGAACCGGTACTATTGATAGATAATGATGAAAAAGAAGTATAATTGACATTTAATATTCCTGAATTTACATTTATAGTACCTGAGCTGCTACTACTATATCCCAAACTTAAACTTCCTGCTGTACCTAAAGTCAAGGTACCTCCGTTGATATTAATTGTCCCTGCAGAAGCAAGGCCTAATCTCCATACATTATTTCCAATTAAGTTAGCACCTGCATTAACATTTATAATTCCAGGAGCAGCTGAGCCATTTCCCACATACAATTTTGCACTATTAACTGTAGCATCATTAATATTTAATGTACCATTAACAGAAGTCGTAGCAGCACTCGGAGTTGTGATGTTTTTGCTTGCATTAAAAGTCACTCCTTTTCCTAAAGTAATCTGCCTGCAATTAATAGCAGCTGAATTAGTTACCTGATTGCCATTATTAGCTGTAGCAGTAATAGTAAACACATCAGAAGTAGTAAAAGCTGATGGTACAGGATTCCAATTCTGAAAAGTTGAAAAATCAGAAGAAGTTGCACCCACCCAAGAATAATTCTGAGCTATCGCATCATTAAAAGTCCCTAAAAAGAAGACGATAACAAACCCCCATAGAAGCTTGTTTTTGAGTAATTTTCTATTCATAAATAATTTTGGTTGGTTAATAATGAAACAAACTTAGATATTACAAGGGCTTATCAACATATCAATAATTGCCAATAGTTATCAAAACCTGCCAAAATTATTTTTCATGCCTGTTTTTTAATGTAATCAATTTAAAATCATCAATTGTCCAAATTAAATTGAATTCAAATATCCATTCTAACTAAAAAAGGATTTCAATAATTAAGTTCAATCCTTTTAAAAACAAAAAACACTTGCAAAATCTTTTCACAAGTGTTTTTGTTTTCTACTCAATTTTCTAAATTTTAACTACATATCTTTCATAGCGACTACTTTATATTTTTTATCTTTTATTAACTGTAAAATCTCTTTTAAATTTTCAATCGTAGTCGAATAATCAGGATGAATTAAATCAGGGACACCATGAAAAGTCAAAACAATCGTTTCTCCGGGCAATAAGTCCGTCAATGCTTTTTTGACACGTTCGTAATATTTATCAGAAGATATTACGGTATAACTTGGAATCGCTAATACGGGATCAGTAACTGAATTGTATAATTTACTTCCGCCTGTTCTGGCGTATTTATAACCTCTTTTTTTTAAAATTCCTTGCGAAATAGAATCATACCGATTTCCGGGATAAGCGAAAGAAATAGGCTTTGGAATATTAAATTCGGCACACTTTTCTTCGACATAAGCAACTTCTTTATCAATATCTTCCGGACTTAATTTGGTTACATTTTTATGATGTCCGGTATGATTTCCTATTTCAAAACCTTTTTTATGAAGCTCCTGTATTTGACCCCAGGTCATGTATTCGTTTTTTTGATTGGGATTTTTAAGCGGAAATTCGCAAACAAAAAAAGTAGCATCAAAACCATACTTTTTTAATAAAGGAGCTACATTATTGTAATGCGAAATTTCAGCATCATCAAAAGTTAACACTACAGTAGGTTGATTTGATTTTGCAGAAGATACTTTTTTCGGTTTATCTGTTTTAGACTTATTTTCTCCTGTAATTTTTGCCTGCAACTTTTTCATTGCTTCAGCATATCGTTTTCCCAATTCTCTGGCAGATGGACTATCAAAATGAAGCTGATCTCCTTTATCGACCAAACCCTCCGAAGAAACTACTGCCGTATTCTCTACTTCGTCCGGAAGCGTATTCACTATTTTATTAATATAATCTGCTTTATTAAAACATCCAATTTCCCCAGCTACAAAAGGCAAATCTGGCATATTCAAATCTCTTCTTAAATTAGCTACTAAAGTTTTTAGTTTCGACAAATAAACCGCTGATTTTTTAGAATCATTATCCGATTCTCCCTGATGCCATAAAATCCCTTTCAAGACTCCGCTTTGCATAGCAATCTTAGCTCTTGCAATAGCTTCATCATAAGGAAAATTTTCAAAATACTTCGCTCCCGGTGACCATACTTTTATTGGAGAACCTCCCCAAGCACAAGGTATCAGACCAATTTGGGTATTTTTCTTTCCTTCAAGCATGCTTTTAGCAAAACTGATAGCGGGTCCAACACCTGCTGAAGCCCTGTCAAAATGAACCGGATCTTTGGCTGTTACCCAATTATTATTTTTATCAAGCATCAAAATGGCTTCTGATGTTTCCTGACTTTGTGCATCAACAGCTCCCCTACCCGCCATATTCGACTGACCTATGAGTAAATACAAATCCAATTCCTTCACTGTTTTTTGTGCATAAGCATTAAATCCGATACTTAAAAACAGACAACTTATTAACTTAAAAACCATCTTCACATTTATATTCATTATCATAATAATATAAAATTCCCGCTAGTCAATAACGGGAATTAAACTATCAAATCATTTTATTTATTAGCTTTCAACTCTTTTTGACGGGCTAATTGCTCAGGAGTTAAAATTGCATTAATTTGTTTTACAATCTCTCTGATTTTTGCTCTGTTATCATCCTTCGTATCTGGATTAGCCTTGATATCATCATATATTTTTTTTTGTTCTTCAAATAAAGGCAACATTAATTTTTGTTGCTCGGCGGTTAAAGACAATTCCGTTGTCATTTTCTCTACTTTTTTTGTTGACCAAGCTGATACTTCCTGAGCAAACCCGTTCAATCCTAAAGCCAATATGGCTACAATAAATAATTTTTTCATTTTTTGGTTAATTTATGTTATTCAAAATTATATTGATGTCAAAATTAATTTTACTATAAAATCTTGTATTATCACTTACTGCCAATGCTTATCAAAATAAGACATCGATAAAAAAAACGAAAGAGCCTCCTTATGGAAAGCTCCTTCGTTTTATTTTATACCTAATTATTTATTTTCACCGCGGGTTTATATCTATTCATTTCCTATTCTGGTTTCTGTTCCTAAATGATAAGGCAAAGATCCTTTATTTGTATTTAAAACAAAATAATCCAACAACACTCCGGGATCTAGCATATAGATTTTTAATTTTTGCTTGCCTCGGTTTTTAACGGCAACTTTTATTTTGTTTATTGCTTTATTCGTAAACACATTTTCTTTCCAAGTTTTACTTCTCCCTTCAGTTTTAAAATCCAAAATTTTAACGGGCTCATCATTCCACTGTACACCAATTCTAACCTTTCCATCTACATCCAGAGGATGTGTGGGAATTGCTACCAAATTTAATTCGGCTTCGTTAGTAACTGTCTCAGTAAATAATTCATATTCTAATACAGCCGTCTTTTCATAGTCTGTATTAGGTAAACTATTTAAAGGCAAAGCTTGCATCGTTGCTTTCGAATGTCCCAATCCTTTTAAAGTTTCCCATTTTAAATCCCCATTGGCTTTAATATTTACATAACTATTAGCATAAAATACCGCCATACCGTTTTTTTCTACTATTGCATTTTTAGGAACATTAGTATAACTATCGGAAACATTTACTAAAATCTTTTTCTCAAAACCGTCGCTCTGAATTACTAAATAATCCGAAGTAGGTTTTCCTTCTTTTTCCCATTTGCTCCAATCAACTGAAAGTGATATTCTTTCTTCCAACAGCACAGAATCATCAGGAAAAAAATGACCTGACGTGGAGCTTACTTGAATCCAATTGGGCAATGTCTTAAACTTCCACTTCAACGAGGCATTTTGAGTTTCCGGAAAGTAAACATCTATAAAATGTGATTCTGAATCATTAACATAAAACGTTGGTAATTTATCAATTCCATTAACTTTTAAAGTATCTTCCACCGAAATTCCAAGTGTCTCTTTAGAAGAAACCACAGTTAAATTGATTTCAGGATTGTCAAATACAGGAAGTTTTCGAGGCTTCATATTCATAAAACCTTTCCATTTTCCATTAGATAACTGATTATAATTTTCTGTCAGACTTACGATATTATTATAGGCCTCATTAGCCATTTCTTTATATTTAAAAGCACTTTTTCTCCCTTGAGCTGCATAAACCAACGCTTTGTCTCTGTAAAGAAACTTTTTATTCATATTTGCCGAAGCCTTAACCGGATAACTTATCAATTGGGTATAAGCACTTTTTAAATTTTCCGGCAATTGTGTTTCTATGGCTTCTACTTGTTTTACCATACTTTCATACGCATCAAGTCGTTTCTTAATCTCATCTCCCTGTCCCAAAGCATTATAGGCTGTATTAAAAATTCCCGTTGTAGGTTCGGTCTGACTCCAACCCATGAATTCAGGTTTACGCTCAAATGCTAATTGGTAATAATCTGTCTGAATATTGGCAATGCTTTCTGCGTATTGGTTACCAAAAATTTCCCCATAAAATTGCTGTTGGTGAGCTATTATCGATTCTGATTGCTGAAATAGAGTGGCATCATAAGCCATATCTAAAAATAATTGTGTATTATATTCGGCCGGTTTAATATCACCTACATTCAAAATCCAAATTCTATTATTTTTTAAATTGTACGCTTTCATCATTTCTTCTCTAAGTAAAAAAGGATTGGTCGTATCCAGCCATAAATAATCATGCGGTCTTCCCCAATAAGAAACATGATAATACACTCCTGAACCTCCGAAACGTTTTTGCTCTTCGGCATTGCTCAAAGATCTGATGTATCCGTAATTATCATCAGTCCAAACCAACGTAATATCTTCCGGCACTACCAATCCGTTTTTGTACAAATCCAATACTTCTTTGTAAACGGTAAATACCTGCGGAATTTTCGTCACATCAGGATTTATATTAGTTTGCAGCAAATTTCTTTGGTCTTTAATGACTTTGTTTAACAATTCAACTGCTTCGTCGTTGTTCTTTACGCCTTCCATTCCGCTATCATGCACGCCACGCATCCCAATAGTATAAATTCCGTCTATTTTTTTGGCTTCTTTTACACGATTTTCCCAATATTTGAAAACCTTATCACTATTTGTTTTGTAATTGAATCTGCCGAATTCTTTCTCATTCCATTCGTCAACGTTATTGCGCAACATCGGTTCAGCATGCGAAGTGCCTAAAACAATATTGTACAAAGTTGCCATCTTGGCATTGCCTGGATAATGAAAAAAAGCTTTGGTACTTTCATGCATCGCCGGCCAAATGGTATTGGCTTTTAAGCGCAATAACAATTCGAAAATTTTAGCATAGGTTTTAGGACCAATATCCTTTGTTTCCGGTTCAAATGTTTTAGCCGCCCAAGGCTGTAATCCCCAATCTTCGTCGTTTAAAAAGATTCCTCGATACTTAACCGAAGGTTCTTTAGACTGGAAATCATTTTGCTTCAGTACCAACTCATTTTGCTCTTTAACAGCTACATCGGCCCACCAATACCAGGGAGACACCCCAATTTTTTTGGATAATTCAAAAACCCCATAAGCTGTTCCTCGCGGATTTGTACCAGCAATAACAAAGGCTTTATTAATCTTTTTGTTAGGATTAAGAATCGTTTTATAAAGGTAACTTTCCCATTGATTTGAAAAATTTCCTTTTATCAACTTTTTATCAATAAATGGATTCATCAGCTTAGAAATGATACTTCCTATAACAATAACATTCCCTTCAGCATTCTTACTATTGGTAATCACTTTAGGTTTATAATGGGTTACTTTGTAAATATCCTCTGCTAATAAATGGGCAGTAATAGAATCAAGTGGAGAGCCATCTTTATCATATAAAATTACAGCTTGATGTTTCTTGGAATATATTTCAAAAGTTGGAAGTGATTCCGTTTTTGAAAAAACAGTTTGACTAAAAAATAACAAACCTAAAATTGAAACTAAATATTTCATAATCATTTTGAATTTATTGTGATTGAAGCCGATTGCATTCCGTCTGACAAAACGGTTAATTCTGTTTTACCAGACACTTTTCCAGCTCTGACAATCACCATCGCCCTACCTTTGAAAAGAGACGGTTCAAGCGAACCAAAACTGGCCATATCGGTTGGCGCCCCATTTCCTGAACCAATAACTTTTCCCGAACCTTCACAACTGATTTTTATTTTCTGATTTGAATCAAGAACTACATTTCCGTTTTTATCAATCAGTTCAATCAAAACATAGGAAAGATCCTGACCGTCGGCTTTTAGAGTTTTGTAATCAGCTGTTAATTTTATTGCTACAGGATTACCAATTGTTTGCAAAATGGCACTGGCTCCTTCTTTATTTTTATCAACTTCTACAGCCTTAAGAATACCTGCTTTATATGGCACTTTAAAACTGGATTTATATTGGCTATTCGTTTCCTTTTCTGCAATCAATTGATTGTTTAGATACAACCTTACTTTTTCGGCGCGAGAATAAACGTTAACATTCAACTCTTTGTTTTCCATATTTGGAAAAGTCCAGGACAAGGATTCTTCAGGCCAACCCCAAAAACTTACCTTTTTTATCTTACCTTCTGCAACCGGCAATTCTACTGCCATACTAATGTTTTTTTCTCTCCAAAGTATATCCCTGTAATACGATTGTGGTTTCTTTACTCCAATTAAATCAATATCGCCACACCAGCCATTGTACCAAGGCCATCCCATAAACTGATGCACATTTTCCTGCGGATCCACTTCAAATGAATTTCCCAAACCTGATTCTCCCAAATAATCCATAGCAGTCCAAACAAAATCGCCAATTACATAAGGCAATTTTTCTACTTTATCCCAATTTTCAGAAGCTTCGGTAGCGACACTTTCGCTGCTGTACATCACTCTTCCAGGATTTTTAACGTGTTCTTCTTCGAAAAAACGCCACATATAATTATAACCCGACACATCTAAGTGCTTCAATGCATTCTCTAACGAAAGCATATTTTTTCGTTCCTTATCCCAATATTTATTGACCCCTGCCGTGATAGGACGTGTGGTATCGTATTTCAGAATTTCATTTTTCAAATACAATGCGGTTTCACTTCCTTTATCCGTAATTCTTTCTGGAATCTCATTTCCAAGACTCCACATAATAACAGAAGGATGATTTCTGTCTCTGATTATAAAATTGCGAATATCTTTGGCACTCCATTCTTTAAAATAAAGGTGATAATCATCTGGGTTTTTCTTTCCGTTCCACTGATCAAATGCCTCATTGATGACCAACATCCCTAATCGGTCGCAGGCATTTAAAAAACTTTCAGACATTGGATTGTGGGAGGTTCTTATCGCATTAAATCCATTCTTTTTCAACAATTCCACTTTGCGTTCTTCTGCTCTGTCAAAAGACGCCGAACCTAAAAGTCCGTTATCATGATGCACGCAGCCTCCTTTTAATAAAGTTTTCACACCGTTAAGTTTAAATCCTTCCGTAACAGAAAAATCCAACGTTCGGATTCCAAATGGCACCTTCAATTCATCCACTTTTGTTTTTCCTTTCCAAAGGGAAATTTGAACATTATATAAATTAGGATTATTGGTTGACCACAAAGAAGGGTTCTTCACATTTATAGTAAAAGGAACTACTTTATTTTCAGTACCATTTATACTGACTTTTTGAGATGCTTTTACAACACTTTTCCCCTTGGGAGAAATCCACTCAGTTACTAGGGTCAAATCTTCATTTTTTCCATTTCCTACTACTACTGTAGCTGACAAATCAATTTCAGCTTGCCCATTTTCAACCTTTTTCGTGGTTATAAAAGTTCCCCAATCATCCAGATAGTTTTTTGCAGTATGTAACATCCAGACGTGACGATAAATTCCGGAACCCGAATACCAACGGGAATTTTTACCTTCGTTAAGAACTTTGACCGCAATTACATTTTCCTGCCCCACGGGATTACAATATTGACTAATATCAAATCGGAAAGAAGAATACCCATAGACATTGTAATAGGCTTTACGGCCATTTACCCAAACCTCAGCCTGATTGTACACGCCTTCAAAATACAATTCGTGTCGCTCTGCTTTGTTTTCAGCTGAAATGGTGAATGTTTTACGGTACCATCCTTCGCCTCCAACGGTTTGTCCTGTGGCAAATCCGCCCACACTTGCCCTGCTGAAAGGACCTACAACCGAGTCTTTCTTTTGATTTGGCAAAGGTTCAATACTCCAGTCATGCGGTAAATCCAAAACTCTCCATGCGCTGTCATCATACAATGGATCTTGTGCATTTTTTACACTTCCTTTATAAAAATGCCAGTCGTTATCAAACAATACTTTTCTTGAATTATCCTCCAACTTTTTTTGAGAATAACTACTACTTGAATACAGTAATAATACAATACTCAAAATAGTAAACACTGTGTATTTTAACTGCACATTCTTCCAAAGCGGATTAGTTGTGATTTTTAATTTCATTTTTAATTAGAAAAAGTTCAATAAATTAGATTTTGATTTTAAAAAAATAAACGAAAGAAGTAGTCCCAAGTCTATATTTTTTTCAAAATTAACTTAAGCCTTAATTTGGGTATTATCATATATTGCCAATGCTTATCAAAATAAGACAGTATATAAAATACATTTATAATCAATGTTTTGCACCTTAAAATTTTGATGCAAAACATGGTTAAGTAGCGTAAATTTTTATTTTTAGTTGATTCAATAAAGACACTTAGAACAACTGCTCTCGTTGTTATTTTTCATTCTTTAATTCTGAATTGAATAACGAATTCCCATTTCAAGTCCTGCCAATTCAGCCAAACCTTTTAATCTTCCAATTAATGGATAACCTGGATTTCCTGCTCTGTTAAAATCGTCTAACATTTTATGTCCGTGATCCGGACGGATAGGTAAATTATAATCGGTTCTTCCTTCAGACTTTCTTCTAATTTGCTCTTTGACAATAGCTTTCATTACTCCCGGTAAATCCACCGTTGGATCTAAATGCTCTGTTTCATAAAAATCGCCATTGTCTAATATTTTAGTACTTCTTAAATGCAGAAAATGCACACGCTCAGCATATTTTTTGAAAATTTCATACAGATTATTGTCTTTTCTCGCTCCTAATGAACCGGTACAAAAAGTAATTCCGTTATGTAAGGACGGACAAACAGTTGACAACCATTCGAAATCATCGGCTGTACTCATAATACGTGGTAATCCTAATAGAGGAAAAGGAGGATCGTCAGGATGTACGGCTAAACTAACCCCGGATTCTTCAGCAACAGGAATGACTTCGTTTAAGAAAAAAGCAAAATTTTCTCTTAATTTATCTTTATCAATTCCATCATATTCAGCCAATAATTTTAAAAATATTTTGATAGGCTCTTTTTCATCTTCCCCCACTGCTCCGTCAATAAAAGACTGGGTAGCAACAATAATATTATAAGCAAGAGCTCTGGCATCTTCTTTGGTTAAAGTCTGATATAGAGCTTCCGCTTTTTTGATTTGGTCTTCGGTATAATCGTTAGAAGCATTAGGTCTTTCTAAAATGAACATATCAAATGCAGCAAACAAATCGGCTCCAAAATACATCGCCACCGTACCGTTTTCAAGGGTATAATTCAAATTGGTCCTTGCCCAATCCAATACCGGCATGAAATTATAGCAGATGGTTGTAACTCCACATTTCCCTAAGTTTTTGACGCTTTCTTTATAATTAGCAATAATCCTTTCGCGGCTGGCTTTTCCTTTTTTAATATCTTCATGAACCGGCAAACTCTCTACCACATCCCATGTCAAACCATAAGATTCGATATTATTTTTGGTCTTTAAAATCTCTTCTACTGACCAAATTTCGCCATTAGGAATATGATGTAAAGCCGTAACAATACCCGTTGCTCCCGTTTGTTTAATTTGTTCCAGACTAATTGGATCCTTTGCTCCAAACCATCTTAATGTCTTTTTTAATTCCATTTTATTATTTTTTTAAACTCCGCTAAAAGAACTAAAACCTCCATCAATAGGGATAATAGTTCCTGTTATAAAACTTGCTGCATCCGAACATAAAAACTGAACAATTCCGTTCAATTCATTAATATCACCAAAACGTTTCATTGGCGTTCTTGCCAATACTTTTTTACTTCTTTCGGTATAAGAACCATCTTCATTAATCAAGACTTTTCTGTTTTGATCTCCAACAAAAAATCCCGGAGAAATTGCATTTACTCTTACTTTTTCTCCAAATTTAGTTCCCAATTCCATTGCCAGCCATTTTGTAAAAATATCAATTCCGCTTTTAGCTACCGAATAACCAGGAACTCTTGTTATAGCTGACAAAGTTGCCATCGAAGATACATTAATTATACTCCCGCTCCCCTGATTTGCCATAACTTCACCGAAAACAATACAAGGATACACACTTCCGTTCAAATTCAAATCGGTTACTTTTTCAAAGTCACTAATTTTCATATCAAAAACAGTTTGTTCCTCAGTTAATGTTGCACCGGGCATATTTCCTCCCGCTGCATTAATCAGGATATCAATTGTTCCCCAGTTAGCCACTATTTTTGCTCTGGTTTCTTTCATTTCTTCAACATCCAAAACATTCGAAACAAAACCAATAGCTTCTCCTCCTAATTCTTTTAATTCGGCTACACGATCATTTACATTTTCTTCTCTGATATCCAGTACAACAACTTTACATCCTGCACTAATTAAGTGTTTTGCAATACTTCCTCCAAGTACTCCGCCACCGCCTGTAACAATTGCCACTTTTCCTTTAATACTAAATGTATCATTCATATCTTATTTATTTTTAGATTAATAGAGATACAAATTTAAAGAGAAGCAAAGCCAATTTTATTTCCTAAATTTGCATACAATGATGCTATTTTTGCAAATTAAAGAATGTCGCCTATGAAAACTATTATGAACGAACGGCTTCCTATTTCAGAGTCTTCTCCTTTAAAAGCACGTTTTTTTGATTATGCCCATTTTTCTTATCCCTTACATTTTCATTCCGAATACGAGATAATTTACATACAGCAAGGTACAGGAACCCGGTTTCTGGGTAACAACATTGCTCAATTTGATGCCGGCGATATATTACTTATTGGCTCTAATTTACCTCATTTTATGAAAAGTGATGATGCTTACCATTCCGGAAATACCAATTTAAGAGTGAAGGGTACCATCATTCAATTTGAAAAAGATTTTATGTATTATGCAATCAATCATTATCCGCATTTTATCAAAATCAAAAAATTATTGCAGGATTCTGTCAGAGGGATTTACTTTTCTTCAGCCCAGTCGCCAAAATTGCAGGATTTATTAGCAAAACTGCCTTTGGAAAACGGTTTGAACCAACTGCTGCTTTTTTTGGAATTGCTGAAAGAAATGTCGGAAACCGACAACAGGCAAATTATTTCCACTTCGGATTTTATCAATGAAACCATTTACGATACGGCAAGAATTGATAAAATAATATCTTATTTGAATAAAAACTACACCCGTCATATCAGTCTTGAAGAAATCGCCTCTTTTGCAGCGATGAATGCAGCTGCTTTTTGTCGCTATTTTAAAAGCAAAACAGGCAAGTCTTTTAAAAACTATATATTGGATATGCGAATTGGTTATGCCTGCAAACTATTGATTATGGAAGACATCAGCATTTCCGATATTAGTAGTCAGTGTGGCTTTGAGTCCATTTCTCATTTCAATAAAACATTCAAAAAAAGCCTGGGATATGTTCCGTCTCAATACCGAAAAACGATGTTAAAGAGTTGATTATCTCAGATACTTTAACCTTAAATAAAACAATTCTAAAAACAAAAAGAGCCCTCCCAAGGAAAGCTCTTTCTTTTAATATTGGAAAAAAATTATATCCCAATTTTAATTCCCATCCGGCTTAGTTGTTTCAATTCTTACACTAGCCGGCACAGTCCATTCACTTGGCTGAGATGGTTTCTTAGGATCGTAATTTGCTACCGTAATTTTTATATTTTTAGCAATATCAAAATTCAAATCCCTGATTCCCTGCACCACACATTTCGCTACTTCATTAGCACCAAAACTACAAAAATGGGTATTATCAGCTAAGGCTTTTTCCTGATTCGGAAACGTATTGGCTGGATAAAATACGAAAGCTTTTTTCGAAAGTTCGTCACCCCAACTTTCATACATGGCTGTTGTCATATTAGTAACATCTATCAAAGGTACTTTCATTTCGGCAGCGACTTTACGCATTGCATCAGGAAATTCACCATGAGTAGGTTCTAAAGTTCCGTCAGCATTAAAGCGGCGTCTTTGCGTAGGGGTTATCAATACCGGAATCCCTCCTTTTTCTCTTGTTCTGCTTACAAATTCTTTTAACAAAGCAGTATATTGTCCCCAAGCACCTTTTCCTTCGCCTTTGGCTTTTTCGTCATTATGACCAAATTCAATAAAAAGATAATCGCCCGGTTGCATTAAATGTAAAATTTTATCCAAACGTTTTCCGGATTTAAAAGAACTCAAAGCCAAACCGGAACAGGCATAATTAGCAACTGACACATCAGTAGTTAAATAATTTGGAAAAAACTGCCCCCATGATCCCCAAGGCTCCGAACCCTGATCGGTAACAGTTGAATCTCCTGCTATAAAAAGTGTTTTAATTTTTGAAACCGGAGTAATTTTAATACTTTGAACATTAGGTGTTCCTAAAAACTCCAGAGTCAATTTATTATCCCAGTTCAAACCGCTGATTTCGGTAGGTTTTAAACCTATTTTTTTGTTTCCATCAAATTCTCCCGTTCTCACATTTACAATAAAACGCTCTGTTTTTGATTCTTTTTCGACTGTTTTTATTTCACGCAGCATCAATCGTCTGGATTCTGCATTTACTGTAGTTACTGCCTTGGAATCACCTCCTAAAACAACTTCAACACTGTAATTTCCTTCAGGCAATTTTACCGAAAAATAAAATGGACTCTGAGCCGAAATAGATTTCTTATCAAATGTTAGATTTTTATCTGATTGAAAATCGAATCCATAACCTAAAGCATCGCTGTATTCAACTGCTTTATTGATTGCTGTTCCTGAATTGCTTTTAACTTTCTCTCCGAAATTAAATTCTAATGCTGTTTGCTTTTTTTGAGCATTGGCATTGAAAAATAAGCTGATAGCCAGCAATGATAAAAAACTTTTTTTTAAATGTTTCATGGTAAAATTTATAATTATATTTTTTGATTAACCCGTTGGGTGAAATTAGTTTTTGATGATAATTTTTCGTCAGTTCGAGTGATCCCGTTTTCAACGGGATTGTATCGAGAACAAGAAAAATTTCATTAAAAACGGTTCTCGATACATTTTTTGTTCCGTTTCACTACACAAAAAACACTCGAACTGACGTTTTTAATAATTTCACCCAACAGTTTTGATTATAGATTCTTTATTTTTTGGTTCTAAAAGGCAAAGCAGGCAAACCTTCGTTATTAAAAAGATTAGGCATCGCAGCTTCATCCCAGGCAAATCGTACTTCGACCGGTTTTTTTATTTTTTTACTTGTAACTATTACCTTGTTATCGACAATCACTGCTTTGGCATTTTCAAAAGAACCATCTCCTGAACCTATTTGAAACCAGGTCAACAAACCGTCATTAGCAGTTGTTTTCAATCCCGAACCAACAGAATCAAACTCCAAAATAGCTTTATCTCCATCAATACGCATCTTTTTAAAAACAGGACCGCTGTACACTACATTTTTCTTGCCATATTGCTTAGCCAATGCCCAAAGTGCCAATCGTTCTCCGACAATCCATTTATAAGAAGGATGAATATCGGCGAGATTATCCACTAAGTCGGTCGTCACTACCATAGCTGTATTGGCAACACGTTCCATGACCTGAGTTTGTGCTTCCCAAAATTCCGGCAAAGTTTCCGAAGTATGTTTTATCGGGTCTTTTTCTCGGTGAGAATAATTATATGGAGCCAACTGCACAAAGTAAAACGGTAGTTTGTTATCCTGCCAGGCTGCTCTCCAACTGTCTATCAATGCTTTTTGTTTATCAGTATAAACAGCTATATCTCCATTAATAAGATTAGTTTCACCCTGATACCAAAGAAAACCGCCTAGTGTATAAGGAGCCATCGGACGAATCATCGCTTCAAAACGCATCCCTATTTGCTGATTATCTAGTTTCCCGTTACTAATTTTATTGGCAAATAATGAATTAGAAGCATAAGCCTGCATTGGAGTCCAATTTTCGATAGGAGTCCCTCCCCAGGCCGAAGTGATAATTCCCACAGGAACATTCAATTCCTTCATTAATCTTTTAGCAAAAAAATAAGCCGCTGCCGATGTTGGAACCAATCCGGTGCTGTCAGCAATATGCCAGCCATCCGAAGGCAGGGTTTTGGATTTCAAATCTTTATTAACATACAATAATCTCAAACGCGGATCCTGTTTAGCGCGAAATGCGTCCTTCAAATAGTTTGGGTTTCCTTTTTGAGGTTTGGCATATTTGGGATGATTGTTCATCGAATACTCCATATTGGACTGACCCGATGCCAGCCAAACTTCTCCTACCAATATATTTTGAAGCGTAATTTTATCTTTAGCTCCCATAATTTCCATAACAGCCGGAGTCGAAGACGCTTCCATAGAATCCAAAGAAAGCGACCATTTGCCTTCGGCATTAGCCTTTGTTTTTTTATTTTGTTTTTTAAAACTTACTGAAATGCTTTCATTAGGCTCGGCGTTACCCCAGATAACAACTTTCTTACCGCGTTGCAATACCATATTGTCACTAATCACTTTCGGCAGTTCAATCGCGTGTAAATTGCAAATACTTCCTAATAACAATAAGCTAAAGATGAATTTAAGTTTGGTTTTCATTTTATATTTATTTGGTTGTTGTTAATTTTATTTTTTTTAATTATGTGATTTATATTTTTTTAACAAATGTTAAATTTTACATTTTTAAACTGAACACGGAGGACTTCAATATCGACATTTAAAAAAGCCTATCTCCATTTAAAAAAAATTTCGATAGACTTTTCAAAAAATTGACTAAACCATTTATAAAAAAATATAAACTTCTCTTTTGTTCGTTTAAAGTGAAAACAAATTAACGAATAGGCTCGTAAAATTCCACTTCAACAATAGGCAATTGTGACGTTTTCGAATTAGATTGTTTTAAACCGGCATCATCCACTTTTCCGGTAATTTCAACCAGATTGATATCTTTACTGTTTTTTGAAGTTCCCATCAATTCTATTTGAACATTCCTTCCTTTAACCGGAGTAACATCAAGGGTTACATAACCCAAACTGGTAGGAGTAACTCCTTCGAAAACTTTTTTCCCATCTACAAAAATTCGAATAGGATATTTTTTACTTCTCCATCCGGCTAATTTTAGTACTACCTGATTAATAGTAGCTTCACGCTCTAAAACATATTCAATTTTCGGGCTTCCATCATCATTTGTCCATTGGCTCAATTCGTTATCGTCGAAACTTTTTGCTGCATCAGCAGGATTAGCATCGGTTTTTGCTTCTGAAATCTTAACACTATTTCTAGTTTTTTTGAATGAAGGCGTACTTGGTGTAGGTCCTTTTTCAACATACGATGGCAGCTTATCCGCTGGCATAGCCAATGATAACTTTTGAAGATCTGTTTTATTCGTTTTGATACTTAATTCAGCCGTTTTCAGTGACTCAGAAGTTGCTTTTACCTTAATTATCCCGGCTAAATCACTAGCTTTTACAAAAATTCTATTCACTCCACATTCTACCGGAAGATTTTTAGAACCAATATAATTATCAGGTCCTTGCGCAATTCCTCCTATGAAAGTCCCCTGTCCCTGAACATCAAAATTAATCATGTTCATCGCAGTAGGACAACGATTCCCTTTGTTATCCACAACTTCAACCTCTACAATTGCCAAATCATTAGCATTGGCTAACATTCCGCCCGGTCTTTGAATTGCATTTAATTTTAGCGCAAAAGGCTTTCCAGCTGTTTTAATTTCGTCCACGCAAACTTCTTTTCCAGATTGATTATAACCAACAGCTTTAATAGCTCCCGACTGATATTGCACGTTTTTAAATGTAAACACAAACTTTTTATCCTGTTTTCCTTTTCCAAGACTTTTTCCATTAACAAATAATTCTACTGCATCGGCAGTTGAAATTACAGTAATATCCTTAGTTACTCCTTTTTCGTAATTCCAATGACCAATAATATGAGCTGCCGGTTTATCAGTATCAACCCAGCCGTCCCAAATTACCTGATGCGTATAGAATCCGTCTTTAGGAATACGCATTGGGTCAACTTCACCACTTCGGCGGTAATTTTCCTGTCCGCGATAATGGGTATTCGAATCGCTAAAAATGATGTTTACTCCTCCTGAACTCACACGGTCTCCTGTTCCCGGACGCGCTTCCCAATAGTCATACCAACGTACCGCATTTTCTATAGCATGCGCATCCTGATTGTGATTGTAAGCACTGGCATCAACTACTTTTGTTCCGTTTACATTTTCATGTGTAGTTCCTCCGGTTCCTTCTTTATGATAAGGCGGTGTAAATTCGTCCCAATATTTACGCAAACCTTCGTCACGGCTGTACTCAGTAGCCCAAAAAGGATGTTTTGCACTCTTATTAATGTATAGCATTTCTCCTCCATATTCAGCTACCTTACTATCAAGCATTTCTCTACTTCCAATCGCTCTTCCTCCAAAAGGATCATATTGATCTCTTATAGCTTTCATTTCCTGCATATGTTCTTCTGAAATACTTTCGTTTCCTGATTCGTAGAACAAAATACTAGGATTATTACGGTTGTAAATTATCGCATCACGCATCAATTCGGTGCGTTGTTCCCATCTGCGTCCTGTAACATCTTTCTCCGAATCTCCAGCCGGCATCGCTTGAATTAAACCCACACGGTCACAGGATTCTACATCCTGTTTCCAAGGCGTAATGTGCATCCATCGTACCAGATTACCATTACTTTTTACCATCAGACTATTCGAATAATCACTCAACCATGCCGGAACCGACATTCCTACCGAAGGCCATTCGTTACTGGTGCGCTGTGCATATCCGTGCATCATTAGCACACGATCGTTCAGGTAAACCATTCCCTTTTCAAACTTTGTTTTACGAAAACCTGTTCGAACAGCTACCGCATCAACCGGTTTATTATCAATAAGTAATTCACTGGTAACAGTATATAAATATCCATAACCCCAGCTCCAGAAATTGAGATTATTTAACGCTTTGGATGCTTTAAGATCTTTCATTTCGTTTGCTCCTATCGAAAAAGAATCCCCTAAAAATGAAGCCACTTCTTTTCCATCCATATCCACTACACTCACTTTTAACTGAGCGTTTACTGCTGATGGAGTCTCATTCTTAACCTGTGATGAAACATTAACAACCGCTTTTTTATTGGCAATATCAAAATCGGAAGCATACACATAAGTTCCGGTTGTTTTTAAAGTAGAATACAACGGCAAGGTTTGGTACACTTTTGATTTGATATGCAAAAAAACATTCTTAGGAATCCCTCCGTAGTTAGCATTAAAATTTTTGTCATTCCATTGAAAAGTAGAACCTGTTGCTTTTTCATGGTAGCGCCAATCATTATCCGTTTTTACGGCAATCACATTTTCCTGAGGATACGGTTTCAAATACGAAGTCACATCCAAACCAAAAGCCATAGCTCCGTTTTCGTGCAAGCCTACCAAAGTACCATTCACATACACTTCGCCCATTTGTCGCACTCCTTCGAACTCAATAAAAACTTTCTTGTCGGCAGCTTCTTTAGGCAATTGAAACGTTTTGCGGTACCAGGCAATTCCGGTGGATAAATGCGAGATATCCACTTTAAACGCTTCGGCCTGATTCCAGGCATAAGGAAGATTAACATTAGTCCATTTGTTATCATCAAAATTGAGCTGCTTAGCTTCTTCTGCCTCGCCCACATTTAACTTCCAACCGTAATTGAAATTATACTTAACTTTTTCCGATTCCTTTATTTGAGCAAAAATGCCGTTTGTCGATAAGGATAACAAACACACTCCTGCTACTAATCCTTTTAAGTTCATATTACTTTTTTATTAATTATTCATTCGAAATTATAACACTTATACTTCGCCATAAGCTTTTACAAATGTAGATTTCCCTCTATATTTTGAATTATCAATAGTTGCCATTTTCTGTCATATCCTGACATTTGACCGTATTTGACAAGAAATGGCACAATCTGACAACTGAAAATGGATATAACCTAAATTAAAAAAAATCTGCCGAATCTGCGTGAGATTATTTTCACGCAGATTCGGCAGATTACTAAAGTAATTATACTTATTAACTAACGCTTCTGTTTACAGAAAAGTCAAACCGATTCTTCTGTTTAAGCCAATTTCAAAAATTCGAATCAGCGTTGAAAGCTGAATATTACCTTTTGCATTCTCAATCTTTGAAATATAACTTTTCTTTGTCCCTGCTTTTTCTGCTAATTGTTCCTGAGTAAGATTAGCTTCTTTTCGGGCTTCTTTTAGCATTTCGCTAATAATAAATAGCTGTGAGTTTTCCTCATACTTATTTCTGGTCTCTGTACCTATTTTTCCGTGCTCCAGATCAATTAGCTCATCAAAAGTTTTGATATTATTGTATTTACTCATAATTATTTTTTTGTAGAAAAATATTCCAAGGTTGTGCAATAAACCGCTGCTTAAAAGTAACTTTTTTTAGTTCTCCTGAATTAATCTGTCCACTTCAAATTTTAATTTTGGAAGATGATTGATAAGGATTGACCAAATGTTCTCGTCAGAAATGTTATCATAAGCATGAATAACTTGATTTCTCAATCCAATGATTGCTTTTGCATTGCTAATTTTTTCAGTAAATGAATTATCGCGAGTTATAATTCTGTTTACCGCTTCACCAATGATCTCAAGATTTCTTTCAACTGCTCTTTTAAGCATCAGGTTATTTCTGTATTTGAAAAAATCTTTTTCTTCTTCTTTGAAAAAGCTGTCAATTTCATCAATACATATTTTAATATCGAAAAGCCATTTAAGAATTCTTTCATCCATAAATAAGCTCTTTAGATTTATTGATTGAATTGATTAAGATTGGGTTTCTTAGAGTTTGCTCCTCAACTAAGTCAACTTCACGTTCAAATAATTCCTCTAATTTTTCTTTAAAATCCATATAATTATCAAAATACTTTGACAACTCGATAGATTTGAATTTTACTAGAAAGTCAATATCGCTTTCCTTATTAAAGTTAGCATTCAAAGCCGAACCAAATAGATACATTTTTTCCACATTGTACATTGTACAAAGTTTTATCAAATCTTCTCTATTTTTATCAACTATTCCCATAAGTACAAATTTAAACAAAAAAATGTTCTTTGACAGGAGTGACTTAATAATTACTGTTAACGTCCTACTAAAGAAATCTTTGGATTAAATTAAGCCTTATTTCGAATTTGACTAAACTTCCCAAATACAAGACTATTTTCAAATTAAGCTAAATACCCAAATCTCTTGTAGCAAGTGTTACCACCAGGCTATTAACGTTTGAATTCATCTCTCAATTCAATAAAATCAATTGGTAAAGCTGGCTGGAATATTATTTTCTTTTTCTCTTCCAGATTAATTCCAAGTGATAGATAAATCACACTTGCTCTAATTAAAGTAACTAATTTCAAAGTTTTTTTCTCAAATTCTTCTCGTGTAATTACATATGTTAATTCATTGTCGGATAAACCTGTTTCTCCAAATTCTACAATTTTAAAAGATTTATGCTCAATAAAATTCCTAATTTGTGCTAACTTTTTTGCTTCAGGTTCAATTGAAAGCGAAAACTCTTCGTTTTTTTCGTAGAGATCTTTACTTAACCAATATAAACCTCTAAAAGCCCAATTTTGGGTTTCTATTATTTTATTATTTATTTTTGTTTTTTTTGTTTTCTTATCTGACAAAGTCCAAATACTTCTAAATGAAACTTCGTGAGGCTTATAATCTAAGTTTAGATAATCGTTAATTAAATATCCAATCTTGTCTAGAATAGAATAACATATTCTAAAAGTAGTTTTGATTTTTTCACTACTGTGAGAGTAAACAGCATAATCCAATGTGTCTAGTTGGATATTGTCTTTATCGGAATAATGTGTTGTTTTATGAGTAAGACCTTCAAATAAGAGATGTCTAGCAAAAACAAACTCTTGCTTAATTTGATTAAATATTGTTTGATAAATTGGTGGTTTGTCAAATTTTAAAGTAATAGTAGGAAGAAATAAACAATCGTGTCCAGCAATATTGTCTATTATAATGTCATTAAGAGGATTTAAAAAAAGCTTTTTTTTCAAACACCAAGTTCTGTATTCTTGTTCTTCTTGAGTATTTCCAATAGAAAAATTTTCTAAATTTTGAATATCTTTTAGTTCTTCTATTTTAACAATTGATTCTAAAAATGTACTTGTATTTTTAAAGGCTATTTTTGCTTCTTCATAAATATCAGAGTCAATAGCTTTATTTAAATATTTATATGCAAATTTTAAAAATAAGAGCTGATGTCCATTATCATACAATATTTTGGAATAGTGGACTAAATTATATCCGATATTTCCAATTGCCATTGAAAAAGATGAGTCAATTTTAATTGCTTGTTGCCAGTAAGATTGAGCTTCTGAAAATCTACCTAAATGGTTAAAAATAATTCCTAAATTGGTTAAAATTTCACATTTTTTGTAATTGTTTACGCTTTTTCCTGAAAATGAAAGTGCTAATCTTAAATGGATCACTTGCTTTTCAGATTCTTCTAAGTTAAAATCCCAAAATTCATCAGATCTAATATTTTCATTTAATTGTTGTAAATATGACCAACCATTTGCAACATTAAAATGAAAAATCATTTTATTCTCATCAGAGAAATTTTCCAAGTTTTGTTTTTCCGAAAGATTTAGACCAAAAATGATATCCTTTTTACTCTTATTTTCTCGTCCGGTTTCGAAAATTATTGCTAATAAATTAGTAACATCATCAGCTTTAAAATCATTAAGGTTTTTGAGGTTTAATATTTCTTTATAGCTTATGCTCACGTTTTTTTTAGCTTGGTGGTAACTTGTATATTATGTCTGACAAACTCAAACTTATTTATCCCTCAAATATATTTAAATATTCTTACAAACAGAAAAACTATTTCCCATACTGTGAAGGACTACAGCCAAAATGCTTAGAGAAAGTTCTGGAGAAGTTAGACGGTTCCGAAAAACCTAACTTATAGGCAATCTGAGAAATGTTCAAATTAGAATTAAGGAGTAATTCTTCGGCCTGATTCATCTTTACTTTCGTAATAAATTCATGCACAGTATTACCGGATATTCCCTTTAATTTTCGATACAATTGTCTTGAACTGATATGGAGCAGTTTAGCCAATTCTTCCGAATTGAATTCGACATCTTCCATATTCAGCTGAATCAAATGAATTACTTTTTCCAAAAACTCATTATCCTGATCAGGCATTTCTTCCTGCAACTGCTCAATGGTTGCAATGCCTGCCAATTTTTTCTGCAGGATGATTCTGTTTTCTAAAACACTTTTAATTTGGGCCCTTAACACATCCACATTAAAAGGTTTCATCACATAAGCTTCGGCGCCTAAATTATAGGCTTCAATTTTGCTTTCGTCGGCTCCTTTAGCCGTTAATAAAATAACCGGTATATGACAGGTATTTTCATCACTTTTTAATGCTTTACAAAGTTCGGTTCCCTCCATTTCGGGCATCATAATATCCGAAACGATGATATCCGGAATTTGTTTAACAGCTGTTTCTAATCCTTTTTTACCATCATACTCCTGAAACACTATATAATCTTTACTCAATTCTTTATTCAAATAGGTTTGAATATCAGGATTGTCTTCCACTATCAAAAGGGTTGGCTTATTGCCTTCAAAAGGCTGCTCATCCATCGGCTGAACCGGATAGTTATCTTCAAAAGACGTTTTTTCATGAGCTGTCTCCACTACATCCTCTGATGCAGCAGCAACAAATGGTAAGCTGATGAATACTTTTGTACCTTTTTTCAAAACACTTTCAATGCTTATTGTTCCATTTAAAAAGTGCACCAGATTTCTGGTTAGCGACAAACCAATACCGGATGAATAACCATAATACGGACTTGGTCCCACATTATTAAAAGGTTCGAAAATTTTCTCTAATTCCGATTCCTCGATTCCAATACCATTGTCTTCAATTACAATATCAATAGACGATGTGGCAGTATTATGCGTTACCGAAATACTCACTTTCCCACCATCAGGCGTGTATTTAAAAGCATTGGAGACAATATTGGTAATAATTTGTTCTGTTTTTTCAAAATCCAGATAACAAGGCAATGTTTTTTCGGAAGTATGCAATTGCAGGCCAATATTTCGTTTTATCGAAATAAATTTAAACGTATTGTAACAGCTTTCTATAAACACATTAAAATCCTGAACTGTAGGATTGCTTTTTAATTTTCCGGTTTCTGATTTTCTGAAATCCAAAATCTGAGCTATCAGCTTACTCAAATAACTAATATTCCTATTGACAATTGAAAAATAGACTTCCTTATCTTCGGGAACCAATGTTTCGTCCTGAAGGCGTTTTAAAGGATCTACAATTAACGTTAAAGGTGTCTTTAAATCATGGGAAATCTTGGTAAAAAACTCAATTTTTTCTTTGTTTAACTCTTCTTGTTTTTCAGCATTTAGACGCTCTAATTTGATTTCGTTTTGCAAACGATCCCGATACAGTATCGATTTGAAAACCCAATAAACAATCCCCGCTAATAAAGTTAAAAACAAAATCCTAGCCAGCCAGGTTCCATACCAGGGCGCATCAACATGTACTTCTAAAGCGGTTATTGGTGATTTTGTATTATTAAGCGACACAATACGGGCTTTAAAAACGTAGCTTCCCGGAGGCACTTTATTATAGGTTATTTTACTTCCCGTTGTCTTAATCCATTTGTCCTCATAACCTTCCAGCATGTACTCATAAACTTCCTTATTGGTTTTATTATAATTTAAAGAAGCTAATTCTATCGCAAAATTTCGATTATCATAATCCAGTTGAATCGATTGGGTTTGCGACAAATCCTTAGTCAAAACGTCCCTTCCTTTTACAGTATCCATCGGAATCACTTTCTCATTCGATAAATACAGGCTTTTAAAAATCAGTTTATTATTGGTCACTACTGTTTTTATCTCAGCCGGATTAAAAACCAAATAACCATTTTTATCCCCAAAATATATTTTCTGACTCAGCGGGTCTTTATAAAAAGCCCTGTCCGAAAAAGTCCAGGAACCAAACTGATCTTCTTTTCGATAATTGGAAATCTTATTAGTAACAATATTAATCATCGAGATTCCCTGTTTGTGGGCAATCCAGAGATTTCCTTTAGCATCATCCGTTATCGATGAAATATAAATATTAGGTGTTTCCGATAATAATTGGACTTTCTCAATTTTCATCGGATTCGTATGGAGATTAATTTTATTCAGACCTTCACTGGTTCCTACCCAAATATTTCCGCGTTTGTCTTTATGCAAAGCATAAATAATATTTCCTGAAATTTTATTCGCTGAATCAGCCCCGAAAGTATTCAACAATAATTCGTCATAAATAACTCCTTTATTGTTTATTTTTAATCGAATAACCCCATTTCCTTCTGTTGCCAACCAAAGTTCATGATCATTTACCGATAAAATATCCATAACGCTTCGGTCTTTAACCTTATCTGCTAAATTAAAAAAGCGAATGCTGTCGTTGCTTAAATCGATACGTGCCATACCATTATAAAGTCCTACCCATAAATAATTATTCCCTGATGCTTCCATTGCATAAACAGACCAGGTTTCTAATTTGGGACATAAAACCCTACTGATTATCGATTTACATTGATTTGTTTTAGGATTGTAACATTCCAGGCCGCTAATGCCCCCAATCCAAATTCTGCCTTTACTATCCCTGAAAAAACTACGCACATATTTAATCTGACTATTCGATCGATAAAAAGGATTATTGTAATCCAAACCATCTTTGTTGTAAATAAGTGTGCCTTCATCGGTAGCCAGCCAAATTTTATCCGCTACTTTTAATATCCCTTTGACTGTAGCCAATTTGGTATTCTCACTGCCTTTTCTAAAACTGTAATGCAGTTCAAAAGGATTCCGGTTTGGATTTGCCTTATAAACATCCCCTCCACGGGTTCCCAGCCAGATTATATTTTGATCATCTATAAAAAAATCGGTGATATAATCATCCAATAATTGTCCCGGATGATTAATATTGGCCGTATAACTATATTCCTCTCCTGATTTTATATCCTGAGAGGTAAACAGATGATCCTTTAAAAGATACCTTTTCCCGTTTACAATACGGTTTTTATTTAACAAATTGGAATTACTGCTTAGTTTTTCAACTATACTTTTTGGAACTTCAGCATTGGCAACAATTTTAAAGGAATTTAGCTGATAATTAAAGCGAACATATTTTTTATCAAAGGTTAAAAACCAAAGTCCCAATTTCTTATCCGAAATGATATTACGGATTCGGTTATTGGGCAACGATGTTTTATCATTAGGATTATGATAATAGAAGTCAAATGTTTTTCCGTCATATCGGTAAGCGCCATTCCAGCTCCCAATCCAGATATAACCCACAGAATCCTTAGCAATCCCATGTATTTGAGTAACGGGATTTACTTCCCGGCCGCTAATTTTTTCAAAAAAGAGATTCTGAGCCTTTAATCCTGTCAAACAACAGAAATAAACAGCGAATAAAGGAACTACATAAGACCAAATTTGTTTATTTTTCATACAATCCCTAATAAATAACTTCACTGTTGTTACTAATCTAAAGCTCAAAAATAGAGAACATCTATTAAAACACAAAAGCCTGATAACATTATGTCATCAGGCTTTTGAATTTAAGTATAATTTTAGCTAATCTGTTTACTGATTAAACTACTCTTACCACAAAATAGTTTTTCTTACCACTTTGTAATAATACAAATTGATCATTGATTAAATCTTTTGTCGAAAGTGCAAAATCTTCTTTCACTTTTTCTCTGTTTACCGAAATAGAATTAGCAGTCAAAGCGCGTCTGGCTTCACCATTCGATTTTAAAAATCCTGTTTTTTCGTTAAGAACGTCAACAATATTGATTCCGTTTTCTATATCATTTTTTGCAATTTCTGCCTGCGGAACACCATCAAAAACTTCTAAGAAAGTAGCCGAGTCCAATTTTTTTAAATCATCAGCATTCGAATTTCCAAAAAGAATTCCTGATGCTTTGATTGCATTTTCTAAATCGGCTGCTGAATGCACCATAATGGTAATTTCTTCGGCTAATTTTTTCTGCAACAAACGCAAATGTGGTGCTTCTCTGTGTTTCTCTGTTAAATCTTCGATTTCTTCTTTCGATAAAAACGTAAAAATTTTAATGTATTTTTCGGCATCAATATCAGATGTATTCAACCAATATTGGTAAAATTTATAAGGCGAAGTTCTTGCTGCATCCAACCAGATATTTCCTCCTTCGGATTTTCCAAATTTAGTTCCGTCAGCTTTAGTAATCAACGGACAAGTCAAAGCATAGGCTTTTCCGCTGGCAATTCGGCGTACTAATTCGGTTCCGGTAGTGATATTTCCCCATTGATCACTTCCTCCCATTTGTAGCGTACAGCTTTTATCTCTGTACAAATGCAGGAAATCATAACCCTGAACTAATTGATAAGTAAACTCGGTGAAAGACATTCCCTCGGCAGATTCTGACGATAAACGTTTCTTAACCGAATCTTTTGCCATCATGTAGTTTACAGTAATATGTTTCCCCACATCACGGATGAAATCCAAGAATGAAAAATTCTTCATCCAATCGTAATTATTTACTAACTCAGCAGCATTAGCAGCATCGGAAGTAAAATCTAAGAAACGGGACAATTGCCCTTTTATCGCTTCCTGATTGTGACGCAAAGTAGCTTCGTCCAGTAAATTTCTTTCGTTCGATTTTCCTGATGGATCACCAATCATTCCTGTTGCTCCACCTACCAACGCCAACGGTTTATGACCGGCTAACTGAAAATGTTTCAACAACATTACTCCAACCAAATGTCCTATATGTAATGAATCTGCAGTTGGGTCAATCCCCACATACGCCACACGCATTTGTTCCATCAAATGTTCTTCAGTGCCCGGCATAACATCGTGGAGCATTCCTCTCCAAGTTACTTCTTCAATAAAATTCTTCATGTTTTTTAATCAATTTCGGCAAAGATAACAATTTCAAAAATCAATATCAATGGCAATAACAATAACAATAAATCAAAAAATAAATTCCAAATTCCAAAAACACATAGCCATTGGAATTTGGATTTTTTAAATTGGAATTTCTTTTTTGCCATTGAAGTTGAAGTTGATTACATTTACAAAATGATTTTAGTTACGGGAGGAACCGGTTTAGTAGGCGCACATTTATTACTTCATTTAATCGAAAATGGAGAAAAAGTTCGTGCCATTTATCGTCAGGAAAAAGGGATTCAAAAAACGAAATCCTTATTTCAGCATTACGACAAACTGCCTTTATTTGACGCCATCGAATGGGTTCAGGCCGACATTCTTGACATTCCCTCTTTAGAACACGCTTTTGTCACTATTACCAAAGTATATCATTGTGCTGCTTTTATTTCGTTCAACCCCGCAGAAGAAGAAATACTAAGAAAAATCAATATCGAAGGCACAGCCAATATCGTCAATTTTTGCATTGCCAAAGGCGTACAAAAACTTTGTCATGTAAGTTCTACAGCAGCTCTTGGCGATTTAGCCTCCCACGAAAACATCATTACCGAAGAAACCGAATGGAATCCCGAAAAATACCATAGCGACTATGCCATATCAAAATATGGTGCCGAAATGGAAGTTTGGCGCGGTCAGCAGGAAGGTCTGGAAGTTATTATTGTCAATCCGGGAGTCATTATTGGTCCGGGTTTTGAAGACCAGGGCAGCGGACAATTGATTAAAAAAGTTGCTGATGGTTTACTGTTTTACACCTATGGAAAAACCGCTTTTGTAGCTGTGGACGATGTGGTAAGAATCATGATTGAATTAATGGAAAGTTCCATTTGTAACGAACGCTTTATTGTAATTGGTCAAAACATTATTTTCAGAGACCTCTTCAACACTATTGCCGACACGCTAAAAGTAAAAAGGCCCAGCATTGAAGCCAGACCTTTTCTTTTAAAACTTACGTGGATATTGTATTGGTTTCTTAATCTCTTTTCCCAAAAATCAAATAATATTTCAAAAGACACCTTGCAATCCCTTCTAAACAACAAGGAATTTTCCAACCAGAAAATCAAAACAGCAATCAACGTTTCTTTTTTAGATATCCATCAATACATTAGAGACCATTTCAGTCGTAATTAATTGATTCGAACACCGTTTTTAATCACCTTTGATTTTATTGTTGGTGTAACCGTTTTTGGTTTTTTCTTCAACAAAAGCAAACTGTCTTTTTTCTTTATCTTTTGTAAAGAATCCTTCTTCTTAGCCAAAATTACTTTTTTAGCTTTTTTAATCGAATCCAATTCTTTCTTTTTAGCAATCAGCGAATCTCTTTTGGCTTCTTTTTTAAGAACTGTATCAATAATGGCTTTTTTGCGGTCTATTCTTTTAACAACACTATCATACATCGCTTTGTATTCTTCATAATCGGAAGCATAATAAATGTTGTTTTGTGCAAACTGTGCACTGTCTATTTTGTATTTTTTATAAATAAACTCTTTTGGGTTGACCCTGTAATTTTCGGTTGTAGCAGGTTCATTGTATTTGATCGCATCCAAAAGTGCCAAATCATAGATAATATCCTGCATCACTTCCTTATCTATAAGGCGATCCGGTTCTTTTACCGTTTCTTCTTTACAGCTTATAAATGACATTATCATTATTATAAAAAATACCGCTTTTTTCATGGTCTTATCGATCAAATAACAATCTTTTCCCGGCACGAATGTTTTTTACTTTAAAAGCATTATATACCAATTGTCCGTTTACAAAAGTATGCGTAATTCTGGATTTAAACGTAAATCCTTCAAATGGAGACCATCCACATTTAGCAAAAATATTCTCTTTTTTCACTCCCCATGGCAAACCGGCATTTACAATTACCAAATCGGCATAATAACCTTCTTTGATAAAACCACGTTTTTCAATCTTGAAAATTTTAGCCGGATTGTGACACATTTTCTCCACAATTTTCTCCACGCTGATTTTTCCCTGATGAAAAGCTTCAAACATAGCCACTACTGCATGCTGCACTAATGGTCCTCCTGACGGTGCTTTTAAATAGGATTGTTTTTTCTCTTCTAATGTATGTGGCGCATGATCCGTAGCAATAACATCTATTCTGTCATCTAATAAAGCTTTCCACAAGGCATCTCTGTCATTTGCCGTTTTTACCGCCGGATTCCATTTGATAAAATTACCTTTAGTTGCATAATCATCATTGGTAAACCATAAATGATGCACACAAACCTCAGCCGTAATTTTCTTTTCCTCCAATGGAATTTTATTGGTAAACAAATCCATTTCTTTAGCTGTAGAAAGATGGAAAATATGCAAACGGGCTCCTGTTTTCTTAGCCAGTTCAATTGCTTTTGATGAAGACAAATAACAAGCCTCTTCACTTCTGATTAAGTGATGCACCGTTACCGGAACATCGTCACCGTATTCTTCTTTGTATTTCTCCGAATTGGCTTTAATAGTTGCTTCGTCTTCACAGTGTACAGCAATTAACATTGGTGTGCTTGAGAATATTTTTTCCAAAGTTGCCTGATCATCCACTAACATATTCCCGGTTGAAGAACCTAAGAATATCTTAATCCCTGCAACATTTTTGGGATTGGTTTTTAGAACTTCTTCTAAATTATCATTAGTTGCCCCCATCATAAACGAATAATTCGCATAGGATTTCTCGGCAGCTAACTGGTATTTTTCTTCTAAAATTTCCTGAGTCACGGCATTAGGAACCGTATTAGGCTGTTCGATATAAGAAGTGATTCCGCCTGCAACCGCAGCTCTGGATTCTGACTCAATATCGCCTTTATGGGTTAAACCCGGTTCTCTAAAATGCACCTGATCGTCGATGGCACCCGGAATTAAATAATTCCCTTCGGCATCAATAATTTTACAATCGGATGATTTTGCACTAATGCTTTCTGAAATTTCAACAATTAAGTCATTCTCAATTAAAACATCGCCTTCAAAAATTACTCCTTCATTTACTATTTTGGCATTCTTAATTAAAACCCTGTTCATTGTCCTTTTTTTATAATCTGTTTATTAATTTTTTTAATCGAAGTGAAATTACCCCAAATACAGCTTCCACTATTATCGAATTACTCATTTTGGATTGCCCCTTAGTCCTGTCGGTAAAAATAATCGGGACTTCGGTAATTTTAAAATTATTACAAAAAGTGCGGTATTTCATTTCTATTTGAAAAGCGTAACCCACAAATTTTATTTTATCGAGGTTTATCTTTTCTAAAACTTCCCTTTTATAACAAACAAAACCGGCTGTGGCATCGTGAATTTGCATTCCGGTAATCATCCTGACATAAACCGATGCAAAATAAGAAAGTAACACTCGGTTTAACGGCCAGTTCACTACATTTACCCCGGTAACATAACGCGAACCGATAGCCAAATCAGCATCACCAAAATGACAGGCATTGTATAATTTTTCCAAATCATTAGGATTGTGCGAAAAATCGGCATCCATTTCAAAAATAAAATCATAACCCTGAGCCAATGCCCACTTAAATCCGTGTACATAAGCCGTTCCCAGGCCTGATTTTTCTTTTCTGTTTTCTAAAAATAAACGCCCTTCAAATTCCGTTTGCAACAATCGAACCTTATCAGCAGTATGATCTGGAGAATTATCGTCCACTATAAGTACATGAAAATGTTTGTGTTGGGAGAGCACCGCTCTTATGATACTTTCTACATTTTCAATTTCGTTATAGGTAGGAATTATAACAATGCAATTACTCATATTTCTAAAATTTCATCGCAAAAATAACCTTTTTATGCCATTTGATTCATAATAATAGTATAATAAAAATATTGATATAAAATTTTACTAATTTTGCTATCGCTATGACAGAATATCTCTTACATCCGAGAATCACCGAAAACAAAGACTGGGCAACTTTTCTATTTGTTCTTGCCTTTGGTATTATTGCCGTTACTAAATCTGTTTACGGAAATCGTTTCAGCGATTTTATCAATCTCTTTTTTTCAGATAAATATTCTAAAGTCTATCGCGACAGCAGCCAGCTTAAGAGTAGTTTTACCATCTCTTTATTTTTTGTTCAGGTCATTTCATTTGCTTTTTTTATCCAGATTTCCTTAAGTATTTTTGGCTATGCTTCAAAAACCGATTGGATTTTATACATCCAGATTATCACATTTCTGAGCTTTTTTATTTTATCGAAATATTTAGTCGAAAAAATTATTGCCACTACCTTCAATATTGAGGAATTCATGGAGCAATTTAACCTGCAAAAGATCACTTACAGGACTTATATTGGGATTATTATCCTTCCGGTAAACATTATTTTATTTTACTATAATACTGTTTCTCAAAACATTCCAATTGCAATAATTAGCATAATCCTCTTACTTAGCATACTGACTTATTCCCTTTCAATAAAAAAATATCAAAGTGTAATATTCAGTAAGTTGTTTTATTTTATTTTATATCTTTGCACTCTCGAAATAGCTCCCTATTTTTTCATGTATTATTTGTTTACAAGAGGGAGCGCTTAGAAAATGTTAAAATATGAAAGTCAAAACAATTTTGGTATCGCAACCAGAGCCTAAGGTAGAGAATTCGCCTTACTTTGAACTCCAACAAAAACACAAAATCAAAATTGATTTCCGTCCTTTTATTCATATAGAAGGTGTTAGCGCTAAGGAAATTAGACTTCAAAAAATTGACCTCAACAATTTTTCTGCTATCATTTTAACCAGTAGAAATGCTGTTGACCACTTTTTTAGAGTGGCTGAAGAAATGCGTTTTAAAGTTCCTGAAGGTTTAAAATATTTCTGCCAGTCGGAAGCCGTGGCTTTCTATTTGCAAAAATATGTGGTTTACAGAAAGCGTAAGATTTATGTTGGCGCAAAAGACTTTGCCGATTTATCTCCTTTAATTAAAAAATACAAGGACGAAAAATTCCTTTTACCCGCTTCGGATCAATTAAACGCAGAAGCTCCTATAGTATTAGACAATTTAAAAGTAGATTGGAAACAGGCTACTTTTTACAAAACGGTAATGAGTGACTTATCAGACTTAGCCGATGTTTATTACGATGTTCTGGCATTTTTTAGTCCAACAGGAATCAAATCCCTGTTTAAAAACTTCCCGGACTTTCAACAAAACAACACCAGAATTGCCGTATTTGGAAGCACTACTCAAAAAGAAGCGCTTGACCACGGATTAAGAGTTGACATCATGGCTCCTGCACCAGGAACACCATCGATGACTATGGCATTAGAAAAATACGTTATCGAAGCCAACAAAGGAAAATAACAAGCTTCCTTTTACATATATTTAAGCCGCGAATTCGCGGCTTTTTTTATTTCAGTTATCGAAATTAATTTTAGAATCAAATTAAACCCAAATCCTTTTTTAAGGTCTTAAAAACAAAACCAACTTTAATATTATATTTTATGAAGAAATTCAAGATTACAGCATTGATACTTCCTTTAGCAGTTGTACTTAGCAACTGTAGTTCATCTAAAAAAGGAAAATCAGACTATGTTGAAGCTAAAAAAATAAGCTACACTGCCGACGTTAAACCTATTATCACCAACAGCTGTACGCCTTGCCACATGCCTCCTCAAGGTAAAAAAGAACCTTTTGAAAACTACACACAGGTAAAAGAACATATTGCAGCTATCATTGCCCGTGTTAAACTGCCACAGGACGATCGTAAATTCATGCCTCCTGTAAATAAAAAACCGGCTTTAACCGATGAGCAAGTTGCGGTTTTAGTACAATGGCAACAACAAAATATGCCGGAATAAAAGCAATTGCAAAAGGCAATTGCAATATTCAATAAAAAAATTCCAAATTCCAATAACACTTCGACAAGCTCAGTGTGACAATTGGAATTTGGAATTTTTATCCCGATAACTATCGGGATTGGAATTTTATTTTTAGTTCCTTCTGTTTCCTCCTAAATAAATAGACAAATAATACAACAAAGTAGCAATAGAACCCAAAGCCGCTACAACATACGTTCTTGCAGCCCATTTTAACGAATCTTCCGCTCCGGCATATTCGGCAGGATTCAGCATATTTTTGTTTTTTAACCAGGCCAAAGCACGATTACTCGCATCATATTCTACCGGCAAAGTAACAATCGAAAACAAAGTGGTTGCCGCAAATAAGATAATACCAAACAACAACAAGCCCGGAAAAGTTTTCAGCATTAGAATTCCCGCCAGCAAAATCCATTGCATATACGAAGAAGCCACATTTACAAATGGCACTAATTTAGAACGCATCGTCAGCCACTCATAACCCACTGCATGTTGCACCGCATGACCGCATTCGTGTGCCGCTACAGCTGCTGCTGCCGCATTGCGCTGATTGTACACCGATTCGCTCAGATTCACCGTTTTATCCACCGGATTGTAATGATCCGTCAATTGTCCCGGAGTCGAAATCACTTTCACATCATAAATTCCATTGTCGTGAAGCATTTTTGTAGCAATTTCGGCACCACTCATATTATTTTGCAAATGCAATTGCGAATAATGCTCAAACTTACTCTTCAGTCTTGAACTTACTAACCAGCTGAACAACATAATTGCTCCAGCCAGAATTAAATAACCACTTCCCATATCTTTTTATTTTTTGTTTCAAATTTTAAATACAAACCGCAAATTCTAAACCAATTTACAAAAATGCCAATTTGACAGCTGTTAAAAAAAATACAATTTCAATGTCAATGGCAATAAGAAATATCAAAAACAAAAATTCCAAATCCCAATTAACACATTGTTATTGGAATTTGGAATTTATCCCGATAGCTATCGGGATTGGAATTTTATCTATTCAATCATTGACGATTGAAATTGATTATTGAAATTACCCTACAAGGTTGATGATTTTCCCCGGAACAATAATCACCTTATTTGGTGTTCTGCCGTCTAATTGTTTTTGGGTTCTTTCGTCTTTCATCACGATTTCTTCAATCTGTTCCTTGGTTAAATCCAAAGGCAATTTGATAGTAAAACGCATTTTTCCGTTAAACGAAACCGGATATTCTTTATCCGATTCTACCAAATGAGCTGGTTCGAATTTTGGAAAAGCCACAGTCGCAATCGAATCGCTATGTCCTAACAAACTCCATAATTCTTCTGCAATATGCGGTGCATAAGGCGAAATTACAATTGCCAAAGGTTCTAAAATAGCACGGGAATGACAGTTTTGAGTTGACAATTCGTTGACACAAATCATAAACTGAGAAACCGAAGTATTGAAAGAGAAACCTTCAATATCTTCCGAAACTTTTTTGATGGTTTTATGTAAGCTTTTCAGGTTGTCTTTTGTTGGCTCATCGTTAGTAACAATCAAACCATTATCATCAAAATACAAACGCCATAATTTTTTAAGGAATCCAAAAACTCCCGAAATACCAGCTGTATTCCAAGGTTTTGCCTGTTCCAATGGTCCTAAGAACATTTCATACAAACGCAAAGTATCCGCACCATATTCCGCACAAATAGCATCCGGCGTTACTACATTGTATTTCGATTTCGACATTTTTTCAACCTCACGGCCTACAATGTATTTTCCGTTTTCGTCTAAAATAAATTCAGCATCAGCATAATCTTCTCTCCAGGCTTTGAATTTTTCGACATCCAATTCATCCGAAGCATTTACAATTGAAACATCAGCATGAATTGGCTGTACTTTATGATCTCCTATTTTATTCTTAGAAACAAAACTATTCGTTCCTTCGATTCTATAAACAAAAGCAGAAGTTCCCAAAATCATCCCCTGATTGATCAGTTTTTTGAATGGTTCTTCTGTTGGCGCAAAACCTTTGTCTTTTAAAAATTTGTTCCAAAAACGCGAATACAATAAGTGACCGGTTGCATGCTCGCTTCCGCCAATATATAAATCCACAAATTCCCAATATTTCAATGCTGCTGCCGATGCAAATTCATTCTCATTAGCCGCATCCATATAACGCATCCAGTACCATGAACTTCCCGCCCAACCTGGCATCGTGTTCAATTCCAACGGGAATACTGTTTTGTTGTCTGCCAACTGCGTACTGACCACTGCATTCTGAATTGTGTCCCAAGCCCAAACCGCTGCGTTTCCTAATGGAGGCAAACCATCTTCTGTTGGCAAATATTTCTCTACTTCAGGTAAAATAATCGGCAAATGCTGTACATCAATCATTTTCGGAAGACCATTTACATAATACACCGGAAATGGCTCACCCCAATAACGCTGGCGGGAGAAAACCGCATCGCGCAAACGGTAATTGATTTTACCGTAACCTTGGTTGATTTTTTCCAATTCGGCAATTACTTTTTGAGTTCCGTCTTTGTAACCCATGCCGTTTAAGAAATCGGAATTCACTAATTGAAAACCTTCTTTCCCGCCAAAAGCAGCTTCCGAAATATCTTTGTCAACAATATTTTTAATCTCAGGCATTCCGTTTTGTCCTTTAAAGAAATTAGCAAAAGCATAATCCCTTTCGTCTCCGCAAGGAACCGCCATTACAGCACCTGTTCCGTAACCCGCCAACACATAATCACCAATCCAAACCGGAATCGCTTCTTTAGTAAACGGATGCTCGGCATAAGCTCCTGTAAATACTCCTGAAATGGTTTTTACATCCGCCATACGCTCACGCTCCGAACGTTTTGAAGTTTTTTCGATATAAGCTTCAACAGCTGCTTTTTGATCTGGAGTTGTAATTTGAGCTACCAATTCGTGCTCCGGTGCCAATGTCATAAAAGTAACTCCGAAAATGGTATCAGGTCTTGTTGTAAATACATCAATCGTGTTTTCGTTATCTTTTAAATTAAAAGAAACCATCGCACCAACTGATTTTCCAATCCAGTTTCGTTGTGATTCTTTGATCGATTCGCTCCAGTCAATAGTATCCAAACCTTGCAACAAACGCTCTGCATAAGCAGAAATTCGCATACTCCATTGGGTCATTTTTTTACGAACAACCGGAAAACCTCCACGCTCCGAAACTCCATTTACAATTTCGTCATTTGCCAAAACCGTTCCTAATCCCGGACACCAGTTTACTTCGGTTTCAGCTAAATAAGTCAATCTATATTGTAACAAGATTTTTTCTTGCTCGTCTTTTGCGAAAGCATTCCATTCAGCAGCCGAAAATGCAGCAATGTTATCGTCACAAACTGCATTTACATTTGAATTTCCATCTTTTTCAAAAATTGAAATCAAGGTCGAAATATCCTCAGCCTTATCTGAATCTTTATTATACCAGGAATTGAATAACTGGATAAAAATCCACTGCGTATGTTTGTAATAATCAGGATTAGAAGTTCTTACTTCACGATCCCAATCAAATGAAAATCCTATTTTATCCAATTGCGTTCTGTAACCTGCAATTTGATTTCCTTCTTTATCAACACCACCGTCAATGTTTACGCGGGTTGTATCTTCAGGACGCTGCCCTGTTTGAATAGCATATTGCTCGGCCGGCAATCCAAAACTGTCGTAACCCATTGGGTGCAACACATTAAAACCCTGATGTCTTTTAAAACGGGAATACACATCTGAAGCAATATATCCCAGCGGATGCCCTACGTGCAAGCCCGCTCCTGATGGATAAGGAAACATATCCAAAACATAATATTTTGGCTTGTCTGAATTATTTTCGGCTGCAAAAGTTTTGTTTTCTGCCCATTTTTTTTGCCATTTGGCTTCTATTTCGTTCGGATTGTATTTCATTACTCTGTTAATGGTTTATTGTTTGCAGTTTATAGTTTTGATTTTAAGCTTATAACAATAAACCAAAAACCATAAACAACAAACTAAAAATGAACGGCAAATTTACGTTTATTGCACATTGCACCAAAGTTATTTCTTGAAAAGAAGAAAGAAATAAATCAACAACTAAACAAATGCTAAGTAAGAATACTTATTTTTGCACTTTATTTTAAAAAGCACATTGCTACAAACATTCATTTATGAAAAAAACATTTTGTTTGTCCCTAATACTAATTTCTGCTTTATTCTTTAGTGAAAAGATGTCTGCACAAATTGATCAAAATATCACGAAATTATTGCTCGAAAAAAAGATTATCACGCAACGTGAAGCCGATTCAATAATGGCTCTTCCGATTGTACATCAAAAAGTAAATGCGGAAAACAAAAACTTTTCTATTGGATTAGAATTCAGACCCAGAGCGGAATATCGTGACGGTTACAGACAATTGAGAACTGCCGATACCAAAGCCGCTTATTTTGTCACTCAAAGGAGCCGATTGTATTTTAACTATAGCCAACCCAAATTCAAATTTCACACTTCTGTTCAGGATCTTCGCGTTTGGGGACAATACGGACAAACCTCTACAACAGGTTCTTTTAATGTATTTGAAGCTTATGCAGAAACGGGACTTTCTGATCATTTTTCCCTTCGAATAGGTCGTCAAAAAGTAGAACTGGACAACGGAAGACTTTTCTCGGCAGCTAACTGGAGTCAGGCAGCAAGAGCACATGACGGAATCAACCTGATTTATGAAAACAGTAAGATTCATTCGGAATTCATTACGGCTTTCAATCAAACATCTGAACGTATTTTTGAAACCAATTTTGCTCCAACTACATTTACAAACTACAAAATGCTCAACATTCATTACCTGAAAGCAAAATTAAATGAGCATTTCAGCCTGAGCACTTTAAACTCTGCCGATGGCTATGAAAGCAAGACCAACCCAAGAACTATGTACACCCGTGCTACTTCAGGCGGACGAATAGAATTTGAAAAAGGAAATTTATACCTGACCCTAAGCGGTTATTACCAGTACGGTCATTTACAAGCCGGAAATAAAATTTCGGCTTATTACTTTCAGCCTGAAATCCAATGGAAGAAAAACAAGTTTACTACCCGTTTAGGTATGGAATACATGAGTGGTGACAATGCCGAAAAACCAAGCTCCACTTCTAAATCATTTGTTCCGCTTTACGGAGTTGCCTGGCGTTTTATGGGAAATATGGATTATTTCACCACCTTTCCTTTGGATTTAAAAAACGGCGGACTAATCAATCCGTATCTGCATCTTATTTATGACCTGAACCCAAAACTTAGTTTGCGCTCCGACTTTCATTTGTTTTACCTGCAAAATAAGGTAAAAGACAATCTGGACAACAGCATTCATCCCTATTTAGGATTTGAAAACGACTTATCATTGCATTACAAATACAACAATTTCACCATGATTGATTTTGGTTTCTCCTATATGGCAGCCGAAAAAAGCATGGAAACACTTAAAACAGGAAACAGCAATATTATTCCGGTATGGAGCTACGTCATGATTACTTTCAAACCGGAACTATTTAGTTTCAAAAAATAATTTTCATGGATTTCAACCCAGTTTTAATACTCTTTTTACTAGCAATAGTTGCCTTTTTATATTCGTCTGTAGGTCATGGTGGCGCCAGTGGTTATCTTGCCATTATGGCAATGGCCGGAGTAGCACCAATAATGATGAAACAATCAGCTTTAGTGATGAATTTAGCAGTATCGTTATTTTCCTTTATTGGTTTTTACAAATCAGGGCATTTTAAATTAAAATTATTCATTCCCTTTATAATTGCAAGTATTCCAATGGCTTTTTTGGGCGGCACAATGAGTTTACCCGATGCTGTTTACAAAAAAATATTAGGTGTTTGTATCTTCATTTCTATTATAAGACTGGTATATCAATTTGAAGAAAAAAACGAACCCAATAGAGAAATACCTTTATGGGCAGGGCTTTTTTCGGGCGGAATTATCGGACTCCTTTCCGGACTTTTAGGTATTGGAGGCGGCATCATCCTTAGTCCGCTTATGCTTTTAATGCGTTGGTCAAAACTTAAAGAAACAGCAGCTGTTTCAGCATTATTTATTTTTGTTAACTCACTTTCGGGACTTTATGGACAAATTCAAAAAGGAGGTTTTAACCTTAACCCTGATTTACAAATAGCGGTTGTTGCTACCATCATCGGCGGTTTATTGGGTTCGTATTTTGGAAGTCAAAAATTCAACTCCAAAACATTAAAATACCTCTTGGCACTTGGACTGACAATTGCCGGTTTAAAATTACTCTTGACCTAAGAGGTATTTTTATATTAATTTCATTTAAAAGTGCTCTCCAAATTATAAGAAAATAAAAACTTTGAACGTTATTAACTTCATTTAAAGAAATTGTTTATTATTTTTACCGCATAATAAAAATAAACTATGAGTTCTTCATTTGACAGATTTCAAAAACGCAGGTTAATTTCCTCTTATTTTTCGGTAGTTCTAAGTATTTCCCTGGTATTATTTTTACTGGGAACATTAGGACTTTTTATCATCAATTCTAAAAGATTAGCTGATAATTTTAAAGAAAAAATTGCCATGACAGTATTCTTTAAAAACGAGGCCAATGACACTATTCTGAAAAGTTTTGGCACTGAATTAAAAAGAGCCGCTTACGCAAAAAAGATTGTATATGTAAGCAAAGAAGAAGCTGCAAAACAACACACCGACATTATTGGCGAAGATTTCCTGACTTTCCTTGGCGAAAATCCGCTACAGAATTCTTATGATATTCATATCAAAGCGGCTTATGTAGAAAACGACAGCGTAGCTAAAATAGAACGTCAATTACGTACCAACCCAATGATTTCGGATATTGTTTATGACAAACAATTAGTAAATCTAGTCAACGATAATATCAAAAAAATAAGTATGTGGATTTTAATCATCAGCGGATTTTTGACTTTTATCGCTGTATTATTAATTAACAGTTCACTTCGTCTGTCTATTTATTCTCATCGTTTTATCATTAAAACCATGCAAATGGTGGGTGCTACCAAATCTTTCATCCGAAAACCGTTTGTAATGCGAAGTGTAAAACTGGGAATGCTGGGAGCTATTTTGGCAATTTTAGCCTTAATCGCACTTTTATCTTATGTACAGACTAACTTTCCGGATTTAGGAATTCTAAATGACAAAATTTTAATTTTACTGGTTTTTGCCGCTGTTTTTGGATTTGGCGTTTTAATTACCTGGTTAAGCACTCATTTTGCCACACAACGTTTCTTGAACCTAAGAACAGACGATCTATACTAGTATTCAGTGTTCAGCTGTAAGTGTTCAGAAAATCACGGAAGAGTTTAAAAGAATAAAAACTTTAAAACAATAGGAATGAAATTGCTTCGTTCCTCGCAATAAAAAGATGAAAGACGATAAACAGGAATTCTTATTCGATAAAATCAATTACAAAATTCTATTAATTGGAATTGGAGTAATTGCCCTTGGATTTATACTAATGGCAGGCGGAGGCAGCGATGACCCTAATGTGTACAGCGATGCTATTTTTAACTTCAGAAGAATCCGATTAGCACCTACAACCGTTTTAATTGGTTTCGGAATTACCATTTATTCTATTTTAAAGAATCCTAAGAAAAATAGTTAGCAGTGTTCAGAATGCAGTGTTCAGTTAACTAAACTGAAACTATCCCGATAGCTATCGGGACTACACTCTAAAATCTAAAATTAAATGAATACATTACAAGCTATTGTTCTGGCTATAATCGAAGGTATTACCGAATTTCTTCCGGTTTCTTCAACAGGACACATGATTATTGCTTCGTCTTTTTACGGAATTGCTCAGGATGATTTCACCAAACTTTTTACCATTGTTATTCAGTTAGGAGCCATCCTTTCTGTAATAGTACTTTATTTCAAACGCTTTTTCCAGTCTTTTGATTTCTATTTCAAATTATTGGTAGCCTTTATTCCGGCAGTCGTTTTTGGTTTGCTTTTCAGCAAAAAAATCGATGCTTTACTGGAAAATCCTCTAACGGTTGCCATCTCATTATTAGTGGGCGGAATTATTTTGCTTAAAGTGGACGATTGGTTTGCTAATTCTGACGAAACCGAAATCACTTACCTGAAAGCAATAAAAATTGGATTATTCCAATGCCTTGCCATGATTCCGGGAATTTCCCGAAGTGGCGCTTCTATTGTAGGCGGGATGTCTCAAAACCTATCCCGAACGGCAGCAGCCGAATTCTCTTTTTTCCTGGCTGTCCCAACCATGTTAGGCGCAACAGTAAAAAAATGTTACGATTATTACAAAGACGGCTATGTATTGACCGATGATCAAATTAACATTCTGATTATTGGAAATATTGTAGCTTTTATAGTTGCCCTTTTAGCCATTAAATCGTTCATTACTTTTTTAAGCAACAGAGGTTTCAAACTTTTTGGTTATTACCGCATTGCCGCCGGATTAATCTTATTGATTATCCATTATTTTATTCACCCATTGACGGTTATCTAATGACGCGCGAAGAATATTTAGAAGGACAGGTACTGCTAATTGACAAACCTTTGAAATGGAGTTCGTTTCAGGCAGTGAATAAATTAAAATACCTGCTGATTAACAAAGTAGGATTGCCTAAAAAATTCAAAATTGGTCACGCTGGAACTCTTGACCCATTGGCAACCGGACTATTATTAATCTGCACCGGAAAATTCACCAAGAAAATTGCCGAACTTCAGGGGCAAGCCAAAGAATATACAGGTACTTTCTACATAGGAGCTACCACGCCATCTTATGATTTAGAAACCGAAATTGATGCGACTTTTCCAACCGAGCACATTGACGAAACTTTAATTCACGAAACAGTAACGCAGTTTTTAGGCGAAATCGACCAAAAACCACCTATTTTTTCGGCTATTAAAAAAGACGGGAAACGCCTGTACGAGCACGCCCGTGCCGGTGAAGAAGTGGAAATTGCCAGTAGAAAAACCACCATTCACGAATTTGAAATCACCCGAATTGCATTGCCGGAAATTGATTTTAGAGTAGTTTGCAGCAAAGGAACGTACATTCGTTCGCTGGCTTACGATTTTGGAAAAGCCATGAATTCAGGTTCACATCTAACAGTCTTGAGACGAACAAAAATTGGCGATTACGATGTGAAAAATGCGATTGATATTACGCTGTTTGAAGACAGCTTAAATTCCAATTCCTAACAGCAATTCTCAATAAATTTAGCTAACTTAGTATACTAAGAATAAGGACTTTATTTTATATCGATAATTAAAAATCCATATATGAAAACCCTGACTTGTTTACTAATCACATTTGGCTTTTCTTGCACTTCAATTGCTCAATTTAAACAAGGCTCTTATACTCAATTTGGCTTGTCAGTTCCTCTGAAAGAAAATATAAACAGAGACGATGACGACAGCAATTGGTTTACGCCAAACGGCTTAAGTTTAAAATTTGGAGAAGGCATCCATTTTAACCGCACTATTGCCATTGGTCTAAATTCCGGAATAGATTGGATTGCCTCAAAAAAACTGGTCGTTATTCCTGCCTTTGCCAATCTGAAATTAGGCATAAAAATAGGCAAAGAAGATTTTTTATACCTCCAGCCTGCTTACGGAAAATCAATTATTTTGGGTCGCGGCAATCTACACGGTGATTATAAAAAAATTAGTTTAGGAATAGAGGACATAGAAGGTGTTGCGCTTTTTATAGAACTCACGCAATACGGTTTTAGCTTATATACACCCGAAAAGGTTACCAGCATTAGCTTAGGCTTGTCAAGTACCTGGTTTACAAAAAGAGTAAAAAAGAAAACCAACAGTAACCAGCCACAATCCGGTAAGCATAACAAATTCTAATCGAAGCCTCTATTATTTCAAGTTTTTATCCCAATTTGACTTTTGCAAAATACTTTTTCTCAGAAAGCTCTTGATCTACCGCCAACATCATTTCCATAATTTCTTCTTGAGTTGCATTTCCTTTATCATGCAAATACCATAATTGTAATTCGGTTTTTATGGCTTCATCAATAATACCGTGTTCTTTTTTATAGTTTAGAATTAAATCCGTAGCTACTTTAGGCCTGGGCCCCAATGCGCTAAAACAGTCGAAGTTTCTTTATCAACAACAATCAGCTTAGGAATGGCTCTTGCATTTTGAGTTAGAAAACAATTCATCAAATCTAAATTCTCATCTCTCAACACTATTTTGAGTTCTATTTTCCCCTCAGAAAGCTGACTCATTTTATTAAAAATCGGCAGTAATTGTGCCGCATCTCCACACCATCCCTCAGAAATCACTAACCAAATAAACTCATTTTGCAATGACTTCAATTGAATAACATTTTCTTCTGAAACTTTAATTGTCTTATCTAAACGATTCATTCGGGTATCATTCAAATAGCTGTAATGTGTCAAATCTCCTGACTGTTCTTCGCCGGTAGATTTTCCTTCTTTTAACAAATCAGCAACTAATTTTCTATATTCAGGATAAGTATAATTATACAATAAGGCTTTTGTAATTGATGTTGTCATAATTTCTATTTTTTAGTAAAATTAGAGCAAGCAATCCGGATTAAATATGACAAAAATCACACTCAAATCAGCAAAAATTGTATTTTTATAAAAAATGCCGTAAGATGAACTTAAATTCAAAATCAATTGGACTGGCACTTTCGGGTGGTGGAACAAAAGGTTTAGCCCATGCTGGAGCTATTAAATTTCTGGAAGAACAAAACATACGTCCCAATCAAATTGCAGGAACCAGTGCGGGTTCTATTGTGGGAGCCATGTATGCCTGGGGAAAAACGCCCGAAGAAATTCTGGAATTCTTCAAATCCATCTATTTATTTCATTGGAAACACATTACTTTTACCAAAGCCGGATTAATAGACTCCGAAGCATTTCGCGAATATTTCAAAGTGGTTTTTGAAGACGCCACTCTTGCCGATTTAAAGATTCCAACTCAAATTACCGCCACCGACATGATTAAAGGCCAATTGAAAATTTTTGAACCGGAAACCAAAATTGTTGATGCACTTATCTCTTCGTCTTCCTTTCCCGGCATTATTTCACCTTATGAAATCAATGGCAATCATTATAGTGACGGCGGAATTTTAAACCACTTCCCTACCGATTTACTCCGTGAGGACTGCGCCACCGTTATTGGGGTTTATGTGAGCCCGATTAACATGATAACTCCTAAGGATTTGAATTCTATCAGAGCCGTAACTACCCGAGCTTTTGATATTCTTTCGGAAAACTCGAATATCACAAAATTCAATCATTGCGATTGGATGATTCAGCCTAAAGAACTCAGCATTTACAGCACCTTTGAAACCAATAAAATCAAGATGGATACGATATTCAATTTGGGCTATCAGGCAGCTAAATACAGCTACGAAAACAAAATCTATAAAATTTAAGCTGCCCTATTTCAGAAAAAAAGAATATCCCTATATTTGCACCAATCAACGCAACAAAGACATGAAATACAAAAGAATTCTTCTAAAATTAAGCGGAGAAGCTTTAATGGGAGATCGTCAATATGGAATAGATCCTGTAAGATTAGCTGAATATGCTGAAGAAATCAAAAAAGTACACGCTAAAGGAGTAGAAATTGCCATCGTAATAGGCGGAGGAAACATCTTTAGAGGAGTTGCAGGAGCAAGCAGCGGAATGGACAGAGTGCAGGGCGATTATATGGGAATGCTTGCAACAGTTATTAACGGAATGGCTTTACAAGGCGCTCTGGAAGACAAAGGCATGAAAACCCGTTTGCAAACTGCCTTAAAAATGGAATCTATTGCTGAGCCTTATATCAAAAGAAGAGCTGACCGTCACTTAGAAAAAGGTCGAATTGTAATCTTTGGTGCCGGAACAGGAAATCCTTATTTTACAACCGATACAGCCGCAGTTTTACGTGGTATCGAAATCAACGCCGACGTAATCCTAAAAGGAACCCGCGTAGATGGTGTTTATGATTCTGACCCTGAGAAAAATGCTTCTGCAGTAAAATTTGACTACATTTCATTTGATGATGTTATCAAAAAAGGATTAAATGTAATGGACACAACCGCTTTTACATTAAGTCAGGAAAACAAATTGCCTATTCTTATTTTTGACATGAACCAAAGCGGAAACCTGGAAAAAATCTGCGATGGGGAAAATATTGGAACTGTAGTTAACATATAGTTTATGGTTTTGAGTTTATTGTTTAAAGTTCAGTACTATTTGATAGAATCTGGATTATAACAATAAAGCAACAACAAACTGTAAACAACAAACTATAAACTTTAAAAAAATGACTGAAGAAATTGATTTTATATTAGAAAGTACCGAAGAATCTATGGAAGGTTCTATTGGACACCTTGAAAAAGAATTTCTAAATATCCGTGCCGGAAAAGCATCTCCTGCTATGTTAGGAAGTGTTTTTGTAGATTACTACGGTTCTTCTACGGCATTGAATCAGGTGGCTAAAATTAGTACTCCCGATGCCCGAACGATTACGTTACAGCCTTTTGAAAAAAGCATGTTGCAAACTATCGAAAAAGCCATTATGATTGCTAATCTTGGTTTCAACCCAATGAACAATGGAGATATCATTATCATCAGTGTTCCGCCGTTGACAGAAGATCGTCGTCGCGAACTGGCAAAACAGGCTAAATCCGAGGCTGAAGATGCTAAAATCGGAATTAGAAATGCCCGAAAAGAAGCCAATACCGACATCAAAAAATTAGAGAAAGAAGGAACATCAGAAGATATTTGTAAAAGTGCCGAAGAGGAAGTTCAAAACCTAACCAACACTTATATCAAAAAAATCGACGAACTTCTTGCTGCTAAAGAAGCCGAAATCATGAAAGTATAACTTTCAAAAAAATACAACTAAAAATCCGTCCCGATAAATCATCAGGACGGATTTTTTTATTCTTACTTTTGCCATACCAAATTTCGTTTACCAGCGTTTTGATTCAAACAGCTATTATGAAGCACTTTCTATTGTTTTTCTTTTTCACGCTCACGCTTCAGGCGCAATTTCACATCAACGGAATTGTAAAAGAATCCGCTTCAAACAAAGCACTTCCATTTGCAACAATAAGCACAAATAACGGCATCAACAGCATTACGGATGTGGATGGAAAATTTGACATTCATTCTAAAACAGCTGTTACTTCCTTCACTGTTTCTTATGTAGGCTATAACAGTTTGACCGTTGAAGTCCAAAAAAACAAGCTGTTTTTTAATTTGAAACTGACTCCTAAAACAGCTATTCTTAACGAAATTATCAGCAGCAATGAAAATGCCGCCTTGAGCATCATAAAAAAAACCATTGCACTGAAAAACAATAATGATCCTCAAAAAAGACTTCCCAATTTTGCCTTTAAAAACTACAATAAATTAGTTGTTTCTGCCCATCCGGATTCTATTTCCGGGCAAATAGACTCTGTTTTTGTTAGAAAATACAAACAGGGAGCTTTGTACAAAATCGATTCGACAAATTACAAACTTAAAAGCACCGTTAGCAAACGCCACTTATTCCAAACCGAAAAAGTATCCCAACATCAGTTTAGCAACAACCAATTAAAGGAAACGATTTTAGGAACAAAAATGGCAGGATTACAACAGCCTTTATATGAAATCATTGCTTTCAACCTGCAATCTTTTTCTGTTTACGACACGAAATACGAACTTTTTGAAACCAAATACAACAGCCCGATAGCTGATGACGCAGTCAAAGATTACTATTACAAATTATTGGACAGCGTAAGTATCAAAGGTCGAAATTCCTATATGATTTACTTTAAAAACAAAATGAAAAGTAAAGCCAAAGGACTCGAAGGTGTTTTATATATTGACCAGAACAATTTTGCTGTATCTAAGGCTATTATGCGCATCAGAGGTTTACTCAACATTAGCGGAACACATGAATTTGAATACTTAGCTAAAGAAAACATTTGGTTTCCCGTTCACAAAACTTTCCAGATTATCAAAGGAAAAAACGACGATGATATCCGGATTTTAGGAGGCACAATCCAATTTGACGGCGATATCGAACAGGATTTTAAATCCCGAAAAAAACAACCTTCCGATTACATTTATCTACGCTCGGAAAACCATATTTTTGACATCCGAAAAGACGAAAAATCCGCTGTTAAAAAATCTCATTTTACGGTAGAAATCGACAAAAATGCTTTCGACAAAGACGAATCTTTTTGGGAACCGTATCGAAAAGACAGTACCGACACCCGCTTTAAAAAAACCTACAGTGAACTCGACAGCATTGCAGTGAAAAAAAACATTGCAAACAGGGTGTTTTTTGGTAAAAAAATCATCAACGGCTATTTGCCTATTGGTTTTTTCGACCTGGATTTACGGAAAATTTTCAGCTACAATAACTACGAAGGATTCCGTTTGGGTTTAGGCGGAGTCACTAACGAGCGTTTCTCTAAAAATTTCCGAATTGAAGGTTATTATGCTTATGGTACTAAAGACGGAATTTTTAAAGGCAGCATAGGCGTAGCAACAATAATTGACCCAAAAGCGAATTCCTGGTTGGGTTTTTCATACACCGATGATGTTCGGGAAATTGCAAGTACCTCTTTTTCAATCGAAAAAAAACCTTATAAAATATATGATCCCAGACCCATCAACATTAGCACTTTTTACAATTATGTGAGTTGGAAAAGCTATTTTGAAACCAGACTGATTCCAAAAACAGAAAGTATCTGGGAAATTGCACAGGCTGAAATCCAACCCAAATTCAATTATACCTTTAATACAAACAATCTGTTTTATACCAATTATACCATGACAACCGCCATGGTTTCCCTGCAATGGAGTCCGTTTAGTGATTTTATGCAAACGCCGACAGGACAAATCGAAATAGAAAAACGTTTCCCTAAATTCAGTTTTCAATACACCCAATCCTTAGGAAGATTATTGAATAACGACTTTGATTTCAGCAAATTTGACTTCAAAACCGAATACGAAAAAAGGTACCTCAACGGTCAAAAAACATCCTTGCTTTTGCAGGCAGGATATGCTTTAGGCGCAATTCCGTTAACGCATTTGTACAATACTTCACCAAATAATATTACGAAAGAAACCATAATACAAAGAATTACTTTTGGCGGAAAAAACAGTTTTGAAACCATGTTTTTCAATGAGTTTTTCTCTAACAAATACAGCCTGTTTCAAATTAAACACGCTTTTAACAGAGTAACATTATTCAAAAAAGTTAAGCCTTCCTTAGTTTTAGTCTCCCGAATGGCCTGGGGAGATTTAGACAATCCCGAAAAACATCTGGGAATCAATTTTAAAACTCTGAACCGGGGATTCTTTGAATCAGGAATTGAGCTGAACCAAATTTTTAACGGATTAGGATTAACTGCTTTTTTCCGTTACGGACCAAATCAACTGCCAAAATTTGAAGACAACATTGCCATTAAGCTGAGTTATGTTTTGAATTTAGGATTTTAATAAAATCAAGCAACCGCAAATTCACAAATTAAAAGACATAGATAATTTGCAAATTTGCGGTTGTTTTAAACTTTCGGACAGCCTTTAATTGTTTAAGGTTTCATAATCAAAACTGAGGAAACATCTACCAACCAGTTCGTATCGGCATCAATAATGTGTTTCCAGCTTTCTAAGCTTATAATCATTAAATTTTGATTTTGCAGAAATTCTTTTGTAATGATTCTGTCATTCATAATCATAATATGATTAGGCGCAATTTGCTCAATTGAACGAATAGATTCCTCAATATCTCGTGTCTTTTTAACTTCACCTACAGCATCCAAAACTGTAATCTGAGCACCATTATTGTTAATTAATTTCTTGGCATACTCAATTAAAAAAGCATCTTCTTTACTAAATACCGGCATAAAAACCCGATCTATCTCTTCTAAATCCTTATCTATAAAAATCCCAACAGGCATTTTACTTCTGGCAATAATATGACGGGTTTTTTCATCAAAAGGAGAGTTTTCAAACAAACCTTCTTTTCCGGTAAACTTATCAATCAATCGGTCAGGATTGACAATTTGAGTTGTAAAACCTAAAATTTTACCCAGCAGCGTTTCATCAAAAATAGACTGTCCTAAACCTACTAACAACAAGTCATATTCACCCTGATTAGCAGTATCAATAATATCTGTTACAATATCGTTAGTCACCTTAAAAACACTTACGACTTCCTGATTGAGCAATTGCGATTCTTTAATAACAGGAGCCAGCATATTTCGCTCATGATCTTTTACATCAAACGAATGCACTTCGGTACTCAAAGAACAGTGCATGGCGACAACAATCGAACTATCGGGCTGTTTTTTAACCAGACTATTGGCTATTTTCAACAACTTTTTACCTTTTCCGGGAGTAGAAAAAGAGAATAAAATCTTGTATTTACTTTTATTGGCAATTTCCTCAGGAACTACTGTTACCTTATCCTTAAAAACAAAACCAATAAAGTCTAAGGCCGGTCCAGTCATAAAAGTGGTTACTAATGCCATAATAACCATCATCGTGAAAATTTCGGTTGACAAAACGCCTAAATCATAACCAATATTTAAAACCACTAATTCCATTAATCCACGAGTGTTCATTAAGGCACCAATAGCCAGACTGTCTTTCCAGCTTTGTCCCATAAATTTTGCTGCAAAAGCACTTCCGAAGAATTTTCCAACCACAGCTACAGCTATAATTAAGGCGGTAATTTTCCACAAATAAGGATCATTCAGCAAGCCTATTTGGGTACGTAAACCGGTAAAAACAAAAAACAAAGGCAGCAAAACAATAATCGAAACGTCTTCTACTTTTTCGATAAAAATGTTTCTGAATTTACTGTTCTCAGGCATAATCGCTCCGGCCAAAAAAGCTCCGAACAAAGCGTGAATACCAATTAATTCTGAAGCATAAGAAGAAAACAAAAGCGTTAAAAAGAAAATAGCCACCACCGGTTTATTCAAACTCTCGGGAGTTGCATTCAAATCGCCCACACGTTTTAAAAACGGACGCACTATTTTGAGCATTACAATTACATACAAAATGGCTAAACCTATAACATATAGCGAACTTGTAAGCGAACCCGCTTTAACAATAGCAATTACGACCGCCAGAATGCACCAGGCTGTAATATCATCGGCAGCAGCACAGGTGATGGCAATGGTACCCAATTTGGTTTTTTGCATTTCGCGTTCCTGAACAATTCGTGCCAAAACAGGAAAGGCCGTAATACTCATCGCAATTCCCATAAACAATCCGAAAGAAGAAAATTCAACTCCCATGGGTGCAAAAATAGGATAGATAAAAAAGGCCAGCGTTAATCCCAAAGCAAACGGAATAACAATACTGGCATGACTAATAACCACCGCATCGTGGGCTTTATTTTTAAGTACTTTCAGGTCTAATTCCATTCCGATAACGAACATGAAGAATATCAGCCCAATCTGGCTCAAAAACTGCAAGTTCCCTAAAGAGGCTGTAGGAAATAAAGCAGCGGAGAATTCCGGAAAATACATTCCAACTACTGACGGACCTAAAAAAATTCCGGCAATCATTTCGCCAATTACCGAAGGTTGCCCTATTTTCCTAAAAAGCCAGCCAAACAAACGTGCCACCAGAATAATAGTCACAATTTGAGCTAATAAAATGGCTAATGGATGATGCAAATTATCAACCATCGAATGCAGAAAATCATTCCAATGATTGCTTTGTATTTTTCTGTGTACAATTTGACGTCCTGCTTCAAGCGAAGCTCCCTGTGAAATTACCCAATAAATTAAAGCCGTAAAACCTCCAATAACAGAAACGTAAAACACCGAATTCTTAACACTAGTCATAAATCATTTTTTAAATTTATGAAACAAATATCAGAAGTGATTTTTAAGTACAAAAAGAATTTTAAAGCTAATTTTTAAACTATGTAACAAGAGGGAAAAACTTTGTAATAAGTTAGACCTTGTTTAAGTTTAATTTAAAAGTTTTCTTGTGTCAGTATAAGCCAATCGAAGACCTCGTTCTAAATGAACTCATTTATTTTTTTTTGATAATGCTCCGGAGGAGCATCCTGTTTATAGCAATTTATATATTCACGGATATTAGCTCCGTTAGGAGCGATCTGTTAATTTTACGGTTCGCTCCTAACGGAGCTTTTTTTTGCAAACAATTTGTTTTCTATAAACAGTTCGTCCCTATGGGACGTATTTTTTTTGTGCAAAAGACCTTTAGTAAAAAGTTTAAATCACTTCGATAAAAGATCTTCGACTCCCGAAACTTCGGAACAATGTGACATATAAATTTATGCAAATAACGTATTTGACCGAAATTTAAACAAGTTCTTATATTTTCACCTTTTTTAAAAAGTCAGCCCGATAGGTTTCACTTAGACTCAGACTGGTATTTTTGTCGTTTTCATCTAAATGATGCAACACCATTTCGTTGTGATTGAAAAATTTTATCGCTTTTACGGCAACAATTTCTTTTTTGTTGATGCGGCAAAAATCAGCTTCGGGTAATTCATCCAAAAGCGTGTCGAATTTTACATTTTTTAAATTCAAAAAACGACCATCAACCAGCAATACGGTTTTATCACGGCTGTCGCCCAAAGCGGTTTTGATGTACAAAATTTGATTAAAATACAACAAACTTTTTCCTTTATCAGTATTCAATTGCATGAATTTCTTAGCATGAGCCGTATTTTCAAAACGCTCTACAGCTTTTGAAATGGCTTTTTGCAGACGTTCTAATTTTACCGGTTTGGTGATATAATCAACCGCATCAATCGTAAAAGCATCAGCCGCATAATCTTTGTATGCTGTACAAAAAACAACTAATTTGTCTTTTAACAACTCCGCCAGATGCAAACCATCGATTCCGGGCATTTCGATATCTGAGATTAATAAATCAAAATCGAGATTGGGAATTTCAGTCAGCAGTTTCTCCGGATTATTAAACGTTTTTACGATTTCTACTTCGGGAATTTGTTCGCACAACATCTTCAGGTACGTTAATCCCGGCAACTCATCGTCCAACAGTAAACATTTCAGTTTTGTATTCAAGCAAGTCAATCTTTAAATGAGCAATGTAAATATCGTTTTCTACAAACTTATCGAGCTTAAAATTATTTTTATAAATAATTCGCAAACGCTGTTCTAAGGTAGCATTCCCAATTCCGCTTCGTTCTTTTTTCAGTACTTTCTTATCGGAAATTTTGTTTGAAACCGTCATCGAAAAAGCATTATTTTTAAACTCAAAAATAACCGAAATAAAAGCATCAGGATTTTGCAAATCGGCATGTTTAAAGGCGTTTTCAATCAAATCTATCGAAATTAAAGGTGCCAATAATGGTTCTTCATACAATTTGTCTTCCTTATCAATATTGGTTTTTATCTTTAATTCAAAAAGCGGACTGATTTTAATTTTGTTAATTTCGATTAAATTCAGCGCAAAATCAATTTCTTCTTTTGGAGTAACAAATTTTTTCTTGCTTTCGTACAAAATATAATCCAGCACATTGGCTAATTTATCCAATGCAAAGTACGTTTGATAGGCATGTGACTGAATCGAATTTAAAATATTCTTGAAAAGATGCGGATTCAATTTTGACTCTAAGGTTTCCAGTTGCAAATCATTGACTCTTCTTTCCAGCGTGTAAAAATTACTTTCCAGTTCTTTTTTTTCTTTTTTGGCCTGCATTAAATGATACAATACAAAACCAATAATCGCTGTTAAAAGCAAAATAATGAGACCTAAAATATAGCCAATATTACTAGTTTCCTGCATACTATTGAACTTGTCTGTTAATTAATGAGCAGACACAAACTTCAATCCGATAATCGAAGCAATAAGTGTCATTAAAAAAAACAACCTCCAGAAACTGGCCGGTTCTTTGAAAACAAAAATACCAACTAAAACAGTTCCCACGGCTCCAATTCCGGTCCAAACGGCATAAGCTGTCCCGATAGGCAAAACCTGAGTTACTTTGTACAACAAAAACATACTTACCGACAGACAAACAAAAAAACCAATCATCCAATAGGTCGAAATAATTCCGGTTGTTTCTTTAGCTTTCCCAAGGCAGGAAGCAAACGCTACTTCAAACAGTCCTGCAATAACCAGCAAAATCCAATTCATTTTTGTACCATTTTTAAATAAAATACAAATATGAGAAAAGCTACCATAGGAATTATAAAAACCCCGAAGAATTAGCACCCCTTCAATGGTAATTTTTTGTTAACATACAGTGAAAGCTAGGGTATTATTTATGATTCCGGGCATTATTCACTACATTTGCGCCCGTTAAATATTCATTATGATCAAGTGGTTCAGTTTAGGATTCTGGGAATTAATTGCCCGTGTGGTCCTTCGAAATAAAATTTTAATGTTATCGATTATTGTTGCGATAACCGTTTTTCTAAGTATGCAATGGAAACATATCCATTTCACATTCACAGAAGCCAACATGTTACCAGAAGATAACATTGCTAACGTTGAATACAATGCGTTCTTAAACAAATTTGGCGAAGAAGGAAACCTGATTATCATTGGAGTAAAAGACAATAACTTTTTTACACCAAAAGCATTTAAAGCCTGGAACACTTTGATGAACAGCATCAAAGAAGACAAAGCAATTGATTTAGTTGTTTCAATAAATGACTTAAAAAAACTGCAAAAAAACGATTCTCTTCAAAAGTTTGAATTAATCCCTTTTGTTGAACAAAACAAAACAGCTGACAAAGCCTATCTTGAAAAAATCAGGAAAGAACTGTTTAATGACATGCCTTTTTACGAAGGTTTGTTATTTAACAAAAAATCAGGAAGTATTCGTTCGGCCATTTACATGGACAAGAAGATTGTAAATACCAAAGCCCGTAAAGATTATATTCTGGAAAAATTAGTTCCGGCAATTGAAAAATTCGAAAAAGAAACCAACATCGATTTGCGTGTTTCGGGTATGCCTTACATCCGAACTTTAAATGCAAAAACAATTACTGACGAAATCAGTCTTTTCATTGGCGCTTCGTTATTAGTAACTTCATTGTTATTCTTTTTCTTTTTCAGAAGTTTCAGAGCCACTTTAATCTCAATTGTCATTGTAATTATTGGTGTAATGTGGTCTTTTGGTTTCTTAGGATTATTCAATTACGAAATCACGGTTTTAACGGCCTTAGTACCTTCGTTAATTATTGTTATCGGGATTCCAAATTGCATTTTCCTGACCAATAAATACCATCAGGAATACAAGGTTCACCGCAATAAAGTCAAGGCTTTGCAAAGGGTAACTACCAAAATTGGGATGGCTACCCTAATGACTAATGTAACCACAGCCATTGGTTTTTTTACCTTCATTTCCTCAAACAATCAATTACTTATAGAGTTTGGAAATGTCACTTCCATCAACATTATGGCTTTGTTCTTCTTGTGCATCATAGTAATTCCTGTTTTCCACAGTTATATTCCTGCACCAAAAGACCGTCACATTGAACATCTGGATCGGGGATCGGTAAAAAGATTCATGGATTGGATTCTGCACAATGTAAAACACAGCCGTTTTTCTATTTATGTGGTTGCAGTTTCCTTGCTGGTTATCAGCATTATCGGAATTTATAAAATGCGTATTTCAGGCAGTTTGATTGAAGACATGCCTAAAAAAGAAGCTTTCTTCCAGGACATTGTTTTCTTCGAAAATGAATTTGACGGTGTGATGCCACTGGAAATCATGATTGACACCAAACGTAAAAAAGGCGTAATGAAACTCTCTACGCTAAAACGCATGGACGAATTAGAACAGGCAATTGATGAAATTCCGGAATTATCAAAACCAATCTCGATTGTTAATTTGGTTAAATATTCCAAACAGGCCTACTACAACGGAAATCCTGAATATTACGATTTACCAACTTCTCAGGAACAGGGATTTATTTTGTCTTATGCTAAAAATGCCACTAAAAATTCCAAAGAAAACCTGATGAAAAGTTATGTTGATTCAACGGGTCAGTTTGCCCGAATCACCACTTTTATGCGCGATGATAACGGCGGAGCTATTCAAAAAATTGAAGCCGAAATTCGCGAAAAAGCCGATAAAATATTCCCTGCTGATCGTTACAAGGTAACCATTACCGGAAAAGCATTGGTTTTTCAAAAAGGTACAGGTTACTTACTGGACAACTTGCTATCGTCTCTGGTTTTTGCCTTTTTCTTAACAGCACTTTTAATCGGATTTATGTTCCGTTCGTTCAAAATGATTTTGGTTTCTATCATCCCCAATTTACTTCCGTTATTGTTAACAGCAGGAATTATGGGCTTTTTAGACATTCCGTTAAAACCGTCCACCATATTGGTTTTCGGGATTGCATTTGGACTTTCGGTTGATGATACTGTTCGATTCCTGGCACAATACCGTGAAGAATTAAAGAAAAACAACTGGAAAATCCGCAAATCAGTTTACGCTACTTTCAACGATGCCGGTTTGAGTATGTTTTATACTTCTATTGTATTGTTCTTTGGATTTTCGGTATTCATGCTTTCCAGTTTTGGCGGAACCATAGCATTGGGCGGATTGATTTCGCTAACACTCTTATTCGGAATGTTATCTAACCTGATGTTATTACCTGCTTTAGTACTGACCCTAAACAAAACATTGGCAAACGAACAGGAATTTATCGAACCAAAAATTGATATTATCGAACACAGTGATGAAGAAATCGACGCTTTGAAAAAAACGAAATTATTATAAAAAACAATTAAAATGTTAATCGATCAACAAGTTACACTAGTAAACAAGTACATTGAAAAATCAATCGATTTTGGTTTTGAATACGCACCTAAATTAGTCGGCGGAATTATCGTTCTGGTAATTGGTTTGTGGTTTACCAAATTAGTTACCAAAGGAGTTGGAAGATCATTGGAAAAATCAAAAATTGACCAATCCCTGATTCCGTTCTTACGAAGTTTAACTAACATTACACTGAAGGTTTTAGTTGCCATTACCGTAATGGGTATGATTGGCATCCAAATGACATCGTTTGTTGCAATCCTTGGAGCCGCAGGTCTTGCAGTTGGTATGGCATTATCCGGAACATTACAAAATTTTGCCGGAGGTGTTATTATTTTGATTTTAAAACCATTTAAAATAGGCGACACTATCGAAGCTCAGGGATTTATTGGAACTGTAAAAGAGATTACTATTTTTTCAACATTACTTAACACCGCCGATAAAAAATTAGTGATTATACCTAACGGACCACTTTCAACAGGTGCATTAACCAATTTTTCTACTGAGCCCACTCGTAGAGTTGACTGGATTTTTGGAATTTCTCACGGTGATAATGTTGAAAATTTCAAAAAAGCCATTAATGATTTCATTGCCGAAGACAACCGAATCCTAAAAGAACCAGCTCCATTTATTGGATTAGCCTCTCTGGGGACTTCGGTTAATTTTACAGTAAGAGTATGGGTTAACGGAGCTGATTACTGGGGTGTTTTCTTTGATATGAATGAAAAAGTATATACCCGATTCCCTGATTACAACCTGAATATCCCTATCCCAACTACAGATAATCCAACTATTCCAAAGAAATAGAAAACAATTTCTAATCGATATACAACTTCCTGCCTTAAAAAAACAGGAAGTTTTTTGTTTAAAAAAAGCTTTTTCTTACAATTTATTTCGAAAAATGAATACATTTGAAATAGCTTAAATTATAGACCAATTCTAAAATGACCAAACCTTTATCCTTTCTTCTCTTAGTAGTTAGCTTTATTTGTCAGGCACAAAACACAACTAGTCAAGAAAAAACATATAAAACCACTGAAAATGACTCGATTTATATTTGTCCTTTTCCCAACAACTGTGGTTACTACAAAGGCGAAATAACCGAAAATAATGGAGTTAAAGAAGCAAACGGCAAAGGTAAAGCAAATTTACGAGGCGGAATTGCAGATGGGCAATGGGTAAAGAACCAATTAAATGGACAAGGAACATACAAAACCAAAGATGGTTCCGAAATTTCTGGCGAGTGGAAAGATGGCTTACTTAACGGAAAGGGAAGTAAAATATTTAAAAATGGAATTAAATATATAGGTGAATTTAAGAACCATAAATTTGATGGAAAAGGAACAATAACATTTGACAATAATGATAGTTATACTGGAGAATTGAGAGAAGACAAAATAGATGGTCAGGGAACCTACACTTTTGCTAATGGAAATAAATATAGCGGAGAATGGAAGGACGGTAAATTTAATGGTCAGGGGACGATGACTTTTGTAAATGGCATCAAATATATTGGTAATTGGAAAAATATTAGTTTAGATAGCATTGGCACTTTTCACACTCCAAATGGAGATAAATTTATTATCCAATGGAACGATGAAAACAAGAATAAACCAGAATTAAGAACATTTTCTAAAGACCCAAAATCCCCTAAAAAGTACAAGTTAGTTAGTCCATATTTCAATGGCAACGGAATTCGATTACACCAAAATACCCGTATTTACATCGGAGAATTTAAATTAGGAAAACAAAGTGGACAAGGAACACTTCTCTATCTAAATGGCTCCAAATATAGTGGACAATGGAAAGACAACCAATTTGAGGGCAAAGGTACACTCACAGATGTTTCTATAAATGAAACCTATATTGGAAATTTTAAGAATGGTAATAAGAACGGTTTGGGAACAATTAACTATACTAATGGTGAAAAATATTCCGGCGAATGGAAAGACGGAAGTCGAACCGGACAGGGAACTTATAACTGGCCTAACGGTGACAAATTCGTAGGAAACTTTATGAGAAACAGGCAAAATGGTCAGGGAACGATGTTTTATGCCAATGGAGAAAAATTTACAGGCGAATGGAAAAATAGTAAAGAATTTAACGGAATTCTATTCAAAAACAATGGAGAACAAAAATCCAGCTATCGTGATGGCATTTTAATAGAATAAAACCGCTACCACTTCATCAAAAAAAACACTCCTTTTTTTAGAAAAACAAAAAGTTTCTTAACAATACCAACAATTAGACAATAGTGTTTCATCGAATGGGCTATTGTGGAAAAAAATCTTATTTTTACTCATACCCGACTGATAAATTACATTGAAAAATGTTCCTTTGAAGAATCGGTTTTTAGATTTTTAATACCACTAACTAGCACACAAACAATATGGCACACACTAATTCAGAAACAGAAAGATTAGCTGTCGCTAACAACTATAAAAATTGGAAAAAATGGGGACCTTATTTAGCCGAAAGACAATGGGGAACCGTTCGTGAAGACTATAGTGAACACGGAGAGGCCTGGGAATTTATCGACCACGACAAAGCACGCAGCAATGCCTACCGCTGGGGAGAAGAAGGCATTGGAGGTTTTTGCGATTCCCGCGAAATTTTGTGTCTGGCTCCCGCTTTTTGGAACGGCAAAGACCCTATTTTAAAAGAACGTTTATTTGGTTTAACCAACAATCAGGGAAATCACGGGGAAGATGTCAAAGAATTGTATTTCCATCAGGTATCCACTCCTACTCACACTTACAATAAATACCTGTATAAATATCCGCAAAACGAATTTCCCTATAGCGATTTAGTCAACAACAACCGTCGAAGCCGCGACGAAAACGAATTTGAAATTCTGGACAGCAACACTTTTAAAGACAATGCGTATTTTGATTGTTTTATCGAATATGCCAAAGCCGGTATTGAGGATATTCTGATGAAAGTGACTGTAGTAAACAGAGGAAACGAAAAAGCAAAAATCCATGTATTGCCGCATTTTTGGTTTCGTAATTTCTGGAAACACAACAACCGACATCCGCGACCGAATATGGAATCAGTTTCCAATAATGCAATCCTTTCCAAAAGCAGCCGAATTGGTGACTTTTATTTTTACCATGAACATGGCGAGCAATTATTTTGTGAAAACGAAACCAATAACGAACGTATTTATGGATTTGCTAACGAATATGGATACGTTAAAGACGGCATTAACAACTATATTATCAACGGGCATCCAACAGTAAACCCGGAAAAAAAGGGTACTAAAATGGCTATTTGGTACCAATTAGATTTAAATCCGGGAGAAGAAAAAAGCATCCGAGTTCGTTTGAGCAATACTGAACTCGAAAATCCCTGGCATGATTTCGATGCTATTTTTGACCAACGGAAAACAGAATGCGAAGCCTTTTATAAGGAAACCATCAACGAAAGAATCCCTGAAGCTCACCGTGCTATTGCAAAAAGTGCTTTTTCGGGCTTGTTGTGGACCAAACAATTCTATTATTTCAACATCCACAAATGGCTCTTTGGTGGCAACGAAGAATCACCGGCACACCGAACTAATCTGCGCAATTTCAGTTGGCAACACCTCAACAACCGACACGTGATTTCTATGCCTGATAAATGGGAATATCCCTGGTATGCCGCTTGGGATCTGGCATTTCACATGGCATCTTTTGTTGAAATCGACCCTTGTTTTGCAAAACAACAACTGCTGTTAGTTTTACAGGAAAGCTACATGCACCCTAACGGACAAATTCCGGCTTACGAATGGAATTTTAGCGATGTAAATCCTCCGGTACATTCCTGGGCGGTGTGGACAGTTTACGAAAAAGACAAACTCCGTACCGGCAAAGCCGACACCTCCTTTCTGGAAAAAGCATTCTTAAAACTCACCATCAATTTTACCTGGTGGGTAAATCAAAAAGACACCAGCGGTACAGATATGTTTGAGGGTGGATTTTTAGGACTGGATAACATTGGGGTTTTCGACCGCAATCACATGCCCGAAGGGATTAAAAAAATGCAACAGGCCGATGCTACGAGCTGGATGGCCATGTTTTCATTGAATATGCTGCGCATGTCGCTCGAACTGGCAAAAACCAACAAAATCTACGAAGAAGTTTCGGCTAAATTTTTCCGACACTTTTTAAACATCGCCTGGGCGATGCACCATATTGGTAAAAAAGACATTTCACTTTGGGACGACGAAGACAACTTCTATTATGATGTTGTCGAAATGTCAAATGGCAAAACCGAACGTTTGAGAGTCCGTTCTTTAGTGGGTGTTATTCCTTTATTTGCAGTCGAAATCATGCACAAAGATTTGTTCGATCAATTACAGGATTTTAGAAGAAGAGCCAACGAAATCATCAGAACCAGACCGGATCTTGCTTCCTTAATTTCTAATTTAGAAAAAGCCAACCCAGACGGTAACTTCCTGTTTTCTATCATGCGTGGTTTTAGATTAGAGCATCTTTTAATTCGTTTACTGGATGAAAATGAGTTTTTATCCGAATTCGGAATTCGTTCACTTTCTAAATTCCACAAAGACCATCCGTTTGTTTTTAAACACCAGGGTCATCACCAAATTCAGTATGAACCGGGCGAAAGCCGTTCGGCTATGTTTGGCGGAAATTCTAACTGGCGTGGCCCTATCTGGATGCCATTGAATTATATGATTATTCAATCCTTGCGAAAATATTATACTTTTTATGGGCCAACATACATCTATGAATTTCCAACAGGTTCCGGAAACAAACTGAACCTCAATGAAATTGCCAACGAACTGACGAAACGATTAATCAAACTTTTTGAAAGAAACGAAAACGGTAAATTTCAATACCACGCCGACGATCAAGAAAATAAATTTGCTAACGACGAGCACTTTAGAAATGAACACTTTTTCTATGAGTTTTTTGATGGCGATACCGGAAAAGGTCTAGGTGCTTCACACCAAACGGGATGGACGGCACTTATTGCTAATTTGATTCTGGAATTAGAGAAGAATAGTTAAAATTTCAGAACATTCATATTGAAAATCCCGTCTCGTTTTTAGGAATGAGACGGGATTTTATGTTTCTGAAGCAATCCAGTGAGAAAATTCTGTTTTTAAAAAAATGTTTTTTATATTTGAGAAGAAACTGAAAGAAGAGTCTTCTTTTAGCTGGCTTGACATTGGTAGTAATTTGAATTTTATATTAATAATCATTAATTTTTTAAAAATGAAAAACTTCTATATATGTATTATTTTTCTTTTAAGTCTTAAAGGCTATTCTCAAGACTTTAATTACGGATTATTAATTGGTGGAAATTACTATGATATAGAAATTGATGGTCAAATTAGTGGAGGAGCAGCAAATAGTGATATCAATTTAGGGTTATTTGGAGAATATATTATGAATGAAAACTTTGGATTAAAACTATACGGTATCTACAATACAACAAACGAAGTTGCTAGTTACGATACACCCAATGCTGGACGAGTTTTTGAAAGAGTAAGATTAAAAACATTGCAAGCACACTTATTGACAAAATTTGATCTAAATAAAGAATACAACAAAGGATATTATTTAACAGGAGGATTTAGATTCACTTCCATTTTAGATAAAAACGCTCGTAAAGACCAAGAACTTCTTGAGGGCTTTTATAAAAAAACAAATGTAGGTGTTCTTCTTGGAATGGGGGTTAATTTTTCTAAATCTTTAAGTATAGAAATTTTAGCAGATCGAAATTTAACAAATACTTTGAATAGCGAAAATAACACAGCCAAAAATTATGGCTTTTATTTGAATTTACTATTCGATATAAGCACATTGATTTCAAAAAACTAACACCCCAACTACTGCTCGATTTCATCGAGTACCTACTTTAATTAAAAGAAAAATCGTGGCATTTACAACGCGATTATTCAAACCTAATTAACTTTAAATATTATATCCCGTACCTACGGCACTCAAAAATACACCGTCAATTGTGAATGGATTGAAATCCATCCCTACAAAATATATCAAACCTACGGCTCTTACTTTAATTAAAAAGATAATTTACCGAACAGATTCAATCATTTAGTTCCGTAGGAACGACATCTATTATAGCCCCGAAATTTATTTCGGGGTAAATAATTGAAGCACATTACAAAGTCCAATAGAGCAATGTCATTAAGTTAAGGAAGACACTCCCTGTTTTGTCATTCCGAAGAATGAGGAATCACACAAGCTGTTCACGTGATGTGATTTCTCCCTCTGGTCGAAATGACACAAAATACGCTTAACTTAATGATATTGCCCATAAGGACAATATATAAATCGGCAATATATTTTTAAATCTTCATGACGCTCTGTGTTTCCTTTGTGTGTCTTAGTGGAATAAACCTTTTGTTGATGATAAACTATAATTCCACTACACCCTAGCCCCGATAAAAGCGGCATCCTTTTACTTTTTTCTTTAAAAAGTAAAAGATAGAATGTCCCGATAGCTATCGGGAAGCGGGATTAAGCTCCCGAATACAGCCTTCCCAGCAATGGCATTTCCAAACAAATCCTTTATATTTGCAATGGAACACAGCACAATTTTAATGTCAATGCCATATAAAATGAGACACACAAAAGTTAAAGACTTACTAAACAGCACCACGACGCTTGAGGAAGTAAATGCTAAAGGATGGGTGAGAACTTTTAGAAACAATCAGTTTATTGCATTGAATGATGGTTCGACCATCAACAACATACAATGCGTAGTTGATTTTGAAAATACACCCGATGAAATTCTAAAAAGAATTACTACCGGAGCTGCGGTTTCAGTAACCGGAAGTTTAATAGAAAGCAAAGGAGCAGGCCAGAAATACGAAATTAAGGTTTCCGAATTAGAAATCTTAGGAGATTCTGATGCTGAGAAATTCCCGATGCAGCCTAAAAAACATTCGTTGGAATTCCTGCGTGAAAATGCACATTTACGCGTAAGAACCAATGCTTTTGGAGCGATTATGAGAGTGCGTTCGGTATTATCGTTTGCGGTGCACAGCTATTTCCAACAAAAAGGTTTTGTGTATGTCAACACACCAATTATAACAGGTGCCGATGCCGAAGGAGCCGGTGAAATGTTTCAGGTGACTTCGTTGCCATTGAACAATTTGCCAAAAAACGAAGAAGGAAATATTGATTACAAGAAAGATTTCTTTGGAAAACATACTAATTTAACGGTTTCAGGACAATTGGAAGGCGAAACTTTCGCGATGGCTTTGGGACAGATTTATACTTTTGGACCAACATTCAGAGCTGAAAATTCGAATACTTCACGCCATTTGGCTGAATTCTGGATGATTGAGCCGGAAGTAGCTTTCAATGATTTGAATGACAATATGGATCTCGCTGAAGATTTTATCCGCTATGTAATCAAATATGCTTTAGACCATTGTGCTGATGATTTGAAATTTCTGGAAGCAAGACTTTTGGAAGAAGAAAAATCAAAACCTCAGACAGAAAGAAGCGAAATGAGTTTGCTTGAGAAATTGAATTTCGTTTTAGAAAACAATTTCAAACGCATTTCTTATACCGAAGCCATAGATATTTTGAGAAATTCGACTCCAAACAAAAAGAAAAAATTCCAATATAGCATTGACGAATGGGGCGCCGACTTACAATCGGAACACGAGCGTTATCTGGTGGAAAAACATTTTAAATGTCCGGTAATCCTGTTTGATTATCCGGCTAAAATAAAAGCTTTCTATATGCGTTTAAACGAAGACGGAAAAACCGTTCGTGCTATGGACATTTTATTTCCGGGAATTGGAGAAATCGTTGGCGGTTCACAAAGAGAGGAACGTTTTGATGTTCTAATCGAAAAAATGAAAGCCTTAGGAATTAATGAAGAAGAATTATGGTGGTACCTCGATACCCGAAGATTCGGTAGTGCGGTTCACTCCGGTTTCGGACTCGGATTTGAAAGACTGGTATTATTTGTAACGGGAATGACTAACATACGAGATGTAATTCCGTTCCCGAGAACACCAATGAATGCTGAATTCTAAAAATGTTTATAGTTTATGGTTTTTAGTTATAACAACAAACCATAAACAACAAACCATAAACAAATTATGTTAAAACAATTTTTAAATTTAAAATTATCTCAAAAATTATCTCCACAGCAAATTCAGCTGATGAAGTTAATTCAATTGCCTACGCAGGCTTTTGAACAACGTCTTTTGGAAGAAATGAACGAAAATCCGGCTCTGGAATCTGGAAAAGAAGAAGAGGAATACGAAAAAGACGAGTTTGAAAACGATGATTATGATGATTACAATGACTCCGAAAGTATTGATGCCGATGACATTAATATTGACGAATATCTAAGCGACGACGATACTCCGGATTATAAAACACAAGCGAATAATTACAGCGACGACGATGAATCGCGCGAATCGCCACTGGCTGCACCTATCAGTTTTCATCAGGATTTAATCAATCAGCTGAACACCTTTATATTAGACGATCACGAAAGGGAAATTGCCGAATTTCTTGTAGGCAGCATTGACGATATGGGGTATATCCGCCGAAGCATTCCCGACATGGTTGACGATATGGCTTTTACCCAGGGAATTTATACCGATGAATACATGGTAGAACGCATGCTACATGTCATTCATGAATTAGAACCATCTGGTGTGGGCGCTCGTGATTTACAGGAATGTTTATTATTGCAGCTAAAGCACAAAACCCCAACGGATGCTGTTGAATTAGCCGCAGACATTATCGAAAATCAATTTGATGCTTTTACCAAAAAACATTACGACAAGCTGATTCAGAAATACAATATTTCGAATGAACAGCTTAAAAAAGCGATTTACGAAATAGAAAAATTGAATCCTAAACCGGGAGGAGGTTTTACCGGAAATCAAAAAATAACCGAAAATGTAGTTCCTGATTTTGCCATCCGAATTATTGATAACGAACTGGAATTAACCTTAAACGGAAGAAATGCTCCTTCATTGCACGTTTCTAAAGATTATCAGGAAATGCTGCAAACCTATAAAGATTCCCGTGATAAATCAGGGGCTCAAAAAGAAGCGGTTCAGTTTATCAAACAAAAATTAGACTCAGCCAAGTGGTTTATTGACGCTATCAAACAACGTCAGGAAACGCTGTTTGTAACCATGAATGCCATTATGCACTATCAGGAAGAATATTTCTTTGATGGAGACGAAACCAAGTTGAAACCGATGATCCTAAAAGACATTGCCGATATTGTAGGTCTTGATATTTCTACAGTTTCGCGTGTTGCCAACAGCAAATATGTAGAAACTCCTTATGGAACAAAACTGATTAAGGAATTTTTCTCGGAAGCGATGAAAAACGACCAGGGAGAAGACGTTTCGACATTGGAAATCAAAAAAATATTGCAAAATATTATCGAAGAAGAAAACAAGAAAAAACCACTTCCGGATGATCAGTTAGCCGAACTATTAAAAGAAAAAGGTTACCCAATTGCCCGAAGAACCGTTGCTAAATACCGGGAGCAATTGGATATTCCGGTGGCGAGAATGCGAAAAAAGATATAATATCCTGTTTTTCAAAAATTAATATAAAATTCCCTTTGTCAGTCTGAGCCTGTCGAAGACCTCGTTTAACAATACACTGGCACTTCGACAAGCTCAGTGTGACAGAAATATAAAATATAGTACTCGTTTTTCAAAAAAAGAAAGGCTGTTTCAAATCCATGAAACAGCCTCTTTCTATATAAATTCTAAATCTAATTATTCTTTCTTACTATCAATAATAGCACCCGTACCGGCACCAACACCCGCACCAGCCAAACCACCAATAATAGCCCCTTCGCCTTTTTTCTTACTGATAATAGCACCTGTTGCTGCACCTACTCCTGCACCAATAACGGCACCTTTAGCAGTACTACTCCATTTCTTTTTTTCCGGGGCTGCTGGAGCTGGCGCCTGATTATTCACAACCACTACTTCTTTCTCTTTAGCTGCTTGTTGTTTTTCCATTTCTATTTTCATAGAATCGATGGCTTTTTGCTTCACCATTTCCATTTTCATAGAATCAATACTTGCCTGTTTGATAGAATCTACAGTTGCCTGATTATCGTTCATCACGCCTTCCTTATCTGCTTTTTTACAGGAAATAATCATTAAAGAAGCTACTAATACATACATATATTTCATGACCTACATTTTTAAATATTAATACTAAACAAAGATACAGCCAACACCTATCAAAACCTTTTATATGATTCTGCTTATTTTTTACAGAATTTTAATTTTAGCTTCCGGAAAAACTTAATCTTCCTGACTTTTTTGCATGGCTTCAAAATAAGCTCCTCGGCTTAATGGTTCGTATTCTTCGGTTTCCCCTAACAACACTAATTTATCATTGGCTGTTTTTCTAAAGCTGTAATGTGCCAAATTACCTGTTCGGGTACATACCGCATGAACCTTTGTTACATACTCGGCTGTAGCCATCAAAGCAGGCATCGGTCCAAAAGGATTTCCTTTAAAATCCATATCTAACCCCGCCACAATAACACGAATGCCCTGATTAGCCAAATCGTTGCAAACGGTCACAATTTCGTCATCAAAAAACTGCGCTTCATCAATCCCAACCACATCACAACCCTGAGCCAGAATAGCAATATTAGCCGCTGCCGGAACCGGTGTGGAACGAATTTCATTCGCATCATGCGAAACCACCATATCCTGATGGTAACGTGTATCGACTTCGGGTTTAAAAATTTCTACTTTTTGTTTGGCAAATTGGGCTCTTTTTAATCTACGAATCAATTCTTCCGTTTTACCCGAAAACATCGAACCGCAAATAACTTCAATCCAACCAAACTGCTCTTTATGATTTACTGTATTTTCGAGAAACATTTTGTATTTTTCTGACTTAAAAAATGAATAGTTTTTATTACTTTGTAATCGTATAATCGACTTAAGATTTTATACTTTTACACTTTCTCAAAAGTAGAAAATTTTTAGCAATTCGAAGGTTTATGAGTGTTTTATTAAAAACAATCCTTGAAAGCCTTCCGCTATTGAATAAACTTAAAGACATTCGCCAAAATACATACTATAATTTAACTATTATGAAAAAAAGATTAGAAGCCGATTTAATTAGCATTGCCCACAGAATTTTACAACTAAAAGATAAATCCGACATCAATCAATTGTATTTGGAAACCCAAAAACTATATGAAAAACTCTCTGTTTTAAAATTTATAGACGAAAATTATGCCGATGTAAAACCGACAATAGGCAGCTATAGTGAAATTGAAAAAGAAATTGAAACTATTTTTGATAAAGAAACAGCTCTAGCAGAGGAAACTACTGCTGAAAAAACCGAAAATACTATTATTGCAGAAAATATAACCGAAGAAGCTATTGCAGAAACTACAGCAGAACAGGAAGAAGCAATTATCAGCCCGGAAACAGCAATAACAGAAGAGGAAACTATTTCTGAAAAGGAAGAAAATGAAGAGGACGATTTGATTTCGGACGAAGAAGAGGAAATCGAAGAAACCGAAGCAGAATTCAACGAACAGGAAGCTGCAATTGAGGAAGAAGTTGAAAACGAAACTACTGAAAACGAAAAAATAACAATTCCTGCTTTTAAAGCTGCTTTCGAACTTACACAAGAGCCGGAAGAAGAAACTAAAAAACCGGAAACAGTTCAAATTTCGTTTGAAGACTTATTAGGATTAAGCTACAACGAACCTGAATTTGTGAAAGTAGATGAAATCCCTGCTCCTGCTAAAGAAGTTGTTTTTGAACCAATCGAAACAGCTGAAACTCCGGTACAAAAAGCAGTAGAAACTGCCGAAAAGGAAACACCAAAAACCATTAGCTTAAACGAAAAATTCTCTAAAGGAATTGAAATCGATTTAAACGACCGCATTGCATTTGTCAAACATCTTTTTGGCAACAGCAACGAGGATTACAACCGCGTGATGAGTCAGTTAATCACATTTGATAATTTTTACGAAACCAAAAGTTTCATTGACGATATGGTAAAACCGGACTACAACAACTGGGAAGGAAAAGAAGAATATGAAGAACGCTTTATGGAAATCATTGAAAAAAAGTTTCTTTAAAACAAAATAACATTTGCTTTCAAAAAAAGTTAAACACCGATTTCACAAATTGACACGAAATCTAATCTGTTTCAATTACACGAATTTTCAACCTAATAGTTCGTGTAATTTAAATTCGAAGGCCATTACTTAAACTAATTTATGTCAAAATTATATATCGTTCCCACGCCCATTGGCAATCTTGAGGACATGACTTTTAGAGCTATTCGGATTCTGAAAGAAGTCGATTTGATTCTTGCCGAAGACACGCGTACCAGTGGAAAGCTCTTAAAACATTTTGAGATTAGTACTCACATGCACAGTCACCACATGCACAATGAGCATAAAACGATTGAAAATTTAATTTCACGATTAAAAGCGGGCGAAAATATCGCACTGATTTCGGATGCCGGAACCCCAGCTATTTCTGATCCCGGTTTTTTGTTAACCCGTGCCTGTGTTGAAAACGGAATTGCCGTAGAATGCCTTCCGGGCGCAACGGCTTTTGTTCCAGCCTTGGTCAACAGCGGCTTGCCCAACGATAAATTTGTTTTCGAAGGTTTTTTACCCGAAAAAAAAGGACGTCAAACCCGTTATTTAGAACTAGCCGAAGAAACCCGAACGATGATTCTCTATGTTTCGCCTCATAAATTAGTAAAAACACTAGCTGAATTTGTGACTTATTTTGGTGAAGACCGTCAAATATGTGTTTCCAGAGAACTCTCTAAATTACACGAAGAAAACCGCAGAGGAACGGCAAAAGAAGTTTTGGCGCACTTTGAAAAAACAGCTCCACGTGGTGAAATTGTTGTGGTAGTTGCCGGAAAAACGATTGTAAAAGAAGCCAAGAAAAATAAATTTCAAAAAGAAGAACAAGAAGAAGAATAACAATTATACAAAATGAATATAGAAGCTTTTATCTCAAAATTAAAACAAACTCCGGAAACCATCACTTTCCCTAAAACCATTGCAGTAATCGAAGCGAACTACAATTTTACGCCAACGGCTTTTCAGAACGGGAATACACATAACGCAGCAGGAACTAATTCCGGTTCTTGTAAATTATTTGCTTTTGCGCAATTACAAAATTTATCACAGGCGGAAACCTTAGCTTGTTTTGGTGCTTTTTACCGTGATGAAGTTTTAGGCGATCCGGAAGGAACGAATCACCAAAATATTAGAAATTTTATCACTCATGGTTGGGATGGAATTCAGTTTGAAGGGACAGCTTTGGAACTAAAATAAATCATTTATGATTGCAGAAATCTAAAATCTATCCCGATAGCTATCGGGACTAAAATCACAAATCAAATGCGTTGGACTCTTAAACCCAAACCTTCGGAAGACAAAATCAAACATTTGGCGCAGGCTTTAAATGTAGAAAATTTTGTCGCCCAATTATTAGTACAACGCGGGATTGAAACTTTTGAGGAAGCCAAACATTTTTTTCGTCCTTCGCTAGACCATTTGCACGATCCTTATCTGATGAAAGATATGGAAAAAGCAATTGAACGAATAGAAAATGCGATTGAAAATCAGGAACGCATTCTGGTTTTTGGCGATTATGATGTCGATGGAACTACTGCGGTTTCTTTAGTTTCTTCCTATTTAAAAAGTTTTTATCCTCATGTAGCAACTTATATTCCCGATCGTTATGACGAAGGTTATGGCGTTTCTTTTAAAGGAATTGACTTTGCCGACGACAACGGATTTTCGTTAATCATTGCGCTGGATTGCGGTATCAAATCCATCGATCATGTGGCTTACGCCAAAGAAAGAAATATTGATTTCATCATTTGCGACCACCACCGTCCGGGAGATACTTTACCCGAAGCCGTTGCAGTTCTCGACCCTAAAAGAACCGATTGTACTTATCCTTATGACGAATTATGCGGTTGCGGCATTGGGTTTAAACTCATTCAGGCTATCGGAATCAAACGAGAACAAACTATAGAAGATTTAGTACCCTATCTTGACTTAGTTGCCACCGCCATTGCTGCCGATATTGTCCCAATAACGGGCGAAAACCGGGTATTGGCGTATTTTGGTTTACAAGTTATTAACAACAATCCGAGACCGGGGATTAAAGCTTTAGTTCACCAAATCAAAAAGCAAACCTTAGACATTACTGATGTTGTTTTTATCATTGCTCCCAGAATTAATGCAGCAGGACGCATCAAACACGGCAATCATGCCGTGGAATTGTTAAGCGAATTTGACTTTGAACAAGCCCAACAATTTGCTTCTGAAATAGAACAATACAACGCTGATCGCAAAGATTTAGACAAACACATTACCAAAGAAGCTTTTCAGCAAATTGAACAAAACCAGGAACAGGAACATTTTACAACCGTTGTTTTTCAGGAAGACTGGCACAAAGGTGTCATCGGAATTGTGGCTTCCCGATTGATCGAAACCTATTATCGCCCTACCTTGGTTTTCACCAAAAGCGGAGATAAATATGCCGCTTCGGCGCGTTCTGTAAAAGGATTTGATGTGTATAATGCTTTAGAAGCCTGTTCGGAACATTTGGAGCAATTTGGCGGACACATGTATGCCGCCGGAATGACTTTGAAAGCCGAAAATTATGCTGCTTTTAAAGAAGCTTTTGAAAAACAAGTGCAAAAAACCATTCATCCTGACCAATTGATTCCGGAAATTGAAATTGATGCTGAAATTAATTTTTCGGACATTACTCCGAAACTCATTAGGATTTTAAAACAATTTGAACCTTTTGGCCCTATGAATATGACACCGGTTTTCCTGACTAAAAATGTCATCGATACCGGTTATGCTAAAAAATTAGGAGCAAATGAAGAACATTTAAAGCTCTTTGTAAAACAACCTCAGCATCCCGAAACGGAAGGAATTGCTGCGATAGGTTTTGGATTAGGAAACAAAATAGACTTAACTACAAATCAAAAACCATTTCAAATTGCTTATTGCATTGATGAAAACGAATGGAATGGTAATGTTTCAACACAATTACGATTAAAAAGTATTCAATAATGAATTCAAAAAAATTAGATAAAAAAGATCCTTACGCTGCCTTGCGCTACAAAGAATTTAATACTTTTTTACTGCTGCGCTTTGCGATGGTTTTTGCCTGGTCGATGCAGTTTATCGTTATCGAATGGGAAGTTTACAGCATTACTAAAGACGCACTATCTCTGGGAATTATCGGTTTAATGGAAGTCATTCCTGCTGTTTCATTGGCATTATTTGCCGGACATATTGTAGATCAAAAAGAAAAGAAAGGTTTATTAATGAAATGTATCTTTGGATTTTCGGTAATTAGTTTTGGTCTTTTCCTGCTCACCTGGCCTGCCGTAGTTGAAGGTTTTTCAAAACAAATTATATTATACCTCATCTATTTTCTGGTATTTTTAGGCGGTTTGGTCAGAGCGTTTCTTGGTCCAACTATTTTCTCGCTTTTATCCTTAATCGTACCGAAAAAAGTCTATCCTAATGCTGCCACCTGGAGCAGTAGTGTTTGGCAAATTGGTTCGGTTGTAGGACCTGCTGTAGCCGGATTTTCCATTACTTTAATGGGCGTTCACTGGTCATTATGTCTGGTTTTTGCCTGTTCGATTATCGCATTATTAGCCTTATCGCAAATAAGTGAAAAACCCATTTTAAATCCGAAAATTGGTGAGCCTGTAATGCAAAGCTTAACCGAAGGAATCAAATTTGTGTTTAACAATAAAACGGTTTTAGGAGCAATAACACTTGATATGGTTGCCGTCCTTTTTGGTGGCGCAGTTGCACTTTTACCCATTTTTGCTCAGGATATTCTAAAAGTTGGCCCGGAAGGTTTTGGTTTTTTAAGAGCAGCTCCGGCTGTGGGTGCTTTCCTGACCATGTTAATTACTGCTTATGTTCCTTTGAGTAAAAACGCCGGAATGAAATTATTAGGAGCTATTTTTGGCTTCGGAGTTTGCATTATTATTTTTGGACTTTCTACGCTGTTTTGGGTGTCGCTTTTTGCCTTATTTTTCAGCGGTGTTTTTGACGGCATTTCGGTAGTGATTCGTCAAACCATTTTACAAATCAAAACTCCTGACAATATGCGCGGAAGAGTTTCGGCGGTAAATTCTATGTTTGTTGGTTCTTCCAATGAATTAGGCGCATTTGAAAGCGGATTAACCGCCCGATTAATGGGAACGGTCACAGCAGTTGTTTTTGGCGGAAGCATGACTCTTTTGGTGGTTTTAACTACCGGAATTATCTCTCCTACTTTCCGAAAATTAGATTTAACTAAAGACATTGAAGAACACGAAAAAGAAGCATAACAAAAAATCCTGAAATCTTCTTTAATTTAACTATTCTTATTTAGAATTAATAAAAATAAAATAATTATATTTGTTTCTTACATTTTAAATTTATGGAACAAATACACCAAATCTATTTAAATAGTCTGGGAATAGCTTTTTTTTGGGAAAAAGAAGAAGGAAATATCCCTAACAGAGTGCAGTTAATATTCAAGGAAATTGGATTATTTTTCTCTATAAACGAACTCAGAGAGTTTGAGCATTTAATCGATCAGAGCATTACTAAAAACAGCTGCTGCGAAGGTTGTGCGCTAAAAAACAGTAATTGCAAATTTTTACTAAAAACTCCTTTATATCAAATTGATTTATCTGTATCTATGGACGAATTAAATAAGATTAAGGATTTGGTCAACGGAACTTTGTTCAGAATAAATTTAGAAAGTTATTTGAATGGCGAAGGAAAAAATTAATTTTCGAATTTTTTAATTTCAAAATTTTCTCCATCAAAAACACCATAAGTAAAATACGTAATCCAATCACCCAGATTAACATAATCGGAATTTTCGCCTACAGCATGAATCATCGGTAAATGACGGTGACCAAAAACCAGATAATTATAATGTTTGGTTTCTAACTTTCGTTTGGCATACAAAATCAGCCATTCGTTTTCTTCACCTAAAAATTTCACATCTGATTCTCCTGAAATCAACTTGTTTTTAACCGAAAGGTATTGCGCCAAACGCACTCCAATATCGGGATGTAACCACCTGAAAAGCCTTTTCGAAAAAGGATTGGTAAACACTTTTTTCATGCGTTTGTACCCTAAATCGCCGGGACCTTTCCCGTCACCGTGACCAATAAGAAAAGTTTTTCCGTTAAAAGTAAATTCCTGATTATCGTGATAAACCGGAATATTTAATTCTTTTTCAAAATAATCATCCATCCACAAATCGTGATTTCCTACGAAGAAATAAACAGGAATTCCGCTGTCGCGAATTTCGGCGAGTTTACCCAAAACACGCACAAAACCTTTAGGAACAACCGTTTTGTATTCGAACCAAAAATCGAATAAATCTCCTAAAAGAAAAATAGCTTCGGCATCTTTTTTCACTTCGTCAAGCCAGGCCACGAATTTCTGTTCTCTGGGAAAACTCAATTCGGCTGTAGGCGCTCCAAAATGTTGATCGGATGCAAAATAGACTTTTTTCATAGAGAAGTTATGAGTTATGCGTAGGGAATTTGGAATTTAAAAAATTAGAATTTCTACAAATTATCGCTGGCAAACCATTCCGCAAAGGAAGATTCCGTTTCCTGTAGTTTTAAAGAAAAAAGCGTGATTCCTGCCGGTAATCTGCGAATAATTCTTTGAGCAAAATCGACAACCATATTCTCACTGGTAGGCTGATAATCAACTAAAATCACATGATGTCCACGGTTTTTTAACTCCTGAGCCAACTCAACGTGCGGAGTTGTTTCATTAAAAACAGTAGCATGATCAAACTGATCTACAATTTCTTCTTTGACGATTTTTTTCAAATCCGAAAAATCAATCACCATCCCAAATTTTACATCATTTCGATTGGTAATAGGTTTTCCAATAACCGTTACAGACAATTTATAACTATGACCATGTACGTTTTTACACTTTCCGTCGTAACCGTATAAGGCATGACCGGTTTCGAAACTAAATTGTTTTGTAATTCTGATTTTACTCATCGATTTGAATTTTAGGTTGCAAATTTACGAATTAATAACTGTTTAAATAATAAATTCCAAATAAAGAAAAATTCCAAATTCCAATAGTTTTGAGTTTTTTATTGAATTTGGAATTTAAAAATATTGGAATTTCCTTTTTTTATTTCTTAAACTGTTCCAACGCATTTTTAGTAAAATCAGACAACACTAATTTTCCTGTAATCGCGGCTCTTTCTAACAAAAGTAACTCCCAATGCTCCGTTCCTTCCCAAAAGACTTTCTTCATTTCGAATAAAGCTTCTGAATTATACGAAGCCAATTTAGAAGCAAAATCAACAATAGCTTCATCCAAAAGTTCCGGAGTTTCAAAAACTTCAGCATACAATCCTTTTTGCTGTGCCCAAGTCGCCGACTTCCATTCGTGTGCTGCCAAAGTCATTTCGGTCATAGCTGTTTTTCCTATTTTTCTACTCACGGCAGGTTCTATGACAAAAGGACCAATTCCGATAGCTAATTCAGATAATTTTACGGAAGCATTATCTGTAGCAAAAACATAATCGCAGGCTGCCGCAATCCCTACTCCTCCCCCAACAGCTTTCCCGTGAATACGTCCAACAATGAGCTTAGAACAACGACGCATGGCGTTAATTAAATGTGCAAATCCGGAAAAAAACGCCAAACCTTCTTCCTGATTTGAAACCTGCAAAAGCTCATCAAAAGAAGCTCCGGCACAAAAAGCAGCCGTTCCTTTGCTCTTTAAAACAATAACATTAACAGCGTCATTAGCACTTAGATTATCAATTTCAGAAGTCAACAATTCCAATAATGCACGAGGAAAAGAATTACTTGCCGGATGACCAAACTCAACTGTAGCAATTTTATCTTCAATCGTAGTAATTAATGAACCTTTAGTTTCTTGCATATTCATTTTGGGATGGATTATCAGGTAAAGTTATAAATATTCAACAGAAAGAATAGTTTTTTTAAAAAGATGTTTTTTGAATTCTAAAAATACTATATTTGCAGCTCCATTTGGGGCTCTAGCTCCTTTGGCTAGAGCGTCCTGAAAGCATTCGGGAAGGCGACAGTTCAAAACAAAATCAGGGGGATTAGCTCATTTGGCTAGAGCGCTACGCTGGCAGCGTAGAGGCGACCGGTTCGAATCCGGTATTCTCCACTAAACAAAAAACCGCAAAACCTTATTAAAGATTTGCGGTTTTTTTATGTAAAAAGATTTAAAAATAGCTATTTAATTTCGATAATACTTATAGCATAACCACCAGCCGGAGCTGAAAACTGTGACAATGCAGACTTGTTATTGACTTTTATTTTTCGAATAGTATAAGCCTGCGGATTAGTTTTATAATGCGCATCTTTTGCATCAGCATAGATAGTAGCCTCGTATTTTTTGCCTTTTTCAAGGAAATCAAATTTAATGGTGGAAACACGTGAAGTTTCTCCATTTACATTGCCCACAAACCAATTGTTTGTCCCTTTAGCTTTTCTGGCAACAGTAATATATTCTCCCGGTTCAGCTTCTAAATATTTACTGTCACTCCAGTCCACAGCTACGTCTTTAATAAATTGAAAGGCATCAGCAAAACGCATGTAATTCTCTGGTAAATCGGCAGCCATTTGCAACGGACTGTACATAGTTACGTATAATGCCAATTGATTAGCCAAAGTGCTGTTTAAGTGAGAAGTATTCTCCGGATTTAATTTGCTAATATCCATTTCAAAAATACCCGGCGTATAATCCATTGGCCCGCCTATTAAACGGGTAAATGGCAAAATGGTAACATGATTAGGTTTAGAACCACCAAAAGCCTGATATTCGGTTCCTCTTGCTGATTCATTTCCAATTAAATTAGGATAAGTTCTGCAAATTCCTGTAGGACGAATTGCTTCGTGTGCATTGACCATAATTTTATAATCGGCAGCTTTTTCAATTGCATATTGATAATGATTTACCGTCCATTGATTATAATGATTTTCACCACGCGGAAGAATTGGACCAACATAACCGCTTTTGACAGCATCGTACCCATTGTCTTTCATAAACTGATACGCTTTATCTATATGACGCTCATAATTACGTGTAGAACCTGAAGTTTCATGGTGCATAATCATTTTAATCCCTTTAGATTTTGCATAATCACGAATTCCTTTTACATCAAAATCAGGATAAGGAGTTACAAAATCAAAAACATAATCTTTAGAATGACCAAACCAATCTTCCCAACCTTCATTCCACCCTTCTACTAAAACGGCATCAAATCCATTATTGGCAGCAAAATCAATGTATTTTTTCACATTAGCTGTATTCGCTCCGTGCTTACCATTAGGTTTTGATTTAGCATAATTAGTCACTCCCAATTGTACTGTAGAAAAATCATCTGTATAAGCCCAGGAACTTTTCCCAGTAATCATTTCCCACCAAACCCCAACATATTTAACCGGTTTAATCCAGGAAGTATCTTCTATTTTACAAGGATCATTCAGATTCAAAGTCATTTTTGAAGCCAAAATTTCTCTGGCATCATCACTAACCATAATGGTTCTCCAAGGCGAATGATCCGGTGCCTGCATATAGCCTTTGTCTCCATTAGCATCTGGTGTTAACCAGGATTCAAAAACCATATTTTTGTCATCCAGATTCAGGTGCATACAAGAATAGTTGATTAAAGCTGCTTCATGCAAATTGATGTACAATCCATCGGCTGTTTTCATCATCAAAGAAGTTTGAACTCCTGTAGGCGAAAAAGTTTTTTGAGATACGTTTTCGGTAGTGGCCTTTGTAGTTAAACCTCTAATTTCAGATAATTTTGATGTAGTATAATCATATTCCTGAGTATCATAATCACCCGGCAACCAAAAAGCAGTGTGATTTCCCGCCATAGCAAATTGTGAACGCTCTTCTTTGATTACAAAATAAGTCAGATTCTTTTGTGCAGGAAATTCATAACGAAATCCAAGTCCGTCATCAAACAAACGAAAACGAATAATCAACTGTCTTTCGCTAACTTTTTGATTTAAAGTTACCACTAACTCATTATAATGATTGCGAATTGAGGCTACTTCGCCCCATACCGGTTTCCACACCTCATCAAAAGTGCTGGTTTTTGAATCTGCAACTATAAAATTGTTTAATAATGACTGAGCATCATTTTTTAGTTCTAATCCTAATTTACTGGGTTTTACAACAACTTTCCCTTTGTAATTTAAACTGTAAACAGGCGTACCATCACTTTGCAGAGAAAACTCCATTTGGAATTTTTGGTTAGGTGATTTTAACTGCTGCGCAAAAGTGGTATGTACTAATGCAAAACAGCACAGCGTTAATAAATAGAATTTCTTCATTTGGTTATATTAATAGATTAATAATTTGCTTAAAAAAGCATTCGATAACCAAATTTATACTGATTTCATCCGACTAATTTTTATTGATAAAAAATGGTAGTCAAAAACAGCATAAAAACACCACAACTAACTGATTTACTTTAAATTAAACAAAAATTAAAGAATCAAAAAAGTAGTAAATCTGTAGTTTAAAAACCAACATTTATTCTCAAAAAAAGAAGATAAACTATAAGCAAAAAAAGAAAATTACTTATTTGTTGATTCTATACGCATCACATTGGCCTCAAACTCATCGCGAGGTCCTAAAGCTTTATTTCTCAATTTAGTTCTGTAATTATAAATAGTTGATAATGAGTAACGTAAAAATTCAGCTATTTTCACACTGTCTGAAATCCCTAAACGAATTAATGCAAAAATTCGCAGCTCGGTATTCATTAACTCGCCTTGTTTTAATTTAATATCCTCATTGTCAACCAACAAATTATTGAAATCTTCAATAAAGTTAGGAAAAAGTAACAAGAAAGTTTTGTCAAAGTTGTGATAAAATTCTTTTAATTCTTCTTCGATAAATTCTTTCGATTTTATCACTTTTACCAATTCGGCAGTTTTTCCACTGCTGACAATGACATTTAGTTTTCGACGGTATTCGTCTAATTTACTGATATAAACCGAACACTGATCCATATAGCGACCGATGTAAATTTCTTTTACCAAATTAGCTTCTTTGAGTGTATTATTAGTTGCATTGAGTTTTTCATTAAAAAGATGCAATTCATTATTCAACGCAACTAATTGAGCATTTGTCGAACTGATTTCCTGCTTGGCTTTCGACAATTTTTTCATCTGCTTGAACAACAAAAACAAAACAACCATCAGAAACAACGATAAAATACTGGCACTGACTAAAAATGTAATTAATTGATTGCGATTAGTATCATTTTGTTTTTGATAAGCATCATTAATGATGGGCATCATCTTTGAAATTTCGTAGGTTCTTAAACGTGCGTTACAAAAAAGAGCGTCGTCCAGAGAACGTTTGATGTACTTGTAAGCCCGGTCAATGTCACCTTCTTTGTACATCATAAATGCTAACGAACGAAGGGAAATATATTCTTTTTTCTCTAATTGCAAATCGGAAATAGCCGAGAGAATCAACCATTTTTTTTCCTGTTCAAAATCCTTTTTTCTAAAATACGTTTGTGAAATTATGTATGCAACTACTGCTTTATCAGTATTATTATCATCCATTTTAGAAAAATAATTTTCTAAAAGCTTAATAGTTTCATCGTATTTTTCTTTTTCAAAAAGTTTGTTCGCCTGAGTAATAAAATAGGAATTCGAACCAACAGAATCCGACTGAAATGTTGAATCCCGGTACTTCATAGTCAATTCATCATACCTTCTTTTTTCCTGATTTGATGCCGCATATTCAGCCATATTAAGGTAAATAGAACTATTTACGCCATAATACAAACTCTTAATTTCGGGAGTGGACTTGATATCAAACCGATACAATATATCCGTGGCTTCTTTGTACATACCCAAAGTTCCCATTATGGAAGCCAAATTGATCTTTGCCGTATTTATCTTAGTTAAATCTTTCAGAGTATTGGCTACAGCCAGACTTTTTCTGGCGTAATTTAAAGCAGAATCCGATTGATAAAACTTAAACTCCGTAAACAACTTTTCATAAATTTCATACTTATGAACTTCTGTAGAAGTCAGTTTCAACAGGCTGCGAAGCTTATTTATTTCAGCCTCTTTTTTACTATGATAAAATTCACTTTTGTCTATAGTAGCATCTAACTCTTCTAATAATGAGTCTATTCCTGTTTGAGAAAAAAGAAATATTGGAGAAAAAACAATAAGGATGGAAGTCCAAAATTTAAACATTGCAGCGGTTTTAGTTTATGTTAAATTAAAACTAATTTATTAAATATTCCTTATTTTAAGGACTTTTTTTAAGTCAGAAAAAATAGTATTTATAAAAAAATGAATTTAAACTATCTAAAAATATAGGAAACACTAATCGAGCCGTAAAAATAACCGATGTTCCTGTAAAATTTAATTTCTTTTCCTCTGTAAACAAAAGCATACGAAAGGTTCAAATTTTTTCTTCGATACCTTATACCTGTTTCTGCATTGAAGCGAAACGGAATAATATCAAAAGTAACCGGACTGTTATCATTAAACAGACTTCCCTGAATGGTCGCATCGTAAAACTGATAATTAACAGAAGGCGATACATAAAAATACAATTCATTTTCTAATGAATTATTGGTTTTATTTAATGAAGCTCCATAAAAATTAGAATCCGAAAAAGGGACTAATTTCCTGATTCCGATTCTGCTAACAACCCCCGTTGAAAGTGATGTAAATATAGTTCCTAATTTAGCCTCAGACTGCCATTGAAAATCAATTCTTTTACTTTTCATCGAATTAAAAAGCGGCTTTGAAAACATAAAATAAGTTTGAATTCCCAAAGTATTTTTAATTTGATATTCCCATTCTTCAAAAGCAGTATAATTAAACAATTTGTGTGTACCTGATTGTATTTTGTCAGCAAAAGAATTAGGCCCTACATACCCTGCCTGAATATGCTTTTTAAACACCACCCGATTAACATAAAAATTAGTAGTAGCAAACTCCCCAAAAAGATAACCCGCAAAAGGTCTGTCAAACATTTGCTCTTCATCCTTATAGATAAATCTGGGGCTGTACATATACTGTCCTATTCGGATTTCATTGATTTTTTTCAGAAATTGTGGCTTTACCTTTTTAGACAAATACCTATAAAAAACTTCCAAACCATTGGTATAATACTGATCATTTTTAGAAGAAGTATATAAATCATTATCAGTAACCAACCCTATTTCAACACTGGAATCCTGACCCAATAAGCTAATCGGGAACAACAATAAAAAACAGACAAATAGTACTGCTCTCTGTCGCATCTAATATTCGATTTTTCCAACCGTACGCATCACACGCATGATTTTATCCTTCCTTCTGTTAATATAAGAAGACGAACTGGTTGCAGTATATTTTCTGGGATTGGGCAAAATGGCTGCAATTCCGGCTGCTTGTTTTCGCGTTAAATTGGCTGCATCTTTTCGGTACCAGTGTTCAGCTGCGGCCTGCGCTCCATATACGCCATTACCCATTTCGATACTATTGAGATAGACTTCCATAATACGTTCTTTTCCCCAAATCAACTCAATCAAAACCGTAAAATAAGCTTCTAGACCTTTCCTGATATAACTTCGACCCTGCCACAGAAAAACATTTTTGGCTGTTTGCTGCGAAATAGTACTTCCTCCCTTTATTCTTCGGCCTCTTTCGTTGTTTTTGTACGCTTTTTGCATGGCTTTAAAATCAAAACCGTTGTGGGTTAAAAACAAACCGTCTTCGCTGGCAATAACCGCTTTTTGTAAATTGACCGAAATATTTTCTAAAGGTTCCCAATCATGACTGAAATAAACCGGCTTTCCCGCTGCTTTATTTTCTATAGCCCGAATAAGCATCAAAGGAGTAAAAGGCACCGGAACAAACTTAAAAAAGACCACAGAAAACAAAGAAAGCCCAATAAACCACAAAATTATTTTGAACAAAAACACTCTCAATCGAGCCATAAAACCTTGAGATTGTTTTTTCACAGGTCTTTTACCTGACGAATTTGAAGTAATTTTTGTTGCCATTGATCTCTGCTCTTAACGCGGTTTTCTTTAAAAGATTTTAAAACCCTAACACCCAAAATCCATTAGAATTTTATAAGAAGTAAAATTACTTTTTTTAGCTAATCATCCAATAGATTTATGTTTATTTCTAATTCATTTTAAATTAAGTTAAAAAAAATCTGTTGCAATTAAATTAAACTATTTTTATACTTCCAAAACAATAGCAGTTTAAAAACAATGACACAAAATAGAATGACAGCCCAATTATTATGGCAATTAGGACGATTAACCGCTCTGGGAATATCTAATGACAGCAAAAATATTGTTTACAAAGTCAACACGCCTTCGGTAGCAGAAAACAAACAAAATACCAAACATTACTATATTCCTATAGACGGAGGAAATCCAACGGAAATTGAAAATACAGATACCATTTTAAACAATAAAAATATTTCACCGGATGGCAAATACCTGCTTTTGCATCAGGAAGTAAAACTACAAAACATTTTGGGCAAAGATTTTTATCCGGAACTGGAAAAATCCGAAGTACAAATCTACGATTCCCTAAACTATCGTCATTGGGATACTTGGAACGAAGGCAAATTCAACCATGTTTTTTATAAAGAAAATAAAGATGATGCTCCGCAAATTGACATCATGGAAAAAGAACTTTTTGATTGTCCGCAAAAACCCTTTGGTGAAGACGAAGATTACATCTGGTCTCCCGACAGCAAAAGTATCCTGTATGTTTCCAAGAAAAAAACTGGAACAGAATACGCCATTTCTACCAATAGTAATATTTTTCAATACGAATTAGAAACGGCAAAAACCACTAATCTCACCGCTGATAATTTAGGTTATGATGTTGCTCCGCAATTTTCGACATCGGGAATCCTGGCCTGGTTACAAATGCAACGCGATGGCTACGAAGCCGATAAAAATGACATTATCATTCTCAAAAACGGAATAAAAACCAATCTTACTGCGCATTGGGATGGAACTGTAGATAGTTTCCTCTGGAGTGAGAACAACCAAAAAATTTACTTTATTGCCCCAATTGACGGAACCAAACAACTTTTTGAAGTTAATCTTCCTGAAAAAACCGAATCCCAACCTCAAATTCAACAAATAACTGATGGCTATTTTGATATTAGCAAACTCATTGGTTTTAACAACAATAAAATCATTGTTTCCAGAGAAGACACCAACCACGCAGCTGAAATATTTTCTTATGATTTACTGGGAAAAAACTGGCAACAAATCACCAATATCAACACCGAAATTTACAATACTATTGCTTTAAGCAAAACCGAAAAAAGATACGTAACCACTACCGACGGCAAGAAAATGTTGGTTTGGGTCATTTTTCCGCCTGATTTTGATGCTTCTAAAAAGTATCCTACCTTACTTTATTGTCAGGGCGGTCCGCAAAGTGCCCTGAGTCAGTTTTATTCTTTCAGATGGAATTTTCAATTAATGGCCGCCAATGATTATATTATTGTAGCACCTAACCGCCGTGGAATGCCGGGGCACGGAGTGGAATGGAACGAGCAAATCAGCAAGGACTGGGGCGGACAAGTGATGGACGATTACCTTTCGGCCATTGATGCTGTTTCTCAGGAAACTTATGTAGATACAAACCGTTTGGGTTGTGTTGGTGCCAGTTATGGTGGCTATTCTGCATTTTATTTAGCGGGAATTCACAACAATCGTTTTAAAACTTTCATTGCCCACGATGGTGTTTTCAATACCCAAAGCATGTTTGGAACTACCGAAGAAGTATTTTTTAACAACTGGGATTTTGGTGGCACTTACTGGGAAAAAGATAACGCAGTGGCACAAAAAGCCTATAACGAATTCAATCCTATAAATTTTGTAGAAAAATGGAATTCGCCTATATTAATCATTCAGGGAGGCAAGGATTTTCGGGTTCCTATTGGTCAGGCACAGGAAGCTTTTCAGGCGGCACAATTGCGGGGCATTAAAAGTCGTTTTCTCTATTTCCCTAACGAAAACCACTGGGTGCTCAGTGCGCAAAATGCTCAAATCTGGCAGAAAGAATTCTTTAAATGGCTGAAAGAAACTTTATAAAATCAAAAAAACAAATGGGAAGCAAAAACAGTAATATCCCGGTAAAAGTATTTATCAGTTATATGATTCTAGTTGCACTTGTAGCAAGTGTGGGCTGGATTTTATATTCTGAAAACAGAGATTATTCTAAAATTGAAAATAAAATAGCATTCGAAAAAAACAAAGTTTTAAAAGTAAGCCAACTTTTCTCGAATGTGTACCAAACAGAAAGTTTAGCCCGAAAAACCATTCAGTCCAATTCAGAAGCCGACTATAAAAATTACATTCTCGAAACTGATTCTTTACAAAAGAGAATCAGTTCTTTAAAAAAAACGCTTGCAAGCGAATACCAAATTAAATTATTGGATAGCGTGACGGTTTTGCTTACCGAAAAAACGCAAAACATCAAGCAACTCAAAGCCATAAAAAACAAAACATCTGATGAAGCCTCAGTAAACACAGCCATCAAAGAATTAACCCAATTAGAGTTTTCGCTGAGTAAATTAAAACTGGAAGATTTTACCAAAAACCCCGAAAACCTGAGCAGTTACCACCGCAAAGTTTTACAAAACTACATTGACTATCTCAATCAAAACATTCCTGACGACAACAGCAACACCTTAACAAAAAAAGAAACCGATTCTATTTTAGCCGCTTCCAAACGATTGCTGAGCAAAGTAAAACTGGAAACCGAAAAGAAAAAAGAATCCTTAAATATTCAGGAAAGTAAATTACTTACGAATGAACTTTTAATCTCAGACCAACTTAGAAAAGTACTCCGAATTATTGAACAGGAAATCCTGACTTCATCAATAAAAAACAATACCGAGAAAGAAAGATCACTCAAAAAAATCAACCAAATTGTGACTTATGCCGCAATTTTAGGTTTATTGCTTACTATATTCTTTTCGATATTAATTACCAGTGATTTTTCGAAAACACAATCCTATAAAAAACAACTGGAAATTGCCAATTTTAAAACCCAAAACTTACTTAAAAACAGGGAACAACTTATCTCAACGGTGAGTCATGATCTAAAAACGCCTTTGAGTACCATAACAGGTTATGCCGAATTATTAGGCAATTCAACCTTAACCAGCAAGCAGAATTATTACACGAACAACATCAAAAATTCTTCGGAATACATTTCGAGATTAGTACAGGATTTACTGGACTTTTCCCAAATTGAAGCAGGGAAAATCAACCTGGAAAAAAATCCGTTTTCCTTAGCCGAAACCATCAACGAAGTGGCTAAAAATATACAATCGGTGTACCCGAAAAAAAATATCGACTTGCAAATTTCGATAGACAAAAAACTCCAGACTCCTATCATAGGCGATGTTTTTCGTTTAAAACAAGTTTTGATCAACATCATTGGAAATGCTTATAAATTTACCCCTGAAGGTTATATCAAAATAGTCGCCTCAGTAAATTCAGCTGAAAATACAGCATTGATAAGCATCGAAGATTCGGGAATCGGGATTGAGAAAGAAAGTCAGAATTTAATTTTTGAAGAATTTGCCCAAGCCAATGAAAATATTGAAAAAAAATATGGCGGAACCGGTTTAGGATTAGCCATTTCTAAAAAAATCATTACTCTTTTAGGCGGTGAACTGTACCTGAAAAACAGTTCTAAAAAAGGAAGTTGTTTCGAAATAAGTTTAGCCGTTACCTTTGACAAAGAAGCAACAGAGGAACAAATTAACCAATCGATTTACACGCCAATCTGGCAAAACAAAACTATTGTAGTAGTTGACGACGATACTAATTTACTGCAACTCACCACCGAAGTTTTAAAACAATATTATCAGGTAGTTTCTTTTTCAAACGCAGACGAAGCACTGCAAAATTTAGCATTTAAAAATTTTGACGTACTAATCACCGATATTCAAATGCCCGAAAAAGACGGATTTAAACTTATTGAAGAACTGCAAAAAATGACTGCTTACAGCAATCAGCCTCTGATTGCCGTTACCGGAAGAACCGATTTAAGTGAAGACATTTACACCAACGCAGGATTTATTACCGTACTTAAAAAACCGTTTTCACCGAATATATTGTTGCAAACTATTGACGCTGTTTTTGGTAAAACAACACTTCCTATCAATCAAAACGAACTTAAAAACAAGCCAAATCCAGAAGAATTATTCTCATTAACTTCCTTAAAATCATTTTTAAAAAACGACGAAGAAGCTGTAAAAACAGTACTTCAATCCTTTATAAACACTACCAATTCGAATCTTATCCTGCTCGAAAATGCTATTGAAACCGCAGAATACCAGAAGATAAAAGAACTCGCTCATAAAATGGCGCCAATGTTCAAACAGATTGAAGCTACTGAAATTGCTCCCATTTTAGATTTACTGGAAACTCATAATCTTTCCAAAACGGAATTGACTATTCATTTCTCTGATTTAAAAATCAAAATCGAGGAATTATTTACAGCTCTTGAAAAGGAGATTTAATTTATATTGTACAATTTCAATTTGTTGTACAGGGTTTTGCGGGTAATTTTCAACAATTTTGCTGCTTCTGATTTATTGTTTTTGGTTTTGGCCAAAGCATTTTCTATGGCTTCTTTTTCATTTTCTGACAAAGAAAATGGTGCTGTTCTGTCTTTTTTTGGATGAAAAAATTCTGCTGGCAAAACGGCACTTTCAATAAAATCGCCCTGAGTGAGTAAGGTTGCGCGTTTAACACAGTTTTGCAATTCTCTCAAATTGCCGGGCCAATCGTAGTTTTGAAAAATACTCACTACTTCTTTAGAAAAACCAATCACTTCTTTACCTAATTGCGCATTGGCTTTTTCCAAAAAGAATTCAGCAAACAAAATTAAATCTTCTTCCCGCTCATTCAACGAGGGAGAATGAATCGAAAATTCATTAATCCGATGGTATAAATCTTCTCTAAAATCACCATTTTTAACTGCTTGCCGCAAATCTTCATTTGTTGCAGTAATAATTCGAATATCAACCGCTATTTCTTTATTGCTCCCCACAGGTTTTATTTTTCGTTCCTGCAAAGCACGCAACAATTGAATTTGGTTTTCATAGGACAAATTGCCTATCTCGTCCAGAAAAAGCGTACCTCCGTTAGCGGCTTCAAAATAACCTGTTTTATCTGAAATAGCTCCCGTAAAAGATCCTTTTAAATGCCCGAAAAATTCGCTGGCTGCCAGTTCTTTCGGAATAGCACCACAATCTACAGCAATAAAATTATGCTCTTTTCGGCGACTTTGTTGGTGAATACTTTGCGCAATTATTTCTTTTCCGGTACCGCTTTCGCCAATTATTAATACCGACATATCTGTTGGACTCACCAGTTTGATATGCTCCGATAATTTTTTGGAAGCAGCAGAAATACCCTGAACATATTCCGTTGCAACAGTTGATTTTGTTTCCTGAACCGTTTTTGGCTTAGTTATTTTGTCGGTCTTTTGTATTGTAAAAGCATTATTGATAACCGCCAAGACTTCATCTGGATTGAATGGTTTCGAAATGTAATCGGAAGCACCATTTTTTATGGCTTTAACAGCCGTACTTACCTCTGAGTAACCAGTCATCAAAATCACAGGAAGTTGTAAAAAAGCAGCTTTAAACTCTCCCAGCAATTCAATTCCGTCGGCATCCGGAAGTCGTAAATCAGTTAAGATCAAATCAAATGCTTCCGCTTGAATTGCTAAACGCGCTTCGGCTGCTGAAAAAGTAATTCTAACCTCAAAATTATTCTTGATTAGAAATTTCTCTAACAATTTACAAAACGAAATATCATCTTCAATAATTAAAATCTTCAACATTAGACAAGCGCTTTTTGTGCTAAATTAAGGCTAATATTATTGTATTTTCATAAAATTATGTAAAAAAAGAGGCTGCTCTTTCGAACAACCTCTTTAAAAAACAATAAGCTAATTCGCGTGCTTATTTTTTCAACCAGTTTCCATTAACATCCATAAAAACAGTAGCCAATTGGTCTTTAACTGGGATTTCTAAACTTTTATTATTTCTGAATCCATTTTCCGGTTTCGTCAGCATACAAAGCGCCTTCTTTGTCACCCACTTTTACTACTAATTGGTACTCTTTTTTAGCATTTACAGCAGCCTTATTCAATACTGCATCCGGATACGCTTTCTTTAAAGCCTCAGTAACTGCTGCCGGAACTTCTTCTAATTTAATTTCAGTAAAGGCAGCCACATCCTGAGCTACTGCAGCTTGTTCAGCCGGGGCGGCTTGCTCTTCCTGAGCACTCATTGTTGTTAAACCTCCTAATACAATTGCAACTGATAAGATTAATTTTTTCATAATGTATCTATTTAAAATGTTATTGTTATTTATTCTTAATGATGTAATGTTTTATTTCTGAATCCATTTTCCGGTTTCGTCAGCATATAAAGCACCTTCTTTGTCACCCACTTTTACTGCAAGTTGGTATTCTTTTTTCTCGTTAACCGAAGCTTTATTCAATACTGCTTCCGGATACGCTTTCTTTAAAGCCTCAGTAACTGCTGCCGGAACCTCTTCTAATTTTATTTCGGTATAAGTTGGTGTTGCCGGTGTTGCTTGTTCCGTTGTGTTTGTTTCTGCTGCCGGAGTTGACTTTTCTGTCTGTTCCTGAGCACTCATTGTTGTTAAACTTCCTAATACGATTGCGGCTGATAGAATTAATTTTTTCATAATGTGTATAATTTAAAGTGTTATTATTGTTTTACACTTTGGACAATGAAATTATTATACCAGTATTTTTTCTACCCAAACAAACACTATTAAAATACTAAAAAACAGCAACTTACATTGTTTTTGTTTTTTATGTTCTATAAAAAAGTGTGTAAATTGTATCTAAAGTGTATCTTTTTTACACAGTTTAGGGTATAAAAAAAGCCGTCACGAAATATCGGGACGGCTTAATTTTATAATCGAAAGTGCTTTATTCCGGCTCGTTCATTTTAAATGTATCCATAAAAGCAGTGGTATAATCACCCGCTATGTAACGAGGATCATCCATTAATTGTCTATGGAAAGGTATTGTTGTTTTGATTCCTTCGATTACGAATTCGTCTAATGCTCTTCTCATTTTGCTGATTGCTTCTTCACGAGATTGTGCAGTAGTGATCAATTTGGCAATCATCGAATCGTAATTTGGCGGAATAGTATAACCTGAATATACGTGAGTATCTAAACGTACTCCGTGTCCACCCGGCATGTGTAATGTAGTAATTTTTCCTGGTGAAGGTCTAAAATCATTGTATGGATCTTCAGCATTGATACGACATTCAATAGCGTGTAATTGTGGTAAATAGTTTTTCCCCGAAATTGGAATTCCGGCAGCTACCATAATTTGCTCACGAATCAAATCGTAATCAATTACCTGCTCAGTAATAGGATGTTCTACCTGGATACGCGTGTTCATTTCCATGAAGTAGAAATTACGGTGTTTATCCACTAAAAACTCTACTGTTCCGGCACCTTCATATTTAATATATTCAGCTGCTTTTACCGCTGCTTCCCCCATTCTTTGACGTAAATCATCAGTCATAAATGGCGAAGGAGTTTCTTCAGTTAACTTTTGGTGACGTCTTTGTACTGAACAGTCTCTTTCAGAAAGGTGACAGGCTTTACCGTAAGCATCTCCAACAACCTGAATTTCGATATGACGTGGTTCTTCGATTAATTTCTCCATGTACATTCCGTCATTTCCAAAAGCAGCAGCTGCTTCCTGACGGGCACTTTCCCATGCTTTATGAAGATCTTCTTCTTTCCAGATAGCACGCATTCCTTTTCCACCACCACCGGCAGTAGCTTTCATCATAACAGGATAACCTATTTCTTTAGCTACTTTTTGTGCTTGTTCAAAAGATTCTAAAATCCCTTCAGAACCTGGAACACAAGGAACACCCGCTTCGATCATAGTAGATTTTGCCGAAGCCTTATCTCCCATTCTGTCAATCATTTCCGGCGCAGCTCCAATGAACTTAATTCCGTGTTCCTGACAAATTTTTGAAAATTTAGAATTTTCCGAAAGAAATCCGTATCCCGGATGTATTGCATCAGCATTAGTAATTTCGGCTGCGGCAATAATATTTGACATTTTCAAATAAGATAAATTACTTGGCGCAGGCCCTATACAAACCGCTTCATCAGCAAACTTTACGTGCAAACTTTCTGCATCGGCAGTAGAATAAACAGCAACTGTTTTAATTCCCATTTCTTTGCATGTTCTAATTACACGAAGTGCAATTTCTCCTCTATTTGCAACTAATATTTTTTTAAACATCTTTTAAAAGTTAGAAGTTAGAAGTTAGAAGTCCCGATAGCTATCGGGAGAAATCAGGAAAGCAATTGATTAGAATCTATATATTGATTAAAATTCAAATCTGCAATCTAAAATCTGTAATCTAAAATCTTAAATTTATGATGGATCTACTAAGAATAATGGTTGATCAAATTCTACCGGAGACATGTCATCAACTAAAATTTTAACGATTTTTCCGGAAACTTCCGATTCGATTTCGTTAAATAATTTCATTGCTTCGACTACACAAAGCACATCACCTTTTGCAATAGAGCTACCTACTTCAACAAACATTGGTTTATCCGGAGAAGGTTTTCTGTAGAAAGTACCAATCATTGGTGACTTAATAGTGATATATTTTGAATCATCAGTGGCTGGGGCAGCGGCAACAGGTGCAGCAGCGGCAGGTGCAGCAGGAGCCGCAATAATTTGTTGTACCGGAGCCTGAGCTGGCAATTGTTGTACATAAGTCGGTTCCGGAGCAGCAGTTTCTAAAGTAGTTCTAATGGTAATTTTAACATCATCCATTTCTAACTTTACCTCAGCAACACCAGAGTTAGATACAAATTTAATTAGGTTCTGAATTTCTTTTAAATCCATAATATTTGTGATTTTAGTTTAAATTTATTTTTTGTTGTATGCCCATTTCAGATATATAGAACCCCAGGTGAATCCTCCTCCAAATGCAGCAAAAATAATAGTATCTCCTTTCTTAAACAAATGTTCGAAATCATTTAAAACCAAAGGCAAGGTTGCCGATGTAGTATTTCCATATCGTTCGATATTCATCAGGACTTTAGATTCCTCTAAATTCATTCTACTTGCAGTAGCATCAATGATGCGTTTATTAGCCTGATGCGGCACTAAGTAAGCAACATCTTCATTAGTAAGATTGTTTCTTTTCAGGATTTGTTCACTCGCATCGGCCATATTGGTTACAGCATATTTAAATACCGTTTTTCCGTCCTGTCTTATACTGTGTCTTTTCTCCTGAACTGTTTCAATTGTTGGTGGATGTAATGATCCTCCCGCATCAATTTTAAGAAAATCACGACCTACACCATCACTTCTTAAATATTCGTCCTGCAATCCTAAACCTTCGTAATTTGGCTCGAATAATACCGCTCCTGCACCATCTCCAAAAATGATACAAGTTGTTCTATCTGTATAATCAACGATAGAAGACATTTTATCAGCACCTATTAATAATACTTTTTTATATCTTCCTGATTCGATGTAAGCGGCCGCAGTTGACATTCCGTATAAAAAACTGGAACAAGCTGCCTGTAAATCATAGGCAAAAGCGTTTATCGCACCTATTTGGGTTGCAACATAAGCACCGGTTGCTGAAACCTGCATATCCGGAGTTGCGGTTGCCATTAAAACTAAATCAATTTCTAAAGGATCTATATTGGCTTTAGCAATTAAATCTTCCGCTGCTTTTATCGCTAAAAAGGAAGTTCCTTTATCAGCATCTTTTAAAATTCTTCTTTCTTTTATCCCTGTACGCGAAGTAATCCATTCGTCGTTTGTGTCAACCATTGTTTCAAGAACCTGGTTTGAGAGTACAAAATCAGGAACATAAGCTCCAACAGCAGTAATTGCGGCCGTAATTTTATTCATTTTATTCGGATATTTTTCCTTCTGTTTTTACACAAAAGAAAACGTTTAAAAAGGGGTTAAAAGTACAAAAAAAATCTAAACCCTTTATCTTTAAAAACCTCTTATTTAACGAAAATCACAAACAACAAAAAACTCTCACAATGTGTGAGAGTTCTCGTATTATCTATAAAAACGTATTATGCAAAAGTAGCTTCTGACTTATCAATAACCACTTGTCCTCTGTAATACATTTTACCTTCGTGCCAGTAAGCTCTGTGGTATAAGTGAGCTTCTCCTGTAATAGGACAAGTAGCGATTTGCGCTACAGTAGCTTTATAATGTGTTCTTCTCTTATCTCTTCTTGTTTTCGAAGTTTTTCTCTTAGGATGTGCCATTTTACTATATTATTTATCCGTTAATAGTTGCTTTAATTTGTCCCAACGCGGGTCTATGTTTTCTTCTTTATTCTCTTCTTTTATTTCTTTAACCTGTAATTCACTTAATTTATCCAAGACTTCTGTCTTTAAACTTCCGTCTTTGACTCCGGGATGAACTCGTTTTAAAGGCACTGATAAGACAATCATCTCATAGATATATTGTGCAATATCTATCTCAAATTCACCAAAAGGCAAAATCAACAACTCTTCATTATCATTATTAAACACTTCTCCAAAACGTACAATTAATTTCATTTTACCTTTAATTGGCAAATCAAAATCTTCTCCCGTTAGATCACAAGGCACATTAACCGTACCTTTATGCTTGAAATTCAACTCAAGCATATTGCTTTTCTTCTCTAAAACTACAGCTACTTTGATATCTGAATTTTGAAATTCATCATACTCAAAGTTCTCAAAGAACGCATTATTTATTTGATACTCAAAATGATGTTTCCCCAGCTTTAAGCCCACGAAAGGAATTAAAAATTCTTTTGTCCTGTTCATTTCAACAAAATTTTGCCCTATTCCGAAGTTTCGGAACGGGAGTGCAAAGATATAAAATTATTGTAAATCCAATAAGCTTATTAATCTTTTTTTATTTACATTTATTTTTCCTTAACTTTTAGCGGCTTTTCAGTCATTTCTTCATACTGAATCCTTGAACGATAGACATCTAAAGCCAAATACACCGCTTCTTTAAACGAATTAAAATCCGCAATTCCTTTTCCTGCGATATCGTAAGCCGTTCCATGATCCGGAGAAGTTCTCACCTTACTCAAACCAGCCGTAAAATTAACTCCTTTTCCAAAAGACAAAGTCTTAAACGGCACCAATCCCTGGTCGTGATAAGTAGCAACAACCGCATCAAATTTTTCATAATGACCACTTCCAAAAAAACCATCTGCTGCAAAAGGACCAAAAACCATCGTTCCTTTATCAAACAGCCTTCTTAAAACCGGTTTTATCAGTTCCTCATCTTCTTTCCCAATCACACCACCATCACCACAATGCGGATTCAAGCCTAAAACAGCAATTTTCGGATTACTAATACTAAAATCACGTATTAACGATTGTTTTACCGTTTCAATTTTCTTCACAATCAAATCTTCCGTCAATCGGGAAGCCACTTCATTTATTGGCACATGATCCGTCAGCAAGCCTACTCTCAAATCATCATGCACCATAAACATCAAAGCATCTCCGTCCAACTCCTGATCCAAATAATCCGTATGCCCCGGAAACTTAAATTCCTCCGATTGTATATTGTATTTATTAATTGGAGCCGTCACCAAAACATCTACCAATCCTTCCTTCAAAGCTTTTGTCGCCGCAACAAAAGACTTAATCGCATACTCACCCACCTTATCATCATTCACACCCAAATTCAAATCAACACCTTCTTTCCAAACATTCAACACGTTGATTTTCCCAGGAACAAGCTGATCTAATTTATCAATTCCATGCAAAACCACAGCAGATTCGAGATTTCTTTTTATAAAAGACAAAATCTTTACATTAGCAAAAACTACAGGCGTACAAAGCTCCAACATTCGAACATCTTCAAATGTTTTCAAAACCACCTCGCTTCCAATACCGTTTAAATCTCCAATAGAAATTCCAACGATAATATTTTCTGCTTTTTTAATCATATCCCCAAGTTTTTATTGCTAATTTTGAACTGCAAATTTAGTAAAATAAAACAAGAATGTTTACAGGAATAATAGAAACCCTTGGGACTATCCAGGAAATAAAACACGAAAAAGACAATATACACGTAACGATTAGCGCTTCGATTACAAATGAACTCAAAATAGACCAAAGCGTAGCACATAATGGCATCTGCTTAACAGTAGTAACCATAGCAGACAACAAGTACACCGTAACCGCCATTGACGAAACCATAAAAAAAACCAATTTAGGCGAATGGAAAAAAGATGACTTAGTCAATCTGGAAAGGGCCATGAAACTAGGCGATAGACTGGACGGACACATTGTTCAGGGACATGTGGATCAAACCGGAACCTGTATTTCGATTGAAGAAACCAACGGAAGTTGGCTTTACACCTTTGAATACGACGACAAACTAAACAATCTAACCATCGAAAAAGGCTCTATTACCGTAAATGGAGTAAGCTTAACTGTTGTAAATTCTAAGAAAAATCAATTTAGTGTAGCCATTATCCCTTACACTCACGAACACACTAATTTCAAAAAATTCAAAGTGGGCTCAAAAATTAATTTAGAGTTTGATGTTATTGGGAAATATGTATCTCGATTATATGCTAACAAAATTTAAAAACAAAACTGAAACTAAAAAAGAAACGCTCAACTATATCGAGCGTTTCTTTTTTACTACAGAAATATAAATTTTATAAAAGCCAAATAAAAAACATAACATCATTAACATCATCAAACCATTATCAATAGGCAACCCGGGCGGTGAAGGAGGACACACAGGACAAGGAGGTTCATCCTCCTGAGCAACAAGCCCAAACCCTACAAGCAAACAGCTTATTAAAAAAAAATACTTATTTAACATTTCTCTCATATAATGGAAAAAAAATGTTTAGAAACCGTCAATATAATGATTATATAACCGTTTGCAATTCTCACAAACTAAACATCAGAAGCAAAGATATAGTATTTATATTAATTTCACACAAAAGCAAAACCCTTTAAAACGTTAATTTTAAAGGGTTTTTATCGATTATTAAACCACTTACACCGACTATTCTTTATATAAATCCTCAAACACACTAATAATTTCGAAAAAAACAAAAACCAAATTCAAATTCCGCCCCCTCATTCGTCCCCTGAAAAAACAAAAGCCTTACAAACTGAGTGTTTATAAGGCTTTCTAAGTATTAACTGTGGTCCCACCTGGGCTCGAACCAGGGACCACCTGATTATGAGTCAGGTGCTCTAACCAGCTGAGCTATAGGACCGGTTAAGAGTTTGCAATATTACTACTATTTTTTGGTTGTTCCAAATATTTTTAACTTAGTTTTTCAGTACAATTAAACACCAAAACAACTTAAACAAAAAACAAACTGATAATTAAAACACTAGCAGCTTATTTTACACTTTGACATAATTCTATTAAAACCCCATTAGTACTTTTAGGATGCAAAAAGACAACCCACTTATTATCTGCTCCTTTTTTTGGAATTTCATCCAAAACAACAAAACCTTCTGCTTTTAATCTTTGAATTTCATCCTGAATATTTTCAACCTCAAAAGCAATGTGATGAATTCCTTCCCCTTTTTTCTCTATGAATTTCGCAATTGGACTTTCCGGATTTATTGCTGACAAAAGTTCTATCTTATTAGTATCTGTTTTAAAAAAAGAAGTCAGCACGTTTTCGCTTTCCACTTCTTCCAATTTATAAGGAGAAACTCCCAACAATTTTTCAAACAAAGCATTCGAAAAATCCATATCCTTTACTGCAATTCCTATATGATCCATTTTTTTCATAAAATTCCAGATTTTAAATCACACAAACTTCTAAACTAATTTTAAAGATACTTATACTCCCTTAATAATTCCCTAAAAAGTTTTAATTCCAATAATTATAATCGTTATTTTGTATTTCTAAATTTTAAATTACATGTTGAAAAACAAACTAAAATATATTTCGATAATTATATTACTAATCACTATAGTAAGTTGTGCCAAAAGAGGTTCTATTACCGGCGGATTAAAAGACACTATCCCACCTGGTCTAAGAACGAGTTTCCCAAAGAATTTCAGCAGTAATTTTAACGAAAAACAAATCAAATTAGAATTTGACGAAATTGTAATTCTTAAAGGCATAAGCAAACAATTAGTGATTTCGCCACCCATGAAATACGAACCGTTGATTATTCCAACAACAGCAAGCAAATACATTACCATAAAAATAAAAGACACACTCAAATCCAACACTACCTACAGTTTTAATTTCGGGCAGAGTATAACCGACAACAACGAAGGAAATCCGCTCAACCAATTCAAATATGTTTTTTCCACCGGAAGCTACATCGATTCTTTAGCACTTAGCGGAAAAGTAAAATATGCTTTTGAAAAAGAGGCAGAACCCTTTATTTCAGTTATGCTCTACGAAGCTAACGATACTTTTAACGATTCGATAATTTACAAAGAAAGCCCAAGATACATCACTAACACCTTAGATAGTTTAAAAACATTCCGCCTGGAAAACCTTAAAGAAGGAAAGTATTTCATGGTGGCATTAAAAGACCTTAACAAAAATAATAAATTCGACCCTAAGACGGAGAAAATAGGATTCATAAAAGATTTTATAACTATCCCAAACGATACTGTTTTCGAAATAGAATTGTTTCAGGAAAACATCCCTTTTAAAGCATTCAAACCCACACAGGAAACTGCAAACCGACTCTTAATGGGATACGAAGGTGATCTTTCTAAAGCCAAAGTAAAACCTCAAATCAGCTTAAAAAACAACAACGAAATACTGGCTAGCATTGTTACTAAAATGCCAAAAAAAGATTCGCTCCAAATTTGGTACAAACCCATCAAAACCGATTCTTTAAAAGTAGCCATCAGCCACAATCAATACGAGAAAGAATTTAGCCTTAAAATCAGAAGCCCTAAAAAAGACAGTCTAAGCATTAATGCAATAAATCCGGTGAGTTTTAAAGATGTTTTTGCAATAGAATCATCAACTCCTTTAGTTCAGTTTGACGAAACAAAAATTAAATTGATTGACGGCGATTCTACCGCAATCAAATTCACCAAAAACTATGACGAATTCAACCAAAAATTATATTTGGATTTCAAAAAAGAGCCTGCTAAAAAGTACAACTTCACCATTCTGCCAGGTGCATTAACTGATTTTTACGAACACACAAACGATACCTTAAGTTACCAAATCAGCACTAAAGAATTAGAGCAATACGGAAACCTAAAAGTAAAACTGGAAAACGTAAAATCATTCCCTGTAATTCTGGAATTATTAAAGTCAAGCGGAGAAGTTGTTACCAGTGAATACCTTGAAAAAGACACCACAATAGATTTCAAGCTCTTAGATCCAGCTAAATTCACTCTTCGTGCTATTTACGACACTAATAAAAATAATCAATACGATCCCGGAAATTATTTAGAAAAAAAATACGCCGAAGAAGTTATTTATTTTTCGGGAGAAATTGACGTAAGAAGCAATTGGGACGTAGAACAAACTTTCGATTTAAGCATCCCTTACACGCCTCCTCCAATCGAAAAAAAGGACTTAAAAAAGAAGAAAAAACAATATTAAAGCAGCTGAAAAGCATCGCTATCATTCAAAAAGCCGAGTTTTTGTCTGGCATCAAGCATTTTTTGTTGGTCTAGTTCAGCTATAAAAACATTTTCTTCCTCCGTTGGAGCCACTATATAATCGCCCAGACAATCCAACAACTGAGAATGTCCGGAATAATGATGCGCATTATTATCCAAACCAATTCTATTGACACCAATGGTATAAGCCATATTTTCAATTGAACGGGCTTTTAACAATGCGTCCCAGGCATTTACTCTTTTTTCCGGCCAACTAGCTACATACAACAACAAATCATAATTTTCTACATTTCTGGAAAAGACCGGAAAACGCAAATCATAACAAACCATCAGGCAAATTTTCCAACCCAGATAATCCACAATTAGTTTCTGATTACCCGCTGTATAAACTCTGTCTTCACCAGCCAACGTAAACAAATGCCTTTTATCATAAAACTGAATTTCTCCCGAAGGAAATACAAACAACATTCGGTTATAAAATTTACCTGATTCCTCAATAACCAAACTTCCCGTTATAGCCACGTTTTTGGCTTTCGCCAAAGATTGCATCCACAACACCGTTTCGCCCTGCATGGTTTCAGCAACAGCCTCAGGATTCATAGTAAAGCCTGTAGAAAACATTTCAGGAAGCACAATTAAACCAACAGACTCATTTATTCCATTGATTTTTTCTTCGAAATGAACTCGGTTTGCTATTGGGTTTTCCCAAACTAAATCGGATTGAATAAGCGCTATTTTCATATGAAAAAGTTATTACACAAAGATACACAAAGTTGCCGCAGAGATTCACAAAGTTTGTTCCAACAAAAAAGCGCATTCAAATCAATGAATGCGCTTTTAAAATATATTGAAAAAATTATTATCCTTTCAAGCTAGCTGACATATACTCTCTGTTCATACGAGCAATGTTTTCAAGAGAAATTCCTTTTGGACACTCGATTTCACAAGCACCTGTATTAGTACAGTTACCAAATCCTTCATCATCCATTTGGCTTACCATGTTCAGTACACGATCAACAGCTTCTACCTGACCCTGTGGCAATAAAGCAAATTGAGAAACTTTTGCAGCAACGAATAACATTGCAGATGAGTTTTTACAAGTTGCAACACAAGCTCCACAACCAATACAAGTTGCAGCATCAAAAGCAGCATCAGCGTCTTTTTTGTTTACCGGAATCGTATTAGCATCGATAGTATTTCCTGAAGTATTTACCGAGATAAATCCTCCTGCGTGTTGGATTCTGTCAAAAGAACTTCTGTCAACAACTAAGTCTTTCACAACCGGGAAAGCAGCAGCACGGAATGGCTCAATAGTGATAGTATCACCATCTTTAAACATACGCATGTGCAATTGACAAGTAGTAACTCCTCTGTCCGGTCCGTGAGCTTCTCCATTGATAAATAAAGAACACATTCCGCAGATACCCTCGCGACAATCGTGGTCAAAAGCTACCGGCTCTTCACCAGCATTGATTTGTTGTTCGTTGAATACGTCAAGCATTTCAAGGAATGACATATCAGGTTCAATTCCGTCGATTTTATAATCAACCATTTTCCCTTTATCCTGGGCGTTTTTCTGACGCCATATTTTTAATGTAAGTTTCATTTTGTCTAAGTATTAAGTATTAGAAACAAGTATCAAGACTTTTCTAAATACTATTTATAACTACGTTGAACTAGTTTAATGTTTTCGTAATTCAATGGTTCTTTGTGTAACACTGCATCACTTGGTTTTCCTTTGTATTCCCAAGCAGCAACATAAGCAAAGTTATCATCATCACGAAGTGCTTCCCCTTCTTCAGTTTGGTATTCCTCACGGAAATGACCTCCACAAGATTCTTTACGGTGTAAAGCATCTTTAGCAAACAACTCTCCTAATTCTAAGAAATCGGCAACACGAATTGCTTTTTCTAATTCCTGATTGAATTCTTTATCTGTTCCAGGTACTTTTACATCTTTATAAAACTCTTCACGTAAAGCAGCGATTTCTTCCATTGCTTCAGTTAAGCCTTTTTCATTACGAGCCATACCTACTTTATTCCACATAATTTTACCTAATTTTTTGTGGAAATAATCAACTGAATGCGTTCCTTTATTATTGATAAAGTTAGCAATCAAATCTTTTACTGATTTCTCAGCTTCTTCAAACTCAGGTCTGTCTGTAGAGATAGGTCCCATTTTGATATCCGGAGCTAAATAATCTCCAATTGTGTAAGGCAATACGAAGTATCCGTCAGCCAAACCTTGCATCAAAGCAGAAGCTCCTAAACGGTTAGCTCCGTGGTCAGAGAAGTTAGACTCTCCAATTGAGAAACATCCAGGAATTGTAGTCATCAAATTGTAATCAACCCAAGTACCACCCATTGTATAGTGAACCGCAGGGTAAATCATCATCGGAGTTGTATACGGATCTTCGTCTACAATTTTATAATACATTTGGAACAAGTTCCCGTATTTACTTTTTACAATTTCAGTACCTAATTTAGTTACCAAAGCTTTATCATTAGCATCTAAACCTTTTACATAAGCAGCTTCAGTACCATAACGTTGAATTGCCGCAGCAAAATCCAAGTAAACCGCTTCTCCTGTTTTGTTAACACCAAAACCGGCATCACATCTTTCTTTAGCAGCACGAGAAGCTACGTCACGAGGCACTAAGTTACCAAAAGCAGGGTATCTTCTTTCTAAGAAATAATCTCTGTCAGCTTCAGCTAAATCAGTTGCTTTTTTCTTTCCTTCACGAATAGCCTGTGCATCTTCTAATTTTGCAGGAACCCAAATACGTCCGTCATTACGAAGAGACTCAGACATCAACGTTAATTTTGACTGGTGATCTCCTGAAACCGGGATACAAGTTGGGTGAATTTGAGTATAACAAGGGTTTGCGAAGAACGCTCCTTTTTTGTGGATTTTCCAAGCTGCAGTAGCATTAGAACCCATTGCATTTGTTGACAAGAAGAATACGTTTCCGTAACCTCCTGAACCAATAACAACTGCGTGAGCTGAATGTCTTTCGATTTCACCGGTAATTAAGTTACGAGCGATAATACCTCTTGCTTTTCCGTCGATAATTACTAATTCAAGCATTTCATGACGGTTGTACATTTTGATTTTTCCACGACCAATTTGACGGTTCATTGCAGAATAAGCTCCTAACAATAATTGTTGTCCTGTTTGACCTTGTGCATAAAATGTACGGGAAACCAAAGTTCCTCCGAAAGAACGGTTATCCAATAATCCACCATATTCACGAGCCAATGGCACCCCTTGAGCCACACATTGGTCAATAATATTAGCAGAAACTTCAGCTAAACGGTGTACGTTAGCCTCACGAGCACGGTAATCTCCTCCTTTTACAGTATCGTAAAACAATCTGTAAACTGAGTCACCGTCTCCTTTATAATTTTTTGCTGCGTTGATTCCCCCTTGTGCCGCAATAGAGTGCGCACGACGTGGTGAATCCTGGAAACAAAATGCTTTTACGTTATATCCTAATTCTGCTAAAGTAGCAGCTGCAGAACCTCCAGCTAATCCTGTTCCAACAACAATAATATCTAAATTACGTTTGTTAGCAGGGTTTACTAAATTAATATGATCTTTATAATTTGTCCATTTGTCCGCAATTGGACCATGTGGAATTTTTGAATCTAATGCCATTATAATTGAATATTAATGATTGAAATGATGAAATAATGCAATAAACACGAATCCTAAAGGAACGATTACAGAGAACCATAATCCGAAATTCTTCATTCCTTTAGTGTATTTATTGTTTTGTCCAATAGATTGGAAAGAAGAACTAAATCCGTGACGCAAGTGTAATGATAACAACACAAAAGACAAAGAATACAATCCGGTACGTACAGGATTAACAAATTTCTCAGCTAATTCATGAAAATAACGTGTTTCATCAGCCGGATTAAACTCTACATATTTATAAACCATTTCCGGAACCCAGAAATCATAAAAATGTACCGCTAAGAAAGCCAAAATAACAGAACCTGAAATGATCATGTTACGTGAAGCCCAACTTGCATTTGCAGCGCCATTGTAGCTTGCATATCCTATTGGTCTTGCTTTTTTGTTTTGGATATCCAACACAAATCCCATGATGAAGTGAAAAACAACACCTACAATAAGAATAGGTTGAATAACAAACTGAACCAAAGGATTGGTTCCCATGAAATGAGAAATCGAATTAAACACATCGGCACTAATCACCGAAGTCAAATTAATTAAAAAATGCTGTGCCAGGAACAACATCAAAAAAAGTCCTGAAAGTGCCATAGCTACTTTTTTTGCTATTGACGATTTCAATAATCCAGATTTTGCCATAATATTTTAGAATATAGTTTTAAAAAGTACACAAAAATAGAGTAATTAGGAACGAACTACAACCTTTTCGTTCTTATTTAGAAACGTTATAAAGTTTTTAACTAAAAACAGCGTTTTTCAACAAGAAATAACATTTTAATAAATTGATTTACAGCATTTTAAACAATTTTAATTCATAAAAAAACGACAAATCGACCCAAAAAACAAATTAATTATTAGCATTCAGAAGCCTAAAAAATATACATTTAATAATTTTTACATTCAAATACTTTTAAATCAACAAAAAACACAAAATCAAGCTATTTTGTGTACTAAAAAAAACGGCTTTTCCAAAGCGTCATTTTATCTTTGCGAATTCAAAAAAATGACAATGAAAACAGGAATTGACGCACTCTCATTTGACGTAGCTAAACTACATTTACCTATAAAAACATTGGCTGAAGCCAGAAACATAGAACCCGAAAAACTGGAAAAAGGTCTGGGATTAATCAAAATGACTTTACCCGATACGCATCAGGACAGTGTGGTCTTTGCAGCAAATGCCCTTACTAAGTTAATTCAGGACAACCAAATTAACTTAAACGAAATTGCACGTATCTATGTAGGAACCGAAAGTTCCATAGACAGCGCAAAACCTATAGGATCTTATTTAGTGGATTTGATGGAGCAAAAATTTGGAGAAAATACGCTAGCCGAATGTGATGTAGTTGATTTTACCTTTGCCTGTATTGGCGGTGTGGATGCGATGCAAAACTGTCTTGATTTCATCAAATTAAATCCAACAAAAAAAGCCGTTGTAGTAACTACCGATTTTGCTAAATACGATTTGAATTCTACCGGCGAATACACACAAGGAGCTGGAGCAGTTGCCATGCTAATTACAGCAAACCCAAGAATTATTGCTTTCGAAAATCACTGGGCGACCAATACCAAAGGTGTTTTTGACTTTTTCAAACCTTTTAGAACAGTTTCAAAAGAAGCAATTAGCGGAAATACAAACAACGAATCTTGGTTTGAAAACTTAGAAGCTGAAATCGAAATCCACAAAGACCAGCCTGTTTTTGACGGACAATATTCAAACCAATGTTATATGGACAGAACCCGAAATGCTTATTTCTCGTTCAAAAAACTAAAACAAACTTCGACTACACTTTATAATTCATGGAACAGCATCATCATGCACCTGCCTTATTCGTTCCAAGGTCGTAGGATGTTATCTGAAATTTATGCTTTGGATGCTGAAAATTCAATTATCTCAGGCGAAGAAACTCCAGCCGAGTACCAAACGAAACTGAAAGAAACCAGCAAAACTTCGGAATACAAAAATTTTGTTGAAGAAAAATTAATGCCTGCTGAATTAGCTTCTTCATTAATCGGAAACTTATACACCGGTTCTATTTTCATGGGATTCCTTTCTACTTTAGCACATTTTTATGATTCGAAAAAAGAAATTTCAGGAAACACTTTTGGATTCCTGGCTTATGGAAGCGGATCTAAATCTAAAGTTTTCGAAGGAATTATTCAGGACGAATGGAAATCAGCAATTGCAAATACAAAGCTTTTTGAAACTTTAGAAAAAAGCTTCGAAATTGATTTTGACACTTACGAGAAATTGCATAAAAAAGAACAAAAACAAAGTATTCAAGCTCCTAAACAAGAATGGATTTTAGATCGAATCGAAAAAGAAATCCCGACATTAATTGGTGCACGCTATTACAAATGGATTGATTAAATTTGTGTAAAAACATTTAAGCTCATAAATTACTTTGAAATTTTAAAACCATAATCTATCATTCAGTTTGTCATTCCGACGAAGGAGGAATCTCATCAAACTGCTTACGTAACGGAGATTCCTCCTTCGTCGGAATGACAAGATTGTGGTTATTTCTATTATAGTATTTTAAAAGTTTAAATAATACAAATAAAAACTTTTTCCTATGAAATACCATCCGATTGATCGCCATTTATTCATAAAAAACCGTAGCAAATTCACGGCTCAAATGAAGCCTAATAGTCTGGCTGTTTTTAATTCCAATGATATTTATCCCGTTAGTGCCGACAGCACTTTGCCTTTTGCGCAACACCGTGATATTTTTTATTTAAGCGGAATCGATCAGGAAGAAAGTATTTTACTCCTTTTCCCTGATGCTCCTTACGAACACCAAAAAGAAATCTTATTCCTGAAAGAAACCAGCGAACTCATCGCTATTTGGGAAGGCGCTAAATTAACCAAAGACGAAGCTTTTACCGTTTCAGGCGTAAAAACGGTTTACTGGCTACAGGATTTTGAAAAAGTCCTGTTCGAACTAATGACTTATTGCGATACTATTTATATCAATACCAACGAACATTACCGTTCGCACGTGGAAACCGAAACCCGTGAGGCGCGTTTTGTGAAATGGTGGAAAGAAAAATATCCGGCACACGCCGTTGCAAAAAGCAATCCTATTTTGCAACGACTCCGTTCTGTTAAAGAAAAAGAAGAGTTGGATTTGATTCAGCACGCCTGCAATATTACCGAAAAAGGTTTTCGAAGAATCCTCTCTTTTGTAAAACCAAATGTGATGGAATACGAAATCGAAGCCGAATTCATCCACGAGTTTATTCGCAATCGTTCCAAAGGTTTTGCTTACACCCCTATTATTGCCTCAGGAAACAATGCCAACGTACTGCATTATATCGAAAACAACAAACAATGCAAAGCCGGCGATTTGATTCTGCTGGACGTTGCAGCCGAATACGCTAATTATTCCAGTGATTTAACCCGAACCATTCCAGTTTCCGGTCGTTATTCCGAAAGACAAAAAGCGGTTTACAACGCAGTTTTAAGAGTAAAAAACGAAGCTACTAAAATGCTGACTCCGGGAACACTCTGGAAACAATACCAAGCCGAAGTTGGTAAAATCATGAGTTCGGAATTACTTGGTTTAGGATTATTGGACAAAGCCGATGTACAAAACGAAAACCCGGAATGGCCAGCCTATAAAAAATATTTCATGCACGGCACTTCACACCACATGGGACTCGATACCCACGATTACGGCATTCTGACCGAACCAATGCAAGCTAATATGGTCTTTACCGTAGAACCCGGAATCTACATTCCCGAAGAAGGTTTCGGAATCCGACTGGAAGACAACGTTGTTATTCAGGAAAAAGGAGAACCATTTAATTTGATGAAAAACATTCCTATTGAAGTGGAAGAAATTGAACATTTAATGAATGCTTGATTTTTTAGAGCAAAGAAAAAAGAAACAAGAGAAAAGACGGTTTACAGAAATGTGAACCGTCTTTTATTTTAACATATAAGACATTTAAGCATTAAAAATCTCCAAAACTTATGTGACTTATGTGTTTCAAAAAAACTATTTTTGCCTTATAAATTCCATCGAAATTGAATTCCATTCTCTTTAAAAATACTCGTATTTCTTATACTGATTCAGGAAAAGGTACCGCTGTAATTTTACTCCATGGTTTCTTGGAAAACCAACAAATGTGGGACAATTACGTTTCAGTTTTCGCTAAAAAAAACCGCGTAATTACAATTGATTTATTGGGTCACGGTGAAACAGAATGTTTGGGTTATGTGCATTCAATGGAAAACAACGCTGATATAGTTCATGCTGTTTTAACCAAATTACACATTCGAAAAGCTATTTTTGTAGGGCATTCCATGGGCGGTTATGTGGCCTTAGCTTTCGCAGAAATGTATCCTGATTATATAAAAGCTTTGGTTTTATTGAATTCCACTTCAAGAGCAGACAGTGACGAAAGAAAAGCCAATCGAGACCGTGCTATTAAAGCGGTAAAACAATCTTTTACAAATTTTATTTCGCTTTCTATTGCTAATTTATTCAGCGAAGAAAACCGTGAAAGACTCAAAGACAAAATAGAAACAGTAAAAAACGAAGCCTTAAAAACACCTCTACAAGGTATTGTTGCCTCATTGGAAGGAATGAAAATCCGTATGGATCGCGAAGTGTTATTACATTTAACTCCTTATCCAAAAATGCTTATTCTGGGCAAAAAAGACCCTGTTTTAAATTACGAGGAAAATTTAGAACAAATTGAAGAAACCGATGTACAATTAGTCACTTTCCCTGACGGACACATGAGCCATATTGAAAATGAAGCAGAATTGACTAAGGTATTAGCAGACTTTTTTAAGAAAATTTAAATCATTCCTGATTTTAAATAACCTCTTGTCACTAGCTCACTTTTATCTTTTAAGTGATGCATTTTACCTTCTTTCATCAGTGCTAATCTAGTAGAAACTTTTATCACATTTTCATAATTATGATCCGTAATAACAATCCCTTTTGCCTTTGATTTTTTAGTTATTAACGTATTAACTTTTTCAATCATTAGCGGAGACAAACCATTGTAGGGTTCATCAAGCAAAACAAATTTTGTTTCTTTATAGAGAATTAATTTAATCTCTAAATACCGTAATTCTCCACTTGATAAATGCTTGATTTTTTTGTTTCGGATGGCTTGAATCATTTCGTCTTCATAAAAATGCTCTAATTTATCTTTTGTTATTGATAATCGAATTGCTTTTTCTACAGAGAATCCATTTGGAATAAAATTGTCCTGAGGCAAATAACTAACCTCAGTTAATAAGTCCTTCGTTTTTGACTTCGGCGAACCATCAATACGAACAAATTTAAAATCAGCAGTTACAATACCGAAAAGTATTTTTAGAAAAGTAGATTTCCCGGAACCATTTCTTCCTAAAATCCCAATAATATCATTCGTTTCACATTTTAAATATAAATCTGAAATTATATTCTTTCCATCATATCGTTTTTGAATACTATCAACTTCTAATACACTTCTAAGCATACAAATGTTTTATTAGATTAACAATCCAAATTAACAAAACGGAGAAAACAACATTCATAAAAAAACTACTAATCAATAATTTAAACTTTGAAATTCCATTATTAGAATAAAATAGATATTCATTTTTTGAATTCACTTCTTTCATTAAAATACTTATCCAAAAACCCAAAATGACAACTATGATTTTGAAGCTTTCAAAACCTCCAAAAACCCATCCCAAAAGACTTACCGATAACGTTATTACCAAAGTACTCTTGTAAAATTCGAAAATATTTACTTGCTTTCTAAAAAATTTATCCATTACACTTTCTCTTCAAACGGAATCGTTTCATATAAAATCTCTTTTAACAACAAGACAATTTGTTCCAGATAATTAGCCATCATTTCATCGTTAATCATTTGTTGAACATCTTTATCTTCTTTAAAATTAAAAGGTAAAAATCCTGATTTTAAATTTTTAAACGAAATAATTCCTGCTTCAATCGGTTTTCCGTTAGCTTCATTTTCATACATGAAAGCATAAGCCAAAACCTGAATAATTTTATCATTTTTAAGCTCCTGAGTCAATCCATTCCAGGTTTTCAAAGTCACATTTGCCTTATCAACTTTTCCGGTTTTATAATCAATAATTCGAATATTTCCGTTGCGTTCTTCAATTCGATCGACATTTCCTTTGATTAATACCGGAAAAGGTAAATCCCGATGCTTCAGTTCTCGCTGAAATGTTTGCTCCAAAGCAATGATTTTAATCGCGTCACCTTCTTTTATACTTTCCAGTTCTACTTTCAGGAAATTAAAAACATTGCGTTTTGCCACTTCAAAAGCCAAAAGATTGCGCCCTTTTTTAATTTCTCCTTCCTTATAAACTATTTTAAACTGCTTTAAAACTTCGGCATCAATCAATTTAAAACAATTCTCAATGTCAGACTCCGAAATAAATTTACCAATAAAAGGAGTATACAAAGCCAATAATGTCTCGTGAATTATGGTCCCTAAAGTGTTCAAAGCAATATTCTCCTCTACTTCTTCCACTTCCCTGATTCGTAATATTTTCTGGAAATAAAACTGAATCGGATTCCTGATATAACTTGTCAATGCCGAAGGCGAAAAACCTTCTTCTGCAATTTTTTTCAAACGCCCCATTACCGCCGGAGATTTTTCAATTATCATTGGCTTATAAGCCGTTTCGGGTAAAATGGCATTATAAATTTCATGAGACAAATTATGATTGGGTTGCTTTTCAACTTCTAATTGGGTTATAAACCTGCTCTTTTCTCCAGCATCCAAACCTTCACTTTCGGTATTGTACAATAAGTAAATATTCTTAGCTCGTTGTAACAAATGATAAAAGTGATAAGTATAAATCGCATCTTTTTCTTTAAAAGTAGGCAATCCTAACTCTCTTTTCACATCATAAGGGATAAATGAATTCTGGGATTTTCCCGCCGGGAATTTGCCTTCATTCATCGAAGTCACAATCACAGTCTCAAAATCCAAAACACGACTTTCTAAAACTCCCATAATTTGCAAACCATTCAGCGGTTCCCCTTCAAAAGAAACTTCAGCCAGATCAATTACCTGCTTATAAATGGCATGCAAAGTTTCTATTTTGTCAATATGTTGGTGTTTGGAATAATAATTAATCAGCTTGTTAATGATTTTAAAAATAGCAAAAACAAAGGCTTTGGTTATTTTTTCTTCTTCATTGTCATTGTTCAAATTATTTTTTATAGTCAATAATAATCTTGAAACCGTCTGTAGAACTGCAATAGAACCGTCTTCCCATTTTTGAAACAACAAAGCAAATAAATCAGTTGGATTCGCATTCAATTCCATCATTTTTTGATGGCTAATAAAAGTGTAATTATTCTTATTGATAACATCAACCAATGCAGTAGTTTGGGCATAAGGTTCTACCAAAGGATGGGTCAGAATATCCAAAACGTCTTTATAATACAACACATAACTTTTAGCATTTCTGGACAAAGCATTGGTGTGCATTTTAAACAATTTGGCAATCAAAATCTGGGCAGGATTGTTTTTACCCGAATAACCCATGGTAATATTCAAAGCGCCTACAGTTGACGGCAAAGAATATAACAGCGGCACTAAAAGATTTTCTTCACCAAGTACAATTGCCACTTTATCCAATGATGTCATTGGATTATCATCAATAATTTTCTCAATAATACTTCCTGAAATTTTGGCCTGACCAATACTTTTGGCTGTCCCAATAATTTGAATATTTTTAGTTTGCGAAAAATCATCAACAATCCATTCAAAAGGATTTGATTTATAATGTTTCCAATTTTCTTTAAATCGACGCAAGAACAAGCCTGCATCATGATAGGGATCATTGAGGAAAGTTTTATCAGAGTCCCAATAAATTTTAGCTTGGTCATTAGCTATCAAATGCTGAATAATTTTTTCTTCAGAAGCATTAAGCGCATTAAATCCTGCAAAAACAAATTGTTTTCCTGTAATAGAATTCGAAAAATGATTGAGATTCTCTACCGCTTCCCTATAAATTAATCCCTGATAACCAATCCCTTTATTCAATAAATGCTGATATAAAGATTGGTAATAATGAGGTAATAATTTCCAAAAATCAATATAATTCTCAAGTAGTTTCGTTTTGTTCTCAACCTCAATTCCCCATCTTTTTATATCTTCAATATCTTTGAGGTATGACAAAACATGAGTTGGATCTAACAAATAACGATCTATTTCATTAAAATCCTGTAGCAGTGTTTTTGCCCAATTGGCAAATAATTCAAAAGACTGTTGGCTGCCTTTTTCGGTAACAGATAAATAAACTTCGTAAAATTCAAATAATAATTCTATTGGATCAACAGCGCGAATACTGGCTACATCCTGAATAAAATCTTCAACACTAATAACATTAGGAGCAAGGATAGTATTGGGAACTTGCTTTTTAAGTGCTTCAATCAAAAAGATTTTAGCTCTTTTATTTGGCAAAACCACTATGGTATTAACCAACTCAGCTGAATATTTTTCGATTAAAATTTGAGCTATTTTATCTAGAAAAGTACTATTTATCATAATATAAAAATAAAAAAACGCCCCGATAAATCGGGGCGTTTTCAATAATTATTTAGAAGAAATTATTTGATTAATTTCACTTCAGTTCTTCTGTTTAACGCTTTACCAGCAGCAGTTTTGTTAGTAGCAACCGGCATAGACTCACCATATCCTACTGATTTCAATTTACTAGAAGAGATACCTCTGTCTAATAAAGCATTTCTAACTGCAGCAGCTCTAGCCTCAGAAAGTTTTTGGTTGAAAGCATCAGAACCATCGCTATCTGTATGTCCTTCAATTAAGAATTCAGAGTTAGCATAGTTTTTAAGAAGAGCAGCCATAGCGTCTAATCTCTTAGGAACGTCAGCAGATTTGAATGTAGATTTTCCAGAGTTGAAATAAATAAATCTAGCTTGAGATTTAAGAGCATCCATAGCTTCTTCAGTTACTTCTGGACAACCTTTGTTACTAGCTGGACCAGCAACTTCAGGACAAGCATCATCTTTATCAGCTACACCATCTTTATCAGTATCTGGCCATGGGCATCCTGCATTTTCTTTAGGACCTGCAACATTAGGACATTTGTCATCTTTATCAGCTACACCGTCTTTATCAGCATCAGGACAACCTTTTAACGAAGCCAAACCAGCTACATTAGGACAAGCATCTTCAGCATCAGTAATTCCATCACCATCAGCATCAGGACAACCTTTTAAAGCAGCGATACCAGCAACTTCCGGACAAGCATCTTCAGAGTCGATAATTCCGTCACCGTCAGTATCAGGACATCCGTTGAATTGTTTTAAACCAGCAACTTCAGGACAAGCATCTTCTTTATCGTAGATTCCGTCTCCGTCAGTATCTTTTCCTCCAAATTTGAAAACGATACCTGCTGTGTGTTGAAAGTGAGAACGTTGTAAAGCATCAGAACTATCAAATGCTTTTTTATAAGTTGTACCTAATTCTAAACCAACATTTTCAGTAAACCAAAAAGTTAATCCAGCACCTGCATTTACAGTTCCAAAACTACTATCTCCTAAGAAAGTATAACCCCCACCTAAGTGTAAACTTGGATCAATAACTTTAGATTTAATTAATTCCTTGAAACTGTATCTCACTTTTCCATCAATTCCATAGTACATTAAATCACCTGGATTTGTTACAACCATTCCTCTAGAATCATGACCTGGAGCAGTTGGATCAAAAACCACTAATTTATCAATCTTATTAACAGAACCTTGAAGCCCAACAGAGAAACCACTCCCCACATAACGAGATACACTTAAATAGGATACCGAAGGAAGAATATTCCAGTTATTTTTCACATCAAATGGTTGAGAAAAATGTTGTTGGAACCAACCAACATGTTCAGGACCTGCACTAGTTCTAGTGTCTACAGCATTTACCCCAAAAGCAATAGCCCAAGGGTTGTTACTATCCTGTGCCTGAGAGCTCACACCCATCATAATCAGTACAGCAACAAAAAGTTTGTTAAGATGTTTCATACTTAAAAAATTTAATTACAATTTAGTTAATTATCAACAAAAGTAACGCGTAATTCTTTAACTACAAAATAGAATGTTAAAAAAAAGTTGTGTTTCACCTCTAATTAATCAATAAAAACACACTATCAATCTACCCTAAACAGCAACAAACTCAATAGTGCAATGAGATTAAAAAAAATCACATCAATTTATGAACTAAACTTCTTAATAACAGACAGTCATCATTTTTATAATAAAAAAATCACAAAAAAGCTCTGAATATAAATTATTACATAAAACTAAACCTCAACAACCTCAATTTCCTGACTTATATACACCAATACTTTCTTTTGAACATTAAACCCCATCTGCTCAATTGCAAATTGATAATCTTCTAATTGCCTCTTGTATTTTGAATTATGAATTCCTGTCTTATAATCTAATAAAAAGACTGCATTCCCAGATGCAATTACTATTCTGTCAGGTTTTACTACACTGCCTTCTTTCTGAATAATGGTTTGCTCATTCAACACTTCATTTCCTTCTGCAAAAAACAATTTCAATTCTGAATGATTCACAATTTCCAGAATCGTTTTATAAACCAATTCCTTTTGAACTAAATTAATCAAGCCATTTTCTATTGCCTTATCAACCGCCAAATCCACATCATTTATTGTTTTTACAAAAGACAAAATTTCGTGTACTACATTACCATACTCAATCGACTCCTGTTGATGTGTTCCCCACATTAAAGCTTCTCTCTGAGCAATTTTAATATTCTTAGGATGTAATGTTTCAACAACATTTTCAATTGGCTTCGAAACATCTATATGCTTAGCTTTCGAAGAAATTTTTACCGCATTCCCAAATTCGTATTCCAATTTATCCTTATCAAAAACTCCTTTACTCATCAAATAATTAATAAAAAAAGTACACATGTTGTTTTTAGGAACCTCGTCTTTTTTAGACAAATTCATATTCGAAATCACATACAATTGTTCCTCTGCACGTGTCAACGCTACATAAAGCACATTGACATTATCCAACAATTCTTCCTGCTTTTTTTGATCGTACACCGATTTCGCCTCTTCACCAAAACCCTCTACAGCACTACTATTATCAATCAACGCCTTTGGCAGACCTAAATCCATTTCTTCGGCACCGAGCCATAGTTTATCTTTAGGTTTACGACTGTAATCTTCTTCGGCAAAAGGCATAATTACCACAGGAAATTCCAATCCTTTCGATTTATGAATTGTCATAATTCGAACCGCATTGTTTCCCTCTGGTGATGGAATACTAAACTTAGAACTATTTTTATCCCAAAAAACCAAAAAATCAGCTATTCCGGATTGGTTTCGCACATCACGCTCCAAAACGATATCCAGAAAATATTGTATGTAAGCGTTTCCTGAATTGCCTTTCAAAAATTTCGAAACAATAATTTCAACCGCTTCATAAAGCGACTTTTTTCGAATGTTTTGAAACGAAAGTGAAACATCAAACTGCATCAGCCATTTTTCGAAATCGACTTCCTGTTTTTGTCCCATTCCTTTAGCAATGAAATCATGAACAGCCATTTGATCCTGAATATTTTCGGCTATATAATGTAAAAAATAAGCTTTCGATTCTAAATCAGAATTATTTTTAAGGTATTTTAAAAGATGAATAATCAACCGGACTTCGGTTGCATTTTGAATCATCAAAGTTTCCGAAGACAACAATGGAATATTTTGCTCCGTTAAATAATTGGCAATCGCAATTCCCTGATCACGTTTACGAGTTAAGATCACAATATCTTTATATTCAAAACCTTGTTGTAAAACTTTCTGAATTGTATTTAAAGTTGCCGAAACAAACAATTCGGTTTTATCCAATAACTCTTCATCTTCTTCTGTTGCTTCTATTTTTGGGATAAAAGAAATATTAACATAGCCTCCTGTTTTATCATTTCGTTTTTGGTGACTATGATTCTCATATAAATCCTTATAATCAGGATGCTCAAATTCCGACGAGACTAACTTGAAAAAATCGTTATTGAATTCAATTATCTGAGAATAAGAACGGTAATTTTTATCTAAATGTTCTAATTTTTTATCGGGATTATTAAACGGGTTATTGTCTTTGCTGAGTTCGATAAATTGTTCAGCCTTTCCTCCACGCCAACGATAAATAGATTGTTTTGGATCACCCACAATCATCAAGGTTCCTTTATTTCCATAATCATCCTGACCCGAAAGCGCATTATCAATGAGCGGAATCAAATTTTGCCATTGCATCTCTGAAGTATCCTGAAATTCATCTATAAAAAAGTGGCGATAACGCTCCCCTAATCGTTCATAAATAAAAGGAGCCGGCTGATTTTGAATTTCACGATGAATTATCGCATTAAACTCTGATATCGAAAGTACATTTTGTTCTTCCTGAATTTTAGCCAATTCATTACTCACGGTATTCAGCAATGAAAGCGGCGTGATGTTTTTAAGAAAAGCATTGTAGAAATCTCTTTTCTCGAAATTTTTATAAATCGTTCCCAGAATTTGCAATAATTCAGGAATTATATTTTCAATTAAAGCGCGGTCTTGAGCCGTTTTGTTAATTGCTATATCCTCAAACTCATAGAACTTTTTATTCTTAGGATTATATTTTCCATCCCGAATACTCGCTAAATGATTCGGGAAAGTGCCTCTGGAAAAAGATTTTAAATCAATTCCGTTGTTCTCAATTAACAACAAAGCCCCTTGCGCAAAACCAATATTTTCTTTTTCTAAATCTTTACAAACTGCGATTAATTTCTTTTTAATTTCGACAAATTCAGCAATGGATTTATCATGAAATTGAGTAATTTCATTTCGATTATTTTCGTTCAAAACCAGTTTTCCCGTTTCCATTATTTCTCTCGAAATATCCCAGGATTTATCGTCATCGGTTTTTTCCATTGTAAAATCGATGAGCAATTTTGTCAAGGTTTCATCTTCACCGGCCTGAGCAATAATAGCATCGATAGCTTCGGTTAATAAATTTTCAGTATCCAAAGTGACTTCAAAAGTCATCGGTAAATTCAAATCGTGAGCAAAAGCACGGATGACTTTATGGGTAAACTTATCAATGGTTGAAATATCAAAAGCCGCATAATTATGAATAATATGCTTGATAATTTGCTGCGATTTAGTTTTGATTTGGATTAGCGAAAGTTGGGTATCAACAGCCAAATCCTGCATTAAATCCTGTGCTTTTCCCGAAGGTTCATCCTTAGCAAATTCAGACAAACTGCCCACAATTCGGCTTTTCATTTCGTGCACCGCTTTATTGGTAAAAGTGATGGCCAGAATATTTCGATAGGCATCATTTTTTGGAGAACTAAGAATAATTTTGAGGTATTCTTTGACCAAAGTATAGGTTTTTCCGGAACCGGCTGATGCGTCGTAAATAGAAAAGGAAGGTCTTTGCATGTAAATTTTTGATTGCTAATTAACGATTTTAGATTTCAGAACAAAACAACTTGCTTTGAATTTGCCCTAGCCCCGATAGTCCCGAAACTTCGGGAGAAAATCCTTTTCCTGTCTCTTCTTTAGAGACAGGAAAAGATTGAAACGAATAGCGGGAATAGCTTCTAAAAAAACTTAGACTATTTAGGTTTTCTTAATTTTGCTTATTTAATGCTTAAAAGTAGTATTTTTGCAGTATGGAAACAAACAGACAGAAAAAAATAGGCGGAGTTATCCAAAAAGACTTAGTGGATATTCTTCAAGGTGAAGTGCGAAAAAATGGAGTGAGTAATTTGGTTATCTCGGTATCAAAAGTATCGGTAACTACTGATTTATCTGTGGCCACAGTATATTTAAGCATTTTCCCTCAGGAAAAAGCACAGGAAACTTTGAACGGAATTAAATCGAATACACCGTTAATTAAACACGATTTGGCTCAAAGAGTTCGCAAACAATTACGCAGAGTTCCTAATTTGGTTTTCTTTATTGATGACTCATTGGACTATATCGAAAAAATTGACAATGCGTTGAAAAACCAGGAAAACCCAATTGAAAACAGGGATTTATTAGAAAAAAGAAGACAGTTCTAGCACTTGAATTTTCCATTATACATAGCCAAACGCTACATTCGCAGCAATAGTAAAAACAATGCTATCAATATTATTAACCGCATTGCGAGCATGGGAATTATTGTTGGTGCCATGGCTTTGTTTGTGGTATTATCGGTTTTTAGCGGGCTGAAAGTTTTTAGTCTTTCGTTCAGTAACGACATTGACCCTGATTTAAAGATATCGAGTACTTTAGGAAAGTCTTTTTTTGTTACTCCCGAACAAGAAACCGAAATCAGGAAAATTGAAGGTGTAGCGGCTTATTCTAAAATTATAGAAGAGCGCGTTTTATTTACTTTTGACAACAAACAGGAAGTAACTTACCTTAAAGGCGTTGACAACAATTACTCCAAAGTTAACAATGTCAACAAAATTCTCTACAACGGTCAATGGCTTGAAGACAATACTTATCAGGTAGTTGTTGGTTTTGGTTTTGTCCAAAAACTTTCTTTAGGATTACTGGACTTCAATAAACATCTGGAAGTTTTAGTCCCAAAAGCCGGCAAAGGCAATATTGAAAGTGCCGAAGAAGCTTTTAATTCATCGGAGATTTTCCCAATTGGCATTTATGCGATTAATGAAGATTTAGATTCCAAATATGTTTTTGCAAACTTAAGTTTAGCGCAAGAATTATTAGAATACAAATCCAATCAGGTTTCGGGAATTGAACTCAAAGAAAAACCTAATTCCGATGAAGCCGCCATCATCGAAAAACTAAACAGCATTTTTAAGGGAAAAGTAACCGTTAAAAACAGAGCCCAACTCAACGAATCTTTATACAAAATGCTCAATACCGAAAATATAGCGGTGTATTTGATATTTACCCTTGTGATTATTGTTGCACTTTTCAACTTAATTGGCGCATTGATTATGATGATTCTGGACAAAAAAGGAAATTTAAAAACCCTTTTTAATCTGGGAACCGAAATCAAAAATCTACGTAAAATATTCCTGCTTCAAGGCACTTTATTGAGCCTTTTTGGAGGACTTATTGGTCTGGCTATAGGAATTATAATTGTGCTTTTACAACAACATTTTGAGTGGATTATGATTACTCCAACTTTAGCTTACCCAGTAGTTTTTTCACTTGAAAATGTATTAATTGTAATGGGAACAATTGTTTCTCTGGGTTTTATTGCTTCACTTATTGCAAGTAGCCGAGTAAGTGAGAAGTTGTTAGAATAAACATTTTTAAACTAACTTCTTTTATATAGAAACCACAACAACAATAAACTTGTTATGAAAAATAACTGCGGCCAGCTATTTTTAAATCCTGCTTTTATATTTGAAATAAAATTTTCTCTATCGTATTTTAACTGATGTATCGAATTTAAAAAGAAGTATAATACAGATAAAACCAAAAGAATTGTTGAAACATCATCACGCATCTCTCTTGTGTATTCTTTTCTAAAAAACAGCCTACAGGAAATAGAAACAATCCATAAAAAAAAGACAACACGTCCAAATACAACTATATATTTACTTTTTTTCTCTGGATTTCCCATAATTATTTCGAGTATAGATTAATTTATTTTGTAAATATAAAACTATTAAATCAACAGCTTGGAATCGCTTCAAATTTATTCAAAAAAACTAACTGACAGTTGTTTAAAAGATCATTAAACCACCTCATAACCCGAATACGCCTCTTCAATCTCATTCAAAACAGCGAATAATTCTTCAGGGTGATCCAGAGTAACCAGTTTTTGTTTATAGGTTTTAAACGAATGAATTCCTTTGAAATAATTGGTATAATGCGGGCGGGTTTCTACAATTCCTAATCGTTCTCCTTTCCATTCCATTGCCCAGGTTAAGTGATTGCGAACGGCTTCTACTCTATCAGAAACAGTTGGTTTAGCCAAATGTTCTCCTGTTTTGAAGAAATGCTTGATTTCGTCAAAAATCCATGGATAACCAATAGCAGCACGACCAATCATGATTCCGTCAATTCCGTATTCATTTTTATAATGCAATGCTTTTTCCGGCGAATCAATATCTCCGTTTCCAAAAATAGGCATAGTAATTCTCGGATTATTCTTCACTCTGGCAATGTGCGACCAGTCGGAATGACCTTTGTACATTTGCGCACGGGTTCTGGCGTGAATACTTAAAGCAGCAACACCAATATCCTGCAAACGCTCAGCAACCTCATCAATATTAATCGAATTATCATCCCAGCCCAAACGGGTTTTTACCGTCACCGGAAGATTAGTACTATCAATTACCGCTTTAGTCAAACGCACCATCAAATCCACATCTTTCAAAACTCCGGCACCGGCACCCTTACAAACCACTTTCTTTACAGGACATCCAAAGTTGATATCAATCAAATCCGGATTCACAGTTGTAACAATTTTTGATGATAAAGCCATCGCTTCTTCGTCACCACCGAAGATTTGAATTCCAACAGGGCGTTCGTAATCAAAAATATCCAGTTTCATTCTGCTTTTGATGGCATCACGAATTAATCCTTCCGAAGAAATAAATTCAGAGTACATCATATCGGCTCCGTGCATTTTACACAAACGACGAAATGGCGGATCACTCACGTCCTCCATAGGTGCTAATAACAGTGGAAAATCCGGTAATTCTATGTTGCCAATCTTAATCATCTTCTCAATTTTGCTGCAAAATTACGTTTTTTAGATGAAACGATAAAAGAAGAAACAGGAAAGACTTCGTTATAAAGCGTTTAGTTTATAAATTATAAGCTTTGAAGCTATTGAATTTAGCGTATATTTGCAGATTAATTGCCTTGTTTTTTAAGGTTAGATTTGGGCTTTTGCTACAAAAACGACTCGACTTGGCATGTGATAAATATTGATACAAACTGAAGATGAAACAGATAAGAAATTTTTGCATTATTGCTCATATTGACCACGGAAAAAGTACTTTGGCAGACCGTTTGCTTGGGGCAACTCAAACCGTTACGGCTCGTGAGGAAAAAGCGCAGTTACTGGACAACATGGACTTGGAGCGCGAACGTGGGATTACAATTAAGAGTCACGCGATACAAATGGAATACACTTACAAGGGAGAAGAATATATTCTGAACTTAATTGACACTCCTGGACACGTGGATTTTTCGTATGAAGTTTCTCGTTCCATTGCAGCTTGTGAAGGTGCTTTGTTGATTGTAGATGCAGCACAAAGTATTCAGGCGCAAACCATTTCAAACTTATACTTGGCTTTAGAAAATGACCTGGAAATTATTCCGGTTTTGAATAAAGTAGATTTACCATCAGCTAATCCTGAAGAGGTAAGTGATGATATTATTGATTTATTAGGATGTAAATTAGAAGATATTATTCATGCTTCAGGGAAAACCGGTTTTGGTGTCGAAAATATTTTAGCTGCCATTATCGAAAAAATCCCTGCTCCAAAAGGAAATAAAGAAGAACCACTTCAGGCTTTGATTTTCGATTCTCATTATAATCCGTTCCGCGGAATCGAGGTTATCTTCCGTGTGGTAAACGGAGAAATTAAAAAAGGGCAAAAAATCAAATTCATGGCTACCGGCAATGAATATTTTGCTGACGAAGTAGGAACATTGAAATTAAACCAGGTTCCTAAAAATGTGATTTCGACCGGAGATGTAGGTTATTTAATTTCAGGAATTAAGGAGGCAAAAGAAGTAAAAGTAGGTGATACGATTACCGATGCCAAAGTTCCTACCACTAATATGATTACCGGTTTTGAGGATGTAAAACCAATGGTTTTTGCCGGAATTTACCCTGTTGACACCGAAGACTATGAAGATTTGCGTTCTTCGATGGAAAAACTACAACTGAACGATGCTTCGCTTGTTTTTACTCCTGAAAGTTCGGCGGCTTTAGGTTTTGGTTTCCGTTGCGGATTCTTAGGAATGTTGCACATGGAAATTATCCAGGAACGTTTAGAGCGTGAATTTGACATGACTGTAATTACTACAGTTCCTAACGTTTCGTATCATGCGTTTACTAAAAAAGAACCGGATACCATTCTAATTGTAAACAATCCTTCCGACTTGCCGGAACCATCAAAACTGGACAGAGTTGAAGAACCGTTCATTAAAGCAACCATCATTACCAAAGCCGATTTCGTGGGTAACGTAATGAGTTTGTGTATCGAAAAACGCGGCTTGATTACCAATCAGACCTATTTGACAACCGATCGTGTGGAATTGAATTTTGACATGCCACTGGCTGAAATTGTATTTGATTTCTACGACCGTTTGAAAACCGTTTCTAAAGGATATGCTTCTTTTGATTATTCTCCAATTGGAATGCGAACTTCTAAATTGGTTAAACTTGATGTTCTTTTGAACGGACAAAATGTAGATGCCCTTTCCGCTTTGATCCACGAAGACAACGCCTACAACATTGGTAAAAAAATGACTGAAAAATTGCGTGAATTAATCCCAAGACAGCAATTTGACATCCCAATTCAGGCGGCAATTGGAGCTAAAATCATAGCTCGTGAAACGATTAAAGCACTTCGTAAAGACGTTACTGCCAAATGTTATGGTGGGGACATTTCTCGTAAGCGTAAACTTTTGGAAAAACAGAAAAAAGGTAAAAAACGTATGCGCCAAGTAGGAAACGTTGAAATTCCTCAAGAAGCGTTTATGGCGGTTTTGAAGTTGAATGACTAGATTTTTTTAGAAAATAGAATAAAGAGTAAAGAATATAGAGAAGACCTGATGATGAAAATTGTCAGGTTTTTTTGTTTTGAGCAAATTTATAAATATCTATAAACTTAGTAACTTAGCTTCTCAAAAAACTCAGAAACTTCAAAAATAAAAAATGGACGAAACCCCAAAACGATTTGACCGCATTGTTGCTATTTTAATTCAATTGCAATCCAAAAAAATTGTAAAAGCACAGGAATTGGCGAATCGGTTTGATTGTAGCTTACGAACCATTTATCGTGACATTCGTACACTAGAAGCTTCGGGAGTTCCTATTTATAGTGAAACTGGCGTTGGTTATGCTTTAATGGAAGGTTATAGATTGCCGCCGGTCATGTTTAGCCGTGAAGAAGCCAGTAGTTTTATTGCTGCCGAAAAATTAATGCAGAAATTCACAGACGAAACTCTGGGAAATCATTATGCTTCGGCGATGTACAAACTAAAAGCGGTACTTCGAAGTGATGATAAAGATTGGGTTTCAAACATTGAATCGAATGTTTTGATGCAATCTTCAGAGAAGCTTTTTAATGACAAATCGCCAAATACTTTAGCCACTCTTTTTGAAAGCATTGCCGAAAAAACACAAGTTGTTCTTTCTTATGAGACTTTTAATTCTGATCAAATTACAGAAAGGAAAATTGAACCCGTAGGTGTTTTTCATGATAACAACAATTGGTATATGTTAGGTTATTGCCATTTACGAAAAGATTATCGTCAGTTTCGGGCTGATCGCATTCATGGAATTCAAAAAACAGAAACTTTATTTTCATTAGAACACAATTCATTAGAAACCTATTTGGATAAAAACAAAACTGTCCCTACTACTAAAATCCGAATTCTTGTAGAGAAAAAAATCGTAAAATATTTGGCTTACGAACGAAAATACTACGGCTTTGTTTCTGAACAGGAAATTGATGGAAAAATCGAAATGACTTTTATGTCTCGTGATACTTTGGAAGGGTTTTCACGCTGGTATATGATGTTTGGAGATTATGCTACTATTTTAGAACCCGCAAGTCTAAAAACCAGAATTTTGGAATTACTGGAAATCAACAAACAACGACTTTTATAAAAAACTCCTAAGATGAAATTCACCTTAGGAGTTCGAATAATTTATCTTTCCCAGAAAAAAGGAGGCTCAATATTTAAGGCTCTTAAATAAACATAAGCCTGACCTCGATGATGTACTTCGTTATCAATAAAATATAAAATGTTATGAATAATTGGGAATTCGTATTGTCCAAAAAGATTAAAAGTTTCATTAAAATCTTCAATTGATAACTGCTCCCAATATCTATTAATTTCGTCAGTAGCTTCATCCCATTTTTCAAGATATTGTGCTTTCAAAATCAGCTTTTCAGAAGCTTCAGTATAAGGCTGGATATCGCGATTTACAATTCCTTTGAGCGCCGGAGCCGCAATTGCTAAAAGTTCATCGACTAATTTCGCAAACGGACGCATTCCACCAATTGAAAATTCAAAAAAATCTTTTTCAGGAAACAATTCAATAACCCTGCGTGTTAAGGCACGATGTCCTTGCCAGTGTTTCAATAAATCTTCAGGAGTAATAACTTGAGCTGCTAGTGTTTTCATAATTTTAAAGTTTATATTTTTATTTCTTCAAAAGTAGATACGGCTGGTGACAACAGTTTGTCAGTAGTATTTTCAATTTTTATTTTTTTTATAAAAACTACATCCTCAAATAGATTTCTTTTATATGGTCAAAACCTCTACAACTTTGTATCTTTGCGCCTTTGAAACTTACAAACTATGATCGAAGATAAAAACCCGCAACGCACCAGCATAGCTCAATTGGGCGAATTTGGATTGATAGACCATTTGACTAAAAACTTTGAAATCAACCAGGCTTCTACCTTAAAAGGAATTGGTGATGATGCCGCTGTTTTGGATTTTAAAGACAAAAAAGTAGTGGTTTCAACTGATATTATGGTTGAAGGCGTTCATTTCGACTTGGCTTACATGCCATTGAAACATTTGGGCTACAAAGCTGTCGTTTCAAATGTATCTGACATTTGTGCTATGAATGCGAAAGCTACTCAAATTACAGTTTCTATTGCCGTTTCGAATCGTTTTCCACTGGAAGCTTTGGAAGAATTATTTCACGGAATTACATTGGCAGCCAATGAATACAAAGTAGATGTTATTGGTGGCGATACTACTTCTTCTCAAAAAGGATTAATTATCAGCATTACTGTTTTAGGTGAAGCTGACGAAGAAGAAATCGTATATCGAAATGGTGCCAAACCCACTAATTTATTAGTGGTTACCGGAGATATTGGTGCAGCTTATATGGGATTACAGGTTTTAGAAAGAGAAAAACAGGTTTTCCAGGTCAATCCAAATTCGCAACCTGATTTAGAATTATATACTTATTTAATTGAACGTCAGTTAAAACCGGAAGCCCGCAAAGATGTTCGCACTTTATTGCACGCTTTAGAAATAAAACCAACATCGATGATTGACATTTCAGACGGATTATCATCTGAAATTATTCATTTGTGCAAGCAATCAAAAGTGGGATGTAATTTATATGAAGACAAATTACCATTAGACCCACAGTTTATCAATGTTTGTGAAGAATTTGATATTGACAGTACAACAGTAGCCATTAACGGCGGCGAAGATTACGAATTATTATTTACCATTCCGATTGAAGATTTTGACAAGATCAAAGGAAATCCTAACTTCTCAATTATCGGACACATGACCGAAGAAGCTGAGGGAATCCATTTAGTTACCCGCGCTAACACTAAAATCCCACTAAAAGCAAGAGGATGGAACGCACTTAGCGAATAAAAAATCGACTTATAAGACCACAAGCGGTAATCTGAAATTTGTTTTTGGATTACCGCTTTTTCATACACTATTTTGGTGTAAAAAACCTTCAAAGCAAAAAAACAAAATAAGAATAAATTTACAATATTTTTTTCCCCTTTAAAACATCCAAAAAACGGAATTACAAATCAAATGAGAAGAACCAATTACAACTATCCCTGATAGTATTAAAGGAATTAAACAAAAAAACTCCTGTATAATCAAGCCATTCGGCACTTATTGAATAAAGCCGTAATTTGGCTATTAATTATTCATCCAAAAAAAGGGAATTCTCTGTCTTTCTACAACTTATACAACACTCTTTTCTGAATTATTTTTTTGACCTAAAATTTTATTAAGAATATATTTATTCGTAACTTATATTATAATTTACACAATTAATCCAATAAATAATTGTACAATAAACAATTATTTGTTTATTAAATTAACTATTTATCAACAGGGCTAAAAATAACTGAAACTCAATTTTTCAACTACACATTCACTACTTTTTTTGCAACACCAAAAACAACAAACCATTGATTTTCAGTGTATTTACAATGAAAAAATCACTCATTTAACTACATTTTTATTGTTGTTAAAATTGAGGCTGTTAAATCCATATAATTTTACATTATCGAAATCGAAATAGTGTTACCAAACTAAAAACGAAAAGCGCATAACGATTTTGTAAAACCAAAATTATTAACAACCAAAAACAAAAAATTATGGTCAAAATGAAAAACAGCATGTATTACATTTTACTACTATGTAATATGCTATTTATTGTACCAAACCTGGTTGCTCAAACTGCAACTAAAAAAATTTCCGGTCTTGTTGTAGATCAAAAAGGAGAACCACTAATTGGAGCAAGTGTATTAATCAAAGGAACAACCATTGGTACAATAACAGATGTAAATGGTGCCTTTAGCTTACCGTCAACAGGCAACTCCCCTGTATTGCAATTTTCTTTTATCGGATTTGCTTCGAAAGAAGTTCCGGCTAATGAACAAAATCTTCGGGTAGTTCTTACTGAAGATCTTAATGAACTAAAAGAGGTCGTAGTACAAGTAGGTTATGGTACCGTGAAGAAAAAAGACGCAACGGGTTCAGTATCCCAAATCTCAGCCAAAGAATTCAACAAAGGAGTCAACGTAACTCCGGAGAGTTTAATCAGTGGTCGTATTTCGGGTGTTAATGTAACCGGTGGCGGAGCTCCCGGAGCAAAAGCCGATATCAGAATCCGTGGAGGTTCCTCTTTATCAGCATCAAACGAACCCTTAATTGTATTGGATGGACTTCCTTTAAGCAATGCCGTGCCAAGTGGTGCGACAAGTATTCTTTCTACAATCGATCCAAATGATATTGAATCGTTTACGGTTTTGAAAGATGCTTCTGCAGCGGCAATTTACGGTTCACGTGCTGCTAATGGTGTAATTGTTATTACTACTAAAAAAGGAACTAAAGGCGGAGTGAAAGTAAATTTCAGTTCACAATTAGGTGTGAATACGGTAGCCAATCAGGTAGATGTTTTAACTGCTGATCAGTTTCGTGCATTAGTAAACGAGAAAGGTTCTGATGCTCAAAAAGCTTTATTAGGAACAGCTAATACAAACTGGCAGGATGAAATTTTCCACACCTCATTAACCATGAATAACAACATCTCTGTAAGTGGTGCTTTGTTTAATAAGTTACCAATAAGATTATCTGTAGGGAATGTTGATAATTCGGGGCTTTTAAGAAATACTTCTTTTGAGAGAACTACAACTTCTATCTCTTTAAATCCTGTTTTATTTGATAATCATTTACGAATTGACATTAGCGGAAATATGTCTTTTGGTAAAAATCAATTTCAGGACGAAGGAGCTGTAATAGGAAGTGCAATAGGTTTTGACCCAACTCAGCCGGTTTATGACGCCAATTCCCGTTATGGAGGTTATTTTGAATGGTTAGAACCTAATGGAAATTTACCTTTATTACCAGCAAGAAATCCTGTATCAAGACTCAATCAGGATGAAAGAAGAGCTACTTCTACCAGAAAATGGGGGAATATCAGATTAGATTATAAATTGCATTTCTTCGAAGATCTAAGAGTAGTTGCTGAAGCGGGTATTGATAGATTTGATAGCAAAGGATATACTGAAGTGAGTACGCAAAGTCCTTTAGGATTCCAGCCGAATGCTTTTACTTCAGGTAACTGGGTCAATTTAGGAAATTACTCCCGTTATACTGATATGCTTCAAAATAAAAACCTAAATACTTACTTTAATTACACTAAAGATGTAGGCAAGTTTAAAATTGATGCAACAGCGGGTTACAACTATCAATTATTCCAAAAAGAAAAATACGAATCTGGAGAAACCAGACAGCCAAATCCTAAAGAAGACGTTATTACAGATCCGAATATTAACCTTCAATCTTATTTTGGACGTTTGAATTTAGGGTATGATAGCCGTTATTTATTAACATTAAACTATAGACGAGACGGAACTTCCCGTTTTTCTGAAGCTAACCGATGGGGGAATTTTGCAGGAGCTGCTTTTGCATGGAATGTTGCCGAAGAATCTTTCTTAAAAGACAATGAAACTTTATCAAGCTTAAAATTAAGAGTTGGTTACGGAACAACAGGACAACAGGATATTTCGGCTCAGTATGATTACTTACAAAGAGTAACGCTAGGCACAATAAGCTCACAGTATATTTTTGGAAACACCATTTATTCAACTGCCAGACCGGAAGGTTACAATGAAAACATCAAATGGGAAGAATTAGCCGAGATGAACCTTGGTATTGATTATGGTTTTTTTAATGATAGAATCACAGGTTCGCTTAACTATTTTGATAAAAAATCAACCGATTTATTAGCTGAAATTGCCGTTCCTGACGGAGCTAACATTAGAAATCAAGGTTTCTTTAATATTGGTAGCGTAAGAACCAAAGGAATTGAGTTTAACATTCAGTCTGATATTATTAAAAATGATAATCTGACTTGGAATCTTGCTTTCAACACCACTTATATCGATCAAAAAATTGACCAGTTAGGAATTACAGTTCCTGGTTTTCAAGGTTATTTTACAGGAGATAACATTGCCGGTGGTGGTGGAAATAAAATCCAAATCAACTCGGTAGGGTTTACACCTAATTCGTTTTTTCTATACGAACAGTTGTATGATGCCAATAAAAAACCAATTGCAGGAGCTTATGTTGACAGAAATGGCGATGGACAACTAGATGATGGTGATCGTTACAGAGCTAATAAACCGGCACCAGACTATACTTTTGGTTTATTCTCAACGGTAAACTACAAAAATTTTGATTTCACAATGAACTGGAGAGCCAGTTTAGGAAACTATATTTTTGATAACGTAAGTTCTAATTTAGGCTATTCAGACGCTGGTTTAAGAAGACAAACCGATTTGTCTAACGTAAGTACTGATTACCTTAATACAGGCTTCACTTTTGAAGATAATGGTACTTCAAGATACCTGTCTGACTATTATTTAAAAGATGCTTCTTTTATAAAACTGGACAACGTAACCATTGGCTACACTTTTGATAAAAAAGTATTTAAAGTGGCTTCAGTACGATTTACAGCAGGAGTTCAAAACGTTCTTGTACTTACAAAATACAACGGTTTAGACCCGGAGAAATTCAACGGAATTGATAATAATGTGTATCCAAGAGCAAGAACTTTCTTGTTTGGAGTTAATGCGAATTTCTAATTACTAAACTGAAAAACAAATTTTAAAAAGAAATAAAATGAAAATAGCATTTAAACATATATCTTATTTTTTCCTGTTGATTTTAGGATTAAATATGGCGCTTACTTCGTGTTCAAACGACTTAAACGTAACACCCGACGATGACGATGAATTTTTATCGGAAACCTTTTTTGAAAATCCGGAATCTTACAAACAAGTATTAGCTAAACTATATGCCGGTTTGTATGTGGGAGGAAATGATGGTGATGGAACGGCAGATATTGCCGGACTTGGAGGTGACTTCAGTAGTTATTTAAGATTGTTGTTTGTGGTACAGGAATTACCAACTGACGAAGCCATTATTGCTTGGGCCGATGGAACTTTACCTACATTAAACACCCAAAACTGGTCACCTGCCAATGAATTTTTAGCAGGAACTTTTTCAAGAGCTTTCTATCATATCAGTGTGGCTAATGAATTTTTAAGACAAACAACGGATGAGAAATTAACAGCCCGAGGTGTTGATGCAAGTCTAAAAGCTGAAATTGCCACTTTTAGAGCCGAAGCCCGTTTCTTAAGAGCATTTTCATACTATAATTTAATGGATTTGTTCGGAAATGTGCCTATTACTACTGAGAATGACCCAGTTGGTTTTTTCTATCCGGAACAAAAAACAAGAGCCGAAGTTTTTGCTTTCATCGAATCGGAATTAAAAGATTTGGATAACAGCCTTGCCGCTTCAAGAACCAATGAATACGGAAGAGTGGATAAAACGGCAGCTAAATTTTTATTGGCAAAAATCTATTTGAATTCTAAAGTTTATACCGGAACCGACAGATTTAATGAGGCCGGAACTGTTTGTGCTGACATCATCAACAATTCAGGATATACTTTTGCAAATGTTCCGTATCGTTATTTATTCTCCGCTGATAATAATACCAATGGTGCTCAAAATGAATTTATTTTCCCAATTGTAAGTGACGGAAACGCTATTAGAGCAACCGGTGGTGGTATGAGTTTTATTTTGCACGCCTCTATCGGAGGAAGCATGGATGCCGCATCCAGAGGTATGGACGGAGGATGGTTTGGAATCAGAACCCGCAAAGAGTTTGTTGCTCTTTTCCCTGACGCCACTGCCACCGCCGACAAAAGAGGTACTTTTTATACCGATGGACAAACACTGGATATTGCCAATATTGGAACTTTTACCAATGGATATGCGGTAACAAAATACATCAACAAAAAAGCAGATGGTACTGCGGCTCAAAGAAATGATATTCCGGATACTGATTTTCCAATGTTTAGATTATCTGATGTTTACTTAATGTATGCCGAAGCAACCGTTAGAGGAGCTGCTTCAGGAAATACGGCAACAGCTGTGGGCTACATCAACCAACTGAGAGACAGAGCCGATGCTCCATCGATAAGTGCTTCCGACTTAACTCTTGATTTTATTCTGGATGAAAGAGGACGAGAATTATTCTGGGAATGCCACAGAAGAACCGATTTAATTCGTTTTGGAAAATTTACCGGAGGAAGTAAAATCTGGCAATGGAAAGGCGGAACCGTAAATGGTACTGCAACTGAATCCTACAGAGATTTAATGCCTATTCCTTCCCGAATTATTCAGGCAAACCCAACATTAGAACAAAACACAGGCTATACCAACTAATTTTTTAATTTACAAAACGATGCAATTGAAAAATATATCTAAAATAGTAATCGCGTTTATTAGCATCTTAGCCGTTTCATGTAACGCTGATGATGTCGATAACAGACCCGTTCTGGAGAGTGTTTCAGCTCCCGAAATGACCTTACCCCTAACAGGAAAAACATTTGTACTTACCGAAAACAATGCTAACAACGAAGCCGATTTGTTCAAATGGACTGCTGCGGAATATTCTCATGATGTAGTGGTTAGTTATACATTGCTTATCGATGCAAAAGATGGCGATTTTACCAATGCTCAAACATTAGCAAGCACAAGTGATATTAGTCAGGCATCTGTTAGTGTAAAAACGCTAAATCAGGCTGCAATTGAACTTGGTGCAGTTCCCGGAACCGCTAAGTTGTTTGATGTAAAAGTAAAATGCAATGTTGCAGGAAGTACAGCAATGGAAACAGAAGAAACAATTACCATAAGCATTACTGCCTATTCCGGATTACTGGCTTATCCATTTACCGACTGGTATTTAGTAGGAGATGCCACAGTTGCTGACTGGAATAACAACAATGGAAACCAACCAATGTTTAGAAGCGGAAGCAATGCGAAACTGTATAAATACACCGGTTATTTCAAAGCAGGCTACTTCAAAGTAATTTCAACTTTAGGAAGTTGGACACCGATGTATGGTATGGGCGATGGAGGAAGTCTTGTGTACAGAGCAACAAATGCTGATGCCGATCCGGCAAGTTTCAACATTCCAACAGCGGGTTATTATACCTTTTCAATGAATCTACAAACCCTGACTTATACTTTGGTTCCTTATAATGCTTCAGCGGCAACCACCTACACAACCATTGGTTTTATAGGTTCTTCAAGAACAGGAACTGATGCAGGATGGGGAGAAGATACTGATATGGTTCAATCCACTTTTGACCCTCATATCTGGACACTGACCATCAGTTTATTTGACGGAAAAGGTAAGTTTAGAGCTAATAACGCCTGGGATGTAAACTGGGGTGGTGATACTGCTTTTTCAGGATACACCGCTAACGGAGCCAGCGGAGGTGATATTCCGGTATCCAAATCAAAATACAAAGTCTATTTTAATGATTTAGACGGAAGTTATCTGATGTTACCTAATCAACAATAATACTTTTTGTTCAATATAAAAAGGGTTGCCTTTAACCGGGTAACCCTTTTTTAATCCAACTATTTATGAAAAAAATTACTTTGTTTTTTTTATTGTTGTCATCAATTTGTATTGCTCAATTTACCACTACTCCTTCCCCTGCAATTGCAAATGCAAATGTTACTCTTAATTTTAATAAAACAGGAACTCCTTTAGCAACTTATTCGGGTACGCTATACGCTCATATTGGTTTAACCGTAAACGGAACAAGATGGCAAAATGTAAAAGGTAGTTGGGGAAACAACACCACACAACCCGCCTTAACACTAGTCTCCGGAAGCAATTATAAACTAGAAATAACTCCTGATTTATATAGCTTTTTTGGTATTCCAACATCAAGTGCCATTACTGAAATTTGTGTAGTCATTAGAAACGATGCCGGGACTATGCAAACAGCAGATACCTTTTTTAATGTAGGCGCTTTTCAGGCAACATTAACCGCTCCTTTGCAAAATAGCTCTACAATCATTACTTCCGGGGAAAATTTTACCATATCGGCTGCAAACACAAATGGGAATGCCAACTATACTCTTTCGGCTAACGGAATTAATATTAATTCAGTGACTACAGCCGCATATAGTTTTACACATTCAAACATAACCACAAACCAAAATTATGTATTGGAAATTACTCAGGGAACAACAACCGTAACTAAGAAATTTGGCGTTATTGTTAATCCGGGGACTATTTCTGAAACTATGCCTTCTGGTTTGGAAGACGGCATCAACTATAATAATTCCGATACTTCTAAAGCAACTTTGGTACTGGATGCTCCTTTAAAAGATTTTGTTTATGTAGCCGGTAGTTTTAATAATTGGCAACCCAATAATAACTATGCCATGAAAAAAGACCCAGTTTCAGGAAAATTTTGGTTAGAATTAAATGGTTTGACATCCGGAACAAAATACAGCTATCAATATTGGGTTGTTGATGCAACTCCTCTGGCAAATTCTCCTGCTATGGTCAAAACAGCCGATCCTTATTCCACTTTAGTTTTATCGCCTTTTGATGATCCTGCAATTCCGGCCGCATCCTATCCTAACTTACCGTCTTATCCAACAGCTCAAGAACGTGAAGTTACAGTTTTACAAACTGGACAATTGTCTTATCCGTGGAGTGCTGCTACTACTAATTTTGTGAAACCTGAAAAAGAAAAATTGGTGGTTTATGAAGTTCTAGTCAGGGATTTTGATGCAAAAAGAAACTATCAAAGTTTAATTGACCGAATTGATTATTTCAAAAATCTGAAAATAAACGCCATTCAATTAATGCCGGTAATGGAATTTGAAGGCAATGAAAGTTGGGGCTACAATACTTCTTTTCACATGGCTTTGGATAAATTTTATGGAACATCCGATAAATTAAAAGAGCTTATCGATAAATGCCATCAAAACGGAATTGCCGTAATTCTTGATGTTGCTTTGAATCATGCCTTTGGCAGAAATCCAATGGTGCGCATGTGGATGAATGATCCTGACAGTGATGGTTGGGGAAGTCCTTCAACTGAAAATCCTTATTTTAATACGGTGGCGAAACATTCGTATAATGTTGGCGAAGACTTTAACCATCAACAATCCAGAACCCAATATTATGTGCATCGTGTAATCAAACATTGGATTGAAGAGTATAAAATAGATGGTTTTCGATGGGATTTAACCAAAGGTTTTACGCAAAACTGTACCGCATCGGATGAAAGTTGTACCAATGCTTACCAACAAGACCGGGTGGATGTTTTAAGATCCTATGCCGATTATTCCTGGAGTTTAGACCCAACGCATTATACTATTTTTGAACATCTGGGAACCGATGCCGAAGAACAACAGTGGGCCAATTACAGAGTTGAAGAAACACCTAGCAAAGGAATTATGTTATGGGGAAAAATGACCAATGAATACAATGAACTTTCTATGGGATATCCTTCAAACATTGCAAGAATGAACAGCAACAGCAGAGGTTTTAGCAAAAACAGATTGATGGGTTATGCCGAAAGTCATGATGAGGAACGCCTGATGTATAAAAATTTACAATTTGGAAATAATAGCAATGCAACTCATAATGTGCGAAACCTAAATACGGCATTATCCAGAATGTCGGCTGTTGGAGCAGTTTCCTTATTGATTCCCGGGCCTAAAATGATTTGGCATTTTGGCGAATTAGGCTATGACGATTCTATATTTACCTGTAATAATGGCACTGTAAATTCTCCAACAGATGTTAGCTCTGGCGATTGTAAATTAGACACCAAACCACAAAACCAATGGACAAATAATTGGCTGAACAATGACAATCGATTTAAAATTTATGCCGACTGGTCCAAAATAATCAAACTAAAAACTCAGGAAGCTGTTTTTTCGGGAACAGCAACCATTACAAATTCCAGTTCATTAACTAAAAACATCAAAATATCAAATACTTCATTGCTAGCCAATAGTTTGAAAGAGGTAGTAATTCTGGCTAATTTTGATGTGACAACTCAAAATGTAGCCACCGGATTTCCTCATACCGGAGAATGGTACAATTTGATGGATAATACAACATTGAATGTAACCAATGTAAATGCTCCTATTGCAATTCCGGCCGGTCAATTCCGAATTTACGGCAATAAACCCGCTTTTTCAGCTGATGTTCCATTTGCATTGCCATCGGATAATTTTACTGTCGAATCCAAATCAGAAACTTGTGCCAATAAAAACAACGGCGAAATAAACATTTCAGCAGCGCAGACTTACAATTATACAGCTCGCATCAACGGAACAAATTACAATTTCACAAACAGTCTGAACGTTCCCAACTTAGCTTCAGGAAATTACACGGTTTGTATTACTATCGATGGAAAAACCTTCGAACAATGTTTTAATGTAACCATAAACAAAGGCGCTTCTTTAACTGCTAAATCGACATATTCTTATAATAAAATTGCTGTAGAAATTACCGAAGGAACGCTTCCTTATCAAGTTTTTCTTAATGACAGTCCGCAATTTGAAACCGATTCGGCTAATTTTACTGTTGCCGTACAACAAGGAGATGTACTGCTGGTAAAATCGGCTAAACCTTGCGAGGGAATGTACACCAAAAAGATAGTTGGCGAAATAGAAAATACTATTGGCTATCCTAATCCTGCTCAGGATTTGTTTACAATTTTGACTCCAACTTCTACTAAAAAAGTAATCATCGAATTGTATTCATCTGCCGGACAATTAATTTCAAAAGAAGACTATGTTGTAGTTGACCAAAAAACACAGCTTAATCTGGAAAAATTAGCCAGTGGAATCTATATCGCCAAAGTATATTTAGAAAATCCTGTACATATAACCGTCATAAAAAAATAAACATGAGAAATACAATCTATTCCGTTTTCATGAGTTTGCTGTTGTTTTCTTGTGGCAGTGATGATTCAGCAACAGGGGAAACTAAAAATACAGCTCCGGGTATTCCGGCATTAGTAGCTCCGGCAAATGCTACCCTTTGTATTGACAATGCGGTTAATTTTGCCTGGAATGCCTCAACTGATGCAGAAAACAATCCTATTGTTTATCAGCTACAAATTGCAACTGATAACCAATTTACACAAATTGTGAAAACAGCCGAAGGAGCAGCAATTGGGCAAACAATAACTTTAACCAAAGGAACGGCCTATTATTGGAGAGTAAAAGCAACCGACAGCAAGAATGCCTCCAGCAATTATTCAGCAACCTATAGTTTTTATACCGAGGCTACGGCTGTGACCAATCATTCACCCTTTTTGCCTCAATTGTTACAGCCGGAGATTAATTCTTTCGTCAATTCGGCAACGGTCAGTTTAAAATGGACAGCAACTGATGTTGATACTGATGATATTCTTAGCTACGATGTGTACCTGGGAACGGCAAATCCTCCTGTGACAAAAGTGGGAAGCAATTTATCAACGACTTCCCTGACGATAAACTCCTTGCAGAATGCCACAAATTATTATTGGAAAGTAGTGGTAAAAGACAATAAAGGAGCAGAAACAGTTGGTCAAATTTGGCAATTTAAAACGAATTAATTTCTACAAATATGAATCTTAAAGAATATAATAAAAAGTCGAGAATAGTAAAGGCAGTCATGCTGTTACTGCTTTTGTTTTCATTAGACACTATTGCTCAAATTCAAAGGGTGGAACCTGCGTTTTGGTATGCCGGAATGCATAATCCTGAACTACAAATTTTATTTTATGGTAAAAATATTGCCGAAAATGAAGTGGCTGTTTCCAATGGAATTGCAATCAAAGCCATTCAAAAAACAGAAAACCCAAATTATCTGTTTGTGACTATCGACACAAAAGACGTTCCGGCACAAGAGCTGCTATTTTCATTTTCGAAAAACAAAAAAGTAGTTTTTACTAAAAAATATGCTTTAAAACAGCGAAGAGAAAATTCCGCTTCACGCAAAAGTTACGATGCTTCGGATATGATTTATTTGATTATGCCGGATCGTTTTGCTAATGGAAATCCAAAAAACGACAGCCAAAAAACACTGACTGAAAAAGCAAACAGAAACAATCCGTCCGGAAGACACGGCGGTGATATTGCAGGAATTATTCAAAATTTGGATTACATAAAAGAATTGGGAGCTACGGCACTTTGGTCAACACCACTTTGCGAAGACAACGATGCTCAGGGTTCTTATCACGGATACGGTCAATCGGATGTGTATCAAATTGATTCCCGTTACGGAACGAATGAAGATTATCTGAAATTATCATCCGAATTGCATAAAAGGGACATGAAACTCATTATGGATTATGTGACCAATCATTGGGGAGCACAACACTGGATGATAAAGGATTTACCAACCTACGATTGGATTCATCAATTTCCCGGATATGCGCAAACCAATTATCGAATGACTACTCAATTTGATCCTAATGCTTCTAAAATGGATGCTAAAATGTGTATGGACGGCTGGTTTGTTCAATCCATGCCCGATCTGAATCAATCGAATCCATTGGTGTTGAATTATTTGATTCAAAATGCCATTTGGTGGATTGAATATGCTGATTTAGATGGATTTCGTGTAGATACTTATTCCTATAATGACAAAGAAGGAATTGCCAAATGGACTAAAGCCATCACCGATGAATACCCTAATTTTAATATTGTGGGTGAAGTTTGGATGCACGATCAGGCTCAAATGGCGTATTGGCAAAAAGACAGTAAAGTGGCTGCGATTCAAAATTATAATTCCTATTTACCCAGCGTAATGGATTTTACGTTACACAATGCAACCAGCGTGGTTTTCAACGAAAATCAGGCAGATTGGAATAACGGACTTATTAAAATCTATGATAATTTCACCAATGATTTTCTGTATCCAAATCCAAATAACTTGTTGACTTTTGTTGAAAATCACGATACGCAACGCTTTAACGAAATCTACAAAAAAGACTTTAAAAAATACCAAATGGCAATGACGCTACTTGCCACTGTACGTGGAATTCCGCAGTTGTATTATGGCTCTGAAATTGGTATGGCAGGTAATAAAAACGAAGGCGATGGGGCAATTCGTCTGGATTTTCCCGGAGGTTGGCAAGGTGACAACAACAATGCTTTTGTCAAAAATGAACGAACTGCTCAGCAACAACAATTTTTTGATTTTACCTCCAAATTATTTCAATGGAGAAAAACCAATGAAGCGGTACATTTTGGAAAAATGACACATTATATTCCCGAAAATAATCTCTATGTCTATTTTAGATACACTGATAAGAACGCCGTTATGGTGATTTTAAATAACGGATTGAATTCAAGAAAAGTCGAAACGAAACGTTTTGAGGAAAACATAAAAGATTTCAAATTAGGGAAAGATGTTCTGACCAACAAATCATTTGATTTAAAAGCAGATTTCAGTATCGAAGCACAATCAGTTTTGTTGTTAGAATTGGAATAAAAAAGTAGTAGTTTTGTCTGGTACTATATTTCAGGATAGTACTTTTTAGATAAACACTATGATGGTATGAAAATAAACAAATGGATTATTGGGATTTTGTTGGTTGTTATTGGTGCTTGCAATAACAAAGAGCAACTTATCAAAGAACAGCCAGAAAATGTAGTTACCCCTAAAAATATGGTTTGGGTTCCGGGAAATACTTTTACACAGGGAGCAAAGGAAAACGACCGATTGGCATTAGAGCATGAGAAACCGGCTCATAGTGTGAGTGTAGATGGCTTTTTTATTGACATTACCGAAGTCACCAATGCCAGTTTTAAAAAATTTGTTGATGAAACGCATTATGTAACTACTGCCGAAAGATCTATTATATGGGAAGAATTCAAAAAAAGCCTGCCGGAAGGAACGCCAAAACCGGCCGATTCATTATTGCAACCGGGTTCTTTGGTTTTTAATGATAAGGTAAAGAATGTTACCAATTATACTGACTTTCGCCAATGGTGGAAATGGCAAACTGGAGCGAATTGGCGTCATCCCGAAGGGAAAAATTCCAACATCATAGGAAAGGATAATTATCCGGTAGTTCACATTTCTTATGAAGATGCTCAGGCTTATTGCAAATGGGCAAAACGCAGATTGCCCACAGAAGCTGAATGGGAACTGGCAGCTATGGGGAATTTAAAAAACAGCATTTACACTTGGGGAGATGACCAATCAAAAATGGATAAAAAAGCCAATACCTGGCAGGGAGATTTTCCAAATTACAACGCTAAAAGTGATGGTTATTCGGCTTTAGCGGCGGTAAAATCATTTGCTCCAAATTCTTTAGGGATTTATGATATTGCCGGTAATGTTTGGGAATATACCAAGGATTGGTATAATGTGAATTATTATCAGGAGTTGATTTCAAAAGGAGAAACCACACACAATCCACAAGGTGCAGCTGAAGCTTTAAACCCAAATAATCAATATGAAAAAGAAAAAATCATAAAAGGAGGTTCTTTTTTATGTAACGAATCCTATTGTTCCAGTTTCAGGATTTCTGCCCGAATGGGAATGGCAGAAGGTTCCAGTTCGAACCATGTTGGTTTTAGGACAGTTATCGATTTAAAAATGCTTCAAAAGGATTGATTTTGAAAAACTAAAACTATAAAACCGTCCCGTTTTAAAAAAAGCGAGACGGTTTTTTTTGTAGTTTCGTTATTGATTATCCTATTTTGAATTTTTGCATTCACCAATAGCATTTATGAATAACCATTTTTGTCGATATATTTTTCTGGGATTGTTATTGTGTTTTTGCGTGCAGATAAACGCACAACAATCTTTTGTGTTTTCTTCAATCGATTCTAAAAATGGACTTTCCGAAAACAGGGTGCGTACTATTTTGCAACTTCAGGATGGGCGTATGGTAATCACTACCGAAGGCGTAACCAATATTTATGACGGAACTTCTTTTAAATATTTGCATCTAAAGGCTAATGCCATTTCACGGTTAACGGGCTATTCAGGATTCCATCACGGTTATGTCGACAAAGATTATGTTTGGATAAAAGACAAAGGAAAACTGATGGCTATCGATATTAAACAGGAACGTTTTGTATCGAAACCGGATAGTGTATTACACTCATTAGTTATTCGTGAGCCTCTTGCTGATTTTTTTGCTGATGTTTATCACAATTATTGGGCTCTTACTTCTTCCGATAAGTTGTTATTTCGAAATGCTAAAAACGGAAAGACTTCCATTTTTCTCAATCATGTTTCAACTCCCAACGGAATAAAAGACCAATTGTATGATGTGGCTGTTATCCAGCAACAGCTTTTTCTTTTTTATAAAAATGGATTGATCGTTTGTTATGATTTGAAAACAGCAAAAAAGCTGTATCAAACCAATTCTTTGTCAAATCAAGAGCAGAACAAATACAATAATACGTTGATGGTTGTTCAGTCGGACAATTCATTATATCAGATACGAAATGGATCTTCTGGTCTGATGTTAGCTTATGATATTAAAAAGCGAACGCATACTAAAATTCTTCAAACCGACTATTGGCTCAATACCATTTCTGTGGATAGCAAAGGTAATTTATGGGTGAGTTGTGCCATCGGATTATGGTTTATTGACAAAAATCTGAAAGAAAAACATTTTATTCCATCGTTCAAGTTGGTTGATGGAACTGAAGTTAATACCGAAGCCAGTACGCTTTATAACGATTCACAAGGCGGACTCTGGATTGGGACATTCAATCATGGATTATTGTATTATCATCCCGACCGATTTAAGTTTAAGAATGTTGGGAAAACTTTTTTTGGAACACAACCAAAAGATATTGATGTGACTTGTTTTCAGGAAACAACGCAAAATACAATTCTGGTAGGAACCAAAAATGGACTTTACACTTATTCTCCTAAAACTTCTAAGCTTGCTGTTTTTTTGGGATTTCCAGCCGATGCTGATTGTGTTTCGATGACCAAAGATGCTCAAAATCGAATTTGGATATGTACCAGAAATAAAGGAGTGTATTGTTTACAAAACAATCAGATTAAACGTATTGATCAACTCGTTGGAAATTGCAATTACATTGTAGAAAAGCCGGACAGACAATTTTTAGTAGCAACATCAGCAGGTTTGGGTGTTTTTAATCCTGTGAATGGTTTTTTTCAACCACTGCAATTGACGTTAAATGACGAGCGATTAGCTTCAGTTTCTCAGTTAATTCCATTTGATAAAAATTCTTTTTTAGGAAGAAGCAACGCTGGATTGTTTGTTTATAATTATAAAAAGAATAGGATTAGTCAGCCTTTAAAAGAACTTTTGAAGGATAAAAACCAACAATACAGCTGTATTTTTAAAGACAGCCGTGGAATAGTGTGGATTGGCACTCAGGATGGATTAGATGTTTGGAAACCGTCAACGAAGGAACTGCATACGCTTTTTACGGATGATGGTTTGGTAAATAACAGTATTAAAGGTATTGTCGAAGATAAACAGGGTAGAATATGGGTTACAACCGCCGGAGGTGTTTCCCGTATTGTAGTGAATGCTAACGAAAAACAGCTTCGTTTTTCGATGGCTAATTTCAATCATTTTGATGGTGTACTAGAAAATGAATTTACAGTCTCGGCAGTTTTTGCATCTGATAAAGGGCAATTGTATTTGGGCGGTGTAAATGGTTTCAATAGTATTGATTTACAAAAGCCCTGGTCATTCAAACAATTACAAAAACCATTGTTTACCGGTTTAAAGCTTTTTGGAACTTCAGTAAAACCGGGTGAATCTTACGATGGCAATACAATCTTAAAAAATGCAATTGCTGCGACTAATAGTTTAGAATTCAATTACAATCAGAATTTTATAAGTATTGATTTCTCGGCATTGAATTATGTTAATCCTACGCAGACTTATTACCGTTATCGTTTGGAAGGGGTTGATGAAAATTGGCGAGAAATAGTAGCTCAAAACGGTACCGGAACTGCTGTTTACACTAATTTGGCTCCCGGAAATTATGTACTGAAAGTCAATGCTGCCAACAATAGTAAGGAATGGTCGAATGAATATGCTCAAATCACTATTGTTGTAAACCCGCCTTTCTGGAAAACGCCTGTCGCTTATGCGTTGTATTTGCTCATCATCGTATTGTTGTTTTATTTATCGCTCACTTATTATAAACGATGGACAAAGCAAAAATTAATTCGGGAAAATGAAGAAAAACTAAATGAACTAAAGTTTAATTTTTTTACCAATGTCAGCCATGAATTTAGAACACCACTTACATTGATTATTACACCGCTGGAATCTATTTTGAAAGAAATAAAGGACTCCAGAATTAGTTTAGTTTATCGTCATGCATTGAATTTACAGCATTTGGTGAATCAATTATTGGATTTTAGACGATTAGAAATTTCAGGTGAAAAACTGAATTTGACTTTTGGTGATTTGGTAGATTTTGTAATGCAGTTCGAAGATTTGTTTGGCAAATTAGCTGAAGAAAAACAGATTGATTTTTCGATACAATCCGAAAAACCAGAGTTATTTATGTATTTTGATAATGACAAATTATATAAGGTAATCAATAATTTACTGTCCAATTCCTTCAAGTTTACTTCTGCTGGAGGAACTGTTAGAATACAATTGTCACTGCCAAAATCAACTCTGAAATCGGATATTGTTCAGTTAGAAGTTATTGATTCGGGTTCGGGTATTGCTGAAAAAGATTTGCCTAATGTCTTTAATCGTTTTTATCAGGCTTCAACAACTCAGGGAGGAAGTGGCATCGGTTTGCATCTTGTAAAAGAGTATGTGGAATTGCATTTGGGAGCAATTACTGTTGAAAGTGAGCCCAATCTAAAAACAGTATTTGCTTTTACAATTCCCTTAGATCTTGCTCCGGAAAAAGCGCATTCTGAAACTCTTGTTGTTCCAGAAGATAAAATCGATAATCAGTTGATAACAACATCAAAAAAAGAGACCCTTTTAGTCGTAGAAGACAATGAGGATTTGAGACGTTTTTTGCTGACGGAGTTATCCAATAAATACGAAGTTTTTGAAGCTGCTGATGGTGAAGTTGGAGAAAAATTAGCGTTATCCAAATCCCCTGATTTGATTATAAGCGATGTGATGATGCCTAAAGTTGATGGATTTGAGTTGTGTAAACGCATCAAATCGAATGTGCAAACTTCGCATATTCCGTTGATATTATTGACTGCTCGTACATCTGAAGATCTTAAAATGACCGGTTATCAATCGGGAGCCGATGAATATTTGGCTAAACCCTTTAATCTGGAAATACTGTTGCTTCGAATTGAGAAATTGATTGTACAGAAAAATCAAAGGCAATCGGCCTTTTCGAAAAAATTAGAAGTGAACCCAAAAGAGATTACCATTACTTCCATTGACGAACAATTGATAGAAAGAGCGCTCGTTTGCATGGAAAAAAACATGGATAATCCCGATTATTCCGTTCAGCAGTTTAGTCAGGATTTGGGTATGGATCGCACGGTGTTGTATAAAAAAATGCAATCCATAACAGGGCTTGCCCCTTCGGAATTTATTCGTTCCATCCGATTAAAAAGGGCTGCCCAACTTTTAACTCAGGGAAATTATCCTGTAGCTGAGGTAGCGGAAAAAGTGGGTTTTAATACGCAGAAATATTTCAGCAAATACTTTAAAGAATCTTTTGGAGTCTCTCCGTCAAAGTATGCTCAAAATGATAATAATACATAAAGTAATAAACAACGAAATGTACCAATGAAAACAACATATCGTACCCATTCGTTTAAGTGAATATAAATAGCTTTGGTTCATATTGATTAACTAAAAATAAACCAAATGAAAAATGCATTTCTGAATAGAAACTGCCAGTACTTGCTGTTGCTTGTGGCGTTTTCTGTTTCGTCATTGACGGCTCAAAATTATCAAAAAACGACTTTAGGGATAAAAACTAACTTTCAATCTATGGATGTTGAGGTTCAGCTTTTTAGCCCGAGTATTGTTCGTGTTTTAAAATCACCCGAAGGAGTCGCTTTCAAGAAAGAAAGTTTATCCGTAAACAAAAAACCACAACAAACTAAATTCACCATCCAGCAGCAGGGAGATGTAATTTCGTTAAAAAGCGAAAAACTAAAAGTAGCTATTGATGTAAAATCGGGTAAGATATCTTTCAATACCCTAGCCGGAGCATCTCTTTTAAATGAGACAGCATCTGGTGCAACTTTTACTGATTTTAATGATGCAGGTTCTAAAACCTATAGTATCAATCAATTATTTACCTTGGATAAAGAGGAGTCTATTTATGGTTTAGGTCAGCAACAACGAGGCAAATTATCGCTGCGTAATACAAAAATCAACATGGTACAAGGCAATGTGGATGATTATGTCCCTTTTCTTGTTTCTACAAAAGGCTACGGATTGTTCTGGGATAACTATTCACCAACAGTTTTTGAAGACAAGCCGGAAAGTACATCATTCAAATCTGAAGTTGGCGATTGTATTGATTATTATTTTATGCTTGGCGAAAATATTGATGGTGCTATTGCGGGTATGCGCGAACTTAGCGGACAGGCTCCAATGTTTCCCTTATGGACTTTTGGTTATTGGCAAAGTAAAGAACGTTACAAAAGCCAAAATGAGTTGGTAGGCGTAGTGAGTAAATACCGTGAACTGGGTGTTCCATTGGATGGAATTATTCAGGATTGGCAATATTGGGGGAATAATTATTTATGGAATGCCATGGAATTTCTTAATACTGAATTCCCTCAACCAAAGAAAATGGTGGATGATATTCACAACATGAATGCACACGTCATTATTTCTATCTGGAATTCTTTTGGACCACAAACCAAGCAATTTAGAGAAATGCAACCAAAAGGAATGTTGTTGAATTTTGGTACCTGGCCTCAATCCGGATTAGAAACCTGGCCGCCTAACCGTGATTATCCATCCAGTGTTCAGCCTTATGATCCGTACAATCCGGAAGCTCGTGATATTTATTGGAAATATTTGAATAAAGGTCTTTTCTCGTTGGGAATTGATGGTTGGTGGATGGATTCATCAGAACCGGATCATATGGATTTCAAAGCTTCTGATTTTGATATAAAAACTTATTTGGGGTCATTTAGAAAAGTGCGTAATGCTTTTCCATTGATGACCGTAGGTGGCGTTTCAGAACACCAACGTGCAGCAAGTGCTGACAAAAGAATCTTTATTCTTACTCGTTCTGCTTTTGCCGGTCAACAACGTTATGGAGCGAATACCTGGTCGGGCGATGTCAATTCGTCCTGGCAATCGTTACGCAATCAAATCCCGGCTGGTTTAAACTTTTCTATGAGTGCAATTCCGTATTGGAATACAGATATTGGAGGTTTTTTTGCAGGTGCTTATAAAAAAGGATGGGGTGACGGAACTCAAAATCCATCATTTCAGGAATTGTATGTTCGCTGGTTGCAGTTTGGCGCATTTACTCCGATGATGCGTTCGCATGGTACCGATATTCCTCGTGAAATATATAATTTTGGTAAAAAAGGCGAAATAATCTACGATGCAATAGCCAAAACAATTGATTTGCGTTATTCGTTGTTACCTTATATTTATTCTGCAGCCTGGGACATTACCAATAGTCAATCGACTATGATGCGTGCTTTGGTAATGGATTTTAACGACAAGAAAGTGGTTGACATGAATAATGAGTATTTGTTTGGTAAATCAATATTAGTAGCCCCGGTTGTGAATGCCCAATATACTCCGGAAACTATTGTAAAATCAAATGAAGAAACCGGTTGGAATAAAAATAATGATGCTAATGGTACTAAATCCCAAGCTGTAACTTTTACCCAGGCTAAATCGACCAAAGTGTATTTGCCGGAGGGAACTGCCTGGTATGATTTCTGGACCAACGAAAAAATGAATGGTGGTCAGGAAATAGAAAAAGCAACAACTATTGATGAAATTCCTTTGTTCATTAAAGCAGGTAGTATTATTCCATTTGGACCAAAAGTGCAGTTTGCTACTGAGAAAAAATGGGATACGCTTGAAATCCGTGTTTACACTGGAGCTAATGGCGATTTTACTTTATACGAAGATGAGAATGACAATTACAATTATGAAAAAGGCGACTATTCTACCATAAAATTCCAATGGAATGATAAATCCCAAACTTTAATCATTGGAAAAAGAAATGGAAGTTTTAAAGGTATGCTGGAAAACAGAACTTTTAATGTTATTTTGGTTGAAAAGGGAAAAGGAGCAGGAATGACAAGTACGGCTATTTTCGATAAAACAATTAGTTACAATGGAAAGGAAAAAGTGGTAAAATTCTAAGTTATTGTTTTATACCAATTATAAAATATTGAGGCTGTCTGAAAAGGCAGCCTCTTACAAAACTAATTTTTTATCGTTGCTAAAGGCAAACTAAACTTAAAAGTACTCCCCTTACCTATTTCGCTTTCTACCCAAATTTTGCCCTGATGTTTTTTTATAAATTCACTGCAAAGTAATAAACCCAATCCGGTTCCTGTTTCGTTGTCTGTCCCTTTTTGAGAAACTCTCCCATTGATTTTAAACAATTTTTCTTTGATACTTTTAGGAATTCCGACACCACTATCTGTAACAGAAATCTCGGCTTTTTGAGGATATTTTTTCATTTCCACTTTGATTTCGCCATGTTTATCAGTAAACTTAATTGCATTGGTAAGCAAATTACGTACAATGGTGTCAATCATATTCTTATCGGCTTCGACTTCGATAAACTCGTCAGCATCAAACAAAAGACGGATATTTTTATTCAATGCTGCATTTCTATTGAGTTCCAGATTGTCCTGAATCAGGGCGTTCAACGCAATTTTCTTCGGATTAAACTCAATCATACCTGTTTGTACTTGTGACCATCCTAAGAGATTTTCCAGCAGTTTGTAACTGTTTTTATTGGATTGACAGAGCATATCGGTAATCTCCTTGATTTCTTCAAGACTGTATTGTTCAATATTTTCGGTTAATATTTCTGAAAGTCCAACCGAAGATCCTAAAGGCCCACGCAAATCATGAGCTATAATAGAAAAAAACTGATTTTTATCTTTTAAAAGTCGTTGGATTTTAAGGTCTTGTTTTTCTTTTATCAGTAATAAAAAACCAACCGTACTCGTTAACGAAAGCAAAAACAGGGTAGCATTATAGAGACTATCAAAAACCCCGTGAGCAAAAAAATCAGTTTGAGGATTGAAAAAATTATAAATGATTCGAATTACCAATAAAATTTCAAATCCTGCAAAACACAAACCATAGAAGGTTCTGAAAAAATTATGTTTTTTATCCGTAAAATAGCTAATCGTTGGTTGTAAATAAATAGCAAATAAACCAATCGAAACAATTAACACACGGGTATTGATAGTACTTTCTAATACTGTTGCTATATTAAAAACTATTGCTGCCAGAATTGTTAGTCCTATTTGTATCCTAAAGGAATGCTTTGATCTTGTTTTAAACATAGAAAGTATTGCTATTGTTTCATAACAACAGGCCGAAAAAACAATCATGTTAGCTATGTTAATCGAAAGAAAATCAGGAATATTATTTCTTAAAAAAAGGAATACCCAACCTATAGTCAGCAATAATTTACCAAGGCCATAATACTTTAATATCTTTTTATTTTCGGAAGTAGCATACGAAAACGAATAACTAAATATCAAAATACAAACCAATAGGTTTCCTAAAAAATAAAGTTGGAAAACAGTTTTTGGGTCTAACAGCAAAAATTGAGACATTATAATTTTATTTTATTAAAAAACCGAGGAGATAAATGTACGAATTAAGAGAACAACCCAATCTTATTTGTCCGTATTTTTTCAATGTTTATCGCACATTTAAAGAACCTTATCACAATAAAAAATTAAGAAGATTTAAACAACTTTCTTAAAAAATATGATTTATATTTGGCTAACATAAAATGTATGTACTATGGAATTCAAATCTAGAAACCCTTTTTTAAACAATAAAAGTTTCTCGCCTACCTCAAGAGCAGAAGAAGTTCACGAAGCCACAGTTATTGGTTATGACCAGAATATGACTATTTCGGGGACTATTAACAAAACTGTTTTATTATTTTTATTACTTACAGCAGCTGCCATGGTAACCTGGTGGATGACATTTAACGGCATGAACCCTATTGTTCCTGCTATTGGAGGAGCTATCGTTGGTTTTGTTTTAGTAATTATTTCCGCCTTTAAGCCACAATATTCAGCTTATTTAGCACCCGGCTATGCCGTATTTGAAGGTTTATTCATTGGAGGAATTTCGGCTATTTTTGAAGTAAAATATCCCGGAATTGTTATTCAGGCTGTGGGAGCTACTTTTGTCACCTTTGCCGTTTGTTTAGGATTGTACAAATACCAAATTGTAAAAGTAACCGAACAATTCAAATCGGTTGTTGTAGCTGCTACACTGGCTATTGCTACTTATTACTTAATTTCCTGGTTATTTTCTTTATTTACAAGTTACCAGCCGGTACATCACGGCAATTCGCCATGGAGTATTGGTATTAGTGTTTTTGTAATTGTGATTGCGGCTTTGAATTTATTCCTTGATTTTGATCGAATCGAAGAAGGAGCACAACAAAGAATGCCTAAATACATGGAATGGTTTAGCGCTATGGGATTAATGATTACCTTAGTTTGGTTGTATATCGAATTCCTGAGATTGCTGTCTAAACTTTCCAGCAAAGACTAATTATCCCAATAATTTTACTAAACCGCCAATTCGCAGATGATACAATTTGTAAATTGGCGGTTTTGCTTTTAAAAAGCAAATTTCAATTGAACTGCAACCACTGCTTTTTTTACTTCGGTATTTAAATTACTCATGGAAATTCCCAGCAACCGAACCGAATCTTTCATTCGTTCCTGATACAGTAACTCCTTTACATTCTCTAAAATTAATCCTTTATCGGCTATAAAATAAGGCAGGGTTTTACTGCGGGTTTGCTGTGTAAAGTCGCTGTATTTTATCTTTAGAGTGACTGTTTTTCCCGAAACATTATGCTTTTTAAGTCTCCGTTCTAAACTGCCGGCAATAAGTTCTAATTGTTCCAACATAAAAATCTCGGAAGACAAATTAGTTTCAAAAGTATGTTCGGCAGCAACTGATTTGGCAATACGACTCGATTTCACCTCACTATTATGAATCCCGCGCACCACATGATAATAATAACTCCCTGATTTTCCGAAATGTTTTTCTAAAAACTCTAAAGATTTACTTTTTAATTCCAATCCGGTAAAAATGCCCAATTGGTACATTTTCTCCGTTGTTACTTTGCCCACACCATAAAATTTTCGAATGGGCAAAACTTCTAAAAACGGAATCACTTCATCAGGAGTTACTGTTTTCTGCCCGTTGGGTTTATTGTAATCACTGGCAATTTTGGCAACAAATTTATTAATAGAAATTCCTGCAGAAGCCGTCAAACCTACCTCATTAAAAATACGATTTCTGATTTCCTGAGCCAATAAACTGGCACTGGGATTCCCTTTTTTATTCTGGGTTACATCAAGATAGGCCTCGTCAAGCGAAAGCGGCTCTATCAAATCAGTATAATCACGGAAAATTTTATGAATTTGATTCGAAATTTCTTTATAACGCTCAAATCGGGGGCGGACAAAAATAATTTCCGGACAGTACTTTTTTGCCAAAACACCACTTATTGCCGAACGAACACCAAATTTCCTGGCCTCATAACTGGCTGCTGCCACTACACCCCTGCTTTCTGATCCACCCACAGCAATAGGTTTTCCTCTCAATTCCGGATTGTCCATTTGCTCTACTGAAGCAAAAAAAGCATCCATATCGATGTGTATGATTTTTCTATGAGGATTTATTTCGACCATAAAACAAAATTATATTCTATTTCCCAAAAGAAAATCAATAAACTCAAAATATTTGATACTTTTGAACATTCAGTCAAAACTACCTTTTTAAATTTATTTATAAAATGTTAGAAATAGAAAGAAAATTTTTAGTCTCTTCCGATTCTTATAAAAAAGAAGCTTTTTCTAAAAAACGCATTATTCAGGGTTATTTGAGTTCCAATCCGGAGCGCACAGTTCGTGTTCGAATAAAAGAAAACAAGGCTTATTTGACTATAAAAGGCAGCTCAAACGCAAGTGGTATGTCGCGTTTTGAATGGGAAAAAGAAATTGCTGTAGATGAAGCTAAAAATTTATTATTGCTTTGCGAAAAAGGCGTAATTGACAAAACCCGTTTTGAAGTAAAAGTAGGTTCTCACACCTATGAAGTGGATGAATTTTACGGAGAAAACGAAGGTCTGGAAATGGCAGAAATAGAACTAAAATCAGAAACGGAAGAATTTGAAAAACCGGACTGGCTGGGAAAAGAAGTAACGAATGACAAACGATATTATAATTCGTATTTAAGCAAAAATCCGTATCAAAATTGGTAATTGGAGATTACTTTACAATCTCTTCAATGGTAACAATCATCGAGCCTGCACCTCTGTTTCGGGCAATTTCCATAAAAGCTCTTTTAGTTAAATCAATTTCTCTGGATCTTACAAAAGGACCTCTGTCAACCACCTCAACAATAACTGATTTGCCATTGGCTTCATTTGTAATTCTTAATTTGGTTCCAAAGGGAAATTTCTTGTGTGCTGCCGTATAATCGTTGTTATTAAATCTTATACCGCTTGCTGTACGTTTACCATTAAATTTATCAGCATAATACGAAGCATGAACACTTTTTTTATAGACTTTTAACTTCCCAACTACTTCATCCTGAATGGTATCTCTTACAATATCTTTTTTAGCTACAAATGCAAAACCTTTTACCGTATCCTTAGCAGGATTAGCCTTAGCGGATGAAACCGTTTTTAACTTAGCCGAATTTTGAGCATGAGCAAAAAAAACAGTAATAAATAGCAAAAGTAGTGTTATTGATTTTTTCATATTAGCTTTTTAGTTCGAATCTATTTAAAAACAAAAACCGGATAAAAAAAGTCCTTTTCAGGACTTTTTAAGATTTTATTGCATCCATAACGACCATGGAATTCTGCTTAATATAAGCAATAATCCAAATCCGTAAAAAATAGAAAAAGTTTTAAATTTTGATTCGCTTGTAGTCAACTTTTTATGCTTAGACCAACCAATTGTAATTAAAACAATAGCGATAATATTAATCAATGGATGCTCTAATGAAGTTAATCGCAACATTTTGTCGGACATTTGTCCCAGAGAATTTAACCCAAGTGGTGAAACAAAATACAAAATCAAACCGATTAATAATTGAGTATGGGTTCCTATTAATCCAAAAATTGCAATCTTTCTGTCTTTGGCAGTAAACTCTTTTTTTGATGCTAAACCGATGACAGCGTTAATCACTGCAATCACTAATAATAAAAGCGCTAAATAAGCCCAGCCTGAATGAAATTTTTGAATGAATTCGTACATGTTTTTGATGTTTTTTTTAACAAATATAAACAAAAAAGGTCTAAAAAAAACCTCATTATACTAAAAGCAAATGAGGTTTTTATTCGTATAATTTAGCTATTTTCAAAACAACAACTGATAATCAGTTATTTACATCAAATCACTAAAGTGTTATTTATTTCTTAAAAAATGTCCTAATAACGAAGCAGTTGAACTATCGTGATTTTTCACTTCATTCGAATTGATTTCGTCCAGAATAGAATTAGCTAATTGTTTTCCAAGTTCTACTCCCCATTGATCATAACTGAAAATATTCCAGATGAATCCCTGAACAAAAATTTTATGCTCGTATAACGAAATCAACGAACCTAATGATTTAGGCGTCAATTTTTGAATCAGGAAAGTGTTAGTAGGCTTGTTCCCTGCAAAAACTTTAAATGGCAAAAGAAACGCAGCTGCTTCCGCCGAAAGTCCCTGTTTATCAAACTCAGCCTGAACTTTTGATGCGTCTTTTCCGCTTAACAACGCTTCGGTTTGAGCAAAAAAGTTTGACATTAACTTATCATGATGATTGTTATCACCATACAAAGGCTGAACATAACCAATAAAATCGGTTGGAATCAACTTTGTACCCTGGTGAATTAATTGAAAAAAGGCGTGTTGTGCATTGGTACCTGGTTCTCCCCAAATAATAGTTCCGGTTTGATAATCAACTTCTTTTCCATCACGACCCACACTTTTACCGTTACTTTCCATTGTTCCTTGTTGTAAATAAGGCGCCAATTTTTGTAAATATTGTGTGTACGGAATCAAAGCTTCACTTTCTGCTCCAAAGAAATTATTATACCAAACACTTAATAATGCCAGAACAACCGGAATATTTTTATCAAAATCAGCCGTTTTAAAATGCTCATCCATTGCATTGGCTCCATTCAACAATTCATCAAAATTATCAAAACCTACCGCTAAACTGATTGATAAACCAACAGCACTCCAAAGTGAAAAACGTCCTCCAACCCAGTCCCACATTGGAAATACATTGTCAGGATTAATACCAAATTCGGTTACTTTTTGCAAATTAGTAGAAACCGCCACAAAGTGTTTGGCCACATCTTCCTGAGAAGCCGATTCTAAAAACCATTTTCTAATTGTTTCAGAATTTGTCAAGGTTTCCTGAGTGGTAAAAGTTTTAGAAACAATTACAAAAAGAGTCGTTTCCGGATTCAATTTTTTGATGATTTCATTTACGTGATCGCCATCAACATTGGAAACAAAATGAACATTCAGATGGTTTTTATAATATTGTAAAGCTTCAACAACCATTGCCGGTCCTAAATCAGAACCGCCAATACCAATATTGACTACATCAGTAAAAGCTTTTCCGGTATAACCTGTTTTTTTACCCGAAGTAATTTCGTTAGTAAAAGCTTTGATCTTATTTTTTACTTCATAAACTTCAGGGATTACGTTCACTCCGTTTACATGAATCACCGCCGATTCTTTGGCTCTTAATGCGGTATGAAGCACTGCTCTGTTTTCGGTCTGATTGATTATTCCTCCTCCAAAATAATCCTCAATTCCGGTTTTAAGCCCCATTTCATTAGCCAATTCAAGCAATAAAGCCATTGTTTGCTGATTGACAATATTTTTAGAATAATCAATTAAAAAATCATTCCAAAGAATGCTGAATTTTTCCGCTCTGGAAGCATCCTGCTGAAACATTTCCTGCATAGAAACATTTTGTAATTGTTCAAAATGTGCTTGCAACTTCTTCCAAGAAGCCGTTTTTGTTGGGTTTAGAATACTTAAAGCCATTTATATTTTTGTTTTTAGTGTTTTAGATTTGGGCGTAAAAATACTGAAATTAGTTGTAATAGCAGAAAGGATTCCAACTATATCACAACAAAACCCGACCAGTTTTTTCCATAAAAAAACAGGAAATACAAGCTACTACACATTGTTTTTCCTGTTTTGATTTACTTCTTTTTTTAATTATAAATTCCCAATACTATCCAATTCCCGCTTTAAAGGTTCGATAACACTCAAAAATCTCGCCTTGTTCCTGCTTTCCATTGGTGTTCCTGTAGGCAATTTTAATTTTAAAGCATCAACCTGTACTCCATTTTTCCAAAAACGATAACACACATGCGGTCCTGATGCTAAACCTGTGCTTCCCACCCGACCAATAACATCGCCCTGATTAACATGTTGACCACGTCTTACTAAGATTTTTGACATGTGTAAATACTGCGTTGAATAAGTACCATTGTGTTTTACTTTTACAAAATTCCCGTTACCGGCGGTATATCCCGTTGTTTCTACCACACCTGCCGCTGTAGTCATAATAGGCGTCCCCGTAGGAGCAGCATAATCGGTTCCTTTGTGTGCCTTCCAGCGGTGTTGCACAGGATGAAATCTGTTCATTGTAAATCGGGAAGTAATTCGGCTGAACTTAATGGGTGATTTCAGAAAGAGATTTTTCATTGTTTTTCCTTCTTCGTCATAATAATCCACTTTCCCTGAAGCCTCATTTTGTACAAACGGAAAAGCATACATAATTTTTCCTTTGTATTCAAAAAATGCACCTTCGATGTTACTCACACCATTATAAATTGAATCGTTGATATAGCGTTCATTGAAAGCAATCCCAAACCGATCACCTTTCTTTAATTTGAAAAAATCAATTGACCAGGAATAAATTTTAGTAATTTGACTCGCCAGATTAGCATCAACACCTGAATTTGAAAGCGTTTCCGATAAAGATCCTTTTAAAACACCGGTAATTACTCTCCGTTTATAAGTTACCGGACGCAGTTTCTTATAAGCTACTACTGCCGAATCACGAAGATCAAAAACATAATACATCAAATCATTAGGCTCATAGACAAAAACCTGAAGTTTATTGGTCTTGTCTTTAGAACGCAACATCGTAAAAGCCTTATCAGGTCTAATAACACGTACATCAAAAGTGTCTTTTATCTCGTTTACAATTTCATAAATTTTTCGGTCGCCAATATTTTGTCCATTAATAATTGTTCCAAAAGTATCTCCTTTTTTTACGGTATCCTGAACCACATTAAAATCGGAGAAATTAAATCCAAAATCAGAATTATCTTTTTTTTGCTTCTGCTTATCAACTAACTGCTTTTTAACGGTTTTAGAATCTGTTTTTTTACAGGATACTACTAAAGTCAGTGCAATTATAATTATTAAAAAATATTTCAAACTGTTGCTATTTATTGTATTCTACATTTATTCTTGTCCCCAATTTGCTAATTCAGCTTCACTCCATAATTCCGGAAAAAATATTCTTTTTTGATGCTTTGGGTGCATGTATTTTCTCCAATCACTGCCTCCTGTTGCCTCTCCATCGCCCATTCCACTCTCATCAATATACTTTATTGCTACATTCAAATGCTGCATTACCCATGTAATATTGACTGTGTAATCTAAATGACGCATAGCCTCTTTTAAAGAAGGTAATTCCTGATCCTCAACGGAGAGCTGTTTGTACTTTTGCCAGATATTTTTTGTTTTATATTCTTCCATACAATTCAAAAAAATGGCTTTGTATTTTTTTTCGAATTCTTCTAAAGTATAGGTTTTGTTTCCAGTTTCAGCATCCGTTCCAGCTGCCTGCCAATAGAGAATAGTAAACGCATTTTCATTAGAAATAGTATTATCAAATGATGCTCTGAAACGGCTGTCAATTAAATTAACCAAATCAGTTGTACCAAACTCTATTAAGCGATATTGCGCACTTTGAAAGCCACTGGCCGGAGTTAATGTATTTCTAAATTTCATGTATTGTTCTACATCCATCCCTTTTTCCATAATAGAAAAAGAAGTGGTCAGCATATCAAAATAACGGCTAATACGCATTAATCTGTCCGTAAAAAAATCGGCTTGAATTTCCTGAGCGTGGGCAATCTGATCAATCTCCCAAAGCACCATCTTGAATATCAATTCATTAATTTGATGATACAGAATAAAAACCATCTCGTCAGGAAGTACCGTTCTTTGAATTTGTAAATTTAACAATACATCTGTATGAATATAATCCCAGTAAGTAACCGGTTTAGACCAAAGCAAACCTTCTAATTGCGTATCCGTTTTTTGATCAATGGACGCATATTTATCCTCAATTTGCTTTAAAATACTTGCTATACCGGAATTCGCACTCATTTTTTCTTTATTTTAAAAGAGCTTTTCAATCCTTTAAAAGCGTCTAAATCAGCTTTGAGTGAACCTACTGCTAAGTCGGCCTTAATACGCACCGGCAATCTGTTCTCGTCATCTGAAACCCAAATGGTTAAACTCTCCTCTTCTTTAAAAACCCTACCCGATTGGACTAAAGGCTTAAAAACCATAGAAGTCACTACCCCAAATTTAGTTGTAATATCCTGACGACCGATAAATTTTAACTTAAATTTTGTGGTTTCATCATCAAAAAACATATCTATTGCCACATACTCTCCGGGATGGATCTTGTCAATAGTAGGATAATTTCGTAAATAGTAAAAAGCAGAGAGTATATCCTGAGTATTTTTTGGTATCACAAAAGTCTTTTCGGTTTTTCTCTTATAATCTTTGACCGTTACCTTATGCTCTGACTGATTAAAAAATCCTTCCTGATTTTTAGTGTAACCACCTTCATCAATCTTGCGTACAAACTGATACGGATTTCCTGTCTCTTTATCAATATAACTTTCGTAGGTATCATTTACTTTAAAAAAAAAGCGTGATACTCCGGTGGTATAACCTTTGCCTACAACATGGAAAACTTTTTTATTATTTACAACAGCATCTTTTACTTCAAGTGTTGCAAAACCGGCATTAACAAATCCGTAGTGAACCCGAAACTTAAACCATTCGCCTACGCCGTAAGAATCATCAGAATGAGAATCAAAACTGGTTATTAAAATCAATAATGAGAGTAGCATTATCTTTTTCATAATTTACTTTTTTATTGATTCAATTTGCAAATTTTGTTCCAAATATATTAAAACAAAAAAACTCAGTCAAATAATGACTGAGTTTTTATGCTATTAACCAACCAAAAAATTATAAATTATTAAATTTATATAAACCAAAAGGAAACCACCCCTTTTGTTTTGATATGACAAAGATACGGCAAGAAAATGCGATTTCTACAGTAAAAATGCAGTTTAACATAATTTTAAAACAAGATTCGGAAGCATCGCTGTTTTTTTTTACATATCATAAAAAAAGACGTGATAAAAAATTAAAGTGTTAATTTTACTTTTGTATCGAGAATTAAAAAACCAATCATTCCCGTCCTAAAACGCTTTTGTTAACAAAAAAAAGTCGCAGTTTTAGGCAAAAACCGCGACTTTAGTCAACTATTAATTTCTTTTATTTTTCTTTTTTGGAGATTAAAAAGGAAATCCAACACTAAACCAGGTATAACCACTATTAGTTTCCGGAGACCAACTGCGTTTTATTTCAATAGGACCTATAGCGGTTTCCAAACCATAACCCAAAGCATATCCTGAAATTTTAGGAATTGAAACCCAATCGACCGTTTCAAAAATATCTTCTCCTATATTAGCATAATTAGCCGTAAAATTAATATGGTTGTTTTTAAATATTTCACAATCCAAAGTCAGCGTAGATTTGACATAACTGTTCCCTCCTAAACTAAGAAAATCGTATCCGTAAAAATGGCTGAAATTATTTTCGACATTATAACCATATCCTCCAAGAATAAAATTAAAAAAAGACACACTTTTATTCCCTATTGCAAAACCTGCTTCTGTTTGAATTTTAAATGCCAATGATTTAAACAAAGGGATGGCTATTCCAAAATTAGCCTTAGCAATAGAAAACGGCGTAAATTCCTTAGTATAATCAGAAGAAAAAAGATAAGAATGAATATCTCCTGAAAAACTCCAGCCTTTTCTTGGAAAAAATTTATCATCCATGGAATCAAAATCCAAACGCCCAAAAACACTCAGATAATTACTCTTGTCAATTACAGGATCAATAGTACCCAAAGTACGCGAATTAATACTCAAATATTTGTGCTCAACACCTGCTCCTATTAAAAAACGTCTGGCAAACATAGTTTGCAAATACACCTGATTTGTCAAATCAAACAAATCTACATTCAAACTATTGATGCCTAAATCATCAAAATTAAAATTGGTTATTTGTCCTTCAATGTTTCGGTTAAACGTATTCAGATACGATTTGAATCCCAAACTTATATTGTATCCATTTTCGACATAATAATCAAAATTATACCTGAAATTATCTCCCAAAATAACATCCAGCGAAGCAACATCATTTTTAAAAAAATTCTTTTTATGAGTTAAATTAACTAAAACAGCACTTTTATAAAGTCCGTCATAATGCAAACCAAATTTCAAATAAGTATCTGTTGGATTTTCCTTTAAAACCAAATTCAAATCGTCTTTGTCATTATTTTTTTCGAATGAATAATCTATAGCACTAAAGTTTTCGGTGGCATTGAGATTATTTATCCCTTTTTGTAATTGATCATAACTGATTTTTGTCCCCGGTTTAAATCGTAATTTCCCATACACATAATCCTTAGTGTAATTTTTTAACTTATTACAATTAATTTCTTCAATTTGCAAACTGTCAAGCTGATTTTTTAATTTGCTTTTCTTATAATTTCCTGAATTAACCCCTAATTGCTTTAAACGTTCAAAAACTGAAAAAGCCGCCTCTTCCCCTTTACTCAAAATATCCTGACCACTATCAAAAGACATCACACCATAATTTCTTATATCAGGTCGAATGTAAATATCGGTTTTCAAAATATTCTCCTTCATCTTATCTACAGAATGGAGATTCGTAATTTGGACCAAAATTTTTGTAGCATCATTAAGTGCTTTTCGATCCAACAAATCATTTTGCACATCCACCCCAATAATGATATCAGCTCCTAATTTCCTGACCTCATCTATAGGATAATTATTCATAACTCCACCGTCAACTAAAAAACGATCCTGATATTCTACCGGAGAAAACAAAGACGGAAATGCCGAACTGGCAATCATAGCTCTTGCCAGATTTCCTTTGTTCAAAACCACCTGTTCTCCTGTTTCAATATCCGAACCAATACATAAAAAAGGAATAGGCAACTCATTAAAATCTCTGACATGCCTAACGTTTCGGGTAATTCTACTCAATAAATTAAAGTTATATAAACCTTTAGAAAGCGCATCTGGAATTCCTATTTTATAGCTGTTAAATGGCAAAACAAGCGCATAAACATCATCGTTTCTTTTCTCATAAAAATTCTTTGTCTCTCTGGGAATATAATCACTTAGCAATTCGTCAAAATTAGTGACTTTAAAAATCGAATCAAGCTGAGCCGCATTATAACCCGCAGCATACAAACCGCCTACAACAGCTCCCATACTGGTTCCTCCAATATAATCAATCTTAATCCCCGCCTCTTCAATTACTTTAAGAACTCCTATATGAGCAAATCCTTTTGCACCGCCACCACTTAGCACCAGTCCTATTTTTGGTCGGTCCTTTCTTTGTGAAAAAACAGTCAAACCACTAAAAAAAACAAGCAATAAAAGGATGTATTTTTTCATAAAACAATCTTCGTTTTTAAGATTCAACAACTAAAATAAGATCAGGGAGTTGTGGTTTTGTAAAAATCGGTAATTTTTTTGGCTTTTGATACTCCCACAACGTCCGAAATTTCTTTTTCTGTTGCTAATTTCAATCTTTTAACACTTTTAAAATGCTGAATTAACATCAACATGGTTTTTTCGCCAATTCCCGGTATGGATTCTATCGAAGAATTCAATGCCGATTTACTTCTTTTATCCCGATGATGTGTAATTCCAAAACGATGCGCTTCATTTCGCAATTGCTGAATAACTTTCAAGGTTTCCGATTTTTTATCCAGATATAACGGGACAGAATCACCCGGATAAAACAACTCTTCTAATCTTTTGGCAATGCCAATGATACTGATTTTTCCGCGCAAACCTAAATCGTCAATACTTTTTAATGCCGAAGACAACTGTCCTTTCCCTCCATCAATAATGATTAGTTGCGGCAAAGGCTGTTCTTCGTCTAACAATCGCTTGTAACGACGATAGACCACTTCTTCCATCGAGGCAAAATCATTCGGCCCTTCAACAGTTTTTATATTAAAATGGCGGTAATCTTTTTTACTTGGTTTTCCGTCTTTAAAAACCACACAGGCCGAAACAGGATTCGTCCCCTGAATATTGGAATTATCAAAACATTCAATATGTCTGGGTTCCACCGGCAAACGCAAATCTTTCTGCATCTGCGCCATAATCCTATTAGTATGTCGGTCAGGATCTACAATCTGTAATTGTTTTAGCTGTTCGATTCGGTAAAATTTAGCATTTCGGACAGACAAATCTAAAATTTGCTTTTTATCTCCTAGTTGCGGCACGGTAACTTTGATGTTTTCGCCAAGATCAACCGCAAAAGGCACAATGACTTCTTTAGACAATAATTGAAATCTTTCCCGCAATTCGACTATTGCCAATTCCAGTAATTCTTCATCAGTTTCGGCTAATTTTTTCTTGATTTCCAGGGTATGGGAACGAATAATCGAACCATGAGAAATTTGTAAAAAATTCACATAAGCGGCACTTTCGTCAGAAACAATAGAAAACACATCAATATTAGTAATTTTAGGATTCACAATCGTAGAACGCGATTGGTAATTCTCTAAAACCTCAATTTTTTCTTTGATTTTTTGGGCTTCTTCAAATTGCATTTGCTGTGCCAAATCCATCATCAGTTTTTTGAAATCTTTCAAACTCTCTTTGAAATTTCCTTTCAGAATTTCCCGAATAGCGTTGACCTGTTTTTGATATTCTTCTAATGATTCGTAGCCTTCACAAGGGCCTTTGCAATTTCCAATATGGTATTCGAGACACACCTTGAACTTGCCACTTTCAATATTGGAATCGCTCAAATCAAAATTACACGTACGAAGCGGATACAATTCTTTGATTAAATCCAAAATGGTATTTACAGTCTTAAAACTGGTATAAGGACCAAAATATTCCGAACCGTCTTTGACCATTCTTCTAGTGGAAAATATTCTGGAAAAAGGCTCTTTCTTAATACAAATCCAGGGATAACTTTTGTCGTCTTTTAAATTGATATTGTAACGGGGTTGCAAGGTTTTAATCAAATTGTTTTCCAGCAAAAGCGCGTCGGTTTCGGTAGGAACTACAATGTGTTTGATAGTCACAATTTTTTTGACCAAAACATTGGTTTTAGCCGTATCATGAATTTTATTAAAATAAGAAGCAACCCTTTTTTTTAAATTTTTGGCCTTACCTACATAAAGAATTTTGCCTTCTTTATCATAATATTGATAAACACCCGGACTGTCCGGTAAAGTTTGAATTTGAAGTTCGAGAGCTGTTTTTGGCATTAGAATTTGATTTCAAAAAAGAATAGAAAAACATCGAAAAGCCCAAAACCATATGTTTTAAAAGCTGTGATTTGATTTCTAATCAAATTTACGAATTACAAATAATTATTTCTACTTTTAGTTTTTAATTCCACAGTACAAAATCAAAAATGGGAAACACTAAAAAAGAATTACGTTCCAAATACAAAACACTGCGAAAACAGCTTTCTGAAAACGAAAGAGAAGAAATGAGTTTAGCTATTGCCAATCAATTATTGAAACTACCCATTTGGGATAAAAATTATTTCCATGTTTTTTTACCCATTGCTGAACATCAGGAAATAGACACCGAATTGATTTTGCATCTGCTTTCAGGAAAAGACAAAAACATTCTGATTTCGAAATCGGATTTTGAAACACGAAAAATGACTCATTTTCTTTTGACCGACAATACTAAAATCAAAAAAAACGAATACAACATTCCGGAACCTGTTGATGGCATAGAAGTTCCTTCTGACAAAATAGAAGTTGTTTTTGTCCCGCTTTTAGCCTTTGACAAAAAAGGACATCGTGTGGGCTACGGTAAAGGTTTTTATGATAAATTCCTGAGCGAATGCAAGACTGAAATTATCAAAATCGGTCTTTCATTTTTTGAAGCCGAAGATTTAATAGAGGATGTTCACGAAGGCGATATGCAACTGCATTATTGTGTAACTCCGAACAGTATTTATGAATTTTAGATATAAAAAAAGACCCGACAGCTTTTGGAAATCTGTCGGGTCTGTATTTTTAAAATTATATTATTCGTGTTTATGAAATGCTTTTTTATTAAAGACAATTAAAATCCCTACTCCGGTAGAAATAGCCACATCGGCAACATTAAAAATAGCATTAAAAAAGGTAAAATCCCTGCCTCCCCATATAGGTAACCAGCCTGGCAAATTCCCATGCCAAAAAGGAAAGTAAAACATATCGACTACTTTTCCGTGAAAATAAGTACCATAAGGCTCATTTGAAAACAGTGTTGCCAATTGCGAAGTGCTGTCGTCAAAGATAACTCCGTAAAATACTGAGTCAATAATATTTCCAAAAGCACCTGCCAAAATTAACGCAATAGCCACAACTAAATAATTACTACTGTGCTTTCTTTCGACAGAATCCCATAACCAGTATCCTATTCCTCCCACAGCAACTAATCGGAACAAGGTAAGGAATAATTTCCCATAAGTTCCGGGAATTTGGGTTCCCCATGCCATTCCTTCATTTTCAATAAAATGAATTTTAAACCAATTGAAAATTTCAACTTCTTCTCCTAATATAAAATTAGTTTTTACATATATTTTGGAAATCTGATCAACTATTAACACTAAGAAAATAAGCAGATAGGCTTTTCGTAATGACATTTTAAAAATTTTAAGTGCGTAAAAATAGATAAATTATAAAAACTTAAATTCCAAATTCCAAAACTAAGATTGGAATTTGGAATTTGAAATTTGGAACCTGAAATAGAATTATCGTTGCATGTTTTTTGCCTCAATACTCATCGTTGCATGAGGAACAATTTTCAATCTTTCTTTACTGATTAATTTACCTGTTACTTTGCAAATTCCATACGTTTTATTTTCCACACGGAATAAAGCGTTCTTTAAATCGCGTATGAATTTTTCCTGACGAATTGCTAACTGAGAGTTGGCCTCTTTAGACATGGTTTCACTACCCTCTTCGAAAGCTTTGAATGTTGGAGATGTATCATCCGTACCATTATTCAAATCGTTCATGTAAGCACTTTTTATCAAATCTAAATCAGCTTGTGCTTTCTCAATTTTCTTTTGGATTATCTCTTTGAACTCTGCCAAATCGGCGTCTGAGTATCGTGTTGCTTCATCTACCATAATCAATATTATTTAGTAATCGTTATTTTAGTTTTAATGTCATCAAATTCAATTTCTGTGCCATTCTCAATTTGAGTTTCAAAAACCAACTCTTCAGTTAATGTTTCCGATTTAATGTAAGCATTGTTGTGTTTTACAGCAACTTCTAAAGCTGGATTATTTTGCAAACTCACCTTAATCTTATCCGTTACTTCAAATCCGGAATCCTTTCTGATGTTTTGAATTCTATTGACTAACTCTCTCGCAATTCCTTCATTTTTCAATTCATCTGAAATTGTTATATCCAGAGCTACAGTTATTCCATTAGAATTAGCAACCAACCAGCCTTCAATATCCTGAGAAGTTATTTCTACATCCTCTAATGATAAAGTTACATCTTTTCCTGCGATAACAATAGCTATGCTTCCTTCCTTGTCTAATTTGTTAATCTGCTCAGAAGAAAAACCTTGTATCTCTTTGGAAATCAATCCCATATCTTTTCCAAAACGTGGGCCAAGTGCTTTAAAATTAGGCTTAATCTGTTTTACCAATATACCCGAAGCATCGTCCAAAAGTTCAATTTCTTTCACGTTTACCTCTGCTTTTATCAGGTCGGAAACCGCCTCAATTTCTGCTCTCTGACGCTCGTCAAGTACCGGAATCATTACCTTTTGCAATGGTTGACGCACTTTAATCATCTCCTTCTTACGTAGTGATAAAACCAGTGATGAAATCGTCTGTGCTTTCTGCATTTTGCTCTCTAACGATTTATCAACAAAGTTTTCAACGTATTTTGGAAATTCCGCCAAATGTACACTATCAAATTTTTCTGTTTGTGTAGCCTGCGTTAAGTCTCTGTAAAGCTTATCCATAAAGAATGGAGCAATAGGAGCACTTAATTTACTTACGGTTAACAAACAAGTATAAAGAGTCTGATAAGCTGCAATTTTATCTTGCGCATATTCCCCTTTCCAGAAACGACGACGACACAAACGAACGTACCAGTTACTCAAATTTTCCTGAACGAAATCAGAAATAGCACGAGCAGCTTTGGTTGGCTCATAATCCGCATAAGCTTCATCAACTAATTGGATTAAAGTATGTAATTCAGATAAAATCCAACTGTCAATTTCAGGTCTTTCGTTCAACGGAACTTCCGCTTCATCAAATTTAAAACCATCAATATTGGCATACAAACTAAAGAAAGAATAGGTATTATAAAGTGTTCCAAAGAATTTACGTCTTACCTCAGCCACACCTTCAATATCAAATTTCAGGTTATCCCAAGGATTCGCATTGGCAATCATGTACCAGCGTGTGGCATCAGGACCGTATTCCTTTAAAGTTTCAAAAGGATCAACAGCATTCCCCAAACGTTTAGACATTTTTTGTCCATTTTTATCCAAAACCAATCCGTTCGAAACTACATTTTTATAAGCAATGTTATCAAAAACCAAAGTTCCGATAGCGTGTAACGTATAAAACCATCCTCGTGTTTGATCCACTCCTTCGGCGATAAAATCAGCCGGGAATGATTTATTATTATCGATTAATTCTTTGTTTTCAAAAGGATAATGCCATTGCGCATAAGGCATAGCTCCTGAATCGAACCAAACGTCAATCAAATCAGCCTCACGTTTCATTGGTTTTCCGGATGCCGAAACCAAAGTAATTCCGTCCACTACATTTTTATGCAGGTCAACCAAATCATAGTTAGCCTCACTCATGTTTCCAATTTCAAATCCTTTGAATGGATTTGCTGATTGAACACCGGCAGCAATTGCTTTTTCAATTTCGTTGAACAATTCTTCCACCGAACCAATCAGGATTTCTTCCTGTTTGTCATCGGTTCTCCAAATTGGCAATGGAATTCCCCAATATCTTGAACGCGATAAGTTCCAGTCATTAGCATTTTTCAACCAGTTTCCAAAACGACCTTCTCCGGTTGCTTTTGGTTTCCAGTTAATAGTTTCGTTTAGGTCGAACATTCGGTCTCTTACCTCCGTGATTTTGATAAACCAGGAATCCAAAGGATAATATAAAATAGGCTTATCCGTTCTCCAGCAATGTGGATAACTGTGCACGTATTTCTCTACTTTGAATGCTTTATTTTCTTCTTTTAATCGAATAGCAATCTCCACATCAACCGAACGTTCCGGCGCCTGATCGGCATCATAATATTCGTTTTTCACATATTTCCCGGCAAATTCACCTCCCACATGTGAAGTAAATCTTCCCTGTAAATCTACCAATGGAACCGGTGTACCATTTTCGTCCAAAACCAACATTGGCGGAACTTCAGGCGTAGCTTCTTTAGCCACCTTAGCATCATCAGCACCAAAAGTTGGAGCCGTATGTACAATTCCCGTTCCATCCTCGGTAGTAACGAAATCTCCCGAAATTACTCTAAAAGCATTTTCAGGATTTTGATAAGGCAAAGCCCAAGGCAATAATTGCTCGTAACGGATTCCTACTAAATCAGCACCTTTTGCTTCAGTTATAATTTTGTATGGAATCTTTTTGTCACCAGCTTTGTAATTGTCAAAATCAGCAGCTTCTTCAGTAGCGAAATACGCTTTCCCGAATTGTTTTCCAACTAAATTTTTAGCCAAAATCACATTAATTGGCTCAAATGTATATTGATTAAAAGTCTTTACTAAAACATAATCGATTTTTGGACCCACAGTCAAAGCAGTATTCGATGGCAAAGTCCAAGGCGTAGTCGTCCAGGCTAAAATATGAACCGTCCCAAAACCTTCTAAAAATGAAGGTAAAGTTTCTGAAATCGCTTTGAATTGCGCTACAATCGTAGTATCGGTTACATCGCGGTAAGAACCCGGTTGGTTCACCTCATGCGAAGATAATCCTGTTCCCGCTTTTGGGGAATAAGGCTGAATGGTGTAACCTTTGTACATCAAATCCTTGTTGTAGATTTGTTTCAAAAGCCACCAAACAGACTCCATATATTTGGGTTTGTAAGTCACATACGGATCTTCCATATCTACCCAATAACCCATTTTTTCGGTCAAATCATTCCACACATCCGTATAACGCATTACGGTTTTTTTACAGGCTTCGTTATATTCGGCTACCGAAATGCTTTTCCCGATATCTTCTTTAGTAATTCCTAATTCTTTCTCAGTACCTAATTCTACCGGTAATCCGTGAGTATCCCAACCTGCTTTACGCTTTACCTGAAATCCTTTTTGGGTTTTATATCTGCAAAAAATATCTTTAATCGCACGTGCCATTACGTGGTGAATTCCAGGTAATCCGTTTGCCGAAGGCGGTCCTTCAAAAAACACGTAAGGTGTAGCACCCTCACGGGTTGTTACACTCTTTTCAAATATATTTTCTTTCTTCCAAAAATCGAGAACTTCCGACGCTACTGTTGGCAAGTCAAGTCCTTTGTATTCAGTAAATTTTGTACTCATTTTATCCTTTTCTTAATCGAGGTGCGAAAGTAAGGAATTTTGAGGAAATTAGAGAAAAGAGAAAAGAAAAAAGAGGGAATAAACACAATTATAGAAGGTTTTTATCATTGTTTAGAGGATTTTTGCTAAGGAATTGATTTAATATTAAAACAATTGCACAAAGTGAGGACACTTTGCGCAGCTGGAGAGCAGTGACTTTGTTGCTCTGACTTTTACCACAAACTTGTCATCCTGACGAAAGAAGACCGAGCAATCAATGTCATTAAGTTAAGGAAGACACACCTTGTTTTGTCATTCCGAAGAATGAGGACTCGAGCGATAGCGAACAGGCAAAGCAATCCAATCGAGCAGATTTGCAGTAATCTTTTTCGTGAGGATAGCGCGGATTTGCAATCCGTGCCCACTCCAATTGGCAACTAAAACAAATCTAACAAAATCACTTCTAGCTCATAATCTAATGCTGCATAGTTTCTTGCTGAACTAAAATAATAATCCTCAGGAAGTGTCACAATTTTTTCTTTTACGGGATTATTGTGAATGTAATTTACCTTTTGTTTGATAAACCAATTACTTTCAACAATTTCAGCATGATAACCATCTTGCCAGACTTTGTATGCTTGTTTTCTCTTAAGATGCTCACAAGATTTTTCAAAATACGCCAATAACCACTCTCTTCTGCTTTCCGGCTCTTCTTCTATAGTTTTTACAATTTCTTTGGAAGTAAATTTCTTGAAATCCCGCATAATATCCGACAAGATAAAACCATCAATACCTTTGCACAACAAATGCAAATGACTCGACATTAAACAATAGGCATAAATTTCTAAACCTTTCTTGTTTTGACAATACTGCAATGCGTTGGTAATAACATATTTTTGATTTAGTCTTGTAAAAATATCTACCCAACCTACTGTTGTTATCGTTATAAAATAGGCTTGGTCTGTTGTTGTAGCTTTATATTTTGTTGACATTTTTTGACTTAAAGGTATGAAAAAAGCCATATCGATTTTTTGATATAGCTTTTTTGACTTTTTTTGCTTGCTCAACTTTGCGGGCACGGATTGCAAATCCGCGCTATCCAACCGAGACATTCATTGTAAATCCGAGCGGTCGGGTATTGATTGACTTGCATTAAAAAAGCTTTCTGCTTGCTTCCAATACATTAAAGCCTCTGATTTTTTTTCTTTTTGGAGCCACATTTCAACATAATCCCAATGATTTCTAACCAGAACAGTTTTATTATTAAAATCAGGACTTACAATTGCTTTCTGCATTTTCAGCCCTTTGCTATTATACTTTATTGGTTTGAATCCCATTGATTGGTTGTTTTTATAATTTTGGTTCTCGACACTTGCTGCTTACGTTCCCGCGCTACACACAGGTTGAGGTTAATAATTATTTATTTTCTGTTTTGCCGAATCTTCCAAATACAAAACAATTTTCAAATTTAGCCTAAAGCCCAACTTGCTTGTAGCGTGTGTTGGCAGATGTTTTTTTATTTAAATATCTGTGGATTAAATGCTAAAATTATTCCCCAGCCAGCAATATTAAATCCAAAAACAGTCATTAATAAACCAATTATAAATTTTGTACTAGATGAACTTTCTTTTACAATAAATCCAATTTTTTCCATTGGAGATTTCTTTTGAAACAATCTTTTAGAAACTAACATAGATTCTTTTACTTCTAAATCTTCAACATTCTTAAATACAATTTTATGTATTCCAGGATTTTCAATTTCAAATTGATAAAATTCTGTCGCTAATTTTCCTTTATGACGAAATTTGAATTTTAAATCTTTTTCAATTGTATCTAGTTCTGTTTCGTTATTTGTTATTATTGCTTCAAAATTCCCCTGATTATTTGCATAACCTCCTCCAACTACACAAATTGAATATAAGCCAGATTTTTCAAAGTTTATTTCGTTTTCTGTTATTTTTAATTCTCCAATAATTTTACTTCTATATTTTTGGAGAAGCATTTTGCCTCCAAAAAAAAACATTACTAAACCAATTATTCCAATTATAAAAAATATTACTTGCATTCCATTCTTTGTATTTAATTCAACTTTAATTTATTTATTTATTTTTCGGTTTTTTCCTCTATCGTGCGAAAATATCTGCCAACGTTCTGGCGCTACAAGCAGTTTGGGATTAAATTAAGCCCTATTTTCGGATTTGCCAAATCTTCCAAATACAAACCAATTTTTCCATTAAGCCAAATCCCCAAATTGCTTGTAGCGTGTGTTGGCAGTAGTACTTTATCTTTCTAATTCTTCATGTCTAAATTTCAGTCCATATTCTGAAAAATATTTGCTCATAGATTTTAGAAGACTATTAAAGTTCTTATTGAATAAATCGTAATTTGATTTTTGGTCAGCATAGTATTCTTTTGTAACCTTATCAGAGTTTTCTACCGCTTCTTTATAAGCTAAATTTGGACTGTACCCAGCTTCATTTAAAAGCGAAATTTTTATAAATCCAAAATGTTTCTTGAATGTTTGTCTTACTAAATGACTGCTAGAAACAATATCATTTGCATTTTCAATAATGTCAGTGTTTTTGATGTGAAAGAGAACTAAGTTATGATAATCTGAATATAGTTTTCTATGCGCTGTTTCAACTAATAGTTGGTATTCAGTCATAACTTGTGCAAGGTCTTTTCCAATAAAGTCCCCGAAACTTTGAGAGTGTAAATCTCTAATTTCTAAACATCTTTCAAAAAATTGATTTAATACCTGAATAGATTTTTCGTCAATAATCGAGCTTTGTTTCGATAGAATTGAAAGTTGAGCATTAATTGTTGATAATTCTTTTCTAAAATGTTGTTGAACAATTTCCGTAACTTTTGTTAATTCTGGCAAGTCTTCAATATTAGCTTCATTTTCAATTTTTTTCTTATAATATGATTTTAATAAATCAAGCAAGAAATAAAAAGCAATTCCACCGAAAAAGGTTATCATTTCGTCCATTTGTTATTGTGTATTACTGCCAACTCGTTTATACTCGCTACAAAGTAGCGCCTATACACCCAAAATCGGGTAGATTGTCGCTACTTTACAGCTTGTTATTTTTTTCGCTAATATATAAATAATTCTTACAAAACAATTTATTTATTAATCATTTCCTTTAAAGTTTCGAGCTGGATTTCCAGTTTGTGGATATAGTCGTTTTTGGCTGCCAATTCTTTTTTTAGGGCTTTTTCCTGTATGGTTTCAAAGCGGTAGGGCAGGTATTCGCCCAGCTGCGCCAAGAAATTGTGCTTGAGTATCAGGCTTAGTTTCCACAAAACGGCAAATTGCAACGAATCTTTCTTAAAATAATCCCTTAATCCTTTAGAGCCTATACCCATTGCCTGAGCAATGCTGCTTTTGGTTTGGGTTTGCTGCATAATGTGGTAATGGATAAAATTCCCTATAGGAGGGTATTGCTCGGCTTGGGTTGGTTTAGTATTATCAGGCATAAGGTGCTATTTTTTAGATTGATAGTTTCAAATATAGGTAAAATTACTATAGTTTTTTAGCTTCATAGTACCTAAAAACTCCTTATATCGAACTTAAAACATCTCTTTTAGTACTAAAAAGCACCTATATCCTACTTAAAAACTCCTTTTAGATACTAAAAAAGTAGCTATAGCAAACCTAAAAACTCCCTTTTAGTACTTAAAAATTATCTATAACGAACCTAAAAACTACTTTTAGACACTAAAAAAGTACCTACAACAAACCTAAATGGTTCTTTTTAGACATAAAAAAAGCCCCATTTGTACAATGGGACTGGAAATGATGGTTAGCAGCTTAATAAACCACCCCGCCCTCTGGGCACCCCTCCGGAGGAGGGGAAGTCGCGTAATTTCCCCTCCTCCGGAGGGGTGCCTGAAAGGCGGGGTGGCTTTTCTATATATGGAAACCAGACCTTTTTAACAGCATTAATTTTTAATTACTATGCCACTGGAGGTGCCGGAGGTGCTGTAACCGGCTCAGTAGTAGTTTTAGTTATAAAACGGGTTTTGAGTTTATCGACTATGCTGTCGGCACCCAGTACTCCTGCATCGGCAGCAGCCCCAAAGGATTTATACAAACTAAGTGCGGTATTATAGGCTTCGCTACCCACCAGCATTTTAGTATCCTCAATGCGTTCGCACAATTGGTTAGCTAATCCCGAGATTTCGTCCATTTGGGCAAACAGCGTCAGGTCGTTTTGCATATTAGGTACCGAAATATAGCCGGGAACGAGTGTGGCATTGTTTACCGCTGCATTGAGCGCATCTTCGGCAAAGGCTTTGTTGTTGACATCAATGGCGTTTAAGGATTTTCTTTCCTCGGCAGTAAGCCCCACCAGAAAAGGCAGGTTGGTTAAAATGGTTTGAAAAGCGGCTTTTACTGCTGTTAGTTGCGCTGCCGTAGCCGTAGTGTTTACACGGTTGTTCAATAAATTTGACATAAAATAATGGTTTAATGGTTGATAATTAATAAGATTATACTCCCAAAGCTAAACTATTATTCTTTTGGTTTGTAGTTTTTTTAGTTCTTTTTTTGATTTTTTTATAAGTGATGCACTACGAAAACGAAAGACGAAGGGACACGCCCGATAAAAATCTAAGTAAAAACCGCCTTTACAACCTCCGTCGATTTTAGTTTTTTTAAACAAATGGGTTTCCTGTTCAACAAAAAGAACCCATAGCATGAAACGGAACAAAAACACCTCTTTAATTCAAATCGAGTTTTAAACATAAAATATTAAAATTCAATTTATTATGATTAAATTTGATATAAGTTCCAAATAATTTAAAAAACCTGCAAACAATGTGTTATTTAAGATAATTTCTTCAAATCTCCCATAAAAAGACAATGGATTAAAAAGAATTTTATAACAAATAAAACTCAAATCATGTTACAATGTTTATTAATCATATTGTTCGCAACCTCTCTTTATTCACAGTCTTACCTTGAAGCTTTACATATTAAATACACTAATGCGTTTCAAAATCAGCTATACAAAAACTCCGTAATCAACACTTTTGAAATTAGCAGCGAACTTCCAATTGAAATTAACAAAGACCGCTATTTATTTTTGAGTCTGTCTTACAGCAACCATCAAATCAAATTGGATAATACCGAATTACAATTAGCCACAATCCATTCTTTACGCATACCGATTGGAGTGATTGCACCGATAGGAAATTCAAAATGGTCTCTCACAGCATTAGGCATACTGGGGTCAAACGGAGTCGAATTATTTAAGGAAAATAGTTTCCAATTTGGAACCATCCTTTTTACCACTTTTTCTAAAAATCCCAATAAAAAAATCCGACTAGGCGTTTATGCCAATAAAGAGTTCTTTGGCTGGTTTGTAATTCCCGTTGCCGGGGTAAATTGGCAAATAAATGATTCCAATGCTATTTTTGGATTATTACCCGGCCGACTAACATTTGAACATCAATGGAATTCAAAATTATATGGCGGACTGACTTTTCGTGCCCCAATGAACAGCTACCGAATAAACGACCAAGACTATATCACCCTATACGACAACCAACTTTCTTTGTTTTTAGATTATTACCTGACAAAGCCTATCTGCATTACCTTTGAATCAGGATGGGGGCTTTTTAGAAAAATCAGAACGAGTACAATAGAAAACAACATCAAAACTAATGAAACCAGTAAAATAGATGGCGCTTTTATCCGATTATGCGCTGCTTATCGATTAAAAATATAGCCTAAAACCAAGAGTAGTATTGACTAACAAATCTTTCAAAAAATGAAACAAGTATTTGATTTTGTGATGATATCAGGGGTACTGCTTGGAATTATTTTCATAATTACAACGCTGTGCTTTAAAAAGAAAACAGATAAGGCTATCCTTTATCTCAATCTTGTTATTGCCTTTTTGATACTTAACAATCTTCAGGCTTTTTCATTGGAAACATTTCTAATTGACGCTCCCTTTTTTATAAAAAGACTACAAATTCCCTGGTATGTTTTAATAGTACCCTCCTTTTATGTTTTTTTGACCTATTATCTAAAAATTGAAAAAAAAATTTCCTCATACGTGTACATCTCCTTTTCGATTTTTATAATCGAAATATTGATTCGAATTGCATTGTACCCCCATTATTATCATTTGGGGCAAAATATGTTTATTGCAAAATATGTACAGACAGAAGAAATCATCAATGCTTTGTACTCTATTTTTCTTTTTGTAAAAACACTGTTAATACTATTTAAATACACTGATTTATACCAACAAATATTAGTTTTTGACAATTTAAAATGGTTGCGAAATTTAATGTTTTTAGGAGTCATTATCATTCTCATGTGGGTTTGTGCCATTTTACTAAATCTGGACAAAACCTTAAATCCACAGGTGTTCATATATTATCCTTTACGCCTCAGTACTACTACATTGTTATACTGGATAAGCTATCAGGGCTTTTACAATTATTCTTTAATGACAGAACGTATTGAATTACGAAAAGCAATCTTAATTGAAGAAAAAAACAAAGAAGCTGCCCTTAATAACAATAACAACCATGCTAACGACAGCAAATTCAAACCTATTAAGGACTATATTGTAAAAAACAAACGCTATATTGATCCTAATTTTAGTCTGGAAAAACTGGCTGCTGAGATGAATATCAGCACCAGTAAATTATCCCACCTAATCAATCAGGAAAGTGGTTATAATTTTTCGGATTACATCAATTATTTAAGGGTTGAAAAAGCCAAAAAATATTTAACTAACCCTAATTATTCAGCTTATACAAATGTTGCTATTGGACTGGAATGCGGTTTTAATTCTAAATCAACTTTTTATACTGCTTTTAAAAAATTCACTTCCCAAACTCCTTCAGAGTATAAAGAAATGTAGGATTTAGTAGTCCTATATTTTTCAATTTATCCGGATTTCTGCAAAATAGACAATCTGGGATAACGCTTCTTTTTACCCACCATAATTTTGATATAGAAATTAAAACACCAAGATTATGAAAACTTCAATTATTTATCTTATCGCAATCTCTTTCTTATTCCAAAGTTGCTACACTTATAAAGCAATCGATTTGAAAGACGACGCTCTATTTTCAGGAAGCAATTACAAAATATCGCAAGCTGATAAATCCGAAAAAGTAAAACTACTATTCGTAAATGACAGCACTCTGGTTGTATCTAAAAACGATGTCCTAAAAAACATTCCGCTATCAAAAATTACAGAAATCAAAGAGGAAAAATTCTCAACTCCAAAAACCTTAGGACTACTGGCTACATTAGGATTAACTACATTAATTGTAGTTGGAACTATTGCAATGAGTGATTTTATGGAATGAGTGATTTTGACATAAGCAATTTTACAATTCCATCAGACTAAAGACTGGTAATCATATTAATACTTATTATTTTTTTCACTATTAAATTCAAGATCATGAAAACTCTTACTCCATCTTTAATCCTAATTTCTTTCTTGTTCAAAAGTTGTCATACTCACACAACTAATAATCCGAAAGAAACCTCATCATTTACAGATAAAAACCTCATCACAAAGCAAATACCTCTGTTTGAAGAAAACAAACTACAATCTGTAAATCACCGCTCCCTTGTTGTGCTCAATCACAATATTCAAAAAGACATTCTAATTACCGAAATCAAAACACAAAACACCATAACATCCGAAGAAATTATAGCCATAACTTCTTCTTCCCTATCTATTATTATCCCAATAACTACCTTAAACAGCGATTTTGTTTTTAATGATTACAGCTTTTCTAAAAATTAAATTCCGGCAATCATGTTAACGCTCATCATTTTTTCAATCTTAAAAAAATGTATGCCCCAAAATTTAACAGCTCCTTTTATAAAAACAGTCACTCATTTAAAAGTTTTTATTACCAAGATTCTAATTCATTTTTCCATAAAACTAATCACTTTTTTACCAATCATTTCCTTTGCTCAAAACTCACAACTTGATTACAATATAATATTTAACGGAGCGAATATTGGATGGCTAAAACTCGAAAAAAATGAAGTCGGGAACAAATCGAATCTTCAGTTAACTTCTGAAATTAAAACCAACATCCTGTTTCCTATCAAAGTGTTTTCTAAAGAAACATCTACTTATGAGAACGGCAAACTGATTTATTCATCACAATTGAGAAAAACGAACGGAAAAACAAAAATTGACAAAGAAATTAAACTCAATGAAAACCAATATGAAATCATTGAAAACAACAAAAAAACCAAACTCTCCTGTCCTGTGATCGACACAAACCTGCTGAGTTTGTTTTTTCAGGAACCTAAATACACTAAAGAAGTTTATTGCGACAATCAACAACGTTTTATAAAACCTATAAAAATGGAAGATGGTAGTTACAAAATGAAATTTCCTAATGGCAATTGCAACAGCTATTATTACAAAGAAGGAATCTGCATTAAAGTTAAGGTTGAACATAAGTTTTATGAAGCCGAAATAATTATCAAACGTTAAGCCATGCAAACCACAACTTTTTTACTGTACCTCAGCAGTTCTATTTTATTTTTTATTTTGAATTGGAAACAAATAAAAAAAAGAAGCCAAAGACTCATTGATGAAAACGGAAATTTCACTTCCAAACCAATGCAGCTGATAAGCAATCAGCTTTTCGGAGCCATTTTACTCGGAATTACCGCTGTAATTACATCAAAAAACGCAATTTTAAATACCTTAATTGATTTTGAAACAATTACAGCAAAAATATTGGTATCCTACCTGATAGTATTTGCCTTAATCCTTTTTCTGGCACTCAATCAAAGTAAAAATACATTTAAAAACAGAAATCAATCCCCAGAAAATGCAACACAGTTGTCAGTACTGTTTTTCTGTTCCTATTTTATAAGCCGGGCACTTTTTCTTTTTGCTTACGAATTATGGCTGAGAGGAAATTTACTCTTTGAAACCGCCAACAACTTTGGAATTCCTTTAGCGATTTTATCCAATGTATTGCTTTATGTTTTGCTGCATATTTTCAACAACAAAAAAGAACTGCTGGCCTGTATTCCTTTCGGAATTGCCGTATGTATATTCAACTTAGTCTTTCATGCTGTATGGCCGGCCATAATCCTGCACATAAGCTTTTCATTAGCTTACGAAATTAACTTTTACCGATTGAATTTAGTTCACTCCAAAACTCAAAGTCATGAAAATTTTAATCACGGGAGCTACGGGGCAAATAGGTCATAAACTGGCACTTACCCTAGCCGAACAAAATAACAAAATACACATATTGGTAAGAAACCCAAAATCTCCCAATATTCCTGTACATAAAAACATCCGCGTTTTTCAGGGCGACATAACTGATGTACAATCTATTTCTAATGCAATTCAAGGGTGTAATCAGGTGTACCACACTGCTGCTTTGGTAAAAATATTCAATACCGATGCGAGTCAATTTTATAAAATAAATGTAGAAGGTACCTATAATTTACTTGAAAAATCATTAGAATTTGGCATACAAAAATTTCTCTTTACCAGTAGCTGCAGTGTAATTGGACCATCAAACGGGAGATCGTTAACCGAAAATGATTCGCGAACAACTCCTTTTATCTGCGATTATGACAGCACCAAATATGAAGCAGAAAATTTGGTAAGAGAATATGCTTCCAAAGGTCTTCATACCATAATTGTAGCTCCGTCAAAAATCTACGGCTACAGTTGCACCGAAACAAAATGTATCAGTATGAATATTGTAATTCATAATTTCTTAAATGGTAAACCTACTTTTATCCCAAAACCGAGTCATCTGATAGCCAATTATTGTTTTATTGACGATGTAATTGAAGGTCACATTCTTGCTTTAAACAAAGGAAAATCAGGAGAAAATTACATTCTGGGAGGAGAAAATATTTCGTATAAAGATTTTTTCAACACCGTAAAAAATATTTCCGGGGTCAAAACCAAAATCATCGAAATCCCTAAAATCATTCTGAAAATCATTTCATTAATGCAATGGATCCGATTTTACACTACACACAAAGAACCTTTTGTTACCAATGAAAGTATCCAACAAATTTTTTGCAACAAACTCTTTAGCAGCAACAAAGCCATTCAGTTTTTAGGATATAAAATCACTCCTTTTGAAGAAGCCCTGAAACAAACTATTCCTCATCTAAAAAATCAACGTCATGAATACTAAACTTTACACCCTGATAACCGGCTCTAGCGAAGGATTCGGAAAAGCATTAGCCATTGAATGCGCCAAAAGAAAAATGAACTTAATTCTGGTTTCATTACCCAATTCGGGACTCAGCCAACTGACTGAATCTATAATCCAAAACTATAAAGTTGATGTGGTTCCTATTGAAAAGGACCTTTCGATTGAAGAAAATTGCGTATCACTTTTCAAAGAAGTAGAACAAATGAATCTCTCTGTTAATATACTCATCAACAATGTCGGCCTGGGGAGCACTATGTTTTTCAAAGAAGGATCTATCGATTTCTATCAAAAACAGGTCAAATTAAATGTAATGGTAGCTACATTACTCAGCAGTTTGTTTTTGGAAATGCTAAAAACCCATCAGCCTTCACATATTTTAAATGTAAGCAGCCTGAGCTGTTTCTTTTATCTGGCTAAAAAACAGGTGTATGGCGCTACAAAATCCTATGTTTATTCTTTTTCAAAAAGCCTGCGTGCCGAATTAAAATCAGACCATATCAATGTGAGTGTCATTTGCCCCGGAGGCATGAATACAAACCCAACAACCATAATGACTAATCAGTCTAATCATTGGTTGGCACGCCAATCTATTATGAACCCTGATAAAGTTGCAGCTATAGCCATCAGGGAATTATTAAATCAGAAAGAAATAATTATTCCGGGATTCATGAACAAGCTTTTTTTATTAATCGATAAATTACTCCCTGATTTTATTATCAAAATGATCGCCAACAATCATGTCAACAAGTTCAAATCTTACAATATCGGAAATAAAAATCACGGGCAACAACTCATAAGCCAAGCTTCCCAACCTTAAAAACTAACATCATGAAAACTATTTTACTCATTATCGTAATCCTCAGTTTAGGATGCAGCCCTGAATACTATGTTCCCAATTCACAAAATATACCCATAATGCAAGCCAAGGGACAAACTAACTTTGGAGTTGCTTACAACAAAAGTGAATATACCAATGGATTTGAAATCCAAACCGCTCATGCTATAAGCGATCACATAGCTTTACAGTTCAATGGAGATTGGGTAAAAAATGGTAATGGCGGATACTTAAGTGATTCCTCAGATGACTACAAAGCAACGGGAAGAATGCTGGAAATAGGTGCCGGCTATTTCAACAAAGTTGCTCCTCATTTTGTATTTGAAACCTATGGCTTACTTTGTTTTGGAAAACTTGAATTAAAAAATTACACTAACGAAAGCGGATATGATAATTTTTCGGCCAAATTTAATCGTGTAGGAATTCAGCCCAGTATCAGTTACAGTCGGAAATATTTTTCCACCTCTCTTTCTTCAAGACTTGTCCATTTAAAATACAAAGACATCAATGGCGATGACAACGCAACTAATTATGATGTTGCCTATTTAAAAACAAACAATGCTTTTTGGTTGTTTGAACCGGCACTCACTATTCGGGCTGGATTAGAAAATTTCAAACTTCAGCTTCAATATGTTTACAGTTTGAATCTTACGGATTCCTCATTCCCTCAGCAAAAAGATATTATCTCTTTAGGTCTCAAAATAAATTTAAACCCATCTAAAGCAACAAAAACAACTCAGGCAAAAACCTCCTTTAAAACCTCCAGTGACTTTGGTTTTTTAAAACCATCTAAATGATACGCATAATAATCAATAAAAATTTTCAAAAGCAATTGCCTTTCGATAACATGAAATACCTTCTGGTCGTTATCAAATTTTATAGCAATCAGTTTTTTGAACAATTGAGTTTCGTGTTCGCTTAAGGAATTTGTTCCTGAAAAAGGAGTAAAAACACCTTCATTCATTTCGAAAAAAGGCATATCCACATCAGAAGTATCAGGATAAAAACCGAGATACTTGGTCATTTCGAGCATTAGAATCAGATGAAAATTAGCAATTTCATCATGATTATCCAGCCAATGTAAGGCCGTTTCTAAAAAAGTAAAAAGCGACTCGTTTCTTTCTTCTTCGTGTATCGAATGATGTAAAATTTCAGAAAGAAACAGCACAATAGTACTCTTGTAAATATCCGAATGTATCGACTGAAATGGCGCTGCAATTTTAATTTCTTTAAAATGCTCCATCGTGCCTTTGTTCTTATGCGTCGCTTCTATTTCCAGAATAGTCATGGGTTGGAAATAAGCCATTTTTTGATTACTCTTTCTATTCGAAAAAGCATCACGAACAAAATAGGTTTTCAATCCATGCGACAACGTAAAGCATTTTACTATCAGGCTTTTTTCCTGATACTTTAAAGCCGAAATAACGATTGCCTTGGTTTTAATTTGCATGGATTTGATTTGAAATAAAAAGCAAAGATAGTACTTAGTCCTTAGTTTGAACACTACTAAGCCCGTAGTGCATTATATAAATATCTTTATAACCACCCCGCCCCTTGGGCACCCCTCCAAAGGAGGGGAATTTCGATCGCCATTCCCCTCTTTTAGAGGGGTGGTCGAAGACCGGGGTGTTTTTATTAGTTTTATATCATTAACTATAATGCTCTAAGGTTTACTAAAAACTAAACCACACCCTGCGCCAGCATGGCGTCGGCTACTTTTACAAAACCCGCTATATTGGCTCCTTTTACATAATCCACATAACCGTCGGCATCAGCACCATATTTTACGCAGGCTGCATGAATGTTGAGCATAATTTTCCTTAATTTTTCATCTACTTCTTCGGCAGTCCAACTCAATCGCAAGGAATTTTGCGACATTTCTAAGCCTGAAGTAGCCACTCCACCCGCATTAGATGCTTTTCCGGGTGCAAATAAAATTTTAGCATCATGAAAAACAACAACGGCCTCATAGGTTGAAGGCATATTAGCACCTTCGGCAACACAAATACAACCGTTAGCCACTAAAGTTTTAGCACTTTCTTCATCCAATTCGTTTTGAGTGGCACAAGGCAAAGCAATATCACATTTTTGCTCCCAGGGTTTGGCTCCGGCAATGTATTTTGCATTGGGATACCTGATAACATATTCACTAATTCGGGTTCGTAATTCATTTTTTAAATACATAACATGAGCCAACTTTTCAGCATCGATTCCGTCTGCATCATAAATGTAACCTCCCGAATCTGACATTGTAATTACTTTGGCTCCTAACTGAGTCGCTTTTTGAACGGCGTATTGCGCCACATTTCCTGAACCGGAAACCGTAACAATCTTAGCTTTCATATCATCCCCTTTAGTAGCCAGCATACTTTGTGCAAAATAAACCACTCCGTATCCTGTGGCTTCAGGTCTGATTAGCGAACCCCCAAAAGAAACGCCTTTACCGGTTAACACACCTGTAAATTCATTTCGAAGTCGCTTGTATTGCCCAAAAAGATACCCTACTTCTCTTCCTCCAACTCCAATATCTCCCGCCGGAACATCAATATCAGCTCCAATATATTTAGACAATTCAATCATAAAACTTTGGCAAAAACGCATGACCTCATTATCGGATTTTCCTTTTGGATCAAAATCCGAACCTCCTTTTCCCCCGCCCATAGGCAAAGTGGTCAAACTATTTTTAAAGGTTTGTTCGAAAGCCAGAAATTTCAAAACACTTAAATTCACCGTTGGATGAAAACGCAGTCCGCCTTTGTAAGGCCCGATAGCCGAGTTCATCTGGATACGGTAACCTCTGTTGACCTGAATTTCTCCTTTATCATCAATCCATGCCACCCGAAAAATAACAATTCTGTCCGCTTCTACCATTCGTTCTAAAAGCATCTTATTTTGATATTTTGCATTTTGCTCAATAAAGGGAATGACTGTTTCAGCCACTTCTAAAACTGCTTGTAAAAATTCAGGTTCGTTAGGATTTTTTAAAGTAACCCCATTTATAAAATCTTGAATCGCTTGAGACATAGTAATTTGGATTTTTTTAGTTAAAAAAACGTTTTGCTCCTTATACAAATATACATTTTATAGAAAAACACCGCTGATAATTAACTTAAAAAAAGAAAGAATTAACTTGTTTATTATAAGTAATGAATTCAAAATTTCATCCGGAAAACAGCCCGAAATCCGAAAGGAATTTTAGCCTAATTAGTTTACTATTATTTGAATAAGGAAATAATGTTTTTATATCTTTGTTCCTACTCGAATGCTACAACAATGCTCAGGAATAATTGGCTGACTTTATTTTCACTATTTCTATTACTTGGTTTTTCCAATAGCATCACTGCGCAACTTGGTTTTTCGCATGAAATAGGAGCTATTGCAGGTCCTGTTGCTTTTCAGTCTGATTATGGAGTACGCCACGACTTTGAGACTAACGCAGGAAATTCAGGAATTGGAGTTGGAATTATCCACTACATCAACTTCTCTTACACGGCAGAATGTGACTGTTACAGTCCTGAAACTTATTTTAACGATCACTTTAAATTAAGAAGCGAACTGTCTTACAACAAAACCAATTTTGAGCATTTTGGCGAATGGGTGAAAAAAAATTCCCTCGAAGCCATGCAATTACGAGAAATGAAAGGAAATAGCACTGTAACTAATTTAGGAATGCAATTAGAATATTTCCCTTTAAGTATCCGGGACTTCTCAGCAAGAATTGGAAGTCTTGGCCCTTTTGTAAGTCTTGGCGCCCAATTTAGTTATTACAACACCGAAGCTTATTCTACCATGGGACCTTTGGGAACACCTTTAACTACCTATCCCAAATACCTGACTCCAACAGATAATCGCCAATATGGTTTTTCCACCGAAGGCGGCAGCGTTTGGTCTGTTGTATCCAGTGTAGGAACGCGTTACAAACTAACTCCTCTGAGTGATTTAATGGTCGATTTGCGTTTTCAATATTATTTCTCTGACTGGGTTGACGGTTTAAAACCAAATCCGGATTTATACAAAGAAAACAAAGCCAATGACTGGTTAGTTTGGCTCAATGTAGGCTATATTTATTACTTACAATAACAGACGAAATGAAATACAGCATCGTTTTTATATTATTCTTATTGTGCATCAGTTGTTCCCAAGAACTCACTTTTGAAGTACAATCTTTTGAAAAAAAGACAACATTAGACTGCACCAAAAACTGTCCGACAATTCAATTAAAAATTCCTGTTGCCCAAAATAAGAACAGCATTGCCGACAGCATCAACAACAGCGTTTTTGCTGCTGTTAAATCAATAGTTAATTTTGAAGAAAAACCCAACAATTCAAAAGACTATAACCAACTGGCTGCTTCTTTTATCCAGGCATACGAAAAAATAAAAAAAGATTTTCCTCAGGATCATTTTGGCTGGGAAGCTACCATCGAAGGAAAAGTAAAATACCGTTCGGAAAATATTTTAAATATCGAAATCCAGCATTATACCTTTACCGGTGGAGCTCATGGCTATGGAGGCTTGCGTTCTTTGCTATTTGACCCAAAAACAGGCAAACAGATTCCAAACGAAAAATTATTTAAAAACTGGAAACTCTTTAAAGTTTTTGCAGAAACAAAATTCAGAAATCAATATAAGATTCCGAGAGACCAAGCCATAAACAGTACCGGAATGCAGTTTGAAGATGACGTTTTTCAGATAGCACAAAACATCTTTTTTACTAACGAAGGCATTCTACTGCATTACAATCCCTACGAAATTGCATCTTATGCCGACGGATCGAGAGATTTGCTGATTAAATACGAAGAAGCTAACGACTATCTGGTTACAAAATAAGAAGAGCCTCCAAACGGAAGCTCTTCAATTATCGATAATTTTTACTTTCGAAGTACTAAACCAATTTTCGAATAGCTAAAATTACTCCTATATGAATTCCTTCGTGGAAATTATTAAATCGCATCGAATCCTCATTGTTTTTTAATACAAATCCTGTAGATGTTGGGTATTCTGAAAAATTTTGGAACAAATTATTCTCAACATCTTTCTCTGTTTGCTCAATGGTCGAATGCAATAAAGACAAAATTTCATCAACTTCTTCCTGAGTAGCCACATGCTCGGTTTGCGTTCCTTTTTTGTATTTTTCGATCAATTCCTCAGAAACCATCACGGGTAAACCAGCCAGTTTATACACCAATAATTGTTGCGTAACCACAATATGCGCCACATTCCAAATTAAATTGTTTTTAAAACCTGCAGGTACTTTGTTCAATTGCTCTAAAGTATATCCCTGAATCAATTTAGAAACCATATTTCTACTGGTTTTTGTAATCTCTAAAATCTCTTTCATTGTATTGAATTTGTAAAATTTCGCGTAAAAATACACATTTAACGTCGTAAATGATTTTTCTTTGCATAAAGAAATAAAATTATGGCTAACAAAATATACTATCTCGCTTCCTGCGATACCTGTCGAAAAATCATCAAATCATTGCCGGAAAACAACAATCTTGTTTTTCATGACATCAAACAGAATCCAATCACCGAAGCAGAATTAGAAGAAATGTACCAGCTTTCGGGAAGTTACGAAGCACTTTTTAGCAAAAAAGCTCAATTGTACAAATCGATGGGTTTAAAAGACCAATCTCTAACCGAAGTCGATTTTAAAAAATACATTCTGGAACATTACACCTTCCTGAGCCGTCCCGTGTTTATTATTGATGGAAAAATTTTCATTGGTAACAGCCAGCAAAATATTCTTCAGGTAATGAAAGCATTGGAAAAATAATATACTCAATAAAGACAATTTCAAAGTTTTAAACCATTAAGGATTTCAGAGTATTAAAACTTATTTTCCTTAATTTCTTAATGGTGAAATTTAGATTATAAAAATGGTTTTTTCCGGCTGCCTGTTAAAGACTGCCTACTGAATACTTTTTCCTATCTTTGAGCACTTTTTAAGAAACAATATGATACAATCCATGACCGGTTTTGGTAAAGCCACTTTGCAATTACCAACAAAAAAAATAACAGTCGAAGTCAAATCTTTAAATAGTAAAGGCTTAGACTTAAATGTGCGAATGCCTTCGCTTTACCGCGAAATGGAACTGGGATTGCGTACACAAATTTCGGCAACATTAGAAAGAGGAAAAGTAGATTTTTCTATTTTTATCGAAAGTACTGCCGAGCAAACTTCGACGAAAGTCAATGTCCCAATCGTAAAAGCTTACATCAGTCAATTAAGAGAAGTCTATGCCAATGCCGATGAAACCGAATTGATGAAAATGGCCGTGCGTATGCCCGATACCATGAAAGTAGAAAGAGAAGAAATTGACGAAAACGAATGGAATCAGATAAAAGAAGTTATCAACGAGAGTTTGAACAACATTCTTTCTTTTAGAAAAGACGAAGGTGTTTCTCTTGAAAAAGAATTTCAGTTGCGAATCAGCAATATTCGTCAATATATGAATGATGCTCTGGCTCTTGATCCGGAACGTGTTCAAAACATCAAAGACCGTTTGCAAACTGCTATAGACGAATTAAAAGTAAACGTTGACGAAAACCGTTTTGAGCAGGAATTAATCTATTATCTTGAAAAATTAGATATCACCGAAGAAAAAGTGCGTTTGACTAACCATTTGGATTATTTCCTGGAAACCATAAAAGGAACGGAAGCCAATGGTAGAAAATTAGGTTTCATCACTCAGGAAATGGGACGTGAAATCAATACCATGGGATCAAAATCCAATCACGCACAAATGCAAAAATTAGTCGTTATGATGAAAGACGAATTAGAAAAAATTAAAGAACAGGTTTTAAACGTGTTGTAATATATAGCCACGAATACACGAATTAAAATCAATTTGGTTTTATTATTGAAAAAATCATTCGTGAAGTAGTGGCAAAAAAACTGAACTCAATTATTCAGCAGACAATGAAAAAAGGAAAATTAATCGTATTCTCAGCGCCGTCAGGTTCGGGAAAAACAACTATAGTTAGGCATTTATTGAAACAGCCAGACTTAAATCTGGAGTTTTCAATTTCGGCTGCAACACGCGCAGCCAGAGGTGAAGAAGTAAATGGCAAGGATTATTATTTTATCTCTTTGGAAGAATTTAAAAACCATATCAAACACGAAGATTTTGTAGAATGGGAAGAGGTTTACAGAGATAACTTTTACGGAACTTTAAAAAGCGAAGTAGAACGCATCTGGGCTTTGGGTAAAAACGTAATTTTTGACATTGATGTTGCCGGAGGATTGCGTATCAAACACAAATTCCCGGAAGAAACTTTGGCCGTTTTTGTAAAACCACCAAGTGTTGACGAACTCAAAAGACGTTTGAAAGAACGCTCTACCGAAAGCGAAGACAAAATCAATATGCGTATTGCCAAAGCGCACGTAGAACTGGCTACCGCTCCGCAATTTGATGTCATTATTAAAAATTATGATTTGGAAGTGGCTTTGAAAGAAGCAACTCAATTAGTGAGTGATTTTGTAAACAAATAGAGTTATTACACAAAGATTCGCTAAGAGAAACACAGAGATACACAAAAAATTTTGTGAATCTTCCTGAAAATCTTTGCGAATCTTTGCGAAACAAAATGATATGAAAATCGGACTGTATTTTGGCACTTTTAACCCCATTCATATTGGGCATTTGATTATTGCTAATCACATGGCGGAGCATACTAACCTGGATCAGGTGTGGATGGTGGTTACGCCACACAATCCGTTGAAGAAGAAAAGTACTTTGCTTGATGATTACCATCGCCTGCAAATGGTGTATCTCGCCACAGAGGATTATCCTAAAATCAAACCATCCGATATTGAATTCAAACTGCCGCAACCCAATTATACCGTAACTACTTTAGTGCATCTGGAGGAAAAATATCCGCATCATGAATTCTCTTTGATCATGGGCGAAGACAATCTGAAATCATTGCATAAATGGAAAAACTACGAAACCATTCTGGCACATCACGAAATTTACGTTTATCCACGAATTTCAACAGAAGAAGAGAATTTAGTCCCGACTTTTGGGGACAAAAATCATCCCAAAATTCACCTTATTGACGCTCCTGTGGTAGAAATTTCTTCGACTTTTATTCGGGAAAACATCAAGTTAGGTAAAAATATCCGCCCTTTGGTTCCCTCTAAAGTTTGGGCATATATTGACCATAATTTGTTTTATAAAAAGTAAACTAGCTTAATACTTCTTTTAATTCTTGAGAAATTATCTCAAAAAAAGCGTTCAGATTATTATTTTTAGCTGTTAATAAAAAAACATCAACTTCCGGCATCTTATCATTTTCCCATAACAATTTTAATTTATTTTCTTTAATAAACTGTTTAGCATTACAATTCCAGGTTATTGCAACACCTGAATTTTTTGACAGTATTTCAAGCATTTCGTAGGCTGAAGGAATAATATAATTAGGTATCATCGAGGGTCTTTTTTTATTAAATGCGTGTAACCAAAAGGATTTTATGTGTGGTATTCTTGCATCATGACTGTACCATTTTTGCTCATTTAACCACTGCTCTATTTCAATGAGGTCATTAGAATGCAATTTCTGATTGAATTCTGTTATGTCCTGTTGGACGGAAGTCATCATAACTAATTTCATTTTCCCAACTAGTTCATAAACCGTATCGAAAGTATCAAATCGCTTAGAAACAATGGCAAAATCAAGTTTTTTAGAATCTATCAATTCAAAAAGCATTTCATTTTCAGAGAATGTAAAATCTATAAAATCAAACTTTGAAATTAAGCCATTACCCAAACTGTTAAAAAGATTCTTTGAAATACCAATAGATATTAATCGATTCGAATTCTGAACTTTAGACCTAAATCCATTTTCAACATTTTCCAAACGATCCAATGCGTCAATAATTAAATTGTTGAGTAACTTGGCATATTCTGTCGCTTCAACTCCTTTTGATTTTCGATTAAATAATTTATAACCCACATGAGCTTCCAGCATAGAAATTTGCTGACTAACTGCTGGCTGACTGATGAACAATTCTTTGGCAGCCACTGAAAAATTACCATTTTTATACACTGATTTAAAAGTTCTGTACCATTCCAGATTAACCATGATATAAATATTTTTATCACAAACATAGTTTAATTTATTTTTACAAATATCACTTTGGTTGTAAATTCGCCTAAAAATTAATCTTATGAAAAAAATAGCATTACTTGCAATTGTAGCATTCACCGTATTGAACAGTTCTGTTTCAGCTCAAAAAAAAGTATTATTTGTAGTTACCAGTCACGATAAACTAGGAAACACAGGAGAAAAAACCGGATTTTGGACCGAAGAATTGGCTGCCCCATATTATGAATTAGCCGATAAAGGAATTCAAATTGACATTGCGACTCCGCTGGGCGGACAACCGCCAATTGACCCAAGAAGTGCTGATCCTGCATCGGCTACTGAAGACACTAAAAGATTTGATGCCGACACTGCGTTATTAAATAAATTAAAACATACGCTAAAATTAGCTAATGTTAAAGAGTCTGATTACGACGCTGTTTTCTACCCTGGCGGACACGGACCATTATGGGATTTGACAAAAGACAGAAATTCGATTGCATTGATTGCATCCTTCTACAATCATAACAAACCGATTGCTTTTGTTTGTCACGCTCCCGCGGTACTAAAAGATGTAAAAATAAACGAGGAATATTTAGTCAAAGGAAAAAAACTGACCGGCTTTTCAAACACCGAAGAAGCTGCGGTAGGATTGACTAATGTCGTTCCTTTTTTACTGGAAGAAGTACTTCAGGCACACGGTGGTATTTATTCTAAAACCGAAAACTGGCAGCCGTATGCTGTCGAAGACGGATTGTTAATCACCGGTCAAAATCCGGCTTCATCCAAACTGGTAGCACAAAAATTATTACAACAATTAAACACTCAAAAATAAGATGTTAAACTTCGAATTATACAACCCAACTAAATTAGTTTTTGGTAAAGGACAAATCAATAAACTATCCGAATTAGTTCCGCAAGGTGCTAAAATATTATTGGCTTACGGTGGCGGAAGCATTTTCAAAAACGGAATTCACCAACAAGTAATCGACAACTTAAAAGGTTTTGAAATTGTGGAATTTGGAGGTATTGAACCTAATCCGCATTTTGAAACTCTGATGAAAGCGGTTGAAATTATAAAAACTGAAAACATCAATTTTATTCTGGCTGTTGGTGGCGGATCAGTAATTGACGGCGTGAAATTCATTTCGGCAGCAGTTAATTTTGATGGAAATCCAATTGATATTTTGCAAAAACATATTCTGATAAAAGAAAATGCGATGCCTTTTGGAACAATTCTAACACTTCCTGCAACGGGAAGCGAAATGAATTCCGGATATGTGGTTACAATTGAGGCTACTCAAGAAAAATTAGCTTCAGGTGGAAGTGCTTTATTCCCGCAATTCTCGATTTGTGACCCCACAGTTATTGAATCTTTACCAAAAAGACAATTGCAAAACGGAGTTGTAGATGCTTTTACCCACGTTATGGAGCAATATTTGACCTATCCGCACGACGGTTATTTACAGGATCGAATTGCCGAAGGAATTTTACAAACACTGATCGAAGTTGGTCCAAAAGTGGTTGAAAATCCTTCCGATTATGCCCTGGCTTCCAACTTCATGTGGAGCTGTACGATGGCTTTAAACGGATTAATCGCAAAAGGAGTTCCAACTGACTGGGCAACCCACATGATTGGTCATGAATTAACAGCTTTGTACGGAATTGATCACGCCCGAACATTGGCTATTATTGGCCCTAATTTGTACCGGGTTTTATTCGAAACCAAAAAAGAAAAATTAGCGCAATACGGAAAACGTATTTTTAATTTGGAAGGAACGGTTGACGAAATTGCCAACGAAGCCATCAACAAAACCGTGGCATTTTTCCACACCATGGGAATCGACACTAAATTGTCACAATACACCGAAAACTACAACAAAACAGCCGATTTTATCGTGAACCGTTTTGACGAAAGAGGCTGGAAAGCTATGGGAGAAAGACAAAATATTACGCTTGAAAAGCTAAAAGCAATTGTAGAAATGAGTTACTAAACAACTCGTTTCTACTAAATAACAAAAAAGGCGTCTCGAATTCTATTCTTAGACGCCTTTTTAAATAACACCAAAACTAAATTAACTAATTCTAACTATATTAAAAAACACAAATTCCTAATACATAAAAAGTTAGAACTCCAAACATCTCTTTTTTATTGTGTGATACACTTAAAAAATTTAAAATATTTTTTGCCCAATTTCAGACTAAATCAATAAGCCTTTCTTCATTACTGGATTTTTAAGTACTTTTGATTAAATTTTTAAAAAAATGAATCAAAATATAAAGTTTGCAGTAATTGGCGGTGGAAGCTGGGCAACGGCTATTACAAAAATGCTTTGTGGAAATCTTGATGAAGTTTCCTGGTATATGCGTAATGAATCGGCAATTGAGCACTTAAAAAACCACAAACACAACCCAAACTACATCAGCTCTGTAGAATTTGACACCAAAAAACTCAAACTAACTAACGATATCAACGAGGCTGTTGCCTATGCTGACTACATCATTTTTGCGATTCCTTCTGCCTTTTTAGACGCCGAATTACAAAAACTGACCGTTTCGCTAAAAGATAAAATCATTTTCTCTGCCATTAAAGGAATTGTTCCGGAAACAAGTTTAATTGTGGGTGAACATTTTCATTTTCAATACGACATTCCTTATTACAATATTGGCGTAATCACCGGTCCCTGCCACGCCGAAGAAGTCGCTTTAGAGCGTTTGTCTTATCTGACGATTGCTTGTGGCGACGCCGAAAAAGCAAAAATTGTAGCTAAAAATCTTGCTGGGAACTACATCAAAACAAAAATTACCGATGACATTATCGGGACTGAATATGCTGCGATGCTGAAAAACATTTACGCCATTGCAGCCGGAATTGCTCATGGTTTAGGCTATGGCGATAATTTCCAATCAGTGTTGATGAGTAACGCGATTCGCGAAATGAAGAAATTCATCCGAAAAGTCCACAAGATGAAACGCAACATCAATGATTCAGCTTATCTGGGGGATTTGTTGGTGACAGGATATTCTGTTTTTTCAAGAAACAGAATGTTCGGAAATATGATTGGGAAAGGTTACACCGTAAAAAGTGCGATGATGGAGATGAGTATGGTTGCCGAAGGTTATTATGCCGCTAAAAGTGCTTACAAACTTAATCAGGGTTATGGTGCCAAAACGCCAATTATAGACGCCGTTCATGAAATTTTGTACCAAGGTAAAAACGCCAGAACCGTATTTAAAAAACTGACTGAGAAACTGGATTAATGTCATTGCTTCGTTCCGATAGCTATCGGAACGAAGCAATCACATAACGAGAGTAACCGCAAATTTTAAATGTGAGTTTGCGGTTATTGTTTTTTAATAACAAACCCAATTCTTTTTCTACTTCTAAATCAGTTAACCCACAACTTGTCATTCCGACGAAGGAGGAATCTCCACAATCAAAGTTTATACAAATAGATAATTAAGAAACTCTAAATCAGGATTGATTGTTTTTATTAAATCCATCTTTTTCTCTCTACGCCAACCTTTAATTTCTTTTTCTCTGGCTATTGCTTCTTGAATCCAGGTAAATTTTTCAAAGTACAATAAATAATGAACATGGTATTTTGAAGCAAAAGTTTTATTGTCGAATTCTATGTTGTCTTTATGTTGCTGCAATCTAATTTTCAGATGATTTGTCACACCCGTATAAAAAACCGTCTTAGCTTTATTTGTAATAATGTATATATAATAGGTGTGATAACCTTCCTGAAATTGCATAACTGATCTTTGGGTTAATTACTTTGCTGAGATTCCTCCTTCGTCGGAATGACAAAACTGTGTGCATTTATTACTTAATGACGTCTTTTGCACATAGTGAGAGTTTGTTTTAACAATCTTTACGAGCCTTAAAATACATCCCAAAACTTCGGGACTGTCTGTGCAAACCTTGTGGTAAATCTGAGCTTCTACTCTAAAAACCTTCCTTCTTCTGAAATATTAAGTGAATTACTTAAAGTAAGAATAAATGAATCTCTTTCCGTTTCATCTTCAAATTTACAACTTATTATTTTTCCAAAATGACTATCTTCAATTTCATAATTTATTTTTGGCTCAATCAAATTTATAAATTCTGCGATTTTTTGAGTTGTATAATTGGAATCTGACTTAAAACTATATTCTATCATAACCTCTTTTTATTAGTTATTACAAATATAGATATTTTTTATTAAAAAAAAATATTAATAACAAAAATCTATAATATGTGATTTAAAACGGTTATTTATCAAATAAAAAAACCGCAAATTCGCATTTATAATTTGCGAATTTGCGGTAAATATTTTTTAGCTAAAAGCTTATCGAACGATTACTCCATCCACAAACAAAATAGGCACTTCTTCAGTGTTATTTTCATTAATGGAATTGGCTTTAAAAATAAATTTCTTGTCGTATAATGTGTTTCCAATGAAATAAGTCAGCATGAATTCGTTATTCAAAGCCAAAAGACTTTTTTCAATCATTTCTATTTTTATCACTGAAACGGCCGGAACTTCCACAAAAGCATGACGCAGAATAGAAGTTTTTCTCATTTCGCCATCGATAGTTCCAAAAGCTTTAGAAACCACCATCGCACTTTCGATATTGAAATCACTGTCGTTAACTAAATAAGCATACCACACTTTCTCCATAAAATCGTCGCTCCATTCCTGAACAGCGGCAATAAATACGTTTTCTACTTCGGGGATTGTAATATCTTTTTTCATGATAGTAAAAAACTTTGTCAACGTTTAAAACATTGACAAAGTTGAAAGATTTATTAAAATTATTTATTCCAATATTCTACCTCGTTGCCCCTCCTTTGGAGGGATTGGGGAGGATTATATTATCGATTTAAACTGCTCTAAGAAACGTACATCGTTTTCATAAAACATACGGATATCACCTATTTGGTACAACAACATCGCAATACGCTCTACTCCCATTCCAAAAGCAAAACCGTTGTATTCGTCAGGATTGATGCCGCAGTTTTTCAAAACATTTGGATCTACCATTCCGCAACCACCAATTTCTAACCAACCGGTTCCTTTGGTAATTCTGTAATCGGTTTCGGTTTTTAATCCCCAGTAAATATCAATTTCGGCACTTGGCTCCGTAAATGGGAAATAAGAAGGACGCAAACGGATTTTAGATTTCCCGAACATCTCTTTAGTGAAATACAATAAGGTTTGTTTCAAATCAGCGAAAGAAACCTCTTTGTCAATATACAAACCTTCCACTTGGTGAAAAATACAGTGCGAACGTGAAGAAACGGCTTCATTACGGAAAACGCGTCCCGGAGAAATCGTTCGAATAGGCGGTTTATTGTTTTCCATATAACGCACCTGCACCGACGAAGTATGCGTACGCAACAAAATATCAGGATTTGTCTGAATGAAAAAAGTATCCTGCATATCACGCGCCGGATGGTATTCTGGCAGGTTCAACGCAGTAAAGTTATGCCAGTCATCCTCAATTTCCGGACCTTCAGAAACATTGAATCCAATGGTAGAAAAAATATCAATAATTTGGTTTTTCACAATCGAAATCGGATGACGTGAACCAATAGTTACCGGCTCGGCAGTACGGGTCAAATCGCCATAAATCCCTTTGGATTCTTCCTTGCTTTCTAAAGCTTCCTGAATGGATTTTACCTTATCCTCAGCTGAAGTTTTCAGCAGGTTAATTACCTGACCAAATTCTTTCTTTTGCTCATTAGGCACATTCTTAAATTCAGCAAAAAATTCTTTTAGAATTCCTTTACTTCCTAAAAATTTAATTCTAAATGATTCTAATTCGGCAGTATCCTGAGTTGAAAAAGCTTGTGCTTCACCAATATATTCTTTTATCTTATCTATCATTTTCGTCCAATAATTGAGAGTGCAAATTTAAGTAAAAGTTGTGAGTTATGAGTTATGAGTTATGAGTTTTTAAAGCAAATCTAAAATCTAAAATCGTTACTCTGCAATCATCAATCAATAAGTTCTTTTTCGATAAAATAACTCACTATTGCCTCTTTCATCAAAACGGTTTGTTCTCCTGCTTTTAAAGACGGTAATGCTTCTTTTACTTTGTAATGTGGCCAACCTTCTTCATCAAAAAAGTCGAATTCATAAAAACCATAAGGCTCTAACAAGCGACAAATGGCAATGTGCATCAGGTTTAGCTTTTCGTCTTTTTTATATTCACGATGTACCTGACCCAATTCCTGAACTCCAATTAGAAAAATAATGGCATCCAAATCCAAATCTTCGCCCTGCGAAAACTGATTAGAAAGTATATCGACGAGCTTTTCCCAGCGCTCTTTAAGTTGTGTGTCTCTTGACATTTTTTTTAGATTTCTGATTTTAGATTTCTGATTTTAGATTTAGAATTTTCAATCTAAAGTCTAAAATCTTAACTCTAAGATTTTAGGGCAAAGATACCAACATAATTCTTTTATCTTTGCTCTTTATTATTTTCTATTTTATTATGGGTTTTTTAGATATTATTTTGGGCGCTTTATTGGCATTTGCCTTATACAAAGGAACGGTAAACGGTCTTTTTATTGAAATCGCATCATTTTTCTCCTTACTTTTCGGTGTTTATTTAGCCGTAAAATTCTCGGTTATTACGAAAGACATTCTTTCGGGATTTGTACATTGGAATCCTAACACTATTCAGGTTACTGCCTTTATACTTACTTTTATTTTAGTTGTAATTGGCATTCACTTTCTAGCAAAAATACTTACCGGAATAGTGGATTTTGCTTTTTTAGGATGGATAAACAAACTAGGCGGCGGGTTATTCCGAACCCTCAAAACAGTATTAATCGTTGGAATTGTTTTTTCTGTTTTCGAAAAAATAAATTACAATCATTTTTTTGCTAAAAAAGAAACATTGGACCAATCAACTTTTTACTATCCCATCCAAAAAACGGCAGCTTTTATGTATCCGTGTATTACCGAATGGTATGGAACAATAAAAAAAGAACAACAATAAACTATTGAAACAATTCAAGTTAGTTATATTTTCTGTAAAATTCACAACAAAAAAAGCCGCAATATAGCGGCTTTTATAAGTTTACAATACTTTTTGTTATGGCTTCGACAAGCTCAGCCTGACACAAACTAAGAGTATTATCTTCTTTTCACATAATCCAATTGTTCGTCCTGATCGATAATTTCAAATTCGGCGTCTTTTTCCCAAATTTCCATCTCACAAGGTTTGCAGTTGAATTTCAGTTTGTATTCGTTTTCTCCGTGTTTCAGTGTTAGCGGTTCAGCCACTTTTTCTCCCATGGTTTCACGTTGGAAACGGGCACATTTGCCCAACTCATATTTCACGCAATATTTAGTCGTCATCACACGTGCTTTCCCCGGATCCCATTGCAATTCGAATGCTTTTTCAATCTCGGTTACGCCGTGTCTTTTATAAAAAGCACGAGCCAATTTATTCGAAACATTAAAAGTAAAATCTAATTTTTCGGTTGGATAAGGATGATCTGTCGGCACGATTTGGAATTCTTCTCGGTGGTATTCGTTGATTCGAATATCAATCAATTGTTCCAAAGCAATTCTTCTAACTTCATTTACTTTCGAAATTGGTAAAAACCAATTCTTAGAAAATTCCACTTCGATAGCATCCACAATAAAAGGTGTATTTCCTGTTTTGGCTAAGTTTTTCGAAATATTCGGAATTACAGACTCCTCGCTTTTAGCCATTTCTTTTTCGGTAACTAAAGTCGCCACGCTTTGGTGTCCGTCTTCATCGTTAACAATCAATTGGAAACCTTCAGCAGTTTCAACAAATCGCATTTCAACTCCAATCTTTCTAACTGCAGCATTTTCTTTTTCAACAATTCGGTTGAATTCCGCATCCGAATTACGATAAATCATCGTTCCTACCGGAATATTTTTGAATGTATTTGGCACTACAATATCATTGACGATAATGTTAATTTGTACCCCATCAGCAATACCTTCAGCATTGATAAAATACAATCCGTCACCGTTGTTCAGCTTTTCGAAATTTTCAATTACATAACCATTGGCTTTGATTTCGGTTACTTTACCAATGTGCTGTCCTTGTGATTTTGGACTTTCCCAGTTCCCGATTTTCTCTTTTCGCTGATTTACAAAATAATCAGTATAGCCTCTATTAAAACTTCTGTCCATTTCCGGTTCGAAATTATAGAAAGTTCTTCCAGAAGAAGCTTTTTGGAACGAATCATTATTTTCTAAGAAAGCATCGAGTTTTTTTCTTAAAAACGAAGTGTTATTTTTTACGTAAACAATATCTTTTAATCGCCCTTCAATTTTAAACGAAGTAATTCCCGCCTCAATCAAATTAGGCAATTGGTCACTTAAGTCCAAATCTTTAATCGAAAGCAAATGACTTTCGGTCAACAAAGTCGTTCCGTTTCCATCAATCAGGTTATACGGCAAACGACAGTTTTGCGCACAAGAACCGCGGTTAGCACTGCGTTCTCCTCCGGCAATACTCATATAACAATTCCCGCTAAAAGAAACGCAAAGCGCCCCCGAAACGAAGAATTCCAATTCTACATCAGTAGCTGCGGCAATATCTCTCACCTGATCCAAATTCAATTCTCTGGCCAAAACCACACGTTGCATCCCTACATCTTTCAGGAATTTTACGTGTTTTGGTTCACGGTTATTCGCTTGTGTACTGGCGTGAATAACAATCGGTGGCAAATCCATTTCCATAATGGCCATGTCCTGCACAATCAGCGCATCGACACCAATATCGTATAATTGATAGATTAACTTTTTACAATCTTCTAATTCGTTGTCGTATAAAATGGTATTGATCACCACAAAAACCTGAGCCTTAAACAAATGGGCATATTTCACCATTTCGGCAATATCTTCAACAGAATTGGTTGCATTGGTACGCGCTCCATAATGTGGTGCTCCAATATATACAGCATCTGCACCCGCATTGATAGCGGCAATTCCCTGAACCAGATTCTTAGCCGGAGCCAGAATTTCAACTTTCTTTTTCATCATACCTTTACCTTAATTCCTCATTTTCCGGAATCAGGCTGCAAAAGTATAAAATAGTTCTCAAAAAATCAGGGGTTTAGAAATATTAAGATTTAAATAGATTGAAAAACAGCTATTTGCACAAAAAAACAAGCAGTGTGTCATTCCGACGAAGGAGGAATCTCATGACGAGAATAAATAATGAGATTCCTCGCACCTCGGAATGACAAGTTTGCGGTTATTCTCTTCTTAACTCTAACAAAAAAGCACGAACATAAATCCGTGCTTTTAAAAATTAAGTAAATTGAGAAAGATTACTCCACTTTAATAGTCACAGTTCCTAAACTGATATTCCCTGCTGTGGTAGCTTCCAATGTTATGTTCTCTGCTTTTTTATTGGATTGTAAAATTACTAAGCATTTTCCATTGTATAATTTGCGATAATCAGCTTTGAAAGGTTCCAAACTGGCCTGGTAACCATTGTCCACTCCTACAATTTTAGCTCCACCGGAAACTTTAAAATTAATTAGGTTATCGGCAGTAGGCAAAGCGTTTCCGTCTTTATCCTGTAAAGAAACTGTAACGTAAGCCAAATCGTAACCATCATTTTTAATTGCAGTTTTATCTACTTTTAAATTAATTTTTGCTGCTTCGCCTGCGGTATGAATTTCAGTTTCCTTCACTATTGTACCTGCTTTTCTGGAAACGGCTTTTAGCGTTCCTGCTTCAAAAGGCACTTTCCACGCAATATGCAATTCGTCTCCTTTTTTAGATTTCGAACCTAATGATTTTCCGTTTAGGAATAATTCTACCTCATCTGCATTGTTGTAATACGCCCAAACATCAATTAGCTGTCCTGCTTTCCAGTTCCAATGTGGCAATAAATGCAACACATTCTTATCGCTCCATTCGCTTTGGTACATATAATACACATCTTTCGGGAAACCTGCTAAATCTACAATCCCAAAATACGAACTGCGCGCCGGATAAGGATACGGATCCGGTTCGCCAATGTAATCAAAACCGGTCCAAACGAATGTTCCCGCTATAAAATCATATTTTTTTGCTGCTTTCCAGTTTTCCTCATGCGTTGTTCCCCAATAAGAAGCGATATTATCATAAGCCGTAACCGTTAAATCAGAATTCCCGTCAAAGGTTTCTCCGTATTTTTTGGGCCAAAATCTAATTTCATCGGTTGGCATATCATAATGTCCGCGCGTTGCATAAGCCGAAACACTCTCGGAAGCAACGATTTTTTGCCCTTTAAAACGCTCCGGAAATGTAGCATAATCGGCATGTTTGTAATTAAACCCTAAAAGATCTAAAGCTCCCGATTGATAGATAAAATTCTTCTGTGGCTCATTCTCTGTTAAAGCCGAAGTTACCGGTCTGGTTTTGTCTAAGGATTTTACAATTTGAGCTAATTCTCTGGCAATACGAACACCGGTACTGTCAAACTGCTCACGAATTTCGTTACCAATACTCCACATCATCACCGATGGATGGTTACGGTCTCTTTTGATGAAATCTTCAAGATCCTGTTTGTGCCACGCATCCCAATCTTTGTGGTAATCGTTGGTTACTTTTTTCTTTTTCCAGACATCAGTAAATTCATCCTGAACAATAAAACCCATTTCGTCGCATAGTTTCATCATCTCCAATGAATGCGGATTATGAGACATTCGGATGGCATTCGTACCCATTTCTTTCAGCAAAGTCAATTTTCTTCTGATAGCGTGAATGTTCTCCACCGCTCCCAAAGCACCATTGTCGTGATGCAGACAAACGCCTAATATTTTCGTTGGTTTTCCGTTTAATGAAAAGCCTTTTTCGGCATCGAAATTGAAATAACGAACTCCAAGCGGTGTTTCATAAGTATCAACTACAGTCGAACCATCATAAACCTTTGTTACAATCTTGTATAAATACGGATTCTCAGTATTCCAAAGAATTGGGTTTTCTATCTTAGTGTTTTGTTTAACTTGTAAAATTGAATTTGCTGGGATATTTCCATCAGAGATTGCTTTTGCAACTTCAACATTATTTTTATCTAAAATTGTCGAGACTAACTTAAAAAGTTTATTGATACCCAAACCATTTTTCACGTCAACACCAATATCAACAATAGCTTTTTCTTTGGTGATTCCACGCGTAGTTACATACGTTCCCCATTGAGCTACGTGCAGTTTTTCGCTTGCCACCAATCGTACATTTCTGTAAATCCCGGAACCGGTGTACCATCTTGAATTGGGTTGTGCATCGTTATCAACTTTTACAGCGATGATGTTTTTCTGAGTTCCAAAATGTAGATAAGGAGTTAATTCGTAGGCAAATGAAATGTATCCGTTTGGTCTAATTCCCAATGAATGTCCGTTGATAAATACTTCGCTGTTTTTGAAAACACCGTCAAATTCAACCGAAATCGATTTGTTTGAAAAATTTTCAGGCAATGTAAACACTTTGCGGTACCAGCCTTTTCCTGCCGGTAAAAATCCCTGCGCCTGTTTGGTTTTACTGTCTTTATCGAAAGTACCTTCAATACTCCAATCATGCGGCAAGTCTAATGCACGCCAATCATTAGCATTGAAATCAGCCTGTATAGCGGTGGGATAATCACCCAATTTAAAATTCCAATCCGGATTGAAATCGGTAACTATTCGGCTTTCTTTTTTTGTTGACGCACAGGCAACCAGGAACAACAACACAATTGCTATTCCTCCTTTTTGTAAAACACTTTTATCTAAATTCATATATCTATTTTTTACCGCAAATTCGCAAATTTAATATTTCGTCTTTCGATTAATAATTTGCGAATTTGCGGTCGATTTAATTTTATTGAAACTCAAAAGACTCCAAACGCAATCCTTTCATGTTGTCCGATTCGATTCTGACTTTATATTTTCCTGCATTGATATAACCTCCCGAAGTGGTATTTAAAAGCTTCCATTTTTCGGTTGGCGCCGGAAATTCTATCACATCATTTCGCAACAGGATTCCGTAAGCATCCTCAATAATCAGCTTTACTTTTATCGGTTCGATATTCATGTTCATGTATCTAAAACGCATTAAATACACATTGGCAACGCCCGGATTGACTTCAAATTCGATGCTGTTTGGATTACTTTTGGTAAATTCAACATAATCGCTGGATTTGAAATTGCCTTTTACAATTCCGTCTCCCTTTGTTTTTGCGGCTTCGGCTTCCAGTTTTAACGAAGGACGGTCATCCTTATTTTTCCCCATATCCGATGTTGGAACTACCACAATAGTAAACGCAGCAGTACCATCGCCTTTATTACCAAAAAACACTTTTTCACCTTTTTTCACTTCTTTTTCGAAAATAGAAAAAACAACTCCTTTGCTGTTTTTAGCCGTTGCTTCTGCTTTTTTATAATCAGCAAGCCAAGGTAAAGTTTCTTTTATATTCGAATCTACCAAAACTGATACTGTTGCATTTTCTTTCGAAACAAAAGAACCTGTTGTATTGTTTTTATCTGCAAAACGAATATAATCGGCAGCATACAAACTCGCTGGTAATTGCGTAAACGTTACATCTGAATTTGAATATTGTTTCGAATTCAGGTTCAGCCAGGAACCAATTTCAAATGACACATTTGCCGTAACATCCAGAATATTCTTTGGCGAAGGCGCTGCCCCTTTCACCGATTTGTCTTTGGAAGCAATGGCAATTGCCGAAATAATTCCTTCTCCAGAAGTCACTTTTGGAAAAGAAATCACCAGCTGACCGTTTTTGCTTTTTACCACAAAGGTTTTCTTTACCGCTTTCGCAAAACCAACTTCATTCCAAATATCGAAATCTTTGAGAACTACTTGGTCATTAATTGCCACATCAAAAACGCGCCAGTCTTTGCAATCCAATCCGCCTCCGGTTCCGTACCAAGGCTCAGAGAAATACAAATCAACCAAATATTCACCATCAGGAACAGGAAATTCGTATTTTAACTTATTCATTCCGTAACGGAAATTCTGAAATAAAGCATCATTTTGAGTGCCATCCACTAAGTCAGAAGTACTGCGCTGACTCGCAAAATAAGCCGGTACATTTTTAAAATTATCTGTCCAGGACAAAGAACCCCAAGTATTAGCTTCGGTTTTATGTACATCGGCTAACCATAAATTTCCTGCTTTATCTTTAAAATCAGCACCACCACAATTCACGCGGTAGATGTAATTGTAATTGGCTTTTGACCAAACTACCTCTTCTTTCGAACTTAACGATTTCAAATGAGGCGCTTCAGGCAGATTGTTCAGCACAATATAATCCTGAGCTACTTTTTCCCCATCCACATAACCCACGGCGTACAATACATTGTAAGCAATATTGACATTATTCCACTGAAAATGCTGCCCTCTTCCCGGATTTTTCAGTTTCCCTAAAGACTGATTATTGACATCATTGAATAATTCAACCTCATCACAATTGGAATACACATCGATTCCGTTTTTGATTCCGGCAGACTCCCAACGGTTTGGCCAGGTATGCGAAACGATATACACCATCGGATTAGTTTTCTTCGACGCATAATTAGCGCGGTACATATAATAAGCATCCAAAGGCTCTCCCCAAATGCTGAAAAGTCCTTTATAATTTACCGGTCCAACCTGGTCAATGGCTCTAAATCCTTCCCCATTTTGTTCCCGTCCCGGATTTTCATGCGAACTGAACAACCAATTGAATTGTCCCGCCACCTTATCTTTTACCGATTCAGCTTCGCGAACTTTAATCTCCATTAATTGCGAAAAACGGTTTTCGCTCAGAATTCCTTTTTGGTCAAATTCGCCTTCGGTATGCAAATCGTGCGAACGCCAGGCACCATATTCCCCATTCAGTAATTGCTCTGAAAGCTCCACATGATAATTAAACGGATTTCCACCATAAGTTCCGGACCAGTTTTGTACCACATTCCAGTCGGTTCCTTCACCGCCGTTGCAAGTGGTAACTTTTCGCTGCGATGAAGCCGTTGGATCCATTTCGCGAATAATCTTTGTACATTCTTCGGCAAATTCCTTCGGAATGGTACTTTCATTTTGCAATCCCCACAACACTACCGATGGATTATTTCTTCTTTCTTTAATCCATTCGCGCAATAAGGTTTTGAAATTAGCTTTAAATTCAGGCGTATCATACCAAACGTGAGCCGAAAACTGACTCCAGAACAAAATACCACTTTCGTCTAAAAGTTGCTGGTATTTCAAATTGTGCGGTTGGTGCGCTTCTCTAAAAGAATTGAATCCTGCCGCTTTGATTTGTTCGATTCTGGCTTTGATTTGGGTATCTGAAAAAGCATGACTTTGACCAATCTGGTGTTCGTATTCGCAAGTTCCATTGATAAATACAGCTTGATCATTAATAAAAAATCGCTTGTCATCTCCCGCTCTATCAATAGGCCAGGAAACCCAACGGATTCCATAAGGCGTAGTGATTTTATCTACAACCTTATTTTTTTCCAAAATAGTAGTCGAAAGGCTGTACAAATACGGACTTTCAGGCGACCATAAATTAGGATTTGAAATCTTAGGTAATGTCTGCTGAATCTCTTTAGTTGCTGCCGAAAGCAAAACTGAATTCTTAGCCGAAGCTACTTCTTTTCCGTTTTTATCCAAAAGCGAACTAATCACCGTAATGTTTCTATCCGACAGACTGTAATTTTGAATTTCAGTGGTCGTATGTAAAATGGCCTGTTCCTTATTAACTGATTTGTCATTCCAAATATGAACTCCAAAAGGAGCCACACGAACCTCATTGGTAATCACTAAAGTTACCGGACGGAAAATCCCCATTGGTTGTGAACCTTCTGAAAATCCCCATTCGCCAGAACAACCACCACAGACCCAAGGCAAATCGGAAATAAAAGCAGGATGAGCCGCTTTGACCACAATTCGGTTGTTCGCATCATATTTTACCGCATCAGTTATGTCTAAGGTAAAAGTAGTCCGGCCGCCTTTATGCTGCCCTACTTCTTTTCCATTCACCCAAACCGTGGCATAACTGTTCACACCTTCAAAAAACAAAAAGTATCTTTTCCCTTGCTGCTGTTTTCCAATTTTTAAGTTTTTAGAATACCAGGCTGTTCCGTGCAAATTGCCATGTTTCATTTGACGAAAGCCCTCATACTGATCCCAGTTGTGAGGCACATTAACATCCTTCCAATTGGCATCCGAATGATTCACAAAATCCTGCTCTGAACTTGGATTGGAATCCACCATCGTAGTTTTCCAATTGGCATTCAAAGAAATTTCTTCACGGGTTTGCGCCCATGAAAAAGAGGTAATTAAAAATAATATGTATAGTAATTTCTTCATTTTTTTTAAACCATAGAAGGCATATAAGTTCATTGAAGTTGGAATATTTTTATTATTTCAAATATCACACTTCGACAGGCTCAGTGTGACATATCGTAATTCATTTTAATAAAACAACCAATCTACAGCTTCTTTTTCACCTGCATCAATAAAACCTACATCACGACTTGTAATAGTTTGGTTGGCATCGATAAAACCTAAAATCAGCACTCTTCCTTTGCCTAAATCCAGTTTGTGCTCTCCTGGCTGAAAGGTGTAAGTATGAATATTAATTCGTGGCAATTCTTTCAAATTCATTGCACTCGCCAAAACAACCTCAGCCTGACCATAAGCATTTCCAGCCGCATCTGTTTCTAAACTTGGCGGAAATAAAAACCTTTTTTGATCCGAATTGAAATAACCCACCACCAGTTTTACGGCTTTGGTATTTTTAAATTTCAAATGCGTTCCTTTTTCATTTTGAGAAGTTTCGTCAAAAGCAATTCCCTTGAGATTTTGTAATTCAGGAGCTACTTTTGTCAATTCAGAAATTGGTGTTCCATATACTTTTGTTCCATTTTTCACCGCATAAGTTCCTTTGTTTTCACTCAACAGAGTCACGTCGGCTGTTTTCCACGGTTTGCCTTCTTTAGTTGCGATTTTACCGTCTTTTGATGTTTTCAAAAGTTCTAAATTTCTCTTGAAATTAGCCAACTCCCTTTCGTAATGCGGTAATAATTCCGCCCAGGTTTTATTGTTTCCGTCGTCACCTCCAATTGGAATACGGCGTTGTGCGGTTTGCATACTATTGGCATACCAATAATGATCTTTGGTTAAATTCACCAATGATTCATAGTGTTCAATACTTTTTTCCAAATGTGGCAATGCCTTATCCAAATCGGCTATTTCATTAGAATAACTGTAACGCAACACTAAAACAGCCGCTTTTACTTTTTCTGAAAAGAAATCGGCAAAAGCTTTGTAAGCGTGCATATCGTTTTTAAGACGCAGGAATTCTTCTTTATCTTTGGTTACTTTCACCTCTGCTTTATCAATCGCTTCAACAGCTAAACGTCCGTGTTCTGTAATTTCGGCAATAATTTGCGTAGGCAATTCACCCACATGTGGTTCTTTGTTCCATTCTTTTTTAGCGTATTCCAAAAGCAATTCGCCTACAGGTCCGCAAGATTCATGGAATCCCGGGTACACGCGCCATTTAGCCGGATTGACTAATTGACTTTCGAACATCCCTAATAATAACGTTTGACGATTTCCTTCAGTAATTCCAAAACGTCTCAATGTTTTTGGAGCGATTTCTCCTGCCTCTTCGTATGCTTTTAAGATATTATTAGCTGCTTCTGCATCTGTTCCAAATTTGGCTGCCAAATCATTATCCCAATATTTAACCTCATCCTTTCTGTCTCTTTTACTGTCCCAGGCATATCTTGCCCAGGCTTTGTACCAAATCCAGTCGCGATCCATTTCTAATAAACGCTCACCCGATTTCGTTTTATCTGCCGAATAAGGCCAATCCCAATAGGATGCCTGCGGATACAAATGCAGTGCATTAGCTCCGTGAATGTTGTGCATAGCCTGAACCGTTTTCTGGATAAAATCCGGAGAACCGTAACGGAAAGGTTCCAAATTTGCCAGAATATGTACGTTTGAAATGTGAACCGAATTCAAAGAACTCAGCTTTTTATGGATTTCACCCCAGGGACCACGTGGCGTATAAGTTGTTAATGACTCCCCATTGTACTTGTGCATGGTGTATAAATTTTTATACAACGGCAATGATTTTTCCATTACCAAAGGTGCATCTGTATCATGAGCACGAACAATAATTGGCGGTTCATTCGTTTTTCCTATCGCTTTCAAACCATCCTGAACCCCCGGAATAATGGTTTTGGTAAACCATTCTACGTCGTCCTCAACTGTATTGATGGCTTCTCCTAAACATACCAACAAACCTACGTTTGGATATTTTTCAATAAATGCTGTGATTGATTTTTTTGTGTAATCGGCAATTTCAGGAGTAATCGGGCGGGAACGATCCTGTGTTTTAATGTTATAATGCTCCGCAAATGGTTTGGAAACAAGAATATTATAAAACATCTGGATGACCCAAATTCCTCTTTTATTGGCTTCTACGGTAAGGAATTTATAGATTTCTTCGTTCTTTTTAAAATCTTCTTCACTTACTTCCAAAGCAAATGGATAATCTTTTAGTTTTACCAAAGAAGCAAAAGGATGTCCGTTCCATAAATACAAAGAATTCATTCGGTTATCAACCATCATATCCAGGTATTTTATCCAAAGCGATTTATCATAAAACCAAGGAAAAGACTCAGGTGTATACGGATATTCGTAAACATCTCTTCCGGGAAGATAGACTGGTTTTTGAATCCCAACACAAGTTCCTCTCAACACCATTTCCGGACTGTCCTGAATATTGATTTCTGAAGGGATTTCACCCAAAGTATTAATTCGGTCAGCCAATTCTAATGCTCCGTACAAAGCTCCGGTAGCATCGGTTCCTTCTACATAAATAGTATTTTTTTGAGTACTGATTTGAAAACCTTCTTTTTTAGTCAGATTCGAATCGTTGATTTTAGCTGTTTTCGAATTGGCTTTCCAAAAATCAGTTCCTTTTTCGCCAATGACAATTACTTTATCTTTTGATTTTTTAGGCGCTTTATCCGCAAAAACTACTTTGAATCCTTTTATTTTTGCTATTTCCGATAGTTTTTCGGCTCCAAATTGCGCTCGGGGTGCATTGGCATCACGAACAATCGTAAGGCTTTGCGCCGTTGCAAAAGAGACGTAAAAACTTAAAAAAAGTAAACTTATATATTTCATTGTATTTTTTATTTTTTGACCACAAATTGCACAAATTAGCACAAATTATAATCTTGATTTTTTGCCACAGATTTTAAAGATTTTCACAGATTATAGAAATCCTTTTAATCTTTAAAATCTGTGGCTAAATAATTTAATTCTGAAAAATTTTCTTCAAATAGGCCACATTTGCCCCGTAATTCCCTTTTACATTATGTACATCAGTAGTGTCTCGAGAGCGCTCTACAATCAACCAGCCTTTCCAATTCATTTTATCCAAAGCAGCTTTGATTTTAGGCATATTTATCTTTTTGTCATTCTGTAGCCAAAAACCATCGGTGTTCGATGCATGAATTTGAGCCAAATTCTTTTTTCCTAAAATTTGTAATTCTGTCGCAATGTCTTTTCTATTTTCTATTGCATTGGAAAAATTGAACGAACTCTTAATGCGATTACAGTTTACCTCTTTCAAAAATGCTTTTTCGGCGGTGGCATCCAACGTGGTTTCAACAGCGATAACACCACCTATTTTAGCTACCTGTTTTCCTGCCCATTGCAGACGTTCGATAATAACAGGGCGCAATTCGGGATTTTTCTTCAAATCGCATTGATTTCCCAATGGCAAATAAGCCACTTTTACATTCATAGTTTTCATGGCATCGATACAATCCTGAACCATTTTTTTTACGGTTTCACGCTTCGCAAATGATTGTCCGTAAAAACCAGACATCGCAATAGACGAAATCCCTACATTAAATTCCTTAGACTTATCCTTGAATTTCTTCACCTCAACAGGATTAGCTAATTTACTGTCAAAAGTTTCACGATTACCTAGACCTCCCATGTCTAATTCAATTCCATCGGCATTCAGTTGGCTCGCTAATTCAAATGCTCCCAACTTCTGTCTTTTTAAAATCATCCAGTCGCAAACTGCCACTTTGTAATTTTGCTTTTTTGATGACTGAGCAGAAATTGAATTTGTAAACGTTGCTGCAAAAACAACCAACGTCGCAATAATTAAGTTCTTTAGAAAATTAATTGACTTCATAATTTATTACGTTTTTTTGCCACAGATTAAAGGATTTCCACAAATTAGAAATCTGCTTTATCTGCAAAATCTGCGTGCTTATTTTTTTTTCACGCAGATTTATAATGATTTATGCAGATTAAAAAAAATCCTTTTTAATCCTATAATCTGTGGCAAATTTTTTTTACTCTTCCTCAGCCTTAACCGCTTTTACTTCAACACCTTCTTGTCCAGGCCAGATTCCGTTCTTGATAGGAATAGCTTTCAATTTTGTTGGATCGATTTTTACATATTTCAATCGTTCTCTTCTCCAGGTATAAACTACATGCACCATTCCGTCAGAAGACTGAATCATTGACGGATACGAATACTGACTGATTTTCGAATCTTCTAAAACCAATGCTGCTTTCCAATTGATTCCGTCATTAGAAATTGAAACGTTCAATGGTGTTCTTGGTCCTTTAGCTTCCGTTCCCGGAGGCAAAACGTGATTGTAAACCAATAGGTGTTTTCCGTTTTTCAAAGTCACCGCATCGGTTCCTGAATTATTTTGCGGCAATCCAATTAACTCTAAATCAGACCAAGTTTTTCCGTTGTCTTTAGAAAATGTACTAAAAACAGCTCTATTTCTGGTTCTTCCAATAGCCTGAATACTTCCGTCTTTGTGGAATAAAATACTTGGTTGAATCGCATTGATTTTTTGTTTTCCTCTTGATAAAGTATCGCCCATAACCCATGTTTTTCCAAAATCAGGAGTCGATTCCATACGCAATCTCCATCCGTCACCTTCAATACTTGATGGAAGCAATAATGTTCCATTGCTTAACAAAACCGGTTTGTTTTTGATAGGTCCTAAAAAGCCGTCAGGCATTTTTTCTGCTTCTGACCAGGTTTTTCCACCATCTTTAGATCTTCTTAGCATACCCCACCATTCGGATGGTTTTGGTCCAATTTTATAAAACAACATCAAATCGCCACCCGGAATTTGGTAGAGAACCGGATTCCATGTTGGTAATCTTGGTCCTTCTTTCATTACACCATCGGCAACCTGAATTCCTTCCGTCCATTTATCGCTTCCTTTTGGTTTACGAGCTACATAAATACAAACATCCGGATGTCTTTCGTGTGTTCCTCCAAACCAGGATGCTACTAAATCACCATTCGTTGCTTCAACAATAGTTACCGCATGACAGGAAGGATAAGGTGCTTTATCATAAATAAATTCATCTACTAAGATGCCTTCTTTCCAGGTTTTATTTTTTAAAGAAACGCTGCAACTTCCTAATGTTATTATTCCAATCAGCATTAATGCTATTTTTAATCCTTTCATTATTATTTTTATTTATGTTATGTATTTATTAATTCGTATTTCTAGTTTACTTTCAATGTATAATTTCCTGATGGCAAGGTTAAAACATGTTGGTTTCCTTCCATTTTATGAGCAATCGAAGTTTTATCTAATTTTGATTTATTGACGCTGATTTTTTTAGAATCTGCTGTTGGCAAATACACCAAAGCAGTAGTATTTGCCGGAATTGTAATATTCCATTCTAAACCACTCTTTTCCTTTTTCCAATTACTTTTTATCAATCCATGAACTGATTCATAAGACGCATTTACAAAAGTCAATCCAGCGTTGAAATCAGGTTTCATGATGATTTGTTTGAAGCCCGGAGTTTCAGGATTGCTCTTGATTCCCGCCATATTTTCATAGTACCAAATCAGTAAATCGCCCAAAAGCATCACGTGGTTTTGCGAATTCATCGATGGATCAGCAGTATTTCCGTTCCATAATTCCCAAATAGTGGTAGCACCGTTTTCGACCATGAAACCCCAACTTGGATAGGTTTTATTTGAAGCCAGTTTATAAGCCAAACCCCCTCTTCCAAAATTCGTCAGCGTTCGCATCAAAAACTGCGTTCCGATAACACCCGTACTAATATGACCCTGCTTAGTTACTTCAACTTCGTGAACCATACTTTGGAAAACTTTATCTTTTAAATTTTCAGGAACCATCCCGAAAGCCAAAGGCAGTACGTTTGCCGTTACGGTATTGTTAGCGTAGTAGTTTTTCTCGGTATTCAAAAATTTGGCATTGAAAGCTTTCTTGATTCTGCTTGCCAAATCATCATAATGGGCAATATCGGCATCGGCTTTTGCGATTACGGCAAACTTTTTCATAATGCCCAACAGCTGATAATAGAAAGCGCTCGACAACAATTGACCATCAGTCAAACGCGCAGGATCTTTGGAACGAATCAATTCCAATGATTCCGGCGGAACGCACCAGTCACCGTATTTGTCCTTGTCCATTAAATCATTTTGAAGATAATTTTCCTCCATATACACCATCCATTTTTTCATGGTAGGGTATTGTTTTTTAATCACTTCCGCATCGCCAAATTGTTGGTACAACATATCACCCACCGTGATGTAGGTTCCCGGCCAGGTCACATTGTCACCGTAATAACGCCAGAAAGCCGGTGCCACATCGGGCAATCCCCCGTCCTGTGTTTGGGAATATTTGATATCGTCCAGCCATTTGGCATACAAAGTCTGGTTATTGAACAAAAAACTTTCGCCATAAGCACCTGTTGTCCTGTCTCCCAACCAAGGCTGACGCTCGTTTCGCTGTGGACAGTCAATCGGCATTCCTTTGTAATTTCCGCTAATGCCCCACCAGGCATTTTTGAAAATCTGGTTCATTGTTGCATCCGAAGATTCAAAAGTCCCCGTGGTTTTCATATCGTCATACACCACTTTCCCAACAAAATTTTCTAAAGTTGGTTTGGTCGGAAAACCTGAAATTTCTACAAATCGGAAACCGTGAAATATAAAACGTGGTTCCCAGACTTCTTCGCCTTCACCTTTTAGCGTGTACACATCGGTAGTTTTGGCGTCACGCAAATTGGCAATGTACAGCGAACCATCTGCCTGCAAGGATTCGGCAAATTTCATTGTAACCTGATCGCCACTTTTTCCTTTGACTTTCAGTTGCAGCCAGCCTACCATATTCTGACCCATATCGAGAATATAAGTTCCTTTGGCAGTTTGCTTGATCGAAATCGGTTTTACTTCGCCTTTGATTTTCATATTCGGTGTCATCTGCGCTTCATAAAAACCGCCCGGTTCCTGCACGTATCTGGCATTTACCCAATTTTTATCATCAAAATTAGTCGTTGCCCAGCCTTTCATTTCCTTGCGGGCATCGTATTCTTCACCGTCGTATTCGTTGTTGGACAAAATCGGTCCGTCAGTGGTTAATTTCCAGGTGTCGTCTGTTCTGATGACTTCTTTGCTTCCGTCTGTATATTCTACAAACAACTGCAAAGCCATTTTTGGCAAACCAAATGATTTGATTTTATACGGTTTGTAATCCTGACGCATTGCAAAAAAACGTCCGTTTCCTAAAATCGTTCCCAGCATATTTTTGCCTTCCTTCAATTGCGAAGTCACATCAAAAACATTGTATTTTACGTTTTTGGTATAATCCGTCGGAACGGGAGCCAATACCTGATCGCCAATTTTATTCCCGTTGATATACAACTCATACAAACCCATTCCCATGATGTAAACTTTAGCATTTTTGACCTGCTTTTTTACATCAATTTCTTTTCTTAAATAACGGGCTGATAATTTCGAATATTGAGAAATGCTATCATCTTTCGACAATTTTTCATAACCAATCCAGCGTGTCGATTTCCAGTCGGCATAGGTTAAAATCCCAATGCTGAAATGAGCTTTCTCATTAGATTTTACTTCGCCTTTATTCGTAAAAACAATTACTTTCCAAAACGCATTATCTCTATCTCTAAGTTTTTTTCCGTTGTAAATAACATTGACAGATTCATCACTTGCTACTTTCCCGCTATCCCATAAATCAGCTTTATTCGCGTTCAGGTTTTCCAAAGTCGAAGCGACCAAAATTTGATAGGCCGTTTGTTTTACATCATTGACATCTGCTTTTATTTGCCAGCTCAAACGCGGTTGCAAAACATCAATTCCTTCCGGATTGTTAAGCATTTCGCATTGCAAATTTGTGACACTAATTTTATTTTGGGCTTGCGCCAAAGAAAAACAGAGTGATGCAATAAGAAGGAATGTATGTAGAATTATTTTTTTCATAGTTTTTTATTTACTACGGCTTGAAAATTTTCAAGTATTTGTTCTTTTTCTATAAATTATATTCATTTTTAATCTGCCGAATCTGCTAAAATCTGCGTGCTAATTTTTTCACGCAGATTCCGCAGATCTTCGCAGATTTACTATTCAATCACTAATTTTTCTAATTTTTCAGAAACAGCAATTTCCTTTCCATTTTTAAAAATTCTGAAACCTTTTCCCTTACCATATTTTTCTCCGGTTTTGTCCCAAAGAATCGTAATAATATTTCCGTGATATAACACATTATCCAGACAGAACCAATCCCATTTTTCTTGTGGAATCAACGGATTCACTTCAATTTTTTCATCGGCTCTTGGGCGTAAACCCACCAATCCTGTAATCATCAAATCGTTAAAAGTCGAATGGTTGTAATAACGGCTTCGCTCTCTGTCTCCCATTAACCAATAGCCTGTCGTTTCGTCCAGATACTCGCCAATATAAGGTCGGCCACGATAGTATTGCGATTCAACATACAAATTCATCTGTTTGAAATAATCGGTTTTGGCAACAAAGTTTTGGTTGTAATTATTCAAAACATTAGCCAGAGCCGTCAACGTCTGTGAAGTAGCAAAAGGCCAGATCGCTCCGTCCCATTCGCAGGTTCCGGTTCCGTGAGTCCTGAAACGTGGACTTCTTCTTTCAGCTGTTGTCAAACCAAAAGGAGCCGAAAACCCTTTTTCATCCTTAATTTGTTCCCAGGCTTTTTCAAAACCTTTATTTTGCTCTGGCAAATTAAAATACCAAGGAATAAATCCGATAGCTTCTCTCACCTGCGCCAAAGTATCTTTTTCAGTAAAGGTTTCGAAAAATTCACTTTTCTTATTCCACAATTTGGTTTCTATCAATTGTTTCAGGACATCAGCTTTGGCTTTGAATTTGGCTTCCGCTTCTTTATCGCCTTTCATTTCGGCCATTTTCGAAATCGCCATCGCATTGCCGTACATATAGCTGTTAATTGTTGGGCGTGCATTTTGTACTTTACGTCCGCCACTCAGCGATTCTTCCATTCCGTCCTTTACATCGTGTTGCCAAAACAAACCATCCTTGCGCTGACGGTCTTTTTCCCAAACGGCATAATCCGTCACCATATCCGGATACATATCCAATAAGAATTTTTCATCTTTGTTCACCAAATAGCGATTGTACAAAGCATCGGCAGTCCAGCTACTGAATTTGTACAATTTGTTCATCGGTTTCCCATCATTGCCACGGTACCAGATTTTCACATCCTGTTCAATGTATTTTGGATCGTGAACCCAACGAAATTCGTTGATGTGATGCCCAACAGCACAAGCAATTAAATTGTATTTATCGGCATAGGAACGATCGACCAAAAACTCGGTAATTCCATAACCAAGAGGCGTTTTCTTGATGTGTTTTCGAGCCGTCCACCAACGGTAATAATAGATTTCCTCAAAATTTTGCTGCGGACATTCGAACAACGGAATATTCTTTTCCATCCATGCCCACGCACTATCATTCGGAATCGCAAATTTCAGATTCTCGTCTTCCATCGTGTTGAAATAATCCACATAATGTTTGAAATTATCGGATTTCAACACAGCTCCTTTTCCTTTTGAGGAATATCCCACACCCGATTTACAACTGCTTAATGAAGCAACCAAAACTGTAAAAGCTATTATTTTGTATTTAAAATTTGTCAACATTTTAATTTATTTTTTCATTTTATTATTCCCCTCTTTTTAAGAGGGGGGGCTGAAAGCCGGGGTGTTTTTTCCCACCCCATCCTTCGGGCACCCCTCCAATGGAGGGGAATATTCTGTTGAATTATTAATTCCCGTAAAATGTATAGGTTTCCCCCGCTTTCATCTCCACATCGTATTCATTGTACTTTGGCAATTGCACTTTAGGCAATTTCGCTTCTTTAGAAATGATTGGTTTCTTCACCTCAACATCATAAAACAACGGATTCGGGTTTTTCCCTTTTGCTTTTTTAAGCGTAATTCCTTTTTCAGCTTTCAAAGTGTTTTCCAGTTTCAATCGGCAGTTTCCTCTTAATTTTGAATACACTTTCAAAGTCGAAACTTTGTTATTTTTCCATTCCATGTCGATTACAAATCCACCACGGGCTACTAATCCTTTTATCGAGCCGTTTTTCCAAACGGTTGGCAAAGCTGGCAATAAATGAATCGCTCCTTCCTGAGATTGCATCAGCATTTCGGCAATTCCGGCGGTGCAACCAAAATTCCCATCAATCTGAAATGGCTGGTGTGCGTCCAACATATTCGGATAAGTTCCGCCACCTTTTCTTTGATCTGCGGTTACCAAATGCAGTTGATCCTGAATTAATTTGTAAGCGTGATTTCCGTCTAATAAACGAGCCCATAAATTCACTTTCCAACCCATTGACCAACCAGTTGATTCATCGGTTCTGTAAATCAACGATTGTTTCGCTGCTTCAAACAGTTCAGGTGTTTTGATTGGCGAAATTTGGTTACTAGGAAACAAGCCGTACAAATGTGAAACGTGACGGTGATTGTCTTTTGGATTATCCCAATCTTCCTGCCATTCCTGTAGCTGATTGTGTTTTCCCACTTTCATCGGAGGCATTTTAGCCAGAGCTTCTTTCAGTTCTTTAATAAAAGCTGCATCAGGCGAAACTAAAGCCGAAGCTTTCATCACATTGGTAAACAAATCAAAAACCAATTGGTTATCCATTGTCGTTCCCGAAGCAATAGTCGATTTTCCGTCCTCGCCGGCATGCACATTTTCAGGCGAAGAAGAAGGCACTACAACCAAATAATTGGTATTCGGGTCGACAACCATAAAGTCTAAAAAGAACTGTGCTGCACCTTTCATTATCGGATAAATCTCTGCCAAATATTTTTTGTCGCCAGTGTACAAATAACGTTCCCACAAATCCTGACAAACCCAGGCACCGCCTGTAGGCCACATTCCTGAAGCTGCCTGATCTACCGGTCCTGTAATGCGCCAAATATCGGTATTGTGGTGTAAGACCCAACCGCGGGCGTTGTACATGGTTTTAGCTGTTTCGGCACCAGTAACACTCAATTCTTTTGCCATTTGGATAAAAGGCTCGTGCATTTCAGAAAGATTGGTAAGCTCGGCCGGCCAGTAATTCATTTCGGCATTGATATTTGTTGTGTATTTACTATCCCAGGGCGGCGAAACCATATCGTTCCAAATCCCTTGCAAATTTGCTGGTTGCCCACCCGGTTGCGAAGACGAAATCAACAAATAACGACCAAACTGAAAATACATGGCTGCCAGTTGCGGATCAAATACTTTAGCAAAATCACGAATGCGCTCATCGGTAGGTTTCTTTACATTTTCATTTGAACCCAAATCCAAACTCACCCGATTAAAATATTTTTGATAAAAAGCTACATGGTTCTTTTTGATTGTTTCGAAAGATTTTGGCAAAGCAGCCACTAAATAGGATTTGCATTTTGGCGTTTGGTTTTCGTCCAAAGTTTTATAATCCACAAAATTAGTTGCTATTGAAATGTACAAAGTCGCTTCATCGGCGCCATTGATACTTATAACTCCGTTTTTAGAAGTTACTTTTCCGCCTTTGTTTTGAACTGCCAGACGGCCTTCAAATTTTACTTTTCCTTTTACACCTTCAAAATTAGTTCCCGTTCCGGTCATCACAATTTCGTTCTCATCCGAGAAAGAAAGTGTTTTATCAATCGGGCTGTTCATCATCACATTACAAGTAATTTTCCCGGCTTTGCTTGCCGATAACTTTACTGCAATCACCTGATCGGCAAAAGCGGTCAATACTTCCCTTTTATAAGTAACACCATCCACCTCATATTGTACCGAAGCCGTAGCATTGGCAATATCTAAATCACGGTAGTAATTTTTATAATCATTATGCCCGTTGAACGAAATGTACACGCTCCCAAAAGTCTGATACGGCATACCATCATTGGTTTGCGACATGATATCACGGGTTGCCAAATCCTGCGCTTCTTTGTATTTTCCTTCGAAAATTAATTTTCGAACAATTGGCAAAGCCTTAATCGATTTATCATGCGCATTGGTATTAGGAGAACCCGCCCAAATGGTTTCTTCATTCAATTGCAAACGCTCAACTGAAGGGTCGCCAAAAACCATCGCTCCCAAACGTCCATTACCCAATGGCAAAGCTTCGTTCCAGATTGCAGCAGGTTTATTGTACCATAATTTTAAATTGTTTTTAGTTTGTGCCAAAATATTGTGGCTTCCTAAAACGATTAGAATCCCAACACCAATTTGTTGTATTTTATTTTTTAACTTCATATAGTTGTTTTTTTAGCCACAGATTAGAAAGATTAAAAGGATTTTCTAATAATCACTTTACTTAATCTGTGATAATCATTTTAATCTGTGGCAAAATTCTATTTTTTAACCTCGTAAACCTTACCATTTTTTTCTCCGAACAATTCATATAATTTGTTGATGTCTTTCAAAGCATTTTTAGGCAAATTTTCACCTTTAGCTCCAAAAACATACATCTTTTCATAAGGCTCAATCACACAAGTCGATTCGTCAATTTCTCCTTTTTCATTTTGCACTTTTTTCAAATCCAATCCCAAATACTTTGCCATAAAAGGATACATTGCCATACGTTTGGACTCGCCATAATTATGCCCTTCTTTAGGGAAATGAGCATTTTCGACCAAGCTTTGTTTTCCATACAAACCATAAGTTTTTTGGATAAACGGAAATTCTAATTCCGGCACAGTCGCTGTCCAATCTCCACCATCGGAAACAATCAATTGTGGTTTAGGAGCCGCCATTGCTGCAATTTCAGCATTATTAGTTCCGTTGCCGCAAAGATGCAAACCACGACCGCTTTCGCATGGACAACCACCCACAAAATGAGAAGAAGTCATCACCACCGGAATCGAAACAGTAATTCTGTCATCAATCGCAGCCAAAAACATGGTTTGAGAGCCACCGCCTGAACCACCGGTAACTCCTACTCGATTTTTGTCAATATACTTTTGCGAAAACATGTAATCTAATAATCGCTCGGCACTTAAAACCTGAATGGTTTGTGCAATGCTGTTTCTATGCAAAGTGGCATCAAACTGTAAAGTAGATTCTCCCCAGGCAAACAAATCAAAATCGACTACAACCGCTCCCATTTTAGCCAAAACAGCGCAACGCAATTGCTGGTCTTTTCGATATCTTCCATCCCCGAAATGCCCATTAGGCGTAATCACCACAGGGACTTTTCCTTTTAAAGGATACGGTTTATAAATAGAGCCTGTTGCATAAACTCCCGGTATGATTTCCAATCCAATATTTTCTACACTGTAATCTTTATAAATTCTTTTTGAAGTCAAAATTGGTTTTGTCTTTGGCATTGCCGGAGCTTTGTCTAAACCAATCGAACTGATAATACATTGTTTTAATTCGGCTTTTCTGGTTTCCCAGGCTTTTAGATTAGGATACAAATCAGCCAAATATTCCAAACGTTCTTTGCCCACAGTTACCGATCTTCTGGCATATTCAAATTTTCGAATCACATAAGTCGAATCGTTTTCTTTGAAATAAGTCAACTCAAAAGGAGACAAAACCGCTGTCAATGAAACTTCTAAATTCCCCTGACGGATTCTCCAATCGGCATAATCCAATTCTTTATCTTTAAGCAAACCATCTTTATCATTGATAGTCACTTTAAAAATAGAAGCAATCGTACTGATTGTTTTTGCTATTGGCGCTCTGTAATTGTTATCTGATGTCTGAGCCTCCATTTTTGGCACAGCCAAAAACAAAAACACCATCAGCAACAGCCTTTTCATTTGATTCCGTTTCATCCTTAAATTTATCATTTTATTTTCATTTACAAAGCACACTCTAACACATATATACCTGAACCTAAGACAAATGAAGGTTTTTCTTCATTATCCAAAACTTTCAGAACGTTTTTAGAATCGCTTAGTATATTTCCATTTACTTTGATAACAGCGTTCTTTTTTACCGGCATTTTTATTGTTGCCGTAGTATTAACAGGAATTTCAACTTTCAGAATTAATCTTCCATCTTTCTTTTCCCAAGACGAAGCAATTTTTCCATAAATCGATTGGTAATCCGCTTTCGCAAAAGTCATATCGCCTACCAACTCCGGTTGGATAAAGAAATGCTTAAACCCCGGATTTTCAACATCCGGAACAATCCCTACCAGACTTTTATAAAACCATTCTTCGATTTGTCCCATCATAAAATGGTTCCATGAATTTCCTTTTCTTGGATCCCATTGTTCTGTGAGAGTGGTCAAACCAAATTTGATTTGAAAACCATAACCCGGTGCATCATAATGATTGTTCATTTTGTACATCGTTTCGTTTTCGCCATTTTGTGCCAATGTCTGAAACAAATAACGGTTCCCTACATCTCCGGTTGTCAATCGGTCGCCTTTGGCTTTGATATCGGCCAACAAATTTTGCATTACCGCTTGTTTGTATTGTGGTTCTACGATATCCATAAAAATCGGAACGGCGTTACTAAACTGACTTCCCGTACCGTATTGTTTGGTTTCCGCATTAAAAAATTTATCGTTAAATGCCTTTTTAATTTCCGAAGTCAGGGTTTCATATTTCGCAATATCTTCCGTTTTATTCAGCAATTTCGCCGCTTTGGCAAGCAAACTTGCTCCATAGAAATAATGGCTTGTCGCCGAAAGTGCAATCGGACTATTTTTAGAATACCCCGCTGCGTGTGTCCCGTAATCATACCAATCGCCCAATCCGTGTGACACGATATGGCCTGTGGCTTTTGTGCCTAAATAATCTACATACTTTTTCATTACGGGATAATAGTTCTCCAACAAAGAAACGTCGCCATAATATTCGTAATACATCCAAGGCAAAATCACTCCCGTCACACCCCATTCAGGCGAATCGGTAAAATCACCTCCAAAGACAACATATTCAGGAACAATCGTTGGAATTAAACCATTGTCACGTTGTGAATCTGAAATATTCTGCATGGTAGCCGGAATGAAACTTTCCAGATTGTAATTAAAAAACAATCCTGGTCCGTTTAAATGAATTTCCTCAATCCAACCCAATTTTTCACGTTGCGGACAATCGGTGAAAACACTTTGAAAATTACTTTTTATAGCATTATTAATCAGCCAGTGTGTTTTGTTGAAAATGTCATTAGAACATTCAAAAGTTCCCGCTTCGCCAGACGAATTGTAAATGAAATTTGATTTCAAATCAACCAATGTCGGAAGATTTTTGTCCTTGTCTTCTTTGTAATTGATGTTCTCAATCTGAACGTATTGATAACCATAATAACTAAAATTAGGTCGCCATTCTTCGATGCCTTCGCCTTTTAAAGTGTAATCATAATAATACGGCTTCCCTGTTTTTCCCTGACCCACAGTTCCGTCTTCATTCAGGCTTTCGCCCACCCAAACACGAACCGTTTGTCCTTTTTTTCCTTTCACTTTAATAGTTGGAAAACCGGAAAGATTTTGCCCCATATTAAAAATATAAAAGTTAGGTTTCAGTTCTTTTGCTTCCTTAACCTCATATTGTTTTTGAACAATAATTGGTGATGCCGTTTGTGCTCTCAAAATTCCTTTAGGCGCTTCCTGAACAACCACTTTTTTCCAATTGGAATCATTGAAACCTTTGTTGTTCCAACCTTTTTGTTCCAAATTAGCATTGTAATCTTCGCCTCCAAAAATGCTGTTATAGGTAATCGGGCTTTTGCTGTATTTCCAGCTTTCGTCTGATTTAATAATTGCTGAAGAACCATCTTTATAAATCACTTTCATTTTGAAAAATAAAGTCGGTGGTCCAAAACTCACATAAAACTTCGAATAGCGTTCGGCAAGCGTGTTATACATTCCATTACCCAACAAAACTCCAATTACATTTTCACCTTTTTGCAATTGCGAAGCATTTAATTCGTAAGTATTGTAATTGACGGTTTTGTCATAATCGGTCCACAAAGGTGCAAACTCGCTGTTGCCAATTTTCTTTCCGTTTATCGTCAATTCATAATGTCCCAAACCGGAAATGTAAACTACAGCTTCCTTGATTTCTTTTTTAACTTCAAAAGGTTTGCGAATCATAATACTTCTGCGTGACAACGAATCAGCAGCGTTGATTAGCGATGCTTTTTTCTCTTTGTTGAAAGTTGCCGTATGGTAATTTCGGCCTTCCGGTAAATGACTATCTGCCTTTGTAATCGCCCCAATCCAAATAGGATTTAAATCTTTTACGAAAGGTGCTATTCTAAAAGAAGCCGGACTGCTCCATCCTGAAGCAACACCATCCTGATTCCAGACTTTGACTTTCCAGAAATATTTCGTTTCGTTCTTTAAAGAAGATTCGCCGAAGTCAATTTGCAGATTTTTAGTTGAAATTACTTTTCCGCTGTTCCAGATATCGCCATTGTCTTTTTTCAGTTTTTCTTCAGAAGAAGCTACCAAAATCTGGTAAGCTGATTGGGATACGTTGTTTTCTTTTGAAACCAATTGCCAGCTTAATCTTGGTTGATTAGTATTTATCGCCAATGGATTTTCATTCATTTCACAAGTTAAATGACCAGCAGTAATCTGTCCGTTAGTTATGGAAACGATTAGAAGTGAAAATAAGAAAAATATGTTTTTTATATATTTCATAATTTTTAGTTGCACGCAGATCTTGCAGATTTACGCCGATTTATTTTTGTAGATCTTTAATTAAGACATTAATATCATTAGGTGCATTCAGCTAAATTTCCTTAATTTCTTAATGGTAAAAAACTATAACTTTTTTGTGACCAATGATTTAATATTAAAAACAGCATCCGGGATTTCCATACCTGTGTTTTTTAAATCATCATAATCTTCTGTATCAGGCGCTGTATCCGGATTTGGATTGTAACGTTGTTCCCCGGTTCTAAACATGATGCGTTCAAAACCATCAACTGGAGCATAAAAAATACGTGTTGATTCTTTACCATCATTTACTTTTACTGTGTAAGAACGTGTTTTTACATCTAACTTAACCGTAACGGTATATTCTTTCCCAGCTTCGTATTTGGCAACACCGCCAGAGCGGGCACCATTTTTTGCCGTTATTTCTCCATTCGAATCAAATACTAATCGTACCGCAGGAAGTCCTTGACGGTTTTGAAATTCAACTTGTAATACACCGTGATTATTTTGTTCCGGTTTTACTGTAAACGTAGCTTCCATTTTTTGAGCAAAAGGAATCACTCGCTCCACACGGGAATAATCAAACATGTCGTGGTCTCTTAAAGTCAGCCATTTTACGCCATCGGCTTTCTTTTCAATTTTAGCCGAAGCCCAAGAAAGATCATAGGTATTCCACATCTTCAATTCTTCGCCATTAGCCAAATTATTGAAAACATCGTTTACATTTTCTTTCACAACTGAAGTCACCGGAACTGGAATCGAAGCCACCCAAATGTCTTCTTTGTTCACGCTATAACCTACCCAAATTTTTCCATCAGGCGGTGTTCCGTTATCTTCGGTAATTCCGCGAACATATTGCGGACCAGCTGATTTATAGTTTCCTCCGTATCGCATTGGGCTGATTTCTCCATGAACCAATAATAAATCTTTATAATTTAACCCATCGTCAGAAGTTGAAATAGCCAATGGCCAACGATATTCAGACGGATTGTACAAGGTAGCATAACGATTATCCGATGTTTTTTGTCCCCAGATTTTAGCATTACTGTTCACAAAACCGGGTGCGCGTAAAGGTGTATATCCCCAGGTTTTCCCGCCATCTTTACTCACCGAAGTTAAAGCGTGTTTCCATAAACCTACTACGTTTCCATTTGGCAAATGGTAATAACTAAAAGCTTTATACGGTTTTTGTAACGGAATCAATTCGTCATCGCGATCGGCTTCTTCCACCCATTGTTGTAAAACCAGTGGTTTAGAAAGGATTTCGGCACAAGCTTTCTTCAAATATTTGTCATTTGACTGCGTATAAAATGGAAATGCCGATTTAGATTTATCCCAGGTTTTATTGTATCGAATGAAATAAATAGGACCAAAACTTCCGTCTTTCTTGATCTCACGAATCACACGACCGATTCCTTTTCCGTCATTCGGATCGTCTTTTTCATCCATCGCAATGCCATAATATCCTAAGGCGTACAATTTTTTATCCGAAGAAGTATAAAATCCCATACGCTGGTGCATGATGGCATCCAAATTTTTAGCTACACCTTCCACACCTTCTTTTTTCCAACCGTCAGGAATGCGATAGATAGGAAAAATCACCTTAGGCTTTGTCCAGATATTTCCATCTTTAGAAGTCATAATCAGCGTTTGACTTGGCGGAATATGTTCTCCCGATGGATCACTCAGATAATGCAAATAAAAAGTATTATTCCAATAGGCCATCATCGGCTGGTGATTGTAAGTCCAGCCAAAACCGTCGGCTTTTTCAGGATGTTCACGGCTGGCACGCATAATTTGCGTAGCATGAACTCCCACTGCCGGACTCAATTGCCCATGATGATAATCGATATTAGAAAGGGTTTTTCCAACATATTTTACCGTATCGTTTTGTGCAACAACAGATTGGATTGCTCCGCAAGTCAACAAAATTGTTGTTGCCGTTGCAATATTGCTTTTTATGTTTTGAAATAAAATCATTGTTATTTAATTTTTTTTGCCACAGATTTCACGGATTTTAAAGATTTCTAATCCTTTTAATCTGTAAAATCTGTGGCATTGTATTTTACTTTTTTTCTATTAGCTTTTTCAACTTTTTCTTTGAAATAGTTGTAATCGTTCCGTGCTTGTGTCCTTCCGGAAGTTGAATTTTTGAACTTACGTTTTCAAAATTCTTGAAATCCGAAGTACGGATTGCCTGATAATTTTTGGCTCCGTAATTATCATAATAAATCAACCAATCATTATCTTTCTTTAAAACTGTAGGTCCTTCAGAAAGATAAGCTGTTAATGGTTCAGAGATATTTTCGAATGGCCCTAAAGGTGTTTTTCCAAAAGCCACTTTTATGTTTCGCATTGGTCGGGTGTTGTCTTTTAAAACCAAAACATAATCGTTTTTAGCTCGCTTTAAAAGTACACAATCAATCACACTGAAACCAGGTTCGAAAAACAATTTGGTATCCGAAAACGTTTTGAAATCTTTAGTCGTAACATAATACATACGATGATTGTTTTTCTCTTCTTCCTGTCCTTTTGCATATCGAAACGGAATGGTAGAAGCCCAAATAATGATGTATTGATCCTGCTCATCATCATAGAAAATTTCAGGTGCCCAGACATTCACCACTTCTGGTTCGTTTTTCATCACGTGAATGTATTGTTGCTCTGACCAATGAATTAAATCCTTGGAACTGGCATAGCCAAAACCGTCTCCACCTTTCCAATCGGTAGTCCAAACCATGTGATACACATCATTTTTACCTTTTACAATGGAAGGATCTCTCATGATTTTACTTTTCCCAGCTTCGGGTTTTAAATAAGGACCGCCCAAATCTTTCCAATGGTAACCATCTTCGCTGGAAGCCAGATATAAACCTGCTGTTGCCGGTTCCCTGAAAGAAGTGAACAGATAAGCTTGTTTCGAATTGGAACAACTCAAAACAGATAAGCTAACTATTAGTATAAGTATTATTTTTTTCATTACTAATTTCTGTATTAATACATTTGGAATGACTAAAAAAAGGTTCAATTTATTCTCCAAAACTATCCGTTTGTCATTTCGAGGAACGAGAAATCACATAATGTGAGTACTTAATGAGATTCCTCCTTCGTCGGAATGACAAATATTATGTCTAAAAAACATTTCTTATTCAACAACAGCACCATCACTCAAAGCAGCTCCTTTATTGACTACTTTCTTCACATTATTAAAAACGTTGTTTTTCAAATAGATTCCTTTAGTTTTAGCACCATCAGCTTCTAAGAAAACATCCGTAGCAAACATTGGGAAGTTATTATTAATCATCACATTAGAAACATCCGTTAATTTAATCAATGGTGTATTGACAATCGGTTTCATGGTAGCTACATTATCCAAAATCAAATTATTGGAAATTTCAATTTTAAATGAAGCTCCCATAGTAGTAGTGATTTTTGCATCATGAAATTCTACATTATCAGCGGTGTTCAATGAAAATCCATCTTCTGCCTGAATGTTGATATTGGAAAAAGAAACATTTTGAACCGGCATTTCAGTAATTCCATTAATCGTTCCTGCTTTTTTAACCTTCGTTCCGGTTAAATTACTAATATGGATGTTTCTAAAAATAGGTGTTCTTTCCGAAACCGGTTCTTCTTTGCTTGATTTATCGTAGAACAAATCCATTATAATAGCATTTTCTTTGATGTTGTTCATCACAATATTATCCACACGGATATCTTCAACAACCCCACCACGACCACGAGCCGATTTCAAACGGATTCCTCTGTCGGTACCATCGAAAACACAGTTGGAAATCGTAATTTTTTTAATTCCGCCCGACATTTCGCTTCCAATCACCACTCCACCATGACCACTTAACATTGTACAATTGGTAATCGTAACATTTTCAGTCGCCATGCCATATTTTCTACCATCGGCATCTCTTCCTGATTTGATGGTAATACAGTCGTCACCCACACTAATATGACAATTAGAAATATGAACATTTTTGCAGGAAGACGGATTGATTCCGTCGGTATTAGGCGAATGCGGGTTGTTAATCGTAATTCCTGTAATGGTAACATTATCGCAAAACTCCGGATTTATGGTCCAAAAAGGAGAATTTTTGAACGTAACTCCTTCGATCAATATATTTTTACAATTCAGCACCTGGAAAAAAGAAGGTCTGAAAAAATGCTTATCAATAGTTCTTTTGTAATAAGCCTCATACTCAATTCCTTTATTTTGTTCAACCCACATAGTTTGGTATTTAGTCTCCGGAATTGGACCTTTGGCACTTTCAATTCGGTACACTTCATTCCACCAGGCTTTCCCCTGTCCGTCGATAACACCATTTCCTTTGATACTAATATTTTCGGCATCTTTAGCGTAAAATAATGGTGAAAACGTTTTCATCATAATTCCCTCGTAACGCATTTCTACATAAGGGAGATAATGATCAAAATTATCAGAGAATTTTAAAACAGCCCCTGCATCTACATAAATACAGATATTACTTTTTAATTTTAAAGCTCCTGTTAAATATTCTCCGGCAGGGAAATAGATAGTTCCGCCTCCATTTTTAGAAGCTATATCAATGGCTTTTTGGATGGCTTCAGTACAAAGAAGGCCTTTGTTGTTTCCGCCTGCATTCAGAATGTTGATCCAACCTTCATTTTTAGCATTGGCAACATTGAATCCGATAAGAAAACAAAGTACCAGTAGTATATTTTTAATTCTCATAGTATGACTTTTAAATATGTGTTCTAACAAAAACTCTTCAGGAACCTCACCCAATCCCTTTCCAAAGGCAAGGGAATCGAAACCGAAAAAATATCGTTTATATAGCTTTATTTTGATTTTAAAATTAATACCCAGTCATTTCCGTCTTCTTTTTTGCCGGAAGACTGGAATTCTTTAATTCCTTTATTTTCAAAAGTTCCTATTTTAGTTTTTTGTCCGTTTCTTGGATTGTACCAAGTTGCCGTTACTTTATTTCCTGCAATTTTACCCATATTCACGGCGATTTTTCTGCCTGTGTATGTGTAAATAAAAGCGTAATTTTTCCCTCTGGTTGCTATCAGATAATCGTATTTCTCTCCTTGATTAGCAACTAATGATTGATCCGGAACACGTTCTAAATAAGGAAATTCCAGCATTAATTTTTTGATGTACACCATTTGTCCCGCTCCCGGTGCATTAATAGCTGATGTCCATAATTCTTTATTGCCGTAGGCTGGGTTGTCTCCTTTTCTAAACATTTGCATTACGGCATTGTGTCCGTAAGTATAACCTGCACCACCTGCAAAAACAGACCAATATCCATAACGTCTTACGTCACCGGCATTCCATTTTGGTTGTAAGGTATCGTGCAAACCGTGTGGAATTCCTTCATAAGATGGCTCTCCGTCTAATGTTGGTTTTGTTGGTTTTAAATCCCAATCTCTATGCACAAATTTGTAATTGTCTTCTTTGAAAGCCGTTTTTACCGTATCCTGATCGTATCTTCTGTGACCGGATTGGAACATATTGAAATCCAGCCAACTTGCATTATGATAATTTTCAGAAGAATCCGTGCGACCAAATGGATGGAAAGTCACTAATTGATCCGGATTATTCGTCTTTAAAATATTCCCTATAGCATTCCAGATATCTGTGAATTTATCGCCATAAGTATCACCTCCGTTAAGCCAAATCACATTGGTTCTGTTTTTATATCTATCGGCTAAAAATTTTGCATATTTTTCAACCTGAGCCAAAGTTACTTTGCTGTCTTTACTGCTAATATTAGTTCCCCAAACCGGTACCATGGCAACATAGATTCCGTTTTTTTGAGCCACATCCAAAGTATAGTCAACATGATCCCAATAATCATATTCTTCCTTATTATTGAAATCATTGCCTGGAGTGGTTATTGGTCTTGAGACATCATCATTGACCAAAGCTTTATCGCCATATACATTCACTGCATTGATGTTGTGCAAAACCATCACCTGAACTACATTGAATCCTTTTGCCTTTCGATCCTGCAAATACTGAACAATGCCGTCTCTGTCTAATTTTCCAAAGGCTAACCAGCCTGTATCACCCAACCAGAAAAATGGTTTTCCATCTTCAGTAACAAAGTAATGTTGGTTCTTAGAAACTTGAAGTTTTTGTAAAGGTTTCACCGATTTCTGTGCCTGAGCAGAAACTGTTACCAAACTCAATCCTACAAGAGTAATTATTCTTCCAATCGTCTTAGCTAATTTCATTTTTTATTTCTTTTTAATATATGCTACAATTTTAGTTTCTTTTGCCTGCGGTGCTGTTAAAGTAGCAATGTTTTTCCCCTGAATTGTTTCTTTGGAAATAACATTTCCGTTTTCAGGATTAATCCAAAACACCTCATAAGTACCTGAATATTTTGCTAAATCAACAGACGTTTTATTGGTTTTTGACAGATAAAAAAGGTATCCTTTGCCTTCCTCTTTTAAAGTCCAAACAGCACTATCGTAATTTTCATCCTGAGCAGTTTTCATGTTTACCAGTGATTCATAAAAACCCGGAACAGTAATTTTAGGAAGCGCAGGTAATGAACCTCCTGCCATTAAAACTGACCAACCCAATCTATTAGCTCCCGGAGTGTTATAAATTACGGCTTTATCAACATATTTATCACGGTATTCACGAACTGCTCTGTAAGTTTGTACCTCGGTTTCTTTGCCCACTTTCATTTGTCGGGCGTGCTGTCTTGGTGCTAAATTTTTACCCCCTTCCGGAGCATACAGGCTTCCGTCTTCTTTGTAATACCAATATCTGATATCAATTACGTCAACTGCAGCGGCTCTTTTTGAATCATTCAAGATGGCATCCTGAACATCTTTAGTAGCACTCAAAGCTATTTTAGATTTACCGGAATGTGTTTTTTGATAATTAGCTGCTACATCTATCCAAAATTGCATAAACGTTAACGGTCCGGTATATTCGGCACTGGTAAACTGCAATACATTGGAATTATCTTTAAAATTGTCTAAACTTTTTTCGATAAAACCCTGATGTAATTTTTTGATATTTTCGTTTTTAACATCATAAAATTGTTCTGCAATAAAGATTCTCTTATCCCCCATATAAGGCGGCGGTTCAGGAAGACCTGTATTGTTGATATTATTGGCCGGACGCCAAGGTGAGCTGGACCAGTGTGCTCCTGCCTCTAAAATATTATGCTGAAAATACTGTTGGTTCATCAATATTTTATTTTGTTGAGCCGCCAAATCAGCAAAAGTTTTCAAACGCTCCCAATACCAGGTATTGAATCTCGTTAAATCGTATTTACTCAAATGATCCCAAGCCGTTCCCTGACCGGTTCTGTCGAATGGCTGTTCGTAAAACGGAGCCCAGACATCGGCATCCATTCTTCGAATGCGTTCGTGATCGGCCATACGTTGTTCGTACCATAAACCATAATTATGATCCAAAGCCACTTTGTTATTATCCACTAAAAACTGAACCGTTTCTGATAAACTATCAGTATACCCCAATCCGTAATGTCCCGGTACAAAACGGGTAATATGTGGTCTTGATTTTGCAATTTCAGATTCACGCAAACTTCCTCTCCACCAAGGCACATCGATAGTTTCGCCTGTAAGCAATCCTTTATCCGAAACTAAAAGTCCGTTTTTAATGGTTATTGTTGCAGCAACTTCGGTTGATTTAGCTCCTGACTTTACTTCATTAAAAACTTTTGCTTTTGAGGGATTCACAGCAATTGGATTTCTAACCGCGGCCTCAATAATCCATTGCTTTAAAGTAGTTTGTGGCTTTCTCGATTCGGCTGTTAAAATTGCGGCTTGTTGAACTGTTGGGCTCGAAGAAGGTTCAGTACCCAAATCTAAAATTTGAGCGGGCATTGGTAATTTACCCAAACGTTGTTCCAATAAAGCATAATACAAACTTCTAGGCGAAATGTGATTGTTTACATCAGCCCAATGACCGTTTCCAGCCCATTGTGCCCAAACTCCAAAAGCCCAGTTGTCAGCCGTAGGCGGACTGTAATTTTCAATTTTTGAAGCCGAAGATTCCCAGATGACACTATTAGCAGCGTTCCATCCCAGTCCGCGGGCATCTTGCTCTTTGTTTTTAAAACTAATGGCATTTCCGTCAATTAATACTACGTCAAAAAGTATTCCTGTAGCCCAACTTCCTATAGAACCACTGAAACTATATGGCAAATAGGATTGGCATTGTAAAAAGACATTTGGTCCTGCTGTAGCATAACCGCCAACCGCAAAATCATTATAACCATATTCCGAATAGCAACGTTGAAATAAAGTTTGTTGCCCTTCGGTATAAAACGTATTTCTTCTATGTGCTGCGATTTCCGAAATGGGATTCAACGAAATACAATCTTCAACGGTGATTCTTTTTACCGATTTCAAAATCGAAACGGCGCCACCGGCAAATTGTTCAAAATTAATTTGTCTTACCCAAATATCCTCTGCATTTTGAATCGAAATTCCATGCCAGCGATGTTGTTCGTCTTTTGGATTTGTTGTGTCAAATTCCGATTTTAAAGTCAAATTTTCAACACCCACATTATGAATTCGTCCAGACCAATTGTAAACCACCACTTCTGATTGCGATAATTTTTCGTCTAAAGCATTCGTCAATGGAGCATCAATAGTAATTTTGTTACCCTGTACCTGAGTTACTTCCCTATCGGCACGAATGACAAAATCATCTTTTTTCCAACCAATCCATCCTGTTTCAGCTCCAAAATCAACCATGCCTAGTTTATCAATCCATTGTTGGGTGATAGGAGTATTCACTAAAATACGATCGCCTTTTTTAATATTCGCAGTATTTTTTAAAGCTAATGTAGTCGCACCTAAAGCTGTAAATTCATCGGCTAATTGAAATTTATCTTTTAGGACACGATTGTTTATTCCTGAAATATTGACAATAGCTTCTCTATTCGTTCCGGTTCCTAATAAAACTGTTCCGTTATTTCCGGCTCCGCTTCCTCTTAAAACAATTCCGCTTTCTTTTAGTTCCAAAACACCAGAAACCTTAAAAATTCCTTTGTCCAGAAGTACGGTTCCTCTAAAACCGTTGGCATCGGGTTTGAGTGTGGCCACATAATCTATTGCTGCCTGAATTGTCGCTGTAGCATCTCCTGAAATGTGTGATACATAAGCTTTAACAGCTATGCCAGGAATTGCTTCTGCTCCCGCACGATAGCCTGCGAAAGAAAAGTCAGGAATTTGATTTCCTGAATTGTCCTGAGTTCGGACTACTTTTGATGTTTTATCTTTAACTATCGTTGGAAAACTATTTTGCGCAAAACTATTTTTGAAACTAAAGAACAAAACAAAACAGGAAATAATCATTACATCCTGTTTTGATAGTATTCTGTATTTGAGTTTTATAAAATTCACGTTAAAGTGGTTTTAATATTTGATTTAAAAGAACTATTTTGATAATTCTTTTTTCTCTAATTACTTTTTTTCCCAAGCTTTGCTGGTATGATGCAATTCTATTCCTTGCGAAGCCAGAATGTTATTTATTTTTCCTCTGTACTTGGCAAACCATTGAAACTGCCATTTATGAGTTCCCACATTCATAGCATTTTCTCTTGCCTCCACCAAATGATCATAAATCATCTTTTTTTGCTCTTCATTGAGATTCTGAAACATGTCCAGAAAGTTAGCATAGGTTTTTGGCATTACCTGATAAGTCATTGCGTCTTTGACTTGAACTATTTGCGATTCGGTCAGTTTTTTAGACAGTTTATCCAAATAGTCATCATGCAATTTACTAATCGAAACCTTGTATTTTGTCCAAACTTCCTCTGATTTTATTTTCTGTTTCTCCTGATCAGCGATTGTTTTTTTTAGCTTCTCTAATTGAGCATCTCTTTTAGCTTCAATTTTTTCAATATGAACATACTGTTTAAGAACAATTCCTTTGATTTCCTTTTTATCAGCATCGTTTATATCCAATTGGGATACAATAGCCGAAGCCCGTTCATCAATATCATTGATATAATCCTTAACCTCATGCTGTTGTGCATTGGCAACAAAACAAATACACATTAAAAATAACAGCTGTAATTTATTGATTTTTTTCAACATAAATACATCCATTAGTTTAACAATGAATGATTTAAAGTTTCCTTGTTATTCACCGGATTAGTCCAATCTGTTTTTTGAGTAGGATCGATTCCGTTAAAATATTTTTCAATATTAGTGTAACCGTCTCCATTCAAATCGTTATTAGCATCAGAAGCATCCTTAGGATTCAAACCAAATTTCTTTTCCCAGGCATCTGGAATTCCGTCATTATCTGAATCTTTGTAGGCTTTCCCTTTGTAATTAGGATAACCACCTACCTGATCCGGATGTGTTATAATTCCTTTTTTATAAGAATCAGCAGGCAATCTTCTTTTGATGAATGCTGCACCTATGCTGTTTTCTAAACCGTCTTTGTACTCAATCGTTCCTGTACGAACTTGTTTAATCACCCTTTCATCAACGGCATCTCTTTTTGGCAACGTAGCTCCTACATTGTTCAACACAAATTCATAAGCTGCTTCTGCACTCATTATTGTAATCTGCGGCATCGGGAATGCTTTATTTTGTTTGATATAAGCCAATTTATCTTTGGATTCTTCAAAAGAAAGATTCTCTAATTGAATCCCGCCGTTCCAGTTGTCTTTAGTCACTTCAGGAACACCATCAATATAATTTCCGTTGACATAAGCACGTCCAAAAGTTTTTGGAACCATATAACCTGATTCCGGTTTTAAGATTCGGTAACGGATTGGCTCATCTTTAGGAGTGATAGGGCCCGGCTTGAAATAATTGTTAATGATATTAAACATCGAACGATAATCGCCTCCATCCAAAGAACGATTCCACCAGTTGAAAACGACATTGTTGACAAAATTAAAATCGCCATACATCCCGATAGAACAGTTTCTGGAGATATTATTAGCCCAAAGATTACGCATAAAAGTACTGTTCAATCCACCAATGGTACTTCCGAAAGCATGATTGTAAGTATCTAAGCCTTCTGACGAAATGGTATTTTGAATGGTAATATTACAAGCCGGTAATTTCTCCAATTTAGATGTTGGATTAGCCTGAAACTGGTGGCGGTACAACGAAATATTTTCGTCTAATCCCCAACTTACCGAACAATGATCGATAATAACATTCCCAATTACATTTCCACCCAGCGCATCATCTCTGCGAGTTACCTCGGTAGCTCCTCTTCTAAAACGCATGTGCCTGATAACAACATCATGAGTATCTATCAATAATGATTCTCCGGCAATACAAATTCCGTCACCGGGAGCCGTTTGGCCTGCTATGGTAACATAAGGAGCCTGCATGGTGATTGGTTTCTTTAATTGGATAATTCCCGAAACATTAAAAACAATGGTTCTTGCTCCAACAGCTTCACAAGCTTCTCTAAAAGTTCCCGCACCACTATCTTCCAAACTTGTAACTACAAATATTTTTCCGCCTCTGCCTCCCGGGGTAAATGCTCCACCACCTTCGGCTCCTGGAAAAGCAGGAATACTGGCATGTACAAAATCTTTTGGGTAAGATGCCCAAGGCAAATAAGGACGACCTTGCAGTGTCTCTTTTTTTATTACTTCAGCATTATCAGCCCAAATTTTGGCCAATCTTGCTTCTTCCTGTGCTAAAACAGCATCGGTTTTGTCCTGAACTTCTTTTGGAATATCCGGATATTGAGCGTAAATAGCCGCAGAACTTAATAAAATAATTCCAAGGCTGAAAACCGTTTTTATAGTGTATTTCATTTGAGGATTTTTTAGGATTATTGCTAATTGAGTACAATAAATGGAATAAGATAAACAATAAGATTTTGTCATTCCAAAGCATTAGGAATCACAGCAGGTACTCACGTTATGTGATTCCTCCTTCGTCGGATTGACCAAAAATCGATTAAATCAATTTAAACTATTTTTTGTTTTTCTGTCTTTCTTCCAAACGTTTGTGCCAATCAGCACTTTCTTTGTTTAAGTCGTAACCCTGTTTAGAAAGATAATTATTGATTCTTCCTTTGTATTTACCAAACCAGGCGTGCTTTTCCTTAGAAGTTCCTCCATCCATAGCGTGCTCTCTGGCTTCCACCAAAGCATCGTAGATGTATTTTTTTTGCTCAACAGTTAAATTAGGCAACATATCGTTGTAACCTGAAACGGTAATTGGCAATACGCCATAAGTCATTCCGTCTTTTACCTGAACAATCTGGCTGTTCGTTAGTTTTTTGCTTAGTTTTTTCAGATAGGATTTATGAAGCGACAGGATTTTTTTATCGGCATCATTTTTTAGTTTATCAACTTGCTTTTGTTGTTGTTCTTTATCGCTAACTGCTTTTTTAACTGCTTCAATTTTTGCATCACGGGATTCATGAATAGTATTCAAAGAACGATACTGCTCAGCAATTATATCTCTAACAGCTAATTGATCTTCTTTTGAATTTAATTTCAAATCGTCAACAATTTTTTGTGCTCTTTCATTGGTCACTTTTACATATTCCGGATCAAATCCCTTTTGTGCCAAAAGGATATTGGAACCCAAAAAAAGGAATAAAGCAACTGCTACTAATTTTTTGTACATTTTCATCTGTTTGGATTTTAATTTTTTTAATGATGACAGATTTATCGCCTTTTTTAAATCATTGCTATTTGCTCGCGCAAAGATTTTAATACTGGCGATTTCATCTTCTTTGTTTTTAAAACTTTAATATTATAAAGCAAAATTCTTGCTTCATCGGTTACAGACGAAGCAAGAAGTGTGCCATTTACAATTAAATTATTTCTTATATTCAGCTAATCCTTGTTCGATTTTAGCCAAAGTATCTTCATTATTATCCAAGTTTTTCCAATCTACTTTTTTAGTAGGATCTATGCCATTAATGTACTTTTCAATGTTAGTATATCCATCACCGTTCAAGTCTAAATTAGCATCAGAAGCATCTTTTGGATTCAAACCAAATTTCTTTTCCCAAGCATCAGGAATTCCATCATTATCCGAATCTTTATACGCTTTTCCTTTGTATTCAGGATAACCGCCTACCTGAGAAATATCAGTTATGATTCCTAATTTATACGAATCCTGACCTAAACGACGGTGTTCAAACTGATAGAACGATTTTGGATCCAAACCTTCGGCATATTCAGGCTTTCCTGTTTTTACCACTCTTACAATTCGCGTATCAACTTTGTCTCTGATTGGCAATGTAGCACCTACATTTTTAAGTACATAATCATAACTTTCGTTAGCCGACATGAATTTTTTCAACCATGGCATTGGCATCGGTTGTTTTACTCTCATCTTAGCAAAATAAGTCGAAGCTTCTTCATAACTCATTGCTTCTCCTTTTTTATTTTCTAATTGTACTCCGCCATTCCAGTTATCTTTAGAAACTTTTTCGTTTCCTTCTACCACATTTCCTTCTACAAAAGCACGGCCAAAAACCACATAAGGCAATTTACTTCTTCCTGATTCCGGTTTTAAAATTCGGTAGCTAATTGGTTCATTCAAATTAGTAGCCGGTCCCGGTTTGAAATAGTTGTTGATAATGTTGTATTGCGCTGTATAATCACCTCCATCAATAGAACGGTTTACCCAGTTAAAAATGACATTATTAGCAAAATTAAAAATACCATTCCAACCAATTGATGGATTTCTACCCGTATTAGAAGACCATAAGTTTTTAACAAAAGAACAATTTTCACCACCTAATGTACTACCAAAAGCATGGTTATAAGTATCTAAACCTTCCGCAAACAAACTGTTTTGAATAGTAACATTTACTGTTGGGAATTTTTTCTCAGCAATACCTGTTCCATCATCATACATGTGTCGGTAAAAAGACATGTTTTCGTCTAATCCCCAGGTAGCCGAAACGTGGTCGATAATAATATTTCCAACCGGATTTCCTCCAATAGCATCATCGCGACGACCTACAAAAGTTTCTCCTCTGCGGAAACGCATGTGACGAATCACAACATCATGAGTATCAATCCAAATGGTTTCTCCGGCTACACAAATTCCGTCTCCGGGAGCTGTTTGACCTGCAATAGTAACATAAGGCGCACGAACAATTAACGGACTTTTTAATTTAATAATCCCCGAAACATTAAAAACAATGATTCTGGCTCCACCTTGCTCCAAAGCTTCACGCAAAGTTCCTTTTCCTCTGTCTTCCAAACTGCTAACGGTATAAATCTTACCGCCACGTCCACCAAAACTATACATTCCTCCTCCTTCAGCACCTGGAAAAGCAGGAATGGATGCCTGTGGTAAATCAGTAGGTCTGGATGCCCATGGGACAAAAGGTTTTCCTTCTCTTTCTTGCTGTTCTACAATTACTTTTGCTTTTTCCCAAGCCTCATTAGAAAGCTTTTCCGCTTCTGCCTTAATCGCATTTTCTCTTGCCTGAACCTCAGGAGATATTTTTGGATATTGTGCAAAACAATTCGCACTTCCCAAAACTAAAAAAGCCAATAAAAAATTTAATTTGTTCATTTTAAAATTATTCTTAATTAATAAAAAAATTGGGTTAGAATTGCTATTAATTAGATTAAAGTTTGGTTTTGTAAAAGAAGAAATGCCTGATTTATTTCAGGCATTTCTTTTGTTTTAAAATTTATTATTCTTGGTAATCAAAAGTTCCTAGATTACCAGAAGCATCATTCCAGCCCTTAGTTTGAGTCAACCATGGATTTTGAGACAAAACTGTAAGATTAAGTCCCATAATGTAATAATGTGATTTCCAATCAATATTAGTTGCCACATTACCTACTTGATCCATTGGTGCTGGAGGAGAACGTAATTCAAAATTATTTGTATAAAAAGTTGCCAAAGCCGCAATTTGAGTAGCAAAATTTGCAGCATCCGGATCTACTGAAATCGAAGCACGTGCAGCAGTCAATGGATCTGTATTAGCAGCACTAGTCCCAAGTTTATAATGTAAATAGTTACCTATACGTTGCGTACCATTTATTACAGGAATACCAAGCTTAGTATTTGTATTATCATTTATAGCAGCATCATCACTATACAACATCCAACGTTGTATATCATAAAAACGTTTCCCTTCATAAGCTAATTCTACTCTACGCTCATACAAACAAGCTTCTAAAGCAGCATATTTAGTTGCTAATGTACCAATACCATAATTGTTAGCAGCAGGAATTCCTACACGGTTTCTAATCTTACCTAAATACTCTAAAGTTTTTGAAATATCATTTTTAGCTGCATAACATTCAGCAATATTCAACAACAATTCGGCATAACGGTATTCAATAATATCGGTACCTGAAAACTGGAAATTAGAAGCATTACTAACAGTAGGGCTTGACATTTTACGAACAAAAGCTGGACTTGACACATCATTACCCATACTATAAGCTACACCTGTAGTTGCATTAGTTGACCAACGGTATGCCCATACTGTCGGCTGAGTAGTATTTCCAAGGGTATTATTATAAGGCCATACACAACCAGAAAAACCAAATGTTCTGTAAAAACGAGGATCACGATCCTTAAAGAAAAGGAATGGATCATAATTAGTCCCAGCCACAGGTCTTGCTCCGGTATTTGTTGGAAATAAATCAATCATACTTTTTGGAACATCAACACCTCCACTACCTTGACCACCTTGACTAGCCAAACGAATTGTTCTCTCCCAAGAATTATTTGAAAACAATGACCCTGTATTACCATCAGATAAAAGTTTAATAGTAATTGCCTCTTTGTTAAAAGCATTATTATTAATATAAAACATTTCACCCCATTGTTTTGCATTTGTTCCATACAAGCCATAACCATCTTGGGTTAACTGAGTTTCAGCTGCTAATCCGGCTGCTAAAGCAGCATCCCAACGACTATTATCAGTGTCCCAGTTTTTATTAAACAAAGGACTCGCATAAGTCAATAATACACGAGATTTTTGAGCCATTGCTGCACCTTTTGTAAAGCGTCCATAATTAGCATTATCCCAGTTTGGAGGCAATAAAGCAGCCGCCTGATCTAAATCAGCAACTATCTGATTCACCACTTGCGTCACCGTAGCTCTAGGCAATTTGATAGATTCATCAGTATTTGTAGCGACCTGAACCTTTGTTACAATAGGCACTCCACCAAAAGTACGCATTAAATCAAAATATTGTATTGCTCTTAAATAATACAACTGACCTTTAATTCTATCACGGAAAAGCTGTGGCAAATTACTCCCTAAGACATCAATATTTTCTAACATAGCATTACAATCTCTAATTCTATTGTAAGGCACATTATCAAAAGCATCTCTCAAGGCTGGTCCATAATAACCTGAACCATCTTGTGCATTTACCAAAGTAACATTAGGATTAATTAGATTTGAAATCCCCCCTACTTCTTCTGTATATGAAGTTTCAGTTGTAGTAAAAGAACCTACTCTGATTGCTGTAGGTGTTTTATATCCGTCAAAAAAATCATAATATAAATTATTCACATACTGAGTGACACGATCTTCACCTTGATAAAACTCTTCGTCATAATACTTATATTGCTTTTTATCTTCTAAAAAATCATCACTACAAGAAGAAGTCCCCAGAACCAGCAAAAGCGATAGTACTATATATTTATTAATTTTTGTTTTCATAATTGCAATTAAATTAAAATTAGAATGAAACATTCATACTCAATGACCAAGTTCTTAGTGTAGGATATTTTGTAGATGAATCATCGTACATATTACGGTATTTATCAGGATATGGATTATATAAATCCCATAGATTCTGACCTGTAATACCAAAATTAAGTCCATCAATTTTTATAGATTTAAGCGCCTCTTTTGGAATAGCGAAACCTACTGTTAAATTTCTCACCACACATCTGAATGTATTCAACTGCCAGAAATCGGATGGTGCAAAAATATAATCTTGTTGCCCCATATTAGGGTATTTACCGTCAGGATTATCAGTAGCATCATACATATCAGTCCAAAAACTTTCATGCGCCCAATCATTGTGGGCAGAAGAAGTTCCTTGTTTTACCATATCTAAACTATTGTAACCACCCCAAGAAGTTGCAATTTGGGTTCTCATATAAAAACTTTTGTATTTCATTCCTAAGTTTGTTGTAAACCCATAAGTCCTGTTTTGATTGACTAACTTTTGATAGTCATCATTTCTAGTAATTTTTCCATCAGCTGGACGTCTTTGACCGGTAGCTGCATCAAAAGCACCTCCAACATCTTCATATGCAAGCATCCCTTTTCTCATATTGGTTACACTTGTAATATTCATATAATTTGGAGTTCCCCCAACTGCCGTAGCACGCTCTGTTAGATATTGCCAATAGTTAGCAACATCTTCATCTGTACGCAAAATACCGTCTCCAGTTGAAGTTTCTTTCCACGTTTTGAATCCCCAAACTGGAGTTATTAATGAGTTACCTGCAACCCTAGGATTAGTCGAAGGATCAGTCAAAGCTGCCTCAGGATACTTTTTAATTTCATTATTAGAAAAACCAAAGTTCACTCCTACATTATAACTGAAATCATCTTTTATATTGTCTCTCCAATTTACACTGAACTCACTTCCCCACGTATTCAGTGCTGCATAATTTGACTCAGCTGTTGCACCTCCTACAGAAATAGGAGTACCGGCCTGACTGGCTAAAGTAACCAGCATATCTGTTTTCTTATCAAAATAATAATCTGCAGTAATTTGCAACCTATTATCTAATAGAGCTAAATCAATACCGTAGTTATGTTTTATCGTAGAGTCCCATCTTACATCTCTATTAGGAGTGACTCTAGGCGTTATACCTGTTCCCAAAGTACCTCCGGCTGATCCAAACTGAGCTCCTTTATCAACAATTGGCTCCCATAATTGTAACCAACGCCACATCTGTAAATTATCATTTCCTGTTTTACCAATAGAGTAACGTAATTTCAAATTATCTATCCATGATACATTATCTGCAAACCAATTTTCTTTTGAGACAACCCAACCCACTTGTGCACCTGGGAAAAAGCCCCAATAATTTTCTGGAGCAAATTTTGTAGAAGCATCACTTCTAAAAATCAATGATAACAAATACTTATCTTTATAACTATAGTTCAAACGCCCTAAATAAGATAGTGTTCCAGCCTCTCCCTTGTCGGAAAGTGAATTTGAACTCAGAGGCCCTGCAGAAGTACTGGAACCTAAATAATCTTTACCAGTTCCTTCATAAGCTAAACGTACTGTTTTAAAATCTGACTCCGAACGCTCCATACCCACCATAGCGTCTACAGAGTGATCTCCAAAAGTTCTTGAATAATTAGCAAAAATATTAGCTTGCTCTAAATTAGTCAAATCAGTATTATAATACACTCTTGATCCACGAATGTTAGTCTCAGGATTACCGCTATTCGCATAAGTAGAATTAGGATTCAAAAGATGATTACCCTCTAAATGATGATTTGTAATTCTAAGCAAGTCATAAGGTAACTGAACTTGTTCAGTATTGGCACTAGATTGACTTCTGGCATAACTTCCTTTAACCGACATCCCTTTAACAAAAGGCACTTTATAAGTCAAATTCAAATTCACATTGTATGAGAATTCCTGATCGATTTGTTTACCAGCTTCCTGTGCAGCAAAGTAATTCCACCCTGCAATAGTTGTATTTGCATTAGCACTACCTAAGTTACGATCTGTACGAGGGAATGGAGACATCCAATACTCTCTTCCATTATAAGTTGTTTGCCAAGGCACATATTTAGGCATATGCAATAAATACATGTAATCTGCTTGTTCACCTCCTCCTAGTGATCCAAAACTACTATCATTCAAGTTTGCCGAAGCTTTTGAAAATGATTTTTGCAAATCTAATGTACTAACAGCAATAGAAGCTGAAAAATCCAAACTGTTACTTACTTTTACATTAGTTCCTGTACGGAAATTCCATTTATTATAATCCTGTTCTCCTAAGTTAGCTCCCTGAGTAAAATAAGTTAATCCTGCAAAATAAGTAGCCTTATCTGTTCCACCACTCACATTCAACACATGTCTTTGTTGTGTAGCCGGTCTCCATGCTTCTTTCAACCAATCATAATCTAAACCCTTCATTTGTTCTAACTCATCAGCAGAAAAATAATTAGCCGGAGTTGGATTCAAATTAGAATTTAAAAATCTATTTTTCCAAATTCCATGCTCATAAGCACTCATCGTTTTTACATGACTAATAGCATCGTTAACTGCAAATTGAGAATAATAAGTAAATTTAGCCTTTCCTTCCTTACCTCTTTTAGTTTTCACAATTATTGCTCCTTGTGAAGCTCTAGAACCATAAATTGCAGCAGAACCGTCTTTTAAAATAGTAATACTTTCAATTTCTGATGGATCTAATCTATTAAAAGTTTCTTGTGTTGGTTTTCCTGTCTCCGGATCAATCTGAACCATATCATCGATTACAATTAATGGAACATTTGAATGCCCATCTTTAGAAAACCCGTAACTTTGACGAATTTGAATATCTGCGGCTCCACCCGGACGACTCGATCCATTAGCACTACTAACTGACAGTCCAGGAATCAAACCTCTCAATGATTCTGACAAATTAGACACTGGTAAATCCTGAACTGTTTCCGGATTAATTGTTGCAATAGCACCTGTTAAATTTGCTTTCTTCTGAGTACCATAACCTACTACAACTACCTCATTCAAAGTCGAAGTATCATCTAACATAGTTATATTAATTGTTGTAGCTGTACCAACAGTTCTTTCCTGGGTTTTCATACCAACAAAAGTGAACTGCAATATCGCTCCTTTAGGAACTTGAATTTTATAGTTACCATCAATATCAGTCAAAACAGCGTGTTTTGTTCCTTTTTCGACAACATTAAGGCCTATAACTCCCAGCCCATCTTTATCCACCACCTTTCCAGTGATTGCAGTCCTTTCGGCTGCATTTTGAGCAAAACCATTCAGACACATAATACTGAACAGTAATACACTAAACACCATTTTAAATGCTTGTTTCATAAGTGTGTTTCTTTTTGGTTAAAAAATTAATTATTTAAGTTTGGTTTATTATTTCTGTTTGTTACTGAGAAATCGAAAGTAAAATTTTGCATGCTGTTTATTTTTTAAAAGGTTTACTATTTTAAGAGTAAAACAAATTTGTAAACGTTTACATTTTTTAAAAACCACTTAACATTTAATCATTACTACAAGCTAAGTAAATAGAATGTAAACGTTTACATTTATCAAAAGTAATAAAATTTTATTACACCACTCCTTTTTATCTATTTTTTTTTAAGTTTATTTTAAGTTTTCGTGTTTTTTTTATGTTAAAATTTCATTATCACAATATTTCGCCCTTTTTAACAAGTCTTTTAATGTGAAAACCATACGCTCATTTCTTTGGCTGTTCCATTCCCCCAGGAAAAATACGGAACTAATCGTAAGAAAATTTTCTCTTTACTCTGATTTAAAGGCTGATACAGTTTCTTATTCCATGAATTATTGTCTAAAAAACCTTCAGTTGTTATCGCAATCAGACTTCTATTGCTCTTTTGGATGGGCTCAATTTTAAAATCAGAATTGGTATTCAGCACGATATTATTAATTGAAGCCTCCTTAGAAATCCCGTCTGACTCTAAACAATACACCAATGGTCCGCGCTTAACGGCTAGCTGATTTTTAGTTTCTTCTACTAAAGGATTAGCTTCAATCAATTGCACCGGCATCGGAATATTCAAGGCAATAACATCTCCCTTCTTCCATTTACGATTAAGGCTTACATAAGATCCGGAAATAACATTACTTTCCACCTTTTGATTATTAACTAAAATTGTAGCTCCATTGCTCCATCCCGGAATTCTTAAAAATAAAGCATAATCCTCTTTTGGAGCTTTATCAATCGTAATTGTAATCGCCCCATCCCAAGGATAATTGGTTTGCTGGTGTAATTGAATAGCAGCACCATCTTTAGTCGTTGTATTCAAATTATTACTTCCGTAAAGATTCACATACAAACCTTCTTTAGACAAACTATAGGCATAATTACTCACTTCAGGAATAGTTCGGGTTACATTAGGAGCACAACAATTGGACAAAGCAATGTAGCCTTCCCGTTCGTTACTCCATCTTTGTTCGAAAGGCAAATCGACTGAAACGTTTAGCGGATTGTTATAACAAAACTTATTTCCCTCCAAATTAATTCCGGACAAAACGCTATTATATAAAGCCAATTCTAAAACATCAGTATATTTTGCATCAGCTGTGATTTGAAACATTCTCCAGTTCCACAATACATTACCAATATTAGCACAGGTTTCGGTATGGGCTGTAGCATTAGGTAACTGATACGGACGCCCATAAGCCTGGTGAATTTTTTGCACTACGCTTGGATCATAAGAAGTTCCGTCAGGAGAAACGCCATCATACAAAGCACCACAAGCACCTGTAATATACATTTTACGATAAGCTACATCATCCCAGATTGACTCTAAATTATCCAATAGTTTTTTTTCTCCTGTTTCGGCATACAAATCGGCAACTCCGGCATACAAGTAATTCGCTCTTACCGCATGTCCCATGGCAGTGGTTTGTTGTCTGAACGGAATTCGATCCTGATTATCATCGGTTCCATCTGCTGTAGTTCCTTTAATATCAATTAAATTTTTAGCCAGCTCCAGGTATTTTGGATTCTTTGTAGTACGATACATTTCGACAATTCCCATGTAATGTGAAGGACAAATCGCATTTCGGGCTAATTCAGGCGAAGCTTTTTTATAGAAATCATATAAAAAGTCAGCTACTCCTTTGGCGACATTCAAAAAATTGGTTTTACCGGTAGCACGATAGTGCACACAGGCCGCAGTCATTAAATGTCCCATGTTGTATTTTTCAAAACCCAATTGTTTTTTCACTTCTTCAGGTCCTAAAGTTCCCCAACGCTGGTCAATTAAAACCGGAGTATGTAAATAGCCGTCCTTGCGTTGCACTTTTGCAAACATAGCAATGGCTTCATCCATTTGCTTATCCAATTTTTTGTCTTTGGTTACGGCATAAGTCGCCGCTAAGCCTTCAAAAATCTTATAAAAATCTCCATCATGAAAAGAAGGCCCTTTGAAAGTTCCTTTTCTGTCTCCGGCAGCTATTTCAAAATTGGCGTAAGCATGTGAAACTTCATCATTATGATACAAGTCCCACATAAAAGGCAGGGTTTCCTTGTTCTCGACGTTCAATTGTTCTTTCCAAAATCCATTAGTCCAGTTTACATCCTGCAAACCTACACTTCTCAATTTAGAATAAGGACTCGCCGAATTATCTACCAAACCTTTGTTTTGGGCAAACGCGATTGAACCAGTAATAAATAAAATTGACGATAGGATAATATATCTATTCATTTTTTATGTTTTTATTTTATCTGTATAAATCTGCTAAATCTGCGTGAAATAATATGGCACGCAGATTAAAACAGATTCTAGCAGATTTTTATCTTAATAAATGTTTTTCTTTATTTTACAAAAAAATTAACTGTACGGTTCATTGTATCTCCATCAACATCTTTAACTGAAATTACCAATGAAGCAAATCCTTTTTGGTTTGCTGTAAACTCCAATTCTTTTCCTTTTAAAACAGCTTTTCCATTGTTTACTTCTGAAAAAGAATATATTGGTTTTTTCTCATATCCTTTAAAATAATCCGCAACAGAGAAAGTCAATTTTTCTCCCGCATTCACAAAATAATGTGGCTGTGCCATCCAGTTTAAATAATCTTCTAATTGGGTGTAACCATTTCCGGTTCCCGCATTTGCATCAGCGAAATCTACCTGAGCCGAATTTGGATCCAAACCTTTTGACTCTTCCCACCAGTTTGGCAATCCGTCCTGATCGGTATCCCAATTAGCATCACGGGTTTCATTTGGATAGTTTTCCCAGCTTCCGGCATCATCCTGATGATCAATCATTCCACCTAAACCGCTTTTACTTCCTTTATATGTATAAGCTCCTTTTAAAGTTTCTTTGATAATTCTTTGATCATGGATATCAAATACCGGCTGATTAGCTCCTACATCAGACAATACATTTTTATAAGCTGCTTCTGCAGATTGTGTGTTTACATGTGATTCGAAGAACGGTTTTGGTAAAAACACATCATAATCAACTATTGCTTTATTAGACACGGTAAACTTTCTTCCTTTTTCCTGATTTTTAACATCAAAATAGCCAGGCATTACATTTCCATCAAAATAATATTGTTGTTTTCCTTTCCCTACACCTTCTATTTGGGCATTTAAAGCCACAAATATTTTAGTGGCAATTCCCGGTTTATAATAATTATTGACAAAGTTTACCTGATTAGCTCCTCCATCGGTAGCACGTCCACCCCAATTGTACACCACATTATTACGGATATCAATTTTTCCTCCATAATAACCATCACCATTTAATCCGCCACCGATACTCCAGTTACGACCGTAATTATGCGCTAATAAATTATGATGAAAACTACCTACATCACCACCAATAGTTGCTGCATAACCGTGCATTTTTCCGGCTGCATATTTATCATGACCTGCCACATTCAAGGCTTCAGCAATTAAAGTACGTTGTAAACTAATATTATGTGCTCCTCTTGAACTGAATGATTCATCAATAGTCCAGCTAATAGAACAGTGGTCAATAATACTATGATTAGCACCTGTTAATCCCATTCCGTCATACGTAGTTCCTGCTCCGATTCGCACTCTTAAAAATCGGATAATACCATCATTTCCGGTCAAGCCAATAGGCGCTCGGCTAATCATGATTCCTTTTCCGGGAGCCGTTTGCCCTGCAATAGTTACGTTAGGCTGACTCACCACCAAACGGGATTTCAACTGGATATTTCCGGAAACATTAAAAACAATAGTCTTAGGTCCTACTTGCTGATCTACGGCATCACGCAAACTTCCGGGTCCGCTGTCATTCAAATTAGTTACTGCAATTACTTTTCCACCTCTTCCGCCAATGGCAAAACGGCCATAACCTTCGGCACCCGGGAAAGCAATTTGTGCCGGTTTAAAAAACCATACTTTTCCCTTAGTCACTTCTTTAGCACCGTCAATTTCATCAACTCTCCAGTAATAATTTTTCAAATTACTTAATGAAGCCTTATCAACAATTGCTTCATTCTTTGTTAAATTGCCTTTGAATTCCGGTGAATTATGATTGGCTTCGGCAACTTTCTGTTCATTTTCTCCAAAATAAAAATCACGAGAAACAGTTCCTTCAGGTGAATTCCATGTTAATTTGAAATTATCATCTAAAATCACGTGTTGGTCATTATTAGCCGGACTTGGTGTATTAGCCTGCTTTTTTAAGTTTGGCAAATCCAATTCGAAACCATTAATGACTACTTTCTGTATTTTCCCTGCAGCTTTTGTATCAGCTTCAAATCGAATAACTACCTCTTTTCCGGCTTCGGCAGTAAAATTAACATAAGCAGTAGCTGCCTGAATACTTGCTGTCACTCTGTTTGTAGGCTGAATTGTTTGTGAAAGCACACCGTTTACATACACTTTTACAGGAGCATAATTAGCCAGCTCAGGGCTATCAAAAGTATTGCTAAAAACCAACAAACTGTGTTGTCCTTTTGACAATCCGCTAATAAGCATTTCAAGATTTTTGTCAGCAACTATACCATCACTTGTTAAACGAGCATAAAATGGCGCCTGCATTCCTGTTTTGTACCAACTAGAATTAATCGCTCCGTTCACCGCTACTTTTATATCTCCAAAAGCTTTTTCAAAATGAGTTCCTTCGCTTATTGGCCAGGAAATATAATTAGGATCATTTACTTCTAAAGTCCTGCGTGATGCTAAGTCAAAATCTACTTTTAATGATTTTGTAGCCGAATTTACATTCTGATTTTGCGCGCTCAAAATCGATGTAAACGTTATCATTGTTCCTGCACAAAAAACAAGTTGTTTAACTAAATTCATATAATTATTTATTTTAGGGTTTTATATAAATCGTCTCATTTCAAAGTGACGACAACATATTCTATTTTAAATTTTCTTTTTCGGTCAGACTTTTTCCTAACAGATTAACAATGTCTTTTTCTCGCTCTTTTGGGAAAACTTTCAACAAAGTTACCTTTCCTTTTTCCAATTGCACTTCAACAGTTGTATTTTTTGGTGCATGCAATTTAAAATGTACATCCCAATGTGCTGGCCATGCCGGGAAAAGATAAATAGCATCTCCGTTGGTTTGCAGTACCATTTCCTGCATTCCTATCATTCCTGAACCTCCCCAGTTATGATCCGGAACCCAATCAAATCCCGGTCCCCAAAAAGTTGGAAATCGTCTATCAGCATTTGCCATTTTCAACAAATTATACTTAGCTGCTTCATCAGTCAAACCTAATCGGGCTGCAAAAATATTATCCTGTTTCCAGCCTACATGACTTCTAAATTTCAAAGCATCTGTATCGTACTTCCATGTATTTACAGCCGTTTGTAAATCCGGTTTTCCAATACCATAAATTCCCCACGGATAAACAGGATACAACTGCGGCACTTCGGTATTATTGATTCTTTCCCATGTTTTGGCCGGAGCCAATGTTTTGTGTCCATCAAATTCTCTGAAATTCAATGGTGGAATTCGGGTTTGAAATCCTTTCAAATACTCCAAATCTTCTTTTGACAATTCGTTTTCCGATAGTACCAAAAACTGTTCCGTAATTACTTTTAAGGCTGAAATTGTACTATTAGCATTATTAGCCATTTTATACGTTTCAACTGCCGAACCCGGAAACAATACCAAATGCCCGTTTCCATCCAACGCTTTTCTACCTCTCTGCTTTGCTAAATACTGATAATGTTCATCGAAAAAACGAAGACAACTAATGATAAACGGATTGTATTTTTGAATGTCTGCTCCCGCAAATTCTTTTTGTTGCAACATCATTTTACAAAACTCAAAAACCGTATCCCATTCGTATTCCAACCAGGCATTGTATTCCATTCCCGGATCATAATCTGCAGGGCGTTTCCATTCGTATTCGGCTGGATTTGGTAATCCAAAATTTTCCAATTGTTCTGTAAAGGAAGCGCCTCCATGTTTCCAATAAACTTCCGAACGCAATTCGGCATTTTTTTGCAGACTCAAATAATAATCCAATTGCGATGGCATCATATCAAAATCACCAGCTTTCACCATTGGATGATAAACTAGTCGCTGATTTTGAGCTGTCATCGTTCCGCCTCCCCAATTTCTAAAATCAGGAGTAAAATTCAACTCTTTATTAGTATGCACCGGATCAACCGTAAACAGTCCGCCGTTGAATTTCGTTGGATATTTTCCATACGCATTACAGCCCAACATATAACGGAATAACTGATAGTTTTGTCCTATTTGGTAAATCGAATCTTTTTCCGTTTTGGATTTTTGCGTGTAAATAAAACTGCGATTCCAGAAATTATTCCACCAGTTAATCGTTTTTTTCTCCGTCTTATTTTCTATTTTTTTATAACTCGAAATCTGATTTTTCAATTCTTTATTCCACAAAGTTGCATCTGCGGATTGATTGGTATGCAATTGGATTTGGAACTGATGTTTTTTAGCAGCTCTTATAGTCGAAAGAACAAATCCTTTAAAATCCGTATCCTGATAGATTCCGTTGTAAGTTCCGTTTGCTTTTAAATTATTTCCAAAAAGCTGTCCTCCAAAAGTGAGATTGGCAATAGGATTCAACATTTGGTCTTTAACCGATTCCATTTTTTGCTGCTTAACCGTTACATCAAAAACAGTATTGGCTCTGTTTCTATGATAAAACTGAATGGCATTATTTTCAAAAGAAATCGAATCCTTGTAGGTAATAATATCGCCTTGCGGAGCCCATTTGTATGAATTGGCATTGTTAGCCTTTCCTTTAGAATCCCTGTTTTTATATCTCCAACTTTCATAAGAAACTTTCATTTCGGTTGGAACTTTACTGTTCACATCAACATGAATCACCGGATTGAAAACGTCAACCCATAATTTTACAGTTGATCCGTTTTGCGAAACGGTAATAAATCCGTCTTTCAAAACCAATTCCTGTTTGAAACCCTCATTATCTTTAAAAGGATTCGGACTAAGACTCATCTTTACACGACCTAATTTTAGTAAAGTATTGTGTTCATCAAAAGTTCCGCTTCTGGAAAAATAGAAATACAAATCCCCTTTTTCTACCCAAACATTCGCACCAATATCACCGCCACCTAAAGGCATAGATTCTGAGGAATTTTTGCTTTGTGTATTCCAAACCTGATTGTAATTTTCAAGCATGGGAATTTGCGCTTTGACACAAAGCGTTAAGAAAAAAGCAAATAGGAATATTGTATTTTTCATTGTTTTTTATTTAACCATATAAGTCATAAAAGTTTTTCGTTCTAACCTAAGTTACTTTTCTAGTTCATTTAAGTCAAAACTTATATTAACTTCTCTATTAAACTTTTTACACTTACACCTTATATGACTTATATGGTAAAAAATTATATATTAATTATTTTACCAACTATCCGTTCTAAAAGAAGAAACTGGCAAACCACCCGCACTAAACAATTCGGCTTTTGCAAAATCTTTAAACAAATAACGAACAGCAACAGGCTTCGTCACTTTATCCGAAGTCAAAACCACTGATTTTCTTCTGACAACCGTTTTTGCAGGATGGAAAATCTTGTCTTCTCCTGCCAATTCGAATCCTAAAACTTCCTTATCATACGATGTAATTCCGTTTTCGACATTATCAAAAGAAACCGTTACCGCACCGTCTTTTATTTCCATCGATTTGTATTTTGGACTTTCAAATTCAAATCCTTCTACACCATACGTTTTTGCCAAAGCCTGAAACGCTAATCGGTTTCCACCTTTTTCTTTATCCATTGGATGAATATTATTGAATTCACCAACATCCATCAAAACCGCCATTCCTGAATTCGGAATTACTGATGCGGCTTTCAATTGAGCTTCTCTCAAATAAGCCGAATTGTATTCTTCTTTATTGTCTTTTGGATGAAATTGAGCATAATTAAATGGGGCGATTTGCGCATAATAAAACGGAAATTCACCCTGATTCCAAAGAGTTCTCCAGCTTGAAACCATTTTATTCATTAAAGCCATATATTCTGAAGCTCTTTCATAATTTGATTCTCCTTGATACCAAATACAACCTTTAATTCCGTAACCAATAACTGGCGACAACATTCCGTTAAACAAAGTCGTTGGCACTCGGTTTGGGTCTTTTACCAGTTCTTCTTTTGTTGTTGGAATTTTTGCACTTGCAAAATCTTTCAGCATTTCCTGATTCATCCAGGCTTCCATACTCGATCCGCCATAAGAAACATGAATTAATCCCACCGGAACATTCAATACTTCCTGCAAAAGTGTTCCAAAATACCAAGCTGTCGCACTAAAATTAGCCGTCGATTTTGGTGAAGCTACTTCCCATTTTCCTTCAAAATCGTCTTTTGGTTCTAAAACTGTAGCACGCGGAATGGTAATCAATCGAATGTTTTGATTCGCTGATCTTACAATAATTTCGTTGCCGTTTTTAATTGGCTGTCCCTGAAATCCTTTCAAAGGCATTTCCATGTTCGATTGTCCGGAACACAGCCAAACTTCACCAATTAATATATTTTTAATTGATTTGTTTTCCTTCCCGTTCGAAACCGAAATTTCATAAGGACCACCGGCAACCGGAGTTTTTAAAGCAATTTTCCATTTTCCTGCATCATCGGCTTTTACTTGATAGGTTTTAGAATCCCATGAAGTTTTGATTTTTATCTTTTGATTTTTATCAGCCCAACCCCAAATTGGAGCATTGCTTTGCTGCTGCAGCATCATATTATCCGAAAACAAAGCCGGCAATTTGATTGTAGCATTCACTTGAAAGCTTGTTAAAATCACTAAAAATGCAATAATTGAATTCTTCATTTCTTTTCTGTTTTTTTGCCACAGATTAAAAGATTTTAAAGGATTTTTAAATCTGTGTTAATCCTCTTAATCTGTGACTAAATTTTATTTATTTTCTTGTTCTAAAGTCACCGGTCCTAACAAACCTGCTTTTAATAAATTCTCAGTTTCAACTAACCTGTAAGGCGCCGTTGTCCATGTTAGTCGTTCCTTTTCCGGTAATTTTTGATCACCAATCAATCGGTTTGCCCAGGTATTTGTAACTTTAATTACTATTTTGTTTTTGCCTTTTTGTAATGCTTTCGAAATATCAGTACGATATGGGAAAGTCCAGATTGTTCCACAATCTATTCCGTTCACACTCACTTCAGCCAAATTTGCTATCGAACCTAAATTCAGATAAACAGCAGTATTTGTGTTTTGATTCCAAGTAAACTCTTTGCTATACACCGCTGTTCCTGAATAATATTTAATATTTTCATTTGCCGATGTACTCCAGTCAAACAATTTGTTAATCTTCAATTCTTTTTCAGGTCCTTTGAAACCAGCATCAAATTGTAATTTCCAATTTTCATCTAAAGTTTGAACGGCTTTTAAATCAAACCAATTCGTTCCTTTCGCAACACTATTTTCTCTACTTCCATTTTTAAAAATCACAAAACAAGACTCATTTTTATCCAGCTGCAACGGTATAATTGTTCGACCGTTTTCCACTTTCCATTCTTGTAACGCAATAGTTTTGTCTGTTACAGGATTGTACATTTCCGGTTTTTTACCGTTTTCGCGAAAAGACACCATAATCATTCTTTTTTCTTCCAACTGATTCGAAAGGAAATAAACTTCTTCATCAGCACTTCGTCGGTGTGTCCAGGCAATTGTTCCTCTGTCATTATGCTTCAAATCCGAAAACAATACATCTGGTGCAATTCCAATTTTTGTAAAATCAGCACCTAAAAACGGAAGTTCAATAACTGTACCTTTTCCTAATTTCCAGGAAACAGATCCATTTTCGTTTTTAGTTAGTTCCTTTCCTTCAGTCCACAATTCATCAACAATTGTCTGCCATTTTTTAACTTCTAAATCCGATTGAAAACTTGGCGTATCAATTGGTTTTTCGTCAATAAAAACGGTGGCTCCTTCTTTTACCAATTGCAATATTTTTTCGGCTACAGCCAAAGACATAATTTTATTCGGTGCCATTCTTCGGCTTCCCGGAAACAATAAAGCCGCATATTCAATGCCTCCTCCAAAATCAACTTTACCATTCACCACTTTAGCTCTGTTCAACAACACATCAGCATTAAAAGAGTCGTATTGATAGCCATTCATTGGGTTTACCCATTGTGATAAATCGGTATTGTTTTTAGAATAAGTCACTTCCTTAGGCATTTTGGCTGCTGGTTGCCCCACATTTTCCAATCGCATTTTTTCACTTGCCACTCGCTCTTCTCCAAAAACATTCGGAATAAAAGGAAACAAACGGTCTGGGACTAACGAACGCGAAGGCAAATCTTCGCCAATAAAAACCGCTAAATCTATCACAGGTTTTCCTTTTTGCAATTGCAACTGCACTCTTTGGCAATAGTCAAACCATGCTTTTCCTTGTTTCCACCAGGTTTGGTCTCTCTGGAAAAAAGTTCCAATATCGTCCAAAGTCATTCCCGGTTTTCTGTCCGTCCAAGGATTATGAACAAAAACATGATAGAAAAAACGATTAATTCCTAGTGCATAATTTCTATCGGCCAAGGTTTTCAAATTCCCCGGATGTTCATCCCAATCCATTCGCAAAGCCGTAAAAGCTTCCGCCTGAATAATGTCTTTTCCATAAATATGTCCGCCTGAAATGGCATCCAGCATATCAAAAGGTTTGTCGTGCGTAGGACTTTTTAACCAAAATTCCCCACTCGGATAATCGACATGTTTAAAATGCAATAATCCGTCGCTCATCATCGTTGGCGCCACATTCTCAGAACTGAATTTTACATTTGCTTTTTTAGCAATATCAGCAAGAGTCACATAAAAATTATCCGCTATTAATTCGGAGATTGTTTTTCGAACATCGTATAAAACTTTTTCAGAAGTCGAAACACTTTCGATAGGAATTCCTGCCATTACCGGCAAATAATCTACTATATTATAACCACGACGTTTTAAAAACTCAGCCTGAAAAACGGAAGACCAATTCTGGCTACCGCATTCCCAACTGTCCAAATGTAAAATCTCCAATACTCTTGAGGCCAATTCAGGACCGGCAATACGAATGGCTTCGCCAAACCAGTGATCCAATTGGTAACGAACTAACTCAGGATTGAATTTATCCACTTCCAAGCCTTTTCCCGCTCCTCCGGTTGCATTTTCATGTCCGGTTGAAGTATGTCCCATTCGGATAATTTTCCATTTTCCTTTTGGAGCTTTCCATGTTAAATTTCCGTTGGCATCAACAAATTTAGAAATATTGATAATACCGGATTTTTTGAACGCATCCGAATTTGGAATTTGTTCTTCGGTGATTGTTGGACTCAATCGCCATACCGCTCCCGATTTTCCTTCATAATTATCAATTAGCGACTGGTTCGAAAGTGTAATTTTACTCACTTTCAAATTATTCTGTTTCCATTTGGCAAAATCCAAATCTTCGGCTCCGGGTTCTGTCCCAGTAACATCATACACGAATCGGAAATATTTTGCCGTAACGGGTTTAATTGTATGTGTATGGTGCACATCCATATCCTGCCAGCCGTGACGCGGTGGAATCATTCGTTCGTGAAACTTAAAACTCACTCCGTCATTACTTACTTCAACAATTAAACGCTGTGCCTGAAAATCCCTTCCTTTGGTTTCAATAACAATCGATTTGCACGTAAATGGTTTTTCGAATTCGTATTGAATCCAACCGTTTTCGCCCAATCTAAAATTATCCTCTTTTTTTGCATCGGCTAAAAACGAAGCATCGCTGTTATTAGAAGTCGTAACCTTTGGCAGCTGTTGTTGCGAAGTAATTGTGTTTTCTTTTATCGGAATGGCAAAAGTCGCAATGTCTTTATAATACTCTTTATAGTGTTCCGGAGTGGCTAACTGAATATTTTGTTTTTTACCACCAAGGATTTCTGTTGTTGACCAGACTACTTTTTGCATCGACATTTCAGGCGTTATCCAAGGTCCTCCGGCAACAGCAAAACCATCAGCAGCATGAAAAGCAAGTTTTAAGCCCAGACGATCGGCTTCTACAAATGCCCATTTTACCATATCCCAAAATTCAGGACTCAACTGTAAAACCGGCGGATCAATCAATGGCGGATTTGCCGGACCTTTAATCGTCATCAAATAAGCACCTGCAATTCCGGCTTGTTTCATCGCTTCTAAATCGGCAGTGATTCCTTCTTTAGAATAAGCCGATTTCATCCAATACCAATACACCCAGGTTTTTGAGGATTCTAGTGTGGATTGAAATGATTCTTTTTTATGGACTTCCTGTGCGGAAAGCATTCCCACAAGAAATAAAAAAAGAAAGAGGTACTTTTTTTGAAACATTGTTGTTATTGTTTTGTCATTTGGAGTTCCGATAAATATCGAAACTCGCAATGACCTCATTAATACTTAAATTTCTTCAAATTAGTTTCTAATCCGTTTTTTGAATCTGAAAAAGGCATCAAATAAAAACTATAATTATAATCCTGTGCTTTAATTTGATATTTTTCCAAAGGAGCTGCTACCGGTGACCAACTGTCGTTTCCTCCCACTCCCATTTGCAATAAATCAATATTCAATGTTAAAAAACCGGGATTTTCTAACTCATACGTACGTTTTGCCTCGTTTAGGTTTTGCTGTGTAAACGGCCAGGCACTCATCTGTAACAATTGATTTTTATGCGAAATCAGTAATCCTTTATTTTGATTTACTGTAGATAATGCCATCCAACGCACTTCCATTCGATTCCCATTTTCCTGCGGTTTTTGATAAGGCTCAATAAATTTCTCAATTGGCAATGAATAACGCCCCACGGTAAAGCCAAAACTGCGGTCACAATAATTTTCTAATTCGCCTTTTCCATACCAGGAAATTTGATTGAAAGCATTCGGAACTCCCATTTGCATACCTACTTTCGGAATATTTGGTAATGGATTTTTAATTTGTAATTGGTAATCTACCTGAATCGTTCCGTTGGACTGAATCAAATAATCCACACGCACCGAAGCAGAATCTTTGACCACTTCGTAATCACTACTGATTTTGATTTGGTTCGCACTGCTTTCTGAACTCACTTTGGTCAGTTTCGGAACTGCTGTGTACCATTGTTTCAACAGCTTATTCGGTTTCCAGCCTTTTCGGTCGTTATCAGTCATCGGACGGGTAAAATTCGGTAACAAAGGCGCAAAAACCTGTTGTTCCTTTTTGTAAATATACGAAGTCAAAGCACCGTTAGACTTATCAATTGTAATTGTAAAATCAACTCCCGAAACTTTAAAATCAGAAGCAGATTCCATCAGTTTTGGACTTCCTTTTAAAGATAACACCGGACTTTGACTTTTTTGCAACAAAAATTGATCTGTGGCGACTGCATAGCCTTTCTTCTCCCAAAATTCCTCTTTCGAAAGTTGGAATTCGATATTCAGAAAATATTCTGAATCCGATTTCATCTTCGGAAGGTATTTTTTAATATCCAACGTAAAATCATTTCCGGCCGGAATATCAATTGGTTTCAATACTTCGGTTTTAATGACAATTCCGTTTTCCAAGACCTTTATCACCGGAATAAAATCGCTTAAATTTTGAACAACAGATCGGTTGTGGATTTTTATTGAAGTTCCGTTTTCTAAGGTTGAAACAGCGGGTTGGTAAATCCATTTGTTTTCATACATCGCAGCTTTGGCTCTTCCATCAGCCGAAACCAATCCGTTGATATTAAAATTACCATCGTGTTTTTTCTCGCCAAAATCACCACCGTAACCTAAATATTCTCTACCGGTTTTAACATCTTTTCGAAGTAAGCCCTGGTCTTTTAAATCCCAGATACAGCCACCTATAACACGAGGCGTATTGCGGAATTCATCCCAAAGTTCTTTTAAATTACCCGTAGAATTCCCCATAGAATGCGAATATTCGACAAACAAAATCGGACGGGTATCTTTATTTTGCTCCACTAAAAATTTAGGTGTAAAAACACCCGGATAAAAACGGCTTACCATATCTACATAAGGCTCATCCTGTGGATTTTCAAAACGGTGGGAATGATCCACTGTTTTTGGATAACGCGAATCTAACGGATCAATATACCCGTCTAAACGTGGATTTCCCTGTGCCGGTTCGTAATGTACTGGACGCGTAATGTCGTAATCGTGTGTCCAGCCCGCCATTGCAGCATGATTGGGTCCTTTACCTGCTTCGTTACCCAAACTCCACATCACAATACTTGGGTGGTTTTTGTCACGATGCACCATTCGGGTCATACGCTCCAGGTAAGCATACGTCCATTGCTGGTCGTTACTTAAAAAACCGCCTAAACCATGGGTTTCCAAATTGGCTTCGTCCATTACCATCAAACCGTATTTATCACATAATTCATAAAAATAAGGATCATCCGGAAAATGAGCCGTCCGTACAAAATTGAAGTTATATTTTTTCATCAGCTTTACATCTTCTTCCAAATCCTGATGATTGACTGCTTCGCCACGGGTTGGATGATGCCCGTGATGATTAACCCCGTACACATAGGTTTCTTTGCCATTGATAAGCATTTTACCGTTTTCTTTCGAAAATTCAATTGACCGGAAACCTAATTTACAGCTTTTTACTTCGCTAATTGTTCCGTCAGGATTTTTTAACGTCATCACCAAGGTGTACAGATTCGGTTTTTCGGCGCTCCATTTCAATGGATTTTTAATGTTTTCCTGAAAAAACCCAAAACGCACTTTATCCAAACGAGGTGAAACTTCGCTGATAATATCAATGGCTTTTCTGCTTAAAGCTTTTTCAAATAAAGGTTTATTTTGAGCATCATACAATTGTACTTCAAAAGTGTGATTTTTAATGGTATCTCCCGTTTGATTGTCTAAACGTGGACGCAATTGAAAAACGGCATCCTGATATTTTTTATCCAATTTGGTTTGGTAAAAGAAATCGGCAATACGCAATTTGGGTTCTGCCATAATAAATACCTCGCGCTGAATCCCGCTCAAACGCCAATGATCCTGGTCTTCTAAATAAGAACCATCGCTGTAACGAAAAACACGAACCGATAAAATATTTTCTCCCTTTTTTAGATAAGGTGTAATATTGAATTCCGAAGAATTAAAACTATCTTCTCCATAACCCACAAATTCACCGTTAATCCAAACCTGAAATGCCGAACTTACGCCACCAAAATGAAGCGAAACAGTCATCCCATCCCAATTTTCGGGTACGGTAAATTTGCGTTGGTACGAACCAACAGGATTATCATCCTGAGGTACAAAAGGTGGATTTACCGGTCGGAACGAATACACAGCACTTTTATAAATAGCCATTCCATAACCTTTCATTTCCCAATTGGAAGGCACTTCGATTTTGTCCCATCCTTTTACTTCATTTTTATAAAAATCCTGAGGCGCTTCCTGAAAGTTTTTGGCAAATTTAAAGTCCCAGTCACCATTCAGCATTTTGATTCGGCTTTTTTCACGTTTCCCTTCTAAAGCATCGGCAACCGTAGCATAAGAATAAGCCGTAGCTCTTGCAGGCTCTCTGTTGATACTGGTTATCATAGGATTTTCCCATGGTGTATCAACATATTTTTGTTGCACTCTGGGTACTCCAGCGGGTTCTCCCGTAACCAGTTGAGCTTGGCTAATACCAATACCAAACAAACAGCATACTATCGAAAATCGAAACCTTAAAAAATTATGAATTGACTTAAACATTGATTTTATTTTTTAGTGTTCTTGTCATTCCGACAAAGGAGGAATCACAAAATTTGTCTTAATTCTTAATACTTGGTACTTAGTTCTTCTTAACTTTCACCGGTGGAGCAACAAAATTCATTTGGCTTTTCCCTAAATCTTTCGAAGTAGCTACTGCAATTCCTCGCTGTTCCGCTTTATTTACTGCACAATAAAAATGATATACTACTCCGTCGTGTTTTACCACAAATGATTTATGGGCAAACATATTATCATACGGTTCAGAAGATTCAATTAAATTATCGCCTTTCCATTCTTTCCAGTTCACCAAATCGTTGGAAACTGCAAATCTGTTAAACGCTCCCTGATTCCAATCTCTCCAGAAAGCACCAAAATAAAACATCACCCAAGTATCATTAACTCTTTGTATATAGGCATCGCCAGTAATTCCTCTATGGTGATTCAACAATGCTTTTTTTCCGTAACGTTTCCAGGTTTTCATATCGTTAGAAACTGCCATCCCAATACGTTCTGCACCTTTAGCCGGATTCAAACTATCGCCACGGGCATTATAATACATGATAAATTTACTTCCGGTAATGCGTTCTTTGTCTTCAATAACCGAGTTTTTATACATCGTACTGTTATCCCAAAAACTTACATCAGTATCTTTTGGTGTTAAAACCGGTTTCGGCAAACGTTCAAATTCGTGTGCTTTTGTTGGAGACTCTTTCGTATAAGCCATCCCGATTGATAAAACCCCAGCTTCATATCCTGTGGTATTTCCACCAAAATAACTCATCCAATATTTTCCATCATATTTATTCCATTTGTAGCTTCCGCCCCAAGTCGGATCCTGCAATGAAATATATCCTGCTTTTTGGTTCACGTCCCACTCCTTTTCATCTTTTGAAAATGACATTACTTTTCCTAAATGTTTCCAATTCAATAAATCATCACTTTCAGCCAACCAGGTTTCGTAACCTCTTCCATCATAAATCAAATAAGTCATAAACCATTTTCCGTCTTTTCGAAAAACCGAAGGACAGTCCATTTTATAAGAGTTATCCGTTGGCACCATCACCAAACCGTATTTGTAGGGCGTTTTTATTTCATTATAAATTTCATTCATTACCGCATCGGTGATTTCCCTTTTCTTGTATTTTGTGGCGCAACTGGCTAACAAAATTGTTGCCATTGCAATAACGAAATATTGTACTGAATTCTTCATTTCCTACTTTTTTGGACAATTCTTTTGTCTCTTATCTTTGTTCTTTTCTCTCTATTCTTATTTCAATTCTTTCAATCGGGCATCCATCACCTCACGATTCAATTTTAATTTCACCATCCCAGTCGGGTGAAAACGTCGTTTCAAATCGATAGCGTTATACACAATCGTATACACATCATTTCCTTCAGGAATCAGGCACAAAGGCGTACGCATGATGTCCCACCATTTGTCTACTTTGGTTTCAATAGGCCAATAACGAGCTTCCGACCAATTGACTCCGTCCTTAGACAAAGAATAGCCCATCATATTAGGCAAATGATGTCCCCAACCGTCGGGACCTCCATCAAAAACAGCAATGTATATGCCATTTGGTAGCTGACTCACAATTGGATTTTCCACAAACATGGGGTGAATGGATTTTATAGGTTCCAAACCTTTGTTCATTCGTATCCAAGGGCCTTCCAAACTATTGGATTCGGCCAAAGCCACAAACCAGCCTTTTCCGGATTTTTTAGGATAATCTTTCCAACTTTCAAAAGGATAAGCACCGCTGTAAAATCCATAAAATTTATCCCCCACTCGGTATGGAAAGAAAGAAGCTACTCCCTGACGTCCTTCCCAAGGTTGCGAATCCAATCCTGGTTCCATGATGATGCCGATATCTTTATATGGTCCAGCAATTCCGTCAATCCCTTCTACCGTTGACTCGCAACGCCAAATACGACCAAAAGAGTGATTTGGCTCAATTTCTTTATGAACAGTATAAGCCAAATAATAACCATACCATTTGTTTGCTTTTGCATTGAAAACCGGCATATACGACCAAATGGCTGCACGACGGTCATTCATCGGATTATCATCTTCGGTAATGGCATAGGTTCCGCTGGCCTGTAAAATGGTTGATTCGCGTTTCCAATGAATGGCATCTTTACTGGTCCAATGTCCGATTTTAGTTTTTACACGGTCATAATAATAAGGCACTCCCATTTCACCGGCTCTTTCGGTTGGAAACATATGGTAAGTATCGCCCACTTTTACCACACGACCGCCTTCAAAACCACCTTGAATGCCGTCCACCCCTGGAAAACCTTCGTCAATAACCGGTTTATTTTCTCCACCGATAATTTCGAATAATGGTTTCTCATCTGAAAATCCTTCGACGATAAAAGTTGGATTCCACAGTTTACCATCTGGAAATTCGGCGTTTCTGAATGTTAAATTTTGATTGCTTTTCACAGCGCCTAAAAGCACAAACAATCCTTTTGCATTTGGTAAAATAGTGTGAGTCCCTTTTGCGAAAGCGACAGCATACACATTTACCGGTGGTAAGCCTGTAATAGTAACTCCATTTTCTAGGACTAATTTAGCTTTATCGGAACTAGCAATTTGCAAATAATCTTTATTGTCTTTTTCCTGAAAAACACCAATAAGCAATTGCACATTTTCCTTGAATTTCAATTTCAAAGGAGCGTTGGTTCCGCTTTTATAACTATCCAAAGGCAATTCGACTCCTTTCAAACCTTCTAATTCTGAAGCTAGACGAACAATATTGCTTTTACTATTCGAAAAAACATGCGCGTATTGCGTGGTTTTGAAAGTTTTGTAATTGGATTTTATTACTTCAAAAGAGGCAGCTTGCCAAGCTTTATTTTGTGCTCTTGCAAATTGAGTACAGATTGCAAATAGCACTAAAAAAGCAGTCATTAATTTGAAATTGTATGTAGTGTTTTTTGAAAACATTTGTTTTTATTTTTAAAAAGGCTTCTAATTACTGAAATTAACCTCAATTTTGTCATTCCGACGAAGGAGGAATCTCCGCAACGTGAGTAACCAACGAAGATTCCTCCTTCGTCGGAATGACAAACTATGTGTAAATATTAAATCGCTTTATAACTCACTTTATACTCAACATTTGGTTTAACCGTTAATTGATATTTGTTTTTTGCTAACTCAACAATCGTTCCTGAATTGGTTTTTGGCTTGCTTTTACTATCAATAATTAATTTTCCTTCACCTTCAGCAGCTTTTACCTTTATTTCAGATTTGCTTACATACAATGCAACTTCGCCTTTTGGTGTTGGAACTTTACCTTGCATCCATTGTAATCCGCCTAAATTTGGTTTGATTTCGTACTCAGCATAACCAGGCGCAGTTGGTTTTACACCCAAATAGTATTTCCCTAACAAATAAATTGGACTGGAACCCCAGGCGTGGCAAAGACTTTTTCCATAAGGGCGTCCATACATTTCTAAATGTGCTGCCCCTTTTTTGGTTGGGTTGTATTCTTCCCAAAAAGAAGTTGCTCCTTCGTTTAACATTCCGCCCCAATAGTCTTTCATTTCTTTCAAAACATAATCCTGTTCACCCATAGCGCATAAGGCTTCCAACTCGTAAAAACGCATATATGGTGTAGTGATTTGAAGAACATCTTTGTTGAGTAACACCTTATTTTTTATACTTTGTTTTTGTTCTTCATCAAAATAATTGAAGAAAATACCGAACATATTAGCGTATCTGGTTACAATATCCTGAATTTTACCATCGATACGCTGGTGCTTCATGACGTTTTCTTTTTTGTCCCAAAACACCTCAAACAATCTGGTTTTAAGATCATCAGCTAATTTATCATATTGCTTTTGATCCTCATTTTGACCGGCAATTTTGGCACTCACCGCCATAGCTTCCAGACTTCTGGCCAAAAGCATTTGTTCAAAACTCACTTCGCCGGTTTTTGGCAATCCGTTTGCCCAATCAATAAAAACCCAGTCGCCTTCTAATGGTTCCAGGAATCCGTTTTTGTTTCTTCTCTCTAAGCAGAATTCCATCAGTGATTTCATTCTTGGATAGAAGGTTTTGATAAATTTGGTATCGCCGGTATGCAAATAATAATCGTAAACACCTACAAACCAATATAAGGAATAATCCATGATGATATTGATATGCGCCGTCACCGGTTCTTTGCCACGAAGAGCCAACAAAGTACGTTCTACTGAAGCCGAATCAAAGAATAAATAATAATTCATTAGATAACTTTGATAAGCATCGCCAGACCAAACCCAACGATCACGCTTAATTCCGTCTATAAAAAATTCGCGTGAGGTTAAATGCATGGTGTAAGCCGAGACATCCCAAATTTTATTCAATTCCTGGTCCGAAGATTTGAATGCCCCGCGATATTCTAATGGCAAATATTCATAATCCATTGAAATGGAATCGTATTTTAAAGCAGGATCTGCTTGTACCTGAACATAGCGGAATGCTTTGGATCCAGTATGTGTATAGGTTTCGGCTTGCTTTCCATCAAATGATAAATGATCTAAGGTTTCACATTTGGCTGTATCCAAGGCTTCCTCACGGGACTCGCCATAATATAAGGCTATTTTTCCTTTGCCTTTTAGACCGTGAATTTTGATATAACCAAAAGTTTCTTTACCAAAATCCACCAATTGACCGGCAGCAGTTTTCTCTGTTTTTTTGGCATTCCAAGGAGTCGTAGCCAATCTAAAACCAGAAGGCTTATTTTCTGGCGCATCAAAATTCCAGGAACCCACAGGCACCCATGGTGTACCGGATTGTTGTGCTTTTCCATTTTCATCAATCCAAAGTTTATCTTCATTAGTAACCTTCCATGAAGAATCGGATTTGACAAACTTACCAGCAATATAAATAGCCGGCAACACTTCCTGATTGTATACTTTAAAGGAAATCTTGTGTTTCCCCGCAGGAATTTTTAATGATTTTGGCTGTCCGTAAATTTGAACACCATCTAAAAGTAATTGAAAAGGTCCTTCGGTGAAGATTTTCACCTCATCTGCTTCCGGAATATCAACTTCTGTTTGAAAAGTTACCAGAGCATACGGGCTGTAATATTGCCAAAGCGGTGGAAATACTGCTTCGCGTTCCGTACGTCGTACCTGCATTTTATTGCTCAACCAAACTTCAAAATCGCCTGGATACCAAATCCAGGTTTGAGCTGAAGCCGCTTCTGACAAAAAGAATAAGGCAAAAACGCAAACAATCGTTTTAAAACTCTGACGTAAAGAAGAAAATAGGTTCATATTAATTAAAATTAAAAATGAGATATAAAACGATAATTGTTACTCCTAATAAACCAAACAACAACTTCACTTTTTTGCTGGTTTTAGGAACATCAGTTTCGCTTACAAAAGTAGTTTCAGGATTTTTATCCAATAACGAAATCATAATTGCCGATACCAATAAAACTAAAAAGATGTAGAATGAAATTAGTAAAAAGTGGGGCCAAATTGCGTATTCATCTGCCGGAAAAATCCATAAATACAAAACCCCAACGAACAAACTAAAGGCTGAACCCCAAGACAAAGTTCCATTTACCGCTTTTTTGGTAGTACGTTTCCAAAAAATACTCAATAAAAACACCACAGATAATGAAGGTGCTAAGAAACCTAAAACAGCCTGAAAAATATTGAATAAATTCTGTCCTTTGATATTATCGATAGCTATTGCAATCAAAATAGAAAACACGCATCCGGCAGCAATTGTCAAACGTCCAATTTTGATTTGATCTTTAATAGTTGCCTCCGGATTGATTTTTTTCACATAAATATCATTGGTAAACACCGTACTCAAAGCATTCAAAGAAGAACCAATCGTCGCTACTAATACGGCAATCATCACACAAATAACTAAACCGTTCATTCCGCTTGGGAATAAATTCGTAACCATAGTCATATAAGCCAAATCTGAATTTTCTCCTAACTCAGGATACAACACAGCACACAAAATCCCCGGTAAAATAAATAACGGCAACGCCATTACTTTCAACCAACCGATAAAATTCACTCCTAATTGTCCTTGTTCCAAATTTTTGGCTCCCAATACACTTTGTACCATCGATTGGTCAGTACAAAAGAAAGCTACCGCTGCGACTGGATAACCTAATAAAATGGCTGGCCACGGATAATGGGCATCATCTGCAGGACGCACTAAATTCCAAAAATTCGAAGGCGTCTTAGCAATCAATGCATCAATTCCACCTACTTGTTGTAAACCTAAATACGATAAGGTTAGCGAAACCACAATTAGCAAAATCATCTGAAACACATTTACCTTAGCAATCGCTTTTAATCCTCCTGCATAAGTAAAAATCCCAGAAAAAATAACTAAAACGGTTACACTTTGCCACATTGGAATTCCTAAAATTTGGCGGACTAAAACTCCTCCACTAAATAATCCTAATGACAACCAGCTTACCAAAATTTTCACCATGGCATACCAGGCCAAAATAGTCTGCGTACTATCGCCATAGCGTTTTCCCATATATTCGGGCATTGTACTTACTTTGCTGGCAATATATTTTGGTGCAAAAACAATAGCTAACAATAATAAAAACACAAAAGCATACCATTCAAAATTTCCGGCTACAATTCCTGTAGTGTAACCAATACTTGCAAAAGCCAATAATGACGAAGGCCCCACATTAGTTCCCCACATATTGAATCCGATGTTGTACCAGTTCAATGAATTTCCGGCCATGAATAGGGTTTCGTTCTTCTTACTTTGTTTGACACTAACAATGTATCCAATAACTAATAATATCACTAAATAAACAGCAACAATTATAAAGTCTAAAGCAGTTAATTTATCGTAGATACTGTTATTCATAGGTTGTATTCTTTTAAAATATCAGCAATTTTTACTGGCATTCCTGTTTGTAATGTTCTGTCCATTGCCTGCAATAAAGCTACGGTTCCAATTCCTTCTTTCATATCCGGATAAGCAGTAAAACCTTGTTCAATACTATCAGCAAAATACTCTAAATAGTTTTGGTATTCCCCTCCATGATGACTTTGTCCCTCAAAACGGAAATAATATTTTAAAGTCGCATCACCCCAAGTGATTACTTTTTCTTCACCGGTTTTGTCGGTCACCGCATAACGCAATTCGTGATAATCAGCTTGACTGGCACCTTCAGTAGCTCTCAAAATAGTGCTCATTCCGCTGTCTCTTTGAGCTGGCTGTGTTGGCGAAGTATAAACACCACTCACTCTGGCAATTCTTCCGTCAGTCGCTTTGAAGATAAAATGCATTGTATCTTCATTCTTCAATCCCGCCGATTTTCCGTTGCTGCTAATCATTCCGTAACCCATCACTTCTTCGATATTGGGCAAATACCATCTGATAAAATCTACTGGATGGCTCAAACCACCGTACAACCATTTGAAAGATTGTAACAAAGACCATTCTTTCTTCAAAAACCATCTGTGGTCAGCGTGATATTGCGCTTCAATCGTGATCAAATCACCTATTAAACCAGCTTCATAATCGGCTCTTTGTCTTTTTGCTGGTTCAAAAAATCTGGAACTTTGTCCGATGAAAACCTTTTTCCCAGTTTTCTCGCTCAGTTCCAATAATTCCTTCGCATCCGAAAGATCATCAATAAAAGGCTTGGTACAAACTACGTGTTTTCCATGCAACAACGCTTGTTTTACATGTTCAGCATGCAAATGATCCGGCGTGTAAATAGCAATGATATCAATAGCCTCGTCTTTTAACAAATCGTCATAATTTGTAGTGTAGTGCGGAAAATCAAATTCCTTTGCTCTTTGTTTGCACAATTCTTCATTTCTGTCACATACTTTTACCAGTTCTACTTTGCTGCTTTCTATCGCTGCCGACATGGTACTACGTCCTTCTCCAAGACCTAAAATGGCTATTTTTAACATTGATTTATTTTATTAATTAATTTTTTAAACCATTAAGAGATTAAGTTTATTTAGATTTTTCAGCCTTAATTTTCTCAATTACTTAATGGTCAAATTTTAAATTCTTACTGTTTATTTTATGTTTTTTCAAGAAAACCTAAAGGTTTTTTAAGCTGTCGGATTTCAATTTTCAGCCACAGATTAAAAGATTTTAAAGGATTTTTTTAATCTGTGTTAATCCATTTAATCTGTGGCTAAATATTTTAATCTATTTTTTTTCTTCAAGTTTTTTCAAAAAATTCCAAACTTCTCCGGGTTTTGTTCCTTCAACTCCAGTTTGGTATTTTTTCATTATCGCATTCCATTCATCGACACGTGGATTGTTTTCGGTCGTTTTTGGATTTAACTTATCCAAACTTTCTCCTTTTGGAATACTAATCACCAACATTAATTGTCTTCCGTTTTTGAAAACCTGCAATTGTTGGAAATCGGCATTACAAAAACCTTTGGCTACTTCCGGCCATTTTTCAAATTGGGTTTTATGGTAATCCAGATATTCCTGTTGCATTTTTGGATCTTCAACCAAATTAGCGGTCAAAACAATATTTTCCCATTCCGAAGCTGGTTTTACTCCCGGACATCTTTCAAAATTTTGAAAATCATAAACCGGATTTTCATAAATTTTTATTTGCAATGCCGGGAAAGCCAAAGCCAGTTTCTTTTTGGTTCTTTCCGGCTGATTCATCAATCCGTAAATCACCAAATGATTTTCCCATTGGTACAACTCTTCACCTACAATTCGGAAACCTTTTATAGTCGATTTGATTTTTTCGATATCAAAATCTTTTCCAACTAATTCAATCGCAACCGACTTAGGCATTTCCTGTAATCCCCAGGTTTCGTCAACAACCACTTCCTTTTTCAAATTAGCATAAGGAGCGCGAACACCTGCATTTTCCTTGATTTTTGGATCAACAAAAGCATAATTATCTTTCCAGATATTTCCTGCAGGTCCATTGTTGTTTTTTAAGATTTTCTGAATCGGAATCCAGTTGTTTTGAATAGTAAAATGCTGTGATCCTTCATCGGTGTACAAATACAACCATAAAAACGGATCGTGTGCATACGGACTGAAATACACTTTGTCAATGTAGTTCTCTTCAATTCGGCTGTCTGCCTGAGAAGAAAGCGTATAAATTCCCGCCACATCATGCAGATGTTTGGCATAATGATGGATTTTATTGGCCAATATTTTATTGTTGCGCATCACATTTTCAGTATGCGTCCAACCCCATCCCATCGAAATCCCGCTGTAAGCCACATCCGAAATCTCGTTGTGTTCAATGGTCAGACCTTTAACAAAACCGGCTGCAATTCCTAAACATCCCCAATCTTCATTGGCAACATTGGTAATCATATTATCAGCCACCAATTCGTCAGAACAAACTTCTCTTTCGTCTTTTACAACCAATGGTAAATGGGCTTCAAAAGGCTCTTCGGAGAAAACGCCCAGATTAATTCCGTTTCCGCCAATGTCTTTAAATAAATTTCCCTGAACACGATTGTGGTTAGTTCCCTTATTGAAATCTAAACCAGTAGAAGACAAATGCTCAAAACTACAACTTTCAAACGCTGTATTATTGGCAAAATTCACTTCAACAGCAGCACGTGGTCTTCCCACCCAAGCCTGATTTTCTAAATTAGCCTGATTTGGCGTTCCCGGAACTTTTAACTTATAAGCATCCAGCAAATACATTCCCGCCTGCAATGGCACATGACCTTGTTGGGAAGGACGCAACCAATTACTGTATTGAAACGAAATTCCTTTGAATTTAAAATAACTTACTGGCGAATCGATGGTACCTTTTACATCCACTAAATTCTCTAATACAGGTGCAGTAACTTTGGCGGAAGCCATATTTTCCCCTGCTCTTGGGATATAATAGATTTTGGCTTTTTTTCTATCCAAAAACCACTCTCCTGCCTCGTTCAATAATGACATCCCATTATTCAGGAAGAATGCCGAATTTCCGTTATTCTTAGAAATCCACGGCGCAGGCCACGGATGCTCACTCTGAATACGGCTTTCCGGCTTTTCGAATGAAAGTCGGGCGCTGTCTTTGACAACTTCGATATTTTTAATACGTAAATTAGCAATAGCCCACCATTGTACGATGAACATTTCCATTCCCGGCTCAAACTTAACCGACTTATCTTTAAAAGGAATCCAGCAAGTCTCCGTTTCCTTATCCCAGGACAAAATGCGATCCATTTTGTCTCCGGCAGTACTTTTAGCACGCACCGCTTTTACATCGTTTACCCAAAGTTGGCGGTAATTGATTACTTCGCCTGCAATTTGAGGAGCATCGGCTACCCAAACAGCTCCGGCTTTTAGTCCATTGATTGTCGTAGTTGTTTTTTTCCAGTTTTTAATTTGAATCCCTCCGTGAAATATTGGTTTTGCATTCGCATCGGCTTCAATAGTAGTAGGACTATCTGCAGTTCCTGAATCTTCAGGTCTTACAAATAAAGGTTCGTCAAAATAATAAGTTCCGTCTTTTATAATAATATGAATTCCACCTTTTACCGAAGCATCTTTCAATCGACGCAGTTCTCTGGCTTTTCTCAACGCCATGTGTACCGTTGCCAGCGGACTGGCTTTTGTACCTTCATTAGCATCATTTCCGTTTGTAGCTACCCAAATGTCAGCAGCCTGCATTGAAAACGCAGTGAAAAACACCACTAAAAAAGTCAATAAAGAATGTCGATTTTTTAGAAACATAAAATATATTTTAAATTATAAATTGAATTCTGGTTCTCCTCAATTATAATACCATATTAGTCTTCGAAAGAAACAAAATGTAAACGTTATCATTTTTGAAATAAAAAAAAAGTCTGTCGACTCTAATTATACTCTTGATAATAAATTAATTGGGCTGGGCAAGATACCTATTTTAATACAAAAAAAATCATATTTTTAAACAACGGTCGATTCTATAAAAAAGGATAAAATTCTAATAAATAAATTTAATAATTATCTTTATACCAATTTAATATAAAATATTTTATGAATTCCTTTTTATTACCAAAAAGCTTAAGCGAAAAAGACGAACATGGTAATTATGGTGTTTGGTGGCACGAAAACAATCCCGGACCTTTAAAAAAACTGCCTTTTATACGTCAGTTTGGTAGCATGAAATTTTCCAAAGTCCGCATAGACGACACCATGCGACCTCATTTGAATGACGGAATCGAAATCCACTATGTCAACAGCGGAAAATACGACTGGGTAATCGAAGGCAAAGAAATCGAATTGCTACCTGAGAATTTATCGGTTACCGCGCCCTGGCATGAAAACGGCAGTATTTCAGGAATTATGGATATTGGTCAGATCAACTGGATTATTATCAAACCATCTGAATTCTCAAAAGAAACTGCTTTGGACTTTGGTAACTGGAGTAAATTATCTAAAAAATTCCAGCAAAGTTTGGGAGAAATGATTGGCGATGCCAGCAATTCAGTATTAGAAAAAGCGAAGAATTTTAAAAAATATTTTGACGAATTAAGAAATGAATTAGCTTATCAGGAAGAAGGTTTTGAAATAAAAGTCCAAAACATTCTGGAGAATCTTTTCATCGATTTACACCGACAGCTTTCAAATAAAATCCAAAAAAGTCAGGAAGACGACAGCTTTATTGAAAAACTGACCCAATTGCTTCAAAACGACTTAACTAAAAAATGGCATATTGAAGATTTGGCTTCAGAATTTAATATGGGAAAAACCAAATTTACCTATGAAGTAAAAAAACTTACCGGTTTCCCGCCTAACAGTTTTATTATAAGTTTAAAACTGGAAAAAGCTATCGAATTGATTCAGAATAACAAAAATAGCAGCATGGCAGATATTGCTTTTGTATGCGGATTTTCGTCATTACAGCATTTTACCTCAACTTTTTCACAGCGTAACGGAATCAGCCCGAGGAAATTCCAAATTCAACAGCAGAAAAAAAGGAAATAACAGAAGAACATATCCCAAAATTGTCATTCCGACGAAGGAGGAATCTCATCAAGTATTATTTTATTTTTATTATGTAATTCCTCCTTCGTCGGAATGACAAACTGAACGGTATTCGTTTGCTCTAAAAGCAAAAAAACCTATTCTGTTACGAATAAGTTTTCTAAATTATAATGATTCCACCAGCAACCAGGCTTCTGGATTTTCTGATTCACGAACTTCATTTTTAAGTTTCTGAGCTTCGGAATAGGTAGCAAAACTACCATAAAGTACCGGATAAAGACCGTGTTTGTTTATTTCTAACCTTCTGGCTTTGTATCCTTCTTTCACCAATTTCTTATACACCTGCTGCGCATTTGCTTCATCTCTAAAAGCACCTGCCACCACATGATAAGGCATTTTTACTTCCTCTAGCTCTTTTTTATCTGATTTTACAGAAAGCGTTACAGGAGCCATTGGACTTTTGATAAAAAAAGTCGCTTCCTGAATTTTAGACTCTACTTTTTTCTGAACCGCTTTTTCAACTAAAACCGTTTGCGTTTCAATTTGATTATTCCAAACAGAGTAAGCTGCCGTACCCGCTAAACCTAATCCTAAAATAAAAATAGCTGCGTATTTCAAATACGAACGTCCACTTCTTTCTTCGCTAACTAAAGAAACAACTTCTCTTTCTTCGACAATTTCTTCCTGTACTTCCAAAGATTCTCTTTTAACCGCCGGAGCAATAAAAGAGGATAATCCAAAAGAAGAAGTCAAATAATTCTTTTGATCAGAAGGGGTGAAAATCAGATTATCGGTAGCATTCAAAACAAAACTACCTACATTTTTAACCATTAAGGCTCTGTTTTGTTCCAATTCTTTTTTCCAGTTCAACACCTGATATTGAATAGCACTAATAGCATATTCATAAGATGTTTTTTCAGCTCTGGCAATATGATTCGCTAATAAACCATCATTGTTTTTAATATTGGTGTTAAAAGAAATCAATTTTTTAGGCGGATAAAAAGAATTCGCATTCTCAACCCATTGTGCCGATTGGATTTCAGTCAAAAAAGCGCCAAAACCAGGAACGGTAACGCATTGATAACGATATAATAGTTGGCTTATGTAATGTTCTATATTCATACATACAAAGTTATACATCCAATATAGTTATCAAAATTTTATTCACAATTTTTATTAACAATCCGGAAGAAAATTTATACATTTCAATTTCAAATATTTAGCATGGAAGTATCTGAATTATTTTACACACTAGCCTTACTAAAAGTAGAAGGTGTAGGCGATATTATGGCCAAGAAATTAATGAATCACTGTGGTTCGGCAGAAGCAGTTTTCAAAACAAAATCCCAACAGTTGGCAGCCATTGATGGTGTTGGCACCATGCTACTTAAAAATTTGAAAGACCAAAGCTTTTTTGATAAAGCGAATAAAGAACTGGAATTTATTCAAAACAACAACATTAATACAGCCTATTTTCAGGAGGAAAACTATCCCGACAAACTTAAACATTGCGTTGATGCACCGGTTTTGCTTTTCACAGCAGGAAATATCGATTTAAAAAACCGAAAGATTATCAGCATTGTGGGAACGCGCCAAATAACTTCGTATGGAACGGAATTTTGTAAAAAGTTGATTGAAGATTTGATACCACTCAATCCGGTTATCGTCAGTGGATTTGCTTATGGAGTTGATATTGTTGCGCATCAATTAGCAATGGAAAACAATCTCCAAACCATTGGTGTTTTAGCTCATGGCTTAAATCAAATTTACCCAAAAAACCACAAGAAATACATGGCTAAGATGGAACAAAACGGCGGTTTTATGACAGAATTTTGGAGTTCAGCCAATCCGGACAAAGAAAATTTCGTCAAGCGAAACCGCATTGTAGCCGGAATGGCAGAAGCTACCATAGTTATCGAATCGGCGGAAAGAGGCGGATCCTTAATTACCGCCAATATGGCCAACGATTACAACCGGGATGTATTTGCGGTTCCGGGTCGCACGACCGACAAATACAGCACAGGCTGCAACAACCTTATCAAAACCCAAAAAGCAAACGTACTCACCAGTGCCGCCGATTTAATTTACATGTTGAATTGGGACATTAAAGAAGAACCCAAAGCCGTCCAAAAACAATTGTTTGTATCCCTCGACAATGACGAACAAAAAATTTACGATTACCTAATCAAAACAGGCAAAGAATTAATGGATATTATCGCCTTAGAATGCGAATTTCCTATTTATAGGGTTTCCAGCATTTTATTGAACATGGAATTAAAAGGTGTGATTAGACCTTTGCCTGGGAAATTGTTTGAGGCGATATAACTAAAAAGACAAACCCGACAGGTTTCAGAAACCTGTCGGGTTTATTATTCTTCAATTTTTCTAAAATTTATCTTGCTTCGAAACCTAATTTTTCTCTTACTCTTCCTAAAACCCCATTGGCCACAGCAGAAGCTTTCTCAGCTCCTATTTTCAACAAAGCATCTACTTCCTGAAGATTATTAATGTAGTAATGGTACTTTTCTCTTTCGGTTTTGAAAGTTTCACAAATTAATTCAAACAAGGCTTGTTTGGCGTGACCGTAACCGTATTTTCCCCCTAGATAATTAGCACGCATTTGTGCAATTTGCTCTTCATTGGCTAACAAAGAATAAATAGCAAAGGCATTACAAGTATCCGGGTTTTTTGGTGCTTCCAGTGGAGTACTGTCGGTTTCGATGCTCATTACCTGTTTGCGTAAGGCTTTATCTTCAAGGAAAATATTAATGATATTATTAGCCGATTTACTCATTTTCCCTCCATTCGTACCCGGAATCAACATACTATCATCCTGAATTTTGGCCTCTGGCAAAACGAAGGTTTCCCCCATTTGATGATTAAAACGGGAAGCCACATCACGCGTCATTTCCAAATGTTGCAATTGGTCTTTTCCAACCGGAACAAACTCGGCATCATACAATAAAATATCAGCCGCCATCAGCATTGGATAGGAAAACAATCCTGCATTGACATCATCTAATCGATCGGCTTTATCTTTGAACGAATGCGCCAAAGTCAATCTTTGGTAAGGGAAAAAACAGCTCAAATACCAAGACAACTCTGCTGTTTGTGGCACATCCGACTGTCTGTAAAAAACTACTTTGTTCACATCTAAACCAAAAGCCAACCAAGCCGCAGCTACGCTATACGTATTATTTCTCAACGTCTCCCCATTTTTTATTTGGGTAACCGAATGCAAATCGGCGATAAAAAGAAAGGATTCATTTTCAGAATTATTTGATAATTGAATTGCCGGAATGATTGCTCCAAGTAAGTTTCCTAAATGCGGAGTTCCAGTACTTTGAACTCCCGTAAGTATTTTTGCCATTATATATTTTTCTCTAGCTGAAATTTTAAACCGCAAAGGTTGCAAAGTTTTCGCTAAGTTCGAAATGTTATTTTATTTTAACGCAAAGAAAGCAAAGTTTTTCTCAAAGTTTAAAGTTTTACAAATTATTTACAACTCGTCTGATTCCGTTTTTAGAAGCACTTCGTTAAAATTTATAAGCAATCCTAATTTATAATTCCCCAGTCTTAAATAAGTTAAAGTTTGTGCTAAATGAATCACAGTCAAAGACTCCACACTTTTTAGTTCCACAATTAGTTTATTTTCAACAAACAAATCAACCCGATATCCGCAATCTAATTTTACCTCTTCAAAAATTACCGGCATTGATTTCTCTTTTTCAACAAAAAGCCCAGCTTTATTTATTTTATAAAACAAACATTCCTTATAAGTATTCTCAAGCAAACCTGGTCCAAGTGCTTTATGAACTTCAATTGCTAAACCAATAACTTTTTTTGAAATTTCATTTTCTGTCATAATCACTTTTTTACTTTATGTATTAAACCTACAAAAATTAATTATCTATAATTAAAATTAGGTGCTTAACTTTTATTCTTTGCGAAAATCTTTGCTTTCTTTGCGGTTAAAAAAGTAAATTTGAAAACATGAAAAGCATCAAAATAATTTTTTGGATTTTATGGCGCATATGGTTTTATATCCTAATGGCTGTTCCTATTTTCATTATGTTTCCGTTTTTAATACTTTCTATTCTTTCTGAAAAAGGCTATCCTTACTTTTTTATTATGGCTCGAATTTGGGCTAAATTCATCCTCTTTGGTATGGGGTTTTATTATAAAGTAGATAGCGAACAACAAATTGACTCTCACAAAAGCTACATGATTGTAGCCAATCACACTTCGATGACCGACATCATGCTAATGTTAGCCATTGTTAAAAATCCTTTTGTATTTGTTGGCAAACAGGAACTGGCTAAAATCCCCATTTTTGGTTTTTTCTACAAAAGAACCTGCATTTTAGTCGATCGGAAAAATTCTCAAAGTCGTATGGCCGTTTTCACCAAAGCCCATAAACGAATTGAACGCGGACTCAGTGTGTGTATCTTCCCCGAAGGCGGCGTTCCCGATGACGAAGCGATTCTTTTAGATCATTTTAAAGAAGGCGCTTTTAAATTGGCCGTACAACATCAAATCCCGATTTTACCCATTAGTTTTGGAGACAATAAAGAACGATTCCCTTATACTTTTTTTGCCGGAAGTCCGGGAATCATGCGGGTGAAAATCCACAAACCGGTTGAAACCTTCGGAAAAAATGAATCGCACAGAAAAGAAATCAGGGAAGCAGTCAGAACGACTATTTACACACAATTACTTGAATTTGAAAGCGAAAAAAAAACTGAAACCGCTTAAAACAAAAAAATCACCCGTTCAAGGTGATTTTTTTTTGTACTTTATCAAATGATTAAGAGTTAGTAACAACAATATCGACTTCTTCAAAGAGGTCTTCTTCTTTATTTCCATCTCCATCAGCATCATCCTCATCGCTTCCTTTGTAAAATTTAAACGTATAAGTACCCGCTTCCTGAGGAACAAAATTAAAATAAGCGTCCGATAATGGCGGTAGTTCTTCGGCACAAACGTCGCCTACTTTTGTATTAGCATTAATACCTATTGTTCTGGTAAATGAATCTGCTCCGGTACCATAAACATAATATACTCCTCCGTAATTGTAACAAACCGTGGGTCTTTGGTACTTCAACTCAATTTTGTGAGACACTCCTACTTTGAAAGTTGAAGGCATAGTATAACTTTCAACAGGTAAAACATAAAAATTATACCTATCCGGATCATCTAAACTACAACTTAACAATGTGGTCATCAAGACTAAAAATAATGCGATCTTTTTCATGTTTTTTTATTTTATAATTAACTATTTTATTATTGGTTCTTCCTATAAAGAGTACAACAGATAAAAAAGGTTGCTTTAGAAAACGGTTTTTTTTCAAAAAAAATTGCATCTAAATTCATTTGAGGCAAAAAAGGACAAAAAAACAAACGAAATTTAATCTTTCAGCATTGATTATTTTAACATAAGAGTCTAAAGAAAACATAAAAGAGGTTGTCTCATTTTTAATGAAACAACCTCTTTTATAAAATTTAGGAAGCCACGCTCACAACTATGGTTTGAGTTACAAACTCTGTTGCTGATTTTTTGAACTTCAAGATATAAGTTCCGGCCGCAGTAGCTTTGAACTTGTATGAAGTTTTTTTAGTAGCTGCAGTTGTCCCACAATTACTTCCTTCGTATTTAGTTTGTACTTCAATTGTTTTGGTGTTTGCTGCAGTAGTTTCAATAAACTTATTGAAAACACCACAATTGTTTTCTACTGCATAAGTCACTTCAAGTGTGATTTCCTGATTTACAGTTGCAGTAGTTGCTCCGGTTACAACAGACACAAACGCCGTTTTAGTTTCCACTGATGGTTCGTCGTCATTATCACAAGAAACAAATCCTGCTGATACGAACAATACTAATGCAACTACTTTCAATTTCAAATTTTTCATTTTATAAATTTTATAAGTTAATAATTACTTACAAGATGGTTGTAAAATGAAAAGGTTGCTTACAAAAAAACTTCAGACTCTAATTTTTTGTAAAAAAAATGCCCGCCAAATTGACGAGCATTTTGATTTATAACACAATACGAATTTTTAATTCTCTGCCAATTCTTTAATTCTGGCTTTGATTTTTTCTTCTAATTCCTCTGCTAATTCCGGATTGTCTTTGATTAATGTTTTCACAGCATCACGACCTTGTCCTAATTTCGTTTCACCATAGCTAAACCATGATCCTGATTTTTTCACAATTTCGAATTCTACAGCTAAATCTAAGATTTCTCCTGTTTTAGAAACTCCTTCGCCATACATGATATCAAATTCGGCTACTTTAAACGGCGGCGCTACTTTGTTTTTAACAATCTTAACTTTAGTTCTGTTTCCAATAACATTCTCTCCATCTTTAATTTGAGAAGAACGACGAATATCTAAACGCACCGAAGCATAAAACTTCAACGCATTACCACCTGTAGTCGTTTCAGGATTCCCAAACATTACCCCTATTTTCTCTCTCAACTGGTTGATGAAGAATACAGTACAGTTGGTTTTACTAATCGTCCCTGTTAATTTTCTCAAAGCCTGAGACATCAAACGTGCATGAAGACCCATTTTAGAATCTCCCATTTCGCCTTCAATTTCGCTTTTTGGAGTCAAAGCAGCAACCGAGTCAATAACCACAATATCAATAGCTCCCGAACGAATCAGGTTTTCAGCAATTTCTAAAGCCTGCTCACCATTGTCAGGCTGTGAGATAATTAAGTTTTCGATATCTACATTTAATTTCTCTGCATAGTTTCTGTCGAATGCGTGTTCCGCATCAATAAAAGCAGCTATTCCACCTGCTTTTTGCGCTTCGGCAATAGCGTGAAGCGTTAAAGTAGTTTTACCTGAAGATTCCGGACCGTAGATCTCAATAATTCTACCTTTTGGATATCCACCTACTCCCAGTGCTAAATCCACACCTAAAGATCCCGAAGAAATTACCTCAACTTCTTCAATGGCCTTATCTCCCATTTTCATAACCGTCCCTTTTCCATAGGTTTTATCCAGTTTATCAAGGGTAAGTTGTAACGCTTTTAATTTGGCTTCTTTCTCTGTACTCATCTTCTCTTTTAGCTTTTCTTTCATTAAGTTAATATTGTTTTTATAGCTAGTAGAAATTAAAAAAAGCTATTTGCTTCCTCTAATTCCTATTACATATCATTTTTTGTGTTCGTAAAAATACTTCTTTTTTTGATGCAAATTTTTCGTTTAAAAAGATTTTATAACCAAAAAAAACAAAGTTTACATAAACAATGCTTTCAGCTCCGTAGCTTCTTCGGGTTTCATTTTTCCTGCCAATACCAAACTCAGCTGTTTGCGTCTTAAAGCCGCATCATACCGTTGTTTTTCTAAATCGGTTTCAGGAATGATTTGGGCAACTTCTACGGGCGTTCCTTTTTCGTCAACGGCAACAAAAGTATAAATGGCCTCATTAGCCTTGGTTTTAACTCCCGAGTTCCTGTCTTCAACCCAAACATCAATATAAACCTCCATCGAAGTTTTAAACGCTCTGGAAACCTTAGCCTCAATAGTTACCACACTTCCCAGTAAAATCGCTTTAGTAAAAGCCACATGATTCACCGAAGCCGTAACCGAAATATTTCTCGAATGACGCTGCGCCGCAATACTGGCCGCGCGATCCATTCGGGCTAATAATTCACCTCCAAAAAGATTATTAATATGATTGGTCTCACTTGGCAAAACCAAATCAGTCAAAACAGTTAAAGATTCTGAAGGATGTTTTGGAGTCATCTGATTCTAGATTTTATTATTGAAATTGATATTGCAATTGTCATTGATTTTTGTCATTGACATTGCCTAACTCAACCAATACACCGCCATTACTGCAGGAATAAAATAAATAACGATGGTTCTGGCACCATCGTAATCCTTGGCTAATCGCTGGCCAAAAAGCATCATCAACAAAGTAATCGCCGAAAATAACGCCCCGTAATAACCAAAAAGTCTTCCCTTATTTACTAATAATTCGATGCAACCCACAAAACACAAAATAGTCGAAATCAGTTCCATTACAACCAAATTGATTAAGGCTAATTTCACGTGGTTTTTCAATCTGGTTTTCGCAAAATGCTCTTTTAACCAGTTTACATTATCTTCCCAATAAAACAATTTTTCGTAACTGGACTGCAAAAAGGTAATTCCGAAAAATACAAGCAATAAAAGCGAAGCCGGATTATTCATAATCGTTATTTTTTGTGAATTAAACGTGTGAGTTTGATTGATAAATCGGTTAAAATTATTTTAGCATTTCCGTTGCGCTCAATATGGTACATGGCATCCGAAAGTTCTTTAAAGATATCCTGAATATTGTTACCATTGACAAATGGGGCAAAATTTTCCAACTTGAATTTATCGACTTTTGGTTCGAAATATACTAAAGTTGGCGTTTCGTAATTAATCAACAATGCCTGACGGAACATTTCCATACAGAACTGCAAGAATTTCTTTTGGGCTTCTCTTCCCAAAGCAGCAATTTTTTCACTCCAAAGAATCAAATCCTGAATAGCTGCTGCATCTTTTTTGGCTTTAAAAGCCGCACGAACCCAGGTTACAAACCATTGTTCAAACGGATGTTCCTCGTCATTATCATGCAATAAATGCAAAGCCGCATTGAAATTTCCCTGTGCCTGATGGGCTAATTTTGTTGCTAATTTTAAATCAATTTGTTCACGGGCAACCAAAGCTTCAGCAATAACCGCTTCACTCAAACCATTAAAATGCAATACCTGGCAACGCGAACGAATGGTTTGAATGATATCTTCTTCATTTTCGGAAATCAGAATAAATATTGTTTTTTCAGGTGGTTCTTCCAGTAATTTCAGTAATTTATTGGAAGCGGCGATATTCAATTTATCAGCCATCCAGACAATCATGATTTTATAACCGCCTTCATAAGCTTTTAAAGAGAGTGATTTCAGGATTTCCTGAGCATCATCAACACGAATTTCTCCCTGCTTGTTTTGCACCCCTAAAACGGCATACCAGTCAAACAAGCCTCCATAGGGATTTTGAAGTACAAACTCCCTCCAGTCGGCAATAAAATCAATACTCTTAGGATTTTTCTTTACCTCATCGGTGGTAACGGTAGGATAAGCAAAATGCAAATCGGGATGAGACAGTTTTTGAAACTTTATGTTACAGGCATGATTTTCTCCATTGTTTTCCCCGTTTTGATTACCACACAAAATGTATTGCGCATAAGCAATGGCCATGGCTAAAGTCCCACTACCTTCGGGACCTACAAACAATTGTGCGTGGGGAATTCGTCCCAAATCAGCGCTTCGGCTCAAATGGTTTTTAATGTGTTCCTGCCCTAAAATTTCAGAAAATTGCATAAGGCAAAGATAGCAGAAAATGGATAAGTCTAAAATTTTAGATTATAAAGTTTCTGGTCTAATAGAGTAAAATGATCTTAGCATTTTCATCTGAAAAAACGCATCATACTATCCTAGTTTTATTTCATAATCTAGATTAAGTTTAAAACAAATGCTAACCAACTAATTTTGGATTTAGAAATTAGGAATGATAAAAACAATATTTTGACAATTGGAAAAAACATCAATTCTAAGCAGAATTCATTTCATAATCTAGGTTAAGTTTTAATCAACAAGCAACCAACTAATTTTGGATTTTGAAAATGTGAATGATGAAAAACAAAAAATAGATTAACAAAAAATTAAACGGATTTTTATTTCATAATCTAGATTAAGTTTCAAACAACAACTCATCAACTAATTTTGGATTTTGAAAATAAGAATGATAAAAAACAGAATTTTCAATAAGAATAAAAACATTCTTGTTCTGGAATAAAACAAAACAGAACAAGCAACAAAAATGAAAGTGTGTACGGGAAAAGCTAGCTTCTCAAACTCAATTTATAAACAAATAATAATTAACAACAATTTTAAATTTTAACAACATGAAAAAAATAATCTTATCCCTAGTTTTAGCTGTAACGTCTTTATCAGCATTTGCTCAAAAACCAAGTCCAAACTTATTAAACCCTACAAACCATACTTTGGTGTTAATAGATCATGAAGGTCAAATGGCATTTGCTACAAAAAGTATCGATGCTATCGATTTAAGAAACAATACAGGCTTAGTTGCCGGTGCATCAAAAATTTTCAATGTACCTACTGTGGTAACAACCGTTGCTGAACACTCTTTTAGCGGCCCTGTTTTTCCGGAAATTTTAGAAGCCTATCCAGACAGAACAAAATATATTGACAGAACAACAATGAATACCTGGGAAGACGTAAACGCTCACAAAGCAATTACCGAAAAAGGTAAAAAGAAGATTGTTTTTGCAGGTTTATGGACAAGTGTTTGTATTGTAGGACCAACATTATCTGCAATAAGCGAAGGATATGAAGTGTATGTAATCACAGATGCAAGTGGCGATATTTCTACAGAAGCGCACAATCAGGCAATTACAAGAATGGTGCAGGTAGGCGCAAAACCTATTACATCTTTACAATATTTATTAGAATTACAAAGAGACTGGTCTAGAAAAGAAACTTACAAAGCTGTTAACGATTTAGCTGTAAAATACGGTGGGGCTTACGGTATTGGAATCCAATACGCAAGGGAAATGTTAAAACACTAAATAAAACCCTGAAGGCGGACTTCATGTCCGCCTTTTTTATAAAATAGCTAAAAATGAAAACAAGAACTAAAATAATCACTTTACTACTTACAATATTAAGTGGTTTAGCTTTCTCACAAAAAAAGACAACTCCTTCACTTATTATTTTTAATGCCAAAATTCATACTCTGGACAATCAAAATTCTATTGTACAAGCTTTAGCGGTAAGCGATGGTAAAATTTTAAAATTGGGCAAAAATGAAACTATTTTAAAATTAAAATCAGCTCAAACAAAAGTAGTTGACGCTAAAGGAAAAACTATTATTCCCGGATTATTTGACAGTCATTCGCATGTAATTCGCGGTGGAAGATTTTTTAACACTGAATTGCGTTGGGACGGTGTTCGTTCGCTAAAACGTGCATTGCAAATGTTAAAAGAACAAGCACAAAGAACTCCTGATGGACAATGGGTTCGCGTAATTGGGGGATGGAACGCTTATCAGTTTGAAGAAAAAAGATTACCAACATTAGCAGAAATCAATGAAGCAACTGGAAATGTTCCGGCATTTATCCTTCATTTATACGGTCATGCTTATTTAAACAAAGCAGGATTAGCCAAATTAAAAATTGACGGAAATACCCCAAATCCTAATGGCGGTCTTATTGAAAAAGACATACAGGGAAATCCAACCGGATTATTGGTTGCAGAGCCTAATGCTTATATTTTATATTCGAATATTGCTAAACTTCCGGAATTATCTGCTGAAGAAAAAATCAATTCGACCCAACAATTTTTGACAGAAAACAACCGCTTTGGAGTTACTGCTGTGATGGATGCAGGCGGCGGATTTCAAAATTATCCGGATGATTACGGAATTACCGGAAAATTAGCTTCTGAAAACAAACTTACGGTTCGTTTGCCATTTTATCTTTATCCGCAAAAACCGGGGCAGGAACTAAATGATTTTACCAAATGGATTAGCGAAGTAGAAATTGGCAGTCACGACGATGATCACGGAGATCATTTGGAATATCATGTTCAGGGTGGCGGAGAAAGTCTTGTAGCATCAGCGGCAGATTTTGAAAATTTCGAAAAACCAAGACCTGAATTATCTCCTGCAATGGAAGGACAAATGAAAGAAGTTTTAAGTAAATTGGTTAAAAACAAATGGCCATTTAGAATTCATGCTACTTACAACGAAACCATTACACGATTTTTAAATGTAATTGAAGAAGTAAATAAAGAAACTCCTTTAAACGGTTTAACATGGTTTTTTGATCACGCTGAAACTATTACAGTTGAAAATTTAAAAAGAGTAAAAAACTTAGGCGGCGGAATTGCAATTCAACACCGAATGGCTTTTCAGGGTGAAGCATTTATTAAAAGATATGGTAAAAAAGCTGCTGAAAACACACCTCCGGTAAAAGATATGATTGAAATGGGAATTCCGGTTGGAATGGGTTCTGATGCAACCCGCGTTAGCTCCTACAATCCGTGGATTGGTTTGTATTGGTTGTCTACCGGAAGAACTGTTGGAGGAACAAAACATCAGGGCGAGAGAAATATTTTAGACCGAACATCTGCATTGAAATTGTATACACAAGGAAGTGCAAAACTGGTAAAACTGGAAAGCGACAGAGGAATATTAAAAGAAAATTATCTTGCAGATTTTGCTATCTTATCGGATGATTATTTTAGTACAGCCGATGAAAAAATACTGGATATAACTTCTGATTTGACAGTTGTAAACGGACAAATTGTTTATGCTGACAGTATTTTTAAAGGATTAATAAATCCGCTTCCAAAAGCAATTCCGGATTGGTCTCCAATAAATTTCTTTGGCGGATACCAAAAAAACTAATCTTAATAATTCAATTCATCATCAAATTGGATAACACTTTCATTTGACAGAAAAAATCATGAAAAAACTAATTCTCCTGTTTCTTATTACAATTCAATTTGGATTAGCACAAAACCGTCTGGATTTTAAATCACTACGCTACGACGAAGATTATTCTAAAATCGAAAATGATTCTGACAGCACATTTTTAGACAGAATAAAATATATTCCATTGACAAAAGATGAGAATTTAAAGTTGTCTTTAGGAGGAGAATTACGTTCCCAATATCAATATTTCAACAATGAAAATTGGGGCGATGTGCCAAATGATTCTGATGGATTTTTATTAAACAGAGCTCTTTTTCATTTGGATACAAAATATAAAAAAAGCTTTCGACTGTTTGCACAAATTCAAAGCAGCACCGCAATTAGTCGAATTGATCCGAGTCCGGTTGACAAAAACGAACTGGATATTCACCAGCTTTTTATGGATTTTAACTTCCAATTGAATGAAAATGATTTTACTTTCAGAGTAGGAAGACAGGAATTTATGTACGGATCGCAGCGTTTGGTTGCTGTGCGTGAAGGTCCAAACAGCCGACAAGCTTTTGATGCTGTCAAAATGATTTGGAAACATAAAAATCTAAAAAGTGATGTATTTTACAGCCAGTTTGTAAAAAATACTTTTGGAAACTTTAATGACCGATTGAACCCAAACACTATATTTTACGGTGTTAACAATGTAATTAATAAAATCCCGCTGATTCAAAATATTGATTTATATTATTTAGGATTAGATAAAAAAACAGCTTCATTCAACAGTATTTCCGGAGAAGAAAAAAGACATTCCATTGGAACCCGAATCTGGAGTAAAAACAAAAACTGGAATTATGATTTTGAAACGGTTTACCAATTCGGATCAATAGAAAATCAATCCATTCAGGCCTGGACCGCTTCGTTATATACGAATTATCAGTTTAACCAATTAAAATTCAAACCTAAATTAGGCTTAAAAACGGAGTTAATTTCGGGAGATAAATCTACTGATGACAATAAGCTTCAAACCTTCAATCCGTTATTTCCACGTGGCGCCTATTTTGGTTTGGCTGCTATTTTAGGACCATCAAATCTATATGATATTCATCCTTCGATTGAATTAGCAATCAATGATAGAATGAGTTTTGCCGCAGATTATGATTTCTTTTGGCGTTTTAGTAAAAGTGATGGGATTTATCAGCCAAATACAACTTTGATTTATTCTTCAGCAAATTCTACGCAAAGATATATTGGTTCACAATTAGGAGCATCGATAGATTATGATATTCAAAAATGGTTTTCGCTAAAGATTGAAGCAACCTGGTTCAAAGCAGGAAGTTATTTAAAAGAGGTAAGTACCGGAAAAGATATTTTTTTCACGGCAGCTACACTAGCTTATTATTTTTAATGTAAAACAAAAACCTATTGCAAACTGTAAAAAGCAACAATAGGTTTTTTTACAAATAAAGCATTAATTCACAGAAAATTATATTAATAACTCGTTATAATTTTTCTATTTTATAAGTTTTACCTTTAGTTGTTTTGAACGAAATTTGATATCCGTTATCTGCTTTTTGTGAAACGATATTTGAATTTTTGATTTTTACAGGAACGTTAGTTCTGATAATACATTCGGTTCCGTTTAATGATTTTACAGTTGCATTGTTTAACTGTTGTTTGGCCCAATTCATAGCTATTTCAAATCCACCTCTGGCAACAAGTCCTTTTACTTGACCTTCGCTCCAGGCTTTAGGTAAGGCAGGCAATAATTGAATATAATTGGATTGACTTTGCAAAAGCATTTCAGCCATACCAGCAGTTCCTGCAAAATTTCCATCAATTTGAAATGGCGGATGTGCATCAAAAAAGTTAGGATACGTACCTCCGGCACGTGAATTACCACTTGACGCATCAACATAATTTAAAAGCTGTCTGATCAGGTTATAAGCGTGATCGCCGTCTTGCAATCTTGCCCACCAGTTAATTTTCCATCCTTTACTCCAGCCCGTTCCTTCATCTCCGCGAACTTCAAGCGATTTTTTGGCAGCATTAAAAAAGTTGGTTGTTAAAGGAGTTATTTCTCTTCCCGGATGCAAACCAAACAGATGAGAAGCATGACGATGGTGAATATCTGTTTCTTCGAAATCCTTGTACCATTCCATTAATGTTCCGTTTTTACCAATTTGCAAAGGATATAGCTTCGCTCGTTTTGCAATTAAAAGTTCTCTAAAAGATTTATCAGTTCCTAAAGTTTCAGATGCTTCAATTAAATTATCAAATAAATCTCTGATGATAGACATATCCATCGTGGTAGCAACAGATACAGATTGTTCTTTTCCTTGTTTGTCTTTAAATTTATTTTCAGGAGAAGTCGAAGGAGCAGTAACCAAATAGCCATTTTTGTCCTCAACCAACCAGTCTAAAGAAAATAATGCAGCTTCTTTCATAACCGGATAGGCTTTTTCAGCAAGAAATTTTTTGTCTCCTGTAAAACGGTAATGTTCGTAAAGATGCTGTGAAAGCCAGTTTCCGCCCATCCACCAGTTCGCCCAAACAGGATCTCCATCGCCTTTATCACCAACAGGATTACTCAATGCCCAAAGGTCAGAATTGTGATGTGCTACCCAACCATTGGCATTATAAAATTCACGTGCAGTAACTTTTCCGGTTTTAGCCAGATTTTGAATCCAGTCTAAAAGTGGTTGGTGCATTTCAGACAGGTTCGTTACTTCTGCCGGCCAATAATTCATCTGAGTGTTTATGTTAATTGTATAATTTGAACTCCATGGTGCACGAAGTTTTTGGTTCCAAATTCCTTGTAAGTTAGCCGGAGGCCCGCCTGGACGAGATGAAGAAATAAGCAAATATCTTCCGTACTGAAAATACAAAGTCTCTATTTCAGGATCATAAGCACCATCAGAGTAGGCTTTCAATCTTTCGTTAGAAGCTAATTTAGTTTTAGCCGGATTATTGACCGTATCTTTTACAGCAAAAGAAACTCTGTCAAAATACTTTTTGTAATCAGTTGTATGTTTACTAAATAATTGAGCATACGTTTTTTTAATCGCTTTATTAATTCGTTCTGAAGCAATTTTATTTTCGTCTTTTCCATCTTTATCCGGACATTTATCATATCCGTTAAAACTGGTTGCTGCAGCGATATAAAGTACCACTTCGCTGGCATTTTTAATTGTAATTTCCGAATTATTTACTGAAACACTTCCGCCCTGATTAATTGCTTTAATACGGTATTGATAACGCATTCCATCGCATCCGCTAGGATCTTCATAAGTAATTGGTTCTTTTCCTTTCGGATTATAATAAGACGGATTTACATTAGCAGGCGCTTTTCCGCTAACAATAAGTTCGTTGTCATCTTTCGCTGAAGTGGTATATTTCAATAAACTTTTCGAAGAAATAGAAAAATTAAGAGCTGCTTTTTGGTTGGCCGAAATTCGAACCAACATTACATTATCCGGCGCAGAAGTGAAAATTTCCCGAATGTACTCAACACCGTTAATGGTGAATTTTGTGGTTGCAATTGCGTTCTGAATATCTAAATCACGGTAGTAAGCAGTAGGTTTTGCATTATTGAAATCCTGTTTGATAATAATATCTCCTAAAGGCAAGTACGACTGTGAATACAATCCTTGCATTTTTCGTGTAAGCTGATTGGCTTTCGAATAATCTTCATCCTGAAATAAAGCTTCTCTGATTTTGGGTAAAAAACTACTGGATTCCGGATTGACATTCGTTTTTACAGGGCCGCCGCTCCACAATGTACTTTCGTTGAGTTGTAGCAATTCTTCTTCGACACCGCCAAATATCATGGCACCAATTTTTCCGTTTCCTACCGGCAAAGCTTCCACCCATTTCTCCGAAGGTTTGTCGTACCATAATTTTAGGTTTTGTGTATTAGAATCGGTTTTGTTTTGCGCATCAGAAAAAGGAATAAATAAAATCTGGATAGCAATTAACGAAACAATTTTTAATTGGTTTGGTTTGTTTTTTTGAAAAATATACATAAAAAAGTTTGGTTTAAAAATAGAAAAAAATAATAAAATTATCAGGAGTTATTAATTTAAGGCAATTTATAAATCTGCTCCATCGGCAGCCATTTTTCACCTTCTTTTGCTCCCGGTGGTGCCAGCTGAAATTGCCACATTAATTTTTCCCATTCCTGAACTTTTGGGTTCGCCGCATCCATCATTTGTTTACGTTCCGGAGTAAAAGTTTCATCCACTTCCATAATCATAAACAAGCGATTTGCCAATATGTAAATTTCCAAATCAATAATTCCGGAATCCCTGATGCTTTTAGTAATTTCAGGCCAGGCATTTTCCTTAGCATGATACCGTTTATATTCTTCTATCAGTTTTGGATCATCAACTAAATCACAGACATAACACAATCTCTTTGCATTCATAAAATTCAATTTTACTACATTTATTTTTCCAAAACAGCTACAAATCCGCCTCTTGGAAGACATTCCACATTTACAACATCCCCTCTTTTTACTTTTATTACTTCAACAGCAAATGATTTGTCGTTTACTCCATCCTTGATGAGCTTTAATTTATAATCAGCCTTATCTAAAAAACCAAAATCAATTTTTAATGTTTGTTTTTCATCCTTACCATTAAGTCCCCCTAAATACCTTTGATTTCCTTTTTTTCGAGCCATAATAACTTTCTCTCCGGGATATCCATCCAAAAGTTTGGTCTCATCCCAAGTTACAGGAACATTTTTTAGGAATTCTTTAGGCTCTTTTGGCAAATTATTATATGCTTCAGGTCTATCCGCAAAATGCTGAAAACCGGATTCAAAAACCACCGACAAAGCCAGTTCATGCGCATAAGAAGTAATATGAGGATGCTGCGAATTTGAAAAAGTTACCGGAGTATAATCCATTGAACCAATAACATTTCGGGTAAAAGGAAGCGTCGCATTATGTGCCGCAGCCTTATTGGTAAGTGTTGGTTTATTGTTATACCATTCCGCACCGTAAACTGCTTCAGTTGTCATCAAATTGGGATAGGTTCTAGCCCATCCTCGCGGAGCTGTTGCCCCATGAAAATTAACCATTATCTGGTATTTTGCAGCATCTTTTAAAATATCAATATAATATTTCATCATATCTTGTTGATCGCCATTAAAAAAATCAACTTTGATACCATACACTCCAATTTCTTTAAGCCAAGCCAATTCTTTAGCTCTTTTTTCAGCTGTTAACATACGGTCATTAGGAGTTGGTTCAAGCCAAGATGTGCCTGAATTATACCACATCAAAGTTTTAATTCCTTTGCTTTTGGCATAATTTACAGCATCAACCAAATTTCCACCGTTGCTCATCACGTCCCATTCCCAGTCAATCAAAGTATAAGGCCATTTCATTACGACAGCTAAGTCAGTATATTCTGCGACCTTTTTATAGTCTTTTGATCCGTGATTATTAGCCCAATAATTCCAGGAAACGGCTCCCGGTTTTATCCAATTGGTTTCTTTTAACTGATTTGGTTCACTAACATCGGTAATTAAAGTCGATTCGACTACATCAGACAATTCACCAATGATTAAAGTATGCCATTGTGAATTCCAAGGTAAAGTTGTTTTAACTCCAGTTTGCTTAAAATCATCTCTTGGCGAAGGATAAGTCACTTTGTACTCATTTGGATTCTTCAAATTACTCAATCTGGCAGCACAATTATTTGCTGTAATATTAGCTTCAGAAATCAACATCCAAACAGGATTATTATTTACCTTAAACAAGGCAGGAAATCCCCATTCCTGTTTTTTATTATCTGTTTTGCCGCTATCTGAAAAAGGAAAAAATCCTTCATAAGAATCTATGAACTCTTGTAACCAACGATTAGTATTCGAAGGAAAAACATAAGTAGTAGTTTCATCAATGACATTTACTAATGAATTCGTTTTGTCGGTGAATTCATAACGAAATGCAACACCATCATTATAAACCCTAAAAACAATATTTAGGGGTTTATTATTCGAATTTACATATTGAAAAGTCTTCTCATTACCCAAATTTGTACACAGTTTTCGCTTACCGGAAATCATTTCATATTTTTGGTTCACCTCTTTTGATTGTGATTCACCAATGAATTTTAGATTATCCGTAAACTGCTGATCCTCTCTGGTAATTCCCATTGGAGAATTGGGTAATACTTCGACATATTCCGTTTTGTTTTTATACAAAATCTTAAAATATACTTGTCCAAAAGAGGTATTATCAGCAGTAACAATCACCTTAATTTTTTTATTTGGCGACAAAATTTCCTGAGCATTTATTGAAAAAATACTTGAAATAAATAGACATACGATTAAACTAATGCATTTCATTGTTCCTTATTCGGTTTTGTGATTAAAAAATGAATTTGAAATTTAATTATGAAACAATCTCCAAAGCATTAGCATAAGAAGCCTCCGGTTTTTGACTTGGGAAATACACCTCAAGACCCTGTTCAGTTTGTTTAAACTTCAATTTTTCTCCTGTACTCACTAATTTTATCCGTCTGATTTTTTCAATATGATGTGGATTAGATTTCCCTAAACTTTTTATAGCAGCCACGCCATTCTCCGGCCAGGCCATTACGGTAGCATACAGTTTTTTGTCTTTTTGAGCAAAACGAATATCTTCGGCTGTATAAGGTTTTCCTTTTCCTTCGTTGAAACCCTGAGCGGTTAAAGCTCCGGCACTTGCCTGCTGCGGACCTTCACCAAATATTTTCCAGGGACGCGTACCATAAATGCTTTTGCTGTTCAGTTTCATCCAAACACCAATTTCTTTTACAATTTCGCGTTCCAATTCATCAATGCTACCATCTCCGCGAACTGGAATATTCAACATCAGATTTCCGTTTTTACTCACGACATCAATTAGTGTATGAATGACAGTTTTGGCTGATTTATAACGTTTGTCGTTATACAGCCTTCTGTCGTAATGCCAGTTTCCAATGCAGGTATCCGTTTGCCAAGGCAAAGGTTCGATATTGTTACTTTGTCCTTTTTCAATATCCCAAACCATCGTTTTACGTTGTTGTTCGGTTAGAATTTTACCCGTAATAACTGCCTGAACCGTTTTATTTTTTTGCAGACTTTTATTATACATATGAGCTGCTATACGTAAACCGGCATCACTCACAGGCCATAATGGAAATGCGGTATCATCAAAGTAAATCATATCTGGATTGTATTTCTCAATCAGATCTATTGTTCTGTCGTGGAATTTTTCACAATAGTCTTTGGTTGGCACAGAAGCTCCATCTCCCCAGTCCCATTGACTATGAACAGATGAATTTCCGGATGGTTTCGCACTTAATTCATGATTTTGCGCATACAAATCCTGAGGGTCTAAACCTTCCCACCAAGTTCCTTTTCCATCTGCTTTAGTTAGCTTTCCATCATAAGGCACTCCAGCCAAAGGACCGTTTTTATCCGCTCCTTGAGCAGTATCAAACCAATTCCAGGCATGAGCCGCATGTACACTCACCGCAAAAGGCAATCCTGCTTTACGAGCAGCTTTTTCCCATCCGGCAATGATATCTTTTTTAGGACCTACTTTAGTCGAATTCCATTGTGGTTGGTATTTGCTATCGTACAAATCCAAATTATCATGATGATTGGCCATCGCCATAAAATATTTGGCTCCGGAATCTTTATATAAATTCACCAATTCTTCCGGATTCCATTGATCAGCTTTCCAAACATTGATTACATCTTTGAATCCAAATTTTGATGGATGTCCATACTTTTCCAAATGGTATTTATACTGCCTTGAACCTTCTTCATACATCCCTCTTCCGTACCAGTCTCCTGCTTCAGGTTCACACTGAGGTCCCCAATGTGCCCACATCCCGAATTTTGCATCACGAAACCAATCCGGAACCTGATATTTTTCGAGTGAATCCCATGTTGGTTCAAATGGTCCTTTGAAAGCTGGGGTATTTAAAATTTTCGAATAACCTAACATTGGCGACAAATAGAGTCCAGCTAATGCTGATATCCCTAATTTCAAAGCGTTTCTTCTTTCCATTTTTTACAATTTAGAATCTATTTATATATTTCCGATTTTTAATTTTTTATAAAAACCTTAATAAAGCAACAAAACAAACTAACAAGTATTTTTAAACTACGTATTTTATCTATATTTTTGATTATTAGTTTTTTTTAGACTTTATTTTTAAACAAATGTAAATCTACATGAAGACATAAATTTTATTCAAAAACGATTTTTTATTATACAAAAACGATTTTTTCATCTTTTTATATCATTATGCCTAAAAATGTTTTCAAACATTCTTTTTCTTTATTACACATTGATTATGTGAAACTTAACCACAAATGGAATTTCAACAATGTAATTAGCCCTTACTACCGCTTGTATTATATTGATGAAGGATTAGGAACCATATCGACTAATTCAGAAAAAATAATTTTGGAACCCGGCTACTTATATCTTATCCCAAGTTTTACAATTTGTAATTTGAATTGTGAAGAATATCTAAGCCAATATTTCATCCAGTTTTTCGAAGAATCCCCAGATGGAATTTCACTTTTTAACCAAAATAGAAATGTAATAAAATTAGCCGCAAATGAAACTGACATTATTCTAATCCAAAAAATGCTTCAGGGCAATCCCGGAAGAGGAATTAACCGATCAGACAATCCGAAAGAATACGAAAAAGAGGCTTTTTACAAAGAGTACCGTTCGCTTAATGACACTATGAAAACGCACCTGAAATTTGAAAATCAAGGAATCCTGCTTTTACTAATTTCCAGATTTTTGAACGATAAAAATTTCAAACAAAATGCTCCGCAAAGCACACCTTCAAAAATTCTGGACAGCATGAGCTACATTCAGCTTCATTTAGACAAAAACCTAACGGTTGCCGAATTAGCCCAAAGAGTGAATCAAAATCAGGATTATTTTTCAAAACAATTTCAACTTCATACCGGACAACGTCCTTTAAACTACATTCATGAAAAAAAAATAGAACGGGCGCAATATCTTATTGCCACAACCACTAAAAGTCTTTTAGAAATTGCACTGGATACCGGATTTTCTAATTTACCGCACTTTTCAAAAATATTCAAACAAATAGTTAGTCTAACGCCTGGCGAATACCGCAATAAAAATGATTTTTACCTCAATAATTAGATTGTTCCGAACAAAAAAGAAAAACTAATTATTATACTCCCAAAACACTGCCTTAAAAAAGCCGTCAGACGATTATTTTTTTACAAAGTAACACGCTATTTTACAACAAAATAAGATAATTATTAATAAATTAAAATTCATTACTTAAAACGTAATTCATTATCAAAAAATTAGTAACAAACACCATTTCAAAGGACTTCTCAAGGCACACAGAACTTAAAATGTCGTTTAAAATACAAATTTATCCGACAAAATACATTTTTTTTCAAGTTTTGTAATCTTTTTATAATTAAAAACAAGATTTTAAAGCAGTAATTGTATATTTTTGTTTATCATTATTAATTTTAATCCTATTTTATGAAAAGTAAAGCCTTTTTTTTCTGCCTGTTTTTTTTCGTAGCTATGAATATTGTCTCAGCTCAAGACAAAAAAACGAACCAAAGTATCATTAGTACTACGGCAACAATAAGAAAGTATTATGATTTAAAAGAACTACAAAACTTAAAAAAAGGAGAATTATTAGAATTGTACATTGAACGTATAAACGTTCTTGTAAAAACATTGCCTTATATAGCATTGGCAACAAAACCAGGAGTAACATTAACCGATTTAGGAATTCCTAATGATAATGATAACAAAAAAGTATTAACTGAACAGGAAGAAATCACCAATGATTTTCTAAATACTACAGTTGCTTTTCAAAGAAAAATGACCCCTTATTCAGATACAAAAAACCTAATAGCGGCTATTTTATTCTACGAAAACACCTTAAAATCATTACATGAATTCAATGAAATGTAATTAAAAACAATATATGCACAAAATTACAAAATCACGAAAAGCCTCATAACAAGCTACAAGCCCCAATTTTACAACAATTAATTTAATCATTTAAACTTTAAATCCCATGAAAAGTGTATCCCAAATTTTAAGCATATTTCTTTTGGTAGTTTTAGGGGCAAACGCACAACAGGAAAAAGGAATAACTGGTTCAAATAATTGGCTAAATAACTGGACAGAATTCAGACCAAATAAAGTAGATTATGGCGAAGCTAATCAGATTTTAACAGGTATTATTTCTGTAAATACCAAGTTGATTAAAAAGAACAAATACATACTCCAGGGAAATGTCTATGTTACCAATAATGCAACATTAACAATAGAACCCGGAACAACTATTATTAGTGACTCTCAATCGAATGCCGCTTTGATTATCACAAAAGGAGCTACAATAATTGCCGATGGACTTGAGACGGATCCAATTGTTTTTACTTCAAATAAAAGCATTAAAAAAGCCGGAGACTGGGGAGGATTAATAATTCTGGGGGATGCTCCTATCAATAAGTTTGGAAATTCTGCATCAGTAAATTTAGGACTAGACACTTCGTTAACTAATTATGGTGGCAACAACGCAGAGAGTAATTCCGGAGTTTTAAAATTTGTCAGAATTGAATTTGCAGGAAAAAAAGTAAGCGGAGAGGAAAATTTTAATGGCTTATTATTAGCAGGTGTGGGCAACAAGACCATTCTTGAAAACATTATGGTAAGTTATGCTGCCGGAGATTCTTTTGAAATATTTGGAGGCGACCTAAAATTAAAAAAAATGGTGTCTTTCAAATGCAACAGGGATGATTATAAATTCAACTACGGTACACAATGTAAAATCAGCAATTCATTAGCCATCCGTACTTCGTATTTAACCAGTAGTTTAGGTGCCAGATGTATTAATGTTGCTTCTTATGACAAAAAAGAAGAAGTAGATTTTTCTAAAAATCAAACCCTGGTTACTGCTTCTAATTTAACCCTAATAAACAACAGCAACAATATAGAAACCGACATACAGTCCGGCTTAATTAAAGAAGCTATTTACATAGGCGAAAATGCCGCAATTAATTTCGAAAAAACAGTAATATCCGGATTTAATCCAGCTGTAATACTGAGCGACAAAATTGCTGTTAACCAGGAAAATTTACAAAAAATACGTTTTGAAGCAATGTATTTTAATTCATGTAAAGGAAATATTTTCACAGAATTCAATGAAAACAATGAAGATTTAGAAAACTGGTATGGAAACAGCATTTTTTTCAATGTTTATTCCAAAGGCAACAACGCAGATACATTCATCGATTTTGCTAACGAAAAAATCCCAGACTATAGATTGCGTATTGGAAATATTACCGCTTCTAATGATGATTAATATTTTTAAGGCATAAACCCGTTACTATAACTCTTAATGTAGTTGAGTAGTATAACTAAAAACTGCAAAGAATATGAACAAAATTACCCCAATCTTTTTTTTCTGTTTCATATTATTTCTTTTACCGTCGAGAAGCAGTGTTTACGCACAATTCTCTATTGGTAATCCTTCTTTGCAATTTAGTCAAATTTGTGCCAATGCATCTTTTAACAACTTTAGTGTAAGTTTTACCTTTTCATCGCCTGCATCATTAAGCCCTACAAATCAATTCATTGTAGAACTTTCTGATGCAACTGGCTTTTTCAGCAACCCAACAGTACTCGCCACTACTAATCCCGGAGCTGTTACCACTTCTCCAGCCACAATATCTTTTTCAGTTCCAACAAATACAGCCGGAGAACAATATAAAATACGCATAAAAAGTACTGGTCCGGTAGCCAGTAGTTCTAATTCATTGGCTTTTTCCGCCTATTATAAAATTCAGGATTCACAATTCACCATAAATAATTTTAAATCAATAGCTACTTATTGTGCCGGCGGAAGTTATCTGCTAACTATTGACAATCCAGGTACGGGAACCAATGATTCCCCTTTAAAATATCCGTCTTTAACATACAATTGGTACAAAGAACCGAGTTTGACTCCCATTGCAACAGGACAAACGCTCACTGTAAATCAGCCCGGAACCTACTATGTAAAAACCAATTATGGCTCCTGCACGTCTGATTCCTATTCGAATAAAGTAACCGTAAATGAAGCAACCAGCGGAACCAGCACCACAATTACATCCAGTTTAGGAAATCCATTTTGTTCTAATCAAGGCAGTACAACTCTAACCACAGTTATCGGAAACAGTTATCAATGGTACAAAGACAACAAAATTATATCCGGAGCAACCAATCAAAGTTACATTACGAATCAGTCCGGACTCTACAGTGTAACTGTTAATTATGGCGGTTGTGTTGCCAATGCTTCTATAGATTTAAAAACTAACTCTTTTAGCAGCAGCATTAATATTCCTGCTACAAACTATATAGATACTGAATCAGGAGAAACTTTATCAGTATCTGTAACATCATCTGCTTCTAATCCGGAATACAAATGGTATTTAAACAACACCATTATACCTAATGCAAACGGAAGCAACTATGATGTAAATACAATCGGAAATTATAAAGTAGTTGTTTCACAAACATCGGGCTGTGTTTCCTCTGAAGAATTAACTTTTACAGTTCAAGCTTTAATGAATTCTAATGCTACCGAAATTCCTAATTTAATTAGCCCTAATAATGACGGAGTGAATGACACCTGGATTATACCTCAGGAATATACCAGCGGAACCGAAACAGAAGTTTTAATAATTAGCGCTATTGGAGAAATCGTTCTCAGAACAAATAATTATCAAAATAATTGGCCGGAAAATGCAACTAACTTCAAAAATGTAAATCCGGTATATTATTACATAATTACCACAAAAGATGGCCAAACAAGAAAAGGATCTGTAACGATTATTAAATAATATATGAGAAATATTTTTTTAATAATCGGTATAATACTTTGTTCATTTCAACAAGTTTCCTGTCAGGAAGACGGCGTAGTCTCTTTTAGACTTCCAATTCGAAATTCTTTAAAATTTAACCGATACCTCATCAATCCTGCATTCAGCTTTGTTCGGGAACAAAGTTCATATATCAGTTTTTATACAAAAAGGCAATGGGCGCAATTTGACAATGCCCCACAAACTTACTTATTTGGATATTCCGGCAGAATTGCCGAAAATCAAGGCGTTGCTTTAGGTTTATTTCAACAAAACTATGGGGTCCTCTCCACTTTTGGAGGAGTGGCCAATTTTGCTCAAAACATTATGCTTGAAGAAGACAGCAATTTGACATTCGGGTTAAATGTTGGCTTTTATAAAAGCGGAATCAACAAAGGAAAGATAATTACTAATTATCCTGATCCGTCCTTAGACAACATTCCTTCTAATGCGTTACTTACCGTAAATCCCGGAATCAATTACGGAACCGCATTCCTTGATTTTGGGGTTTCAATCAACAATCTCATTTTATACAATCTTAAGACTTCCAAAACTATAGCAGACGATCCCGAAAAAAGCATCGAGGCGCATATCATGCACACAGGCTATCTGGACACCTATGGTTTTTTTGACAAAAGTAAATTTTCAGCCTTAGTTAAATCCGAGTTCAAAAAAGACAAAACTGTTATTTCGGGTTTGGTACAATTTAGCATTCCTAATGGGGTTTGGGCTCAGGCCGGATATAACTCTGTTTACGGAATGTCTGCCGGCGTTGGATTGAATATTTCAAATAAGATTTCCATTGAATACAATTTTGAAAAAGGAACAGGCAATCTGTCCAATTTCGGACCTTCACATGAAATCGTTTTTGCCTATAAATTCAAAAACAAAACATTTGACTACGGCGATGATGATGATGATGACGAAGGAGCCATTATTCCATCAGCAAACAACAGAAAATACGTTCCTGTAAAATCAAAACAGTCTAAAGTTACTCCTGCTAAAAACGATCAAAAATTAAAAGCCGAATTAGAAGCAAAAAGACAGGAAAAATTAAAACAAATGGCTGCTGCAAAAGCTAAAGCTGATTCTTTAGCTAAAATCAAACAACTCGCTGAAACTAAAACAAAAACCGAAACAATAGTTCAGGCAAAACAGGCTGCTAACGCCAAATTAAGAGAAAATGCTAATGCTAAAGCCGATTCAATATTAAAAGCAAGACAAAAAGCCTATGCAGAAATTAAAGCCAAAGCCAAGGCTAAAAATGATTCAATAATAAAAGCCCGACAAAACGCTTTAACCGCAGCTAAAACCATTACGAAGTCAGCAGTTACATCAGTACCAACTCAAACAAAAATTGTTACCGATAATAAAACAAAAGCTGATGCATTGGCAAAAGCAAAATTAGCTGCTGATGAAAAAGCGAAGGCTGACGCATTGGCGAAAGCAAAACTAGCCGCTGATGAAAAAGCGAAGACCGACGCATTAGCGAAAGCAAAATTAGCCGCTGATGAAAAGGCAAAAGCTGACGCATTAGCGAAAGCGAAACTCGATGCCGAAGAAAAAGCAAAAGCTGAGGCATTGGCCAAAGCGAAACTTGCAGCCGAAGAAAAAGCGAAAGCAGATGCATTAGCGAAAGCGAAATTAGCCGCTGATGAAAAAGCGAAGGCTGACGCATTGGCGAAAGCAAAACTAGCAGCTGATGAGAAAGCCAAGACTGACGAATTAGCGAAAGCAAAATTAGCCGCTGATGAAAAAACGAAAGCTGACGCATTAACGAAAGCGAAACTCGATGCCGAAGAAAAAGCGAAGGCTGACGCATTGGCCAAAGCAAAACTTGCTGCTGATGAAAAAGCGAAAGCAGATGCATTGGCCAAAGCGAAACTCGATACCGAAGAAAAGGCTAAAGCTGACGCATTGGCGAAAGCGAAACTCGATGCCGAAGAAAAAGCGAAAGCAGATGCATTAGCGAAAGCGAAATTAGCCACTGATGAAAAAGCAAAAGCCGACGCATTATTCGCGAAAACAAAACTCGATGCCGAAGAAAAAGCAAAAGCTGACGCATTGGCGAAAGGAAAACCTATAACTCCTCAAAACGACGAAAACGCTAAATCGATGGATAATTTAGCAGGGATGATTAAAGAAATAAAGAATAACCAACAGGATTTATTAAAAAGATTTAACGAAACTGTTGCTATAAAAGATAAGGATCTTAAAGATTTAAAAGAAGAAAATGACTTAAGTGAGAAAGGTATTTTTAAAGCTCCAAAACCATTTAGAAGTGTTTCGGCCGAAAACAAAGCTTTGGAATCATTAAAAGCCGAACTGGAGCAAGTTAGAAGCAGTCAAAAAGAAAAAATCAACGAGTTAGAACGCATATACCTTTTAAGGCTTAAAAAAGTATCTGACAAAAACGATGAGTACAATCAATTCTATCGTGAAACTCTGGACAGATTAAAAAGAGAGCAATTGGAAGTTGGACAATCCATTCAAAATCTAAATGCTTCTTTGGAAAAAATAAACTCGGAAACCGAAATAGAGAAGAAAAGAAGAATCAAACGTGCATCATTTGAAAACGATCAGGAAAGATATGCAAAAGACAGAGCAACATTAAACCAAATTAAGGAGAAAACTCCTTTTAGTGCAGCTCCGTTAAAAGCTGAAGATTTTGATTATGGTGAAGAACAATCTTCAATGCAAATTGTTAAGAATGTCAAACACACAGAAAACGGTTATTATTTAATTCTTGCTGTGCACAATGATGTGACTAAAAGAGACCAGTTTTTAACAAAAACAGTTGCCTCAGGACAATCTAACGTTGATTTCTTTTATGATGTAAATACGAGTAAATATTTTATTTATCATGAAAAATTCGATGATTTAGAAGAGGCTAAAAGAGCATTAAAAAATAAAGACAACAAATTATATAATGCTAAATTATCAATAGTTAAAATAGAAAATAATTAATTTAAAAAAGACGGTACTATTTAAAAAATAAATAAACACAGTTTTTTACTGACATTGGTTTTCATGCCCCTGAAAATCAATGTCAGTAGAAAATTTCGATACAATTATTATGGAATATTAATTCCCCTAACATGAAAAAAAACTACCTACTAATAGCAATACTAAATACTATTAATAAACCTTTCTTTTTTTTACATAAGATAAAAAAAACTGGTTTTTTAAATATCCTCCTATTCTTTTTAGGATTGTTTCTGAATACAAACTCCAACGCTCAGACTTTTAACACTTTTGACATTAGATATGCTACCGAATTAAAAGGTGACATGCTTGTAATTGGGAATAATCTTCTTGGAAAAGACAACAACCCTTTAAATGATAACACCACTAATGAAAGTGTGTCAATGCAGTATATCGATATTGACAGTGATGCTTCTACTTTTAATTCCAGCAGTGCCGATTTAGCTGTACCAAATACTGTTGATTGTTTTAAAATTGCTTATGCCGGATTGTATTGGGGGGCTTTAATTAAAACTGGTGACAGCAGAACGGACATCAATAAAGTTAAATTTAAAACACCCGGAAGTTCAACTTATACAGATGTAACTGGTGAACTTATATATGATGCCAATGTAGCTCCAATTGTTCCTGATGAAAACAAACCGTATGCCTGCTATGCAGATGTGACCTCTATAATTTCCGGTTTAACAAATCCTCAGGGAACTTATACAGTAGCTGATGTAAAATCAAGTACAGGACTTAATGGTTCTACAGGTTTAGCTGCGGGATGGACACTGTACGTGATTTATGAAAACCCAAAAACAACCACCAAATACATGGTTTCTTATGATGGTTTTAGTGCTCTTTATGATGGTAGAACACTTGACATTCCTATTTCCGGATTTAGAACACCGTCTTCAGGATCAATAAATATAAAATTTGGTTTTGCAACATTAAATGGGGACAAATCTTCAAATAACAGCAATAAAACTAAAGTTGAAATTAATAATGGTACTGCGAACGGTACATCTTTAACCACGACTCTAAGACCATCAAATTATTTTTTTAACAGTTCTATCACTAATTTAGATAGTTATTTTACTTCAAGAAATCCTAATGGCACTAACAGTTTAGGATATGACACCGGTATTGAACAACTTTTGAATGTTAATCAATCTACAATTGGAAATAATGCAACAAGTGCCCAAATCACTCTACAAGTTGCAAGGGGTCAGGCTAATCCAATATTTAGTTTTTTCAATGCCTTTCAGGTCAATGTTATTGCTCCGGATATCTCCCTTACTAAACTAGTGAAAGACATCTCAGGTAATGATATCGGAAATACTGATGTTGCTCTTGGAACCAATTTATATTATGAAATTGGTTTTCAAAGCACCGGTAATGACAATGTAACTAATTTCACCTTAAAAGATGTTCTTCCTAATAATGTAATATTTAACTATCCTTCGGATATTATATCATTACCTACAGGTGTAACACATAGCTATAATGCTACAACAAGAGAATTACTCTTTAGTATTCCAAACAATTTAGTAGAAGTTGGCGATGTTAGCCAAACCATCCGTTTACATGTTCAGGTAGTTTCCAGTTATAAAGACTTATTGGATGCCTGCTCAAATGAAATCAAAAATCAGGCTTTTGCCAGTTATCAAGGTACTATCAATACAACACCAAGAGTTGATGAAGGTAGTTTTGCTTCAACAGTTTGTAATTTTGGCACACCATCATCTACTAATTTTTTAGTAAATATTAATGGGCAAACCTTTAGTAGTAATGAAATACTATGCGGAGCCAGTGTACAATTATCAGGACCTAGTGGCTATAGCTCATACTCCTGGTCTACAAGTCCTACAGGAACTCCGGTTATAGGCACTAATCAAAATTATAACGCTACGGCTACCGGAACCTATTATATTACCTCTACATCTCCCTGTGCTACGGTAACTGAAGCTATAACAGTTAATCCTTTTGGTAATACAATTACCAATCCTGTTATACCATTTGCAGATGAAGTAGTTGTTTGCCCTAATAATGGAAAGGATCTTCCAAATATTTTTCTTTGTGGTGCCAATGCAACCCGATATATTCAAACTAATATATCGGATGCTTCAACAATTGTATGGGAAAAATTAAATGAAAACAGTTGTACCGCTGTTACAGTACCTAATTGTGCCAATGAAAGCACATCATGTCAATGGAATACCGTTGGAACAGGGCAAAATTATACTGCAAATACATCAGGTCAATTTAGAGTAACCATAAATTATCCGGGTGGTTGTTACAGTATTTTCTATTTCAATGTATATCAAAATGTACTAAATCCAACTGCTACCACCAGAGATATTATTTGTAATAAAAATGGAGAAATAACGATTGGCGGAGTTCCTTCAGGATATGAATATAGTCTGAATGGTTCTACTTATCAATCGTCTAATGTTTTTTCTATCCCTACTGCAGGTGCTTACACAGTTTATATCAGACAGGTGGGTGTTACGACCAATCCTTGTATTTTTTCAGTAACTAATATACTTATCAGACAAAGAAATTTTACAACTTCTACAATTGTTACTCAACCACTTTGCTATGGAGATAAAGGTGCTATTAAAATAGCTGCTCAAGACGCCTATCCCCAATATTACTACAGCATACATCAAGACGCAACTTTAGTAAACAGTGTAGGTCCAATATTGGCTAGTGATTATGAGTTTGCCGGTTTAAATCCGGGAACCTATACTGTACGTGTATGGACAGATGATGGTTGTGATTATTCCACTACTATCGATATAATTCAACCTGCACTATTGTCAGCAACTTCAGCATTGACAAAACCACTTACCTGTACTGATGGAGAAATAACTATTTATCCTAGTGGCGGAACGCCTCCTTATGCTTATTATGTAAATGGCTCGACTTCTTCGCAATCAACTCCACAAATTACAGTTAGCAGTGCAGGAACATATTCAATTCAAATAATAGATAGTCAAAATTGCAGCACTACCACTTCCATTACCGTAGCTGCTGTTCCGGCTCCTGAATTTACTATCAGTCAAACAAATATTTTGTGTTATAATGATACGACAGGAGCAATCAATTTCAATGTTACTAATGCCAATGGTTATACTTTGACCTATAGTATTGATAACGGCTCTACTTATTCAACTAATCCAACATTCTCCAACCTAAGCGCAGGGACTTATAATGCCATTGTAAAATATTCTTTGGCAGGAACTGACTGTTTTACTACAGCCCAAACGATAACCATTACACAGCCGGCTACTGCAGTAACAGCATCAGCAGGAGTATCTGAATTAGCAGGTTGTGGACCATCTGGAGAAGGAAAAATAAGAATTACCAATCCACAGGGAGGTATCGCTCCATACCAATATAGTTTTGACAACCAAACAACATGGACTACAACCAATGAGACTTATCTGGCTCCGGGAACTTACACCGTATACGTTAGAGATGCCAATGGTTGTATCTATCCAATGTCTAATATTGTGATAGATCCTGTACCGGTTGAACCTACAATTGATGTAGAAAACCCAGCTTTTAATTGCGACGGTACCGCTACATCTACAGTTACTGTAACGAATAATGGAGGCACAAACTACAGTTACGAATACCTTATTGACGGAATTCCAAACACTAATGTTCCGCCTAATGTTTTCACCAATGTACCTTCCGGAACGCATACAGTGAGCGTTTCGTACCAATTATTGGCTGTACCAACCTACAGCAATTTATTAAAAGAAGATTTTGGATCCGGTTCAGAAGTTGCTTCACCGGGAATCAATCCTGCTTTTTGTTTTGAAATGCAAAATTTCTTAACCTGTGATCAAAACGGAACCTTAAACAACGGAGAATATACGGTTACCAATACTATTAAAAACGGAATATACAGCGGATGGCATAATCCTGTTGATCATACTGCGGGAAGTGCCACCGGAAGATATTTAGCGGTTGACGCCGGAAGCGCTATCCCGAATAACGCTGTTGTGTACCGAAAAACCATCCAGGACATTATTCCAAACCAACCTATTCAGGTACGTTTCTTTGCTACCAATTTATTGAAAGTAGGGAATACCCAACCTAATGCCTCACTGACTGTTGAATTACAAAATGCATCCGGAGTTGCCTTATCCTCAGAATCTACCGGAGGAATACCAAAAACGAATGGTTGGATCGAATACAACAAAACCATTAACCCGGGAAACAACACCACATTAGACTTTGTATTACGTTTAGAAATAGCTCAGGTTAATGGAATCGATTTTGCAGTTGACGATATCGAAGTTTACCAATTACCAAAAACCTGTATTACAACGAAAGATTTTACTGTAATTATCCCAACCGATGAAGCCTTTACAGCATCATTAGTAAATGTTAAAAATCTAAACTGTTCCGGATCTAATGACGGTGAAATCACCATTGCAGCAACTAATTTTGATACTACAAATGGCTATCAATACTCTCTTGACAATGGAGCAACATGGAACACACAAACGGCTTCTCCATACACGATTACAGGATTAGCTGCAGCTACTTATAATTTGAAAATTCGTTATGGTGCTACTGCAGGCAATACTTGTGAACAATCATTTACTGCTACAATTACTGCCCCTTTACCTTTAGTTATAACTGCCAATGTAAGCAGTCCGGCTAGCTGTGCGGGTGGGGCTACAATTTCTGCTTCGGCAACAGGAGGAACAGCTGCTTACCGTTACGAATTATGGAATGCTACAGTAACAACTATTATTGTTTCTTCACAAACTTCAGGTACATTTACTAATGTTACTCCGGGAAGCTATATTGTTCGCGGATACGACGCTAATAACTGTACCGATGACAGCCCAGTGATTACTGTAGTAGCTCCGCCAACTTTATCAGCTAGTTTAGATCCAAGTTCGGATTTTTGTTATGATAGTCTCAATCAGGCAACATTAGTAGTAACTACTTCCGGCGGAACAGCTCCTTTTGTTTACAGTCTGGATGGTGCTCCTGCCCAAAACTCTAACACTTTTAACAATGTAAGCCCGGGAACTCATCAAATAGTAGTAACGGATAGTTTTAATTGTATAGCAACTATAAGTAATATCAGCATTACTCCACAATTAACAGCAACCATCCCAAGTGTCAAAGAATTAGATTGTACTTCTAATCCGAATGCAGTTATCAACGGAAGTATTTCCGGTGGTTATGCTCCATACACTGTTACGCTTATTTCAGGTACGGGACCCGGAACCATTGAACAGACTGGCGCAACTACTTTTACTTACACCACGGCAGTTGCAGGTACTTATCAATTTCAAATTCAGGATGCTCAAGGCTGTACGACCACAACATCGGCAACGATCAATCCTTTAGTTCCAATAACAGCTACATTAATTACAATAAATCCATTATGTAATGGCGATGCCAATGGTTCGGTTCAAATTATTCCTTCGGGAGGAGTGGGCCCTTATACCTATAGTTTTAACGGAAGTGCTTTTTCAACTACAAGCCTTTATTCAGGATTAAGTGCCAATATTGCTTATACTTATGAAGTTCGTGACAGCAAAAATTGTTCTTTTACCGGAACTATCACTTTAACCGAACCTACAGCTTTAACCACTACTGCAACAGTCATTCCGTTTAGCTGTAACACTTCTAATACCAAACAATCCGCGACAATTACGATTGTAGTTCCTACAACCGGAACCGCACCTTACACCTATAGTTTCAACGGAAATAGCTATAGCAATTCCAGAGTCTTAACTGTAAACGATACTGGTTTAGATCAAAATGTAGATTATTCTGTTAGAGATGCTAATGGTTGTATATTTACAGGCAGTATTACTCTGAACAAACTAAACCCACCAGTTGCGGGAACCATTGGAACAACGCCGATCACCTGTAACACAAGCACAAGTACAGTCACTGTAACTCCCGCATCAGGAACAGGTGTGGGAACATTAACCTATGAAATTATTTCTCCGGCATCCACTGCTCCATCCAATACTACAGGAGTGTTTACGGGATTATTACCGGGAACTTATATTTTTAAAGTAACCGATGCAAATGGCTGTTATTACACCCAATCACATAATGTATTGCCGGTGACTCCAATCGCAGTTACAGGAAATGTTACCAGCGATGTTTTATGTAAAGGAGGAAATACCGGAAGTGCTGTATTTACCGTTTCAGGATTTTCAGATAAATACAGTTATAGTATCAATGGTGGAACGTTAATTACAGCACAAACTGATGCAACTATCAATATAAGCAATCTAACAGCAGATACTTATACAATCAATATTACAGATGAAGCAACTTCTTGTACTGCTACTGCAACCGTAACTATTAAAGAGCCTACAGCCCCTTTAGCATTAACAGCTACTGCAACCAACATCAATTGTAACAATGATAACGCTCAGATTACTGTAAACGCAACGGGAGGAACTCCTAATTATTCTTATGCAGCTGTTGTTACTGGTACTTCGGCTCCAACAACTTATACTTCTAACAATGTTGTTACTGTTGATACCAATTCAGGAAGTAATTTATCCTGGGATGTTTACGTAAAAGACACCAATGGATGTACTGAAATGACAACTGTAACTATTGCAAGCGATCCGATGCCAACGGTGACAACTCCAACTTTGGCTTCCAACCAATGTACTGTTTCAACTGGGTTTACTTTTACAGCAACAGGTACCGGAGTAGCTCCTTTACGATACAGTATCAACGGAGGTACCACTTACCAAAGCAGTCCTACTTTTACAGTTAATACCCCGGGCAGTTACACTGTAACGATTATAGACGGCAATGGTTGTACGGATCAAAGTGATACTCCAACCATCATATACCCAAGATTAACGCTAAATGCTGTGTTGAATAAAAATATAAGCTGTGTTCCCGGAGACGAAGCTGCTCAAATTACTTTGACCGCAACAAATGGAAATAGTACTTCGTATACGTATTCTTATTCTACAGATGGATTGACATTTACCAATATGGCTTCCAATGTATTTAATACTACTACTCCTGGAAGTTATACCTTCAGTGTAACAGATGCTAATGGCTGTACAGCCATAACTACTAACCCAATTGTATTGACAACCCCTGTTAATCCGGAAATTATAGATCATACACAAACACAGGATATTTATTGTAATGGTGAATCGACTGCATCTATTAGAGTGAATATTAATAGCGCTGTAGGATTAGCTCCATTTACCTATAGTATTGACGGAACGAATTTCCAATCTTCTAATATTTTCTCAGGTTTAGCTGCTGGTAACTACACCATAACTTTAAAAGACGCAAATGGTTGTCCCGATACTTATCCTATTACTATTAACGAACCAACTGCATTAAAATACACCCTTTCAGCAACCGAGATTCAATGTGCTAGTACATCTTTAGGTTCAATCACAGTTAATGTGGATGCCTTAGGTTTAGGAGGAACAGCACCTTATACATATATTTTAACAAATAATGTAGGCGAACCAACACAAAGTATACCGAATGCTACTGGAACAAATTATACTTTCTCTAATTTGAACTTTGGGACTTATTATGTAACTGTAGTGGATGCCAATGGCTGTTCTCTAAAAACCACCACAAAAGTTACCTCTCCACCAGATAATTTAGACATTGTAGTAGAATCTACTGCCGACTGTGCTTCAGGAGGAACAGTATCTGTTACTGCTACGGGTCCTTTATTAGGAAGTGGTCCTTTTTACTTTGCTAAATACGAAAAAGATCCAATAACGGGATTATATCCAACAGCTCCAACTTTTATAGCTGGAGTTGTCCAACCTCCTTTTCAGAAAGAAGATACTCCGGGAACTCCTCATACATCAACATTTACTGGTTTAATCCAAGGAGTTATTTATTCGTTTATAGTATTTGATGATGCAACAGACTGTTCTTATATCAAAGAAGCCTCTGCTCCAACCATAAAAGCAACAAGCTTGGCCACTTTAAGAGTCGTAACAGATGTTACTTGCGTAGGAGCCAATGACGGGACGGTTTCAATTACCTTAAATACCGATTCAACAGATCCTTTATATTCTCCTCCTACATCCGTAGATTATGCCGTTTATGATTCAAAAACAAACATGCCTTTAACACCTGCAAATGAAGACTTTGGAATTGCTGTTGGTTCTTATCCATTTGTGATGCCACTAATTGGAGGTCTTGCACCGGGTTCTTATTATGTAGTCATTACCGAACACGGAGGAACCAATAATGGCTGTATGAGTGCAACCTTACCATTCGATATTTATGAGTCGGCAACAGCATTAGAAGTAACAGCAACAGTTGTGAAAAATGACAGCTGTAATCTTAATGCTGGACAAATTGTAGCTATTGCAAAAGGAGGAACTACCATGTCCCGTGAAGATGCATTAGCAGTTCCACCTCAGGTAGCTACTCCAATACCATATCAATATCAAATTTTACCGGATACAGGAGTCACTGGTGATATTAGTGATGACACACCACCTACATCAACAGATACAAATTGGGGAACAACCAATACTTTCTACAAAGAAGCGGGTTATTATATTGTTTATGCGATGGATGCCAATAAATGTATTCAGGCCTATCCTATTCAATTACTATCAGATGATGCACCAACAATCGATACTCCGGCTCCAATTTGTTACAATGGTAATCCATTTACAATAAGCATTAGCGGAACGGTAGATCCGGACATTGTGGGTAATAAAACCTATAGTATAAACGGAAGTGCTTTCCAAAGCGGCCCTGATTTTACATTCAATGCTGCAGGAACTTATAATTTGGTAATCAAAGACGGAAATGGTTGTACCGCTGATGTTGACTATGAAGTCTATCCGCAATTGGTGCTTGATGCTGCTTTAACTAAAGAGTTGGATTGTACAACACCAAATCCTGATGCAGCAATCACTTTAACTGCTACAGGTGGAAACACCTCTCCTGCGCCTAGTTATGCTTATGAATCTTCTAATGATAATGTAAGTTGGTCTACAATGCCTTCTAATGTATTTACTGCAACAACAGCCGGAACCTATTATTTTAGAGTGACCGATAACAACAATCCAACAAGTTGTCAGGCTACTTCAAGTTTAACTGTTGATCCTAAAACGCCAACTGTTTTCACTACTATTGAAACGGATGTTTTGTGTAATGGTGGAAATGAAGGGACAATAACAGTAAATGTTACTTCAGGTGTAGGTCCTTTTGAATACAAATTAGATGGTCCTGTTCCTTATGGATACCAATCATCCAATCAATTTAACTTATTGTCTTACGGTACAAATTATATAGTAACGGTTAGAAATAGTAAAATGTGTGAATTTACAAGTGCTCCAATTACTATTGATGAACCTACTCCATTAAGTGCAAGTTCGGTATTGACTACACCTTTAAGCTGTGGTGCAGGCAATGCGGCACAACCGGCAACGGTAACGGTAACAGGAATTGACGGAACCGCTCCTTATAGCTATAGTTTTAATGCTGGCGCAAGTTATACCTCATCAAATACCTACCAGTCTTATACGGGAACTACGTTTGATGTTTTGATAAAAGATGCCAATGGATGTATTTTTACATTACCAAATGGGGTTGATATTCCAGTATTAGACCCACCAACGGATTTAGACTTTAGTGGAACAGCAGTAACTTGTAATGCAACTACTAGTGATGTTACTTTAAGTACTACAGACGGAGTATTACCTTTAAGTTATGCTATTGTATTCCCTACATCTGCAACAACTAATACTACTGGTGCTTCAACTGGAATCTTCACAGGATTAGCACCGGACACTTACTTATTCCAGGTAACCGATGCCAATGGTTGTACCTATCAGGAAGCCTATACTGTGAATCCTGTAACCAACATAACCGTTTCCGGACAGTTAATTAGTGATGTGACCTGTAATGGAAGTTCCAATGGTGTGATTGAATTTACCGTTGCTAATTTTGCGGGAACATACAGTTATGTATTTAATGGGGAAACACCAGAAATTGGACAAAATTCGACAACAATTACTAAAAACAATTTAGCCGCAGGAACGTACCTAATTACAATTACTGATGAAACCACAGGCTGTGAGGCTACAACTTCCGTTACAGTTTCAGAACCAACAATATTAACATTAATACCAGGTTCTAATATCAAAGCGAATTGTAATTTCGGCGCTCAGGTTAGTGTAACCGCTTCAGGCGGAACTCCCGGTTATACTTATGCTTTTGTTCTGGATGCAGTTATTCCTGTTGCAACAGATTATACCACTAGTAATTCGGCTGTTTTAGACCCAGCAGTTAACACACAATGGGATGTCTGGGTAAAAGATGCTAATGGTTGTGTAATTTCAAGTCCTATAGCTATAACAATTGCTACTGATCCGTTACCAACGGTAACTGTAAATTCGTTTAGTCAATGTCCATCGCCAACCGGAGAATATACCTTTACGCTTTCCGCAACAGGTATCGCACCATTTGAATATAGTATTGGCTCAGGATTTCAAAGTAGTCCTACCTTTACCGTAAATACTCCTGGAACTTATAATGTAACCGTTAAAGACAAAAATGGATGTACTACTACAGCAAATGCTTTAATAAACATCTTAGCTGCCTTGCAACTGGAGGCGGATATTACTGCGTTGCCAAGTTGCTCCAATGGTGATGGAACATTAACGCTTACAGCCACAGGAGGATCAGGGAATTATGAATACAGGATAGATTCTGGTGCTTATCAGGCATCTGCAAACTTTACTAATCTATTTGCTGGTTCTCATACAGCAACTGTCAGAGATATTACCACAAGCTGTACTTTTTCTATTCCGGTAAGATTAGAAGCTGCAACTCCGGTAACTGGTTTTGCGCTATCAAAAACTGATGTGAGTTGTAACGGAGGCAGCGATGGAGTCATTACAGCCACAATGGCTACTCCTGCTCCGGGCATAAATGACAATCCGGTGTATATGTACAGTCTTTCCGGTAGCGCAGTAAGACCAGCACAATCCTCCAATATATTTAGTGGATTGATAACGGGGAATTATACTGTTACGGTAACTTCAGCAAGAGGTTGTACAGCAACTGAAAATATTAGTATAGCAGAACCTGCTATTATTACAATTCCTGCTCCGGATGTTGTTCAATTTGGATGCACCAGCGGTTCGAATACTACTAATTTTGCAACAATCACTGTTAACGGAGTAACAGGCGGTTCAGGAATTTATAACTATGAATTTATCAAAGGCGGAACAAGGGTTCAGTTTGGAACAAACAATGTATATACCGAAACCAATTTATTAGGCGGAAATTATACAATAAATGTTTATGATAACAAAGGCTGTACAGCTAGTGTTCCGGGAAGTATAAATATTAATCCATTCATTGCTTTAGATAAAATTACTGTTAATGTAAACAATGCTATCACTTGTACTAATTTAGAAGACATTACTGTATTAGTAAGTACTACAGGAGGAACTCCAACCAACTTACAATACACCCTGGTTGACTATAATGCTACTACAGGAGTTTCAGGTGCTAAATATCCATCACAATCTAATACAACAGGGGTTTTCACCGGTTTAGTAGTTGGAGATTATTTAATAACCGTGCTCAATCCAGACACAGGCTGTAGCATAACATCAGTACATTATGTAAATGAACCAAATACTTTCGATTTAAATATTAATAATATTACTGATGTAAGTTGCTACGGAAGAACTAACGGAAGCGTTGATATTACTTTCATTGACCGTGTACCAACGCCAACCAATGATGCCGGAGGTTTTAGTTATACTATTACAGGTCCGGTTGGAAGCACAGGTATTTCACCAACAGCAGGCCCATATACGATTACTAATTTAGCAGCAGGTATTTATACCATAACGGCTACATTAACGAATAGTCCGTACTGTTCGGTTACTAAAAACTTTAGCATATCTCAACCTTCTGCAGCTTTAACAATTGCTGAAACACATACCGAAATCACCTGTATATCAGGAAACAATGACGGAAGTATTTCAGCAACGGCAACAGGTGGATGGCCTGGTGGTTACGAATACCAATTACTTTTAAACGGAACAGAACAAGTTGCATTCTCATCTCAAAGCACTTTTATAAATCTGACAGCCGGAAACTATATTGTTAATGTAAGAGACAGTAAAGGTTGTGTCGCTTCCGCTAATGTGACTTTGGTTAATCCAACACCAATTACTATTACAGCAAGTTCAGATATTGCAATGGTGAATTGTTTTGGTGACAAAACAGCAACCATTACTGTAAACACTACCACTGGTGGTCAGGGTTCTAATTACATGTACACCCTAAACACAACTTCGTTGACTCCTGCTACTTCAAGTGGTCCGCAGGCATCTCCGGTATTCTCAGGTTTAGGAGCCGGAACTTATACAGTAAGTGTAACGGATGGCTACAGCTGTACCGCTACTACTACTCCTATTGTAATTACTCAACCATCAAAAGTAATTGCCAGTTTAGTTGTTGCCAGTACGCAAACTTGCTTGATTCAAACTACGTTGACATTAAGTGCCACAGGCGGAACAGGAACTTATAGTTATAGTACCGATGTTAACTTTACAACTGTTTTAGGTTCATTCGTTTCATCGGTTAATTTCCAGATTCCACCCGGAACCTATACTTATTATGTCAAAGATGCTAATGGATGTATTTCTAATGTTTCTAACCAAATTAAAATAGATCCGTTGCCTGCATTAAAAATAAATGTTGACATCAGAAACGCAGTAATAAATTGCGCCGGAGATAATACCGGAGTAATCGTTGCAACTGCCGAAGGAGGATTAGGAAATTACAGCTATAGTTTGCTGGATGGTTCGGGAACAACTATTCAGGGACCAACTGCTTCGGGTAATTTTACCAGACTATTTGCAGGAAATTATCAAATTAAAGTCGACAGTGGTGATTGTACGACTACCTCATCAACAATAACTATTACACAACCTTTGGCACCGTTAACAGCCACTTATGTGATTACTCCGGTTAGTTGTAATGGAGCCAATAATGGCGTATTTACAGTTAGTGCTTCAGGAGGAACGGGTATCATCAAATATGCAATTTCGCCTAATTTGAATCAGTTTTTCGATTCTAATATTTTCGATAATCTTGCTCCGGGAAATTACAATGTAATTGTTCAGGATGTACTGGGATGCTACGTGAAAATCAATTTTGATATGACCGAGCCAACCCCAATCCGTGCAACAACTATTGCAAGTTCTGTAATTCCTGAAGTTTGTTATGGGGATAAAGATGGGGCATTTAGTATCAATATCACCGGAGGAGTTCTACCTTACAGTGTTAACTTAGACAATCCAACAGGAACCTATACTACGGGTACAGCAACTCAAACGCAGTTTGATTTTACCGGATTGACCGGAGGTAAACATACCGTGTATATTTTAGATGCAAATGGTTGTTCTTTTGAATGGGATGTTATCATGGATGAATCGGTCAAAATAAACCCGGTTGCTCTTGTTGATTATGGATGTGTTAATAATTCTGCCAGTAATTCGGTTACAGTTACAGTTGATGCCAGCATAACAAACCCATCTGATTTGGATTATTCTTTAGACGGAGGCAATTATCAGGCAAGTAATGTATTTACAAATGTAGCTGCCGGAACGGACCATTATATTGATGTAAGACATACCAATGGATGTATCAAACGAACTGCTGATTTCAATATTCTACAAATTGATCCATTGACTCTAACATTAACTGATGGCGGTCTAAACGAAATTATTGCCACAGCAGCCGGTGGTGGCGGTGGCTACCAATACACTTTTAACGGAGAAGACAACGGCACTAAGAACAGCTATATCATTTACAAATCAGGAGATTATACCGTGCAGGTAACTGACGCTAATGGCTGTGTGGCCAGCGCTACCCGCTATTTTGAATACATCGATGTGTGTATTCCAAATTACTTTACTCCCAACGGAGATGGAGTAAATGACGGATGGGCTCCGGGATGTACCGAAAACTATAAGGATTTAACATTCGATATTTTTGACCGATACGGACGAAAAATTGCCACTTATCGTACAGGACAAAAATGGGATGGAAAATATAATGGTAACGAACTGCCTTCGGGAGATTATTGGTATGTTTTAAAACTCAATAACAAAAAAGACAATCGGGAATTTGTGGGTCATTTTACACTTTACAGATAACAAAAAGCCAAAGCCATGTGGACCCAAATTAAAAATAGTACGATGAAAAAAACAGCATTATTAATTTTTCTCCTGATGATAACTTTTGGTTATTGTCAGGAGATGAATATACCTGTTCACACCCAATATTTAGCCGATAATCATTTTGTCATTTCACCAACCTTTGCCGGAATTGGAGATAATCTAAAAATTAGAGCCAATGGATTAACTCAATGGGTTGGCATTAAAGATGCGCCAAGAAATCAATCCATTTATGCCGATTTTAGAATTGCGGATCGTTCCGGAATAGGAGTTTCTTTTTACAATGATAAAAATGGAAACACCCGACAAACGGGAGCTAAATTCTCATTTGCCCAACATCTTATTTTAGATTATTATACAAAACAATATTTGTCTTTGGGAATTTCGTACAACATCAATAATTTTAAAATTGACATCGAAAATTTTAATACCACTTATGAAATTCCGATTTTAGACCCAAGCGTAACCGACAATCGTTTTAATTCAAACAACAACTTTGATATTGGTGCTTTGTACCGCTTCGATAATTTTTATTTCAGTTTCAATGCCAGTAACATCCTGGCAAAAAATATTGACAAATACTTTGGTGCCGAACCCGATTTGCTTTTAAATTATCAAATCTATTCCGGTTATGTGATTAAAGGACCTGCAAACAGCCGGGTTGAATATGAACCTTCGGTTTATTATCAGTTATTTGCCAGCGATAAACGTTCCAGTACAGACATCAATATTAAATACCGAAAATTCAATAAATACGAAGATTACTATTGGGCCGGAATATCCTATCGTTTCCTTAATGATCAGGTTTTCAAGCCTCTTAATTTAGGTCCTATGTTAGGTTTTAAAAAGTCTAATTTCTACTTTGGGTATTCTTATCAGGTTACACTAAACCCTTTAATGGCTTTCAATTCAGGAACCCATATGATTACTATAGGAATGGATTTCTTTGCCGGAATTAGCAATTGTCCTTGTACACAAAGCCCTGTTCATGATTGATATTTGACCAATAGAATTGAGGTTCTAAAAAAAGTAATCGCAGGAATTCTGTTTTTTACCTCAATAATTAGAAAGCTAAAAATAAGAAGCTTAAATTTGAGGAGTAAACTTGTTTTCATGAAAAAAAACATTACTTCTTATCTATTAATTTTTTTCGTGTGCATAGCATTCATGCTATTGCCTTATATGTTTACATCTAACGGAGGCGTTTTAAACCTGCCTAATTTAGTCAACAATCCTCATGATCGAATTTACTTTTTCATCTATTCGATGTTGCTGATTTTCTTTCTGTTTAATTATTATTATCTCATTCCCCGAATTTATTTTTCAAAAAAACAACTGCTGTATTTTGGAATAATTGTTTTGTTTTTACTCTTCTTCCTTTGGATTTCAACTTATTTTGACCATCCGGAACGCAATTTTTTAGATTTTGGAAACCAACCGCATTTTCAAAACAAAACACCACACATTCCTCCACCTGACTTTGGCAAAAGAGGTGGTCCTCCTACCCAATACAGCCATACTATTTTAGTGTATTTAATTGGTGTTATTTCCAGCCTGCTATTTGCCATTAATAATCGGTTACGAAAAGTTGAAAAAGAAAAAATGCAATCGGAATTGTCTTTCCTCAAAGCCCAAATCAACCCACATTTTCTGTTCAATACGCTCAACAGTATTTACGCTTTGGCAATAAAAAAATCTGATAAAACTGCCGATGCGGTAGTACAATTGTCTGAATTAATGCGTTACATTATCACCAATGCTAATGATGATGTCATTTCCTTAGACAAAGAAATCAACTACATCAGTAATTTTGTTGAACTTCAAAAAACGCGTTTAGGAAACACCGTAACAGTTAATTACAAAGTGGAAGGAAACCAATATGGAAAATGTATTACACCACTGATTTTAATTTCTTTTATTGAAAACGCTTTTAAACACGGAGTTAACCCCAATCTGAATTCAGAAATCAAAATTCACATTAACATTGAGGAAGAAAATTTGAATTTATTGGTTTCCAATAACAAAGTAAAATCCAATTCGTCCGAAAGCGGCATTGGATTACAAAACACCATAGAAAGATTGACTCATTTATATCCCGAAAGCCATGATTTAAGAATTGATGACAATCAGGAAACCTACAGCGTTACATTAAAAATCAAAGTAGCATGTTAAAAGCAATTGCACTGGATGACGAGCCACTGGCACTAGAAATTTTGCAAAGTTTTTGCAACCAGATTGATCTGGTTGAACTTGAAAAAACATTCACCAAATCAGACGATGCTTTTAAACATCTAAAAAAATATCCTGTTGATTTATTATTTCTGGACATCAATATGCCGTCGATTTCAGGGATTGATTTTTACAAAAAACTCCCTCATAAAACGATGGTGATTTTCACCACTGCCTATTCAGAATATGCTGTGGAAGGATTTACATTAAGCGCCACCGATTATATCCTGAAGCCTTTTACTTTTTCAAGATTTCAACAGGCTGTAGAAAAAGCCTATTCCCAATGGAAACTGCAAAATCAGAATCCGGAACAGCAATATCTTTTTATCCGTGCCGATTACAGCCTGATAAAAATTCTATTCTCGGATATTTTATTCATAGAAGGTTTAGATGATTATCTAAAAATCCACATCCAGAATCAAAAAACCGTTGTGGCCCGAATGACCTTAAAAGCACTTTTAGAAAAACTCCCTCAATCGGAATTTATTAGAGTGCATCGTTCTTTTATTGTTGCAATTTCGAAAATAGAAAAAATCAGAAACAAAATCATCTCTATCAACGACGAAGAAATACCCATAAGTGCCAGTTATGAAACTGCTTTTTTCGAACTATTAAACCGGAAATAATTGTTAAATTATTACAAACTAGCACTATAAACCAACTCTTTCACCGCATAAATAGCACCAAACACCTCAAATTTTTCATCATCAAAAGAGCTTTGAATACTTTTAAAATCTAAAACCTCTAAATCAAAAAGATTATGGAAAGAAAAGATTTTTTAAAAGGATTAGGACTAGTAGGATTAGGATCTTTGGCTGTCCCAATTATCAACGCATGCAATAGTGATGATGATGCATCAACTGATTCCAGCGCAACTGATACTACCGAAGCTACCGATACTGGCAGCTCTTCGGGTTCTTCAACTTGCTCAGTTACACCATCAGAAACAGCTGGACCGTTCCCTACCAAAAGTCCGTCGTCATTAGTAAAATCGGACATTACCAGCGACAGAACCGGAATTCCGCTTACGATAAATATCACTATTCAGAACAAAAATGCCAGTTGTGCAGCACTAGCTGGGGCTATTGTAGATATTTGGCATTGTGACAAAGACGGTTATTACTCTGAATACGGAGGAACCGGAATGCAATCGGCAGACTTTACCTCTGTTCATTTTTTAAGAGGAAGACAAACTACCAATGCTAACGGACTGGTTAATTTTACTTCCATTTTCCCAGGCTGGTACAGCGGAAGAGCCACACACATTCACGTGCATATTTACAATTCTTCAGGAACTTCTTTATTGGTTACCCAAATTGCTTTTCCCGAAGGTTCCGGCAGTGCTGTAGTTTTAGTCAATGCGTCTACTGCCAACGGATATACCAAAGGCATGAGTGGTTATACTTATAACGCTAATGACAATGTTTTTTCTGACGGCGTAAGTGCTGAACTGTCAACAGTAACAGGAAGCGTTGCTGCTGGCTTTGTATTAACACACACCATAAACGTAGCCGGTTAATTTAAAAACCTTAAAGCATGATTAATCAAAGTCAGGCTCAAATCTATCTTGCAGCATTAAGAGGAAAATGGCAAACTCAGGACTACAATTGTTGGTCAACTTTTAATTTTGGTAACTATCAGGAAGAATCCCGAAAAGCCTTTGGCTCCTTATTTCTTTTCAATTATTACATTTTAGCGCCAAAGCAAAGCTTAACAATTGCAGTCCAAAAGGATAGCTTACAATATATTTTACCGCTTTATGGCGGAATTGAATATAAAGATGAACAACAAAATGATAATCTGATTGTAACTGAACAAATCCAGCAAATTGTTTCCAATACGAAAAGCAGCTTTGAAATTTCGAATCCTTTTGACAAAAATGTGAGCTTTTTGCAGATGGGCTTCAACACAAAACCCAGCGCATTTACAAGCGCCTTTTTAGGATTTGACTTTAAAGAAAAGAACAAACTCATTTCGTTGTTCGAAAACAACACAGCCTCTGCTTTCATAGCACAATTCGGTGGCAGAGAAGAATTGCATTATCAACTAAAAAACAAAGAAAATGGTATTTTTATCTTTATAATCAGTGGCGCATTCGAATTTGAAAACAGACTTCTTGAAACAGGAAATGCCCTAAGCTTAAAAGCAATAGAAGTTGTAGAATGGGAAGCTCTTTCCGAAAATGCCATGCTATTACTCATCGAAATACCATTAGTATGAACTATAAATCCAAAATAAGATTAGCTTATCGGCTAGTAATTGACAATAGCTCGACTTTTGTTTGGGACAAATATGTTTTTGAAGATACTTATCAGGAATATTTACTGCAACACCAGCAATTTAATTCGAAAGAAAATCCACAAAACACTTTCCGAGAATTATTATCCGAAAACGAAAAAGCAGTTCAATTGCATTATCTCGTGGGTATTTCGGCGGATAATTATGTCCAACAATTAAAAGGAAATTTATACCGAATTACAGATATTTTAGGCAACAATTATTTTCCCTTTACCAATTATCGTTTCGACATTATCAACACCGATATTACGGATATTTCCAAACACAAAATAGGCATTACTTTTTATTCACCCCTGCTTACTTATCTGGGGATGATTGACAATCATTTTTTACTTTCAAAAAACACCGAAGAAAGTAATGAATTTGAAACTTTTATGATTGCCCAAGCTAATTTATCAGTTTGTTATTTAAAAGAATAATAAGTCATTCTTTGTTTGATTTCCGGATTCAGACAAAATTTAACTTTTTACAACTGATTTTTTAAATTAAAGAACATTCATAAAATTATTTGTGAGTTTACATCGTTTTCGTTGCTAAAAATTGATTTTTTTAGAATTTTGAAATTTAATACTACTAGAAAAGTTCTATATTTGTTTCACTTTCAAAAAAATAAACTAAAAACAATACCTAATGAAGACTTTAAACGATTTTAATTTCGCTAACAAAAAAGCAATCATACGCGTTGATTTTAACGTGCCTCTTGACGAAAATTTTAATGTTACTGATACTACACGTATCGATGCTGCAAAACCTACTATTGATAAAATTCTTGCCGATGGTGGAAGTGTAATTTTAATGTCTCATTTAGGTCGTCCAAAAGGAGCTGAAGAAAAATATTCATTAAAACACATCTTAAAAACAGCTAGTGAAATTCTTGGTGTATCTGTGAAATTTGCTGCAAACTGTGTAGGCGAAGAAGCACAACAAGCTGCAGCAGAATTAAAAGCCGGTGAAGTTTTATTATTGGAAAATTTACGTTTTCACGCTGAAGAAGAAGCAGGAGATGTTGCTTTTTCAAAAGAATTGGCTTCATTAGGAGATATTTATGTAAACGATGCTTTTGGAACTGCTCACAGAGCGCATGCTTCAACTACTATCATTGCTCAATTTTTCCCAACAGCTAAATGTTTCGGTTCTTTATTAGCTAAAGAAATTGAAAGCATTGATAAAGTATTAAAAAACAGTGAAAGACCTGTAATTGCTATTCTTGGAGGATCTAAAGTATCTTCAAAAATTACAGTTATCGAAAATATCCTTGACAAAGTAGATCACATGATTCTTGGTGGCGGAATGACTTTTACTTTCATTAAAGCACAAGGAGGAAAAATTGGAAATTCTATTTGTGAAGACGACAAACAAGAATTAGCTCTTGAAATTTTAAGAAAAGCAAAAGAAAAAGGAGTACAAATTCATATTCCTGTTGATGTTGTGGCGGGAGATGATTTCTCTAATAATGCCAACACTCAGGTTGTTGATGTAACTAATATTCCTGATGGTTGGGAAGGTATGGATGCCGGACCAAAATCATTAGAAAACTTCAAAAAAGTAATTTTAGATTGTAAAACTATTCTTTGGAACGGACCTTTAGGTGTTTTTGAAATGGAAACATTTGCTAAAGGAACTATTGCTCTTGGCGACTATATTGCTGAGGCAACTGCAAACGGAGCTTTCTCACTAGTAGGTGGTGGAGATTCAGTTGCAGCAGTAAAACAATTTGGTTTTGAAGACAAAGTAAGTTACGTTTCTACAGGTGGAGGAGCTATGCTGGAGATGCTGGAAGGAAGAACTTTACCTGGAATTGCAGCAATTTTAAACTAAATGTGATAATTTTAACAATTTTTATTGATTTTTTTAGTTGTAACCTATTAAGTTTGCATAAATGATTTTGTAATCACTTAAAATTAAGCACGTTGACAAATAAAAAAATATGAATATAAAAAAAATAAGCATATCATTTTTTCTATTATTAACAGTTCCCTTGTTTTCGCAGGAAGTTGCCGAAAGCAAGGGAACTGCTGTATTAGAATCTAAGATATCGTATCTTGATTCTATAAAAAGTAGCTTTGTTAAAGATGATATAGCAAGTTGTGTTGACAGCTTGTGGACAAAAGAACTGACTGATTTAGATTTGTACAATGACATCACAAAGGATATTGCAAATATCAATACAGATGAAAAAGTAGATTATGAATTACCTACTGAATTGTTAAAATCCAGGCTCGAAGCCATGAATGCTAAATCTCCGTTTAACATTCAGTACAATCAGGGATTAGAAAACATCATTAAATCGTTTTTAAAAAACCGAAAAAAATCTTTTGAACGTTTGATGTCAATTTCAGAGTATTATTTCCCAATGTTTGAGGAAACTTTTGCCAAACAAAACGTACCATTAGAAATAAAATACTTAGCCATTGTAGAATCGGCATTAAACCCGAAAGCAGTATCTAAAATGGGTGCTACAGGACTTTGGCAGTTTATGTACCATACTGGAAAACAATACAATTTAAAAATAGATTCGTATGTTGACGAACGCAGCGATCCGTTAAAAGCAACTGCAGCTGCGGCACAATACATGTCCAATATGTTTAGCATTTTTGGTGATTGGGAATTGGTATTAGCTTCCTATAATTCAGGTCCCGGAAACGTTTCTAAAGCAATCAGAAGATCAGGCGGACAACAAAATTTCTGGAGTATTAAACCGCATTTACCTAAAGAAACTCAGGGTTATGTTCCTGCTTTCTTAGCAACCATGTATCTATACGAATATCATAACGAACACGGAATCAAACCTAACAAAGCCATCGTACAACACTTTGCTACCGATACTGTAATGATAAAAAAGCAGATGTCGTTCAAACAAATCTCTGATTTACTGGACGTTCCTGTCTCGCAATTACAATTACTCAATCCTTCGTACAAGCTCAATGTAATTCCGCGCTATAACGATCAAAATCATTATTTACGATTACCAAAAGACAAGATAGGTGTTTTTGTTTCTAACGAAGATAAAATTTATGCTTACATACAGCACGAAGCGGAACTTAAAAACAATAATCCTTTTAGAAACGCTGCTACCGCTGTTGCCGTAGTCGAAAAACCATCTTATCCAACAGGAAGTACAACCCAATATTACAAAGTAAAACAAGGAGACAATTTAAGCAGTATTGCAAGACAATACCATATTAGCGTTGAGGAATTGAAAAAATGGAACAAACTAAACTCAAACACGGTTGCATACGGCAAAGTACTGACCATAATAACTACCGAAACAAATACAAATACAGCTGTAGCTTCGGCAGAAAACAAAATCAACAAAATTGAAAAAATAAAAAAGGAAGTTAAAGAAGATACTTTAATTACTCATAAAACAACAAATTATATCGTTCAAAAAGGAGACAACCTAAGTGATATTGCAGAACAAAACAATGTAACCGTTGCCCAACTTAAAGAATGGAATAAACTTTCAGGAAATGTTATTCAGGCTGGTACCAGCTTACAAATTGCTGAAAAAGAAATTGAAACCAAAGATGCTGTTGCCGCAACTCCTGAACTTAGAAACATTGAATATACCGTTCAAAAAGGAGACAATCTAGGAAACATTGCTAAAAAATTTGGAACTCCTATTGCTGATTTAAAAGAATGGAATCAGCTAACGGACAACAACATTATGTTAGGTAAAACTCTGATTGTAGCTAAAAACGAAATTGCTATTAACACTTCAAAAGCCACCGCAGCTTCTTTCAAGAAAAATAAAATTGAAAAAACTTCACTGCAACAGGATTATTTAGTTAAAAAAGGAGATTCATTGTTTAGCATTGCAAAAAAATCCGGAGTTACTGTTTCAGATATTAAAAAGTGGAACGACATCAATACTGAAGACATCAAACCGGGAATGAAATTAAAAATAGGAGGATAATCAACCTCGAAATCATATAAAAAGGCTTTATTTTCTAACAGAATAAAGCCTTTTTTTTATTGCAAAACCATTAAGTAAATCATTTTTATCTCAGTTTTTTAAAAAATGGAACGATATTAGCTGGTTAAATTATTACATTAACACAATAATTCCAGTCCTAATAGGTACAAAATGAATAAAATCCATTTTATATTGCTTTTCGTTTCCATCTTTTTTATCTCTTGTCAACAACAAAACACGGCTCCTAAAAAGACTAATGGAAAAATCAATAACATTTCGGTGATTATCGATGATTTGTTATGGAATGGTGAGATTGGCGATAGCATCCGAAACAAATTTGCTTCACCGGTAATTGGATTACCTCAGGAAGAACCACTATTTACTATCAATCAATATCCGGTAAAATTAATGGAAGGTTTTATGACCGATAACCGAAATATCATTGTCATCAAAAAAGACACAAAAGAAGATTTTAAAATCGAAAAAAACAAAATAGCTACTCCTCAAAATGTGTTCTACATTTCAGGAAAAGCAGCTAATGACATTCTGTGTTTAATTCAGACACATTCCGCAGAAATCATCAAAATCATGCACCAAACAGAGATTGAAGAATGCCAACGCATCAACAGAAAAGCACTTTTGAGTACTAAATTCCTCAAAGACAGCTTCAACATCAAAATTGAAATGCCTGCTAACTACGAATTAATGCTTCAAAAAAACAATTTTGTATGGTTCAAAAAAGAAATCATCAGCGGAAACAACAGCATTTTAATTTATCAAATTCCGATTAACAGCCTTGAAACAAAAAGAGACAAAGTATCCGGAATTATTAAAATGCGTGATTCCATTGGTAAACTATACATCCACGGCAAGGAATTAAATACTGATATGATTACCGAAGAAGCTTATGCTCCGTACTTTTCGAATATAGTTCTGGATTATAAAAAAGCTTATGAAACTAAAGGTACCTGGGAATTAAAAAACGATTTTATGTCGGGGCCTTTTATCAATTATGCAATAGTTGACAAAGACAATGACCGCATACTGGTTTTAGAAGGTTTTTGCTATTCTCCTTCAAAAGAAAAAAGAGATTTGATGTTAGAGTTGGAAGCCATCATAAAATCGGTTAAAATCGATAAAAAACAAAACCCCAAAGAAACTTCAAAAATCATGGCAATGTTTAGCAGGTGAAAACTAAATCTTAGTGATCAGGAATTCTACTCTTCGATCAAATTCATCTCCCCTGCCCAGAGGAAATTGATTTCCCAAACCTTTATAAATCATTCTTAAACTGCTCACGTTTTTAGAAATTAAATACATAAAAACACTTTTAGCCCGGTTTAAAGACAATTTTCTTTCCTTAGTTGCCCTGTCTATAGCATCTTTGTAATAATCAGGCGTACAACAAACATGACCCCGAATTTCAAACTCAATTTTTTTGTTCTTCTGAAGAATTTCTGCAATTCTATCCAGTTCTTTTTGAGAAGCCACTGTAAGTTTACTGCTTCCCAATTCAAAAAAAATATTTTCCAGAAAAATTCGGTCTCCTACCTCATGTTTATCCTGAAAAGACGTGTAAATCCCTTTTCCGAAACTATTTTTCTTTACAATCAGCAAATCAACCCGTCTGTTTTTAGAGCGAATATCCTCTAAACTTCCTCCCGAATAATCATCTAAAAGTACCCGCCCTTTGCCTTCAACAATTACAATTTTGCTTTTATTAAATCTATTGGCAACCAAAATACTTTTTACTGAATTGACTCTGTTTTGAGATAATTTCAAATTATAATCGTTATTGCCCCGATCATCACAATAACCGTAAATCTGTATGGTTTCGACTGTCGCTGTATCAATTTTACTAACAAAATCAACCAACATTTGTTGCTGAACAGCATCAATATTTGATTTGTCAAATTCAAAATAAACAGTACTAATCTTTTTTTCCTGAGCAAATAGCCCAAAACAAAAAAAAGCAGTAATCAAAATTGATTTAAACATTAGATTTTCAGAATGTTTTTATAGGCTGCACCGTCATTCAAAATACCCACCGCTTTTTTTATCTCCGAATTGGTTTTCATATAATACTGATAAAAACCTTCCTGATATTGGTATCGTTTTATAATTTCTTCTAAAATCAAATCCTTAATTTCTTTCTGATGATTATCTAACTGACTGGCTTCACTTTTTTGAACAACCGCTAAAAGCTGTTTGTATTCGTTGATAATAGCTCCGTCAAGAGCCTCTTTTTTGGCTGCTGCCAAAGTGTTTTTCAACGCCTCTTCGGTTTCGGTATCAAAAGATATTTGCTGATTTTTTAAATACTGTTTGAAATCCTGAAAATCAGCATCAGTAAAATTCGGAATTTGATTACCTAAGTTTGGATTTTTATAATAATACACCGTGGCATAATTAAAAATAGCATCGTTTTTAATCAGCGCATTCGCAATCACACTTGTTTTTGATTCGTCTAATTGCACATCGGGCAAAATACCTCCCCCATCATAAACCGTTCTGCCTTTTCGGGTTTTAAACGAATTGTAATTGGTTTCTTTAGTGCGTACAGCCAATCCGTTTTCTTTATGAGCATAATCCAATGCCTGAATACAGCGTCCCGAAGGCGTAAAATATCGGGAAATTGTAACTTTCAGTTGGGTATTATAGGTTAAATCAATTGGTTTTTGAACCAAACCTTTCCCAAAACTTCTGCTGCCTATAACTACGGCACGGTCTAAATCCTGTAAAGCTCCCGAAACAATTTCTGATGCCGAAGCACTTTTGTCGTTCACAATAATCACTAATGGAATTTCTAAATCTACAGGATCTGCAGCAGTTTTATAAATATTATTGTGTTTTTCGTTAATGGACTTTGTGGTCACAATCACTTCATTTTTAGGTACAAACAAATTGCAAATATTAATGGCTTCGCCTAAAAGTCCGCCCGGATTGTTTCTTAAATCCAAAACAATACGCTCAGCGCCCTGTTTTTTAAGTTCTAATAAAGCTTCTTTAGTTTCATTTGAAGCTTTTTTATTAAAACGACTCAAAACAATATAACCTGTTTTTTCATCAATTTTAGCATAAAAAGGAACCGATTTGATTTCGACTTCATCGAGTACAATTTGGGTTAAATTGGTTTTCCCCTGACGAATGTAACGAATGTCAATTTTAGTGTTTTTAGCACCTTTCAGCAATTGGGAAGCGTCCTCTTTAAAATCCGACAAAAAAACATCACCAATTTGAATAATTTCGTCTCCGGCTTTGAATCCCGCTTTATCTGCCGGGAAATTTTTATATACTTCACGAAGAATCAACTTGCCTGATTTTTGGGTAATCAAAGCTCCAATTCCGGTATATTCACCCGTATTGTTAATTTTAAACCGCAGCACATCCTGTTCGTTAAAATACACGGTGTACGGATCTAAACTGGCGAGCATTCCTTTGATGGCAGCATCCATCAATTCACCGGGATTAGTCTCGTCCACGTAATTGGTGTTCAATTCTTTAAAAAGCGTGGTGAAAATTTCTAATTGCTTGGCAATTTCAAAAAAATCGTCTTTGAAACTCACTCCAACATATAAAAATGCGGAAGCAACTACGGGAACCAGATATCTTTTTTGTAAAAGGCGAATCATGAGATAAATATATAATTGACTACTAAAATAGGAATAAATCAATAATAAAACTGACTATAAAGTTGATTATTTCAAAGAATCATCTTTCTTTTCCGAAGATTCTTTTGAGGTATTTTGAGCTACAAATTTCTCAAACAACTGAATGGTTTTGGTATTGATTTCTTCATACGACAATCGCTCTTTGGTTTGATAAAAAAACATAAAAGCATAGGGTTTATCTAAGTTATCCAAAAGAATATGCTTATTGAGACGATAGGTTTCACGAAGAATACGTTTGAAACGGTTTCTGTCAACGGCTTTTTTAAAGTATTTTTTAGAAACCGAAACACCCATTTTTATTTTTTCATTCTCGCTTAAAGAACCCGAATGATACACCAAACGCAAAGGGTATTTTGAAACCGATTTCCCTTCAGAGAACAACAATCCAATAGTGATTTTACTTTTTAGTTTTTCGTTTTTGGGATAGTTAAAGCTCATTTTTACAGGGAAAACACATATTTTTAGAGCACAAAGGTACAATTTAACACTTAACCTATTATTATTTAGGAATTAAATAGCACTAAAAATTTATTTCTTACTTTTGCAGCTAATTTTTTAAGAATGCAAAAACTTATTTCGTATCCAATATCCATAATTTATTATTTGTGTTTTGGACTTACGTTAGTGATTTTTCACCCTATTCAATGGCTTTGCCTGAATCTTTTTGGTTATCAGGCACACAAAAAAAGTGTCGATTACCTGAACTTTTTTTTGTTAAAATGCACTAACTTAGTAGGAACAACTTATACATTTGAAAACAGGGACATCATACCTCAGGGAGTTCCGTTGATTTTTGTGGCTAATCATCAAAGTATGTACGATATTGTGGCTATGATTTGGTATTTGCGACGATTTCATTGTAAATTTGTAAGTAAGAAAGAGTTAGGCAAGGGAATTCCAAGTGTTTCTTATAACTTAAGACATGGCGGCGGTGCCTTAATTGATAGAAAAGACCCGAAACAGGCCATTCCAGAAATAAAAAAATTATCCGAATACATCGAAACCAATAAACGTTCGGCGGTAATTTTTCCGGAAGGAACACGAAGTAAAACAGGGAAGCCTAAAGAATTTGCTCAAACCGGCTTAAAAATTTTGTGTAAAAATGCCCCTTCGGCTTATATAATTCCTGTGAGTATTAACAATTCATGGAAAATGGTAAAATTTGGTTTTTTTCCTGTAGGTCTGGGAAATCATCTTACCTTTGTAGTTCATAAACCTTTAAAAGTGAGTGAATTTAGCTTTCCTGAATTAATGGAAAAAACAGAAAGCGCAGTAGTAAAAGGAATACAATTTTAATATATATAAATAAAATGTCTATAAAAAACATTCGATTAGAAGTTATGCAGTTTTTGGAAAAAAACGTGACTGGCTATATGGATCAATATTTGATTCCGGTGGAACAAATTTGGCAGCCATCTGATTTTTTACCTAATTCTGAAGGCGATAATTTCTTAGAAGAAGTAAAAGAATTACGCGAAATATCTAAGGATTTACCTTATGATTTTTGGGTAGCTATGGTGGGTGATATGATTACTGAAGAAGCACTTCCAACTTATGAAAACTGGTTAATGGAAGTAGAAGGAGTTGATAACGAAGAGAGAAACGGATGGTCGGCCTGGGTACGTCAATGGACTGGTGAAGAAAATCGTCATGGCGATTTATTGAACAAATACCTGTATTTATCAGGGCGTGTAAACATGCGAGAGATAGAAATGACCACCCAACACCTTATCAATGACGGATTCGACATTGGTACCGGTAGAGATCCGTATAAAAACTTTGTTTATACCAGTTTTCAGGAATTAGCTACTTATGTCTCTCACAACAGGGTTTCGCAGTTAGCCAAAAACTATGGCGACAAAAAGTTGTCTAAAATGTGTAAAATGATTGCCGGAGACGAAATGCGTCACCACCACGCTTACAGCCATTTTGTAAGCGAAATTTTCAAAGTAGATCCTAGCGAAATGATGCTTGCTTTCCAATACATGATGAAAGCAAAAATTGTAATGCCAGCGCATTTCCTGAGAGAATCAGGTCAAAAAATCAGTTCGGCATTCGAATTATTTTCTGATTCTGCGCAACGTATCGGTGTTTATACAGCCAATGATTATGTGGAAATCATGCAAAAATTGATCGACAAATGGGAAATTGAAAAAATTAGCGGATTAACAGACGAAGCTGAAAAAGCCCGTGATTACCTGATGAAATTACCGGCAAGAATGGCTCGAATTTCGGAAAGATTAGTAATCCCTAAAGAATCCCATATTTTTAAATGGGTAGAGCCGGCGAGACTTTAGATTTCAGTCCCGATAGCTATCGGGAGCAGATTTTAAATCTTAGATTTATAATTGAAATTGATTTTTGAAATTGTCATTGCAATTAAAATACAATTTAGTTAATTTAAAATGTTGATTTTTGAAGTTTAAAACCTTTAAAAATCAACATTTTTTTTAAAACAATAACATGAACAACAACGACATTATCAGCAAAACCATAACTTTTGTAAAAGAACAACTCAATAATGCCGAAGGCGGTCACGACTGGTTTCACATCGAAAGAGTGTATAAAAATGCTTTATTAATTGCTAAAAATGAAAGTTGCAATTTGCAAATAGTACAACTAAGCGCTTTGCTTCACGATATTGCCGACAGTAAATTTCACAATGGTGATGAATCTGTAGGACCAAAAGTAGCACGGGAATTTCTGGAATCTCAAAATCTCACCGAAGAAGTTATCGTTCATGTTATCAATATCATCGAAAACATCTCTTTTAAAGGCGGTAATTTCGAAAAGAAATTCAGTTCCATCGAATTAGACATTGTTCAGGATGCAGATCGTTTAGACGCTATTGGAGCCATTGGAATTGCCAGAGCGTTCAATTATGGCGGATTTAAAAACAGAGCGCTCTACGACCCTAAAATTGCACCAAACACTAACATGAGTACTGAAGAATACAAACGCAGTCAGGCACCAACGATTAATCATTTTTACGAAAAGTTATTATTACTAAAAAACAAAATGAATACCGAAACCGGAAAAAACATCGCAAAGGAAAGACATCGTTTTATGGAAGTCTATCTGGCTCAGTTTTATGCCGAATGGGAAGGGGAAAAATAGTTGGCAGAAGGCAGTAGCAATTTGCACAATTCCGGGTTATTCAGCGAAGAATGAATGAGTTTCACCCATATTAACAAATATTTATTAACTAATGCTTGCCAGAATGCTTTAGTAGATATAGATTTGCAACATTAGATGAAGAAGGCAATACAACACATTATCCCTTTATGTATGCTGCTGTTATTTAGCAACAGTTCTTTATTTGCCCATACACTAACAAAAAAAGCTTTGTTAGCGAATTCAAAAGAAACAATATCGAAAGAAACCGCTAATCAAACTGACTTAGAAAATCTTTTTAACAATCAAACTGCTGTATCTGACGCAGTATTTGAAACTTACCATAAGAAAGAAATCCTTAGTTCTGACAATGAAGAAGAAGATTCAGAAACTATGGCTCCAAAAAAGTCTATAGAAAAACAATCTTACCAACTTTCTTTTTTCAAACAGCAGACGCTATCCGTTTTTATATCATACGTCAAAAAAACTCAGGCGTTCTGCAAAGAGCTTTCCTACCTACCCTCCCGTAATTCACTTTACATTATATTCGAGGTTTTCCGAATTTGATCCCAACTTTTTAAACAAACACATTAGCATTTATTTGCTTACACTCTATTTCTTATCTCTGTTCTGATTGAGATAAGCCAAATAAGGTGCATGGGTCGTTGTTTTTATTACTTCGACTTAAAAAATCATCCCATTGTTTTAAAAAGTTAAGAATATCATGAAAAAAAACGCAATTTTCATTGGTCTTATGACCGCGTTATGCACTATTGGTTGCAACTCTCATAAAGAAGAAAAAAAAGAAGAAAGCACATTTAATGTTACTAATCCTGTGGCAATGGACACTTCTCTTACTAAAGAATATGTGTGCCAAATTCACTCTATTCAGCATATTGAAGTTAGAGCTCTGGAAAAAGGATACCTTCAGAAAATTTTTGTAGATGAAGGCCAAAAAGTAAAAAAAGGTCAGGCATTATTCGGCATTATGCCAAATGTCTATAAGGCAGAATTACAAAAAGCAAAGGCCGAAGGAAATGCCGCTTTAATAGAATACAAAAACACCAAACTTCTTGCTGACAACAAAGTAGTTTCGGCAAACGAATTGGCTATTTCTAAAGCCAAATTAGACAAAGCCAATGCCGAAATAAACTTAGCCGCAACTCATCTTGGCTTTACTAATATCAAAGCTTCATTTGATGGTATCGTTGACCATTTATTGGCTAGAGAAGGAAGTATGCTTGAGGAAGGCGAATTATTAACTTCTCTTTCTAACAACAGCAAAATGTGGGTGTATTTCAATGTTCCTGAAGCAGAATATTTGAATTACATCATGAGCGCCGATAAAAATAAAAAGCAAAAAGTGAATTTGCGCATGGCAAACGATATGCAATTCAATCAATCCGGTATTGTAGAAACTATTGAAGGAGAATTCAATAACGAAACCGGAAATATTGCCTTTAGAGCAACATTCCCAAATCCGCAAGGTATTTTAAGACACGGAGAAACAGGAACAATTTTAATGACTGTTCCGCTTAAAAATGTGTTGCTTATTCCACAAAAAACAACTTTTGAAGTTTTAGATAAACGTTATGTTTTTGTAATTGATAAAAACGGAATTGTTAGACAAAGAGAAATTACTATTGGAGCTACTTTAGAAAATTTATTTGTAGTAAAAAAAGGTCTGAGTGCTAATGATCATATTCTGTTAGACGGACTACGATTGGTAAAAAACAACGAGAAAGTAAAATACAATGTTGAAAAGGCTAAAAAAGTATTATCACATCTTGATGTTTACGCTGAGTAAAAAACCCTTTAAAAAAGAACAAAATGTTTAAAAAATTCATTCAAAGACCGGTCTTAGCGATCGTTATTTCGGTGATTATTGTATTTATGGGGTTGCTTGCCATTAAACAATTACCCATTTCTCAATTTCCGGAAATCGCACCAACAACAGTAAATATTTTTATTGCCTATCCGGGTTCCAGTTCGGATGTATTGGTAAAATCAACATTAATTCCGCTGGAAACAGCCATTAACGGAGTTCCCGGAATGCGTTACATTGCCTCCGATGCAACCAGTGCGGGAGAAGGAACCATACGTGTTATTTTTGAACCGGGAACCGACCCCAACGTCGCCGTAATCAGGGTAAAGACAAGGGTTGACCAAGTAATGCCTTTATTACCAGATTTGGTACAACGTGAAGGAGTTATCATTACTCCCGTTCAGCCAAGTATGTTGATGTATGTTGATTTGTACAGCAAAAAAGGACATGAAGTAGACGAGAAATTCCTTTACAACTATGCTTATACCAACATGCTTCGCGAAATACAGCGTATCAACGGAATTGCCAGTGCACAAATTTTAGGAAGCCGTAAATATGCTATGCGTATTTGGTTAAAACCGGACAGAATGCGTGCTTATAATATTTCTGCCGAAGAAGTAATGAAAGCCATGCAGGAACAAAGTATTCTGGCAAGACCAGGAAGACTTGGACAAAGTTCCGGAATAAAATCACAATCGCTGGAATATGTATTAACATATAGAGACCGATACAGTGAACCTCAGGAATACAAAGACGTGATTATTCGAGCCAATGCAAATGGAGAAGAAATCAAATTAGGAGATATTGCCAATGTAGAATTAGGAAGTGAATTTTATGATATTTATGATAATTTAGACGGAAAACCATCTGCTTCTATCGTTTTAAAACAAACGCTGGGAACTAATGGTAGTGATGTAATTAGAGACGTAAAAGCCAAACTAAAAGAACTGGAAAAAGACCTTCCGCCGGGAGTAGGTTATAAAATTAGTTATGATGTATCCAGTTTCTTAGATGCTTCTATCGAACAGGTTTTAGACACACTTAGAGATGCTTTCGTATTAGTATCAGTTGTAGTATTCCTGTTTTTAGGAGACTGGCGTTCGACATTGATTCCGGTTATTGCCGTACCGGTTTCGTTAATCGGAGCCTTTTTTGTAATGCAAATTTTTGGTTTATCTATCAACCTGATTACCTTATTTGCATTAGTATTAGCCATTGGAATTGTAGTCGATGATGCGATTGTCGTCGTCGAGGCTGTCCATGTAAAAATGGAAGAAGAACATCTCTCACCCTACAAAGCTTCAAAAGCGGTTTTAGGTGAAATTGGAGGAGCAATTATTGCAATTACTTTAGTAATGGTTTCTGTATTTATTCCTATTTCGTTCATGACAGGACCAGTTGGAGTATTCTATCGTCAATTCTCTATCACCATGGCGGGATCAATTATTATTTCTGCCGTAGTTGCTTTGACGCTTACGCCTGTACTTTGTGCGATGTTATTGAAACACAACCACGGTCCAAAGAAAAAATCGCCTATTGACCGATTTATTGACTGGTTCAACAAAGGATTTGAAAAATTGACCGGACATTATGTGGGCATTTTAAAATACATTGTGAACCGAAGAGTAATTACTTTCGGAATTCTAATTGGATTTAGTGTTGCCACTTATTTTACAAATCAAACTCTTCCTGCCGGATTTATTCCAAGTGAAGATCAGGGAATGATTTACGCCATCATTCAAACACCTCCGGGAACAACATTAGAGCGTACTAACGATGTTGCCAAAAAACTAACACAAATTTGCGAGAAAATTGACGGAGTAGCTTCTGTTTCTTCTTTGGCTGGTTATGAAATCATGACTGAAGGTCGTGGATCGAATGCCGGAACTTGTATGATTAACCTGAAACCTTGGGACGAAAGAACGCATTCCGTACAAGAAATCATGGAAGAATTAGAAAACAAATCCAAAAACCTGGGTGCGGTTATCGAATATTTTGAACCGCCGGCAGTACCTGGATTTGGTTCATCAGGAGGTTTCTCTTTGCGTTTATTGGACAAAACAAATGGAACTGATTATCAGGAATTCCAAAGAGTAAACAACGATTTCCTTGCTGCTTTAGAAAAACGAAAAGAACTAACAGGAGTCTTTACTTTTTATTCTGCCAATTATCCTCAGTTAAAACTGAATATCGACAATAAAGCAGCGATGCAAAAAGGCGTTTCTATTGGTAAAGCCATGGATAACCTGAATATTCTTATTGGTAGTACTTACGAACAAGGATTTATCAAATTCGGTCAGTTCTTTAAAGTGTATACTCAGGCAGCTCCTGAATACCGAAAAATCCCTTCGGATTTGGAGAAATTATTCGTAAAAAATGAAGCTGGAGAAATGGTTCCTTATTCGGCATTTATGAAAGTCGAAAAACAATTAGGACCAAATGAGATCACGCGATATAATTTGTACAATTCAGCTTCTATTCGAGGATTACCGGCTAAAGGATACACTAGTGCCGATGCAATTAACGCTATTAAAGAAGTGGCTCACATCAATCTGCCAAGAGGTTATGATATTGCCTGGGAAGGATTGTCGTATGATGAAGCCAACAGAGGAAACGATGCTTTGTACGTTTTTGGTATTGTATTGATATTCGTTTATCTGGTTTTAGCAGCACAATATGAAAGTTTTGTATTGCCATTTGCTGTATTGTTATCATTACCTGTGGGATTCTTTGGTTCATTTGCCTTATTACAATTAATGGGATTATCAAATGATGTGTATGCCCAAATTGGAGTCATCATGCTTATTGGATTACTCGGTAAAAATGCCGTATTGATTGTAGAAGTCGCCGTCCAGAAACGATCCCAAGGAATGAATATTGTGGATGCTGCGATGGAAGGTGCTAAACTGCGTTTCAGACCTATCCTGATGACCTCTTTTGCCTTTATTGCCGGACTTATTCCGTTAGTTATTGCTACCGGTGCGGGAGCCATTGGTAACAGAACCATCGGTGGATCGGCTATGGGAGGAATGATTATAGGAACGCTGTTTGGTGTTTTTGTCATTCCGGGATTGTATTACGCATTTGCAAAAATGAGCGATGGTCGCAGTCTGATTCAGGATGAACATCATGAATCAGTAACCGAAGAATTCATGAAAGCGAGCGAAGGAGAAAGCAAACTCCAATTACGCCTCAAAGCCATGAATAAACAATTGAAAGAATTAATAAAAAGAAACAACAATGAATAATGTAATTTTCAAATATAGCAACATAAGGTCAGTACTAGCGCTGACCTTATCCTCCCTATTATTTCAAAGCTGTGTACCAACAAAAACAATTCGCGATGAAAAAAAGGATTTACCGGAACAATTTCAAAACGTAGTTTCAAAGGATACGACCAATTCTGCCAACATGAAATGGAAGGAATTCTTTAATGACCCAAAACTAACCGCACTTATTGACACCGCTCTTGTAAACAATCAGGAACTGAATATTATGCTGCAACAGGTTGACATTGCTAAGAATGAAATTCAGGCCAGAAAAGGAGAATATTTACCATTTGTAGGCATTCAGGCTGCTGCCGAAGTAGAAAAAGTGGGACGTTACACCAGCCAGGGTGCTAATGATGCCAATACCGAAATTAAACCCGGTCAAGAATTCCCTGAGCCACTACAAAATTACAAAGTGGGTGCATTTGCAACCTGGGAATTAGACGTTTGGAAGAAACTCCGCAATGCAAAAAAAGCTGCTGTAATGGAATATCTTTCTTCTGTAGAAGGAAAAAACTTTATGGTTACCAATTTAATTGCTGAAATCGCCGATTCGTATTACGAATTGCAGGCTTTGGATAATAAACTGGCTATTCTGACACAAAACTTAGAGTTACAAAACAACGGTTTGAAAACCATTCGTCTTCAAATGCAGGCAGCCAAAGCAACTGCTCTTGGTGTACAAAGACTGGAAGCGGAAGTGTTCAAAAACACCAGCGAATTGTACAACGTAAAGCAGGATATTGTGGAAACCGAAAACAAATTAAATTTCTTAGTAGGTCGTTCTCCTCAACACATCAACCGCGATTCAGATCGTTTTATTGATCAAAAAATAGATACTATTTATGCCGGAATACCTTCTCAGCTCTTAACCAATCGTCCTGATATTAGACGGGCGGAATATGAATTGCAGGCCGCCAAACTGGATACAAAGGTTGCCAAAGCTAATTTTTATCCGTCATTTACGTTAAGAGCTGGTGTAGGATTAGAGTCGTTCAAGACAAAATATATTACTACAATGCCTGAATCATTATTATATGGTCTTGCTGGCGATATGGTAGCGCCATTAATAAACCGAAATGCAATTAAAGCAGCTTATTATAATGCTAACGATAAGCAATTACAAGCGATTTTTGATTATGAAAAAACCGTATTAAATGCACATATCGAAGTGTTAAATGGTTTATCTAAAATTGATAATTTAAAGAAAAGCTACGAACAAAAAGAACAGCAAGTAGTAGCTTTAACTAATTCAATTGAAATTACCAATAAACTTTTCAGTGCTGCCAGAGCTGATTATATGGAAGTTTTATTAACGCAACGCGATGCTTTAGAATCGAAATTGCAACTGGTAGAAACCAAACAAAAACAATTGACTGCTAAGGTAAACATGTATAAATCCTTAGGCGGCGGATGGAATTAATTGCCATTTTGCAAAATTTAATATTATTCAAACCCTAATTACGCAACAAAGCCACTCTGTAATGGAGTGGCTTTGTTATTTAATACCGAAAATATTTAGCTACTGCAACAACTGATTACTAAAAACTGAACACTGAACACTTTTTAAATTCCCTTCTCTTTCATTTCCAGAATCACATCCGAAGCACTTTTAAAAGTAGGTGCCTGCTCCGTAATACTTCCTGCCCGTTTTTTATTCAGTTTAAAAACCACATCGTTTTCTGTAGTAAATAACAAAGCACTTAAAAAAGGATTATTCATATACGAAAACAAAACAGGATAAGTATCCTCCAGACTATGAAAACTCTCAATTTCTTCAGTTTTATATCGGGCAATGACAGACATTTTCATCATATCATTTTCCAGCAAAACCGGACGAACATAAACATTCTTAATTTCGGTATCGCCAATGGTTTTTGCTAAAGTTAATTTAGCAAATGTTTTATCCTGAATACTTTGTTTCACTCTTTCCCAAAAAAGGGCAAATATAGGCTCGTATGACATTTTATTTAATTATTTATTCTGTAAACTGCTACTGCTTTCTGCAAACTGAACACTGAACACTAAACTACTCTCCTGTAAAAACTGCTTTTCTTTTTTCTAAAAAAGCTTTGGTACCTTCTTTGAAATCTACTGTTCCAAAACATTTCCCAAAAGATTTTATCTCGGTTTCAAAGCCATTTTCGCCTTCTTTATAATTAGCATTAACCGCATTAATTGCCATACCAATCGCTGCCGGAGAGTTTTTAATTATTTTTTGTGCTATTTCATTACAGTAGGGTAATAATTCCTCCTGCGCTACTACATAATTCACTAAACCTGTTCGGTAAGCTTCCTCAGCAGTAACCATTCCTGCGGAAAGTATCATTTCTAAAGCGCGTCCTTTACCTATTAATTGCGGCAAACGTTGTGTTCCCCCATATCCCGGAATTATCCCTAATGACACTTCAGGAAGCCCCATTTTAGCAGTATCAGATGCTACACGAATATGACAGGCCATAGCCAATTCTAATCCACCGCCAAGAGCAAAACCGTTGATGGCAGCAATAACAGGCACTCTTAAATTTTCAACAAAATTAAATAAGGTATCCTGTCCCTGTGCAGCTAACTGTACTCCTTCTTCAACCGAAAAACGAGCAAATTCAGCAATATCAGCTCCCGCAACAAATGCTTTCTCACCACTTCCTGTTAAAATAATGGCGCGTGTATCCTGGTTTTGTTCCAATTCAGAAAAAGCGTGATGCAGTTCCTGAATAGTAAGTTTATTTAAAGCATTTAATTTTTCAGGACGGTTAATGGTAATAGTTGCAACAGTATGCTCTTTTTCAATCAAAATATTTTTGTAGCTCATGGTATTGATTTAAGAGTTAATAATTGGGAGAGCAACTGTAAAACAAGTTCCTTTTCCATATTGAGTATCAAAGACAATTGTCCCTTTATAGTTTTCAATAATATTTTTTATAATACCTAATCCAAGTCCCATTCCACTGCTTTTTGTGGTAAACTTTGGTTCAAAAATCCGATTGATATCTTCGGCTTTAATTCCTATTCCATTATCTTCAACCAGAATTAGCACATTATTGGACTCTTTTTTCACAGTTACTTTTACTGTTTTATTTTCCTGTTCTTCAGGAATGGACTGAATGGCATTTTTAACTAAATTAGTAATAATTCGGATAAGTTGTGTTCGATCTATTTTAGAAATTATTTCAGGAGAATCACTTTCAAAAATAATATGTTCCTCATTAAAAATATCCAAAGCTAATTCGACAACCTCCACCACATTCAAAGTCTCATTTTGTTGTGCCGGCATGGAAGCAAAATTTGAAAAAGCCGAAGCGACAGCAGTCATGGTATCAATTTGCTGAATTAAAGTTTCGGAGTAATCCTTCATCTTTTGCAAAATATTAGGATCGTCCGGATTAAATTTTCGCTGAAAACTCTGTACCGTCAATCGCATCGGTGTCAATGGATTTTTGATCTCATGCGCCACCTGTTTTGCCATTTCGCGCCAAGCTTCTTCCCGCTCACTTTGCGCTAATTTAATGGCACTTTTTTCCAGTTCGTCCACCATTTGGTTATATGCTTTAATCAATAAATTGATTTCTTTACTGCTGGCAGTGAGTAAAATCTTTTCGTTTTTTTGATTCAAACTGGTTTCATTCAATTTGTCTGAAATGGTTTTCAGTGATTTTGTAATATAAGACGAAAGAAAATAAGCCAGAGCAAAAGCCACAATTAACATAAAAGAATACACCTGACCTAAACGAAGTAAAAAGCTGTTTAATTCCCTGTCATAAAAACCATCGTCTTCCTGATAAGGTAGATTTAATACCCCCAATGGCTTGAATTTATCATCTTTTATTTGGGTAAACGACGACCTGTTCTTTATTCCGTTAATGGTTTTGATATCCTCATAACGCTTTTCAATCGAAGAACGAACTAATTTAAGAATGTATTTAGGAATAGGTGCTGCCGTTTTATCTACTGAAAAAGATTCTTTTGAGGATTTCAAGAGTTTGCCTTCTAAATCATAGACATTGATTTCAGTATTATGAATATGCGCTAATTCATGAATTTTATCCTTAAAAATCAACTCCAGATTTTCAGTTGTCAGCGGATAGGTAGTAGTTGAAAGTACATAATTGATATGTTCCCGAACCGCATTTTCCTTACGTTCTAATCGTTCGCGATGGTACTCTTTGGCTTCATTTTTAAATTGAACAATAGAAATTGAGGCCAATAAAATCGAAGAAACAATTATCACTACGATCATCGAAAGAAAAATTCGAACTCGCAACGAAAGCATGGATAATTTGAAGATTTTCAGCATTTTTTAGTGTTCAGTGTTCAGAATTCAGTATTCAGTATTCAGTTTCAGCTTTGAACCGAATACTGCTACTTTTTACTGTTTTTCTCTCTTATTCTTTTATAAAATTTAAAGCCCAGCATAATTAAAACCGAAAACAATACAATCCCGATTACACCGTAAATCCAGTTGACGGCATTTTTTAAAATTACTAAAAAAACCACTGCAAAAAGAATGATAGTAGCTCCTTCATTCCACAAACGCATAAAATTGGTTGTGTATTTTACCTCATCATTTTGCAATTGTTTAAATATTTGCTGGCATTTTAAATGATACAAATACAACACAAAAACAAAGCCAAGCTTTACGTGCATCCATGGCATTTGCAACCAGGCATTACCCATTTCTGTAAAAAACAACATCCAAAATGCAAAAATACTGGCTAAAATTGCCGAGGGCCAGGTAATTATATACCACAGCCGATAACTCATAATTTTGAATTGTTTTTGCAATATTTCTTTTTCGGGCGAAGGTTTATCGGCTGCTTCAATTTGGTACACAAACAAACGTACAATATAAAACAAACCCGCAAACCAGGTGATGACAAAGATTAAATGCAGGGATTTTAAGTAGTTGTAATATTCCATTAAAAGTCTATTCTCTTATTTTGCCCAATCATTTATCCAATTCCCAACTGTTTGACACCATTGATCGTCATCATTCAAACACGGAATCGCTAAGAATTCTTCACCACCGTTTTCTTCAAATTCTTCTTTAGCGCGCATAGCAATTTCTTCTAAGGTTTCTAAACAATCGGATACAAAAGCAGGAGTTACTACCGCTAATTTTTTGATTCCTTTGGCAGGCATTTTATTGATTTCAATATCGGTGTAAGGTTCCAGCCACTTATCACCTGCTAATCGGGATTGAAACGTCAGGCTGTATTTATCCTTAGGAATTCCTAATTGTTCAATTACCAGTTTTGTAGTTTCATAACACTGATGACGGTAACAAAATTCATGTGCCGGCGAAGGCGTATTACAACACGAACCGTCTATTTTACAATGGGATTTGGTCACATCAGTTTTACGAATGTGACGCTCCGGAATTCCGTGATATGAAAACAACAAATGATCATAATCAAAACCATCTAAATGCTTTTTCATTGAATCAGCCAGATTTTTAATATAATCGGGTTTATTATAAAAAGCCGGAACATCCGTAAAGGTCATTTGAGGGAATTTCTTTTTGCGAATTTCTTCTGCTTTCACTAAAATCGTCAAAGTTGAAGCCATTGCATATTGTGGATACAACGGAAAAAGCAATACTTCAGTAACACCTTTATCGTGCAATTCCTGTAAACCTTTTTCGATGGTCATGGTTCCGTAACGCATAGCCAGTGCCACAGGAACATTAACCAATGGTTGTACTTTTTGCTGCATTCTTTCTGAAAGAACTACTAAAGGCGAACCTTCATCCCACCAAATTTTGGCATAAGCGTGTGCTGATTCTTCAGGTCTTTTTCTCAAAATAATACCTCTCACTAATAAAGCACGCAACAAATACGGAACATCGATTACGTATTTGTCCATTAAAAATTCGTCTAAATATGGCTTTACATCTTTGGGAGTTGGACTTTCCGGTGAGCCTAAGTTTACTAATAATACGCCTTTCATATTTTGTTTTTTTAACCCTGTCAGGATTTTAAACGCTGACAGGGCTGTGTGTTTAAATTTTCGTCAAAAGTAGTACAAGCCACTTTTTAGAAACATGATAATTGTTATTTTTTATTTATGTTTTGATATATAAAACCAATACTGTTTTACATATTTGTATTTATCGACATTAAATATTTCTTTGGTGTAGTTCCAAATTTCTTTTTGAAAGCGGCAATAAAATGGCTTCCGGTGCTGTAACCTATTTTCAAACCTACTTCGTTGACATTATAAGAACCACTGTCGAGCAGTTTTCGGGCATAATCCATTTTGTAATCAAACAGAAAACCATAAACAGTATCGCCATAAATTTGTTTGAAACCCATTTTTAGCTTTTTCAAATTCAGTCCAACCTGATCGGCTAATTCCGGCAATCCGGGAGGTTCGGCCATATTAGCAATAATAATTTCCTTGGCTTTCTTGATTTTCAGTACGTTTTCTTCATCAACTAAAAATGGACATTGTTCTGCATTCGGGTCTTCATTTCGATTAAAAAAGAGACTTAACAATTCGTATCCTTTGCCTTTGTAATACAAATTTTTGATGGAAGGATTCAAATTATAATGAAACATCTGGTTCAAAACAATAGCCATCGACGGACTGATATCACTCTCGTTATAATACTTTTTTTCCTGATTTTCTTTGCTTAAAAACGGAATATGCTCGGCATCATTGGTGAACAATCCGTGGAATTTTTTAATGGAAACAAATATGGAAATCAGCCAGGTTTTAGGCGCAATTTCTACGTTAAGAGGCAATTCTTTTTCGGTATTATAAAACAGTAATGCTTTTTCTTCTTTTAAATTCAGCACATAATTACCCTGATTAAAAATGTAGTTAGCGCTACCTTTTAAGCCAAAATGAAATTGTATCAAACCCAACTGTACAGGACGTTGAAAAGTTAAAACCTCATCAGTATTATTTTGAAAACGAATTAAAATAAAATCGTCGTCAATTTTTATTTCTTCCTCCATTTTTTTGATTTAATTAATACAATGTATCGATTGCCGTTTTTTTAATTGAACGTCTTTGGTCTTTCAAAATTAAATCTTTTTGATGGTTTATTACAACTTCGGTCTAAATTTATAAAATCTTTATTGTTTTGGTTTCTTATTTCAACAAAGCGCTAAGTTGAATATTTATTTTATTGGACACTTTATTCTTAACCACCGCCGGAATCGAAATGTCAAAATCGCTGGCGTTAACCGAAAAATCAGCATGCAAATTAATCCCGGAATTCAACTGACTTATTTTTGCTAAAACACTAATACCAACTGTTTTTCCGTGCAATTCCAGTTGGCCATTGATATTAAAATTCTTAGGCGTTGCCGTTAAATTCTGAACATTAAAATTTTGAATTTTTCCTTTAAAAATAGCTTTCGGATACTTATCGCTTTCTACATAATTTTCATTAAAATGTTCTTCCATCAAAGCTACTTTAAACCGAAAACCTTTCATCAAAGCTAAACTGGCAATTTCTCCGGTTTTAGGATTTAAAACCAGAGTAACGTTGTTGTTTGTTGCTTTAACCTCTTCGAATGAAGGAACCGAAGCTTCAAATGTAATCACCGCCGATTTGCAAATTAGTTTTTCCTGAGCAAAACCCATTGCTGATATCCAAAACACAGCTATTAATATGATTTTTTTCATGTTATAATTTTTAAAATTATTCTTCTAACAATCCGTCCTGTTGCCATTGCGCTACAATATCAATTGTTGTCTGAGGCAATCGTGGTCCTCCCTGAGGCATCAACAAACTATTGCCATTATTCAAAGAAATTCTATTGAGCAATCCCCGGTTTTGAATGGCATTTTTTACCTGAGCATAAGTCACTAAAGACATGGGAGCTCCATTTACAGGTGTTGCCGCATGACAGGAAATACAATTATTATCAATAATTGACTTTACATTTTGCTTATAGGTAACAGCATTTTCATTAGGAATATCTTCCATCAAAGTATCCGGATTATCATTCGAACAAGCCATTAAAAAGCCAGAAAACACCAGCAGCGAAAAAAGATTTTTTAGTTTCATAACAATTGGTTTTTTAGATTAAAAGTTCATTGTAAATGATATACGTTGAAATTCCTTTTCCAGTTTTCACGAAACAATTCTTTTTTCAAGCAAAACCAATCTTTCTCTTTTTCCGTAGATAATTCTGAAGACCTAAACAACCCATCTTATGAACAAAAAGATACTATTCGGAATTTTAATCCTGCTGATAACTGCTATTGCAATCTATCATTACACCTATCAGGATCATCGGAATATTAGCACCGAAAAAGCGACTTATACCCTTACTATTGCTGTATTAGAAAAAGAATTTGCTAAAAATGACAGTCTGGCTTCAGCCAAATACCAGGATCAAACCATCGAACTCACAGCAAAAATTACTGCAATAGATATTGAGAACAAAGCAATTATCCTGGATAACAAACTCTTTGCAAGCTTCAATGACAGCTTATCCAAAGATATTTCTTCAGGTAAAAAAATTACCCTCAAAGGACGATTTCTAGGCTATGACGAATTACTGGAAGAATTCAAAATGGATCAAAGTTCCATTATTCACTAAAAAATTACTTGACTAACAAACCTAAATTATCATTTATGAAAAAGCTCATTTTACTCTTGTTATTTGTTCCAATAATATCCTTTTCACAGGAAGATTTATTAAACGGAATAGATTCTGTTTCTGAAAAAGAAAAAGTATCTGCCGCCTTTAAAGGCTTAAAAATTGTCAATCTCGAATCGACTAAACTAGCTGCAAAAGGCGATTTGTATTTTATTGTTGCTCACAGGTTTGGCTCCGTCAAAGATGGTTTTGAAGGTTTCTTCGGATTGGACAATGCCAATACGCAATTAAAATTTGTCTATGGATTAACCGATTGGCTGACCATTAGCGCCGCCAGAAGTGAATTAGCCTATGATTTTTCTACAAAATATACTTTAATCCATCAAAAAACAGATGGTTTTCCGGTAAGTATTGCCGGTTTTTCAAGTTTAGCAATCAATAACACATTGAAGGAAAGCCTCTACCCCAAATTAACTTTCGATGATCGATTTACTTATGTGCAACAATTATTGATTTCCAGAAAATACTCTGAAAAGTTATCACTGCAATTAGCACCAACAATTTTCCACGAAAATTTTGTTGACAATGCGCAACAGAATAATACACAATACGCCATCGGAATTGGAGGACGCTATAAATTATCCAAACGCTGGTCACTTAATATGGATTATGCGGCACATTTAAACCGAGCTTCTAATTCAGTTTATAAAAATCCGCTTTCTATAGGTTTTGATTTAGATACCGGAGGACACGTTTTCCAGATGCACTTTACTAGTTCTCAAGGCATTCATGAAGCAGGATATCTGGGTCAAACAACCGGAGATTGGACAAAAGGCGATGTTTTCTTTGGGTTCAATTTGCTGAGAGTTTTCTAAAAAAATTGACTTTTCTCCACATTCCAAAAATAAACAGTATTTAAATCGATTCTAAATTAATCTTTTTCTCATAAATTCTAAAACCATGTTGAGGAAAGTCTCGTAAATAATTTTCAAAACCTAAAAATTATTAAAATGAATACAATCTTCAAAAAAGTAGTAATCGCAGTAACGGTAATTGGTGTATTGTTTATGTCCATATTACTGTTTCACATCATCACTGCAAAACCGGCAGTTTACGAAAATGCAAATTTACAAGTGAGTCGAATTGATTTTAAATCCAATATCGATTCGCTGCAAGCCAAACAAATTTGCGCCGATTTAAGAACCATCAAAGGCCTAACATCCGATTCTATTATTGTCAAAAGAAACGTCGTAGTGTATTTTCACAATAATAAAATCACTAATTCTGAGAAAGTTTACAACGAATTGATGAGTAAAAGACCTTATGAAGCCGAACGCTTTATTCTACCAGCCAATATGGCAAACAAAGAAGTTTGTCCTGTGGATCAAAATAGCGTGAGTTATAAATTATCCAAATCAATAAATCAATTTTTTAATTAATCCTTAAATTCAATTATTATGAGAAATTTTTCTAAACTTACACTAAGTGTATTACTAGTAGCATCGGCGGCATTTACTTCTTGCAGTGACGATGATGATCCAAAACCAGCAGAAGCATCAATCTACAGTCGTTTAGGCGGAACAACTATGGTTGCCGATCCTGATAATTCAGGACAAATGATTGAACAAGGTCGTTTAAGTTTTCGAAAAGTAGTAAACTCTACTGTAGGACTTATTGTGGCTGATGTACAAGCAAATGCATCAGGAAACCTTGGAGCACATTTTGCCCCTGTTCTTGCAGAAGTTGGAGCCGGTAACACAACTAATTTAGCAAAATTAGTGGACAACCTGACTGATTTCTTTTCATCTGCTACAGGTGGAACTAACGCTGTAAATACCTATTCCGGTTTAGGGATGGTAGCAGCTCATAATCCAGCAGTAAATGCTCGTATGGGAGTAAAATCCACTGATGCCGATTATACCAAATTTGTAGGTTATGTAGGTGCTGCCGCAAATGCTAATGGCGTTGCTTCAAATACTGATTTATATGCCGATATTGTTGTTGTTTTAGAATCATTGAGAGATCCAATTGTTCAATAATAACCAATATGCAAAATAAAAAACGCTACCTTTTACTTTTGTAGGTGGCGTTTTTATTTAAAATTCAACTGAACTCAATCACTTAACTTTTCGAATACAGTTGTTATATAATTTAAAAAAGTGTTTTGCAAAGTTATTTTTACAACACTTTTCAAGAACTCTAAGCGATATTTTTTCGTATATAATATGGAAATCAATCGATGTTGTTATTTAGAACAAATCTACATAAACAACTAAAAAACACCTGATTTTGCTCTATTTTTAAATATAATCGATTTTGTAATTGCTATTTTGAATCAATTTATCCCGAAGCGATACAAAAAGAACTTACAGCGTTGTTTTTATAAAATAGTTAATAATAATTTTGTTGAACTTTTTAAGGAAGGTATAATCATGGAAAATTTTAACATGTCCAGAAACACCACTTTTTACGCTTTAGGTTTAAGTTATAAAAAAGCAGATGCAACCATTAGGGGGAAATTTAGCTTAGACGCTAAAGCACAGTCTATCTTATTAACGCAAGCTGAAGCCGAAGGAATCGAATCATTGATTGTTACTTCAACTTGTAACAGAACTGAAATCTATGGCTTTGCTAATCATCCTTACGAATTAATAAAATTACTTTGTGAAAACAGCCAAGGTTCGGTTCAGGAATTTCAGGAAGTAGCTTACATTTATAAAAATCAGGAAGCCATTAATCACATGTTTCGTGTAGGAACCGGATTAGACAGCCAGATTTTAGGTGATTTTGAAATTATCAGCCAAATTAAAAACGCTTTCAACCAAAGTAAATCTTATGGTTTAGTAAATTCTTTTATGGAGCGTTTGGTAAACTCGGTGATTCAGGCGAGTAAAAAAATAAAAACGGATACTGAAATTTCTTCTGGTGCAACCTCTGTATCCTTTGCATCAGTTCAATATATTATCAAAAATGTAGAAGATATTGCCAATAAAAATATCCTGCTTTTCGGAACAGGAAAAATTGGCAGAAACACCTGCGAAAACCTGGTAAAACACACTAAACACGAGCAAATTACCTTAATTAACAGAACCAAAGACAAGGCCGAAAAATTAGCCGAAAAATTGGATTTAGTTGTTAAAAATTATTCCGATTTACAATTGGAAATACAAAAAGCGGATATTTTAGTAGTGGCTACCGGAGCACAAAACCCTACTATAGACAAAGCCATTTTGAATCTGAAAAAACCATTATTGATTTTAGATTTGTCTATCCCTAAAAACGTGAATGAAAATGTAAATGAAATAGAAGGTGTTACTTTAATTCACATGGATCATTTATCGCAAATGACCGATGAGACTTTAGAAAACAGAAAGAAACACATCCCTGCTGCCGAAGCGATTATCGAAGAAATAAAAGACGAATTTAGAACTTGGACTAAAGGCCGAAAATTTGCTCCAACTATTAACGCATTGAAAGCCAAACTAAACGATATTAAAAATTCGGAATTAGATTTTCAAAGTAAAAAAATAGCCGATTTTAACGAAGAACAAGCCGAAATCATCAGCAACAGAATTATTCAAAAAATCACTACTCATTTTGCTAATCACCTCAAAGACGAAAACACTATGGTAGATGAAAGCATCGAATGGATTGAAAAAGTGTTCAAAATTGAAGCAATGGTTAAATAAGCGTTTTTCTCACCATTAAGAAATTAAGTTTCATTTAGTTTTAAGCCAAACATAGATAAAATGACTAAAAAAGAAATAACTCAGTTATCTTTTGAAATCACGGGTTATGCCATAAAAGTTCACAAAAAACTTGGCCCTGGGCTTTTAGAAAATGTTTACGAACAATGCTTAAAATATGAATTAGAGAAAAACGGTTATGATGTAAAACAACAATTGATAGTTAAAATAGAATATGATGAATTAGAATTAGAATCTAATTTAAGAATCGATTTATTAGTAAATGACTTAATTGTGGTTGAATTAAAATCAGTTGAAAACATATTACCAATTCATGAAGCACAACTATTAACGTATATGAAAATATTAGAAAAGCCTCAGGGATTACTAATTAACTTCAATACAACTAACATAACAAAATCATTGAAACCATTCGTAAACGAATACTTTTCAATGTTAGATGAAAATTAAGAACAAACCTTAATGAAGCTTAATTTCTTAATGGTTTAAAAAAAGAAACAATGTTCACATTGTTTAAGTTTAAAAAATGGCAGAAAAAACAATACGTATAGGTACAAGAGATAGCGAACTCGCTTTATGGCAGGCACATACTGTTCAAAACAAACTAAACGATTTAGGTTATAAAACTGAAATTGTAGCCGTAAAATCCCAAGGCGATATCATCCTTGACAAACCCCTTTACGAATTAGGAATCACCGGAATTTTTACCAAAACATTAGATATTGCGATGATTAACGGCGATGTGGATATTGCGGTACATTCGATGAAAGATGTTCCTACTGCCCTGCCCAATGGAATTGTACAAGCAGCTGTTTTAGAAAGAGCCAATACTTTGGACATTTTAGTTCACAAAGGCAATCTTGATTTTCTGGAATCTACAGGAACTATCGCTACCGGAAGTTTGCGTCGTCAGGCACAATGGTTGAACAAATACCCTAATCATACCGTAGTTGATTTGCGTGGAAACGTAAATACCAGAATGCAAAAACTTCAGAAAAGCGACTGGAACGGAGCTGTTTTTGCGGCAGCCGGACTGGAAAGAATCAATATAAAACCGGAAGATTTTATTGATTTAGACTGGATGATTCCGGCACCGGCTCAGGGCGCTATGTTAGTGGTAGCAATGGCTGATGACGACTATACCCTGGATGCTGTTTCTCAACTAAATGATATCGAAACGGAAGTTTGCACCTATATTGAACGCCAGTTTTTAAGAACTTTAGAAGGCGGTTGTACCGCTCCTATTGGTGCTTTAGCAAAATATAATGAAGACGAAGATACCATACATTTTGATGGCGTTTTATTCTCATTGGACGGAAAACAAAAAATCGAAATCAACAAAGTGGTTGATATTTCAGAATGGAAAAAACTGGGATTCTATTCCGCAAAAGAAATTCTGGAAAATGGTGGAACCGAATTAATGGCAGCAATTAAAACTAATTTGAAAAAGTAATGAGTCAAATAAGTATTCTGTCAACCAAAACCTTATCAGCTGAGCAAAGACAAGTATTTCTTGATGCCAATATTGACCTTTTAGAACAAGATTTCATCGAAATTAAACACTCCATTTTCGAATTAGACAAAATCAATACTAATTTGATTTTCAGCAGTCAAAATGCAGTTTTAAGTTTAATAGAACAAAGCGGCTGGGAAATTCTTAAATCAAAAAATGTTTTTTGTGTTGGTATAAAAACCAAAGATTTGTTGGAACAAAATGGTTTTAAAGTAGAAGCCTATATGGATTACGCATCGGATTTGGCAGAAATTATTACTCTAATCTACAACAAAGAAAGCTATACTTTTTTCAGCGGAAATCTTCGCAAAGAAACCCTGCCAAAAGCATTAAAAAACGCAGGCATCATTTTCAATGAAATTGAGGTTTATAAAACCGAATTAGCACCTTTTAAAATTTCCAAACAGGAAAAGTTTGATGGAATTTTGTTTTTTAGCCCTTCAGCTGTAGAAAGTTACCTGACCAATAATAAAATCACAAAAGAAACTTGCTTTTGCATTGGCGAAACCACCGCATCAGCATTAGAAAATAAAACCAAAAACATCATCATCGCTGAACAACCCACAATTGAAGATGTGATTGAAGCAGTAATCGAAGAATATAAATAATCCCCTAACCCCCGAAGGGGGAATTAGAAAAAATAATAAAAATGATAAAGAACGACCTATTTTTAAAAGCACTAAAAGGAGAAACAGTACAACGTCCACCGGTTTGGATGATGCGTCAGGCAGGAAGATATTTACCGGAATTTAGAGCTTTACGTGACAAATATGATTTTTTCACCCGTTGCGAAACTCCAGAATTAGCTGCCGAAATCACCGTTCAGCCTATTCGTCGTATTGCTCCCGATGCTGCCATTTTGTTTTCGGATATTCTTGTAGTGCCAAGAGCCATGGGAATTCACGTGGAATTAAAAGACAATTTAGGTCCAATTATCCCAAATCCTATTCGTACTATGGAACAAGTAAATCAAGTTTACGTTCCAGATGTAAATGAAACTTTAGGTTATGTTTTTGATGCCGTGAAATTAACTAAGGAAATGCTGAACGACGAAGTACCTTTGATTGGTTTTGCCGGTTCTCCGTGGACAATTTTCTGTTATGCTGTAGAAGGAAAAGGTTCGAAAAGCTTTGATACGGCTAAAGGATTCTGTTTCTCAAATCCAGTTGCAGCTCATACTTTATTGCAAAAAATCACCGATACCACTATTTTATACTTGAAAGAAAAAGTAAAATCGGGTGTGAATGCCGTTCAGATTTTTGATTCCTGGGGAGGAATGTTGTCTCCAACAGATTATCAGGAATTCTCTTGGAAATACATCAACCAAATAGTCGAGGCTTTGGCTGAAATTACACCGGTAATTGTTTTCGGAAAAGGATGTTGGTTTGCTTTGAACGAAATGGGAAAAAGTAAAGCTTCTGCACTAGGAGTTGACTGGACTTGTTCGGCCAGAAATGCACGTTATTTATCAGGCGGAAATGTTACTTTACAAGGTAATTTTGATCCTTCAAGATTGCTTTCGCCAATTCCAACCATCAAAAAAATGGTTCACGAAATGATTGACGAATTCGGTAAAGACAAATATGTGGTGAATTTAGGTCACGGAATTTTACCAAACATTCCAGTGGATCACGCCAAAGCGTTTATTGATGCGGTGAAAGAATACGGGAATTAATCAGCAGTTCTCAGTTTGCAGAAAGCAGAAACCAAAAGAACAATCAAAAAATGCTAAACAAAGGCTTAAGAGACCAGGAAAGTATACGAATAGACAATGTGCTCCAAACGTTGCATTCGTTGGTTTTTGTACCTGAAAAAGCATTCGATAAAGACCAAATTGAAGGAGCGCTGAAAGATTTCGGGCTGAATATTGAAAGTTTAATCGCAATTACACCAAATGACTTAATTCTACTTTTAGAAAGATTGCATCTGGACTGGAATCAAAAAGAGCAATTTGCCGATTTTTTAGTTGGCTTTTCTAAAGAAAATCAATTTGATTTCGCAGAAAAAGCCATTAGTATTTACAATCACATCCAAACGGAAAGCAAGACTTTTTCGTTTGGAATTTTTAATAAAATAGCTTCCGCAAAAGCCAATTTATAATGAAAGAACAATTTTACGCCTACATACAAAAACTCCAAGACCAAATCGTAGCAGGACTAGAAGCGGTTGATGGTGAAGCCAAATTTAAAGAAGATCTTTGGAAACGCCCGGAAGGCGGCGGCGGAAGAACCCGCGTAATTGAAAACGGAAAAGTTTTCGAAAAAGGCGGAGTGAATATCTCTGCAGTCCACGGTAAATTACCGGATTCAATGCAGAAATTATTCAACGTAGGCGAAGCCGATTTCTTTGCCTGCGGACTGAGTTTGGTCATTCATCCTAAAAGCCCAATGGTGCCAACAGTTCATGCCAACTGGCGCTATTTTGAAATGTACGATAATAAAGGTAATGTAATCCAGCAATGGTTTGGCGGCGGACAGGATTTAACGCCTTATTATTTGTTCGAAGAAGATGCAATCCATTTTCACCAAACCTGTAAAACCGCTTGCGACAAACATAATCCGGAGTTTTATCCAAAATATAAAAAGCAATGTGATGCCTATTTCTGGAATGCACACCGCAATGAAGCCCGTGGTCTTGGCGGATTGTTTTTCGATTATTGCAAAGCAACGGATGATATGAGCATGGAAAACTGGTTCAATTTCGTCACTGAAGTTGGAAATAGTTTCCTGGAAGCTTATGTTCCAATTGTAGAACGAAGAAAAGATTTGCCCTATACAGTTGCTCAAAGAAACTGGCAGGAAATCCGTCGTGGTCGTTATGTGGAATTCAATTTAGTTCACGATAAAGGAACTTTATTTGGCTTAAAAACCAACGGTCGAATAGAATCTATTTTGATGTCTTTACCACCACATGTACAATGGGTTTACGACCATTATCCGGAAGCAGGAAGCGAAGAAGAAAAATTGATAAAAGTGTTAGAAAAACCGGTTGATTGGATAGCTCTGTAAGAGCGATATATTTATAGAAACAATTCATTGTGTTCATTTGAGCTCCGTAGGAGCGCCATATTTATAGCAAATAAATAATATTTTTCAAAAGAGCACCAGCGGTGCGACATTATAATGGCAAATACCTATTCTCAATTATATATTCAAATTGTCTTTGCTGTCAAGGGAAGACAAAATCTGATTTCCAGTAAATGGAAAGACGAATTGTATAAATATATAACCGGAATTGTTACAAATGAAGATCAAAAATTAATTGCCATTAACGGAATGCCTGACCATATACACATTTTAGTTGGGCTAAAACCCAATAAAGCACTATCGGATTTGATAAGAGATGTAAAAGCCAATTCATCTCGATTTATTAATGAAAAAAGATGGATAAATGGTAAATTCGAATGGCAAACTGGATTTGGAGCATTCACTTATAGTCATTCACAATTGACGAGTGTTATTAATTATATTCAAAATCAGGAAGAACATCATAAAACAAAAACATTTAAAGAAGAATATATAGAATTTTTAAAATTGTTTGATATTGATTTTAAGAATGAATATTTATTCGAAGATATATAAGATGCCGCTCCTCTGGAGCTAAAAAACAGAACTGAAAACAATCTATAAATATTACGCTCCTACGGAGCTTGAAAAACTATAATTATGTTCCCACTACAAAGAGGCAGAAGATTAAGAACCAACGAATCCATTCGTTCTTTAGTCCGTGAAACAACCTTAAGTCCTTCGGATTTTATGTTTCCGATGTTTATTGCCGAAGGCGAAAACGTAAAAGTAGAAATTCCATCGATGCCGGGGATTTTCCGTCGTTCGATAGATTTAACGGTGAAAGAAGTAAAGGAATTATTCGCTTTGGGCATTCGTGCGGTAAATATCTATGTAAAAGTATCTGAAAATCTAAAAGACAATACCGGTAAAGAAGCCTGGAATCCAAACGGATTGATGCAACAAACTATCCGCGCCATTAAAGCGGCTTGTCCGGAAATGATTGTAATGCCTGATGTGGCTTTAGACCCTTATTCCATCTACGGTCACGACGGAATTATTGCCAACGGCGATGTCGAAAACGATGCAACTAACGATGCTCTGGTAAAAATGGCGGTTTCACATGCCGAAGCCGGTGCCGATTTTGTAGCACCTTCGGATATGATGGACGGGAGAGTTTTAAGATTACGTCAGGGATTGGATTCTGCGGGCTTCCACAATGTTGGAATCATGAGCTATTCGGCTAAATATGCTTCGGCATTTTACGGACCTTTCCGTGATGCTTTAGATTCTGCTCCAAAAGAAGCTGACGTTGTTGTTCCAAAAGACAAGAAAACCTACCAAATGGACTATGCTAACCGCATTGAAGCAATCAAAGAAGCGCTGTGGGATGTTGAAGAAGGTGCCGATATGGTCATGGTAAAGCCCGGAATTGCATATTTAGACATCGTTAGAGAGGTTAAAAACGCCGTGAATGTTCCTGTAACGGTTTATCATGTTTCGGGTGAATACGCAATGATTAAAGCCGCTGCCGAAAAGGGATGGCTTGACAATGACAAGATCATGATGGAGCAATTAATGTGTATTAAAAGAGCCGGAGCGAGCTTGATTTCGACTTATTTTGCCAAAGAAGCAGCAATACTTTTAAAGAAATAAACAGTTTTTAATTTAAAACCAAAAAATAATTTATTTTTGGAATCACTAAAAACGAAAAACACATGAAAAAACTAGCATTTTTAGCACTAATTGTTCTTGCCTTTGCTTGCAAAAAAGAAAGTCAGGAATCTTTTGGAAAAGAAGACCAAAACACTACTGTTGCTGCTGAAGAACCGGAATTAACTCCCGAAGAACTGGGAAAAGTAATCTTTGAAGGCAAAGGAAACTGTATTTCCTGCCATCAGACCGATCAAAAATTAATTGGTCCCAGCACAAAAGAAATTGCTAAAATTTACAAAGATAAAAATGCTGACATGGTTGCTTTCTTAAAAGGAGAAAGTGAGGCTATTGTTGATCCTTCGCAATTTGCCGTAATGCAAGCCAATTTAAATTTGACAAAAACCTTTTCAGATAAAGAATTACAAGGTTTAGAAGCTTATATTTATTCGAATCTAAAGTAGTCGTAATATTAAAAACACAAAAACCATTCAGAACATTGAATGGTTTTTGTGTTTTATAATAACTTCTTTGCGTACTTAGCGAAAAAACTTTGTGACCTTTACGGTTAAATACCTACTTTATCCCCCCAAAAGCCCCAAAACAGGCATTTTTATGCAAAATTTCAACACTAGAAAAACCTACTCTTTTCATCAAATCCAATTGGTACGTCATTGATCTGGGTGTATCTTCTTTTTCGATATAATCAAAAACTTTCTGCTGGTATTCCCCTCCTCCATGCTCATTCAAATAATTCGCATACATTTTCCAAACCAATTGATTAACTCCCGGATGATCCTGAATCAACAAATCGGAAATCAAGAAACAACCACCTGGCGTTAAACTATCATACAATTTTTGAAAAACCATTTCCCAGTCGGAATCGTCACGTAAATGATGCAAAACCGCTCCTGCCAAAATAATATCGAAATGATTTTTGGGTAATTCAATATCGCGAATATCACCCTGAATCGTTTCCACTTTTCCGCTTGTTGCTACCGAAACCCGTTCCTGAGCTTTATCCAACATATTCTGACTCAAATCAATCAAAGTACAATCCAAATCAGGCACTTTAGATAACATTTTCAAGGTATAATTCCCGGCTCCGCAACCTAAATCTAAGATAGTTTTGGCTTCCGGTTTTACTGCTCTTGCGGTACAAGTAATCAATTCTAAAGCAATTTTAGCATCCATCGTTGCCACCTGCCCTGTTTCTAAATTGGAGAAACGTTCGACCTCATTGTCAAAACGTTCCCTGATTTCTGTAACTGTTGATTTTTTCATGATTATTGGTTTTTATTTTTACAAACCTAAAACTTTCATTTATGACTTAAAAATGCTTATTTTGTCAATTATTAATACTTAAAAGGTATTTATGGAATTACGCCATTTAAAATATTTCCTGAAATTAGCCGAAGAACTAAGCTTTGTTCGTGCTGCCGATAAATTATTCATTTCCCAACCGCCGTTAAGCAGACAGATTAAAGAATTGGAAACCGAACTGGGTGCCACACTTTTTGAGCGAAATAACAAACGCGTAATTCTAACCGATGCCGGAAAGTATTACCAAAAAGAAATTCAGGAACTGGTTCAAAATTTGGAACGCATTAATCTGACAACCAAAAAAATAAGCAAAAATCAAAGCGGCGAATTCCGGATTGCTTATGTGAGTTCGACGTTTTCGGGAGATATTTCAGAGCTGTTACAATTTCTATCTGATAAATATCCCTATGTCAATTTTCGTCTTTACGAAGTACCCACAGTCAAACAAATTGACGCCTTAGAAGAAGGGAAAATTGATTTTGGAATCATCCGCGCTCCTTTGCATTCGCCAAAAATAGATTCGCAACTCTGGTTTAAAGACAGTTTTTCGTTAGTATTTAATCGAAATAAATACAACATCGCATCCGAAGAAGATTTGATACATTTGAAAGACGAAACTTTTGTATTTTTTAATAAACAATATGCGCCTTATTTTTACGATGCTTTATTGCAAATTTGTACCCAATATGGTTTCAAACCCAAAGTAGTGCATGAATCCAATAATATTTCGTCAATTATCCAGTTGGTTAAAAATGGATTGGGTATTTCGATAGTGCCAACCGCCATTAAAAAAAGTCATAATTATCCCGAATTAGAATTCGTAGAACTCAAAAAAGTGGCTCTTTTTACCGATATTTTATTGGCTACGCCAAAAGGAAATCCTTCAGAAATTTCAAAAGCTGCAATAGTATTCTTAATGGAACAAAATAGTAAAAATGAAAACTAACGACCAAACTATAACTTACTTTAAAACACCTCTGGGAATCGCTAAAATCACAGGCGATGAAAATGGTATTTCGGTTATTTCAATTGCTGATGAAGGCACCGTTTCCGATACAGTTCCTGAAGTTTTACAGCAAGCCGTTTCTCAGTTGAATGATTATTTTGAAGGAAAAAGGACTGATTTTAATTTTAAACTGAATCCTGCAGGAACTGAATTTCAGCAGAAAGTTTGGAAAGCATTACTTGAAATTCCATTTGGAAAAACCTGTAGTTATATGGATTTGTCTAAAAAATTAGGAGATGTAAAAGCTATTCGGGCTGTGGCTTCCGCCAATGGAAAAAATCCGCTTTGGATTGTGGTTCCTTGTCATCGCGTAATTGGAACCGATGGTTCGCTAACCGGTTATGCAGGCGGTTTATGGCGTAAAAAATGGTTATTGGAACACGAAAATCCTTCACGGAAACAAGAATTATTATTTTAAACAATAACAAATACAGCTAACCTTTAATAGACATTTTTTACCATTAAGGAATTCAGTAAATTAAGCTTATTGAAACTTAACTCCTTAAAGGTTTAATAAAAAACATATTTGATATTTTCCCGAATAATTTTTTATGTAAATTCGTACTGAAGCTAATTCAAACCCCATGAAAAAACTCAAAAAATTTCTCTTCGGATTGCTGATTCTTATAGGCACTATAATTCTTTCACTTTATATTTTCAAGAAAGACTATTTGTTAAGGGCTGTAAAAATCACTTATTTCAACGGACACTCAACTGCTTTTTTAGATGATTATCAGTATTTTGACAATCGAATTATTCAAAAAAATAACCAACCACAACCTTGGAATATAGCCAAAGATTACAATCTGGTAAAACCAACCGAAAGACTTGAAAAACTGCATGAGGAAATTGGCACAGTTGCTTTTTTAATCATCAAAAACGATAGTATCTGGAACGAAAACTATTATGATAATTACAGCAAAGATTCTAAATCCAATTCTTTTTCTATGGCCAAAAGCATTGTAACCGCTTCGTTGGGAAAAGCCATTATGGAAGGGAAAATCAAAAATTTAGACACAAAAGTAGGTGACTTTTTTCCTGAATTTAAAAAAGGAAAATCGGCACAAATGACTGTGGGCGACTTGGCTTCCATGTCCTCAGGATTGGATTGGGATGAAGCCTATTACGACCCATTTTCAATTACGACCCAGGCCTATTTTGATAAAAATTTAACACCGGTCATTTTAAATTTGAAAAGCATTGAAGAACCGGGAAAAACATACAAATATTTAAGCGGCAACACCCAACTTCTGGCTATGTGTATTGAAAAAGCTGTTGGAAAAAGCCTGGCCGATTATGTTTCGGAATCTTTCTGGAAACCCATGGGAGCCGAAAGTGATGCTTTTTGGCAAACCGATAAAAAAGACGGAATGGTAAAAGCCTTTTGCTGTATTGCCGGTAATGCCAGAGATTTTGCCCGATTTGGAAAACTCTATCTGCAACATGGAAAATGGAATGGTCAGCAAATTTTAGACAGCGCTTTTGTAGCCAAATCAATAACGCCAAGATTTAAAGATTCACCCCAATACGGCTACGGCTGGTGGTTGAGTACTTTTAAAAACAAAAAAGTTTTCTATATGCGTGGGCATTTAGGTCAATATGTAATTGTAGTTCCGGAAGATCATGTAATCATTGTTAGATTAGGACATCACGACATAAAAAGCACCAATGGAACACCACATAGCGATGATTTTTATGTCTATTTAGAAGAAACTTATAAAATGCTGCAACAAGCCAAATAATAAAACTATGATTGAAAAGATAAACCTCAACAACATTCTTTTTCTGGACATTGAAACGGTTCCGGAAACAGCTGATTTCAATGAGTTAGATACAGAAATGCAGGCACTGTACGAACAAAAAACCCAATACCAACGCAAGGAAGAAATCTCCGCCGAGGAATTTTATGATCGTGCGGGAATTTGGGCCGAATTCGGAAAAATTGTCTGTATCTCAGTTGGTTTTTTTGTGATTAAAGGCGATATCCGCAACTTTAGGGTGACTTCTTTTTTTGGAGAAGAAACCAAACTTTTAAAAGATTTCAATAATCTGTTGAACAATCATTTCAACGGTCCGCAACATCTTTTATGCGGACACAATGCTAAGGAGTTTGACATTCCGTTTCTGGCGCGCCGCATGATTATTAATCAAATTCCTATTCCGGATAAATTGAATTTATTTGGCAAAAAACCATGGGAAATTCCGCATTTGGATACTTTAGAGTTGTGGAAATTTGGCGATTACAAGCATTTCACTTCGTTAAAATTAATGTGCAAAGTCCTCGGAATCCCTTCTCCGAAAGGCGATATCGACGGCAGTCAGGTAGGTCACGTTTTTTATGTAGAAAAAGACATTGACCGCATTGTGACTTATTGCGAAAAAGACACCATTGCCGTAGCACAGATTTTTCTTCGACTGCGAAGAGAGGAATTATTAATTGAGGATGAGATTATTCATGTGTAATTTTTAAGTTGTTAAGATTTTGAAATGCCAAACTTTAAATGAACTTATATGATTAAAACATTTTTTCAATGACACATCAGGAAATTTCACATCATCGCCTTGTTTCTCAAAAGCTTTATAAGACATGTTCAGATTCTCCGCAAGACATTGTGAAGCATTTAGGTGCTGTACAGGCTCAGGATTATGCCATGGCAAAATGGGCAATTGGTTCCCGATGTGGAGCTACTGAAAAAGAAATTGAAGAAGCGATAAACGCTGCAAAGATTATCCGCACCCATATTTTAAGACCAACCTGGCATTTTATTGCTGCCGAAGATATCTATTGGATGCTTGATATTTCCGGACCTCAAATCAAACGTATTATTCTTGCCGAAACCAGAAAATATGGTTGTGATGAAAAAGAGTTTGACAAGATTAATTCATCCATAGAGAAAATACTCGCAGGAAATAATAATTTAACGAGAGAGGAAATCATACACGAACTTAATATCAAAAAGTTTTCCTATGATTATAATTTAAGTCCTGTTCTTATTATGATGTATGCAGAATTAGAAGGTCTAGTTTGCAACGGCAAAATGAAAGGCAAAAAAATGACATATGCCTTACTGGAAGAAAGGCTTCCAAAACCTCAGTCCAAATTGACCAAAGAAGAAGGCTTGGCAAAATTAGCCAAACGTTATTTCGAAAGTCACGGTCCGGCAACCGTTGGTGATTTTTCATGGTGGTCGGGTTTTTCGATGACAAGCTGCAAAACAGCTATCAATTCGATTAAATCAGAATTAAATTCGGCTGTAATTGAGGAACAAATGTATTGGTTCGGAACTGATTATTATAAAGAAAGCAGCTTTCGCGAAAGCGTACACTTTCTTCCTGCTTTTGATGAAATTTTGATTTCCTATAAAACCCGTGAAGCTTCTATTTTAGCGGAACATCAGCCTAAAGCATTTACAAAAAACGGAATTTTCAAACCTGTTATTCTTGAAAACGGAAAAGTCATCGGCACTTGGAAAAGAACTTTAAAAAAAGATCATGTCAAGATTGAAACAGATTTTTTTAATGAAACCAAAAGTCATCAAAAAGTAGTTATTTTTGAAGGAATTAAACCTTTTGAAAATTATATGGAAGCCAAAATTATAATCGAATGAGAATTCAAAAAAAACAAATTCAATTAATCTCTTTCTCTCTTTGCGAAAACCCTTTGTGAACTTTGCGGTTAAATATTTACATTTACAAAAATTATAAATTATGGTATTAAGCAGATTTTGGTTAGTTATTTTTATTTCGTCAATTGTATTTGTGATTTTCAGTTTGTTTTCTGGTCAAAATTATACCATTGACCATGTTTTGAATGGAAAAAAGGACGATCCTATTCTAATTTCAGAAAAATACATCGATCAGATTCCTGCTTTTATCAAAGACAGCATCAATACATCGGAAGAAAAAACCTTTATAATCAACAGAGATACGCTTAATGCGGATACCACTTATGTTTACAAAAACAAAACCGTAAAAATTTTTAGCGGTGTTCAAAAATCAGATGGTTTATTACCTACCTGTAAAAGTACTTTACTGGATTTGATTCTTCCTCTTATGGCGTACTTAGCCTTTTTCTGCGGATTGATGGAACTTTTAATTATCTCCGGAGTATCCGAAAAACTGGCAAAAGTATTGAGTCCGGTATTTGTAAAAGTGTTTCCAAGTGTTCCTAAAAACCATCCTTCTATATCCTACATGACCCTGAACTTTGCTGCTAATTTTCTGGGATTGGATTCGGCTGCAACGCCTTTTGGATTAAAAGCGATGGAGAGTTTACAAACCATAAATCCCGAAAAAGACAAGGCCAGCGATGCCCAAATTATGTTCATGTGTTTGCATGCCTCGGGACTTACCTTAATTGCCACTTCCATCATTGGCTATCGTGCGGCAGCAAATTCGGCTAATCCTGCCGATGTGATGTTACCTTGCATTATTACTTCTTTTATTGGTACAATCGCTGCATTTTTGATTGTTGGAGCAAGACAAAAAATTAATTTCAAAAGTGCTTCTTTACTTATGGGATTAATGGTATTAATTGCCGCCATTGTTGGTTTGCTGATGTATGTAAACCATTTGGATTTAATTGGCAAAAACTATTTTACAACTAATCTTTCAGCTTTAATATTAATCGGGATTATTGTTGCTACTTTGATTTTTTCTTTTGTAAAGGAGAAAAAATTTACTGAAGCCAATACAACCGTTTATGAAGCCTTTGTAACAGGAGCCAATAATGGTGTTAAAACCGGAGTTACTATTTTTCCTTATGTTTTAGGGATGTTGGTGGCTATTTCATTGTTTAGAAACAGCGGCTTGTTTGAAATCATCAGCAACGGACTTGGATTTGTTTTCTCGAATATGGGAGTAAATAAAGAAATTGTAGATGCTTTGCCGGTTGCCTTATTGAGACCTTTTAGTTCAGCAGGATCCAGAGGATTTTTGATTGATTCGATGAATACTTTTGGCGCCGATTCTTTAACAGGACGTTTGAGCAGCATTTTCCAGTGTAGTGCCGAGAGTACTTTTTATGTAATTGCAGTGTATTTTGGTTCAGTAAATATCAAAAATACACGTTACGCCTTAGGCACGATGCTTTTGGTTGATGTGATTTGTGTGATTACAGCGATTTTTGTGGCAAGCTGGTTTTTTTAGAAAATCATAACCACAAAATAATAGAAAATTATTGCCGTTATCTTAGGGATTTTAATCTATTTTTCATTCTTTTGAATTTTAAACAAACAAATAATAATGTCAAAATACACTAAATACATCGCTATAGGATTACTCATCTTGTTTTTACTAACGAGCTTATTTAGCTGCAGTGTTTTCTATACCAGAAATAATTCATCATCAGGTAAAATTCCTCCGGGACAAGCTAAAAAAATGACGGGAAGTAAAAGCGCAAAATACTATGCGCCAGGTCATAATAAATAGTATAATAATCACTTTAAAAAAATAAAAAAATGTCAAAATACACTAAATACATCGCTATAGGATTGCTAATTCTATTTTTAGTTACCAGCTTATTATCTTAAAACAAATTCAATTCGTTATGAAATATTCTTTTTTATTCCTTTTAACCGTTCTTTTTACATCTTGTATCAATAACGATATTGAACCTCAGGTAGCGAAAGACTATACCGTTGAAAACGAAACTGAAATTATAGATTATATTGAAGAAAACGATCTTAATGCGACAAGAACATCCTCTGGTTTGTATTATGTTATTGACGAAGAAGGAACAGGAGAGCGACCTACAACAACTTCAAATGTAACAGTGGCCTACAAAGGTTATTTTACAGATAAAGTCGTTTTTGATCAAAGTTCAGAAGCGGGCGTTTCCTTTAATCTGAATGGAGTCATAAAAGGATGGGTGGAAGGAATTCCTCTTTTTAAAGAAGGTGGAAGCGGTATTCTTTTGATTCCTGCCCATTTAGGCTACGGAAGTTTCAATTATTATGGTATTCCTGGAGGTTCGGTTTTAATCTTTAATATTAAACTCATTTCAGTTAATTAAAAATAAAAAATGTCAAAATACACTAAATACATCGCCATAGGATTGCTAATTCTATTCTTAGTTACCAGCTTATTAAGCTAGTTTTTAAAACATTAATCGAACAAACAAAGAGATGGTATTGCATAAATACCATCTCTTTTTGCTTGTTTTTATAACAAAAAGTTTGATTTTACGAAAGAATCACAGTTGTTAAAAGACTGTGGCTACGCTAAATAATTTTTATATTTGTCAAAAAAATAAAAACACCAATGGACTTTATTTATCAGGATCCTTATCCAATTTTAAAAGACGATACCCAATACCGTAAAATAACTTCTGACTACGTAAAAGTAGAAAAACTAGGAGACCGCGAAATCCTAACTGTTGACCCAAAAGGTTTAGAATTACTTTCTCAGGAAGCCATGAAAGATGTTTCTTTTATGTTGCGTACTTCGCATCTAGAAAAATTAAGAGCTATTCTTGACGATCCGGAAGCAACCGACAACGACCGATTTGTAGCTTATAATTTATTGCAGAATGCGGTAGTAGCTATTGATGGTGAATTGCCTTCCTGTCAGGACACCGGAACAGCGATTGTAATGGCCAAAAAAGGAGAAAACGTATATACAGGCGTAGATGATGCCGAATGGCTTTCTAAAGGTATTTTTAATACTTATATCGAAAGAAACCTGCGTTATTCTCAAATTGTACCGATTAGCATGTTTGAAGAAAAGAACTCAGGTTCTAATCTTCCGGCTCAAATTGATATTTATGCTAAAAAAGGCGCTTCTTACGAATTTTTATTTTTAGCAAAAGGAGGAGGTTCGGCTAACAAAACCTATTTGTACCAACAAACAAAATCCTTATTAAACGAAAAATCATTAGATGCTTTCATCCGTGCTAAAATAATGGATTTAGGAACTTCTGCCTGTCCGCCTTACCACTTGGCTTTAGTGATTGGAGGAACTTCTGCCGAAGCAACCTTAGCAGCTGTTAAAAAAGCATCTGCAGGTTATTATGATTATTTACCAACTACAGGAAACATGGCAGGTCAGGCTTTCCGTGATTTAGAATGGGAAAAAAGAGTACAAAAAATTTGCCAGGAAAGTGCCATTGGAGCGCAATTTGGAGGTAAATATTTCACTCATGACGTTCGCGTAATCCGTTTGCCTCGTCACGCAGCTTCTTGTCCGGTAGGATTAGGAGTTTCTTGTTCTGCAGATAGAAATATCAAAGGAAAAATTACCAAAGACGGAATCTTCGTAGAGCAATTAGAGGTAAATCCTAAACGTTTGTTGCCTGCAACGCCACCACATTTAGAAGAAGCCGTTGAAGTTGATTTGAACCAACCAATGAGCGAGATTCTAAAAAAATTATCGCAATACCCAATCAAAACCCGTTTGAAGCTAAACGGAACTTTGATTGTGGCTCGTGATATTGCTCACGCAAAAATCAAAGAATTATTAGATGCCGGAAAACCAATGCCGGACTACTTTAAAAACCACCCGATTTATTATGCTGGTCCAGCTAAAACACCGGACGGAATGCCATCGGGAAGTTTTGGTCCAACCACTGCCGGACGTATGGACGTGTATGTAGAAGAGTTCCAAAAAAATGGCGGAAGTATGGTGATGCTTGCCAAAGGAAACAGAACTAAAGATGTGATGAATGCCTGCAAAACTTACGGTGGATTCTATCTGGGTTCTATTGGTGGTCCAGCAGCTATTTTGGCTAAAGAAAATATCCTTTCAGTAGAAGTAGTTGACTTTGAAGAATTAGGAATGGAAGCCGTTAGAAAAATCACGATTAAAGATTTCCCTGCTTTCATAATTACTGATGATAAAGGAAATGATTTCTTTGAAAACCTATAGAATTTAAACGCAAAGGACACAAAGTTTTCGCAAAGTTCGCTAATTTTTTTTACCGCAAATTCGCAAATTAAATCTGTGAATTTGCGGTTTATTTTTTTAATTGATTGTCATTTCGGGGATTTCTCCTTCAATGATTAATTCTGCCTCGGTAGAAGTAATAATGTGTTCTACAGTTATTCCGGGAGCTCGTTCAAGCAATTTAATTCCTTTTGGAGTAATTTCCATCACGGCTAGTTCGGTTACGATTTTTTTAACGCAAGCTACTCCGGTTAAAGGCAAAGTGCATTTTTTAAGAATTTTACTTTCCCCTTCTTTGTTGACGTGCATCATCGCCACAATAATATTTTCGGCTGAGGATACCAAGTCCATCGCCCCGCCCATTCCTTTCACCATTTTACCGGGAATTTTCCAATTGGCTATATCGCCGTTTTCAGCCACTTCCATAGCGCCAAGAATCGTTAAATCGACATGTTTGCCGCGAATCATCCCAAAACTCATTGCCGAATCAAAGAAACTTGCTCCGGGAAGCGTAGTAATCGTTTGTTTACCCGCATTGATTAAATCAGCGTCTTCTTCGCCCTCAAAAGGAAACTGCCCCATGCCCAAAACGCCATTTTCGCTTTGTATTTCAACGTTTATTTCTTCCGGGATATAATTAGCTACCAAAGTAGGAATTCCTATCCCTAAATTCACAAAATAGCCGTCTTGTAGTTCTTGGGCAATTCTTTTTGCTATATCTTCTTTTGTTAAAGGCATAATTTTATTTTTTAAAACATATAAGTCATATAAGTTTTCTATTCAAATAGAACATTTTTAAACCATGTAAGAAATTGAAGGTCATTTAAGCCGTTTCCAAACTGGACACTGTGACTGAATACTGAACACTATTTTCTTTCCCGAACTGTTCTCTTCTCAATCCTCTTTTCATATTTCTCACCCTGAAAAATTCGCTGTACAAAGATTCCCGGAATGTGAATTTGGTTAGGGTCTAAAGTTCCGGCTTCGACCAATTCTTCGACTTCGGCAATGGTTATTTTTCCGGCACCTGCCATTACAGGATTAAAATTTCGGGCTGTTCCTTTAAAGATAAGGTTTCCGGCTGTATCGCCTTTCCAGGCTTTTACAATAGCAAAATCAGCATTGAAAGCCTGTTCCATCACATACATTTTTCCGTTGAATTCGCGGGTTTCTTTTCCAATGGCAACTTCGGTTCCAAAGCCTGCCGGCGTGAAAAAAGCCGGAATTCCCGCCTGGGCCGCACGACAACGTTCGGCGAGTGTTCCTTGCGGAATCAGTTCTACTTCGAGTTCTCCGGTTAACATTTGGCGTTCAAATTCAGCATTTTCCCCCACATAAGAAGAAATCATTTTCCTGATTTGTCTCTTTTGCAAAAGTAATCCTAAGCCAAAATCATCGACTCCGGCATTGTTAGAAATACAGGTCAGATTTTTGATTTCTTTTTTCACTAATTCAGCTATAGAATTTTCGGGAATACCACACAATCCAAAACCGCCCAACATTAAAGTCATTCCATCTTCAATACCCAAAAATGCTTCTTGAACAGTATTTACTTTTTTATTAATCATAACGAAATAAATTACTTTTGATTCTTAAAAATAAAGCTTTATTTCCAAAAGAAAAAACAATAATCAGATTTCGTTATTAAACATAAAAAAACCTCCCAATCGGGAGGCTCTATTATTAATTTTAAAATTCAAACTCGTCTGTATCCTGAATTACAGCGGTAGTATCTTTTTCTACTTTTGGACGCGGCTGATAACAATCAACCTTGATAGAAAGATTAGCAGGACGCTCAAAAGGCTCTTTAGAAACTTTCAAATTAGGGTCTTCATAACATAATTTCATAAAATATCCCCAAACCGGTAATGCTGCCGTAGCTCCTTGTCCATAAGTCAGACTTTTAAAACGAGCCGAACGGTCTTCGCAACCTACCCAAACTCCGGTTACTAAATTAGGAACCATTCCCATAAACCATCCGTCAGATTGATTTTGTGTTGTTCCTGTTTTACCGGCAATTGGGTTTTTAAACACATACGGATAGCCTGTCCAACGGTTGTCTCCGCTTCCACCGTATTCGGTTCTTAGTCTGGAACCTGAACCTCCTTCGGTAACACCTTCCAGTAATTTAACTACTGCAAAAGCAATATCTTTATTCAAAACATCATGTGATTCCGGTATTGGTTCATAAATAACTACACCACTTTTGTCTTCAATTCGTGTTAAAAATTGTGGTTTATTATAAACTCCCTGATTCGCAAACGTACTGTAAGCAGCTACCATTTCTTCAACGGTAATATCTACAGCTCCAAGTGCAATCGATGGTTGTGCGGGAATTTCAGTTTTAACTCCTAATTTATGCGTTAGTTTAATTACTGCTTCCGGACCGGTTTTATCAATCAATTTAGCCGAAACGGTATTAATCGAATTGGCCAATGCTTTCTTCAAAGTAACCATTCCCAGATAAGTATTGTTAGAATTCCTTGGTGTCCAGGTTTCGGTCACATGATGGCGCCCTACCGGAATTGTAAAAGGTGCATCAATAATAGAATCACAAGGTGACATATTCAATTGCTCAATAGCCGTTGCATATACAAAAGGTTTGAAAGTAGAACCTACCTGTCGGGCTCCTTGTGCTACGTGATCGTATTGAAAATATTTGTAATTAATTCCACCTACCCAGGCTTTGATATTTCCCGTTTGAGGCTCCATTGCCATCAGTCCGGATTGTAGGAAGTGTTTGTAGTATCGGATAGAATCCAATGGTGTCATCAGTGTATCTTTTTCTCCTTTCCAGGTAAAGACAGTCATTTTTACTTTTTTATTGAAAGACTCAATGATTTCGTCCTCTGATTTTTCCATTGATTCCATTACAGTCCAACGGTTTGAAGCTTTCATGGCTAATTTTAAAATACGATTGGTTTCTTTCTCAGAAATACCAACGAAAGGCGCATTTTTATTAGTTTTTGCCTCTATAAAAAATTGTTCCTGAAGATTTGCCATGTGTTCAGTTACTGCTTTTTCGGCATGCAATTGCATTCTGGAATCGATAGTAGTGTAAATTTTCAATCCATCTTTATAGATATCATAATCAGAACCGTCCGGTTTTTTATTGGTTTCGGCCCATTTTTTCATGTAATCACGCAAATATTCTCTGAAATAAGTCGCCATACCTTCACGATGACTCTCTAACTTAAAACGAAGATTTAAAGGCAATTTCTTTAATTTTTCTTTTTGGGCTTCAGTAATCATATTTGATTTTTCCATTTGTCCCAAAACCACATTTCTACGATTTTTTACTCCCTCAGGATTTCGAATTGGATTATACAAACTGGAATTTTTAAACATCCCAACTAAAATTGCCGATTCATCTATGGTTAATTCTTTTGGTGTTTTTGAAAAATAGGTTTGTGCCGCCGAACTTACCCCTACAGCTGAATTTCCAAAATCATATACATTGCAATACATGGCAAGAATCTCATTCTTTGTGTATTGTCTTTCTAATCGAATGGCAATAATCCACTCTTTTGCTTTTTGGACGATACGAAATGGCAGGAATTTAGAACCTTCTCCGTGAAATAATTGTTTAGCCAATTGCTGTGTTAACGTACTCGCACCGCCGTTTGTTCCTAAACTTACAATGGCTCTTAAAGTTCCTCTTCCATCAATACCTGAATGCTCATAAAAACGTTCATCTTCGGTTGCAACTAGCGCATCTACAAGGTTTTTAGGTAAATCCGAATACTTTAATTGCGAACGATTGGTTTGGAAATACTTTCCAATAACTACTCCATCAGCTGAAATAATCTCGGTAGCCAGATTAGAATCCGGATTTTCTAAGTCTTCAAAAGAAGGCATAGAACCAAAAAGTCCCCAGGAAGCAAAAAGGAAAAACAGCATCAATCCTGCCATTCCATAAAAGAAAAACTTCCAGAATTTTTTGGTGTAATACTTAAAATCGTGTGCTGTGTTATTTGTTTTTTTATTAGTTGCCATAACTATTTATTCTTTTTTTTCAATTCTTAAACCTACTTCGGTAATCCCTTCTAATTGGGTAACTCCGGGAACCTTACCTCCTTCTCTGACTGCTTGTTTAATATTGAGTTTGTATTTTCCTCTAAATTTTACATTCTCTTTAAAATACAATCTACTCTCTTTAATATCGGTAAATCCATTACCAAGCAAAGTCCCGTCGGGTGCAGCCATTTGATATTCTAAGGTATCTACTTTAGTATAACCATTTGGTTTTTCAAGGGTTACAATCAAAAAAAGATTACTAAAAGGGTAATTATTATTATCTCTTATATTAATAAATACATCGTATCGTTTGGTAGAGTCCAATTCAGGCAAATTAAAAGAAACAACACTATCTTTATGCCAGGCACTACCAACAGATTTGTATTCATCAAAAACTCTTTTTTTATCACAGGAGAAAAAAAGTATGCTTACTAAAAGTAATACAACGCTATTTTTTAGCCTCATTTTTTTTAATAATTATAGGTTTTCTGGGTCCTTTTGGTTTCTTGTCAGACGATTGTTTCGGTGCTGATGGAGCCGCAGTCGCATTATTATTGTTATTATTTACCGGTTTGTTTTGCTGCTTTTTAGCATTTGGTGCTCCGGCATTATTTTCAACTGTCTTTTTTGGTTTTTTATTGTGTCTTTTGCTCTTTTTCGGTTGATCAAATCGAGTTAAACTTTCTTGTCCCATGGCATTATTGAAATCTTTTTCAACCTCAACGGTAACTTCAATGGCAAAATCTTCTAAAGAAGCAACTTTCTTTTTTAACTTATTTTCGGCAACAATTTCTTTAACCTTATCAATTTTTAAAACATGCCAATTGGCGAAATTGTTGGTATAAGCAAACCACATTAATCCTTTAAAAATATCTTGTTTTTGACAAACTGCATCTCCTTTTTCGGTAATTAATTTGGTGTCAAAATCAGGAAAACCTTTCAGGGCATCCATGTAAGTATCTAATTCATAATTCAAACAGCATTTTAATTTACCACATTGTCCGGCTAATTTTTGAGGATTTAAAGACAATTGCTGGTAACGTGCTGCCGAGGTATTCACACTTCTAAAATCAGTCAGCCAGGTAGAACAACACAATTCTCGTCCGCAGGAACCAATTCCTCCTAAACGGGCAGCTTCCTGACGGAAACCTACCTGTTTCATCTCGATTCTGGTATTGAATTCTTTAGCAAAATCTTTAATTAATTGTCTAAAATCCACACGATCATTAGCCGTATAATAGAAAGTTGCTTTCGAGCCATCTCCTTGAAATTCAATGTCTGAAATTTTCATTTCCAGTTTTTGTGCAATGGCTAATTCACGTGCACGCACTTTCATGGGTTCTTCTTTGCTTCTGGCAGCTGTCCAAATATCAATATCTTTTTGAGATGCTTTTCGATATACTTTTGGTACTTCGTTGCTGTTAGGATCAACTCCTTTTTTCTTCATTTGGATTCTTACCAATTCACCTGTAAGTGTAACAATTCCAATATCATGACCCGGAGAAGCGACAGTTGCCACAATGTCTCCCATGCTTAATGTTAATTTTTCGGTATTGCGGTAAAATTCTTTTCTTCCATTTTTAAAACGAACTTCAACGCAATCAAAAGGAGCTTCACCACCGGGTAAACTCATATTAGAAAGCCAGTCAAAGACCGTTAATTTATTGCAGCTATCGGTGCCGCAAGTCCCATTATTTTTACAACCTTTTGGTGCGCCACCATCAGAGGTTGAACAACTTGCACATGCCATAATTTTATATGTAGTGTTGTGACTGGCACAACTTAAGTTCTTAAAAACGATTAATCGGTAAAGATAGTATTTTTTAATCTTAAGATGCAAAATTAAGCATTCTCCAAAAAATTAAAATTTTTATAAAAAAACCTGTTTCCGAAAAACAGAAACAGGCTTTAAAATAATTTGTGACTGAATTTTTAGTCTAAAATTTCAGATCGTTTATCAGACAAACAAATTCTGAAAGACAATTAAAACTTTCGTCCAACTTATACTAATTCTTATTTTCCGAAACTTTTAAAATCTTCAATATACAATCCTTTGGCAGCATTTGTAGGATTGAACGAAGCAAGATTGTTGTTTCTAAAAGACGATGAGGCATCGGCATTTTGAGTTTTAGTGCGCAAAGTTTGCCCGGTAATCAGTTCGAGAGCCTTTTTTAAACAAGGGTCTTTTACGTTTCCAAATTCAACCAGATTTAAGAAAGTATCGTAAGGATTAATATCATGATCCGGTGTAATTTTTGCCGGATTTACGTCTTTGTCTTTATTGAAATAGGTAAATGTAATGGGTTGCAATTGCCATTGATGTTTCGTACTTCTATTGGCGAATGAGGTATAATTTGATGTAGGAGAATCATACAGCGTATTGGACCCAACAAATTTACCTACTGTTTCATCACCAATTGTAATTACGTTAATGTATTTTTTTAAACATTGAATAGTGAGTTCGCTCGCAGAAGCCGTTTGAAAACTTACTAAGACATATATTTTTGTCAAAGCAAGGCTATTGATACTTTCGTCTCTCTGAAAAGTAGGTTCGTTATCAACCAAGTTGAAAACTCTAACTTTGTCTGAAAGGTTTTCAAAGCCATCTTCGCTATTGTGTTTGTTATTAAAGTCTAAATAAACATAAGGCTTAGTGGTAAAACTTCCATTAATCATTTGTGCCAAAGCTACTGCAGTTTCTAATGATCCGCCTCCGTTGTATCTTAAATCTAAAACCAATTCGTTAATTCCATCCGATTTCATTTTAGCGAAAGCAGCATTCAATTCATCATTATAATCGGATTTAAAACCATTAAACACCAAATATCCAATATTTTTACTGCCATATACTTTCTTTTCGTAATAAGCAACCGGGTTTTCATCAATGTCGGTTTGGGCTACAGTTACAGTTCCCGATTTATCTGTGGTTACCAGACTAGAGATTCCAAATCCCACACTTGCTGCTAAAGTAAGTGTTACTTGTGTGTTCTCTAACTGATTATAATTATTTGAAGTAAGTTGAGCCCCATTTACTTTTGTAATAACGTCACCTCTTTTCAATCCTGCTAGAGCTGCTGGTGAATCTGGTACAACATAATTTATCAGGGCTACCAAATTTACATTATTCAAATCTTTAGGATAAATACCATAACTAAAACCGCCACTTTTTTTGACTTCGGCAATTTTGGAAACATTCACAACTTCATTATTGTTTTCAATCCAGGAAAATCGATCAACAGTTCCTCTTTGATAAAGGAGCGAATAAAACAGCGCATCGGGAGTTTTTCCGTTAATAAAATTAGCATAATTATTGGTAGAAGCAATTTTGCTATCGGATAAATTGGCAACATTAGAATGCCAATAATACCAGGAATTCATCGCTTTCCAAACAAAGTCATTAATCTCGTCTGGCGTGGTTGTTGCTGTTTCATCAGAATCAGAATCCTTACTGCAAGAAGTAAAAGCCAATCCCATAAGCAATGTTAAAAGGACATATTTTAATTTCATTATAATTCAATTGTTTAAATTAGATTTGTAGCTATTAAAAACTCTAAAATTATGAAAAATATTACATCAAAAGCCATCTATATTTTACTTTCATTTGGATGTTTCTTTCTCTTATCCTGTTCCAAGCAGCTTTTAGACATTAAAAACCAAACTTATAAAAGCTATAACAGAAACAGTGAAAAAGGATATATCGTTAGTTTTGAACTGAATAACACCACAATAATTCCAAAATCGATTGTGATCAACGGAATTGTACAAAATATCTCAATTGAAAATAAAATGGGTACTACTTATCAGGTAAATATAATTGCACAAACCTCTTTAATTCATAACTACCAGGTAAAATTAGAGGAAAAAGAAAATGGAATCTATTTTGAGAAAGATTCAAAGTTGTTTTTTCAAGCGGTAAAATTCAAATTAATCAAGGATTAATTTTTCGTTACTCTAAAATGCACAAAAGCCTGTTTCCGAAAAACAAAAACAGGCTTTATAATAATTTATGACTGCTATTTTAGTCTAAAATCTTATATAATTTATCCGACAAACGAATTCGGAACGGAACAGCAAAAGTTAATTTATCACCAGCCTTAGCCTGAGTTCCTTCATAACCATTGACGAACATTTTTTCTAAAATTAATTCCTGGTTTCCGGTTGTTGGTCCTGAAATTAAGATCTTATCTCCCAAATTCAATTCGTTGTTTTCAATAGTAAAAAGTCCAATTTGCGCTTTTACATAATAATGCTCTGCTTTTCCAACTAAGGTCTTTTTTACTTTTATCTTTTGACGAATATCATTTGTTTTTGCAGCAGTTGCTAAAGCGTTGTCAGACAACTCACCCGAATGTTTGAACTTCAAACTTTCTGATTTTCCTTTTCTAAATACTTTATTTCCTACCTGTTTACCACTTCTTAGTTTAATTTGCTCTTCGTATGGTAAATGGGTAATTTCCTGACATTCTGATGAGCAGCAATTTTCCATAGCTGCCTTACATTCATCACATTGGATAAACAATAAATGGCAGCCATCATTAGCACAATTGGTATGATTATCACAAGGTTTTCCACATTGATGGCATTGTGAAATAATATCATCAGTGATTCTTTCTCCAAGACGATTATCAAAAACGAAGTTCTTTCCAATGAATTTACTTTCTAAGCCTTCTTCTTTCAATTGCTTGGCGTAATTGATAATTCCGCCTTCTAATTGGTAAACATTTTTAAAACCCTGGTGTTTAAAATAAGCACTCGCTTTCTCGCAACGGATTCCTCCAGTACAATACATTACCAACTTTTTATCTTCTTTAAAATCTTGTAATTGTTCGTTGATTATTGGTAAACTTTCTCTAAAAGTCTCTACATCAGGAGTGATGGCTCCTTTAAAATGACCCACTTCGCTTTCGTAGTGATTTCTAAAATCAACAACAATTGTGTTTGGATCATCCAGAATTTCATTGAATTCTTTGGCTTTTAAATGCACGCCTTTGTTGGTAACATCAAAAGTATCATCATTCAATCCGTCAGCAACAATCTTGTGACGCACTTTAATTGTCAATTTCAAAAATGCGTGATCGTCATGTTCTACGGCTACATTCAAACGAATGCCTTTCATGAAGTCATACACCTCTAAAGTTTCTCTAAAAGCTTCAATATTTTCGGCAGGAACGTTCATTTGAGCGTTAATACCTTCGTGAGCAACGTAAATTCGACCCAGAGCATCTAGTGCGTTCCAGGCTACAAATAAATCGTCGCGAAATTTTTTAGGATCTTCAATTTTGGCATACGCATAGAAAGACAACGTCAAACGTTGTTGACCAGCCTGATCAATTAGTTCAGCTCTTTCTTCTGCGCTTAAGGTGTTGTACAGTTGCATGCTATAAACAGTTTAAGTTTAGAATATTTTTTGCAAAAGTATAAAAAATAAATGGTTTAGTTGTTAAAGGATTAGTGAGATTGCTTCGTTCCTCGCAATGACTTTTAGTTCAAACTCGCTTTGAACATTCGCAATTCTTCCCATGAGTATTTGTTACCAAATTGTTCTTTCATAGGAGTTAGCGATTCTTCTTTGTAGAATTTAAAAGCTTCGGCTAATTCGTCAATTTTATCCTGAGGCAAGACTTCACTTATCGAAATTCTTTTTCCCTGAATTAATTTTACCAAATGACCTTCAATAGTTTGGACGGTTAACTTTCGAATATCGGCAATATCCTGAATCGAATTTTTAGCAATCCATAAATCGAAAGTTTCCTCAATAGTAGATTTTTTGGGCGCTGCCTTGTCCTTTTTCTTCGAAATATAGCGGTTCAAATCGGCTTCGTCTTCAATTAAATTCACATGAGTTTCTTTGAATTGATTTTGGATGGCTTCTTTTTTCCTTGAAAGGTATTTCTTGATTTCTTCTGAAGTCAGTTTTTCTTTCGAAATAGGCTCATTGGCAATAACCGTTTCAATTAAAAGTTTGGTTTTCATCAATCGCAAAACCGCTTTCGACTGCAATTCTTCTAATTCCGACAATTCTTCAAAATAAGCTTTGGCTTTCTTCAGACGTTTCACTTCTTCGATTTTCCACAAAATTTCAAAAACCAAATCGTCCATCGGTTTGAAAAAGTAATCAAAAGCCGCCTGAATTCGGGCAGAAACATGAATTAAATCCACGGTTTCATTGGCAAATATTTTATTCAATTGGATGATGAATTTTTTGGATGGATCCAAAAGCGATTCAATACTTTCCAATTGCTTGGCTGCCCAAAGCGCATTTTTAGATTTTGCCGAAGTTTCCGTTTTATCCGAATAACTGAATTTATGGTTGCGCCATTCCTGAGCCAGATTGTACCAATCAAAACTGTTAATCAAATAATTATGAATGAAATTCTTGGTTTCAAAATGCAGCGAATTCTTCAAAACTTCTTCTGAAGCTTTATTTTGCGCATATTCCATCACATCCTGGTCGTTAGAAATACCGTTCATTCGAAGCGGAGAAAGCAAAACCAGCCCTTCTAACGAACGCAAACGCGATAAAGCTACATAAGCCTGTCCAGGCATAAAAACCTGCGAAACATCGATTGCTGCTTTGTCAAAAGTTAATCCCTGACTTTTATGCACCGTAATGGCCCAAGCCAGTTTGATAGGATAATGCACAAAAGTGCCCAAAACCTCTTCCTCGACTTCTTTGGTCAAAGGATCAACTTTGTAACGAATGTTTTGCCATTCGTAACGCTCTACTTCTATGGTTTTATTTTCTTCCGGAAAATGAACAAGTATTTCCTGACTGGAAAGTGATTTGATAATTCCCATTTTACCATTGAAATAGTTTTTTTCGAAATTCAAATCGTTTTTAACAAACATGATTTGAGCTCCCACTTTCAATTGCAAATTGTGTTCGACAGGAAATATTTTCTCAGGGAAATCACCTGTAATTTCAGGTTTATAAGTTATTAATTCTCCTTTCAAATCTTCTAAAGCCTGAGCATTCATAGCATCGGCTTTGGCATTGTGAGTCGTTAAAGTGATATAACCTTTATTGGCTTTTAAATCAAAATCAGGTTTTACATATTGGTTCAAAACCTGAACATCTTCGGGAGTAATTTGGTTATTCCTTAAATTATTTAAAACCGAAATAAAACTGGTATCCGTCTGACGGAAAATCTTAGACAATTCGATATACAAAGGCGGACTTTGCTGAACAACATGCGAATGAAAAAAGAATTTTCCCTTGTAATAATTGCGCAAAGTGCGCCATTCCTCATCCCGGATTACTGGTGGCAATTGCAACAAATCGCCAATAAAAAGCACTTGTACACCGCCAAAAGGAACGGCTTTTTTCCGAACGGTTTGCATCATATAATCCATCGCATCGAGCAAATCGGCACGCAACATACTCACCTCGTCAATCACCAGCAATTCCATATTTCGAATTACCGATTTTTTTACCCCATTCATTTTAAAATGCCTGCGCAAACTTTCTTTAGTTTCAAATTTTACCGTTTCCGAAAATTGCGATTCGGCTGTATGAGAAGGAATAAATCCGCTAAACGGCAATTGGAACATAGAGTGAATCGTAACACCACCGGCATTTAAGGCCGCAATTCCCGTAGGCGCTACCACCACCGTATTTTTATGAGTAGTTTCAATTATTTCACGAAGCAAAGTAGTCTTACCCGTACCTGCTTTACCCGTCAAAAAAACCGAACGCTGGGTTTGATTGATGAACTGTAAAGTATATTTAGCGGCTTCGGATAGAGTTTGCATTTTTATATATTAAATATAAGTATTTTCTTAAAAAGAATTTTAATGCTAAAAGTAAATAAAAAATGCCTTCAATTCAAATTAGAAATGAAGGCATTTTGAATTTTTATAAAAAAGAATTATTTCTTTTCAGCTGTTTTTTCTTCAGCTTTAGCAGATGATTTGTATTTGTCATTCAATGCTTTAATGATTTCTTTAGTGATATCATATTTATCTTCAGCATATAAAATTGAAGCAGCATCCCCTGTTCCATAGATATAGGCATATCCTTTTTCCTTACCGTAATCCTTAATAAATTTTTTAACTCCTTTTATAAGAGTATCCATTTCAGCACCGCTTGCTTGTTGTAACTGTTGTGCCAAAGCTTGTTGAGCATAACCTAATTGTTGTTCTCTTTTTTGCAATTCAGCTCCTCTTTTTTGAGCCCATTCCTGACCATTAGCCTGAGCCTGACTCTGGAAATTAGCAGCATCCTGTTTAAAACGATTAATTTCAGCTTCTAACTGTCTTCCTTTTTCTTCAGACTGCGCTTTATATTTTGCTTCTAAATCTTTCGCCTCTGTATATTCTTTCATTAATTCCGAAGTATCTATATAAGCAGTTTTTACTTCTTTAACTTCTTCTGTGGTTTTGTTACAAGCAACAACTGAAATAGAAATTGCGATAATTAATAATACTCTTTTCATTTTTTCTAAATTGTAATTAAATAAGTGTGTATGGGCAAAAATATAAAAAAATAGATAGCATCCTAGAAAACATCCAAAAAATGGGAAAATTTTACATTATCAGATTTCACTATAAACAAAATAAAACCTATAATCTAAGACTATTAAAAACAACTTCTATAAATTAAAAATAAGGCAAAAACAAAAAACAACGAATAAACGACACCATAAACCACCTAAAACGCGCTTAAAAAGCCTTAAAATAAGTTTTAGCTATTTTTTAAGACATAAATTAACGAAGAATACTCCGAATTTTGCTTTGCTTTCCAATTTGACTGGAATCCGACAAAAAAGGCTTTCACAAAATTCATTTTTCCGTTTTTATACTTTTCTGAAAGCAAACTCACATAAAAAGAATCAAACTTCATAGGAAGCACTTTTTCTAATTTTATATTTTCTTTTTGGAAAAGCATTTGAATTGATTTTTTAGAAAAATGCCAAAAATGAATTGGCACATCAAAAGCAGCCCAAAAAGTTCCGTAATGTTTTGCATCAAAAGATTTAAAATTTGGAACGGCAACAATCAAAGTTCCGGTAGGTTTCAACAAACGTTTTAATTCTTTAATCTGAAAATCCAAATCAGGAACATGCTCTAAAACATGCCACATGGTAATTACATCAAAAGAATGGTTTTCTAAATCAACTGTATTTTCTACAAATGAAATTCCTTTGCTGATTGCAATTCCTTTAGCTCTGTCGCTAGGTTCAATTCCGACAGTTTGCCAACCGTCATTTTTTGCCACAGCTAAAAAATCACCTGTTCCGGCACCAATATCAAGAATTTTCCCTTTTTGTGATTGCTGCGAATTAATTAAATTCAATTTATTTTTAAGTGCAATCCCTTTTACAAAGTGATAGGCTTTTTCAAACAAAGATCTTTTATTATCGGTGTGTGAGATATAATCTTCACTTTCGTAATACTTACCTAAATTTTCTAAATTGGGTTGCGGATGTGTAATTAACATATCCAAATCTTCATCATAATACAATTCAAAAGTTTCTTTGGAAACAGAATGATCTTTTACAGTAAGAAGATGTTTTTTGTTTGAAATATCCATTATTATAGTTTTCAGTGGTCAGTTTTCAGTGGTCAGTTTCATTTGATTGTGAAAACAAAATTTTTAATATTTTGAAGTTCGTGAAATTTAAAAATTAATTTTCTTAGCAATATCAACACTTCCGAACGTAGTTTCACGTGGAACAAAAAATATTCAGTGGTCAGTTTTTTAATAAGCAACTAAACTGATTACTAAAAACTGACCACTGAATACTCCCTTTATCTTCCCATATAAATCAGTAATACTGAAATATCACTCGGAGAAACTCCGCTTATTCTTGAAGCCTGAGAAATAGTTACAGGACGAATCTTGTTCAATTTTTGTTTTGCTTCAATAGACATCGACTTGATTTTATTATAATCAAAATCCTCAGGAATTTTTACATCTTCCAGTCTGGTTAATTTATCAGCATTATTTCTTTCCTTTTCAATATAACCTGAATATTTAACCTGAATTTCGGCTTGCTCTAAAATTTCCTGATCCAAATTATTTTCGTCAACATAATTTTGCACTTTTTCAAACTTGATCATGTCTTCTAAATCAATTTGCGGACGAGAGAAAATCTTAAACATCTTATCGCCCTGAGAAATTGGTGCACTTCCCTTCGATTCTAAAATAGGATTGGTCTCTCCTATTGTAACGCTGGTTTCTCTGAAGAACGCCACCATTTTTTCCGATTCATTCAGCTTGCGTTCCATTCTTAGCAAACGAGCTTCTGAAGCTAAACCAATTTCGTGCGACATTGGAGTCAATCTAAAGTCGGCATTATCCTGACGCAATAACGTTCTGTATTCAGCTCGTGAAGTAAACATTCTGTATGGCTCTTCAGTTCCTTTGGTAATTAAGTCATCAATTAAAACCCCAATATAAGCTTCATCTCTTTTTAAAATCAACGGCGCTTTTTCGTGTACTTTTAAATGCGCATTAATTCCGGCCATCAGTCCCTGAGAAGCTGCTTCCTCATAACCTGTAGTTCCGTTAATCTGTCCGGCGAAATATAAATTATCAACCAACTTCGTTTCCAAAGTATGCTTTAATTGAGTAGGCGGAAAATAATCATATTCTATCGCGTAACCAGGTCTGAAGAATTTTACGTTTTCAAAACCGGCAACAGTACGCAACGCTTTGAACTGAATATCCTCAGGAAGCGAAGTTGAAAATCCGTTTACATAAACTTCACAGGTATGCCATCCTTCCGGTTCAACAAATAATTGATGACGCTCCTTATCAGCAAAACGGTTAATTTTATCTTCAATAGAAGGACAGTATCTTGGACCCAAACTTTTAATTCGACCATTAAACATTGGCGAACGATCAAAACCTGATCTCAAAATATCATGAACTTCTAACGAAGTATAAGTCATGTGACAAGACCTTTGATGCGTCAACGGAGCAGTCAAATCCGAATATGAAAACTTATCCGGTTTAGCATCTCCTTTTTCTTCATTCATTTTTGAATAATCTAACGAACGACCATCAACACGAGGAGGTGTTCCCGTTTTCATTCTTCCGGATTCAAAACCTGCCGCAACTAAGTCTTCGGTAATTCCGTAAGCAGCGCTCTCACCTGCTCTGCCCCCGCCAAATTGTTTTTCTCCAATATGAATCAATCCGTTCAGGAAAGTTCCATTGGTCAACACCACCGATTTGGAGCGAATTTCAATTCCAAGTGAAGTTCGAATTCCTTTTACTTTGCCATTTTCAATAATCAAACCTTTTACCATTTCCTGATAAAAATCAAGATTTGGAGTTCCTTCTAACATCATTCTCCATTCTTCGGCAAAACGCATACGGTCACTTTGAACACGCGGAGACCACATTGCAGGTCCTTTTGATTTGTTCAACATCTTGAATTGAATTGCCGTTCTATCAGAAACAATTCCTGAATAACCACCCAGCGCATCAATCTCACGAACAATTTGACCTTTTGCAATTCCACCCATCGCAGGATTACAGGACATCTGGGCAATGTTCTGCAAACTCATAGTAACCAACAAAGTTTTGGAACCCAAATTTGCAGCAGCGGCGGCAGCTTCACAACCTGCATGCCCAGCACCCACAACAATTACATCATACTCTTCTAGAAACATTTTTTCTTTCGTTTTAGATTTTGGTTTTTAGATAATTTACAGAACCTCAATCTATATTTTATTATACTTGTTCCACGTGGAACATCATTATATTTTCTTCTGAAAAAATTCGAAATTTATTCACTGTTCCACGTGGAACATAGCAATTTTTTCATCTTCTTTTAAACGCATTAAGCGTTCGTCCTCTTCACCTTTATCCTTGTAGCCGCAGTAATGCAACACACCATGAACCAATACACGTTTTAATTCTTCTTCAAAAGAAACATTAAAATCATTTGCATTATCCTGAACACGTTCAACTGAAACAAAAATATCTCCGTTTAATTCATTACCAACTGTATAATCAAAACTAATAATATCCGTAAGTGTATCGTGGTTTAAGTATTCAAGATTTATTTTATGAAGATAATCATCATCACAAAAAATATAATTAATCTCTCCTTCATTCTTTTTTTCAGATACAATTACAGCAGATAACCAAGCTGCAATTGCTTCTTCATTATCTAAATTAAAGTCATTTTCGTAATTAAAATTTATCATTTCGTTTTAAAATATTCTTGAACCTTGCGGTTAAAATTGGAGCGCAAAGGTAATGATTGTCTGTTTAATATCTCTATGCTATGTAAATATTCTAACAAAGAATTAGGTAAAGCTCGAGATTGATTAAGAAAATCTTTATTATTAGTTTCTGACTGTCTTCTGTTTTCCTCACCCTGTTGTTGAACGGCATTATTCAGTTTTAATAATTCCTGTTTAATATTTATCACTTTTTGAAGCGTTTCATTTTTGAAACCTTTATTCAATAACTGCTTTTCTAATTGCTTCATTTGTTCTAAGGCATTCTCTCCTTTATTCCCCAAACCTTGCTTTTTTAATTCGCTGTCTAAAGCTTCACGGAGTTCTTTTTGCTGTTTGTAAATTTCCATGATAGCTTTGGCATCTCCTTCTCCACCATCGCCTTCATCTCCTTTTCCGGAATTTTCTTTTCCTTCATTACCCTCACCAGGTTTAACACCTTTCTTTATTTTATCTCCTAAAGCTTGTTGCTTGGAAATAATATCCGGTAATTGCATACCTTCTCCCTGTCCCGGTTTAGGTTTTCCCTGACCCATAGAAGACAAAGAAATTTGCATACTATTGAGTAATTCGCTTAAAAAATCTCCCAACTTGTTTGCAGAAGCAACAGCATATTGCTGATGTGATACCCCTTTAGGAATTTCAGAATCGGATAATTTATCAATAGCTTTATCGATATTGTATTGTACATTTCCAACTTCTTTAGTAATATCTTCCGTGAATTTAGGATTACGTAAAGACATTGCAAACAAACTGTCATCAACATGTTTGAATTGAATACGTAAATCCTGTTGCAGTTTTATATTCTTATTGAAAGCAGGAGAAGCAGAATTTATCGATTTAAAACTCTTCATTACCGATTCCTGAGACAAAGAAAAAGCTAATAGATTATCTAAAATCTGGCGCAACATTTTTACATCTTCTTCCATCTGTTCTATCTCAGCTCCATCGATTCCCTGATCCATTTTTTTGGACATCGCTTTCATTTTCTTAGCAGCACTTTTTTGATTAGGTTTTACTTTTGAAGTATTATTTTTTTGCAATTCTTCAGAAGCTTTCTTCAAATCCTCATCAATGCTTTTTTCAGTTTTATCATCTTTAGGAATATCTAAAGGTGATTTTAATTGTTTGTTGTCTTTATCCAATTCATTCAAATCTTCCTGAATTTTATCAAAATCTTTATTTATTTCCTGTTGCTTAGAATTGGTATTTTCCTTTTCATTCTCCGAAAGCTTGTCTTGTTTATCGGATAATTTATCTAATTTATCAGCAATTTGTTCAGCCTTTTTCTGAACGTAATACTTCTTAGTCAACTCGACTAATTGTTGAAGATTCTTAACTTGGTTTTTAGTCTTTTGCTTAAACTGATCTAATTTTTCAAGTAAATCTTCATTCTTTAATTTATCGTTCAAAGCTTTTAATTCATCTAATAATTTTTTATTCTTTTCTAATTCTTCGTTATTGTTTTCAATCCGTTTTTCTAATTCTTTCTTGAATTCATCCTTAGCTTTAGTCCCGATAGCCATCGGGATAGATTCCTCTAAATTATTTTTCATTTTATCCATGAAATTACGCATCATTTCATCCTGTTTTTTTTGCTGTTGGATAAAATCATTTACTTTCTGTTGGTCGTTGAATTCAAAATTTTCTTTTTCTTTTCCTGATTTCTGAATCTTATCCAATTGAGAAAATTGTTTATCCTGACGCTGCAATGATTTTTGCAAGCCTTGGATATTGTCATTTTGTTGTTTTAAAACCAAATCCTGCTTTTCCTGAGTAGTTACAATTCGATTAGAAAATACAGCCGACTTTGAACTTTTGAAATTATGTAACGCATCATTATCAAAAACTTCAAAATAATAATCATAAGTCACCCCTTCCACAACAGGGAGATTAGCAGGAAAAGAAAAAACAAACTGATCAAAAACTCCTGACTTAACAGCAATTGTTCCACGTTTGGCAGTAGCTGGTTTATTGGATTCATAATAGACCACCTGTAATTTAGATAAACCGTAATCATCCCCTATTTTTCCTAAAAGATAATTAACAGCAAGCTTTAAACTATCCGGAGCCTGGTTAACAGTAATCGTTGGATACTGATCTTTAATAACTGTTAACTGATAATTCAATTTTTCAAAGTTAGAAACTGCATTATTCGAAGTAATTATTTGATAATCTGTATTTTCTGAAACTTTTTTTGATAAAAAAAAGCTGTTTTCTGATTTAGAAAACGGAAAAATAGTATTTGCATTGGAGAACACTACTTTTTGAGTTGCCTGTGTACTCATTTTCCAGGTTACCATTGTGCCTTCCGGAATAATAGCATTACCAGTTCCTTTAATTATTTCAGCTTTTCTTTTTAGATGCGAAGGGAAATTCAATTGCATTTCGAAATTTAAAATCGAAGGAACAGCAACAACTCTTAGTTCATAGTCTTCAGAAGAAACTGAATTTCCTTTAATATAAAACGAAAGATTTTGAGTTGGTTTTTCAATCTTAAACTCAAATTCTCCAGGCTTTGTGTTTTCCATAAAATAACTTTCATCATTAATGAAAATCATCGCATTTTCAGGAATCACTTTTCCAACCGTTTTTACTTTTACAACAAAATCTTTGTTTTGTTCCGTTTGCAAATTCGAATTCAAAAGCACAAATTCAAAAGGAGCCGGAGGTAAAAAAGAAACATTAAAATGCACTACCCTATTTAAACTTTGAGTTAGCATCGAATTATTCCCTGAAAGATAAAACGAAGCAAAAAGCAAAATTGGAATTAAAGCAAGTGGAAGATATTTTTTATTCGAATTAAAATTAATAGCATTTGAAAAAGGAATGGGTTGCAAAGCATTCGCTTTTTGTTCAATAGAAGCCAAAAGTAATTCGGACTTATCAGTAGTATTATCAAGATTTGAAAGCTGAATAAAGTTCAGTAATTTATCTTTTACATCCGAAAAATGGTTTCCAATTATAGCCGAAGCATCATTGTAATTGATTCCTTTTTGGAATTTAAACAATTTAAAAATTGGAAATAAAATAAAACGAAAAAGCAAAAACACTTCTACTCCAACAAAAGTCCAAAACAAAATGGTTCTTCCGAGAGGCTTCAGCCAAAGGAAATATTCAATAAAAAGCGTAAAAAGAAAATACAGCAAACCCAAGCCAATAAAGAGAATAACGCCTCTTATCAGTTCGTTTAAATAATACTTTCTAATAAAAGCTTCTAATTTTTGATATATGAAATTGGAACTATTCAAAGTTTTTATTCTTTTTAATAACCCATAAAAGTAATAATTATAACAGAACCAATATCAATGTCAAAAAACAATTTCAATATCAAAACAAAAGAGAAATATTGAAAAACTTCTAACTTCTAACTTCTAACTTCTGACTTCTAATTATCTTTGTGTCAAAATTTATAAAAGATGTCAAACCCAATTCGTGTGCGTTTTGCACCTAGTCCAACGGGACCTTTGCATATTGGCGGAGTTCGTACTGCCTTATTTAATTATTTGTTTGCCAAAAAAAATGGTGGAACTTTCTTTTTAAGAATTGAAGATACTGACCAAAATCGTTTTGTTCCGGGAGCAGAACAATACATCATGGAAGCTTTGGAATGGTTAGGAATTGCTCCTGATGAAACCATTGGTAAAAATGAAAAATTTGGTCCTTACCGTCAAAGCGAAAGAAAAGAATTATACAAACAATATGCCGATCAATTAATTAATTCAGGTTGGGCTTATTACGCATTTGATACTCCGGAAGCTTTAGACGCTTACAGAAAAGCGGAAGAAGAACAAGGAAAAACTTTTATTTACAATCATACTAACAGGGAGAAACTGGATACTTCTTTAGTAATTTCGAAAGAAGAAACAGCTCAAAGAATTGCTAATGGAGAACATTATGTTATTCGTTTTAAAACTCCTGTTGACGAAATTTTACATTTAAAAGATATTATTCGTGGTCATGTAAAATTTGAAACTAATCTTTTAGACGATAAAGTTTTGTTTAAAAGTGACGGTATGCCAACCTATCATTTGGCTAATATTGTTGATGATCATCTAATGCAAACCACGCATGTTATTCGTGGTGAAGAATGGTTACCATCGATGCCATTACACGTTTTATTGTATCATGCTTTTGGTTGGGCAGCTCCTGAATTTGCTCATTTACCATTGATTTTAAAACCGGTAGGAAACGGAAAATTATCAAAACGTGATGGAGATAAATTAGGTTTTCCAGTATTTCCTTTAGAATGGAAAACGGAAGAAGGCATTTCATCAGGATACAGAGAAAAAGGTTTTTTCCCGGAAGCAGTTGTTAACTTCTTAGCTTTATTAGGATGGAATGACGGAACTGATAAAGAATTATTTTCTTTAGAAGAATTAGTAAAAGCTTTTGATTTAAACCGAGTTCATAAAGCAGGAGCTAAATTTGATCCGGAAAAAAATAAATGGTTCAATCACCAATATTTAGTTCAGGCAAATGATGAAAAATTAGCAACAGATTTTGCTATACTATTAAAAGAAAAAGGGTTCTCTCCTACTCTTGAATTGACAACAAAAATTGTATCCTTGATTAAAGAACGAGCTAATTTCGTATCTGAATTCTGGGATTTAAGTGATTTCTTTTTTGTAGCTCCATCAGCTTATGATGAAAAAGCAAAGAAAAACTGGAAGGAAGAAACACCGGCTTTAATGCAGGAATTAATTTCAGTATTAGAAGAAATCACCGATTTTACTTCTGCCAATATTGAAACCATTGTCAAAGACTGGTTGACTAAAAACGAAATTGGAATGGGTAAAGTAATGCAGCCATTTAGACTAAGTTTAGTAGGAGCTTTAAAAGGTCCTCACCTATTTGACATTGTTGAAATCATCGGAAAAGATGAAACAATTTCAAGACTTCAAAAAGCAATTGAAACCATATAAAACTAAAAGTCCCGTCCCGATAGCTATCGGGACGGGACTTTTTTTATAAATAAAGAAGAATATTTCCGTTTAAAATTCCGGGATTTCCTTTAAAATGATAACCCAGATTTTTAGTATTCAGATTACCTAACATATTTGAAATTCCGTATTGATAGGAAACATTAAATCTAAAATGCTTCACTCCTGCTGTAATTCCTACCGTAGGATAAAAATTAAATTTACCAATATCAACAATGTCTTTGGCTAATAATGTAGTTCCTGAAATAACATTATTTTCTTTGTCGGCATCAATTTTGAATTTTCCATTAATCTGAACCAAAGAACCAAATTCCACACTTAAGTGATTTTCGATTAAAATGTAACTCAACTGCAATGAGATTTGAGCGGAAGGTAATTTGTAATTCACATCTTCATTAATCAAAAGCGACCGATTAGTGGCTACAGAAAAATTGTTCTCAGAAAACTGAATGGCATACACCATATCCCAATTATCATAAAAATTTCCACGTATAGAAAGACCTGCATTCCATCCCATTTCGGGTTTGGTTTCAAAATTATTGGTATTTAGAGTAAATTGATTTACTCCGGCATTAATTCCAATACGGTTTGAATCGCGATAACCATATTGCGAAAAAGAAAATACTGAAATTAAAAGAAAACAAAAAGAGAATGTTAGCTTTTTCATAATGTGTGTTTTAACAAGCACAAACCTAAAGTTTTTTTGTAATTTAACAGAAAAATTTTAACTAAATGTAACATCTTATGAACACATCATTTATTTTCTTCTTATTTATCGCACTTTTTATCTTCCTTTCGGCTTTCTTTACCGTGAAACAGCAAACGGCAGTTATTATTGAGCGTTTTGGAAAATTTTTAAGTATCAGACATTCGGGACTTCAACTTAAAATTCCTTTGATTGATCGAATTGCCGGACGGGTAAATTTAAAAATTCAACAATTAGATGTCATTATCGAAACGAAAACAAAAGATAACGTATTTGTAAAATTGAAAGTTTCCGTTCAGTTTATGGTTGTTAAGGAAACCGTTTATGATGCTTTTTACAAATTAGAATATCCGCATGATCAAATTACATCTTATGTGTTTGATGTGGTTCGTGCCGAAGTTCCAAAGTTAAAATTAGACGATGTTTTTGAACGAAAAGATGATATTGCTGTAGCAGTTAAAAGAGAATTAAATGAAGCCATGACAACTTATGGTTACACCATTATCAATACTTTGGTTACTGATATTGATCCGGATATTCAGGTAAAAAATGCCATGAACCGAATTAATGCAGCCGACAGAGAAAAAACAGTTGCCGAATTTGAAGCGGAAGCATCCAGAATTAGAATTGTAGCTAAAGCAAAGGCTGAAGCAGAAAGCAAGCGTTTACAAGGACAGGGAATTGCCGATCAAAGACGTGAAATTGCCCGAGGATTAGTAGAAAGTGTTGATGTTTTAAATAAAGTGGGAATCAATTCTCAGGAAGCTTCTGCCCTGATTGTGGTAACACAACATTATGATACTTTACAAGCTATTGGTGCTGATGCAAATTCTAATTTAATTTTATTACCTAACTCTCCACAAGCCGGAAGCGAAATGCTGAATAACATGGTAGCTTCGTTTAGTGCATCCAATCAGGTGGGCGAAATGATGAAGAAAAACAAAAAAGTTACTCCTAAAAAAGCAGAACCAAAATCTGAAGAACCTGAAAATATTTCAGATGAAACAGATGAAATATAATTACAAATAAAAAAGAGGCTCTAATCGCCTCTTTTTTTGTTTCTAAACCATTTGAAAATAATTGGTATCAAAAATCTTAAAATTGTGCCGTAGGAGCTAAAAAAAGTACTTTTTACAGTATCTATCACATTAGAGCTAATGTTTAGAAAAGAAAAGCTTTCTTTCGTTTTTTGGATGCTTAAAACTAACTTTTGATAGCTAATTTCTTTTTCAACTTTCAGAATTTCTAATTCGCTATCAATTTGAGCATAAGAAGAATATTTTTTTGTTTGCATATTGTTAATCATTAAAAAAGATTTCTGAAAATTTCTCTAAAATAGGTCCTTCCACAATTTTATCTTTTATTAAAAACAATAAAGCAGTTATTACAACATAGATAAGACCAACACTAAGAAAACCAAGAGTATAACTTCCAAAATAATTACTTAAAGCAAAAGCTAATCCAATAGAACAAAACAATAAAACCATACAAATACACAGCAAAATTAAGGTGAACTTAAAAATCATCGTAGTTGATTTCATAGCCATCTTAAATGCTAATAATTTATAGTAAGAAAGATTCTTTTCTATATATTCTTTAGTTTGTTCCTGAATATTTTCTGTATGTTCTTTTAAATCATCAAAAGCCATAATGTTCTTATTTCTATATTCTAAAGAATTTAATTTTTATGAAGTTTGGCATTTTGTTCTTTTAAATCAGCTAATTTTTTTTCTAAAAAAGTGATTACATCTTCTGTTTTATAACTCATATTAGAAAGTAATTCTTCATAAGTTTCTTCTAAATCTACTTTGGCATTAGCTAATTTAGTTTTCATTCCTTTTTCTAAATCTTTATATCCATCTTTAATTTTTTGTCTGGTTTTATCTCCTTTATCAGGAGCAAACAAAATTCCTAATACAGCTCCTATTGCAGCACCACTAGCAAGAGCTATTAAAGTTTTTCCTGTATCACTTGTTGCCATAATATGTTCTTTTTTAAGTTATCATATAAAGATACTAATAAATTTAAAACTAAAAGTTTAAAAATTTATTATAAAAAAACTTCCAATATTTTTTTATCTTATAAAGATTATAAAAATATCCAAACTCAAAAATTCAATTGTAAAAAGTAGCAATAAACCAAAACAACAGCATCATCAATTCAATTTTCTTAATGAAGCATCAAAAGAAGATAAAAAAACAGTAAAAATTAAAATCAAGCTTTCTGTTTAACTAAAAATTAAAAGACGACTATTTTATTAAATCATTTAAAAAAATGGCTTAAAACTAAAATATGAAAGCTGTTTTTAATTATAAAATTCTATAGTTATTTTATAAAAAATAGATTTTTATAATAATAAAAAAAAGCGCTAATTAAGCGCTTTTTGATAGTTATAATTTATTTTAAAAATTCTTCTATAAATTCCATTTCTCTATCGGTAGAACTTTTAGGAGGATTTGATTTTAATTTTAAAATTTCATCTTTAAAGGAATTTTTGAACTCCGAATCAAAATCTAATTTGTTTAAATTTAAAATAGTTCTGGAACGAACAAAAGTAGATTCACTTCTTAATGACATTGAAAATAATTTTGAAAGTTCTTCTTTATCATAATCGGAAGATTTTAAAGGAGCATATTTCAGAATTAAATTAGCAAACAACAATGAACTTTTGTTATTATTAATATTCTTCTTGAATGAATTTTGCAATAAACTGTAATTAGAAATTCCTGCTAAGGTCTCTCCTATTGCTTGTCTGATTGCAATTCGCTCTTCGCGTGTACCAACTTTAAAATATTTATTAATGTCTTTCAGCGCATTATTAATGCTATTACTGTCTTTTTTACCTTTTTCTTCCCAGGCATCTTTTAAACCTACAGTCTTGTTAAATACTAATTTAGAAGAACTTGAATCCTTATCAACATTAAAATAACCCAAACGTTGAAACTGGAATTTATCTCCCGAAACAGCTGTAGATAAGCTTGGTTCCACAAATCCTTTTATAATTACAAGCGAATTTGGATTGATAAATTCTAAAAAGTTTTTCTCTTTATGGCTGTCTGGTGCCTCATCAATAAACAAACGATCGTACAAACGAACTTCTGCTTCTACCGCATGCTGTATAGAAACCCAATGTAAAGTTCCTGCTACTTTACGTTTAGAAGCTTCTGTCCCACTTCCACTTAACGAATCCGTATCATAAGTTACATGAATTTCGGTAATATTTCCATCAGCATCTTTTACAACACTTTCTCCTTTAATGATATAAGCATTTTTAAGACGTACTTCATTACCCAAACTCAAACGGAAAAATTTAGCCGGAGCCTCTTCTAAAAAGTCTTCTCTTTCGATGTATAATTCTTTAGAAAAAGGTACTTTTCTGTAACCTGCAGTTTCATCTTCCTGATTATTTTCGGCATCCAAAAGTTCTTCTTTTCCTTCAGGATAATTAGTAATAATAACTTTAACAGGATCTAAAACCGCCATTACACGAGGCGCAGTTTTATTCAAATCATCTCTTAAACAAAACTCTAATAAAGAAAAATCTATAATATTTTCTCGCTTTGCAACTCCAATATTGTCACAGAATTTTCTAATAGAAGCAGCTGTATAACCTCTTCTTCTTAAACCAGAAATAGTTGGCATTCTTGGATCATCCCAACCGTTTACTACATTTTCCTGAACTAATTGTAACAGTTTTCTTTTACTCATAACTGTATAATTCAGGTTCAAACGAGCAAATTCGTATTGATGTGGTCTAACTAAATTTTCATCATAAATTTGATCTAAAAACCAGTTGTATAACTCCCTGTGCATCACAAATTCCAGTGTACAAATAGAGTGCGAAATTTGCTCTAAATAATCACTTTCTCCATGAGTATAATCATACATTGGATAAATACACCAATCATCTCCCGTTCTATGATGTTCTTTGTGTAAAACGCGATACATAATAGGATCACGCATCAACATATTAGAAGAAGCCATATCAATTTTAGCTCTCAAAACATGGGTTCCTTCTTCAAAATCACCGTTTTTCATTCCTTCGAAAAGAGCTAAATTCTCTTCTATAGAACGATTTCTATACGGGCTATCAATTCCAGGCTGGGAAGGTGTACCTTTTTGTTCCGCCATAGCCTCAGAAGATTGACTGTCAATATAAGCTTTACCGTTTTTAATCAATAAAATGGCCCAGTCATACAATTGTTGGAAATAATCAGAAGCATATAATTCCTTATCCCATTGGAATCCTAACCATTGCAAATCTTCTTTAATAGCATCTACATATTCCTGTTCTTCCTTGGCAGGATTAGTATCATCAAAACGTAAATTTACCGGTGCATTGTACTTTAAGCCTAAACCAAAATTCAAACAAATTGATTTAGCATGTCCAATATGTAAATACCCATTAGGCTCTGGTGGAAAACGAAATCTTAATTTATTTTGTGGAAAACCATTAGTTAGGTTTTCTTCGATAATTTGTTCTATAAAATGCAGTGATTTTTCTTCGGTTGACATGTCTTAGATTTAAAACAACAAAGTTATCAAAATAGTTCATTAAATAAGAATTCATAGAATTGCTTATTTGCTTAAAATCTATAAATTTCAAATATATTTGCACTTTTCAACAAAATAAAACATATACATGCAAACTATTAAATTAAAAAATATCCGCACTTTTTCCTATCATGGCTGTTTAGTTGAAGAAGGAAAAATAGGTTCTGAATACACAGTTAACTTAGAAATTAAAGCCAATTTACAACAATCTACCCAATCAGATAACTTAGCTGATACTGTGGATTATGTTCATTTGAACCAAATTGTAGTCGAAGAAATGGCTATTCGTTCCCAATTATTAGAACATGTTGCCAAAAGAATTAACACAAGGGTTTTAGCCGAACTTCCAATGGTAATGAAAACTACTGTTGAAGTTTCTAAAATCAATCCCCCTATTGGTGGTGATGTTGAATCAGTTACCATTATATTAGAAGAAAGCAGAAATTAAATTCTAAAATCCCAAATTCTAAATAAAATACATAATTGTATTATTTTGGAATTTGGGATTTGCTTTTTGTTTATTTTATATTACCTTTGCAATCCATAAAAACAATGGCGTCGTGGCCGAGCGGCTAGGCTGGGCTCTGCAAAAGCTCCTACTCCGGTTCGAATCCGGACGATGCCTCAAAAAGAGATACAGAAATGTGTCTCTTTTTTTTTATGTTTAGTCATTGCGAGCGCAGCGAAGCAATCCTACTTTATTATTCACGCTATGTGATTGCTTCGCTACGCTCGCAATGACATAAAAAAACCGCTCAATTAGAACGGTTTAATTATGAATTTTATATTACTTTTCTATATTCTCAAAAGCCTGTTTTACCATTTCTTTTTCTTTTGGAAACCAACCCTGAATCATTAAAACAATCCCAAAAATCATTAAAACAATACTGATTCCTTTTTTAATTCTGAGAATATTTCCCGGAGTCATTTTAGACTGTAATTGTTTAGCTAATAGTATTTTAATGCAATCAACTAATAGATAACTGATAATTACAGTGCTAAAAAAAGTCATCATTCTGGATGTTTTCATATCTAATTTAGGTCCGACAGAAATAATTACAGCCAGCCAAAAACCTAAAACACCAATGTTGATAACATTCAAAAAAAGACCTTTTACAAACAAACCTAAATAGTCTTTTTTAATGATTTCATTATCTATTTTTTTGGTATTAATTCGTTTTTCTTTGTGTAAACCGATATACGAAATCACTCCGTAAGCCAGCATTAAAATACCTCCAAAAATAAAAAGAGCCGGTTTATCTTTTAGACTTTGAATCAACCTAAAACTCCCTAAATAAGCAATTGCAATAAAAATAATATCTCCCGAAACTACTCCTAAATCAAAAACAAGAGCGGCCCTGAATCCTTTTACAATACTGGTTTCCAGTAAAATAAAAAAAACAGGACCAATCATAAAACTCAGGAAAATTCCCCAGGGAATACCCGATAAAATATCGTTAATCATTAATTTTAGAATTTTATCGAATAAAAATACATCTTTTTTATTCTTTTTCTTCGATTTTTCCTCCTAAAATTGTTTGTTGATTGATTTGCTTTGGTTTTCCATAGATAGAAACTGTCCCTCCTGCTTTTACTTTTGCATCCACTAAAGTACTGGCATAAATCTCGGCATTTCCTCCGGCTGAGAGATTTACAGTAGTTTGAGAAGTATGTAAATTTCTGGCTTTCAATATACCACCTGACATGATAACCACATCCTGATTAGCGGCAGCTCCACTCAATTCAATCACTCCACCGGTTACCGCTTTTACATTTACTTTTTGAGCATCAACTTTTAAATTAATTTTTGCTCCTTCTTTAGCACTTAAATCAAAAATAGTTTGTTTAAAAACAGCATCACTGGAAACTACAGCACCTTCATTAGCCGAAATATCATCAATATTTTTGTAATACAATTTTATTGAAATGTCATCTCCGGATAATAATTTAGGGAAAGGCATTCTTAATTTTAATTCGCCATTGTTATTGACTACCTCTACTTCTTTCTCTCTGGTTCCACTAATAACCACCTTATTTTCAGTGGAAGCTATTAATTTCACTGTAAGTTTATCAAATACTTTTACGGCATTAAAATCGCCTAATTTTTTGGTTACCTGAGCAAATGTAGTTTGTGATACAATTGCAATTGCTACTAAAAATAATTTCTTCATTTTCTTTTTCATTAATTTACTGTTTCTTCTGATCTTCTTAAAAAATTAAAATCCAATTGTTTTTTAACTAAATCGGCATTTTTAACCTTAACGTAAATTTCGTCTCCTAATTGTAATAATTTGTTTGAAGTTGCTCCAACCAAGGCATATTGTTTCTCATCGAAAGTATAATAATCTTCTTTGATGTCTCTGGTTCTGATCATTCCTTCACATTTATTTTCGATAATTTCAACATAAATTCCCCACTCAGTTACACCCGAAATAACACCTAAAAATTCCTGATCCTGATGATCCTGCATGTATTTTACCTGCATGTATTTGATAGAATCTCTTTCGGCATTGGTAGCTAAACCTTCCATCGTAGAACAATGCAAACATTTAGTTTCAAACAATTCCTCATCTGCAGATTTTCCACCATCTAAATAATACTGTAACAAACGATGTACCATAACGTCAGGATAACGACGAATAGGCGAAGTAAAATGAGAATAATATTCAAAAGCTAATCCGTAATGACCAATATTATCCGTAGAATATTTGGCTTTACTCATACTTCTGATTGCCAGTGTATCAATTAAATTTTGTTCTTTTTTTCCGCTTACATCTTCCATCAGTTTGTTCAACGATTTGGAAATATCACCCGGATTTCGGAAATCAATTTTATAACCAAACTTTGCAATTACATTTTGCATAGCAATTAATTTATCTTCATTTGGTTCGTCGTGAATTCGATAAACAAAGGTTTTCTTTTGTTTACCTATAAATTCTGCTACTCTCCTATTAGCCAAAAGCATAAATTCTTCAATCAGATGATTGGCATCCTTAGCTATTTTAAAATAAACGCCTTCCGGTTCACCTTCGGCATCCAAATTGAATTTTACTTCAACCTTATCAAATGAAATAGCTCCTTCATTCATTCTTCTTTTGCGGAAAATTTTAGCTAATTCGTCCAATTTAAGCGTTGCTGAGACAATTTCTGGAGAAACCTGATAAGAAGCTCCGGTTAATGAAATTTCTTCCGGAATCACATCGTTTTTAGTTTCTATAATGTATTGTGCTTCTTCATAAGCAAATCGCTGATCAGAATAGATTACTGTTCGACCAAACCATTGATTAACCACCTGGCATTTTTCGGTAATTTCGAAAACAGCTGAAAAAGTATATTTCTCTTCCTGCGGACGTAACGAACAGGCAAAATTAGACAACACTTCAGGCAGCATTGGCACTACTCTATCTACCAAATATACTGAAGTGGCTCTTTGATACGCTTCATCATCAAGGATAGTTCCTTCTTCCAGATAGTGCGAAACATCAGCGATATGAATACCTATTTCGTAGTTTCCATTTTCTAATTTTTTAAATGAAAGCGCATCATCAAAATCCTTTGCGTCTTTAGGATCAATAGTAAAAGTAAGAGTGTCTCGCATATCGCGACGCTTAGCAATTTCAGCCTCAGATATCGAAGTATCAATTTTTTGAGCATAAGTTTCAACTTCAATTGGAAATTCAGCAGGCAAACCATATTCGGCTAAAATTGCATGAATTTCAGTATCATGTTCTCCTGGTCTTCCCAGAACTTTAGTCACTTTTCCAAAAGGGCTATCGGCTCTTTTAGGCCAATCTTCGATATGAACCAATACCACATCCCCATCCTTTGCCTCTCCTAAATTATCTTTTGGAATAAAAATATCAGTGTACATTTTTGGATTGGCAGTCGAAACAAAAGCAAAGTTTTTTTGAATATCAATTACGCCAACAAAATCAGTTTTAGCTCTTTCTAAAACTTTAATAACCTCACCTTCAGCACGTCTTCCCTTTCTTCTATTATAAACATAAACGCTTACTTTGTCTTTGTCTAAAGCACGATTTAAATTATTCGTTGGAATAAAAATATCTTCTTCAAATTCATCACAAATAAAATAAGCCGTTTTACGACTGGTCATATCAATCGTTCCTTCGTAATAGTCCTGACTTACGGCTTTGATTAAATATTTTCCCGGTTCCGATTCTGTAATTTTCTTTTCAGCAGCAAGAATCTTTAAATCTTTAATAATCTGATTTCTGCTTTGAGTATCATCTTTATCTAAAATAGCTGCTATTTGCTTATAATTAAAGGCTTTATTAGCACTGTTAGATAATATTTTTATAATTTTATCAGAGAAATTTTTCTCTTTCTTAGCAGGCTTTCTTAATCTTTTTCCCATACGTCTTTTCTTAAAAGTCGAAAATTACGAAATAGTTAGCCAGTTCTAAAGAAAAGAGTCAGTTTTAAATAAAATATAACGTAATACAATAGTTCCAACTTTGTAAAACAATTCAATATGGAAGCTTTTATCATTATCGCTACTTTTGATTACATTCATGAAATAGAAATCCTGAAACATCGTTTAGATCAGGAAGGGCTTCAATATTATTTTGAAAACGAAATCATGTCTTCCATCGCTCCGATGTATTCCACAGCTTTAGGCGGAATCAAATTGAAAATTCATCCTAACGATTTTGAAACTGTAAAAGCAATTCTTGAAGAAATGAGAAACGATAACAATCTAAAAATTGTTTAATTTTTCAAAGTTGTCAACATATACTATTATTATAAAAAAGAAATTTTAAAATTTAAAAAAATATTTATTGTTATTATAGTGTGTTAATAGCCGCAATAATTTTTTTAGAATTTGTTTTTAAATGAAGTTTTCCTTCGTTATCAAGAGTTATTAACATAGTTATTTTTAGCTAAATATTTAATTTTTAAGGATTTTTAAATTGTAATTAACAACCGTTGATAACCTGAAATTAATTTAAATTGTAAATAAGTTCGTTGTTAATAAATGTTAATAACCTCAATTTTGAATATTGATAACTATTCTAAAAATTCAGGAAACTTTGTTTGGTTTTTTAATCCCGGTTTTTGATTATAAATTTTTTCTTTTCAAGCAAAAAAAACTTCTAATTTTCTTTCTATACTTATTAACATTTTATGTTAAATTAAAGTTATTTGAAAATCAGCTAATTATGAATTGCTATTAACAATTTAAAATTTTAACAAATTAATTATAGGATACTAATTGATTTACAGTAATTTATAAATTATCATAAATGTTAATAAAGTACTTATCTAGCTCAAAATGTGCTAATTATAAGTTAAAAATAGCTTGTTAATTTCCCTTATTTTAAATAAACAATAAAATACAAATTAGTTTTGGTAAATTTGCTGCAAATTAAATACATATAAAATGAAAATTTCAATAGGAAACGATCACGCAGGACCAGAATATAAAAAAGCAATTGTTCAATATTTAGAATCAAAAGGACATCAGGTAACTAATTATGGAACTGATACAGAGTCTTCTGTAGATTATCCTGATTTTGGTCATCCTGTTGCTAGTGATGTTGAAGAAGGAAAAGCTGATTTTGGAATTGTTATTTGCGGAAGCGGTAACGGAATAGCGATGACTGTTAATAAACACGCCGGAGTTAGAGCTGGTTTATGTTGGACAAAAGAAATTGCTTATTTAACACGTTTGCATAACGATGCTAATGTTGTGAGTATTCCGGCACGTTATACATCAATTCAACAAGCTGTTGAAATTGTGGAGACTTTCTTAGAAACTGCTTTTGAAGGTGGAAGACATCAAAATAGAGTAGATAAAATTGCTTGTCAATAATTAAAAAAAATCGCGGTGCTTCGCACCAATTATATAGTATAAGCTCGGTTTTAACCGGGCTTTTTTTGTTTTCTACTGACTGAATTAATGTAAATTCAGTCAGTACATTGACTGAATTTACATTAATTCAGTCAATGTACTGACTGAATTTACATTTTTTAACTATATTTGTATCTAAATATTTAAAATTCAAGACGATGAATTTTTTAGAAAGAGGAATAGATACAGTGTTTTCCAAAAAGGTTTTACCTAATAAAGTATTGATTTTATTGGGTGCAAGGCGTGTGGGCAAAACAGCTTTCATTAAAAATTATCTTGCTACAATTCCAAAAGAAGATTATTTACAATTAAATGGCGAAGATATTCAAGATGCTGCTTTACTACAGGAGCGTTCAGTTGTTAATTATAAACGTCTTTTAGCTAATGTAAAATTGTTAGTTATTGACGAAGCACAAAATATTCCTGAAATAGGATTGATTTTAAAATTGATTGTAGATACTATTGAGGATATAAAAGTTATTGCTACCGGATCTTCGGTTTTTGATTTATCCAATAAGTTGGGCGAACCTTTAGTAGGCAGAAAAAACACCATTTATTTATTTCCATTAGCTCAAATGGAGTTTGCGAAGTATGAAAATTTCAAAGAAACCACTCAAAAATTGGAAGAACGATTGCTTTTTGGCTCTTATCCAGAACTGGAACAATACCCGGATTGGGATGATAAAATCAATTATTTAAAAGAGATTGTGAATTCCTATTTATTGAAAGATATTTTGGTTTATGAAGGTATTAAGCAATCCAATAAAATTCTGGATTTATTAAAATTAATTGCTTTTCAGGTAGGGCAGGAAGTGTCTTTGCAGGAATTAGCGAAACAATTGGGTATTTCTAAAAATACGGTCGAAAGTTATTTGGATTTACTTTCTAAAGTTTTTGTTATTTATAAAGTACCCGGTTTCAGTAGAAATTTACGCAAGGAAATTACTAAATCGAACCGATGGTATTTTTATGATAATGGTATCCGAAATGCTATAATTGCTAATTTTAGTCGTTTGGATTCGAGAATTGATGTAGGTTCATTATGGGAAAATTACTTGGCTTCAGAACGAATTAAATTTCAAAACTATACCCAAAAAGTGATTTCAAATTATTTTTGGCGCACTTATGATCAACAAGAACTAGATTGGTTAGAAGAAGAAAACGGTATTTTACACGGCTATGAATTCAAATGGAATGAAAACCGAAAAGCAAAAATTCCTACCGCTTTCGCCAAAGCCTATCCGGAAGCTGGTTTTGAAGTGATTAACAAGAGTAATTATTTAGATTTTATAGTCTAAAATTTCAAAATGAAAACTGAGATAAATTATTGCAATTTGAATAAAAACAATAGTCCAAAACTTCCATAAATAATTTGTTTTAGCCGTTTTATGTCTAAAAATCAACATTGCTAATCCAGAACCTATCGTTCCTCCAAAAAAGGTAAAACTTAAAAGAGTGCGTTCTGGAATTCTTTTTTTTCCTTTTTTAACTTGCCATTTATCAAAAGCAATTTGGAAAAATGTAAAAAAATTTAACACTAAAAAATAATACAATAAAATAGTCATTAAGCTCAAATTAAGTTCCAAAGATATTATTTTAGCTGTTCGAAAAATATCAAAATGACTAACATACAATTCATCGCCAAGTCTGTTAACACAGCAGCTATAAACATTCAAAAAACAGTTCAATTATTGGAAGAAGATTGTACCATTCCTTTTATTTCTCGTTATCGAAAAGATATGACCGGAAATTTGGACGAAACGGTAATTGAGCAAATTGCGAAACTGCAAAAAGAGTATGAAACTATCGTAAAACGAAAAGAAGCCATTTTAAAATCAATTGAAGATCAAAACGTACTTTCACCTGAATTGAAACAAAAAATAGAGCAAAGTTTTGATTTACAGGATATAGAAGATTTGTATTTGCCATATAAAAAGAAAAAACGCACCAAAGCCGATGTTGCCCGTGAAAATGGTTTGGAACCTTTGGCTAAAGTTATCATGGCACAAAATAATGATGATATTGATTTCCTGGCATCAAAATATTTGAACGAAAATGTAATTAATGAAGATGCCGCTTTGCAAGGCGCGAGAGATATTATTGCCGAATGGATTAACGAAAATATCTTTGTTCGTAAACAACTGCGTCGATTGTATCAGCGAAAAGCAACGATTTCAACAAAGGTTGTAAAATCGAAAAAAGAGGAGGAGGGAGCACAAAAATTCAGTCAGTATTTTGATTGGTCAGAACCAATTTCGAAAGCACCGGCTCATAGATTGATGGCGATGTTACGTGCCGAAAATGAAGGTTTTATCAAGTTTAAAGTCGAAACAGATATTAATGAAGCTTATGATATTATTGACGAATTAGTGCTAAAAGGACAAAATAATTGTACACCTCATGTACAATTGGCTATTGAGGACAGTTATAAACGATTATTGCAACCGGCTATATCCAATGAAATTTTACAGGAGGCGAAAGCCAAGGCTGACGGAAATTCTATTCAGGTTTTTGCTAATAATTTGGGACAATTATTGTTGGCGCCACCTTTAGGTGAAAAACGAATTTTAGCTATTGATCCGGGTTTTAGAAGTGGTTGTAAAGTGGTTTGTCTGGATGAAAAAGGGGATTTATTATACAACGAAACCATTTATCCACATGCACCGCAGAACGAAAGTGCAATGGCAATGAAAAAGATAAAATCCATGGTGAATGCGTATCAAATTGATGCCATTTCAATTGGAAACGGAACGGCTTCGAGAGAAACGGAATTCTTCATTAAAAAAATTGCTTTTGATAAGCCGGTTCAGGTTTTTATAGTTTCTGAGGCTGGAGCTTCGGTGTATTCAGCTTCTAAAACGGCCCGTGAAGAATTTCCAAATTATGATGTAACGGTTCGTGGTTCGGTTTCTATTGGTCGTCGATTGAGTGATCCTTTGGCAGAATTGGTAAAAATAGATCCTAAAGCCATTGGCGTAGGCCAATATCAGCATGATGTGGATCAGACTAAGTTGAAAGAAGAATTAGATACTACAGTGATTCGTTGCGTGAATTCTGTTGGAGTAAATATCAACACAGCCAGTAAACATTTGTTGAGTTATGTGAGTGGAATAGGAGAGAAGCTGGCCGAAAATATTGTGCAATACCGTTCTGAAAACGGTCCTTTTGAAGATAGAAAACAATTAAAAAAAGTACCTCGTTTGGGAGATAAAGCCTTTCAGCAGGGAGCGGCATTTATCCGAATTGCGAATGCCAAAAATCCGTTGGATAATTCGGCTGTACATCCCGAAGCTTATCCAATTGTCGAAAAAATGGCTAAAGATTTAAAGTTAAAAGTAACTGATTTGATTGCCAACAAAGAAAAAACGGCCTTAATAAAAGTTGAAAATTACATCACGACCGAGATAGGTTTGTTAACTTTAAAAGATATTATCAAAGAATTAGAGAAACCGGGATTAGATCCTAGAAAAGCAGCTAAAGTTTTCGAATTTGATGCCAATGTAAAATCGATTAAAGATGTAAAAACAGGAATGGTTTTACCCGGAATTGTCAATAACATTACCAATTTTGGTTGTTTTGTGGATATTGGAATCAAGGAAAGCGGTTTGGTACACATTTCTCAGCTCAAAGCAGGCTTTGTAAGCGATGTAAACGAAGTGGTAAAGTTACACCAGCACGTTCAGGTAAAAGTGACTGAAGTGGATGAAGACAGAAAGCGTATTCAGCTGACAATGATTTTGTAAAATTCCAAAATAAAAAAATCCCAAAGTCCATTATTATAATGGATTTTGGGATTTTCTAATAAAAAATAGAATTTCTTATTTAGTTTCTTCTTCTTTGTTTTCTTCTTTTTTATCAGCTGGTTGTTGATCTTCTTTTGCGGCATTTTTAAATTCTTTGATTCCGCTTCCTAAACCTTTCATTAATTCCGGAATTTTTTTACCTCCAAAAAGTAACAAAACAACTGCCAATATAACCAGGATTTCTGTAATACCAAATCTTCCCATGATTGAATAATTTATGCCTAAGCAAATTTGTAATAAATCTCGATGCAAATGTAAATAGAATAAATTAATAAGGATTCAATTTCTCCCAATTATTTAATTTAGATAACGTTAAAAATTATTTAATTTTTTTCAAATATTTATAATCATTAGCTAATAGCTGTAGCGTACATTGATTGACATTAATTATTATATTTGTGAAATAAAGAAAAATCATGTCGGGGAAAAGATTAAAAAGAAAGAAACTTCACAGTAAATTATTCACTAAAAACCGATTGGTTATTTTGAATGAAGATACTTTTGAGGAAACTTTTTCTTTAAAACTGACTTTAATGAATGTTTTTGTGGTAGCATCATTAGGAGCTATTTTCCTGATTTCGGTAACTACTTTTATCATCGCTTTTACGCCTTTGCGCGAATTCATTCCGGGTTATTCTTCTACTCAATTAAAAAAAGACGCTGCCGAGCTGGCTTTAAAATCGGATTCTCTGACTAACGTTTTAAAGAAAAATCAGGCTTATATTTCATCCATACAAAAAGTATTAACAGGTGAGTTAGATTATGCTAAATTTAATAAAGATTCCATTTTAGCAGCAACCACAGATACTATTCCAAAAGCAGATTTATCGCCTTCTGAAGAAGAATTAGAACTGAGAGCCGAAGTGGAAAAAGAAGAGAAAAAAGCGCAACAATCTACGGTAAAAAAGAAGAAATAGGTATTTGATTTTATGAACTAAATCCATTTTTCTTTAACAAATTATAATCAGCAAAACGAAATGTCAATCAAATCAATAGCGGCAAAACTATTTGCTAAAAATATTTATAAAAAAACACAGCTTTGGGCAAAAAATCCTATTGTGACTCAACAGGCGGTTTTTGAATCATTGATAAAAGACGCACAACAAACACAATTTGGGAAAGACCATCATTTTGACCAGATTAAAACCGCTGCCGATTTTGCAAAACAGGTTCCCATTCGTGATTATGAAGATTTAAAACCCTATGTTGAAAAAGTAGTTAAAGGAGAGGAAAATGTGTTGTGGAAAGGCAAACCCTTGTATTTTGCCAAAACTTCGGGAACTACATCCGGGGCTAAATACATTCCGCTTACCAAAGAATCTATGCCCTATCATATTGAAGCGGCCCGAAATGCGATTTTGAGTTATATTCATGAAACCGGCAAAGCCGATTTTGTAGATGGAAAAATGATTTTTTTGCAGGGAAGTCCCATTTTAGAAGAAAAACACGGAATTAAATTTGGGCGACTTTCAGGAATTGTGGCGCATTTTGTTCCAAGATATTTGCAAAAAAACCGAATGCCTTCCTGGGAAACTAATTGCATGGAAGATTGGGAAGCAAAGATTGATGCCATTGTCGAAGAAACTTTTGATGAGAATATGACGGTGATTTCGGGGATTCCTTCCTGGGTACAAATGTATTTTGAGAAATTACATCAAAAAGGAGGGAAGCCTGTTGGTGACATTTTCAAAAACTTCAATTTGTTTATTTACGGCGGTGTCAATTACGAACCATATCGTGCCAAATTTGAAAACCTAATTGGTCGAAAAGTAGACAGTATTGAATTGTTTCCGGCTTCGGAAGGATTTTTTGCCTATCAGGATTCTCAAAAAGAAAAGGGAATGTTGTTGTTATTGAATTCGGGAATTTTCTATGAATTTATCAAGAGCGAAGAATTTTACAATCAAAATCCCAGACGTTACACAATCGGTGAAGTAGAATTAGGCGTGAATTATGTGTTGATTATTTCTACTAATGCCGGACTTTGGGGCTATAATATTGGTGATACCGTTCAGTTTACATCTTTAGCACCTTATCGTGTGATTGTTTCCGGAAGAATTAAACATTATATTTCGGCTTTTGGTGAACATGTTATTGGTAAAGAAGTGGAAAGTGCCTTACAGGAAGCTATGGAAGGAACGAACATTCGGGTAAATGAGTTTACGGTGGCACCACAAATAAATCCTGCCAGCGGATTGCCGTACCACGAATGGTTTATTGAATTTGATCCCGAAGCTTCGGGAGAACCGGACAATTTGGAGCATTTTGCGGAAGCGATAGACAACGCCATGCGCAAACAAAATATTTATTACGACGATTTGATAGTAGGGAATATTCTGCAAAAAGTAGTTATTACCAAAGTGCCTAAAAATGGTTTTCAGGAATACATGAAATCCATTGGGAAATTAGGAGGACAAAATAAAATTCCAAGACTTTCCAATGATCGAAAAATTGCTGATTTTTTATCTCAAAATATATGAAAGAAGCTAAAAACATATTAAGAACCAGAGCTCAGGAATCCTCGGCGGCTATTGAAAAAATGTACATTACCATGCGTCATTTGTTCAATAGAGGTTTTTACAAACCGATGGGCGTTTCGGGCGATACTTTGCGTGAAGCATTGATGACTTTACGCCCTGAAATTTATGGGAATATTGCTGATGAAAAAGTCGAATTAAAAGGACTTTTGTATGTTATTGAGCGTTTGCCTTTAGGCATAGAAGAATGTCGTTTTATCAATTTGACTTCGGATGAAGGTTATTCTAAATCGCATTTTCAGGCGATAGTTCCGCCAAAAAGAAGACGCAATTGTTATCGAATTGATGCCGAACAAATGAATATCGAAATTACCCGTGGTCGTTCGGATATTTACGATATTTTGACACATTTGACGTTTATTTTTATCGAATCGCATAAAATAAAAGACCGCGTTTTACTGGACGATGGAGGTGAAGTTTCCCGCGATTGGCAAAAATTAGAGCAGGCGGTTTTGCATAATGAAAGATTAACATTGGTCGAAAAAGAAATTGCCATTTCGCATGCGGCCAATATTTTGGGCAGAACCTTTGAAGATGTATTGGATATTTATGACGATTTTGGTTCAGAGGAAGCTCCGGATCGTTTTTTACATATTGTTTTTTGGTTAGGAAAACTAGCAATTGAAGAAGTGGTCCACAACGACAAAAGAACTATTACTTTTAGCCCCATTCTCAGAGAGCGTTTAGGACATCATATTCATGGCGAAATATGGGCAACTAACATCAAGGAGATTTTAAAAGAAAATCAGCTTTTAGAGCGTCCTATTCATATTATCAGTGCCAATATGCACTCGGTTATGAATTCTATTTTTGCTAAAAATGCTTTAAAATCCACCTTCAAAGGTAAGTCGGATTTTGAAATTTTTGAAGAATTAAGTAAATCTACAGCCAATGGATCCAGAAATAAGGTTGTTGAAGAAGCTATAAAACAAGGAATGATTTCCTTACCGGAAAAGGCAGGAACGAATATTGACGTTCAAATTTTTGATACTGCTAAAATCGATTGGGCGACTAGTGCTTTTCCGGAAGCTTATTTTGAAGGAGAAAAACCGGTGCTTATTGTAATGGATTATGCTTTTGGCGAACAAGCCTATGAAACCGTCGATGAGTTGTTAAAACCTTATAAAAAGAATATTTTCTTAAATGTTCAATCGGTTTCAATCATGGGAAAAGCAGGAATTCTTGAAGGTGGAAAAGGTGATATTATGATTCCTAATGCCCATATCAATGAGGGTACGGCTGATAATTATTTCTTTGAAAACGAATTAACTCCCGAAATGTTTCAGGGCAATCATATTTCGGTTTTTGCAGGTTCTATGGTTACCGTTTTGGGAACTTCGTTGCAAAATAGAGATTTGCTGAAATTTTTCCACGAATCGACCTGGGGTGTGATCGGATTGGAAATGGAAGGTTCGCATTATCAAAAAGCGATACAATCGGCCTCAAAAATCAGAAAAAGCATTCCTAAAGATGTCAAAGTGCGTTATGCTTATTACGCATCGGATAATCCACTGGAAACGGGAAGTACTCTGGCTTCGGGCGGATTGGGAACAACCGGAGTAAAACCTACTTATTTGATTACCATTAAAATATTAGAACAAATTTTTAATATCATTTAGAATAAAAAGAGGAACAGATTGTTTTGTTCCTCGCAATGAAATAGTTATGAAAAGAATATTGATTACAGGGGCGGCAGGATTTTTAGGTTCTCATTTATGCGATCGTTTTATCAAAGAAGGTTATTTTGTTATCGGAATGGATAATCTCATTACAGGAGATTTAAAAAATATCGAGCATTTGTTCAAATTGGAGCATTTTGAGTTTTATCATCATGATATTACCAAGTTTGTTCACGTGCCAGGACAATTGGATTATATTCTGCATTTTGCTTCTCCGGCCAGTCCAATTGATTATTTAAAAATTCCAATTCAGACTCTGAAAGTGGGTTCGTTAGGAACGCATAATTTGTTAGGTTTGGCAAGGGTAAAAAAAGCACGAATTTTGATTGCTTCCACTTCTGAAGTTTATGGAGATCCTTTAGTACATCCACAAACGGAAGAATATTACGGAAACGTAAATACGATAGGTCCAAGAGGAGTTTATGACGAAGCCAAACGTTTTCAGGAATCCATAACCATGGCTTACCATACTTTTCATGGTGTAGAAACCCGTATTGTGCGTATTTTTAATACTTATGGACCAAGAATGCGTCTGAATGACGGACGTGTCATTCCGGCGTTTATAGGTCAGGCTTTGCGTGGTGAAGATTTAACTATTTTTGGTGATGGAATGCAAACACGTTCATTTTGCTATGTGGATGATCAGGTGGAAGGAATTTTCCGTTTGTTGCATTCTGATTATGTTTATCCCGTAAACATTGGAAATCCGGACGAAATTACCATTAAAGATTTTGCTGAAGAAATCATCAAATTGACGGGAACCAACCAAAAAGTGGTTTATCATCCGTTGCCAATAAATGATCCGTTACAACGTCAACCGGACACTACTAAAGCTAAGGAAATTTTAGGTTGGGAAGCTAAAGTTGGTCGTGCAGAAGGGATGAAAATTACTTATGAGTATTTTAAATCTTTGTCTCCTGAAGAACTTTCAAAAGAGGAACATAAAGACTTTACGGATTATATTAAGTAAATATGACTATCCGCTTTACAGTCCAAGCTTCATTTTCAGCCACGAATTCACGAATTGCTCTTTTATAAATTATTCTTAGATTACATTAATATTGACAAATTCAATTAGAATTTGTGAAATTTCAGAACATTTAATTCATCCACAATTAGTGAATTCGTGGCTAAAAAGAGATTAGTACAATAGCGGACAGTTATATAAGTAAAAATGGAAAGACCTTTAGTATCTGTAATTATTCCCACATTCAATTCTGAGAAATACATTTCAGATACTATTATTTCTGTCCAAAATCAAAGCTATCAAAATTGGGAAATAATCTTAGTTGACGATGGTTCGACAGATGCAACCCGAACGATAATAACTCCTTTTCTAACGGATAAAAGAATTCAATTTTATCCGTTAGAAAATAATTCAGGTACAGGAGTGGCACGAAATTTTGGAGTTTCTAAAGCTATCGGAAAGTACATTGCTTTTTTGGATGCAGATGATTTGTGGAAACCTGAAAAGCTAGAAAAGCAAATTAATTTTCTGCAAAAGAATAATTTACCGTTTACTTTTTCATTTTACGATTGTATTGACGAACAAGGGAATTCATTAAATAAAAGGGTAGAAGCACCACGAAATTTATCTTATACACAGCTGTTTTTCTGTAATTATGTGGGCAATTTGACTGGAATTTATGATGTTGATTTTTTTGGAAAAATTGCCATTTCTACCATCAGAAAAAGACAGGATTGGATGCATTGGCTTACTATTTTAAAAAAGATTAAAACGGCAAAACCGGTTCCTGAAAGTTTAGCTATCTATAGAATTCGGGAAAATTCACTTTCGACTTCTAAAATTGCTTTAATCCAGTATAATTTTGCAGTTTACAGGCAATTTCACGGCTTCAATTTTATAGTTTCATGTTTCTGTATGATTGGATTTTTGTTTACGCAATTAGTGATAAAACCATTTTATTCTAAGAAGATTTAATTATTTTTTGTATCCGATTTTTGTTCGAGGTTTATCATTCTCTTTTTTATCGGTTAATTCATCTAAATAAGAGAAAACCAATTCGATATTTTTACCCTGATTTTCCAGTTTTTTTTGAATTTGAACAATATCTAATTTCATTTCGGTAGTGTCAAGAAGCATTTGTCTTACTTTGACAAAAATGCGCATAATTTGAATATTCGTTTGAATAGCTTTATCGCTGTTCAAAACACTTGATAACATTAGAATTCCGTGTTCTGTGAAGGCCATTGGAGCGTAACGCAAGCCCATTTTATCTGAATTGGAGGTCACAAATTGTGATCTCCAATTTTCGAATTCTTCTTTAGACAATTCAAACATAAAATCTTCTGGAAATCGAGATAGATTTCTTCTTACCGCTTGTTTTAAGACTCTGGTTTCAATGCCGTAAAGTGTTGCTAAATCCCTATCCAGCATCACTTTTTGATTTCTAATATAGTAAATGGTATTAGAAATTGTTTCATCTGAAAGTATAAGATTTGAGTTCATCGCTTTATAATTTGAAAATACTAATATACGATTTTATTTACATCATAAGAAAGAAGTAAACTGTTTCAATTTTCCTCTGGCGGTTCTTTCCAAAGTCTTTTTTCTAATAAATGCAAAGTGCAAATTGGGTTCTAAATACAAAGTAATAGCTTCTTTTATTTTTTGAATTTGTACCAAATCTAATTCAGTTTCGCTTACATATTCAATCTCAAAATTGTCAATTTTAGTTTGTTTGATGACAAATTCTTTAACGTTTCCGTCGTCTTCAATAATGGATTTGGTAACATAATAAAACGTCAGTCCAGGCGATTTTTTTCCACTTGGAAGCAACGCAACATCATTGGTACGACCAATAAGTTGTTTTAAAATTGGCTTTTCCAATGTGCTTTTTTCGTCTAAAATGCCAATATCGCCAATGTCATAACGAATAAACGGATGCGCTTTGTTGAATAAAGAAGTAATCACAATGCGGCCTGCTTCGCCACAAGGCAAAACCCGATTGTTCTCGTCCAGAATTTCCACAAATAAGGTTTCGGAATTCACCAGCCATTCTTTTTGCGGTGATTCAAAAGCAATTAAATCCAGTTCAGAAGCGCCGTATTCGTTGATAATTGGGATCCCAAATTGGGATTCTAAAAGGATTTTATCGTCTTCAAAAAGCATTTCAGAAGTGACCATACAGACTTTTAGCGTAGGACAAATTTCTTTTAAGATGAGGTTTCGCTTTCGTAAAAATTTGGCAAATAAAACAATCGAACTGGTATAACCGTTGAGGTATTCGAATTTATTTTTTTCGAATTTTTTCAGCACTTTTTCTAAAGCAGAATCAGATAAATCGAAAACAGGAAATCGAAAACGTTTACTTAAAAAGTCCTTGAATCGTTCTTTTTTGTATCCAATAAAATCCAACGGAATGCCATAAAACCGAGCCTGAAGCGAACGGTTAAAATTGATTCCAAACCAACCAAAACGGTACATATTAGAAGCCCAGGTCAAGGCATGAGTGTATTTGTCTTTGGCAAAAATAAAAGGCGTACCACTGGAACCCGAAGTTTTGTTGATATAGCTATTTTTTGCTGAAAAACCTTTTGAAAGCCGGTTTTGTAATGGAGATTGAAGATTGCTTTTGTTTAGGACTGGTAAATCTTCCCAGTTTTTATATTCTTTCGAACCAACTAGTTTTTGATAAAATGGATTGTTTTGTAAATGATATTCAACAATAGCTTGTTTTTGATTTTCAATAAATTGTTTTTTTTCTTCGGTGGAAAGTGCTACTATTTTGTCCAAATCGGATTTAGCTTTCCGGATAGGAAAACCATTTAATTGCAGCGAAATGTCGAAAATAGAAAACATGAAAGTGGTTATTTCTTCAAAAATAATATTATAACAACAACTAAACGTGGAGAATCGACAACTTTTTAATAAATAATTATTTTTTACGTTCAAAAGCAATTATTTTTGCAGCACTCTAAAAAATGAGTTTTTGCAACTAAAATTAAAAGACATGAATATATTACTATTGGGTTCAGGAGGAAGAGAGCATGCGTTTGCATGGAAAATGGTTCAAAGTCCGCTTTGTGACACTCTTTTTATGGCACCTGGAAATGCCGGAACTGCTGAAATTGCAACGAATGTAGCGATTGCCGTAACCGATTTTGAAGCGATTAAAGCTTTGGTTATCAAAGAAAACATCGAAATGGTTGTTGTAGGTCCTGAAGATCCGTTAGTAAAAGGTATTTATGACTTTTTCTTGAACGATGCAAGTTTGAAAAATATTCCTGTGATTGGTCCGTCAAAATTAGGAGCAACATTAGAAGGAAGTAAAGAATTTGCCAAAGAATTTTTGGTAAAACACAATATCCCAACAGCAGCTTATGATAGTTTTACTGCTGAAACAGTAGAAAAAGGATGTGATTTCTTAGCCACATTAGCACCGCCTTATGTATTGAAAGCTGATGGATTAGCAGCTGGAAAAGGAGTTTTGATTATTCAGGATTTAGAAGAAGCTAAATCGGAATTAAGAAATATGTTGGTTGGACAAAAATTCGGTGCTGCGAGTTCAAAAGTAGTTATCGAAGAGTTTTTGGACGGAATTGAACTAAGCTGTTTTGTACTGACTGACGGAAAAAGCTATAAAATTTTACCAACTGCCAAAGATTACAAACGAATTGGTGAAGGCGATACAGGATTGAATACAGGTGGAATGGGAGCGGTTTCTCCGGTTCCTTATGTTGATGCGGTGTTGATGGAAAAAATTGAAACACGTATTGTAAAACCAACTATTGCAGGTTTACAAAAAGACGGAATTCCATACAAAGGATTTGTTTTCATTGGGTTAATCAATGTTAAAAACGAGCCATTGGTAATTGAATATAATGTGAGAATGGGTGATCCGGAAACTGAAGTAGTTGTTCCAAGATTAGAATCTGATTTAGTAGAATTGTTCCTGGCTGTAGCCAATGAAAAATTAGACGAATTTGAATTGAAAATCGATCCTAGAAGTGCTACAACAGTAATGTTAGTATCTGGTGGTTATCCTGAAGATTTTGAAAAAGGAAAAGTAATTTCAGGTTTGGAAAATGTTGAAAACTCTATTGTTTTCCATGCAGGAACAAAATTTGACAACGGAAATGTAGTAACTAATGGTGGTCGTGTGATGGCAATTACTTCTTATGGAGATTCTTTCCAGGAAGCTTTAGCACAATCGTATAAAAACGTTGCCGAGATTAGCTGGGAAAATGTTTATTTCAGAAAAGACATTGGTTTCGATTTAGTATAATCGAAACCAGTTTTAAGCATAAAAAAACGTCCCGATTACAATCGGGACGTTTTTTTATTTTTAAGCGTTTTGTACTATCTTATTTTAAGAAAGAGTGCGCTGTAGTATCTTGATTTTCAGTTCCGGCATCATCAAAAATACGTAATTGTTTAATCCAGTAAACGATTGCTGCTGAACAAATAATCATAAAAATCCAGTTTAGAAAATTTGCGCCAAACCAAGAAACTAGTTCTAATGAACGTAACCAATCTAATGGTTTGAAAAGAAAATCTACAAAAAGAGATTGTATTCCTTCGAAAAATGCTTTCATGATATAGAATTTAAAATTTTATTAATGTTGTTGGGTAAATACGAAAATGATTATCCGAATAATAATTTTGCTATAACTCGTTTCCTTTTTTGAACAAGTAGTATATTTACAGTCACAAAAGTATAAAATATCCTTATGATTACAAGTGTTTTTAAAAAATCTACACTATTAAATTTTTCTTTAGTAGTATTTTTGATATTGTTTTTTGATTTTATATATCAAATTCAGGATTTAGCTTGGTCAAATTCGGCTGTTTTGATTTTAAAAAAATCAGTAATAGGAGTTGTAATTTTGTTTTCGGGATTGATTACTAATTTTGTGTCTAAAAGAAATAGTATCAGCAAAGACAGTGGTTACAGCATATTGTTCTTTTTGTTGTTACTACTTTTTTTCCCAACACTTTATGACAATATCAATCTGGTTTTTGCTAATTTTTTTATTCTTTTAGCACTTCGCAGATTGATTTCGTTACAATCTCAAAAAGCATCCAAAGAGAAAATATTTGATGCTTCTTTATGGATTTTTATAGCATCTTTATTTCATTTTTGGTGTATTATTTTTTTGGTTTTAGTATTTATTTCTATCATTTCCCATGTTTCCGGTGATTATAGAAACTGGCTTTTACCTTTCATCGCTTTTTTTGCTATAGCAATTATTTTTGCCATGTATTCATTAGCATTTAATACCGATGCCATAAGTTATATTACCAATGGAATTGCAACTAATTTTAGTATAGATTATTTTACCAATAATTATCAAAATGCAGCCTTGTCTATTTATGCAACAGTGGCTTTGTTTTTTGTTATTTCGATGGTAATGACATTGTCTTCCAGACCATTATTGTTGCATACTTCGTTTAAGAAAATTTTGTTTGCGTTTTTTATAGCAGTTATTATTTATGTAATTTCAGATAATAAAAGCAATGATTTATTAGTGTTTACCATTGCTCCTTTGGCTATGATGGCAACAGCTCATATCGAAATGCCGCAACAAAAGTTGAATCAGGAATTGGCTTTAGGAGTTTTGATATTGTGTAGTTTGTTCGCTTTTTTCTCCCAGTTATAATTTAATTCCGTAAGCTAAGTCACCGGCATCACCAAGTCCGGGAACAATGTAGCTGTGCTCATTTAGTTTTTCGTCTAATGCGCCAATCCATAAATGACAGTTTTCAGGCAAATGTTTTTCCAGATAAGCAATACCTTCAGGAGCGGCAATGGTTACAGCAATGTGCAAGTTTTTTGGTGTTCCTCTTTCCATCAATCGGTTATAAACGGCAACAATGGATTGTCCGGTAGCCAACATTGGGTCAATTAGTAAAACACATTTATTATTGATATCGGCAATGGCCTGGTATTCGACTTTTATTTCAAAATAATCGTCGTTATTTGGATGATATCGGTAGGCTGAAATGAATCCGTTTTCGGCCTGGTCAAAATAATTTAAAAAGCCTAAGTGCATGCTCAAACCCGCTCTCAAAATGGAACAAAGTACAACGGAATCGGCAATTTGAGTAGTTTTTTTGATTCCAAGTGGTGTTTGAATTTCGATGGTTTTGTATTCTAAATCTTTGCTTATTTCGTAGGCAATAATTTCACCAATGCGTTCTATGTTTCGTCTGAAACGCATGGCATCTTTATGAATGTTAACCTCACGTATTTCAGCTAGAAAATGGTTCAGAATGCTGTTTTTTTCAGATAAATAATGAATTTGCATGGCAGAATAATTTTGGTTAGAAATGACAGTGAGAAAGTTGGAATCTAATTTTTTTATAAAAGTATAAAAAGTATCTTTGTCCAAATAAAAAGATAAAGATGTTTTCAAAATTAGCCTATTCCGTTTTTGAACAAAGTATAAAAGATTATCACCAATTTGATAATGTGGATCAACCTATAAATAATCCTTACCCAAAGGATCAGTTCGAGCATTTATTGTATTTAAAAAACTGGATTGATACGGTTCAATGGCATTTTGAAGATATCATTCGTGATCCACAAATTGATCCTGTTGCGGCTTTGACTTTAAAAAGAAGAATCGATGCTTCTAATCAGGAACGTACGGATATGGTGGAATATATTGATAGTTATTTTCTTCAAAAATACAGTAAAGTTCATGTAAAAGAGAATGCTAAAATCAACTCCGAAAGTCCGGCTTGGGCATTTGACCGTTTGTCAATTTTAGCATTGAAAATTTATCACATGACTGAAGAAGCGACTCGTGCTGAAGCTTCACAAGAACACAGAGATAAATGCCAGGAAAAACTAAATGTACTTTTAGAACAAAGAACTGATTTGTCAACGGCAATTGATGATTTGTTGACGGATATTGAAAACGGCGATAAATTCATGAAAGTGTACAAACAAATGAAAATGTACAACGATGATGAATTGAATCCTGTTTTGTACCAGGGGAAGAAATAATTTGGAGAGTCAGTTGACTTCAAAAATTCAACATATAGCCGTCATGAGACTCTCCGCAATGGGAGATGTTGCTATGACGGTTCCTGTTTTACGGGCTTTTGTAAAACAGTATCCTAATATTAAAATAACGGTCATTTCCCGACCGTTTTTTAAACCTTTTTTCGAATCGATACCTAATGTTACTTTTTTTGCTTTTGATGAAAAAGAACGACATAAAGGCTTTCCGGGTCTGATTCGATTGTTTAATGATTTACGAAAGTTAAAAATTGATGCTTTTGCCGATTTGCATAATGTACTTCGTTCTAAAGTTGTGAGAACACTTTTTGCTTTGAGCGGAAAAAAAACAGCTTCTGTTGACAAAGGAAGAGCCGGAAAAAAGGCCTTAACCAGATCCGAAAATAAAGTATTCGTACAATTGCCAACAATGTTTGAAAGACATGTAAAAGTGTTTGAAGAACTTGGTTTCAAGCTTGATTTGTCTAATCCAACATTTCCTGAAAAAGCTGTTTTAAATGCTGATATTCTGGAAATAATTGGCGAAAATCACGAAAAATTAATCGGAATTGCACCTTTTGCACAGTATGATTCTAAGGTGTATCCTTTGGATTTAATGCAGGAAGTTATTGCACAATTGGCACAAAACCAAGATAATAAAATACTTCTTTTTGGTGGCGGAAAAAAAGAAATTGAAATCTTAGATTCTATTTCGAAACCTTATGAAAACGTCATCAATATGGCTGGAAAAATCAAATTTCAGCAGGAATTACAACTCATTAGCAATCTTGATGTGATGCTTTCTATGGATTCCGGAAACGCTCATATTGCAGCGATGCTTGGCGTAAAAGTCATAACACTTTGGGGTGCTACACATCCTTTTGCCGGTTTTTCGCCTTTTAATCAGTCCTTGGAAAATGCCTTGGTTGCCGATAGAAATTTGTTTCCAAAATTACCTACTTCGGTATATGGAAATAAAAAAGTGGAAGGCTATGAAGATGTTATGCGTACCATTAGCGTTGATTCCGTTGTGAAAATTTTAAATAATTGTCAATAAGTAAATTAGGCTACATTCTTACTCAAGCTTGATATTTCCTCAGTTTTTTTATTGAAAGAATAATTTTACCAATTATTTAACAAATAGCTTTTAAATTATAAGTGTAAAAAATACTATTTTGGCTCTCTGTGAGTTAGGTCTTACAACTCTGGATTAATTCAGGAAAAAGAGGAACTTTTTTTATCAAGTTGCTTTTTTAGATGTTAATACAATATAAACAGAAACTATTTTATGCCAAAAATTACATTAACAATTGCAATTTTGTTCTTATTCTCTTTTTCAGCATTTTCCCAAAAAGCTACTATTTCAGGTCTTATAACTGATAGTAAAGATAAAACTCCGGTTTATAATTCGGTTGTGGCTTTACTTACTCCTGTCGATTCTGTTTTATATAAGTTTACCCGATCGGACCAACAGGGTAAATTTAATTTTAAAGATGTAAAATCAGGAAATTATATATTGATGACTTCGCATAGTCAATATGCTGATTATGTAGATGCTGTACTTGCTAACGGAGGCGATATAAAACTGGGAAATATTGCTTTGAAAAGTAAAATAGAAGTGCTTCGGGAAGTAGTTGTAAAAGCCGGTTCAATCAGAATTAAAGGCGACACTACCAGCTACAGAGCCAGTGATTTTAAAGTAGATGCTAATGCTAACGTTGAAGAATTACTTAAAAAACTGCCGGGAATACAGGTAGATAAAAATGGAGTAATCAAAGCAATGGGTGAAACGGTACAAAAAGTATTGGTAGATGGCGAAGAATTTTTTGGTGATGATCCGGGTATGGCGGTAAAAAACTTAAGAGCCGATGCGGTGAAAGAAGTTCAGGTTTTTAATAAGAAAAGCGATCAGGCCGAGTTTACAGGAATTGATGATGGTGAAACTAAAAAAACAATTAATCTGAAATTAAAGGAAGATAAAAAGAAAGGTTATTTTGGTAAAATAGATGCGGCAAATGAACCATTTTCGGATGCAGATTCCCGATATAACACCAATTCGATGTTTAGCAGTTTTAAAGGAAAAAGAAAACTGTCGGCATTTTTATTGAATGGAAATACCGGGCAGGATGGATTGAGCTGGCAGGATAGCGATCGATTTGGAGGTCGTGATGATATCAGCATGAATATGGACGACGATGGAAATGTAAGTTATGAATGGACAGGCGGCAATAATGACGAAGAACCTTATATAAATACTCAAAATGGTTTTATCAAAAACACTAATGCAGGATTGCAGTACAGCAACAAGTGGAATGATAAACAAACATTGAATGTGTCGCCAAAATTCAATAATCAAATTTACAATAACAATAATACCAGATTTACCCAAACACGAATAGGAGAAACCCAATTAAACGAAAACACATCTACAGTAAGTAATGTAAACAGAAGTAATTTTAAACTAAATGCTACTTATGATGTAAAATTAGATTCTTTAAACTCTATAAAATTTACCGCCAGAACTAATTTTTATGATACTGAAAGTGATGAATTTACTAACGGAACCACTACCGGAGCAGATGGAGTGCTGAAGAACAAACAGCAAAAAACATTTACTACAAATTCGGATAAGGAATCTTTGTTTGCGAGTATTTTGTTTAAACATAAATTTGCCAAAGCCCGTCGTACATTTTCGGTAAACGGGAGTTGGAGCAGCCTGAATACCAATTCAAATAATTTTTTAAAGTCTTTCAACGAAAGTTATGAAGGAGGTGTTTTTGCTTCCAGAACCGATGTGAATCAAAATAAAGTAGGAGAGAGAACAAATCAAAATTTAGCTGTAAATGTTACTTATACCGAGCCGTTGAGCAAGCAATTCGCATTACAATTTGCCTATCAACTTACTTATAATACGGGTAAAAGCAATTATCTAACCTATGATTATTCTGAAGATACCAGCGAATATGATGTGGTTGTAGATGCTTTATCAAACCAGTTCAAACAGGAAATAACAACTCACAGGCCCAATATAAAATTGAGTTACAATGCTAAAAAAATCAATTATAGTTTTGGAAGTGGTTTTGGTTTTACTTCATTTGATTTGTTAGATCAAACCATGGACAAAGAATACAAGCGTAATTACACTAATCTTTTCCCGGCTGCCAATTTTACTTATAAGTACAAAAGCAACAGTAATTTGCGTCTTGATTATCAGGGAGCAACCAGACAGCCTACAATAGATCAATTGCAACCTTTAAGAAACAATCAGGATTTCTTTAATCAGGTTGTGGGTAATCCGGATTTAAAACAATCCTTTAGCAACAATATAAGAATATCGCACAGTAGTTATAGTATTTTGACAGAATCGCATTTTTACCAAAGTATTAATTTTAGAACGACTTCTAATTTAATTACCTATAACAGAGATATAGATCCGGAAAGCGCTAAAACAATTTCCACACCTATAAACACAAACGGTAATTTCTCGGGTAATTTTTATTTTGGATATGGATTTAAGATAAAAAAAATAGATTTACGTGTCAATCTTAATCCGTCGCTTAGCTATAATAAATCAGTACTTAGTATTAATAACAAACTCAATAATTCAAGTAATTTGAATTCAGGATTTTCGGTTTATTTAAATAAATTCAAAGAAAAGAAATACGAATTCAGTTTAAGTAATAGTTTTTCAAATAACCGAAACCGTACTTCTCAAAACGATGAAATAAAATCATTTAACACCAATAATTTAAGCTTGGATGCCGGAATTTATTTCAGAGAAAAGTGGAAACTTTCTACCGATTACAATTTGAATACCAGACAAAAAACGGCTGATTTTCAGGACAATCTTAGTAATCAATTGTGGAATGCAAGATTGCAACGCACCTTTAAAAAAGACGAGTTTACGGCTTATATCATGATACGGGATATTTTGAATCAAAACGTAGGCATAAACAGATATAATTATGAAAATATTGTAGGAGAAGAACAAAACGACAGGCTTAAAAGATATGTGATGGTAGGCTTTACCTGGAATTTTAAAAACGGAAACGGAACAGAAAAAAAATAATGAGTTGTAACGACTGGAAATTTCAATGAGAATTTCACAACTTATAACTTCTAATACATAATTTACAAACGATGAAACCAATACTTTTTTTTATAGCAGCATTTATTTTTACAAGCACATTACAAGCGCAGCAATTTGTAGATAAAGCTGTAATTGAATATGAAGTAAGTACCAATCTAAAAAAAACGATGTCTAATGACAGTTGGGACGAGATGCTGAAAGAGAATCTGTCTGACCTGAAAATATCCTATTTCAATTATACTTTCGCCGATAATAAAAGTCTATTCAAATTTGACAGATGGAGTCCAAAAACAAGAATACCAAAACACGAAAAAGATGCTGATGAAGAAAACAGCTGGTATTTTGATTTTACAACCGGAACTATGAGTATGCAAAAACAAATAGTAGGAACTAATTTTGTTATAGCTGATAGTATTCCAAAAATTGAATGGAAAATCACCAATGAAAACAGGGAAATAGCCGGTTACAATTGCCGAAAAGCCGTAGGTAAAATCATGGACGATGTATATGTATTTGCTTTTTATACGGATGACATTACCATTTCGGGCGGTCCTTGTTCCATTTCCGGTTTGCCGGGTATGATTTTAGGACTTACCATTCCACGATTATATACTTCTTATATTGCTACTAAAGTTGATGTAACATTCACTAACGCTTCCGAAATAAAACCCATTACAGCCAAAAAAATGTATGATTTAAAAGGATTAAGAACAATGATTGAAGAAAAAACGAAGGATTGGTTTAGTTATGGCGATGATAAGGAAGAAAACAAAAGACAGAAAAACATGTTCTTTTGGAATGCGTTTTTGTAGTAAATCCTAATTTTTATGCCGTTGGAATTTGGAATTTCATTTACAAATAAATCTTTTCGTCTTTACATCGCTCATAAATATAGTTTTTTAGATTCGAAATGGTTTCCTGATAATCGGGTGCGGGATAACCATAACGGTCGTGTTCCATTTGCTCTTTTTCGATGGCGTTGCAGCCTTTAATCACTTCTTTGAGCATATCAAGCATGGCGAGTTCTTTATTGTCTGTTTTTTGAAATTTAAACTCCACAATTTCGTCTTGTAATTCTTCACAATAATCTATAAGTTGTTGCACTTCCGGTTCGTCCAGAAGCGAAGGATTGTTCTTGAATATTTCCCGAATGGATTTCATGGTGTGTATAGATTAAAAATTAGATATTAAATCTTTACAAACTAAAATGCTTGCACTAGTTTGTAATTTTTAAGCTATTGAAATAGAAATTTTTTTTCCTAATCCAATTTCTAATAATCGATACAAAGTAGAAAGTTGAATATCTGTATGACCATTTTCAATTCTTGAGATAAAACTTTTTTTAGTTCCGGTTTTATCTGCTAGTTCTTGTTGAGTTAAATGGGCTAGTCTGCGCTCTTCTTTTATCAATTCGCCAATTGCAAATGCTTTAGCTTTAATTTCAAAATTGATTCTTTCTGAACTTCCTGGCTTTCCATATTTGGATTCTAAAAGTTCATCAAAAGTTGTAATGTTATTTTCTTTTTTCATTGTCTTTTATCTTAAAATAGGCTTCTTTAAGTTTTTCCGCTTTCTCTATTTCACTTTTTGGAGTTTTTTGAGATTTCTTTTGGAAACCATTAAAAAGGACAATTAGTTTGCCTTCGTCAAAACAACAAAATATTCTAAATATATTGCCTCCAAATTCAATTCTAATTTCATACAAACCATTTGTTCCGCTCAAATGATCAAAGAATTTTTTAGGAATTCTTTCTAAAACAGTAATCATAAAAAGAACTTCATCAATTTTCTTTTGAACTTTTTCGTTTTGAAGATTATAAAACTCCAAAAAGTAATCTTGATAAAATATGATTTGTCGAATTTTTTCCATAGCAAAGTTAACTAATAATGTAACAAAAATCAATATTTTGTTTAAAACTCTTTGCTAATATAAGAAAAACCCCAACATCCTTAAAACAAAAAACTTCCCTTTTCAGAGAAGTTTTCGTTAAATATTTAATTTTTGAAATCTGCAATCTAAAATCTGCCATCTGATTAAACATCATCATAATCCACATAGATAGTATCTGATGTTGGATGAGCCTGACAGCTTAATACTAAGCCTTCGGCAATTTCTTTATCGGTTAGGATAGAGTTTTTCTTCATTTCGGCACTTCCTTCTGTCACGCGGCAAAGACAGCTGCTGCAAATTCCGCCCTGGCAGGAATAAGGTGCATCGATTCCCTGTTTTAAAGCGGCTTCCAGAATGGTTTGTTTTTGAGACATTTCGAAAGACGTCTCTTCGTCGTCCACCATAATGGTAATTTTCGAATGTCCGCTCAACTCTTTGATTTCATTTTCAAAAGCGGATGCCGTGAACAATTCAAACTTAATGGCCGAATCTTTTACGTTTTTCTCTTTCAAAATTCCCGAAACCGTATCAATCATTTGTTCAGGACCGCACAAATAGAACTTTTCAAATTCTAAGGCAGCGTGTTTGTTATTCAAAACATAATTCACCACCGATTTATCAATTCGACCAAACAAAGCTTCATCAGCCTTGGCCTGACTATATACATAATGCACAAACAATCTGTTTACATATTGCAGGTGCAAGTCATGTAATTCCTGGTGAAAAATGGTTTCTTCAGGCGATTTATTTCCGTAAACCAATACAAAAGAACTTTTTGGTTCGCTTTTTAAAACCGATTTCAGTATAGACAAAACTGGCGTGATTCCGCTTCCTGAAACAAAAGCAACATAATTTTTTTGTTTGTGTGCATCGGGTTCAAAAGTAAATTTTCCTTCCGGTTTTCCTACTTCGAGCATATCGCCTGCTTTTAACTGGCTATTGGCAAATTGAGAAAACAAACCATCTTTTACGGCTTTTACGGCAATGCGCAATTCGCCACTTTCAGGCGAAGAACAAATGGAATACGCACGACGAATTTCTTTTCCGTCCAATGTTAATCGGATATTTACGTACTGTCCCGCAATGAATTTATAATTGTCTTTTAATTCTTCAGGTACATTAAATAGAATCGAAACGGCAGCGGCGGTTTCTCTTTTAACCTCTTTTATAATGAGTTTCAAAAAATTGGGCATGTGATATAATTTTTGACAAAGATAGCAAACGGAATAGCTTCTTAAAATCAAAAGATAAAAATTTAATACCTAAATTTGTTATGTATAAGAAACTTATGTATGTTTGTTATTCAAAATGAAAGCGATCATGAAAAACTCACAATTATACAAAGGCAGTCTAAATACCATTATCATGAAATTATTAGAAGAAAATGGTAAAATGTATGGTTATGAAATTACCCAAAAAGTAAAAGCTATTACGCAAGGAGAATTGAATATTACCGAAGGGGCACTTTATCCTGCTTTGCATAAACTGGAAGCCGATGGTTTTCTTGATGTAGAGATTGAAAAAGTAGATAATCGTATGCGAAAATATTATAAACTAACAGAATCGGGAGAAAAAGAAACCGTCAATCGACTCTCGGAATTGGAAGATTTTATTAGAAATATGCAGAGTTTAGTGAATCCAAAATTAGAATTTTAATTTTCGAGCTATGAAATTAACCAACGAACAAATTGCAATTATTGACCAAACGTTAATAGATAAAGGTGTGGTTTATGAAGAAATTAAACTGGAATTACTGGATCATATTGTAACGGATATTGAATTAGAAACCGAAGAATCTAATTTTGATGTTGCTTTTTCTAAAGCTATGCTTAAATGGGAAAGAGAATTGGAAGAAATTAATCCTTCAGGAAAATTTGCAGCTCCAAGAATAGTTATGGAAAAGTTTTCTTCATTTTTTAAAGGTCAATATAAATTCTTGTTTCCAGCTGCTGCTATTTTTAGTTTTTTAATAGCAATCATTACAACGTTATATCCAGAAGAATTTGTTTATAATACTGTAAAACTAGTTTTTTATTCGGTATATTTTTTATTTTGTTTTGGCGGAATAATTAGTCTATTTTTTATTTCGAAAACAAAATCAAAAACAATTTCTGGAAAATTGATTCAAAAGAGTTGGTGGTTTCTTGTTTTACAATTTTGCGTTATTTACGTATATTCAAGTAGCTATAGTCGTTTGTATCGCCATTATAATAATGAACCGTTTTTGGGAAAATTTATCGAATGGTTAATGCCTTTTTACTTTTTTTTGAACGCCTTCCATTTAATTATGATTGCAATAGAACATTTTAGAACAGTCAGAAAATATAAATTGGTTTGATTTTTTGCAAAAGATATAAAATCAATAAGTTAATAGCGTAAAATGATTCAATAGAAAAGAATAGATGTTTAAATTTCTATATTTCAAAAAGAAACGTATTTTTACCAGTCATTATACTAAAAAAACTTTTTAAAAGTTTAATGATAAAAACTGCGAATCATTGAAAACCAATAAATTTAAATATTCAATTCCTTTAGGATGTTTGTGTGTTTTGGTAGCCTGTTCTACTAGAAATGATACTTTTTTGGCTAGAAATTCACATGCTTTAAGTACTCAGTACAATATTTTATACAACGGTCAAATAGGCTTAGACAAAGGAATTAAAGGCATCGAAGCCAGTAACGAAGATAATTTTTGGGAGCGTTTGTCTATTGAACCCATGCACATCAACGAAGATATTGTAGTAGATACCACAAAAAATGCCGATTTTAAATTGGCAGAAGCCAAAGCTACTAAAGCCATTCAAAAACATTCGATGAATATTGGCGGCAAAGAACGCAATTCGCAAATTGATGAAGCTTATTTATTGTTAGGAAAATCCCGTTACTACGATCAGCGATTTATTCCGGCGCTGGATGCATTTAATTATATTTTGTACAAATATCCCAATAGCAGCCGAATTGAAGAAGCTAAAATTTGGCGTGAAAAAACCAATATGCGTTTGGGTAACGATGCTTTGGTGATCAAAAATATTAGCAAAATGATCAAAGAGCACAAACCTCAAAAACAGGTTTTGGCTGATGCTAATGCACTTTTGGCAGCTTCTTTTTTAAACTTGGAAGAAAAAGACAGTGCCATTGTCAAGTTGAAAGAAGCCGTAATCTTTACAAGACGAAATAATGAAAGAGCCAGATACCGTTTTATTCTGGGACAACTGCACGAGGAAATTGGTCAGAATGAAATCGCAAAAGAGTATTATCAGGCGGTTATCAAAATGAATCGAAAAGCCGATAGAAAATACATGATGCAATCTCAGGCAAGATTAGCGGCATTATTTGATTATCAAAATGGGGATAAATTTGCCTTTGATGAAAAATTCCATAAACTTTTAGAAAATCGTGAAAATCGTCCTTTTTTGGATATTTTAAATTACCAAATGGGCGTTTTCTATGACAAGCAAGGCAAGGACGAGAAAGCTTTGCAATATTACAATGCTTCTTTAAAAAAGGCTAAAACCGATAATTATTTAATAGCGTCCGACTACAGAAATATTGGAAATATGCATTTTAGAAATGCACGTTATCCATTGGCTGCTAAATATTACGACAGTACTTTAGTAAAACTAAATCCTAAAACCAGAGAATTTATTCATATTGAAAAAGTGCGTAAAAATCTCGATGAAGTAATTTTCTATGAAGACATAGCTACCAGAAATGACAGTATTCTGAATGTGGTTGCCTTACCTGAACCCGAAAAAACGGCTTATTTTAACGGTTACATCGAAAAACTAAAAAAGTCAGATGAAGCCAAAAGAATTTTAGAGGAAAAAGAAGCCGAAAAGCAAAAGAATATCGAGAGAAACAGTAAATCATCTACGGCTGATGTTGCCGTTTCGGCAAATGGAAAAGCAGCAGCTGTGGCTGCATTTACTCCGCCTTCTATGGCTGGTCTTGGAGCAGAGAGCAGTTTTTATTTTTACAACCCTTCAACGGTATCTTTTGGAAAAATTGCCTTTAAGAAAAATTGGGGAAAACGTACAGCAACTGGATTTTGGAGGCTTTCTTCATCGACTAATCTAAATGCTAATGTAGCTGTCGCTACAGATTCACTTGAAGTTCAGGAACAGGAAACAATAGTGGAGGAAACTTCGAAAGAAAAAGAAAAAGTAACAGAACCAAAATATACGGCTGAGTTTTATGTACAACAACTTCCGGTTTCAGCAACAGCCATTGACAGTATTGCCAAAGAGCGCAATGATGCTTATTATCAGTTGGGACTTATTTATAAAGAAAAGTTCAAAGAATACGATTTAGCTGCCAAAAAATTAGAGCAGTTATTAGCCAATCAACCCGCAGAAAAATTAGTGCTTCCGAGTTGGTATAATTTGTATAAAATTTATCAAATTACCAATAATGACAAGGCTGAGGAAATCAAAAACCGGATTAAAGCTCAATATCCATATTCGCGATATGCGCAAATTTTAAACAATTCCAATGTAATTGTTGAAGAAGGAAGTCCGGAGGAAGTTTACAAAAAACTGTACCAGCAATATAACAACGAAGAGTTTGAAGCTGTTGCAGCAAAAGTGGACGGATTAATCAATCAGTTTTCGGGAGAAGAAGTCGTGCCTAAATTAGAACTGTTAAAAGCCAATACCATTGGAAAACAAAAAGGATTAGTTGCTTATAAAACTGCATTGGAATATGTGGCTGCGACTTATCCAAATACTGAAGAAGGTAAAAAAGCACATACTATTCTGGCAGAGCAAATTCCGTTATTGGAACAAATGGATTTTGATTTTAAAGTATCAAGCCATTGGAAGATTTTGTATCCGGTAGCTACAAATGCTGCTGCTGATAAAAAAGCCATTGAGGAAAAAATTAACAAATTTATCAATGCAGAGAATGCTCAGAAATTAAATCTGGCTTATAATTCTTATGCTGAGAACGAAGGTTTTGTTATCGTTCAGGGTATTTCCACGCAGGAATATGCAAGTAGTGTGGCGGGTGTTTTAAAAGAAAATCCAAGTTACCAAATAACGACTGCTCCTATAATTATTTCTAACGAAAATTATAAAATAGTTCAAATTAAGAAAAACCTAAAGTCTTATTTAGAAGCCAAAAAATAATTGTGATGTTTAATAAAAAAGAAAAACCCTACACCGACCTTTTAGGAAAAACCAACAGAATTGTGGAAGGAACAATCATAAAAGGAGATATTATTTCGAAGGCTGATTTTAGATTAGACGGCGAACTGATAGGGAATTTTCAGTCAATGGGAAAGTTGGTCATAGGGCCTACGGGAAGTGTTACGGGAGACATTAGTTGTAAAAATGCTGATATTGAAGGAAAATTTAACGGAACAATTGCCGTAGCTGAATTGTTAAATATTAAATCCAAAGCAAGTATTCAGGGTGCTGTTACCGTGGGGAAATTAGCCGTAGAACCCGGAGCCGATTTTTCGGCTTCCTGTATCATGAAAGAAAGCAGTAGTATAATAGATGATGGAAACGAAGCCCAACAATAAGAAACCGGGCAAGTGGCTCGCTTTGATTAATATTCCCATACAAATGGGAGTAATTATTTTTTTGTTTGCCTATCTGGGCGACTGGCTCGACGAAAATCATCCACATCCTAAGATTTATTACAATAAAATATTGGTTATGGTGGGAGTCTTCTTAGCACTATATAATGTAATAAGGCAGGTAAACGAGATTAATAAAGACAAAGAATAAATTTTCTTTCCCCGCGTCGCTAAAAGGTGAAAAAATTATTTAAAATTTATCAAAATTACACTCTTAGAGACGGGGAAATTAATTTTGATGAATTTTTGGACAAACAACAATTATGATTTTAAAAAATTACAAAGACCTTCTTTTTTTATTTATTTCGGTAGTCGTAGCTTATGTGGTGCATAAGTTGGTTTTTTATTTTTTTAAAATCAATCAGGAGACTTTTTATTACAGCATAGAAAAATTGTATGCTATCTTTTTTTTGTTGTCGCTGTTAATCATTTTTATTCTTTTAATGATTAAAAAACGCAATTTCGATCAGTTAGGAATGTCTTTTTTGTTGTTAACCAGCAGCAAACTTATTTTCTATTATTTGCTCTTAAAGCCGATTTTAAATATCAGTCATTACGACATTAGAATAGAGAAGATTAATTTTTTTGTACTATTTGTCCTTTTTTTGACAATTGAGACAGTTGTAACTATAAGAATATTAAGCAAAAAGCCTTAAATTTGAGGCTTTAATGAGAGATTAAAAAAAATATATTTTTATATCCTTTTAGATATTAAATAATAATGTACCTTTGCGCCAAATTTTAGAAACGTAAATATAACATATTTAGTAATTATGGTGATTTTAAAGAGACCACTTAGATTTATAATAGCAACATTTTTAGCGTGTCTTCCATTGGTAAGTTTTGCAAATCAAGAAGTTGATTCGGCACAAGTAAAGGTAGAAGCCACTCACGAAGTAGCAGCCGAAGGGCATCATGAAGGAGCTCATGCTGAACCAACAGATTTAAAATCTAAAATTAAAGCGTTCATTGGTCACCACGTTTTAGATTCTCATGATTTCTCATTAACTCAGGATGATGAAACCGGAGAAAGCTGGGGATTCCCATTACCGGTTATTTTATGGGATAATAATGAATTACACGTTTTTTCTTCTGCAAAATTCCACCATGGAAAAGAAGTAGCAGAATCTAAAGGTAACTATTATGCTATCAACCACCACGATGGTAAAATTTACAGAACAGATGCTTCAGGAACAATTCATGAAAATGAAGAAACTGGTTTCCCTACCAATGTTCGTCCTATTGACTTCTCAATTACTAAAACAGTAGTTTCAATTATTGCCGCTGCTATATTGATGTTTTTCATTTTTACAAGTCTGGCTAAATCTTACGCTAAAAACGGAGGAATTGCTTCTGGAGTAGGTCGTATTTTTGAACCATTAGTAGTATATGTTCGTGACGAAATTGCGATTCCAAACATTGGTGAGAAAAAATACAAAAACTACATGAGTTATTTATTGACAATCTTCTTCTTTGTATTGTTCTTAAATATCTTCGGATTAACTCCACTGGGAATTAATGCTACAGGTAACTTAACAATTACTTTCTCATTAGCATTTTTAACTTTCTTAATTACAAACTTAACAGCTAATAAAAACTATTGGGGACACATTTTCTGGATGCCGGGTGTGCCAAAACCAATGCGTATTATTTTAGCACCAATTGAGTTGTTAGGTGTTTTCATCAAGCCTTTCTCATTAATGATTCGTTTGTACGCGAATATTTTTGCAGGACACATTGTATTGATGAGTATTATTGCTTTAATGTTTATCTTTAAAAGCTGGATTGGAAGTCCGTTATCTTTTGGATTAGCATTTGCACTTTCTATCCTTGAAATTTTAGTTGCATTCTTGCAGGCTTATATTTTCACAATGTTATCGGCACTTTATTTTGGTGCGGCTGTTGAAGAACACCACCACGAAGAAGGGCACCACTAAAAAGCAGATTTAAGATTTAAGAATTTAGATTTCATAAATCTAAAATCAGAAGTCAAAAATCTAAGATTAATTTGAATGTTTAATTTTTAATATATATATCATGGAAATTCCACAAATTATTGGAGCTGGATTAATCGTTATCGGAGCAGGTTTAGGTATTGGTAAAATTGGTAGTTCAGCAATGGACGCTATTGCTCGTCAACCAGAAGCTTCAGGAAAAATCCAAACAGCTATGCTTATCGCTGCTGCACTTATTGAAGGTATTGGTTTCGCAGCTTTATTCGCAGCTTAATTAAAACTAAAAAAAGCAATAGTTGCAACGGTTGGTTGTAACTATTGTTTTAAAATTAAAACATTACATTGCAGCAATGCAACAAGATTAAATTTAGAATATAAAACTTAGAATTATATATAATGGAAAAGTTAATAAATCAGTTTGAGTTTGGTTTGTTTTTTTGGCAAGTATTAATATTTGTTGGATTAATATTATTATTGAAAAAATTCGCTTGGAAACCTATTCTTGATGCAGTTAATGAAAGAGAAGAAGGAATCAAAAACGCATTAGAATCTGCTGAAAACGCAAGAAAAGAAATGCAAAATTTGCAAGCTGACAATCAAAGAATTTTGAACGAGGCAAGAGCGGAGCGTGATGCGATGTTGAAAGAAGCTCGTGAGATGAAAGAGAAGATGATTGCAGATGCTAAAGGTGAAGCTCAGGCACAAGGTGAGAAAATGATTGAGCAGGCTAAAGCAGCAATTAACAGCGAAAAAAATGCAGCTATGGCTGAATTGAAATTGCAGGTTTCTACTTTGTCATTGAGTATTGCAGAGAAATTATTGAAAGACGAATTATCTAACACTGAAGCTCAAACTAAATTAGTTGAGAAAATGTTAGGTGACGTAAAGCTAAACTAAGATTATGGCAGGTACAAGAGCAGCAATTCGTTACGCAAAAGCGATTCTTAGTATGGCAGACTCAATAGGAGTTGCTAACGAGATTAATAACGATATGGTTTTAATTGCTTCAACTATTAAAAGTAACTCTGAATTAAATACGTTTATTCAAAGTCCAACTATTAGTGTTGATGTAAAAGAAAATGCACTATTGGAAGTTTTTGCTAATGTTAATGGTGTAACTAAAGGTTTCTTTCATTTATTATTCGAAAATAAAAGATTTGAAATCCTTGAAGCTATTGCAGTAGCATATTCTGAATTATTTGATGAGGCTAATGGTTTAGAAGTAGCTGTAGTAACTACTGCTATCCCTATGGATGCTGGTTTAGAAGCTAAAGTTTTGGCTAAAATCGAATCTTTGTCAGATAAAAAAGTAACAATTAAAAATGTAGTAGATCCGGCAATCATTGGGGGATTTATTTTAAGAATAGGCGATAAGCAGTACAATGCTTCTATCGCTAACCGATTACAAGTATTAAAAAGAGAATTAAGTAACTAGTTTTATTGCACATTAAGTGTCTAAATTATAAATTAAGATGGCGGAAATCAAACCTGCTGAAATTTCAGCAATATTAAGAAAGCAAGTAGAAGGTTTTGAATCTGGCGCTACGCTGGAGGAAGTAGGAACGGTACTTCAAGTTGGAGATGGTATTGCTCGTATTTACGGGCTTTCAAATGTACAATACGGAGAGTTAGTAGAATTTGAAAATGGTCTTGAGGCTATTGTATTGAACTTAGAAGAAGATAACGTAGGTGTGGTACTTTTAGGACCATCTACAGGAATCAAAGAAGGTTCTACTGCAAAAAGAACACAACGTATTGCTTCTCTTAAAGTAGGAGAACAAATGGTAGGACGTGTAGTAAACACTCTTGGTTTTCCAATTGATGGAAAAGGACCAATTGCTGGTGAATTATATGAAATGCCTTTGGAAAGAAAAGCTCCTGGAGTAGTTTTCCGTCAACCAGTTACTGAGCCATTACAAACAGGTGTAAAAGCAGTAGATGCTATGATCCCGGTTGGTAGAGGTCAACGTGAGTTGGTTATTGGTGACCGTCAAACAGGTAAATCAACTGTTTGTATTGACACTATCTTAAATCAAAAAGAATTTTATGATGCTGGTAAGCCAGTATTCTGTATCTATGTTGCAATTGGGCAAAAAGCTTCAACTGTAGCAGGAATTGCAAAAATGTTAGAAGAAAAAGGAGCAATGGCTTATACAGTTATCGTTGCTGCTAATGCTTCTGACCCTGCTCCAATGCAGGTTTATGCTCCTATGGCAGGTGCTGCTATCGGAGAATACTTCAGAGATTCTGGACGTCCGGCTTTAATTGTTTATGATGATTTATCTAAACAAGCTGTGGCTTACCGTGAGGTATCTCTTTTATTAAGAAGACCACCGGGACGTGAGGCATATCCTGGAGACGTTTTCTACTTACACTCTCGTTTATTAGAGCGTGCTTGTAAAGTTATCGCTGATGATGGAATTGCTAAAAACATGAACGATTTACCAGAGTCTATCAAAGGAATCGTTAAAGGTGGAGGTTCATTAACAGCTTTACCAATTATCGAAACTCAGGCTGGTGACGTTTCTGCATATATCCCAACAAACGTAATCTCTATTACCGACGGACAAATTTTCCTTGATGGTGATTTGTTCAACTCTGGGGTTCGTCCTGCAATCAACGTAGGTATCTCTGTATCTCGTGTTGGAGGTAATGCTCAAATTAAATCAATGAAAAAAGTATCTGGTACTTTAAAATTAGACCAGGCTCAATTCCGTGAATTAGAAGCTTTCGCGAAATTTGGTTCTGATTTGGATGCTGTTACTTTAAACGTAATTGAAAAAGGAAAAAGAAACGTTGAAATCTTGAAACAAGGTTTGAACGACCCTTATACTGTTGAAGACCAAGTAGCAATTATCTATGCTGGTTCTAAAAACTTATTGAGAAATGTTCCTGTTGCTAAAGTAAAAGAATTCGAGAAAGATTTCTTGGAATTCTTAAACGCTAAGCACAGAGCTACTCTTGATGCTTTGAAAGCCGGAAAATTAACAGACGAAATTACAGACGTAATCGAGGCTGTGGCGAAAGAAGTTTCTGCAAAATATAACTAAGAAAAAAGTTAGAAGCTGGAAGTTAGAAGTTAAAATCTAACTTCCTACTTCCATCTTCCAACTCCAAACTTTTACAAAAAAATGGCAAATTTAAAGGAAATCCGTAATAGAATTACTTCCGTTTCATCTACGATGCAAATCACATCGGCGATGAAAATGGTTTCTGCAGCTAAGCTTAAAAAAGCTCAGGATGCAATTACAGCCATGCGCCCTTATGCCGAAAAATTAACGGAATTATTACAAAATCTTTCTGCAACTCTTGAGGGAGGAGTAGGAGAAGAATTCACTACACAACGTGAAATCAAAAAAGTTTTATTAGTAGCTATTACTTCTAACAGAGGTTTATGCGGTGCTTTTAATTCAAATGTAATTAAAGAAGTTAAAAATCGTGCTGCATTTTATGAAGGAAAACAAGTTGACGTTTTTGCCATCGGTAAAAAAGGAAATGATGTTTTAAGTAAAACCAATACAGTAGTTGCTAATCAAAGTACTGTTTTTGATGATTTAACTTTTGATAATGTAGCTGCTATTGCTGAAACATTAACTCAAAAATTTGTTGATGGAGAGTACGACAGAATCGAATTGGTTTACAATCAATTTAAAAATGCTGCTACTCAAATCGTTCAAACAGAACAATTTTTACCATTAGCTCCTGTTAAATCAGATTTAAATGTAGCTGCCGGAGATTATATTTTCGAACCATCAAAAGAAGAAATCGTGTTGACATTGATTCCTAAATCATTAAAAACACAATTGTACAAAGGAATCCGTGATTCTTTTGCTTCTGAGCACGGTGCGCGTATGACGGCTATGCACAAAGCAACTGATAATGCAACTGCGTTGAGAAACCAATTGAAATTAACGTATAACAAAGCACGTCAGGCTGCGATTACTAATGAGATCTTAGAGATTGTTGGTGGAGCAGAAGCATTGAACGCTTAAGAATATTTACTTTATATACTAAGGCGGTTGAATTTTTTCAACCGCTTTTTTTGTTTTTATAGCCTGTTCATCAAACACTTTTAAAAGTCTAAATGAGTTAATTTTAAACTATTAAAAGAAAAAATAATCATTAGAAATCGAATACTGAATAACCAAAGATTTCGTTATTTTTGTTTTTGTAAAAAAAATAATAAACACCATATTTTGGGATTATATAAAAATCTTTTTAAACAAACGGCCATTTACGGACTTGCTACGGTTGTTCCTAGGATGTTTAGCTTCCTATTAGTGCCCTTATATACCGATTTGCTTCCCAAAGATGAGTACGGGAAAGTCACCATCATATTTGCCTGGATGATTTTTTTCAATGTGATTTTGGCTTACGGAATGGAAACGGCCTTTTTTAGATTTTACAACAAGGAAGAAGATAAACAGTCGGTTGTTGAAACCTCAATGGTTTCCATTTTTTGGACAACTATGATGTTTTTAGTTGCAGCTCTTTTATTCCGAACTACATTAGCCGATTGGTCCGGTATCGACTCACAATACATTACTTATGCCATTTGGATTTTAGTTCTGGATGCTTTGGTAATTATTCCTTTTTCTAAGTTAAGAGCTTTACAGAGGCCAATAATGTATGCTGTTATTAAAATTGGAAATGTCTTAGTCAATCTTTTGCTAAGTGTTTTGTTTTTAGTGTACTTGCCTAAATTATCGGATTTGAATCCAACAGGTATCGTTGGTTCTTTTTACATTGAGAATTTTCAGGTAGGCTATATTTTCTTAGCCAATATTATTGCCAGTTTATTGACTTTTGTTGTTTTGTCACCGGATTATGTTTTCTTAAAATGGAAGATTAATTTTAATCTATGGAAACGAATGATGGTCTATGGATTGCCTATTTTGGTAGCCGGAATCGCTTTTGCCATCAACGAACAATTTGATAAAATTCTATTGTCTAAATTACTGCCAAAAAGTATCGCTGATGATGAAGTAGGGGTTTATTCAGCCTGTTATAAATTAGGTTTGTTTATGGTTTTGTATCGTACGGCTTATACACTTGGAATTGAGCCATTCTTTTTTAGCCATGCTAAAAATGAGAATGCACCGAAAACTTATGCAATGGTAACGAAGTATTTTGTCATCTTTGGTTCGTTTATTATGTTAAGTGTGATTGTATTTGCTGATTTGTTCAAATTCATCATGATTCGCGACGAATCCTATTGGGTAGCGATGAAAGTGGTTCCTTTGATTATTCTGGCCAATTTCTGTTTGGGAATTTATACGAATCTTTCTGTTTGGTATAAGTTGATTGATAAAACCTATGTGGGTGCTTATATTTCTATTGTAGGAGCAATTGTTACTTTGGTACTTAACTTTATGTTGATTCCTTCAATGAGTTATGTAGGTTCGGCTATAGCAACATTGGCGGCTTATGGAAGCATGATGTTGATTTCGTATTATCTTGGAAACAAATATTATCCTATTCCTTATGATTTCCAAAAAATTGGAGGTTATTTAGGTTTGTCGGTTTTGTTTTCCGTGATTTCTTTTTATCGCTTTAGAGAAAATTACTTTGTTGGAATCAGTTTATTATTGTTGTTCCTTTATTTTATTTACCATAACGAGAAAGAAACTTTAATAGGCCTTCTTAAAACTAAAAGCAAACCGCCGCAATAAGCGGATATTTGTTTTTATAACAATATTTATAATATGAAAATAAACATTATCAATAAATCGCAACATGCTTTACCAAGTTATGAAACCATAGCTTCGGCAGGAATGGATTTAAGAGCAAATTTAACCGAATCGATAGTCTTACAGCCTTTAGACAGAACCATCGTTAAAACCGGTCTTTTTATCGAATTACCGATAGGTTATGAAGCGCAAGTGCGACCAAGAAGCGGACTGGCGGCCAAACACGGAATTACGGTTTTGAATAGCCCCGGAACGGTTGATGCCGATTACCGCGGAGAAATAGGAGTCATTTTGGTGAATTTATCCAATCAGGCTTTTGAAATTCAAAACGGAGAAAGAGTTGCCCAATTAATTATTGCTAAATACGAACGCGCCGAATGGATTGAAGTGGAAGAATTAACTGAAACTTCAAGAGGAGCAGGCGGTTTTGGCAGCACAGGGGTAAAATAATTCCTGCGAAAGCAGGAATCTTGTGTTCAATATGGGAAGCAGAAAACTTTCTTCTAAAGCAAAAAGTTTTAAAATAAATTAAATTTTTAAAATGAAATTATGGTTTGTTTATATTATGTCAAATAAACATAAAGGAGTAATTTACATTGGAGTAACAGATAATTTAATAGAAAGAGTTAAAGAACATAAACTAAAAGTTTATTCAAATTCTTTTACGGCAAAATATAATTGTGATAAGTTAATTTATTTTGAAGAATGGGAAAATGGTTTTGATGCTACAAAAAGAGAAAAACAATTAAAAAAATGGAAAAGAGATTGGAAAGTAAAATTAATAGAAGATATGAATCCAACGTGGTTGGATATAAGCTTAAATTGGAATTTCAATTTTAATAAAATAAGAGAATAAAGTTTAATTTAAAAGATACCCGCATTCGCGGGCAAGAAATATGAAAATAATCGTTCCAATGGCCGGACGTGGTTCACGTTTACGCCCACATACATTAACCATTCCTAAACCATTAATCCCGGTAGCCGGTAAACCAATTGTTCATCGATTAGTGGAAGATATTGCCGGAGTTTTGAATCAGGAAATTGAAGAAGTTGCTTTTATTATTCACGAAAGTTTTGGTGAAAAAGTAGAACAGGATTTAATTGCTATCGCCGAAAAATTAGGCGCGAGAGGAACTATTTATTATCAAAATGAAGCTTTAGGAACAGGACATGCGATTATGTGTGCCAAAGATTCGCTTTCGGGTCCTGCAGTAATTGCTTATGCCGATACTTTAATCAGAGCTGATTTTGAATTGGATCCAACAGCTGATTCGGTAATCTGGGTAAAACAAATTGAAAATCCGGAAGCCTTTGGTGTGGTAAAATTAAATGAGAAAAACGAAATCATCGAATTGGTTGAAAAACCAAAAGAATTCGTTAGTGATTTGGCAGTTATCGGGATTTATTATTTCAAAGATATAGCTGTTTTAAAACAGGAATTGCAAAACGTTTTAGACAACAACATCCAAAATGGTGGCGAATACCAAATTAACGATGGTATTAAAAACATGATGGCCAACGGAAAAATCTTTAAAACCGGTGAAGTAAGTGCCTGGATGGATTGCGGAAACAAAAATGTAACGGTAGAAACCAATTCCAGAATGCTGGCTTTCCTGGCTGAGGATAAAGAAAGTTTGGTTTCTCCAAAGATAAAAATTGAAAATTCAACCATTATTGAGCCTTGTTTTATTGGCGAAGATGTAGTTTTGATTAACGCTACAGTTGGTCCTAATGTGTCTTTAGGAAATGGCTGCCACGTAATTGACAGCAGTATTAAGAACAGTTTGGTGCAAACACATGCGCATATTAAAAATGCTAATCTGGACAATGCCATGATTGGGAATCACGCTAGTTTTGATGGTAATTTCACCAGCATTAGTATAGGTGATTATTCGGTATTAGAATAATTTAGGACACTAAAACTGTATGCTTTTGTCATTTCGACGAAGGAGAAATCACACAAGATATTTGTTCTCGTTATGTGATTTCTCCTTCGTCGAAATGACACAAAAAAGCATATATAATGTGATTAATTCGGGAAAATGAAAAAGGCAGTCTCTTTACTGATAATGTTGGTTTTGCTAAGCAATTCGGCTTTGTCATGGGGACAAACGGAACCTGAAGAAATTAAACCCGAAGAGAATAAGTTTAAAGAGTATTTTTTTGAAGCTTTAAAGCAAAAAGCAATTGAAAATTACGACAAAGCCATTACGGCTCTCGAACGCTGTTTGAAATTAGATGTCAATAATGCTACGATTTATCATGAATTAGGCAAAAATTATTTGGCTTTAAAAGATTATAAAAATGCCTATTCTTCATTCGAAAAAGCCAATAGTTTAGATCCTAAAAACAAATGGTTTTTGATAGGAATGTATGATGTGGATTATGCCACCAGGGATTATGCCGATGCCATTAAGGTGATTAATAAGCTGATTCTGTTTGATCCCAAGTTCAAAGAAGATTTGACTTCGTTGTATATGAATACCGCTGAATTTGATAAAGCTTTACTGCTTATCAATGAGTTGAATGAAACGGTTGGAAAATCAGAAAGGAGAGAAAATTATAAGCTTCAGATTTTGTCTCAGGGAAAATACCAGGATGGCGAAATAACGAATCTGGTTGAGCAAATTAATAAATATCCCAAGGTTGAGGAAAATTACATTGCGTTGATTTACTTGTATTCAAAAAAAGACGATTTGGAAAAAGTAATGGAAACGGTTCGAAAACTCGAAAAGGAAATTCCGAATTCCGAATGGGTACAGGTCAGTTTGTTTAAAAACTATTTAGTTGTCAATGATAGTGAGAAAGCGGTTAAAGCTATGAATACGGTTTTGGCAAGCAAAACAATAGACAGTAAAATAAAGCATCGTGTTTTTAATGAATTTTTGATTTATGTCAATAATAATCCACAATTAGAAACCGATTTAGACAAGGCAATTGCTTATTTTGACGAAGATAAAAATGTGAATGTTGCTAAGGAAATAGCTAAATATTACCACAATAAAAAACAATGGAATAAAGCGATAAAATACTATCAAATGGCACTCAAAAAAATGGGTGAAGCCGATGTAGAAATTAATCTGCTTTTGATTGATGTCTATTCTCAAATGGAGCAATTTGATAAAGTTGCTAAAATTGCCCAAGAAATGATCGAATTGTATCCGGTTCAGGCCCAATTTTATTATTTTGCAGGATTAGCTTACAATCAGTTGCAAGAGTTTAAAAAAGCTAAGGAAATCTTAGAAATGGGCATGGATTATGTGGTGGAAGATTTGTCGTTGGAAATTGGTTATAATATTCAACTGGGAGAAGCCTTTAATGGTTTAGGTGATAATAATAAAAAAGAGTTCTATTTTTCGAAAGCTAACGAACTATTAAAAAAGAAAAAACAAAATGAATAAGTATTTAGCAATAGCAGCCATTGTTTTTATGGTTTCCTGTAAACCTAAGGCTGTTGCAACGTCGGCAACGGTTACTGAAGAGGTTGTTGATGATATGAAGGCAACTAAAATAATAGATAATCATTACAACAATAAAAGTGATTTTTCTACATTATACATTAAAGCTAATGCGCGTTATGCTGATGACAAACAAGCCCAAAATGTAACGGCTGAAATTAAAATTAAGAAAGACCAACAAATTTTAGTCAGTCTTCGTTTTCTGGGTATAACAATGGCAAAAGCTTCCATAACTCCTACATCGGTAAGTTATTACGAAAAAGTAAAAGGGACTTATTTTGATGGTGATTTCAGCGCATTGAGTCAGTGGTTAGGCACCGATTTAGATTACAGTAAAATCCAAAACATGTTGACAGGAGAAGCTTTGGATGATTTGAATAAAGGAAAATACACCAAAATTCTGTTAGATAATTTGTATCGATTAGACGATTCAAATAATGGAAATACTAAAAAAAGTTATTATTTTAACCCAACTGATTTTAGTGTAAACAAACAGGAAGTAACACAAACAGCTGAAAACAGAAGCATTCAAATTACTTACCCGGAAAGAGTAACTCATAAAGAAGCTAATTTGCCTGCCAGCGTTGAAATTAAGACGGCTCAGCCTAAAGGAAAATCAGAAATTAATCTGAATTACAATTCGGTTTCATTCAACGAAGAACTTTCTTTCCCATATAGTATTCCTGATGGTTATAAAAGAATAATAATTAAGTAAATTTGCCCAAAAATAGTTTTTAAGATGCCAAAATATCTCCTTAGTCTGTTATTTCTGTGTTTGACTTCTACTATGTGGAGTCAGTCGCAGCAAGAAAAATTAGAACAACGCAAAGCTCAAATTCAAAAAGAGATTAGAGAGAATGAAAAGATGCTGAAAAGTGTCAGGTCAAAGGAAAAATCGGCTATGAATGTTTTTTTGATTCAAAAGAACAAGATTAGACTGAAAGAAAATTTGATTCATACTACCGAGAAGCAAACCCGCCTTTTAGCGAATGACATGTATTTGAATCAGCTTAAAATAAACAAGCTGAACAGAGAATTGAAGGTTCTAAAAGAAGATTATGCCAAGAAAATTGTCAATTCATATAAAAGTCGTTCTGAGCAAAGCAGGGCGATGTTTATACTTTCGTCGGAGAATTTTTTACAGGCTTATAAAAGGGTACAATATTTAAAACAATATACCAGTTTTAGAAAATCCCAAGGAATAGAAATTAACGCTAAATCGACAGAATTAGTTCGTTATAACGAAAAATTAAAGCTTCAAAAAATTGCCAAGCAAAAGTTACTGGCCGAAAATCAAAAGGAAAGAGAAACGCTTGTAAAAGAAAAACAGGAACAGGAAAAATTGGTTAATCAGATTAAAAAAGATAAAAACCGAATTGTTTCTGAAATTCGAAAAAAACAAAGAGAGTCCAGAACTATTGATGCCCAAATTAACCGTTTAATTCGCGAAGCTATTGCCGAAGCCAACAGAAAAGCAGCTGCCGAACGTGCTAAAGCCGCTGCATTAGCCGCCGCCGAGAAATCGTCCAAATCTTCTTCGAAATCTTCAACCACAAAAGAGGTCAAAGAGGTCAAAGAAACCGTTTCAAGAGCTTCAGTGTCCTCTTCAAGAATTGAAATGACACCGGCAGATAAAGTTTTAGCGGATAATTTCAGAGCAAATCGTGGGAATCTTCCCTGGCCGGTAGAAAAAGGATTTATCTCTCTGGGCTATGGCGATCAGCCACACCCTATTTACAATACATTAGTGGTTCATAACAGCGGTCTGGAAATAACGACCAATGACGGAGCTAATGCCCGTGCGGTTTTTGGTGGAGAAGTAGCCAGTGTGATGGTTTTATCGCCTGTAAACAAGGCAGTAATGATTCAGCATGGAGACTATTTTACTATTTATCAAAACTTAAGTACCGTTAATGTAAGTAAAGGGGATAAAGTAGGTATTAAACAAAATCTGGGTAGAATTAGAACCAGTGGTGATACAGGTAAAACTGTAATTAAGTTTTTATTGTTGCAAAATACAACTTATATGAACCCTCAGGGATGGTTAGCTAACTAACTCAGGTTTAGATAAAATACAAAAAGCGAATCGGATTTCTGATTCGCTTTTTTTGTATTTAGGAGTGGATTTTATATAAAACTACTGCTGCTGCTGTTGTTCGGCATAATCCAATTGTTGTTGAAATTCAACAGAATTTTTTTCTAATTCCACATCGTTGATTTCTTCAAAATGCCTTCCGTCTTCATAACCAATGGAAACACAAACAGAGAGGGTTTGTTTAGAAACACCTTTGAAAGTACCTTTTACAGGCGTACAATCTATAAAATGATGTCCTACGGCAAGTTTAACATGGTTGTCCATTGTCCAAATATTATTAGTGGGGTCAATGCCAAGCCAGCCTTGTTTTGGAGTATAAATTTCAACCCAGGCGTGGGTGGCGCCTTCGCCTCTTAGACCGCTTTCGTTCGGACAAATATAACCACTTACATATCGGGAAGGAATACCGGCAGTTCGTAATAATTGTAATAACACATTGGCAAAATCCTGACAAACGCCTTTGCGATGTCCCAGAATTTCATCAACGGTAGTTTCTATGTTGGTGATGCCTTTGGTGTAAGCAAAATGGGTATAAATGTATTGACTGCATTCGTAGGCAATTTCGATGATGGATTTATTGGAACAATCAATTTCTTTTAGAATGGCATCAATTTCATCCTGTTTTGTGATGGTTTCCGGATAACAAAGACGCAATAGATAAATATCGTTGTACAAATTCAAATCAGAAACCTTAGTATGGTCAATTTCAGGAATTTTAAGCGAATGATTGACACGTACGAGCATTCTTGATTCAATCGTCATTTCGGTATGGGCTTCTAGGGTGTTAAAATTCCCTACTCTGTTGCCATGATAATCGTTGGTGTAAGCTACATTAGGGTTTTGTGTAATGGAAAGCTGGTATTGCAATACATCCTGATTTTCAAAGTTATGCGGAAACAAACGAATTTCGTTAATGCTCTCTTTGATGGGCAGGTTGTATTGGTATTTGGTAATATGAATGATATTGAAAACGGCCATTGTTTTTAGGTATATGAAAAGAATAATTTAGAAAAATCCATTGAAAATTCATTTAATTGGTCTTTGGTGTTTTTGAGTACCTGCTCTAATTGATAGTTGCTAAGATGATGGTAATCGGTGTATTCAATGTAGCTTTTTAAACGTCCAAATTGGTTACGCATAGTACGCGCTTCCATAAGGTTATTGTTTTTGAAAATACATTCTAAATAGGTTTCGATTAATCCTAAAGTAAATATCACCGAGTGGGCAAAATCAGGATTGAAAATCACATGTTGGATTACTTTTCGGTTGTGCGGAATGTTACTGTAACTTTTAAGGTATAATTCATAACCGGATAAAGACAATAATAATTTTCGCCAATAGAGTAAATCTTCTTTTCCGTCTAAATTGTATTCAATAGTGGCATAGTAAGATTGTGTCATCGAAATGGTTTGCAAACATCTTTCGATATGTTTACCAATGCTTGAAAAACACCAGCCTAAACCTCGGGGCATGGTAACATGAAAAATACCGTTGTAAAGCAGGAAATCTTTATTGAGTTTGGCCAAAATGTTAATGGCTTCGGGTGTTTCCAGTCTTTTAGGCAAATCGGCCGAGTTGATATAATGGTACATCGAATTGATGTGTTCCCAAAGTTCTTTGGTAATTTTATCCTGAGAGCCTCTGGCATTTTCACGGGCTTTGGTAATGAGGTTGCGAACAGAGTTGATGTTTTTGTTGTCGCAAATGACGTATTTCAATACAAAATTAGTATCATGCTGGAATTCGGCTATGTATTCAGGAGGCAAATCGGTATAATATTTTAATAGCGGTTTGTATCCCTGATAATCATTTGTTTCCTGATCAAATGACATGATATAGAGGGTATTGAGGGTAAGCAGCATTCCATCGGTTCTTTCCATGTATCGGTTAAGCCAGAACATTCCGTCGGCTACACGACTGAGCATATTTACTTCCATAGCAATTTCTTTAATAGTTTAAAAAACAATTTCGACTTCATTTATTTCATAATCCAGGTGTCTTTACTTCCGCCGCCTTGTGATGAATTCACCACCAGAGAACCTTCGGTCAATGCTACTCTGGTAAGTCCGCCGGGAACAATTTTCACGCCGTTAGGACCACATAAAGCATAAGGACGTAAATCCACATGACGCAGTTTTAATTCGCCGTCAATATAACAGGGAACGGTGCTCAACTGAATGATAGGCTGCGCAATAAAGTTTCTGGGATTATTTAAAATAGCCACTTTGGCTGCTTCGAGTTCTGCTTCGGTAGCTTTGTTTCCCATCACCATGCCGTAGCCACCACTTTGATTGGTCTCTTTGATAACCATATTTTCCATGTCGGCAAAAACCAGTTCACGTTCCTCGGGATTTTCCATTTGATAGGTGGGAACGTTTTTTAAAATAGGTTCTTCGTTCAGGTAATATTTAATCATTTGCGGCACAAAAGCATAAATGGCTTTGTCGTCGGCAACCCCGTTTCCTACGGCATTTACCAGAGCCACGTTACCCATTTTGTAGGCACTAATCAATCCCGGAACTCCCAGTGCGCTATCGGGTTTAAATACTAACGGATCCAGATATTCATCGTCCAGACGGCGGTAAATCACATCAACCTGTTGCAGACCCGAAGTGGTTTTCATATACACTTTGTGATTGTTCACTACCAGATCCCGACCTTCTACCAGCGGAATTCCCATTTGTCTGGCTAAGAAAGTATGCTCGTAATAAGCCGAATTGTAAACGCCCGGAGTTAGTAAAACCACATTGGGATTAGGAATACTTCTGGGAGAAAGTGAAACTAAAATGTTATGAAAAATCATAGGATAGTTGGCCACCATACTCACATTGTTAGCACGGAACATTTCCGGAAAAATACGTTTGGTAATTTCCCTGTTTTCCAGCATATAGCTCACGCCACTGGGACATCGCAGATTGTCTTCCAGTACATAAAATTCGCCTTTTTCTCCTCGTATCAAATCAATACCGGCAATATGAACATGAATGTTATGCGGCACCTTGATACCATGAGCTTCCGGCAGATAATGCGGACAGGAAGCGATTAATGAAGCCGGTATTATACCGTCTTTAATAATGAGCTGTTCGTTGTAAATGTCTTCCAGAAATAAGTTTAAGGCTTTTAATCTTTGTGTAATTCCGGTTTCAACTTCAATCCATTCGTTTTTAGTGATGATTCTCGGGATAATGTCAAAAGGAAAGATGCGTTCTATCCCCTGATTATCATCACTATAAACCGTGAAGGTAATCCCCTGATTCATAAAAATATCCGAAGCCTGTTTCTGTTTTACATTCAGTTTGTCAAGATTTAAACTTTCTAATGTTTGTAACACTTGTTTGTAAGCATCTCTTACTCCGTCTCTGGAGAACATTTCATCCCATCCTTTTGGGCTTAATTTAGGTGTTAAATTTACCATCACAACATTATTGAAAAATTAATAAAAACAAAATTTGATTAAAAAAATATCAGCTTTAAGGCTAATTTAACAAATTTTTTAATAAGTAATTTTGTTTTTGTTGCGAATAATGTAATTAATGCAACATTCTTTTTTTGCTGCTGTGTTTTTTGAGAAATAGTGTTTTTAAACTCATTTTTTTTCAAATTTCTCAACAGTAAAATCAGTTCGTAATACAGCTATAAGTATTGGAACACAGATTTCACGGATTACACCGATTTTAAGAAAATGTTTTTGGATTGAGATAAAAGAGTTCGAGAGTATTCGCCTTACTGATAGATTATTATTTCTGCCACAGATTATAAGGATTAAAAAGGATTCTCTTTTGTTAATGAAAAATCTGTGAGAATCTGTGTAATCTGTGGCAAAAAGCAGCTGTTTTATTCGAAAGATTTTAAAATCTAAAATGATTATTTCGTGTTTTTAAAAGTAGCTTCCATTGCTTCCATCATGCGTTCGCTGGTCCAGTTTCCGGATACAATCATCCGTCTTACCGTATAAAGCGGATCAATCGAATCTCTTTTGGTCGAAAGGATAAAAGCCATTTTATAGCCACTTTTTTTAATTTCAGGAATGGCTTCCTTATTCCATAATCCAAAAGGATAAGCAAAGTAATTGATCGGTTTTCCTGTGGTTGCTTCGAGTTTGGCTTTTGGTTTGACCAATTGTGTTTCCCAGTCCTCACCGGTATATTTGGTAACCATGTGATGATCCCAGGTGTGGGCTGCAATGGTATGTCCGGAATCGGAGAGTGCTTTAATTTCTGTTGCGCTTAAATAATTCGGACGGTTGATGGAAACAGTCATCACAAAGAAAACGCCTTTGAAGTTGTATTTTTTCATTTCGGCTGCGCCAATGCTGTATTGTTCGCCTCTGGTGTCGTCAAAGGTAATCATCACAGGCTTTTCCGGTAATGGTTTGTTATGTACCAAATAGTCATACAATTGGTCGGGCAGAATACTTTGGTAGCCCGCATCGGCTAAGGCTTTCATCTGTTCAGCAAAGTTTGCCGGTTTTACCGTATAAGTTTTGGTCATTTCGCCTGCAGAATCTGAGAAATCTTTGATATTATGATAACACAAAATGGGCACTTCTTTTCGGGCCAAAATTGCAGCGGCATCGTTTAGTATTGGTTTTTCAGCCGTTTTAGGTACTGCTGTTTTTTCCGGAATTACAGCTTCTTTTTCAGCGGGAATTTCCTTGTTTTGTTGGCAGCTTAATGTTAAACAAAGACCAATTGCAGCAAAGAATAGGGTTGTTTTCATTTCGAAAATTATTGAAATTGAATGTAAATCGGTTTTGGAGTGAATTGTAACAGTTGCTCAGGTGTGTACATTTTCCAGTCGTTCCAGTTGTCGTTTTTGTAAAATAATTTAAAACCTGTAAACTGAACCGGTTCTCTGAAAATGTATCTTAAATAAGTAGAACGTTTTAAAACCTGACTGCCAAAACCATCCATGTGCATCACTATCTGAACTTCGGGAACGGTTTTAATGGCTTTGTAATTGGTCACCATACCTTGGGTAAAACGGTGTACTACTAATACTTTTGGAGGCAGTTTCTTTTCACGGACAATTTTAGCCAGAATGTCTATCGCATCATTAATGTCATCAGAAGAGAAAGTTCCGATTTTTTTACCGGGAACATGACCTTCTTTCATGGAGAATTCCGGATCAATGCCCAAATGAACATTAGGCAAAGCGAGATAATCGACCAGTTGACTTACTTCATCTTTTACATTACTATGCCCCACCTGAATATCTAAAAAAACCAAGGCATTGATAGGTTTTGCCCAGCTTAAAAGGGTATCAATTTGTTTAAAAGGCATGCGCATATTGTATCGGTTTGCCTTTCCCGGCTGACTTTGAGCCGAAACAGCAATGTAATGAAAGGCCGGAATGGTATTCACAGTAGTATCGGCAGCCTGCCATTTGGCCACTTCTCCCTGTAGTTTTTCAATCATTTCGTTTTTCGGATATTCGCCTAAAACTCCCATTCTTTTCGAATACAAATTTCCGTAAAACGCAATGATTCTGTTGTAGGGCAATAGTGCTCCCGGCAACGGATAAGGCGTTTTTACCGGCCATCTTCCCGTAGTGTCTTTGTTGCTTAAGGCAATCATTCTTCGGTTGTAATCCACCGTGTCAATGGCAGTGATGGATTTTTTCTTAATGTCTTCTTTTTTGATTAAAACAGTATCCTGCGCTGTTCCTTCTTCGGGATTGGATTTGTTTGGATTGCAATTTGAAAAAAGTAAAAATAAAAAAGGGCAAATAAGGCTTGCTAAAGTATAATTTTTCATGAAAAAGCGCATTTGGGTTTACTACAAATGTAAAGTATTTGAACGCTATTTTGGAGTTTAAAGTATGATTCAGCCACCGAATTGTAATTAATAATTAACCGCTAATCCGCAGTTTTTTTAATCTGCGAATTAGAGGTTTTTATTGATGTTTGATAATGGTTTCTTCCTTAAGGTTTTACCGATGTAACTTCTTTGATCGTAACCATTTTTTTTGTTTTATTACTCCAGGAATTCATTATATAATTCATTACATCGGCAACTTCTTCATCGCTTAAACCCGCCGGAGGCATAATGCCGTTGTATTTTTTTGCGTTGACGGTTATCTCGCCTTTTTGACCGTATTTGACTGCATGAATGCTTTGTGTTCTTTTGTTTTTCAACCAGTCGGAACCATCCAAGGGAGGGAAGGTAGTTCCGTTTCCTTTTCCGGTTGCCATGTGGCATTGGATACAAAAATCAGTATAAATGTCTTTACCACGGGCGATGCTTTTTTGTAGCGGAGTTTGCTGTTGCGGTTCAGTTATAGCAATGTAATTTGAATTTGAAGTGAGAGCAGTTGCATTTGAAAAATACAAAGCACCCAAAAATAGTAGGCTTAGGCCCATATTTATTTTAGTAATCATCGTTTAATTAGGTATAATTTTTACAATTCCTTTTCCTTCTACGCCCATGTAGATAAAACCATCAGGTCCTTGTGTTACATTGCGTAGGCGACCAACATTTGTCGCGATTTTTTGTCGGCCAATGACTTTGTTTCCGTCTAATTTTACCAATTCCAGATATTGGAATTTTAGCGATCCTACCAATAAATGTCCTTTCCAGTCCGGGTATTTGTTGCTGGTTATGAAAGCCATGCCACTAGGAGCAATAGAAGGCGCCCAGTAATAAAGAGGATCTTCAATGCCTTCTTTTTGTTGGATGTTGCTGATACTACTGTTGTCGTAATCAATGCCGTAGGTCACCACCGGCCAGCCGTAATTAGCTGCTTTTTTGATAATGTTAATTTCGTCGCCACCCTGAGGACCGTGTTCGTGTTCCCAGATAGCGCCAGTCACGGGATTTTTTGCCAGTCCTTGCGGATTGCGGTGTCCGTAAGAATAAATTGCTTCTTTGGCATTGGCTTGTCCCACAAAAGGATTGTCTTTGGGGATGCTTCCATCGTCATTCAGGCGGTAGATTTTTCCGTTATCTCTTTTAATATCCTGCGGATTCACAAAATGATTGCCGCGTTCTCCTGCCGAGAAATACAAATAACCGGCGTTGTCAAAAACAATTCGTGAACCAAAGTGCTGTCCTCTGGTAGTATTCGGACCGCATTTGTATAAAGATTCTATTTGGACAAGGCTTTCGTTTTCGAGTTTGGCTCTGATAAGTTTGGTGTTCCCACCTTCGCCTTCGCCCTCGGTGGAAGCGTAAGTAATGTAAATCCAGCCGTTTTGTACATAGTTAGGATGCAACACAATATCCATCAAACCGCCCTGACCACGATTATAAACCGCAGGAAGGTTTTTGACTTCGGTTTTTGTGCCGTTTTTAAAATGATATAAAATACCTGATTTCTCCGTAATTAACAGCGAACCATCCGGCAAAAAAGCCATTCCCCAGGGATTGTTAATACCATCAACAACGGTTTCTAAGCTGTAGTTTTTCGCATCTTCCTGAAGCGAAATCGCATTATTTGTTTTTAACTGTGCTTCACAGCTGAAAATGACAAAAGAAAAAATAAATATCGCTAATGATCTCATGTTTTGGGAATTAAAAAGTGGTTTTAAAGGTAATAAAAAGTTTGATATGGGTGTTGTTTAAGATAATTAAGCCTTTTTAAGTTGAAAATTAAAAAAATGAAAATTTACTTTTAACAAGTAATCGTTTATTTTAAAATTAAATTTTAAGTTTATAGAAAAAATGAATTTATGATTAATGTTACTTGTGCTATAATCTTTGTTGATAAAAAAATCTTAGTAACTCAAAGAGGTGAAGATATGAAATTGCCTTTAAAATGGGAGTTTCCAGGAGGAAAAGTTGAGGAAAATGAAAATGAAATAGAATGTATTAAAAGAGAAATTAAGGAAGAAATAAATATTGAAATAGATGTTTTTAGAAGACTCTCAAATAGTATTTATGATTATGGAACTTTTAAAATAAATTTAATCCCTTTTTTAGCAAATTACATCTCAGGTGGCATTATTTTAGCTGAACATAAAGATTTTAAGTTATTAGATAAATCGGAATTATTAGATTTAGATTGGGCAGAAGCAGATTTGCCAATTGTTGAGGAATTTTTAAAACTTGAATTATGAATCAAGGACTGTATGAAGAATTGGTAACCAAACTAATTAGTTATAAAATTAATGAACTTGATAAAGATAAATTTCAAGTAAAAAAAACTACAATAGATAAAGCAGAAGCATCTCAATTGTTATCTCAGCATATTGGGAAAGTGATTAGACATGCTTTAGAAAACCTTCCAAAAGGAAAAGAAATTGATTTAATAGATAATCAAATAAAAGTCTCGAATAAAATTATTCAATTTTTAAAAGAAGAATTGAATAATGAAGATTTTGAAGATGACTTAATTGATACAGAAGGGAAAATTTTAAAAGCTGTTTTCACAAAAATTGATTCACATTTTACCGATTTAGATTTACATTTAAAAGAGATTACACCTTACACAAGATTAATTTATAGTGAACTTTTTACAGGTGGAAACTCAGGTACAACTTTAGAAAGTGAATTACGAAAAGAAATATTGTCATCAGATAAAATTGATTTATTGGTTTCTTTCATAAAATGGAAAGGAATTAGAATTCTTGAACGTGAATTGAGAGAATTCACAGAGAGAGGAGGGAAATTAAGAGTAATTACGACTACATATATTGGTGCGACAGATTCAAAAGCAGTTGAATTTTTAGCTTCTTTAAAAAACACCGAAGTAAAAGTTTCATACAATACAGGTAATGAAAGATTGCATGCAAAAGCTTATTTATTTCAAAGAAATACTGGTTTTCATACAGGTTATATAGGCTCTTCTAATTTTTCTCGTTCAGCATTAACAGATGGATTAGAATGGAATTTAAAAATTACAACTAAAGAAGTTGGACATATTATTGATAAATTCAAGAAAACATTTGAATCGTATTGGCAAAATCCAGAGTTTGAATTATACAATAAAAATATTCATTCTGTTAAATTGGTAGATGCTCTTAAGCAAGGGAAATTTTCAAAAGAATATACTTTTACAACATCTTATTTTGACATAAAACCTTTTCATTATCAAAGTGAAATACTTGAAAAATTAGAAGTTGAAAGATCAGTTCACGATAGATTTAGAAATCTTTTAGTTGCCGCTACAGGAACAGGAAAAACAGTCATTTCGGCATTTGATTATAAAAATTTTAAGAACAATAATCCGTCTTCGAAGTTACTTTTTGTATCTCATAGAAAAGAAATTTTAGAACAAGCAAGAGCAACTTTTCGAGGTATTTTAAAAGATAATAACTTTGGGGATTTATGGGTTGATGGTATTGAACCAAATTCTAATGAATATGTTTTTGCTTCGGTTCAAACTTTAAATAATAGACTTAAAGGAATTAAACTTTCTTCTGAATATTATGACTTTATTATTATTGACGAAGTGCATCATATTGAAGCTAAAACTTATAGACCAATCATAGATTATTTCAATCCTAAAATATTATTAGGATTAACTGCCACACCTGAAAGAATGGATGGTGCTGATATATTAAAAGATTTTTGTAACCGTATTGCTGCTGAGATTAGGCTTCCAGAGGCATTAAACAAGAAATTATTAAGTCCTTTTCAGTATTTTGGAATAACAGATAGCATTGATTTAACCAATGTAAAATGGGAGAAAGGTAAATATGTAGCAAGTGAATTGACAAGTTTGTATACCAAAAATAATATTCGTGTAGGACAAATAATCGACAATCTTAAAAAGTATACAAATGATATAAATGATGTTCAAGCTATTGGTTTCTGTGTGACTGTTGAACATGCTGTTTTTATGACTGAAAAATTCAATTTAGCTGGTTTAAAAGCAGAATATTTAACTGCAAAAAATTCTAGTGAACGAAATAGAATTAGAGAACAATTCAAGAAAAAATCATTCAATTATTTATTTGTAGTTGATATTTTTAATGAAGGAGTAGATATTCCAGAAATTGATACGGTTTTATTTTTACGGCCAACAGAAAGTTTAACAGTTTTTCTTCAGCAATTAGGGCGCGGTTTGCGTTTGGCTGAAGGGAAAGATTGTTTAACAGTTTTGGATTTTGTTGGAAATGCAAGACCTGAATATGATTTTGAAAACAAGTTTAGGGCTTTAATTGGAAAAACAACCACTTCAGTTCGAAAAGAAATCGAAGATGATTTTCCACATTTACCATTAGGCTGTTCTATTGTTTTAGAGAAAAAAGCAAAAGAAACAATACTTGAAAATATCAAAAAAGCAACATCATTAAATGTAAATCAATTAATTAATAAGATTAGAAATTTTCAACATCAAACTACATTATCATTAAGCTTAGAGAACTTTATGGAGTTAAATCATATTTCAATTGAAATGATTTATTCAAAAAAAGAAACTTGGTCAGGATTATGTAAGAAAGCAGGAGTGATTGAGGATTTTGATAATACGAACGAAAAACAAATTTATTCTGCAATAAGTAATAAATGGCTCTCGACTAATTCGACGAGTTATTTTAGTTTTATTCTTAAAATCGCAAAGCAAGGATTTAATATTAGTTTAAATGATTTTGATGAGAATGGGAAAACTATGTTGCTTATGTTGTACTATGATGTTTGGCAAACGCATGGTTTATTTAAATCATTAGAAGAAAGTATTAGAGCAATTGGAAAAAATAAAATTTTAGTAGCTGAGATTATTGAGGTTTTAGAAATATTAATTGATAAAGTTGACTTCAAAGAAATAGAAATTGAATTGCCATATAATCAGCCTTTAAAGTTGCATGCTAGATATACAAGAGACCAAATCTTATCAGCTTTTAGATTAAGTACATTTTATAGAAAGTCACCAAGTAGAGAAGGTGTTGCAGAGAATACAGATTTGAATACAGAATTGCTTTTCATCAATTTGATTAAATCAGAAGAAAATTTTTCTCCAACTACAATGTATGATGATTATGCAATTAGCGAAACTTTATTCCATTGGCAAAGTCAAAATTCATCAAGACCAGATATTGGCAAAGGATTATCTTATGTTAAACATCAAGAAAATGACAAGAAGATTTTGCTTTTTGTAAGAGAAAAAGCAAAAGATGGAAATGGAAATACAATGGGTTATGTTTTTATTGGAGAAGGAAATTTTAAAGAAAATGAAGGTGAAAAACCAATGAACATTAAATGGGAACTAAATGAGCCATTACCAAATTATCTTTGGAAGGAATCTGCAAAAATGTCAATAGATTAATAAAAATGAAATTTCATTTCTAAATCATAGCCCTGACCGGAGTGCAACTTCTGATGCGGGAGGCTTGTGATTTTTTCTTCTGCCAAAAGAGCGACTGGAGGAATACCGATTATGTATTCAATATAGTCCAAAAAAAATGGACTATTTTCATACTATATCGGCATTATACCTTTACATATTGGAGCAAAAAATGAATAGAATTTGTATAAGCTCCTTTTTGGCGCTTAGAAAAATACAAGACTACAAATAAGAGTGAAGCGAAGGGCAGGAACAGCTTCTTATACCATTTTTAAACACTCAGTTTGTCATTCCTAGGGACGAGGAATCACATCTAGTATATCGATTCCAATTGTTCCGGACTTGTTTTAGTGCGATTGCTTCGTTCCGATAGTTATCGAAACTCACAATGACTTTGCGGTTATGTTTTGGTTAATTGTAACTAACTGTTAATGTGTTTTTTCGGGTGTTTTTGGTTTGAAAAAATTTGTTTTGATCGGGAATTTGACACTTCATAAGCGTATATCCAACACTTTATGATAATATCCTATAATATTCTGAAAAAATCTCATAGGAAATCGTTGTAGTTTTGGGATAAATTTGTAAAATCATCAATAAGTTGTACGATATACTTATTGTTGAGGAGAATTGAATTTAAAATCCCATCTTTAATAAATGAAAAATTTACCATTATTAGATATCGCTATTATTGTACTCTATTTGATTGCAATGGTGGGCGTGGGAATTTATTTCTCCAGAAAAAACGAAAGTTCAGAGCAGTACACTAAAGCCTCCGGTAAGATTCCGGGCTGGGCAATAGGATTGTCAATATATGCTACCTTTTTAAGCAGCAATACTTTTTTAGGTGTTCCCGGAAAGGCGTTTGGAGGAAATTGGAATGCTTTTGTTTTTAGTATTTCGATGCCATTTGCAGCCTGGGTGGCGGCTAAATATTTTGTGCCGTTTTACCGCAGCACGGGAGAGGTTTCGGCTTATACTAATTTAGAGAAACGTTTTGGTCCCTGGGCAAGAACTTATGCTGTGGTTTGTTTTTTGCTGACACAAATTACCCGAATGGGTTCGGTGTTTTTTGGAATTTCCCTTACACTGCAAGCCCTGACGGGTTTTAGTATGGAAACCATTATGTTGGTTACCGGTATTTGTATTGTGATTTATACGGTATTGGGTGGAATCGAAGCGGTAATTTGGACCGAAGTGGTTCAGGCCGTTTTGAAAACAGCGGGTGCTTTGTTAATTCTGTATTTGATTGTTTCCAAAATGCCGGGAGGTGTTTCTAAAATTATAGCCATTGGTCAGGAAAGTGATAAGTTTAGTCTGGGCAGCTTTGCACTTGATTTTACCACTTCTACTTTTTGGGTGGTATTGTTATATGGGTTTTTTATCAACCTGAATAATTTTGGAATGGACCAGAATTATGTACAGCGTTATCATGCTTCGTCTTCGGCTAAAGAGGCTTCAAAGTCAATTTGGTTGTGTGTTTGGATGTTTGTTCCGGTTTCGTTGGTTTTCTTTGTAATTGGTTCTTGTTTGTTTGCTTACTATCAAACAACTCCTTCGTTGATTGAGCCAATTAAATTACAGGCAGCTGCCGAACATCTTGGAGCAACGGCTTCTCAAATTGATATTGCCAATTATGCAAAAACATTACAACCATCAGATTATGGTGATAAGGTGATGCCTAATTTCATGGTCAACATGATTCCTACGGGTTTATTGGGACTAATAGTTTCGGCGATTCTTTCGGCGGCTATGAGTACTATAAGTTCGGGAATGAATGCTTCGGCAACAGTGTTTTCAGAGGATATCTACAAGCGTTATTCGAAGAAAAAAATCAGCGACAAACAAAATATGCGTTTGCTGTATATCGGAACCGTTTTGTTTGGATTGGGCGGAATGGCCTGTGGTATCGCGATGATTGGGGTAAAAAGTATTCTGGACATCTGGTGGCAATTGTCAGGCATTTTTGCAGGAGGAATGCTGGGGCTTTTCCTTTTGGGTATTATCAGTAAAAAATCAGGAAATACCGAGGCTATGGCTGCAACGATTATAGGAATTATGGTGATTCTTTGGTTGTCGCTTTCGAGCCTGATTCCGGATCGATATGATTTTTTAAGAAGTCCGCTTCATGCTAATATGGTGATCGTTGTGGGAACGCTTTCGATCTATCTTACCGGAGCAACTATAGCAAAATTTAGAAGCGTAAAAGCTTAATTATATAATAAAAGAAGAAAATAGAATACGATGAACAATTCAAAAAAGGGATTTATTCCGGTAATGTTAACGCCATTTAATAATGATGGTAGCATTGATTACAAAACACTAACGGCTCTTACGGAGTTGTATTTAAAGTCCGGTGTTACTGGTTTATTTGCCAATTGTTTGTCTAGTGAAATGTTTGAATTATCCGAAGCAGAACGTCTTCAGGTAACAAAACACGTGGTTGATGTAGTGGCGGGTCAGGTGCCAATTGTAGCTACAGGGACTTTTGAAGGAACGATTCAGCAGCAGGCTGATTTTACCAATAAAATCTACGGAACCGGAATCGATGCTGTGATTTTAATTTCAGGTTTATTGGCTAAAGAAAATGATTCGGATGAAGTCTTTGTAAACAATGTACACCAGTTATTGGATTTGACTCCGGGAGTACCAACAGGATTCTACGAATGTCCGGTTCCTTATAAAAGAGTATTGTCGGCTTCACAATTAGAGGATTTTGTAAATACAGGAAGAGTAATTTATCATAAAGACACCAGCTTAGATATCAATCAGATTAAAGCCAAATTGAGTGTGGTTAAAAATCCGGAATTCGGTTTGTATGATGCGTATATGGTGCATGCGATCGAATCCTTAAAAGCAGGTTCGGCAGGATTGTCCTGTATTCAGGGGAATTTCTTTCCTGAACTGATTGTTTGGATTTGCGATAATTATAATGACGCATCTAAAGCTGATGAATTAGCGGCGGTGCAACAGTTTTTAGTGACAAATATGGGTGTTATGCACGATGTGTATCCTATTGTGGCTAAATATACTTTACAACAAAGAGGTTTGTCTATTTCTAATTTTACACGCAGAGAAGTAGGTGATTTTACTCCGGTTGTTAAAAATGCAGTGGATCAACTGCAAAAAGAGTACGATATTCTCCAGAATGAGTTGTCATTCTAGTTTATATATTTTGGTTAGTGTTAGTGATTATTAAGTCGTCTGTTCGATTGTTTTTATGCAATGTCCTCTCCTCCCATTTTTTGGGCATTGCATAGGGATGTAAGAGTCTTTTTTGACCATAATTTGGGCTCTGAATACAATTTCTGTACAGAAGTTTTTCGGGCAGATGGGTTAATAATTGATAAAAAAAATTACCGCAAATTGCTTCGCCTGTTCGCTATCGCTCGGGTCGCAAATTAATTTTTGGAACACAGATTAGAGAAATAAAAGAAATTTAAAAAAAATATCTTAGCGCTTCTTTGCAGTTTTCTCTGTGAATCTTTGCGAGAACAATTCCGGTTTCGTCTATTTTCTTTTATCTATTTTCTTGCCTCTTTTCTCTTGCTTCTTGCTTCTCCTTTCAATTCGACAAATACCTTTTCTTATATTCCATAGGAGTAATTCCGGTGACTTTTTTAAAATGGCGGTAAAAGTTGGAAACATTATTAAAACCACATTCAAAACAAATCATTTCGGTTGGGATTTTATTTTCAATGAGTAAACGGCAGGCATGACTGATCCGGATTTCTATCAAAAAATCATAATAGGTTTTCTTAGTCATCAGCTTGAAATAACGGCAAAAAGAGGTCACACTCAAGTTGCTGAATGCCGCGATTTCATTCAGTGTGATTTCTTTTTTATAATTCGAAAGCGTATAACTGCATATTTTATTGAGTCGGATGGAATCCGATTCATTCGATTGATAAAAAGCATGCGAAGAAGTGATCTCGGTATATTCTTCCGTTTCTGAAAGTATTTTTAAGATAGTAAGAAGTATAATCAACTTGTCAATTTGATTCACATTGGGGGCTTTCTTCATTAGCTCTATCAATTCTTCTTTGGCTTTTCCGTTGAAAATCATTCCCTTTTTTGCCTTATCGAATAGTTTCGGAAGCATAAATGATTCCGGCAGGTTTATAAAATCTTTGCCTAAACAATCGGGTAGAAAGTGAATTACGATGGCTTCAACATCAAGAGCGGAATTATTTTGATAATACTCTTCATGACAACGCCAGGTATGAGGCAGGTTTTCGCCAAGCAAAATAACTTCTCCGGAGCTGAAATTACTGATGTTGTCACCAATAAAGCGCACTCCTTCACCCTTAGCAACAAAGTGCAATTCGAGTTCAGGGTGGTAATGCCACAGCTTTCCAAAATTAGGTTTCTTATCATGTCTGACTTCAAAAGAACTTTGGATACTGGTTGGGACTTTATGGAATAATGGCTTCATATACAATGCGTTTGGAATGATTTTGCTAAATTAGTGTAATTTTTACAATTGAAAACATTTTTATGATAATATCCTATAAATAGTTGCAAATAACCAACAATGACAAAATGCTAATTTTTAGCATATTTGAAAATAGACTTAAAGTTCTGAAATTGAAATTTAGAAAGTCGGGAAATAACAAATAATCACTAATTGCATATCACAAAACAGCCTGGAAAAATTCAGATTGTCTTGTGTTTTATGCATATAAATAATTTAACAAATGAATATCTATTTAGTAGCAAGTGGCGATTTGCGTTTATCGGCCAATCAGGTATGTTGGGATGCACAAGCCCAAATGGAGCAATTATTATCAGAAGCGGTGGCTGAGGCTGGCGGAAAAATCATCAGAGCGCATGCTTATGATGAGCAAAAACAACACGGTTTTATTGACAGCCAGAAAATGGGAATGCAGGTTTTTAAAAACATTGACCCAACTGCGCCATTAATTGTTGCTGAAAGTGTTTGGCAATATTCGCACCACGTTTTGGCAGGTTTGATAACGCATCAGGGACCAATTTTAACGGTGGCTAACTGGAGCGGAGAATGGCCTGGACTGGTAGGAATGTTGAACTTAAACGGTTCTTTGACTAAGGCGGGAGTAGAATACAGCACGTTGTGGAGTGTAGATTTTAGTGATGATTTTTTCAAAAGTAATTTGAAAAACTGGTTGCAAACCGCTACCGTTCAACCGGATTTGAGTCACGTAAAAGCTTTTGATAAAGCACTAATTCCTGCTGACGAATTAGCAAAAGGAACTGCATTTGCAAAAGCATTCCGAAAAGAAAAAGCCATCATGGGGGTTTTCGACGAAGGTTGTATGGGAATGTTCAACGCCATTGTTCCGGATCATTTGTTGCATCCAACAGGAATTTATAAAGAAAGATTATCGCAATCATCGCTTTACGCAAAAATGCTAACGGTGAAAGACGAAGAAGCCGAAGCAGTATTAGCATGGTTGCTTGATAAAGGAATGCAATTTGACTGGGGAACGGATGAAGCAACTCAATTAACCAGAAATCAGACTTTGTTACAATGCAAAATGTACATTGCTGCAGTACGCATTGCAGCTGAATTTGGTTGTGATACTATTGGGATTCAATACCAACAAGGTTTGAAGGATTTAGTTCCTGCAAGTGATTTGGTGGAAGGATTATTAAACAATCAAAACCGCCCTCCTGTTTTTGACGAAGCCGGAAACGAGTTGTTTGCCGGAGAGGCTTTGCCACATTTTAACGAAGTGGATGAATGTGCCGGAATTGATGCTTTGGTAACCTACAATTTGTGGCGTTCTATGGGCTTGAAAGGTGAAAATACCCTGCATGATTTGCGTTATGGAGAACACTACAAAAATAACGGAATTGACGGATTTGTCTGGGTATTCTTAATTAGTGGAGCAGCACCGCCGGAGCATTTTGTAGGCGGTTATGAAGGAACTTCCAGCGAAAGACAGCCGGAAATGTATTTCAGATTAGGAGGAGGAAGTGTGAAAGGTGTGAGTAAACCGGGATCAATTGTTTGGAGTCGTATTTATGTGATGGATGATGCTTTGCATTGTGATATGGGAATTGGGGAATCAGTCGATTTACCAAAAGAAGAATTAGACAGAAGATGGAATATGACTACACCACAATGGCCTATTATGAATGCGGTTTTAAAAGGAGTGAGTCGCGATCAGATGATGGGACGCCATAAGGCGAATCACATTCAGGTGGTATATGCTGAAAATGAAGCGGAAGCAAACAAGTGTTGCCGAATCAAAGCAGCTGCTTTACAGGAATTAGGAATTCAGGTGCATTTTTGTGGGGATGTAGCGGTGTAATAAAACGTTATTTAAAACACCCCGGTCTTCGACCACCCCTCTGAAAGAGGGGAATGGCGCTCGAAATTCCCCTCCTGGGGAGAGCTTGTCCGAGAATTCGGGAGGTGCCCAACGGGCGGGGTGGTTAAAAAATAATATGTCAATTCGAGTGTTTTTTGTTTCGTTATGCTACAAAAAAGCACTCGAATTGTTGTTTTAATAACTATATTCACAGTTGTTTTTGCAGATGAAAAACAGATAAAACCTAGATAATAACGGATAAAAAAGGATAAGTTAGTTTTCTTAATTTTAACTTTGGAAAACTGCGTTCCGATAAAAAATAGAAAAGTAAAAAAAAATGAAGAAATTGAAAGGGATTACATGGAACCATACAAGAGGGCTTTTGCCAATGGTTGCCACTTCTCAGCGTTTTACTGAGCTGTATCCAGATGTAGAAATTAGTTGGGAAAAAAGAAGCTTACAGGAATTTGCCGATGCTTCGATTGAAGATTTAGCTAAAAGATTTGATTTATTGGTGATTGATCATCCGTGGACAGGTTTTGGTGCTGCTACCAATACGATTGTTCCTTTGTCGGATCATTTTTCAAGTGAATATATTAAAGACCAGGAAGTAAATACCGTTGGTAAATCATACGAAAGTTATGTTTTTCACAACAAACTTTGGGCTTTGCCTATTGATGCTGCTACTCCGGTAGCTGCTGCACGTTTGGATATTTTAGAAAAAAACGGTTTAAAAGTTCCTGAAACTTACGAAGATTTATTGGCTTTAGCCAAAAAAGGACTGGTTGCATTTGCCGGAATTCCGGTAGATTCATTAATGACTTTTTATTCGTTTTGTTGTAGTTTGGGCGAAGCTCCGTTTTTGTCTCAGGAAACTGTGATTTCAAAAGAAACAGGAATTAAAGCTTTGCAAATGCACCGCGAATTAGCGCAATTAATGGATGCTGCTAATTTCAACAGAAACCCAATTCAGGTTTATGAGGCAATGGTAAATACTGATGAAATTGCTTATTGCCCGTTTGCTTATGGCTATTCTAATTATTCAAGAATTGGTTACAGCAAACATTTACTTCACTTTTATGATTTAGTAAAGTTGAACGATCAGCCTATGATCAGCTCATTAGGAGGAACAGGTTTAGCAGTTTCTTCTTTCAGCGCGAATCTTCCGGAAGCTTTAAAGTATGCTGAATTTACAGGTTCTTCTCATGTTCAGCAGAATATTTTTGCCGATAATGGCGGACAACCGGGACATTTACAAGCTTGGAAAAGCGACAGAATTAACGGAATCACTCACGATTATTTCAAAAATACCTTACCTGCCTTAGAGCGTGCTTTCCTTCGTCCAAGATATGCAGGACATATGTATTTCCAGGATCATGCCGGTGATGTAGTGCGTGATTATTTGATGAACGGTGGTGATGAAGTAGCTGTGCTTGAAGCAATGGACGCTTTGTATGTAAAATCACTTAACGAGGCAACAGTATGAGGCCTTTAGAAGGTTTAGTTGTTTTAGAGTTTTGCCAGTTTTTGGCAGGACCTTCAGCAGGATTAAAACTCGCCGACTTAGGTGCCAGAGTTATTAAAATAGAAAGACCCGTAAAAGGAGAGGCTTGTCGTCAATTGAGTATTAAAGACTTATTTGTTGACGAAAGCAGCTTGCTTTTTCATACCATCAACAGAAACAAAGACTCTTTTGCTGCCGACCTTAAAAATCCGGACGATTTAGAATTAGTAAAAAAATTGATTGCCAAGGCTGATATTATGACCCATAATTTCAGACCGGGTGTTATGGATAAAATTGGTTTGGCTTTCGCCGATGCCATTGCCATTAATCCAAAAATTATCTACGGAGTTGTTTCAGGTTATGGTGAAGAAGGCCCTTGGGCTAAAAAACCGGGACAGGATTTATTGGTACAATCGTTATCAGGATTGACATGGTTGAGCGGAAGAGATAGCCAGGGGCCGGTTCCTTTTGGTTTATCAACTGCTGATATTATGTGTGGCAATCATTTGGTACAAGGACTTTTGGCGGCTTTATTAAAAAGAGCCAAAACTAATAAAGGCGTTTTGGTTGAAGTTTCTTTAATCGAATCGATATTAGATGTCCAATTTGAAGCCATTACTTCGTACTTAAATGATGGTGGACAATTGCAAAAAAGAGGTGATGTTGCCGGAAGTGCTCATGCTTTTTTGAGTGCGCCTTATGGTGTTTACAAAACTCAGGATGGTTATCTTTCGCTGGCTATGGGCGATTTAATGTATATTAGCGAATTGCTCGAAGTGAATTTGGAAAAATACCGAGAAAAACAGCTGTGGTTTGAATTCCGTGATGAAATCAGAACGCTTTTAAGCGAGCGTATCATTCAAAAGTCAACCGATCACTGGTTGGATTTATTGATTGGAAAAGGCGTTTGGTGTGGAAAAGTATTGAATTATCAGGATTTGGACGCAATTGATTTTGGTATGCCAATGAAGCAGACAATTGAAAATGCCGAGCATAGAAAGATAGTTACTACCCGAAGTCCGATTCAGTTGGACGGACAAATTTTGACCAGTACTAAAGCAGCACCAAAAGTAGGTGAGCAAAATAAAATAATTCTTGAAACTATTATAAATTAGAAGATGAAACCATTAGAAGATTATTTAATAATAGATTTCAGCCAGTTTCTTTCGGGACCTTCAGCCAGTTTACGTCTGGCCGATTTGGGTGCCCGTGTCATTAAAATTGAGAAACCGGGAACAGGCGATATTTGCCGAACCTTATATACTTCGGATTTGATTATGAACGGAGAATCCTCTGTTTTTCATACTATAAATCGAAACAAAGAATCCTTTGCGATTGATTTTAAACAGCCGGAGGAATTAGCAAAATTGAAGAAATTGTTGGCAAAAGCCGATGTGGTAATGCATAATTTCAGACCGGGTGTTATGGAACGCATTGGATTGAGTTATGAAGAAGTACAAAAAATAAATCCTAATGTGGTTTATGCTTCGATAAGTGGTTACGGCTCAAAAGGTCCTTTTAAGGATTTGCCGGGACAGGATTTATTGTTACAATCTTTAACGGCTTTGACCTGGCTGACAGGAAACGAGGGCGATGGTCCGGTTCCTATGGGATTGTCTATTGTCGATATGTTGGCGGGAGCGCATTTAGCCCAAGGAATTTTGGCAGCTTTGTATCGAAAAGTGACTCAGAATGTTGGAGCTCAGGTAGAGGTAAGTATGTTGGAATCGGCGTTTGATTTTCAGTTTGAAACTATTACCACTTTCTTTAATGATGGTGGCGAATTGCCTGTTCGAACAAAAACTAACAATGCCAATGCTTATTTAGGTGCGCCTTATGGAATTTATCAGACTAAAAATGGCTACATGAGTTTAGCCATGGGGTCAATTCCGGTTTTGGCAGAATTGTTAAGCTGTGAGGCATTGAAGCAGTTTCCCGAAAATAAATTTACTTTAAGAGACGATATCAAATCGGTTTTAGCGGCACATTTACAAACACAGGATTCTGAATATTGGTTAAATATTTTAGAACCTGCTGATATTTGGTGTGCCAATGTATTGAATTATGAGCAGCTTTTTGCTCAGGATGGTTTTCAGGTTTTAAATTTTGTACAACAGGTGGAAATGCTTGACGGCTATAGTTATAAAACCACAAGATGCCCTATTCGAATTGATGGGGAATTATTTATTTCTGATAAGGGCTCGCCTAAGTTGGGTCAGGATAACGAACGTATTTTAGAAGAATTTATTAATTGCTAATGGAAAACTCAACATTTAGAATTGCGGTTAGAAAATTTGGCCCTTTTGAAAGTGCCTTACAGAAATTATGGGATGCGTTTTGTTTAAAATACAATATTAGCATTGCTGTCGAAATGATTCCGATGGAGCTGCATGATTTGTACGAACAAACCATCACCGAAGAAGGTTTGAAAAAAGGCGATTGGGATATTGCCCATATCAATACCGATTGGATTTTTGATGCGGTTCAAGCCAAGGCAGTGCAGGATTTAACTCCTTTTATTACTAATAAAGCGCCAAAGGATTTCCCTCAGGGCTGGCACAATTCGTTGTTGCATTTGCAGGAAATTGAAGGAGGCATTTACGGATTACCGTTTCATGATGGTCCGGAATGCTTGATTTACAGAAAAGATTTATTCGAAAATCCGATTGAAAAAGAGAACTTCAAAAAGCAATACGGTTACGAATTGCATCCGCCTAAAACATGGGAGGAATTCACCCAGATAGCTACTTTCTTTAATCGTCCTGACGAAAAATTATACGGCTGCGTTTTTGCCAATTATCCTGATGGGCATAACATGGTTTTTGACTTTTGCCTGCATTTATGGACCCGTGGCGGTTCTTTATTGAATGCCGATAATCAAATAAATATTGATACACAGGCGGCAATTGACACCTTAGATTATTACCGTTATATAGTTAAAAATACCAATGCTGTTCATCCGGGTTCGATTGATTTTGGTTCGGTTGAAGCAGGTATGGCTTTCGCCAATGGAGAAGCTGCGATGACAATAAACTGGTTTGGTTTTGCTTCGATGTGCGAAGTAATTGCCGAATCAAAAGTTAAAGGTAAAGTAGATATTACCACCCTGCCTTTTGCCGATGGCGGAAAAACAGCTTCACTGAATGTCTATTGGTTATACACCATAGGAAAAGGAAGTAAAAACAAGCAATTAGCCTACGATTTTTTACGATTTGCCACCACTGCCGAGAGCGATAAATTATTGACAAATGAAGGCGGAATTGGTTGTAGAAAATCGACATGGAACGATCCTGAAATTAATGCCACAATCCCTTACTACCACAAATTAGAAAGTTTACACGAGAATGCCCTGACCTTGCCACAGATAGCGGTTTGGCCGGACATCGCCATACTGATAGACCAGTTGGTTTTGCATGCAATACAAACCACAACTCCGTCTGCAGTTTTATTAAAAAACACACAAATTGAAATTGAAAAAATACTATAATTATGCAAATTCCTTATAAGCCACAACTGCCAAAAACCAACCAACCTATAGTCATTATTGGCGCTAGCGGAATTGTAAAAGATGCGCATTTGCCTGCTTATAAAATGGCCGGATTTGAGGTTTTCGGAATTACCAACCGAACTTTTGCCAAAGCACAGTCAATGGCTGCTGAATTTGGAATTCCTCATGTTTTTGAAACAGTGGCTGATGCCGTAAAAAGTGCTCCTGCCAATGCTGTTTACGACATTACGGTGATGCCGGAACAATATATTGAAATTTTAGAGCAATTGCCTGATGGTGCTGCGGTTTTAATCCAAAAACCAATGGGGAATGATTTGGCTGAAGCCAAAGAAATCCTTGCTGTTTGCGAAAGAAAAAATCTGGTAGGAGCTATTAATTTCCAATTGCGATTTGCTCCATTTGTGGCTGCGGCACGTTATTTGATAAATGAAGGAATCATTGGTGAATTGTATGATTTGGAGTTCAAAGTAACTGTAAATACACCTTGGGAATTGTTTCCATTGGTTAAAGTACATCCAAGATTGGAGATTTTATTCCACAGTGTACATTATATAGATTGCATTCGTTCGTTTGTAGGAGATCCAAAAAGTGTTTTAGCCAAAACCTGGAGACATCCATCGAAAGATTTATCATCTTCACGTTCGACTATTATTCTGGATTATGGCGACACCATGCGTGCAGTAATTAATACCAATCACGATCACCATTTTGGACCGGAGCATGAAGAAAGTTACATCAAGTGGGAAGGAACGAAAGGAGCTGTCAAAGCTAAGATGGGCTTGTTGATGAACTACCCTGCCGGACTGGAAGATGTTTTCGAATACTCAGTACAAAACGAAGCAGGAAAATACGAATGGAAGAAAGTACAACTGGAAGGTTCCTGGTTTCCGGAAGCTTTTGTGGGAACAATGGCTAACCTGATGCGTTATAAAGAAGGTTCGGACAGCGAATTGTATGCCAGTGTTGAAAATGTGTTAGGTACAATGCAAGTAGTTGAAGCCTGCTACATCAGCAATAAAAATGGAGGAATTCCACAAGGAGAATTATAAAAAAATAAAAATTAAACCATTTAAGACATATAAGTTCATGTAAGTCTAATAAAAACAGAACTTAAATGGTCTAATATGACTTATTATGGTAAATAAACTAAAGAAACATGTATTTTAAGTCAACATTTTTTGAAGATTACCAATTAGGAGATAAGCGTGTAACATTGGGAAGAACTATAACTGAGACTGATTTTGTAGTTCATGCAGGACACACAGGCGATTTTTTTCCGCACCATATGGATGAAGAATGGTGTAAAACACAGCCTTTTGGACAACGTATTGCTCATGGAACCATGGTACTTGCAATTGGGGTAGGATTGACGGCATCAGAGATTAATCCGGAAGCTTTTTCTAAGGGTTATGACAGAATGCGTTTTGTAAAACCGGTACACATTGGTGATACGATTCACTCGGAAATTACCATTTCAGAAAAAGGTGATGCTAAAAGACCGGAGATGGGAACGGTAACGGAGCACTTGGAAATCATTAATCAAAGCGGAGAAGTAGTGATGGTTTGTGACCATTTATTACTCGTAAAAAGAAAAAATTAACCAACCAATAAATATAAAACATGCAAGTAACCAATCAGTTGGGAGACCAACATTCAGTGCCTACCGAAAAAGGTCAGGGACCAAATTATGTATTACCTTTTATTTTAATTACGAGTTTATTTTTCCTTTGGGGAATGGCTCATAATTTGGATTCAATTTTGATTCCACACCTTAAAAAAGCCTGTCAGTTGAATAACCGTCAATCGACATTGATTGATACTTCGGTGTTTTTGGCTTATTTCCTGATGGCAATTCCGGCGGGAATGATTATCAAAAAAGTAGGTTATAAAAACAGTATTATCATCGGACTTTTGGTTTTTGCAACAGGCGCTTTCCTGTTTGTTCCGGCAGCGAATACTCAGGCTTACGAATTGTTTTTAGTTGCCTTATTCATCATTGGATGCGGACTGACTATTCTGGAAACCAGTGCTAATCCTTATGCAGCTATTTTAGGTCCACCGGAATCTTCGTCTAAACGATTGAATCTGGCTGCTTCTTTTAATGGTTTGGCTGCGATGGTAGCGCCAATTGTGGGTTCGATGTTTATCCTTTCCGGAAAAAGTTATACTCCTGAACAAATGGCTGCTATGCCTGAAGCGGAAAGATTATCTTATTTAGCGGGTGAAGCTGCTGCTGTAAAAATGCCTTATATTGTTTTAGGAACAATATTAGTTTTAGTGGCAATTTTGTTTTACTTTATGCATTTGCCATCAATGAAACCAGCACATACAGAGGTGGAAGTAAAACCCGGTTTTTTCTCGGTTTTAAAACACCGTCATTTAAGTTGGGCAGTTGTAGCGCAGTTTTTCTATGTAGGCGCTCAGGTTTGTGTTACGAGTTTCTTTATCAGAATGGCTGAGCAGGGAGCCGGTATGGATGAGATTACAGCGGCTTATTATTTAGGACTTTATGGGGTGTTGTTCATGGCAGGAAGATTCATTGGGACTTTCTTTTTGAAATATGTAAAAGATTATGTACTGCTGTCAATTTATGCTGCATTGAGTACTATTCTTTGTGCTGTAGCTATTTACGGAACAGGTATTTATGTAATTTATGCTTTAGGAGCAATCGGATTTTTTATGTCTATTATGTTTCCTACTATCTTTGCTTTAGGTTTAGTAGGATTGAAAAATAATACTGAAACCGGTTCTTCCTGGTTGGTAATGGCTATCGTGGGAGGAGCTATTTTACCTTACGGAATGGGAACTCTGATTGATATGAATCATGACGATATTCAATCGGGTTATTTGATTCCGTTAGTGTGTTTCCTGATTATTCTTTATTTTGGAATGTTTGGTCACAAGGTGAAAAAAGCAGCTTAAATTTTTTCTGTAAATAAGTTATTTAAACCCGACTACTATAAAAGTGGTCGGGTTTTTTTAATAACTGATATTGTATATTCTAATTTACAATTAGAAAGTAGCTATTTTTATCGTTTTTTATAATTCTTAAACAACCAAATAATAAAATTAGATGACACAGTTTAGATTTTTCTTCTTAATCTTTTTTATAAGTATATCAATTTCTTTCTCTCAGGTGCGAACTGTGAGGGAATTAGAAAGTAATTGGAAGTTCCAAAAAGGAGATTTTGAAAACGCTTCCCAAACGAATTTTAATGATTCAAAATGGCAAAAAGTAAGTGTGCCGCATGATTGGGCTATTTACGGTCCATTTGATAAGGAAGTTGATAAACAGACTGTAGCGATTGTTCAAAATGGCGAAAAAACAGCTTCTGAAAAAACGGGAAGAACCGGGGCGCTGCCTCATATCGGGACGGCTTGGTACAGAAATAAGTTTTCGATTTCGGCTGCTGAGAAAGGAAAGAAAGTAATTCTGCTTTTTGAAGGTGCTATGAGCGAACCACAGATATATCTAAACGGGAAAAAAGTGGGCGAATGGGCTTATGGTTACAGCTATTTTTATTTTGATGTTTCTGATTTTCTACAGGAAGGCGAGAATACTTTGGCGGTAAAATTAACAAACAAGGAGTTTGCTTCACGTTGGTATCCTGGTGCGGGTTTGTATCGAAAAGTTAGTCTGATTATCAAAAATAAGGAAAGTATTGAACAATGGGGAACTTCTATAACAACGCCATTAGTTAGCAAAGAAGTTGCCAAAGTAAATGTAAAAACAAAGGCTACAGGAGAAAATGGGTATTTAGTAACTACAATTTTTGATGCCAATGGACAAAAAATAAGTTCGGATAAAGCCACTACAAAATTCGGAACTGAATTCGAACAAAATATCAAAGTCGATAATCCGAAGTTGTGGAGTCCTGAAAGTCCGTATTTGTATAAAGCCGTTTCGCAATGGTTTGTTGGTGACGAATTAAAGGATGAGGTTACAACCCGTTTTGGAATCCGTGAGATAAAATACGAAGCGAATAAAGGATTTAGTCTAAATGGCGAAGTACGAAAGTTTAAAGGCGTTTGCTTGCATCACGATTTAGGACCTTTGGGAACGGCAATAAATAAGGCAGCTTTACGCCGTCAATTGACCATTTTAAAAGATATGGGCTGTAATGCTATTCGAAGCTCTCACAACATGCCATCATTGGAACAATTAGAATTATGTGACGAAATGGGATTCATGTTCTTAGCCGAAAGTTTTGACGAATGGGCAAAGCCAAAAGTGAAGAATGGATACAACCGATTTTTTGAAGCCTATGCCGAGAAAGATATCGTAAATTTAGTTCATGCTACCCGAAATCATCCTTGTATCGTGATGTGGAGTTCCGGAAATGAAGTTCCGGATCAACACGGTGAAGCTGGAGTAAAACGTGCCAAATGGCTACAGGAAATTTTCCACAGAGAAGATCCAACAAGGCCGGTAACTGTGGGTATGGATCAGGTAAAAGCAACTATGGAATCAGGTTTTGGAGCTTTGTTAGATATTCCGGGATTGAATTATCGTGTGCATTTGTATGAAGAAGCTTTTAAAAAATTCCCTCAAGGATTTATTTTAGGTTCTGAAACTGCTTCGACTGTAAGTTCAAGAGGAATTTATAAATTTCCTGTGGTAAAAGAAAAAAACAAACAATATCCGGATTTTCAGTGTTCTTCTTATGATTTAGAAGCCTGTAGCTGGTCGAATGTACCTGATGAAGATTTTGTGTTACAGGATGACAAGCCTTGGGTTATAGGTGAATTTGTTTGGACCGGTTTTGATTATTTGGGTGAGCCTACGCCTTATGATGAGAAATGGCCTTCCCGTAGTTCGTATTTTGGGATCAGTGATTTAGCAGGTTTGCCTAAAGACAGATTCTATTTGTACAGAAGCCGTTGGAATACAGAAAAAGCAACTTTACATATTTTACCGCATTGGAATTGGGAAGGACGCGAAGGTCAAACTACACCTGTTTTTGTCTATACGAGTTATGATAGTGCCGAGCTTTTTGTAAACGGAAAAAGTATGGGAATCCAAAAAAAGAATACCGCTACTCCGCAAAACAGGTATCGACTGATGTGGATGGACGTGAAGTACGAACCGGGAACGGTAAAAGTAGTTGCTTTTGATAAAGACGGAAAAGCAGTTGCCGAAGAGCAAATCCAAACTGCCGGAGATCCATATCAAATTGTGCTTAACGCCGATCGAAATAGCATTCAGGCCGATGGCAAAGATTTGTCTTATGTTACCGTTTCAGTAGTGGATAAAAATGGAATTCCATGTCCTACAGCTACCAATCAATTGCAGTTTAAAGTCAAAGGAAAAGGAAAATACAGAGCGGCTTGTAATGGAGATGCGACTTCATTGGAACAATTTCATTTGCCAACGATGAAACTGTTCAGTGGAAAATTAGTGGTAACCTTACAATCAGTTGAAGAAGCCGGAACTATGGAATTAACCGTTAGCGGAAAAGGATTAAAAACAGCAACTTTAAGTGTTAATGCTGCTAAATAAAAGTAGTTTCTAAAAAATTAAATCCCCTTTTTTCAGAAATTGGAAAGAGGGGATTTTTTTGTTATGTTTATTTTTTTATCGGTAGTGGTGGAGGTGGTGGAAGTACATACTTTGCTGTAATAAAATCTAATTTTTTAGTTGTTTCTATCAATTTTGCTTTTGTTTTAAATTGATACAACCAAGCACCTAAACTATCTAATTCATTAGGAACATTATTATAGCTGTGAACTTTAATTAATTTTTTGACTGAATCTTTATCAATAAATATGGAATATGTTCTCCCATCAACATAATTTTCATAATAAATGGAGTCACATTTTTTAAGTTGAATTTTCGAAATTAAGTAGTTTAGTACTTTTCGCTGTTGTTGACTAATTATTGCTATATAATTTGTTTTTTCTCGTGGAGGAGATATACTATCCCAAACGGTTTTTGAATTCCAATGTTCTCTAATATAAATACTATCGTTGGGTCTAAATTTTAAAGAGAAACAACTTCCAAAAGTATTGTCAAATGAGAATTCAAAATACTTATAATTTGGCTTTTCTTCTTTTTTGGAACAAAAACAAAAAAGAGAAAATGCAATGAGCGACAACAATTTTATCCTTTTCATGTTTTAGTTTTTTAATTTAGTCTAAAATAAGAATTTTCCTTTATGTTGCGAAACAAAATAATTTTAAATGTTTTCGATAATGATTTTAACACAAGTATTTATAAATGGAATGAAAGTTGTGGGATAGAAAACCAAATAAATTAAATATATTTGTAAGGCAATCGATTACATTAATTGTTATAACCAAAAAATAACCTATAAAAAAAGAAGAATGAAAAATAAATCAAGGAATTTTTTAATTGCTGTTTTTGCTATAATACTTTCGGGCTTGCCGCAAAACAGTATCGCTCAAAATTCAAATTCTGAGGAAATTTATCCGGGAATTGAATTTAAAATGGCTAAAGTTCAGGAACCTAAAATCCCTAATTATGCAGTAAATATTAAAGATTTTGGTGCTGTCAATGGTGGTTATGTTTTAAATACCAAAGCTTTTGCCGATGCTATTGATGCGGTGTCTCAAAAAGGGGGCGGAAAAGTAATCATTCCTCCGGGAATTTGGTTAACGGGTCCGATTATCCTGAAAAGTAACTTGGAATTGCATGCCGAAAGAGGTGCTTTGATAAAATTTTCGACCGATAAAAGTTTGTACCCATTAGTAGAAACCAGTTTTGAAGGATTAAATACCTGGCGTTGTATTTCGCCTATTTATGGTAAAAATTTAGAGAATGTTGCTTTTACCGGAAGCGGAGTTTGGGACGGTTCAGGCGAAGTGTGGAGACAGGTGAAAAAAGCCAAACTTACCGAAAGTCAATGGAAAAAATTTGTTGCTTCAGGCGGAGTTGTAAATAAAACACAAACAAGTTGGTATCCATCAGAAGTTTTCATGAATGCATCAGAAGGTGCGGATCAAAATGTACGTTTGGATTTGAAAACTAAGGAAGATTTCGAAAAAATTCACGATTTTCTTCGTCCGGTGTTAGTGAGTATTCAAAACAGTAAACGAGTATTATTTGACGGACCTGTGTTTCAAAATTCACCGGCATGGAATATTCACCCATTAATGATTGAGGATTTAATTGTTCGCAATGTAACCGTTCGTAACCCTTGGTTTTCTCAAAACGGAGACGGTCTTGACGTAGAATCCTGTAAAAATGTTATTGTTGAAAATTCCAGTTTTGATGTGGGCGACGATGCAATTTGTATCAAATCAGGAAAGGATAAAGACGGTCGTGATCGTGGCGTTCCCTGCGAAAATATTATCATCAGAAATAATATTGTATATCATGGACACGGCGGTGTAACTGTGGGAAGTGAAATGTCCGGTGGTGTCAAAAACATGCACGTATCGAATTGTTCTTTTATGGGAACTGACGTTGGATTGCGTTTTAAAAGTAACCGCGGACGTGGCGGAGTTGTCGAAAATATCTTTATTTCAGATGTTTATATGACCGATATTCCATCACAGGCTATTTCTTTTAATTTGTATTATGGAGGAAAATCAATTGCCGAAACTTTGGAAGAAGGAGGAACTCCGGTTGAAAACAAAATGATTCCAGTTGATGAAAAAACGCCTCAGTTTAAAAATATTTCGATGAAAAACATCACCATTGCCGGAGCGCAACAAGCGGTGTTTTTGCAAGGTTTGCCTGAGATGAATCTGGAAAATATTTCTATTTCTAATTTGCTTGCCAAAGCCGACAAAGGAGTTACTATTATTGATGCCAAAGGAATTAAAATTAGCGACGCCAAATTTGATATTAAAGAAAGCACTGTTTTTGATATTTATAATGTAAAAAACAGCTTTTTGAAAAACGTCGAAATCAATTCGACTTCTCCTAAGGCTGTTACGATTAATGGAGCAGCCTCTGAGAATATTGATTTAACATCTTCAAATTTATCTAAGAAAACGTTCATAGGTGAAAAAGTCTCTAAAAAAGCAGTAAAATTCTAATTGAAATCTGAATTTTTAAAATCTCCAAAGTAGCCTGATTTTGGAGATTTTTTTTATAAAAAGCTTAAACTAAATACGTTTTTATAATTCTAAGCTATTACCACCCTTAAAAACCAAAAAACCATGAGCCTAACAAAAATCAATTATTTGGCATTACTTCTGGCATTTTTGCTGTCCGGTACTTTTGTAAAAGCGCAATCGGATAAAAAAGAGACTCCTATAAGTACCAAACCATTTGGCGATAGCGAGAGACATTGGTACGGGATTAAAGATGAAAGTAACTTAATAAATCCGGTTCCTAACCAACCTAAATATCCCGAATCGGATTACACTAAAATTGCTGATAATATGATTTTGTTTCAGCGTTCTAACGGTGGCTGGCCAAAGAATTATGATATGAAGGCAATATTAACGCCGGAACAAGTAGAGAAAGTAGCTTCTACAAAAGCGATTTTACATACCACATTTGACAACGAGACGACTTATACCCATATTTACTATTTAGCACAGGTTTATACCGCTACTAAAATTGAAAAGTACAAAGAAGCCTGTTTAAAAGGAATTCAGTTTATTTTGGATGCACAGTATGCCAATGGAGGCTGGCCGCAATATTTTCCGTTAGAGAAAAATTACAGTCGTCATATAACTTTTAATGATGGGGCTTATATGGGGATAATGAATTTGTTGGACAAAATAATTTCTGACAATCCTAATTTTTCTTTTTTGGATGAGAATATGAAATCTAAGGTGATAAAGTCTTATAATAAAGGTTTGGACTGTATCTTGAATATGCAAATAAAGGACAACGGTAGATTAACTGCCTGGTGTCAGCAACACGATGAAGAAACTCTGGCGCCTGCCTGGGCACGTAAATTTGAACCGCTAAGCATTTGCAATGGGGAAAGTGTGAATGTCGTTTTGTTTTTGATGAAAATAAAAAATCCCAATGACAAAATCATTCAGGCGATACAAAGTGCCGTAAAATGGTTTGCCGATTCCAGAATTCACAACACCAGAGTAGAATCTTTTGAAATTGATGCATTCGAATCCAAATACAAAACCGTAAAACGCGATATTAGGGTAGTAACCGATCCGGCAGCTCCGCCCATCTGGACCCGTTATTATGAGTTAGGTACTGATAAACCTTTGTTTTGCGATCGTAATAGTGAATTTTTGTATTCCCTGGCTGAGGTGAGTGTAGAGCGCCGCAGTGGTTATTCCTGGTACACTTATGAACCTCAAAAAGTTTTGGATAAATATCCCGACTGGCAAAAAAAATATGCCGCAGCTAATGATGTTTTGCAGCCATAAACAATATATTTTGGAAATACTAAAAGACAGTGAGAGCTGTCTTTTTTTATGTACCGAATTTCTATTGTCCTTAGCTTCCGCAGTCGAGTGTCAAATGTTTGAAGAATACGTAAAAAGAAAAGCTGTTTGAGTCCCGAAAGCTTTCGGGACGAGTTCTTTTCTTTTAGTATTCGAAAACTAATTTGACCGACGAGGAAGCGCAAGACTTGAAATCGAAGATTCATGAATACCGAAAAACAATTTTAATGCATGAATATTTTTTTGTTTCTTTTTTGATCAAGCAAAAAAGAAAGTTAGTAAGTTCAAATTTTATATTTAAAAATGGTTTTGGCTCTGGTCGACTTGATAATGCAAATCTTCTTTAGCAAAATAGAATAGTGTTAAATCTACACTTTATTCGTGTAAAACGAATAAATATTTGGTATTTTTGGCTTTACTAACCTAAAATATAAATTTTAAAATGACTATTTCTGTTGTAAATCATTTGAAATTAACGCATTTCAAATTCTTTTTGTACCTCTTTTTATTCGGTTTTTTTGTAACTAATGCGCAAACACAACAACTAAGCAGTCCTGACGGAAAATTGACCGTCAATTTAGTTGTAAATAGCGGAACACCCACTTATAGTGTTTCTTACAATGGAAAATTGTTTTTAGAACCATCGTCTGTAGGTTTAAAAACCAATGTAGGTGATTTTAGCACGGGATTAGCATTAAGCGATAAAGTAATCCAAAATAAAATAGATGAAACTTATGAGTTGCCAAATATCAAACAAAGTAAGGTTCATTATGTAGCTAATGAAGCGGTTTTTTCTTTGACCAAAGACAACAATGCAGCGATTGATATTATTTTTAGAATAAGTAATCATGATGTAGCTTTTAAATACAAAGTGTATCCACAAAAAGAAGCACTTACTACTGTTGTTAAAGAAGAAGTTTCAGGCTTTTTATTTCCACAGGGAACAACTAGTTTCTTGTCGGCTCAAAGCAAAGCGATGGCGGGTTGGAAAAGAACGATGCCCAGTTACGAAATCCCGTATGTTGTAGATGCGGCTTTGGGGAAAAATGGCGACGGAGAAGGCTATACTTTCCCATGTCTTTTTAAAGTTAAAAATGACGGCTGGGTTTTAATTTCTGAAACAGGAGTGGACAGTCAGTATTGTGCCAGCAGATTAATTGGTCATGAAAAAGGTTTATATACCATTGGTTTTCCAATGGAAGGTGAAAATAATGGAAATGGAACATCGGCTCCGGCAATTGCACTTCCTGGTGAAACACCTTGGCGAACGATTACTGTAGGCGAAACTTTAGCACCTATTGTAGAAACCACTGTTCCTTTTGATTTAGTAAAACAAAAATATGAGGCTTCTCAAAAATACCAATATACTAAGGGAACCTGGAGTTGGATCATTGGTATGGAAAAAAGTATGAACTACGATGAGCAAAAAAGATATATTGATTTTAGTGCTGACTTAGGGTACAAAACACTTTTAGTGGATGCGCTTTGGGATACTCAGGTGGGACGTGATAAGATTGAAGAACTAGCTAAATATGCCGCGACTAAAGGAGTTAGTTTTTACTTGTGGTATAATTCTAACGGACATTGGAATGATGCGCCGCAAACGCCAAGAGGAATTATGAATAATGCTATTCTTCGCCGTAAAGAAATGGCTTGGATGAAAAGCATAGGTGTGACCGGAATTAAAGTCGATTTCTTTGGTGGAGACAAGCAGGAAACGATGAAGTTGTACGAAGATATTTTATTTGATGCCAATGATTACGGAATTGCGGTTATTTTTCATGGAACGACTTTGCCTCGTGGTTGGGAAAGAATGTTTCCTAACTATGTTTCCAGCGAAGCAGTGTTAGCGAGCGAGAATCTTTATTTTGGTCAAAAATATTGCGATGCAGAAGCATTCAACGCTTGCTTGCATACTTTTATACGTAATACGGTAGGAAGTATGGATTTTGGTGGGAGTGCTTTGAATAAATTTTATAATGAAAACAATACGCTAAACAAAGGTTCTAAACGCATGACTTCTGATGTATATGCTTTGGCAACGGCAGTTTTGTTTCAAAGTAGTGTGCAACATTTTGCTTTGGCACCAAATAATTTAACCGATGCACCAAAATGGGCAATCGATTTTATGAAAGAAGTGCCTACTACCTGGGATGAAGTTAAATTTATTGACGGTTATCCGGGTAAATATGCTGTGTTGGCTCGTCGTCATGGAGATAAATGGTATGTAGCCGGAATTAACGCTCAGAAAGAAACCGTTAAAATTAAAGTAAAATTGCCAATGATTAAGTTAGGAACTGAATTGAAGCAATACAGTGATGATGCACAATTGAACGGAAAAGTAACAACTGCAAAACTGAATAAGAATCAGGAAATGGAAGTAACAATTCCTTGTAATGGTGCTGTAGTTTTGGTGAATTAGGAAAATAGAAAGATTTTTTTCAAACCTATTAGGGTTGTAAGAAATGTGGTTTAGTCGCATTCTTACAACCCTTTTGCTTTTGGAACGCTAAGAGTTATTGATAAATTTTAAAAAAACCGCTATTTGTTAGAAAAAGTAATTTATTATTTACAAAAATATTGTTATATTAGCACAAGACTTCTCAAGTACCCCAAAACTTAACAGAAGCAACAGTTTTGTATTTGTATTTCAATGATTAGAGATTGGAATGCAGAAAATAAGAATTGTATTTCAATAAGGATTTGCAGCAAGAATCTTTATTTTGACACCTACTATTGTAAGACAAAAGGAATTAATAATGATAGGTTATGAAAACACAAACAGTTGATTTCCAGAAAATATTTTTATCTGCTCCGAGCTTGTTTTTAATTTTATCTACTGATTTTACCATCTTAGACCTGAATGACTCCTATGAAAAGGCAACAATGAAGAAAAGAGAGGAAATGATTGGTCGCAACTTATTCGAAGTCTTTCCTGACAATCCTGATGATAAGTTGGCAGACGGAGTTTCTAATTTATCCCGGTCACTTCATGCTGTATTAAAAGAAAAAAAACGACATGTTATGGCCGTACAACGATATGATGTACAGGGACCTGACGGAATTTTTGAAGAGCGGTATTGGAGTCCGATAAACATTCCGATATTGAATGCTGAAAATGAGATGGATTGTATTGTCCACCGGGTGGAAGACGTAACAGAATTTATGACGTTAAAGAGTGAGAAATCCAAAAGCGAAAATATTACTCTCGACTTACAAAAAAAGGTAGATGAGATGGAGGTTGAAATTATCAAGCGTTCCAGAGAAATTCAAAAATTGAATTTCGAATTGGAACAAAAGGTAAAAGAACGAACAGAAACTTTGTTGAAAAGAGAAGCGCTCCTTGCTGAACAAAACAGAAAACTGAAAGAACAAAATAAGGAACTGGAACAATTTACCTACATCACTTCTCATGATTTACAGGAACCTTTGCGTTCATTGGTCAGTTTTACCGAGTTGCTCGAAAAAGAATTTGCAGGAACATTAGACGGAAATGGCAATCTCTATATTGATTTTATTTCTCAGTCTTCCCGACGTATGCAGACATTGGTCAAAGGACTGTTAGATTACTCCAGAATAGGCCGAAAAAAAGAGTTGGTTGAGGTAGATTGTAATCAAATTGTGAATGAGGTACTTTTAGACATAACCATAACTGTTACAGAAAGTAAAGCCAAAATAACCGTTGGCAATTTACCACAATTAAAAGGCTATTCAACAGAATTAAGACAGCTTTTTCAAAATCTTATCAGTAATGCTGTAAAATTCCGAAAAAAAGAGGTATTGCCCGAAATCCAAATTTTTGCTCAGGAGCAGGATAACGATTGGCTTTTTTCGATTCAGGATAATGCGATAGGAATTGAGGAAAAAGACATGCACAAACTTTTTGTCATTTTTAAAAGATTACACGATCGCGATGAATATGAAGGAACTGGTATTGGTCTGGCACATTGTAAAAAAATCGTGGAACTACACGGTGGCACGATTTGGGCCGATTCAAAGTGGGGCGAAGGGAGTACATTTAATTTTACAATTCCAAAACTTAAAGAACTATGAAAAAGAAACTCAATTGCGTATTATTGGTGGATGATGACAAAGGGACTAATTTTATCAACGAGATGATTATAAAAAAATCAGGTATAGCCGAGAGGATTCAAACCGTATTGAACGGCAAAGAAGCACTTGATTTTATTACCAATAAAGGAAAATATGAAGCCGCGGGAGATGTGTTTCCGCAGCCTATGCTGACCTTGCTTGATATTAATATGCCGGTAATGGACGGTTGGGAATTTTTAGAAGCTTATCATGCGTTGGAGGAGCATCAAAAAGGAAAAATCATTATTGTTATGCTCACCACTTCATTAAATCCTGATGATAAAACCAGAGCCGAAGGCATCTCTGAGGTTTCTGATTTTAAAAACAAACCACTCTCTCGCGAAGCCTTTGCCGATATTATTAAAACCCATTTTCCGGATTATCTTTAGATTTTAAATGAATACAATTTGCAATTTATTTTTAGTTGCTTTTTTGATGTTTTATAGGTGGTATTCCAAACTTTTCAAAGGGATTTCGCCAAAACTTGCTTATGTGCAAACGGTAAAATTTTTATCCTTATAATTTATTTTTGTGTAAGCTGAGGTATTTTAATTATGTTTGCTTCAATCTTATTTACACCAAAATTAATTGCCAATCATATAAAAATGAACCTTTCAAATGAATCTGCACTTTTATTGCGTATTGCATCTGGCGATGAACTATCCTATACCCGGCTGGTTGAAAGATACTGGCAAAAGGTGTTACAGCATGCTTTGAGTTTTGTGAAATCATATCCGATTGCTGAGGAATTAACCCAAGATGTTTTTATTCAGATTTGGGAAAAACGACACAAATTAGCTGAAGTAAATAGTTTTGAAAACTACCTTTTTATAGTGAGCCGCAATTTAATTATTAGTCATATTAGAAAAAAATTGGTAGAAACAGATTCGCTGAAAGATCAAAAACTACAAGAGTTATTTTTTAAACCGGATGAACAATATGAGTTTGAGGAATTAGTTAAAATTTTAAACGAAGGAGCTGCACTTTTGCCGGAACCCAGACGCTCTGTTTTCCTGTTAAGCCGCATGGAAGGAAGGGATGCCGACTACATCAGTAAAAAATTAGGTATAGCAACAAGAACTGTTCGCTGGCATTTACTACAGGCTTTAAATTTTCTTAGGAATTACTTACACAATCATTATATCATCAGTCTTTTAGCCCTAATTTTATTAGGGTTATTTTTTTTTAATAATTTTTTTTATTTTTCATTGCCACTTTAGTGGCCAAACCTCGTCTTTATAATTGAACGGCTTTTAATGTCGTCCCAAAATCTCTATTTTATGTATCAAAAAGAAGTATTTAAAGAACTTATGGAGCAGTTTATTTCAGGAGAAATCACTCCTGAAGGTAAAACAATGCTACTCTCGATGTTGGATAATCCCCAATATTCGGAGGAAGTGAATGCGATTCTTCAAGAAAATTATGACTCAGTAGAAATTCCTGTTGTTAGTCCTGAATCAACTAAAAAATTCATGGACGAACTTAAGAGTAAAATGAATTCTTCAAAAGTAAAAGAGCCGTCTGTTATAGGTTTATTCAATTGGAGAAAAATAGCTGTAGCTGCCAGTGTTTTAATAGCCATTGGTATTGGGTCTCTTGTTTTTTTTCAAAAGAAGGATTCATCTCCTGTAATGGTAGCAGTAAAACCAACTCAGGATAAAGAACCTGGAAAAACCGGAGCAATATTAACTCTTTCTAATGGTTCTAAAATTGTTTTGGATAGCGTAGGGAATGGGGTGTTAGCTAATCAAAACAATACGACTGTTTCAAAAAAGAATGGCAGACTGGTATATAAAGCAGGCAAGGATGCTCAAGTGGTATTCAATACGATGACCACTCCCAGAGCGCGACAATATAATTTGGAATTATCAGATGGTACAAAAGTCTGGCTAAACGCATCTTCGTCAATTACTTTCCCAACTTCTTTTGCGGCAAACGAAAGAAAAGTAACCCTAACTGGAGAAGCTTATTTTGAAGTAGCCAAAGATAAAAAGAGACCTTTTAGAGTTGCTGTTAATGATATGCAGGTAAATGTATTGGGAACTCATTTTAACATAAATGCATATGATGATGAGGCCAGCGTAAATACTACTCTTTTAGAAGGAAGTGTGTTAATTACTGAGAAAGCCAAAAAAGTACTGTTGAAACCAGGGCAGCAAGCCCAGAAACAAAAATCGGGTGCTATTACTGTAAATGATAATGTGAATTTAGAAGAAGTGATGGGATGGAAAAACGGTGTGTTCTATTTTGAAAATGCTAATCTCCAAACTGTTTTGAGACAACTAAGTCGCTGGTATGATGTAGATGTAGTATTTGAAAAAGGAATACCTGCAAGAACTTTTGAAGGAGAAATACAAAGAAATTTACAATTATCACAGGTATTAAAAATTTTAGAAAAGAATAAGGTTCATTTTAAAATTGATGGAAATGTTTTAAGAGTGATGCCATAATTTAGATTAAAACGGGGAAACCCTTTTTTATAAATATGTATTTGTTATCCATAAAAAAAGCCAGCAGATGTTGGTAGCATTTGCTGGCTTGTTCCTAAAATTAAAAAGGAACAGTTAATGGAAAAACAGATAGATAAACCAAGCAAGGAGAATTTATTATTAACCAAAAACCATTACCAAAAGTATGAAATTATTACCAAAAACCAAGCCGATAAACCATTGGCCAATTACTAACGCCTGGAAAGTTATGAAGTTAACCTCCATTTTAGTTGTTGCATTAACTTTTCAAGTTTCGGCAGCAGTATCCTCACAAACCATTACTTTCTCCGGAAAAAATGTTCCGTTTAAAAAAGTAATATCGGTCATAAAAAATCAAACTAATTATGTTTTTTTCTATGACATGGCTATTTTAAAAAATGTTAAGCCAATTTCTATTAATGTTGTAGGTGCTCCCATTGAGAAAGTGCTGGAACAAGCTGTTGCAGAAACACCCATTACCTGGATAATTGAAGGGAAAACAATTTCGTTCATTCCTAAAACTGAAAGACTAAAAGAATCTGCTAATTTGTTTTTAGTACAGCAAAATGTAGTCAAAGGTAAAATTACTGATCAGCAAGGATTTCCATTACCAGGAGCTACCATTCTGGTAAAACGAACTAATAAAAGCACTACTACAGATTTAGACGGAAATTATACTATTGAAGCTTCGGGAACTGATGTTTTATCGTTTTCTTACATTGGATATACTACAAAAGAAATTACAGTTTCAAGCCAAAAAACAATTAATGTAAGCTTACAGGAAGACATAGCTGATCTAAAAGAAGTTGTGGTTGTAGGTTACGGAACTCAGAAAAAGGGAGACGTAACCAGTGCTGTGGCAAGCGTAAAGGCAAAAGATTTTAATCAAGGTCAGGTAAAAGATGCTGGTCAGTTGATACAAGGTAAAGTAGCTGGTCTTGCAATCACTAATAATAGTGGTGATCCTACAGCAGTAACATCTATTAAACTTAGAGGAAATAATACACTTTCTGGTGCTTACACAGATCCGTTGGTACTTATTGATGGAATTCCGGGTGCTCTAAATACTGTTGCTCCAGAAGATATAGAAAGTATTGATGTACTTAAGGATGGATCTGCCGCTGCAATTTATGGAACACGTGGTACTAATGGTGTAGTTTTAATTACCACGAGAAAAGCAAAAGGAGGCGAAATTGATGATGTTCAATATACAGGTTATGTAAGTACATCTAGTATTGCAAGTAAATTAGATATGCTTTCCAGTCAGCAATTTAGAGAACTTTATCCACAGTATGACAAAGGGAGTAATGTAGACTGGCTTGATCAAATTAGCCGTAAGCCTATTACGAATGTGCATAACCTTTCTATGAGAGGAGGAAGTTCTAAAACTAATTATTCAGCTAATCTTAATTACAATAGTCAGCAAGGTATTATGCTTAAGTCTGATAATAATACTTTTAGAGGTCGTATTGATATTAACCATCGTATGTTTGATGATAAGTTGTTGGTTAGATTTTCTATTTTAGGAAATGAAAATAAATTTGCTTCAACAACAGACGCAGGCAGCTTTAACGGTGGGGCTTATTGGCAGGCATTACGTAGAAATCCTACCGATCCTATTTATAACGCAGATGGTACTTATTATCAAAATAAAGATAAATTGGATTATTTGAATCCTATAGCTTTATTAAATGAAGCTGATGGGAATGTTAAGACATCAGAAATCAGATATAATAGTACATTGACATACAATCCAATTAAGGATTTAACTCTTAATGCCCTTTTCTCCTATGTGAAAGAAAATAGAGCAACCGGTTATTCAGAAACACTTCAGCATTCATCAGCAACAGTATATGGTTTTCCAGGATATTCGTCTATTTCAGGATTAAATCGAATGGAAAAACAAACTGAACTTACTGCTAAATATGATAAAACAATCGATAAGAATAAATTCAGCGTATTAGGTGGTTATAGTTATATTGAATCTGATATTGAAAGATCTAATATGTCTAATTACGGTTTTCAGGATGATTATTTTGGTGGATGGCATAATATAGGAGCGGGATCAGCACTTCCATTAGGTCTTGCAACAATGAATAGTTCTAAAAATCATGCTAATCTTATCAGTTTATTTGGTCGTTTGACTTATGCCTATGATGATAAATACCTTTTAATGGCGAGTTTACGTCATGAAGGAGCCAGTCAGCTTTATGGTACCAATAATGCCTGGGGTACATTTCCAGCGGTATCTTTAGGATGGAAAATAACCAGTGAAAATTTTATGAAAAATCAGACTTTGTTTGACGAAATAAAGCTTCGTGCCGGTTATGGTGTTACTGGTTCGCAACCCGCAAATTCATTTCTGGGTGTAGCATTATTACAATATGGAGATTTTACTTTGGTAAACGGACAATGGGTTAGAACAATTACGCCTGCTTCAAATCCTAATCCCGATTTAAGATGGGAAGAAAAGAAAGAAACGAATATTGGGGTTGATTTTTCAATGTTTGGTGGTCGTCTTTCAGGATCTATTGATGCTTACAACCGTAATGTAGATGGATTGTTGTATTCTTATAATGTGCCTACACCTCCTAATTTATATCCTACAATTGTTGCTAATGGTGGTACGATGCAAAATAGAGGTTTAGAAGTTTTAGTATCTGGAATACCAGTGAAAACTAATGATTTTGAGTGGACAACTACAGGAACCTACTCGACTAACAGAAATGAACTTAAAAGTTTGGATGGAGCCTTTAAGACGCAGTTTGATTATTTTGATACTGGAAATGTAAATTTTGAAGGAATGACAACTTCATCCCACAGAGTACAGGTTGGTCAGCCAGTAGGTAATTTTTATGGCTTTAAAGTGGTAGATGTAGATGAAGAAGGTAAGTGGGTATATTTAAATGCTGCAAATGAAAGAGTAAATTATGATGATTTTGCTCAGAGTCCTACAGACAGACGTGTAATAGGTAACGGATTACCAAAATGGTATGCCAGTTGGATTAATACATTTAGATACAAAAATTTTGATTTAAATATGAATGTTCGCGGTGCCTTTGGTTTCCAGGTAGTTAATGAGGCTCGTATGAACTATGAAGGAACTCAAAATGGATATGCTGATAATCGTCTTTCTTCAGTAAATGATTTGGTTTTTGGAAAAGCATTATTGAATAATACGATAGCACCTCAATTTAATAGTTATTATGTCGAGGATGGAGATTATGTTAAAATTGATAACATTACGCTTGGTTACTCATTCAAAGAAATGAAATCTTCTGTTTTTAAATCAATAAGACTTTATAGTACAGTAATGAATGTATTAACAATTACAGGCTATAAAGGAATTGACCCTGAGGTTAATACATCAGGTTTGAATCCGGGTGTAGACAGCAGGAGTAGATATCCTACTATAAGATCATTTACTTTAGGAGTGCAAGCTCAATTTTAATTCAAAAAGAGATATAATGAAAACAAAATATATATTTTTAGCAATAAGTACTATCATGTTATTTAGTACCTTTTCGTGTACTGAGTTAGTTGACGATAGTTATGGATCTGTTATTTCAGAAAATTATACCCCAAGTACAGAAACAGACATCAGTGCATTAGTAAATGCAGCATACATACCTTGGAGAAAAACAATGCTTTTATGGAATGGAGTTGTAAGGGCTCAGGAACTTCCCGCTGATCAGGATGTACTTCCTGCACGTACAGGTATAGGTTGGGTAGATGGATATGTTTATAAAAGAATGCATGAACATACATGGACTTCAAGTGATGATGGTGTTTTGCAGCCATGGAGCCGTACTTTTGAAGGCGTTAATACTTGTAATCGAATAATATACCAAATTGAAACTGGCAAAATTGCTGTTGAAGATGAGAGAAAAACAGCTCTTTTAGCTGAACTTAAAGTACTTCGTGCTTCTTATTATTACATACTTGTGGATTTATATGGTAATGTACCAATTGTTACTGATTTTAGTGATACAAGTTTGCCAAAACAGGCTACAAGAGCTGAAGTTTTTGATTTTATAGTAAAAGAAATTAAAGATAACATAGGAATCTTATCAGAAACCCCAAGAGGTCTTTATTATGGACGTATCAACAAATGGGTAGCAAATACTTTATTGGCTAAGATGTATCTCAATGCTCAGGTATGGCGTGGACAAGCTATGTGGGCTGAATGTATAACTGCTTGTGATAACGTAATAAATTCGGGTCATTATTCTTTAGAAGCAAATCAAAAAAATGTATTTATAACTGAGAATGAAAATTCAAATGAAATAATTTTTGCACTTCCTTTTGATGAGAAATATGTAAAAGATTGGAATGCATTTGACTTTCATATGTATACCTTGGCAAGTGAAAATCAAAAGACCTATCAATTTACAAATTCTCCATGGGGTGGAGTTTGTGCAACTCCACAATTTATAAATTCATATAATCCAAATGATGCTCGTTTAAAAGAGAATTTTATTGCTGGACAACAATATGCTATTACTGGCGAGCCATTGTCAATTAATTATACAAATGCAGTTCCATCAATAGATGAATCAGATAAAGATGATGGACTTCGTTGGGGCAAATTTGAATATGCTATTGGCGCTACAAATCGTTTAAGTAATGATTGGCCAATGTTTCGTTATGCAGATATATTACTTATGAAGGCCGAGGCTTTACTAAGATCTGGTCAGCCGGGAGCAGGTACTTTGGTAACAGAAGTTCGTGCAAGAGCATTTACAAGTAATCCTGCATTGGCTGTAGTAACCGATGCGCAATTGATGCTGGGAAGTAATTATGATTATGGAAGACGTGATAAAAATTCTCAGACTTTTGAAGGTGGCGCTGATATTGTTATGGGAAGATTTCTTGATGAGTTAGGTTGGGAGTTTACACAAGAAGGACGCCGCCGTCAGGATCTTATCAGATTTGGTGTGTTTTCAACAAAATCATGGTTTTCACATAATGCAACTAAAAATAGTGATTTTAATTTATTTCCGATTCCTAATAATGTATTGTTGACAAATTCTAATTTGGATCAAAATCCGGGTTATATAAAATAAATATCAAATGGCGGACTTTTGTCCGCCATAATTATTAATTAACTCATTTTGAAATCAGGAGTAGAATTCAATAGACTATCGAATCATTAGATAGAAATTGTGCTATTTAATAAACGCAACAATAATGATAAATTATAAATATTTAGGGATTACGTTTTTAGCCACGCTCGTAATAGCCTATTCGCAAATAAAAAATAAAACTGAAGCCCGGACTGAAAAAACGGCAGATAAAACGATATTAATTTCGGGTTATCCCATTAAGCCGGTAGCAATTAGTAAAGTAAAAATCACAGATAATTTCTGGCTGCCAATTATAAAAAAAGTACAGGAAAAAACAATAGAATATGCTATTCAGAAATGTACAGAAGAAGGTCGTTTTGAAAACTTTCTGATTGCAGGTGGCGTAAAAAAAGGTACAGTAAAAGGTAAGATGCCATTTGATGATTCAGATGTTTATAAAATTATTGAGGGAGCATCAAATTCGTTGATAAGTTCCCCGGATCCAAAACTTGAAGTATTATTGGATTCTCTGATAGCTATTATAAAAATAGCTCAGGAAAAAGACGGTTATCTTACTACCTGGCGCACTATAAATCCTGCTAAACCACCTGCTGACTGGGTTAAGGTTGATAAGGGGGTACGTTGGGAATATATGAATATGAGCCATGAAGAATATAATGCGGGACATATGTATGAAGCGGCTGCTGTGCATTTCAAGGCAACAGGAAAGCGTAATTTTTTAGATATTGCCCTTAAAAATGCCGATTTTTTTGTAAAAACCTTTGGAGAGGGTAACGGACAGATTTTAGCAGTACCGGGACACCAGATTATTGAAACCGGATTAGTAAAATTATACGAAATTACCGGAAAGAAAGACTATTTAAAACTAGCCAAATTCTTTTTAGACCATAGAGGGGATTCTAATAAAAAGGAAAACTATAAAGAATATGCACAGGATCATAAGCCTGTAGTGCAACAGGATGAGGTGGTAGGTCACGCTGTCAGAGCCGTATATATGTATGCAGGTATGACTGATATTGCCGCTATATATAAACACAAAAGTTATCGTGAGGCAGTAGATAAGCTTTGGAATAATATGGTGGAGAAAAAAATATATGTTACCGGCGGTATTGGAGCCAAACACGATGGTGAAGCTTTTGGTGCAAATTATGAGTTGCCTAATCTTACCGCTTACAACGAAACTTGTGCAGCTATTGGAAGTGTATATTGGAATAATCGCCTTTTTAATTTTACCGGTGATGTAAAATACAATGATTTACTGGAACGAACGATGTACAATGCAGTGATATCGGGTATGTCATTAAAGGGGACAGAATTTTTTTATCCTAACCCTCTTGAATCTGATGGTAAATACAAATTTAATATGGGGGCATGTACGCGCTCAGGCTGGTTTGATTGTTCATGTTGTCCAACTAACTTAATCCGTTTTATACCTGCTATACCTGGTCTTATTTATGCGCAGGAAAAAGAAACGCTTTTTGTAAATCTGTATATGAGTAATAATGCTGATATATCCCTTGCCAATAACAAATTGAAAATAAGTCAGGAAACTAATTATCCTTGGGACGGAAAGGTAAAACTCGACATTAACCCTGAAAAAGCATCCGTGTTTACTATAAAATTACGAGTTCCCGGATGGGCCAGAAATGAGGTGATGCCCGGAGGTTTGTACAGTTATAAAGACAAATCGACTGCTTTGCCAACATTGATCATTAATGGGAAAAAGCAGGATGCCGTAATTACGAATGGTTATTTTGTAATTAACCGTAAATGGAATAAGGGAGATAAGATTGAAGTTAATTTTCCGATGGGTATTCGTGAGGTGATAGCGAGTGAAAAAATTGCAGAAGATCAAAATAAAATAGCTTTAGAATACGGACCGCTTGTTTATGCGGTTGAAGAGGCTGATAATGCTGATGTTGACGGTATAACGGTAAACAGCAAAACTTCGTTAAAAGTTACGGTACAACCTGATTTGCTACACGGAGTTCATGTAATTCAGGGTTCAAATGATGAAAAGAAATTTACTGCAATCCCATATTACAGTTGGAGTAACAGAGGTATTGGCAAAATGAAAGTTTGGCTTCCGAAAAAGGAATAAGTTTAAATATTTAGAAACTAGTCAGGTATTGTTAAAGTAATTTTAATTATAAAAAGGTTGGTTAGATGGTGTTAAACAGCAGATTCGTTTGGTTAGAATCGAATTGTTTACACATAATGCCTGTCGGTGTGGTTTCCGACAGGCTTTTTTTATGGAAGTAATTGAATAAATTTTATTTTTGTTATTAATGCAGAGTCAGCTCATTTAAAAACTAAAGATTATAATATTATGAAATACAAATTTTTAATCCTATCCGCCTTTATGGTGCTAAGTTTAACCACAAAAGCCCAGCAGCTTTCAAAACCAATTTGGGAGAGTCAAAATCTGGCTGTACCCGAATCGGTGTTGTATAGCGCAACTGAAAAAAGTTTATATGTAAGTCTGATTGACGGAGCGGGCAACGTAAAAGACGGAAAAGGAGGCATTGCAATTCTTAATATAGACGGTAGTGTGAAAAAAGCCAACTGGGTGGAAGGCTTAAACGCACCCAAAGGTCTGGCACTTTATAAAAAAACGCTTTTTGTGGCAGATATAACCGCTGTAATAAGTATTGATATTGTAACTGGAAAAATTATTAATAAACTGGAAATTGAAAATGCTGTTTTCCTGAATGATGTAACAGTAGATAATAAAGGAGTGGTTTATGTATCCGATACGCGTACGAATAAAATACACCGCATAAAAAATGGACAAAGTGAACTTTACCTGGAAAATGTAACCAATGCCAATGGTTTAAAATGGATTAATAAAAACCTCTATGTTTTGGCTGGAACTGAGCTTTGGAAAATTGACGAAAATAAAAACAAAACTGTTATTGCCAAAGGTTTTGAAAAGCCCGGAGATGGTGTGGAGCAACTTAAAAATGGCGATTTTATAGTTACATGTTGGGCAGGTTTAATTTATTATGTAAAAGCCAATGGCGTAATCAATAAATTACAGGATGTACAAGGACAAATGAATACTGCTGATTTGGGTTATAATGCAAAGGAAAACCTCTTGTATATCCCAACGTTTAACCATAACAGTGTAATTGCTTATAAATTGTTGATGGATTAGAAATTAGAGAGCTTTATAACAAAAAATAGCCTTTGCAGTAATGTAGAGGCTTTTCTGTTTTTAAAATGGTCAAGGTGAAAAATGAAGCAAGTCCAAATATATCTAAAACAAAAAATCCAGTCTAAATGAATAAACTGGATTTTTCTAAAAAAGCTCCCCAAAATATTGTTTTTTCGAACCGATTTATGGATGATTTTGAGAGGTTGTATGTTTTGAGTGTTGAATATAACGACTGGTAATTATTAGTAAAAGACTCCTGATAAAGTGTAGGCTTAAAAAAGTCTATTTTTCCGCAAGAATTAATTTGTCATTTATTTTAAATCTAGTAATCTGATTGTCATTTGATCCATCCGGAAGTTTACCTCCTACAGATACTGTAAACCATCCCGGTTCTACAACACGTTGGTCTTTGTTATTGATTAAAGAGAGTTGCCTTGGTGTAATTGTAAAACGCACCGTTTTAGTTTCCCCTTTTTTAAGATGAATGCGTTCAAAACCTTCTAATTGTACAATAGGTCGTGGAGTAGAGGCTTTTTCATCTTTTAAATACAACTCAACTACTTCATCTCCGTCATAGTTACCGGTATTAGTTACATCAACCGATATTTCAAAATCTTTTTCAGCATTAATATTACTTGGAATTTGAAGATTATTGTATTTGAATTGGGTATAACTCAAACCAAATCCAAAAGGATATAGCGGTTTTTTATCAAAATAACGATACGTACGGCCTTTCATATCATAATTTTCAAAATCAGGAAGCTGGTTTACTGATTTGTAATAAGTAACCGGCAATCGACCGGCAGGATTGTAATCGCCAAAAAGAACATCGGCAATGGCGTTTCCACCTTGCTGACCAGGATAACCAGCCGTTAAAATCGCCGGAACATTATCATTTGCCCAATTAATGGAAAGTGCGCTTCCGTTGATTAAAACCAAGATAACAGGTTTTCCTGTGGCTACAATAGCTTTCATCAATTCTTCCTGATTGGACGGCAAATCAAGACTGGTACGGTCTCCGCCATCAAAACCATCGGCTTCTACTTTCATTTCTTCGCCTTCCAAGCGCTCATTTAATCCCAATACAAGAACTACAGCATCCGCCTGATTAGCCACCTGAACCGCTTGCTGTAATACATTCTCTTGGGGTTCTGCCCATAAAAGTTGAGCTATAGCATCGCCATAGAAGTTTTGGTATTTTACCTCTATTTTGTATTTTTTTCCTGCTTGTAATTCAATTTTTTGTGAACGAATACGAGGACTATGGTTGTTTTTTCCGCCGGTACTTTTTCCACCTTCAATTTCAACAGTCATAAAGGGTTTTGACCATTCCGAAATGGAGTAGGTTCCCGTTTTTGGAGCGATTAGATAACCCGTCCATCGCACACTGTAATTACCCATTTTTAAACGGGAATCAGGAGTGTCAATGTCCCAATGAAAATCGATATTGTCATCTGTTCTTGTAAATAAAGGTTTTCCTTCCCATTTGCTATTATCAAAGTATTCTGCTGTTAAGCCCTGTATACCGTTTTCATTTTGAAAATAAACGGACGGAATAACATTCATTTCAGGAACTCCTTTAGCAAGATCGGTACCTTTGGCATACAATACTTTTGCATTTGGCTCTAATTTGTTTTGGATTCCTTTTAATACCGTGATTGGATTGCTTGGAATACCGCTGTAATTCCCCCATAAGGATTGTACATCATTGGCATTAGGCCCAATTACAGCTACAGTTTTGATGTTTTTTGAAAGTGGAAGTGTCTGATTTTGGTTTTTTAAAAGAACGATACTTTTTTGCGAAGCTACCCGGGCCAGATAGTTGTGCGCATCGTTGTTGTTTACCGAAAAAGGAATCTGCGCATAAGGAACAATTGCTTCCGGATCAAACATTCCCAGTTTAAAACGGGCTGTAAACAAACGTTTTAAGGTAATGTCAATGTCGGCTTCTGTCAGCAATTTGCGGTCAAGAGCTTCTTTTAATGATTTATAACTGCTGCCGCATTCTAAATCCAAACCTGTTTTTACAGCCAAAGCTGAGGCTGTTGCAGCATCGGGAGTAATTTTGTGCCATTTCCAAATATCGGTGACAGCTCCGCAATCGGAGACGATATAACCATTAAATCCCCATTTGTTTCTAAGGATATCAAATAAAAACGGACTGGCGCTGGCCGATTCTCCTCTGAAACGGTTATAAGCTCCCATTACCGAGTAAACCTGACCTTCTTTGACCAAAGTTCGGAAAGCAGGAAGATAAGTTTCGTAAAGATCCCTGTCACTGGTTTCAGCATTAAATTGGTGACGCGATGGTTCCGGACCTGAATGTACTGCATAATGTTTAGCGGTAGCAATAACTTTCAGGTATTTTTTATCAGTACCCTGAAGGCCATTCACATAATTGAGACCTAATTGCGAGGTAAGAAAAGGGTCTTCTCCATAGGTTTCGTGTCCGCGTCCCCATCGAGGATCACGAAATATATTAACATTTGGAGACCAAAACGTCAATCCCTGATAGATGCCATGTTGGCCTCTTCTTAAATATTCGTGATGCTTTGCTCTTGCTTCATCCGAAATGGCACTGGCAACATCAAAAATTAATTGACGATCCCAGGAAGATGCAATGGAAATAGACTGTGGAAACACTGTTGCATATCCCGCTCTTGCCACTCCATGAAGTGATTCGTTCCACCAGTTGTATTCCGGAATACCGAGACGTTCTATGGCAGGTGAAGAATCCATCAATTGGCTGATTTTTTCGTCAACAGTCATTCTTGAGACTAAATCATTGACACGTTGTTCAACAGGCAAGGCAGTATTGGTAAACTTAAAATCCTGCTGTGCAAATGTGGTTATTGTTGTAAGACTAATAATAAACACTAATGAGTTTATTTTTTTCATATCATTTTTTGAGATTAATATTTAGGTTGATTTATATTAATAATGGTTTCTAATTTAGTAAAGATTTGACTTACTTAAATATAGGCAAAACAAAATTAGGTGATTGCGTTTCATTGTGTTGGGGTAAATCGCTATTTGAGGGATGTTGTAAAGCTTGAAGTTGTTTTTTTTGATTTTTAGGTTGTCCGAACGGTAGTCAAATTGCTATTTAAGTAGGTGTATTTAGCTAGGAAAAGCAGTTGTTTCAGGTTCGGACAGGAATTTTGATACTTTTGTAATTATGAAGATTTTAAAAAGAAATATAATTTTTATCCTTTGCTTTCTGATTTCAGGATTCTCTTTGGCTCAGCCATTTGGGGTTTTGAAACGTTTTATTGCTGATGCCAAGTTAAGTCAGTCGCGTATTTTAGAAATTCAACAAGATGAAAAAGGATTTATTTGGTTAGGAACATATATTGGTTTAATAAGATATGATGGCAATACTTTTCAAAATTTTGAAGTAAATCAAAGAGGCAAGTTAAATTTATTATCCAATCGCGTTTCGAGTTTTAAATTTGATAAAAACGGGCGAATTTGGATTAAGTCAGAACAGGATGAAATTTATTATTTTGACACTCAAAACTTAAGTTATCATTCCCCTTTAGAAGCCTATTCTAAAAAATATTCTAATAATTCATTTAAGCAATTCAGGCTGATGTCTTCGGGTAGAGTATGGTTGTTTTCAGATAATAAAAACGAAGCTGTTGCTTTTGAAAGAAATAAGGGAACCAGACTGGTTTATTTTGACCGGACTAAATTGAAAGGGGAAGGAATTCAGGAAATCTATGAGGATAGTATGGGGACAACCTGGTTTTTAACTAATAAAGGTATTTGCAGGTTAAAAAAAACAGCTGAGGTTCCTGAATATTTCTTTTTTAATATGATGAGACCTTCGGGCAAATCATACTCCTATAATTCGGTTTTGGAAACTAAAGACGAATTATGGTTTGCCGGAACTGCCGGTAAACTAACCCGTTATTCTAAACAGTCCAGTGCTTTTTTTGATGTTCCACTAGGAATAAAGGCCGATATTGATAAAATAAAGTACGTGCCTGGAAGTAAGGTAATTATCGTAACTAAGACACAGGGAATTGGTTATTATGATATAAAAACGGCTAAACTGGATTTATATAACAGTAAAACGGCATCAGGTTTCCCTGATGCCAATATTAAGTATTTGGGATTGACCCATTCCAGATACTTTTGGTTTGAAACCTCGGCTTCAGGAGTATATCGATTTGATTTAATTAGCAGAAAATTAAAACATTTACAAGTTGATTCCAGTGATCCTGCACAAGTAAATGTAACAAGAAAAACATTTCTGATTAAGGCTCCTGATGGAAGTATTTGGGTTCAGCCCAATGGCGGAGCATTAGCTTATTGGGATAAAAAGAGAGATAAGTTGTTGTCGATATCACATGCGATGGATGAAACTGCTGAGCTTGTTTCTGATGTGATGCACGCAGCCACATTTGACAGGCTGGGGAATTTATGGTTTTGTTCTTATCGACAAGGTTTGAATTTAATGACTTTTGATAACAAACATTTTTCAACTTTAAAATTAGATGTATCGTCTGGCAGAAAAAAAAATAATGTCAGAAGTTTAATGGCTGACAGAAAAGGTAATCTTTGGGTAGCCAGTCGTACGGATAAAATCACATTATTTGATACTAAAAAAAGAAAGATAGGTGTATTAGGATCAGATGGAACTATGTCTGCGGGAAGTCCTGGCTGGGGTGCTGATATTTATCACATGATGGAGGATAATAAAGGACGAGTTTGGGTTGGTACCAGAGGTAACGGATTGTATTGTTTGCTGCCAACAGCAAAGGCTTTTAATTATAAAGTAATTCATTATAAGTACAATGAGGCGAATCGATACAGCATTAGTTCGGATGATATTTATAGAATTTTTCAGGCTGGTTCAGGGCAGATTTATCTGGCTACCTGGGGTGGGGGTGTCAATTTAATCAGAGAGTCCAATTCTAAAATTTATTTTGTTAATTATAGAAATGAATTGAAAAATTACCCGATAAAATCGGCTGACAGGGTTCGTTCTATTGTTGAAAGTAAAAATAAGCAACTGTTTTTTATTTCCTCTTATAAGTTATTTTCTTTTTCCGGAAAAAAACAATCTCCCAATACATTACAATTTAAGGAATATCCGCAGGTTTCAGGTAATGATATTCTGGATATGCTGGTAACATCAGAAAATAAATTAGCCTTGGCAACTAATGGAAAAGGGATGTTATTGGTTGATTTGAATCAAAAAAAGGAATTAAAAGTACAATCTTTTGGCGAAGAAACCATTGGTTTTCCAATTGATGGTGTTGTGGCTATGCAGGAAGATCGATTGGGGAAAATATGGCTTATGGGAAGTAATCAGATTGTACGATTTGATCCTACGAACAATTCTTCGGAAACTTTTCCTGAAATAAAATCCCTTATTGGCAACGAAATATTCTCCGAAGCAACTAAATGTCGTCTTCCTAATGGAGAGATTGTATCCGGTTATTCCAGCGGTGCCGTGGTTTTTAAACCCGAAAATATTAAACCTTTTAGATTCAGACCATATTTAGCAATTAGTAATTTCACCGTTAATAATAAGGAGTTGCATGAAATAAATCCTGAAACACCAGCTAATCCTGATTTATTAGAGGAAGTCAGATTGGAGCACGACCAGAATTTTTTCAGGGTTCAATTTTCGGCATTGGATTATGTGAATAACGAAAATATAATGTATCAATATAAACTAGAAGGTATTGATAATCAGTGGAATTATGTCAAAGGAGGGCAGTCTATTAATTATACTAATTTGAGTCGGGGAAAATATACGCTATTGATAGCATCTACAAACGATCATAATTTGTGGGTGAATAATGAGCGAAAAATTAAAATTACGATTCTGCCTTCGATTTGGTGGACTAATTTGGCAATAATGTGTTATATTTTGCTGGCAATCGCTCTTTTTAGTTTTATCAGACGTACTTTTTCTACCATCCTGAAATTGCGAAACGATGTTCAGATTGAGAAACAGGTATCTGAATTAAAGATGAAATTTTTTACTGATATTTCACATGAAATTCGAACGCCGCTTACCATGATCACCGCTCCGGTTGAGAAAATGTTATCGGATAATAATATACCCGAATCAGTAAAAATGCAACTTCAGGGAATTGAGCGAAACAGTAATCGTTTATTGAATTTGGTGAATCAGATTTTAGATTTAAGGAAAATTCAAAATAGAAAATTAGAAGTCAGAGCTATTCATTTGGGCGAATTTGCGGCTAAAGTATGTGAAAATTTCAGAGAAATAAGTTTACAGAGCAAGATACGTTTAGAGCTAAAAGTAAATGCTGCAACTCCTATTGTTTGGGCCGATGCCGATAGTATGGATAAAATTTTGGTCAATCTAATTTCAAATGCTTTTAAGTATTGCCATAAAGGCGATACAGTGGAAGTAGTTGTAGAGGAAACTGAAAAACAAGTTCTGATAAAAGTGAGCGATAATGGACCGGGAATCAATCCGGTGATTCAAAAGCGGTTGTTTGTGCGTTTTACTAATTACAACGAAAATCCAAATAATCCCAGTACGGGAATTGGTCTTTCGATAGTTAAGGATTTAGCCGATAAACACGGAGCAACCATTTTAGTGGATAGTGTGGCGGGTAAAGGGAGCAGTTTCCAGCTATGTTTCTTAAAAGGTTTTCACCATTTTAATGAAGATGTGGATATTTTATTTGAGGTAACTGATGAAGAGGAAACAGGAGGTACAGAATTTGAAAATGAATCTGTTATGGAAAAATCGGAAACGGAGGGCAAAGGGAAACCGGTAGGTTTAGTCGTGGAGGATGATCCTGAATTAAGGGATTTTATAGTATCGGTTTTAGAAGAAGATTATACTATTCATGTTGCTGAGAATGGTATTGAAGGTCATTTAAAAACCGCCAGATTGTGTCCTGATTTTATAATTAGCGATATTATGATGCCCCAAATGGATGGGATAGAAATGCTTAAGTTAATCCGCAAAAACATTGCAACAAGCCACATTCCGGTAATCCTGCTCAGCGCTAAAACCGCAATAGAAAACAAATTAGAAGGAATGGAATATGGTGCCGATGAGTATATGGTTAAGCCTTTTAATGTGAGTTATTTAAGAGCGCGTGTGAAAAATGTTTTGGAACAGCGCAAACGACTGCAACTTCTGTATTCCAGTGGAAATATAGCTGAGATTTCAGTTGAAGAGCCTTTGCAAATTTCAAATCAGGACCATAAATTTATGTTTCAGGTCATTAAATTAGTCAAGGATAATGTGTCTAAAACCGATTTTTCAGTGGAAGAATTAGGAAGGCTAATGTACATGTCGCGTGCCAGTTTTTTCAATAAATTAAAGGATTTAACCGGAGTATCACCTGTGGTTTTCATTCGGGATATTCGCCTGAATGAAGCTGCCGAGATGCTTAAGAATGAAGACATGCTTATAAAAGAAATTTGTTTTGAGGTTGGTTTTAGTGACCTGAAATATTTTGGAAAATGTTTTAAAGCGAAATTCAATTATACTCCTGCTGAATATCGAAAGCTTTATAAATAAATAGTTTTAGTTATTAGTTTTTTGTGAGATCCATAAGCAATGTAATAATTGTTTATGGATCTTTTTTATAGCCTAACTTATTTCCTGTTTTTTAATTAATAAGTCACTAAATAGTCTTATTAGTTACTCAGTAGATTTGTTATCAGTTATTTTTTTGGGGTATTTTTTTGTTATTCGTTTTTAAACTGAATTATTTTTAAGGTTTTATTGTTAATTGATTGTTTTTTTAAGTTTGTGGTTGATTTTATTTGGAATTTATTTGTAAGAAATACTATCTAAAACCATTATATTTAGATAATTACCCCTTGTTATTTATCAATTCGACTCCCCTTTTTTTTAGTTTTTGGGATTTGCAAATCCTCTTAGTAAAATCACCCGTATCGAAAAGCAATTTTTCTACCTGATTCGGATAGACTCTTTTTAGTTTTACATCGAACCAAAAAGTCTTTCGAGACAGTTTTTTTAACTAATCATTAATAAATAATTAAACTTATGGAACAAACAAACACTTGCATACTGCTGCTGTTTCTGCTCGGGATGTTATTAGTGTCTTACATCAAAAGTCGCATGCTGATAACCAAATTATCTCTGATAAAAAAAAGGACAGCTCAACACTTTAGAAACTTTCAATTTTAAATTGTATTATGATGAAAAAGATACTAAATAAGATTTTGGGATACGGGGTACTCCTTATGTTTATTGCCGCTTGCAATAATGATGAAGAAAAATACAATACTTCAGTTGTCCGTAATTTTGAAATTCAGATAAATGATGAGCCTTATGTTTTAAATACTGGGATCTCAACAAAATTTATTTTTATTTATAAAAATGATGGCGATTTTTTTGCGAATTACAGTTCTCATTTTCGTTTTGCTCTTGAAAATGGAGCGTACAAATTTCTCGCTACCGATCTTCCGGAGCAAATGGTTCCTTCGCCGGTGAATTTAAACGATTTGATTATTCCACAGGCTATTCATGCAGATCAAAAAGTAAATATTTCGGCAGCTATGCCTTATAAGTCTCCTTTCGAAGATTTGCTTACAATGAATATTCTAACCAGAACTGGAACATTACGTTTAAAGGCATTGGATAAAACGGCTGATCCGGCTTATACTAATATTAAAACAACTGTTGAGGTCAAACGAAGCGGTTACAAAGTGGCTGACGAAACTTTTATTCAGGAAGATATGGAGGTTTCAAGGACTAAAAAAACTACCACAGGGGGAATCAATTATACCGATGATTTTATAGTTTTCCAAACAGATGAAGCGGCTAATAACGTAAGTATTCGTATTGAGTTTATGAATAATGATATGGAGGTTGTTAGTACAAAAGAAATTTCAGGTTCTTTTCCAATTGTAGCAAATGCAGTCACCCAAATTAATTTCAATCTGAATGAAGCTGATACTCCAGTTATTGAAAACTATGAGGTAACTGTAAATGGAGAAGTCTATACGACAGCAAAGAAGATCAATCAGAAATAATAAACAGACTTAAAAATAACTTTAAATAAAATATTGTAGTTATGACGATAAAAAAACATATCGTGAGTGTTTTAGCTGTTTTGCTTTTTGCATTTAATAGTTATGCTCAGGAAAAAGTAACTGTAACAGGAATTGTAAGAGACCAAACAGGATCGATACCTTCTGCCACAGTTATTGTAGTAAATCAAAATACCAATACAACCACAGATATAGATGGGAAATTTACTGTAAAGGTAAATGATCCCAAAACAGCAGTTTTGTTAGTTAGATTTATAGGGATGAATGATGTTACAGTGCCTTTAAAAGGACGTACTTCAAATATAGATATTCAAATGAAAGAATCTACCAGCGAATTAAATGAAGTAGTTGTAATTGGGTATGGAACACAAAAAAGAGGAAATCTTACTGGAGCTATTTCCAGTATTAAAGGTTCTGAATTGGCTAAAGTTCCTACAGCTTCAGTAGCAGAAGCTTTAGTAGGGAAGTTACCGGGGGTGCAAGTTACTTCAGCAGATGGTTCTCCTGGGGCTGAAATAATGATTCGTATTCGTGGTGGAGGCTCGGTTACTCAGGATAATTCACCATTAATTTTAGTAGATGGATTTGAGGTTGCCAACTTGAATGATATTCCACCAACTGACATTGAATCTGTTGAGGTATTGAAAGATGCTGCATCAACAGCAATTTATGGAGCCCGTGGAGCTAACGGGGTAGTTTTAGTGACTACAAAAAAACCGAAAGCAGGTAGAGTTTCGGTTAATGTTAATAGTTATATGCAAATGAAAACGCTGGCAAATCGTTTGGATGTGATGGATCCTTATGAATTCGTAATGATGCAATATGAATATGAGCGTCAACGTAATTCTAATCCAACAGCTTTCTTTAATCGTTATGGTCGTGCTAATGAATTATACATTTATCAGGGAAATAAAGGAATAGATTGGCAGGATGAAATTTTTGGAACTAATCCTGTTGCAAAATATACTGATCTAAGTGTTATTGGAGGAAACGAGAGTACTAAATATAAATTTGCTCTTGTGAATCAGGATCAGCCTGGAGTATTAATTGGCAGTGGAATGAGACAAACTAATTTGAACTTCATGATGACTACTAAGTTATCGGATAAATTTTCTTTTGAATTACAAAGCCGTTTAATTAATCAAACTATAAATGGTTCAGGTACTGAAGGGGTTAGTTTGTTAGATGCTATACGTCAGGCACCAACATTAGGTTTAGAAGAATACATGACTTTACCTGAAGATGATACTTATTTTGACCCTGAAGAATATCAGCCTACAGTGCGTTTTAACCCTAAACAAGAAGCAGAAAAAAATTATAGAAATCGTAACAGCCGTACATTTAATACTGTTGGAGCTCTTACTTGGAATATTATTAGTGGTTTGAGTCTTCGTAGTATGTTCGGGTATGAATATAAATACAATGAAGAAGGTCGTTTTTGGGGAACTGATACAAGAACAGCTAATGATAATAACAATCAGCCGGTGGTATATTATGGAACAAACCAAAGCCCAAGATGGCAATTAAGTAATGTTTTAAATTATACTTTCAAATGGAAAGATGCTCATGATTTCCAAATGATGTTAGGACAGGAGATGAAAAATCAGGAAAGCTTTGGTAAGTACTATCGTAGCCGATATTTTCCAGAAGACATTACAGGAGCTAAAGCTTTAAATAATTTAGCATTAGGAACGCCTTATGAAAATGGTTCGTCAGCAGGATCTCCAAATCGTATATCCTCATTTTTTGGTCGTGTAAATTATGGTTATGATGATAAATATTTAGCCACCTTTACGGCTCGTACTGATGGCTCAACTAAGTTTGGTCCGGGTAATCGTTGGGGAGTTTTCCCAGCTGCAGCATTAGCCTGGAGAATGTCTAACGAGGATTTCCTGAAGGACAGCAATGTGATCTCAAACCTAAAAGTTCGTTTAAGTTATGGGGTGTCCGGTAATGATAGAATTAATGGTGATTTATATGCTAAATATTATGGGGTATCTCGTAATCGTTCTGTAGGTTGGGGTGAAGAGAATCATTACTACTATAATTTTTATAATACCAATTTCTTAAATAATCCTGATGTAAAATGGGAAACTACCTATACGCGAAACTTAGGTTTTGATTTCGGATTTTTTAAAGGACGTATTAGTGGAAATTTAGAATTGTATAAAAATACAGTAAAAGATTTGTTAGTGCCTTCTGATATCCCGGGAACTGCAGGATTTACAAAAATCATGAAAAACGTAGGTCAAACATCTAATAAAGGTATTGAGTTTGCTGTAAATGCAAACGTAATTCAGAAGAAAGATTTTCAGTTAGATGTGAATTTCAATATTGGATTTAACAAAAATAAAATTGACAAACTGGCTAGTGGTGAAGAAGAATGGATATTAAGTTCAGGATGGGCCGGAGCGCAATTGTTAAATGATGATGATTACCGTGCTTATGTAGGTGGACAAAAAGGCTTAATCTATGGTTTTGTCAATGATGGTTTCTATACTATGGATGATTTTGAATCTTTTGATCCGCTTACCAGAAGCTGGAAATTAAAAGAAGGGGTAGTTAATTCTAAAAACCTTTCAGGAGATCCAAGACCTGGAAATGCGAAGTTCAAAAAATTAACTCCAATTGATTTAACAGACCCTAATACTTTCGTAATTGGTGATCAGGACAGAAAAGTAATTGGAAATACAAATCCAAAATATTCAGGTGGTTTTGGGTTAAATGCCACTTGGAAAAACTTCGATTTTTCAACTTTTTTCAATTTCATTGTTGGCTTTGATGTATATAATGCTAACAAAATTATGATGACTTCCTGGTATCAAAACAACCAAAACAATTTAGGAATGGAAGTGGGATTAGATAAACGTTGGAGAAACTATGATGATATGGGTAATGAAATTCGTTATCAACCGGAAGTTTTGGCCAAGTTCAATGAAAATGCAACCATGTGGAATCCAACTTCGATTGGGCGACCTATTGCGATGTCTTATGCTATTGAAAAAGGTACTTTCTTACGACTGAACACACTTACAATTGGTTATACAATTCCTCAAAATTGGACTAAAAAAATTGGAATCAGCAGAGCTCGTTTTTACGCTACAGGTTCAAATTTATTTGTTTGGACTAATTATTCAGGGTATGATCCGGAAGTTAATTTAGAAACCGGTTTAACACCTAATATCGATTATAACGCCTATCCAAGAACTAGAAATTACACTTTTGGAGCACAGTTATCATTTTAATGAAATTAAATTATAAAAAGATGAACAAAAAGATATTATATAGTCTTCTGTTAAGTTTTGCAATGTTTTTTACATCATGCGAAAACTATTTAGAGGTACAACCGGATACAGGTTTTTCGACAGCAGAAGTTTTTAAATCAGAGAAAGATATACAATCTGCCGTTGCTGGGGTTTACACACTAATGCTTACTGATGATGCTTACTCAAGCCGTCTTGCTTTTGTGTTCAACATGAATACTGATGTTGAAATGTCAGGAGTAACCACAAACACGGTCAATGTAAATGGTTCTGACCTTGCTTGTTATGATCCAAAACCATATTGGACAACATTAAATTCCACATGGAATGCCATGTATAAGATTATCAATCTATCTAATGATGTAATTGAAGGAATAGAACAATCAGATCTTTATAAGTCGGCCAGTAAAGATACACCTTCTGCTGTTACCCAACTTTATGGAGAAGTAAAAACGCTTCGTGCAATGGTGTATTTAGATATGATCCGTATTTGGGGGGATGTTGTATTTAGAACGAAATCGTCTTCCGGTGATGAAAACTTTTATGTAGGAGTAACAGATAGAAATGATATTCTTGAATTTTTGATTGATGATTTGAAATCGGTGGAGCCATTGATGCAATATGCTAATCAATTGGATTATGGTGTAGAAAGAGCTTCAAGAAGTTTCAACCAGGGATTAATTGGATTACTGGCGCTTACACGTGGTGGATGGACTTTACGTCCTGATGAAAATAATCCTGCAAGTATTGGTCAGATGGTAAGAGGTGATAATTACGAAATGTATTATGATACTGCGATTGAGTATTTAGGAAAAGTAATCCAGGATCAGCATCATGATTTAAAGTTAAGTTTCCGTGATTTTTGGGTGAAACAAAATAATTGGGAAACACCAGTTGATGATGATGTAATGTTTTCATTGCCGTTATTGAAAAACTCTGCAGGTCAATATGCTTATTATTTGGGTATTCCTATTACCGAGGGAAATCATCCATATGGGGGGGCTTCTGGAAATTTAAGTTTGTGTGGAACCTATTTATACTCGTTTGACAAACAGGATGTAAGACGTGATATGACTTGCGCTCCTTTTTCTTACAACGAGAATCTAAATCAAGTAATTCGTTTGGATTTGGCTCGTTTGGCTGTTGCTAAATGGTCAAAGTTGTATATGAATGATCCTCTTGGAAGTACTAGTAGTAGTGGTACAGGTGTCAATTTTCCATGGATGCGTTTTGCTGATGTTTTATTGATGTATGCAGAAGCAGTAAATGAGCGTTTTGGACCTCGTAATGATGCACAGGAATGTTTAAAACGCGTAAGAAGAAGAGCATTTGCAGAAGTTAATTGGGGAGAAAAAGTAGAAAATTATGTGAATTCCAAAACTACTAAAGAAAGTTTCTTTCAGGCTATTATGGACGAACGTGCCTGGGAGTTTGGAGGGGAGAGCAAACGTAAATTTGATTTGGCTCGCTGGAATAAATTTGGTGAAGTAATCTACAATCAATACCACAAATTAATTAATTGGGGTAAAGTAGCCAATGGTGCTTTTGTTCCAGGAATCGATCAGGTTCCGGGAAGTGTTTATTGGAAAAATATACCAGACCCTAATAATGCAGCCAGAACCATTTTAGATATTCAGGGTATTGACGAAATTTTGCAGGCCCGTCCGGCAGGTTATACCGAGCAGGTTTTTGCTACAAGCTGGTATTCACTCAATAACGAAACTGCATCCTATGAACCTCGAAATGATATTAAATGGAGTTTTAGAGGTTTTATAAACTTCAATAACGCTTCGAGTGTATCTCCTAATGAGCCACTTCGTTATTTATGTCCATATCCATCAAAAGTGATTACGGATCACCGTGGTGCCATTAAGAATTATTATGGTTTTAACTATTAAATCCAATAGATTATGAAAAGTTCAAAAATAGTAACTAAAATTTTATCCTTCATTAGCTTATTGCTAATGGGGGTAATGTTAAAATCCTGTCAGGCTGACAATTTGATTTACAACCGACAAGACGATTTATTTTCACCAAAATTTGTATTAGCAGCTCCATTGGTTGAAAGTAACTCCATTGCTCTAGTTTGGTATAAAATAAATGATGCAGAATCTTATACGGTAGAATTACATACTGATAATTATTATAAAAGTTTGTATAAATCATTTACTGTCACTGATACGCAAATTTTTATGGATGACATTCCATATAAAACACAGTTTTATATTCGTCTTAGAGCGAATCATGCTGATGCTGTTCACAATTCGCAATGGGCTTATACCAGTGCTTTAACAGAAGAGCGTCCTCCTTATGCATCGATACTTAATAAGGTTGAAAAAATTAATATTGGTGAGAATGAAGTAAAGGTTAGTTGGATTATTGATGCACAAAATCCGGTAGACAGTATTTCGGTTGAACCTGCAATTAATAAAGATGTTCCGGCAGTTGGGCGTTATTTAACAGCCGAAGAAATTTTAAAAGGAGAGGCAATATTAACAGGTTTGGAAAAAAATACCTTATATAATCTGAATGTCTTTGATAACAATAAACCAAGACGTTATGATAAACCTTATAATCAGGTAAGTTTCCGTACAGCAGGTCCTTCGGCAGAAACAATTATTGTAACGGCAGGTATGGATTTAGATGCATTATTGCGTCAAAATAATGCAGATCCAGCTATTCCGGAAGGAACAGAATATTTTCTAGAAGCAGGTACTTTGTTTAAAGTAACACCTTTTGAAATTCTTAAAGGTTTTAAATTAACAGGAGGTACTCAGGGGGAAAGACCACAAATTGAACTTAATGGAGCATGGAATATTGCCCAAGGATCCGTGATATCAAGTATTTCCTTTGAAAATATTCGTTTTTATCAAACCATTGATGCCAGTTATTTCTTTAATAGTGGAAATTCATGGACAGTGGATGAAATTTCTATTTACAATTGTGTTTTCAATTATTTCAAAAGAGGTTTCTGGAGACATCAGGGTAGTGGAAAATACAAGGAAATTGGAAGTTTTGACATGAGCTATTCTACATTAGACGAAGTAGGAGGTCATACCGGTCCTTACGGTACTTTTGTTTGTGGTTCTGGTGGTGCTGATAATATTAAAAGTGCTGTATTCTCTAATTGTACTTTCATGAGAGATCATTATCAAACGACCGATTTGAATCGAAATTTCAAAAACTTATTTGATTATGGTACTTCTGCCTATCCAATTCATTTGGAGTACCAAAACATCACTTTGTATGATTATGCTTATAACAGATCTTTAATCAATATTCCTTCGGCAGTTGGTTCTACATTAATATTTAAAAATGTATTGTTAGCCTCTGCCAGCGGTAAAGTAATTCAGGCCATTGCTGCCAATACAACTACCACTTATGGAAATAATTATACTACCACTAATTATTTGCTTGGTGCTTCGGCTATTCAGGGAACTGAGTTAGGTATTAGTGCACAGGATTTATTTGTGAATCCTACACAAGGAAATCTAATGATTAAGGATTCTAATTCTCCAATTGTTACAAACAGAGTAGGAGATACCAGATGGCTGCCTTAAATATGTACTATTAACAATTTCTAAATAAAATAGGTTTAAAAAGGAGTATCCGCAATGGATACTTCTTTATACCTATTTGATTAAAAAACATTTAAAATGAGATTAAGACACTTACTACTGTCATTAAGTTTGACAGTTTGTGCGCTAGAGACAAATGCTCAGGTATGGAATGCCGATTTAGGCAATGGGAAGTACAAGAATCCAATTATCCATGTTGATTATTCAGATCCGGATGTATGCGCAGGCGAGGATGGCTATTATATGACTGCTTCGAGTTTTAATAGTTCTCCTGGGCTGCCTATTCTTCATTCAAAGGATTTGGTCAATTGGAAATTAATTGGGTATGCTTTACAAGAACAGGTTCCTGTTGATCATTATCGCACCGTTCGTCATGGCGATGGGGTTTGGGCTCCATCTATTAGATACCATAACGGAGAGTATTATATCTATTGGGGTGATCCGGATTTTGGAATTTATATGGTGAAAACCAAAAATCCCGCAGGTATTTGGGATGAGCCGGTATTGGTAAAAGAAGCAAAAGGAATCATTGATACTTGTCCGTTTTGGGATGAAGACGGTAAAGCCTATTTGTCTTATGCTTTTGCAGGCAGTCGCGCCAATGTAAAAACCGTTTTGATGTTGTCTGAAATGGCTGCAGATGGAACTAAATTAATTGGAAATCCGGCTTTGGTTTTTGATGGTCATGATGGTCATACAACTGCAGAAGGAACTAAAATTTATAAAAAAGAAGGTTATTATTGGATTTGGTCTCCTGCAGGAGGGGTAAAACCGGGTTGGCAATTGGCTATGCGTTCCAAGAATATATGGGGGCCTTATGAAGTGAAAATTGTTTTAAATCAAGGGAATTCAGCCGTAAATGGACCTCATCAAGGAGCCTATGTTGAAACAGCAAACGGAGAGGGCTGGTTTATCCACTTTCAGGATCGTTGGGCTTATGGACGAATTCTTCATCTGCAACCGGTAACTTGGAAGAATGCCTGGCCAATTATAGGCGTTGATACCAATAATGATGGTATAGGTGAACCTGTTGAAGAATGGAAAAAACCTAATGTAGGGCGCAATTATCCCATAACTCCTTTAGAATCTTCAGACCAGTTCAATTCGCATCAGTATGGTTTACAATGGCAGTGGCAAGCTAATCAAAATCCTAGTGAACAATGGGGATGGTCTTCTGCTAATTTAGGTTTTTTAAGACTGAACTGTATTCCACGTCCTGAAGAAATGAAAACCATGTGGATGATGCCAAATTTGTTTTTACAAAAATTTCCGTCTGATAATTTTACGGCAACAACTAAAGTAACTTTTGAGAATAATCCAGATGCCAAAAAATGCAGTACGGGACTTATCATATTTGGTGAAGATTATGCCTATATCGCTATTGAGCAAGACAATGAAGGAAAGCTCAAATTAGTACAACGTTCGATGAAAAATGCCCGTACTTCTAAAGAAACCGAAATTGAATTAGCCTCACTGCCTATTCAACAAAAAGAAGTCTTTTTTAGAACAAAAGTAGAAATGATTCAGGACAAAGAGCCTTTTGATGCTAAGGTTACGTTCTATTACAGCTTGGATGGTAAAAAATTTAATGTACTTGGAAAATCTTTTAAGCCGGCTGCCGGTCGTTGGGTTGGAGCCAAAATAGGACTTTTTGCAACTGGAACCAAGACTGTAAATGATAGTAGTTATGCTAATTATGATTGGTTCGAAGTAGTGAGTAATAATGATGTTAAAAAATCGTCATTATCAATTAGTTTACAGGAGTAAATACATTTTGTAATTATGAAAAGTAAAATTAAATATTGCCTTTTTTCTTTACTCTTTTGCCATTTGATTTCATCAGGGCAATCAAATCAGAAAGTTAGTTTTCAGGGAATTCCACCCATTGAGTGGTCTAAAAAAATGGCCGATGCTGATCAAAAAAGAGTCCCTAATCCGGTATATCTGGATGGTGTGAAATTTCCGAAGTGGAATTATACTAACGGTTTAGTGTGTCTTGCTAATCAGAAATTATTTGATTACACCAAAGAACAAAAGTATTGGGATTACGGACTTAGTTATGCGGACCAATTGATAGATAAGGATGGAAAAATTCTTGGAGGTTATGCACTAGAGAAGTACAATCTTGATTTTGTAAACTCCGGAAAAATACTTTTTGAAATTTATAAGAAAACAGGAGCTGAACGTTACAAAACAGCAATGGATGTACTCCATAAACAATTGGAAACACATCCAAGAAATTCTGATGGAGGTTATTGGCACAAGAAAAGTTATCCGTGGCAAATGTGGCTTGACGGGGTTTATATGGCCGATCCGTTTTCGGCAGAATATGGAGCTGTTTTTAATGTTCCAAAAGCAATTGATGATGCTATTTTACAAGCAGAATTAATCCAAAAACATACGTTTGAACCTAAAACAGGTCTGAATTTTCATGGTTATGATGAAAAGCGTGAACAGTTTTGGGCCAATAAAACAACCGGAACCTCTTCTCATGTTTGGGGTAGAGCGCAAGGCTGGTACTGTATGGCCTTGGTCGATATTTTAGATTTTGTACCTCAAAATCATCCGAAACGAAAAGAGTTGGTACAAATTGTTCAAAAAGTATTTGCAGCTGTTTTAAAAGCTCAGGATAAAGATTCCGGAGTTTGGTGGCAGGTAATGGATCAGCCTCGTAAGCAAGGTAATTATTTAGAATCAACCTGTTCAACCATGTTTATTTATTCGTTTGCCAAAGCCTATAACAAAGGATATGTTGGATTAAAATACCTAAATGCTGCGAGGACTGGTTTTGAAGGAGTTTTAAAACAGTTCATCAAAGAAAATCCTGATGGAACAATTTCTATTACAAAATGCTGCGCCGTTGCCGGATTAGGGGGTAAAAATCCTCAGGATAGAGACGGTTCATTCGAATACTATATCTCAGAACCTATCAGAGATAACGATGCTAAAGCGGTTGGACCATTTATTATGGCAGGGATTGAATTGCAAAAGATTTTAGACAAAAAATAAAAATGACTGTCCGCTTCGGACTAAATAAAAAAAATAGGCCACAGATGACACTGATTGAACAGATAAAAACGGATTTTTCATAGCTCTTTGGTAAATCACAATCTGCGATAATCCATTAAAATCCGTTTCATCTGTGTGCCATTCACAATAATTGGTAAAAGAAACGGATAGTCATAAAAAATAAAATAGAGATTAATGATGATAAAAATTAAAACCAACTTCTTTATTGCTGTGCTAATGTTTTCAGCTATTTCTTATAGTAATACAATTTTTGCTCAAAATAAGCCAGCTGTAAAAAGTAATCTTCCTTTTGAAATGCCTGCGGTACAGATTCCAAGGTTTAAAGCGGATACTTTGAATATTGTTGATTTTGGTGCCGTTCCAAACACCGAAGAACTTTGCACTAAAGCGATTAATGCTGCAATCACAAAATGCTCTGAATCAGGTGGAGGAGTAGTTGTTATTCCTGCTGGTTTATGGACTACCGGCCCTATAAAAATGAAAAGCAATGTGAATTTGCACACTAAAAATGGTGCTTTCATATCTTTTACCAGCGATTTGAATCAGTACCAACTGATTGAATCTTATTTTGAGGGAAATAAGGTGCTTCGTTGCGAATCTCCTATTATGGGAGTGGGCTTGGAAAATATTGCCATTACCGGTCAGGGTATTTTTGACGGAAATGGTTCAGCCTGGCGTCCGGTTAAAATTGGTAAAATGACCGCAGGTCAATGGGGCGAATTGGTGAAATCAGGAGGCGTTTTGTCTAAGGATGGTAGAATTTGGTATCCGTCAGAAGGTGCATATATAGGGAACGAAGAAAAAGATAAGCTACCTAAAACACCTACGGTTGAAAATATGTCTCCTTACAAACAGGCACTTCGCCCTGTAATGGTAAGCCTTGTTAATTGCAAAAAGCTGTTGCTAGACGGTGTAACTTTTCAAAATTCTCCAGCCTGGAATGTCAATCCGCTGATGTGCGAACATTTAACTTTAAGCAATCTAACAATTCGCAATCCCTGGTATTCTCAAAATGGTGATGGACTGGATATAGAATCCTGTAGAATAGGAACAGTAACCAATTGTCGCTTTGATGTGGGTGATGATGCCATTTGTATCAAATCAGGAAAAGATAAAGAAGGAAGAGACCGTGGAAAACCAACCGAATTATTTGTAATTACCGATTGTGTAGTCTATCATGCTCATGGTGGTTTTGTGATTGGCAGTGAAATGTCAGGAGGAGTTAAAAATATATTTGTTAAAAACTTAACCTTTAACGGTACCGATTGTGGTTTGCGTTTTAAGTCTGTCAGAGGCAGAGGTGGTGTGGTTGAGAATATTTGGATGGAAGATATCCGAATGAATAATATTCCAACCGATGCCATCAATTTTAACCTGTACTATTTTGAAAAATCGATTAAAGAAGATCCGCAAACAGGCGAAGTAATTGTTGATAAAATGCCAGTTTCAGAAACCACTCCGGCATTCAGAAATATGTACTTCAAAAACATTTATGTCAACGGAGCTAAACAAGCATTGAAAATTATGGGAATTCCCGAAATGCCTGTTGAAAATCTGCAATTCAAAAACATGATTATCCGCTCTGATATTGGTATCCAAATGAATTATGCCGGCAAAATTGATTTTGAAAATATCGATTTAAGACTCGACAAACCGGGAATTGCAGCGAGTATTTCTAATAGTCAAAATGTAAAAATTAAAAGTTTTAAAGCCACAGGAGAAAACCAATTATTCTGGGTGGGTGGTGCTGAAACCAAAGCCATTTCGTTGCAATCAACTACTAATAAAATCGCTTTCGATAAAGTGAAATTAGAAGAAGCAGTTAAAAATCAGGTAAAAATAATCCAGTGAAACAATCCAGCTGTATTGCTTTTGCCTAATTAAAATAAGCAATTACTAACACTTAAATCTTAAAAATATGAATTAAAAAAACTCTTGAATCAAGTTAATAAACCTTATCAATTTGAAATTATTGAAATTTAGAATTAAGGAGGAAATAAAAACTATTTAACTAAACTAAACCAAAAAATGAAAAAAAAATACGTTATGTTCTTATTGCTGATGCTTTTTTCAGTAATGGGATTTTCGCAGACCGTTCAGCGGATTGAAGCAGAAACTTTCAATCAGGCTTCAGGAGCAAGGGCTGAAACGAATACAGCTCTCTCAGGAGGAGGGAATGTAGGTTACATTAAAAATAACACCTGGATTAAATTTACCGGACATGTTTTTAATCAATATGATAGTCGTTTTGATGTAAGAGCTGCCGGTGCTACAGGAGGAACAGTCGAGTTTAGACTGGATGCTGCAGATGGAACTTTGATAGGTACAGCAATAGTGTCGGGAAGTACAGGTTGGTCAGATTATAAAACTTTTTCAACCAGTATCACTTCTACCACAGGTACACATGATTTGTATCTTGTTTTTAAACATCCTACAAATACAGGATATTTATTTAACGTAGATTATTTTGAAAAGGTAACTAACGATCCTAGTGCGGTACTTTATACTCTTACAACATCAGTGAGTCCAACTGCGGGAGGTTCAATTACAGCAAACCCAGGGGGAACTCAAATTAATCAGGGTACAGCAGTAACCTTGACAGCCAATAAAAATTTCGGTTATAAATTCACAAGATGGACAGATGGAAATGGAACTACGGTTTCTACAGCCAATCCATATACTTTTACTATCACGGCAAATACTAGCTTGGTAGCTGAATATGAAACTTTAGAAACTTTTACTTTGACAGTAAATGTTGCCGGAGCATTCGGCTTAGGAGATTATACTATTAGTCCTGCCGGAAAAGATGGAGCTTTTTCTATTTATGAAAAAGGAACCGATGTGACAATAACAGCGGTTGAAAATGACCTTATAAAATTCAGTAATTGGGATGATGGATCAACTACAGTGAGTAAAGTGGTTTCTTTAAATTCAAATACTACAGTCACTGCTAATTATGCTAATGTACCTTTTATTGCAGGTTGGACTTTTAAAAATGACCAATATGCACATCCTAGGGTTGCTGAATTGTATTCTAAGGTTGAAAACAGACCACAACTTTTTGGTTACCATGTTTCAGACAACACCTTAGCAGCCAATGTGAGATTGCAAAACAGAGGAGGTAAAAATGGTTTTTGTGTTTGGAATTCTGACCGTGGACAATTCTTTTATTTTATGACTACTTTATCTACGGTAGGTTATAAAAATATTAATGTGTCTTCTGGTTTAATAGGTTATTATTATGGTGCAGATCAATGGACTTTTCAATATTCTTTGGATGGGGTGAATTTTGTAAATGTGTCTGCATTAACAACAATAAATACAAATTCGATAACCTCAATAGGTGGGGTATTACCAGCTGAAGCTGAAGGGAAAGAAAAAATTTATTTGAGATGGTTCCCTAATGTGGATGGTCCAAAACATGGGGTTCTAGCTCAAGACCCACAAGATGTTACAGCTACAATTATTTCAAACGTTATTGTAAAAGCCGATGAGGTTTTAGTAGTGGATACTACTGCTCCGGTATTACAAACCAGTATCCCTGTTGAAGGTGCTACAACAGCTAGTGCCAGCGGAACGATTATTTTAAATTATGACGAATCAGTACAATTAGGTGCAGGTCAGGCAACTTTAAACGGAAAAAATCTGACTGCAGAATTTGTAAACAAAACGGTAAAGTTTAGTTATTTTGGATTAGAATATAACAAACAATATACTTTTAGTTTGCCTGCAGGATTTGTTAAAGATTTATCAGCTAACAATGCAGCAGCTGTAAATCTATCTTTTACAACGATGCAGAAACCAATTCCTGCTAAGCGTAATTTTGATTTAATTGTTGATGCTAATGCAACTGATGATCAGATAGCTTCAGGTAAATATGTAAAAACAATTGCAGAAGCTTTTACTAAAGCTCCGAGTAATTCAGCATCCAGATATTTGGTGTTTATTACCAATGGAACTTATAATTTAGGTGGTGATGGAACCAATCCACAATCAGTATTGTTAACGCTTCCTGCCGGAAAAAATAATGTCTCTTTGATTGCTCAATCTAAAGATGGTGTTATCCTTCAAGGTAATCCAGGATGGGGGATTAAGAATGCAGTTTTGGCCATTGAAGCCAATGACTTATATATGGAAAATGTAACCGTTGAACATAAAGATGGAATTACTACATCAGGACAACGTCCTGCAATAAATCCTGCCGGTGACCGTAATGTTTATAATGGTGTACGATTAAGAAGTAAGCAGGATACAGAAGTTACAGGTGGTAACAGAACGTTCTATTATAATTCGACCATTGAAGGAGATGTTGATTTTATTTGTGGAGGAGGAACACATTGGTACGAGCAATGTAATTTAGTTTCAGTAGCTCCAGGTTATATCGTGGCTCCAAACCATGATGCTAATGTACAATATGGGTATATTTTCAATAACTGTACTATTTCGGCTGCAACAAGTTATTATTTAGGCCGTCCTTGGCAAAATTCACCAAGAGCAGTTTATTTGAATACTAAAATGTTGGTGGAACCAAATGCCACTGGTTGGGCGAGTATGGGAACATTACCGGCTCTTTTTGCAGAATATAATAGTGTGAATGGAAGTGGAGTAAAAGTAAATTTAGACAACAGAACCAATGTGTTTTTATTAAATGGTGTTCCTACAACTGGAAATTATAATCCAGTATTGACTAAAGAGCAAGCAGACGCTTATACCATTGAAAATGTATTAAGTGGTGCTGATAAATGGAATCCGTTAGAAATTGTTGAGCAAATTGCTGCTCCAGCCAATTTAGTAATGGGACAGAATAATGCTCTTTCTTGGAATGCTAATCAGTACGCTATTTGTTATGTGGTTTGTAGAGATGGAAAATTCTTAGCTATTACAACAGATGCTACTTATACAGATACTGAAACACTTACAGGTTCTCATGAATATACTGTTCAGGCAGCCAATGCTTATGGAGGTTTAAGTGCTTTAAGTAAGGTTACAGTTGGTGGAGTAGTGACATCTTCAATTAATTATATGAATTCAATTGGGAATGTTGCAATAGCTAATTTAACTCCAATAACTTATACAGAAGGTACAGCGGTAACATTGCCAACACCTGCATTAGAAGGTTATACATTTTACGGATGGTCAACTTCAGCAACAACGCCTAATACAATTACTGCAATAGCAACTACTGCTACAGGAAACCAGATATATTATGCTTTTTGGGGTGAAAATGGAAATAATCAGCCTGATTCGGTAATTCCACCAACTAATTTTGATTATGTATTTACAGGAGCTACAAACAAAAGTTGGGATGTTGCAACAAACTTTGACCCAGCAGTTTTCCCTGAAGCGGGTAAACAAGTTTCCGTGACAAAGGAAATTGAAACAACCGCTACTATTTTTGCTGCTGATCTTACTTTTTCAGGCAGTGGAAAATTACGTTTAAGAGGTGCTCATAAAGCAACAGGAAGTTTAATCTTAAAAGAAGGTACTAGTATGTATTATTATACCGGCGCAGCCGGAATGTCACTGGAAGCACCACTGGTGATTTCAGGGAATGTGAGATTTGATATGCAATCTACCAATGCTGATCAAACTACAATGACATTGTCAGGGCCAATTTCAGGTAACGGAAATATAATTCCACTCAATATAGGTCAGGGTAGTGTAGTAAATACAGGAGTATTACTTATAAAAGGAGATAATACAGAGTTTAACGGTACTTGGGATTTAACACAGAAAAGTACTAAATATGATGGGCTTAATTATATCACTGCATTAGAAGGATCTTCAGCTAATGCATTTGGTTCCGGAACTATTAATGTAGGTCAGGATAATCAGGTTATTTTTAGCCATGAGCAGGCAGCCGGAGAAAACCTGAACATTAATTTTACAGAGACAGGAAAAGCTGTTTTAAATACGATTGTTAAGGTTAAAACATTTACACTTAATGGCGTTGAATTAGCTGAAGGATCCTATGATAGTACAACCCATCCACAATTTTTTACAGGTTTTGGTAAGATTGATGTAAGCAGTAGCAATACTGGAGGGGGGGGTAGTCCAACCGGAGTTCCTGCCTTCCCGGGTGCCGAAGGTTATGGTAAATATGTAACCGGAGGTCGTGGTGGTAAAGTGATTTATGTGACTAATTTGAATGACTCTGGTGCTGGTTCTTTACGTGCAGCGATTAATACAAGTGGTCCTAGAATTGTATTGTTTAAAGTCTCTGGTAACATTAAGTTACAAAGTGAATTGAATATTACAGATAATATTACCATTGCAGGACAATCAGCTCCGGGTGGAGGTATTTGTTTACAGGATTACAATGCTAAAATTCGTGGTAACAATGTCATTGTGCGTTATATGCGCTTTAGAATGGGGGATACTCATGATATAGAAAATGATGCTTTAGGAGGACGTTTCCAAGAGAATATTATGATTGACCATTGTTCTGTGAGTTGGTCAACCGATGAATGTGCTTCTTTTTATGAAAATAAAAATTTCACCATGCAATGGTCTGTAATTTCGGAGAGTCTTCGTAATTCGGTTCATGCTAAAGGTGGCCATGGTTTTGGTGGAATTTGGGGTGGTTTAAAAGCATCTTTTCATCATAATTTGATAGCGCATCATGATAGCCGTAATCCGCGTTTAGGGGAGTACGCAGGTCGTACAGTACCTTTAGAAGGCTTGTTAGATATTCGTAACAATGTGATTTACAACTGGGGATCGAATAGCTGTTACGGTGGTGATGCCATGAACGTGAACTTGGTAAATAATTATTGGAAACCAGGGCCGGGAACTTCTAATTCTACCAAGGAAAGAATACTGTCCACAGGTAGAAGTTTAGACCCAACACATGCTCTCTATGGTATTTGGGGTAAATTTTATATAGATGGTAATTATGTTGTAGGATCTACACGTGCTACTCAGGACAACTGGACTTATGGAGTATATGACCAGTTTCACTACAGCCAATTACCAGTAAGTGATGCTGATAAAGCGGCTATGCGTACTGCTACTCCGCATGCACCAGGTGAAATTACAACTCATAGCGCAACCAAAGCGTATGAATTAGTTTTAGATTATGTCGGGGCAAGCTTATATAGAGATGAGGTGGATCAAAGAGCCGTTAATGATACTCGTAATGGAAATGCAACTATTATGAATGGAGGTAACGGTAGTACTAATGGGTATATTGATACTCCTTCTGCTACAGGTGGATGGCCTGTTTTACCTACTGCACCTGCGCCTGTAGATACTGATGGTGATGGGATGCCTGATGATTGGGAAACGGAAAAAGGTTTGAATCCTAATAATCCGATTGATGGTAATTTAACTACTCTTGATGGTCAATATACAAACGTTGAAGTGTATTTATACGGAATAGTTAAAAACATCACAGATAATCAAAACGGGAGTTTAGATGTTTATGTTAATCCAACTGATTTTGTTGAGAAATACAATAAAGCCGAAGATGGTAGTAAATTTATTATGGCTGCTGGTACCTATACTTCGACAACTCCATTAGCTATTACAAATAACAAATATCGTTTTGTTCCGGATGGAAGTGCTAAGCCAATTTTAGCAACTACTTTCTATACTGATAATGCTACAATTGTAACAGCTGGTTTCAGTTTCGATGGAGTGGCTATTGATTTAACTAATGCTAATTCAAACTTTATTCAATTAAAAAATGGAGCTAGTTTGTCTTCATTAGAAATCAAAAATGCTACTATCAAAGGAATCAAACAAAGTTTGTTATTAACGGAAGGTAGTAGTGCAAATGCGATTGATGCAATCACTTTAGATAATTGTATTGTAGATGGTTCGGCTGCATTAGGCTATAATTTTATCCAACCGGACGCACATTTGCTAAAAGCAATCACTGTGAAAAATTCGACGATTTACAATTTCGACAAAGCGTTGAACTTCATTGCATTGCAAAACAGTGCCAACACTGCTCAAGCAATCAATGTTCAGATAGAAAGTAATACCATTTATAATGTAGGTAGTATGGATACGAATGCTTTAGTATATGTGAATAATCCTTATGCTTCGGCTTCTGTCTATAGTTTCAAGAATAATGTGATGCAACAAAAATTGGATAGTCCAAAAGCAACTTACATGTTCTATTCAAACCATGCTAGTGGTGCAGGAGCAGCTACTTTAGATAATAATTTAGTGGATGGGGTTACTTCTATTCTTGTAAAAGGAACTGTTACTAAAACGGAAACTAATGTGAAAACAGTTAGTGGATTGGGTCTTACTGCATTGGTGTTCCCAAATCCAGCTCTAGGAGATTTTAGTTTTTCTCAAAATTCGCCTTTGGCAACCGCTTCTTCAACCGCTGGAGCTATTGGAGATCCAAGATGGTTAAAAACAACGGCTACATTTTCTCCAATTACTTATCTAAATTCAATTGACGGACAACCTATAACAGGTCTTGCGCCGGTAGAATACAGACAAGGTGGTGTAACATTATTACCAACTCCGGTCTTAGAAGGATATACTTTCTTTGGTTGGTCAAATTCGCCAACAGTACCTGGAGTAATAAAGTCTATCGCAGCAACCGCTACAGGAACACAAACATTGTACGCTTTTTGGGGCGATGGGGGTAATAATAGACCAATCAATGCGGCGCCAACAACTTATACGGTTTCATACTTAAACATGCCTAAATTGGCAATCAATTCTAATTTGAAAACAATAGAAATCGGATCAACTTACGAGTTGTTAGATGCTGAGTGTAGAGGGTATCGTTTTATGGGTTGGTTTTTAGATGAGAACCATTCAAATCCAGTAACTGGATTTGATGCAAATCAAACAGAAAATGTTTCTGTATATGCACGTTGGAAAAAATTAAAAGAATTTTATGCTTATCCAACTGTTGCTAAAAGTAATGTTACATTAAAATCTTCTGTTGAAAATGATACTGTGAATATAGTTTCTATAACTGGTAAATTGGTTAAACAAGTAGAAACTAAAGATGTTGAAACTGAGATTTCTGTGAGTGATTTGCCTTCAGGATATTATCTTATTCAAAGTGCTAAAACAGGAATGTCTACTAAAATTATCATAAAATAAATTTTAAAATAAGGAGGTAAAACGTATGGTTTTGCCTCCTGTATTTTAGAATGCATTTTTAAAATCTAATTCAATTATGAAATCTTTAATCAAATTATTTTCATTGGTTTTAGTTACTTTTTTTATCGCTTGTTCTAGTGATGATAGTAATCAAAACACAAATAATCAGGGGGCTCTCACCATGGGTGATCAAACTGTTAATCTTACTCAAGGCTACATAGAAAATTATGGTAAGGTAGGTAATGCTTATAATATTGACTTTACGGTACGTTCTGAAACGCTTTCGGGAGCAGGGGAAACTTCTGCTGTTGTTTATTTTGAATTATTAACATCAACTGATAAAAAATTAGCTGTTGGGACTTACAATTTAGGTGAGTTTTCAGAAGGAACTCCCTTTACTTTTACATCATGGAGTGAATCTATTTTAGGATTGAATATTACATCTACTGATAAGGGTTTAATGGTAGCTAATGGCGTTAGTATAAAACCAACTAGTGGTGTTTTTACTGTTGTTGAAAATAGCAATAACTATGAAGTAAATTTCGTAGGTAAAGGTGTAGCTAGTCATTATACAAATAGTAAATTGGTTTCTACTGAGGAAGATATCGATTTTACTTTTGAATATAGTGGTGCGGTAAAATCATATACAAGTACAGAATTTACTGCTAGAACAGTGAAGTCAAAGGAACGTATCCAAAAAAAACATCAGATTCTTTTTTAAAAAACATTTTCTTAAAATATTGATTAGTAAGGCATTTTAAAAATGATTTAAAATGTATGGGATACCTATGCTTTATTAAAACCGTTTTTTGAAAAAAACAACAAGTATTGTCTTGCTATAAATATTGAGAGAAGTACAATAAAAAAATACAAATTTTATAATAACTAAAAAATAATAAATCTATGACAAACTACTAAACTTCGGATTTTCATAAGAATCTCCGGAGTTTTTATAACTAACAATTAAACTAACCAACCAAGATGAAAAATAAATTATTAATTACCTTGTTGCTGTTGTTTTTTACAGTGATGGGGTACTCGGAAACCATTACCAGATATGAAGCCGAAAATTATAGTGCTTTTAATGGTGTGTCTATTGAAAACACAGCAACTGCATCAGGAGGTAAAAATATTGGAAATCTAAAAAATGGATATTGGGTTAAATTTGCAGGGCTTGAATTTAGTCAATATGATACCCGATTTGATGTGGCAGCAGCAAGTAGAGCTTCTACAACAGTGGGTACTGCAGTGGGTACCATTGAATTTAGAATTGATGCTGTTGACGGTACTTTAATAGGTACTGCAAATATAAAAGCAACAGGTTCTTGGACTACTTATCAGATTTTTTCAGCAGCTATCACGCAAACTACAGGAACTCATGATTTATATCTGGTTTTTAGGCCTGCGGTAGGATATACGTATGTATGTAATGTCGATTATTTTGAAAAAGTTACTAATGATGCTAGTGCAGTATTATATACATTATCAAATTCTGTGACTCCATCAAATTCTGGAAATATTGATGCTAATCCGTCAGCGGCATCATACACCGCTGGAAGTTCAATAACTCTTACAGCTACTAAAAATTTCGGATATGCATTTTCGAGATGGACTGATGGAAACGGTACCACAATTTCAACAGCAAATCCTTATACATTTACTATTAATGCCAATACTATTTTGATTGCAGAATTTGCAGCAATCCCAACGTATACGTTAACAACTACTTCTCTGGGAGCATTAGGATTTGGAGAGTTTTCAATTGCGCCTCCTGGAAAAGATGGGGGCTTCTCGATCTATGAAAACGGTACAAATGTAACGGTTACTGCTCTGCAAAATCCAATTATTAAATTTAGTAATTGGTCTGATTTCTCTACGGATTTAAGTAAATCCGTTACTATAAATTCTAACACAAACGTTACTGGTACATTTACTAATGAACCTTTTATTGCAGCTTGGACATTTAAAAATGATCAATATGCTAATCCTAGAGTGGCAGAATTGTATGCTGAGGCTTCTAATAGACCTACTCTTGCTGCTTATCATGTTACGGACAATTCTGTAGCGCCAAACGTTAGACTTCAAAACAGAGCTGGGACAAATGGTTTTTGTGTCTGGAATAACGATAGGGGAGAATTTTTCTATTTTATGACAACTTTATCTACGGTGGGTTATAAAAATATTAATGTGTCTTCTGGTTTAATAGGATACTATTATGGATGTGATGAATGGACTTTTCAATATTCTTTAGATGGTGTGAACTTTGTCAATGTTTCAGCTTTGACAACTATTAATATAAATTCTATCACTTCAATAGGTGGAGTTCTTCCTGCCGAAGCAGAAGGAAAAGATACGGTTTATTTACGTTGGTTTCCTAATGTAAATGGTCCAAAACATAATGATCCTGCTGATGTAACAGCCACAGTTTTATCGAATGTTATGGTCAAAGCAGATAAAGCTACTATTGAGGCTCCATCTGGGTTGAGTTATACCACACCAAATGTATTTACAAAAGGAACAGCTATCACAGCTTTGACTCCAACAGTAAGTGGAGGAGCAGTAGTGAGTTATAGCGTAAGTCCAGCTTTACCGACAGGACTAAGCTTGGATACTACAACCGGAGTAATTTCAGGAACACCATCTGAATTACTTACAGCTACAGATTATACAGTTACCGCAACCAATACAGGTGGAAGTATAATAGCTACAGTATCGATTACTGTAAATGATATTGCACCAAGTGCATTGAGCTATTCTACACCAAATGTGTTTACTAAGGGAACAGCAATCACAGCTTTGAACCCAACAGTAAGCGGAGGAGAAGTAGTAAGTTATAGCGTAAATCCAGCTTTGCCGGCAGGATTAAGCTTGGATACTACAACAGGGGTAATTTCTGGAACGCCAACAGTAGTTATTTCAGCTGCTAATTATGTAGTTACCGCTTCTACTACTGGAGGAAACTCTAGCTTTACAGTATCTATTGCAGTAAATGATATTGCACCAAGTGCATTGAGTTATTCAACTCCAAACGTGTTTACAAAGGGAACAGCAATCACAGCCTTGAACCCAACAGTAAGTGGAGGAGCAGTAGTAAGTTATGTTGTAAATCCAGCTTTACCGGCTGGACTAAGCTTGGATACTACAACAGGGGTAATTTCTGGAACGCCAACTGCGATTGCAGCAGCAGCGAATTATATAGTTACCGCAACCAATACAGGAGGAAGCACTAGTTTTACAGTATCTATTGCAGTAAACGATGTAGCACCAAGTGAATTGAGTTATTCAACTCCAAATGTATTTACTAAAGGAACAGCAATCACAGCCTTGAACCCGACAGTAAGCGGCGGAGCAGTAATGAGTTATAGCGTAAATCCAGCTTTACCATCAGGATTGAGTTTGAATACTACAACCGGAGTAATTTCAGGAACACCAACAGTGATTGCAGCAGCAGCAGATTATGTAGTTACAGCAACGAATACAGGAGGAAGTACCAATTTTACAGTATCTATTGCAGTAAATGATATTGCACCAAGTGCATTGAGTTATTCAACTCCAAACGTATTCACAAAAGGAACAGCTATTACAGCCTTGAATCCAACAGTAAGCGGTGGAGCTGTAGTAAGTTATAGTGTAAGTCCAGCTTTACCAGCAGGACTAAGCTTGGATACTACAACAGGGGTAATTTCTGGTACGCCAACAGTAGTTATTTCAGCTGCTAATTATGTAGTTACCGCTTCTACTACTGGAGGAAACTCTAGCTTCACAGTATCTATTGCAGTAAACGATGTAGCACCAACTAATTTAAGTTATTCAACTCCAAACGTATTTACAAAGGGAACAGCTATTGCAACTTTGAACCCAACAGTAAGCGGAGGAGCAGTTGTAAGTTATAGCGTAAATCCAGCTTTACCGGCAGGACTAAGCTTGGATGCTACAACCGGAGTAATTTCAGGAACACCATCTGAATTACTTACAGCTACCGATTATACAGTTACCGCAACCAATACAGGAGGAAGTACAATAGCTACAGTATCTATTGCAGTAAATGATGTTGCGCCAAGTGCATTGAGTTATTCAACTCCAAACGTGTTTACAAAAGGAACAGCTATTACAGTCTTGAACCCAACAGTAAGTGGAGGAGCAGTTGTAAGTTATAGCGTAAGTCCAGCTTTACCAGCAGGACTAAGCTTGGATACTACAACCGGAGTAATTTCAGGAACACCAACAGTGATTGCAGCAGCAGATTATGTAGTTACAGCAACGAATACAGGAGGAAGTACCAATTTCACAGTATCTATTGCCGTAAATGATGTTGCGCCAAGTGCATTGAGTTATTCAACTCCAAATGTATTTACTAAAGGAACAGTTATCACAGCCTTGAACCCAACAGTAAGCGGAGGAGCAGTGTTAAGTTATAGTGTAAATCCAGCTTTACCATCAGGATTGAGTTTGAATACAACAACAGGGGTAATTTCAGGAACGCCAACAGCGATTGCAGCAGCAGCGAATTATGTAGTTACAGCAACCAATACAGGAGGAAGTACCAATTTTACAGTATCTATTGCCGTAAATGATGTAGCACCAAGCGCATTGAGTTATTCAACTCCAAACGTATTTACTAAGGGGACAGCTATAATAGCCTTAATTCCAACAGTAAGTGGAGGAGCAGTAGTAAGTTATGCTGTGAATCCTGCTTTACCAGCAGGTTTGAGTTTAAATACTACAACAGGGGTAATTTCTGGAACGCCAACAGTAGTTATTTCAGCTGCTAATTATGTAGTTACTGCAACCAATACAGGAGGAAGTACTAGTTTTACAGTATCTATTGCAGTAAATGATATTGCACCAAGTGCATTGAGTTATTCAACTCCAAACGTGTTTACTAAAGGAACAGCAATCACAGCCTTGAACCCGACAGTAAGCGGCGGAACAGTAATGAGTTATAGCGTAAATCCAGCTTTACCATCTGGATTGAGTTTGAATACAACAACAGGGGTAATTAGTGGAACACCAACAGCGATTGCAGCTGCAGCGAATTATGTAGTTACCGCTACCAATACAGGTGGAAGTACCAATTTTACAGTATCTATTGCAGTAAATGATGTAGCACCAAGTGCATTTATTTATTCAACTCCAAATGTATTTACTAAAGGAACAGCTATTACAGCCTTGAATCCGACAGTAAGCGGAGGAGCAGTGGTAAGTTATAGTGTAAATCCAGCTTTACCAACAGGTTTGAGTTTGAATACTACAACAGGAGTAATTTCAGGAACACCAACAGCGATTGCAGCTGCAGCGAATTATACAGTTACCGCAACCAATATAGGAGGAAGTACAACGGCAACAGTATCTATTACTGTAAATGATGTTGTACCGAGTGAATTGAGTTATTCTACACCAAACGTATTTACTAAGGGAACAGCTATTACAGCTTTGAATCCAACAGTAAGTGGAGGAGCAGTGGTAAGTTATAGTGTAAATCCAGCTTTACCAGCAGGATTGAGTTTGAATACTACAACCGGAGTAATTTCAGGAACGCCAACAGCGATTGCAACAGCAGCGAATTATGTAGTTACTGCAACCAATACAGGAGGAAGTACAACGGCAACAGTATCTATTGCAGTAAATGATGTTGCGCTAAGTTCTTTGAGTTATTCAACTCCAAATGTATTTACTAAAGGAACAGCTATTACAGCCTTGAACCCAACAGTAAGCGGTGGAACAGTGGTAAGTTATAGTGTAAGTCCAGCTTTACCAGCAGGATTGAGTTTAGACACAACAACAGGAATTATATCTGGAACACCAACTACAGTTACAGCTGCGACTGATTATACCGTTACAGCGACTTTATTGTCAGGTAGTATTGTTACATATGTATCCATTACTGTTAACGATATTCCTCCTGTTGGGTTATATTATTCAGATTCAATTACTTTTAAAAAGGATAAAGTAGTTATGGCTTTTTTCCCTACAGTAGCTGGAGGTGCGGTAGTAAGTTATTCTGTAACACCAAGTTTGCCTCCAGGTCTAAATTTGAATACAAATACAGGTGAAATAAGTGGTAAACCTAAGTATATTACTCCAGAAGCAGATTATGTTATTACAGCTACTAATTCAGGAGGAAGTGTTAGTACTACTTTTACGTTTGAAATTCTTGATTCTTCATTACAAGTACCTCAGGCAATTACACCAAATGGTGATGGAATTAATGATTATTGGGTAATCCAAAATATAGAGGAATATCCAAATACAGTTGTTAGGGTCTTTAATACTAAAGGAGTTCAGATATTTTCTTCGAATAATTACCAAAATCAATGGGATGGAAGAAACCAACGAAACAATCAGTTTGTGCCAGTTGGAACTTATTTTTATCAAATTGATTTAGGGGGAGATGGAAATATCGACTCACAAGGTTGGTTGTACATTGCTAAATAATATGCTTAAAAGGAAATTAATTAATGAATACAATTAATAAAATGGTAATATGCGCACTACTCGTAATGAGTAGTGCAGCATTTGCTCAGAAAGAAAGTGTCTCGGCTTTTTATCGTTATAATATGAACATTGTTAATCCAGCTTATGCCGGTGTCGACAATGAGACAATAGTTAGTGGTACACTTAGAAGTCAATGGTCTGGTATCGAAGATGCCCCAGAGACACAAACCGTATTTTTTTCAACTCCTTTGGGTCATAACTTAGGAATAGGTCTTGATGTACTCAACGATAAAACGTTTATTGAAAAGCAAACTTACTTAGCTCTTGATTTATCGTATAAATTAGATTTAGGAACAAATCAGTCTATCTATTTAGGGATTAAAGCAGGAGGTAATTTTTATAATGTAAATACGGCTGGTTTACAAAATTACGGAGTAGAATCAGATCAAGCTTTAGCATCAATCAGTAATTTTAATCCAAATGTTGGTGTTGGAGCGGTTTACAAAAACGAATCGATGTATGTGTCTTTATCAGTTCCGATGTTTTTAAAAACAAATAGGGCAGCTAATAAATCAGATTATGCAATGGTTGTTTCACAGAGTCCACAATTTTATTTGAGTGGAGGATATGATATTAAGCTTAATAGTTACAGTACTGATTTAATTTTAAAACCATCAGTAATGATGCGTTATTCGAAAGATAGTTCTGTTATAGCAGATTTTACAACTATGTTAGAAATTGAAAATAATTTTAATATTGGTGTAATGTATAGAACATCTAATTCTTATGGATCACTTGCATCAGTACTACTTGGAAAACATTTTCTGCTAGGTTATTCGTTTGAGATAAGTACGATGCCTCAGCTGGCAAGTGCCAAAAACACAAATGAAATCTTGTTGCAATATAAGTTTTAAGAAAGTGTATTTCTAATATGAAATTAATAAAGTTCATACAAAAGATAAGGTTTCTAATTAGGCAAAAAATAGAGGGATTAGATGAAAAATGGGGCTCTCAAAAATTGTAATAGTTACTATGTTTATTCTGTTGCAATCAAAAATAAAATTATGTATACAAATAGTATAGTAGGGTATAATTAGCTTATAGATAATGTCTTATTCTGTTTTGTAAAAGGAAGAAATTAAAAAAGGAAATAATGATTAGGAGACCTAAACAAAATTGTTTTCAATAAGAAGGATTGTAATTGCGTAGCTGTAATATTAACTTTTAGAAAAATCAATCAATATTTTTAATCAATAAAGGGGCAAGAATTTTTCAATATAATAATGTTTGTTATTTGCTGCTTTTTTTATTCGTGAACATTAATATTAACTTAAAATAATTAAACAACAAATTTATGAACTCACTTCAATTAGCCGATTATATGGTTTTTCTTGTCTATTTTTTTATTGTAGCAGGATATGGTTATTCGGTTTATATACGTAAAAAAACGCAATCAATTTCGGCATCCCATGATTACTTCTTAGCAGAAGGTTCTTTGACCTGGTGGGCAATTGGTACATCATTAATTGCTTCTAATATTTCATCAGAACAATTTATTGCTATGTCTGGTAATGGTTTTAAAATGGGATTAGCCATTGCTACTTACGAATGGATGGCAGCCTTGACATTAATCATTGTAGCAGTATTTTTTATTCCGGTTTATTTAAAGAATAAAATTTATACCATGCCACAATTTTTAAGTGAAAGATACAATGAAAATGTGGCCATGATTATGGCGGTTTTTTGGTTGTTGCTGTACGTAATAGTGAATTTGACCTCAATCCTATATTTGGGTGCCTTGGCTATCAATGGTATTTCAGGAATTGACTTGACACTTTGTATGTATGCATTAGCATTTTTTGCTATTGTTATTGCATTAGGGGGTATGAAAGTTATTGGTTATACCGATGTGGTTCAGGTGGTTTTCCTAATTTTCGGAGGATTAGTAACCACTTATTTAGCCTTAGACAAAGTGGCTGAATTGAATGGACAACACGGAATAGTACAAGGATTCAATTATATGATGAATCAATCTGGAGATCATTTTCATATGATTTTCAAAAAAGACAATCCTAATTTTCCAAGTTTACCAGGCTTAACAGTTTTATTAGGAGGAATGTGGATTGTAAATTTAAATTATTGGGGTTGTAACCAATACATCACACAGAGAGCTTTAGGAGCTGATTTGAAAACAGCCCGAACCGGAATTTTATTTGCAGCCTTTTTGAAATTATTAATGCCTGTTATTGTAGTATTGCCGGGTATCGCTGCTTATGTAATTTATTCAAAAGGAGGATTGCAAACTGAAATGTTAGGTCCTGACGGAGTAATGAATCCGGATAGATCTTATCCTGTACTATTAAATTTATTACCAGTAGGTTTAAAAGGTTTGTCATTTGCAGCTTTAACAGCAGCTGTAGTTGCTTCATTGGCAGGTAAGGTGAATAGTATTTCTACCATTTTTACATTGGATATTTATAAAAATAAGTTGAATGTTGATGCTACCGAAAAGAAATTAGTTCAGGTGGGTAAAACTACAGTTTTGGTTTCAATGCTTATTGCTGTAATTATTGCACCAATGTTAGGAATTGATAAAAAAGGAGGTTTTGAATTTATTCAGGAATATACCGGTTTTGTGAGCCCTGGAATTTTTGCCATGTTTATTTTAGGTTTCTTCTGGAAAAAAACAAGTTCTAATGCGGCAATGTTTGCAACAATTGGAGGATTTGTATTATCGGTAATTTTTAAATTCCTACCTAATATTATGAATTTGGAATTTTTGAGTAGTACTGGATTTGCAACATTAGTAGAACAGGAGGACAAATCTATGGTTTATGAAATTCCATTTTTGGACAGAATGGGATTTGTATTCGTAATCTGTGTATTACTCATGATTTTGATAAGTCTAATAGATGAAAAAAATGGAAAGAAAGCAAAAGGTTTAGAAATCGATACAAACATGTTTAATGTCAGCAGAGGCTTTGCAGTAGGAGCAATGATTATTGGGGGTATATTAGTAGCTTTATATTCAGCGTTTTGGTAGAAAATTGTAATCCAGTGCAAATAATTGAATCTTTCAAGTTGCTAGTTTGAAAATTAAAAACAAAAGTAATAATAGATTCTAAATTTTTTATTCTTTCTTTTTATTTAAGCGAACAATGAAAATAGTTAAATTTTTTTATTTGGTTGTTATAGCAATGCTGATTACGGGTAGTTCTGTTTTTGCAAAAAATGACAAAAATAATTTAGTAGTTGCTTTAGATGGCTCAGGAGATTATAAATCAATTCAGCAAGCGATCACCGCTTGTGGAGCTTTTTCTTCCACTCAGAAAAAGATATTTATTAAAAACGGAGTCTATAAAGAGAAAGTACTAATAGATTCTTTTCATACTAATATTAGTTTGATAGGAGAGAGCAAAGAAAAAACGATTTTGACCTATGATAATTATGCAGGACAGCCTTCTATTGGAACTTTTACAAGTTATACTTTAAAAATTTCAGGCGATCATATAAGAATAAAAAATTTAACTGTTGAAAATACAGCAGGAAGAGTTGGTCAGGCTGTAGCGCTTCATGTTGAAGGCGATTATTTTGTTGCCAAGAATTGCAGTTTGTTGGGAAATCAGGATACTTTATATGCTGCAGGTCAAAATAGTCGACAGTATTTTAAAGATTGTTATATAGCTGGTACAACCGATTATATTTTTGGATCTGCCACAGCTATTTTTGATTCATGTGAGATTCATAGTAAATTGAATTCCTTTATTACAGCAGCGAATACCCCCAAGGAATCTCAATTTGGTTTTGTCTTTTTTAAATGCAACTTAACTGCTGATCCAGAAGTTGATAAAGTGTATTTAGGAAGACCTTGGAGGGAGTATGCTAAGGTGGTTTTTATTGATTGTTTTCTGGGAAAGCATATTCTTCCAGAAGGCTGGCATAATTGGGAAAAAACAGAACAGGAGAAGACTGTTTTTTATGCTGAATATGGAAATAAAGGACCAGGATCCGATACTTCAAAACGAGTTAAATGGGCTCACCGTTTGAAAAAAAGCCAACTAGCAAAATTTCAATTAAATGAAATTTTTAAAGTTGAAAGTGAATGGTCACTGGATGCAACGAAGTTGTAGGTTATTCTAAAATCTTTTTGGGTTAAAATAAATAATAAAAAATATAATAATGAAAAAGACCTTGATTCAAAATCTCTGTTCCGTAATTATACTGTTTTCGTCTATTACAGCAAATTGTAAAAATTATGATATCAGAGCATTGGGGGCAGATAATACAGCAAAAATAAAATGTACTGATTTAATCAATAAAACTATTAATCAGGCAGCAAAGGAAGGAGGAGGAACTTTGTATTTCTCTTCAGGAACTTATCTAACTGGGGCAATTACCTTAAAAAGTAATATTACAATTTATCTTGAAGCAGGAGCTACGTTAAAATTTTCTTCTGATTTTAAAGATTATTTGCCTTTTCAAAATGTGCGTTATGAAGGAGTATTTATGAATACATTCGCCCCTTTGATTAATGCATATAAAGCGGACAATATTACTATAAAAGGGGAAGGTACTCTTGATGGTAATGGCTTTGATTGGTGGAAGGAAGAAATGAGAATTTTTCAGGAAATTAAATTGAAAAACGGTATCGAAAAACCAAATGATTTGCAAAAAATGTGGACTGCTGCCAATAAAGATTTAAAAGTAGAACCTTATTACCAAGGAATATTTAAGAAGCAATTTTTTCGTCCTCCGTTTATCCAGTTTTTAGAGTGTAATAAAATAAGAATTGAAGGAATACGTATTCAAAACTCTCCTTTTTGGACGATTAATCCTGAAGGCTGTAATGATATTGTGGTACATAGTGTTACGATTTTTAATCCTGCAAAAGACCCGCATGGTCCTAATACTGATGGGATCAATCCTTCGTCATGCAGTAATGTTAGAATTTCAGATTGTTTTATAAGTGTAGGCGATGATTGTATCACCATAAAATCAGGACGGGATTCAAATGGTAGAAATTATGGGAAGGCCTGCGAAAATATCACGATAACTAATTGTGTAATGCTAGCCGGTCATGGTGGGGTTGTGATTGGTAGTGAGATGTCCGGAGGTGTGAAAAATGTAGTTATTTCTAATTGTGTTTTTGACGGAACAGATGCCGGAATTCGCATGAAAGCATCCAGAGGAAGAGGAGGCGTGGTTGAAAATATCAGGGTTTCTAATGTTGTAATGAGGAATATTAGTCGGAATGCATTCACTTTTGATTTGTTTTATGACCGCGCATCCAAACCGGAACCGGTTTCCGATCGTACCCCAATATTTCGAAATATTCATATAAGTGATGTTTCAGGTGTTGGTATAAATAAAGCAGGGGAGATAAAAGGTATTGAAGAAATGCCTATTAGTGAGTTGTCTTTTACTAATATTAACTTGGAAGCTCAGCAGGGTTTCAGTTCGGATTTAGCGAAAAATTTAACTTTTAATAATGTTGATATCAGTACTGAAAAAGGATCTTCTTTTGAATTTAAAAATTGTGATGGTTTGGTTTTGAATGCTATATGGGCTAAAAAACCTATCGTAAATCAGCCAGTAATAAAAGTAAGTAATTCTAAAAATGTTTTGTTAAATAATTGTTTTCAAAAAGAGCCAGTTGATGTTTTTTTAGAGTTTAAAAATTCAGAAATCATAGAAGGAAATAATTTTCTTTCTAAAGTAAAAGAACCAATTAGAAAAATCCAATAATAGTAAAAAGAATGAACACTAAATATATCGTACTGAATTTATTATTTGTATTGGTATCATTCACGGTATTGGGACAGGAGTATATACCGCTTTGGCCTGAGGGAAAGATGCCTAATTCTAATGGTATGGAGCTGCCACGGATAGAGAAGCGTGAACGTGTTACGCAGGTTGATGTACCTGGAATGTATGCTTTTTTTACTTCAAAAGAAGAAAATACAAGAACGGCAGTTTTAATTTTTCCACCCGGAGGCTATCAAAAATTAACGTATAATATTGCAGGAATTCAATTGGCCAAATGGTTCAATACATTTGGTGTTAATGCTTTCGTGGTGATGTACAGAATGCCTACATCGCCCGATTTGAAAAATCCGGCTTTCGGACCTATAATGGATGGACAAAGAGCGGTTAAATTAGTTCGTGAAAATGCTGAAAAATGGGGAATTGATAAAAATAAGATTGGAGTGATGGGCTGTTCAGCAGGTGGAGGTCTGGCTGTAAATCTTGCAACCATAAATACAGATTACACAAAGATAAACGATGCTTTAGATACAATTCAATATAGACCTGATTTTCAAATTGTAGTTTCAGGAGCTATCAGTATGAGGCAAAATGCACATAAAGGAAGTCATGACGCTTTGTTAGGTAAGAATCCTTCTCCGGATACCGAGATTCTTTTTTCGGGAGAACTAAATGTAAACAGTACAACTTGTCCTGCTTTTGTAGTTTGTGCAGCCAATGATCCGGTAGTTAATTCATTGAATAGTATTTCCTATTATGAAGCGCTTTTAAAAGCCAATGTAAAATCGGCTTTGCATATTTTTCCACAGGGAGGGCATTCAATTGCTCTAAGAAACAATCCCGGATCTACAGAACTTTGGACGAGTTTGTGTGAAGCCTGGCTAAGAGAAATGGGCTTTTTACATAAATAAAAATCGTTTAGTTTTTTTATTAAGAATAATTCTCTATTAACTTTTTTAAATCAAAATTATCAACCAAAAATGAAAAAAAATTAGTAATTATTTGTGTACTTTCGATGTATTTGGCCAAAGCTCAAGACAGAGTAATCAGCCCGGCAGTCCCTTTTTTGTCAGTTTCAGCTGATGCTCGTGCAGCTGGTATGGCTGACATAGGAGTAGCTTCATCTCCGGATGTGTATTCTCAGCAGTGGAATCCTGCTCAATATGCTTTTGCAAAAGAAAAGAATGGAGTTTCATTAAGTTCACTCCATACCTTACAAATCTTGTTAATGATGTTGCTCTAGGGCAATTGACTTATTATAATCATATAAATGAAAGAAGTGCTTTTGCAGTAAGTTCTAGGTATTTTGGTTTGGAGAGATTGAATTGCGTCAAACTAGAGATCCGGGTGAGGTTGTTTCTGTTATTAAACCTAGCGAGTTTGCTTTGGACGGTTCTTATTCATTACAACTCAGTGAAAAATTTTCAATGGCTATTGCGGGTAGATATATTCATTCAAATTTAAAAGTTGCAATTGATAACAGTGACGCTACTTCGGCGAATTCATTTGCAATTGATATAGGGGGATTTTATCAGTCTCAAGAAATTACATTTAATAAATTTAACGGGAGGTGGAGAGCAGGTTTTAATGTGCAAAATTTAGGACCTAAAAGGAGTTATGATAATGATGAAATTAGTGCCAATTTTCTTCCGGCAAATTTAAAATTAGGGGGAGGCTTTGATTTTATTTTTGATGAAAGTAATACTTTGTCTGTAAATGTTGAATTTAATAAATTATTAGTTCCGACCCCTAAGTATGGAGTTGATTTAAATGGAGATACTATTGTTAATGATGATGAAATAGCTACTGATGATTATCGTTCCACTGGTTTGTTTTCGGGAGTTTTTAATTCATTTGGAGATGCTCCAAATGGATTTAGTGAAGAGTTTAAAGAGATTACTTATGCAATCGGTAGTGAGTACTCTTTTAAAGATGCTTTTGATATGCGTTTAGGGTATTTTCATGAAATTATAATAAAAGGGGCTAGACAATTTTTTTCACTAGGAACAGGTTTTAAATATAAATGTATTAAAAATTGATGTTTCCTATTTGGTTTCTGCCTCAAAAGTTGCTAATCCTTTAGAGAATACTCTTCAATTTTCACTTAGTTTTAACTTTGGTGATAAATAGCTTTGTTCCCTTTGTTTTTAAGTGATATTTTAAGATAAGACTGGGTACAAAGATGCTTTTTTGATTTTGATTTTTTTAAATTTATTAAAATAAGAAATTCATTTTTCAAGTTCAAGAATTTTTATGTTTTAGCCTACTGTTTTTTTTGTAAAGGTATATAAAACATGAGTTTTAGCGATATGACCTCCATTGTTCAGCGTTTTATCCCCATATTGTTTCAATCTGCATAAATACATTTGCTAAGATAGAAATGGATTAAAAATTGATTTTTTTGACGTATCTGTTTTTTATCTCTTTTTATTTTTAAATATATGTTTTTATGTTCAATTTTTTAGACAATTATATTATGAATGAGTTTCGAATATAACTCTTTTGTTGGGTAGAGAATTAATAGATATTGAGATAAATAATTACATCTTATTGATTTAAGTTAATTAAACCAAAAACCATGAATAATATCTTGTCAAGGAAATAAAATGGTGTCGGTAATATTTTTAGAAAGAAAGTATTTAGTAGTTATTAAGATGATATTTTTTGGCAATGTTTATCTGTTAGAAAAATTTCGTTACCTACATTTTTTTAGTTTCGGTTATGTTCCAAAAGGACAACTGAATTCTTTTTGGGTTTACAATCATTAAATCAAATAAAATTATTAAATAAAAATAGAACCATGAAAAAGTGTGTTTTAGGTATTCTTTTTTTCGCTAGTATTTGCCTATTCAGTTTTCCTGCATGCACATCGTCAGATAAGTCGGATGATAATCCTGTTGAAAACGATAACAATAACAATTCAAATAGTCCTGTAGTTGAAGATCCTTTTGCTTTTCCAGGAGCAGAAGGTGGTGGTATGAATGCAACCGGAGGTAGAGGAGGTACTGTATATAAAGTAACATCTTTGGAAGATACTAATGCACCAGGTACATTGAGATATGCTGTAAATAAGACAGGTCCTAGAATAGTGGTGTTTGATGTTTCAGGTACGATTTATCTAAATTCTAAATTAACTATTTCTAATAATGATATTACAATTGCAGGACAAACGGCACCTGGAGGAGGTATTTGTTTGGCTTATTATCCGGTAAGTATTAATGCTGATAATGTTATTTTGAGATATCTAAGAATTCGAATGGGTGATACTAAAGCATTAGAGGATGATGCTTTAGGGGGGAGATTTCATAAAAATATTATTGTAGATCACTGTTCGATGAGTTGGTCCACTGATGAATGTGTTTCTTTTTATCAAAATGAAAATTTTACGTTGCAGTGGAGTATTATATCCGAAGCGTTAAAAAATTCAGTTCATGATAAAGGTTCCCACGGATTTGGAGGTATTTGGGGTGGAAAGAATGCTTCATTTCATCATAATTTGATGTCTTCTAATGATAGTCGAAATCCTCGATTAGGAGAATATGCTAATGATGCTTTTGCTCTTACGGATTTGATTGACTTAAGAAATAATGTAATTTATAATTGGGGAGGAAACAGCTGTTATGGAGGAGAAGCGACGAATGTAAATATCGTAAACTGTTATTATAAACCAGGTCCGGCAACATCCAGAAAGGATCGTATTATATCAATAGATAAAAATACTAATACTGATGTTTCTCCAAATCCTGTATATAACATTTGGGGTAAATTTTATATTAACGGAAATATTGTTGAAGGCTCAACATTAGCAACACAAGACAATTGGACTTACGGAGTTTATAATCAATTTCATGGCAAATATGGTATAGTTTCGGATGCAGATAAAGCCGCTATGAAATTAAGTATTCCTCATAATGCTCCTCCGGTAACAACTCACTCTGCCGATAAAGCATATTCTTTAGTATTAGATTTTGCTGGTGCTTCATTAGTTCGTGACGCTGTAGATGAGCGAATAATTAATGATGTTCGTAAAGGTATTGCAACAATAATGGACGGTGGTAAAGGTAGTACGAACGGAATTATTGATACTCAAACTGCCGTTGGTGGATGGCCTGTATTAGCATCCGGTACAGCATTGAAAGACACTGATAATGATGGTATGCCTGATGAATGGGAAAATAAAAAAGGATTAAATCCTGAAAAAAATGATGCTAGAGGTAGAAATTTGAGTACTGCTTATGACAATATAGAAGTTTATATTAACAGTATTGTTTCAGATCAAGTTTTACAGCAAAAAGGATAGAATTATTCTTAAAAATCCTGTACAGATGTTGATTTCAAAGTTTCTGTGTAGGATCCTTTACAAGTAACCCCAAACTTGATTTTGTTTTAAAGCATGTTTATATATCATTTTAACTAACAACCAACAAATGGTAAATATGAAGAAGGAACAATTGTAAATACGACAGCAAATGGTAACAGGGTTGTTAATTTTTTTACAATGGCAAGATATTTCTGCAAATGCAAGCAGATTATTGTTGTTGTCAACAACCTAGAACAGCGGCGTAAATATAGTTTTATACCACATAAGTTGTCAACAATGCAAATGCTAAAACTGGATATATGACAACTTTTTTTGCGTAACATGAGTAATTAACATTTAAACTTTAAATATATGAAGAAAAAAGACTCTTAAATTGAACTAATAGGCCTCCAGTATGGATTTTAATTTGTTAAAATTTATACGCAGGACAAAATATAAACTATTTAGCAAAACCAAAAAAAACCAAAAAAATAATGAAAAAACAATACTTTATGTTCTTGTTGCTGATACTCTTTTCAGCAATGGGATTTTCGCAGACCATTCAAAAAATTGAAGCAGAAAGTTTTAATACAGCTTCAGGCGCAAAAGCCGAAAATAATGCTGCACTTTCCGGAGGAAAAAATGTTGGGTATATTAAAAACAATACCTGGATTAGTTTCACCGGGCATGTATTTAATCAATACGACACTAGTTTTAATATAGCGGCAGCCGGAGCAACCGGAGGAACTATTGAGTTGCGATTGGGTTCATCCACAGGAACTTTAATTGGGACAGTCACAGTATCCGGATCGACATCATTTAGCGATTACAAAATGTTTTCGACAACAATCATTCCTACAACCGGAACACATGATTTATTTTTGGTCTTTAAGCATCCAACAAATACGGGTTACTTATTCAATTTAGATTATTTAGAAAAAGTAACGACTATTCCGGGTGCTATTACTTATACGCTGGCAACTAATGTGAGCCCTGTTGCATCGGGCACAGTTTCTTCGAATCCCGGAGGAGGTAATTTTGTTGATGGAACGGCAATTACGGTAACCGCAAATAAAAACTTCGGATATAATTTTGTTAGATGGACAGATGGTAACGGAAATCCTGTTTCAACAGCAAATCCATATACTTTTACAATCACTTCAAATTCAACTCTTGTTGCAGAATATGCTGCAGTGAATACCTATACCTTAAGCGTAAACGTAGCAGGCGCTTTCGGTTTAGGTGAATATACAGTTTCCCCGGCCGGTAAAGATGGCGCGTTTTCTGTTTACGAAACAGGAACTAATGTTACCATAACAGCTGTTGAAAATGATATTATTAAATTCAACAACTGGTCTGATGGCTCAACAGCTTTAAGTGCTTCGGTACCCATGACTGAAAACAGAAGTATCACAGGAACTTATGATAATGCAACATTTATCGCAGGCTGGACCTTCAAGAATGACCAATATGCTAATCCTAGGGTGGCCGAGTTGTATTCTAATGTTGATAATAGACCACAAATATCCGCTTATAATGTTGCAGACAATGTTTTTGCTCCCAACGTGAGACTTCAAAACAGGGGTGGAAAAAATGGGTTTTGCGTTTGGAATACTGATAGAGGGAATTTTTTCTATTTCATGACTTCATTTTCAACGGTTGGATATAAAAATATTAATGTCTCGTCTGGACTTATTGGTCTCTATTATGGCTGCGACGAGTGGACTTTCCAATATTCGCTGGATGGCGTGAACTTTATAGATATTTCTAGCTTAACTACCATAAATAAAAATACAATCACACCAATTGGCGGAACATTGCCGGTTGAGGCAGAAGGAAAAGCAAAAGTGTATCTCCGATGGTTTCCTAATGTTGCGGGTCCAAAACATGGATTACCCGCAGACGGAATCACATTTGACGTTACAGCGACGGTTTTATCTAACGTTATTGTAAAAGCTGATGAGGTTTTAGTTATTGACACCATTGCTCCAATTCTTCAATCTACTCTTCCTGCGGCAGCTTCAACTACGGTTGGTACTTTTGGAAAAATTATTTTGGCTTTTGATGAGAAAGTTCAAATTGCCCCAGGGACTACGGCTACATTGGGAAGTAAAACCCTGACTCCTGAAGTTGTGGGAAAAACAATTAGTTTTCCTTACGTGGGCTTGGATTACAATACCAATTATACTTTTACGCTTACTGGAAGCAAGGTGTCTGATTTGTCAGGAAACACCTTGACTACGCCTATTTCTTTTAGTTTCAGTACTTTGAATAAACCAACAGTAACTAAAAAAAGATACGATTTTATAGTGGGTGTTGATGGCGATTTTGCTGCAGCAAAGGCAGCGGCTATCGCAGCAGCTCCAAGCGGAAACAGGTTTTTTATCTTTTTGCCAAATGGAAATTATGATTTAGGCCTTTTGACTGGAGATGCCAAAAAAGAAACCAAGATTTCAACTCCAAATATATCTCTCATTGGACAAAGTATGGATAAAACAATCCTTTTTAATAAGCCTCTATTGGCCGATGAAGGTTTTGACGTTTCAACAATTAATTTAACAGAAACTGCAAATAATATTTACATGCAGGATTTGACTCTTATGAATAACTTAAGTTATGGTACAGGTGAATTTGGTGGACGTGGGCTTGCTCTTGAAAATATTGGAAATAAAAATATTTTGAAGAATGTGGCGCTGTTGGGAAATCAGGACACCTTTTTTACGGCTGGCCAAAAGATTTATCTTGAAAACGGTGAAATCCACGGTACGGTAGATTTTATATACGGAAGCAGCGATGCTTATTTCAAAGGATGTTTACTCTATTTAGAAAACAGAGGCGGTAATGTTATTACAGCTGCATCAACTCCTGCAACTGGTAGGGGATTTGTTTTTAGTGACTGTACCATAGATGGAGCTGATATTAACAAAGGAACATATAGCTTGGGTCGTCCTTGGCATGATGCTCCACAAGTGGTTTTTATCAATACTAAAATGAATGTATTGCCCAAGGCTGAAGGTTGGTCTGCATGGGGAACTTTACCCAAAGTTTATGCAGAATACAATAGTATGACTGCCACAGGCGGTCTTGTCGACTTGACCAACAGAAAATCTTATTATACTAATTACGATGGTGGTTCAGTAACTCTTAATCCAGTACTTACACCAACAGAAGCAGCTAATTATACTGTTGAAAATGTTTTGGGGAGTGACGGATGGCAACCTAATCTTTATACGGATCAAATCACGGCACCAGTTGTAACCAAGACTGCAACATCATTAACATGGGCAGACAATAACTACGTTTTAGGTTGGGCAATTTTTAAGAATGATATTTTTGTTGATTTCTTGACTACCAATAGTTATAATTTTACTGCAACGGGAACTTATAAAGTTAGAGCTGCCAATTCCATGGGAGGACTTGGAACTGCATCAAATGAAATAAATGTTAACTGTTTTGGTGCTTCAGCCAACCCTATCAGTTCAGCGGCAAATAGCACAGAAGTTAATGTGGGCAGTACACTTCAATTATCACATGAAATTACCGGTGGGTCATGGACAAGTAGTGCAACTGATAAAGCGACTATAGATGCAAATGGTTTAGTTAGCGGGCTGGCTATAGGAACTACTACAATTACGTATACATTATGTAATAATTCAGTAACAAAAGAGATTGTTGTTATAGCACAAAACTTAGATAATGATAATGACGGGGTGAATAATAGTTTGGATTTATGTCCGAATACTCCGGCAGGAGAAACAGTTAATGCATCGGGTTGTTCTGCGAGTCAGTTAGACGATGATAATGACGGAGTGAAAAACAATTTAGATTTATGTTCGAATACACCAACAGGAGCATCAGTTAATGCTTCAGGATGTGCTCAAAGTCAATTAGACGATGATAATGACGGAGTGAAAAACAATTTAGATTTATGTTCGAATACACCAACAGGAGCATCAGTTAATGCCTCGGGTTGTTCTTCAGGTCAGTTGGATGATGATAATGACGGGGTGAAAAATAACTTAGATACTTGTCCTAATACTCCAACAGGTCAAACTGTAAATGCTTCAGGATGTGCTCAAAGTCAATTAGACGATGATAATGACGGTGTGAAAAACAACTTAGATACTTGTTCTAATACTCCAACAGGTCAAACTGTAAATGTTTCAGGATGTGCTCAAAGTCAATTAGACGATGATAATGATGGCGTGAAAAACAACTTAGATACTTGTCCTAATACGCCAACAGGAGAAACTGTTACTACTTCTGGTTGTTCTTCTAGTCAGTTAGATGATGACAATGATGGAGTTAAAAATAATAAAGATCTATGTCTAAATACAACATCTGGTGCAACAGTTGATATTAATGGTTGTTTTACATTGCCTTCCGATAATTTTACCATTGAAACTGTCGGAGAAACCTGTGCTGGTAAAAAGAACGGTAAAATAATCATAACAGCTAAAAAAGCATTGAATTATACTACAGTGATTAACGGAGTAACGTATAGTTTTACTACTGCCAAAACAATTGAAAATGTACCCCCTGGAATTTATGATTTTTGTATTGATGTTGCTTCTGATTCTTATAAGCAGTGTTTTAATGTTGTAGTGGAAAGCGGAACGAATGTTTCAGCCAAAACTACAATGGTTTCAGATAAACTTTCGGTAGATATCGAGCAGGGTACGGCTCCATATACAGTTTTGGTAAACGGGAAAAATGTTCTGGAAACCACTGCTTCTTCTTTTTCTGTAGATGTAAATCCCGGTGATGTAGTTCAGTTACAAACAGCTATCGCTTGCGAGGGAATAATCAATTCAAAAATTGATGTATCAGGAGTAATTGCATTTCCAAATCCGACTAAAGGACTTTTTGAGATAGCTGTTCCGGTTATCCTGGATAAAGTAAAAGTGGAAGTTTTCGACGTTAATTCTCAACTGATTTCTTCTGATGTTTACAAAGTAAATAATGGAAAAGTACAAATGAATCTTGAAAATAGAGCTACAGGGGGGTATTTTGTAAAAGTGTATTTGGATGAGCTAGTGATTTTAAAAATTATAAAACAATAATAAAAATGAAAAAGTATATACTGACCTTGTTTATTGGATTATTACTTATTTCTTGTGGAGGAGGAGATGATAGTTCGGATGTTACTAAAAAAAATAAAGCCCCTTCAATTCCAACTTTAATTGCTCCGGCAAATAATTTACTATGTATTGATAATTCTGTTGCTTTTCAATGGAATGCTGCATCTGATCCGGATTCAGACGCCATTACTTATCAAATTGAAATAGCAAAAGATAATCAGTTTTCGCAAATTAATTATACCAATTCCAGTACGACTCCGGGTAAAACAATTTCACTGGGAAAAGGTGTACGTTATTACTGGAGGGTAAAGGCAATAGATTCTAAAAACTTGTCAGGTAGTTATTCTTCTGTATTTCAATTTTATACTGAGGGTACTGCTTTGACCAATCATTTGCCTTTTGCCCCGTCTCTTGTCAAACCTGAATTGTCGTCCGTTGTAAGTGATAATTCGGTTGTGTTAGAATGGATTGCTTCTGATGTAGACGCGAATGACGTGCTGACTTATGATGTATATTTTGGAACGACAAATCCGCCTACAGCAAAAGTTTCTTCCGGTCAAAGCTTAAAAACCTATACTCAAAGTTTAAATGCTTCAGGTACTTTTTATTGGAGTGTAGATGTTAAAGATAATAAAGGAGGAATATCAAAGGGACAAGTGTGGCAATTTGTTAAGAATTAATTGCTTTTTAAAAGTATATAAAGCTATTTGGAATTAATTTTTCGAATAGCTTTATATTTATATTTTTCTAAAATCAGTATGTCATCTGGTTTAATATTTATTACAAAATAGAATAATAACGAATGAATAGAATTAAAATTATTGTTTCTTTTTTCTTAATGTTTCAGATGTATGGAATGGATAAAGATATTGAATCAAAAAGAGTTGTCAGGCTGCATACAATTGGTGATTCAACAATGGAGGAACAAAATCCAAATGTAAAAGATCAAAGGGGTTGGGTTCAGATGTTACCCAATTTTTTTAATGAGAATTTGGTACTGGTTAATCCTGCAAAGTCAGGTACAAGTACAAAATCCTATTACAATGGAGGTTACTGGGAACGAGCAAAAAAAGCGATTATGCCAGGCGATTATGTGTTGATTCAATTTGGTCATAATGATGAAAAGCATAACGGGTTAGATGGGGAAATAGGTACAGTTCCCAGTACAACTTATCGCCACTATCTCAGACTTTATATCAATGAAGTCCGAGCATTAAAAGCCTACCCTGTATTGTGTACGCCTGTAGTACGTAAAATGTTTGGAAAAGATCATATGTTAACCAGAAGAGGGAAGCATGATCTAGGCGAATATTATGCAGAACATATTAATACTTCATTTGATGTCAAAGATACCATCGCATTAAATTATTCTGTTAATATGGCTTTGGTGGCAAAAGAATTGAACTGTCCTTTAATTGATATGACGAGTGCCACCAAGGAGTTAGTTAACTCAATTGGCGATAAAGAAGCTGCACGACAAATTTATTCTTTACCTAATGACGGAACTCATTTTGGATCGAATGGCGCTTTACTTTTTTCAAAACTTTTTATAAAGGAATTAAGGAAAAATAATCTCCTTACCACCTACCTGAAACCAGAAGGAGGATTGATTACAAATACATCGGTAATTTCCATGAAAGACATTTATCTGGGAACAGAAACATATCGTGTTTTTGACTTGATTTATGCAGCAAAAAATAAAAAGATACAAGGGAAAATAAATGTTGAAGCGATTGGAGATTTTGAAGTTTCCACTAAAAAAGATATTGGTTTTACCAAAATTAAAGAACTATTGCTTGATAAAGATTCTTTAAACGATTTTAAGCTGCATATCAGAATAATTCCCAGACAAACGGGAGATTTTAAAGATCGTATAAAATTATACGGACCCAACAGTGAAGTTCAATATATTGAGTTGTCAGGGAATGTTTTAGCTGTGCCAGACAACAAGCCTATAAAGTTATTTTATACACTCTCAAATAATAATAAGCCTAATGTGGACGGTCCAATTCTGGGATTTGTTCAAGACTGGAAAGGATTAAGTTTGGGAAAATATGCTGTTTTAGAAAATGCAGCGGATAATTTTAAAACTACAAAAGTCCAACACCTCAATTTGACCAGTGAAAAATGGCCAAATAATGAAATAGACCTCGTTCGTTCCCGATATATTCAGTTTGGATTTAAAACTTCTGAAAATGCAAAAGTAGTAACGAAATCCGTAGATTTTTTTATAGGTGGTGGATCTAATTTTAGAATTATAGCTTCAACGGATAGTGATTTCAGTCATGAGATTGTAGTTGGAGAAGAAACAAATATTACTTCTGACACTATGAAAAAGTATTCTTATTTAATGAATCAGAAAATTGAAAGTGGACAAAGTTTATATGTGCGAATTTACCCATGGACGAATCAAACAATAAAACATCAATCGATTAGTATAAGTAATTTTACAATTGACGGAATGAGTTTTAAAAACAAATAAATTAGAACAGAATATAAATCTACTCCTTATGTTTTCCTTTACTATTAGTATTTTCGTTAATAGGTGTAAATAGTGGAATTAATGTTTTCAAATCGACAGCAAATGATACATGATTTTTGCCACAATGATAATAAGCGAAAAAAACATCTTAAAAAATGACTATTTTAGTAAGAATGAAAAAAAATAAAAGACTGAAGTATAATTTACCCTGAAAATTTAATTATAGAAAATGACGGTTTTCGAACCAATTCCCGTAATGAGGTAATCGACGTCATGTCCAGTATTTGCGGTAGTTTGGAGAGTATGGAAACAAAAAAAGCCATTCTGAAGAATGGCTTTTCCAATATGGCTCCCCCTCTTGGGCTCGAACCAAGGACCCTCTGATTAACAGTCAGATGCTCTAACCAACTGAGCTAAGGAGGAAACTGTATATTTAATATGCGTAAGGAACGTATTTGTTTGCCAGAGCAATTAACTCTTAGCGGTTGCAAATATAAGATGTTTTTTGAATGTGGCAAACAAAAGAGTTGTTAATTGCTAATAGAATTCAGAAAGTTTAGCGCAAAAAAAAAGACCATCATTGCTGATAGTCTTTTCTAAAAAAAAAGCTTCTCCGCCGCGGCGGACTCGAACCTGGTTCGGAATATGTCTAAAACAAAAAATCCAGTCTAAATGAATAAACTGGATTTCTTTAAAAAAGCTCCCCCTTTTGGGCTCGTTCCGATAGCTATCGGAACAAGGACTCTCTGATTAACGATATTTAAGTAGTAGTTTTTCGGAAATTTCAGGATATTTTTTGAGATTAGAAATGTATGTTTTGCTTTTCATGTCTTTTATGTGTCGCTCTATTTTTCTTGCTTGAAAAATATCGGTACATTCAATAATATGAAATAATACCCAGTCATTGGCTATTTTAGTGTATGAGTTTTCAAATATACCAGAGTTGTGCCATTGCAATCGAAGTTCAGTATCTGAAGTTTCACCTATGTAGAAAGTATCTTTATCTGAAGAATAAATAATGTAAACAAAGTGCATACGATTCTCGTCAATAAGTTTAAACAAAAAAAGCCACTCAATTTCTTGAATGGCTTTCTAAAAAAAGCTCCCCCTCTTGGGCTCGAACCAAGGACCCTCTGATTAACAGTCAGATGCTCTAACCAACTGAGCTAAGGAGGAAACTGTATATTTAATATGCGTAAGGAACGTGTTTGTTTGCTAAATTTCAGCTGTGAAAGTTTGTTCTTAGCGGATGCAAATATAAGACGTTTTTTGAATGTGACAAACAAAAAACGAAATTTTTTCCATTTTTTTTACTTGCCGACAACCGCCTTGTAAATATCGTTTCCGTTAGCAAATAGCAACAGGGTGATAAGTAAAACGAAACCAACCATTTGAGCATTTTCAAGGAATTTGTCACTTGGTTTTTTGCCTGAAATCATTTCGTACAATAAGAACATCACATGACCCCCGTCTAAGGCAGGAATAGGCAATAAGTTCATTACTCCAAGCATAATTGATAGTAAAGCGGTAATAGTCCAGAATACTTCCCAGCTCCAGGTATTTGGGAAAATATTATAAATAGCAGCAAATCCACCTACTTGCTTGTATGCTCCGGTGTCAGGATTAAAAATCATTTTCAATTGTTTCCCATAACCAATTAATTGATTTTTCCCTTTTTCAATTCCTACAGGAATAGATTCAAAGAAACCATAGTTTTGAACACTTACTTTGTAATAGCCTAGCTTTTCCAGAGAGTCGATTCCTAAGCGTGCTGTTTTAACACCTAGTTTTCCTTCCTTGTTCACTATAACCTGAACTTGTGTTTCTTTTTGGTCACGCAAAACAACAGCTGGAATTGTTTTTCCTTTGTTGCTCTCTAAAATAGTTTTGGCCTCATCAAAGTATTTTGTTTTTTGACCATTCAATGAAAGTACAATGTCTTTAGGTTCTAAAGCGGTGTTTTTAGATTCTTCGGTGACAGCACCAATTACAAGTGGCATACGGATAGAAACAATAGGACTTTTTTCATGTCTAGATAATTGGTCAACAATATCATTAGGCATTGTTATCGTTTGTTGAACTCCGTTTCTTTCAATCAGAACTTCTTTACCCATTATGATTTTCATGTTGATATCATTGTCAAATTTTGCAATTTCACTTCCATCTACAGCCAGAATTTTATCTCCCGTTTTAAAACCGGCTTTAATCATGGCAGGGTTTTCAATTAAAAGTCCGTCTTTTAAATCAGCATTCGCAATATAAGTATCGCCATAAGCAAATGCCATCCCGATGTAAATGATAAAAGCCAGAATAAAGTTTACTGTAACTCCGCCCAACATAATAATCAAACGTTGCCAGGCCGGTTTAGAACGAAATTCCCAAGGCTGTGGAGGCAAAGCCATTTGCTCTTTGTCCATGCTTTCGTCAATCATTCCCGAAATTTTCACGTAACCACCCAGTGGTAACCATCCAATTCCGTACTCGGTTTCGCCAATTTTCTTTTTTAGCAGCGAATATTTTACGTCAAAAAACAAATAGAATTTTTCGACTCTGGTTTTAAATAATTTAGCAGGAATAAAATGTCCTAACTCGTGTAATATAATTAATAATGATAAACTCAATAAAAATTGAGAAAGCTTGATAATTATTTCCATTTTTTAATTTCGGTTCTTAATATATTCGGCTAAAGTAACATTTTCTGTTTTAGTGGCAAAAATTTAAAATTAGCTTGGGTAATAAATGTTTGTTAATAATTTTCATTTTGCTTTGCGAAGCGTAACTTTACGTTTCTCTAAAAATAAATAGTATGGCATCTTTATTATTTTCTCCACTGTCGATAAAAAGTATTACGCTAAAAAACAGAGTTGTGATTTCTCCAATGTGCCAATATTCATCAATTGATGGTTTTGCTAACGATTGGCATTTGGTGCATTTAGGCAGCCGAGCCAGCGGCGGAGCGGGGTTAGTTATTCAGGAAGCAACGGCTGTTGCTCCCGAAGGACGGATTTCACCTGAAGATTTAGGAATTTGGAAGGACGAACATATAGAAAAATTGAAAGCCATTACCGCTTTTATCAAAAGTCAAAATGCTGTTCCGGGCATTCAATTAGCGCATGCCGGACGAAAAGCCAGTGTTTCGTCGCCCTGGAAAGGCAATAAAAAACTCCAGTCTTCAGAAGGTGGTTGGCAAACTATAGCTCCATCTGCGATTCCTTACCATGATACCGAAGCTTTTCTTCCGGAAGCTTTGGACAAAAACGGAATCCAAAAACTAATTTCCGATTTTAAATCGGCAACCAAAAGAGCTGTCGAGGCGGGTTATGAAGTATTGGAAATTCATGCCGCTCATGGTTATTTGAATCATCAGTTTTTATCGCCTTTATCGAATAGCAGAACCGATGAATACGGTGGTAGTTTTGAAAACCGAATCCGTTTTACAATGGAAGTTCTCGAAGCAGTACAATCCGAATGGCCTGTTGATTTGCCTTTATTTGTTCGAATCTCAGCTACCGATTGGGCAGAAGGAGGCTGGAATATCGAAGAATCCATTCAATTTTCTGAAATTTTAAAAGAAAAAGGAGTGGATTTAATCGATGTTTCTTCGGGAGGTTTGGTTTCGCACCAAAAAATTCCGTTGGAGCCGGGCTATCAGGTTTCTTTTGCTGAAAAAATTAAAAAAGAAACAGGGATTTTAACCGGAGCCGTTGGTTTGATAACTGAAGCAATTCAGGCAGAGGCAATTTTGCAAAGCGAAAAAGCTGATTTGGTTTTATTTGCCCGGGAATCGTTGCGAAATCCTAATTTGGGATTGGATTTTGCGAGAGCATTAGGAGATGATGTGGTTTGGCCTCCACAATATGAAAGAGCGAAACAAGAATAATTTAATAATTGAAACCATTAAGACATTAAGTTTTTTAAGACTTAAGCTTAATTTTTCTTAATCGCTTAATGGTGAAAAAATAATTTTTAATGTTTTACAAATAAAAAACTATGAAAAAAATAAAAGCAGCCTTACTTTCTTATGGGATGTCGGGGAAAGTGTTTCAGGCACCTTTTTTAGAATTGCATCCGGGTTTTGAATTATTAGGTTCCTGGGAAAGAAGTAAAAAATTAATTCAGGAAGATTATCCTGAGGTAAAAAGCTATGCGTCTATTGACGAAATATTAGCTTCAGATGCGGATTTGGTAGTGGTAAATACGCCAATTGATACTCATTTTGAATATGCAAAAAAAGTCCTTGAAGCAGGAAAACACGCGATTGTCGAAAAAGCTTTTACGACAACTGTAGCCGAAGCGCAGGAATTGGATGCTTTAGCTAAAGAAAAAGGATTAAAGTTAGCTGTTTTCCAAAACAGAAGATGGGACAGTGATTTGAAAATGGTACGCCAAATTTTATTAGATGGGGCTCTGGGCGAAATTGTGGAAGCCGAATTCCATTTTGACCGTTACAATCCGCTTTTGAGTCCTAAAGCACATAAGGAAACCGTGAATTCAGGTTCCGGAATTTTGAAAGATTTGGGTCCGCATTTAATTGATCAGGCTTTGTATTTGTTTGGTTTTCCAAAAGCTGTTTTCGCTGATATCAGAACTACCCGTGAAAACTCGGTAGTAGATGATTGGGTAGATTTATTATTGTATTATGATGATTTGAGAGTTCGCCTGAAAGCGAGTTTCTTTGTGCGCGAACCGAATCCTGCTTATGTGATTCACGGTAAAAAAGGTTCGTTCTTAAAACCGCGTGGTGATGTTCAGGAAGACGATTTGAAAGTAATGAAAAAACCAAATTTGGATTCCTGGGGAACAGAACCGTTGGACAAAGAAGGTTTTTTACACACTGAAATTGACGGCAGAATCATGCACGGAAAAATACCTACGCTTAAAGGGAATTACTACGACTTTTTTGATGGGGTTTACAATTCGATTGTTAATGATACAGCCGAGCCTGTAACCGCTGAAGATGGCGCAAAAGTGATGCAAATTATTGAAGCTGCCATCCAGAGTAATAAGGAAAAAAGAGTAGTCGATTTATAAAATATTTCAGTTACAATTTATAACCGCAAATTCGCAAATTAAATGAAATCTGCGAATTTGCGGTTTTTGTTTTTATTGAAATCTGTGCTAATCTGCTAAAATCCGTTTCATCTGCGTTCCATCTGAGCATAAACTTATAAACGATAACGATGTATTATTGCCTGCTTCAGTCAAATTAACAGGCTGTCAAAATTGCTTTTCGTATTTTTGCAGTTCAATCCCTAAAACACAAAGCCTTTGTTACGATTAAATTTTATAGGAAGCTTCAGAGCACAAGGAAAAATCAAAAAGAGTTTTAGAAATGCGAAACTTTCTTATTTGAACAGAGTCCGTTTTGCCGTGGCTTCTTTTTATTTCGGAATGGGATTGTGTTTTGCCACTTGGGCGAGTAGGATTCCGGATATTAGGGTAGCACTTGATCTTAGTGATGCCGATTTGGGATCTATTCTTTTTGCTTTACCGGTGGGGCAGTTGACCATGATGGCTTTTTCGGGAAAATTGGTTACTCGTTACGGCAGTCATCGTTTGGTGGTGTTATCATTGAGTATGTATGCTTTTTGTCTGACGAATTTAGGTTTGGCAACCAATGCCTGGCAATTGGCTTTGGGATTGTATGTTTTTGGGATGTTTGGTAACATGAACAACATTGCCGTAAATACTCAGGGCGTTTATACTGAACAGCTTTTTAAAAGAACTATTATGGCTTCGTTTCACGGCGTTTGGAGTTTTGCCGGTTTTACCGGAGCTTTGGTTGGACTGGGAATGTTGGCTTTGAATATGACTCCGTATCATCATTTTATTATTGTGGCAATTATCACGGCATTGCTTATTATTTTCAATTATAAATATTTGGTCAAAGCCAAAGAAAAACGAAAAATTGCCGAGAAGAAAAAATTGTTTTCAAAACCGGATTCGGCTTTAATCTGGCTGGGAATCATTGGTTTTGGTTCGATGGCCAGTGAAGGAATTATGTTCGATTGGAGCGGACTGTATTTTAAAGATATTGTTCAGGCACCAGGACCTTTAATCATTTTAGGTTATACTTCTTTTATGATTATGATGGCTACCGGACGTTTTCTTGGTGACGGGATGATCAATAAATTTGGCAGAAAAACAGTATTACAAACAGGTGGGATTTTAATCTCAACCGGACTTTTTACAGCTGTATTTTTGCCGTTTTTAATTCCTTCAACCATAGGTTTTATGTTGGTAGGATTAGGCGTTTCGACTATTGTACCTACATTGTATAGTTTGGCCGGAAAACACCCAACAATTCCTCCCGGCGAAGCTTTAACGGCGGTTTCCAGTGTGAGTTTCCTTGGGTTTTTAATGGGGCCTCCCGTAATTGGTTACATCGCCGAATTGATGGGCCTCCGATTTTCATTTGCTTTTATTGGAATTTTCGGAATTCTGATTGCCTTTTTAGTGCCAAGAATCAAGGTAATTCAATAAAATTGAGCTAATTTATAATCATTTTATTTGCGGTCATAATTGGGTGAGAAGCGTATCTCTTCTTTATTCTTTGTTATAACCGAAATACGGGTTTGTTTCAGGCAGGTTCCTTTTTCATCTTTGGTTTCACAACGTACTAAGATTTCATCAATAAGTTGGTTGTTTTTGTCTTTGACAACAATTCTGGAAAGTTCATTATTGGTGTAATAAAAATAACGGGTGTAGAAAGTTGTAAAATTATCTGCTATTTTATTGATGGTTCCGTCAGTATTGTAATGATATATGCTTTCGTTTTCCTTGTATTGTTTTCGGGTATAGCAGCTAATGCGTTCCCGTTGACCGGGTTTCCATCGTGTTTTGCAATAATAGGTTTCCTTACCGGGGTATAATTCGACAATAAACCATAATTTCTTTTTGGTTTCCTGCAATACATTGCCGTTGATATCCATCGTTTTAGAATGTTTGATGCGACCATTTGCAGTAAAAGTCATTTCTTTTTTTTGCAAAAGTTGTTGCTGATTATCGACTACTTTGTATGTTTCTTCCGTTGCCGATTGTAGGCCTTCGGGTAGCAGCTGTGTTTTAATGTACTTTTTTGTAGCACAGGATTGCAGTGTCAGAGCCAGGATAAAGAAAAATAAAACTCTCATAATCATAAAGTTTAGCGGAATACTAAGTTACGGATTTTAAAAGTTTTAAATTTCAGTTTACCAAAAAACATATTGCAAGGTTGAATTTATTTCACTTCAAAACTATTATTTTCTAATTTAACATCGGCCATTAAACCGCTGGGGTCAATGGTGATTTTTTTGATGCTGTTTTTAGGTTTTGGAATCGTGAATTCATATTTTGGATTTGCCCAGGTCCAATCATTTAAAACGGTTCTTTTGATGGCCGGATTAGGATTGGCTTTTTCAAAATACATCATGCGCAGCGGAATGTAAAAACTTTCTATCGTTCCATCCACATATTCGAGCTGTATGTCAATTGGCATGGGTATTCTGCCAATTCGTTCTAAATTTACAATTGTTTCTTGGCCATTTTCTGTAATTGCTGTAATTCCGTAATCGATGGTATTGGTGGTTTGTGTCCAGTCGGTTAAATACCAATCGAGTTCCGCTCCCGAAACTCGTTCGGCAGTTCGTTTAATATCATTGGGTGTAGGATGTTTGAATTTGAAATCCCTGTAAAAACGTTTAATAGTTTCTGCTAATTTATCCTGACCTATTAAATAGCCTAATTGCGACAGGAAAATACTTCCTTTGATATAAGACGAAATACTGTAAGGTCGGTTCTCGTCGTATCTGTCGCTATGGGTGGTTTGCGGCTGTTCCTTGCCTGAGTTTACTAAATTAGTATAAAGAAGGTAATTTTGTTTAAAGGGATTTGGTGCTTTTACAACCGCCATTTCATTTTTAATTAAATTTTCGACATAAGTGGTAAAACCTTCGTCCATCCAGGGGTGTTTGGATTCATTAGATGCTAAAATATGCTGGAACCAGGAGTGTCCCAGTTCGTGCGTTGCGGTACCAAAAATTCCTTCCAGTGTACCGTTTCCCAGAATCAAAGTACACATGGCATATTCCATTCCGCCGTCACCACCCTGAATAAATGAATATTGTTTGTAGGGATAATTGCCAATATTTTTATTGTACAAATCCATTGCTTTCACCATTAGTGGTTGCAGTTTTTTCCAGTTTTCAATTATTTTTGGGTTGTTTTTGTATAAAAAATGCAAATCCACATTGTTAGGACCTTTGACTATATCATGCAGGTATTCCTTGTCGGCAGCCCAGCTAAAATCATGGACCATAGGAGCTATAAAATGCCAGCTTAGTTTTTTGGTTTTCTTAGGATATACTACCTGAACTCCTTTGTCCTGATAACCATGACCTATCTGGTTAGGATTTTGCAAATAACCGGTGCCTCCCAAAACATAGTCTTTGTCAATGGTGATTTTTACATCAAAATCACTCCAGACTCCGTGAAATTCTCTTGCAATATAAGGATCGGTATGCCAGCCTTCGAAATCAAATTCGGCTATTTTAGGATACCATTGCGTCATAGAAAGTGCCACACCTTCGGAATTATTCCTGCCCGAACGGCGAATTTGAACCGGAACCTGTCCGTCAAAATCCAAAGTGAAAGTAGTTTTGGAATGGGGTAAAATGGGCTTAGCCAAAACGACTTCTAAAATTGTTCCTGTTGTTTTTATTCCCGTTGCAATACCGTCTTGTTTAAAATTTCGGATGTTTAAATAACCTATTTCATCAGCTTTTAAATTTTTTAAGCGGCTTTCTTTTACTTCAACGCCATCAATATTGGTTTTAGTTATCATTCGGGCATCGGGATCTTTGATGTTTCGGACTCTGAAATCCATCTCACTTCCCGGTTGAAAAGCATTATTGTACAAATGGTAATATACTTTTTTTAAAGTATCCGGAGAATTATTGGTATAAATTAATTGCTGTTTCCCTTGATAACGGAAGTTATTTACGTCCATAACAACATCCATTTTATAATCTGCTTTTTGTTGCCAATACGTTGTGTTTTGGGCAAAAAGTGAAAAACTATTCCATACAATACAAGCTGTTAAAAGGATTGTTCTCATAGATGTAAAAAATTATTCTTTCCCGATTTCATTTGTATCCAATAAAAAAATGGAAGAATGTTGTCGTTCTTCCATTAGATTATTATGTTTTTATTTTTTTGCCATTGTATTAGCCATTAAAATGGCATTGTAGGCGTTTACTATTTTTCCTGTTTTAGATAATTCATTAAACGGACGAATGTCTTTTGCATTTCCACCTACAATTACTTCTTTATTAATTGCCACCCCCGATTCCATTATAATCTGTTTTACCTGAGCTGCTTTTAATTTAGGATAATAAGAACGGATTAATGCTGCAACTCCGGCTACATTAGGCGCAGCCATTGATGTTCCTTTTAAAAATTTATATTCGTTATTTGGAATAGAAGCATAAATTTTTACTCCCGGAGCAAAAACATCCACATTGATTTTTCCAATGTTAGAAAAACCGGCTATAATGTTAGTTCCATATTCAAAATTTAAGGCGCCTACTGTAATCAGATTGTCTGAAAACTCGATTTTTTTATCTTCAGAATCATTAGGGAAATTGTCAAAATAGTCAATGTTTTTAGCGTCATTTCCTGCGGCGTGAATGATGAGTACATCTTTTTCGGCTGCGTATTTTATGGCATCAAATACCCATTTTTTGTGTGGCGAAAAGGATTTTCCAAAACTTCCGTTGATTACTTTTGCGCCATTATCTACCGCATAGCGAATGGCCAGAGCAATGTCTTTGTCGTATTCGTCTCCGTCAGGAACAGCGCGCACGGTAAGAATGGCCACATTGTCGGCAATTCCGTCACCTCCTATATTGTTATTTCTTGCCTGAGCAACAATTCCCGCCACATGAGTTCCGTGAAGTGCTTCTTCTTTATCAGGCCCTATTACATTATTGTTACCATATTTAGTATCCGAAATATCATTTGGATTGTCACCAAGTACCTTTCTGTAATCCGGTTTTAGGTTGTCGCCGTTTATGATGGATTCATTTTTTTCGATTTCTTTTTTGAAAAAGTCTTCCAAAGCTTTTGTACTCATGCCGTAAGCAAACATCTTTTTCATGACGGCTTTGCTTTTTTGAACCAAATCATCCTGCGATTCTATTGCGTCCAATTCTGCTGCGGTATAAACATTTTTCGATAATTGTTGTGCGATAACCTTATCGGCTTCCTGCATTTCGCTCAAGAGATTGGCGTAGTGGTTTTTATACAAAGGAGCTTCGGCTACAACTTTGTCGTTAAATTTTTTGGCTGCCTGATAGGTTGTTTCGTCAGTAATGCTTTTGTCTTTAACAATTCTTTCGTATTCTAAATTTTCTTTGGTAATATCGCCTAAAAAATTCCATCCGTGAATGTCGTCAACATAGCCGTTTTTATCATCGTCAATATTGTTTCCCGGAATCTCTTTTGGATTGGTCCAAATGACCGATTTTAAATCTTCGTGTTCAATATCTACGCCTGAATCGATAATGCCAACAATTACTTTTTTTGCTTTTCTGTTTTGTAATAATTCGGCATAAGCTCTGTCCACACTCATCCCCGGAACAGTATCTTTTATAATGTCAAAATGACTCCAACGCTTTAATTCGGTTTCAGTTAAAGGCTTTTTTTTAGTAATACCTCCTGTTTCGGTTATCGCTGTAAACGATTTGTAATTAGGTAGTTTTTGAGCTCCACATCCGGCTAAAACCAAGGCCGACAATAGTGAAAGAAAGAGGGGTTTTATCGTATTCATACAATTCGCATTTTTAGTCCATTTCAAATATAGATTAAAAAATAATTTTTCTATTCTAAAAATAGCGGGATTAACACTAGATTAAGATATGTTCAAAAGAAAAACATGCAGGAAATTTTGATTATAATGCGTTTTTTCAAAACGGGAAGTTGGTCTTAATTCATGCTTGGTTCTTCGGGGATTTTTATTTTGACTTTCATTTTTTTCAGCACGAGTAAATAAGCCGAAAGACAGGCTAGAATGATATACAATGCAATCTCAAATTGCGCAAAAAACCGATTGCCATCATGCAGGGCATTGGCTATTATCAGTGCCGTTTTGCCTTCATCAACCTGAATTCGGGCTAAAATTTCTAAACTAGCTAAAGTTTGTTGGTTTAATTGGATTATTTTTTGCCAGTTTTTGTCTTTATTTTGGTTTTGTATAGCAATACATTGATTTTGAAAAATCCGAAATTGTTTTTTTTCTTCCGGAGTTAAAATCGTTTTCAGGTATTTTTTGTCAATTTCATGGATTGTTTTTAAACGGTTCCGAACCAATTGCTGCTTATCCGAATCGATTGTTTTTAAGCTGCTTACCGTTTCTTTAATTTGATAAATTGCATGAGTATATTGAAGAATATAATGGCTAACCATTAAGCGATCATTGTAGATTGCCTGAATCGTTTCATTGGTTTTTTTGGAATTCAATCCCATGAAATAATTGCTTATTAAAAGCAAAATGGTTACAAAAATCAGCACTGCTGCCGCTTTTGTATTTCTGTTAATGCTATTGATATCTTTCATGGATGGTGTAGTTTAGTTATGAAAGATAAGCCTTTGTTTTTGATTTTAAAACACTTAGCTGTAACTAAGCATAAAAAAAACCACGCGATTGGCGTGGTTTTTAATCAGTATTTCTATAAAAAATTAGAATTTATATCCTACAGAAGCCTGGATTCCAAAACGATTATTTCCTTTTGGACCGTTTTGTAAGTCTAAGAAATTATAGTTGTATCTTGCCTGAATAAAAATTCCGGAGTTAAAATCATAAGCTAAACCTGAAACAGCAGCAATGTTGTATTTTCTTAAAATATCATTAGCATCCTCTCCGTTTATGTCAGATTTTACAATAACACCCGCTTGTGGTCCTAATTCCAAAGACAAACCTTTAACAAGGTAAAATTTAGCAATAACCGGCACAGCGATTTCGCTAATTTCTAATTCGTTGCCACTGTTGTTTCCATTTCCGTCAAAACTATATTTAGAAAAAGAATACAAAATCTCAGGTTGGATAGCAAAAGCATCACAAAATTTGAATTCAGCAACTAATCCTGCATGGTATCCTACTTCGGGACGTAAATCATAAACAGATTGGCTTCCTGTTGATAACCAGTCGTAATTAGCTCCTGCTTTAACTCCTAATTTTACAGTTTCTTTTGTTTCCTGAGCATTTGTAAATGCAAATGCTAGAACGGCTACTACCGATAAAATAACTTTTTTCATGTTTATTTTTAATTTTTTTTTGAGTGTGCAAATTTAGATAAAAACACTCATTAACCCCAGTGTTTTCGGGGGTTTTAACATATTTGTATAGCTTGTTGAGTCACAGTGTTTTATTCGTAAAATAGCAGTTGTGACACTTAGAAACTAAAAATTTTTAGATTTTTTTGTTTCTAAATTTGTCTCCAATACAAAGCATTTCCTAAACTTTAAGTTAAGTTTCTGAATCCAATAAAAAAAGTTGCTATTTTAGCTTTTTGCCAAAATGTTATCCAATTCATGAAAACCCGAAGACAAAAAATAATCTTAGTTGCTAAAATTCTTGTTGCTTTTTTATTCATTACCATCATTGGACTTTTTAGTTTCAGAGAAATGCTTTTGCAGCAAATTATCACTAAAACGGCTAACAAGATGGAAGTGGATTACAACAGCCGTTTTGTAGTAAAAAAAGCTGCTTTCGAAGGACTTTCGGGTATCAATCTTACCGATATTACTTTGGTTCCCAGAAATGCTGATACCTTGTTTAATATCCAAAAAATCAGAACGTCTGTTAATATTTGGCGATTAATATTTGGCGACGTTCAATTAGGAACTTTAGAAATTAAAAACGGTTATGTTCAGTTAACCAAAAAAGGAAAAGTCAAAAATTTTGCTGCTTTTTTAAAAAGGAATAAAGATGAAGAACAAAGTACCGATAAAAAAGATTATGCCGCTTTTGCCTATCGTATTATTTCCAGAGTACTCAATTTGATTCCCACTGATATGGACGTTGAAAATTTAAAATTCAAACTCAACGACAACGGGAAAAAAGCGACTATCGACATCAAAAAATTAGTATTGGCGAATAAAGAATTAGAAACTTCGATACATGTAAAAACCAATACTTTTGCTCAACGCTGGAAAATAAAAGGTTTTGCCGACCCAAGACGCAAAAAAGCGGATATTCGATTTTTTAACATCGATACAGGTGCCATTAAAGTACCTTATTTTGACGAACGATACAATTTGATTTCGAGCTTTGATTCCATTCGGTTAAATATTGAAAATATAGATAAAAGCGGAGGCGAGCTCCATATTGACGGCTTTAGCTCGATAACCAATTTAAAAATCAATCATAAACGAATTGCTCAAAAAGATGTACTGATTAAAAATGCCCGTTTTGATTATCGCCTGCTTTTAGGTTCTGATTTTGTTTCGGTGGACAGCAGTTCTACGGTGCAATTTAATAAAGTAAAATTTCATCCTTATCTGGCTTACGAAACAGAAGAAGATACTATTTATAAGCTCAAAGTCAATATCCCGAAAATGAAAGCGCAGGATTTTATCACTTCGCTGCCTGATGGTTTGTTTACGCATTTTCAAGGCATGGAAGCCGAAGGAACTTTTAATTATAATCTGGATTTTGAATACAATAAAAACAAACCCAACCGTTTGATTTTTGACAGTAATTTAAAGAAAGAAAATCTCAGAATTACAAAGTATGGCGAAGCCAATTTAACTAAACTCAACGGCGAATTTGCTTATAGAGCCATCATTAATGGTGTGTTGCAGCGTCCGGTTTTAGTGGGTACAGCCAATGCGAATTATACGCCACTTGACCAAATTTCGCCTTATTTGCAAAAATGTGTTCTGACTACCGAAGATCCTTCATTCTTTTCGCATCGTGGTTTTATAAACGAAGCCTTCAAACAGTCAATTGCTAAAAATATCAGAACCAGAAAATTTAGTCGGGGAGCAAGTACCATTAGTATGCAATTGATTAAAAATGTTTTTCTGACCAGAGAAAAAACGCTGTCCAGAAAACTGGAAGAAATTTTATTGGTTTACATCTTGGAAAACAACCGAATTGTGAGCAAAAACCGTATGTTGGAAGTGTATTTTAACATTATCGAATGGGGGCCAAATGTGTATGGAATAGGTGAAGCAGCACAGTATTATTTCCAAAAAATGCCGATTGATTTGACTTTTAACGAATGTTTGTTTCTGGCACGTGTTATTCCAAGTCCGAAAAAATTCATGTATCAGTTTAATGACGAAGGCAATTTGAAAGCATCGGCAATGAATCAGGTTTCTTTCCTGACTAATCTGATGATAAAACGCGGATTGCTTACGGTTGATGATACTATTTTCAAAAAACAACAAACGGTTTTAACCGGTCCCGCTAAATCACTACTTCGCATAAAAGTAAAAGATACAGCTGTTGTTGATTCTCTGAAAATTGATGAAGAATTTGAGTTTTAATTTTTGTTTGAAACATTCAAAAAATTTGATAAAATAAACCATTAAGAAATTAAGTTTATGAAGAAGAGTTTTTCTTAACAATCTTAATTTCTTAATGGTTTGTTTAAAAAATTGGTGTGTCTTTGCGTAAAGACTTGGTGCCCTTTGTGGTTAAAAAATTAAGGTGCCGGATCAGGAATTACAGCATGAACGGCATTGATTTCGTTGATAATCTCCTCTGATAAAACCACATCAATTGAAGTGATGTTTTCTTTCAGTTGTGCCAAATTAGTCGCTCCAATAATATTACTGCTTACAAATGCCTGTTGGTTTACAAAAGCCAGAGCCATTTGTGCTAATGAAATGCCGTGTTTTTTTGCAATCTGGCTATAGGATTTAGTTGCCTCAGTACATTCGGCACTATTATATCTTGAAAATTGAGGAAAGAGTCTGATTCGGGCATTAGGATGATCAAATCCGGTTAAAAATTTTCCGGACAAAACTCCAAAAGCCAATGGAGAATAAGCCAGTAAACCTACATTTTCTCTCATGCAGATTTCGGCTGAACCTCCTTCAAAAAGGCGGTTTAGTAAAGAATACGGATTTTGAACCGTTTTAATTTTTGGCAAATGTTTGTATTTACTTTCTTCCAGAAAACGCATGATTCCCCAGGGTGTTTCATTCGAAAGTCCGATGTGTTTGATTTTCCCTTCTTTGATGAATCCTTCTAAAGTTTCCAGCACCAATCGGATGTTGTCTTCCCAAACATCATCCTGAACTTTAAAACCGCGTTGCCCAAAGAAATTGGTTTTTCGCTCCGGCCAGTGCAATTGGTACAAATCGATATAATCCGTTTGTAAACGCTGCAAACTCTTATCTAAAGCGTATTTGATGCTGGCAGGCGAAAAATCATTCTTTTCACGCATGTAACCAAAGTTTGGATTAGGTCCGGCAATTTTTGAAGCCAAAACAATCTCCTCTCTTTTTCCTGATTTTTTAAACCAGGTTCCGATAATTTTTTCGGTACTTCCATAAGTTGCCTGACGCGCCGGTACCGAATACATCTCGGCGGTGTCAAAAAAATTAACTCCTTTTTCCAGAGCATAATCCATTTGGGCATGACCATCGGCTTCTGTGTTTTGTTCGCCAAAAGTCATTGTTCCCAAACATATTTTGCTCACTTTTATATTCGTATCAGGTAAGTTTGTGTATATCATTTTTTTTTAGATGCTAAGTTTCTAAGGGACTAAGTTAATTGAAAACAAATATAAAAATTAGTTATTCTGATTACGATTGCCCTTTTTATATTTTTAACAAAAAAAGGTTCGAAGCAGTACTTCGAACCTTTTTAGCTTTTATTTTAATAAATCTCTAATTGATTTCGTTCAACATCTCGGCAATTTCGTCTAACCTTGGTGTTAAAATAATCTCGATTCTGCGATTCTTCGCTTTTCCGTCAGCCGTTTCATTAGTAGCCAAAGGCGAAAATTCCCCTCTTCCGGCGGCAGTCAAATTCTTTTTGTCGATTCCTTTGTTTTCGCTCAAAATCCCCACAATTGCAGTGGCTCTTTTAGTTGATAAATCCCAGTTATCAGCAATTGGTCCTGAACCGCCATAAGGATCGTTATCGGTATGACCTTCAATAAGTACGGCAATATCCGGATTGTCAGCTAGTACTTTTCCTAATTCAACTACTGCTTTTTTACCTTCTGAACTCACTGCCCAACTACCGGAATTAAAAAGCAATTTGTTCTCCATAGAGACATATACTTTTCCGTTTTTTTGTTCTACTGTCAAACCTTTGCCTTCGAAACCGTTTAAGGCTTTGGATAAGGTTTCTTTTAGTTTTCGCATCGTAGCTTCTTTAGCCGCAATCATGTCTTCTAATTCTTTCAGGCGTTGTGCACTTTTGCTTAAGCGTTCCTGTTCAATAGACAGCGCTTTTTGTTTGGCTTCCAATTCTGCTAATAAATCACGATTCTTTTTCAAGTTAGATTGCAAAGCATCGTTGCTGTTTTTTTCCAAAGCATTGTAAGAATCCTGCAAACGGGCTATTTTTTCGTTTAATGCTTTTTGATCGGTGGTTAATTTATCACGTTCGGATTTCAATTTCGCCAAATCGTTTTTCAAAGCATCACGCTCTAATTCCAATTGATTTTTATCTTTCAAAAGCGCCTCATTTTCATCCGATAAACTTCTGTTTTCTTTCTTTAAATCGGTGTATTTGTTTTCTAAATCGGTGTAGATTTTTTTAGAAACACAAGAGGTTGAAAGCGCTAAAACTAACAAGCCTAAGGAAATTTTTTTTATCATTTTTATTTAATTTTATTGGAACCTAATTGTTTTTTGACATTGTCATTGATATTGCAATTGGTATTAATTTATTCTATATCTACAAGAACGGGACAATGGTCAGAATGTTTTGCTTCGGGCAAAATAAGTGCTTTTTTAATTCGGTCTTTCAAAGGTTCGCTAACCAAACAATAATCAATACGCCAGCCTTTATTATCTGTTCTGGCAGTTTTTACACGTACTGTCCACCAGGAATAATTGCCGGGTTCTTTGTTTAAAAACCGGAAACTGTCAATAAATCCATTTTTAAGAAAAGCATCCAGCCAGGCACGTTCTTCGGGAAGAAAACCGGAGACTTTTGCATTTCTAATTGGGTCATGAATATCTATGGCTTCGTGACAAATGTTGTAATCACCACAAATGATAAGATTTGGAATTTCCTTTTTCAAATCATTGATATAATTTTGAAAATCATCCATAAACTGAAACTTATGGTTGAGTCTTTCAATATTAGTCCCTGATGGCAAATAAAGGCTCATAACTGAGAAATCATCAAAATCAACACGAACATTTCGTCCTTCGAAGTCCATGTGCTCAATTCCTGTGCCATAAATTACATTTTTAGGTTTTGTTTTTGATAAAATAGCAACACCGCTGTAGCCTTTTTTTGTAGCCGGAAACCAATAATGATAAGGATATCCTGCCATTTCAAAATCCATTAACGGAAGTTGATCCGGTGTGGCTTTAATTTCCTGAAGACAAACCACATCGGGTTTTGCCTGTTCTAACCAATTGATAAATCCTTTTGAAATTGCCGCCCGAATTCCATTGACATTATAAGATACAATTCTCATTTATTTTCTTTTTTTGATTCCCAAAAATACTAAAAAATATATCGGCCGGACTATAAAAACTTTAAAATCAAATTAGGCTCATAGTCGGATAATGGAGTTTTTTTCTATCTTTGTTTTTCTCTCAAAAAAATAAAAAAATAAATGGGTTTAGTTACCGCCAAAGAAGTTGCAAAAGCAATCAATGTTGAGAAATACGGAGCCTTGGGGACTTTTTCAGGTTGGCTATTAATGAAAGTGCTGAAGATTTCTACTTTAAATAAAGTGTATAATCGCAACAAACATTTAAAAGAAATTGATTTCTTAAATGGAATTGTTGATGACTTGCAAATAAAATTTGAAATTCCTGAAGAAGATTACAAACGTTTGCCTAAAGACGGAGCTTATATTACCATTTCTAATCATCCGCTGGGAGGAATAGATGGGATTTTGTTGTTGAAATTAATGCTCGAAAGAGAGCCTAATTTCAAGATTATTGCTAATTTTTTATTGCATCGAATTGCGCCTTTAAAGCAATATATCATGCCGGTAAATCCTTTTGAAAATCATAAGGATGCCAAATCCAGTGTTTTAGGAATCAAAGAAACATTGCGTCATTTAAGTGATGGAAAACCGCTTGGAATGTTTCCGGCCGGAGAAGTTTCCAGTTACAAAGACGGACAACTTGTTGTTGACAAACCCTGGGAAGAAGGTGCTATTAAAGTAATCAGAAAAGCACAGGTTCCTGTTGTACCGATTTATTTCCACGCCAAAAACAGTCGTCTTTTTTACATTCTTTCTAAAATTAGTGGGACTTTGCGTACGGCTAAATTGCCTTCGGAATTATTTAGTCAAAAAAACCGTGTGATTAAAGTTCGTATTGGAAAACCTATTTCAGTAGCTGAACAAAATGAATACGAAAGTATTGAAGCTTATTCGGAATTCCTGAGAAAGAAAACCTATATGCTGGCGAATCCTTTTGAAAAAGAAAGCAAATTAATTACAACACCTAATTTAAAAATTACCCGAAATCCTAAAGAAATTGCAACACCTGCTAATGGTGAAAAAATTATTTCAGAAGTAAATTCTTTGAGAGATACTGATTGCCGATTGTTGCAAAGTAAGAACTATGAAGTTTTCTTTACGCAGGCTAACAAAATCCCGAGTATTTTACATGAAATAGGTCGCTTGCGCGAAATTACTTTTAGAGAAGTAGGAGAGGGAACCAATGAATCTATAGATTTAGACAAATTTGATCAATATTACCATCATCTTTTTTTATGGGATGATGAAGCAAAAAAAATTGCAGGTGCTTATAGAATGGGATTGGGTTCAGAAATTTATCCTAAGCATGGAATAGAAGGTTTTTATCTGAACGAACTCTTCCGTTTTGAACCGGAATTGTTTGAAACGATGCACCAATCTATCGAGATGGGGCGTGCTTTCATTATCAAAGAATACCAGCAAAAACCAATGCCATTATTCCTGCTTTGGAAAGGAATTATCCATACTACATTGCGTTTTCCGGAGCACAAATACCTTATTGGAGGTGTGAGTATTAGCAATCAATTCTCTGATTTTTCAAAATCACTGATGATTGAATTCATGAAATCAAACTATTACGATCCTTATATTGCGCAATACATTCATCCAAAGAAAGCATATAAAGTAAAACTGAAAGATGCCGACAAAGATTTCATTTTTAATGAAACAGAAGCTGATTTGAATAAATTTGATAAAATTATTGACGAATTAGAGCCGGGTATTTTGCGTTTGCCGGTATTGATTAAAAAGTATATCAAGCAAAATGCAAAAGTGGTTGCTTTTAATGTTGATCCATTATTCAATAATGCTGTAGATGGATTAATGTATATTAGAATTGCTGATATTCCCGAAAGTACCATGAAGCCGGTTATGGAAGAATTTCAGGCTGAACTGGAACGGAAACTTAATGAAAAAGGAGAGTTGTAGTTGCTCTCGTTACAGACAAAAAAATCGCTTATTATTTAAAATAGTAAGCGATTTTTTTTATGATCATCAGGGTGCAGCTGGTTATTAAAAACAGAAAACCCATCAATTGCTCGATGGGTTTTTATATATAAAATTAGGCTACTTTTTGAATCAAATCATACATAGGACAACGTTTACAACGTTTGTTTTCTGATTTTTTGAATTTTTCACAACAGGAAGATTTACAGTTTTCTACTTTCTTGATGACATTAAGAGCTTCTTTTTTCTTTTTGTCTTTCTTCTTGCTTTTCTTGTCTTTCTCTTTATCCTTCTTGCTCACCTTTGCTTTTGCTTTAAAACTGAGGCAAATATAAAAAGAAAAATGTTATTTTTATATATTCTAAATAAAATTTAACGTTTTTATTTTGGGTTTATAGCAACAGAACTTGTTACTGTTAATTGCTGAATATCACGATCAAATAAGTACAATCCTCCTTTGTCGTCCCCAATCAGGTTGATTTTATCTAAAATAGTTTTTGCTGTTGCTTCTTCTTCAATTTGCTCAGACACATACCATTGTAAGAAATTATGTGTTGCATAATCTTTTTCAGAAAAAGTAATATGAACCAATTCGTTAATGGAATCAGAAACGAAAATTTCGTGTTGGTACAAAGCTTCAAACATTTCTTTAAAGGTAGTATAAGTAGTTTTTGGAGCCTTCAAATCGGTAATTTGTGCATGACCGCCGCGTTCATTCACATATTTAATTAGTTTCAGCATGTGAGCGCGTTCTTCGTCAGATTGGGCGTACATAAATTGAGCAATTCCTTCCAATCCATTTACTTCTGCCCAACAAGCCATTGATAAATAAGTCTGTGAAGATTCCGCTTCAATGCGGATTTGTTTGTTTAATGCAGTTTCTATATTTTTTGACAACATAATCGTAAGTTTTTTGTTAAACGTAAGGTAAAGTTACTAAAAAGCGTATAAAAATAAGCGGTAAAACCCAATTTGATTTTTATTTAACAGTAGTTTTAATTTATTCTGTGTCTTTCAAAACTAAAATAAAATGATGCTTTTTTAGAAATCAAAACCATCTGTGAATTTTCGCATCACATATTTTTTTGCTTTTGCATCATAATAGCCTAAAACATAATAGTCTTTAAGTTTAAAGCTGTTGCTTAAAACTATTTTTTTGTTTTTACTTAAAAAATAAGACAGTTTATCAAGTGCAAGTGGCGATTGATTACGGACAACAAGCTCCAGGTTTTGATTCAGAATACCCTCAAAATAAGCATATTTAAAATGATAAATTGCCGGGAAATCTATATCAGAAAACTCGTCATCAAGGAAACTGTTATGAAACCTATTAGACTGAATAAGTTTTCCTCTATCTTCTGTCATTGGAATTCCGCCTATAGAAATATAAGTATTTCTTTTAGCATTATAAACGGTCACTCCTACATCTAAATCGTTCAGATGCTGTAAAAATTGTTTTGGTTTTTTAATGTCTTTCGGTTTTCGGGAATCTTTTTGAATGAAAAGGGGAATGTTGTTAAAGTCTTGATCACTTTCGTTTAAAACACTATTCTTTTTTAGAATTTGGCCCGAGTTAAAATCTTTTATTTCCAAAGTGAGTTCTGATTCGCTTGCATTAATCTGATACAGTTTTCCGAGGTGATAAAAGGAATTACTCTTTTTCTTTGCATCCTGAAGAACAGATTGGGGGAAGTTCTTTTCAGTTAAATGACCATTTTCCAAATTAAGATCAAATGCCTGCGTATTTTTAGGGGTGTAATCTAAGGTGAGGATAATGTGATTATCCTGGATGTAAATTTTACTTTTCTGAGCCGTTTTATCCAAAATATTATAGTCATTAACGTCCATTTTTTCAATTGGATAAGCATTTGTAAGGTTATTAAAGTTTTGCATTTTACCATTTTTATTCTCAAAAGTAAAAGAGGATAAATCAAAAACTTTCTTAGCGACTTTAGGTTCCTCAAAACTGTAGACAATCAATGCCTGCATAATGCGATGCTGTGCCAAAATATGAAAGGAATTATTCATTTGGAAAGTTGTTACAACAACATCGGTAGGAGGTAGTTTAGTGCTGTAAAGTGTATGCGTTTTATTTTCTAAATCAAATTTTAAGGTTAAAATGAAAGCTAATGAAGCTTTATTGCTAGGTAAATTAGGCGATAGATAAAGGTTTGGATTTCCATTTTTGCTAAAACTACATCCGGTTAATTGTACGTCTTCTAAATTTTGTAGCGGAAATACATATTTACTATTTAAAAATAAGGCACGATTGTATTTTAGAATCGTAATTTTCTCGCTGTCCTTTATAAAAACAAATACTTCGTGGGTATTTTCATTTTCAACATGCAGAATTTGATTGTTTTTTTTGGAGTAATTAGATGTGGCAGAGACAACGATTTGATCTAGTGATCTTAGGCGCTCAAAATTTGATTCTTTATCATTTCCTTTAGGATTGTTTAAACTAATAGTATAAGAGGTGAGTACTGTTTGACTAAACAGTACAGAGGAGCAAAACAGGAATAAAAAAAGGAATGATTTTTTCATGAGTTTTTACTTTCAAAAACCATTCCAGATTTTTTAATGTTCTATTTTTTTTAAAATATCAGTAATTTTTTCAATAGTACTAAAGTTTTGGTGTTTCACTTCATGATCAATTTTTTCATGTGCCCAAGTGGTATGAAACGGTACATGAGCGGCATGCCCGCCAATAGCTAATACCGGTAAAACATCGGATTTTAAAGAATTTCCAATCATAAAGAATTCAGAAGGCTGGATTTCTAAACGTTTAATTAAATCCAGGTAATCCTGTTCCTGTTTATCGGACATCACTTCGATATGGTGGAAATATTTTCCCAATCCGGAGTTATGCAATTTGCGTCTTTGGTCCAGTAAATCGCCTTTGGTAGCTACAACTAATTTGTATTTTCCATGTAAAGCTGCCAGAGTTTCTTCAACACCGTCTAAAAGCACTATAGGTTTTTCAAGCAGTTCTTTGCCGTACTGTATTATTTTTTCGATAACTTCAACCGAAATCGTATTGTTAGAAATAGTCATTGCTGCCTCAATCATCGAAAGAATGTAGGCCTTAATGCCGTAGCCATAAATTTTTAAATTAGCAATCTCTATCCTGAAAAGCTCTTGCGAAAGACCTTGCTGGGACAGATAGTCACTCATTAATTCGCAAAATTTTTCTTCTGTTTCTGAAAAATAGGTTTCATTAACAAATAAGGTATCATCGGCATCGAAGGCAATTACTTTAAAGGACATAGTATTTATTTTTTATTGCAAATTCGGGATTTATTTTCTTTTAAAGAAACCATTTCTTAAAAAACAAAAGAGGCCCAATGAGCCTCTTTCGGTGTGTATTTAAAAAATAAATTAACTTTTTTCGTAAGGAAAATTACGTCCCACTTTTCGCATCATGTGTTCCATCATAGCCTGAGGATTACTCATTACATCTTCATCCATTTGTTTGTAAAAACGCCATAATAAATCGCCGTCTTTTGCATTGTAGATATTCATTGTTAAATCGGAAGTGGCTACTTTTCCGGTTCCAAAACCTATTAGTAAACTTTTTACAATTGCACCACCTTCGCTACCTGTTTTTTGGTAAGCATAGGTACATTTGATAACAGCATCAACGCCTAAAATTTTAGCCAAAGCATCTGGAGTTAGGTCATCAACTTTATCAAAATTCCCGCTTTGTTTCAATAAAACATTTGTTCTTTCTGGATCCTGTACAGTAACAGAATAATCAGATGACTTTCTTAATAAATAAGTATATAATCCTGATTGAAGGCTAAGTGCCGATTTTTTTTCTTCCTGAGCATTTGTCTCCGGATTGAAATTTTTTGGCAGTCTTTTGTACGAAATAGTAGATTTGAAAGGTAGTACTGCTATTGTTTTGTGCGTAGTAATCTCTTCTTTTAATTTTGGAGATTCAAAAATTTGTTTGGTTTGCGCCTGAAACAATGCTGTTGAAAGGATACAGGCAAATAAAATAATTTTTTTCATTTTTCGGTTTTGATAAGATAGTTAATATGCTTACAAAAGTATTATTTTTCTTAAATTAAAAAATTATTTTGATGATTTATTTCAAAAAACCGATTATAAAAATGATTGGTTTATCTATTTTTTCTTAACCCAATGGATTGTGTGTAAAAAGTGATTCGTATTCCTAAAAGTAGAAAAACAGCACCCATAATCCGAAGCCAACTCATTTTTTCGTCTAAAAATAACCAGGCGAGTAGTGTAGCTAAAACCGCTTGTCCTAATAGACTCAGTGAAACTCTGGTGGCTTGTAAATGTTGGGTAGCATAGCTGATTAATAACCAGGCAGTCAGTTGGCAAACTGCGCCTTGAATAAACAAAACCAGCCAGGCTGTGTTTGAAAAACCGATAAAACTTTCTCCTGTAATTCCACAAATCAAACCTAAAAATAAGCTGGAAGAAACCAGGACAATGCTCATAAAAGAGAGTATGTCTATTTTAGACAATATGTTTTTACTGATTAAGATGTAAGTAGCATACAGCATTCCGGACAAAAGCGCGAGAACAAAAGCCAAGTCGAAGTTGAGCTGCCTGAAAGTTTCAAAACCAACCAAAATAACCATTCCTAAAAGAGCGATGACTGTTCCAATCCAAAAATTAATCGATGGTTTGTTTTTTAAAACCAGAAAAGAGCCGATACCCACCCAAACCGGAGATAAATTAGCCAATAAGGTAGCCTGTGTAGCACTTGATTTTTGGATGGCAATATTCCAGATTGCAATATCCGTTGCAAATACAATTCCGCTGACTACAGCTAGTAATGTAATAGTGGTGGGTGGTAGTTTGAATTTTTTGCTAAAAATGACATAAGGTAATAACAGAATAGCTGCAATAAACATTCGGTAAAATGCCGAAATCAATCCGTTAGTCAATTGCAACCGAACCAAAACAGGGAAGATAGAAATACAAAGTATTCCAAGTGCTAAAGCTAATTTGGGTTTTGCATTTTTCATTTTTTCACAGAAAACAGTTGTGCTTACAATTAGTAGTCATTCATCTCAAAGGCAAAACTTAGGCTTATTTTTTTACCGCAAATTCGCGAATTATTCTTTCAGAACTTCAAAATAAAATTTGCGAATTTGCGGTAATTTATTAGTTGATCGTCTCTCCGTTCCCAACACCATCCGCATCTGGATTTACAAAAACCAATTTTCCTTCGGCATTGTTGGTCATTAAAATCATTCCCTGACTTTCAACACCACGAAGTGCTCTTGGAGCTAAATTTGCTAAAACAGTAACACGTTTTCCAATAATATCTTCGGGTTTGAAACTTTCAGCAATTCCCGAAACAATCGTACGAACATCAATACCTGTATCGACTTTTAGGATTAAAAGTTTGTTGGCTTTTGGCATTTTTTCAGCTTCTAAAATCGTTCCAACTCTCAAATCCATTTTGGCAAAATCCTCAAACTGAATCAAATCTTTCTGTGGTTCAGCTTTTTTATTTTCGGCAAGGTTCGCCGTTTTAGTGGCTTCCAATTTGTCTATTTGTTTTTGAATGGCTTCGTCTTCAATTTTAGCAAATAATAATTCAGCTTCGCCAATTTGGTGACCGGCTGGTAATAAATTCCAATCTTCAAATTCCAAATTCCAATTGTTGATTTTGATGTTTAACATTTTCAACAATTTCTTAGAAGTAAACGGAAGGAAAGGCTCGCAAAGCGTACTTAAAGCAGCGGCAATTTGCAAAGCCACATACATTTGGGTTTTGGTGCGTTCCGGATCAGTTTTGATCATTTTCCAAGGCTCTTCGTCAGCCAGATATTTGTTTCCTAAACGAGCTGCATTCATCATTTCGCCTAAAGCTTCTCTAAAACGGTATCTTTCGATAGAACTTGAAATTACGGCAGGATAAGCCTGTAATTCCGCTAAAGTTTGCTCATCCACTTCCGAAAGTTCGTTTGGAGTTGGAACAACACCATTGTAATATTTATTGGTTAACACCACCACACGGTTGATGAAATTTCCAAAAATGGCTACCAATTCATTATTATTTCTCGCCTGAAAATCTTTCCAGGTAAAATCGTTGTCTTTAGTTTCCGGAGCATTCGATGTTAAAGCATAACGCAACACGTCCTGCTGATTTGGGAATTCTTCCAAATATTCGTGTAACCAAACTGCCCAGTTTTTAGAAGTCGATAATTTATTTCCTTCCAAATTCAGGAACTCATTTGCAGGCACATTGTCCGGTAAAATATAACTTCCTTCGGCTTTTAACATCGCAGGGAAAATGACGCAATGGAACACAATATTGTCTTTTCCGATAAAGTGAACCAGTTTAGTCCCTTTGTCTTTCCAGTAAGGAGTCCAGTCTTTTCCTTCTCTTTGAGCCCATTCTTTAGTTGACGAAATGTATCCAATTGGCGCATCAAACCATACATATAATTTTTTTCCTTCGGCACCTTCAACCGGAACATCAATTCCCCAGTCTAAGTCACGGGTTACCGCACGAGGTTCTAATCCGCCGTCGATCCAGGATTTTACCTGTCCGTACACATTCGGTTTCCAGTCGTTTTTATGACCTTCCAAAATCCATTCTCTCAAAAAAGCATCGTATCGATCTAATGGTAAAAACCAGTGTTTGGTTGATTTCAACACAGGAGTTTCCCCCGTAATGGTCGATTTTGGATTAATCAAATCGGTAGCATTCAAAGTCGAACCACATTTTTCGCATTGGTCACCGTAAGCTTCTTCGTTGCCACATTTTGGACAAGTTCCCGTTACAAAACGGTCGGCTAAGAATTGGTCAGCTTTGACATCATATAATTGTTCGGTTACTTCTTCAATGAAATCACCGTTTTCGTATAATTTTCTAAAATAGTCCGAAGCCGTTTCATGGTGAATTTTAGCCGAAGTTCTGGAATAATTATCAAATGCAATTCCAAAATCAGAAAACGATTTACGGATAATTCCGTCGTATTTATCGATTACTTGTTGCGGTGTAATGCCTTCTTTTTTGGCTTTCATTGAGATGGCAACTCCGTGTTCGTCGCTTCCGCACACAAACAACACATCGCGGTTTTGCAAACGCAGGTAACGCGAATAAATGTCAGCAGGAACATAAACTCCCGCCAAATGCCCAATATGAATAGGTCCGTTAGTATAAGGCAAAGCCGCCGTAATCGTATATCTTTCTGGATTTTGTATCATGATTCAATTTTATTGCGTGCAAAAATAAGGAATTTTATCATAACGAAGGGACAGCTCGCGAGCTGTCCATACAGAATGGGATATTATTTGTGTTTTTTAAGGCAAAATATAAGTATATAAAGGTTTCATGTTTTTTTGTTAAGGATTTATAAATTACAATGAATTTTACAATTACGTCCTCACTGCTGATGCAATTCTGTTTCACAATATAAATCAACTAAAAATCTCCATCCTTTTTTAGTATGTTTGTAACACATCCATAATTCATTTCAAATGCTTCAAAATCAATCTATAATTCCAGATATAAAGGCAATTATTGCTACTGCACGAGACAAAGCAATTAGAATCGTGGATAACGAACGAACGCTTATGTATTGGACAATTGGCAAACGTATTTTTGAAGAACAACAACAAGGAAAAGACCGCGCCGATTATGGAACCTACTTGATAAAATTTCTTGCTGAACAATTGCAACCAGAATATGGCAGTGGTTTTTCATACCGTCAATTAAATTGGTATCGCCAGTTTTATCGCACCTTCCCAATTGTGTCTGCACTGCGGACACAATTGAATTGGACACAATATAAGTTGTTCTTTCACTTGATAATGAAGACAAAAGAGAATTTTATATTGCCGAAAGTGTAAAAAATAACTGGACATCAAGACAGTTGGAACGTCAAATCAATAGCAGTCTTTGGGAACGTCTTTTGATTAGTAGAGATAGACAGGATGTTTTGGCAGTGGCTAGAAACGAAAAATTGCCCTCGGATGCCAGACAAATTATAAAAGACCCAATGGTTTTAGAATTTTTGGAGTTAAAACGGGAGGCTTCTTACTATGAAAGAGATTTAGAAACGGCTATTATTACGCACTTACAAGATTTTTTGTTGGAGTTGGGGAATGGTTTTACCTTTATTGCCAGACAAAAACGCATTCATATCGATGGCGATGATTTTTTCGTGGATTTGGTTTTTTACAATCGTTTATTGCAATGCTTTGTAATCATCGAAATCAAAACCGAAAAATTGACTCATCAAGATATTGGTCAGTTGCAGATGTATGTTAACTATTACGACCGAATGGAGAAAAATGACAACGAAAACCGAACTATTGGAATCTTGCTTTGTGCCAATAAAAATGATAGTGTGGTTAAATTTACATTGCCCGAAAACAATAAAAATATTATAGCCAGTCAATATAATTTATACTTACCAACCGAAAAACAATTATTAGAAGAAGTAAAAAAAGAATTGCAAAATTTCGAAGAAGATAAAGAAACAAAACGATAAAATTTACATTGTAATAGAGGAAGTTGTTTTGTATCCAATAAAAATAAATCATGCCCAAAGGACCTGAAAAAAACACCAAAAACAAGGCTTTACATACCAAGTTATTGAACAGGAAAAAAGCTAAATTGCTGGAAGAGAAAAAAGAAAGAGCCTTGCGTTTGAAAGCGATAGTTACTAAAATGAATCAGTCAAAGAATGCTGATGAATCTACCTTCGAAAAATAATCTCATAACTCGAAAAACAGTAGTTTTTAAAGGCATTATAATCCAATTTTACCATAACAGAAAATATTCTCACCGAATTTTTAATGTAATACTCACAAAAAAACAATTATTAATGGTTTTTTTGTTAAAAGTTTTTCTTACTTTTATTTTATCGGAAGTGCTATTTGACTTTGATAAGTTATTTAATACCACCACTTTCGGTTTTTAAATCTATTTCCAAAAACAGCAATCCTAAATTGTTACCAAAAATATTCCTTTTTCGGGATATTTTGTTGTGTTCAGCAATGCTTTTTCATGTTATGTTAGCTGGTCGTTTTCTTTTAATCAAAAGAAATACTGCCGATAATTCTATGGAGTTTATGAAGTGTTTTTTGGGTTTACTTTTCTGCATTGTGTCCGTCAATTTGGTATTGGCACAAAATCAGGCTCGAATTTCGGCCAGAGTTTTAGATGCCAAAACACTAAAACCTTTAGTTGCTGTGGTGGTTTCAATTCAGAATACCAATTTTACACAGTTGACTAATTCAGAGGGAATTATTGTTTTTGAAGCTATTCCATCAGCCGATTATTTAGTGCTTTTTCACAGTCAGGGTTACAAAGATGCTTTGTTTCCGGTGAGTGTACAAAATACTCTGTCACTGGATTTAGGAGCTGTTTTGTTAGAATTAGATCAAATTTCGGATCAGCAGGTTTCCGTAATTCAGCTATTTGAAGACGATTTAACCGATGACAACAGCAGCTCCGAAAGTACTTCGGGATTATTGCAATCTTCCAAAGATGCTTTTCAGCAGGCTGCTGCCTTCAATTGGGGACAGGCGCGTTTTAGAATTCGTGGTTTAGACAGCGAAAATGCTGTTACGATGATTAACGGAATTGCGATGAACAAACTCTATGACGGAAGGCCACAATGGAACAACTGGGGCGGACTCAATGATGCCACGCGAAATCAGGAATTTTCAATTGGAAGCACTCCGTCCGATTATACTTTTGGAGGGATTCTGGGAACACAGCAAATTAATACCCGGGCTTCTGTTTATCGATCAGGAAGCCGGATTAGTTTTGCGGGAACCAATACTAATTATAGTTGGCGGATGATGGCTAATTATGCTTCGGGCATGAGTAATTCGGGTTGGGCTTACGTTCTTTCGGCAGGGAAACGTTATGCAGAAGAAGGCTATTTTGACGGAACAACTTATGATGCCAATTCACTTTTTATAAGTGTCGAAAAGAAATTGAACGACCAACATTCGATTAATCTCACCGGGTTTTATACGCCAAACGAACGCGGGAAAAATTCGCCCAATACCGCTGAAGTAACTAATTTAACCAGCGAAACCTACAATTCCTATTGGGGTTATCAAAATGGTGAAATCAGGAATTCGAGAGTAAGAACGGTCGAAGAACCTATTGTGATGCTGAATCATTATTTTAAAATAAACGATCACAGCAACCTGAATTCGGGATTGATGTATCAGTTTGGAAAAATAGGTAACAGCAATATCGATTATCAAAATGCCAATAGTCCTGATCCTACTTACTTTAGGAAAATGCCCAGCTACTACAGTTCGATGTATGCGGCAGATAACGGAGAATTCTCAGGCGATTTCACTCCTGATTATGATAATGCCGGGAAAAACAGAATTACTTTTTTAGCGAATCCGCAAATAGATTGGGAAGCGATGTATCGGGCAAATCAAAATCCAATTGTCGATAATAATTCAAATATAATTGGTTACGAAGCTGCCCAAAGTCATTATGTGTTGTACGAAGACCGAAATGATGATAAAACAATCGCAGTGAATTCTAACTTTAATTCGCAGTTAAACGAGAATTTGATTGTCAATGCGGGTATTGCATATCGCAATTTGCAATCGCATAATTACCAAAAATTATTGGATTTATTAGGCGGTGCTTTTTTTGAAGATATTGACGGTTTTTATAGCGGAACTCAGGCGCAATCGGATTTGAATCATCCCAATCGTCAGGTCAAGGTTGGCGATAGTTACGGATATAATTATAAGCTTTCGGCTCGGGTTTTGGAGGCGTTTACACAGTTTAAGTTTTCTTATGATAAAATCGATTTTTATCTGGCTCAATCTTTTTCCAGAACCAATTATCAACGAAATGGCTTGTATAGAAACGGAATTTATCCGACGATTTCTTTTGGCGAAAGCCCAAAACTGAACTTTGAGAATTTTGGTTTTAAAGGCGGAATGCTTTTTAAGATTTCGGGTAAACAATCGTTGCATTTTAATGCGGCATATTTGACCAAAGCGCCTAATTTGAGAAACAGTTTTTCGAATGTGCGATTGAATAATACCATAGTTGATGGTTTGGAAAGTGAAACGCTGAACAGCCTTGATGCGACTTATGTTTTTAGGACACCAAAAATTAAAACCCGAATAACAGCTTATTATTCGACGATAAAAAATGCCACTAAAATATCGTTTTTCTATGCCGAAGGAATTTTTGATAATGAAGCAGGATATACCAATACGAATGCTTTTGTGAGTCAGACTTTAACGCTTTTGGACCGGAAGAATTTAGGAGTCGAATTGAGCCTGGAATACCAAATGAGTCCAACTTTAAAAACTACTTTTTCGGCGGCTTATGGGCGATATACTTATGACAGTAATCCGAATGTGAGCATTAACAACGATGCGGTGGCTACGGTAGAAAACACCAATCCATCGTATGATTTTGGTACAGCATTTTTAAAAAATTACAAACAGGCGGGAATGCCGCAACAGGCTTATAGTTTGGGTTTGGAATACCGCGACCCAAAATATTGGTGGATTGGAACTAATATGAATTATTTGGCTGACACTTATATTGATGTTTCACCAATTTCCAGAACCAGTCGGTTTTATATCAATCCCGCCAGTGGCTTTTCTTTTCCGGAAGCTACCGAAGAAAGAGCGGCGGAATTATTGAAACAGGAAAAATTGGATCCTGTGATTTTGCTCAACTTAATTGGTGGAAAATCCTGGCGGATTAAAGGAAAGAATCTTGGGCTTTTTGTAAGTGTTAATAATCTGCTTGACAGCAAATACAAAACGGGTGGTTACGAACAAGCTCGAAATGCTAATTTCAGGCAGCTCAATCAGGATGTTTCCAGCGGTACTCCTTCGTTTGGGAACAAATATTTTTATGGCTATGACAGAACCTATTTTGTGAATCTTTATCTCAGTTTCTAATTTAAAATTTTAGAAGTTATGCAAAATTTTACTTTTCGATTATTTTTGATACTAGTCTTGGGTGCTTGTGCCAATGATGCAACGGAAATTCCGAAGTTAGTGTGCAATCAGCCCGATTTTACAGTAAACAAAACCGTAGCGAATATCAAAGAAACTTCAGCTGAAATTGTTGTCCAATATCCTTATGACGATGTGATAGAAGGCTATGTGGTTTCCAGTGATGAAAACGGGAATTTCTTTAAAACAATTTCGTTTCAAACTCTGGCTACCGCTACAACTCCTTCAATTGGGTTTAGTGTTCCAATTGATGCGACTAATTTGTATGTGGATTATCGGATCGGGAATAAGGTGTATGTAAAATTAAAAGATCAATACACCGATTTGTATTATGGTGGTTTGCGAATTGGGAGTTTGTATGTAAATGCTTTTAATCAGGGTGGTGTGGGGCGACTTTCGCAAAACGATTATAAAAAGATATTAAATGCTTCTTGTACTACTGTGAAAGAAGAGCAATTGGTTCGGTCGATTGGTTTAAGTGAAATTAACGATAGTCATTTGAACACACTGATTGAATTATCGGATGTGCAGTTTACCGAGCCGGCAATCGGGCGACATTATTATGAGGAAACGAATGATGTAGGTGGTGCGACCAATTGGAATTTAGTGGACAAAAGTGGAAATCAGCTTATTTTCAGGACGAGCAGTTTTGCTGATTTTTCAAAAAATACGGTGCCAAACGGAAGCGGAAAAGTGCGGGGCGTTCTAACTAAATATGCGACCGATTACCAATTAATTGCCAGAAAGGAAGCCGATGTTCAAATGTCGGGAAAACGAAATATTCCTTTTTTTGTGGAAGATTTTCAATCGGTTTCTGATGGGACAAATTTGAGTTTGCCGGGTTGGAATAACATCATACAAGCAGGAGCCATAGTCTGGAAAGGCGGAATTTCATCCACTAACGGTTATGCCGAATTTGCAATAACGGGAACTAAGGTTGTGTCGAATATTGTTTGGTTGATTTCGCCTAAAATAGATATGGATTTGCATACTAATGAAAGTCTTTCGTTTAGAACGGCGCAACATCATCTCGATGTGGACTCTCCGTTAAATACGCTTGAAGTTTATGTTTCCACTAATTTTGACGGGCTTGATATTAAAACGGCTACCTGGACTAAAGTTGCGGCAAGAATTCCAACTCAGGCTACACCCTGGAATGAGTTTATTGGTTCGGGGGCGATTGATTTGTCCAGTTATACAGGAAAAATCAATATTGCTTTTAAATATATTGGTTCGGGTAGAAATTTAGCTTTAGATGGTGCTTTTTTAGTGGATGATGTTCAGGTTTATGGAGATTAGGTTTTCATTATTTTATTATATTTGGCTTCTCTTAAAAAATAATTTAATTATGAAACATTTATTATCGGCACTATTGATTATGACACTTTTTATTTCTTGTAAAAAAGAAAATAGTGAAACTAGCGAAAGTAGTAGTGTAGCTCCAAGCGAGATTCCTTACATTGCTAAAAATGAAAAAGAAATTGAAGACTATGTTGCTAAAAAAGGATTAAAAGGAACTAAAACGGAGTCTGGATTATACTATGTGATCAATAATCCGGGAACAGGAAAACAAGCCACTCCGGCCTCTAATGTAACTGTAGCATACAAAGGCTACTTTATGGACGGAAAAGTATTTGATCAAAGTGATGACAAAGGAATTTCTTTTGGTTTGAGTCAGGTGGTTAAAGGCTGGACAGAAGGAATCTCTTATTTAAAAGAAGGCGGAAGTGCTTTATTAGTTATTCCTGCCAAACTAGGATATGGCGGAAGTGATTATGGTAGTATTCCGGGAGGTTCGGTACTGATTTTTGAAGTAAAACTGATTTCGGTAAATTAGTTTATTAAAAAAACATAAAACAATTAAAATGCCCCAAAGAACATTAACTTTTTGGGGCATTTTTATGGAATAAAAGTCAGATACAATTCGTTTATAATTCGTACAGAACGGCTTCATAAGGTCTTAAAGAGCCATCTTTAGTGACGTTACCATAATTTGCAATCAGGACTTTTGCTTTTTTGATGTTCAAATTAATATTCGCCTTCGTATTTTTTTCTGAAAAATTGAGTAGTACCAGTACTTTTTTTCCTTCTAATTCTCTTGTATAGGCAAAAACATCCGGATTTTCTTTATCTAATAAAGTGTATTTGCCATAAATTAAAATTGGGTTTGCTTTTCGGACTTGAATCAGTTTTCTAAAATAATTTAAAACCGAATTGGGATCTTTTTCCTGTGCTGCTGCATTGATTAGAGTGTAGTTTGGATTTACTTTTAGCCATGGAATTGCTGTTGTAAATCCGCCATTTAAAGAATCATCCCATTGAAAAGGAGTTCTTCCATTTTCTCTTGCCGTTTGTTTTTGTTCTTCTAAAAAGGCTTTTACATCTCCACCGCGGCTTTTAAGTCCAAAATATTTATTTCGTGTATCAACATCGTGATAATCATTAATGGAATCAAAGCGAATGTTAATCATTCCCAATTCATCACCATTATAGTAATAGGGTGTTCCTCTCATGGTCATGACAAAGGTTGAAAGCATTTTGGATGATATTTCTCTGAATTCAGGTGTATCATTTCCAAATTTACTGACCATTCTGGGTTGGTCATGATTGGCAATAAAAATGGATAACCATCCCTTGTCTTTGAATTTTTCGTCATATCTGGAGAAAATTTCTTTGTATTTAACTAATCCAAAATCCTTAACATGTTTACCAATGTCAACACTTTCAAAGTGATAGGCCATATTAAGTTCTTTACGGTCTGGATCTACAAATAGTAAAGCATCATCAGGAGAACTACCAGCACCTTCGGCAACGGTCATTATATCGTATTTACTAAAAACTTCTCTATTCATTTCTTGCAGGTATTCGTGCAAATGAGGACCTACACCATAATATTTGATGATGTTTTTTTCAAATCCTTTTGGCAATTCAGGCCAAGTGGTGTCTTTGGAAGCAAATTGAAAAGCGTCCATTCGAAATCCGTCGATTCCTTTGTCGAGCCAAAAACGCATAATGTCATATACCTCCTGTCTTACTTTAGGATTTTCCCAATTCAAATCAGGTTGTTTTTGTGAAAAATAATGCAGGTAATAGGAATTGGTTTGTGCATCATATTTCCAGGCATCACTGTTAACATCAAAAAAACTCCATCTGTAAGGAGGTTTTCCATTTTCGGCTGGCCACCAGTGGTAATAGTTTCGATAAGGATTGTCCCTCGAACTTCGGGATTGTTTAAACCATTCATGTTCATCACTACTGTGGTTAACCACTAAATCCATGATAAGCTTAATATTGCGTTTGTGCATTTCTTTTAGCAATACATTAAAATCTTCCATAGTTCCAAAATCAGGCATGATTTCACGGTAGTTGCTTATGTCGTAACCATTATCATCATTTGGTGAAGCGTATATTGGATTAAGCCAGACAGCATCTATTCCTAAACTCTTTATATAATCGAGTTTTGATATAATCCCTTTTAAATCTCCTATTCCATCACCATTGCTGTCTTTGAAACTTCTGGGATAAATTTGATAAACTACCGCTTCTTTCCACCATTTCTGGTCAGGGATTGATTTGTTTTCTTGCGCAAAGCTTTGGCTGGTTTGTTGCAAGCCTAAGAAAACAGCGGTAAAGGCAAAGCATTTTAAAAATTGTAGTTTCATCTTTTGGTTATGTATTTTAAGGTTGAAAAATTGGATTAATAAAATTAAAGCCTTTATTGCTGTGTGATTTTTGTTGTTATAAGAAAGTAGGTTTAATTAATTATAAAGTTAATATAATCAATGGTTTGTGTTGTTTTCTATAGGTAAAAAAGTAGTGGTTGTAGAACAAGAAAAAGCTGAATTGGTTAATAAATGGATAAAAATGGATGCAATTAGTATTGATAAAAAGCTTTTTGATTGTTATAATGAAGAATTATGTTTTTATAAAAATATAATTTCTAATACTATATCCGCCAAATCATTAAATTTGTAGCCTTATTTAAAGACATGTTAGAAAAAGAAGTAATAAATTTTGAAAAATCGGTCATTGTAGGTATTGTGACCCAAAACCAGAGCGAGGAGAAACTTAATGAGTATTTGGATGAACTGGAGTTTTTGACCTTTACCGCAGGAGGACAGGTGGTGAAACGTTTTTCGCAAAAAATGGATAAACCGAATCCTAAAACTTTTTTAGGTACAGGAAAAATTGAGGAGATTCATTATTATGTAAAAGAAAATGGTATTTCCACAATTATATTTGATGACGAATTAACGCCTTCGCAACAAAAGAATATTTCCAAAATTATCGATTGTAAAATTTTGGACAGAACCAATTTGATTCTGGATATTTTTGCGCAACGCGCCGAAACTTCTTATGCTCGTACCCAGGTGGAATTGGCACAATGTCAATATTTATTACCACGACTTTCTGGATTGTGGACACACTTGGAGCGTCAAAAAGGAGGAATCGGGATGCGTGGTCCCGGAGAGACTGAGATTGAAACCGACCGTCGTATTGTACGTGACAGAATCTCTTTGTTGAAAGAAAAAATCAAAGTTATCGACAAGCAAATGGGAACCCAACGCAGCAATCGCGGTGCTATGGTTCGTGTGGCTTTGGTGGGTTATACCAATGTGGGTAAATCTACTTTGATGAACGCCATTGGGAAAAGTGATGTTTTTGTCGAAAATAAATTGTTTGCCACGTTGGATACTACGGTTCGAAAAGTGGTGATTAAGAATCTTCCGTTCCTGCTTTCGGATACAGTAGGATTTATTCGAAAATTACCAACACAATTGGTTGAATCTTTCAAAAGTACACTGGATGAGGTTCGCGAAGCCGATTTGTTATTACACGTAGTCGATATTTCACATCCTGATTTTGAGGATCATATTGCTTCGGTAAATCAGATTTTAGTGGACATTAAAGCCAGCGATAAACCTACTTTGATGGTGTTCAATAAAATTGATGCCTACCGTCATTTAACTATCGATGAAGATGATTTAATGACTGAAAAAACCACCAAACATTATACGCTTGACGAATGGAAATCGACCTGGATGAGTCGTGTAGGAGAGCAAAATGCTTTGTTTATTTCGGCTACTAATAAGCAGAATTTTGAAGAATTCAGAGAAAGAGTTTATGAGGCTGTAAGGCAAATTCATATTACTCGTTTTCCATACAATAAATTCCTGTATCCGGATTATAAGGATGTTGTTGAAAAAGAAGAGGAATAATACTTTTTTTAAATTACAAAAAATCCCTTTTTAGATTCAGTTCTAAAAAGGGATTTTTTTGATGTATAATTATGAAAATTTAAAAACCATAATTTACGCCTAATCCAAATATTTCTCTTACCTGAACTGCTTTGATGGCGTTATCATCGTAGATGGTTTGCAAGGCAATATTTGCCGAGAGGTATTTGTTGATTTTCATCACCACATTCATTTGATAGTCGATATCCACATTTTGTGGGTCTTCCAAATAATTTGAATACATATTCAAACGATTTTCGATGGACACATTAGTAATGGCATTGAATTTAAAATAAGCCGAAACACTTGCTCCAAACTCTACCCGGGAATTATCTCCCTGTAAAACTCCAAAAGAAGAGCCGAGTTCGGTAAAATGTTTGTGTACCAAAATTAATTTTCCTGCGGCAGGAGCAATGTTAACACTTAAATTATCGTCTTTTTTCCATAAAAAACCGGGACCAAGCTGAAAATAAGCTGGAGAGAAAAAGTGAGATATTTTTAAGTTGTTTTTGTCAACTCCGGTGTCCATCTGGGATCTAAAGTTAAAATACATCGAATAATACCAGTTTTTAGCGGTTGATTTTTTACCCCAAAGTGAATTTAATTCAAGACGGTCATCGGTTTTGGCTGTTCTCTCGTTTCCTTTTATTTTACTTAGTCCGTAAGCCAGAATAAATTTGTTGTCCCAAACCACATCCCCTTTTTTGTAATTAAAATCGTAGTTTAAATTAAAATTCCCTGCTACATTAGAAGTTCCGCCGCCCAGCCATTGCCTGTTATAAGCTGACTGACTTAATAATAACGACATATTGCCTTTTTTTGTCCAAAGTTTAGTGGTGTCTTTTATGGTTTCTTGGGCTTTTGTATAAAAAACAGAAAATGTAAATACGAATATTAGAAGTAGATTTTTCATATTTAAAGTGATTTTTGAATAGTAAATATAAAAAAAATGCTACTGGTAAAGTAGCATTTGATTCAATAAATATAGCTTTTAGGCTTTTTTAGGCGCTTTGTACAGCGGAACTGCCGAACAAGCTTCACCATACATAATACTTCTGGCAAAAGGCTGTAAATGATGTGCCGCCAAAACATAAGCACGCATAGGTACCGGTTTCTTAGAACAGCCTTTAATAATCACCGATTTGTTGGTGTAAGTGGTATAATCCAGTTTAGGAAGTAATTCTTCATACAATGCTGCCTCTAAATCTTCTTTGTTTCCATTGATGATTTTTTTGGCAAAAGGAGCCAGTTGTATGGCAACTAAAATGGATGCCCAAGCCGGAACGATAGCATCGGTACTGCAATAGATAGCAACATAATGATCCTGATATTGCGTCCAATCATGATTTTTAAGTTGCTCTCTAAAGTCTTTTTCTTTTAATAAAAATCCTTCGAGTAACCATTGCGAAATATCAATTTGCGTACGAATGCCTTTTGGATAGTAATCTTCGAGATCGAATACTTCCAAGGCACTGTTAGCTACTTTGTTAATTATTTCTTCCATTTTTTTAATATTAAGTGGTCAGTATTCAGCTTTTTAGTGGTCAGTAAAATAACTGAATACTAAAAACTTGTTCACTGAACACTCTTTTTTAAAGCATTCCTAATTCTAATTTAGCTTCTTCGCTCATTAAGTCTTTGCTCCAAGGCGGATCGAAAGTAATTTCTACTTCAGCACCTTTTACACCCGGAATGGATTTAATTTTTTCTTCTACTTCTCTTGGTAAACTTTCCGCTACAGGACAGTTTGGAGAAGTAAGTGTCATCAGGATTTTTACTTCGTAATCAGTGTTTACCATTACATCATAAATTAATCCTAATTCGTAAATATCTACAGGGATTTCCGGATCGTAAATGGTTTTTAATTTTTTTACAATTGATTCTCCTAATTCGTTGGTATCTATTTCTTGTTCCATTTTATTTCTATTTTTGTTAAACTATATGACTTGTTTTTTTAACATATAAGTCATTTAAGTTTTTGATTTATTTTTTAAAAGTTAATATAAGTTAGCGTGGCTTTTTTTGAACCATATAAGTTTATAAGAGTTTGACTTATATGTTCTTTATGGTTAAAAAAAATTAATTTTTTACATTAAATGCCAAAGCATACATCTTAATATTCTTAATCATCGAAACCAAACCATTGGCTCTGGTAGGCGATAAATGCTCTTTTAATCCTATTTCATCAATAAAACTCATGTCTGCATCAATGATGTCTTTTGGAGTCTGATTTGAAAACACACGAATTAAAATCGCAATGATTCCTTTGGTTAATATGGCGTCGCTATCTGCAGTGAAAATAATTTTGTCATCATTTTGTTCTCCTTGTAACCAAACTTTGGATTGACAACCTTTAATTAAATTTTCGTCAACTTTAAATTCTTCTTTGATTAATGGAAGGTTTTTTCCTAATTCGATGATGTATTCATAACGCTGCATCCAGTCGTCAAACATCGAGAATTCGTCAACAATTTCGTCTTGTATATCTTTAATTTTCATTGTTTTGTTTTGCAAATGAATTTATTTTAGTCACTATTTTTTTTATTTCATTGGGCGGAAATCCATGGTCAAAACTTTGTGATTCATAGCTTTTTCCTCCATAATTTATCTTCAAATTCGCTATAGCCGCACCATCGTAGAAGCGTTTTTCAGTTGGCGATTTTAAATTTTTTATTTCTTCTAAATCGACTTTCTTAAAAAGAACAATTAGTTCTTTCCAGTCGGTATCAGAGATTTTTGATTGAACTGCTTTTCCTTTTCTGTCTTTTTTTACACTGACAGTATGTTTTTCGATGCTAATTTCCTGAAAAAATCCTCTGCTGTTAGCGGTATAGATAAGTTGAGCCGTTTCTATATTTTGTTGAGAAACTCCTTCGCAGCCTTTGCCTAGAAAAATGGTTAGGAATAATAACGATAGTAGTTTCATGTTTTGATTTTATGATAACATCATTTGGGCTTTTTTAACAGCTTCTACCAAAGCATCGATTTCTTCTTTTGTATTATAAAAAGAAAACGAAGCTCTTATGGTTCCCGGAATACCAAAGAAATTCATAATCGGTTGCGCACAGTGGTGACCTGTTCTTACAGCTATTCCTAATTTATCAATAATACTACCAATATCATAAGGATGAATTCCTTCTATATTAAACGAAATTACCGAGGTTTTATTCTTAGAATTTCCATAAATGCGTAAACCTTCAATTTCTGAAAGTTTTTGGGTAGCATAGGCTAACAATTCTAATTCCTGTTGTTGAATGTTTTCAAAACCTACCTCATTCATATAATCGATAGCTGTTCCCAGTACAATTCCTCCTTCAATATGCGGTGTTCCGGCTTCAAATTTATGAGGTAGTTCGGCGTAAGTAGTTTTTTCGAAAGTAACTTCCTTAATCATTTCGCCACCACCCTGATAAGGAGGTAATTTGTTCAACCATACTTCTTTTCCGTATAAAATTCCGGTTCCTGTTGGACCACACATTTTATGTCCTGAAAAAGCATAGAAATCACAATCCAAAGCCTGAACATCCGGTTTTAAATGCGGTACCGATTGTGCTCCGTCAATCAGGATTGCAGCACCCACTACGTGTGCTTTATCAATCATGTATTTGATAGGATTGATAGTTCCCAAAGCATTAGAAATATGATTTACTGCAACGATTTTAGTTTTATCAGAAAGTAATTTGTCATATTCGGCCATAATCAATTCGCCGTTTTCATTCATAGGAATGACCTTTAGATTAGCTCCGGTTTTTTCGCAAAGCATTTGCCAAGGCACAATATTGCTATGATGCTCTAAATGTGAAACAACAACTTCGTCGCCCGGTTTTAAAATCGCAGCAAAACCATTGGCAACCAAATTGATTCCAAAAGTAGTTCCTGAAGTAAAGAGCACCTCATGAGCGTGTTTGGCATTAATGTGATTTTGCACTTTGCCACGGGCAATCTCGTAGGCATCGGTTGCTAATTGACTAAGGGTGTGAACACCGCGGTGAATATTAGCATTTATTTCCTGATAATATTTTGATATAGCATCAATAACTACCTGAGGTTTTTGCGAAGTGGCTCCGTTGTCGAAATATACTAAGGGTTTTCCGTTCACTTTTTGATTCAGAATCGGAAAATCGGCTCTTATTTTTTGAATGTCTAACATAACTTATTTAGAAAAAATCTACTTTACAAAAGTACTAAAACTAAAATTGTTTTTAACTGCAATTATTTGTTTTGATTGATTGTGATATCAGTTTAATCTATAGGAGCGATTTTTATAGTTATAAATTGACCACAAAGCACACAAAATAAAATCACAAAGGACACAAAGTTCGGTAAAACTCTGTGCCCTTTGCGTATCATCCTGAGTCTGTCGAAGGACTCATTTAACTTTGTGGTTAAAAAAACTACAAATCAAATCCTAATTTCACACCTAATTTATTGGCGATAATAGTAGTGATTCGTTTTTTTAATTCCGGTATTTTGATGTTTTCGATAACTGCGTTAGAGAAAGCATACATCAACAAGGCTTTGGCTTCTTTTTTAGGGATTCCGCGTTGTTGCATGTAGAATAAAGCTGTTTCGTCTAATTGACCCACAGTACAACCGTGAGAACATTTTACATCATCGGCAAAAATTTCCAATTGTGGTTTGGCGTTAATACTAGCTTTGTCGCTCAAAACAATGTTGTTGCTTTTTTGGAACGCATTGGTTTTTTGTGCTTCTTTCTCCACATATACTTTTCCGTTGAAAACTCCTGTGGAACGATCAGAGAAAATTCCTTTGTAGTCTTGGAAACTCTCGCAATTTGGTTGCGCGTGATTTACTAAAGTATAATGATCTACGTGTTGCTTTTCGCCAATAATTGTGATTCCGTTCAGTGTACTCGTCAATCTTTCGCCGAAATGGTAGAAATTCAGGTTGTTTCGGGTCAGGTTTCCTCCAAAAGAGAAAGTGTGAACAGATACGTGACTTTCTTTTTGTTGTGAAACGTAAGTATTGTCGATTAAATTAGCTTCAAGGTCGTCATTTTGGATTTTGTAATAATCCACAATAGCGCGTTTTTGAGCAAAAATCTCCGTAACTGAATTGGTCAAGACAGGATTTTCGCTTAAACTTTGGTGACGCTCAATAATTTGCACATGTGAATTCTCGCCTACAATGACTAAGTTTCTTGGCTGAACCATCAAAGCAGCTTCATTTCCTGTTGAGAAATACATAATCTCAATAGGTTTGTCGGCAACCTTACTTTTTGGGATATTAATGTAAGCTCCTTCTAAAGAAAAAGCAGTGTTTAATGTAGTTAAGCTGTCGTCTTTGCTTGCAATTTTGTTAAAATAGTTATCAATAACCATTTTATATTTTGGTTTTGTCAATGCCGAAGACATCAAACAAACATCAATTCCGTCGTGTGTGGTTGATGATAGGTGTGAGCTAAAAATACCGTCGATAAAAACAACTTTATAAGTATCAATTTCGTGAATAAAGTATTTTTTTACCTGATTGAATTCTATAGCGCTGTCTTTTTTAGGAAAAACGGTAAAGTCATTTTTCAGAATGGCATTTAGCGAAGTATATTTCCAGGCTTCTTCTTTTTTAGTTGGAAAACCTTTTATTTCAAAGTTTTTTATAGCTGAAGTTCTAACATCATGCAGTTCAGAATGAACATCAACGCGCTCTTCAAAAGCCATAAAAGACGATAGTAATTTTTCTTTTAATTCCATTTTTACAATGTTTATGGTTTATGGTTTTTTGTTTATCGTTCTTGCCTGAACAACAAACTATAAACTATAAACAAATTTTAATTTTCTGCTTTAATCCAGTCGTATCCTTTGTCTTCTAATTCATGTGCCAATTCAGCTCCGCCAGATTTTACAATTTTTCCATTGTATAAAACGTGAACAAAATCAGGAACGATGTAATCTAATAATCTTTGGTAGTGTGTGATAACGATGATAGCGTTTTTATCACTTTTCAATTTGTTAACACCATTGGCAACAATTCTTAAAGCGTCGATATCTAATCCTGAATCGGTTTCGTCAAGGATAGCTAATTTAGGCTCCAACATAGCCATTTGGAAGATTTCATTACGTTTTTTCTCTCCACCAGAAAAACCTTCGTTAAGAGAACGAGATAAAAACTTACGGTCGATTTCTAACAATTCTGATTTTTCACGAATTACTTTTAGCATTTCGTTGGCTGGCATTTCTTCCTGACCATTAGCTTTACGGGTTTCGTTGATAGCGGTTTTCATGAAGTTCGTTACCGAAACTCCCGGAATTTCTACCGGATATTGGAAAGAAAGGAATACACCTTTGTGCGCTCTTTCTTCAGGAGCTAATTCTGAGATATCTTCATTGTCTAATAAGATTTCTCCTTCGGTTACTTCATAGTTTTCGTTTCCGGCAATAATTGCAGAAAGGGTACTTTTTCCTGCTCCATTAGGGCCCATTATGGCGTGAACTTCACCTGCTTTTACTTCAAGGTTAATTCCTTTAAGAATTTCTTTATCGCCTATTGAGGCTTGTAGATTTTTTATGCTTAACATTTTTTGAATGTGTTTTTTATACTTTAAACTAATTTTTATCCTACTGAACCTTCTAATGAGATTTCTAATAATTTTTGAGCTTCTACCGCAAATTCCATTGGTAACTTATTCAGTACATCTTTACTGAAACCGTTTACAATTAACGCAATGGCTTTTTCAGTAGGAATACCACGTTGGTTGCAATAGAAAACCTGATCTTCACCAATTTTAGAAGTTGTTGCTTCGTGTTCAATTTTAGCTGATGGATTTTTACTTTCGATATAAGGGAAAGTATGTGCCCCACAATTGTTACCCATTAATAAGGAATCACATTGAGAAAAGTTACGGGCATTTTCGGCACGTGGGCTAATTTGAACTAATCCTCTGTAGCTATTTTGTGATTTTCCGGCTGAAATACCTTTGGAAATAATAGTCGATTTAGTGTTTTTACCTAAATGGATCATTTTTGTTCCGGTATCCGCTTGTTGGAAATTATTAGTAACGGCAATCGAATAGAATTCACCTACCGAGTTATCTCCTTTTAATACGCAAGAAGGGTATTTCCAGGTTACGGCAGAACCTGTTTCTACCTGAGTCCATGAAATTTTAGCGTTTGTTTCGCATAAACCTCTTTTGGTTACAAAGTTGAAAACACCACCTTTTCCATCTTTGTTTCCAGGAAACCAGTTTTGAACTGTAGAATATTTAATCTCTGCATCGTCCAGAGCAATTAGCTCGACAACCGCAGCGTGTAATTGATTTTCGTCACGACTTGGGGCAGTACAACCTTCCAGATAAGAAACATAACTTCCTTCGTCGGCAATAACTAAGGTTCTTTCAAATTGTCCTGTTCCTGCCTGATTGATACGGAAATAAGTAGAAAGTTCCATTGGGCATTTTACTCCTTTTGGGATGTAACAAAAAGATCCGTCAGAGAAAACAGCTGAATTTAATGCAGCATAAAAGTTGTCTCTTTGAGGAACCACTGTTCCTAAATATTTACGTACTAAGTCCGGATGTTCTTTGATAGCCTCAGAAATACTCATGAAGATAATTCCTTTTTCGCCTAATGTTTTTTTGAATGTTGTAGCTACCGAAACCGAGTCAACTACAATATCCATGGCTACATTGTTCAGCTTTTTTTGCTCATCGATTGAGATACCTAATTTTTTATACATTTCCAATAATTCCGGATCTACATCGTCCAGTGTTTTATTTGGATCGGCTTTTTTAGGAGCTGAATAATAGGAAATGGCCTGAAAATCCGGTTTTTCATAACGTACATTAGCCCATTCCGGTTCAATCATTTCTTCCCAAGCTCTGAAGGCTTCAATACGCCAGTCGGTCATCCATTGAGGTTCGCCTTTTTTCTGAGAAATGGCACGAACAATGTCTTCATTTAAACCAACAGGAAACGTCTCCGATTCAAGATTGGTATAAAATCCGTATTCGTATTCTTTGTTTTCGAGTTCGATTTTTAAATCGTCTTCAGTATATTTACTCATTTTGTTTATTTAAAGATTATTTCGTCCATTCGCTTTACAAGCTCAGGTGAATAATTTAAAGACTAAAAGTTCTTTAAATTGGTTTTAATCATTTATTCGATTCAAAAGATTTATAGAGAAAAACTTTCTCCGCATCCGCAAGTTCTGGTTGCGTTTGGATTGTTAAAAACAAATCCTTTTCCGTTTAATCCTCCTGAAAACTCTAAAATAGTTCCAGCGAGATATAGAAAAGACTTTTTTTCTACAGCAATAGTTATACCGTTGTCTATAAATATTTTGTCGTTTTCGTCTTTTTGTTTGTCGAACTTTAAATCATAAGATAAGCCCGAGCATCCGCCGCTTTTAACACCTACTCTTACATAATCTGTGGCGGCATCAAAACCATCTTCTGTCATCAAGTCGATGATTTTCTTTTTGGCAGTATCAGAAACCTTTATCATTGTGTGTTGATTTTGTCTAAATTAACTGCAAAGATAAGGCATAAAAACCGTATTCTACAACAGATAACATTTTTATAACTAATAAGGAAATAGATAATAGTTATTTTTTTCGTTTAGTAAAAAAAATAGTATATTTTTATAATCTATTTTTTAATCAGAAAAACAATAAATAATTATGGAAGAATCTTTAGAAAAAAGAGTAGCGTACTCATTAAATTACAATGGAAAGGGAAGTGATTTTTTTGGAATTATAATGGTCAATTGGTTATTGACAGTAATTACTTTAGGATTTTATTATCCCTGGGCAAAAGCCAAACAGCTGCAGTATGTTTATAATTCTACTTCTCTTAATGAAGATTCATTTGCTTTTCATGGCACTGGTAAAGAAATGTTTAAAGGGTTTTTAAAAGCGATTTTGGTGTTTTTAATATTGTATGGGGTGCTTTTTTTGTGTATTGTTCAACAAATGCCCGGACTTGGTTTGTTGGTGTTTTACATAGGTTTAATTGCTATACTTCCAATTGCAATTCATGGTTCATATCGTTACAGAATGTCTCGCAGTTCCTGGAGAGGAATTCGTTTTGGATACCGGGGCGATAGAAAAGAATTTACATTGTTGTTTTTTAAATGGATTTTCTTTACCATCATTACTTTAGGGATTTACGGACCCTGGATGGCTATGAATATGCGAAATTATTTACTAGGAAATGTTCGTTTTGGAGATGTTGAATTTCAATATGATGGCGACGGTGCAGAGTATTTTGCTCTTAACATTAAAGGTTATTTATTAACGATTGTTACTTTAGGTATTTATAGTTTCTGGTGGCAAAAAGAGTTGTTTGAGTATTATGTAAATAATTTAAGTTTAAAAAGAGGCGATGCTAAGATTTATCTTAATTCAACAGCAACGGCTGGTGGTTTTTTCAAGCTAATTGTAACTAATATTCTGTTGTTAGTCTTTACTTTAGGATTGGCTTATGCCTGGGTTGCAACCCGCACCATAAAATTTATTTTTGAAAACATTGAGGCCGAAGGCAATATTAATTTGGACGCTTTAACTCAAACAGAAGAAAATTATAAAGATGCAACTGGCGAAGATTTAAGTGATTTTTTAAATCTTGACACCATAATGTAATGTTATGAATAATACAACAACAGCTGTTTTTTATGACGGAAATTCGTCTGTTCCACAACAGATAACATTGACATTGAACAGTTTTAACAGAACATTGGAATTTCAGTCAGCTGATGGTTCAACATGTAAATGGCTTGTTGCAGACATAACGTTTGAAAAGCGTTCTTCAGGATTACACTTGGAACATGGAGCAGAAGTTTTGCAGCATATTAAAATCCAGGATGCCAATTTTATTCATTTAATTCAAAATTTCAGAAAAGCTAATGGACAAATTGGCTGGTATCAAAAGTTGATTGATATCGGTTTTGCGGCACATATGGGTATAGCTGTAGTTATTATGGCGCTTATAGGTTTGTGTTATGTCTATATTATTCCTTGGGCGGCTGAACAATCGGTGAGTTTAATTCCTGAAGAGTATGATAATGAATTAGGAAATTCGGCTTGGGTAGGAAATCAATATTTTATGAATGTTGATTCGACAAAAACAAAATTACTAAATGATTTTGCAAAGGAATTGAAGCTACATAACACAAAGAAGCTCAAATTTACCGTTGTAAAATCTAATGAAATAAATGCTTTTGCCTTACCTAACGGAAGTATTGTTGTTTTTACTGGCATTCTCCAAGAGATGAAAAATTATGATGAATTAGTAGGTTTGTTAGGTCACGAAGCTTCCCATGTTAATAACCGTCATTCGATGAAAATGCTTTGTCGCAGTTTGTCGGGTTATTTGTTTATTTCGGTAATTTTAGGAGATGCTAACGGAATTATGGCAACTATAGGAGACAATGTAAACAGCTTGCAATCTTTGTCTTTTTCGAGAGAATTTGAACATCAGGCCGACGCTGATGGTTTTAAAATATTGTTGGAAAACAAAGTTAATCCTCAGGGAATGGCTAATTTGTTCAAACGATTGCAACAGCAACATTCTTATACAATACCAGAGTTTTTAAGTTCACATCCGGTGACCGAAAACCGAATAGATTTTATTAATACAATGATTAAAAATAAAAAATTTCAAACAATAGCTCATCCTCAATTGGAAAGTTTATTTGCCCAATTAAAGGAATAAAACTTTTGTTATAAAAAAGCATACGGATTCAACAATGAAACTACAATTATTTAGTAGTTTTATTGTTGAATTTTTTATTTGATACTGCAATGAATCTTTACCCTATAGAAACAGGAAATTTTAAATTAGACGGAGGAGCAATGTTTGGTGTAGTGCCAAAAACCATTTGGAACAAAACCAATCCGGCCGATGTTAATAATTTAATTGATATAGCCGCCCGTTGTTTGTTGATTGAAGAAGGCAATCGCCTGATATTGATTGATGCCGGAATGGGTAACAAACAATCCGAGAAGTTTTTTGGGTATTATTCACTGTGGGGAACGCATTCTATGGATCAGTCTTTGGCTCAATATGGTTTTCATCGGGATGATATTACCGATGTTTTTTTGACTCATCTTCATTTTGATCACTGTGGTGGAGCGATTCAATGGAATAAGGACAGAACAGGATTTGAACCTGCGTTTAAAAACGCCAAATTTTGGACCAATGAAAATCATTGGAAATGGGCTACCGAGCCTAATTCCCGTGAAAAAGCTTCTTTTCTGTCTGAAAACATTTTGCCAATGCAAGAAAGTGGTCATCTACATTTTATAAAAAGAGCCGAAGGTGATTTTGTGGAAAGATCCGAGTTGGATTTTGGGATTTTCTTTGTCGATGGTCATACTGAGAAGCAGATGATTCCGCATATTCAATATCAAGGGAAAACCATTGTTTTTTGTGCCGATTTGTTGCCTACAGCCGGACATATCCCTATTCCTTATGTGATGGGATATGATACCAGACCATTATTGACCATGGACGAAAAAACAAAGTTCATGAACGCTGCTGCCGATAATAACTACTATTTGTTTCTGGAACATGATGCGCACAACGAGATTATCACCGTGAAACATACCGAAAAAGGCGTGCGATTATCGGAGGTTTTTTCTTGTGCGGATATTTTGTAGGATGTAATATTTTAGGCCAACTGCATCGAAATAATACTAATAATGTTAGTGGAAACTCTAAAACCGATACCAATAAAAAAAACCGACATATAATTGTGAAGAAAGTTTTAAATAAATGTGATGTGTTATTGTTTGAATCTCTTAATTTTGCTGAATGAAAGAAAAACAGATAAGAGTATTGTCGGAATTTAATAACGAACTTAAATTGAAAGGCTTTCGGGCATTTAAGATTGATGACGACAGTAGTGCAACTCGGATTTATAGCAGAAAGGATTTTTATAAAATATGCCTAACAACAGGTAAAAGTAAAATTCATTATGCAGACAAAAGTTTTGAGCAAGAAGGAAGTATTTTGTTTTTTGGTAACCCACATATTCCCTATTCTTGGGAAACATTAACTACTTATTATGTGGGTTATACCATACTTTTTTCGGAAGAATTTTTAAAACAATCCGAACGTTCTGAAAGTTTACACAATTCTCCATTTTTTAAAATTGGAGGAACGCCTGTTCTAAAAATTTCGGACGAAAAGCGGTTGTTTTTGAATACACTTTTTGAAAAAATGATTGAAGAGCAAAAAAGTGATTACACATACAAGGACGAACTTATTCGCAACTATATCAATTTGATAATACATGAATCATTGAAGTTGCAGCCTGCTGAAAATATGAATCAAAATAAAAATTCATCGGCAAGAATTACAAACGTATTTTTTGAATTATTGGAAAGGCAATTTCCAATTGAAACAACCGACCAACCGCTAAAATTGAAATCAGCACAAGATTATGCTCAACAGCTTAATATCCATGTCAATCATTTAAACCGTTCTGTAAAAGAAGTTACCGGTAAGCCAACTACTGCACATATTACTGAACGAGTTGTGGCGGAAGCAAAAGCTTTGCTTCAACATACCGATTGGAATATTTCTGAAATTGCCTACGCACTTGGTTTTGAGTATCCAACTTATTTTAATAATTTTTTTAAAAGAATTACAGGAACAAATCCAAAAACTCTTAGAGAAAAATTTGTTTGAAATTCTTAATTTTCAATTTGATTTTTATTAACAACGCCTTATTGATCTGTTCTAATTTTGCCTCTGTAATTTAAAACAAATTAGTGATGAAATTAAAAACAGTAGTAATGATACTTTCCTTTTTATTTATTGGACAAGTATTTGCACAAAATAAAGAAGTTAATTTAAATCAAAATAAAATGACAGCAACAGAACATTACACCTTTCAATTAAGTGATAAAGTAACCAGACAAAAAGTAAGTTTCAAAAACCGTTATGGAATCACACTTTCAGGTGATTTGTATTTACCCAAAAATGTAGGAACAGAAAAGTTAGCTGCATTGGCAATTAGCGGACCATTTGGTGCGGTAAAAGAGCAATCATCAGGTTTATACGCTAATCAAATGGCAGAACGTGGTTTTGCAGTGGTTGCTTTTGACCCATCTTACACAGGCGAAAGTAGTGGCGAACCAAGAAATGTAGCATCGCCTGATATTAACACCGAAGATTTTAGTGCAGCAGTAGATTTTTTAGGATTACAAAAAAATGTGCATAGAGAAAAAATCGGCATCATAGGAATTTGTGGTTTTGCTGGATTTGCACTAAATGCAACGGCTATCGACAAAAGAGTAAAAGCTGTAGCCGCAACAAGTATGTACGATATGACAAGGGTAATATCCAAAGGGTACAACGATATAGTAACACTTGAACAACGCACCAAAACATTGGAACAATTGGGACAACAGCGATGGAAAGATGCAGAAAGTGGCGATTTTGAATATCCAACTACTCATCTTCCGGGAAAATTAACAGGCAGTGAACCACAATTTGTGAAAGACTATTTTGACTATTATAAAACCGTAAGAGGATATCATGAACGTTCATTAAATTCAACAAAAGGTTGGCGATTAACAAATGCTCTTTCATTTATGAATATGCCGATATTAACGTACATCAAAGAAATATCTCCACGTCCGATGTTATTAATAGCAGGTGAAAAAGCACATTCACGCTATTTTAGTGAAACAGCCTTTATGAATGCTAACGAGCCTAAAGAATTAATGATTCTTCCAAATGTGGTTCATGTAGATTTATACGACAATGTTAACATTATCCCATTTGACAAATTAGAAACTTTCTTCAAAACGCATTTGAAATAATAACCAAAAACAAATGAGCAACTGCTAATAAGGTATTGGCAAAAGCGAGACTGAAGTAATTCATACCCAAACCGATTAAAAAATCAAAAATATTACGGTAATCAATTACTCGATTATTGTGCTATCAACCGAAGTGTTAACGGTTTTGTATGAATTTCGAACTGTTGATTGCTGTTCTGTAATTGGTGTCGGTTTTTGAACTACTCTTGAGCCCGGACGAATAGTCTTTTTAATTGCCACGGCATCATTCAGTACAAATGGTGTTGGCATCATCCAGTCGGCACGTTTTTTCATGTTGAATAAAGGATTTTGCATTAAATCAAAGGAGCTTTCCAGTAGTTTCATGTCAAAAACTGTGGCTACATTGATGTTGAATTCCAGAAGTAAAGGTTCGTTATCGACTACATAATAGCTGAGTAATTTTTTGCCCTCTCTTTTAAATATCTTTCCGTTTTGTTCTAAATGCGAAACGCCATTGGTTTTGATATTGTATATATCCATTTTCTCATTGGCAAAAATATCATAGCGATTGACTTTTCGATTCGGTGAAATTCGAATCTTTAAATAGCGCAGATTATCAGCAATACTGTCGGTCAGGAATTCGATAGTAGGCTGCGGAATCCTTTGTATAGGCGCTGGAGCTGCAAAGGTAAATTGCGAATCGTATTTGCTAAAAAGCGGAATATCACTAATGTTTTTGGGAGTTTTTGGGTCTTCGCCCAAATAGTTTTTCGTCCAGGAATCCAGGTTTTTATCATAAGTTAACCATTGCGCATTATTGGTATCGGCATCATAAAGGTAAACCAGGCTGTTTGATTTTGCTTTTCCTTTTTCGTAATCAGCATTAGAGTGTGCTTTGGCAAAAAAGCCAATAGCAGCCAATAAGAAAAGAATAGACCAGCTTCCTTTTTGAACATAATTACCCAAAGTAGGTAATAGTAACCCAAAACATAAAACGGTTAAAACGGCACTACCAAACAATACTTTTAGTCCTAATCCTACCGGAAACATTTCGATAAAGGGAGCAATGATTAATAAGGCCGGAATACTTAAAATAAGGTTGAAAACAGGGCTGTATTTTTGGGTAAGGATGTAAAAACCAAACATAAAAATGCCAAAATAAACAGGAATAATTAAAAATCCGGCTCCCTGTAAATTAAAAGCAATGCCGGTATTGATGAGTAACCAAATGAAAATAGGAGCTACAAAATGATTGGCAGTAATTTTATTAGGTGTGAAAAAATGGTAAAAAGCAAAACAAATGGCAATGCTTAATAAAACGAAAGCGGCAATATAAGCGTGTCCGTTGTAGGTGAAGCCATTTAGTAAATCATTGTATTGCGGGTAGATTTGTAATAGTATTTTCCAGCCCAAAAAAGTAATTAATCCAGCCGAAAAAACGGCACCCAATAGCGGAATGAATCCTTGAAGCATTTTTGGGAATGTTAGAATTCTTTTGGCAATTCCTAAGAAAATAAAGAAAAAGAAAAGACCGAAAGCAATGATTACCATTGGAATTACCCAACTAAAAGGATAATTGATAAAACTAAAAGGAATCGAAAAATAGACATAATCTTCAACGGATTTGGTAGTATTCAAATCAGAATTAGAAAAATGATTCAACAAAGGCATCAGGTAAGAACCCTGATGAGCCAAGGAATTTGGGTCTAAATTATTGTAGTTGTCCTGCGCAGTGTGGTAGTTGTAATGTCCGTCGATAAAAGCAAAATTAAATCCCTGAATATTGCCTTGTTCTCTAAAAACAGTCAAGTCGGTGTCGTTAGGCAGCATTTTGTAAATGCTGTACATTAATGAATTAGATACCGGAAAAGTAGGATTTGCGGCGGCGAAATTTTGAACCATTCCCGCGTTTCCATTGTTGGTTTCCATCAACATATAACTTGGACCTGAGCTTCCGCGAGCTTCAAAGTTAAGTACTAAACCCACATCTTTTGCCCATTGATGCTGAGTTGCAAAAAGAGCGGCACCGTTGAGACCTAATTCTTCGGCATCGGTAAATAAAATAATAATGTCATTTTGATGCGGAGTTTTATTATGTAAAAAAGCACGAAGGCTTTCTAAAATAGTTGCAATTCCGGAAGCATCGTCACTGGCTCCGGGTGATGCCGAATGTGGAGCACTGTCATAATGCGATAATAATACTAAGGCTTTAGTGTTTTTACTTCCTTCAATTCGGGCGATTATGTTTTTGGATTTAGTTAAATTTCCCCAATCGGTTAAGGTGTATCCTTCCTGAATGCTTGGTTTTAAACCTAATTTTGTCAGTTCGTTTTGCAGATAATTGGCTACCTGATTGTGGTTTTCCGAACCTACATAATGAGGTTTTTGGCTTATGGTTTTTACATGAGTCAAAGCTCTTTTTGTCGAAAATTCTGTTAGGGTTTCTTCGTCTGTAAAAGTCCATCGGGGCATTATGCTGAGATAAATCAGGCTCAGAACGGCTATAAAAAATAAGGTGTAAATTACAGAAGACAGGTCTTTTTTCATTTTGGTTAGGTTTGGGGTGGGCGACTAATTGTCTTTTTTGACAAGAATGTATAAATCATTTTCTAATAACATATAACCCTGATCATATAGGAAATAGTATGTGTTTCCGGTTTTAGTTTTTAAAATATTGGTAAAAAAATCAAAATCGAAGCCTTTACTTAATAATTTGGTTTTAGTCGTTTTTGATTTTCCTTCGGTATTGAGTTCGCTGAGGATACGGTAATTCTTGCGCAATTTGTTGTTGACATTGCGCATAAAGTTGTTACTGTCTTTATTCATTTTGTTGTTGTAGGCATTGCGACAGCCATCACTGCAAAACTTCTTGTCTTCGCGACCGATAATTTTTTCACCGCATTCTAAACAGTTCTTTACCATAAATTTTAAAATTGTCCCTTGTACAACAAGGCTTGTTCTATATGTGCTAAATGATGATTGCAGTGCCATGCATAAATACCTATAACTTCCTCTAAGCTTAAGGTTTTATTTGTTGCCGGATGGATAAATAGTCTTTTTAATTCCTTTTCTCCCAATGATTTTAATAGCAAAACCCAACGCGCATGAACGCCCCGAATTATTTGCAGCGAAGCTGTTACATCATCCGAAACTCCATCGATAAGTTCAGCCCATCGGTCTTCCTCATAAGGTTTAATTATTGGATTTTCTTCAGTGAGTGCCAATTTAAAACGAACAAAACTATTGATATGACTATCGGCACAATGATGTACTACTTGTTTTATTTTCCAGCCATCGGGTCTGTAAATCCAGTTTAACTCTTTTATCGAAAGGTTTTTAGTCAGTTCATCTATTTTTTGAGGAAAACTTTCAATAGCTGAAATCCATTTGTCCAAATGATCCTGAGTTATAGCATTCGGTTTTAGAAATTCTCCTATAGGAAACCGTAAATTTTCTATGTCATACAATTGGTTGTTCATAGTTAATGTTTTAGTTTTTTAATTCGATACAAATCGTGACGACGGTCTTTTAATATTTTAACACTGCCGTGTTCGTGTAATTCTTTTAATAAATCTAAATCGACATCAACAATCAGGGTCATTTCGGTATTTGGAGTGGTTTCGGCTTTGATACCATTGCTTGGGAAAGCAAAATCGGCAGGTGTAAAAACAGCTGTTTGCGCATATTGAATGTCCATGTTGTTCACTTTTGGTAAATTTCCCACACAACCGGCAATGGCAACATAGCATTCGTTTTCTATGGCTCTTGCCTGTGCGCAGTGTTTTACTCTGGTGTATCCGTTTTGAGTATCGGTAAGAAAAGGAACAAATAAGATATTCATGCCTTCATCGGCCATTAATCGGGAAAGTTCCGGGAATTCTACATCATAGCAAATCATGATTCCTATTTTTCCGCAATCGGTATCAAAAGTCTGAATGGTATTGCCACCTGTAATTCCCCAGTGAAAAACTTCGTTTGGTGTGATGTGGATTTTAGTGTAGGTTTCGAAAGTACCGTCTCTTTTGCAAAGAAAACCACTGTTGTATAGCACTCCGTCAACTAAATTAGGCATGCTTCCGCTAATGATATTGATGTTGTACGAAATGGCTAATTCCTGAAATCTTTTACGGATGGGTTCGGCATATTTTGCTAATTCCCGAATGGCGTCGGCTTCAGATAAATGATTGTAATCGGCCATTAAGGGAGCTATGAATAATTCAGGAAAAACCGCAAAATCACTGCCGTAGCCCGAAACGGCATCAATAAAAAATTCGGATTGTTCAAACAGCGCTTCCAGGTTTTTCAAAGGGCGCATTTGCCACTGAATTAAACCCAGTCGGATAACTGTTTTTTCGGTATTAATAATACTAGGACTTTCAATGTAATAGATGTTATTCCATTCTAATAAAACGGCAAATTCTTTGGATTTTCTGTCGCCTTCCAGATAGTTTTTCATCACCCGCATGATATGGAAATCATTGCTCAATTGAAACGATAGTACGGGATCGTGAATTTCTTTTCTTTTAACTTTATCAATATAGGTTTTAGGATTAATCTCATGGGCATATTTGGCATAATTCGGAATTCTGCCGGCAAACACAATAGATTTTAGATTGAGCTGTTCGCAAATTTCCTTTCGGGCATCGTACAAACGACGTCCTAAGCGTAAACCACGGTATTTGGGCACCACAAAAACATCAATTCCGTATAAAATTTCGCCTTTGGAAGTATGGGTAGAAAAAGTATAATTGCCTGTAATTTTAGCGTAATCATGGTTCTGATCTACTAAATCTTCCGGTACAATAATCGATAATGCTGCGCCTACTACAATATCATCGACTAAAATAACCAGCTGTCCTTCGGGAAATATTTTGAGTAATTTTTTAATATCGGCTTCTCTCCAGTAGTCGTCAACCATTTCCGGATAAGATTCAATCATCGAATTTTTTAATTCTTTATAGTCTTGAATTTTCAGATTTCGTAGTTCGACTTTGTTGATTTCTGCTTGCATAAAAGGATTGATTTGCTGAAAGATACGAAAAAAAAGTATCCGTTTACAAACGTTTACAAATATTTATAGTCGAAAGTAAATAGATGCTAACCGAATAAATGTTTGCGTTGGTTGCAACTTTGTACTGTCGAAAAGCAAGAATAGCAACGACAATTCTAATATCATTTTATTCATTAACAATTTAAATTTTATACGCCATGAATGCATTAAGAAACAAAGTACAGTTGATCGGTCATTTAGGAAATGAACCAGAAATCAAAAATTTTGACGGAGGTAAAAAGTTAGCCAATTTCACCTTGGCAACTAACGAAGTTTACAAAAATGATAAAGGTGAAAAAGTAGAAGAAACCCAATGGCATCGTTTAATTGCCTGGGGGAAAACCGCCGAAATCATAGAAAAATATGTTACTAAAGGAAGGGAAATTGCCATTGAAGGTAAATTAACCCACCGCAGTTATGAAGATAAAAACGGAGAAAAACGTTATGTGACCGAAGTAGTGGTTTCTGATTTGCTTTTATTAGGTAAGCAATAAAAACGGATTACAAGTAGTAAGTGTTTTGTAAAAAACGGAGAGTAAACAAAAATTCCGCAAAGTCAACTGGCTTTGCGGAATTGTATTTTTATTTAAAACCAGGGTTTTCGTCCTAGTTGATAAGTTCTAAAAAATTCATCTTCTGATTTGGTCAAATAGATTATGCCTTCTATAAGCCCCAAAAGACCGGTTAATGCTCCAAAGCTAATCAGACTCAGAAAAAGCCAAATAACTCCTTCTTTGGTGTAACCCAATAGAAATTTATGAATTCCCAAAGGTCCCAGAATGATGGCTAGTAAACCGGCAGCCAGTCTTTTATTGTCTTCTTCAAAAGATTGCGGTTGATTCCAGTGTTCGTGTTTTGAATTTTCCATAATCATAATATTTAGCTGATTATCAATCATTAAATTTATGAATTTTTATCCAAATACTAAAGCGACACCATCTGATTTACTTTAATTAAAGTACAACTGCTTAATTTTATCGACAATTACCTGTGCTAATCGCTCGTGACTTTCAAATGTCCAGCCGGCCACATGGGGTGATAATAGTACATTATCGGCTTCTAATAAATACTGAAAAGCTTCCGGAGTAGTTTTGTCCTGAAATAAGGTTTCAAAAGATAATTTTTCATATTCTAAAACGTCCAGTCCGGCACCTAAGACTTTTCCCGATTTTAAAGCAGCTACTAAATCGGCTGTTACAATGTTTTTTCCTCTGGAGGTATTCAAAATCCAAAACGGTTTTGCAAAAGCATTGATAAATGTGGCATTGACCATTTTATCGGTATCCGGAGTCCAGGGAATATGTAAACTCAATACATCCGTTTTTTGTTGTAATTCGGCTAAAGAAACCTGCTTCGCATTGGCATCGGCTACATTTTCCTGAATATCATAGCAAAGTACTTCTACATCAAACCCTCTTAATTTTTTGGCAAACCATTTTCCCATATTCCCATAACCGATAATACCCACGGTTTTTCCGTCCAGTTCATGCCCACGGTTGCTTTCTCTGTTCCAATGACCGGAACGGATTTCTCTGTCGGCGCGGTTTAAATTGTTAAAAAGCGATAAAATCATTCCTAAACTATGTTCGGCAACTGCGTTTCGGTTACCCTCGGGAGCGGCAATCAGTGCAATATTTTTAGAAGTAGCATAATCACAATCAATACTTTCCAAACCTGCGCCAACCCGGGCTATAAATTGTAAATTGGTAGCCTTGTCTAAAAAAGTTTTATCGATTTTAAATCGGCTACGGATGACAATTCCATGATAATCCTGAATTTTATTTTCGATTTCTTCCTTTGACGAAGTAAAGTCTTCGTGATTGATAAAACCCAATTGCTGTAATTGGTTCATCATTATTGGGTTATTACTATCGATGTGAAGAATTTTAATATCCATAAGTATTTTTATGTTGAGCTTTCAAAAATACTAAAAAAACAGAGTTATTAGTTTATCCCCAATGATTAGAATCTCCTAAGAACAAAAAACCATTTCTAAATTAAAATTAATTCAGAAATGGCTTGTTGTTGGATGACCCAAACTTAAAGTAATGTTTTTTGCATACGCTCTTTTTTTACTGATACATAGTTTTGTTAATATCTCGCCATAGTTTCGTCTCCGAATAAAAAGCGGGAAATCCTGTCGTAAATCATGTTGAATAACTTTTTCATAATAATGTATATTTAATGTTAGTTTTTAACTTAAACCATTGATTAAGAAAAGTCAAGTAGCGATAGATTGGGTTTGCTTCTATAAAATTACAGCTATTTTTAATTGTATAAAAGCAACTAACTAAATTTTCGATGTAACGCATTTTTATTGGATAAAATACCTGATTTTCAATTGTTTGAATTATTTTATTTACAAAAAGCAAACTTGTAATCAATTGTTTACGATTTGTAATCAAAATTTATAAAAACTCGCAGTCAATCAACATTATTGCTATCTTTGTTAAAAATGTATATTTTACATTTAAACTGACGACTATCCAATTTTTATTAAAATGAACAAGAATTTGAACTTTTTACAGCTGACTTTTCTATTGGCTTTTATAGCTGTCGGAATATCGGCGTATTCGCAAAAACTGAAAAAAAATCAATTCAATAATCCATTGGCGCTTCAGCGCGCTGATCCTTTTGTAACCAAAACGGCTGATGGAACCTACTATTTTATTGCAACAGCTCCGGAGTATGATCGCATAGAAATTCGCAGTTCTAAAACCATTAATGGAATCAAAGATGCAAAAGCAGTTGTGGTATGGCGTAAACACGACAAAGGGCCAATGGGCAACCATATTTGGGCTCCTGAATTGCATCGAATTGACGGCAAGTGGTATGTTTATTTTGCTGCCGGATCAGCCGAGGACAAATGGAAAATCCGCATGTATGCATTATCAAACCCTTCTGAAGATCCAACCAAAGGCGAATGGAAAGAAGAAGGTCAAATTGTAACTAAAAAAGACATTTTTGCTTTAGACGCAACTACTTTTGAACACAAAGGACAGCGTTACCTTATTTGGGTTGACAGAGGTCCCGGAAATGTGGTTAATACCAGTTTGTACATTGCCAAAATGACAAGTCCAACTAAAGTTGACGATAAGCAGGTGGTGATTAGCCAGCCGGATTACGACTGGGAAATGCACACTTACAAAGTAAATGAAGGTCCGTCGGTGTTAATTAGAAACGGAAAAGTTTTCCTGACGTTCTCCGCCAGCGCAACTGATGCAACTTATTGTTTAGGTTTGCTTTGGGCAAAAGAAGGAGCTGATTTACTGGATCCAAAATCATGGAACAAATTAGACAAACCGGTTTTCTTTACCAATGAAAAATTCAAACGCTATGGACCCGGACACAATAGTTTTACCGTAGCTGAAGACGGAAAGACTGATATCATGATTTACCACGCCCGTGATTACGAAAAAATAAAAGGAGACGCTTTATCCGATCCTAACCGTCACACCCGAGCCAGAGTATTGAAATGGACTAAAGAGGGTATGCCTGATTTTGGTCAGGAATTAGATGATAATGAAATGGCGTTGAAACAGCCGAAAAAAAACTAAGAAAAAATAGAATTTTTTATTTATTGGAATATAAAAAGGGTCTTCTCATTATGCTGAGAAGACCCTTTTTGTATTGGATTTGACCCCATAAAACACATTGATTTTTATTAAAAAGTGTATCCAATCCCTACACGTAAATAAGGAATATATTGGTTTCTTTTTTGGGCACCATCTACATTTTGAACATTACCATTCGTATAATTGGCTTTCAAATATACTACTCTGTATCCTAATCCTAAAGCGGTTTCATATGTAAAATGATTCCCTATTTGGCGTTTGATACCCCAAGTAGGAACAATTGCCAAATCGGCTGTTTTGGTTACATTATCGTCTAAATTAATCACAAACCAATCCGGATGGTAACTTGTTTTAATCGAAATGTAGTTCCCGCTGTTATTGACGGTATTTCTTCCTTTAGAATTCCTTTTGACTAAATTGTAATAATACCGAGGTTCAAGCGTTAAGACAGGCTGTAAAATAAAACCCGCTCCGTCATAATGATCACCAACCGTAAAATCATTTTCTAATCCTATCTCGCTTCTTAAGGCGATGCTATTAGACAACCTACTTTCATTATTTACCCAAATCCCTACTCCTGATCCTAACCCGACTTGTATACCAAAAATTGATTTTTCAACACTAGCCTCTTGAGCGTTTGCATTTAGATTGAGTCCTAAAATTAGGAATACCAATATTTTTTTCATTCGTCAGTTATAATTAATCTATTTGTAATTATGTTTAATATAAAAAACACCGTAAAGCCTGAAGCGTTTGCGAAATGTGCGTAATAAATTCTTTAAATCCACATTTTACTCATGCCAAATATATAAAAAATGTATTACAAATCACTTGTTGTACATTTATTTAAAGTAATGCACCACAACAAAGCACAATATAAAAAAGGGCTTCCCGTAAATGAGAAGCCCTTTTTGTATTTTTAAAAGAAAGAATTTAAACTCCCTTAATTTTCTTTACAGCCGCTTTAATTCCGCGGATTAATGAGGAACTGAATCCGTGTGATTCCATTTCGCTTAATCCGGTAATGGTGCAACCTTGCGGTGTAGTTACTCTGTCGATTAATTGTTCCGGATGGATTTGTTCTTCCATGACCATTTCGGCAGCTCCTTTTACAGTTTGTGCCGAAATTGCCAAAGCCGTTTTCCAGTCAAATCCAATTTCGATTCCTGCCTGCATCGAAGCTCTGATATAACGCAACGCAAAAGCTGTTCCGCTGGCTGCTAAAACCGTTGCCGCGTCCATTAATTTCTCGTCAATAACCGGAGCTGTTCCTAATTCTTTGAAAATAGTTACTAATTTTTGCCCTTGTTCTGCGTGTTTTTCGTTGAAAGAAATACAGGTAGCCGAAGCACCGTATTGTGCCGCAATGTTAGGCATAATTCGGATGGCCTGATGGTCTTCGCCAATTTTATTTTGCAAAGCTTCAATAGACAATCCGCTCACTCCCGAAGCAATAATTTTATTAGAAATAACAGGAAGAATTTCAGTTAAAACAGTATCCACCTGATACGGTTTAATCGTCAAAATAATAACATCTGCTTCTTGTATGTTGTGTTTATTGTCAGAAGAAACGGTTACGCCTAATTTTTCTAAATAGAGAATACTGGCTGTATTTCTTCTGGTTACAGTAACTTGGTGTTCGCTGGCATTTTTTGCCATTCCTAATGCAATAGCTGCTCCTAAGTTACCTCCTCCAATGATATGTACTTTCATGTTGTTCGTATTTTTTATCTTCTAAATATTAAAAACCTAAAATCATTTTGGCAATTGAAAAATAAATCAGAATTCCGCAAATATCGTTGCTTGTGGTGATAAACGGTCCTGTTGCCAAAGCAGGGTCGATTCCGAATTTATCCAATAATAAGGGAATAAAAGTACCTATTAACGAGGCAATTACAATTACCGAAACTAAGGCTGTAGTTACTATAAGACCTACAATAACTTCTACATTGAGTAAAAAATGACTTCCGATAAATAAGATGCTGGCCAGGATAATACCGTTTAGTAAACTCAGGGAAATTTCTTTTATCAATCGGTTAAATAGAGATCCGCTTAATGTGTCATTGGCTAAACCCTGTACAATAATTGCCGAGGATTGTACGCCAACATTTCCTGCCATTGCCGCAATTAGTGGCGTAAAAAAGAATAGATTGCCATGTTCCAGCATAGCACCTTCAAACAATCCTAAGACTCTTACTGTTATAAAGCCGCCAAGTAAGGCTAAAACTAACCAGGGTAAACGGGCTTTAGTCAATTCCATGATACTGTCATCGGCTTCAACGTCCTGAGAAATACCCGCTGCCAACTGGTAATCCTGATCGGCTTCGTCCTTGATTACATCTACGATATCGTCGATGGTGATTCGTCCAACCAAGCGTCCTAATTCGTCCACTACCGGTATGGCCTCCAAATCGTATTTTTGCATAATACGGGCTACTTCAACATCTTCGGCATCTACATTGACATAATTTAATTTTCGAATATAGACGTCGCTAATGGCTGTTTTAGTGGAAGTAGTCAATAAATCTTTGAGGGAAAGACGACCTTTTAAACGTCCTTCGTCATCCACTACGTAGATCGAATGCACTCGGGAAATATTCTCGGCCTGAATACGCATTTCTTTTACACAGGTTAGTACATTCCAATTTTCATTGACTTTTACCAACTCTTTGTGCATGATTCCACCAGCGGTATCTTCTTTGTAACGAAGCAAATCGACGATGTCTTTGGCATGCTCAACGTCTTGTAATTCGGATATTACTTCGGCTTTGATTTCTTGGGAAAGTTCGGCAATAATGTCGGCTGCATCATTGGTTTCCAATTCATCCAGCTCTTCAGCAATCTCTTTTGGCGAAAGCCTGCTTAATATGTTTTCACGCAAATCATCTTCTAATTCCAGAAGAATTTCTGCTGTTTTATCACTGTCTAATACCTTAAATATATAAGTGGCATCATCAAAATCAAGTTCGTCTAAAATTTCGGCAATATCAGCATGGTGAATGTCATTCAATAAAGCTTCCAGTTTTAGGTCGCTTTTATTTTGAATGAGTTCCTTTACTTGTTGAATTAATTCCTTGCTGATTTTAAACTCCATCGGCTTCTATTTTTTGAGTAAGTTCGATAAACTGTGCCACGTCCAGTTGCTCCGGACGGAGGTCAAAGATACTATCTTCTCTCAAATTATCCGATAAATCAAGTGTTTTTAAACTGTTACGTAAAGTTTTACGGCGTTGTTGGAAAGCTGTTTTTACTACCGTAAAGAATAATTTTTCTCCACAAGGCAAACTAAAATCTTCTTTTCTGCGCATACGCATCACACCCGATTTGACCTTTGGCGGCGGGTTAAAAACATTTTCGTCTACAGTAAATAAATATTCGGTATCGTAAAATGCCTGAGCCAAAACAGACAAAATTCCGTAAGTCTTACTTCCTTTTTTCTCGCAAATGCGTTCGGCTACTTCTTTTTGAAACATACCCGAAAATTCCGGTATTTGTTCTTTAAGTTCTAATACTCTAAAAACAATCTGACTCGAAATGTTATATGGGAAATTACCAATGATGGCAAATTGTTTGTTTTCGAAAACTTCGTTGATATTGTATTTCAGGAAATCCTTAGAAATGATTTTTCCGTGCAATTTTGGATAATGTGCATTCAAATATTCCACCGATTCGGTGTCAATTTCAATCACATAAGTATTGATTGGCTTGTCCAACATATATTTGGTCAAAACACCCATTCCCGGCCCAATTTCCAATACATCATCATACCCATCCAAACTCAAAGTATCTGCAATGTCTTTTGCAATACTTTCATCTTTTAAGAAATGTTGTCCGAGGTGTTTTTTTGCTTTTACTTTATCCATGTTTTTTGCTTTTAATGTGAAAACAGAATGAATACTGCTTTCTTAATTCTGCATTCTGAACTCTAAATTAGTGTTCAGAAATGACTTGTAATTCGGTTTTGAAAGTCAGCATTTTTTCACCAAAAAGCTTTTGACCTTCAGCCTGAAGTACTACATCATCTTCCTGATAGAATTTTTCTAAAGTGGCTAAACTATCGGTAGTAAACTGAGCTGAATAAGTCACTCCGCCCATTTCTTCTTCAACCAAGACACGAACTAATTTAGCACTGGTAAATTTACCTGTAGCCAGCATTTCCGGAATGTGTTTGTGTTGCATCCAGATCATCCATTGATCGTGAACGCTTTCGTGTATGTTTGTGGTAACGTTGTATATAATCATTTTAAAAAAAGTATTAAGATTGGAGTATTAAGTATTAAGATTTGAACCAAAATTCTTTATCATCCAAGCTGTAATTGATAATTGCTTTTTGCAATTGATATTGTTATTTTTAAAGGTTTTTATCGCCTCTTAATTCCCGGAATTTCTTTCTCGCTTCCACAAAATAAATACTATCCTGATGATTGAATATTATTTTTTCATAAAGTGGTTTTGCCTTTTCAGGGTCATTTAGCTTTTTACTGTAAATTTCTGCCGAAAAAAACAGCGCTTCATCTATATAAATCCCGTCACTATGATGGTCGATTATCGATTGATATTGGCTTAAAGCCAAATTATATTCGGCTGTTTTTTCATAAATTTTACCCAATCGCAACTGGGTTACGGCTTCAATTTGCTTCGCCTGTTCGGGCATAGCCCTCGAGTCCTGACCTTTAAATGTCTTTAAAACCAATTGAAACTGTGTAATCGCTTCCTGATTTCTGTTTTGATACAACAGATAATCGCCTTTTGCAAAAGCCTTCAAAGCCGTTTGTGTCGAATCGGCAACAGTGTTGTCATTAATCAACAAAAAATATTCTAAAGCATCATTGGCAATCAACTGTGTATTTGCCGATTTGAGCTCTTTAAACTGTTTTAATGCCCAGTTAAAATCACCTTTAAAATAGCTTGTTTTTGCCGCTTTCAAACTAGCTTCATGAGCTACTTCATCATTTTTTAAATCCGTTTCAATTTGCGAATAATACAATAACGCCTGATTGAATTTTTCTTCGAAAAGAAAAATATCGGCCAGTTCCATTTTGACCTGAGCCACTTCGTAATCGTTCAATTGTAATTCCAAAGCTCTTTTTACAATAGCTCTTCCTTGTTCCGGTTTTTTTAGATTGAAAGCCACAAAATGCGCTTGAATCAGCTGCAAAGATAAGCTAAAAGGACTTATTTCAAATTGTTTCAGCAAAGCCTCTATTTCGGTATTGATTGCAGCGTAATCTTTCTCAGTAGCTTTTTTAATTTTCAGCTCCATCAAATACGAATGCGCCTGAACCAATAAGCCTAAATCCTTGGTGTTTTCAATGATAAAATCCAGAATTTCCTTAGCTACTTCCTGATTTTCTTCCTCAATAGCCAAATTAGCTAAATTTAGAATAGTCGAAAGCGACTCGGGATTGCGCTTGTAAATGGCTTTTTCCTGAATAAAGGCCTTGGCAAACTCTTTTTGTTGAATATAAAACCAACTCAAATACCGACTCCAAAACAAATCCTGACTTTTTTGAACCTTCAAAACCAAAGCTTTTCGCAAAGCAGTGCTAAAACTCACATTGGCTTCATCTGTCATAAAACGGGACAATTGATTCTGAATCAAAATAGAATTCTGCGGATTGGCATAGGCTTCATCCAAAAAAGTAGTAATCATCATTTCGAAATTACCTAATTGCCCATACAACAAACCTTGCTGGTAATTAAAATTAAAATTGGGTTGGATTTCGGTAGCCGTTTTATAGGCTTTCAAAGCATATTCTAATTGCACTTTCTTGTCGAATGTATTGGCAATTCCATACACTTCATTAGGGTTTTTACGAATGCGTTCTATTGCCTGATCGTAATAACTTTTGGCTTTGACATCATTCTTTTGCAATTGGTAATTATAACCCAATTCAATTAAAAGACTGCCCTGATTGTATTTGGTAAATCGATTCTGAATGGCTTTTTCAGCAACGTCAAATTGTTGTAATTGCTGATAACAATCTACGGTTCGAAGAAAATATTGCATGTTTTGAGGAACATTTTCCAATAATTCCTCATAACTGATTTTGGCTTTTTCAAAATCGCCTTTGTCGTAGTAATACTGTGCTAATTGCTCGTTTTGAGAGAAACAAATCAATGAAAAAAACAAGGCGATATGTAGAAGTAGTTTTTTCATTATTCGATTTATTTCGAAAATATTTACCGCAAATTCACAAATTTTATTTTTATTAAACTTAAAAAATAATTTGCGAATTTGCGGTAAACAGAACTAAAATTAGTCAATAATATCAAATCCGCAATACGGACGCAACACTTCCGGAATTACGATTCCTTCCGGAGTTTGGTAATTCTCTAAAATTCCCGCAAGAACTCTAGGTAAAGCCAATGAACTTCCGTTTAGGGTGTGTGCCAATTGGTTTTTACCATCTTTATCTCTGAAACGCAATTTCAAACGATTGGCTTGGAAAGTTTCAAAGTTAGAAACAGAAGAAATTTCTAACCAACGATCCTGTGCTGTAGAAAACACTTCAAAATCATAAGTCAATGCCGAAGTGAAACCCATATCGCCTCCGCAAAGGCGTAAAATACGATAAGGTAATTTTAATTCGTCCAAAATTCCTTTTACGTGTTCCACCATTCCGTCTAAAGCTTCGTATGATTTTTCAGGATGTTCAACACGTACAATTTCTACTTTATCAAATTGGTGCAAACGGTTCAATCCTCGAACATGCGCTCCGTAAGAACCTGCCTCACGACGGAAACATGGTGTGTAAGCCGTAGTTAAAATTGGCAATTCATTTTCGCTCAGGATTACATCTCGGAACAAGTTGGTTACCGGAACTTCAGCCGTTGGGATTAAGTACAAATTATCGGTAGCATCATGGTACATTTGCCCTTCTTTGTCCGGTAATTGTCCCGTTCCGTAACCTGATGCTTCGTTTACTAAATGCGGCACCTGCACTTCATTGTAACCTGCAGCGGTATTTTTGTCTAAGAAATAATTAATCAAAGCACGTTGCAAACGAGCTCCTTTTCCTTTGTAAACCGGAAAACCGGCACCGGTGATTTTATTTCCTAATTCGAAATCAATAATATCGTATTTTTTTACCAATTCCCAGTGAGGTTGAGCTCCTTCATGCAAAACCGGCACTTCGCCTGCTTCAAAAACGTTTAGATTTTCCTCCGGAGTTTTTCCTTCAGGAACAATATCGGCAGGAAGGTTGGGTAAAGTATATAATTTATCTGTAAGTTCAGCAGCAATGGCATCGGCAGTTTCAGCCAGTTTCTTGCTCTTTTCTTTATTAATAACTGTTTTTTCTTTTAAGATGGCTGCTTTTGATTTTTCGCCCGTTTTCATCAATTCGCCAATATCTTTGGACAATTTATTAGATTCAGCCAGAATGTTGTCTAACTCTACCTGCGTAGCACGACGACGCTCATCAAGTTGTACCACTTCTTCCACAACGCTTTTGGCATCCAGATTTCTTTTTGCCAAAGCTTGGATCACTTTTTCCTGATTTTCTCTAATAAATGCAATTTGTAACATAGTTTGATTTTTATAACTATTAAATTTCTAATAACGGTAGCAAATTTAAGGAAATGTTTGAGACTTATAAGACAAAGTTTTGAGGAAAAAAATCATTTCGCAAAGCAGCACAAAGCCAACACAGAGATTCGCAAAGTTTTTTTTAAATTTCTTTAGATTCTTTATTCTTTTCCTATGATTAGGATTATATTTTAGCACGCAGATTTACATAAATTTCAGCAGATTTTCTTTTGTTTTTATAAAGAAATACTTTGTGTGTATTTGTGTTTTATCTTTTAGAATCTCTGCGATATTCTATAAATTATCGGGGATACTAAAACTAAAAACACTTCCTTTTCCCGGCTGACTTTTAACCCAAATTTGACCGCCATGTTTCTCGATAAAATCCTTGCACAGCATCAATCCTAATCCGGTTCCGGTTTCATCATTGGTTCCGGAGGTTGTGTTTCTTTTGTTTATAGCAAACAGATTGGCAATTTTTCCGGCAGGAATTCCAATGCCGTTGTCCTGTACAGAAAACACCATTCGGTCTTTTTCTTTTATCATCGAAACAATTACTTCACCGTTGGTATTGGTAAATTTAATCGCATTTGAAATCAGATTGCGAAAAACGGTTTCCAGCATATTTTTGTCGCCAACCATAAATTGTTTGGCTTCAATTTCGGAGCGAATGTTTATGTTTTTGGTTTTAGCGATATTTGCCAGTAAATGGATCGTCTTATCAATTATCGAATTTATTTCCAGTTTTTTAGGCGTAAATTGAATACTTCCTGTTTGAGATTGCGCCCAGGTTAACAGATTATCCAACAATGAAAAAGCACTCTTTGACGATTGGTTGATGAGTTGGATGAATTCATTTGTCTCCTTGTTGTTCAATTGATTATCGTTTTCCAAAAGTAATTCTGACAGTCCAATGATTCCATTAAAAGGGCCTCTTAAATCGTGTGCAATGATAGAGAAAAATTTATCTTTATCATCTAATAATTGTTTGATTTGCAGTTCTTTTTCCTCCTGTAGCAAAAGCAAATAACCTACTCCGCTGATAATCATCATCAGAAATATAATCAGGAAAATGATTTTTTGTGTCGGATCGGCAGAGTATAGCGTTGTTGAGGTTTTGAAAAGCGGATAAATTGTTCTGAAAACCAATGTTGTCAACAATATGACGTAATTAAACCCCAGTATTTTTTTAAATAAACTGCTTCTGGTTTCGGTTAAAAATCGGAGAGAAGGCACAATTAACAGCGCAAAAATAATGAACGATGCCATTGAAACACGGATATTGGCAGCAGCCTCAAACCACACTGTACTGTAAAAAAGCAAAAGGGTAGTGACAAATAATACTAACTGTACCCGATAAGATTTTTTAGAACTGCCTTTCACCATCATTAGCATTGCGATGGACTCAAGATAGTAACTCGTAAAAATTAAAGTGTTGGTGATGATGATATTAATTGGACTAATTGTAACGGTGTCTGTTCGAAGAAAAAAAGCCAGCCACGCAAAAGACTGGAAAATTTTAGAACAACCAAATATCAGTAAATGAGTCTTATTATCCTTGCTGAAAAGTGCAAAACGAAAGGTAAAAACCAGAGTGGCTAACGCAAAATTTCCCCAAAACAATAATCCCATTGTATTGCGAATATCCAATACAAATAATTTCGAAAATTGATTCAGAATCTCCATAGGTTAGTTACGCCTTCTTTTTTCTAATTAATCAAAGTGCTTGTGGTTCAGACAAAAATATACTTATTTTGATATTATTTTGAAAAAAAAGCCACAATTTAGACATTAAGAAGTCAATTTAGATTCATTATCTATTCTCGGTTTATTTTACGACCTGCAAATTCTTCTAAAACAGTAAACATTTCATCCACCGAAAGTACTTCGGTATCGGGATGCGATTTTAAAAAAGCAGCGTTCAGTTCCACTAAATTTTCCTCTAATTCGAAAAATGTATCGTTGTTTAAAGCGTCTCTTATTGGGTTTACGCCTTCGAGTTTGCCTTTGAGAAATTTAGCTAATTTTACACTACTCATTAAACGGACTTTTTTAGCCTGCGCCTGAAATAATTCCAAATGCTTTTCGGCACCAATTAGCTGCAAGCCTTCTTCAATTAGTTCGTTCAGTTCTTTGTTCCAACCCGAATTGTAAACAAATTGCGCAAAATTGCCCTTAGTGTATTGTGAAGTATAATAATCTAAATAATAACTCATCAGGGCGTCTTCATGAATTGCATCGTCATCGATTTTTTCCTCACGCATCAGATTGATTACCGAAATATTTGAGTTGATAACGTCTTGAGGATTTTCGCTGTTGGCTGCGGTGTCTGAGATGATGATTTTGCCGAATTCCATGTGAGTTTGTTTTTAGAAATAAATGGCAAATTTCGGGTAAAATAATGTAACTAATCAAGTTTTCAAAAAATAAACTACTAACCTGTGTTCACTCCAATTAAAGCCCAATATAAAACTATTTTTATCTTTTTATTTATAACTAAAAAAGTTGTAACTCTTTTTATAGTTACAACTTTCTTTTTCTGCATTTGCTCATCTTTGTAATCACAGGCAAAAGCCTGCCTAACGAAGCTGAATATCTGAACGATCGGGTTTCAATTCTCCATTGTTAGCCTTAACAACACTGGCATAACCAGTAAAAATTGCAGCAGCAATTGTAACCTATGTGATAAAAAAATGTGTAATCAAACGAATTCGATTTCACATTTTTAAATTAAAATTATTTTCACAAGAACTTCAATCTGTATTCATTTGCACGAACATAACCATATAATTTCTTCTATAATATTTCCTCTAATTTATCACTCAAAGGATTTATCTCAAATGGATCGTGAGTAATCTTATAAACATTTTTATCGATATCTATCCCTAAGAAATCTCCATCTTCCAGATCCTTTAAATGATAATAATCCTTATCTTTTAATTTTACTAAATATATTTCTGATGGATTTAATAATTCTTTTTCTCTTGGTGTAAAAATTTTAGATATTTTATCATAATCAATAGTGTCAAAATATATTTTTTGAACTCCATCTGTATTAATGTTTGAAATATCGAGTTTATATTTCCCATTTTTTTCAACAGAATATCCATTTATAACTCCAAAAGAAAAATAAATTGAAAGATTTAAATATTTGTTGGACTTAATATCAAATACTTTAATGTTTTCAAATTTGAAATTTCTACCGTTTTTATCATAAAATTTATTATAAACTTTTGAGTTATATGAAAACCCAACATACCCATGTATATCACTAACTCCAATTAAAACACCTCTGAGCAATCCATCATTAATTTGACGAATAAAAAACATGGAATCATTAATAGAAACTTTATTAAAGACATTAATTAATAAATTTGTTTCCCAACTTTCTATCTTCGTTCTTTTAAATAATCCTAACATAATATTAAAATTTAGTAAACCAATTATATTGTCCAAACCATCCTACTTGTGGTTTAATTCCTGCTCTCAAGAAATTATATCTATATGGATCAACTAGCGAATGCTGAATCGTATTTAATTTAAAAACATTAATTCTATTATTTACCATCCAATTTGGCAAATTATAAGCTCTTTGCATTCGTTGGGTTATAAACATATGATGAAACTCAGTACTAATTCTTTGTACACCAGTAGATGTTTGTATATGAGCTAAAGTTTCGGTTCCTCCTCTTGCAATTTTGTACTGCGCAAAGGTTTTACCTCCATTAAAAATAGCAGCCTCACTAGCATTAGTAACAATACTAGCTGCTTTTGTCATAGGGACAGCACTTACAATTTTCATACTAGACTCAAAGCCTGATAATGCATTACCGTATCTGTCTGAACCTGTAATATGCCCTTTTATTCCATCCCATGCAAGGGCTATCGGATTGAATTGGTCTGTTTCATAAACAAATCTACTAAAATAATCTAAAAAACTACCACTTCCATCACCTCCATAATATTGTCCACCACTAGTTTGTGAGGTAGAACCTGAATTATTATTAGAGATATACGAATGAGTATTATTACTCTTGATATCTCCTATATTTATCGAATTACCTGCTATTTCAGGAGGTTTATTGTAATTAACAATGTATTCATTTGCATAATTTGTTGCAACAGTAGATAATCCGAATGATGCTCCACCTAAAGCAGCATTAGTCCATGTAGTGGAATTCCATTTAGTAGGATTCAATTCTCCATTACTAGCCTGAACACCACTTACATACCCTGTAAAGATCGCACCTACAACAAATTGCCAAAATTCACCACTTGGGTCTGTATATTTCAGCGGGTTATTAAGAACGTAACCGTAACGATTAAAGTTTTGAGTATTAAGTGGATCTTGAATATTGTTATCTGGTTGTAGAAAACGGTGTAATTTAGGATCATACAAACGCCCATTCATATGAATAAGATTGACACTTTGCAAATGTTCGTGTCCTGTATAACCTCTATCCAATATAGTAAGATCATTTAATGTATTTCCTGCACCGTCTTGTACTCTTACAATACTACCCCAGGCATCAAAATGACGTTTTTCTACAATTGCTCCCGCCTCATTACTAATTGCTAAAATACTCCCTTGGTAATCTCTATGCAAATATAAATAATTCTGGGTGGTTCCATCACTTTTTAATACTACTGAGGCTGTATAGGCATCTCCATCTATGTAGGTGATAAACTCCATTGCTCCAGTCAGCATATTATGTTTAATCTCCATACTACCATCGGCACTATAGTATTTACGTAATGGTCTTGATAGTTTATCAGTATCTAAACTACCATAAAACATCGCACTACGACTGTTATTATCATTATAAGTAAAATTTATTTTATCTTTTCCTACTTCCTCAATTTGATAAGGACTTTTGAAGGTATTATATGTAATATTTTGCTCATGATTAATAGTATAATAGTTTTTTGCATCTGGATTTATATCTACCGATGTATTTTGGTAAACTTTGGAAGCATTGGTGTAGTTATAAGTTCCTATTGCATTTTGCGTTATTCTACCTCTATCGTCATATTCTTGGGGGTTATTGTTAAATATCCTTTTAGCAATAACATTGTTTATAGTAAAATCGTTTATTCTTGTAGCGTTAACATTCTCTATTCTTAAAGTCAAGATTGCATCCTGAGTTGAAGTGTGATTTATATTTATTATTCCTGGAGAGGCTAAAGTTTTAAAGTATTTAGTTATTGCTCCTGTAGTTCTATTTTGTTCTTGAATATATACGTTCAATGTGCTATTTCCTAATACTCTTTGAAAAGAAAAACTCAATTCTATTTTTTCTCCTGTACTAGCATCTGCCAAAAGTGTTTTTTTAACTGTAGCTCCCGCTGTACTTGCTTTTACATTGAGCAATCCTCCTGAGCTCGTTATTGTAGCTCCTCCTTCTACTTCGTAACCTTCAACTGATGTTGTATCAAACGTATTGTATAAAAATGTGTTGTCAGTAATAAAATCTGTAAGTCTATCTAGATTGTCATAATCAAAAGTTTCAGAATAATTAAACAAATTATTATTTCTGGATATTAAGTTGCTTTTCTGTGAATCAAATGTATTGTTTAATGTCATTACGTTATCACTTCCTTTGTCATATTTAAACTTGGTAGCAAAACCATACGAATCATAAGTATTAGTTATACTAATACTATTTCCTAATTGTGCTGAAAGAATTTGTCCTCGTCGATTTAAATTGTTAATTTGCCACAGTATGGGGCCGAATCGACCATTATCCTGTATTTTCAAATGTTGTCCATTTTGATAAGTATGCATAATAGTTTTTGAACTTGTTTTTCCGTTTGCAGTTCCTGTTATAGTTTCAAACCTAACATTCCCATAATCATCAAAAGTAAATTGTTTTAAAAAAGTAGCATAAGGAGTTGTTTCAGTCGATTTATACAATCTGTTATAGGAATCATATTCAAAACTATTATTAGTAATCATATCTCCTTCAAAAATATCTTTAAAAAGAGTCGAAGTAAGTAATTTAGTGGTTGTGTCATAATTATAAGTTGTTTCACTATTTGTTTTAGACCCTACAATTGTTTTTTTAATTAGTTTTCCTACTGCAGGATCTAAAGTATAGGTAGTAGTTCCATTTGGAGTAGTTTCACTAGTAGTTTCTCCCAATGAATTATAAGTATAGGTATAAGTGCCTGCCGAAGGGTCTATCAATTTCGTTTTTCTTCCCCACCCATCTTGCTCTATTGTTGTCACTACTCCATCATAATCAGTAGTTTTTAGATTACCATTAGCAAAATAAGTATAGTAAATCGTTCCTCTAGGAGAATCGGTCATAATTACCACATTTCCCAAGGAATTTTTAGTAATCAATTTGGTTTTAGTACCTTCATCTATTGTAGTAGTTAAGCCAGAATAGCTAATATTAATAGTTTTTCCTGTAAAAAGAATATTTTGAATTGGTCTACCATATTCATCAAATTTTACCTCATTCCATTGTGTAGGAAAACCTCCGTAATAAGGTTCGCTTACTTTGATATTTCTATCGTATATATCGTAGGTGTATGAAATAACACTTGGTGTGTCTGTAACATCTCTGACACTTGCTTTTATTTTTCGTCCTAAATCATCATATCTTTCTTGGCTATAACTACCATCGTCACAACTTATCGATATTTGTGTTTCTTGTGCAAGTTGAAAATATTGATAGGTAGCGTTTTTTCCTAAATAATCGGTGGTTTTTATTTTTTTGAACCAAGAGTCATATATATAAGTTGTTGTTAATCCATAAGGATTGGTTTCTGAATTTAGTAATCCATTGGCTGTGTTATAGCTGTAAGTGGTAGATAATCGTTCAACATCAATACTTTTGGTTAAAAATCGTCCTGAAGTATCGTACTCATAATCAGTTACTCTGGGACTGAAATCAGAACCAGAAATTGTTTTTTTAGTGATATTCCCAAAACTATCATAGTCATTCTTTTCAGTAATAAAGTTGGTATTATGTCCTTTCTTTTCTATTTTAGTTAATAGATGATTTGTATACGTGTACAATTCTTCATTACTCATTGTATCTCCTGATACGGTAATAGTTGTTACTTTTTTGGTTGGACGCCCTATATAATAAGTTGCTCCTGTGGGTTGGTTATCATAATCAATATTAGTTATTGTAGTTTGCTCAGTGACTCCTCCATTTTTCAAATAAGTTGTATTTGTTGTGGGATTATTATAATTATCATAACTCGTAGTTGTCTCACTACTGGTATTTTCTAAACTATTAAACTGCTGTGTTGTAGTGTTTTTTAGTTTAAAAACTTTGTTTGGTAATAATTGACTATCATACGTCAATATCGATTTATTTATAAAATTAGTTGGTGTATTCTCTGGTGATGATAAGCCTAAAACAGAATAGTTTTCAATATTAGCACCTCTTAAATTAATATCATTTTTAGCAATATATGATATAATTTGCGTATTATCATCGTGCCAATTAGTACGCATAGTTGCTCTAAAACCAAGAAAACCTAATCCTTCTAAATTAGAAACTCCCCCATAATAAGAGTATAATTGTTTCTTATAAGAAGTTGAGCTTTGTTGCTCTATTTTGACAACAACTTTATTATTAGGTAAACTTAGTATATCCAAATCAGGATAATTTTCAATATTATGACTAGCAGTATATATGGAATTATTATTATATTTAGAAGTAGGATCCATTGATAAATAAGTAATTGATTCTTTTACTCCGTTACCAATCGTTACTTTTTTAAGTAATTTATCATTATTAGAATTATTTGTATGTTTTATTCTTAAAATTCCATCTCTACCTATTAAACATAATTCAGGACCTTTATCTTCATCTTCAGATGTTAAAACAGTAGGTATCAGTGTGCCATACATGCTTTTACTATCTAAGAAAGAACGAGTTATCATAAATGAGGTAATTTCAGAATTTTTAAAATCCCCATTATTCTTGTTGTTATTATACTTCAAATTAATATCTCCATTATTAGAATCAACTGAATAATATAAAATATCTGTTTTACCATCTCCATTAAAATCAAAGAAAAACTTCGTAAATGAAGGATGATAATAGGAGCCTATATTATTAATAACAAAAGAATTGCCTGTTGATGTAAAGATTCTATTGTCATCATTCATAATATCAACTTTACCATCACCATTAAAATCTCCAGCAATCAAATCTGTACACATGGTTGATAACCCCAGAAAATCTGTCGTACAAATTTTTGTCAACATATTTGATTCATTCAATGAATAAACATCAATACCTAAAAATGGATAATAAGAACTTATCCCATTGTCATAATAATGATTTCTAAAAACAATTAAATCAGTTTTACCATCACCATTAAAATCTCCAGTTAACACTTTTTGAACTACAGAAAATGAATCACTACTAAGGCCAGTATTAAGTTCTTGATATTCATACTTTTCTAAGTACCCCGAAAAATTTACATTATTTAAGCTACGCTTATCTAAATTTACAAAAAATGTTTGACCTACTATATCTAAATCACAACTGGATCTATCATTCAAATTCCATGTTCTTGATCCTGTTTCTAAAGCAATAATATCTGTTATACCATCACCATTAAAATCTCCAGGATAATACATTACATCAAACTTCCTAAACGCAGTTCCTGTATAACTAGATTTAGGAAAGATATATTCAAAAGAAGATTCTAAGTTTACTGTATTATCTTTATTTCCTGATGAAACATTAAACTTAGTAGCTTTGGTGATAGGATCCGTCGAAATAGAACACCATCCTCCGCTTAGATGGATATTAGAATTATTCTGTACGTCTCCTTTCAAATAATTTACTGCAAATATACTTTTAACTACTCCATCAACATCAAAACAATTCCCTTGATTTATGCTGCTACTTTGAGAATCTAAATTTTGAAAAAGCTGAACGGTTGGTTTATAGGTTGCTGGTATCTCCTTATAAAACAAATTTGGGTCATATGTAATAACATCAATCTTACCATCATTATCAAAATCTCCTGTAATCGCTGAATTATGAAGATCATTGGAAATCGTTGGACAATCTCTAGTTATTTTAGTAATGTTTGGAGATATTAAAACTTCATCATTTATATTTTCATATTCAAAAACCGTCGGATTATAACTTTTAGAATTATCTCCGTTTTTCTCAGTAATACTTATAAGGCGCTCATAATTCAAAGAAGTTTTGTCATATTCTAAAGCATAATTTCTATATCCTTCTCCATTTCCTATTACTGCAATACCGCTTAAAATAGTGTTATTTATAATACTTTGTCCACCTACATAAATTTCCTCTAACCGTTCCCTTGTTTTATAAGTAAATTGAATTTTATTAATCCCTTCAACTCCCCCTATAGAACCGAAATTAATACTGTTAATACTTAGGTTATTGTTTGAATTATTATAATTATAATTAACTCGTACGCCTTGTGCGTTTTCCCAATAGGTAATTGCCCATGCTGAAATAGAACGAGAATCAGTTGAACTGCCATAATAAGCTTTAGAACCATCTTGATATTCTACTTTAAAATAAGCCGGTCCATAATTTGCTCCATAAGGATGTACACCATAGGATGTTATCCTTGTATTGGAAAAATTTTCAGTTTCATACTCTGTATTGTCAGCTCCATATAAACCATTAGTTCCATTTTTTATCATTAAACGTTGTCCGTCTAAACTAAATCTGTCTAAATCATCAAAGTTAATTTCATCAACTTTTCCATCATGAAACTTTGTGGAAGCTATGCGCGTTATTGTTGACAAGCCAGAAATATTCCATCCATAACCAGCAATACCATTATTTCCTTGACTATTATATGACAAACCTACTTTTGGTTCAACTTTATTGATACCCGGAGGAACATTTATTGGAATATCATAAATTGCAGCACCTGAAAGAGATACTGATAGCTCTCCTTTTGTTAACCCCACTTCAGTAGAATTACCTGTAGGACCAGTGGTTTGGGCAGAAATAAATAAGCTATATCCGAAAATTATGAGTAAATAGTAAAATTGTTTCATATCTTATTTTTTAACGATTTTAATTGATTTTTGTTCTCCGTTTTTATAAAACAATATTACCGCATACATTCCTGTTGGATAATTTTGAAAAGCAATGTTTTGATTGTTTTTTTTATCCAGATTAGAAAAAGTACCAAGTACACGACCATTCAAATCATAAAGTTGTATTGAAGAAACCGTGTTGCCCTCAATAAGTTCCCATTGGAGATACAATTCTTCTTTTACAGGATTAGGATAATAAGAAATAAGATCTTCAGGGAAGAATTTTTGCAAGTCTTCGTCTTCTAATGCAGTGATTTCTCTTATCTTTTCCTCTGTCATCTTTGATGTTGTGCAATTAATACATAATAATCGCTGTGTTTGATTACCTGCATCATCATAAGAAAAAGTAATTCGGTCTTGTGCCTGAGCAATACAACAGTATAAAAACAGTAGGAAAGTGAGAATTTTATTCATTTTAGAGTGTTTTTAGAAAATTTTCGCAAAATTATTTGGCTAAAATTGTTTTCGCAATACCCACTTTAGGTGATATTTTAATCAAAAAAATAGTTTATTAAGGGGTTTTTCTTATGTTTTTGCGTTTTTGTTTCTTAGTTTGTTGTTTAAAAATAGGTTATACGTGTATTTTAGGGATTGTTTCGTTAGTTCGCAGCGTTAGGGATTGCAGTGGAAATCCTTTTATTTTTTTAGAAAAAAAAATAAAAGATTGAAACGAAAAGCCCGACCCTTAGGGTAACGCCCGAAACAAAATTTGAATAGCAATTTTGCCTCTTTTAATATTAATTTACTTTGTAACTTTGCGCTTCAATGAAAAATTCGATGAAAAACAAACTATTATATTTTTTTAGCCTGCTGATGGTATTGGTTTCCTGTAATAAGGAAGCTAATCAGCAAAGGATTGCCGAAAATGCTAAAGACGCTAAAAAGAAAAAAATCATTTTTGAAAATATTCAGAAAGGCTGGGATTTTTATGACGAGCCTATTAATGAGGCTACTGAGGAGAGTATAACAATTTGGGTTGATTTGCGGGCATTTATGCAGGAATTAGGTCAAAAACCAAAGAAAACAATCAGTGCTTATCAGCAAAAATCCGCTGCTATTTCTAAAAAAGCGATGGTGTTGAATATGAATATTCCAGTATTGTTTGATAAACCACAAATCAAAAGTCGTATTTCGGTTTTAATTACTAAGGTGCGATTACTGGATATGTACATTCATCTGAATAATATTCCTGATAAAAAAGTGGTGCAATTAGTGGGCGAAATCAATAAAGAATTGGCCACTTTGCAACGTCAAATGGATATTCTTACCGAGAAGAGCAAAATTCCGGTTGAGGAAGGTGAGGACGAGATGAGGCGTATGTTGTTGGATTCAGCCAGAGCTATTCCTAATAATACGGTAATGCCAACGGTTATTTCGGCAGCTACGAGAGGAATTATTAATCCAAATGATGCCCGAGTTGAGTAAGAAAGTCTTATATAGCATTTACGATTCTTCGCCTAAAATCCAACAAATTTCGGCAGCTTTACAGCAAAGAAATCAGCCTAAATTGCACCTTAGTGGTTTGCTGGGTTCGGCGGTTTCTTTTGTGATTCGTTCGGTTTTTAAAAAAGCCGAATTGCCTTTTCTGGTGATTTTAAATAACAAAGAAGAAGCGGCTTATTATCTGAACGATTTGGAACAAATGATAGGCGAAGAGGATGTGTTGTTTTATCCTGGTTCTTATCGTCGTCCGTATCAGATAGAGGAGGTTGACAATGCCAATGTGTTGCTTCGTGCTGAAGTATTAAACCGAATCAATTCCCGCAAAAAACCGGCTGTAATTGTCAGTTATCCCGAAGCGCTTTTTGAAAAAGTAGTTACGCGTCAAAACTTGGATAAAAACACACTAAAGGTAAGTGTGGGCGACAAAATTTCGATTGACTTTATCAACGAAGTTTTATTCGAATATGAATTCAAAAGAGTCGATTTTATTACTGAACCTGGAGAGTTTTCGGTGCGTGGAGGAATTGTCGATGTGTTTTCTTTTTCGAATGATAACCCATACCGAATCGAGTTTTTTGGCGATGAGGTCGAGAGTATCCGAACCTTTGATGTGGCAACGCAATTGTCATTGGAACAGAAAAAGAAAATCACCATTATTCCCAATGTAGAAAACAAGGTTTTTCAGGAAAACAGGGAGAGTTTTCTGGATTATATTTCGGAGCAAACTGTGATTTGTATTCAAAATACCGAAGATTTACTAGCCCAATTAGATAAACAATTTGCCAGAGCCGAAGAAGCTTTTGAAAAATTGTCTAAAGATATCAAACACGCTACTCCTGAGGATTTATTCCTGAATCAGAAGACATTTATAAAGCGTGCTTTGGATTTTTCCATTGTCGAGTGGAGTTCAAAAGCTATTTTTAGAACTACCGGGAAGTTCGAATTCCATATTCAGCCGCAGCCTTCGTTCAACAAGCAGTTTGATTTGTTGTTGAATAATCTGAGTGAAAATCATTTTAACGGATTTAAAAATTATTTGTTTTGTTCGAATGAGGCGCAGTCCAAACGTTTTCATGATATTTTCGAAACTTTAGACGAAGCCAATTCAGAGAATATCCGAAAGCAATACAATACCATTGTTTTGCCAATGTATCAGGGTTTTATTGATGAAGAAAACCAAATAAGTTGCTACACCGATCATCAGATTTTTGAGCGTTATCATAAATTCAGCATCAAAAACGGTTATTCTAAAAAGCAAAATATCACTTTAAAAGAACTGACAACGCTTTCTGTGGGCGATTATGTAACGCACATTGATCACGGAATCGGGAAATTTGGAGGTTTGCAAAAAATTCAGGTCGAAGGTAAAACGCAGGAAACCATTAAACTGATTTATGCTGATAATGACATTGTGTATGTGAGTATTCATTCGCTGCACAAAATTTCGAAATACAATGGCAAAGACGGAACGCCTCCTAAAATATACAAATTAGGTTCGAATGCCTGGAAAGCCTTAAAACAAAAGACTAAAGCCAGAGTCAAAAATATTGCTTTCAATTTGATTCAGTTATATGCTAAAAGACGATTGGAAAAAGGCTTTCAATATGCGCCGGACAGTTATTTGCAAAATGAATTAGAAAGTTCCTTTATTTACGAAGATACGCCGGACCAAATCAAATCGACTGCTGAAGTAAAAGCCGATATGGAAAGCGATCGCCCGATGGATCGTTTGGTTTGTGGTGACGTTGGTTTTGGAAAAACGGAGGTGGCTATTCGTGCCGCTTTTAAAGCTGTAGATAATAGCAAACAAGTGGCGATTTTGGTGCCAACAACTATTTTGGCGTACCAACATTTTCGTACTTTTTCGGAACGATTGAAAGATATGCCGGTAAAAATTGGCTATTTGAATCGTTTTAGAACTGCCAAACAAAAATCGGAAACCTTGAAGGAATTAGCCGATGGAAAACTCGATATTGTTATTGGAACGCATCAATTGGTGAACAAAAATGTCGTTTTTAAAGATCTTGGTTTGCTGATTGTTGATGAGGAACAAAAGTTTGGAGTTAACGTAAAAGACAAATTAAAAACCATCGCTGCCAATGTCGATACGCTGACATTGACCGCTACGCCAATTCCGAGAACTTTACAGTTTTCATTAATGGCTGCGCGAGATTTATCGGTAATTACAACGCCTCCACCAAATAGATATCCTATTGAAACAAATGTGGTTGGTTTTAATGAAGAGGTGATTCGCGATGCCATTTCGTATGAAATTCAGCGCAACGGTCAGGTGTATTTTATCAATAACCGAATTGAAAATATCAAGGAAGTGGCCGGAATGATTCAGCGTTTGGTTCCCAATGCTAAAGTAGGAATCGGTCACGGACAAATGGACGGCAAGAAACTCGAAGAGTTGATGCTGGCTTTCATGAACGGGGAATTTGATGTTCTGGTGGCTACTACTATTATCGAAAGTGGTTTGGACGTGCCTAATGCCAATACCATTTTTATCAATAACGCCAATAATTTTGGTTTGTCTGATTTGCACCAAATGCGTGGGCGTGTGGGACGAAGCAATAAAAAAGCATTCTGCTATTTCATCTGTCCGCCTTATTCATCAATGACTGAGGAAGCCCGAAAACGTATTCAGGCTTTGGAACAGTTTAGCGAATTGGGAAGCGGATTTAATATTGCGATGAAGGATTTAGAGATTCGTGGTGCCGGTGATTTATTGGGTGGTGAGCAATCTGGTTTTATTAACGAAATTGGTTTTGATACGTATCAAAAAATCATGAATGAGGCTATCGAAGAACTGAAAGAAAACGAATTCAAAGATTTGTATCCGGTTGAAAATGATATTGAGACTAAGGAATATGTAAAAGATTTGCAAATTGACACCGATTTTGAGTTGTTGTTTTCGGATGAATACATCAACAATATTTCGGAGCGAATGAATTTGTATAACGAGTTGAGTGCGATTAAAAACGAAGAAGAATTGCAGGTTTTCCAAAATAAACTCATTGATCGTTTCGGGCCGTTGCCTCCGCGAGCAAATGCCCTGATGAACAGTATCCGAATTAAATGGGTAGCAACGCGTGTAGGAATAGAAAAACTGGTGATGAAACAAGGCAAGATGATTGGTTATTTTGTGTCGGACCAGCAATCGGATTTTTACCAATCCAATCGTTTTCATAAGGTGTTGCAGTTTGTTCAAAAACATGCTTCACTTTGTAAAATGAAAGAAAAACAAACCGCTAACGGTTTGCGTTTATTATTGACTTTTGATAATGTAAAATCGACAAGAAGGGCTTTGGAACTGATGGAGCTATTGGGTGGAAAAGAAATATAAAAACCGTGTTTTTTTACGTTTTTGTTAAGAAGTTTATAGAGTCTGTAAATACTTGTTTATTTGTAGTATTTTAGATTAAAAATAGTGCAGCATATCGAATAGTTTTCAAATAGGTTTTGATATGTGTTTATTTTTAGTAACTTGATTTTTTAATCTAAGTTGGTATTAAAATCTATGACATTAAAAAAATCGTCCCCTAAAATACTTTTTTTAATCGTTTCCTCCAGCATTGTTTTTTTGCTGCTTTATGCGGTGTTGTTTTATTATATCAACCAGACCGAAAAAGAAGCCTATCGAAATTCGGTTGAATTGTTTGATGGTAAAGTCAGTCAGCTGTTGATATTGGAATCAAAACCTATTTTGACAGCTATAAATAATGATACCAACTGGGATGAATTTGTAAATTTTACAGTTACTAAAGACAGTGTTTGGTATCATGAAACCATTAGCAATGAGTTAAATATATATGGAGCCGATTATTTAGGTGTTTATGATAAGCGCAAACAGTTTATCATGCGCACTCCAACTCCAACCATTAAAACGCTTGATTTTATTCCTAAAGAATCCATGTTTTATTTGGACAAAGTGGGTATTGGAAAGTTTTATCTTCAAATTCCCGAAGGAATTGTCGAGGTAACGGGAGCTACAATCCATGCTTCAGATGATCCGCTTAAGAACAAATCTAAAACCTCGGGTTATTTCTTTGCTGTCCGATTAATCAATGCTAAATTCATTAAAAACTTAGAAAATATTACTTCTTCCAGAATTAAAATTATTGGTGTTGATGAAGTTATTCCGGAACAAAGACACGTGGTAAGTTCTGTATTTCCTTTGAAAGATGCTAAAGGGGCATTAATAGGCAAGCTTCTTTTTGAGCGAAAATTTGAAGTTTATTTTGAAAACACAATTACTATTCTGTACGCTATAATTGTGGTTTTTTTAATCTATCTGGCAGTAAGTTTGTTTTATACTCAAAAGTTGGTCTATCGTCCTCTTTATTTGGTTCGAAAAGCTCTGGAAAAAGGCAGTAAAAGTGCTATTAATGAATTGAAGAAAACAAGCGGAGAGTTCAGTTATATTGGGAATTTATTTGAAGAAAACAGCAATCAAAAACTGGATTTAATAAATGCAAAGATCAAAGCAGAAGAAGGCGATTTGTTAAAGGCTTCTTTCCTGGCTAATTTATCCCATGAGATACGAACGCCAATGAATGCCATCAATGGTTTTACTGAGCTTATCCTGAATACCGAACTTAGCAAGGAAGAAAGTATAGAATATCTCAATGTGATACAGAATAACGGTAAAAATCTGGTATCTATTATTGATGATTTGATAGAAATGTCTAAGATAGATTCCAATCAGATTTCGCCTAATTTCAGCGAAATCAATTTAGAATCCTGTATCGTGGAGCTTTATAAAACCGTTAAAGTAACGATTCCAAAAACGAAAGCTGTAAAATTCAAATTGATAAAAAGTCCTGTTGCGGCAGCCTATAATATTGTAACAGATGAGATTAAACTGAAACAGGTAATTATTAATTTGCTGACCAATGCTATTAAATATACCGATGAAGGTTTGGTGACCTTTAGTTATGAAATTGACGAAAAAGAAAACCTGATTCATTTTACCATTCAGGATACCGGTGCCGGAATTGACGAAGATCATCACAAGCATGTTTTTGATCGGTTTAAACGAGTGGAAAACGATAAATCCATTCAAGTAGGAGGTTTAGGATTAGGACTTTCGATTTCAAAAGCTTACATAGAAATTTTGGGAGGAACCATCAGTTTAGAGTCGGAAGTAGGAGTTGGTTCCACTTTTTATTTTTCCATTCCGTTGCAATATGCTAAAGTAGAGCATATAGTAGTGAGGCCAATTAGAGAGAAAGAAATTGTCAAATCAGAAAACAAAGTCATTTTGATTGCGGAAGATGATAATATCAATTTCTTGCTGTTTCAAAAAATGATGCAAAAAATGCCCTATACTATCATAAGAGCTCATAACGGTCAGGAAGCGGTTGATATTTGTATTAATAATTCGGATATTGATTTGGTGTTAATGGATATAAAAATGCCTATAATGAATGGTTTTGAAGCTATTGAACAGATAAGACCCATTCGCCCGGAATTGTCGATTATAGCACAAACGGCTTATTCTTCTTCAGAAGATGAGGTTAAAATTAAAAAAGCGGGATTTGATGATTATATAACCAAACCGTTGAATAGAGAACGCTTGTTTGAACTCATAAATAAGTATTAGATAAATTGATTTACATAAAAATGAATAAAGCTGTTTGGGTTTTAATGCTGGGATTGCTGTCGGTTACTGCTTTTTCTCAACAGCTTAAGGATACAGCTGCAGTTAGAGAAAAAAAGCTCAGTTTGAATATTGATATTATAAGTCGTTATCTCTGGCGCGGACAATGTTGGGGAGGCAATTATGTAGCCATTCAGCCTACGATAGAATATGAAATTGTTCCAAAGTTAACCTTAGGTTTTTGGGGAACGACCAATTTTAAAAATGAATATTTTTATCCTGATGGCGAAACTTTGTACAAAGGATATCAGGAAATTGATTTTTATGCGGCATATCAAATTAATGATTTTTTAGAGTTCCAACTTTGGAATTACTATTGGCCTTCGGTATCAAAAGTGGAAGGGGTGAGTAATCGGTTTTTTGATTTTGGACCTACAAGTTCACAGACAGTTGATGCCATGCTTTGCTTTGATTTTTCCGAAGGTTATCAATATCCTTTTAATGCCACTATAAGCACATTAGTAGGTGGAAATGATTATCGTTATGATGTTAATGACAATCCAAAAAGAAATTTTACTACTTATTTAGAATTGGGATATACCTTTGAATTATTCGAAAATTCAACCTGTAAAACGATTCAAAATATAGAACTGGCCGCTGTGGCCGGAGCGGTATTAAACAATAAGGCTGAATATTATAATTTTGCCGATTATGACAAACCTTCTTTTGTAAACTTAGGAGTAAAAGCAACTAAAGAATTTGATTTGGGATCCGGAATTACAATGCCTTTGTCGTTGAATTATGTTCATAATGCGGCAACAAAAAACACTGATTTTTTTGGTAAGGATTTTTTGGTTGCAGGAATTAGTTTTGGGTATTAGTCTGTTGGTATCAATAAAAAAAGCTGCCAAATTTGACAGCTTTTCAGTATTTTATAGTTAATTGAAAAATTAGTTTTTCAAATCTTTGATTACTTTAAAAGCAACATCTACCTGTTCTTCGCTAACTAAAATAGTAAATTCATTAGAAGTCGAAATTACCTCATTGATGATGATTCCTTCCCAAGCCAAACGTTGGAAAATGAAATAATAAATTCCCGGAATTACAATATTTTCTTTTGGTAACTTAACGGTAATAGAAGCCAGATTGTCTAATTTCTGAATCAGTTTTTCGTTAGAAAAATGTTTGTCAACCAGTTTGTTAACCGTGTTGCTTACCACAATATTAATTTCGTTTACTCCTCTTGAAGAAGTGTAAAAAACATCTGGAAAACCATTGATATCAGAGATTAATTCGGCTTGTTTGTTTAAAACGGTTTCTGAAACCGCAAAAGTATAATCAGTAAGGGCAGAACGAACAGTGATTTCACCTATATTTTTGATGACTTTGTTGATTTTGTGATTCAATCTAAAATCCAATTCTTCTGTTAGTCTTTTTAAAGACATTACAACAGCGCCTTGTTTTACTTCTTTTCCAAATTCACTCTCTAATTCCGACATGATGTTTCTGGATAAAGAGGTTAAATTGATAATTCCCAGTGACAAAGCATTCAATAAAAATGGTTTTGTTTTGATGTAATTCTCGACAATTGAAGAAACTGTTTTCATAATTATTAGGTGTTTTTACTTAGTTTTTAAGTCGATTTACTTAGATAAATCGTTAAAAATTTATGCAAATATAACTAAAAAAACAATTTGTTACAAAAATAACATAAAAAAATATCGTTAAAAGTGGAAAAAAGCATCTGTAAGGTGTTCAATTACAAAAGATTTGTCTGTTTTTTGGATGGCAATAATGTCAAATCTGACATTTATATCGAGATTTTTTTCGACTACGTAGTTATCTACGGCTTTCGTAAGTAGTTTGATTTTTTTTGATTTTACAAAATCCTGAGGCAGACCAAATTCAATCGAAGAACGCGTTTTTACTTCAATAATAGCCAGCGTATCTTCTTTTTGAGCAATAATATCCACTTCGGCTTTTTGAAAAGTCCAATTGGTTTCCAGAATAGTATAGCCGTCTTTTTGCAAAAAATCAACGGCCAGTTCTTCTCCCAGTTTTCCTAATTCGTTGTGTTCAGCCATTAGAAATAGTGTTCAGTAGTCAGTATTTAGTGTTCAGTTTGCAGTGGTTGAATATTCTGTTATTTAAATTGCTATTGATTTTTGCTATTGCTATTGAAAATGATTATTCTTCAAATTTCAATGTACTCTTCTCAGGAGTGACTTCCATAGAAACCGTATTTCCTAAAATCAACGCTCTGTTGTCCTGAATGTGTCCTGCCGGGAAATTATAAATCACGGGAATCTGGTATTTTTTAGTCACATCTTCAATAATTTCGACTGCATTTTTTCCCCAGGGAATTTCATTGTCTTTCATTTTAGTCATCGAACCTACAATAATTCCTTTGATACTTTCCAAACAACCATTGCGTTTTAAGTTCATCATCATACGGTCGATATGATAGAGGTATTCGTCTAAATCTTCGATAAATAAAATTTTATCTCTACAATCAATCGCCGATGGTGAACCGAACAAACTATACAAAATAGATAAATTTCCGCCTACTAATTCTCCGGTTGCTGTACCTATGCGGTTCATTGGATCTGATGGAATTTCGTAATTTAAAGGTTCTTTAAACAAAGCTCTTCTTAAGGTTTCGACAGCTTGCGGAGTGGCTCTGGGAACAGTAACAGGCATGATTCCATGAATAGTTTTATAGCCTAAAGTATTCAGATGATTGTGTAAAACAGTAATGTCACTAAAGCCCACAATCCATTTTGGATTTTGCTTGAACTGAGTAAAATCCAATGTGTCGATGATACGTACGGTTCCATAACCGCCTTTTACACACCAGATGGCTTTGATATTAGGGTTGTCCAGCTGCGTTTGAAAATCGGCAGTTCTTTCTTCGTCTGTTCCGGCAAGTTGGTTATTGTCCAGTCCAATGCTTTTTCCAATAACAACTTTCAATCCCCAGCTATGTAACAAGTCGATGGCAGGTTGAAGGTGGTTATCGGTATATTTTCTGGCGGTGGCTACTATAGCAACGGTGTCTCCTTTTTGTAAAGCGGCTGGTGTAATCATGTGTTGTTGGGCTTGACTGTTGAAAGATTGAAAAATAAAAATCAGCAATACACAAAATGTTCGGTTTATAGTTAAAAATCGAGGAGTAAGCATATTGGTGTTTTTCCTGAGTAAATAAAATTTAAAATGCTTTTGCGAAGCATGAAAACAAAGATAGCTAAAATCAAAAATAATTTACAGATAGTTATATGAAATGTACTATTTTTACTAATGTCCTTAAAAAAGAGTTAGTTATGCGAATACTAAGATTGGTTTTTGTACTTGCTTTTCTGTTATTGTTTCAAATTGGCTTTTCGCAGCCAAAAAGTTACCGGATTCATACGCTGGCTTTTTATAATTTCGAAAATCTTTTTGACACCATCAATAATCCCAATACCAATGATGACGAATGGACACCAGAGGGAACACAGCGCTGGACTTCTAAAAAATACCATCAAAAACTGGAAAATCTATCTCGGGTTTTACTTGAAATTGGAACAGCTGAAAGCAGTAATTCACCCACTTTTATTGGCGGTTCCGAAATTGAGAATCGTGGAGTTTTGGAAGATTTAGTCCAACATCCTAAAATGGCAATACAGGATTACGGAATCATCCATTTTGATTCTCCTGATAAAAGGGGTATCGATGTGGCTTTGTTGTTTCAAAAGAAATATTTCAAACCTACTTCTTATGCTAATATTCCATTGTACATTCATAAAAAAGAAAATCAGCTGGCTGCTTCAATTTCTGATGAAACGGATAATGATATTGCAGAGAACAGTTATCAAAATCGGATTTTCACCCGTGACCAACTTTTAGTTAGCGGTTTTTTAGATGGCGAAGAAATTCATATCATAGTCAATCACTGGCCGTCGCGAGCAGGAGGGGAGAAAAAATCGAGTCCGTTTAGGGAAGCTGCGGGAATCTTGAACCGAAAAATTATTGATTCTTTGCAAAAAATAAATCCCGATGCCAAGATAATTACATTGGGCGATTTGAATGACAGTCCTTTCAATAACAGTATTAAAAAAGCGCTTGCTGCCAAAGGGCATAAGCAGGATGTTCCTGAATTTGGAATCTACAATCCTTTTGAAGAAATGGCACGAAAAGGTTTGGGAACTATTGCGTTTCGGGATTCATGGGATATTTTTGACCAAATTATGGTAACGCAATCGTTGATTAAAAACGATTTTTCGACCTATCAATATTGGAAAGCAGGGATTTTCAATAAGAGCTATTTAATTCAGAATTCGGGACAGTATAAAGGCTATCCCAAAAGGCATTCGGCTACCGAAGTGGGTTTTAGTGATCACTTTCCCGTTTATATTTATCTGATTAAAGAAGCTAAATAGATTTTGGATACACGAATTACACGAATTACCACAGATGATATTGATTTTTAAATGGAATTACACGAAGTTATTGAATAGATTTAAAAATTCGTGTAATTGAAGCAGATTGTATTTTGTGTTAATTTGTGAAATCTGTGTTTTTATTTTTTTTAAAGTGAATGCTGTATTCTAACCTCAAATGCGGTTTTAAAAAGTATAGTTTTTCGTACCTTAGCTTTTCTTAAAAACAACTCAAAATGGCAATTTCAAGACCTTTTAACCTGACTAAATGGATTGATGAAAATCGTCAATTGCTAAAGCCGCCTGTGGGTAACAAGAATTTATATGTAGATTCAGGCGATTATATTGTGATGATTGTTGCGGGACCCAATGCCCGAAAAGATTTTCATTACAATGAAACCGAGGAATTGTTCTATCAGCTTGAAGGTTCCATTCAGGTAATTACTCAGGAAGATGGCGAGCGCCATGTGCTGGAACTCCATCCCGGTGATATGTACCTGCATCCGGCTACGATTCCGCATTCTCCCATTCGTTCCGAAGGATCTATCGGATTAGTGATTGAGCGAAAAAGAGCCAAACAGGGTTTTGTAGATGGTTTACTTTGGTTTTGCGACAATTGTAATCATAAATTACACGAAGTCTATTTTGAACTTATCGATATTGAAAAAGATTTCCTGCCTCATTTTGAGCATTTTTACAATTCAAAAGAACTGCGCACTTGCGAAAAATGTGGAACTGTTATGGAAGCAGATCCAAGATTTATAGCTAAAAAATAATTTTTTCAGGAGCTAATCCCGTTATCCGCTCTATCTTTATGTCCTTAAAGAAAGGACATAAAGGATGCCGCTCCTACCGGGGCTAAAACACAAAACGTACTAATTACCATGACAACAATCGCAACACAATTTGGAATCAAAGCTGCTTTGGCACAACTTGGAATCCAGGATATAAATGAAGGAACATCAACAGGAACGCAAAGTTTTGCTACAGGAGCAATTCTGGAAAGTTATTCGCCGGTGGATGGTCAGCTGATTGCAAAAGTAAAAACGACTTCGGCAGCTGATTATGAAAAAGTAATGCAGGCAGCTATCGAAGCTTTCCAGTCTTTCCGATTGATTCCTGCTCCGCAACGCGGTGAAATGGTGCGCCAGTTTGGAGAAAAATTACGACAAAATAAAGAAGCTTTAGGTAAATTGGTTTCTTACGAAATGGGGAAATCCTTGCAGGAAGGCTATGGTGAGGTACAGGAAATGATTGATATTTGTGATTTTGCCGTTGGACTTTCGAGACAATTACACGGTTTGACTATGCATTCGGAGAGACCGAATCACAGAATGTATGAACAATATCATCCGTTGGGTGTGGTTGGAATTATATCGGCATTTAATTTTCCGGTTGCTGTTTGGTCCTGGAATGCTGCTCTGGCTTTGGTTTGCGGTGATGTTTGTATTTGGAAACCATCCGAGAAAACTCCACTTTGCGGTATCGCCTGTCAAAATATTTTATCAGAAGTTTTGAAAGAAAATAATCTGCCGGAAGGAATTTCGTGTTTGATTAATGGTGATTATAAATTAGGAGAATTGTTGACAAGCGATAGCCGAATTCCTTTAATTTCGGCTACCGGTTCCACCCGAATGGGGAAGATTGTGGCACAAACCGTCGCTGGACGTTTGGGTAAATCTTTATTAGAATTAGGCGGGAATAACGCCATTATCGTTACTCCTGATGCCGATATCAAGATGACTGTTATCGGAGCTGTTTTTGGCGCAGTAGGAACTGCGGGACAACGCTGTACTTCGACCCGCCGTTTGATTATTCACGAAAGTGTTTATGATAAAGTTAAAACTGCTTTGGTTGCGGCTTACCAACAATTGCGTATCGGAAATCCATTGGATCAAAACAATCACGTTGGCCCATTGATTGATACTGATGCCGTAGAAAAATACAATAAAGCCTTAGAAAAAGCAGTTATAGAAGGCGGTAAAATTTTAGTTGAAGGTGCAGTGCTTTCCGGTTCCGGATATGAAAGTGGTTGTTATGTACAGCCTGCGATTGTTGAAGCCGAAAATTCATTTGAAATTGTGCAACAGGAAACTTTTGCACCCATATTGTATTTGTTAAAATATACCGGAACTGTGGAAAATGCAATTGCCATTCAAAACAGTGTTGCTCAGGGATTGTCTTCGGCAATTATGACAACCAACTTGCGCGAAGCCGAATTGTTCTTGTCTACAGCCGGCTCTGATTGTGGTATTGCCAATGTAAACATAGGAACTTCTGGTGCCGAAATTGGCGGTGCTTTTGGCGGAGAAAAAGAAACCGGTGGTGGTAGAGAATCCGGTTCTGATGCCTGGAAAGTCTATATGCGTCGCCAAACTAATACCATTAACTATGGTAGCACTTTGCCTCTGGCACAGGGAATTAAGTTTGATTTGTGAAAAGAAAAACAATGGCTTTTAGAAATTAAGCCATTGTTTTTAATAATAGTTTTGAATAATCTTCAACAGGAGCATCAGCCGATATAATTTTTACTAATTGGATTGCGTCTTCTCGTGTGGCTTTGTCTTTGTATATTTTGCTGGTGCCTAAAATTTGTCCGTTAGAGGATTTTAGATTGAAATAACATTCATTTTCAGTAGTTCTTTTTCGGTAGAATTTGGAATCGTCCTGAGCATTCCGTTTTATCGATTCGATTACTTTTAAGCACATGGCTTTGTTTTTATAAGCTGATTTTTCTAAAATTACTTCTTCATTGTTGTTTAGAAATTCATATTTGAATTCGCCATTTGTGTTTTTGCTAATTATAAATTTTCCCATTTTGAGTGAATTAATTTGATTAATCATTAAAGGTAATTTTGAAAGTAGTTCCTTCATTTACTTTACTTTCTACGCTAATTTCTCCATTCATAGATTCGATTTGATTTTTTGTGATGTACAAACCGATACCATTTGCATTTTGATGTTTATGAAAGGTTTTATACATGCCAAATAACGAATTTCCGTGTTTTTCTATATCAATGCCCAAACCATTGTCTTTGATGGTTAAAATCTTCTTTTGATTTTCTGTGAAAAACTCAAATTTGAGGACAGGAAATCGGTCGGGATGTGCATATTTTACAGCATTGGTACTGAAATTCAACAAAATACTTTCAAGATAAGCTGCGTTAAAATTGATAGTACTTCCTTTTGGAATTTTGTTTATGATGGTAACATTATCTTCAAGTCCGTAATTGTTAATTATGGCGTTGTTTTTCTCCAAAAAGCTATTCAAATCCAAAGGTTCTTTAATAGCGTTTAAGTTGTTTTGTCTATGTACAATTTGAGACAAACGATGGATCGTTTCATTCAAATTGTTTGAAACTGTTCGTAAATGATTGAGGTATTCTTTACCTGTTTGTGGATTTTCTTCATTATCAATAATGTCCAGCAACATTTTGATGTTTCCGGCATGTGTGTTTAAATTATGGGCAGCGATATGAGAGAAATTTAACAGACGATTATTGTGTTCGCTGTACAATTTAATGGTTTGTTGTAGCTCTGTGATGTTGATTGTTGTGTTGTTCTGCAACACTTCTTTTTCGGAAACAGGAATTGGTTTAAAAAAAGTGACATAGAATACAGTATCGCCTTTAGTGTTTAATTTGGTTTTAATATAGGCTTTAAATACATGCAATCCTTTTTTAGGAAGTTGACATCTAAATTCTATTTCTGATTTTTCTTCTGTTTTTTTGAGTTGCAGAAACAGACGAAGTACTTTGATTTTATCTTCCGGATGAATTCTATTATAAACGATAGGAAGGATGGTGCCTGAGATAAGATTATTTGGCAATTCAAATATTTTATATATCGACTTGTTTATGGATAATTTATGAAAATGATTGTCGGCAGATATTTTAAATATGAACATTTCTTCGGTTACATCTTTAAATAATTTTTCCTGAAAATCATTTGAATTTTTAGAATCATAGCTATTGTGAAAATGTGATCTCATACTATTATTAGTTTTAGAAAAATCAAGAAATAATCTGGTTTTAAAATGAAATCTTTCAGTCATCGAATAGATTAGTACTCTTTTTAAAGTTATTTATAACGATTGTCTAAAAGAAAAGAGAATAACCAACGGATGTTTAGGATATAATTTGTCTTTTTAGGTTGCATTGATAGATTGTTTTTAAGCTCATAGATTTTGATATTACAAATATAAATCCAGTAAAATCAATGCTTTGTAGCGGATGTAGTAATGGAAAGTAGAATTATTTCTACAAGGAGTAAAAAAAATAGTTATCAATCAATTCGATAACTATTTTGTGTTTATGAGACAGAGATTCTAATTTTTGACAGATGAAAAAAGTAAATTATTTCTTTTCATCATTATACAGTCGGAAAAGTTCAATAAGAGCAGCGAGATTATCAATCTCTAATTTTTCGAAAATTCTGTTTTTAAAAGTGCTTACAGTTGTTTTTTTGATGTTTAAAAGGTCTGATATTTCCAGATTTCCCAAGCCTTTAATCAACATTCGGGCTACTTCTAATTCTCTGTTAGATAATTGTTCGATAGGATTTATAGGAGATTTAGAAATATAAGAATCTAAAATTCGATCCTTTACGTTTTGAGTTAGATATTTTCCGGATAAAATCATGCTGGTCAACGCCTGTTTCATTTCTTCCTCTGAACTGCCTTTGCTTAGAAAACCGGAAGCACCCGAGTTTAAATAACGTAAAGCGTAGATGTCTTCATTATATGCCGTGAAGATTAAAATTTTGATTTCGGGTTGGATGTTTTTTATATCCTTAATAATATTGATGCTGTTTCCTTCGGGAAAATTAATGTCTAAAATCAACAAATCAATTTTCGTTTCGTTCATGATTTTAAAAGTATCCTTGAAATTTCCTGATTTATAAATTTTAGGATTTAAAAATAATTCGTTAATAAGCATAGAAATTCCCTGTCTTACTATGCTGTGATCGTCTGTAATTAAAAAGCTGTAATTGTTTGGTAATTTCATTCTTTTTCTAAAATTAACATTAAACTTTGCTCAATATTAAATTGAATTTTACAGTTGTTCCTATGTCTTCTGTGCTTTGAACCGCAATTTCACCATCAAACAATTCAACTATTTCTTTGCATAAATTTAGTCCCAAACCTACGCCTAAATTATTTACTTTGCCGGAAACCGTTCCCTGGTAGTAGGATTCGAAAATGTTTTCTAAATCATTTGGGTTAATTCCCATTCCATCATCGTTAACTTCAACCTGAAGGTTCATTTCATAATCTGAGTCGCTTAAGTTGTTAATGCTAACAATTATGTTGCCATTTTCGGTAAACTTATTGGCATTGCCAATTATATTGTAGAATAACTGATGAATTTTAGTTACATCAGTATATACTTCACAATCAGAGTCCAGGTTAGAAAGGATTTGTATTTTATTTCCTTTGACTTCTGCAAGAGCGGTCATGGATGAGATGATTTGGTATATTTCGGTTTTAATAAAAAGATTTTTGTTTTTTAGCTCTAACTTTTTGTCTTCATCTTTAGAATATTCTAAAATTTGATTGGACAATAGCAGTAATGAATTGGTTGTAAATTCTATGGATTTAAAATGGTCTTTTAGTTCTTTTTCTTTAATCAAAGAACGAACTTTTCGGCTGTACATTGATATGATATTTAATGGCGATCGTATCTCATGACTAATCATGCCGATAATTCGGTTTTTAAAAATTAAACTCTGGCGTATTTGATTTTGGGCAGCAATCAGTCTTTTTTCATATTCAAAGCTAAGATGCGTAAAACTCAGGAGAATGATAGAGACAATAAACATGATGACAATTAAAAATAGTATTGAATAATTTCTAATTGTTTTATTCAATTTATATTGATTGATTATGTTGTTCTCGCTGTCTGTCTGAAGTAAATCGGCCGAGTTTTTATAGTTCGAAATTACGCTTTGGCTTGTTTTTAGTAATTCATTATTTAGGGCAATTAGTTGAGCATCTTTGTTTTCCAGGTCTAAAAACGTTTTTTTTAAATTAAGAAATTCATTTTGGTAATAGTTGTTGGTTTTATTAAAAACCGTTTTTAATTGATCTTCGATACTTCCTGTAATTACTTTGTCTTTGTATTTCATTGTTACCACAGTGTTCAGCTGTTCTTTCTGCACATTAAGTCTTCCTGCAAAAGCATCTCCCAGTCTGGCTAGTAATCCTTTTCGGGATATACTATCGACTTTGATGTAAGAATCGGTTTTAACGCTGTCTAGTATTTTTTTAGATTCGAATTTTGTAAATTTTAAAAGATTTGAATTCTCATCATGATTTTTGTTGGTCTCTTTGTTGATAATGGAATCAATGGTTGCTTTTAAAGCTAAAATCTGAGTTTGGGTTTGGTCTTTTTTTGAAATTATTTTTTTGTAAATGAGTTTTTCGCCATGAAGTATTTGTAAACTGTCAAGTAAATGGTTGATGTTGTTTAATGAAGAAGAGTATTTTTGAAATGTATTTTTGTCTTTATCGTTAAGATAATTGCCAAAATGTTCTTGCGATTCAATTAAGGAATTATTTACCAGATAAGTATAATTAATTATTTTTTTTGAAGAAGTAATGTCTTCTATCGTATTTGATAATTTAGTTTCATTTTTAGTTTCATTATACCAAATTATAATTGCTGTGATTTGCAATAAAATGACACAGGCTAATAAGGTGTAATGAATGATTTTTCTATGCTCAAATTTCAATTTTTTCAAGTAGAAAGTACGTGATGCAGAGGGAATTTTAATCAAAGCTTATTTAATATTAAAAAGAATAATTAAGAAATAACGATTGTTTTTTTAACGGTAATTATGCAATAAATACATTAAAAATAACTTGTTAATTGTTTCTCATTTGGTCGCAAAATAGTATTAATTAAACATTTATAGTTAAATTGTTTAACTAAACAAGAGATTCGTATTAAATAATTAAATAGGGCAGTTTTAAAAAATAGATTGGGGGCAAATCTTTATTTTGTTAAAAAAAATTTTTCTTTTTTAGTACGGTACAAAATTAGGTTTATTCCTTACAAAGGCTGTAAAACATTATAAAATATCGTGTAGAATTAATTCTACAAACGAGTTTTTATAAATGACTGATGTTACTTTTTAAATAGTTAAAATTAATTATGTATTCTAATTATTAGCTGTTTTTACAAATTAAACGAAGCACCAATATTAAACACAAACTGATTGTTTAAGCGTTCAAATCCGGTTGCTTCGGGTTTGTATTTCGCAATGGGGAAACCTATTTCGCTAACAATTCCAAAACCGTCTGTAAAGAAATAACGAACACCTAAATGTCCTCCAAAGTTTCTAAGACCTAAATCCAGTCCCGGATAAATATCTACTTTTTCGTCTATATTAAACACATTGCCCAGATTAGCATTGAAACGGGCTTTGATGTCAATTCGGTCTCCAAAATCGGGTTTTTCACCTAAATTATTTTTGTTTACAGATAGAAGATAAGAAGTTACTACTCCAAGAGAAATATTATCTCCCAGTCCATAATCGTTAGCAATACGAATTCCTGAACCTCCGTTTTGAATGTTGGCGGCAATGTCAAATTTAATGTCTCCTTTGCCTTTATAAGCCTGAGCATTTATTAAGCAGCTAAAAGTCAATAATAGTAAGCTAAAAGTCTTTTTCATAAGAATAATTTTTATGCAAATGTACTTAATTTCTTCCTTTTTCCTCGAAATATAATTGGTGTAGCGGTTCACTTTGCCAGAATTCTTTGGTATCAATGTCCATAATGGTTAGCGGACCTTTAAAAGCAGCTCCTGTATCAATATTCCAAACACAGGCTTTGTTTATGGGAATCGTTTTCCCAATTCGGGAAACGGGAGTGTGACCAATATAAATTTCGTTGTATAAAGTTAGTCTTCTGGGGTACAATAAATCAGTAGTACTCATGTTTTCATCTAAGGCCAAAGCCGTTTCCCATAAGGTTCGGTCCCAATAAAATAACCTTGGAAAATATTCATAATTTACGCCGTTCATGTTGGTAAAACCTGCGTGAATAAACAATCGTTGTTGGTCGTCGAGGTGGTAGTCTTTTAGCGATTGTAAAAATTCAATATGGGTTTGTTTGATTTCGTTACTCACTTTTTCATACGCTATTACCGTAGCTTCACCACCATGATCGTACCATAAAAGATTATCGGTGCTGTCTTTTAACCAATGCAGTAATAATTCGTCATGATTTCCTCTTATGAAAATACAGTCGTTTTTTGTGTTCAAATCAATCAAATAATTCAGCACTTGCGGTGATTGGCTCCAGCCATCAACATAATCACCCAGAAAGATGAGTTTGTCTTTGTGGGTAACCTGCGCTCTTTCCATGATTTGATGCAAAGCTCGTAAACCTCCATGAATGTCTCCTATTACTAATGTTCTCATTTTTTAAACGGTACTTTTAATATGGTAATATAATAAAAATAGCTAAAAGTGATAAAAAAAGGAGTGGCTTTCTGTTTTTTTGTCTTTTAAGAATTCAGTTTTTGTGGGTTCAGTTTAAAATTAACGAACATCGTATTTCATTTTTCGCAATACCCTCATGGCTTCTTTGAAAGACAAATACACTGAAGGAAAGGGTTTTAAGAAAGTTTTGGCTTCAATTAATTTTCTTTTGGCATCCTCAAAACCGTTGAGGTAACAAATCATAAAGGTTGAAGGCAAATTTTCGAGATCTTTTAGTTCCCGGTTAGTGAGTTGCATTTCTTTTTTAAGTTTATTGATTAATGCCTGATTGTTATTGTAGATATGAAAAAGCATTTTTTTATTGAATGCTGGTGGTTCAAACAGCATTTTGCTTTCTATTTTGTAATAACCATTTTCGAAAAAATAAATGGTTTGCTGTTCCAGCGGATAATAACTGGTTTTGTCGTTTAAACCCAGTGGAACATATTCGGTAATGGTAAAAGTATCTTCGTCAGACGAAATAGTAACAACATCCTGAGCTGAATAAAACAGTTTGATGTGTTCGTTAATGAGTTCAATATCTACACGGGACAAGAAAGTTTTATCCCGAACGGTTTTAGGAATTCCGGCCCAGCAAATGATAAAGAGTTCTTTGAAAACCTTATATTTCGTTGCCATATCTTTGTGTCTGAAATTGATGAAATCGAAAACGCCGTCAAGGGTGTATTTAATGTTGTTGCGCGAATTGTTTTCGAGATCAATTACGGTTTCGGTATTCAGGTAGTTTTTTTCAATTTTATCTTCGGTAGGCGTGGTATTGCTGCCGCGTCGGATAAAAACACTATGAGCCGGAATAGTGTGAATTCCCTTTTTGAACGACGAAATTTTATTTTTGGGTTTAATAGTTACCAGACCAATTACCTTGTCCTTAGGCAGATTAGGGAAAGGCACGTTTTCATACTGAATTTTAGGCGGATTTTCTAAATACGCATTGATGAGATTTTGAATGTGACTGTCGTCAAAAAAATCGACTCCTATAATTTCATTATCCTGATCTTCGACCCCAACCACTATATAGGAGTTATTGGCTGGATTTGAATTAGAAAGGGCACATATATGCTTTAAAAATTTGGATTTCCCTTCTTTTGTGTGTAAATTTAACTGACGTTTTTTGTCGTAAAAACTATTTTCGTCGTTATGAGCAAGCAAATTCTTTATTAAAAGTCGTTTGTTAATCATTTGAAAATAAGATTTACGATTTTATATCTTGAAAAAACAACGTTGATTCAGCAATTTTTTTGTTCTTATTGCGTTGTGAATATACTAATTTTAAACAAATAAGAAAAAATGAAAAAGATTAAATTTTGCCCCCAATTGTTTTTTGTCATTGTTCTTTTAGCTACTTTTTTTACAGCATGTAATGATAATGACGACAGTAACCAAACCGCAAGAATGGTGGTTCGAATGACTGATGCTCCCGGAGATTATGATGAAGTAAATATTGATGTACAGGATATTATGATGAAGACTTCCAGCGATTCAGGAGATGAAGGTTGGGTAAGTATCGTAAGTGATGAATTCACACCCGGAGTATATAATTTATTAGATTTAACAGGAGGAGTAAGTCTTTTATTGGCTGATAATTTAGTCCCTGCCGGATTTGTGGGTCAAATTCGATTGGTTTTAGGAGATGATAATACCCTTGTTAAAGGTGATGAGGTAATAGAATTGAATACGCCAAGTGCTCAGCAGTCAGGGTTGAAGTTAATGGTGAATCAAACTTTGCAGGCCGGAGCTACTTATGAATTTCTTTTGGACTTTGATGTAGCTAAATCGATTGTAATGGCAGGAGGTTCTGGTATTTATAATTTAAAACCGGTAATACGTGTTTCAGCTACGGCTACTTCAGGTGTAATAAAAGGTGTGATTGATCCTGTTCTTGAAGGTTATCAGGTTGAAGTTTCGGTATCGGTAGGCGATACAACTATTGCTGCTTTTGCTAATGAAGAAACAGGAATGTTTCAATTAAATGGTGTACCGGCAGGAACTTATACTGTAAAACTTACTCCGGATGTGGCTTCAGGAAAAGCTGTGAAAACAATAACAGACGTGGTGGTTGTAAATGGAGAAGTGAAGGATTTGGGTGCTGTTACTTTAGACGCTGTGCCATAATTATTGGAGAAATAGTAATATGAAAGCAAAACAGCTCCAATCCGGAGCTGTTTTTTTATGAAAATTAATCTCTTTGAATAATAGTTGCCGAACCTTGCGCTGTACACATCACAACTAAATCTGAGATGTTAACGTGATAAGGTCTTGAGATGACAAAATGAATAATATCGGCTATATCTTCGGCTTTTAGAGGGGTAAAACCTTTATAAACATTCGCAGCTTTTTCGTTATCACCTTTAAAACGCACCTGACTGAATTCGGTTTCTACCAGTCCCGGATGGATGGCTCCAACCCGAATTCCGTATGGATTCAAATCCATTTTCATGCTTTTATTGATGGCATCAACGGCGTGTTTAGTAGCACAATACACATTTCCGTTAGGATAAACCTGCTTGGCTGCCGTAGAACCAATATTGATAATATGTCCTGATTTTTGGGCAATCATTTTTGGAATTATCGCTTTCGAAACATATAAAAGTCCTTTTATGTTAATGTCAATCATAGCTTCCCAGTCGTCAATATTTCCTTCCTGAATAGGATCCAGACCATGAGCATTTCCCGCATTATTAATTAAGATATCTATTTTGGAAAAAGATTCCGGGAGCGAGTTTATTTTTTCAAAAACGCTTTCTTTATTTCGGATATCAAATTGAAGGCAGTGAACATTTGCGAATGAACTAAGCTTTTTTTGAAGTTCCTCCAATCGGTCTCCGCGTCTTCCGCAAATAATAATATTGTAGTTGTTTTTAGCTAAAATTTGAGCAGTTGCTTTTCCAATTCCGCTGGTAGCTCCTGTTATTAATACTGTTTTATTCATGTTTTTTTTAATAGATTGGAATTCTTAAAAAACTTTAAAGAGGCCAGATACTGAGTAAAAGTCAAATTAAAAGTTTTTCCTTTTTTTAGATTAATTAAAAAGAGTGCTGTTGTTTGAGGATAGTAAGGTTGTAATGTGTTTAATTTGTGATGTTTAACTTTTGTTTTTCAATGTTTTTTGTTGGAATAAAAACAATTGTTTAAGTATTTAAAAGTATAAATCTTAAAGTTCTTAAAATTATGGAAATTGTATCATAATTCGTCCTTAAAATTGCAGTATTGGCAGAAGTTTTAACCATTTTTTAACATCTTACCTTTAAAAAAAAATTCAATTTGCACTCTCAAAACTAAGGCATTAAATTCAAGAGATTAAAAATAATTTTATGGAAGAGAATACAGCGACTTTAGACATTAGAGCAATCAATGAAAAGATAGAAAGAGAGAGTGCTTTTATCGATCTTCTTACTATGGAAATGAACAAGGTGATTGTGGGTCAAAAGCACATGGTTGAACGATTATTGATTGGATTATTAGGTCAGGGACATATTTTACTGGAAGGTGTTCCGGGATTAGCTAAAACTTTAGCGATTAATACGCTTTCTAAAGCGGTTCATGGTTCGTTTAGCCGAATCCAGTTTACACCGGATTTATTGCCTGCCGATGTTGTAGGGACAATGATTTATAACATTAAACAAAATGAATTCTCGATAAAAAAAGGACCTATTTTTGCTAATTTCGTTCTTGCCGATGAGATTAACCGTGCTCCGGCAAAGGTACAATCTGCATTGTTAGAGGCTATGCAGGAAAAGCAGGTTACTATTGGCGATACTACATTTAAACTTGAAAAACCGTTTTTGGTTTTAGCTACGCAAAATCCAATCGAGCAAGAAGGAACCTATCAATTGCCGGAAGCGCAAGTCGATCGTTTTATGTTAAAAACGGTAATTGATTATCCAAAAATGGATGAAGAACGTTTGGTAATTCGTCAAAACCTGACAGGAAGTTATGATAAGGTAAATCAGGTAGTTTCTATCGAGCAAATTTTACGTGCGCAGGAAGCAGTACGTGAAGTGTATATGGACGAAAAAATCGAGAAATACATTCTGGATATTATTTTTGCTACTCGTTACCCTGAAAAATACAAACTGGCTGATTTGAAACCATTAATCAGTTTTGGTTCTTCACCTCGTGGTAGTATTAATTTAGCTAATGCGGCTAAATGTTATGCTTTTATCAAACGCAGAGGATATGTAATTCCTGAAGATGTTCGTGCTGTGGTTCATGATGTATTGCGTCATAGAGTTGGCGTAACTTATGAAGCCGAAGCCGAGAACATCACTTCTGTTGATATTATCAACAAAATCATCAATGAAGTAGAAGTACCTTAAATTGAGTTTGCAGTATTCAGTGTTAAGTCAGCAGTTTAGGCTGCTAAAATGACTGACCACTGCTCATTGATCACTGACCACTGAAAAAAATGGATACAAAAGAGCTTTTAAAAAAAGTACGAAAAATAGAAATCAAAACCCGAAGATTGAGTGATCATATCTTCTCAGGGGAATATCATACTTCTTTCAAAGGACGTGGAATGACTTTTAGCGAAGTGCGTCAATACCAATATGGAGATGATATTCGAAATATTGATTGGAATGTTACTGCCCGCTACAATGAAGCACACGTAAAAGTTTTTGAAGAAGAACGCGAATTAACCATGATGTTAATGGTGGATATTTCGGGTTCGGAAAGTTTTGGTTCTAAAAACCAATTTAAAAAAGACATCGTAACAGAGATTGCTGCAACGATGGCTTTTTCGGCTACACAAAACAATGATAAAATTGGCTTGATTTTGTTTTCTGACCAAATCGAATTATATATTCCGCCCAAAAAAGGAAGATCACACGTTTTACGTATTATTCGTGAATTGATAGAATTCGAACCTAAAAGCCATAAAACTGATATTGCCCAGGCATTGAAATTTTTGTCGAGTACGCAAAAAAAGAAAGCCATTGTATTTATGATTTCCGATTTTATGTCGGATGATTATGAGCAAACTTTGAAAATTGCTGCAAAAAAACATGATATTACAGGAATTAGAGTGTATGACATTCGTGAACAAAAAATGCCCAATTTGGGAATGGTTCCCATGCTGGATGCCGAAACGGGCGAAATGCAATTGATTGATACCGGTTCTAAGGCAGTTCGAATGAATTATGAAAAGTATTATCATGATCAGCTGAATTATTTCAAAGAAACTTTCAGTAAATCGGGTTCTGGCGTAGTAAATACAAGAGTTGATGAAAGCTATGTAACTAAATTATTGGGTTATTTTAAATCGAGGTAAGAATCCCTACCCAGCCTTCCTAAAAAGAAGGAGTTGAAAAACAAATGTTTTAAAAACATGAAAAAACAGATATTCTTCTTATTACTACTGATTTCTACCACTATTGTTGCGCAACAAAAAAGAGTAGCAACCAGTATCGATACTACAAAAAATAAAATTGGTGCCGAGTTTAAGTTAACACTAAAAACATCCGTAGATACTTTGTCTAAGGTGGTTTTCCCAAATTTAAAAAACTTTGGTGCTCTTGAGGTAATCCGGTCTTATCCTGTTGATACCGTAAAAAATAACGACCGTTATGAGTTGATTAAAAAGTACGGATTAACACAATTTGATTCAGGTCGTTATGTAATTCCCAGTGTCAAAGTACTTATCAATAATAAAACGTATTCAACAGAGTCTATTCCCGTTGAGGTAGCCAATGTTCAGGTGGATACTTTAAGACAAAAAATGTATGACATTAAGGGGATTCAACCGGCTAATGATTCTATTGGCAACTGGTGGAAATACCTTTTGGGATTTTTGCTTATTCATATAATTGCTGCGGGAGTATATTTCTTCTTAAAACATAAGCAAAAGAAAAAAATAGAAGAAGAAGTTTATAAAACTCCTATAGAAAAAGCCACCAGTTTGTTGAATAACTTAGAAAAGAAAGAGCTTTGGCAAAAAGGAGAAATAAAAGAGTATTATAGTGAACTGACTGATATTGCCCGAAATTATATTGAAGAAGCCATAGAAATTCCGGCGATGGAAAGCACAACATCAGAGTTGATTGCCGGATTAAGAGCCGCCTCTGTGAAAAAGAAAATGACGCTTACTCCCGAAACTATTGTAAATCTGGAAAGAGTTTTGAAACAGGCCGATTTGGTAAAATTTGCCAAATCCAAACCTTTGGAATTTGAAATTACCGAAGACCGAAATAAAATCCAAAAAGCAATTTTAACCTTAGACAGTTCGATTCCGGTAGAAGTTGCTGTTGAAGATGACGTTTTGTTGAACGAAGCACAAAGACAGAAACAAATTGCGATTCAATTAAAGAAAAAAAGAAGGCAAAATATTATTACAGCCATTGCAACGGTTGTTTTCTTATTGATGGCAACCACTATTTTCCTGATGGTAACTAAAGGTTTTGATTATGTTAAAGACAATATCATTGGGCATCCGTCAAAAGAATTGCTTGAGGGCGAATGGGTGAAGAGCGAGTACGGAAATCCGGCAATAAAAATCGAAACGCCTAAGGTGTTAGTGCGTACCGATTTAACCAAAACATTGCCTAAAGAAGGTTTGGCATTAGTGAAAGAAATGCAGTCTTTTGTTTATGGCAGTTTGATAGATCAGTTTTATTTGATGGTTGCCACTTTTAAATACAAACAGGAAGGTCAGGTTGATTTGAAAAAATCAATGGAACTGTATCTGCAAACTTTAGAATTGCAAGGAGCACAAAACATGATTGTAAAACAGGAGGATTATGAAACCAGAGAAGGCGTTTCCGGTTTAAAAGCTTATGGAACTTTTTCAAGAGAAAATCCAATAACCAATGATAAAGAAAGAGTTTATTATGAAGTATTATTGTTTAGTCATGAAGGAGGATTACAACAAATTTTGATTTTACATCAGGAAGGTGATCAATATGCAAATGAAATTTCAGAGCGCGTATTAAGCTCAGTTGAATTAAAACAAGAAAGTAGATAATGGCAAAAATAACTTTTTTAAATCCGGAGTTTTTTTGGTTGTTTCTTTTGATTCCAATGGCTGTTATTTGGTTGGTTTTAAAGAAAAATCAGCAATCGGCAACTTTAAAAGTGAGTTCGATTAAAGGTTTTAAAACTTCGCCATCAACATTAGCAAAGCTAAAGCCTTATTTGAATGTGCTTCGATTATTAGCGTTAAGTTCTTTAATCGTGGCTATGGCAAGACCCCGAACAGTAGATATCAGTAATAAAACCAAAACTACTAAAGGAATTGATATTGTCATGGCGGTGGACGTTTCAGGAAGTATGCTTGCCAAGGATTTGAAGCCTAATCGTATGGAAGCTTTGAAAAGAGTGGCAATTGATTTTGTGGAACAAAGACCTAATGATCGAATTGGATTAGTGGTTTATGCCTCTGAAGCTTATACAAAAACGCCTGTAACCAGTGATAAAGCTATTGTTGAAGAAGCTATAGGAAGTATCAAATACGATAATGTTTTACAGGACGGAACCGGAATTGGGATGGGATTAGCAACAGCCGTGAACCGATTGAAGGACAGTCAGGCCAAGAGTAAAGTAATTATTTTACTGACTGATGGTGTTAATAATGCCGGTTTTATAGAACCGGAAACGGCAGCCGATATTGCTAAACAATACGGAATAAAAGTATATACTATTGGAATTGGAACCAATGGAATGGCAATGTTTCCTTATGCTATTGGTGCCAATGGAGAGTTTTTGTTTCAAATGATGAAAGTGGAAATCGATGAGCGACTGATGCGAAGCATTGCTCAAAAAACCGATGGAAGGTATTTTAGAGCTACCAGTAATAATAGGTTGGAAGAAATTTATGCCGAGATTAATAAACTGGAAACAACTGAAATAGAAGAGTTGAAATTTTATGATTATGACGAAAAATACAGAGCTTTTGTGTGGTTAGCCGGATTTTTAGTTTTACTCGAAATAGGATTGAGAAATACGGTTTACAGAAGCTTTATTTAAGAAATATTGAATTTAAGTAATTCAATATTTCTTAAATAAAACAAAAATCAATTTTTTAAATTCCAAATTCCAATGGTTAGAATGGAAATTTGGAATTTGGAATTTTTTTATTGGAATTTATATAATTTATGGAATTAGACGAAAAAAAATATTTGTACTTACTTATTATACTGCCTCTTGTGGTGTTGCTTTTTCTTTTCAATATGTATTGGAAAAGAAAAAAACAACAGGAATTTGGGGATTTGGAAATTATAAAAAAACTAAGTCCGGAGCGTTCTGTTTTTAAACCTGTTTTAAAATTGGTAGTGCTTGTTTTGGCATTATTAGGACTAATTATCGGATTGGTTAATCCTAAAATTGGAACAAAATTAGAAACGGTAAAAAGAGAAGGAATTGATATTGTTTTTGCAATGGACGTTTCTAAAAGTATGCTTGCCGAAGATGTAGCGCCCAACAGATTGGAGAAAAGTAAACAAGTAGTTTCACAAATTATCAATCAGTTAGGGAGTGACCGAATAGGAATTGTGGCTTATGCCGGAAGCGCTTTTCCGGTTTTACCTATCACAACCGATTATAGTGTAGCCAAGATGTTTTTGCAAAGCATGAATACTGATATTGTTTCTTCCAGGGGAACTTCGCTGGATGAGGCCATTAAATTATCGGCAACTTATTTTGATGAAAAAAGCAAAACTTCTAAGTTATTGATTTTAATTTCGGATGGAGAAGATCATTCCGAAGGAGCGCAGGATGCAGCCGAAGAAGCTAATAAACTGGGAATGCGCATCGTTACAGTGGGAATAGGAACTCCAAAAGGTGGAACTATTCCGTTAAGAGTAAATGGTGTTGTACAAAGTTATAAAAGAGATCAAAATGACGAAGTAGTCATTACCAAATTAAATCAACCTGATTTAGAAGCTATAGCTAAAGCGACTAAAGGAGGTTATGTAAGCGGAAATAATACCAAAGAAGTTGTGGAGTATATTAGGAAAACATTAGATAATATTCAGAAAACCGAATTTGAATCGACTCAAATGGCCGATTTTCAATCCCAATTTCAATGGTTTTTAGGATTTGCCTTTGTGCTGTTATTTTTGGATTTATTCCTTTTAGAGAAAAAAACCAATTGGGTGAAGAAGTTAAACCTGTTTAACGAAGAAAAATAAATGTCAATTCCTCCGGAAAGAACATAAAAGAATGAAAATGAAGAATTTTATAAAATACAGATTTACTTTTTTGACATTGCTGTTTTTAGGGCTGGGAGGCGTTTTTGCACAGGAAAAAGACAAAACGCTGCCTAAAGCAAATGAAGCATACAATGAAAGTAGATATGCAGAAGCAGAAGCTGATTACAGAATATCTAATTCTAAGTTTCCCAATCGTTCCGTTGCGCCTTATAATTTAGGGAATGCTATTTATAAGCAAAATCAGGCTTCTGAGGCCAAATATGCCTATGCAAAAGCTTTACAACATGCCAGATCGAGCATCCAAAGACACAAAGCGCTTCACAATTTGGGAAATGTATTTATGAAAGAGAAAAATTATACCGAAGCGGTAGAAGCTTATAAAAATGCGTTGAGGAACAATCCTAATGATGAGGAAACCCGATACAATTTTGCATTGGCTAAAAAGATGCTAAAAGAAAATCCTCCAAAAAACGATAAAAACGACAAGGACAAAAATAAAAACAAAGACAAAAATAAGGATAAGCAGGATCAGGATAAAAAAGACCAGGATAAAAAGAATCAGGACAAACAAAATCAAGACAAGCAAAATCAGGATAAGAAAGAAGGAAAAGACAAGCAAGATCCTAATCAGCCGCCAAAGCCACAACCCGGTGGAATTTCTAAAGAACGTTTAGAAAATCTTTTAGATGCGGTTAATAATGAAGAAAAGAAAATTCAGGATAAGGTTAACGCTAAAAAAGTAAAAGGGAAACCGGTTCAAACAGAAAAAGACTGGTAATGTCAATTACAAAAATGTATTCAGATAAAAGAATAAGGATTGCATAAAAATGAAAAGATATTTAGTATTCATATTGTTAAGTTTTCAGGGGCTTTGGGCTCAGGTACAGTTTGAGACCCGGGTGAGCAAAAACACGCTTGGTCTCAACGAAAGATTACAAGTTGATTTTTTCATGAATATTGATGGAGACAATTTTGACGAACCTTCTTTTGAAGGTTTTCGTGTTGTAGCCGGTCCCATGCAACAGGTGAGCCAGTCGTGGATAAACGGTAGAAGTTCTTTTGAAAAGATTTATACGTATTATCTTTTGCCAAATCAAAAAGGAACTTTAGTTATCAAGCAGGCAACTATCGAATACAACGGAAAGATCTATAAAACTTCTCCGGTAAAAGTAAATGTGACTAATGCTGTTGAGCAGCCTAGAGATCCTAATGATATTAGTGTTTCGGCCGATCATAATTTGTATTTAGTTGCCGATGTTTCAAAAACCAATCCGTATATCAATGAGCCTATTACATTGGTTTATAAATTGTATTTTAATAACATCGGAATCACAAATTCGGCAGAAGTAAACAAACCAAAATACAATGATTTTTGGAGTCAAAATATTGATGTTAAGCAGTTTGTTGTCGAAGAAGGAATGTTCAGGGGGCAGAATTTCCGTTATATCGTACTTAAAAAAGTAGTTTTATATCCTCAAAAATCAGGAAAACTAACCATTGAACCGCTTTCTTTGGATATTGATGTGCAGTTGCCTACTAATCGCAGAAATGTGTTTGGACAAATGCTTATCAAAGAAGATCGTAAAAGAGTTTCTACCGGAGCTAAGACTATTTCGGTAAAAGCATTGCCTGAAGCAGGAAAACCTGCTGATTTTTCGGGTGCTGTAGGTAGTTTTGATTTTAGAGTTACGCCAACAAAAACCAGTCTTAAAAATGGTGAAAGTCTGGATTTAGTAGTAAGTGTAGCCGGAAAAGGGAATTTAAAATTATTTAATTTGCCAAAACCCGAAGTTCCTAATGCTTTAGAAATGTATGATGCGGTACATAATGAGAAGGTAAATACACCGCTTTCGGGAATGACAGGGAAAATATCCGATAGTTACACTATTATCCCGCAATACAAAGGCGATTATCCTATAAAACCGTTGCAGTTTTCTTATTTTGATTTAAAAACAGGAAGATATAAAACTATTACTTCGCAGCAAATAGTGATAAGTGTTCTTGATGGACCAACTCCTACTGATGCAGTTGCAACTCCGTCCGGAAGTCAAAAAAATACAGCGGTTGCTAATGAGCAATTCAAGTATATCAAATTGGAAACCAAGTTAGAACCAATGGTAATTAAAGATTTTTTTGGTTCCAAATTATTCTACAGTTTATTGCTGATTCCTTTTGGATTAATACCTGTCATTGTATTGGCTAAGAAGAAAAAAGAAGCCATTGACGGCGATGTTGTAGGTAACCGAATCAAGAGAAATAACCGCCTGGCTAAGAAATATTTGTCGGAAGCTAAAAAGCATATCAACAACAAAGAACCGTTTTATGTGGCATTGGAAAAAGCAATGCACAATTTCCTGAAGGCTAAACTGCATATTGAAACTTCCGAGATGAGTAAAGACAATATCAAAGAAATTTTGTTGTCTAAAAATGCGAATCCGGAAGCTGTAAATGAGTTTATCACTCTAACAGAAAACTGTGAGTTTGCCCGATACGCACCTTCGTCGAGTGCAAGTATTCAGAAAGATTATGAAAAAGCGGTAAGTATAATTTCGGATTTAGAAAAGCAGCTTAGTTAAAGAAGATAACCACAAAGGGCACAAAAATAATGACTGAAAACGAAATAAAAACACCCCGGTCTTCGACCACCCCTCTAAAAGAGGGGAATGACGTTCGAAATTCCCCTCCTCTGGAGGAGTGCCCAACGGGCGGGGTGGCTATAAAAATGTATATATAATGCACTACGGCTTAGTAAAAGTAGGATTGTTTAAATAAGACAATAATTAATTCTTTGTGTTTAAAATAATTTTATGAAAAATATAGTTTATATAATAGTATTAGTAAGCCAGGTTTTCTTTGCTCAAAATAATTTTGAAAAAGGAAATAGTTTGTATAAAAGTGGTAAATATGAACAAGCCATTGATGCTTATACGTCCGAATTGACGGCTAAAAAACATTCGGCAGAGTTGTATTTTAATTTGGGGAATTGTTATTATAAATTGAATAAAGTAGCGCCGGCTATTTATAATTACGAGAAAGCTTTGGTGCTGAATCCTAATGATAGCGAGATTCTCAACAACTTGAAATTTGCTCAAAAACGTACGGTAGATGAGATAAAAGTTGTTCCTACAGTAGGATTTGCAAAATTGCTGCGTGATTTCACAGCTATCTGTCATTACAACAGCTGGGCCTGGATTTCGGTTGGGTTTTCGGTGTTGTTTTTAGTATCATTTTTAGGATATTATTTTTCGGCTTTAACATTGCACAAAAGGTTGTTTTTTGCCGGAATGTTTGTCCTGTTTTTACTTTTATTAATCAGTGTTGCTTCGGCTATTTTTGAGAAAAGTCATTTTAAAAAGGAAAGACCGGCGATTGTTTTTGCCGAAATGACCGACGTAAAAAGTGAACCTCAGAATAAGGGAAACAGCGTTGTAATTTTGCACGAAGGAACCAAAGTCTTTGTAAAAGAAACGGTAGATAACTGGAAAAAAATCCAGTTAACTGACGGAAGCGAAGGCTGGATTGACAGTAATGCAATTCAAGAAGTGAAGTAGCATTACAGTTCCAAAATTTTGATTTCGGCATCGTTTACGTTTAAATCAGCGGTAATATAGATTTGGCAGGAAAGCCGAATATTGGCTTCGTCAAATCCCAATTTGGATAAGGTTGCGGGTTCGTTGCGGTCTTTTACGGCTGAATTTCCCGTAATTCCGGAGGTTTGTACCACACAGGTCGCACATCGTCCTACGCCACCGCATTCGCCAAAACTTTCCAATTGCAATTCTTCCTTAAGCAAATACATTAGACTGGGATATCTGCCATGACGTGTTGTAATGGGGATTTGAATTCCGTTTTCTGTAACAGTGAAGCAGATATTTTTGAGTTCTTTTTCCAAGGTTTTTTACCGCAAAGATGCAAAGGTTTTTCGCAAAGTTCGTTAAGTTTTTTAACCATTAAGGTATTAAGCTCGGTTAAGAAGAGTTCCTTTATCTTTAATCTTTGCTTTCTTTGCGAAAAGGCTTTGAGTCCTTTGCGGTTAAATATTAGATCCTAAATTTCCTAAATTTCTTAATGGTTTAAAACAAAAAACCGCAAATTCACTATTGTGTGTGGAATCTGCGGTAAATTATTTTGTGTCTTTTGTGCTTAAATTAGCAAAATTCGTTGTAAGCATCTTGTAAGTTCTCAGCAATCATTTCAGCCGGACGACCTTCAATGTGGTGACGCTCTAACATGTGAACCAATTCTCCGTTTTTGAACAAAGCCATAGATGGAGATGATGGAGGAAAAGGAAACATGTGTTGTCTGGCTGCATCAACCGCTTCTTTATCAACACCTGCAAAAACAGTAATTAAATGATCCGGTTTTTTAGCACCTTCTAAACTCATTTTTGCTCCCGGACGTGCATTTCTTGCAGCGCAACCGCAAACTGAATTAACAACTACTAATGTTGTTCCTTCCGCTTTGATAGCGTTATCAACTTCTTGTGCACTATGTAAATCTTGAAATCCTGCAGCTGTTAGTTCCGCCTGCATTGGAATTACCATTTCTTGTGGATACATATCTCTTGTGTTTAAATTTGTAATTTTTGAATAGGCAAAGTTACAAAGAATCTCCCGAATTACTTGGTTTGGATTATAAAGTTTTGTTATAGTTTGATAGCCTTTTGTGAACTTTATAAATAGCGGCCTGATTGTAATAATGCTTTTATAAAAAGCAATTTTGGGCATTTTAAAATCACTTGAATATCTTCAATTACTGAAGTTTCTTCGTCCAGAAATTTAAAAATCAGTGCCGGATTTCCGTTTTTAAACATCGAAGAAAAAATGCGGGAACCCAATTCATTTTTTCTGTCCAGAATATCCAATAAAAGCAGGTCGTAAAACCAGAATTTAGTTTTACGGTGGAATTTTTTAAAGTCCGTTTCCTGTTGAAGAAAAGCTACTAATTGTGAAGATTTTTTATCCGCATTTTTAAAAGTATAACCTGTGCTGGCTTTTGTCCATCCGCCGGCAGTACCTATGTTGAGTACTCTTTTGGTGTTTTTTTTCCAAAATGGGTAACAAGTCATCGGGATGCTGCCTTGTTCTTTTTCGATGATTTGGTAGTTTTTAATGACGAGTTTTTTGATGTAATTTTCAATCTCATTTTCGTATTCTGATTTTGCTAAAAGCGAATGCGAAAACAAGGTGTATTCCAGTAAAGCTTCGGTTTCAGATGTTGGCAAAACATACATAAAACGTGTGTTTCCTTTTTGAGCTACTGAAAAATCCATAAAAGTAGCCTGTTCCGGACTGAAAACGGCCTCTTCTGATTTTATTTTCCAACCAATAAAATGCTGCTGTAAAACCGGAAATTTCGTTTGATTGCTTACAACAGCTTTGTTGTAAACGGAATTAAAAACCTGATCACAAGTAAACGAATTATTTTCAGTAGCCACATAAACATGCTTTTCCAATTCGTTAATATCAGTTACTTTTTCATTTAAAAAAGTGATGTTTTTTTGTTTTATAAGTAATTCAAAAACCAAATTGTAAAAATCCAATCCCTGAATCATTTTGTATTGATAGGGTTGAATTTCTAAATTTCGATTGAAATTTTCATTAGCAAACAAAGCCGAATCCCATTTTTTTGAAACGATGGAGTCCCAAATTGCATTTTCTTTTTCCCAGAAACACCAGGTTCGGTCGTTGGTTTTTTTAGGATTTTCATCTAAAAGTAAAATAGTTTTGTCTTTAAATTTTTCGGATGAGACCATTTTATAGACCGTCATTAAAGCAGCGAGGCCTGTTCCGGTAAAAATATAATGGTAGTGTTTCATATTGGTTTTAGAAGATGCTTCCCAAAAGTAACCAATTATTTTATTTTCTCAAGAATTTCAAGTAAGTCTTGGGCTTTTAGATATGAAGCTTGCTGGAATAAGATAGAATAGTCCGGATCTAAAATAGTCAATGTAGGATAAGTGACCTGATTGTTGCTAGTAGCTAATGCTGTTGCAAGTTCGTGAATACCGGTATTGGTTCCGGTGGGTTTGTATTGAAAGGTATGTTTGTTGAAAGTAATGTCTTTTTTGTCTTCAGCATCTAAAGTGACAAAATAAAAGCTGTCGTTGAGTATGGAGATAATTTCAGGATTTTTAAAAGTGGAATTCTCCATCAATTTGCAGTATTTGCACCAATTGGTATGAATGAAAACAATAATGGGTTTTGGGTTTTCTTTCGATAATTGTTCTGCTTCTTCAAACGTATGTGTTTTCAATTGGGCAAAACCCGATGGAATTGCCCAAAAGAAAAACAGTACTATGAAAACGAGTTTTTTCATCCTTATTTTAAAGTATAACGCAATCCGAAAAAGCTGCGAATGCCTTGGTTGGGACCATAAACATAACCTGGATCAAAAGTCAAAGCATACGGGTTATCAGGAGTTGCCTGAACATTTCCGTTAGTGTCATATTCAACATTTTTGTCGAATGGATCGTTGGCGCGGGCAATAATAAACGGATTTCCTTTGTTCGGGGTCCAGTTCAACAGATTTTTTATACCGGCATAAATTTCGATATTTTTAAATTTATTGAAAGTGAACTGAATGTTTTGAATACTCCAGGTAGGCGAATAGTCTTTTCTCGGATCCAATTCGCCCAAAGTAGGTAAACGCATCGGTCCGTAGAGATTTCCGGTGTAATCTATATCCAGGAAAAGTTTGTTAATTCGGTACGAAATAGCCCAGGTTCCTGTAAATTTTTCGGTCAACATCTGACGGGTTTTTATTCCGTCTTCGGTTTTGGAAACATCCATTAACGTTGCACCTACAATGACTTTGAGACCGTTTTGAAAAACCATATCAATATTGGTACTGATTCCTTTGGTAATGGCATATCCATCTAAATTTTTATAAATAATCTGATTCGGATTAGTATCATAATCAGGTATAATCGAATTGGTAAAATGCGTGTACCATGCCGAGGTTTCCAAGCCGATGAAATTGCCGTTTTTAGTGTATATTTTTTTCAGGTAATTCAAATTCGCATTGTACGAACGTTCGGGTTTTAATTCTTCTAAAACAATTACATCGCGAGATCCGGTCAGAGCGGCATGTTCTTCGGTAAACAGATTGACAATTCTAAAACCGGTTCCGGTATTGAATCGAACAATATTATTATCGTTGATTTTCCATTTGTATGCCAGTCTGGGTGTAAAAATAGAACCGTGATTGCGGTTGTAATCATAGCGTGCGCCTAAAAGCAATTTGTGTTTTTCGGCTAAAGTTATTTCGTCCTGAACAAATAAACTCGGAATCCAATTAATGTCTTCCTGTGTTGTTGCAGGTGTATTGTCGTTATAATATTGATAACGGAGAGCTGTTCCAAAGAGCATATCATGTGATGCTATTTTTTTGTCCCAAGTCAATTGTCCAAAACCGATGCGTTGTTTTGCCAGATAGGGAGTATTCCCATAAACCGAATTTTGATCGTGATCGGTGTATGAAAAAGAAAACAGCATCTTTTCTGTAAAAGGCAATTCATAAGCTCCTAATAATTCCCAGCGTTTGGTATAGATACTTTCTCCATAAACATCACTTCCGCCGCGGTATTTTTTCTCCCATTGCAATTCACCACCCCATCGGTCTTCGTAGAAAAAGCGTCCGGCCATGGAAAACAGTTTGTTGCTTTTTCGATTGAAGTTCCATTTTTGAAAAACTGAAGTTCGGTCTTGCAAAGTTACATCAGTGAAATTATCGTTATTGTTATCAATAGGATTGCTGTAATTGAAATAATTAATTCCGGTTAATACCGAAGCCGTTTTGCTGACATTTCCTTTGAAACCTAAATCAATATTCATTTCTCCCCAATCGGTAGTAAAAGCATCAGCTGAGAAAACAGCTGCATTTTTTGGGTTTTTAGTAATAATATTGATTAAACCACCTACAGCTTCACTTCCGTAAAGTGAAGAAGCAGGTCCTTTTACGATTTCTATTCGTTCCAGTAAAGAGTTAGGGATTCCCGATAAACCATAAACGGTTGAAAGTCCGCTCACAATAGGCATTCCGTCTATTAAAACTAAAGTATAAGGTCCTTCGAGTCCGTTGATGTGAATATCTCCCGTATTACAAACATTGCAATTTAATTGTGGACGTACACCATTGACGTTTTGCAAAGCTTCGAAAACATTGGCGGTTGGATTTTTTTTGAAAAAAGCCGGTTTGTAAACCTCTACAGGAACCGGACTTTCCATACGGTTAACCGCTTTGAGTGTTCCTGTAACCACCACTTCATCCAGAGTATTATTTTCTTTTAGATAAAAATCAATAATAACCGCAGTAGTATCAGTAATAATGATTTTTTGAGTTTCAGTTTTTAAACCGGAATAGGAAGCAACAATTTCATACTCGCCCGGATTGATGTTTTTAAAAGTATAAAAACCTTCTGTATCGCTCATAGTCGAAAGCTTGGATTTCTTTAAAACAAGGTTAGCCTGATGCAATGGTGTTCCTTCCGACATAATCCTTCCCTTGATGCTGGTTTGAGCTAAAATAAGTGTTGGTAAAAGAAAGACAAAAGATAAAATTAGATTTTTCACAATTATGATTTAGTTTGTAATAAACAAATATTTAGACAAAACTAAAAATAATATTTGATTAACGAAACAAAATTTTAAATTAATTCAGAAAACCAATTGTTTAAGTTCTAAATGAATTCTTTATCATACAAAAAAGGCATACATTGCTGTATGCCCTTGAGTTATTTTTTGAAAGAAAATTAGTGTCCCGCACTGTTTTCATGACCAAAAATAGTTATTCTGTATGGTGTATTAGACGTTTTTTTTCTTAAAATGCCATTTGGTTACTTGTTTGGATTAGGTAGAACCCTGTTTTAAGCTTCCTGAAAATTATTTGGTCAAAGAAGTCAATTTTACATTATCGGGCTTGTGCCCGTGATGCGCTTAAATTTAGACTTGACTAAAAAAAATATTTGATTCATGTGATTTTTCTATATATTTGCCTTAATTAGTTACAATACAATGGGAAAATCACTCGAAGAAGTTCATCAGTCCGTTTCAACACAGAATAAAAAGTCCGTTTTTAGAAAGATACTTGCTTTTTTTGGTCCTGCTTATTTGGTAAGCGTGGGTTATATGGATCCCGGAAACTGGGCCACTGATATTGCAGGAGGAAGTCAGTTTGGTTATTCGTTGTTATGGGTTTTATTGATGAGTAATTTAATGGCTTTGTTGTTGCAAAGTTTAAGCGCAAGACTTGGAATTGTTACCCAGCGTGATTTGGCGCAGGCCTCAAGAGAAACCTACTCTAAACCGGTTAATTATATTCTTTATTTTTTAGCCGAAATAGCTATTGCTGCCTGCGATCTTGCCGAAGTTTTAGGAATGGCAATCGGGATTAATTTATTGTTTGATATTCCGCTTATTGAAGGGGTTTTAATCACGGTTCTGGATACCTTTTTACTGCTTTTTTTAATTAATAAAGGTATCCGAAAAATGGAAGCTTTTATTATTGTATTAGTAGCAATTATTGGGTTTTCGTTTGTTTTCGAAATGATTTTTGCCCAGCCTGAACTGGATAAAGTAGTCTATGGTTTAGTGCCTTCGATACCTAGTGAAGCCGCTTTGTATATTGCCATCGGGATTATCGGGGCAACGGTTATGCCGCACAATTTGTACCTGCATTCTTCATTAGTACAAACCAGAAATTTTGACAGAAGTCCGGCTGGAATCAAGCAGGCATTGAAATATAATTTTATCGATTCGACCATTGCTTTGAATTTAGCTTTCTTAGTCAATGCTGCTATTTTAATTTTGGCAGCAGCCACATTTTACAGAAACGGAATGTATGAAGTTGCCGAAATTCAGGATGCTCATAAATTTTTACAACCTCTTTTAGGGACTAAATGGGCACCTGTTTTATTTGCTGTAGCCTTAATTGCAGCGGGACAAAGTTCGACAATTACAGGAACTTTGGCAGGACAAATTGTGATGGAGGGTTATTTGAATTTAAGAATCCAACCTTGGGTACGAAGAATCATTACCCGATTAATTGCCATTGTTCCGGCAGTTATTGTGATTTATGTTTTTGGCGAAAGCGTAACCGGAAAATTATTGATTTTAAGTCAGGTAATTTTGAGTTTACAATTGGGTTTTGCTATCATTCCGTTGATCCATTTTGTGAGTGATAAAACAAAAATGAAAGGATTTCAGGTTTCCAGAATCACTCAAATTGCTGCCTGGATTATTGCTTCGATTATTGTTTCACTGAATGCCAAATTAGTTTATAATGAAATTACAGATTGGCTTGAAATTTCAGAAAATCCTATTGTGTTATGGCTTACAGTTGTTCCGTTGGCATTTTTCTTCTTAGGATTGCTACTTTTTATTGTTTTTAAACCCTTTATTACTAAGGCAAAACAGGACATTCAAAATCATTCACCACACCATTTGAAACTGCAATTTTCAAAATCAGAAAGTTATACTAAAAAAAATATAGCGGTTTCGGTCGATTTTTCTTCTGCTGATGAAATTGCTTTAAACAGTGCTTTCGAATTGGGAGGCATGGATGCTAAATATACTTTGATTCACGTAGTAGAAACGGTTGGAGCGATGGTTTATGGCGAAAAAATAGACGATCATGAAACCTTAATCGACGAGAAGTTATTATTGCAATACAAAGAGATGCTTTCGCAAAAAGGATTCAACGTAGCAACCGAATTGGGATTTGGTAAACCTAATAAGGTGATTCCTGCTATTGTCAACAAAGCCGGTTTTGATATTTTGGTGATGGGAACTCACGGCCATACGGGCTTTAAAGATTTGGTTTTTGGTACTACCGTCGATAAATTAAGACATAAAATTTCGATACCTTTGTTGATTGTTAAAAAATAAAAGTATTAAGTAAGTTGTATCAAGTATTAAGATTTTAATTTCAGATTCCTAAAATCTGCAATCTAAAATCTGCAATCTAAAATCTGCAATCCAATGACTTTTTCAGAAGAAAATTATCTTAAAGCGATATACCATCTTACCGTAGTTTCCGGATCGGGAGTAAGCACTAATGCCATTGCCGAAGTAATGGAAACTAAGGCCTCTTCGGTGACGGATATGTTGAAGAAGTTGGCCGAAAAAGATTTGGTTAATTATAAAAAATACCAGGGTGTTACACTAACCGATAAGGGGAAATTAGAGGCTAAAATGATTGTTAGAAAACACCGTCTTTGGGAAGTTTTCCTGGTCGAAAAATTAGCTTTTTCCTGGGATGAAGTGCATGATATTGCCGAACAATTGGAACACATCAAATCGGAAAAACTGATTAATAAACTTGATGATTTTTTAGGGAATCCTACCGAAGATCCTCATGGTGATCCTATTCCTAATGCGCAGGGATTGCTTCCTAAAATTGATAAACAATTACTTTCGGAGTTGGCTGAAGGACAAAAAGGGATTTGTGTGGGGGTAAAAGATACATCTTCAGAATTTTTAAAATACCTGGATAAACAAGGAATTGCTTTGGGTTCTACAATTGAAATTTTAGGAAAAGAAAGTTTCGATTTGTCGCTTCGAATCAAAGTGGGTGAACAACATTTAAATATTTCGAATAAAATTGCCAGTAATTTATTTGTGAAACTATCTTAGTTGTATAAAGAAAATTTACCGCAAATTCGCAAATTTTAATTTCTTTTGAAAGAGAAATAATTTGCGAATTTGCGGTAATAATTTTGAATAATTTTTCTGTTCGGAAAATATTAATGACACCCACAATCGTCACCTCCGCAATTTTTATCCTTTTTTTTCTTCTTTAAAAAGAATTTTTGAAAAAGATAAACAACGGCAATACCAAGGATTAAAAAGGCTATAATTTCCTGAAACATATCGGATTTATTTTAAAATTTGATAAGCTAATAAGGCTGTCAGATAAGCAAAACTACTCATGAAAAGTAATTGCCCCAGAGGCCATTTCCAACTGTTGGTTTCCTTTTTAGTGATGGCAAGTGTACTGGCACATTGCAAGGCAAAAGCATAGAATAACAATAACGATATTCCGCTGGCAAAATTGAATATTTTAGTTCCTGTTTCAGGATGAATTTCAGATGCCATTTTGTTTTTAATAGTCGTTTCGTTGTCTGTTCCGCCCACGCTGTAAATAGTTGCCAGGGTTCCTACAAATACTTCTCTGGCGGCAAAAGAACTAATGATGGCAATACCTATTTTCCAGTCGTATCCTAAGGGAGAAATAACCGGTTCGATGGTTTTTCCCATAATCCCGATGTATGAATTCTCCAGTTTTTGAGAAGCAACGGCATTTTCAAAATCTACTTCGTTTAAAGGCTTTTCGGCTGTTCTTTCTTTTACAATAGTTTCGGCTTCGTTAAAATCTTTTCCGGGTCCGTAAGAGGCTAAAAACCATAAGATAATCGAAATAGCTAAGATTATCTTTCCTGCTCCCGAGATAAAAGCTTTTGTTTTTTCAACTACATTGATGGCAACGTTTTTAAATAATGGCAGTTTGTAGTTGGGCATTTCGACTACAAAGAAAGTTTTGCCACTTATTTTCATAATTTTATTCAGGATATAAGCCGAAAATATTGCCATCCCAAAACCTAAAAGATACAATAACATCAACGCCAGTCCTTGAAGATTTAAAAATCCCAATATGCGGTCATTAGGGATTACCAGCGCAATGATAATGGCATAAACGGGTAATCGGGCCGAACAAGTGGTAAACGGAGTGACCAGAATGGTAATGAGACGTTCTTTCCAGCTTTCGATATTTCGGGTAGCCATGATCGCGGGAATGGCACAGGCAGTTCCGGAGATTAACGGAACGACACTTTTTCCTGATAACCCAAAACGGCGCATGATTTTGTCCATAATAAAAACCACACGGCTCATATAGCCACTTTCTTCTAGTATGGAGATAAATAGAAATAAAAAGGCAATTTGTGGAATAAAAATCAGGATTCCTCCAATTCCGGGAATGATTCCCTGTGAAATTAAATCGGTTAAAATGCCCGAAGGAAGTTCCTCGGCAGCCATATTACTTAAGGAAGCAAAAGTACTGTCGATGAAATCCATTGGAATTGAAGACCAATTAAATATAGATTGGAAAATCACAAAAAGAATGGCAAAGAAAATAATGTATCCCCAAAATTTATGGGTTAATACACGGTCTAATTTAGAACGAAAATCTTTTGCCACACTGCTGTCAACAGTTAATCCTACTTTTAAAACATCATTGATAAACTGGTAACGTTTGATGGTTTCCTGCTGCTGTAAGCGTTTTAATTCGCTGTGCGATTTGGTAAACGAACTCTGGATTTTTTTTCTTTCTAAATTTAAAAAGTTAACATCCTGCGTGATTACTAACCAAAGTTTGTACAATAACAAGTCCGGAAAGGCTTTTTGTAAATTGTTAAAATATTCTTTATCAATAATCGAGGCATTCAAACAAGGTTCGGTCGAAATGGATTTGTAGGTTACAATAAGGTCTTTAAGTTCCTCAATTCCTTGTGATTTTCTCGAACTGATTAGTGCAATTTTTGTTTTTAATTGCTCTTCCAGAAACGGAATATCAAGAGAAATTCCTTTGCTTTCCATGCGGTCAGCCATATTAATAACTAAGATAGTTGGAATTTCAAGGTCTTTGATTTGGGTAAAAAGCAGTAAGTTTCTCTTTAGATTTTCAACATCAGAAACTACTAATGCGACATCAGGATACAACTTGTCGTTTTTATTTAAAAGCAATTCTATTACCACATTTTCATCAATAGAACTGGCGTTTAAGCTGTACGTTCCCGGTAAATCAAGAATGTTGGCTTTGATATTATGAGGCAATTTGCAAAAACCTATTTTTTTCTCTACCGTAATTCCCGGATAATTCCCTACCTGTTGGTTTAAACCTGTAAGTTGATTAAAAACCGAAGTCTTCCCTACGTTGGGATTTCCAATTAAAGCTACGTTAATATTTTGATGAATCATTAAAGCGCATTTTTGATAAGTTCTACTTCAATTTCTTTGGCAGTTTCCAGACGAATAGCCAGATGAGAACCATTGACATCTAAATACAACGGATCTCCAAAAGGAGCTATTTGAAGTAATTCGACCGTGTTTCCCGGCAAGCAACCCATTTCAAGTAACTTTAAAGGAATGATGTCGATATCAAAATCTTTGATAATTGCTTTTTCGTTTTTTCGTAATGAATGTATAGTGGTACGCAAAGTCTTATTTAGATTGAATTAAGATTGTAAAAATACGTATTATATTGTAAAATCGAATACTAATTGCGGCGTTTTATGCTTCAAATAGCGTTAATTAAAGCATAAAAGTTGTTTTTTAATCTGCTTCTTTTCCGTTGCTTAAAAACTGAATGTCTTCAATTAATTTCCGGATGTCTTCTTTTTTAGTACCGTCATAAAAACCGCGAACTCTTTTTTTAGTATCTACCAATACAAAATTTTCGGTATGAACCATATCGTATAATTGGCTGGGTTTGCCCAGTTTTACAGCCAAATAGGATTTTCTGGCCATCTTATAAATTTCCTTTTTGTCTCCCGTAACCAAATTCCATTTGCTATCGTCAACACCATGATCTAAAGCATATCTTTTTAGCACCGGTACACTATCCACTTCGGGAAAAACGGTGTGCGACAACAACATTACTTTGGGATTATTGCGAATTGCTTTTTGAACTTCGGCTAAATTGGTGGTCATTTTAGGGCAAATAGTACCACAGGTTGTGAAAAAGAAATCAGCCACATAAATTTTTCCTTCGTAATCTTTTTGAGTAATGGTTTTTCCGTTTTGATTCGTAAACGAAAAATCAGCAATTGTATGGTATTTACTCACATATTGCACGGTGCTGTCCACCAGTTCCGGATTTACATCGGCAGGATTGTAAATAGGAAGCGTTTTTTGAGGCTTTAGCGCATTGTAAAAAAGACTAAGCGTAATTGCCGAAAAAACTACAAAGATACCAATGAAAATGCGGTATTTATATAAAACAGATTTCATGAATTTTTTTTGCAAAAATACAAAAACTGTATTGGAAATCAGGATGCTCTTTATTTAATTAAAATGTTTGTTTTTTTACGGCTTTTTCGTAGCGATTGATTGACCAGGTACAAACCAAAAAGAGTGACAATTCCGCCTAATGCAATTGAAATACTCAGGCTTTCGCCAAAAATAATCGAACCTAAAAGAACCGCCACCACGGGATTCATATAGGCATAAAGACTACTGACTTCGGGAGGGAGATGCTGTAAGGAATAGATAAAAACGGTAAAAGTGATTAAGGAACCTACAATGACCAGATAAGCTATGGCAAGCCATGTGTTAAGCGGAATTTGGTTAAGATTAACCGAAATTCCGGTAGCACCGTTGTAGGCAAATAAAAGCAGACCCGATATAAACATTTGCAATCCAAGACTGAAATAAGGATTGAAAGTAGCTGCTTTTTTCTTGGTATATAAGGTGCCAAAAGCCCATGTAATGGTAGCAATAACCGATAGTATAATTCCCAGTCTGAAATCAGGAATCAGGAAATCGCCCAGATGTTCATAAAAGATAACACAAATACCTGCAAAACTAATCAGGGTGCCTGTTACGGCTAATTTAGCAATACGTTCCCCTCTAAAAAAAGAAATGAGTACCACCCAAATAGGGAAAATAGCAGCAATAATAGCACCTAATCCGCTGCTGATGTATTTTACACCCGCTGTACTCAAACCATTACTTAAGGTAAAATTCAAAATGGCAAGGATAACGATGGTTTTCCATTGTTTGCCTTTAGGCCAGGGAGCTTTAGTAAGCAAAAAAAAGACAATATAAAGTAATCCCGCAATAAACTGACGAATAGCTGCCATTTGAATTCCCGGAATATAGCGCACTCCTTCTTTGGAAGCAATCCAGGTAGTGCCCCAGAAAAAACCAACCCAAATCAGTGCCAGAATGGGTAGTCCAATGGCATTGATTTTAGTTGAAAAGCTGTTTTTTATCTTAGTAAGCAATGGGTTATAATGTTTTTTTTATAAAAGTATAGTTCAGTTTTTCTATCAAATAATCACTTAAAATGGTTTTTCCTGTCGAAGGATTTTGATAGTTAAATGTAGGTGGAACCAAATTTTCGGCTACCGCTTTTTCGGTATAATAGACTTCCCTGCTGGGATGAAAAGGAGTTACCGCATTTAGAGTTGTGTTCCAGCAGTTTGTTTCAATAATTTTCAGAATAATGCCGATACAATCTTTGAGATCAATTAAGTTGATTGGCGCTTCGGGATTAGGAACATTTTCTTTCCCGGCTAAGAATCGTGCGGGATTGCGGTCTTCGCCAATTAAACCTCCAAAACGCAAAATAGTAGTTTTGAAATGAGTATTCGCTAATAATAATTGCTCAATTTCCAATAATTGTTTACCGCTTTCGGTAACAGGAACAGCAGGACTGTTTTGGTCAATTATCTCATTAGCTTCACCGTAAACTGCTGTCGAACTGATGAAAAGCACGTTTTCTACAGAAGATTTTTCAATAAAAGGCAATAGATTTTCGATTTTTTTGACAAAAGAATTATGCTGAGCATCGGAATAATCCTTGTTTTTTCCTCTTAATTTAGGCGGAATGGCAATAATCAGGGTTTTGCTTCCTGCTAAAAAATCAGCAAATATATTCGGAACAGTATTGGAATCTAAGGTTAATAAAAAGCTTTGAATTCCGGCATTTGTTAATGTTTCCAGTTTTTCGGTTGATGTGGTTGAACCTTTAACTAAAAAGTTTTCTTTCAGTAAGGCTTTCGCCAAAGGCAATCCCAGCCATCCGCAACCCAGTATGCTAATTTGTGTCATTTTACCTTAGATTATTTCAGGATGTAAATTTCCATATAATTATTGGACTTTTGGGATTACAGATTGTTCTTTTTTTGTGGTATTGAATTGGTTAAAATAAAAAGTTTCATTTCCACAAACCTATTTGTAGCAATGAAACTTTTTTGTTTAAGATATTGAAATGTTTAATTACTGCTCAGTGTAATCTTCATTTTATCGCTGTCTAATATCACTTGGTCATCTGTTATGGTGCTTTCAAAAGAGAATGGAGTGCCGTTTTCATCTTTGATGACCAGATTTTTGCCTTTTTTGGTCAAGGCATAGGTACCGTCATTTATTTCGCTTTCCAGATAGCCGCTTACATGTCCGTCCTTAGTAAAAGTCAAAGTTCCATTGCTTAGAATGTCGTTTTTGACAGAATCAAGCTGAGGTGTTTTGGCTTCTACTCCGGTAACTTTCCAGGTGTTGACTAAGTTGTTTCGCTTTTGATTACAGGAAATAATCAGTGCTGTTAATAACGCAGCACCAAAGATAAATAATTGAGACTTTTTCATGATTTTTTGGGTATTAGGTTATACTGTACAAGTTACGAAAAATAGAAATTCAAAATATCAATTTGTAAATAATTGATTTCGTATAACTTATTGCTGGTTAATCATGCTGTTTTGAAAACAAAAAAATGACCGAAATTGAATTTCAAAATCGGTCATTTTTATTTTTTATTCAAAAGCTGTATTTGCTTTTGAATGTATTTTTGTGTTGAAGAAAAGAGATTTAACTGATTTCTGAAACTCTCATAGTGTTTACCATTCCTTTTTCGGAAATAGGCATAGAAGCCAGATTGATGATATAATCACCAGCTGCAACATGTCCTTTTTCTTTAGCGATTTTGTTGATATCAGTTACAGTTGTGTCGGTACTTTCTTCTTTGTCGTAGAAATAAGTTCTAACCCCCCATAGTAAACTCAATTGGGTAAGGATTCTTTTGTTTGAAGTAAAAACTAAAATTTCAGAAGTTTTAGGTCTCCAGGCTGATAATTGAAAAGCAGTATAACCACTATTAGTCATTGTAGAAATTGCTTTTGCCTGAATCGTATTAGACATTTCAGCCGCCTGACGACAGATGGTTTTTGTGATAAAACGATTCGTTTTGATTTGTGGAGTGTTTTGTGGTACCTGAATTAAATCAGAGTTTTCTACGGCCTCACAAATTTGAGTCATTTTTTGGATTACCTGTACTGGGTAATTTCCGGCAGCAGTTTCTCCCGAAAGCATTACCGCATCAGCACCGTCCATTACTGAGTTAGCTACGTCGTTAACTTCGGCTCTGGTAGGAGTTAAGCTGGTAATCATGGTTTCCATCATTTGCGTAGCAACGATAACAGGGATTCTGGCAGTTTTAGCTCTGCGGATTAAGTCTTTTTGTACCAATGGCACTTCGTGAGCAGGAAGTTCCACTCCAAGGTCTCCACGAGCCACCATTAATGCGTCACAGTAAGCCACAATTTTATCCATGTTTTCTAATGCTTCCGGCATTTCGATTTTGGCAACAATTGGAATTTTGTTTTCAGAATGCTCAGCTATTAAGTCTTGAAGATCTTTTAAATCCTGAGGTGTTTTTACGAAAGAAAGTGCAATCCAATCTACTTTTTGACCAATTGCAAAAATAGCGTCAGCAATATCTTTTTCAGTCAAAGCTGGAAGAGAAATTTTAGTATTAGGAAGGTTAACTCCTTTTTTAGATTTTAATTCACCACCCTGAACTACTTTAGCAACTACTTCTGATTTTTTATCAGTAGAAACGATTTCGAAAATTAATTTTCCATCATCCAATAAGATTCTTTCTCCCGGATTAACATCGTTTGGAAAGTTTTGGTATTTCATGAAAACTCTTTCAGCAGTTCCAATAATGTCTTCGGCTGTAGTAAATGTGATTAAATCACCATCGTTAACAACAACACCGTCGTTCATTACCCCAACACGAAGTTTAGGTCCTTGTAAGTCTGCTAGTATGGCTGTAGTATAACCGAATTCTTCATTAAGATCACGAATGATTTTTATTCTGTTTTCTACATCAGTATAATCAGCATGAGAGAAGTTAATTCTAAATACGTTTACACCAGCTTCAACCATGTCCTTTATGATTTCTCTTGTGCTGCAAGCAGGCCCAAGGGTAGCCACAATTTTAGTTTTCTTGTTTGTTGTAATCATTTGCATTAAAAAATTAGATTGTTTTTAGATTTTATTTGTTCTGTATCAACAGTATAAACTGTTGTTATGTTGTCTATAGTGTTTAATATTGTTTTTATTTGATTGATGTCAATGCTGTCATCGGTATTGTCTATTTTTAAAAAATAATCGGCTTTTTTAAATTCAGGCAATAGATAGACTTTTGTCGAAATGCTCTCAGTCGAACTTGAAAATAAGTTCTGGATTTGATCATTTTGTTCCTGAACAACCTCGTTTTTGTTCTGAACTAAATTCCAGGCAACAGTATTTTCTTCGTCATAATAATAAAATCTCGAAAATTTTGTTTCTCCTTCTTTGATATTTATTTGAACTTCATCAGCACTCTTTGCTAGATTTATAGGAAGTTTTTGATTGATAAAATATGCCAATCGGTAATCTTCTAAAGAAGTATGAATTGCGATAAGGTTGTAATCAATCTCATCAAATTCGTCAAGACTTAATTTATGAACAGCCATCTTCATTAAAAATAAAGATGTAAATATACTATTTCTATCGAAGTTTAAGTGTTGAAAATATAATGATTTCGTTAAATTTAAAACGAAAACGTTATAGCTTTGAGGAAATTACTATTATTTTTTGTTCATTTTTTCCTGAAATGCAAAATAGGCGCGTTGAGAAGCTTTTTCTTCGGCTTTCTTTTTAGAAGTGGCTCTTGCTTTTGCAATTACTTTTTCGTCAATGCTCAATTTGACTCCAAATAGTCTTTGCCCGTCTATGGCGTTATCTTCAAAAATGTCATAATGAAATTGTTTTTTTTCTTTTTGACACCATTCGATAATTAAACTTTTGTAGCTGATTACTTTTCCTTCGAGTCTGGAAATATCAACATAAGGGATGATGACTCTTTGTTGGATAAATTTTTCGCAAAAAGGGTAACCTTTGTCAAGATAAATGGCTCCAATGAGTGATTCAAAAATATTTCCGTGTATGTTTTCGCCAAAATGCTGTACCGGAACTTTACTTTCGACAAAACGAATCAGGTCGAGATCTTTTCCTAACTCATTTAGGTGTTCCCGGCTCACAATTTTAGAGCGCATTTTAGTAAGATAGCCCTCGTCTCCGTAAGGTGCTTCGTTAAATAAATGTGCTGCAATTACAGAACTTAACATAGCGTCTCCCAAAAATTCCAAACGTTCGTAACTTATAGCATTACCAGCAGTGTCCAGTTTTCCTGAAGATCGGTGGGTAAAGGCTTTGTGATAATGATTCAGTTCATTTGGGGAAAAACCAAGAATTTTTTGGATGGCATCAAAAAAAATCCCGTCTTCTTGAGAACGGGATTTCTTGAATATTTTTTTAAATATACTCATAGTATCAAATTAGATTCCTAATTTTTTTACTAATACACAAGCATTATGACCTCCAAAACCAAAAGTGTTACTCATTACAACATTCATTTCTCTTTTTTGAGCCGTGTTGAAAGTGAAGTTTAACTTAGGGTCAATTTTTTCATCATCTGTGAAATGATTAATAGTAGGAGGAACGATTCCGTGTTTTATAGAAAGAATAGCAGAAATTGTTTCAATTGCTCCTGCAGCTCCCAGTAAGTGACCTGTCATGGATTTTGTTGAATTCAAATTCATGGTGTAAGCATGTTCTCCAAAAACTTGTTCGATTGCTTTACTTTCAGCCATGTCTCCCAGAGGTGTTGAAGTTCCGTGCATGTTTACTCCGTCAACATCAGTTGGTTTTAAACCGGCATCTCTTAAACAGTTCAGCATTACGTTTCTGGCACCTAGCCCTTCCGGATGCGGAGCTGTAATATGATGCGCATCTGCCGACATACCGCCACCACCTATTTCGCAATAGATTTTAGCACCACGTGCTACAGCATGTTCGTATTCTTCAAGAATGATGGCTCCCGCACCTTCTCCAAGTACAAATCCGTCACGGTCTTTGTCCATTGGTCTTGAAGCTGTTTTAGGATCGTCATTTCTGGTTGATAAGGCATGCATAGCATTAAAACCTCCCATACCTGCAATAGTTACTGCGGCTTCTGAACCTCCGGTTACCATGATGTCAGCATGACCTAATCTAATGTAGTTGAATGCATCAATAATAGCGTTTGTAGAAGAAGCACAGGCAGAAACAGTTCCGAAGTTAGGTCCTCTGAAACCGTATTTTATAGAAATATGTCCACAAGCAATATCACCAATCATTTTTGGGATAAAAAATGGATTGAATCGAGGTGATCCGTCACCAGCAGCAAAATTAAGAACTTCGATCTGGAAAGTTTCTAAACCTCCAATTCCTGAACCCCAGATTACTCCTGCGCGATCTTTGTCTACTTTTTCTAAATCAAAATTAGCGTCTTTCATTGCTTCGTCAGAAGAAACCATGGCATATTGAGCATAACGGTCCATTTTTCTGGCTTCTTTTCGATCTATAAATTCTTCAACATTGAAGTTTTTAAGTTCGCAAGCAAATTGAGTTCTAAATTTTGAAGCATCAAAATAAGTTATTGGTGCAGCCCCACTAACTCCGTTAATTAGACCATTCCAATACTCTTCTATATTGTTTCCAATAGGAGTAAGGGCACCTAAACCTGTTACAACAACTCGTCTTAATACCATATATTCTGTATTTTGTTATCTTTAAACAAGCAAAACCCACGCTTTCTTTTGTTTTTATACCTAAGAGCCATGGGTGTTACATTATGTGTAATTGATTGAAATTCAATCGGACTTTTAATTTAAAAAAAATAATAACACCCGAATTTCTAAAAATATCAATTTTCAAAAAACAAATTCCAATTTTGGGATTTGGATATTCAAATTTTAGAATTTTTAGAAACCGGGTGCAAGTGTATTATTTTTTAGCTTCTTCGATGTAAGAAATAGCTTGACCAACAGTAGCAATGTTTTCAGCTTGATCGTCTGGAATTTGAATGTCAAATTCTTTTTCGAACTCCATAATAAGCTCAACAGTGTCTAATGAGTCAGCTCCTAAATCATTAGTGAAGCTTGCTTCTGTTACAACTTCGTTTTCGTCAACGCCTAATTTGTCTACGATAATCGCTTTTACTCTTGATGCAATGTCTGACATAATCTTTAATTTTAGAATTTAATTTGTGGCAAAAATAAAAAACTTTATTTTAAAACAATCATTTAGTTGATAAATGTAACGTCTAAAATAAAAAATAATTTTGAACAAAGACTTCCTAATGCTATTTAATTTCGTTTTTTATTCTTTTTTTTGTGTGCTTAAATGAGATGAATTATGAAAAAAATTGTTGTTTTTGCTTCCGGATCCGGTACTAATGCTGAGAATATTATTAGACACTTTAAAGGAGGGTCTGTTGGTACTGTTGTAAGTGTTTTTACAAATAACGCAAAAGCAAAGGTGATAGACAGAGCTAAAAATCATGCGGTTCCAGTTGAGATTTTTACGAAATCGGAGTTGTATGAGGATGTTTTGGTTCAAAAAATAAAGGCTATACAGCCGGATTTAATCGTTCTGGCGGGATTTTTATTGAAATTTCCGGATGCTCTTATCGCTGCTTATCCTGATAAAATAATAAATGTGCATCCGGCTTTGTTGCCAAAATATGGTGGAAAAGGAATGTATGGTATGCATGTGCACAGAGCTGTTGTGGAGAATAAAGAAAAAGAATCGGGAATAACCATTCATTATGTGAATGAGAATTATGACGAAGGTGCTATTATTTTTCAAAAACAGGTAACGGTATTGACGACCGATACGCCGGAGGTAGTTGCTGAAAAAATTCATGAATTAGAGCAAAAGTATTTTCCGGGAGTTGTCGAAGATTTGTTAACGGCTAAATCATAAATTTGGATTATCAGGTACATATATATACTGACGGAGCTGCAAAGGGAAATCCCGGGCCTGGTGGTTATGGGGTAGTGATGGAGTTGGTAGGAACCGCGCATAAAAAAGAATTTTACGAAGGTTTTCGGTATACTACTAATAACAGAATGGAATTACTGGCGGTGATTGTTGGTCTCGAAAAGCTAAAAAATCCAAATATGAAGGTTCTGGTGGTTTCTGATTCTAAATATGTGGTGGACTCTGTTGTGAAAAAATGGGTTTTAGGATGGGAAAAGAAAGCTTTTACAGGAAGAAAAAATGCTGACTTATGGCAGCGCTTTTTGCGGGTTTATCGAAAACATCAGGTTGATTTTAAATGGATAAAAGGACATAATAATCATCCCCAAAACGAACGCTGTGATGCTTTAGCAGTTTTTGCATCCAACCAAAAAAACTTATCAATTGATGCTTTTTATGAGAATGAAGAGGGTAAAATATTATGATAATTTTGCCAATTTTAACTTTTGCAAGATTGTAACTTATAAACTATCTTTGCACTTTAATTCGAAATTCATAAAATGAATAAATTATTGATTGTTGGAACAGTCGCTTTCGACGCAATTGAAACTCCTTTCGGTAAAACCGATAAAATTTTAGGCGGAGCCGGAACTTACATAGGACTTTCTGCGGCTTTTTTCAACTTACAATCAGCTATTGTATCTGTAGTAGGTGATGATTTTCCTCAGGAATATTTAGATTTACTAACAGAAAGAAATATCGATATTTCTGGTCTTGAAGTAGTGAACGGAGGGAAGACATTTTTTTGGAGCGGTCGTTATCATAATGACTTGAATTCAAGAGATACCTTAGATACACAATTAAACGTTTTGGCGGATTTTCAGCCAAAAGTCCCTGAAGATTATAAAAATGCCGATGTGGTGATGTTAGGAAACTTGCATCCTCTAGTGCAAAGCAGTGTTTTAGATCAGTTGGAATCGAAGCCAAAATTAGTGGTTTTAGATACTATGAATTTTTGGATGGACTGCGCTTTACCTGAATTATTAGATGTAATCAAGCGTGTAGACGTAATTACTATTAATGATGAGGAAGCAAGACAGCTTTCGGGAGAATATTCATTAGTAAAAGCTGCTGCTAAAATTCATGCTATGGGGCCTGAATTTGTGGTGATTAAAAAGGGAGAACACGGAGCCTTGTTGTTTCATGGAAATCAGGTTTTCTTTGCACCGGCACTTCCTTTAGAAGAAGTCTTTGATCCAACAGGAGCTGGAGATACTTTTGCAGGAGGTTTTGCAGGATTTATTGCTCAGAGTGAAAATGTTTCTTTTGAGAACATGAAAAACGCAATTATATATGGTTCCAATTTAGCTTCTTTTTGTGTAGAGAAGTTCGGAACTGAACGAATGGTGAGTTTGGATAAACAAGAGGTTGTGTCTCGATTAAAGCAATTTAAGTCATTAACACAATTTGATATAGAATTATAATGCTTTGAAGCCTCGGAAACGAGGCTTTTTTTGTTCAATATCTAATACTAACCGGGTTTCTTAATTTAGATTAAGGGATATAAAGGTGAAAAAAATGGAATTTTGTAATTCCAAAATAACAAAGTAAACTTTAGCAATAAAGTTTGATAAAATAGAATAACACAACAACACAAATACAACTACAATGAGCGATGCTTTAAAACATGAATGTGGAATAGCTTTAGTTAGACTACTGAAACCGCTTGAATTTTACAAAGAAAAGTACGGTTCTGCTTTTTATGGGATACAAAAAATGTATCTAATGATGGAGAAACAGCACAATCGTGGGCAGGATGGCGCCGGTTTTGCAAGTATAAAACTAGATGTTGAGCCGGGTGAGCGATATATTAGCAGAGTGCGTTCTAATCAGGCACAACCTATTCAGGATGTGTTTGCTCAAATTAATGAGCGAATTAATGATGAAATGACAAATCATCCGGAATATGCGGATGATGTGGCAGCGCAAAAAGCAAATATTCCTTACATAGGGGAATTGTTTTTAGGACACGTTCGTTATGGTACTTTTGGGAAAAACAGTATCGAAAGTGTACACCCTTTCTTGCGTCAAAATAACTGGATGCATCGAAATTTGATTTTGGCAGGGAATTTTAATATGACTAATGTTAAAGAGCTTTTTCAAAATCTTATCGATTTAGGTCAGCATCCAAAAGAAATGGCAGATACGGTTACAGTGATGGAGAAAATAGGACATTTCCTTGATAATGCAGTAACTGATTTGTACCAGGAATGTAAAAACGAAGGATATAATAAGCGAGAAGCTTCACCTGTAATTGCTGAAAGGTTAGATATTGCCAGAATTTTAACCAGAGCATCTAAAAACTTAGACGGAGGTTATGCAATGGCAGGACTTTTAGGGCATGGTGATGCTTTTGTTTTTAGGGATCCTGCGGGAATTCGTCCGGCATATTACTATCAGGATGATGAAGTTGTAGTAGTGGCTTCAGAAAGACCTGTGATCCAAACGGTTTTCAATGTGCCATTTGATCAGGTAAAAGAGATTGATCCGGGAAGTGCTTTGATTATTAAGAAAAGTGGATTGGTTTCGATGAAAGAGATTTTAACTCCAACAGTTAAAAAGGCTTGTTCTTTTGAGCGAATCTATTTTTCAAGAGGAAGTGATGCCGAAATTTATCAGGAAAGAAAGAATTTAGGGAAATTGATTTTGCCTGCGGTTCTTGATGCTATCGATCAGGATACTGATAACACGGTGTTTTCATATATTCCTAATACTGCCGAAACTTCTTTTTATGGATTGGTTGAAGCGGCTCAGGATTTCTTAAACCAAAGAAAGAACAATTATATTTTAGCTAATAGAAATACTTTAACTGCTGAGACTTTACAGGAATTGCTGGCGGTAAAAATCAGAACTGAAAAAGTAGCTATTAAAGATGCTAAACTTAGAACTTTTATTACTGCTGATGACAGTCGTGATGATTTAGTGGCTCACGTTTATGATGTGACTTACGGAGTGATTAAGCCTGAGGATAATTTGGTGATTATTGATGATAGTATTGTTAGGGGTACAACTCTTAAAAAGAGTATCATAAAAATGATGGATCGTTTGAATCCAAAACGTATTGTGATTGTTTCTTCGGCACCACAAATTCGTTATCCGGATTGCTACGGAATTGATATGGCTAAATTAGAGGGTTTAGTTGCTTTTAGAGCGGCTCTTGAGCTTTTGAAAGAAAGAGACCTGTATCATATTGTTGATGAAGTGTATGCTAAATGTAAGGCACAAGAGAATTACAAGGATACTGATGTGGTGAATTATGTTTCTGCAATTTATGAGCCGTTCTCAGATCAGGAGATTTCAGATAAAATCGCTGAAATGTTAAGTTCGCCTGAAATTAAAGCTGAGGTTAAGATTATATTCCAAACTGTAGAAGATTTGCATGTTGCTTGTCCTAAGAATTTAGGGGATTGGTACTTTACGGGAGATTATCCTACAGCGGGTGGAAACAGGGTGGTAAACCGTGCTTTCATGAATTTTTACGAAGGTAAGGACGCAAGAGCTTATTAATTGGTAAATTGAGTTATTTATCGGTTTTTTAGGTTGTTTATCCTAAATGTTTGTGTGCAATTTATTATCGCCATAAATTTGATATACCATAATATTAGTAGGTTAAGTTTATGGTAGATTTGGGGCAAAAAAGGTGGAAGCAATTCCACCTTTTTTATTGGAATAAAGTGAGGAAGAAAATAGAAAATAGAAAATAGAAAATAGAAAATAGAATAAAGAGGAGAGACGAGCGAATTTTGTATTTGGCTCGTCTTTTTTATTAGAATAAAGTTTAAAAAGAGAAAATTACTATGGAATAGATATAAAAAAAATAGACAAACAACTTTCAAGTCATCTGTCTATTTTCTGTATTCTTTTATCTAAAAATACTATTTTTCTAAAGCATATCTTTTAGCTACTTCAGTCCAGTTGATTACATTGAAGAAAGCTTCGATATAATCAGGTCTTCTGTTTTGGTAGTTTAAGTAGTAAGCGTGCTCCCAAACGTCCATTCCTAAGATTGGAGTTCCTCCGCATCCAACACCCGGCATTAATGGGTTGTCTTGGTTTGGAGTTCCGCAAACATCTAATTTCCCACCTTTTTGAACACATAACCAAGCCCATCCTGAACCAAATTGTGTTGCTCCGGCTTTGCTGAATTTAGCTTTGAATTCTTCAAATGATCCAAAAGCAGCTTCGATAGCAGCTAATAATTCTCCGGTTGGTTGTCCGCCACCGTTAGGAGACATAACAGTCCAAAAAAGATTGTGGTTGTAAAAACCTCCACCATTGTTACGAACGGCAGCATTAGCCATATCAAGATTAATCAGGATATTTTCGATTGTTTTACCTTCCATATCCGTTCCGGCAATAGCAGCGTTAAGGTTAGTAGTGTAAGCATTATGATGCTTTGTGTGGTGGATTTCCATTGTACGAGCATCAATATGTGGTTCTAGTGCGTCATACGCATAAGGTAATTGCGGTAATTCAAAAGCCATGATATTTTGTTTAAGGATTTATAAAAAATTTATCCAAAATTAAACATTTAAGTTTGCAATTGGAAATTCTTGTTCGTTAAATAAATGAGATAATGTGGTTTTTTGTTATTTTTTCAGTTTATTAAGATTGAGCCATTGCCATGCAAACGATGCTGATTTTGACTCCCGGAATCTTTAATAAGGCGCGTGAACAGGCTTCAAGTGTGGCGCCTGTTGTCATGACATCATCAATAATAATAAAATGTTTGTTGTGGTCTTTTTCGGTAAAATGAACGTCAAAAATAGTTTCAATTCCTTCTGTTCTGCCTAATAGGTTTTTCTTGGATTGGGTTTTCGAATATACTTTTCGAAATAAAATAGTCTCATTATAATCAAGTTCCAGTTTTTCAGCAAGTGATTTCCCAAAAGTACTCACTTGATTATAGCCTCTTTCTTTGTGCTTTTTAGGATGTAATGGAACGGGAATGATTTCGTCGGCTTTTAAGGAGGAAATGATTTCTTTTAAATCTTCGGTGTACCATTCGCCTAAAAGTGTTCCTACTTCTTCGTGACCTTTGTATTTTAAATTGTGAATCAGTTTTTGGACTATCCCTTTTTTGTGAAAATAAAGAAATGCTGAGGCATATTCGACAGGAATTCGACCGTAAAATTTCTTGAAAGCTTCGTTTTCTGTTAATAAATGGTGATTGGTAAGCGGGATATTGTGCCTGCAAATGCTGCAAATTACTTTTTCGTTAGCTAATAAAATAGCATCACAACCGGAACAGCTTTTTGGGAAGAATAGATTAATGATGCTTTTAAACATACAAAGTGTTTTTTATTCTAAAAATATAAAAATCAATGCTTCAAACTTTAATTTTTTTCTTTTTTTTAAACTCACTTTTTATATTTTTGCACCACTATGGCAAAACAAGAAGATATTTTTAAGAATGTAGTTTCGCATGCAAAAGAGTACGGATTTATTTTTCCGTCAAGCGAAGTATACGATGGTTTAAGTGCGGTTTATGATTATGCACAAAACGGAGTAGAGTTAAAAAAGAACATCCGTGAATATTGGTGGAAAGCAATGGTTCAGATGAACGATAATATTGTAGGTCTTGATGCCGCAATATTAATGCATCCAACTACCTGGAAAGCTTCAGGACACGTAGATGCATTTAACGATCCATTAATTGATAATAAAGATTCGAAAAAACGATATAGAGCCGATGTTTTAATTGAAGATTATGCTGAGAAGCTAAATCAAAAAGCAATTAAAGAAATCGAAAAAGCAAGAGTCCGTTTTGGAGATGCTTTCAACGAAGCTGAATTTGTTGCTACAAATGCCAGAGTAGTTGAATATAAAGCTAAAGAAAGAGAAATTCTGGAAAGAATGGCTCGTTCTTTAGGAAATGATGATTTGGCTGATGTAAAAGCATTGATTGAGGAATTGGAAATTGCCTGTCCGGAATCAGGTTCCAGAAACTGGACTGAAGTAAAACAGTTCAATTTGATGTTTGGTACTAAATTAGGTGCTTCTGCTGATTCGGCTATGGATTTGTATTTGCGTCCGGAAACAGCTCAGGGGATTTTTGTTAATTTCCTGAATGTTCAAAAATCAGGAAGAATGAAGGTTCCTTTTGGAATTGCTCAAACGGGTAAAGCGTTCAGAAATGAGATTGTTGCAAGACAATTCATTTTCCGTATGCGTGAATTTGAACAAATGGAAATGCAGTTTTTTGTACGTCCGGGAGAAGAAATGAAGCATTATGAATTCTGGAAAGAAGCGCGTTTAAAATGGCATTTGTCTTTAGGTTTAGGAAGAGAAAATTACCGTTTCCACGACCATGAAAAATTAGCGCACTACGCCAATGCTGCAGCGGATATTGAATTTAATTTTCCTTTTGGTTTTAAAGAATTAGAAGGAATTCACTCTCGTACTGATTTTGATTTAAAAGCACACGAACAATATTCTGGTAGAAAATTGCAATATTTTGATCCTGAATTGAATGAGAACTATGTTCCTTATGTGGTGGAGACATCTGTTGGATTAGACAGAATGTTCTTAGCTGTTTTTGCTACTTCTTTAAAAGAAGAAACTTTGGAAGACGGTTCTACAAGAACGGTATTGAAATTACCTGCGGTTTTGGCTCCAACAAAAGCAGCTGTGTTGCCATTGGTTAAAAAAGACGGATTGCCGGAAATTGCACATCAAATTATTGCAGATTTAAAATGGGATTTTAATGTAGCTTATGATGAGAAAGATGCTGTGGGACGTCGTTACAGAAGGCAAGATGCATTAGGTACGCCATTTTGTATTACAGTAGATCATCAAACTGTGGAAGATCAAACGGTGACAATACGCCATAGAGATACAATGAAACAGGATCGTGTTAAAATAGCCGATTTGAAATCAATTATAGAAAGCGAAGTTTCAATGAGAAACTGGTTGATGAAAATGTAAGCATTTTTCATCTTTAATAGCAAAAGGCTCACCGTTTTGGTGGGCCTTTTTTTTGTTTTACAGAGTGTTTTGTAGGAAATGGTTGTAATAATTTGTTGCTAAAATAAAGTTTCAAATGTCCTTTATCGGATTTATTTACCCTTTGTCAATTAGTATTAACACTTCATCGATTTCTATTGTGAACTAATTATAAGAATGACTTAAATGTGTATTTTTAGATTCTAGAATATTGGTTTTTTTTACTAAATATTCAGTATAGTTTCCCCAAAACTACCTCATTAATTTTCTGATAAGTGGTTGAAGTATTTATATTTCAAGTGCTATAGCTATTTATGCCTAATCATTGGGAATTGCCATATATGAATTATTCATACATCATAATTGATGATAATCAAGAAAGTGCTCAAAAGACGAAAACTATCACGGATGGTTTTTCAGAGCTTATATTTTTGGGTATTGCCAGTAATTATGATGAAGGGCTTAATTTAATTCTGGAACACAAACCAAAATTAATTTTTCTTGAAATTGAACCTGCTGATAAAAAAAGTAATTTATCGTTGGCGCTTATAAGTGAATTGTATAGATACTTAAATGTAGTTCCTAAAATTATTGTGACAACTTCTAAAAAAGAATTAGCATTTGAAGCTATTCAATATGAAGTGTCGGACTATTTTATCAAGCCGGTTACTCGCTTTGATATGGTGAAATCGTTGTTGAAAATTGGAAAGTCTAATAAAACGGATTATGCGGAGCCTGTATATGTTACTCCTAAAATAGTAGAAGCTGAACCAGATGAAATTATTGTTCCAAGTGTGGTTCGGGCTGAAACTCTCGGAATTCAGCATGAACCTCTTATATTGTGTGTTAAATCTTATGGTGATTATAGGTACATAGATACCAGAGATATTGCTTATTTTCAGGCAGATAATAATTCGACTGATATTCATTTAATCAATGGTGAAATGGTTACGGCTTTTAAAACGCTTAAGCTTTTTGAAGGAGTTTTGCCTTATCCTTTTGTTCGTATTCATAACAGTTATATTGTTAATAGTAATTGTATTTCCAGAATACACACCGGTAATGCATTGTGTTACATTAAAAACACAGCAATAAAATTACCTTTCTCTAAATCCTATAAAGCAAATATTGATCTTATTATTTCCGAAATATCAAACGGAAATTACTTAGAAATCTAAAAAAGTATATCCATAGCTTTATTATAATAGTGTTTGATTTCCAGAATCCATACCGGAAATACAGTTGCTATATCAAGAATTCCGCGGCTAAAAATACCATTCTCTAAGTCAGATAAGACTAATATTGATCTTATTGTTTCTGAAATTTCAAATGGGAATTATTTAGAAATTTAAAAAATAGCCATTCACCAAGATTTGAGGTTCATTCACTCACAAACAATGTCATTCTACCATAAACGCCTGAAAACACGACAGAAATACGGGTAAGCTATATAATTTTACTACAAGAAAAAGCAACAAAGCGATTTCAATAAACAAGTAAAAAAGTATAAAAACATAAAAAACCCAAATCATGAAAAAATCTATCGTAACAATCGGACTTTTCTCTTTAGTGATGATCTTAACATCTTTTACAACTTCTTCAACTAATGAAGGAGGGACAAGAAAAATTAAAACAGACAGTTATATATCAAGTGACGAAGGTGGAACTAGAAAAATTAAAACAGATAATTTTACATCAAGTGATGAAGGCGGAACAAGAAAAATTAAAACTGATAATTTTACGTCAGGTGATGAAGGCGGAACAAGAAAAATTAAAACTGATAATTAATTAGAAATATATCAGTTTTTTAAATATAGAATTTAAAATCATAAAAAAGCTACCTAAATGGTAGCTTTTTTTATACAGCTAATTTAAAATTAGTATTTTTGGTCAAATTGAAAATTACTATTGAAAACAAATACTGTTAAATTAACTTTTTGGATATTATTGTCTGTCTTTTTGGGATGTACTCAAAAAAAGACAGATAATCAATTGATTCAAACATCCAATGATAGTCTTCCAGTTTATTTTACTTTAGCCAATGATTTTAATTTATCAAGACAGAAAAGATTAGAGTATATTAGGAAAGCTAATGATATTGTGATTAGCCATAAGAATGATTCTCTTAATAGAGTAGATCTTTTTAAAATAGCCAACAGATATTATAATATTGGTGACTGGAAAGAATATAGTAAGACAGTAAATTTAGTTCTAAATAATTCTGAAAATGCTGGTGATACTATCAGTATGGCTAAAGCTTATGGTTATTTAGGCGATTATTATCTTCGAAAATCAATTTCTGATTCGGCTTTTTTGTATTATTATAAGGCAGAAAAAATCTATGCTACATTAAATGATAATTATCAGCTTGCAAGAACAATTATCAATAAGGCGGAATTGTTATTTAGAGTAGGTGATTTTATTGGGAGTGAAAAAGAAGTGTTTAAGGGACTTCGAATAATTAAAGACGATGAAAATGAGGTTGCAAATGAAATTAATTATGATGCCAATAATATGTTAGGTATGGTTTATAATGGTATGGGAGAGTATGAAAATGCAATTTCATATCATAAAAAAGCATTGGAAGTACTTGATAAAATGCAAATAATAGGAATAAGTCAAACCAAGGCAATTTCTTACTTGAATCTGGGCTTGGTTTATGTGAAATTAAAGAATTACAAAGTTGCAAGTGATTATTTTTTAAAAGGAATTGAGCAGCAAAAAATGGATAATCAGGATCCTAGTGTTTACGCATTGCTTTTGGATAATTTGGGTTATTCAAAGTTTAAATTGGGAGAGAATGAAGGGTTGCCTGATTTGCTTTATCAGTCTTTAAAAATAAGAGATAGTTTAAAACTTAATTCAGAAATCCCTGTAAATAAAATACATCTTTCAGAATATTATCAGTCTAAGAATAATCAAGCAAAATCTTTACAGTTTGCAAAAGAAGCACTTGTTTTGGCTCGAAAGATGAATATGCCTCGTGAGACTTTGCTTTCTTTAAAACAGATTACGGCTGTTGATCCTCAAAACGCTTCGAGTTATACAAAAGAGTATATTCGTATTAATGAAGAATTGCAACAATATGAACGTAAAATTGGAGAGAAATTTTCCCGCATACAATACGAAACAGATACGATTAAAGGAGAGTATTCGGATTTAGAGACTAAAAATCGGAATCTGGTTTATTTCTTTAGTGGTTTGACTATTTTGGGACTCTTTTTGTATATCATTAAAGCACAAAAAACTAAAAACAGAGAGTTGCTGTACAAACAACAGCAACAAAAAGCCAATGAGGATATTTATAACCTGATGATTTCCCAGCAAAATACCATCGAAGCCAATAGGGTAAAAGAGAAAAAAAGGGTAGCTCAGGAACTCCATGATGGTGTTTTAGGCAGAATGTTTGGCGTGCGTATGAATTTAGAAGGTTTGAATCAGTTTAACGATGATTTAGCTGTTGATCAGCGAAATGCTTATTTGTCTGAATTGAAAAATATTGAGCAGGATATTCGTGAAATTTCACATGATTTGAATAGAGAAAAATCAGAATTAATTAATAACTTCGTCGCAATCGTTGATAATCTTTTTGAGGAACAACGAAAAACATTTTCTTGTAAATTGTTTTCCAGTATTGATTCAAATATAAAATGGGATTTGGCTGTCAATTCAGTAAAGATCAATTTATATCGGATTATTCAGGAATCATTGCAGAATATTAATAAGTATGCCAATGCAACAACTGTTAAAGTGGAGTTGAAAAAACAGGGAAATAATATCGAATTAACTATTGTTGATGATGGAGTTGGTTTTAATGTTAATTTGAAGAAAAAAGGGATTGGTTTACAAAATATGATTTCGCGTGCTAAAGAATGTAATGGAGAATTTCATGTGAAATCTAAAAAAGGAGAAGGTACAACAATTACGGTTATTATTCCGTTAGAAACAACAACAAATACCTAATAATAAATGACAATTGAAACTGCTGAAGCAAAGCTCAAAAAGAACATCTTAATTGTTGATGATCACCCTTTTATTATTCAAGGCTATAAAAATGCCATCACCCGATATGAACCTAATCGATACGAATTTTCTATCTTAGAGGCTAAAGATTGTGAGTCGGCTTATCACGTGATTACAAATCCTGAAGTTAGTTTCGATATTGCTTTTTTAGATATTAGTATGCCTTCTTATGAGGCAATGAATCTTTATTCCGGCGAAGATTTGGCAAAGTTGATTTTGGAATATATGCCAAATTGTAAGATTATAATGCTCACTATGTTTACAGAGTTTTTAAAGTTAAAAACTCTGATTAATAATGTAAACCCAAGAGGTTTGGTAATAAAAAATGATTTAACATTTGATGAATTATTGCACGCATTTGATAAGGTTATTAAAGATCAAATTTATTACAGTAAATCTATTTTGGCAATGTTAGAGTCTCATGATAATTCCATTGAGATTGATTTATTCGATAAGCAAATATTATTTCATTTGTCCAAAGGAACCCAAATTCATGATATGCCACAATTTATTCCAATATCGTTAAATGCTATTGAATCCAGAAAGTTAAATCTTAAAGAGCTACTGAATGTAGTAGGAGCAGAGGATGAAGAACTTGTAAAAGCTGCTAAAAATAAAGGGCTGATTTTTTAATTTTCCAAATTAGATATTCATTTCGATCTAAGATATGAAGTAAAAAAGACCAATATTGTTTTTCAGTATTGGTCTTTTTCTATCTAAAATTAGTTTTACAAAAGCACCGTTATTCTGTTGTTGTTTAAATTGCTTAGATAATTGGTGTGCGATGTCTTTAGTTAAAAAAAGCGAATTGATTCCGGATGGTTAAATAACTCTTATGATTCAGTATTTTCTAATTCCCGGACTTTGTCATAAATAAGATTACTCTCAAATCCGCGTCTTAGCATAAAATCGCAAAATTTCTTTCGTTTTTTGAGTAAATTTTTTTCCTGAATGGATTCCCAATGCCTGTTTGCCAGAGTGTCAAAAGTGCTGTAATATTCTTCGGAACTGATTTCTTTCAAAGCAATAGTAATCAAAGTTTGATTAATGCCTCTGAACTTTAATTCATTGGTAATACGGGTTTTTCCCCAATGTTTGATACGGTGTTTTCCTCGGGCAAAACTACAGGCAAAGCGCTCTTCGTTTAGAAAATTATCCTGAATGAGATGGGTTATTATTTGGTCGATTTCATCCGAATCCATTTTCATACTACGCAATTTTTGTTCCACTTCTTCGTGACAACGTTCCTGATAAGCGCAATAATGTTCTATTTTATGAATGGCTTCTTTGATCGTAAACACTTCTTTCATTTTATAATAGCATTCCGGATTTAGTATCAGGTAAATGTAGCGATATTTTGTTGCAGTTTACGGCTTTTTTCACGTATGAATTTACAGGAGTAAAAAAAGGTCGGTTAGCGGTAAAATTTGCCGATTGTCGATTTTGTTTTAAGTACTGATTATTAATGTTTTACTTTAAAGGGTTTCTTTTTTGTGAGAATTAAGTGTTTTTTAATCATCTTATTTATGAGAATAACTTTACTCAGGATTGCTCTGGTTTACATCCTTTTAATCTTCTGTTTCAATATGTCAGCTCAGTGCAGTTTGACTACATCAACTAATTCAGGTTCTCTAAGTTGTGGTAGTGGTGTTTTAAGTTCGTGTAATGGTACTATAACTATAGGAAGCGGAACGACACCTATAACCTTGACCATGGATGCCGATTTAGATTTGACAACATGTGGTGTCGTTCAGTTGGTTGTTAATAATGCAACACTTGATTTTTCTGTGGCAAATAAACGGTTGTATCTTTCGGAGGGTTCATCGATTGTATTTGTAAATGGAGGAAGTTTATATCCTTCGGGCGGTACAGGCGGAGGTTGTACAGGCAATGACAGGGTTTATATTGGCGGGGTTTTATTAGCTGCCTGTCAGGGTAGTGCCGGTTTGCTGGGTTTTGATGATTTAATTTCTTTTGGAGGGACAGGAAGTGCAAATTCCAACACGCCGGTTTGCTCAGGAAATACCATTAATCTTTCGGCAACATCTCCTCCTGTTGGTACTTACACTTATTCCTGGTCTGGTCCCGGTCTCAGCGCAACAACTTACAGTAGTAATGCCAATTATTCTTTGACAGCTACAACAACTCCTGTTACAGCCGGTGTTTATACAGTAGCGATGAAAAGAGCATCAGATAGTAAAATTATTACTGCTACCACGACTGTATCAGTAATTGAGACACCAGTTATAACCACTCAGCCTGTTAATCAATTGGATTGCGAAGGTGCTTCGGTTAAATTTAAAGTAATTGCTTCGGGTTCTGGTTTGACATATACCTGGCAACGAAAGCGACCTACAGATTCAGGTTTTACAACTATTTTAGACGGTACAGACAAAACCAAAAATGCTTTGACAAACGAAATTACCGTTGAAAATGTGAGTAGTGCCCAATATCCTGATGGTACACAATTTCAGGTAATTGTATCTAATGGCAATTGTAGTGTGACTTCTAGTGCAGTAACTCTTACTGTAAATGAAATTACTAATGTTTCCGGTGGTACAAATGTTAAGCAGTGTTTTAGTACTAATTATTCTTATACTGTTACGACTTCTTATCCTGCGAATGTGCTTTCTTATCAGTGGAAAAAATCAGTTGCTTCTGGAGTTTGGGATGAAATTAGTGATGGAGGGGCTTATTCGGGAGCCAAGACTGCTACATTGAATATTACCGGAGGAACTCCGGCTGAATCCGCAGAATATCGAGTTTATATTACTTTTCAGGCTTCGGGTGCTGATTGTAATGTAGCTAGTTATACCAGAACACGTAAGATTACTTTTTTACCTCAGTTGACAACTCCGGTAATCACTATTACACAGCCAACATGTTCAGTAAAAACGGGGACTATTACAGTAACTGTACAAAGTATTACCGATGAATATAGTTTTGATAACGGAGTCACTTATCAAAGTAGTAATGTCAAGTCTGGTTTAGCTGTAGGTTCGTATAACGTTATTATTAAGAATGAAAAAGATTGTCTGTCTCCAATAACGTCTTGTCAAATAATTAGTGAAACTTCAATCTGGGATGGAGTCAGCTGGCTCAATGGACTTCCGGATACGACCAGAGGAATTGTTTTCGAAGAAGATTTTAATTCAACCTCAGATATAGAAGCCTGTTCCTGTGAGCTTACCAATGGAGCAAATGTAGTTATAAACAGTGCTCATACATTACGGGTGGTTAATTCAGTTGATGTTACTAATGGCATTTTAACTTTCGAAAACAATGCCAGTTTGGTTCAGGTAAATGATGCTGCGGCAAACACAGGAAATATTAACTATAAACGTTATACTGCTCCTGTAAGGAGATACGATTTTACGTATTGGTCTTCACCGGTTGCAGGACAAACATTGAAAAATCTATCACCCAATACTTTATATGATAAGTATTATGGTTACAATCCCAATACGGGTTGGGCGATTTATTATCATGGTGCTAAAGTAATGGATCCGGGAAATGGATATTTAGTGCGGGCACCTCAGGATTTTAGTCTTTCTACAGCTACAATTGATTATAATCCGCTTTTTATTGGTGTTCCTAATAATGGTGCGTTTAATTTATTGCTATCGGGAAGCAAAACCTATCTTTTAGGAAATCCATATCCGTCGGCTATTGATGCCGATACTTTTTTAGATATAAATTCAGCTGTTTTAGAAGGGACACTTTATTTTTGGACACATAATACCGCACCAAGTAATACCATCTCAGGTTCTTTTGCAGCTAATTATTCTGTTGATGATTATGCAACTTACAACAGAACAGGAGGAGTTGGTTCTCGTGTTTCTTCTGCAGAAGCTGCAGCTACCGGAGGATTTGTGCCAACAGGTAAAATTGCAGCGGGGCAGGGATTTTTTGCTCCGTCAAGTACTAATGGAGGAACATTGATTTTTAATAATAGTATGCGGGTTTCTGGTGGAGCTTCGGGGACAAATAATTCGCAGTTTTTTAAACTCAACAGAAATTCTAAACCGACTGCAACCGCTCCAGTAACAGAGAAAAATAACGTTTGGTTGAATTTAACCAACAATGAAGGCGCTTTCAAACAAACGCTGATTGGATATATAACAGGGGCTACCAATCATTATGATGCAGGTTTTGATGGTGTAATTTATGATGGAAATCAAATGGTTGATTTTTATAGTGTGAATCAGGGTGCACATTTATCTATTCAAGGACGCGCTTTGCCTTTTGTACAGCAAGACAGTGTGTTTTTAGGTTATAAATCAACAATTAAAGGTGAGTTCCAAATTAGTATTGATCACACAAGTGGAATTTTAGACAATCAACAGCTTTATTTAGAAGATAAAGAATTGAAAGTAGTACATAATCTTAGAAAAATGTCTTATACTTTTAGTACCGAAAATGGAGAGTTTAATAATCGTTTTGTAATGCGTTATGCAGCTAATGATGAGGCTGAAAAAGAAGCGGCGATAGAAGCGGTTTCTAATAATGAAGAAGTTGTTGTTTCAGTATTGAGTAATGTAATCAGTGTAAGTTCAGTAGATAATTTGATTGCAGAAATCAGGATTTATGATGTCACGGGAACAATGATTTTCCAAAAAATGAAAGTGTCGGCTAAAGATGTTTTAATCCAAAATCTGAATATGGCTCATCAGGTATTGCTTGTTAAAGTAGTTTTGGAAAACAGTGATAGTATTGTGGCAAAAATTGTCTATTGATTGTAGAGCCATCCCCAAAATAGTATTTCAACTCGTTATCCTGATTATGAAAATAGTCAGGATTTTTTTTTAGATGAATAGAATGTTTAAGAAGGATGAGAAATCAGTGGATTGTTCTCTGAATCCTTTGTTTACAGGGTGTTTGCAAGTGTTAAATATGCACTTCAACGAGAAAACAAGTACATGAACGTTTTTAGTTTTTGGAACAAGAAATTACATTTAATCTTGCTTCATAATTCATTTTTATGGATTGAAAATTAAAGTTTTAAGGCTTGTGCCTGCTCCAAATAGATATTTTATGAGACTAATTTTACCTAAGAAATTTTTTTTTATATTTTTAATTGTTTTGTTTTTTTCTGTTGAAGGATTTTCACAAACATATACAATAACAGGAAATGTTAATGCTTCTAGTTATAGTTGTAGTACATTTTCAGGTTATAATGTTATAAGTATAGGAAATGGAACAACTACTACGGTATTAACAATTAATTCTGGCTTTGATTTAAGTTGTCTAGGGCAGATTAATTTTGTTGTTAAAAATAATGCTACAATTTTGTTTGAAAATGGAGCTAATGATAGAATTACACTTGCAGAGGGGTCAACTATTACTATTAATTCTGGAGCAAATATTGATGGAGGAAATCAATGTACAGCATCTGATAGAATTTACATAGGAGGTTTATTAGTTTCCACTTGTAATGGTCAAGCAAATTCAAATTCTAGTTTTGATGATTTAGAATCATTAGGAGGTACAGGTTCAGTAAATTCCAATTCTCCCGTTTGTGTTGGTAGTTCAATTAATTTAACGGCAACACCACCACCAAATGGTACTTTTACTTACTCCTGGACTGGACCTAATTCATTTACAAGTACGTCTCAAAACCCAACATTTACTGCTACTGCTTCAAGTGGAGGTGAGTATAATGTAGTTATGACAAGAACTTCAGATAGTAAAAAGGCTTATGGTCGAGTTGCAGTAACAGTTAATTCTCTTCCTACCGTGGCAGCTATTGGAGGAGAAGCAACAACAGTATGTGTTAATACGTCAACATCAGCATTTACAAATACAACATCTGGTGGAACTTGGTCAATAACGAATGGTACAGGTACAGCTAGTATAACTACAGGAGGAGTTGTTACAGGTATGACAGCGGGAACTGTAACTGTAAATTATACGATTTCTAATGGGACTTGTTCTAATACTGTTACAAAAAGTTTAACAGTTAATGCTTTACCATCTGCTGGTTTGACAAGTAGTGATGCCGATAATACATTTTGTTCCGGTACTTCAGTTACTTTTACAGCTACTGGAGGGACAAATTATAATTTTAGAGTTGGAGGTTCAAGTGTTCAAAATAGTACGTCCTCTACTTATACTACCACAGCTTTAACTAATGGGCAAGTAGTTGATGTTATAGTTACTAATGCTTCTGGTTGTACAGCAACTAGTTTAGGGATTACTAATACAGTTAATAATTTACCATCTGCTGGTTTGACAAGTAGTGATACCGATAATACATTTTGTACTGGGACTTCAGTGATTTTTACAGCTACGGGGGGCACAAATTATAATTTTAGAGTTGGAGGTTCAAGTGTTCAAAATGGTACGTCCTCTACTTATACTACCACAGTTTTAACTAATGGGCAAGTAGTTGATGTTATAGTTACTAATGCTTCTGGTTGTACAGCAACTAGTTCAGGTATTACCAATACAGTTAATGCTTTACCAACAGCTGGTTTGACAAGTAGTGATGCTGATAATACATTTTGTTCCGGTACTTCAGTGACTTTTACAGCTACCGGAGGGACAAATTATGATTTTAGAATTGGAGGTTCAAGTGTTCAAAATGGTGCGGTCTCCACTTATATTACCACAGTATTAACTAATGGTCAGGTAGTTGATGTTATAGTTACTAATACTTCTGGTTGTACAACAACTAGTTCAGGTATTACCAATACAGTTAATAGTTTACCATCCACCCCAACAGCAGGAACTCCAACAAATCCAACTTGTACAGTACCAACAGGAAGCGTAGTTTTGAGTAATTTACCAGCATCCGGAACTATTACTCGAACAGGAAGTTATAGTAATGATTCTTATGTAATTACTGGTGGTGGAAGCCAATTGATTACCGATCTTTTGCCAGGGGTTTACTATTTTGCGGTTACCAATGGAAGTTGTACTTCGAATACTGTAACAGTTACTATTGTTGCTCCTGAAACAAATACCTGGTCAGGTTCCTGGTCAAATGGGGCCCCTACAATTAATCAAAGATTAGTTTTTGCTTCAGATTACACCAATGCAAATGATGTTGATATCGAAGGCTGTTCTTGTCAGGTTACGGGAACAACTATTGTTACCATAAAATCAGGGCGTACATTAAAAATTGAAAATGGAGTTGAGGTTCAGCCAAATGCGAAATTGATTTTCGAAAATGATGCGAGTTTAGTTCAAATGAATGATGCCGCTGTAAATTCTGGAAATATCAATTACAAACGCCATACTGGCTTTGTAAAACGTTATGATTTTACCTATTGGTCTTCGCCGGTTACTTCTTTAGTAGATCCACAAACTTTAAAAAAATTATCTCCTAATACGCTTTTTGATAAATACTATAGCTATAGTCCAACTTCGGGATGGAAAATAGAATATAATGGAACTGCTATAATGGAAAAGGGACGTGGTTATATTATTAGAGCACCGCAAACATTTAGTATTACTGTACCTGCTGTTGATACAGCTCCGGAGTTTGTTGGAGTACCTAATAACGGATTGGTTTCTTATGAAGTGCCCTCTAGTTTAGTAAACCTGATAGGAAATCCTTATCCGTCGGCTATTGATGCAGATAAGTTTATAGCTGCAAATTCAACTTCATTAGAAGGGACACTTTATTTTTGGACTCATAATACATCGCCAAGTAAAGACATTGCAGGAGATGCTATTTATAATTATACCACAAATGATTATGTTACTTACAATAAAACAGGAGGGGTTAATCTCGCTACAGGTAAAATAGCAGCAGGTCAAAGTTTTTTTGCACCTTCAACTGCAACCGGAGGGACAGTAGTATTTAATAATGCTATGCGATATACTGATGGACAATCTAATTATGATAATTCACAGTTTTATAAATTGAGTAGTACTTCCAAAACAACTGCTAAAGCTACGGCTGAAACCGAAAAAAGCCGAATTTGGTTGAATTTAACCAATAAAGAAGGTGCTTATAAGCAAATGTTAATAGGCTATATCGCCGGAGCGACTAATGATTACGATCGCGGTTTTGATGGTGTGAGTTATGATGGGAATCAGTATGTTGATTTTTACAGTGTGAATCAGGGGACAAAATTGTCTATCCAGGGGCGTGCGGTACCTTTTGTAAAGCAAGACAGCGTGGCTTTAGGTTATAAATCGACTATAGTGGGTGAGTTCCAAATCAGTATCGATCATACTGATGGTGTATTGTCTTCACAGAATGTTTTTTTAGAAGATAAAGATTTAAATATCCTTCATGATCTTAAAAAAGGAGCTTATACTTTCAGTACTGTAAAAGGAACATTTAAGAATCGTTTTGTATTGCGTTATGTAGATAAAAATGCTGTTGAACCGGAACCAGTGATTGAAACACCTCAGGTTGATGAAGTTGATAAAACGATTATGGTTTCAGTGAATAATAATGAAATTACAGTAAGTTCATCTGAAGATTTGATTTCGAAAATCATTATTTATGACGTTTCAGGAAAAATAATTTATCAAAAGGAAAATGTATCTGCCAATGATTTTGTGATCCAGAATTTGCTCTCTAGTCAGCAACTTCTTTTAGTAAGCTTAGTTCTTGAAAATGGCAAAACAATTGCAACAAAAGTGCTTTACTAGTTGAGAGACCTTTTAAAGATTGTAAAAAAAAAATGACCGATACTGAAAAATCAATATCGGTCATTTTTTTATAGTCTATTTTTTTTTTACCCAAAAAGCATACTCGCCACATCTTCAATTTTAGCAACTAATTCAATTTTGATTCCCGTATTTTTTAAGGCTATTTTATTGTATTTAGAAACAAAAATAGTTGAGAAACCTAATTTTTCGGCTTCCTGAATGCGCTGATCTACACGGTTTACGGGGCGGATTTCGCCTGAAAGTCCGACCTCACCGGCAAAACAGAATCCCTTATCTACGGGAATATCTTCATTAGATGATAAAATAGCCGCAACAACTGCCAAATCAATTGCCGGATCATCAACCGAAATTCCTCCTGTAATGTTCAGGAAAACGTCTTTGGCACCAAGCCTGAAACCGGCTCTTTTTTCTAAAACTGCCAAAATCATATTCAGTCTTTTGGCATTGTAACCAGTGGTGCTGCGTTGCGGAGTTCCATAAACGGCGGTACTGACCAAAGATTGAATTTCTATCATCAACGGACGCATTCCTTCTAAAGTTGTGGCAATGGCGGTTCCTGACAATTCTTCGTCTTTGTGCGAAATTAATATTTCTGAAGGATTGGAAACTTCTCTTAATCCGCTGCCGAGCATTTCATAAATTCCAATTTCTGCCGTTGAACCAAAACGGTTTTTAAGTGAGCGTAAAATGCGATAAACATGATTTCTGTCGCCTTCAAATTGTAAAACCGTATCCACCATGTGTTCCAATATTTTGGGTCCGGCAATGTTTCCGTCTTTGGTAATATGACCAATAAGGATGACAGGAATATTGGTTTCTTTTGCAAACTTAATCAGTTCAGCGGTGGTTTCTCTAATTTGAGAAATGCTTCCCGCAGTCGATTCGATATAATCAGTATGAAGTGTTTGAATGGAATCGATAATGACTATTTCAGGCTCGATAGTCTCAATTTGCTTAAAGATGTTTTGCGTTTTGGTTTCTGTCAGAATATAGCAATTATCGCTTGAAGGTATAATTCTTTCGGCACGCATTTTTATTTGTTTCTGACTTTCTTCGCCCGAAACATACAAGGTTTTATAAGGTAGCTTTAATGAAATTTGAAGTAACAATGTACTTTTTCCAATTCCGGGTTCGCCGCCTAAAAGCGTTAGTGAGCCGGGAACAATTCCTCCGCCCAATACACGATTTAATTCCGTATCCGTGGTATCCATTCGGATTTCTTCGGTAGAATCGATTTCGGTAATTTTCAGGGGTTTTGGTGCTCTGTTAGCGGAAGTTGGTTCGCTTTTCCAGGCAACTTTGTCTTGCTTTTGAATGATTTCTTCGGCAATGGTATTCCATTCTTTACAGGCGTTGCATTGTCCCTGCCATTTGGCATAGGAAGTCCCGCAACTCTGACAGAAAAAAGATGTTTTAATTTTCGACATTATTTTACACTTAAACTTTTCATATCATCGTACTTATTGTACATCATTTCTTTGGTCAAATCACCAATTTCTTCCAGTTGCGAAGCGCGTTGGTATTTGGTGGCAGCCTTTTTAGTATCTCCGGTTTTTTCATACATCAAACCTAATTCGTAATCTGCAAGCATGGTTTTTGGGTAATTTTTATTGGCTAACTGGGCTAATTGTTCTAATTCATCGTAAGCCTTGTTTTTTAAAATGGCGGCTTCGATGGCTTTGAAATCGTTGATTCGAATAGGCATTTGCAAGCCTAATTTTTCGGTAGTGTTTTGGTATTTTTTAATTAAATAAACAACGTAGCCTGATGGCAAAATTGCGATTTTTTCGGTAAATTCTGTTGAAGAAATGGGTTTGTAGCTATCAAAAATTTGATACAATGCATTAGGTACTGAAAACAAAACCAAGGAATAATGGGAAGCATTAGTAAATTTATTGTATTGATAATTGACTAATGGATTTGTGACTGATTTTAAGTTGCCGTCCAGTTCTTCTATAGGCAGAAGCAATTGTTTGATATCGCCATCGGCCGAAGACTGATAGTAGAATAATGGTTTTTTAGTATTGTTTAAACTCGTAGCAATTTGGTTTTCCATTCCCGGAGCGAGTTCCGGACTGAGTGAAATGTAAGCGTTAAAAAAAGAGTTTTCTTTGTAAAGAAAGAAATTTAAAAATCCTGCTGTGGTATCATGTCCGGCAATAATTCTAAAAGGAGCCGTGCGGTATTTTTTATCAATAAAAGGAATGAGTTCTTCGCCAATGAAATTGTAAAAAGCAGCGGCTCTTTTGGTTGGAGTGCCTTCTGTCGGGTCAAAAGCACAATCGTTCATACGGCTGTTTTTTTGATTAATTCCTATGATGATTATTTCGGGTAAGTCGTCCCAATACTCCCCATATTTTAATGCTCCCTGAAAAGGATCAAATAAGTAATCTCCGTCTAATAATAATAGAATGGGATATCTTTTAGTTGGATTGGTTTCGTAAGAAGCAGGCAGGCTGATGCTGATTTCTCTGGTTTCTCCGAGTTTATTCGACTTAATTAATTCGGTAGTTTTTTGAGCAAATAATGAAATGGTAAAGAAGAATAAAAGTAGTGTTTGTTTCATGATTTGAGAGTTTTAAAATGAGAATTCTAAATGCAACAGCAAGATACTACTTTTTAGTCAAAGTAAGATATAGCCTAAAAAACAAGAAGCGTTCCTTTTAGGAAACGCTTCAATTATTGTATGTTTTTTAAATACTGATTTAGGTCAATGAATTGTCATTTTCATTTGGGAAAATAATCCAAGGTTGGAAAGTCTTTGCTTCTTCGAAATCTATAGTTGCATAAGAAATGATAATGATAATATCGTCTCTTTGTACTTTTCTAGCCGCTGGGCCATTAAGAGTGATTTCGCCAGAATTTCTTTCTCCTTTTATGGCGTAGGTGTCAAAACGTTCTCCGTTGTTGATGTTAACAATAGAAACTTTTTCTCCTTCAATAATATTAGATGCTTCTAATAAGGTTTCATCGATGGTAATACTGCCAATGTAATTTAAATCGGCTCCTGTTACTTTTACCCGATGAATTTTTGATTTTAATACTTGAATTTGCATGGCACAAAAGTAAATTATTTTAGCGAAATGGTATCAATCAATCGGATATTATTAACAAAAACGGCTATAAATGCACGATAATTTTTATTTTTTAATTGTTCGCTACAAGGAAGAAGTGTTTCTTCATCGGCAATTTCAAAATATTCCAAATCAAAGCTACTGTTGGATTCAAAGACTTTTGTAACCCAGTTTTTTACTTCTTGGCAGCTTTGAGTTTTGAATTTTTCTTTGGCTTCAAGCAGGGTTTTGTATATAATGGAGGCTTCTTCTCTTTCGGTTTTTGATAAGCGTTCGTTTCGGGAGCTCATCGCCAGTCCGTTTTTTTCTCTATAGATATCGCAACCAATAATGTTTACTTCCAAATGGTTTTTACTGACCATTTTTTTGACAATTTGCAATTGCTGGAAATCTTTTTCTCCAAAATAGGCGTTGGTCGGAGATACAATTTCGAACAATCTTTTTACGATAGTTCCCACTCCGTTAAAATGTCCCGGTCTGAATTTGCCTTCCATTTGGTTTTCCAGTCCGTCAAAATCAAAATCCTGTGATGCGACTTTTCCTTCGTAAATATCATCTACCGTTGGGGCGTAGATAATTATATTTGAATCTAGCTGAGCAATTTTCAGAGTGTCTGCTTCTAAGGTTCGGGGGTATTTTTCTAAATCTTCCGGATTGTTAAATTGGGTAGGATTAACAAATATACTCACTACGGTAGTATTGTTTTCTGCTAGTGATTGCTGCATCAACGAAAGATGTCCTTGGTGCAAAGCGCCCATGGTAGGGACAAAACCAATAGTGGAATGAGGCGTTTTAATGGAATTTAAAAAATCGATTAAAGCGGCTTTTCCATAGAAAATAGGCATGGTTATTTTATTAAAATTAAATGCAAACATAATATATTAGTTAATAACTGCATAAAATTTTGTAATTTTGCGTGGTTTTTATTACCAACTTAACTAAGTAAATTACAATATGAAAGATAAGAGGATATTATACGTATCATCTGAAGTGGTGCCCTATCTGGCTGAAAATGAGGTTTCTTTAATGTCTTATGATGTTCCTAAGATGGTAAACGACCAAGGGGGACAGATTCGAATTTTTATGCCAAGATATGGAAATATCAACGAAAGACGTCACCAATTGCATGAAGTAATTCGTCTATCTGGAATGAATTTGGTAGTAAATGACTTAGATATGCCTTTGATTATTAAGGTAGCTTCAATTCCTAAAGAAAGAATTCAGGTGTATTTTATTGATAATGACGAATATTTTAAAAGAAAAGCTACGTTTGCCGATGAAGATGGAAAACTATATCCGGATAACGATGAACGTGCTATCTTTTTTGCAAAAGGAGTTGTCGAAACAGTAAAAAAACTCAACTGGGTTCCTGATATTATTCACGTTCATGGTTGGATGGCAGCCATGTTGCCTGTTTATATGAAGCATTTCTATAAAAATGAAGCTTTGTTTTCGGATACTAAGATTGTGACTTCGGTTTACGGTCAGTCTTTTGACGGTACACTGGATGTTGAAATGATTAACAAAGTTAAGCTTGACGGAGTTCCACAAGAGGAAGTAGCCATGCTTTCGACTCCTGATTATGAGAATATTATTAAAGCAACTGTCATGCATTCGGACGGAGTAATTGTTGCTTCTCCAAATGTGAGTTCAAGTTTAACAAAATTTATTGAAACTTCAGGAAAACCTTTTCTATCTTACGTCCCTAAAGATTCTTTCGCTGATGCGTACAATAATTTTTACAAAGAAATGCTTTAATACCAATTTTTTATTATCAAATATGCGTAATAATTCTTTTTTTAAGATAATCCTACTAGCAATTACGGTCGTTTTTTTTACTTCATGCGATAAAGATTTTAATTCTATCGGAGAAGATTTAATAGGTAATGACCATTTTGGTTTAGTGCCTGAAAGCTATGAAGTACAGGCTTATAATCAAAAAACAGGAGCGGTACAGTCTAATAATTTACCTGTAAATCCTTTAGGGATTTATGATGATCCTGTTTTTGGTACTACCGAAGCCAGTTTTGTTACTCAGGTTGTTTTGTCTCCTTCGAATCCCATTTCAGTAAATCCAGTTATTGGTGCTAATCCTGAGATACAGAGTGTAATTTTAAATATTCCTTATTTTAGTCATGTTGATCCTGATGTAGCAATTACTAGTTCAGGAGACAGTACTTATATTTTGGACTCGATTTATGGACCAGCAAAATCAAGAATAAAATTGAGTGTGTATGAGTCAGGTTATTTTATGAGGGATTTAGATCCTGCAACTGGTTTTTTAGAACCTCAAAAATTCTATACCGATCAGGCTGGTGATTTTAATAATTTGATAGCATCGGCTCGATTAAATGATGATGCCGACGTATCTCAAAATGATGGTTTTTTCTTTAATCCTGCTGAACGCAAAGAAACAACTACGGTTGATGAAAAGGAAACGGTCACACGTTTTGCACCGGCAATGCGTTTATCTTTAAATAAAGCTTATTTTAAAACGAAAATTATTGATGCGGCTAAAAAAAGTGACGGTACTGATCCCGGGAAATTAACAACTAATGATGTTTTCAAAAACTTCTTTAGAGGTTTGTATTTTAAAGTAGAAAAATCGGGTTCAGATGCAGGTCAAATAGCAATGATGAATTTTAAAGCAGGAACTGTTACTGTTACTTACAAAGAAGATTATACTACAACAACAAAAGATGCTAACGGTAATGACGTAACAAAAACAGAAAGAGTAGATAAAACCATAGTACTTAATTTAACCGGAAATACAGTTAGTTTGTTATCAAATACAAACAATCCGGCTTATGATACAGCAATTAATAACCCAAATAGTACTACCGGAGACAGTAGATTGTATTTAAAAGGAGGTCAGGGATCGATGGCGGTATTGGACCTTTTTAATAAAACCGATGTACGAGGATATGATTCAGCTGGAAATCCTACAGTTGGTAAAAATAATGTTCCTGACGAGTTAGACGATTTAAAACAGCTTTCAGCTACTAAAAAGTTATTGGTAAACGAGGCTAATCTTGTTTTTCATGTTGATGGTGCTGCTATGGGATCTAATGAATTACCTAGACGTATTTATTTATATGATTTAACTAATAGTATGCCGGTTCAGGATTATCTATTTGATGGAACAGCAGTAGCGACTGCTAAGACTGGACATTTAATTTATAGTGGTTTATTAAATACTTTGAAAGCAGAAGATAAAACCTATAAGATTCGATTAACAAATCAAATCAGGAGTTTGGTAAAAAACAGAGATTCTGTAAATGTTAAGTTGGGAGTAGTTATTACCGAAGACATCAATAATGTTACAATGAATAAATTGCGTACATCAGTAGTTTTACCAGATAATGTAACAACATTTTCTAAAGTGCCTCAGGCTTCAGTGATGAGTCCTATTGGGGTTGTATTATTTGGAAACAACATTCCTGTAGGAAATGCTGATTATGACAAAAGATTAAAATTAGAAATTTATTACACAAAACCCGATTAATATAAAAATTTATGTGTGGAATAGTTGGTTATATAGGTCACAGAGAGGCTTATCCTATTGTTATTAAAGGTTTAAAAAGACTAGAGTACAGGGGTTACGACAGTGCTGGTGTAATGGTTTACGATGGTGCGATTAAAGTTTGTAAAACAAAAGGAAAGGTTGTTGCTCTTGAAGAAAAGGCACAAAAAGAGATTGCAACAAATGGAACTATTGGAATAGGTCATACCCGTTGGGCAACACATGGTGTTCCGAATGATGTGAATTCGCATCCTCATCTTTCGAATTCAGGTGAATTAGCGATTGTTCACAACGGAATTATCGAAAATTACGCGCCATTAAAAGAAGAATTAATGAAGCGTGGTTATGTTTTTCATTCAGATACTGATACGGAGGTATTAGTGAATTTGATTGAAGAAGTTCAGAAAAAAGAAAAACTAAAATTAGGAAAAGCAGTTCAGTTAGCGCTTAATCAAGTGGTAGGAGCTTATGCAATTGCTGTTTTTGATACTAAAAATCCAGACGAAATTGTTGCTGCCCGTTTGGGAAGTCCTTTGGCAATTGGTGTTGGGGAAGAAGAGTATTTTATTGCTTCTGATGCATCGCCTTTTATTGAATATACTTCAAATGCAGTATATTTAGAAGATGGTGAAATGGCTAATATTAATCTTCGTAAGCCAATTAAGATTAGAAAAATAAAAGACGATAGTTTGGTTGATCCTTATATTCAGGAACTTCAAATGAATTTGGAGCAAATCGAAAAAGGAGGATTTGATCACTTTATGTTGAAAGAGATTTTTGAGCAACCAAGTGTTATCAAAGATACTTACAGAGGAAGATTGCATGCAGATAAGGGGATTGTTCAAATGTCGGGAATTGAAGATAATTTGGAAAAATTCTTAAATGCTGAAAGAATAATTATTGTAGCCTGTGGTACTTCCTGGCATGCCGGTTTAGTAGCAGAATATATTATCGAAGAGTTTGCACGTATTTCAGTAGAAGTAGAATATGCTTCTGAATTCAGATACAGAAATCCAATTATAAAAAGTACCGATGTAGTTATTGCTATTTCTCAGTCAGGAGAAACTGCGGATACTATGGCGGCTATCAAGTTGGCTAAAGAACATGGTGCTTTTGTTTTCGGAGTTTGTAATGTGGTTGGCTCTTCTATTTCAAGAGAATCACATGCAGGTGCTTATACGCACGCAGGTCCGGAAATTGGAGTAGCTTCAACTAAAGCGTTTACAACTCAGATTACTGTGTTGACCATGTTGGCTTTGCGTTTGGCGAAAGCAAAAGGAACTTTATCTCATTCTGATTTCCACAGGTATTTGTTGGAATTAGAATTGATTCCTGAAAAAGTAAAAGAAGCTTTGGGAACCATTGAAAGAGCAAAAGAAATTGCTGCAGCATTCAAGGATGCTCCTAATTGTTTGTACTTAGGTCGTGGTTATAATTTCCCTGTTGCTTTAGAAGGTGCTTTGAAGCTTAAAGAGATATCTTATATTCATGCTGAAGGATATCCTGCTGCTGAAATGAAGCACGGTCCGATTGCTTTGATTGACGAGCAAATGCCGGTTGTGGTAATTGCACCTAAACAAGGGCACTATGATAAAATTGTAAGTAATATTCAGGAAATTAAATCCAGAAGCGGTAAAATTATTGCTGTGGTAACTAAAGGAGATACTCAGGTTAGGGAATTAGCCGATTATGTTATCGAAATCCCTGAAACTTCAGATGCTTTATCGCCTTTGATTACAACTATTCCGTTGCAATTACTGTCTTATTATATTGCTGTTTACAGAGATTGTAATGTAGATCAGCCTCGTAATCTGGCAAAATCAGTTACTGTAGAGTAAAAATTGTTCAAAATAAAATTTTAAAAAGCAAGACGATCTGTCTTGCTTTTTTTATGCAAAAAAAATCCGGTTTTCCCAGTGGTATTCAAAATTGAATTTTCCGACTTATTTTTTGTTAAAACAGCGATTTTTTTGCTTAATTTTAATTAATCGAAAGCCCTTAGGCTGTTTTTGCTTGTCCCAAATCAATAAAAAACTAAATCTATGAGAGCGTATTTATTTCTTTTGTCATTGTTGTTTTGCTCTGTTTCAAACGCGCAAAACACTATTCAGGGAGCAGTTACTGAAATTAATAATCTGCCAATTATCGGGGCGAATATCAGAGTTATTGGCGATTCTGCCGGTACTATTACTGATAGTGAAGGAAAATTTATTCTGAATACTTCTAAGGAACTTCCTTATGAAATAGAGGTGAGTTTTATTGGTTTTGAATCAAAAAAAATAACCATTAATTCTAAAAAACAGCAAATTTCGATTGTTCTTATTGAAAAACATAATTTGCTGGATGAAATTGTGGTTTCGGCTTCCCGAACTCCTGAAAGAGTTTTTGAATCACCTGTTACTATCGAGCGAATGGGTATTGCAGATGTAAAAAAATCGGCATCTCCAACGTTTTATGATGGTTTGGAAAATTTGAAAGAAGTGCAAATGAACACCAGTAGTCTGACTTTTAAATCTATTAATACCCGTGGATTCGCAACTGTGGCCAATTCCCGTTTTCTGCAATTAGTGGACGGCATGGATAATTCATCTCCTTTGTTGAATTTTGTTTTGGGTAATATGGTAGGGATTTCTGAAATCGATGTTCAAAATGTCGAGTTGTTACCGGGTGCTTCTTCGGCTTTGTATGGTGCCAATGCTTTTAACGGTATTATGTTTATGAATAGTAAAAGTCCATTTGCATATCAGGGAATAACAGCTTATGCTAAATACGGACAAACCAGTCAAAAAGCCGCGGGCGTTAATGATTATATTGATTACGGAATTAGAATGGCGCACGCTTTTGATAAGCATTTTGCTGCTAAGGCAAATTTCACATATATGCGCGGTACCGATTGGTATGCTACTAATTACAGAGACAAAACCGTAAGCGGAAGAGACAGAAATCATCAAAATTATGATGGTATAAATATTTATGGCGATGAAGTTGCTACTAATATATATACGGTTGGGCAAACAATGGTAGCTAATAATTTGCTTCCGTCGGGACTGGCGGCATTATTGCCTAATGAAAACGTGTCAAGAACAGGTTACAATGAGGTGGATCTAACAGATAATAAAGCCAGTAATACTAAAATTGATCTTTCGTTGCATTTCAGGCCTTTTGGAGATGAAAATTTTGAAATTATTTGGTTGAGTAAATTTGGTTTTGGAAATGCCGTTTACCAGGGTGCCAATCGCTATTATTTGAATAACTTTTTTATGCAACAGCATAAAATAGAATTCAAGGGCAAGAATTTTTTCCTGAGAGGATATACAACTTCTGAGGATGGTGGTCAATCTTATGATATGCAATTTACAGGAATTAATATCAACAGAGTCTGGAAATCAGATAATGATTGGTTCGGGCAATACGCTGGTGCTTATTCTCAGGCTTATGCCGGTTTGTTTGGTCCGACTTATACAGGAAACGCAGCCGCGTCGCATGCTTTTGCACGTGCTGCTGCCGAAACAGGAAGACTGATTCCGGGAACAGCGGCATTTAATAATGCTTTTAATCAGGTTATTTCTAATCCTGATGTGTTGTCGGGTTCTAAATTAGTTGATAATTCTAAAATTTATCATGCGGATGTGAATTACAATTTTAAAGATTTAATTTCTTTTGCAGAAATTCAAATAGGGGGTTCCTATAGAAAATATGAGTTAAACTCATTTGGAAGAATTTATACAGATGCTAATGGAACTATAAATTACAATGAGTATGGAGCTTATACGCAACTGATGAAAAAGTTTATGGATGAAAGATTGAAATTCACAGGTTCTATTCGTTATGATAAATCTAAAAATTTTGAAGGGAATTATTCGCCAAGATTGTCATTAGTATATTCCGGAGGGGAAAATAAAAATCACAATTTCAGAGGGTCGTTTCAAACCGGTTTTAGAAATCCTACTACACAGGATCAATACATCGGTTTTAATGTAGGGAATGCAGTTTTAATAGGTTCGGCACCGGATAATTTATCACGATATTCAGAAGTGAGGCCGGTTGCCAATGGTTCACCTGCTGTCGGGCAGTTGTATGCGGGGGGTTCTTCGGTAACAATGACAGGTGATAATGCTTATAATAATTCCTATACTGCATCTTCAGTAATGGCTTTTGCGGCTTTTGCAGCGGCTAATCCTGGTAATACACCGGGAGCGGCTGCATTATTACAAAAAACAGATGTTAATTATGTAAAACCCGAAGAAGTAAAAGCATTTGAATTAGGTTACCGTTCCCGTGTTAAAGGGGTGATAGTTGATATAAGTACTTATTATAATATTTACAATAATTTTATAGGAAGTGCCAATGCTATTGCGCCTTTATATGGTAAGGCGTCTAATACTTTTGATTTTGTTTCGGGTGCGCCTAATTATACTACTAATCCCGAAGTGCAATCGTTGCATGCTTTAGCAAATGGGAATTTCAGGATATACCAATTGTACACCAACACGGATGTTGAAATAAAATCATTTGGTTTCGGACTGGGGCTTTCCAGAAAAGTGTATAAGGATTTCGAACTTGGAATAAATTATAATTATGCTGAGTTTAGTTTTGATCAGGCAAAAGACCCTAGTTTTGAAGCGGGTTTTAATACTCCTAAACACAGAGTAAAGGCGACATTTGGAAATGAAAAGCTATTTGAAAATTTTGGATTTAATGTTAGCGGAAGATGGAATAGTGACTACTTGTGGCAATCTGCTATGGTAGATGGTATGGTAGATGGAGCGACTGTTATTGATGCGCAAATAAATTATAGTATTCCGTCCCTTAAATCTACATTAAAAATAGGAGCTTCTAATATTGGTGGAAAAGAATATACACAGGTTTTAGGTGCGGGTTTAATAGGACAACAATATTTTGTTTCTTGGACAGTAAATCCGTAATGGTGTAGATTTAAAATTATATGTACTAATTGTAATTTGGTTCGTTGGTGTCATAACAATTGTAGAGAGTGTTATTTATTTTGACAAAAATCACTTGTTTTTGTAAAGAAGTGATTTTTTGTTTTTTAGGAAAAGTGCCTTTTAAAAGTCGGTTTTAGGGCTGTTTTTATGTCTCATTTTATTTTTTTATGTTTTTTGAATAAAATTGTTGATTTTTTATTTTAAAAAATTATCTTTGCGCTCTGAAAAAACACCTAATTCATTGAATTTTGATAAGGTAAGTTTCGTAAACCTAAATAGCTGTTTAATAAATACATAAGTAATGTCTAGAGTAATAGGAAAAGTTGCCCAAATCATTGGCCCAGTAGTTGACGTTGTTTTCAACGGTAAGGATGTTGAACTTCCAAAAATTTATGATTCATTAGAAATCACTAAAAAAGATGGTACTAAATTAATCCTTGAGGTACAATCTCACATTGGAGAAAATACTGTTCGTACCATTTCGATGGATTCAACAGATGGTTTGAGCAGAGGATATGAAGTAGTAGGAACAGGTAATCCTATTCAAATGCCGATTGGAGCAGATGTTTACGGTCGTTTATTTAACGTAGTAGGTGATGCTATTGATGGTTTGCCAGAATTGCCAAAAACTGGTGAGAATGGTATGTCAATCCACCGTCAGGCACCAAAATTTGAAGATTTATCTACATCTTCTGAAGTTTTATTTACAGGTATTAAAGTAATCGATTTGATTGAGCCTTATGCAAAAGGAGGTAAAATTGGATTGTTCGGTGGTGCCGGAGTAGGTAAAACCGTATTGATTCAGGAGTTGATTAACAATATTGCAAAAGGTCACGGTGGACTTTCAGTATTCGCAGGAGTAGGAGAAAGAACACGTGAAGGAAATGACTTGCTTCGTGAGATGTTAGAGTCAGGAATTATTAAATACGGTGAGGAATTCATGCACTCTATGGAAAATGGAGGATGGGATTTATCTAAAGTAGATTTGCCAGGAATGAGAGAGTCTAAAGCTACTTTCGTTTTCGGACAAATGAATGAGCCACCAGGAGCTCGTGCTCGTGTTGCACTTTCAGGATTATCTATTGCTGAGTATTTCCGTGATGGTGCAGGATCTGATCAAGGAAAAGACGTATTATTCTTCGTTGATAATATCTTCCGTTTTACACAAGCAGGTTCTGAGGTATCGGCACTTTTAGGTCGTATGCCATCTGCGGTAGGTTACCAACCAACATTAGCAACTGAGATGGGTGCAATGCAAGAGCGTATTACATCTACAAACAAAGGATCTATTACATCTGTACAAGCGGTTTACGTTCCTGCGGATGACTTAACTGACCCTGCGCCAGCAACAACTTTCGCGCACTTAGATGCTACAACTGTATTGTCTCGTAAAATTGCTGAGTTAGGTATTTATCCTGCGGTAGATCCATTGGATTCTACTTCTAGAATTTTAACTCCACACATCTTAGGTGATGATCACTATAACTGTGCACAAAGAGTAAAAGAGATTCTTCAAAAATACAAACAATTACAAGATATCATCGCGATCTTAGGTATGGAAGAGTTGTCTGAAGAAGATAAATTAGCTGTATCAAGAGCACGTCGTGTACAACGTTTCTTGTCTCAACCGTTCCACGTAGCTGAGCAATTTACAGGTATTCCGGGTGTATTAGTTGATATTAAAGATACTATCAAAGGATTTAACATGATTATTGATGGTGAATTAGATCACTTGCCAGAATCAGCTTTCAACCTTAAAGGAACTATCGAAGAAGCTATCGAGGCTGGAGAAAAAATGTTAGCGGAAGCGTAATCAGTTTATAGTTTATTGTTAGTAGTTTATAGTTGACTACAAACCATAAACAATAAACCAAAAACTAAAAAAAATGATTTTAGAAATAGTATCACCAGAGGCATCTTTATTCAAAGGAGAAATAACGTCAGTAACCTTACCGGGTGTTGATGGAAGTTTCCAGATTTTGAATAATCACGCTCCAATTGTTTCCTTGCTTCAAAAAGGAACTGTAAAAATTACAGCACCGGAATTTAAGTTTAGCAAAGAATCAGCAAAGTTGTTTTCGAAAGTAAATGATCAAAACTATACTTTAGCTATTTCTTCAGGAACTATTGAAATGAAAGACAATAAAATAATTGTTTTAGCTGACTAAGACAACTTATATTTATACAAAAACGTCAAGCTTAGCTTGGCGTTTTTTTTTATTTTTGATTTATGAGAAATCTTCCTAATAACCTCAAAGTAAAACTGGAATCCAGAGTTCAAAATAACGCATTGCGTCAATTGCCATTGGGTAATAATTTAATCGATTTTTCTTCCAATGATTATCTTGATTTTTCAAAGTCAGAGTCGATTTTTAATGCAACACATCAGTATTTAGTAGATAATAATTGTATTCAAAACGGAGCCACAGGTTCGCGATTGCTTTCGGGGAATCATAATTTGTATGATGTAACGGAAAATTTTATTGCTCAATTTCATCAATCAGAATCGGCTTTAATTTTTAATTCGGGTTATGATGCCAATGTGGGATTTTTCAGTGCTGTGCCACAGCGAAACGATGTTATTTTGTATGATGAATTGAGTCATGCTTCCATTCGTGACGGAATTTCTATGTCGAATGCCAAATCATATAAGTTTAAACACAATGATTTTGAAGATTTAGAACGTTTGATTCTGAAATCCAAACCATTAACCATCAACCATCAACCATCAACGATTTATATTGTTACCGAAAGTGTTTTCTCTATGGATGGTGATTGCCCCAATATAGAAGAGTTGGTTGCTGTTTCTGAAAAATACGGTTGTTATTTGGTTTTCGATGAAGCTCATGCTTTGGGTGTTTTTGGTACAAACGGGAAAGGATTGGTTCAGCAGTTTGGCTTACAGGATAAGGTTTTTGCCCGAATCATGACCTTTGGGAAAGGTTTGGGATGTCATGGAGCAGCAGTTCTAGGAAGTCAGGAATTAAAACAATATTTGGTGAATTTCGCCAGAAGTTTTATTTATACAACGGGACTTTCACCTCATTCTGTTGCCACAATTTTAGTTGCTTATCAGCATTTGGAAATCGAAAACAATGACATTCATTTGTTGAGAGAAAATATCATTCACTTTAATCAGCAAAAGAATCTGTTAGGTTTAAAGCCAATATTTGTCCGAAGCAAATCGGCAATACATTCGGCGATTATTCCCGGAAATGAAAAAGTGAAATGGATTGCCAAACAAATTCAGGAAAAAGGATTTGATGTAAAACCTATACTTTCGCCAACTGTTCCGGAAGGACAGGAGCGTTTGCGTTTTTGTTTGCATGCTTTTAATTCGAAAGAGGAAATTTCGAATGTTTTGCAGTTGTTGGGTGAATTGGTTTTTAAAAGTTAATTCTTTGTGGACTTTGCGCTTTCTTTGCGAACTTTGTGGTTAAACTCAAATTATGAAATTATTTATAACAGGAATAGGAACTGATGTAGGTAAAACGATTGCTTCGGCAATTATAACAGAAGCTTTAGAAGCTGATTATTGGAAACCCATTCAGGCAGGTGACTTACATACTTCAGATAGCCATAAAATAAAAGCCTATTTGTCGAACGATAAGACGGTAATTCATCCCAATAGCTATGCTTTACAAACGCCAGCAAGTCCGCATTTGGCTGCCGAATTGGATAATATTGTTATTGATTTGAAGAAAATAACAGAGCACAATCCCGATAGCTATCGGGACAATAATCATCTTGTAGTTGAGGGTGCAGGAGGAATATTTGTCCCATTGAATGATACCGATTGTGTCATTGATTTAATAAAACCTGATTATAAAGTAATTGTAGTTTCCCGTCATTATTTGGGAAGTATTAATCATACATTGCTCACAATTGAAGCATTACAAAATAGAAAAATCGCTATAGCTGGGATTCTTTTTAACGGAAAAGAAAATCCGTCCACTGAGTCAATTATTTTGAAAAAAACCGGAATCAATTGTATTGGAAGAATTGATGAAGAGCCCTATTTTGACAAAAATGTAATCCGTGAATATGCCGATTTGTTTCGGGAAAAATTAATGAATTTATAAGAGAAAATAGAGAATAGAATAAAGAGAATAGACTTTCTTATCTTTGTCGAAAATTATAGCGTTTAGTCTTTTTTCTATTCTCTATTCTCTATATTCTTATCATATGAACTTAATCGAAAAAGACAGCCAATACCTTTGGCATCCTTATACCCAACATAAAACTGCTCAAACTCCCATTGCTATTACCAAAGGCGAAGGCGCTTTGCTTTGGGATGAAAATAACAAAGAATACATTGATGCGATTGCTTCGTGGTGGGTGAATCCTTTTGGGCATTCCAATAAATTTATCGCCGATGCGATTTATAAGCAATTAACGACTTTAGAACACGTGCTTTTTGGTGGGTTTACGCATGAGCCCGCAGTGGTTTTAGCTGAAAAGCTGATGCAGATTTTACCTGAAAACCAACAAAAAATATTCTTTTCTGATAATGGTTCTACTTCGGTAGAAGTAGCTATAAAAGTGGCTTTGCAGTATTTTTTCAATAAAGGAGAAAAACGAACCACTATTATTGCATTTGAAGATGCTTTTCACGGCGACACTTTTGCGGCTATGGCAGCCAGCGGAATTTCGTTTTATACTCAGGCTTTTCAAGGAATGTTTATTGATGTGGTGCGTATTCCGGTTCCTGTAAAAGGACGTAAACAGGCTAGTTTTGATGCTTTGAAAAAAGTGATTCAGGAGTACAATTGTGCCGGATTTATATTTGAACCTTTGGTGCAGGGAGCCGCTGGAATGGTGATGTATGAAGCAGAAGCTTTGGATGAGTTAATTAAAATTTGCAAAGAAAATAACGTACTGACCATTGCCGATGAAGTGATGACTGGTTTTGGAAAAACCGGAAAAACTTTTGCTATGGATTATGCTGAGCAAAAACCGGATATGATGTGTTTGTCTAAGGCTTTGACAGCTGGAACAATCCCGATGGCGATTACCACATTTACTCAGGAAATATTTGAAGCTTTTTATGATGATGATATCAATAAAGCACTGTTTCACGGACATACTTTTACAGCCAATCCTACAGGTTGTGCAGCGGCTTTAGCCAGTTTAGAGTTATTGCAGACTACGGAAATGCAGGCTAATTTGGTTCGGGTGAATGCAAATCACTTGGCGTTTCAGGAGCGTATTAAGAATCATCTAAAAGTGACAACTACCCGGGTTTTAGGGACTATTTTCGCATTGGAAATTAAAAAAGAAAATGAAGAAACTTATTACGGAACCATGCGTACTAAATTGTATAATTTCTTTATCGAAAACGGAATCATTTTGCGTCCTGTAGGGAATATTGTTTACATTTTGCCACCTTATATTATTACTGATACGCAATTGCAAAAAGTTTATGAAGTGGTTGAACAAGCTATAGAAATGATCTAAATTAATGTCATAATTATTTAAAGGTTTGTGAACTTTGCGGAAAACTTTGCGACCTTTGCGGTTAAAAATAAAAAGTCTTGTCAACAATAATTTCAATAACAGCTTTAGCTTCCATTTCTCCATTGGGTAATGACCCAAAAACCATTTGGGAAAATTACCTTTCTGAGAAACATTTTTTCTCTAAAAAGTATTTAGACAATCAGGAAAGCTGGGTGGCTACGCTGAATGATGACTCGAAAGAAATAGTGTCCAAATTACAAGCTTCAGATATTAAATATAAATCTTTAGATAATTCGGTTTTGTATGCCATGGCAGCTTCACGAAAAGCTGTTAAGGATGCTGGTTGGGATAAAGATGCTGTTTTTGGAATCAATATTGGTTCTTCGCGTGGAGCGACTGATTTGTTTGAAAGACATTTTCAGGAATATTTAGAAACCGGTAAAGCTCAAATTTTGGCTTCACCAACAACCACTTTAGGGAATATTTCTTCCTGGGTGGGACATGATTTACAAAGTACCGGACCTGAAATTTCGCATTCTATTACCTGTTCTACGGCTTTGCATTCGCTTTTAAATGGCGTGGCTTGGTTACGTGCCGGTATGGCTGATAAATTTTTGGTTGGTGGAAGTGAAGCACCTCTTACCGATTTTACCATTGGCCAAATGAGAGCTTTAAAAATATATTCTCACAGCGAAGAAGCTTATCCAAATCAGGCATTGAATTTAGAGAAAAAGCTCAACTCGATGATTCTGGGTGAAGGCGCTTCGGTGTGTTGTCTCGAAATAGGGAAAAAAGAAAATGCCTTGGCTTTCATCGAAGGAATTGGTTATGCCACAGAGATTTTAGAACACAATATTTCTATTTCGGCAGAAGCAACTTGTTTCCAGAAATCAATGAAAATGGCTTTGCAAAATACAAATCCTGACGAAGTTGATGCCATTGTAATGCACGCTCCGGGAACTAAAGCCGGCGATTTAACCGAGTATAAAGCGATTCAAAAAATCTTTGGCGACAGCCTACCTTTATTAACTACAAATAAGTGGAAAATAGGTCATACTTTTGGAGCTTCAGGGATTTTAAGTGTGGAATTAGCTATTTTGATGATGCAACACAATCAGTTTATCGGAGTTCCTTTTGCGAAAGCACAAACACAAGCGAAGCCTATAAATAAGGTGTTGGTTAATGCAGTTGGTTTTGGCGGGAATGCCGTGAGTGTTTTGTTGTCAGTTTAAATGTGTTTTTGACTTTATAAGATTGTTAAAAAACATATTTTGAAAGTAAAATACTTCTTTTTAAAAGTTTTTTTTAATACTTTTATTTCGATTTTTTAGACCCCCTAAAAAAATTATTGTTGACTCGGTATTATCATATCGAGCAGCTGTTTAATTTTTAAAATGGGGCTATGAATAATCATCACTTTCTTTTCTGCATATCAATTAAAACAAAGGGGGCGGCAGTCTGTTTCTCATTTGTATTGTGTTTTTTAATTCCTTTTTTTTCTTATAGTCAGGCCATAAATAAAACTTTGACTTCTTCTGGAAACCTTGAGGTACCCGCAGGGGTTAGTAGTTTGTCTGTTCAATGTTGGGGAGCTGGTGGCGGTGGCGGTGGTTCTAATAATACACTGTCGGCTGCAGGTGGAGGTGGTGGTGGTGCTTTTTCACAAGGAACTGTGACAGTTGGCACTGATAAAGATAATATTAGGGTGTCATATACGGTTGGAGCAGGAGGCACTGGAGGATTATCTGCTAATATTAATGGTTCGGTAGGTGGAACTACAGTTTTTTCTACTATTTCTGCAAATGGAGGAGCGGGAGGTCAAGGAGGAACTTCGTTAATACAATATGGTATTGGAGGTGCAGGAGGAGCTGCGGGAACTTATAAAGGAGGAAATGGAGCTAATGCTTATCTTTTAGGGGCTTCATTAATACCATTAGTTTTAGAAGCAAATGTGAGTGGTGGTGGTGGAAGTAGTGCGGGAATAGCATCAAATGGTAATAATGCTTCGGGTAAGATTGGAGGAACTGCTGTGTCAGGAGGAGGTGCAGGAGGTGCAGGAAATTCTCAAAATGTAATCGATTTATTGTTGTCACCTAATAATCCCGGTTCGTCAGGGAGTTTACCGGGTGGAGGTGGTGGAGGTGCTGTTGGAGTAGGTGTCGTAAATGGAGTAGTTGGAGGGCTTATTAATGGATATATTGCAGCAAGTAATGGAGGAAACGGAGGAAACGGTCAAATAAAAGTCGGTTATACTTGTCCTACTTATAGTATTTCAAGTCTTAGTGTTGATGCTGCTTGTATTCAGGCATCAGTTGTCCGTTTGACGGGAAATTTACCTATAGGGACTTATACTGTAACTTACAATAGAAGTGTTCCTATGGCAACAGGGCTTACAGCTACTATGGTGGTTGAAACAGCTGGAACAGGGACTATTGATGTAGCCGGTTTGCCTGTTTCGGGTTCAAGTATAATTACTATTACAGAATTAAAGTCGGTAGATTGTGTGAGTGCTGTAAATGTGTTTGTTGAGTTTAATAGAGCAGTAACACCAGTTGTCGATGTAGTAACTCATCCTACTTGTGCTGAACCTCTAGGTACTGTGGTTTTAAGTAATTTAGTAATTGGAGGAACAATTCGCCAAACAGGGGTTTCAGTTGCTTCTTATGCAGTAACCGAAAACCCTCAAGCAATAACAGGTTTGGATTCTGGAAACTATAATTTTGTTGTTTCTAATGGACTTTGTAGTTCTTTAACGGTTTCTGATGTTGTAGCTGTTAGCATCAATAATCCGCCACCTGTAAGAACTTGGAATGGATGTTGGGATGCAATTCCTACTCTTGAAAATAAAGTGATATTTGCTCAAAGTTATAATGATGATCCTGAAAATCCTGATGAAAATGTTGATATCGAGGCTTGTTCCTGCGAAGTGAATTCGGGTGCTCATGTGACTTTTAAAACTGGACGATATTTAAAAATTAGAAATGAATTAAAAGTTGATACTGGTGGTTCACTCACTTTTGAGAATTATGCGAGTTTGGTTCAAATAAATGATGATAGTGAGAACGAGGGGGAAATTGTTTATAAACGTCATACAAAACCAGTAAAAAGATATGATTTTACCTATTGGTCTTCTCCGGTAGAAGGGCAAACTCTTAAATCTTTGTCTCCTAATACACTTTATGATAAATATTATGGATATGTGCCTACTCAGGGTTGGAAAATTCATTATCATGGTAATGAAGAAATGTCTCCGGCAGAAGGTTATATTATTAGAGCGCCACAAACCTTTAGTATTACATCGGCTGCTATAGATTACAATCCTAAGTTTGAGGGAAAACCTCATAATGGAGAAATAAGAAAGGAACTAACCGGAGGTTTGGTTTATCTTTTAGGAAACCCATATCCTTCGGCAATGAGTGCGGACGCTTTTTTGGATGAAAATGCGATACAGCTGCAAGGGACACTTTATTTTTGGACACATAATTCACCACCAAGTAATGCTGTAGGTACTTTTCCCGGAAATGATGCTGCTATTTATAATTATACGACTAATGATTATGCCGCCTATAATAGAACTGGTGGAGTAGCAACTCATGCCGCTATTCAGGATGATGACGAAAATGATCCTAATGATAATTTTAATAATGCCGAGCCATCAGGGAAAATTGCTGCTGCCCAAGGTTTTTTTGCACCGACAAGTGCAGAAGGCGGAGAAATTGTTTTTAATAATGGTATGCGTCTTTTAGATAATGCCGTGATGGATAATACGCAGTTTTTCAAATTGGGAACAACACAAAGAAAAACTGATGCTGTAGAAAAAAATCGGTTGTGGCTGAATTTGACTAATGCACAGGGTGTTTTTAAACAAGCATTAATCGGATATATATCAGGAGCGACTAACGGTTATGAAGGAAGTTTTGACGGTATGAGTTATGATGGTAATCAGTATGCCGATTTTTATAGTATTAATCAGGGGACTAATTTGTCCATACAGGGGCGTGCAATCCCGTTTCAAAAACAGGACAGCATTGCTTTAGGTTATAAAACTACTATTGCAGGCGATTTTAAAATCAGTATTGATCATGCCGATGGAGTATTGGCTTCGCAAAAAGTGTTTTTGGAAGATAAATTATTGCAAGTATTACATGATTTGAAAGAACCTTATTCTTTTATAACTGAAAAAGGTGTTTTTAACGATAGGTTTGTTTTACGCTATCAGGACAAAAATGCTATAAATGAAGATACAACTGAGGTTGCGGTTGAAGGAGTTTCGATTGCCACAAATAATAAAGTAATCAAAATTAATTCAGTTGATGTTTTAATTGATGCGGTTTATATTTATGATTTTTCAGGCAAATTGGTATATGCTGATGCAGCAGTTCATACAGCAGCTGCTACTATCAGTGATTTGCTACTGGATTATAAAGCCTTAATTGTGCAAATAGTATTGGAGAATGGCAAAAAAGCAGTGAAAAAGATAATATATGAATAAACTGTTTTTAAATAAAAAAACCATTAGATTTTAGGTTTCTAATGGTTTTTTTATGTGTTTTTAAAACTATTTTCCTTTAACAGATGCTTCTACATTACGTTCAATAGTATGTCCGGGACGAGACCATTTTGGTTTTTCGCCCAAAGGAGCAAATTGAGAATCGGCGGCTTCAACTGTTTTTGGTTGTGAAACCTTTGTAAAAGGTTTTTGCGGATTTAAACCTAACATTTCAAACATTTTCATGTCTTCGTTAACATCAGGATTAGGAGTTGTTAGCAATTTATCACCTGCAAAAATAGAATTAGCACCCGCAAAAAAGCACATAGCCTGTCCTTCTCTGCTCATATTTGTTCTTCCTGCTGATAAACGTACCTGAGTTTCCGGCATTACAATACGAGTTGTTGCTACCATACGAATCATTTCCCAAATTTCTACCGGTTTTTCTTCTTCAAGAGGAGTTCCTTCTACGGCCACTAAGGCGTTAATTGGTACTGATTCCGGTTGTGGGTTCAAGGTAGAAAGAGCAACCAGCATACCTGCACGGTCTTCGATGCTTTCTCCCATTCCAATAATTCCTCCGCTACAAACCGTAACATTGGTTTTGCGAACATTTTCTATAGTTTCTAAACGATCTTCGAATCCTCTGGTTGAAATTACTTCTTTGTAATATTCCTCAGAAGTATCAAGGTTGTGGTTGTAAGCATAAAGTCCTGCTTCGGCTAAACGTTGTGCCTGATTTTCGGTAATCATACCAAGGGTACAACATACTTCCATATCCAGTTTATTGATGGTACGAACCATTTCCAATACCTGATCAAATTCAGGACCGTCTTTTACGTTTCTCCAGGCTGCTCCCATACATACACGGGACGAACCGGATTCTTTAGCACGTAAAGCTTGGGCTTTTACCTGATTAACTGACATCAGGTCGTTTCCTTCAACACCAGTGTGATAGCGTGCTGCCTGAGGACAATAACCACAATCTTCCGGACAACCTCCTGTTTTAATAGATAATAAAGTAGATACCTGAACCACATTAGGATCATGATGTTCCCTGTGAATGGAAGCTGCTTCAAATAGCAAATCCATCATGGGTTTATTATATATGGCGATAATTTCTTCTTTTGTCCAATCGTGTTTTGTAATACTCATTGTATTGTTTTTTTGATGGCTCAAAAGTAGTCAAATTGTTCAAAATGGCAATGCAATAGCTTTAAAAAGGAGGCTGACTGTTATTAATCGGATAAAAAACGATTGTTCCAGTATAACATTAATAAAAGAGTGACAATTATTGATGAGGCAATACCCTCAAATAAAAGTGATATTGAATAAGCATCAATTGAAGGATTGCCTCCAAAGAGAAATGTTGCCGATAAAGATTGTACAAAGCCATCTCCGCCCTGTAAATAACTGTAAATAACAAGCCCGATGATGCTTAAAATAACACCAACTACTGAGGTAACTATTGCTGAAACTGCATTTGAAACAAATTTGTTTTTACCTTCCTGAAGATTCATTTGAATGGTTCTGTTGACTCCGTAAAACACAAAAAAGATGTTTAGTAAACGCAAATAAAATAAATGAGCCAGATTTAATGCTTCCATTAGCAAAAAGTAAATACTGATAGTTATGAAAATAATAAATCCGTTGGTGATTTCTTTTGGTGGTGGTTTCATTTTGGTCGTATTAAAATTATAACATCAATTAAAATAACCATGAAGTTTTCTAGTCTGACGGATATTTTTTCTTCCAATATAGCATTAAAGAAAAAGTTACAATCACAGCCGAAACGATTCCTTCAAAAAGTAAAGAAATGTTATAAGTCATCACCGAAGGGCTTCCTACAAACAATAATGATTCGGATAATGTTCTGATGTAGGCATCTCCTCCTTTAGAATAAATATAGGCTACTAAGCCCATTATGCTTAAAAGCACACCTGTTAATGCTGTTAGTAATGCTGAAATAGCATTTTCGGCAAAGTCGGTTTTTCCTTCAATAAAATTAGATTTTAAGGTTTTGTTGACACCGTAATAGATAAATACGATATTAAAAAGTCTTAAAAAAACCTGATTAGAAAGGTGTAAAACCTCCATTAATACAAAATATAGAGCAATACCTGTAAAAATAATAACTCCGTTGTATAATTCTTTTGGCAGTTTCATACGCTTGATTTTTTAAGGTTAAAAAATAATTGTTTGATATACAGGGTAGTGTCTATCAAATTTACGTAAAAAACAGGAGTTTATTTAATAAAATTCAGGTTTTTTTATTTGGTTTCAAGCTCTTTAATATAAGAAAGCGTTAGGGTTTTATCTTTCTCAATTTGTTCTTTTAATAGGGTTACTGACTCAAATTTTTCTTCTCCCCGGATGCGTTTAAGAATTGAAACGCTAATTTTTTGGTTGTATAAATCGCCATCAAAGTCAAGGTAGTGGACTTCTATCGATAAATCTTCGCCATCAACAGTAGGATTATGACCTATGTTCATCATGCCATATACTTTCTGTCCGTTGATTTCACTGCTTACAATATATACTCCTTTTAGCGGAATCAATTTGTAGTCTTCTTCTATTTTTAAATTGGCGGTTGGAAAACCAATGGTTCTTCCCAGTTGTTTTCCATGGCTGACTGTTCCGGTTACAATGTAATCATAGCCCAGGTATTTGTTGGCCAAAAGCATGTTTCCTTCCTGAATAGCAGTTCTTATTTTGGTAGAACTTACCGAAATGGCATTGATTTCCTGTGCCGAAATTTGCTCAACCTCAAAATTATATTTTTTGCCAAATTCAATCAGATTGTTGATATCGGCGGTTCTGTTTCTTCCGAAACGGTGGTCGTAACCAATGATTATTTTGTGAATTTTAAATTGTTCCACCAATACTGTTTTTACAAAGTCTTCGGCGGTTAATCTTGAAAAACTTTCGTCAAAAGGGTGTATAACAAGATTTTGTATTCCCAATTGCTCCAGTAGATTTATTTTTTCAGAAATAGTATTGAGTAATTTTATTTCGGAACGTTCCTGTAAAATCATTCTTGGATGCGGGAAAAAGGTTAAAACAGCACTTTCGTATTTTTCGTCAAGAGTGTTTTGAATTACTTTTTCCAGTATTTTTTTATGTCCAATGTGAACCCCGTCAAAGGTGCCTAGAGTAAGGATAGTTTTTTTAGGGGAACTGAAATCTTTTATAGAATGAAAAATCTTCAAAGCAATTATTTTATAGTAGTGCAAATTTATGTTATCTAATTTGAATTTTAAGGTATGCTTATTCTATTTTTTGAAGTATTTTGGTTGATTTTGATAAAATAGCAAATAAAATGCAATAAAATCAAATGGTTTCCAGAGTTGAATTAAAACCAGTTTGTTGAATATTTTTTGATGAAAATGCTTTATTTTTGAGACTTAAATATTAGCTGGTCATGAAAATAAATAGTCTATTAGTATTTCTTTTATTGTGGTTTTCATTTATTCATGCCCAAGATAAAGATCCTTGGAAAAGAATCAATTCTTCAACAACTGCAACTTCGGCTAAATTGTTAGGAAAGTTAGATGCTAAAAATGCTATTTTATTTCAGCTTGACGAAGAAGTTTTAAAGGCTAAACTCAAGGAAGTGCAGGACAAAGTACTTTCAAAAACTTCGATACAAATTACGGTTCCAAATGCTCAGGGAGTTTTGGAAAAATTCATCATTCACGAAGATTCTAATTTTGAGCCAGAATTGCAGGCGAAATATCCTGAAATTCGTTCGTATTCAGGAACAGGTCTTACCGATCCTACTGCGGTTTTAAATTTCAGTATGTCTCCATTGGGGATGCAAACAATGATTAGTCGGAAAGGAAATCAGATGGAATTTATTGAAAAAGACACTGAAAATAATAATGATGTTTATGTTGTTTTTGATTCCAAGAGCAAATTAAAAGAACAGCTGCCTTTTAATTGTGCTACTGTCGAGGAACGGATCTTAACAAAAAAGATAAGTAATCAAGCAGCTAAATTAGTGTCGAGTGATAAGAAATTCAGGACTTTAAAACTGGCTTTGTCCTGTACTGGTGAATATGCTAAATTTCATAGTGGTAGTGCCACTCCTACTGTAGCTATAGCTCTGGCGGCAATGAACAATACAATGACCAGAGTAAATGGTATTTTTAGCAGAGATTTGGCGGTAAAATTACTGCTGATTGCCAATAATAATCTTATTGTTTATACTGATGCAATAACTGATCCTTATTCGGCATCTGATGTTGGAGTAGGTGATGAGGATACGCCCGGAACTTGGGGACCGGAATTGCAGAATAATTTAACAACTGTTATTGGTAGTGCAAATTATGATATTGGTCATTTATTTGGTGATAGTGGAGGCGGTGGAAATGCAGGTTGTATAGGCTGTGTGTGCGATGCAGGAAAAGGTAGTGCTTATACTTCTCCTGCTAATGACAGACCTGTAGGAGATGCTTTTGATATTGACTTTGTAGCTCATGAAATGGGACATCAGTTAGGAGCTAATCATACTTTTTCTTTTGATATCGAAGGAACAGGTGTAAGTGTGGAACCCGGAAGTGGTTCTACGATAATGGGTTATGCCGGAATCACGACCGATTATGATGTAGAGCAGCGTTCGGATGATTATTTTTCTTTTGTGAGTATTAGTCAAATTCAGGGTAATTTAGCAACAAAAACATGTCCTGTAATTACAACTATTAGTGCTAACGAGCCTGCTGTCAATGCCGGTTCTGATTATACGATTCCTAAAGGAACGGCTTTTGTTTTAAAAGGAACCGGAGGGTCTTCGACTGCTTTAACTTATGCCTGGGAACAAAATGATTCAGCCACATCAGCTGACGGAGATACCAGTATTGCTTTGAGTACTAAGACTGACGGACCACTATTTCGATCTTTCCCTCCGGTGAGTACAACGCTAAGGTATATGCCTAGTTTCGAAAATGTTTTAGCAGGAAGATTAAGAAGCCGATGGGAATCGGTATCAGATGTTGCCAGAACACTTCATTTTGTTTTAACCGCCAGGGACAATGCTGCCGAAGGATTGGCACAAACTGTTTCGGACGAAATGATAGTGAATGTAAGTGCTTCAGCCGGACCATTTGAGATAACTTCTCAAAATATTGATAATTTGAGTTGGTTTCAGGATACCAATCAAACGGTTAGCTGGAACGTTAACGGAACAAATTCATTAGCGGGTGCATCCAGAGTGAATATTAAGCTTTCTATTGATAATGGTGTGACATTTCCAATTGTTCTGGCATCGGCTGTGGCTAATGATGGTTCAGAAACGGTTAGAGTGCCCAATGTGGCTTCCCGATTTTGCAGAATTTTAATCGAACCAACAGATAATATTTTTTATGCAGTTAATAGTAAAGCATTTGCTATAGGGTATTTGGTGGGGTCAGAATGTCAGACTTTTAATTTTAATGCGCAATTTCCTTATGCTATTCCGGAACAGGGTAATTTTGCTGTTATCAATGCGACTGTTCCGTCTTCTGATTCTTTTGTTTCTGATGTCAATGTCAATGTGGATATTTCGCATAGCTATTTTTCCGATGTTCAGATGGAGCTCAGGAGTCCGCAGGCTACAACAGTTAAATTGCTTTATAACGGTTGCGGAACTAGTGATAGTAGTTTAAAGATTAATTTTGACGATGCCGGAGGGGATTTGGTTTGTGGTAATACTGCTTTGCAAACTGTTGCTCCTTTAGGTGTTTTGAGTGATTTTAATGGTGAAAATCCACAAGGAACATGGTCGTTGCGTATTCGTGATATTTTTACCAATGATACCGGGGTTTTAAATGCGGCTTCGGTAACTATTTGTACACAGAATTATACTTTGGTGCCTTATGAAGAGATAAATAAGGATTTAATAGTGAGTTCGATGGCTAATGATGAGAATTTCAATGTGAAATACATCAGTACCAGTTCGAATGATATTGAAATTTTAGTTTATGATATTTCAGGTAAAAGATTATTTGATGAAAAATTTCAAAATAATGGAGGTTTTAATGAGGATATTAAATTGCAAAATAAACCACAATCAGGAATATATTTTGTGACTTTGTTAGATGGTAAAATAAAAAAGACAGCTAAAATTATTATTAGGTAGGAGTTTTGGATTTATAATAGAAAGGCTGGAAAGATATTCCAGCCTTTTTTATTTTCCGTTAAATGATGTCATGGTGTTTTCTAAACCAGCGGTTCCAAAGGATTTTATTGCTTCTACGGCTATTTCTAAACGCTCCGGCAGTGCTTCTTTTTCGTGGTCATTCCATTCGCCCAGAACATAATCTACTTGTCTTCCTTTTTTGAATTCATCGCTAATTCCAAAACGAAAACGGGTATATTGATTGGTGTTTAGAACTAAATTGATGTTTTTTAATCCGTTGTGGCCGCCGTCACTACCTTTAGGTTTGATGCGGATGGTTCCAAAAGGAAGGTTTAAATCGTCTGTGATGACAAAGATGTTTTCTAGAGGTATATTCTCTTTTTCCATCCAATATTGAACGGCTTTACCGCTCAAATTCATATAAGTATTGGGTTTTAAAAGAAAAAAACTTCTTCCTTTGAATTTGTATTCGGCTAAAGAACCCAATTTTACAGTTTGGAAATCAAGACTTTCTTTTTTAGCTAAATAATCCAATACCTTAAAACCAATATTGTGACGGGTGTTTGCGTATTCGGCACCGATATTTCCTAGTCCTACGATTAGAAATTTCTTCATATAATCTGTTTTGTCTGTTGTTTTTGCTGGTGAAAACAACTGGTTGATCCAGTTTAACATGGTGCAAAAGTAATTTAATTTGTTAATTCATAAATTTGATGCAAGAAAAAAAATAGGATTAACTGTAATATTACTGAAGTATTTTATTAATTGGAGATGTGTTGATTTAATATATCGATTAATTTTATTCGGGATATGGGTTTGATGATGTAACCGGAAACAGTGCTTAATGTTTTTGCTCTTTCAACATCATGTGGAGAAATGGATGAAGTGCAGATGTATATAGTTATTTTGTTTAGATGATTCGATTTTACCTCTGTAAATTCGCTAAGAAACTGCCATCCGTCCATTATGGGCATGAATAAATCAAGAAATAAGATATTCGGTAAAATGCCTTCCTCTTTTGAATGTTGTTTTAGATAAGTCAAAGCTTCGAGTCCATTCATGAAAGTGTTTATCTGTTCCACATTTTGTTGTTGTTCTAAAATCTTTTTTGTTATAAAGAGATAAGTTGTGTCGTCATCAACTAATGCTATTTTTACTGTTTTCATCTTTTTTGATTGTTAATTTTTATAAAGAAAGTTGATCCAGTCTGTTCCTGGCTCTCTACCCAAATTTCTCCGTTCATAGCGTCAATTTGGGTTTTTGTCATAAACAAACCAAGTCCTTTTGCATCTGGATGTTTATGAAAGGTTCTGCGTATTTTAAATATAGCGTCCTTGTGTCGTTCTAAATTTATGCCTAACCCATTATCTTCTATTGAAAGAAGTATGTGGTTTTTAATTTGTTGGGTTTTAATTTTTATGACTAAATTTCTATCGGGAGACCGGTATTTAATGGCATTACTTATCAGATTTGAAAAGATGCTGTCTAGGTATTTTTCAGGATAATAAACTGTTGGAACTTCATCACAGTCAATTTCTACAGTTATATTGTACTCCTTGATTTGTGTTTGAAAATCGATTAGAGATTTCTCTATACATTTACTGAAATTTAGTTTTTCCGATTGTATTTCTATATCCTGTTTTACTTGTAATGATTCTACTAATTTGTTGAATATTTCGTTGATGTGATTGACAACCGGACGTATTCTTTGAAAAGCTTCTTCTTTTTCGTCTTCTTTTTCGGTTTCCTCCATAAAATCCAGTAGCATTGAGATGTTTACTAAAGGAGCTCTGAGGTTGTGAGAAATAATGTTACAGAAGTCGATGAGCTGTTTGTTTTGGTACTCGGCTTTGATTAGCATTTTTTTAATTTCTTCTTCTCCTCTTTTTTTATCTGTAATGTCAGATCGAATAGCAACATATTGATAGGGTTTTCCCATTTGATTTAAAAAAGGAATTATTGTGGTGTCAACCCAATAATAAGTGCCGTCTTTGGCTTTGTTTTTTAATTCACCCTTCCATATTTTGCCGTTGGCTATTGTTGTCCATATACTTTTAATAAAATCCTTGGAATGATATCCGGAATTAATAATTCGATGATCTTGTCCTAGTAATTCCTCTTTAGGGTATTTAGAGATTTTGCAGAAGTTCTTATTAACATAGGTGATAATTCCTTTTTGATCCGTTATTGCAACAATGGAAGACTGATCAAGCGCGTACTTGTAATATGAAAGTTCGTTGTTTTCTTCTTGTATTTTATTTAAAGTATCCATGATTGTTTTCTTGTCGTCTGATGAATTTTATGTTGTATGTACTTAGTCAAAAGACAGCGTTGTTATTTTAAATAAGTCAAAAAAGTTGTATAAATATATTAAAAAAAGAAATTACTAAGGTGTTTTTTTGGTTAAAAAATAATATTTAGATTACAATTGATTTGTTGTTAATTTGAATAGATGAGCTAAAGAGTTTTTTTGTGTGTGGATAAGTTAAATGGTGTTGGATAAAATAAAAACAAAAAAAAGCACCAATCTTTCGATTGATGCTTTTTGTATTGAGTTGAAAAAAATTATTTTTTCTTTCCTTTTGCAGGAGCTTTTGCAGCTTTTGCAGCTTCTTGAGCAGCTTTCATAGCCGCACGAGACATCTTCACTTGGCAAATAACTGTGTTATCTGGGTGCATGATTTTGAAGTCTGGTGTAGGTACTTTAGTAACGTATAATTTGTTACCCATGTCAAGAGGAGTGATATCAGCTTCAACGAAATCCGGAAGATTTTTAGGTAAAGCTTTAACTTTTAATTTACGGTTGTTGATACGTAAATCTCCACCTGCCATAACTCCTTTAGAGTTACCAACGATTTTTACAGGAACTTCAATAGTGATTTCTTTGTTATCATACAATTGGAAAAAGTCAATGTGTAAGATTTTGTCAGATACCGGGTGAACTTGGATGTCTTGTAAAATGGCATTGAATGATTTACCGTTACCTAATTCGATCACAACTGTGTGAGCGTTTGGAGTGTAAACCAAGTTTTTGAATGCTTTTTCTTCTGCTGAAAAATGAACTGGTTGATCTCCTCCGTATAACACGCAAGGAACCGCTCCAGCATTACGTAGGGCTTTAGTAGCAACTTTGCCCACGCTTTCTCTTTCTGATCCTTTAATTGTAATCGATTTCATTTTAAATATTTATATAGTTATTAATTAAACTCTTTTTTAATTCCCTTTTAGGGGGCTAGGGGTAATTACATGATAAACTTTCCGCTGATGGAATTGTTGTTTTGTACCATGTGCATTACTTCTGCGAAAAGCGGAGCGCAACTTACCACTTTGATTTTATTTGATTCTTTCTTCAATGGAATAGAATCGGTAACGATTAATTCGCTTAATTTGGATTCTTCTATTTTTTCGTAAGCACCGCCTGATAAAATAGCGTGAGTACAAATAGCTCTAACACTTAACGCACCTCTTTCCATCATTAAATCGGCTGCTTTTGCTAATGTTCCTCCGGTATCAATCATATCGTCAACAAGGATTACATTACGACCTTTTACTTCGCCAATTAACTCCATGGTGTCAATAACGTTGGCTTGTTTTCTTTGTTTGTAGCAAATAACTACGTCGGACTCTAAGAATTTAGAATAAGCATAAGCTCTTTTTGAACCACCCATGTCTGGTGAAGCTATAGTTAAGTTATCTAACTTAAGGCTTTCTACATAAGGTAGGAATATAGTTGAAGCAAACAGATGGTCAACCGGTTTTTCAAAGAATCCCTGAATTTGGTCTGCGTGCAAATCCATAGTCATGATTCTTGTTGCTCCGGCTGCTTCCAGCATTTTAGCTATCAATTTTGCTCCAATCGGAACTCTTGGTTTGTCTTTTCTGTCTTGTCTTGCCCAACCAAAGTAAGGCATAACAGCAGTAATATGTCTTGCTGAAGCGCGTTTAGCGGCATCAATCATTAATAATAACTCCATTAAATTGTCTGCATTCGGAAATGTAGAGCAAATAATAAAAACACGTAATCCTCTGATCGATTCTTCGAAAGATGGTTGGAACTCGCCGTCACTGTAGTGAGACATTGATACTTTACCTAGAGGGATTCCGTATGCTTCAGAAATTTTTTCCGCCAGATAGACACTTTGTGAACAAGCAAAAATTTTAGCTTCCGGTTCTTTATGTGACATTTAATTTGTTGTTTTTATTCCGCTGCGCTCCATACTATTTGGTTTTTACTTTTTTTATAAAACCGAACATGTATAAATGCCTCGGGTGGAGTGAGTTAGTGTATGTTGTTTTAACGAGCTGCAAATTTAGAAAATTAATTTGACTGTGAAAGTAAAATTTTAAGATTTTTTCTTAGAATGTTTAAGAATATTTTCTACATTTGCACCGTGTTAAAGAAAAGACATTTGGTCTCAGACTAATTTTCTTTATTGCGTTAGAATAATTGTTTATTATTCTTGTCTGCTAAGCCCGGATGGCGGAATTGGTAGACGCGCTGGTCTCAAACACCTGTGGGAAACCGTGCCGGTTCGACTCCGGCTCCGGGTACAAAAGCCTCTTCGAAAGAAGAGGCTTTTTTTGTTTTTAATATTTTTTCGTAATTTTTTGGATTGATTCCGGATTCATCTTTTGAAGGTATTTTTTATCGATAAGAGTGATTTTAGGTATAAAAAATCGCATTTTTCAGCCTCATTTTTTTAAATGAATGTTCAGGTGGTTTTTAACCTGTTTTAAAAGACTTTTGTTGAAATTATCGAAATAAAAGTTGTTTTTAGGCTGTTAATGCTGAAATACCCCCGTTATTGTATCGTATTACCCCTCATGTCTTTTGGGCTGTTGACTAAATTTGTAAGCTGGATTTTGTCATTCCTTATTTAAGCTGGCTATTTTTATTTTTTGGTTAATAATTAGGATGGTTTTTTAATGTGTTTTTTATTAAGCTGATTTGGAATGACAATTTTCTGTTTTTGTAATTAAAATTTAGATAATCAAAAATAGTTAGATGAAGAATGTTTTTTTAGCAGTTGTTTTGCTTTTAGGTTTGCAAGATAATTTTGCCCAGACTAATGAATGGGAAAACCCACAAATTTTAGACAGAGGTAAAGAATCGGGAAGAAGTTCGTTTCTTTTGTTTAGTAATGAAGCTGAATTAAAAGGCAATGATCCAAAGAAATCAGCATTGTATCAAAGTTTAAACGGACTTTGGAAGTTTGATATTGTGAAAAATCCAACACAAAGACCAATGGATTTCTTTGCAACTAATCTGGATGTTGCTAAATGGAAAGAGATACAAGTGCCATCTAACTGGGAAATGCAAGGCCATGATATTCCTATTTATACCAATATTACGTATCCATTTCCTAAAAATCCTCCTTTTATAGGTGGTGATTACAATCCTGTGGCAAGTTACCGACGTACTTTTTCGGTTTCAGATTCCTGGAAAGACAAAGAAATTATGCTTCATTTTGGCTCTATTACAGGTTATGCCAGAGTGTTCCTGAATGGAAAAGAAGTAGGAATGACTAAGGCTTCTAAAACACCGGCAGAGTTTAATATTACTTCATTTTTAAAGCAAGGAGAGAACCTAATTGCAGTTCAGGTTTTTCGCTGGCATGACGGAAGTTATTTAGAAGATCAGGATTTCTGGCGATTAAGCGGAATTGAGCGCGACGTGTATTTACAGGCAATGCCTAAAACGACAGTTTGGGATTATTTTGTAAAAAGTGATTTAGATAATCAGTATAAAAACGGGATTTTTAATCTTGATGTTACTTTAAAATCTTTTGCAAATACGAATATTAAAAATCCTGCTGTAAAAGTGGATTTGTTTGATAAAGAAGGCAAGGTTGTTTTTTCGGAAACTAAAAAAGTAAGTCCGAAACAACAAAAAATCAGTTTTGAAAAGACTGTTGAAAATGTAAAACAATGGAATGCCGAAACTCCAAATTTGTATCATTACACCATTACTTTGCTTGATAATAAAGGGAAAGTATTAGAGATTGTATCTAAAAAAACAGGTTTTAGAAAAATTGAAATCAAAGACGCTCAATTATTGGTTAACGGTAAAGCGGTTCTGGTAAAAGGGGTAAATATCCATGAACATGATGATGTAAACGGGCATGTTCCTAATAAGGATTTGATGATAAAAGATCTTCAGTTAATGAAGCAATACAATATCAATTCGATTAGAATGTGTCATTATCCACATGATACGCAGTTTTATGATTTATGTGATGAATATGGTTTTTATGTGGTGGATGAGGCTAATATAGAAACCCACGGAATGGGGGCTGAATGGCAAAGTTGGTTCGATCAAAAAAAGCATCCTGCTTATTTACCGGAATGGGCACCGGCACATTTGGATCGTGTAAAAAGAATGTTTGCTTTCGATAAAAATCATCCTTCAATTATTATCTGGTCTTTAGGAAATGAATGTGGAAATGGTCCTGTTTTTTATGATGCTTACAATTGGTTAAAACAAGTAGATGCTACGCGTCCGGTTCAGTTTGAGCAGGCGGGAGAAAACAGCAATACAGATATTGTATGCCCGATGTATCCAAGTATTAAAAGCATGAAAACCTATGCTGAGGCCGATAAAAAGCGTCCGTATATCATGTGTGAATATTCACATGCGATGGGGAATAGTAGCGGGAATTTTCAGGAATATTGGGATATTATTCACGGTAGCAAACACATGCAGGGTGGTTTTATCTGGGATTGGGTAGATCAGGGTATCAAAACCAAAAACGAAAAAGGAGTTGAGTTTTGGGCTTATGGAGGTGATTTGGGAGGAGCTAAATTGCAAAATGACGAAAATTTCTGTGCTAATGGTTTGGTGTCTGCTAACAGAATTCCGCATCCTGGTTTGTTTGAAGTTAAAAAAGTGTATCAGGATATTCAATTTCAATTAAAAAATGAAACAGATTTGTTGGTTAAAAATTATTTTAATTTCACTAATCTGTCTAATTATAGTTTCAAATGGGAGTTGATTAAAAATGGGCTAAAAGTGAAGGAAGCTACATTTGATTTGGATGTCAATCCTGAGCAAACTAAAGAATTTCATTTGGATTTAGGAGCTTTAGATGCTAATTCAGAATATTATGTCAATGTATATGCTTTTTCAAAATACGATACGCCTTTAGTTGCTAAAGGACATGAATTTGCCAGAGAACAATTTGCTATTGGTAAGGGAAATTATTTTAAGAATAATGCAATGGTATCTAAAAGTCCGGCTAAATTGAAGTACAGCGTTAAAAATAATGTGCTTTCTTTTGAGACCGAAAGTATTGTAGGAGCATTTGATTTGCAAAAAGGAGAAATATTAAAATATACATCTAAAAATGCGGCTAATGTTTTGATTTCAAATTTTCCAACACCTTATTTTTGGCGTGCGCCAACAGATAATGATTTTGGAAGTGGCATGCAGAATAAATTGGTTCTTTGGCGGGAAGCACATAAAAATCCAACAGTATTAAGTATTGATTTAGACAAAAAATCTCCTGAAGGATTGTTGATTAAAGTGGTTTACAAACTAGCTCAAATAGATGTTCCTTATACTGTGGATTATTTAATTCAAAATGATGGCGCAATAAAGGTTACAGCAGCTATTGATATGACCGGGAAAGATTTGCCTGAATTACCACGTTTTGGTATGCGATTAAAATTAAACGGAGATTATGATAATTTGAATTATTACGGAAGAGGGCCTTGGGAAAATTATTCTGACAGAAACACTGCTTCTTTCATGGGAGTTTATTCAGATAAAGTGATTAATCAATATACAAGAAATTACATTCGTCCTCAGGAATCGGGCTATAAAACCGATGTTCGTTGGTTGATGTTGAGCAATTCAAAAGGTCAGGGTTTAAAAATAGAAGGAAAGCAGGCTATTGGTTTTAGTGCATTGAATATTCCAACAGAAGATTTGGATCCTGGCAAACGAAAATCACAACGTCATCCATCCGATTTGGATTTGAATTCTAAAGATGCGGTTTATCTGCATTTAGATTACAAACAAAGAGGTGTTGGAGGAGATGACAGCTGGGGAAGTTTGCCTCATGATAACTACCGATTATTAGATAAAAAATATAACTATACTTATATAATTTCATTGGTTGATTAGGTAAGTGGTTTTTGTGTGTTTCTTTAGGAAAACCTATGATGTTTATTCATGGGTTTTTCTAATTTTAGAGCTTATAACATTCTGGAGCATTTTTATTAGAATAATTTGATTTTTTATTCATTGTTAGCCAAGTCTTAGTTATTTTAGGCGTTTTATAAAATCAGGCAAAAGAATGAGAATTAGATTGAAATTTTTTTGCTTAATCCCAAAAGAACCGAATATTTTGAGAGATAGATTGCTACTGTTTTTGTTGTTATTAGTTTGTTTTACAGCTCAATCGCAAGCTGTAAAAGGGCTGCCTGTGCCAAATTACAATCAGGAAAAATACGATATTGGCTATTTAGGAATCGAAAACGGATTGGCTAATAATGCTGTGACTTCTGTTTATAAAGACAAACGGGGCTTAATGTGGTTTGGTACTTATGACGGAATAAGTAGGTATGACGGATATAGTTTTACTAATTACAGAAACGAGCCTAATGATGTAAATTCATTAATCAATAACAGAGTTGTAACTATTTGTGGTAATCAAAATGAGATTTGGATTGGTACAAAAACCGGTTTGAGTATTTATAGCTATTCAACCAATCGTTTTAGCACAAGACGCTGCCAGAATCCTAAAACAGCTAAGAATGAATTAATTGATATTGCTATAAATGATATTAAGGATTATCGAGGCAAAATGTATATCGCCACAGCTGGCAGAGGATTGCTTTATTGTTCTGAAAAAGGAGGTGAAATTACTCCAATTCCGCTTTATGTAAACGGAAAATTACAGTGGGATTATCATGTTCAGGGTATTGATTTTGATAGATCAGGGACATTATGGGGTTTTGTTCAGGGAGCCGGACTTGTAATGCTGAAGCCAAATACAAAAAAAATAACGATAGCATTTGCGGGTGTTTTAAGTGGAGGTTGTGTTTTTTATGATGGATTCTCAAATATATGGGTTGCTGTTGAAGGAGGTTTGCTGAAATACAATATAGTTGATAAAACATACAGGTTTTATAATAATCAGGAAATTCAATATCCTATTGCTGATGTAATGTATAAGCCCGATTCAAAAGAACTTTGGATTGCTACAAACGGAAACGGTGTTGTAAAATATAATTTCACTTCAGATTCTTTTTCGCTGTTAAGTACAGGTTTGAATAACGGAAAGTTAAATAGCAATGCTATTTCTTCGTTGTTTTTAGACCGTGAAAACAGGGTTTGGATAGGTACATTAAGAGGAGGTGTGAACAGAATTGAGAATAAGAAAACTCCTTTTTCGACTATTTCTAAAAATGAAAAAACAACAAATACTTTGCCCAGCGATTTTATTTTGTCTTTATGTGAACAAGATAGTAATCATCTTTGGATAGGAACTGACGGAGCCGGAGCCAGTTTATGGGATAGAAAAAATAATGTGTTCACCAATTATTCTTACAATCCCAATAATCCTAATTCGTTAACGAATAATTTCGTTTCGACAATTGTAAAAGACCATAAAGGAACCTGGTTTGGAACTTATGGGGGAGGGGTTTGTCTTTTTAATGCTCAGACCCGGAGTTTTAAAAGATACCAGCTTTTTAATCTTAAATACAATATTGTTCAAAGGAATATCTGGGTACTTTTTCATAGTAAAGATGGGGTTTTGTGGGCTGCCTCTCCGGACGAAGAGGGATTGTATCGTTATAATGCAACTATCGATCAGTTTGATTATGTTGATGCCAAAATCAGTGGGATTATTTCGATGGCTCAAGATGCACTGGGAAATCTTTGGTTAGGGAATTTTACAAAATTAATTAAACTCAATCCAAAGACATTGGAGCGTCAGGAAATTGAGATTAAATATCCTGTGCGGTCTATTGTTTCTGTTTCTAATACAAAAATGCTTGTTGGTACTGAGGGTGATGGTTTGATGATTTTTAATCCTCAAACTTCTCAAAAAAAATTTCTGACTCAGGCAAATGGAATTTCGAATAATTCAGTTTTAAATATTATTCGCGACAATCAGGGTGCATACTGGTGCAGTACCTACAACGGAATTTTTGTATATAATCCGGTTAACGGAAAAATCACTACTTATCATGATGCCGACGGACTTCAGAGCAATCAGTTTAACTATAATGCAGCACTAAAACTTGCTACAGGAGAAATTGTTTTTGGAGGAATTAAAGGTTTTAATATTATTGATACTAAGGTAAACAGCTTAATACATGCTTTTCCTAAACTGGTAATTACTTCGATTAAAGTTAATAATAAAGCTATTGAAGAATCAGGTTTGACAGCATTTGGGATTAATAAATTAGAACTTCCCTACGATGAGTCGATGTTGAATATAGAATTTGCTGCATTAGAGTATAGCTTGCCTGAAAAAATATCTTATGCTTATTTTTTAGAAGGATGGGATTCGCAATGGCATTATGTTGATAATATCCGAAGTGCTAATTATTCCAGATTGACAGAGGGGAATTATACTTTAAAGATTAAATCGACAAATGCAGAAGGGATTTGGAATTCTAAAACCATTTCGCTGCCTGTTACTATTTTACCGCCTTGGTATAGAAGCTGGTTTGCTTATCTAATCTATTTATTAGGAATTGGTTTTGTAATTTATGTTGTTGATAAATACCAAAGAAAACAGGCTCAGTTGAAGTATGAGGTGCAGCTTTCGCAGGATTTGGCTAAACAGGAAAAAGAGTTAAATGAAAAAAAACTAACCTTTTTTACCAATATTTCTCATGAGTTTCGGTCTCCTTTAACAATGATTATCAATCCGCTGAAAGATATTATTTATGGCGATAAACAGCAAATAGATTCCGGGGCAATAGAAATGGTGTACAGCAATTCCCGAAGATTATTGAGTCTAGTAGATCAGTTGTTGCTTTTTAGAAAAACAGAAACTGAGACGGGAAAACTTAAAATTGCAAAAATTGATATTGTTGAATTGTGTAAAGAGGTATTTAGCTGTTTTGTACATCATGCCAAAACTAAAAAAATAGACTATAGTTTTAGTATTTCTGAAGAAACTATCTACGTTTATGCCGATCGGGAAAAAATTGAGATGGCTTTGTTTAATTTGATTTCAAATGCCCTGAAATTTACCGAAAAAGAAAATGGAGCAGTCTCTGTTAATTTGCGTTCTATTGGTAATGAGGTTGTTATAAATGTTGTTGATAATGGAGAAGGAGTTCCGGAGGCTGATAAGGAGAAAATATTTAATCTGTTTTATCAGTCGAATAAAAATATTAAAAACAACCGAAAAGGGTTTGGTATAGGGCTTTATCTGGTGAAACAATTTGTCAATCAGCATCATGGGAAGGTGAGTTGTGCTGATAATGAAAAAGGAGGAGCGACATTTGAAATTAGACTGTTTTTAGGGAAAGAGCATTTTGGAGATATAGAAATACGCGAAGATTTAAGTGACAGAACCTTGTTTTTAGAAGAATTTTTAGAAGACAAAGTAGAGGAAGATACATTGGCTAAGGATGAAGAATCTGAAATTACAGAAGAGTTAATAAAAGATGCCAAAAGTATTTTAGTTGTGGATGATAATCCTCAGATAAGAAATTATTTGAAGAAAATATTGGCACCTAAATACAGTGTAACTGCTGCTGAAAGTGCAGAAAAGGCATTGGAAATAATCAGGAAAGTACAGCCGGATTTAATTATCTCGGATGTGGTGATGGGCGATATGAATGGTGTGGCTTTCTGTAAACATGTAAAATCAGATGAGGAGTTAAAACACATTCCGATAATATTGCTTACCGGAGGAACTTCCGAAGAGGTGAAGTTGAAAGGAGCCGAAGTAGGAGCGGACGATTACATTACAAAACCATTCGATAATGATTATTTGCTGGCACGAATTAATGGAATTTTAACTCGTCGTGATAGTGAACAGAATTATCTCCTTAATTCGGTTACAAAAAATGTCGCAAGTCCAAAATTGTCTGATGAAGACAAAAAACTGCTGGATAAAATAGTGGAAGTAATTGATGCTAATTTAGATGTTGAAAGTTTTAATGTTCAGGATTTAGCAATTGAGTTAGGGATGAGTCATTCTTTGGTATATAAAAAAATTAAAAAAATTACGGGTAAATCAGTTTCTGAATTTACTCGAAATGTGCGATTAAGAAAAGTAGCGACCTTGTTGATTACAACCGATTTGCAGATTAGTCAGGCTGCTTCAATGGCTGGTTTTGGCGATATTAAATATTTTAGAAAGCAATTCCAGCAATTTTATGATATGAATCCTTCTGAATTCAGGAAGAAATATCAAAATGTAAAAGATAACAAATATATATTGAATGAAAGTTTCTGGAAATCAACCTGATTTTATTCATGCCAATTTACCATCTAAAATAATAAATTATTAATCTAATCTATAACCAATGAATTTAAAACAGACACTTTTAGCACTAATAATTGCTGTAACAGTTGTTAGTTGTAAAAGTACCGCAGTAAAAGAAACAGCAATAAAGCAATCTAAAAAAGAGATTGTTGCCATTATTGATAAGGTAAACAATCATTGGCAGGAAACGCATTCGGAATTGGGCAATGCTTTCTGGAATGTTGCTGCTTATCATACCGGAAATATGGAAGCCTATAAGGTTACCAAAAACAAAAAATATTTGGATTATTCGAATGCCTGGGCAGAGAAAAACCAATGGATGGGGGCTAAATCTCAAAATAAATCAGAATGGAAATACAATTACGGAGAAACCGATAAGCATGTGTTGTTTGGCGATTGGCAGATTTGTTTTCAAACCTATATTGATCTGTACAATTTTACAGGAAAAAAAGAGGCGTATAAAATTGCCCGTGCCCGGGAAGTAATGGAATATCAGATGAGTACTGCTGCCAATGATTATTGGTGGTGGGTTGACGGTTTGTATATGGTGATGCCGGTAATGACTAAGTTGTATAAAGTAACCGGAAACGAAATGTATTTAGAAAAGTTGCATTCCTATTTAAGTCATGCCAACAGCATTATGTATGACGATGAGGAGAAATTGTATTTCCGCGATGCAAAATACATTTATCCTAAACACAAAAGTGCTAATGGTAAAAAAGATTTTTGGGCCAGAGGAGACGGATGGATTTTTGCGGGTTATGCGAAAATTATTCAGGATTTACCAAAGAATGCCAAACACAGACAGGAATACATCAACCGATATAAAGACATGGCTAAGTCATTGGCGGCAGCACAACAAAAAGAAGGCTATTGGACCAGAAGTATTCTAGATCCGGAACATGCTCCGGGGCCTGAAACCAGCGGAACAGCCTTTTTTACTTACGGCTATTTATGGGGAATCAATAATGGTATTTTGGATAAAAAGACTTATTTGCCTGTGGTTGAAAAATCATGGAATTACTTAACTAATGTTGCATTGCAGGCTAACGGGGCCGTGGGGTATGTGCAGCCTATTGGCGAAAAAGCCATTCCCGGACAAGTAGTTGATAAAAACTCTACAGCCGATTTTGGTGTGGGGGCTTTTTTATTGGCAGCATCAGAGATGTATCGTTTTGTGGAATAGTTTTATAAAAACTTAAATAAATCGGCTGTGTTTCAATTAGGAAATACAGCCGATTTTGTTTTGTGTAAAAAACAATAGTATGGGGTTTAGTCGAAACTCTTGTTTGGTAAAAAGTTAAATAATTTTTGTATTGTCAGATAATTTGCATTTTATTTATTTATGATGTAAAAATTAGCTGTTTTAATTGTGTAAATACTAATACTACCCTTTTTAAATATTATAATCTCCCCCTCAGTGTCAAAACTGTTAAGGTAAATTTGGACAGTTAATGAGGACTTTATTGCTCTCATGGCAGAGTTTATAACGAGTATATAATAATTTAAAATGATTTCAGTATGAGGAACAATTACACAATTTTATTATTATTTTTAATAGCCTTCGTGTACAAAATACGGGCACAGGCTCCCAGTCTTCCTGTTAAACCAGGACTAGCCACAAGTTTGAGTGGTTCTAAAACTTTTAGTAACAGTACGGACTCAGACATTGTAGTGTTTCCATTGTCTAATCCAAACGAATTTACCTTAGAGGTCAAAGCCAAAATAAATGCAGCTCAGGGAAGAGGTTTGGATGTAGAGCTAAAAAATGCTTCGGGACTTGGAGTAAGGACATCATTAGATAAAACTACTTTTAATAATTCAACCAACTTGTCTTCAATTAGTAATCTGAGTACTTCGGTTGATAACGGACAAGAACAAACGTATAGATATGCCGTAAAAGACGGAGTAGCGCATATTTATCAGGATGGACATTATTTAACGTCTAAAACACTTGATTTTGTAACGGATGCTAATGCGGGTACTCAACCGATTGTATACGGGACAGATAATTTATTGGGAAGATGGGCCGGAATTGTTGGGAATAATTCAGGAAAGCCTACTGATTACGGATGGGCTAATACCTATGCCAGCCTGCCTTGGAACACTGCTAATTCCACAAGTGGTGTCAGGTATTTAGATGTGACTTCGGGGCATACTTATGAATCAGATGGCACGGTTTTCAAAGGACGCATCATGTATATGCGTTGGGATGGCAGCGCCTATTCTTCATCTACTTACAGTTATCCAATAAAATTAGAAAAAGGTTTGCAGTATGAATTTTCATGGTTGTATGAATATGTGTCCAATGCTGCTGCCGGAGCTAAAATGAATGTGTCCATTTCATCTGCGGCTAATGGTACGGGTGCAATAACTTCAAAAACATTTGTTACCGGTAGTGCCAATAAATTGAGAAAAGGCGATTTTACCTTTGTGTCTCAGTCAGATGGGACTTACTATTTGACAATAACGGGTGATTATGCTCTTTTTGGTATTGCTAATCTCAAAATTAAATCGACTAATCTAATCAATAACTGGGATGGTCTAGCCGAAAATAGTGCCGGGAAACCATCAGATTATGGTTGGGTTAATTCAAGTGACCCTGCTGTTTTTAATACAGCTAATTCAACAAGCGGTGTAAGGTATATGGATGTTACTTCGGGACATACTTTCGAAACGGATGGCTCTAATTATTCAGGAAGATTGATGTATATCAGATGGGATAATACGGTTATTGAAAATTCAACCTACTCTTTTCCGGTACAGTTAGAGGCTTCGAGAGATTATCAGTTTTCGTGGATTTATGATTACATTTCAAATGGAGCTCCTAATGATAAAATAAAAGTATCTATAACAGATGCTACGGGAGCTGTTCTTGCTACAAAAATTTTTACATCAGGAGCTATTAATAAATTGAGAAAGGGAGATTTGTCTTTCCAGTCTCAAAGTGCAGGGACTTATTATATTAAGATAACAGGGGATAAGGCACTTTTTGGAATCGGAGATTTAAAAGTTGTATTAGAACAAGTTCCAAAGATTGTAATAGGGAAAAACTATAGTGTTGGAGCTGTAGATATGGTAGTGAATTCGGTGACTTATGAAGATGTTGCCTATGCTCCTGAAAAGATTATAGATCCTTCAGCACAAAGTTTAGAAACTACAACTAACTTAAATGTTGGTGCTTTGTCCAAAACAAAAATGGTTTTAAAATCATCGGCTTCTTTGTATTTAAATAACGCATATAATCCTTTAATTAATTCAACTGTAGATTTGAATTCAACCGATGCCCGTGTGTATTTTGAGAATGTTGAACCATCTGAAGTTATTAGTTCATATCTGAAATTAATATCAGTAAACGGTGTTGCTGCAGGCAATAATGCCAATGTATTTGTCACAACTTATGGAAACGGAGCAGTAGTTGTTCCTCATTCATCAGATTATCAGCCTTTGGAAGTGTTTTCGGGAGAAAATTATGGAGGAGATGCTAAGCAATATAAAATAGTTACTCCCAATACTAACTTAGGTGCTTTTGATAATAATATAAAATCATTTAAACTGAAAAAAGGGTATATGGTAACCTTTGCTTCTAATTCGAATGGAACCGGTTATAGCAGGGTTTATGTAGCCGAAAGTCAGGATTTGATGGTGCCTGTTTTACCGGCTTATTTAAATGGAACGATTTCTTTTATCAGAACGATGAGGTGGAATGAAGTTACTAAAAAAGGATTGGCAGGAGGTAGTCAAGCTGCTCAGGATGCTTTGAATATTTCCTGGTATTACAACTGGAATACAGGCGGAAATACAACTCCTAATATTGAATATGTTCCTATCCGACAAACACTTTATTGGCCGGATTTTGGACCTGCAAATACTAAAGAAGGTTATACTCACTTTTTAGGATATAATGAGCCAGATCGTCCCGATCAGTCCAATATGACAGTTGATCAGGCTATTGGTGGTTGGCCAAGTTTTATGCAATCAGGTTTAAGATTAGGTTCGCCGGTTACATCTGATCCTTTTAATCCTTGGATGGCTAGTTTTATGACCGAGGCAGAGAAACGTAATTATCGTATAGATTATGTTGTGCTTCATTGTTATTGGTACAAAACCGCTGCTCAATGGGCTAGTGATTTACAGACGATTTATAATAAGTACAAAAGACCAATATGGATAACAGAGTGGAATATAGGAGCCAATTGGACAGGAAATAATTTTCCTGATGGACCTACCTTACTTACTGATGCCAATGCGACCAAACATAAAAATGATTTGATTGCGGTTTTAAATGTGTTGGAAAGTGCTGATTATGTAGAACGTTATTCTATATACAATTGGGTTCAGGATGCCAGAGCTATGTATGTTACCATTGATGATGCTTTTAAAACAAGAAACCCTAATTGGGCTAATTATGCTTGGCTACAAACAGCTCCAGTGATAGCAAAATCAGGAACTGATAATATTGTTTTGACTCCGGCCGGGGAATATCATGCTAAAAACCCATCTAAAAAGGCTTATAATCCGGCTAGAGAATATGTTAGTGTGTGGAAACCTAAAGTTGAAACCTTGAGTTATGTACTGTCATCAGATTATAAAAATATTACAATTAATTGGACAGGTACTAATCAAGATTTAGTAAATAAATATGTTCTTGAAAGAAAATTAGAGGGTGAAACAGCATTTTCAGTTTTTTATGAATCAACAGACTATAAGATTGTTAAAATTATTGACCAGGTTCATTCAAAAGCAGAATATAGAATTAAAGTTGTTGGGAAAGATAATACGGAAACAGCTTATTCAGCTATACTGATTTTTGAACAATCAGCACTCGCTGCTACTCCGGCTAATGTAGAAGGGCAAGCATTATCTACTTCAATAATTAAATTAAAATGGTCTGCTGCAGAAGGGGCTTTAAGTTATGATGTCAAAAGATCAGGAGCTGTTGATGGTATTTATGAAAGTATAGCTTCTTATGTAAAAGACACTATTTTTGAAGATACAAATTTAGCAGAGAATACAAATTACTACTATAAAGTTGCATCACAAAATTCGGGAGGAGAAAGTGAAAATTCTACTCCTTTGGAAGTTAAAACATTGACTTTGCAAATTCCAAATGCAGTATCAAATGCCAACTTGTCCTACGGTGATGCAAAAGTGAATCTGGAATGGGATTTTATGTATGATGCTCATTTTTATATAAAAAGAGCAACTTCTTATTCAGGTCCATTTACTACTATAGCTACTGTTGAATCAAATGAATATACAGATATGGCAGTTGAAAACGGAAAGATTTATTTTTATAAAATCTCAGCCTTTAATTCTTTGGGAGAAGGAGCTGAATCAAGTTTATTGATTGGAAAGCCAAACCAGGGAGAAAAAATCACCGGTACTATAATTGGTCATCAGGGATCTTATCAAAATAACGGGTTAACGATAGAAAAAGCTTTTGATGGAAATATAACGACCTATGTGGATGGTCCTACTTCGATAGGGTATTTAGGATATGACTTTGGAGCTGGTATGGGAGCTAATTTAACAGCTATAAAATATATTCCTCGTAATGGTTTTGGAAATCGTATGTCAGGAACTCAGATTCGAGGTTCTAATAGTGATGATTATCTAAATGATTATGAGGTTTTACATACTATAACACAAATACCAGCTGTGAATGTTTTTACTGAAGACAAAGGTTTAGCAACAGGAAATTATCGATATATTTATTGGTATTCACCAAATGGATATGGAAATATCGCTGAGCTTGAATTTTATGGTACTGTTAGTGAAATTGCCGATGATGATCAAGATGGGGTTACAAAAAGTAATGATTGTAATGATAATGATGCAACTGTTCATGTGCCAATGCTATATTATTTAGATACAGATAAGGACGGATTTGGATCAACAGTAACGGAAATGCTGTGTACATCAGTTGCTCCTGAAGGTTATGCAACAAATAATACTGATTGTGATGATAGTAAATTATTATATGCTGATAATGATGGTGATGGATTTGGGGCAGGTATTCCAGTGGCATGTGGTGTAGAGAACAATGATGATTGTGATGATTCAAATGCTATTCAATTGGCGGCATCAATCCCTGATGTTTATGCGATTAATAATGCACAGGAAAAAAATACTATCTATGTTGGTTATGGATCATCTTCGTTGCCAATCAAAGTTATTCCAGTAGGTGGAACAGCACCATATTCTTATTTATGGAGTACAAACCAAATTACTGAGGCAATATCAGTATCAACTGGTGGAAACTACAACGTATTAATAACTGATGCCAATGGTTGTCAAACTTCAGCTTCGATTAATATTAATGTAATAAATGTACAATGTGGCAACTCAGGCGATAAGGTTATAGTGTGTCATAATGGTCAGGAAATCTGTATAAGTTCAAGTGCTGTTCAAGTGCATCTTAATCATGGAGATAAACTGGGAAGTTGCAATACCACTCCTGCGACTATTATTGAAAACGTTACTCTTTTTCCAAATCCAGTTATGACAGTTTTAAATGTTAAAGTAGATAAAGTTTATGACGGAGCAGAACTAGAGTTGTATGATATTTTAGCGAAAAAAGTTAAATGGGAACCATTAATAAGTACAATGCATCAAATGTCTTTGGGTGATTTAAATAGAGGAGTCTACTTCTTGCATGTTAAGAATGGAAAATATTATACTATAAAATCGATTGTGAAAAAATAACTAATTGTGAGTCGGTCCTAAGATAGGTTGACAGATTGATATAAATTTCCCGATTGCATTATGTAGTCGGGATTTTCATTTATATACCTGCTCAGGTGTCTTTATCTTTAAGGGTAAATAAGGTCTTTTATTGGTTTAAAAATTTAAGGTCAGCCCTAGTTAAATTGAGGCTGGCTTTTTTATTTGTATTAAAGAGTGAAATTCGTTTTGTTGTTTTTTTAGAATGATTAATATGTTGTTTTTTATATAAATTTTTGCTATACCTATAAAAATAAGCTGTTTTTATTGGTAAATACTAATTTACCCCTTTTTTATTATTATAATTCCCCCCCTTAAACAATTAGTGTTCTGCTAGATTTGTAATGTGAATTAAATGTTAATATAATTTGGATTAATCATAAAGAATGTATAAAATAGTTCTTTGGGTGTTTTTCATTTATATTATAAAAGTCACGAACTAACAAACTATTAATTAACCAAAAAATTACAAGCAAACATGACAAAATTTATTAGGATGAAAAAGGTTCCTGATTGTGCATTTGGATTTGATTTGAGAAAGAAACTTACATTGTTTTGTGTACTCGCTTCTTTGTCACAGGCGCAGGCGTACACGATCAATTATGCAAGTGAAAAAGGACTTCTGAAAGTACAACAGCAAAAAAGTATAAGTGGGCAGATTAATGACGAAAACGGAATGCCTCTACCGGGTGCAACGGTTTCGATAAGGGACACTAAAATAGGAACTATAACCGATTTTGACGGAAAATTTACTTTGAAGATAGATGCTAATTCAAAGGTGTTAGTTGTGAGTTCTATAGGCTATCAAACAATTGAATTACAAATAGGAAATCGTACTGATTTTAAAGTGCAATTGAAACCAAGTTCAGAAGGCTTAGAAGAAGTTGTTGTAGTGGGATTTGGAACTCAAAAGAAAGAAAGTGTAGTTAGTGCTATTACAACTATTCCTGTTGGAGAAATCAAAGGCCCTTCGAGTAACTTGACAACAATGATGGCGGGAAGAGTATCTGGTATGATTGCTTATCAAAGAAGTGGAGAACCTGGATCTGATAATTCTGATTTCTTTATTCGAGGACTGGGGTCTTTTGGGTCAGGTAAAGTAAATCCATTAATATTAATTGATGGTATTGAATCAACTGCTACAGATATGGCACGTGTACAGCCTGATGATATTGAGTCTTTTTCAGTTTTAAAAGATGCTTCAGCAGCTTCTATTTATGGTGCCCGTGGAGCTAATGGAGTAGTATTGATTACTACTAAATCAGGTAAGGATGGAAAACTTAAAGTGAAATTTAGACAAGAGAATAAAATCTCAGGTAATACTAAGAATTTTAAATTTGCAGACAATATTACTTATATGCAATTAGCTAATGAAGCTGTATTGACTAGAAATCCAATAGGAGTTTTACCTTATTCTCAAACAAAAATAGACCGAACAGCAGCTGGAGCAGATCCTATTCTATACCCTAATAATAATTGGATTGACCAATTAATAAAAGATTATACTTTTAATCAAGGTTATAATTTAAGCGTTAGTGGAGGTAGTGATAAGGCACAATATTATGTGGCAAGTACCTATAATATAGACAATGGAGTATTGAAAGTAGATAATTTGAATAATTTTAACAGTAATATTAAATTAAGGAATTACTCTTTCAGATCCAATGTTAATATGAAATTAACTCCTTCTACTGAGGCTATCGTTAGATTGTATGGACAGTTTGATGATTATACAGGACCACTAGGAGGGAATGATGCTAATGGAAATTGGGTGTCTGGTGGAGGAAACATATTCAATAAAGCAGTTTGGTCTAATCCCGTGGCTTTTCCGGCAACTTATCCAAATGAATTGCTTCCTTATATAGAACATCCATTATTTGGAGGAGCTGTTACGGGTAACGGAAGTACCACTTTGTTGACAAATCCTTATGCCGAAATGGTTAAAGGATATGAAGTTTATAAAGCTTCAACAATTCAAACTCAAATTGAGTTGAAACAGGATCTTAAAGCTTTTACTCCTGGTTTAAGAGCAAGAGCAATGGGTTATGTAAGAAGATATTCATATTACAGGGTATCCAGACAATACAATCCTTTCTTTTATAGTGCAATGGTTAATCCTGATACAGAAGAAATCAGTTTAACACTTTTGAACAGTGGAACAGAAGGTTCTATTGGTACTCCCGGTACTGAATATTTGAATTATAGTGAGGGAGCTAAAAATCTTACTTCAACTTTATATTTAGAAACAGCAGTTAATTATAATAGAGTTTTTGCAGAAAAACATGATGTCTCCGGAATGTTAATTAATATTATGCAAACTAATGAATCAGGTAATGCCGGAAATCTTCAGTCTTCATTACCAAGTAGAAACTTTGGGCTTTCGGGTCGTTTTACCTATGCTTATGATTCCAGATATTTAGCTGAGATTAATTTTGGTTACAATGGATCAGAACGATTTGCTCAAAACAACAGATTTGGATTCTTTCCTTCTTTTGCTGTAGGTTATTCAATCTCAAATGAAAAGTTTTTTGAGCCTTTACTTGATGTTGTAAGCAGTTTAAAGTTTAGAGCCAGTTACGGATGGGTAGGGAATGACCAAATTGGAAATTCAGCAGACCGATTTTTTTACTTGTCTAATGTAAATTTGAATGATGCAAATTATGGGGCTAGTTTTGGGGATTTGAATGGTTATTATCGTCCGGGAGTTTCTATTTCCAGATATGCTAATGAGAAAATTAGTTGGGAGCGTTCCAAGCAAATTAATATTGGTATGGATTTAAAATTATTTAATTCGATTAATATTGTTGTTGATGCTTTTAAACAAACCCGTTCTAATATTCTTCAAACTCGTTCTAATATAGGATCTACTTTAGGACTTGCGGTAACTCCTTCAACTAATTTTGGTCAGGCTGAAAGTCAAGGTATGGACATGTCTATCAATTATAATGAGCATTTTGGAGATAATTGGTTTGTTAACTTCAGAGGAAACTTAACTTATTCTACAAGTAAAATATTGAAATACGATGAGAATTATTATCCGCCGGAATTGGATTATTTGTATAGAAAAGGAAATTCAATTGCACAAAGTTATGGATACATTGCCGAAAGACTATTTGTTGATGATCAGGAAGCTGCCAATTCACCAAGACAATTTGGTACTTATGGCGGAGGAGATATTAAATATAGAGATGTTAATGGTGATGGAGTAATTACTTCTTTAGATCAGGTGCCTATTGGATATCCAACTTCGCCGGAAATTATTTATGGTTTTGGGGGTACATTGGGATATAAAGACTTTGACTTTAGTTTGTTTTTTCAAGGTTCTGCTCGTTCTTCATTTTTTATTAACCCGAGAAATATTTCTCCTTTTGTTACTAATGGAGGGGCTCAAAACGGATTGTTAAAAGTAGTGGCTGATGACCATTGGTCTGAGGATAATAGAGATGTATATGCTTTTTGGCCTCGATTAAGTAATAATTTTATTGATAATAATAATCAATCATCAACTTGGTGGATGAGAAACGGTGCGTTCTTAAGACTTAAAAGTGTTGAGTTAGGATATAATTTACCTGATAAAATTGTGGATAAATTCCATATCTCAGGTTTAAGAGTATATGCCAATACAACAAATCCAGTGGTATTTAGTCAATTTAAATTATGGGATCCTGAGATGGGTGGAAATGGTCTGGGTTATCCTGTTCAATCAACATACAATTTTGGGATATTGCTTGATTTATAAGAGAGTGTTATAAAGTAAAAGCATTAATAAAAACGAAAAATTATGAAACATAATAATAAAATAACCAATAGATTAAGAAAGTCTATTTTACCAATTGCAACTTCTTTTATGGCGTTGTTAGCTCTGGAATCCTGTTCGAGTGATTTTTTAGATGTGGTACCGGATAACGTTGCTACTATTGAAAACGCTTTTAAATTGAGAAATGAAGCCGAAAAATATTTATATACCTGTTATTCCTATCTTCCTAAAGACGGAAGCATATATCATAACACAGGATTTCTTGCAGGAGACGAAATGTGGATTCCGTATCAAACCTCTATTTATAGTGACTCGTTTGAGATAGCAAGAGGAAGTCAAAGAATTTCAAATCCATTTGTAAATGTATGGGATGGAAATTATACAGGAGGTGGACCAAGTGATAGGTATAAAATGTATATTGGAATACGTCATTGTAATATTTTTTTAGAAAATTTGAATGATCTTACTAAAGTACCGGATATTAATTTTGCCGAAAGACAGCGTTGGATAGGAGAAGTAGAGTTTTTGAAAGCCTATTATCATTTTTATTTGTTAAGAATGTATGGGCCAATACCATTGGCTGATAAGAACATAGATATTGATGCTCCTGAAAATGAAATAAACGTAAAAAGACAACCGGTAGATGAGTGTGTAACTTTTATTACAAATCTATTAGATGCAGCTACGGAAAAATTGCCAAATGATAACGAAATTATCTCTACAACTGAAGCAGGCAGAATAACAAAGACTATTGCTTTAAGTGTAAAAGCAAAGGTATTATTGATGGCAGCAAGTCCATTGTTTAACGGAAATAATGATTTTGCAGCTTTGACCAATAAAGATGGGACAAAATTGTTTAATCCTACTTATGATCAAAATAAATGGAAGTTAGCTTCTGATGCAGCATTGGCAGCTATTGAATCGGCAGAAGCAAATGCAAAAAGTTTGTATGTTTTTCCTCAATCACCATTTACGCTTACAGCAGGAACGATGACGCAAATGAGTATTCGTCAGGCGGTATGCGAAAGATGGAATTCTGAAATTATTTGGGGAAATCCTAACAGTCAAACATCTGAATTGCAACAACTATGTATGGCTCCTTTAGATGTAAATCACAATCATAATGATGCCAGAAAAATTTTGTCTCCACCACTTAAAATTGCCAGAATGTTTTATTCTAAAAATGGAGTGCCTATTAATGAAGATAAAACACTTGATTTTACTGACGAGAAAGAATTGCGAACAGCTACTAATGATGAACGATTTAATATAAAAGCAGGTTTTCAAACAGCAAGAATCAATTTTGACAGAGAACCTCGTTTTTATGCTGATTTGTGTTTCGACGGAGGAGTTTGGTATAAATATGATAGTCCTTCTAAAACAGATGACGGAACAGTTTGGGGATTAAAAGGTAAATTTGGAGATCCGGCAGGTGCAACTCATGCGTTTCATACCAATGAGACAGGTTATTTTGTGAAAAAATTAGTCGATTGGAATCAGGTGACCGGTACTACAGGAGGTTCAGTTTACAAGGCTTATGCCTGGCCTGAAATTCGTTTAGCCGAATTGTACTTGATGTATGCAGAAGCTTTAAATGAATCTGAAGGACCATCAGAAGTAGTTTATGAGTATTTAGATCGTATTAGAACAAGAGCAGGATTAGCAGGAGTGGTTCAGTCATGGACAGATTATTCTAATAATCCATCAAAACCAAGTACACAATCAGGTCTTCGTGATATTATTCAACAAGAAAGATTAATCGAATTGGCTTTTGAAGGACACCGTTTTTGGGATTTACGCAGATGGAAAAAAGCGGCTGAAGTTTTAAATACACCTATTACAGGGTGGAATGTTAAAGGAGTTGATGCGCTATCATATTATCAGGTTAGAACGGTATATCAACAAACATTCGTGGCTCCAAGAGATTATTTTTGGCCAATACCGGAGAGTGCAATGATTCAAAATCCAAATTTAGTTCAAAATTTAGGATGGTAATTTTAAAAAAAAATTAGATATGAAATTGAAAATAGTATTTAGAAGTGTTTTCACAGTTGCAATAGCTTCATTAGTTATTAGTTGTGATCAAAATAATCTGGAGCCATTGGAGAATAATACAACACCTCCAGCGCAGGTTCAAAATATAATCGTAGAGAATTTACCGGGTAAGGCAAAAATTACCTACACTTTGCCTTCAGATCAGGATTTATTATATGTAAAAGCAGAATATACACTTGCAAGTGGTAAAACGATGGAAGTAAAATCGTCTTACTATAAAAACTCTCTTGAGGTGGAAGGTTTCGCTAATGAAGGGGAATATGATGTTAAATTGTATAGTGTGAATAGAAGTGAGGCTGAATCTGCTCCGGTTGTGGTAAAAATTCATCCGTTAGAATCGTCTATTTGGGATGTGTTTAGAAGTCTTGATATTAAGGCTGCTTTTGGAGGTCTTCGTATAGAAGCTGCTAATCCTAATCGTGAGGATCTTTCTATTTTAGTTATGGAAAAAAATAATCTTGGGGATTGGGTTGTGGATACAAAAAGTATTTATACTTCTACCGATTTAGTTTCTAAAACTCTTAGAGGATATAGTGTGACAGAGCATAATTATGCTATTACAGTTAGAGACAGATGGTTGAATACAACCGATACACTGTTTACAACAATTACACCTATTTTAGAATTATCTCTTCCTAAATCTGCATACAAACATTTTCCATTACCAGGAGATACTAAAACTCATACCAGTGCAGTTCCTGCGGGTATGTGGGATGGGAATATAATGGACTGGCCAAAAGTTTTCCTGACAAATGGAGCCGAACCGGGACAACACGTAGTAACTATTGATACAGGAGTATTGGCTAAAATGAGCCGTATTGTTATTTGGGATTATCCGGAATATTATTTAGGGAGATCTTATTATTATATTGGGAATCTAAAAGAGTTTGAAATTTATGGGTCAGCGAGTCCTAATCCTGATGGAAGTTTAGATGATACCTGGGTGAAATTAGGAACTTATAATGCTGTTAAACCTTCAGGATTACCATATGGACAGCAATCTAATGAAGATTATGAAACTGCCCGTGCAGGATTTAGTTGGGAATTTGATGTAGCAGCTCCTAAAGTTCGTTACTTGAGAATCAAATCGCTAAAAAACTGGGCAGGTATTGGAACTATGGCAATTGGAGAAATTCAGGTATATGGTAATCCTAATTAATGATGTTTAACAATAAAAAAGTATTATTATGAATACAATGAAAAAATATTTTGTACATGCTTTTGCTTTTCTGCTTGTGGCAGTAGTAATTAGCTCTTGTACATCGATGGATGAAGGTTATAAGGATTTTATTAAGGACGGCGAAATATCCTATACGGGAAAAATAGATTCTCTTCACATCTATTCAGGTAGAAACAGAGTTCAGGTGAAAGGACTTTTTATTTCAGATCCAAAAATAACGGAATGTAGAATTTATTGGGACAATAGAGCCGATTCTGTTGTAGTACCAATTACCAGAACTCAAGGAGTTGATGAGTTAGATATTATCATCGACGATTTAGTAGAAAATGTACATAATTTTGAAGTGCGTACTTTTGATAAATTAGGAAACGTATCAATTCCTGTGTATAAAATTGGTGCGGTTTATGGAGATCGTTATCAAACGTCTTTATATAACAGACCAATAGCAACTAAGTATTTCTCTCCAAAATTAACAACCATAAATTTTGCTTCAATGGATTTATCTACGGGTGCTTATGCGGTTGAAGTGACTTATACAACTACTAGTAATGTAAGTGCTACAGTACAGCTTCCTATTGCGCAGTCAAGATTAGATCTAACTGATTTTAAAATGGGTACTTCATTTACCTATAAAACATTGTTTAGGCCTAATGCAACTAGTATAGATACTTTTGAATCAGTTACTACAACTGTTACCGGAAATGAGATTCAGTATTTGAATAATTTTTATTATCCTTTTGCCAGACTGGCTTATGATGGAGCAAGATGGGGAACTCCTACAGAATGGACTGTTAATGCTGCTGCAAAAAGTCATATTACAGCAGGTGTTAATTATGGAGGATTAGATGCCTTGTATTTTAGTTTTGAGAGTGGCTGGGGACAACCTGCAATTAACAATGGCAAAATTTATCAAACTATGACATTGCCAGCGGGAACTTATAATTATACGGTAAATATAAATGGTACAAGTTATGCTGCCGATGCAAATGACAGAGGGTATTTTGTAGTAGCAACTGGAAACACCTTGCCCGATGTTACTTTAGTTGAAACTTCAGCTAGTACTTTAAAGTGGGAAAGAGTAAAAAACGTAGCTCCACTTATAAAAACTTTAAGTTTTACATTAGCAGTAGATACTGAGGTTTCTGTTGGAGTGGTGACTACCTCGGCGGTGATGACAGGGTCAACAGGTAGGCATTTGAAAATTAATTCTTTGAAATTAGTTAAACAGTAAAAAAGTGAGCAGCATAATAAGTAAGTTATTATGCTGCCTTTTTATGGTTTACTTCTATATAATTAATTTACTCTTTTTTTAACCAAAAACGTTTGAGAACATAAATAATAATTGTCTGTGAAAATAGGCTTAATAGATAACTATGCTCTAAAAGAAAAGAGAAATTTATTCTGATTTCTAATTTATGGTTATGGTAAAATGTGGTTTGTTGAATGAGTGTAGCAATCATTTTTGAGATTCAACTATAGGTGTCAAAGTAAAATCTGATTTAATTGTTCAATGTCTCTCGGGACAATTTTGTAAAATGATTTGTAAAAAAAACGAATATGAGTTTTAATGTTTTAAAGAAACATAAAAGCAATTATTGTTTTTTAAAAAATATGATATGAGTAAAAATAAAAATATCGAGTTTTTTTGTTTAGTTGTCATTGCCATTTTAACCTTAAGCTGTTCAAGCGGCAGTGTTAACGGTTCGGATACGGGGGATTCTGATAGCAATCCGGTTATAGAAAATGTGTTGCCTCAGGTGCAAACAATCGAGGTTAAGAATGTTACAAAAACAAGTGCATCAGTTGATGCAAAATTAATAGATAATGGAAGTGCATCCATTATAAGAAGAGGTGTTTGTTGGAATACTACAGATAATCCAACACTGGAAAATGGAGAGTCATTAAATGCAACAACGGTTAAAGGTTCCGGTGAATTTTCGGCAGAATTATCTAACCTCAAAGATGGACAAATTTTTTATATCAGAGCTTTTGCAACCTCAAATGCCGGAACGGCTTATGGAGAAGTAAAAACGTTTACGACCATCAGAATTCCTAAACCAATTGTGTATTTAGATTCATCCTGTTTTGATAGTAAAGAAAAATTTGATGCAGAATGGAATATGCTTTATCCTTGGGGTTCAGATCACAATGGTTCGGCACGTATGTTTGCCGAAAATGTAACATTACAAACAGGAGGAATTCTTCAAATAAAGTCAGAATGGACTAATTGGGCTTGGGAAGGATACAGTACTGCAGAGCCTAAGCTAAGAATTACGTTTCACTCAGGCGCAATTCATGCAAAAGACCAAATTAAAGTAACTTCTGAGTTACCCTATTGGGAAATTAGCGGCGATTTTAAAGCACCAATAACACCAAGTTCCTGGCCCGCTTTCTGGATAACCGGAGCCTGGAGTTGGCCTCCGGAAGTTGATATTTTAGAGTTTAAAGGAACTTCAAGCACTTTACAAAACACGGTTACCGGACCGGCTTGGAATCAAACAGTTTGGACTTCAGTTCTTACTGCAATACCTGATGCTGCAACAACTTGGCACAATTATAAGTTGACAATGGAAAAAGTTTCAAGTACTGATGTGGTGGTTAAAATGTACATAGATGGTTCACTTAAAACAACAGCTACTAAGGACTTTGTGGGCAAACCATTTTGGTTAATTATGAATATGCAAATGGAGGGAGCAAGCGGAACTACTAATGATAATTCGGTAGTAAGAACCACTCCTCAATATTTTCAGGGAAAAAATATATATGTGGCAGCAACGCCTAAAGAATAATAATGCTGTTTAAAAAGATACAGGCTGCTTATTTGCAGCTTGTATAAATGGATTACTATCTGGTAAAAAAGTAATTAAATATATTAAGATGAAGGTTTTGTCTTTTTTTGTGATGGTTTTAAGTTTAACAACTTCTTTCGTTTTCAGTCAAAGTAATTCTTTTATTCCAGGAAAGCAATGGAAAGACACTGACGGAGTGCATATCAATGCACATGGAGGAGGAGTTATTTATGATAATGGAACTTATTATTGGTATGGAGAATACAAGACTTCGGGCCGTAGTGGAAATACTTCTTTACAAGGTATTAGTTGTTATTCATCAAAAGATTTATACAATTGGGAAAATGAAGGAATTGTTCTAAAAGTTGAAAATGACCTTAATTCTGAAATAACCAAAGGTTGTATTATAGAACGTCCCAAAGTAGTTTTTAATAAAAAGACAGGCAAATACATCATGTGGTTTCATTTGGAACTAAAAAATCAAGGTTATAATGCTGCCAGAGCAGCCGTTGCTGTAAGCGATTCGCCTAAAGGACCTTTTGTGTATAAAAAATCTTTTCGTCCAAATAAAGGGGTTTGGCCAATGGATTTTGATGATAAATTCAAATCAGCATCAATTGGTGAGAATAGATTAAAATCCTGGACTCCTGAATGGTTAGAGGCAATCAAAAACGGAATGCTGGTTCGTAGGGATTTTGACAAAGGGCAAATGTCCAGAGACATGACTGTTTTTGTGGATGATAATGATAAAGCTTATTTGATACATTCATCAGAAGATAATTTGACACTTCATATATCAGAACTTACCGATGATTATTTAGATTTTACAGAAAAATGGACAAGGGTTGCGCCCGCAGGTCATAACGAAGCACCGGCAATTTTTAAAAAGAATGGAATTTATTATATGATTACTTCCGGATGTACGGGTTGGGATCCTAATGAAGCCCGTTCTTTTAGGTCAAAATCTATTTGGGGACCATGGGAATCGTTAGGGAATCCATGTGTTGGAAGAGATGCGGAACTTACATTTTATTCACAGAGTACTTATATTTTACCAGTACAAGGGAAAATAGACCAATTCATATTTATGGCCGACCGATGGAAACCGGATAACCCAATTGATGGAAGCTATATTTGGCTTCCTATAAAATTTGATAAGGAAAAACCAGTTTTAAATTGGTTAGGAACTTGGAATTTAGATGTTTTTTAGAAAATTAATAAAACAAAAAAATATGAAAAAAAGTATTGATTTATTTCTGTTGTTATTATTTGTTATTTGTTCCTGTTCTTCAGGAAGTTCTTCTGAAATTGTTGAGACAGAAGAACCGGATAATTTGGGAGAGTTGGCCACTTTAAAAACAAATGAAGCCGAAGAAATTGCTGCTAAACAAGCTGTAGTATGGGGTGTGCTTCAGGATAATGGAGGAACTAGCGTTTTTGAAAGAGGTGTATGTTATGGAACCACTGCGAATCCTGTTTATGAAGGAACAAAAAAAATAGCAAGTGTTACTAAAGGATCAGGTGAGTTTAAAGCAGAACTTGCTAATCTGGAAGGAGGCACACTTTATTATGCCCGGGCTTATGTGGTGAATAAGAAAGGAGTTGCTTATGGCAATCAGATAAGTTTTAAAACTAAAGATGCAGCTTCTCCATTATTGGTTTTAGGCACCATAAAAGTTGCCGGAGCACATGATTTGTTTTTTGATGTAGAATTAAAAGAACAAGGTGATTTAATTATTCAGGAAATAGGATTGGTGTATAATACCGTGAAAGAGCCCACTGTTGCAAATAATAAAATAGCCAGAAGTACGGTGGAGAGTAAGTTTAAACAGCGTATTTCTAGTTTAACACCGGAGACTTTGTATTATGTCAGACCTTATGCGGCTACACCTTCAAAGGTTTTATATGGTGAAGAGTTTGTAATCAGTACTATTAAAAAAGGGAATTTTACCTATTCTTTTAATCAAAACGGAGCTGATGCTGCTACTGTAACCAGAATAAAAGCAGCATTTGATTTGGCAACAACCTATTACAATAATTTCACATCCATTGTAAAACATGTTACTGTGAATTATTCGCCGGGAACACCTACTGCCGATGCGAATTTTTCAGGATGGATTAATATGGGAGCTAATTCGTCTTACCAAAAAGCCGGTACAGCAATGCACGAAATGGCACATGCAGTGGGAGTGGGGCAACATTCAAAATACACTGAATTAATGAAAACTACCTGGCAGGGAAAACGTGCTAACGAAATTTTACAAATGATGACAAATAATCCGGCTGCGGTTGTAAAAGGAGACGGAATGCACTTTTGGCCTTACGGTGTCAATGGAGCGCATGAGGATGATGGAAGTGATTTTCTGTATATGATGAATGCGTTAATTTTACAAGGAATGAAAACGGATGGTTTGCCTAGTAATTAATCTTAAATAAAGATTTTGTAATTATAATTTTTAGGAACCAAAAAAACTTATTATGAAGCACATTCTTGCATTGTTAATTCTTGTTTTTTCTGCAACATTATCGGCGCAGACAGAACAAAAACATATTCCTGTTTCAAAATCAATTGTTGGAATTTGGCGGCGAATAGACGAAAGAAAACTTGTTAATGGTGAATCTATAAAAATAGTAACAGGAGACTACAAAGTAATTAATGCTGATGGCACCTATTACACCTTTGCAACTTTGCCTTATGAAACAATAATTGTACAATATGGATCTTATGAAATAGAATCAGACAGTACTTTAGTGGAGCACATCATACAGAATGTACTACACCCTCGTCTAAGTGGAAAAGATTCACCTATCAAATACAGCTTGATAGATGAAAATACAATGACGGTGGCTTGGAGTTATAATCTTGAAGGTAAAATTTGGCTAAATGAAAAATGGATTCGTTTACCTTTGGCTGTGCCAACAAGCGTCAGTGGTGTGAAATTTATACAACCTGGGACTCAAAAGCATTAATTGTGGATGACTTTGAGGTTTAATAAAAAAACACTAACCCATACAATATAAAAAAAATATTTATCGATTTATATCTCTAAGTTATTTAACTTATTAAGCATCGAAGCATAAATAGAGTCTCTGAAATTCGAAAGAATATTGGATTTTATTTATGCTTTATTTTTTATCTAGTAGTTTTATAGTTTATCAAGGATGATTATCAAAAAATACTTGTAATGAAAATTCAAAATACAATAAATATCTTTTGCAGACTCATATTAGTTTATTGTTGTACCTCGTGTAGCTTTGATCAGTCTAGCAAGCAAAAAATCCTAGATCAATATGGATTGGAGGTTATTAACTATTTTTATGAAACGGCTTTTCATGAAGACACAAATACAGATGTTTTAAATAATGCTTATAAATGGAAAGATGATATTAAGGTTTCTTTACAAGGTAATTTATTGAAAAATGATTCTTTATTTGTAAAACAAGCCCTTGCTAAAATAAATGCTCTTAATATACCTATTTCAATACATCTTGTTACAGATTCCAAGAAAAGTAACTTAAAAATATTTTTTGGAAATCTTAAAACCTTACAAGATTCTCTAAAATTTAAACTTGAACCTAAACTCTTAGGTGTGGGTCATATAAAAAATAATACTCGGCATCTTACATCTGGAATAATAGGTATTCGAAACGACCCGAAAATTGATTCTCTTGATACTGATGAGTCTTCTTATTTAATGAGAAAAAAAGTAATTTTAGAAGAAATAACTCAAGCTTTGGGGATAATTGGAGATAGTTATACTTATTATGAAAGCCTCTTTTTTGAAGGTAATAATAATGTGGCGGATTTATCTGATATTGATAAAAAGACGATAGAATTTTTGTACGATAAAAATGTATTTAAAGGCTATAAAATTAACAGAAAAGATTTTGAAAAAATGTTTTTTAATGAACTATACTCCTCTTTGGATACTAATAAACTTTACAATTTGGCAGATGAATATGGTTTAGATAATAGTGATCTCTATAGTTTGAAAAAAATAATCTTTAGCGATAAAAGTAAAGAAAAGGGAGTTTTTACAAAATTTGCTAGAAAAAATTTCTTAAAAATTTATGGAGATTCAACGAAAGATCAGTTAGATTTTTGTAAAGCTTTTGCAGTAGAGTTAAGTAGTTTTTCACCCTATTTTCAATTAGAATATGCAGAAAAAACCACAGCGTTTAATAAGATACCTCCTATTGTTATAAATTATAATGAAGCAGAAGAATATAAAGGAAGAATTAGAGTTGTGTCAAATTATTATACAAGTAAAAACATGACTTTTCCGTACAAAATAACAGGAGGAATATTTGTTGATTATTGTAATCCAAATAAAGAAATTATGACTTATTCAGAAGCAATGTTAGTGCATAATCTAAGTGTTGTTGTTTCAGTTTTTAAAATGTTAGGGCTAAATTTCTCAAAAGAATCTTTACTCGATAAAAAATTAAATTTAAAGATTAGCAATAAGCAAAAAAGTTATTTCAAGTTTGTTTACGACCCTCGTTTTCCGAGTCGCATTTCCGAATCAGATTATGAAGAGTTATTAAGAAGAATTAAATAACATGAAAGTATTGGTGTTAACTTGTATACATTCCAGAATTATACATATAACAATTATTATGCCTTCTGTTTTATCTAGTAGCTATGTTTTAAAAACTGGTAGGAACCGGTATTGAAAATTGGATTTAATACATAGCTTTGAATTTCATGCTTTTTAATAACCAGTCTTCTAATTGTATATTTAATGAAAATATTTAAATTAATTTTCTTACTCATCTTTGCTCTGCCTACTCATGTTTTTGGAGCTGATATCCAAATTACTAATCTTAAGGTAGAAAATGCGGTAACTCCTATTGGACTAGATGTTATTCAGCCTGTTTTTAGTTGGCAAATGAAAGCAGCTAACCAAGATAGAGGGTATTCTCAAAAGGCATATCAAATTATTGTAACTAATAATTTAGGAAATGAGGTTTGGAATACAACTAAAGTGATAAGTGGAACTTCTATTAATATCAAATACAATGGAGAAAAGTTAAAAGCTACATCACTTTACAATTGGACCGTTTATGTTTGGGATCAAAAAGGGAAAAAGCATACTTCAAAATCATGGTTTGAAACGGGTTTGCTGAATCCAAAAATGGTAACGAATTCGGATTCAGATAAAGAAACAACCGCCTGGTCAGGGGCTAAGTGGATTGGCGGAAATGCTAATGATATGGTTTTATATTCCCAATACCTTCCTGTTTTTATAATTAATAATACCATCCAACTTGATAAAAAAACGCAATCTAGTCGCGCCTCTTTAATTTTTGGAGCTAATGATCAGCGTTTAATGGATCGAAATAAAAATTTTTATAAGCTGGAGAATAAAAAAGGAGACAGCTATATTCAGGTTGAATTGGATATTGTTGCTTTAAAATCAAATGGAAATGCCAAGTTGAATATTTATAGGGTGGGCTATCATCCAAATGATAAAAAAGATATTCCTCTTAAAAGTTTTTCAATTTCAAATACCATTATCAATAAAGAAAACAGCTATAATGCTCATTCTATAAGCATTCAAATATGCCTAGGAGCTACTAAGATTTATATCGATGGAAATTCAAAAGAGAATTTGGTGGCTAATATCAATTTAAATCCATTAGGTTCCGGTGGTGATTTTATTGCTTTTCCGGTTGTGGGTGATATTGGTTTTTCAGTTCCCAAAGGACAAAAAGCCGCATTTTCAAAAATTGAAATTAAAAATTTTAGAAGTCCTTCTAATATAATTTTTTCGGATACTATTACTACTAATCAAGGTTTGTTTTCATCGTTCCAAGAAGTAACAATTGAGAATAATTCTTATTCAGTAACGGGAGGAAATAATGGAGCTTTTGTTCTGGCTAATCCAAGTCAGAATTCCATGCCTATGCTGCGTACCGTATTTGGAATTGATTCGCCTAAAATAAATAAAGCCCGATTGTATGTCACAGCACGCGGTATTTATGATGTTTATTTAAACGGTAAAAAAATTGGAGACGACTATTTTAATCCGGGATTGACACAATACAACAAAACCCATTTGTACCAAACTTTTGATGTGACCGCAAACGTTCAGGAGGGAAATAATGTTTTAGGAGCAATTCTGGCTGAAGGCTGGTGGAGCGGTGGAAGCACATTTGTTGGAGATAACTGGAATTTTTTTGGAGATCGTCAATCGATACTGGCTAAACTGGTAGTTACTTATACTGATGGCAGTGAAAAAATTATCACAAGTAATCCTGAAACATGGCAGTATTTTAATGATGGACCAGTACAATATGGTAGTTTTTTTCAAGGCGAAATATATGATGCTACAAAAGAAAAAGCAATCGAAAATTGGAGCACCGAAAAATACAATGCATTAGCTTGGCATCAGGCTGTAGCTATAGGAACCGAAGGATTTGTAAGTTCAGAAGGAACGGCGAATTTGCCCAACTTTAACAATTTTAATGATGCCCAATTAATAGGGCAATTTGGTACAACTGTTAAACCAATAAAAGAATTAACAGCTCAATCGGTTACCGAAGTTCGTCCGGGAGTATTTGTTTATGACATGGGACAAAATATGGTTGGTGTTCCAAAAATCACATTGGAAAATATAGAAAAAGGAAAAACAATCACATTGCGTTATGCCGAAGTTCTGTATCCTGATTTGCCTGAATACAAAGGAAATGAGCAGATGCTCATGCTTGAAAATGTTAGGGCTGCCATGTCGCAGGATACTTATGTAGCCAAAGGAGGAACGGAAACCATAACTCCCCGATTTACATTTCACGGATACCGTTATATAGAAATCACAGGAATAGATAAAGCATTGCCATTAACCGATGTAAAAGGAACAGTATTAAGTTCGATACAGCAATTGTCGTCTCAGTATCAAACATCAAATCCTTTGGTCAATAAATTATGGGAGAATATTACCTGGTCAATGCGTGGTAATTTTTTATCGATACCTACCGATTGTCCTCAGCGTAACGAACGCCTGGGATGGAGTGGCGATATTTCGGTTTTTTCCAGAACTGCTGTTCATTTATCCGATGTGAAGCAATTCCTGAAAAGACACATGCTGGCTATGAGGGATATTCAAAGAGAAGACGGACGTTTTCCGGATGTGGCTCCTATAGGTGTTGGATTTGGAGAAACCATGTGGGGAAGTGCCGGAATTACTGTTGCCTGGGAAAATTACCTGCAATACGGGGATGTGAGTTTATTAGAAGAGCATTATCAGGCTATGAAGAGTTACGTCAATTATCTTCTAGCCGATATTGATAAGGAAACCGGTGTTTTCAAAGAAAAAGAAAGAAAGACCTGGGGCTCTTTAGGAGATTGGTTGAGTTTAGAAGATTCTAAAAATGAAAAAACACTATTTTGGGAAGCTTATCTTATTTATGATTTAGAGATTTTATCTAAGGTTGCTGCAATATTAGATAAGAAGGAAGATTGGGAATATTTTTCTAAATATTATAAAGAACGAAAAGATTTTTTCAATAAAACCTACATTGATAAAGCAACTGGAAAAACTTCTTTCAGAGGTAAGATGATAGATACACAAACGTCTTATGTGTTGCCTTTTGCTTTTAATATTTTGAATAAAGAGAATGCAGATTTAGCGATTAAACAGTTTGTAGCTTCCATAAAAAGAGAAAACAAAACAGATCAAGGCGTTGTTTGTCCACCATATTCTTTAATGACCGGATTTATTGGTACGGCGTGGATCAATAAAGCGCTTTCGGATAATGGGTATTCTAATGTAGCTTATCAGTTGTTGCAACAAACTTCTTATCCGTCATGGTTGTATCCCGTAAGCCAAGGGGCGACGACTATTTGGGAACGATTAAATTCCTATACGCATAAAGATGGATTTGGAGGAAATAATCGAATGAATTCGTTTAATCATTATGCTTTTGGAGCAGTGGGAGCATGGATGTATAATTATTCTCTGGGGATTGTGAGAGATGATAATTCGCCGGGATTTAAACATTTTGTATTACAACCGGAACCCGATACTACCACACAAATGACATTTGCTAATGGTTATTATGACTCCATGTATGGACGTATTGAAAGCAGCTGGGAAAGAAAAAACGGTAAGTATAATTTTCATTTTGTTGTGCCTGCAAATACAACTGCAAAGCTTTATTTGCCAGCCATAAAAGAAAGCGATGTGAAAATAAATGGAAAAAAGAACGGAATACAGTTTGTGAATATAAAAAATAATAAAGCTGTTTTTAAAATTGAATCTGGAGAATATTGGTTTGAAACCGATATAAAAAAATAAATTATTTAAAGTAAAAAGAATGATTAAGAAGGTATTTTTATTGTCTTTGTTGAGTTTGTTTGTGGTGAATTGTGTTTCAGCTCAAACCAACGAAAAGTCTGATTTTGAGAGAAAACAAAATTTTGATAATGATTGGAAATTCGCTTTAGGAGATTCACCTGAGAATAGTTCGGTGAATTTTGACGATGGCAATTGGAGAAAATTAGACTTACCTCACGATTGGAGTATTGAAGGAAAATCAGAAAAAAACAATCCAAGTGGTGGCGATGGTGGTTTTTATCCAATGGGAACAGCCTGGTACAGAAAAGTATTTTCGGTTCCTGCCGAATGGAAAAACCAAAAAACAGCCATTTATTTCGAAGGAGTTTACATGAATGCTACTGTTTTTGTTAATGGAAAATCAGTAGGAATGCAGCCTTATGGTTACACTTCTTTCGAATATGATTTGACACCTTACTTAAAATTTGGACAACAAAATACCATTGCGGTTAAAGTGGATAATTCGCAACAAAAAAACAGCAGATGGTATAGCGGTTCCGGGATTTATCGCCATGTTTGGTTAAAGGTTCGAAATCCAATTCACATAACAACATGGGGAGTTGCTATTACTACTCCAAAAGTGACTAATGAAAAAGCTTTAGTTGAGGTTAAAACTAATGTGAAAAATGAAACTGCTTCTTCTCAAAAAGTGGCTCTTTTGATTGATGTAAAAGATGCTAAAGGAAATAATGCAGCAAGTAAAGAAGTTACCGTAGAACTTAAAGCCAATGAAGAAAAGGAAATCGAGCAACAGCTAACCGTTGATAAACCATTATTGTGGTCGCCCGAAACACCAGATCTTTATAAGGCAGAAATAAAAATTATAAAAGTTGGAGAAATAAAAGCTGGCGATGAACCAATTGATGTTGTTACTAAAAATTTCGGAATTAGAACAATTGAATTTTCTGCCGAAAAAGGATTTGTATTAAACGGTAAAAAGACATTGCTCAATGGAGGTTGTGTGCATCATGATAATGGCGCTTTGGGTGCTGCGGCTTATGATCGTGCCGAAGTGAGAAAAGTAGAATTGCTGAAAAAAGCAGGTTTTAATGCGGTGAGAACTTCACATAATTTACCTTCGGAAGCTTTTTTGGATACCTGTGACCGTTTGGGTTTAATGGTTATTGATGAAGCTTTTGATGGATGGAAAGAGTCAAAAACACCTTATGATTATTCGACTCTTTTTGATAAATGGTGGAAACATGATGTAGCATCGATGGTTTTGCGTGACAGAAATCATCCGTCTATCATTATGTGGAGTATAGGGAATGAGATTATCGAACGAGCCAAACCGGAAGCAGTTGAAACGGCAAAGATGTTGGCTAATGCAGTTCGTGCTATTGATCCAACTCGTCCGGTAACATCGGCAATGACTACCTGGACTAAAGATTGGGAAATTTTTGATCCGTTAATGTCAGCTCATGATGTAGCGGGTTATAATTATCAATTGCATCGTGCCGAATCCGATCATGCCAGAGTGCCGTCGCGCATTATTGTACAAACAGAATCTTATCCAAAAGATGCTTTTGCAAATTGGAATCTGGTTCAAAAACACAATTATATCATAGGTGATTTTGTGTGGACAGCAATGGATTATTTGGGCGAATCAGGTATTGGTCGTTATGTGTATCCGGGAGAACCAGCAGGAGAACATTGGGAAGGAAATTTATATCCCTGGCATGGCGCTTATTGTGGTGATGTGGATTTAACAGGTTGGAGAAAACCTATTTCGCATTATCGAAGTATGCTGTATAATAATACTGAGAAATTATATATGGCTGTTCGCGAACCTAATCCGGAAAGTGGAGCAATTAAATTGACTTCCTGGGCAGTATGGCCTACTTGGGAAAGCTGGACCTGGCCCGGTCATGAAGGGAAAAATATTGAAGTTGAGGTGTATTCGAAATATCCAAAAGTAAGGTTGTATCTAAACGGAAAAGTTATTGGCGAAAAAGAAACTAGCCAGCAACAAGAGTTTAAAGCGACTTTTACAATCCCTTATGCAGCAGGCGAATTGAAAGCTGTTGGCGTAGAAAATGATAAGGAAGTAGAAACAACAATTTTAAAAACAGCTAAAAAAGCAGCAAAAATTAAATTAACTGCCGATAGAAAAGAAATTACTGCTGATGGTCAGGATTTGTCGTATGTAGTTGTCGAACTTTTAGACGAAAACGGAGTTTTAGATCCAAATGCTACAAACCAACTTACATTCAATATTTCAGGTGCTGGAACTATTGTTGGTGTAGATAATGCCAGCTTAAAGGATACTGATTTATATGTTGCTAACACTCGTAAAGCCTGGAACGGACGCGCAATGGTAATTATTAAAAGTACTAAAAAAGCTGGAGTTATTAACTTTGAAGTTACTTCGCCAAGTTTAGAAAAATCAACTTTAAAATTAAAAACGATTCAATAGAAGTTAACGGTTTATAAAAGAAAAAGCACAAATAAAGTCTTTTAAATTCGGAAGAATACTAGATTTTATTTGTGCTTTTTTATATCTAGTGGCTAATTTTAAAAACTGGTAGGTAGTGGTATAGTTTAATGCGCTTTATTTCTATTTTTGCTTTTCGTAACCAAATAAACAAAAAAATAAACCATTATTCTATGTCTGCATCTGAAAATAATTCCAATTTAGAATCTGCTGTTGCGAATTTTTATGAGTTAACTAATAAAAACGGAGCAAAATTAAGTGTAATTCCTTTTGGAGCTACAGTAACTTCATTGAAAATTCCAACTAAGAATAATGAATTAGTGGATGTGGTTTTAGGATTTGATACTATTGAGGGATATGAAAAGTCTTTTCAATTAGAAGGTAAACCTTATTTGGGAGCTACTGTTGGACGATATGCGGGTAGAATTAGTGAAGGAAAATTTGAACTAAACGGGAAAACGTACCAATTAGCAATCAACAATGGTGTTAATTCTTTACACGGAGGAATTGACAACTTTAGTCAAAAAAACTGGATAGTAGAATCAGTTACTACTGGCGAAAATCCATCAATCACATTGAGTTATGTTAGTGCGGCTAATGAAGAAAATTATCCGGGCGAACTTTCAGTAAGTTTGACTTATACTTTATCTGAAGAAAACGAATTGATTTTGGAATACAAAGCAACTACTACCGAAGATACGGTTATCAATTTAACACATCATAGTTATTTTAATTTGGACGGACATCAATCGGATGTTGCCGGACAGGATTTAATTGTGCATGCGCAAAAAGTAGTAGAAACAAGAGAAGATTGTATTCCAACAGGAACTATTCTGGAAGTGGCTAATACGGTTTTCGATTACAGAACAGCTAAAAAATGCCCTAAAAACATCGACAACACTTTTGTGGTTGAGAATAATGACGAAGTGAAAGCGACGCTGTTTAGTCCAAAGACCAATTTAAAAATGGATGTTTATACCGATCAGCCGGGAGTGCATATTTATGTGGGCGGAAATTGCGGTCCTGATTTAAAAGGAAAAGAAAATGCAAGTTATCATGCTTTAAGCGGAATTTGCTTTGAAACGCAAAACTTCCCTGACGCGCCAAATCACGCTAACTTTCCAAATGCTGTTTTGAAAAAAGGCGATGTTTACACCCAAAAAACTACTTATAAATTCGAAGCTCTGTAAAGAGTTTTTATCAAAATAACAGTAACACTATACCAATTTTTTAACTAATGAATGATATTTTAATTAACAAAACGGCGGCTTCTTTTAAAGAAATCTTTGGTAATGAGCCGGATAAAATAGTTCTTTCTCCGGGAAGGATTAATATTATTGGAGAACATATTGATTATAATGACGGTTATGTTTTGCCTGCGGCTATCGATAAGATTATTTGTTTTGCTTTTGCAAAAAACAATAGCAATACTTCCAGAGTAGTAGCTTTAGACCTTAACGATGAGTTTGAAATTGATGTTACGGCTGAGGTAAGTTTAGATACAAACGAATGGACTAACTACATCAGAGGAATTATTAATCAGTTAAAAATAAACGGATTTCAATTTGAAGGTGTAAACTGTGTTTTCAGCAGTAATATTCCTGTTGGTTCCGGTTTGTCTTCTTCGGCAGCCTTAGAATGTGGTTTCTTATTCGGGATGAACGATTTGTTCAATTTGAATATAAAACCTATCGACATCGCTTTGTTAGGTCAAAAAGCCGAGCATTGGGTAGGAATCAAATGCGGAATTATGGATCAGTTCTCCAGTGTGATGGGGCAGGAAAACAAAGTGATCAAGATTGATTGCCGCACTTTAGATTATACTTATCACGATGCTAACTTTGCTGATTATTCGTTGATTTTATTTGATTCGAATGTAAAACATTCGCTAATGACTTCGGCTTATAACGAAAGAAGACAGCAATGTGAAGAAGGAATTGCTATTGTAAAAGCAAATTTCCCTGAGATAAAAAGTTTCAGAGATTGTACGGAGCAAACCATAATCGATCTAAAAGACAAAATGAGTCATGACGTTTTCAGACGTTCTCTTTTTGTGGTAAAAGAAATCAACCGCGTGATTCAGGCTTGTGAGGCTTTGGATAACGGAAAAATTGAATTGTTGGGAGAGTTAATGTTTGCCACACACGATGGTTTGTCTAAAGACTATGAAGTAAGCTGCGAAGAGCTGGATTTATTAGTTGATTTAGCTAAAGAAGAAGCTGCAGTTATCGGTTCCCGATTAATGGGAGGTGGTTTCGGAGGTTGTACCATCAACTTAGTTAAAAAAGGACACGAACAGGAAATTAAAGATAAATTCTCAAAATTATATACCGAAGCTTTCGGAATCGAATTGAAAATTTACGACGTTAAAGTAAGTAACGGAACATCACTATACACTAAATAATGACTATGAGACAGTTTGATATTAATGAAGATCCGCATAGAAGATATAACCCTTTAATAAACGAATGGGTTTTAGTTTCACCACACAGAGCTAAAAGACCTTGGCAAGGACAAAAAGAAGCTATAAATACGGTAGCATTACCAGAATATGATCCGGAATGTTATTTATGTGCCGGAAATGTTCGCGCTAATGGCGAAGTAAATCCGCCTTACGAAAGTAGTTTTGTTTTCGAAAATGACTTTGCGGCTTTAAAACAGGAAGCGATTGCTTTTGACGGAAATGCGGAAGGAAGTTTCTTTAAAGCACAACCTGAAAGAGGAATTTCAAGAGTGGTTTGTTTTTCACCAAGACACGATTTGACTTTACCTGAAATGGATGTAAACGGTATTGTGAATATTATCCACACCTGGCAAAAAGAATACACTACTTTAGGAAGTGTAGATTATATCAATCACGTACAGATTTTTGAAAATAAAGGAAGTGTAATGGGATGTAGTAATCCGCATCCACACGGACAAATCTGGGCTCAGTCTTCGTTGCCAACACAGGTTCAAAAAACACAGGATAATTTAAAAGCTTATTTTGAAAAAAACGGAACCAATCTTTTACAGGATTATTTAAATGAAGAATTAAAAGTAAAAGAACGTGTTGTTGTTGAGAACGATCATTTTGCTGCTATTGTTCCTTTCTGGGCAATCTGGCCTTATGAAACTATGATTATCAGCAAACGTCATATCACTAAAATCACTGATTTTACTGAGGATGAAGTAGCTGCTTTTGCTGAAGTTTTGAAAAAACTAACAACAAAGTACGATAATCTTTTCGAAACATCTTTTCCTTATTCGTCAGGAATTCACCAGGCACCAACAGACGGTGAAGAGCATCCGGAATGGCAATTCCACATGCATTTTTATCCGCCATTGTTGCGTTCGGCTTCAGTAAAAAAATTCATGGTAGGTTATGAAATGATGGGAGAATCTCAAAGAGATATTACACCGGAGAAAAGTGCTGAAATGTTGCGAAACTTATCTGAGGTACATTATAAACAAAACAGTTAGACTGTTATTTAAATAAAACAAATTATGAAAATACTAGTTACGGGAGGTTTAGGTTTCATAGGTTCGCATACTGTAGTCGAATTGCAAAATGAAGGTTTTGAGGTGGTTGTTATTGATAATTTATCCAATTCATCTGAAGATGTTTTAAAAGGAATCGAAGCTATTACAGGGAAAAAACCACTTTTTGAAAAACTGGATTTAAGAGAAAAAGCGGCAGTTCAGGATTTTTTCAAAAAGCATGCTGATGTAAATGGAGTAATTCATTTTGCGGCTTCTAAAGCAGTTGGAGAAAGTGTGGGGAATCCTTTGTTGTATTACGAAAACAACATTAATGCCTTAGTATATATATTGCAGGAATTAGAGAAAAAACAGGAAGCTAATTTTATCTTCAGTTCTTCCTGTACGGTTTATGGTCAGGCCGAAACAATGCCAATTAACGAAAATTCGGCGGTTCAACCAGCGATGTCTCCTTATGGAAATACCAAACAAATAGGAGAAGAAATCATCACTGATGTTGCTAAGGTAAGCGGAATCAACGCTATTTTATTGCGTTATTTTAACCCAATTGGAGCCCATCCTTCTGTTGAAATTGGTGAATTGCCAATAGGAGTTCCACAAAATTTAGTGCCATTCATCACGCAAACCGGAATTGGATTACGTAAAGAATTAATGGTTTACGGTAGTGATTATCCAACGCCGGACGGAACCTGTATTCGTGATTACATCCATGTGGTTGATTTGGCAAAAGCCCATGTTGTGGCTTTGCAACGCTTATTGAACAAAAAGAATCAGGACAAAGTGGAAACTTTTAACTTGGGAACAGGAGTAGGAAGTTCTGTTTTAGAAGTGATTCATGCTTTCGAAAAAGTGAGTGGTCAAAAATTAGCTTATCAAATCGTTGACAGAAGAGAAGGTGATGTGACTTTGGCTTATGCCGATACTACTAAAGCCAATGAAGTGCTTGGGTGGAAAACACAATCTACGCTGGAACAAGCGATGGAAAGTGCCTGGAAATGGGAACAAAAAATCAGAAGCTAAACGCTAAAACCAATTAATAATTTTAAATAAAATATCTATGAGCTCAAGTCTCGGATTTGCAGATTATGCAGTCTTTATCATCTACTTTTTAGTAGTTTCTATCTACGGATATATTATCTATCGCAAACGCGAAAAAAACGAACACGATGCTAAGGCGTATTTCTTAGCCGAAGGAACATTAACATGGTGGGCTATTGGGGCTTCGTTAATTGCTTCTAACATTTCAGCCGAGCAGTTTATCGGGATGAGTGGGGAAGGATTCTTCTTAGGGGTAGCTGTTGCCGCTTACGAATGGGTTGCTGCCATTGCATTGATTATTATCGCCATTTGGTTTATTCCTGTTTATTTAAAAAACAAGATTTACACCATGCCTCAGTTTTTGAAAACGAGATATAACGAAACTACGGCTTTGATTATGGCTGTTTTCTGGTTGTTTTTGTATGTTTTTGTAAACTTAACTTCTATTTTATACTTAGGAGCTGTTGCTATTAACGGATTAGCCGGAGGAGATTATCTTCACGTGATCATGTTAGGATTGGCGATTTTTGCGTTGATTATCTCTCTTGGAGGTATGAAGGTTGTTGCTTATACTGACGTTATTCAGGTTGCTGTATTGATCATTGGAGGTTTGGTAACTTCTTATATCGCTTTAACTACAGTAGGGGAATATTTCGGAGTAGGAAAAGATGCTATTGCAGGATTCAATGTTTTGATGGAAAAAGCTCCTGAGCATTTCAAAATGATTATCCCGAGACCAACAGCTACTTCTACACAATTAGAAATTGATAAATACCTTACTTTCCCGGGAATGCTATCTTATTTAGCAGGTATCTGGATTATCAATCTGAACTATTGGGGATGTAACCAATACATCACGCAAAGAGCTTTGGGGGCTGATTTGACTACGGCTCGCACAGGTATTTTGTTTGCTGGTTTATTGAAGTTATTAATGCCTGTAATTGTAATGTTACCTGGTATTGCAGCTTATGTATTGTATCAGGGAGGACATTTACCGCAATTAGTAGGAGGAAAGGACGGAGCTTACTCGGCTATGTTGACTTTCTTGCCTACAGGATTAAAAGGATTATCCGTTGCGGCTTTGACTGCTGCGATTGTGGCTTCATTGGCTGGTAAAGTAAACAGTATTTCGACTATTTATACCTTAGACGTTCATAAAAAATACATTCAAAAAGGAGCTTCAGACAGAGCTCAGGTAAACATTGGTCGTTATGCTGTTTTTGCTTCTATGGTTTTGGCAGTGTTATTCACATGGAATGATGTTTTAGGAATTGGAGGAGTAGGAGGATTTACCTATATCCAAAAATATACAGGATTTATTAGTCCGGGAGTATTTGCGATGTTCTTCTTAGGAATGTTCTGGAAGAGAACAACGGGAACGGCTGCTATTGTGGGAGTATTAGCTGGTTTCTTATTATCAGTATTGTTTAATGAATATGCACCGGCATTGTTTGGTAACGAAACATTGCTATACACGGCTTGGCCAAATGGTAAAGGTGGTTTCGAAATTCCGTTCCACATTTGTATGGGATTGTCATTCTTCTTTACAATGTTGTTGATGATTGGAATCAGTTTTGCAGGACCAAAAGTGAATCCAAAAGCATTCGAATTAGATACTGAAATGTTCAAGGTAAAACCTCAAACTACAGTATTAATTATCATTACATTATTAATTATCGCTGCTTTGTACGTGAAGTTCTGGTAAAAGAAAATAATAGTTTTAAATGTGAAAATGTGGAATCGAATTCGTTTGATTTCACATTTTTTGTTTTCACTTAGTAGAACTCCCTGATTTATACTCTTCAATTTATACGACAAAGAAAATACAATAGACACTTTTTAATAGGTAATTAAAGTAAATCTTTTTCTTACATTTTGTTGAAAGAGATGAGTAGAAAATATAAGTTTGTGGGCACGAATAAGATGCTCGCGCGAGCTGGAGAGTTGGGGAAGTTCTGGTAATATTTAAATAATTTTTATACTTTTTGAAAGTGCGAATTAAAAAGAATTAATTCGCACTTTTTTTGTTTTAGAAGTGTAACGCAAATCCAATGTTTAATTGAAATACATCATCATAAAAATCATCGTTTAATGATACATTATAACGAATCCCCGGCTCGATTGAAACGTTTTTATTTAAGAAAATAGCATAACCACCCTGTAAACCTAAATAGGAAGGGTTTTCGTCGAAATCTTCATAATTCACTCCATTGTACGAAATTTCTAAAGGGAATTTACCTGCGGCATAATACTTCAATCCTAATTTGTAAGCAAAGCTACTTGCAGAGTAATATTCGCCAAAAGCATCATCGTAAAAAGAAGTTTCACCAAATCCTAATCCAAATTTTAAGGCTAATTTATCATCAACAAAATATCCTGCTTCAGCACCAATATTATAATCTGTTTGTCCATCTTCTGACCATAAGCCTATTGAAGTGTTTCCAACTTTCTCGCCAAAACCAGTGTTTGCTTCAATTAACCAACTTCCTTCAGAAATCTGCGATTGTGCATTGGCTGAACCAAATGCTAAAACAGCCATAGCTGCAAAAATTAATTTTTTCATTTTGTATTTCTTTTTTTTTTAAACAAGAATGTAAAACGTCTTTTGCAATCATTTATTTTAGGGTTGTTTACAAGAAAATATCAAAAAACAATAATGTTCTAAAAAATAGTAACTTAATAATCATGTATTCCAACATAACGATTAAGGTAAGTTAGAGTATTCTAGTTGATAAAATTCAAAATAGCTTATGTGCTTTGCGTCTTCTTTTTGCCCTTTGTGGTAAAGCAAGCACTTACATTTTTTTTATCACATAGGTTACAATCCCCCAAATGATGAGCTGGTTTTCTTCTGTGACTTTTATCGGACTGTAATTGCTGTTTTCGGGCATTAGGTAGAGGCAGTCTTTTTCCAGTTTGATGCGTTTTACGGTAAATTCCCCGTCAATATAGCAAATGGCAATTTTGTTGTCCTGCGGTTCAATGCTACGATCCACAATTAGTACATCTTTGTCTTCAATACCGGCATCAATCATCGAATTTCCTTTTACCTTAATATAAAAGGTAGCTAAGGGATTTTCGCTTAACTCTTTATTCAAATCGATATTGTTTTCCATAAAATCAGCCGCCGGCGAGGGAAATCCTGCCGAAACACCGTCGGGGATGAAAGGAATTCGTAGTTCGCTTTCATAATCCGGTTTGTAAAAGCTGAGTTTTTGGTTTTTGTTTATTGACATCGTATTTCGAGAATCTCTTTGAAATTAGTGGTGTATTTATTCGATAAATGTTTCTGGTTCATATCCCAGGTTAGTCTTAAATTCTGGCTGGCCAGTTTTACTTTGGTTTCACCAATTTTAGCGTTGAGACGATCCATAGTTTTCATCAGTGCCAGATGTTTTGGATTTTCTTCTTCGAATAGTTGCAATTGTTTTTGGTTTTCGCCAATGAGTTCGCTGACAATTACGCCTGCTTTTTTAAATTTCAAATGTTCGTTTCCCTGATGCAATTGTTTTAGTAATTCGACAGCGGTATTGGCAATTGTCAAAGTCGAATTGGTGGCATAGGGCAAAGTGATGGCGCTATTAAAATAGTATTTGGATGTTTTTATGGTATGCTTGTCCACAACGAGCATCACAATAATAGTATGACAACAGGATTCCTGTTTACGTAATTTTTCGGCACAAACGGCTGCAAATGTCGTGATGCGTTCCCGCAGTAAATCAAAATCGGCGATTTGTTTGGGGAAACTTCGGGTAATGGCAATGCTTTTCTTTTGCTCAACAATAGGCTCTAAATCTAAAACAGATTGTCCCTCTAACTCCGCTTTTAATCGAAGTCCGGTTACGCCCATAGTATTTTTTATCCAGGCTTCGTGTTGTGGCTGAATAAAATCGAAGGCAGTGTTGATATTGCGCAGTTTTACTTTTTTAGTCATTCGGTAGCCAATGCCCCAAACATCTTCAATTTTGGTCCATTTTAAGGCTTTGATGCGTTTTTCTTCGGAGTCAATAACATAAACGCCCTGAGTTCTGTCCTGGAATTTTTTGGCAATTTTATTGGCTACTTTCGATAAGGCTTTGGTTTCTGCAAATCCTATACATATTGGAATTCCAAGCCATTTTCGAATACGATGCCTCATCTGAAGCCCATAATCATGGTAGTCTACTATGGTTAAACCATCAAAATTCAGGAAGGCTTCGTCTATGCTGTAAATTTCAACATTGGGAGTAAACTGATTCAGAATTGCCATGACACGGCCGCTTAAATCGCCATAAAGCGCATAATTAGACGAAAAGATTTTGATGTTTTTCTCTTTTACCAAGTCTTTAATCTGGAATGCAGGCGCACCCATAGGAATTCCGGCCGCTTTAGCTTCTTCGCTTCTGGAAATTACGCAACCATCGTTGTTCGATAAAACCGCAATGGGTTTGCCATTGAGTTCCGGTTGGAAAACACGTTCGCAGGAAGCATAGAAATTATTACAATCGACTAAAGCATACATGATGCAAAATTAAGCAATACTGCTTTTGAGGAATCTTGTTTCCGAGTTAATTTTTAGCGATTTTGAAAAGAATTTTGATTTTTTCAGAAAGATAATAAAATTGTGAATATTGCTTTTAACTATGCTATTTTACCCACAAACTGTTTGAAATTATCATTTTTTAACTAAAACGTTTTCGTAAAAGGTAATATAGCATACAAATATGAAAAATTACTGAAGTTCAAATAGATACTGACACAGTATCTTTGACCCATATAAAAAAGGAATTATAAATCTAAAAATTCTAAATTATGAAAAAGATTATAAAACTTAGTTTCGTATTAATAGTAGTACTACTTGCTATGAATACTCGTGCAACCGGTGTTAAATTTTCTAAAAATGAAAAAGCCAGTTCAAAAAAGATGGTAACTTTTGCTCTAAATGACATAAACAAAGCTAATGTTTCGATTTATGATGCAAATAATAAATTATTACACACAGAGAAAGTGTACACGTTAAATCTGAATCCGCTTAAATCAAACGAAAAAATCGTGAAAACTTACGATTTGAATCCTTTGGCTGATGGAATTTATTACTTAGTAGCTGAGTCTAATACTAAGATAGTAAAATATGAAATTCTTGTAGTGAATGAAACTGCAACAATCATGTCAGATCCTTATTCAGAAGTGCATAAAACGGTTGCTGTTAAATAATTAAATTGGTTAGGTTAGTAGTAAAGAAGACTCCTTTTAGGGGTCTTTTTTTGTTATATAAACAGGGTACTTATATAAAAACTAGTTATACTAAATAATTAACGAGTCTTCATAGCATTTTGTTTTGAAGCTAATAGTATTATATTTAGATAAAAAACATTAGCAAGTTTGGTGAGTATTGTACTTAATTTTATTATCCTTGTATTGTTATATAACTGGATGTTTAAGTTTCTAAGATTAAATGCGAAATAAGATTAGCTTTAAAGAAAAAGTTGGTTACGGCTTAGGAGATGCTGCTTCTTCAATCTTTTGGAAGATTTTTAGCGTGTATCTTATGTTCTTTTACACTGATGTTTATGGTTTAGCACCTGCTGTGGTAGGGACCATGTTTTTAATAACCAGAATATGGGATTCCTGTTTTGATGTTGTTGTGGGAATTATTGCTGATAGGACTAAAACTCGTTGGGGAAAATTCAGACCTTATTTGTTATGGGTGGCAATTCCTTTTGCGTTAATTGGGGTGTTAACATTTTATACTCCTGATTTTGACGATAAAGGAAAAATTGTTTACGCATATATAACTTACTCTTTGATGATGATGATTTATTCGTTAATCAACGTTCCTTATGCTTCTCTTTTAGGAGTAATGACTTCAGAAAGAAAAGAACGCACTGCACTTTCATCTTATAGAATGTTCTTTGCCTTTGGTGGAAGTTTGTTAGCTTTATGGTTAATTGAGCCATTGGTTTATTATTTTGGTAAAAGTTTAAAATCAGAATCCGGTTGGTTGGGTATGATTGTGGTTTTTGGCATTATTACTACCATTTTTTTCTGGCTTTCCTTTTCTTGGACTAAAGAAAGAATTCAGCCTATAAATGAGAAAGTTAATTTAAAAGAAGATATGAAAGATCTTTGGGCCAATAAACCCTTGTGGATTTTATTAGGTTCAGGGATAGGTATTTTAATATTCAATTCCATTCGAGATGGTTCGGCTGTTTATTATTTTAAATATTATATAGACAGTAGCCAAAGTTATAGCTTAACATTACTTTCGGAGCATTTTATTATCACTCCTACTACCCTTTATTTAGTTTTAGGGCAAGCAGCTAATCTTATTGGGGTTATTGTTGCCACACCGATTGCTAATAAAATAGGGAAGAAAAATACTTTTATGATAGCTACAGTTTTAATCGCTATTTTAAGTGTTTTGTTTTATTTTTTTAAGAAAGAAGATATCGCATTAATTATGTCTTTTCAGGTGTTGATAAGTGTTTGTGCAGGTTGTATATTTCCTTTAATTTGGTCTATGTATGCTGATAGTGCTGATTATTCGGAATGGAAAACAGGGCGACGTGCAACAGGACTTATCTTTTCTGCTTCTTCAATGTCGCAAAAAATAGGGTGGACTATTGGTGGTGCAGGTACGGGTTGGCTTTTAGGATATTATGGTTTTGAAGCTAATGTGGCTCAAAGTTTATTGGTGCAAAATGGAATTTTATTAATGATGAGTATTCTTCCGGCGATAGCAGCTGTTATTGCGTTATTATGTATTTTATGTTATTCTCTTGATGAGAAAAAATTACAAATTATAGAAGATCAACTCGCAGGCAGAAGAGATTAGCTTCTTAAAAAAAACAAATTAAAACTCAAAATTGAATCCTTTTTGAGTTAACAAATCATATATTTCCTGGTCAAATTGGTAGAGTTTAGCTGCTCTGTGTGATACATCTTGCTGTCTTTCATCTAAAGGTTTTAATAACTTCATGTGTAATATTTTTCTTCTGAAATTAGATTTGTCCATTTCTACATCTAAAATTTCTTCATAGAGTTTCATTAGTTGTAATAATGTAAATTTCTCAGGTAAAAGATTGAAACCTATTGGGGCTTGACGTACTCTATTGCGTAAATGTTTTAAGCTGTAATTAATGATTTCATTGTGATCAAAAATTAAATTCGGAATATTTTTAATTTTAAACCATTTAGCATCAGTTAATACTAAGCTGGCTTTCAGTTTGTCGTCTTCTCTTTTTATTAAAGCATAGTAACCTATTGTGAGTACTCTTCTAAAAGATACACGATTTGGGTCTCCAAAAACTTTTAATTGTTCCAGAAAAACATTGTCAAGTCCGGTAAGCTCTTCCAATAAACGATTAGCAGCGTTGTCAATACTTTCATCTTTTTTTATCCAGCCACCCGGAAGCCCCCATTCTCCTTTACTGTCTCCTTCTCCGTGTTGTACTAAAAGAACCTCGAGGATTCCATTACTAAAACCAAATATTACACAGTCAATAGAAATATCATCAATAGCTGATCCTTCAATTATTGGCACAGATTCAATATCATTTTTCTGATTAGACATAAATAGCATAATATTTTACGAAAATAATAAAATATAAGTAATAATGCTTTTGTGGGATATATTATTTGTTATATGTGTATAAATTCTTAAATATAATTGTCTAATATGTTTTTTATTGCTTAAAATTTTGTTAATGTAAAAAAAAGCTATATACTTGTGGTCAATTTAACCATAAGATTGTTTTTTAAATCTTTTTGAAAATCATTCTGTCTTTAAAATGAGTGTTTTGAAATTTTGAGAGTACTTAAATAATTATCATTAAAAAACCATTAACTAAAAAAATTAACCAATTATTAAATTATTATGAAAAGAAAATATTGTATTTCGACAATGCTTCCCTTTTGTATAGCAGTCTTGTTTAGCATGTTTATGCTGCAATCAGGTTTTGCACAACAGCGATCTCTTTCTGTAAGTGGAAAGATAACATCTAGTGACGACGGTATGGGTATCCCGGGAGCTACTGTTATAGTAGAAGGGACTAAAAAAAGTACCACGACCGATTTTGATGGTAAATATCAAATTAATGCAGAATCTGACGCTGTGTTAAAAATCAGCTATATGGGTTATAAAACACAGCAAGTATCAATAAAAAATCAAACAGTAGTAAATGTTGCCATGCAAGTGGAATCAGCAGATCTTAAAGAGGTAGTTGTAATAGGGTATGGTTCACAGAAGAAAAAAGTATCAACAGCCGCTACTTCATTAGTTTCGGGAAAAGATATTCAGCAAGTTGCCAGTCTTGATGTTGTTAATGCTTTACAGGGACAAAGTTCAGGGGTGTCTATTACCTCTACTTCAGGACAACCGGGAGCTGGAATGGCTGTAAATATACGTGGTGTGGGAACGGCAGGAAACAGCTCTCCGCTTTATGTTGTAGATGGAGTTGTTGTGGATAATGGTATTGGGTATCTTGATCCATCCATTATTGAAAGAGTCGATGTGCTTAAAGATGCTTCAGCTGCATCTATTTATGGAGCCAGAGCAGCTAATGGAGTTATATTAGTGACTACTAAAAAAGGTAAAGACGGTAAAATGAATGTGTCTTTAAATAGTTATGCAGGATATCAGGAAGTTGCTAAAAGATTAGACATGCTTAATTCAAATGAATATGCGGTTATTATGAATGAGTCAAGAGTGAATTCCGGTTTTACTCCTTTGTATACTCAAGCGCAAATAGCTGCACTTCCTAATCACGATTGGCAAAAAGATTTATTTAATAATGGAGCTGCAAAACAAAATCACTCCTTAATGATTACGGGTGGGGATAAAAAATCGACTATTGCTACAGGATTATCTTATTATGGACAAGAAGGGCTTATAGGTAGTCAAACTAATCAATCTCAGTATGACCGTATAACATTTAATGTTAATACTACATCTGAAGTTATAGAGAATCATTTGAAGATTGGAGAAAATTTCTCTTTTGCTAATATCAAAAGTAACGGTGTTTCTGATCAGGGATTATACAATAACAGCATAAGAAGTTTTTTAAATGCATCTCCTTTAGATGCGGCATATAATGCTGATGGCAGTTTTGCAACTTCAATTATTGCGGCTGATGTTTTTAACCCGGTAGCTTCTCTGTATCACAATAATTTTAAAGAAGATAAAGTAAATCGTTATGTGGGAAATATATTTGCAGAAGCAAAATTTTTGAAGAATGTTACATTCAAAACGAGTTTTGGAGTGGATATGACGGATAGTTCTTTTCGTTCTTTTAAACCCGTTTATAATGAAACACTTTTTGACAATAACCTTATCTCAAGTGTTACACAAAGTTCCAATAAAAGCAGGGGTTGGTTGTGGGAAAACACATTGCAATATAAAGCTGCTATCAATGATATCCATCATTTTGATGTGTTGTTAGGAACTTCTGCTAAGTCAAACATTTCAGAAAGTATGGGGGCTACAGGTAAAAATTTAACTTTTAATGATTTTGATCACGCCTATTTAAGCAATGCAACGGATAAAACATCAAACACAGTAAATGGTGAAAGATATGATTATAGAATCCAATCTTATTTTGGAAGATTATTATATGATTACAACGATAAATATTTATTCACTGCAACGATAAGAAGAGATGGTTCTTCTGAATTTGGTTCCAATAATAAATACGCTTACTTTCCAGCGGTATCAGCAGGATGGAATGTAGATCGTGAAAATTTCTTTCCACAAAACAGCTTTATAAAATCGTTTAAAATAAGAGCCAGTTGGGGACAAAATGGTAATGATCAATTTTCAAAACGATTTGCTTACATGTCTACGATAAACTCTTATGATAAAAACTATCATTTCGGAACAGGACCTAATGAAACACTTTACACAGGTTCCAGTCCGGATGCACTTTCAAATCCTGATTTGAAATGGGAAACATCTGAGCAAACAGATTTTGGTTTTGATGCTACATTGTTCTCAAATCTTACTTTAACATTCGATTATTATAACAAAACAACCAAAGACTGGTTAGTCCAGGCATCAATTCCTGAAATTGCCGGGGCTACTGCTCCCTTTATTAATGGTGGTGATGTTAATAACAAAGGGATTGAGTTAGGAGTAGGATATAGAACTAATTTTGGGAAAGACTGGTCATTTTCTATAAACGGAAATATATCCCATAATAAGAACGAAGTACTTCGTGTTGCTAATTCTGAAGGTATCATCCATGGAGAAACGAACCTGCTTTTTCAAGGTTTAGATGAAATGAATCGTGTAGAGGTAGGACAACCAATAGGTTATTTCTACGGACTTAAAACCGATGGAATTTTTCAAAATGCAGCTGAAGTAGCAGCGGGAGTTCAGCCTAATGCACTTCCTGGGGACGTTCGTTTTGTTGACTTAAACGCTGATGGGAAAATTGATGCCAGCGATAAAACTAACATTGGAAATCCAAATCCGGACTTTACTTATGGATTAAACCTGGAGCTGTCTTACAAAGCTTTTGATTTTTCAATTTATACTTATGGAGTTTCAGGAAACCAAAATGTTATTGGGCTTCGCAGTATCGAACGTCCTTATTCTAATTATACAACCACAATCTTGAACCGTTGGACAACAGAGGGAAGTTCTAATTCTATACCAAGAGTTACTTATGGTTCGGATGCGAATGGGAATTATACTAAAATGTCTGATTTGTATGTTCAGGATGCGAGCTTCTTTAGAATTAAATCGGCTACCTTAGGTTGTGATTTGACAAAACTAACAAGCAGATTAAATTTCTTTTCTAAATTCAGATTATATGTTGCCGCCAACAATCTATACACTTTTACCAAGTATAGAGGAATGGATCCGGAAATTGGGTTTGGAAACGTAAACCAATCATGGGCAAAAGGGATTGATGTGGGCTACTATCCACAGCCAAGAACTTATATGATGGGACTTAATGTTAACTTCTAATTATCAAAAAATGAAAAATTATATTAAACTTTTTACAGCATCAACTCTATTAGTATTAGGTTCTTGCTCGAATGATTTTTTAGACACTGCACCTGTAACCGAAAAGGTTTCAGAGAATTTTTATACAACTCCGAAAGATGCTTTTGAAGGACTTGTTTCCATATATGATGTATTGCAACAAGAAGGCGGCTGGGCAGGATTTCAGATGATCACAGAAGAAGCTTCAGATAATTGTTTTGGAGGTTTTGGAACTGCTGACGGAATAGCTGTTTTAGACTGGGATCGTTTTAAAAACAGTTCAGATCCGGAAATGAATAATGTCATCTGGCAAAGTTGCTATAAAGGAATATACAGAGCCAATATTTTATTAGAAAATTTAGATAAAGTAAACTGGGGTGCTGATACAGCGCTTAAAGCAAAATATGAGGCGGAAGCCCGTTTTTTAAGAGCCCATTTCCATTTTGAATTGGCGAGAATTTTTGGAGATATTGTTCCACTTGATCATTCTATTAATACAAGCGAATTTAATTCTCCAAGATTGGCTCCGGAAGTTACTTATGCTTTAATTGCCAATGATTTAAAATTTGCGATAGAAAATCTTGGTAATGAAAATTATTCTCAGGTAGGAAATACAAATTATGGTCGCATCACTAAATGGGCTGCTGAATCTTATTTGGCGAAAGCTTTTATATTCTATACAGATTATTATACTAAACCTGATTTAGCAGGTGTAGTGACCAAAGCCCAGGCAGTGACCTATATTAATGATGTTGTGAATAATAGTGGTCACGCTTTAATCGCAGATTATTCCCGTCTATGGCTGGCTGCATCACTTGCGAATTATGCAGGGGAAGGTAATACAGAAATGGTTTGGGCTATTCGTTATAACGGAAGCGGTAAAGGAGATTGGAATCTTCACGAAGGAAATCGTTTGTCAGTATTAATTGCGCCACGTGGCGGAAATATAGGACGATATGCTTACGGTTGGGGTGGACTTCCTGTTACACCTAGTCTTTACAACGCATACGAAGTAGGGGATACCCGTAGGGATGCCACCATCATCAATTTTGCAGGAGAAGGATTGAATTTTGATCCGGCACCAAATAAAAGAGATCAACGCCAATATACAGGATATGCCTGGAAAAAATATTGTCCGGTTACCAATGAAGCCGGAATTGCCGACGTGACTGCCAATGGTGGGAATTTCCAAATTGACAATGTTGAAGATTATGCGGTAATACGATTTTCGGATGTATTGCTAATGGCTGCCGAACTTAATCTCGGTACAAATGATGCTTTTGCAAAAGACTGTCTTGATAAAGTTCGTGATCGTGCATTCCAAAATGCCAATCATCGAGTAGCTGCTAATTTACCAAACATTATGAAGGAGCGTCAATTAGAACTTGCATTAGAAGGACAACGTTTTTTTGACCTAATCAGACAAAGTATGGCTATCACTAAAGCTGCTATTGACAATACAAATAGTGATTCTCAATTTAACGTAACATTTAGACCGGAAACACTAGGATGGTTTGCAATACCTCAATCACAAATTGTACTTTCTAACGGAGCAATAAAACAAAATCCAGGTTGGTAATAACCTTAAAAAATAATGATTATGAAAAATATATTTTTAACATTCGTAACTATAATTACACTAGGGTCGTTGTTTTCTTGCGAACCGATAGAAGACCGCAATAGTCTTCCTGCAATGACGCTTGAGCCCGCAGATCTGAATTTTACAGCTGTAGTAAATGGAAATAAAATAGAATTAAAAAACTTAACTCCCGACGTTATACCTTATTGGAGTTATGTTGATTCAAAAGGGAATGAATTAGGACATTCAAATCTAAATGAAACAACTATTCCAATGCCATTTGCGGGTACTTATACCATTAATTTTTCAGCCTATACAAAAGGTGGTTCAGTAACAGCTTCAAAAACGGTAACCATTTCGGCAAACGATCAAACGTTATTTAGTGACCCCAGATGGGCAATGCTTACTAACGGTATAGCCGGAAAAACATGGGTGTTTAATATGGTTACTGAAAGTCCATTTGCATTTGTTGGAACTGGATATATAAACAAGACAGTAGAAGGAGATTGGGCTTGGTACCCAGGGAGTATCAATGATGTTTCCTGGTCAGGTATAGAAAACAAAGATTGGGGAGAAGTTACTTTCGACCTGAATGGAGGTTATAATGTTAAAGTAACACAAACTTCATTGACTACAGGAAGTGCCGTAAAAACTACTAAGTCGGGAACCTACAATTTTAGTCTTACGACAGCTTCTGTAAATGACAGAATTATAATAAATGGAGGAATTGAAATGCTGCATACTAATGCTTATTATGATCAAACAATGTCAGGTTTTTCATTTTCTAATGTTAGGTTAATAGAGCTTACAGCAAGTTCTTTGAGATATGCTGCGATTCGTAATGATGGCGTACAGGTAGTTATGAATTTAATTCCTAAGAGTTAAATAGAACACCAGAAAAGTTCTTGAATCATATTGATTGATGTTCTATAGTAATTCAGGTATTTAATGAACTAAATAAATTAGAATTAATGCTAAGTTTTAAAGAGCTTAAAGTAATACTATATTTACATCAGTCAAATGATTTAATTAAAAAAATAATAAATATAAAAATGAAGAAAACTCATATAACTACTCTGTTTTCAATCTTTGTTTTTGGGATTCTGGCTATTCCAAATGCAACAGCACAAATTCAAAATGCAGATGTGTTAAATGCACCAATAGATATCAGCAAGGATTTCCAGAATTATCTGAATACCTTTTATTTTGCTGATGAGTTAACCAATTTTGACCCTGCTACAGGAAAGGGAACTATAAAATATTTGCGTTACAATTATCAGACACGTCAGGCTTTCAATAATATGATGATGAAACCTGCTGTAGTTCCTGCTAATGAATTTCCAACGACAGAGTATGAAGTTTCTCCTGAATTGCCTTTTCAGATTCAGTTTGTATCGGATCGTTCTATTCGTATCAAAACTACTTCCGGGCCACAATTTCATCCTGAAAAAGAGTCTTTAATGTTGGTTGATGGAGTAGCTCCAAATCATCCGGAATTATGGAAGTCTTCTAAAATAGAAGGGGGGTACAAATACACAAGCAAGCATGGTTCTGTTGAGATTTTGTCAAAACCATGGCATGTGAAAATTTATGACGAAAAAGGAAAATTACTAACCAGTACACTTCACGATTCTGATTTTAAAAATACTTATACACCAACACTTCCGTTTTCGTTTGTTCGTAGAAACAGCGATTATTCAAGAAGTATGGGAGCTGCTTTTAGCTTAGAACCGGACGAAAAAATATTTGGTTGTGGTGAATCTTTCACACAGTTTAACAAAAGAGGGCAAAAAGTAGTTTTATGGACAGATGATGCCAATGGTATTCAAAACGAAACGATGTACAAACCGGTTCCGTTTTATATGAGCAGCCGTGGTTATGGAGTTTTCATGCACCATTCGACTCCAATTACAGTAGATTTTGGTAGATATTTTAATAGTGCCAATGAAATGTATATTGGCGATGACGAAGCTGATTTATTTTTCTTCATTGGAGAACCAAAAGAAGTTCTGGACGAATATACCAACTTGACAGGGAAAGCTGCAATGCCTCCGCTTTGGTCATTTGGCTTCTGGATGAGTCGTATTACTTATTTCTCAGAAAAAGAAGGACGCGATGTTGCAAAAGATTTACGTAAATATAAAATCCCAACCGACGTGATTCACTTCGATACAGGTTGGTTTGATGTAGATTGGAGAAACAATTACGAGTTTGCTAAATCCCGTTTTCCAGATGCGCAAAAAATGATGTCGGATTTGAAAGACGACGGATACCATGTGTGTTTATGGCAATTGCCTTATTTCACACCAAAAAATACATTGTTCAATGAAATTATGGACAAAAATCTGGCAGTAAGAGATCGCAAAGGGAATCTTCCTTATGAAGATGCTGTGTTGGATTTCTCTAATCCTGAAACGGTGACTTGGTATCAGGGAAAATTAAAGAAATTATTCGATCAGGGAGTTTCAGTTTTCAAAGTAGATTTTGGTGAAGCTGCACCGCCGGAAGGAATTTATCATTCGGGGCGTACAGGTTTCTATGAGCATAATTTATATCCATTACGTTACAACAAAGCAGTTGCCGAAATTACTCAAAAAGAAAAAGGATATACTTTAATCTGGGCCAGAAGTACTTGGGCAGGTAGCCAGCGTTACCCATTACATTGGGGTGGTGATGCCGAAACAAGTAACGGAGCAATGTCTGCCGAATTAAGAGGAGGACTTTCATTAGGATTAAGCGGATTCAGTTTTTGGAGTCATGACGTAGGAGGATTTGCAACTAAATCTCCTGAAAATTTATACAGAAGATGGGCTCCTTTCGGGATGTTTACTTCACATGTAAGAAGTCACGGTGAGCCTCCGCGTGAACCTTGGTTGTACAGTAAAGACTTTTTGGAAGGATTTAGAAAAGCCGATAATATGCGTTATGAGTTGATGCCATATATCTATGCTCAGGCAAAAGAAAGTTCTCAAAAAGGATTACCAATGATGCGTGCTCTGTTCTTGGAATATCCAAATGATCCGGGTGCCTGGTTAGTGGATAATGAGTATTTATTTGGGTCGAGTATTTTGGTCGCACCACTTTTTGAAGAAGTTACAGAAAGAGACGTTTATCTTCCGGCAGGAACCTGGATTGATTACCAAACTAAAAAAGTATACCAAGGAGGATGGCATAAAATTCAGGCTGGCGAAGTGCCAATTGTAGTTTTAGTTAAAGACGGAACAGCAATTCCTCATATTGGATTAGCACAATCTACCAAAGATATGGATTGGAGCAAATTGACTTTAAAAGTATATGCATCTGATGCTACAACAACTGCTACTGCTAAAGTTTTCTTGCCAGAAAGTGAAGCGGTACAAACGATTACTGTTTCTAAAAAAGGGAACAATTTTGAAACAACTTCAAATCCATTAACTGGAAAAACCACTTTCAAAACAGAGTGGATAAAATAAATAAGTTGAGTTTGGTTTAAATTGAAAGTGGGGGTTAGTTAGGTTAGTGCTAACCCCGATTTTTTTAAAATTACAATTAAAAAAACATCATGTTAAAAAACATCATAATTCCGGCATTTTTAGTTGCACTGACAGTTGTCAGTACTGCCCAGGCTCAAAAAAGCAATTCTTATGAACTGGCTTCTCCAGGAGGAATAAACAAAATTAAATTTAACCTCGATAAATCGGCTCCAAAATATGAAGTTTCACACGGGAAAATCCAAGTGATTACTCCATCGGATATGGGTTTTATGCTGAAAAACAATGAAGATTTCAGTTCCAATTTCGAAATAACAAACGTAAAAAAATCAACTTTCGATGAGACTTGGGAACAAGTTTGGGGAGAAAAGAAAAACATAAGAAACCATTATAATCAGTTAGTGGTTCAATTGCAACAAAAGGACAAGAATAAGCGCAAATTGGAAATTCAGTTCCGTGCTTATGATGATGGAATTGCTTTTAGATATGTATATCCAAAACAAGAAACGAAAGACAGCATCTTTATCATGGATGAAAAAACAACTTTCAACCTGAAAGAAGATGGGAAAGCATGGTGGATTCCTGCTAATAGAGAAAATCGCGACGAATATTTGTTTAAAGATGCTCCCGTAAGTACTCTTGATACCGTTTTGACACCGCTTACTATTGAGAGTAAAAGCGGATTGGCGCTAAGTTTTCATGAAGCAAATCTAAAAGATTTTGCCAGTATGACTTTGGTAAACAATATTGGAACACAGCTTAAATCTGATTTAGTGCCTTGGGCTGATGGTGTAAAAGTTCGTGTAAAAGATACGTTTACCTCTTCCTGGAGAACGCTTCAAATTGGTGAAAAACCAGCAGATTTGATTACTTCTTATTTGATTCTGAATCTAAATGACCCAAATAAATTAGGAAATGTAAATTATTTTAAACCTTATAAATATTTCGGAATCTGGTGGGGAATGCATATCGGGAAATACACATTTTGGGAAAGTGACAAGCAAGGTGCCACAACCAAACGTGCCGAAGAATACATGGATTTTACAGCCAAAGAGGGTTTTCATCATTTGCTGATTGAAGGATGGAATAAAGGATGGACTCCAGCCTGGTATGAAAACAAAATGCACATGTTTAGTTTTACAAAAAGTGCAGACAATTTTGATTTAGAAAAAGTAGTAGAGTATGGAAATAAAAAAGGCGTTGCGCTAATTGGCTACCACGAAACAGGTTCAAACCTTATTAATTATTTAAAAGAAGTTGATGATGCTTTCGCTTTGTATAAAAAACTGGGAATGCATTCGGTAAAAATTGGTCACGTAGGTTCTAAATTAAACATGAAAGAAAATCACTTTGGACAATTTGGAGTGAATTATTTCAGATATATTTTAGAAAAAGCAGCTCAATATGATTTGGCAGTATTGTATCATGAATCGATAAAAGATACGGGAGAACGTAGAACTTTCCCAAATATGATTTCAAGAGAAGCGGCAAGAGGACAGGAGTATAATGCGTGGAGCGAAGGAAATCCGCCAAATCACTTAACCATTATTCCGTTCACAAGATTGCTTTCCGGACCAATGGATTTTACACCTGGAATTTTTGATGTTGAGGTAAAACAAGGATTTCCAAGCAAAAGAGTTCATGGCACAACGGCTCAGCAATTGGCATTGTATTTAACCATTTATGCGCCAATACAAATGATGGCCGACCTTCCTGAAAATTACGAAGGAAAACCAGCATTACAATTCTTAAAAGACGTTCCGACAGATTGGGAAGATACCAAAGTTTTAGAGGGTAAAATAGGAGAATACATCACAACCGCCCGTAAAGACAGAAACAGCGCCGATTGGTATTTAGGAACGATTACAAACGAAAAAGCCCGCGATGTAAATGTTTCATTATCATTCTTAGATCCAAAAGTTACTTACGAAGCACAGATATATGCTGATGCAGAAGGAACAGATGAAACACACAATCCATCTGCGGTTGCCATTTCTAAAAAAACAGTAAAAGCTTCAGATGTATTAAAATTACATTTAGGTGGAGCCGGCGGAACTGCAATCCGATTTAAAAAAATATAAATTAATCATATCCGACAGGTTTTTTAAAGTCAGTTGGGTTTATAAAGTTTAATATGAAACAGTATTTATTAGCAGTCCTTTTATTATTTCTGACTTTTTCAAAAATTTCAGGACAAACTGCCAATGCTTCTAAAAGAGTTATAAAAGTCGACTATAATAAATCGGATGGGAAAATGAACACCATGTTCAAAGAATGTATTGGTGCTGGTCGTGCCAATGAAGGCCTAAGAGCTGATTGGCAACAGCAATTGGCTATGGCCAAAAAAGAATGTGATTTCAAATACATTCGCATGCATGGTTTATTGACCGATGACATGGCGGTATATCGTGAGGATAGTAAAGGAAATCCGGAATATAATTATCAATATATTGATGCTTTATATGATTTTCTTATCAGTATCAAAATGAAACCATTTGTAGAATTAGGATTTATGCCTAATGCCTTAGCAAGTGGAAGTCAAACTATTTTTTGGTGGAAAGGCAATGTTACACCACCAAAAGATTATAATAAATGGGGGGATTTAATTAAAAACCTAACACAACATTTTACAGAACGTTATGGATCTGAGGAAGTAAAAACCTGGTATTTTGAAGTTTGGAATGAACCTAACTTATCGCCTGGTTTTTGGACAGGCACTCAGGCAGAATATTTCAAATTATATGAATACGCTGCAAAAGCCATTAAAAGTGTAAATCCAGATTATAAGGTAGGAGGTCCTGCAACTGCCGGAGCTGGCTGGGTTCCCGAAACAATCGATTTTTGTGCTAAAAATAATGTCCCGTTAGATTTTATTTCTACACATACGTATGGAGTGAGTCAGGGATATTTAGATGAATACGGTTCAACAGGGACAGTCTTGAATAAAGATGATTCAAGCGTGAGTGGAGATGTTATCAATTCCGGAAAACAAATCGCAAATTCGGCTAAACCAAATCTTGAATTGCATTATACCGAATGGAGTTCATCCTATACTCCTGCCGATCCAATTCATGATAGTTATCATTCGGCTGCTTATATTCTTCAAAAATTAAAACAAGTGGGGAATGCTCCAAATTCGATGTCTTATTGGGTTTTTACCGATATTTTTGAAGAGCCTGGACCTAGATTCACTCCTTTTCACGGAGGATTTGGATTATTAAACACTCAGGGAATTAAAAAGCCAGCCTATTTCTCTTATTATTTAATGAATAAATTGGGAGAAACTGAACTTAAAAATACTGATACTTCATCCTGGGTGACTAAAAACTCCAAGGGAGATGTACAAGTTTTATTTTGGGATTCTACTTATACACTACCTGAAAAGGATGTTAATAATCAGGCGTATTACATCAAAGATTTACTATCAAAACCAAAAGGAGAAGTAAAAATTGAAGTGGAAGGTTTGCAGAAAGGAAAATACAATCTGGAGATTTATAAAGTAGGATATAAAGTAAATGATGCTTACACCGATTATTTAGCGATGGGCAAACCAAGTCAGCTAAATCGTGAACAGCTAAAATCAATCAAACAAAAAGTTAATGGTGAACCAATTTCAACTGAAAAAGTAACTATTGATGCCTCCGGAAAGTATAGTAGAAGTTATAAGATAAATGAGAACGATGTTGTCTTCTTCAATTTTGTAAAACAATAGGGAATAGAATTTCGGACATTAATAAATTTTAATAATATCATAATGAAAAATACAATCAAATATGTCGCAATGGCTGTATCTATCCTGGCATTTGCTGATGGTCATGCACAATCGGCAAAATCTAAAAAGCAACAAACCATTTATAAAGGTAATGAAATAACTAGCGAGTATGATACTCAGATTAGCAAGTTAATTTCGCAAATGACTTTGGAAGAAAAAATTGGAATGTTGCATGGAAACAGTATGTTTAGTTCTGGAGGAGTTAAACGTTTGGGTATTCCTGAATTAAAAATGGCAGATGGTCCACTTGGAGTTCGTGAAGAAATTTCCCGTGATAATTGGTCTCCTGCAGGGTTAACCAATGATTTTGCGACTTATTATCCGGCTGGAGGGGCATTAGCAGCTACCTGGAATTCTGAGATGGGCTATACTTTTGGTAATAGTTTAGGACAGGAAATGCGTGCCAGAGATAAAGATATGTTGCTTTCGCCGGCTATTAATATCGTTAGAACTCCGCTAGGTGGTAGAACGTATGAATACATGAGTGAAGATCCATTCTTGAACAAAAAAATAGCTGTGCCTTTAATTGTTGGTTTACAGGACAATGATGTTATGGCTTGTGTAAAACATTTTGCAGCTAATAATCAGGAAACGAATCGTGATTTTGTAGATGTTCAAATTGATGAGCGTGCACTTCGTGAAATTTATTTACCTGCTTTTGAAGCCTCAGTAAAGGAAGCTAAAGCGTATAGTATAATGGGAGCTTACAATAAATTCAGAGGTGAATATTTATGTGAGAATGATTATATGCTTAACAAAGTATTGCGCGACGAATGGGGTTTCAAAGGAATTGTAGTTTCTGACTGGGCTGCTGTACATTCTACTGTAAAATCTTTAGAAAGCGGTTTGGATGTTGAAATGGGAACACCAAAAAAGTTCAATGAATTTTTTCTGGCAGATAAATTATTAGCTGCGGTTAAAAACGGTGAAATATCAGAAAAGGAAATTGATAAACATGTGAACCGAATTTTGCATACTTTATATCAGGTAAAAGCAATGGGTGGTAAAAAGCGTGTTACCGGAAGTATTTCAACCGAAGCTCATTATCAGGACGCTTACAAAATTGCTTCAGAAGCGATAGTATTATTGAAAAATGATAACAAGATGTTGCCTTTAAAACTAGATGGGGTAAAATCAATTGCTGTTATTGGTAATAATGCAACTAAAGTAAATGCATTACGTGGATTTGGTGCTGGTGTAAAAACTAAAAGAGAGGTTACACCATTAGATGGATTGAAAAATAGATTGCCAGAATCCATTAAAATCAATTATGCTGAAGGCTATTTAGAGCGTTACGAAGTAAAAAATAAAGGGAATTTGGGCGACATTACCATGAATGGTCCCGTAACGATAGATCAATTGGATCCTGTTAAATTGCAAGAAGCTATAGAGGCAGCAAAAAACTCTGATGTTGCAGTAGTTTTTGCCGGTTCAAACCGTGATTACGAAACTGAAGCTTCAGACCGTAGAGGCTTACATTTACCTTTCGGTCAGGAAGAATTGATTAAAAAGGTGTTAGAGGTAAATTCAAGAACGATTGTGGTTTTGATAGCCGGAGCTCCTTTTCAAATTGATGATTTAAGTAAAAAAACGAACACTTTGGTATGGAGCTGGTTTAATGGATCTGAGGGTGGAAATGCTTTAGCAGATGTTTTGCTAGGGAAAACAAATCCTTCAGGGAAATTACCTTGGACAATGCCAAAAAGCATTATGGATTCTCCTGCTCATGCAACCAATAGTTTTCCCGGAGATAAAACTGTTGAATATAAAGAAGGAATTTTGGTTGGTTACAGATGGTTTGATACTAAAAATGTAGCTCCTTTATATCCTTTCGGATACGGATTATCATACACGACTTTTTCTTTCGCTGGTGCTAAAACTGATAAAGCTTCTTACGGTGTTGATGATACAATCATAGTTTCGGTAACTGTTAAAAATACTGGAAAAGTAGAAGGGAAAGAAGTGGTGCAATTGTATACTTCTAAATCAGATTCGAAAATTGAGCGTGCTGCACAGGAATTAAAAGGATTCCAAAAGGTATCAGTTAGCGCAGGAAAATCATCAACGGTAACAATTCAAGTTCCTGTAAAAGAACTGGCATATTACAACGTAGCAACCAAAAGTTGGACAGTTGAGCCAGGGAAATATACTTTGAATATTGGTAATTCTTCTCGTGATATCAAAAATAAAATTGATATTGTCATAAAATAACATCTGCTATAAACCAACCAAAAAGTGAAAAACATATTTTATATAGCGGTATTATTTTTATTGGTCATCAACATAGTTAGTGCACAAGATAGTTCCCGTTTCTTTCCCAAAAAAGATTTAATGACTTTTGGTGTATATTATTATCCTGAACATTGGGATTCGTTAGAATGGGAGCGCGATATCAGGAATATATCAAATTTAGGATTTCAGTTCATTCATATTGCTGAATTTGCATGGATAGATATGGAACCCGAAGAAGGTAAGTATAATTTTAAGTGGTTAGATACAGTTATTGGTTTAGCTGCTAAATACCATTTGAAAGTTATTTTGGGAACACCCACGTCGATTTCTCCGGTTTGGATGGGAATAAAATATCCGGAGATTTATGTTTTGAATTCCAATTATCAAAGAGCTGAACATGGTACAAGAGGGGTTCAAAGCTTATCTAATCCGGTTTGGAGAGATTTTTCTAAAAAAATTATCACTCAAATGGGACAGCGATATGGTAATAATACCACCGTTATAGGTTGGCAATTGGATAATGAACCTGAAGGAAGAGAAGATTATAGCGCTTCCTCACAAGTAGCTTTTCAGCTTTGGCTTAAAAACAAATATCAAACAATTGCAGCATTGAATAATGCTTGGGGAGCCGCTTTTTGGAATCAAAGTTTTAGTGATTTTGGTCAGATTAAAATTTATAATGCTAATCTTGTAGGTTGGTGGGGAGCAAATCCTCATGCACTATTAGACTTCAAACGTTACACCGCTGATGCACAGGCAGATTTTTTGGATTTTCAAGCTACAATACTTCGGTCTCTAATTTCTAAAAATCAGTATGTTACGACTAATTATACCGCTACATCAGCTGGTGCTGACCCAAGAAGAACCTATAAATTAGATTTTAATTCATTTACTTCTTACCCCAATAAGGGTAATGCTAATATTGGTGACAAAGGTTTTAGATTAGGTGATCCTAAAGAACTTTCTTTTGGTTTGAGTTTTTTTAAACAAGAACATACTAATGCCGGAATTATGGAGCTTCAGCCGGGTTGTGTAAATTGGGGAGCTATAAATCCTTTATTGGAACCGGGCACAGTACGTATGTGGTTGTACCATTGTTTTGGAGGTAATTTATCTTTTGTCTGTTCGTATCGTTATCGTCAAATAAATTATGGTTCAGAACAGTATCATGCCGGAATTACCAAATTAGATGGAGTAACGCTTTCCCAGGGAGGAAAAGACTATCAGCAAACAATAAGTGAAATGAAAATTTTACAAAAAGCATACAATCCTGATGCTAAAATGCCTAAAATAATTCAGGCTCGTAAAACCGCTGTGTTGTGGAATTATGATAATTATTGGAGCATGGGAAGGCAAGGTCAAACGACCCAGTGGAATACTTTGTCATTTTTTCAGAAATATCTGGAAATCGCAAAATCATTTGGAGCTCCAGCTGATATTGTATATGAAAATGATGATTTGAATGAGTACAACATAGTAATCGCTCCGGCATTTGAATTGGTTGATAAAACGCTTATTAGCAAATGGGAAAACTATGTGAAACAAGGAGGGAATTTAGTTTTAACGGTTCGAACGGGAGTAAAAGATAGAAACGGACATATTTTTAGATCGGGTTGGGGAGAAATAATTTCACCTCTTATTGATGCTAAGATTGATAATTTTGATCATTTACCGGCTAATGTTGAAGGGAAAATATCAGCTTTAGGAAAGAGTTATTCTTGGAATAACTGGGCCGATTTAATTGAAGCGAATCAAAAAAAGAATGTTTTGGCAATTTATGCTGATCAGTTTTATGCCGGGAAAGCAGCCGTTGTTACTAATACCATTGGAAAAGGAACCGTTACATATATTGGTGTAGATACAGATGATGCTAGTTTAGAGCGTGATGTTTTGAGAAAAGTATATGAACAAGCAGGAGCAACTACCGAAAATTATCCTGAAGGAGTTTATGTTCAATGGCGTGATGGATTTTGGGTCGCAGTAAATTATTCATCAACAGATTACCAATTACAAATTCCTGCCAAATCAGAAATCCTTATAGGTAACGCTACAGTAAAACCTGCAGGAGTAACTGTTTGGAAAGAGTAGGTTTTTAGATAATTTAAAACTTAAAAAAATGAAGAAAAACATAGCATTTCTTTTTTTGATGTGTAGCATAGTAGTCAATGCAAATGTTCGTATGCCTTTGCTGTTTTCTGACGGAATGGTTTTGCAAAGAAATAAACCAATTCCGGTTTGGGGCTGGGCTAATCCTGATGAAAAAGTAGAAATTCACTTTAATAAACAAGCCAAAATGGTTCAAGCCGACAAAAACGGTAAATGGATGGTAAGTTTGAGTGCTGAAAAAGCTGGAGGACCTTTTGAACTAATCATTACAGGGAAAAACAAAATTGTAATTAAGGATGTTTTAGTTGGCGAAGTTTGGATTTGTTCGGGACAATCTAATATGGAATTCCAAATGTATAAGCTTCCTGATTTTGAAACTCAAAAAGCACAGTCAAATGAGCCAATGATTCGTCAGTTTTTAGTCGTTCAGGATTTAAGCGGTACACCAAAAGAAGATTTAAAGGAAGGAAAATGGACGGTTTCTAACAAAGAAAACATAAAAGATTTCACTGCTGTGGGGTATTTCTTTGCCAAAAAAATATATACCGAATTAAAGATTCCAATCGGGATTATCAATACTTCCTGGGGTGGAACCTGTGTGGAAACATGGACAAGCCGTGAAGCTTTTCAAAAAAGTGCCGAATTCAAAGATATGATTGCCACTGTGCCTTCGGTAAATATGGATGCTATTTTTGAAACTTATAAAAAATCACTTTTAGATAATATCCAAAAAATTCAAGGTTTTGAAGTAACTGATGCCAATCAGGAACAATTTAAAGAACCGGATTTTAAAGATGCCAATTGGCCTGAAATTAAAGTGCCTTCATTGTGGGAAAACCAGCAAATCGGAAATATTGACGGGGTAGTCTGGATGCGAAAAACCATTATTTTAACAGCAGAGCAAGCCAAAAAAGAAGCCATTTTGTATTTGTCAAAAGTAGACGATGAAGACCAAACCTATGTTAACGGAGTACAAGTAGGAACCAATAACATTTGGGATGCTAAAAGAATTTACAAAATTCCTGCTGGAGTTTTAAAAGAAGGAGCAAATGTAATTGCTGTTAAAATTACAGATTATTCTGGAGGTGGAGGTATTTACGGAGATTCAGCCGAATTGAAAATCGATTTCAACGGCTCGTCCATTGCACTTGATGGATTTTGGAAGTTTAAAGTAGTGAATGTTAAAGTTTCGGTTTCGCCAAACAGTTACCCTTCGTTATTGTACAATGCAATGATTAATCCATTAATTCCATATGCTTTCGAAGGTGTTTTGTGGTATCAGGGAGAAGCGAATGTAAGCAGAGCCAATCAGTACAAAAAAGCATTCCCTTTAATGATAACCGATTGGAGAACTAAATGGAATCAAGGCCGTTTTCCTTTCTATTTTGTACAATTGTCAACCTATGATGAGTTTGGTGGAAACAGTACCAAAGGAAGCCGTTGGGCAGAACTTCGCGAAGCACAAACAGAAACGCTGAAATTACCAAACACAGGAATGACAGTAACTACGGATATTGGAAATGCAAAAGACATTCACCCAACTAACAAAAAAGATGTAGGATTGCGTTTGTCTGCAATAGCATTAAATAATGTTTATGGTAAAAAACAAGTGTATAGCGGACCACTGTACAAAGCAATGGAGGTTAAAGGAAACCAAATCGCATTAAGTTTTACTAGTATTGGAACTGGATTATCAACTTCTGATAAAAATGGAATTTTGAAAGGTTTTGAAATTGCAGGTGCAGATAAAGTTTTTTACCCTGCCACTGCCATTATCAAGGACAACAAAGTGGTTGTTGCCAGCGAAAAAGTGCCAAACCCAGTTGCCGTTCATTATGGTTGGGCAGATGATGATACCGAAATCAATCTTTTCAATAGAGAAAATTTCCCTGCATCTCCTTTTAGAACCGATAATTGGGATATGATTACAGCAGAAGAAAAATATAGTGTCAGTAAATAATGAAGAACATATTTCGAATACTTATCATTTTAATGTCGCTTGCTATAAACGCACAGCATCAAAAAAGCCGGCAAAACGCTGAAATATATAAAAATCCAATCTTTGCAGGAGATTATCCAGACCCTTCTATCATTAGAGATGGAGAAGATTATTATATCGTACATTCTTCCTTTAATTATTATCCGGGATTATTAATTTGGACTTCAAAAGATTTAGTCAATTGGAGACCCATTACTCATGCACTAAAAAAGAGTGTTGGTTCGGTTTGGGCTCCAGATTTGGTTAAATACAATAATAAATTCTACATCTATTTTCCTGCCAATAATACCAATTATGTGGTTTGGGCAGATACTATAAATGGGCCATGGAGTGATCCTGTTGACTTGAAGATTGGGAGTATAGATCCAGGACATTTTGTAGATAATAAAGGCAATCGTTTTATTTATTTTAGTAATGGTAGTTATGTACCACTTTCTAAGGACGGACTTTCGGTAACAGGGAAAGAAATACATGCTTATGATGGTTGGAAGATACCAAGGGAATGGTCTATAGAATGTTTTTGTCTTGAAGGACCAAAAATGATTAAAAAGGGAGAATATTATTATCTAACCGTTGCCGAAGGAGGTACAGCAGGACCGGCAACAAGTCACATGGTCATTTCAGCTCGTTCGAAATCTCCTTTTGGACCTTGGGAAAACGCACCCAATAATCCAATCATTAGAACAAATGACAGTTCCGAGAAATGGTGGTCGAAAGGACATGCCTCTATCATTGACGATGTTAAAGGAAATTGGTGGATGGTTTTTCACGGTTATGAAAATGGTTATTATAACATGGGGCGTCAAACACTTTTGCAGCCTATAGAATGGACAAAGGATGGCTGGTTCAAAATGAAAGAAGGAATTAAAACCGAAGACGAGATAAAAAAACCAGTAGGTCAATCCATAAAAAGTGATTTCAAGCTATCAGATACTTTTACAGGAACACAACTTAATCAGCAATGGCAATTTTTTGATGAATATGATTCCCAAAGAATTACATTTTCTTCAAATGGAATAAAAATCAAAGGTAAAGGAAAAAGTATTGGTGAAAGTTCCCCTTTATTATGTACCCCTTCAGACCATTCATACAGGGCTGAAGTTGAGGTTGAAATTGAGGGGAATGGATCGGCTGGATTGGTTCTATTCTATGATACTAAACTATATACAGGTATTGCTTTCGATAAAGAAAATATTATGGCGATTCTTAGGGTTTGGCAATTTCCAACTGAAAAAGGAGTGAACAAAAGACACTTGTTTTTGCGTTTGGAAAAAAAGGAACAAGTTGTAAATATGTTTTATAGCATGGATGGAAAGGGTTGGTTGAAAATTGAAAATTCTGCCGAGGTTTCATCGTTTAATCACAATGTTTTAAGCGGTTTTATGAGTTTGAAATTAGGGCTTTCATCTGTTGGTGAAGGATCTGTAACATTCAGGAATTTTGTTTATAGACCAAAATAAATAATATCTTTGGGCGTGACTGAATTTATAAAAAGTGTTATTTAATTTATTGACTATTAATGTTTTATTTTAAATTTGCTTGGTCTGTTCACGCTACTTTGGTAGCTGGTTTTTTATCTCTGAAGATGAAAATTATCCCTAAATATTTTAGCGTTGGAATTAAAACAAAGAAAATTAGTGAATGTTTTTGGAATAAATGTTACCAGAAAATAAGATAACATTTACTCTAAAAACGATTTTAATTCATGTCTGTATTCTGAGGCATTTTTGCCTGTGAATTCTTTGAATGTTTTGTTGAAATGACTGAAATTGTTAAAACCACTTTCAAAAGCTATTGCCGATATACTGATGGGTTTTTCGGCTAATAATTTACAGGCATGAACCAATCGGTAATCGTTGACGAACTTCGTAAAGGTTTTATGGGTTATTTTTTTGAAATAACGGCAAAATGAAGGTACAGTCATGCTTACTTTTTCGGCAATTTCTTCCAGTTTAATGTGCTCTTTAAAGTTGTCTTTTACATAATTAAAAATAAAATTGATTCTTTCGTTGTCCTGAACGTGCATTTCCATTCGGAAACCTTCGGCATTTAAAACAGTGGCATCTTCGGTGGCTAATTCCAGATAATTGAAAATTTCGATAATACTCAGTAAGCGTTCAAAGGGAGTTTGGTTTTCCATTTTTTCGATTTTCTTCCCAATTTTTCTTTTGGTTTTTCCTCCAAAAGTAATTCCGGATTTAGCCTGTTGCAGTAGGTTTTTGATATTGACCATTTCAGGAATATCGAAAAAATGTTCTCCCAAAAAATCAGGTTTCATTTGGATAACAATTTCATTTTTATTTCCCGTTAGTTCGTCAGTAAAACCACAATGAGGTAAATTACTGCCTATTAAAGTCAAATCGCCATTGGTATAATACGAGATATGACTTCCTACCTGACGTTTTCCGGCTCCGCCATTTACAAATATCAATTCTATTTCTGGGTGATAATGCCAAAAATGCGAGTTGTAATTAATATTGTATTTGGTTAATGTGAACGAACTTCCAAAAGAAGGCTCTATAATCTTGAGTGTTGGCAGGTTTGATTTCATTTTAGTTGTTAGTTGGTTTGGTTATTACTAAGTTAACAAATAAATATGTGATATTATCAAAATTAAGCTAAAACGTTTTCGTAAAAGGTAAAATAACATATTAACAGGAAAATCTACAGTCCTTTTCAAAATCAAGCTTGTGCTATCTTTGGTATTATTAAATGATTATAAATCTAAAAAACATTGTATTATGAAAAAGATTTTAAAAATTAGTTTGGTGTTAGGAATCGTTTTATTAGCGATGAATGTGTATGCAGTTGCAGTTAATTTTTCATTACATAATAAATTTCGTCAGGAAAAAATGATCTCTTTTGGTTTAGAAGATAAAGACCGGGTTAAGATTAGCATTTATGATGCCAATGATAAATTAATTCACAGTGAGAATCTTACGGTAAATGGAAAGCTGGTTAGGAGTTATGATTTGAATAACTTTAGTGAAGGAGTCTATTATTTAGTAGAAGAATCTAAAACTAAAATTACTAAATATGAAGTTTTGGTTTTGAGTGATTCAGCAACAATAATGTCTGATCCTCTTTCAGAAGTTGTAAAAGCTGCTTTGTAATTTAGAAAATTATTTAGAAAAAAAGTTTAAAATTAATTTTTGGCACGAATTATGATAATGATTAATAGGTTAGAAATTTGCTATTTGTTAGTAATTAATTAGTTTGTGTAGTTAAAAAAAAGCTTCGGGTGGTTCCGAAGCTTTTTTTATTTTATAACACATTCATAATGCGATCCATAACCCAGCTGGTATGTTTGGCTGATTCTCCGTTAGAAGGATGGGCTCGCTGTTCTAATAATTGTTCTTTCATTTGTTGTACATGATGGAGCTGTACGTTTTCAGGATGTTCAATAAAGAGTTCGATTTTGCCATTTTCATTGTTAAGAATTACGGGATTTTCATCAAATATGGAGAATTCTATTGTTCCCTGACTTCCGTAAATAATTACTTTGTCTTCTCTGGTTGCTGTGCCAAAATTCCAACTTCCTGTTCCTGTAATTCCATTTTCGTGAAGCCAACAGGCAGCAAGAGCATCTTTAGCTGAATATAAATTTTGTTGGTTAACGCTTATACCGGATACTTCTTTTATGTTTCCCAAAAGATAATTGAATAAATCCAATCCGTGACTGGCTAAATCATCAAAATAACCTCCTTTAGCAATTGCAGCATCGGTACGCCAATTGTAAAAACCTGATAAATCCTGCGCAGAAGCAGGTTTGCTCAGATGCCAGTTGATATGTCTGATTTGTCCAATACTGTTTGCTTCTAACCATTTTTTAATTTGTTTAAAGCGGGGTAACGAACGTCGATAGTAGGCCACAAAAAGAGGAATATCTTTCTTTTGAAATGCTTCATAAATGGCTTTGCTGTCTTCATAACTTGGGGCCAATGGTTTTTCGATGCAACATATTTTACCGGCTTCGGCAACTTTTAAACCGTATAATTTATGTGAATCGGGAGGAGTTGCTATATAAACCGCATCTACTTCGGGATCGTTGATAAGGGCATCTGCGTCTGAATAGAACTTGCTTATTCCATGTCTTTTAGCATAATCCGCTGCCTTTTCAGCATCGCGTCGCATCACGGCGACAATTTCGAATCCTTCTGTTTTTTGATAAGCCGGACCGCTTTTTTTCTCGGTTACATCGCCGCAGCCGATGATTCCCCAACGTATTATTTTGTTCTGTTTTTTGTTGTTCATTTTAGTTCAATTAATTACAACCATCAATACCACAGCTGTCGGCTGAAGTAGCGTTCAAGATAGTAATTTTTGAATCGAATTGCCCTTCTTCCCAAACTTTTTCGAGTGTTTTTACAAAAGTTTCTACATGTTGTGCTCCCGAAATGGCATATTTATTGTCGAAAACAAAGAAGGGAACACCCTGAACTCCTATTTTTTGAGCCATTAGCATATCTTCTTCGACTTCTTTAGTGAAGGAATTTGAATTGATTACTTCATCAATTTTATTGGTATCAAGACCGGCTTCAATGCCTAAGTTTTTGAGTGTTTCCTTATCATTTACATCTTTTCCATCAGTGAAATAAGCTTTAAAAAGTAATTCTTTTAATTCAGATCCCAGTTGGTGTTGTTTAGCCAAATGCAATAAACGATGCCCATTTAAGGAATTAGCCATAACCGATTTCTCAAAGTGAAATTCTAATCCTGAATTAGCGGCATTTTGAGTCATGTTCTCCAGCATTTCTGTAGCCCAATCTCTGTCTTTTCGGTATTTTTCAGCAAGATGTTCCGTTAGATTATCATCTTCCGAAGCTATAAAATTGGGGTCTAACTGGAAACTTTTCCATTCGATTTCAATAGCATCCTGATGACCAAATTGGGTGATTGCATTTTCTAATCTTCTTTTTCCAATATAACAAAACGGACACATAATATCCGACCAGATTTGTATTTTTAGTTTATTTTCCATTTTATTTTAATATCGACAAATTTGTTTGTATATACAAATGTAGTTAAAAGATTTTGGAAGTGTTGGGGTTTTATATTTTTATTGGGAAACCCACATATCAAAAAAAACCATCAAAACGAATCTTGATGGTTTCTAATATAGATTATAGATGATATTACAATAAGTCTAAAACAAAAGAAGGGAACAATCCTAAGGCAATATTTAATACAATAGCAATTACAGCAACGGCATAATACACTGTTGGAGTAGGGATTTTAGTTTCGTTTGGTTCTTTAGTGTACATAGCTAAAATCAGTTTGAAATAGTAACCCACACTAATGATTGAATTGATTACCGCTATGATAACTAATGCAATAAATTCGGCCTGGATAGCCTGATTGAATAAAAACAGTTTAGCAAAGAAACCTCCAAAAACAGGAATTCCTGCCATGGATAATAATGAAGCGGTTAAAATTGCCGCCATTAAAGGATTGTTTTTTCCCAGACCGTGAAAATTAGTAATGTCTTCGTTTTCCTTGGTTTTACAAACGTATAAAATCACTGAGAACGCAGCAATTCCTGCAAGTGCATAAGCCGAAGTATAATATAATAATGTCCCGGATGATTTGGAAATGCTTAATAGTGTCATTAGCATAAATCCGGCGTGAGAAATACCAGAGAAAGCCAACATACGTTTCACATTTACCTGACGCAGAGCCATGATATTTCCAACGGTCATCGATGCGATGGATACAATTACAATGATTAATTGAAATGCAGGGGAAATATCCGCATTCATGGTTTTTACTAATTTGTATAAGGTAGCAACAGCCACAACCTTTGCCAAAGTACTCATTAATGCAGTTGTCAAAGCCGGAGATCCTTCGTAAACATCTGGTGCCCAGAAATGGAAAGGTACAGCGGCAATTTTGAAAAGCATTCCAATAAATACTAAAACAATTCCTATTGGAAACCAGATAGGTAATTCGGCTGAACGGGATAATTCGCTAATTTCAGTAACATCAAAACTACCCATTGCTCCATAAATTAAACAGATACCAAACAGGATAATTCCCGAAGCAAAAGAACCCATCAGGAAATATTTTAATCCTGCTTCGTTACTTTTGATGCTCAATCGGTTGCTTGATGCCAAAACATACAAGGCAATTGATAAAACTTCGATTCCTAAAAAGAACATTGCTAAGTTTCCAAAAGAAACCATAGCTACAGCTCCGGCTAATAAAAATATTTTTATGGCAATAAAATCGGAGATTTTTGTTTGATGATTTTCGTAAAATTTATGAGATAAACTCACTAAGAAAATGGTTAGTATGATAAATAATCCTGAAAATCCCGAAGAAAATTTACCTACTATCAGCATATTGTTATAGTAAGTATTAGGGTTGTTGTATTCAGAGATGTCTAACCCCAGTATCGCTAATAAACCAATAACAACTATTGGAATGATTGCTTTTCTGGCATCAAAAATTTCAAATAAAAGGCATAAAATACCTAATCCTATTATTGCTATTAATGTATTCATATTTTATTTTGTGATTCAGGATTTGAGCTTATAAACACGCAAATCTTTAGTTTGAATTTAATTTTTAATATTATTGAATTCTATTTAATGTTCTTAAAATCTGATCCAAACTAGGAGTGATTAATTCGTTAATAGGTCTTGGATACAATCCAAAAAAGAAAATAACCGCAATAATGATTACCAAAACTAAGGTTTCATGAAAATTTACATCGGCAAATACCTTTGAATTGGTTTCTCCAAGCATTACTTGTTGGTACATTTTCAACATATAATAAGCTCCTAATATAATTGTCGTTCCGCCTAATAGGGCAAACCATACATTAATTTGATACAAACTGTATAAAACGGTAAACTCTCCAACAAAGTTAAAAGTGGTAGGCAATGCTACTGAAGCTAAAACCAAAATCATAAATAAAGAAGCAAATTTTGGTGCCTGAGTTCTGATTCCTCCCATATCGGCAATTGTTCTGGTTCCAAATCTTCTGTAAATGATTTCAGCAGCAAAGAATAATCCCACTACTACAAAACCGTGAGCCAGCATTTGTAAAACGGCTCCTCTTAAACCATCAATGTTTAATGTGTAACATCCCGCAGCAATTAATCCAACGTGTGCCAATGAAGAATAAGCCAGTAATTTTTTCAAATCTTTTTGTCTCAAGGCTACAATGGAACCATAGATTACACCTGCAATTCCAAAACCGATTAATATTGGTAAATAGGTTTTTGAAGCGATTGGAGTTATTGGAATTTGCCAACGTAAAACACTGTATAATCCCATTTTAAGCATAATACCTGATAAAAGCATAGTCCCAACCGTAGGTGCTTTTTGATATACTTTTGCCTGCCAGGTGTGGAAAGGAATAATCGGAATTTTGATGGCATAAGCCAAGAAGAATGCCCAGAATATCCAGAATTGCTCCATTCTGCTTAATTCTACTTTGTGTAAATCCTGAATTAGGAAACTACCTGCTTTTTGGTACAAATAAACAAAAGCAATTAGCATAAATAAAGATCCTGCAAGTGTATAAATAAAGAACTTAACTACTGCTTTTTTGCGCTCTTCAGTATCTCCATTACCCCAAATTAAAGCAATGAAATAAATAGGGATTAATGCTAATTCCCAGAAAATATAATATAAAAGTCCGTCAGATGCTAGGAATGTTCCTGACATTGCAAATGTCATAAACAGGATTAGCGCATAAAAAGACTTAGCATTTTTATATTCATTTCCAAAAGAAGAATAAATAATCAAAGGAGTCAATGTCGTTGTCAATAACAGCATGATCAATGATAATCCGTCAGCTGTAAATGAATAGGAAACAGATGGATTGTTAATCCAATATTTAAAGAAACTGATGTTTTCGCCAACATTATAAGCATTCAATAATGCAATAGAAGTTCCTAAAGCGACTAAGCTGAATAATAATGCCACTTTTGAAGCCAGTTTGTCACCGGCAAAGTAAGTAGCAAATGCGCCAACAAGAAGTATAATTAATAGTAGTGATACGTTCATGATATAAAATTATTGAGCTAAAAATAAATAAGTTACTATGCTGCAAAGTCCTAAAACAAATACAAACAAGTAAAAACCAATACTTCCTGTTTGTAATTTTTTCCCTTGGTAACTTAATTCGTTGGTTACTTTCCCTAATCCAAATACTAATGATGATAAAGACGTTTCTACATAATCTCTGAAGAATCGAGATAAGACATTTGTGGATTTTACAAAAATAGCATCATAGATTTCGTCCACATAATATTTGTTGTAAAGTACTTTGGCAAAACCTGTAATTTCAGCATCTTCAGCCGGAACCTGGTTTTGTTTGATGTATTTTACAAAAGCAATTGTAATTCCAATGATTCCACCAAGAACTGCAACAGCCATCAAAGTGTATTCTGTAGTTCCAAAATGATGTGCTTCGTGCGCTTCTTTGGAAAATAAAGGTGCTAAATATCCGTTTAACCAGCTTCCTGTTGGCAAGCTGATAGCTCCGCCAATAGTGGCTAAAATTGCCAAAACAATAAGAGGGAAAGTAATTAAAGCCGGGCTTTCATGTAAATGAGATTTTTGGTGTTCAGTTCCTCTGAATTCTTTGAAGAAAGTCAAATACAACAAACGGAACATATAAAAAGCAGTCATTAATGAAGCCAGCGAAGCGATAACCCAAAGTGCAATGTTATTGTGAAAAGCAGTCATCAAGATTTCGTCTTTTGAGAAAAACCCTGAAAAAGGAGGTATTCCTGAAATGGCTAATGATGAAAGTAAGAAAGTTATAAAAGTAATTCCCATTACTTTTTTCACTCCACCCATTCTGCGCATATCCTGTTCTCCGTGAAGAGCGTGAATTACTGACCCTGATCCTAAGAACAAACAAGCCTTAAAGAAAGCGTGTGTGATTACGTGGAAAACGGCAATTTCATAAGCTCCAAAACCTAAAGCCAGGAACATTAATCCCAATTGAGAAACTGTTGAATAAGCCAATACTTTTTTGATGTCCGTTTGAACCAAAGCAATCGTTGCAGCGACAAGTGAAGTTACAGCTCCAATAATGGCAATGATATTTTGTACTTCAGGAGCCAAATCAAATACATAATTCAATCTCGTAATCATGAAAATACCGGCAGTTACCATTGTTGCAGCGTGAATCAAAGCCGAAACCGGTGTTGGTCCCGCCATCGCATCAGGTAACCAGGTGTATAATGGAATTTGAGCTGATTTACCACAAGCTCCAATAAACAAGGCAAAAGCAGCAAGCGAAATCATACTAATATCTAAATTATTAGAAGAGGCAATAGCTGTTTTTAAAGTAGTATAATCTAAAGTAGGGAACAAAGAACCAATGATGAAAATACCAATCAATAATCCTAAATCCCCAATTCGGTTCATGATAAAAGCTTTTTTAGCTGCATCATTGTATTCCTGATTCTTATGCCAAAATCCGATAAGTAGGTAAGAGCAAAGTCCAACACCTTCCCAACCAATGAATAATACTAATAAGTTGCTTCCGATAACTAACGTAATCATGAAAAAGATGAACAAATTCAAATACGCAAAAAACTTGTGCATATTCTCATCGTCGTGCATATAGCTAATCGAGTAGAGGTGGATTAAAGAACCAATTCCTGTTACAAATAGCAACCATAAAATAGATAATTGGTCTAAAAGGAAACCAAAATCTACTCGGAAATTGCTAATTTGAATCCAATTGAACAATTGAATTTGTATAGGTTGCTGGTCGATATTAATTTTCGAAAAGAAACAAAGTGTAAGAGCAAATGATAAAACTACAGTTAGTGTTCCCACTACACCGGAAGCCGTTTTTCCTATCTTTTTTCCAAAGAAAATATTAAATAAAAATCCTAAAAAAGGAGCTAATAATAAGAGTAAAGCTAAATTCGTATTCATTATTGTTTATCCTTTTAAGTTTTTTAAATTATTAATATCAATCGAACCTAAATTTCTAAAAATCGATACCAAAATCGCTAAACCTACCGCCACTTCGGCCGCAGCTACCGCCATAGAGAAAAACACAAATACCTGACCTTGTGCATCCTGATGATAGGTTGAAAATGCCACAAACAAAAGATTTACTGCATTTAGCATAATTTCGATCGACATAAATACGATGATAGCATTTCGTCTGTATAAAACTCCGAATACTCCAATACAAAAAAGTATTACAGAAAGGAAAATATAGTTTTCTATGCCTATTTCATTTAAAATATTAGTCATTTTATTTCTCAGTTTTTTCTTTTTTAGACAATAATACTACTCCAATCATCGCAGTTAAAAGCAGGATAGAAGCAAATTCAAAAGGAACCATGTATTCGTTTAATAAAACACGTCCTAATACTTTTATCGATTGGTAATCTTCTCCTGTTGCAATGTATTCTCCGGCTATAGGTTTTGAATTGATAAAAACTAAAATCAAAACAATACAAATTAAGCAAAAGGAAACAATGGCTCCCAGTCGGGTAATACGGGGTTTGTGGACTTCATTTTCTTTATTCAAATTCATTAACATGATGGTGAATAAGAATAAAATCATAATGGCTCCAGAGTAAACAATAACGTGAACAATAGCCAAAAACTGAGAATTCAACAGTAAATAATGTCCTGCAATCGAGAAAAATGAAATAACAAGATAAAGTGCACTATGAATTGGATTTCTGCTGAATATGGCTAAAAAAGCCGTAATTACAGTGATAAACGCTAAGAAACAAAATGTAATTTGTACAGTAGATGCGTGTGCAAAATCAGGAATATGTATCATTTAGTTAGCATTTTTAAGTTGGGTGTTTTTAATAGCCATTTCTAAAGGCATCACTAATTTGTCTTTTCCAAAAATAAAATCCTCTCTTTCATAGCTGGAAGGAACTAATACTTTTGAAGTAGTCAAATAAATTGCATCTTTTGGACAGGCTTCCTCGCAAAGTCCGCAAAAAATACAACGCAACATATTGATTTCATATATTTCGGCATATTTCTCCTCGCGGTACAAATGTTTTTCATTTGGTTTGCGTTCCGCAGCTTTCATCGTAATGGCTTCCGCAGGACATGACAAAGCACATAAACCGCAGGCAGTACAGTTTTCTCTTCCCTGTTCGTCACGCTTTAACATGTGTTGTCCACGATATACCGGACTCATGGTACGTACTTGCTCAGGATACTGAATGGTAACCTTTCTTGAAAACAAGTGTTTCAACGTAATAAATAATCCTTTTACAATCGCAACAAGATATAAACGCTCTAAAAAAGTCATCTCTTTGTTAGAGACTTGTTTTTTTCTTCCCGATAAGGATATGGTTTCTATTGACATCTTTTTTTATTTTTATTTTTTAGCTTCCCGATAGCTATCGGGACGGGACTAATAGTAATCTTTGCTAATTTAAAATCCTAAAAACGCTATAATTTCGTGTCTCAAAATTACAATTCCTGTAATCATGATATTCAATATTGATAACGGAATTAATATTCTCCATCCCAAATTCATCAATTGATCGTATCTGAATCTTGGAATAGTCCATCTTACCCACATATAGAAAAAGATGAAGAAACATATTTTTGCAAATAAAACTCCAATTCCTATTAGGTTTGCTAAATTTACGCCCCAGTTTTCTACTGCCCAACTCATTCCCGGATAATTATAGCCTCCAAAGAATAAAACGGCAAGAATGGTTGAAGAGATAAACATATTTGCATATTCAGCAAATAAGTAGAATCCCATTTTCATAGAAGAATACTCCGTATGATAACCTCCAATTAATTCACTCTCACATTCTGCTAAGTCAAAAGGGGTTCTGTTCGATTCAGCAAAAGCACAGATTAAGAAGATTAAGAACGAAAGCGGTTGGTAGAACACATTCCAGTGCATACCTTGTTGTTGTAAACTAATTTCTCTTAGACTCAATGTTCCTGTCATCATTAATAAAGCAATGATGGATAAACCCATGGCTATTTCGTAAGAAACCATTTGAGATGTAGCTCTTACGGCACTCATTAGAGAGAATTTATTGTTGGATGCCCATCCACCGATGATGATTCCGTAAACACCTACTGAAACTACTCCGAAGAAATACAATAAAGCGACATCAATATCGGCAGCCTGCAGGATGATATCTCTCCCAAAAAGATGGAATTTGTCTCCCCATGGTATTACAGCACTTGTCATTAAAGCTGTACTCATGGCTACTGCCGGTCCAACATAAAATAAAAATTTATTAGGTGTGTTAGGCTCAAATTCTTCTTTTGAGAATAATTTTAAACCATCAGCTAATGGTTGTAAAATCCCACCTTTTCCGGCTCTGTTCGGACCAATACGGTCTTGTAACCAGGCTGCAATTTTTCGTTCTGCAAGTGTAGAATACATTGCCATGACCATAGTAATGGCAAAGACAACCAAAATGATAACACTTTTTTCTATAATAATTGTACTGTCCATTTTTTATAGGTTACCATTGTTAAATTCTTCCTGCTCTTCTTTTTTTAACGGGATTGCCGTCATACTGATTTTTTTACGGTCTTGTTCTCTGCCTTTCAGAATCCCTTCTTCGGTAGCAATATGAACTGTCTCCATTTCTCGGGTGTAATTATTTTGATTGATAACCGAATCTTTATCAAATTTTCTTGGTCCTTCAATAACCCAGTCAGTAACTTCTTTTTTGTCAAAACGACAAGTGTTGCATATAAAATCTTCTACTTCGTGGTATTGGTCTTTTCTTCCGGTAACTCTTTGTATTTCATTTCCAAACATCCAAACCGTAGTTTTTCCGCAACATCCCGGAGTAGTACATTCTCTGTGCGCATTGAAAGGTTTGTTGAACCAAACTCTTGATTTGAAACGGAAAGTTTTATCAGTCAAAGCACCTACAGGACATACATCAATCATGTTTCCTGAGAATTCATTATCGATGGCTTTCGAAATACAAGTCGAAATATTAGCATGATCACCACGATCTAAAACACCATGAACTCTTTTGTCAGTCAATTGATCGGCAACCTGTACACAACGTTGACATAAAATACAACGGTTCATGTGCAATTGAATATTTGGACCAATATCTTCCGGTTCAAATGTTCTTTTTTCTTCTATAAAACGGGTTTTTGATTTTCCGTGTTCAAAGCTTAAATCCTGCAAATCGCATTCTCCTGCCTGATCACAAATAGGACAATCCAATGGGTGATTGATTAATAAAAATTCAGTAACCGATTGACGTGCTTCACGTACTCTGTCTGAATTTTTACTGTTGACTTCCATACCGTCCATACATCCTGTTACACAAGATGCCATCAATTTTGGCATGGGTCTTGGGTCAGCTTCACTTCCTTTGGAAACTTCAACTAAACAACAACGGCATTTTCCACCGCTGCCTTTTAGTTTAGAATAATAACACATTGCAGGCGGAACTGATTCTCCTCCTATCATACGTGCCGCTTGTAGAATGGTTGTTCCTGGTTCTACTTCTATGCTTTGACCGTCTATTGTTACTTTCATTATTACAATATTTTACTCCTGAGAGTGTCTTGTTTTTGAAATCAATCCCGATAATCATCGGGACGTTATTTTAAATCACTTGCTTGCTTACCAAATGTCTTACTTTATCAAAAGGCTCATTCACAAAGTGATCTCTGTTTTTTATTCTTTCCGGGAAACGAACATGGTATTCAAATTCTTCTCTGAAATGACGAATAGCTGCTGCTACCGGCCATGAAGCCGCATCACCAAGAGGACAAATAGTATTTCCTTCTATTTTAGATTGAATGCTCCACAACAAATCGATGTCTTCTTCACGTCCGTGACCTGTTTCGATTCTATGCAATACTTTTTCCAACCAGCCTGTTCCTTCTCTACATGGAGTACATTGTCCGCAAGATTCATGGTGATAGAAACGGGAGAAATTCCAAGTGTTGCGTACAATACAAGCGGTATCATCATAAACGATAAATCCTCCTGAACCCAGCATTGAACCTGTTGCAAATCCACCGTCGCTCAATGATTCGTAAGTCATTAAACGATCTTCACCATTTGCTGTTTTGAAAATCAAATCGGCTGGTAAAATTGGCACTGATGAACCTCCCGGTACTAAGGCTTTCAAAGGTCTATTGGATGACATTCCTCCCAAATATTCGTCAGAATTCATGAATTCATCTACGCTTAATCCCAATTCGATTTCGTAAACTCCCGGATTTATAATATTTCCTGAAGCAGATATCAATTTAGTTCCTGTTGATCTTCCAACACCAATTTTAGCATAATCATCACCTGAATTGTTTACAATCCAAGGTACTGCTGCAATAGTTTCTACGTTGTTCACGACTGTTGGGTTTGCCCAAAGTCCGGAAACAGCTGGGAAAGGCGGTTTGATACGTGGATTTCCTCTTTTACCTTCCAAAGATTCGATCAAAGCGGTTTCTTCTCCACAAATGTAAGCTCCGGCTCCACAGTGAACGTGTAATTCTAAATCATATCCTGTTCCTAAAATATTTTTTCCTAACCATCCTGCAGCTTTAGCTTCGGCAATGGCTCTTTCTAATATTTTAAAAACCCACATGTATTCTCCACGAATGTAGATGTACGAGCGGTTTGCTCCCAAAGCAAAACTGGAAGTAATCATTCCTTCAATCAATAAATGAGGAATAAATTCCATCAAATATCGGTCTTTGAAAGTTCCCGGTTCTGATTCGTCGGCATTGCAAACCAAGTGTCTTGGTTTACCTGATTTTTTATCAATAAAACTCCATTTCATTCCGGCAGGGAAACCTGCACCACCACGACCACGAAGCCCTGATTTTTTCACTTCCTCCACAACTTCATCAGGAGTCATTGATTTTATGGCTTTTTCTACCGAAGCATAACCACCATGTTGGCGATATACTTCGTAGGTTTTAATCCCCGGAACGTTGATTTTGTCTAATAATATTTTCTTTGACATCTTATTTATCGTGTAATATTATTTTATTATCTCGGCAATCAGCAATTAACTGATCGATTTTTTCTTTTGTCAAATGCTCTTTGTAGAAATCGCCTAATTGCATCATTGGAGCATAACCACAAGCGCCTAAACATTCAACACCTCTTACTTCAAAAAGTCCGTCAGCGGTAGTTTCTCCAATGCCAACACCTAATTTTTCGCAGGTATAATCCATTAAATCTTCTACTCCGTTTAGACAGCAGCAAGATGTTTGGCAAAATTCAAACATGTATTTCCCAATTGGTTTTAGGTTGTACATGGTATAGAAAGTGGCAACTTCGTAAACTTCGATAGGCAAAATTTCAAGAATTTCGGCAACCTTATCCATTAGTTCGATACTCAGCCAGTTGTCGTGAGCGTCCTGAACTTCGTGTAAAACAGGCAACAAAGCTGATTTCTTCTTGTCTTCAGGATAATGACTAATCAATTCATTGATGCGGTTCATCAATGCGTCAGTCATGTTTATTTCTTGTTTGTAATGTACTCTTTCCATTCTGTATTTTAGATTTTAGACTTTAGATTTTAGATTTTACAATCTGAATTCTGCAATCTGTATTCTGCAATCTTTTTATGCGTCTAATTCTCCGGCAATAACATTTAAACTTGATAAAATAACAATGGCATCTGATAGCAATGCTCCTTTTATCATCTCCGGATAAGCCTGGTAATAGATAAAACAAGGTCTTCTAAAGTGAAGTCTGTATGGAGTACGGCTTCCGTCAGTTACTAAATAGAAACCTATTTCTCCATTTCCTCCTTCTACCGGATGGTAAATTTCGGCAACCGGAACAGGAACTTCTCCCATTACAATTTTGAAATGATAAATTAAAGATTCCATGTTGTGGTAAACATCTTCTTTAGGAGGCAAATAGTAATCAGGAACTTCAGCGTGATACTCATTTCCTGCCGGCATTTTTTCCAAAGCCTGACGAATAATACTTAAACTTTCCCAAACTTCAGCATTACGCACACAAAAACGATCGTAAGTGTCTCCTGATTTTCCTACCGGAATTTGGAAATCAAAATCCTCGTAAGAACTATAAGGCTGAGCTACACGTACATCATAATCTACACCGGCAGCACGTAAGTTTGGTCCTGTAAAACCGTAAGCCATTGCTTTTTCAGCTGAAATAGCACCTACATTAACTGTTCTGTCAATAAAAATTCTGTTTCTTTCGAATAGGTTTTCGAATTCTTTCCAGGCCGGAGGGAATTCTTCAAGAAAGGTGTTTAATAATTCGAAAGCTTTTGGTGACCAGTCTCTTTCGAAACCACCAATTCTTCCCATATTGGTTGTTAAACGAGCTCCACAAATTTCTTCGTAGATTTCATATACTTTTTCTCTAAATTGAAAAACATAAAGGAAACCGGTGTAAGCTCCGGTATCAACTCCTAAAATCGAATTACAAATCAGGTGATCGGTAATTCTTGCTAATTCCATTACAATAACTCTTAAATATTGCGCTCTTTTAGGAACTTCAATATTCAGTAATTTTTCTAAAGTCATCCACCATCCCATATTGTTGATAGGAGAGGAGCAATAGTTCATACGGTCAGTAAGTGGCGTAATTTGATAAAACGGACGATTTTCGGCAATTTTTTCAAAAGCACGGTGGATATAACCGATAGTAGGTTCAGCATCTATAATTCGTTCCCCATCCATCAATAGAATATTTTGGAAAATTCCGTGAGTAGCCGGGTGAGTAGGTCCTAAATTCAGGATGGAAAGCTCGTTTCCGTCTTCATTTAGATGCTCCTTTATTATTTTAGCATAGCGATGCTCTGGTGGTAATAATAGTTCTGACATTTATAGAATGTGAAAAATTATATATTGTTTTTTAGCAATTGTCTATTGTTCTACCGAAGAAACGATCGTCTTTATCGGTTCTTCCGCCATCTTCCATTGGGAATTCTTTACGCATTGGAAAAGAAATCATTTCATCCATATTCAAAATACGTTTTAATTGTGGATGTCCAATGAAATTGATTCCGAAGAAATCATAGGTTTCTCTTTCCATCCAGTTTGATGTGAGGAAGATATTAGTAACCGTTTTGATTTCAGGATTTTCTCCGTTAAGGTAAGCTTTTATTCGAATACGTTTGTTTTCGTACCAATTGTGCATGTGGTAAACAATTGCAAATTGTTTTTCGACCGGATTATCCGGGTAGTGAATACCACATAAGTCGGTTAAGAAATGAAAACGTAAGTCAGGATCGTTTTTTAAGAATAAAATGATTGCGGTATTATTATTAGCATTGATTTCAAAAGAAAAAATGTCTCTTTCCTGTTGGAAATTAAAAACATCTCCTGCAAAAGTTGCTGCTAATTTTTCTTGAATAGCGGTGTTTTCTAATGCCATTTTATTTGATATTATAAGAAGCTAATAATTCTTGATACTCCGGTGAACTTCTTCTTCTTACCGATTCTGATTTTACCAGTTCTTGTAATTTCATCACGCCATCTACAATTTGCTCCGGTCTTGGCGGGCAACCCGGTACATAAACGTCAACCGGAATTACTTTGTCAATCCCCTGAAGAACGGAGTAAGTATCGAAAATTCCGCCTGAACAGGCACAGGCACCAACAGAGATTACCCATCTTGGCTCCGACATTTGTTCGTAAACCTGACGTAAGATTGGAGCCATTTTTTTAGAAATAGTTCCCATAACCATCAACATATCGGCCTGACGAGGGGAGAAACTTACACGCTCTGAACCAAAACGTGCCAAGTCATAATGAGATGCCATTGTGGCCATAAATTCAATACCACAACAAGAAGTTGCAAAAGGCAATGGCCAAAGTGAATTGGCACGGGCCAAACCTACAACGTCATTTAGTTTTGTGGCAAAAAAACCTTCACCAACAACACCTTCCGGAGGGGCAACCATTTTTATTTTTGAATCGCTCATTTTTATTTTAGATTTCTGATTTTAGATTTTAGATTTTGAGAAATGCTAAAAAGTAAAATCAATTTTTTAAATCAGTATTTTATAGTTTGAAGAGTTTTTGATTTTAAATCTGAATTCTGAGATCTAAAATCTGAAATCTCTTTTTATTCCCACTGTAATGCTTTCTTTTTGATGATGTAGAAAAAACCAACTAAAAGTAAAGCCATAAACACAATCATTTTTATCATTCCTTCTATTCCCAACTCTTTGAAGTTGATTGCCCAAGGATAAAGGAAAATAACCTCGATATCAAACAATACAAACAATATAGCTACAAGGAAATATTTTACCGAGAAAGGAATACGTGCATTACCAACAGATTCAATTCCGCACTCAAAATTCTTGTCCTTGGCAGCTGATTTTCGTTTAGGTCCTAATTTTCCTGAAATAAAGATAGTAGTGACAACAAAACCAATTGCAAGTAGCGCTTGCATTAGTATTGGAAGATAATTGAATTGTTCTGTTTGCATAATAATATTTTTCGCTAAAATAAGTCACAAAGATATGCTTCAATGTTATAAAACACAAGTAGGCAATGAAAATTAGTGGTTGGTTTTAAGACGTTTTTTTCTAGTTTTTAATGATTATAAATAAGCTTTTTTCTGTTTTCTTAAAAAAAACTAAAAATTTAACTTTTCATTATAAAAAAAGCGTCCCGATAATTATCGGGACGCTTAACATTCGGTAACAAAAAAATATTTTGTTTAGATAACTGCAACTTTAGCAGCAACTTTTCCTTTTCTTCCTTCTTCTTCTTCGTAGCTAACTCTGTCACCTTCGCGTAATTCTTCCGCGCTGATTCCTGAAGCATGAACAAAAATGTCTTTTCCTGTTTCTTCGTCTGTAATGAATCCGTAACCTTTTGATTCATTGAAAAATTTAACTGTACCTGTACGCATTGTAATAGTAATAATAATTTATAATAAGACAAATGTAATGTTTAATATCATACGAAAATGATTAATATCAAATTTTTTAATAAAATAATTGATATTCAGTGTATTCAAGGGTTTTCGAAAGATATTTATTATAAATCCAATTGAATGTGTAATTCGTTTAATTGTGCGCTGTCAATAGCCGAAGGTGCATCAATCATCACGTCTCTTCCCGAGTTGTTTTTAGGGAAAGCGATGAAATCTCGGATAGTTTCCTGACCTCCAAGAATGGCTACTAATCGATCTAATCCAAAAGCCAATCCTCCGTGTGGTGGTGCTCCAAATTGGAAAGCATCCATCAGGAATCCAAATTGTGCTTTTGCTTCTTCATCGGAGAATCCTAAATATTTAAACATCAATTGTTGCGTAGCTTTGTCGTGAATACGAATTGAACCACCGCCAATTTCATTTCCGTTCAAAACCATGTCGTAAGCATTGGCACGAACCTGACCCGGATTAGTTTCCAGTAGGGCAATATCTTCTGGTTTTGGAGAAGTAAATGGATGGTGCATCGCATGGTAACGACCGCTTTCTTCGTCAAATTCCAATAAAGGGAAATCAACAACCCAAAGTGGAGCAAATACTTCCGGATTACGCAAGCCTAAGCGAGTGGCTAATTCCATACGTAAAGCACTTAATTGTGCTCTGGTTTTGTTAGCAGGTCCAGAAAGTACAAAAATCATATCTCCGGCTTTAGCTCCGGTTGTTTTAGCCCAATTTGCTAAATCCTCCTGATCGTAGAATTTATCTACTGATGATTTGTAAGTTCCGTCTTCATTGCATTTTACATAAACCATTCCGCTGGCGCCTACTTGTGGACGTTTTACCCAGTCAATCAATGCATCGATTTCTTTACGGGTATAATTTCCGGCTCCGGGAACAGCAATTCCTACTACTAATTCGGCTGCATTGAAAACAGGGAATTCTTTATGTTGAGCAAATTGATTTAATTCTCCAAATTCCATTCCGAAACGGATATCCGGTTTGTCATTTCCATACGTTTTCATCGCGTGCTCATACGTCATGCGAGGGAATTTGTCTACATCAATACCTTTTAATTCTTTTAATAAATGACGAGTCAAACCTTCGAAAATATTTAAAATGTCTTCCTGTTCTACAAATGCCATTTCACAGTCAATCTGAGTAAACTCCGGTTGACGGTCGGCACGCAAATCCTCATCACGGAAACATTTCACAATTTGGAAATACTTATCCATTCCGCCTACCATTAATAATTGCTTGAAAGTTTGTGGTGATTGTGGCAAGGCATAAAATTGTCCTTCGTTCATTCGGGAAGGAACAACAAAATCTCTGGCACCTTCCGGAGTCGATTTAATTAAATACGGAGTTTCCACTTCACAAAAATCCAAATCAGATAAATATTTACGAACTTCCATCGCTACTTTGTGACGGAATAGCAAGCTGTTTTTTACAGGATTTCTTCTAATGTCAAGGTAACGGTATTTCATTCGGATGTCTTCTCCACCATCCGTTTCATCTTCAATAGTGAATGGAGGCGTCAAAGCAGCATTTAATATGTTTAGTTCTGAAACTAAAATTTCGATTTCACCCGTTGGGATATTTTTGTTTTTAGCCTCTCTTTCGATAACGGTTCCTTTAACTTGAATTACAAATTCGCGTCCAAGTGTTTTTGCTAATTCGAATACGGTTTTTTCAGTACGACTTTCGTCAAAAATTAATTGTGTTATTCCATAACGGTCTCTTAAATCGACCCAATTCATGAATCCTTTATCACGTGATTTTTGAACCCAACCTGCAAGTGTTACTTCGGTGTTGGTATGTGAGGCGTTTAACTCGCCACAGTTATGACTTCTGTACATTATCGAAAATTTTAATTATTTGGTTTATAAGTCAGAAAAAAAGACCCGGCTGCAAATTTAGAACTAATTATGTACATTGAATTGAGAAAATTGATTTTTTAACGCCTGCTGTGATTTCTGTTTTTATTTCCAATGTTAAGTTTTTGTTCTATGTTATTAAATTGTTACCAAATTGTTTTTTAAATGTAAATTAATATCTAAATTTGATAAAAGAAATCACTTAAAATTTTAGATTATGAAAAAATATATAGTTATCGGAGCCGTTTTGATTTCAGGAATGATTTTTGCGCAAACCCCAAAACCACAATTAGAAGCCGTAGGAAATAAAGTAAAAGCGACTTATTTTTATGAAAATGGAAAGGTTCAGCAAGTAGGTTTCTTTAAAAACGGAAAATTAGAAGGAAAATGGACTTCTTATGATCAGGATGGAAATAAATTAGCTATTGCCGAATATAATAATGGAGAAAAAGTTGGGAAATGGTTTTTCTGGAATGAATCTACTTTGAGTGAAGTGGATTATTCAAATAACCAAATTGCTTCTGTAAAAAATTGGAAAAAGGAAGCAATAGTTAATATGGATTAAATTTTACACTAGTTAATTATTAATTACGAAAAAGGCTTTTCAGGAAATTCCCGGAAAAGCCTTTTTTTATGAGATTGATTTCTGAATTATTTTGCAGTAGTTCTTAATTTATAAGCTGTATATAATGTCACACCTGAGAGTATAACCCAAAATACATCTACAAAGAACAATTGAAATTGATGATTTGTAAATGACATCCAAAACCAGTTTCCGGTTTTTATTCCGTTGGAAATTGGAATTATAAAACCAAGAATACTTCCTGAAAACAGACAAAATCGATTAGTGAAGTTGTTGTTTTTCTTTAGGATAAAAAAGATGCTCAATAGCAGCCAACTGATAAAATACACGTTATATAGATTATTTTGTCCCAAAGGATAAAAAACTTTGGCGGCTATAAAACTCATTGCTGTTACCGGAAACATACTCAAACAAATGGCTAAGTAAATCCGAACTACTCCTTCGTTAAAGCGTCTTTTTTTCTCTGGCACATTTTTCTTGTCACGGGCAACAAGCCAAATCATAACTCCCGAAATGATGACAAAACAAGTCAGAATTCCCAATACAAAGCTGATAATTTTTAAGGCATAACCACCATAATCCCCAAAATGGATCCGATACAGCACATTTTTCACTATGTCTAAATAGCTGCTGGACGTATAAGGATCTTTCTTAACAACAATTTCTCCGTTTGCTACTTTGTAAACTATTTTGCCAATTGCAGTAAATTTTTTATCGTAGGTTACTTCCCCTTCTACAAGCAGGTGCATATTAGTATCGCCGTAGTTTTGAATTTCTACACGGGTAATGTCAAAATCAGTCCAGTTTTTCTTAGTTGCAGCAACAATTTCGTTAATACTGAAAGATTTGGTTAGTGGTTGGTTTGCAAAATCATAATTGTTTCCGGTGTATTCCAGTTCTTTGTATAATTGATCCTGATCACCCTGATACAAAAACTGAACTGCGGGTGCAACAATTAGCAATTTAATCATAAAAAAGGCTCCGGTTACCGCATATACAAATTGGAAAGGAAGTCCCAAAATACCTAAAGAAGTATGCGCATCTGTCCACCAGGTTTTTAATTTTTCTTTTGGTCTGAAAACATAAAAATTAGATATAATTTTTTTCCAATGCAACAAAACTCCGGTTACAATGGCAAAAAGAAAAAATAAGGCGATAAATCCCGATAAATAATAACCAACAGGGTAGGGAATTTGAGCTAAAAAGTGCAAACGATAGATAAATTCCCCCAGATTATAGGATTCAACATAGGTAGAAGTCTTGTATGTTGCATTGTTCAGGTAAAGAAATTGTCCTTCCCGGGCTTTTTTTGTGGCTAAGCTGTCTTTTGTAGCTTCAAGGGAAACGGCAATGTTTTTTTCGTTGTGGGATTGAGAAATTGTAATTTTTCTGCCTTGTAAATCGTAAGCGGTGTCTAATACTTTTAAAGCTTGATCGTAATTTAATTGGATTTCGTTAGAAATCACTGCCGATTCTCCGCGTTCCCAATTGACAATATCATCTCTGAAAAATGAAAAAGAACCTGCAAAAAATATCACATACAAAACCACGCTGATAACAATGCCACTAATGGTGTGGGTATGAAAAAAGATGTTGTAATTTCTATTATTCATCGTTTATTTTGTTATCGGATTATAGGTTTGACCTAAATACATTAGTCCGGTAAAAAGGAGACTTAAGCCTAAATAGACTAGCCAGATTTTCCAGCCATTTTTAGCTAAAAAAGCCACAATCATTAAGGCTACCCAAAGTATAAAACCGCTAAAAGCCATTGTGATGATAATATTGGCTTTATTGAACCAACTGGCCAGTGCCAGGTGAAAACTAATGGAAACCAAATAACCGCCTAAAATTGCTGCGGTTATCTTGGCAAAACGTTGCCATTTGGATTGGGTTAAATATTTTGGATTTGCCGGCATTTTTTAAAAGTGTGTTAAGAATAAATTTCGAAAAAAACAGCAAGGAAAAGTATCCCTAGTATAAATCGATGATTAATGATTTTTAATGGAGCAAGGATTACAACCAGACTTCCGATAGTCATAATTTGGATTAAAAAAATAAGCGTTGAGGCTCCTGCTGCTTTCCATGAAATCAATATGCTGTAAGCAATTACTAAAAAACCTAATCCAATACAACGCGAAGGTTTCGTGTTTTGCTGAATCCATCTTTCAAGAGGGAAGTTAGTTGATAAAGTTGCTTTTTTAGAGGTATTATACAAAACATAAAAAGCAAAAAATACAGTCAGGCTAACTAATGAAATCATGATTATTTATTTAAGAAACAGCTTTCTTTATGTGAATAAGAAAGCTGTTTTTGTTTGTTTTTTAAAATTTATAAGAGAAACTGGCAGATGCACTTCTCATATTTCGGGGATGAATTGTTGACCATCCATCATAAGTATCCACATTGGCAATATTGTCGATTTTTAAAGTTAAAGTGAATTTTTCATTTCCATAGAAAATAGAAGAATTCAGTACGGTGTATTCTGGAATTGTAAAAGTCCCTGTTACTAAACCATTAGTAATTTTATTTTCTCCGGAATAATTACCTCCAAATCCTAAACCGAAACCTTTTAAAGCATTTTCCTGAAAACGGTAGCTAGCCCATAAATTTGCGGTATTGTATGCTCCGGCACTGGTAGGTCTGTAACCAATGGTGTTAATATCTCCTTTAGTAACATTGGCATCTACATAACTATATCCGGCTACAATATTGAATCCCGGGATTGGATTTGCTATAATTTCCGCTTCAAAACCTTCGTTTTTCTGTGCGCCATTTTGATAGTAAGTAATATCAGTAGCTGAATTTCGGATGTTATAAACGCGATCAGTTACTTTAATTTTGTAATAATTAAAAGTAGCGTATAATTTGTCTTCAAATAAGTTCAATTTTGTTCCAAATTCTAATTGATCAGCATGTTCCGGATTAAAAACACGTGGCGTTCTTGTTGTTCCATTAATATCTTCGGCAGGAGCAACATTTGTAAATCCATTCATGTAGTTAGCAAAAAGCGATACTTTGTCTAAAATAGGTTGGAAAACCACACCAAATTTTGGAGAAAGTGCTGTTTGATTGTAAGTCCCGTTTTGTGCATTCATAAAGCGATCTACACGTAAACTTGCCATAGCAGATAAACTTGGTAAAAAGTTGATTACGTTGGAAACATAAGCGCTGTAAGCTTCCTGTTTTGTTTTACTATTATTTACAGTTGCTCCGGCTAATAAAGCATCGGTTGCATTTTTACTCAATTTACCATTATCACCTGTCCTGATATATTGAGCCGGATTAGTGATTTTGAATATTACTTCATTAACAGTTTGTAAATTATCTTCTCCGATATATACTGCTCCGTTTTGTATATAACCTGTACCATTGTCTATTATTTGACGGTTGAAATAATCCAGTCCGGCAACAAGGCGGTTTCTCATGTTTCCAATTTTGAAATCTCCAATAAAGTTTTGTTGGATATCAGTAGCTAATGTGGTTGAATTTTGATAGTTTATAAACCTTTCAAATACAAGACCGTTGTCAATACCCTCATATTTTCGTACTGTAGAATTGGCTAATCGTAGGTCGGTATTGTCAAACAAATAACTGTAATATCCTTCTGATTTGGCTGAAGTTTTGGAAATAGCGGTTTGTGAAGTCCAAGAATCATTGATTTTATAAAACATTTGTCCTTGTAAGTTGTACGAAGGTGTTTTAATAGATAATTGATTACTGGTGTACGAACGTTTATTGTTGTATCCTAATTCGTCCATATTGTGTACGCGCAATGGAAAAGAACGAGTTAAAAACAACATAGTTGTATTAGTAGCTTCGTTACTTAAGAATTCGGTATTAAATAAAAACGAAAGTTTTTCTGAAGCTTTGTATGACAATGATGGAGCGACAAATATGGCCTTTCTGAATCCGGCATCCTGAAAGCTGTTTTCGTTGTGGTAAGCTGTATTAATTCTGAAATTAACCGTTTTGTCTTCGTTTAATGGTGTGTTGACATCTGTCGTTACCCGGTTTAGACCGTATGAACCTGTGGTGTAGTTGATTTCTCCTCCAAAATGATCATAAGGTGTTTTAGTTGTAATATTAATTAAACCACCGTAAGAGGTTATCGTATTTCCGAATAAAGTTCCCGAAGGACCTTTAATTACTTCTATTTTTTCGATGTTGGCCGGGTCTAAGCTACCGTTTGAGATACCCGGTAATCCATTAAGTGCTCTGGGTTGAACGGAGAATCCTCTTAATGCAAAATATCCTGCACCATCACTTCCACGACCTGTTGAAGTCCAAAGCGGTTGTATTCCCGGCGCATTTTTAAGCGCATCGTCAATATTAGTAACCACCTGCTCTTTTAATAATTCTGAGGAGATTGTTGTATAAACCTGTGGGTTTTCCAGATTTTTCAGAGGTAGTCTTGAAACCTGGACATTTTCTTTTTTAGCAAAATGATTTTTTCTGCCACCGTTAATCAGTACTTCGCTGAGTTCTTCTGAATTTACATTTATAGTTGCATCTTGTGTAAGTTCCTGACCAATGCCTAAACTTATCTTAAGTTCTTTCGTAATATATCCTATTGCTGAAATTTTTAAGGTATAATTTCCAGCTTTGATATTTTTTAGTCTGTAATTTCCTTTGGAATCGGTTATGGTACCTAAACCGGTTCCTTTTAGAATTACAGAAATGTTTTCTGGTGATTGTTTATCGTTTAAAGTGATTTGTCCTTTGATTGTTCCTTTTTCCTGTGCCCAGGTTGTATTGGTTAACAGAACAAAAAATAAGCATAAAACAGCTAGGGTAGATTTTATTTTCATCTTATTTAGAATTGTTATTGATAGCACAAAAGTAAAGCGCAAAATGTTACAAAGCAAATAATTTTAATTTATTCTAAATAATAATAATTTCACTATTGTTTTAATAAGAACTCCTCATAATTTTCAGGCGTAACTATTTTGGAGCTTACATTGTTATAATTGGTCGAAAAAGTCACTGGAATTTTATACTTGGCTTTGGCGTTCCATTTGATTTCACAAGCTAAAATCTGATCTTCGTTTTTTTCAATATAATCGATTTCTTGTTGCTGTGTGGTTCTCCAAAAATACGGACTGGCTTCGCTTTGTTGAATGTTCAAATATTTGATGCGCTCGCTAATAATATAGTTTTCCCATAAACTACCAATGTCAGTTCTTTGTGATAAAGGATTGAAATTCCCTGTAACGGCATTGATAATTCCATTGTCATAAAAATAGATTTTCTTGCCTTTTTTTATTTCGTTTCGAACATTATTGGACAACGCAGGAAGCTTAAAAATCACGAATGCTTTTTCGAGTAAATCGATATATTTTTCCACCGTTTTGTTGTCTATTTGAATCAGTTTACTCAATTCGTTATAATTGACTTCGCTACCTACTTGCAATGCCAATGCCTTTACAATTTTTTGTAGTAAAACCGGTTTCGAAATTTGTTCTAACAAAAACAAATCCTTGTACAAATAACTGTTGGCAATCAATTTGATGTGTTCTTTGGCGTCTATCGGATTGGTTATTATTTCAGGATAATTGCCGTAAATCAAGCGTTGTTCCAAAGCTCTTTTTTCTTCTAATAATCCATTGTGATTGACCATTTCTGAAAAGGCAATTGGATATAAAAACATTTCGTATTTCCTTCCTGTCAAAGGTTCGTTAAGTTGGTTTGCTAATTCAAAACTTGACGAACCCGTAGCAATGACCTGCACTGATTTAATTTGATCCACAATAATTTTGAGTACAATGCCAATATTGGTAATGCGCTGGGCTTCATCAATAACCAGAATTTCGTTATCGCCAATAATGTTTTTTAGTTTCGTTACGTTTGGACTTTCGAATAAAACCAGCACATCCGACTCGTCTCCGTTTAGAAAAAGTGTTTTTTTATTTAAGTTGGTAATTAGGTTTTGGACAAAAGTAGTTTTGCCCACTTGTCTTGGACCAAAAACCAAAAGTGCTTTCCCTTTGAATAATCGTGCTTTGGCGTAGTTGCTTTGTTCTCTTCTTACCATAATGAATTGATTTTGAAGAAACAAAAATAATTAAATTGGGTATTATTCCAAAATTATTATGTTTTTATTGGAATCAATTCCAAAATTATTATGTTTTTTTAGGAATTAATTCCAAAATTATCATGTTATTGCAGAAAGCAGTTTAGTAAACCAATCGATTCCAGATATTGCTAAGAAAAGGGAACAACATTTATTGTTATCAATATTTTCTTTTTTGAAATTTTTAATATTGTTTTACTTTATTGTAAATCAGTTGTTTGATTGGTTTTGTTGGCTTTTTTTTGTAAATTTATAGGTCAAATTTTTATGAAATCCAGATTGGAAATTATTGTATTAAAAATTAGCAAAAAAGATGGCAACAGCTAGAAATCGTTCAGAAGTAGAAGCCGAAATCAGAGAGCATTTAGGCATTGTTCCGGGATTTATGAAAGATATTCCCGAGGCGTATTTAGATTTTGAATGGGAATTATTCAAAAGCCTTCAATTGGGGGAAACACTAATTCCGAATAAATACAAAGAATTAATGGGTGTAGCATTACATTCAGAAACTAAATGCAGATATTGTACCTTGTTTCATGCAGAGACCGCAAAACTCTTTGGTGCAACAGATGAAGAAATACAGGAAGCGGTTCATTATGCAAAAATGTCGCTTGGCTGGAGTGCCTACCTCAATGGCATGCAAACGGATTATGACGAGTTTGCCGGTGAATTGAAACAGATAGGTAATTATGTGAAAGAAAATATGGCACAACATGCACATTGAAAAGAAAAATAATCTGGTTTTTCATATTACACTCAGCGGTTACGAACTAGCTACTTTAATTTCATCGGCACGCTGGGTGGCTGAAGGCGCCAAAGGCGAACTTACAGCTGAAGCTATTCAACAGTTGAAACAGGTAGTTTCCAACTATGATAAAGCAGCTGATAAGCTTACAGAACGGGAAGCAAAATAAAGAGTTTTTATTATGATTCTCGTTTTTTTTTGAGAGTTGTAAACAGTATAGCAAAAGAATCCATTCCTACAAAAACAAAAAACCACCTAAAAATTAAATTTCAGGTGGTTTCTTTTATTATAACGTGAAGATTTTACATCGTGTGTTTTGGGTTAAAACCGTCTTCACTTAGTTCTTTGTGGTCGTAATCGGCAACCATTTCGGCTTCGTAATCGATTTTTTCTCCTTTAGAGAATTTGGCAATGATTTTTTCCATGATTTCATAAATCACCGGAACGATAATCAAAGTAAGGAATAAAGATGAAATCAAACCTCCGATAATTACCCAGGCCAAACCGTTTTTCCACTCAGCTCCGGCTCCTGATGCCAATGCAATTGGAAACATACCAAATACCATCGCAATGGTAGTCATCAAAATAGGACGCAAACGGGCATGATTCGCCTGAATCAATGCTGTTCTGATGGATTCTCCGGCTGCTCTTCGCTGATTGGTATAATCCACAAGCATAATCGCATTTTTACATACTAATCCAATCAACATGATGATACCTAAAATGGTGAAGATGTTTAATGAATTGTTAGTTAATGCTAAGGCCAGCATCGCTCCAATGAACGAAAGCGGGATAGCAAATAATACCACAAACGGGTGAACAAAACTGTCATACAATCCAACCATTACTAAGTAAACTAAGATAATCGCAGCTAATAATGCAATCCCAAGTGTACCAAAACCTTCCGATTGGTTTTCCTGATCACCACCCCAAATGTAACTTACACCGGTAGGTTTTTCTAATTTGTCGAGTTTCTCCTGCCATTGAGCAACAATGGTTCCGGCCGGAACTCCAATGTTTTGACCTTGTACTGTAACCGAAGCCGCTTTGTCTCTTCGTTCCAGTTTACTAGGTCCGGAACCTTCGGTAATAGTGGCGAATTGAGATAATTTAATTTGTTGTCCTAAGTCATTAATGAAAATTAAATTACTTACATCAGTAATATTCTTTCTGTCAAAAGCATTGTATTTGATGTTGATGTCGTACTCATATTCTCCTGCTCTGAATTTGCCGTCTGTATTTCCGCTGTAAGCCGTTTGCATGGTCATACCTACAGTTTGTAACGATAATCCAAGTGCGGCCATTTTATCACGATCCACCTGAACGTTAATCTCTGGATTTCCGTCTTCAACGGTTAATTTAATCTCTGTTGTTCCGGGAATAGTTCTTAATTCAGCTTCCGCTAATTTGGCAAATTTCATTGCACTTTCTACATTAGGACCGGTTACAATCAATCCAAGAGTAGCATCTTCAGCAGTTCCCATAATACCTACAGGAACGGTTTTTACTTTGGCACCCACCAGAACTTTTTCTAATTGGCGTTTCATTTTAGCAGCATAAACAGATGCTTCGTCAGTTCGGTCTTTTTGGTCAATCATTTTAACATCAATCTCCGCTTTATAAGTAGTAGCCTGAGAAGCACCCATTCCTTCTGAAGTTTGACCTACAGTTGTAATTTGGCTATGCACATATTTTTGTTGTTTCAAATAGGCTTCAGCTTTTTGAGTCATAAAGTTGGTTTGTTCCAATGAAGCGTCTTTTGGCATTTCAATTTGAACTAAAAACTCTCCACTATCAGAAGCAGCAAAGAATTCTCCACCGATAAATCCACCGCCCATTAATCCAATAGTCGATGTAAAGAACAATACCACTACAATAACAATAGTTTTGATATAATGGTCTAAACTCCATTTTAAAATTTCGGTAACCCAGTTAGTAAAACGGCTTAACATACTTTCGAAACCAAGAATAATTCTTCCAAAAAGATTTTTGCCTTCAATATGTTCCAGTTTTCCAAAACGGGAAGACAACCATGGAATAATAGTAAAAGAGGCTAAAAGAGATAATAAAGTAGAAATTACTACAGTCATACAAAACTGTGTAATAATATTTGATACTAATCCTGTACTCATGGAAATAGGTAAAAATACTACCACAATTACTAAGGTAATCGAAGTTACTGTTCCTCCAATTTCGGCTGTTCCGTCAAAAGAGGCACGAATACGGCTTTTACCCATTTCCATGTGCCTGTAAATGTTTTCCAATACTACAATGGCGTCATCCACCAGAATACCCACAACCAGAGATAATCCTAATAAACTCATTAAGTTTAAGGTATATCCTAAAAGATAAATACCAATAAAAGTAGCAATCAAAGAGGCAGGAATAGAAATCATTACAATTAATGAGTTTCTGATACTGTGCAGGAAGAACAACATTACTAATGCTACCAGAATTACAGCAATTAATAAATCGTGTAGTACAGAGTCGGCAGCTTCCAGAGTGAAAATGGTACTGTCTTTGGCAGTCTCTAATTTTAAATCATTGACTTTGTAATCACTTTCTAATTTTGCAACGGTTTTAGCAACCAGCTCACTTACCGCAACGGCATTAGCATCTGATTGTTTTACAATTTGCAATACGATAGCACTTTTTTGATCGACGCGGGCAATCTTTTCGGCTATTTTTTGAGTGTCCTGAACATCGGCAATGTCTTGTAAACGAACCTGAATTCCGTTTTTAGAAGAAACCACTAAGTTTCTTAATTCGTTCACATTTTTATATTTACCCGCTAAACGAATTAATATTTTTTGTTCACGGGTTTGAATGTTTCCGGTAGGGAAATCTAAGTTTGATGACAAGATAGTTTGTTGTACCTGTGGAATTGACAAACCGTATCCCTGCATTTTTGTAGCATCAAGGTTTACCTGAATTTCACGTTCCTGACCACCAATGATGTTTACCTGAGCTACACCCTGTACACGGGATAAAACGGGAGCAATTTTTTTATCAATCAAATCATAGAATGCAGCTTCGTCCATTTTTCCGTTGGCACCAATGGTAATAATTGGCATATCGCTCAGCGAGAATTTATTTAGCGAAGGCGTTTTGGCATCCTCGGGCAAATCACTTAAAATGGCATTGATCTTTCGCTGGGCATCATTCATCGAAACATCAACATTGGCATTAGAAGTCAGGGTGATGGAAACCACCGAAAGACTTTCGTAAGACTTAGAATCAATTTTCTTGATGTTTTCCAAGGAGGCTATGGCGTCCTCCATTTTCTTGGTAACCGTGTTTTCAACCTCACTCGGAGAAGCTCCGGGATACACTGTTGAAACCGTAATTACATTCATTTCAAATTTAGGAATCAATTCATAGCCCAGCTGGCTGTAACTGAATATTCCCCCAAGGATTAGTATCGTAAAGAGAACGATAACTAACGAAGGACGTTTTATGGATATTTCTGCTAATTTCATATATTTCTTCTTTTAAGAAGGTTGTTATTTGTTATGCGTTAAAAGCTATTCGTTATGCGATATAGGTTAGCTATTTTAAAACCAGTAAGTCTTAACTTCTAACATATAACTCCTAACATATAACTTATTTAATGATTTCTACTTTACTTCCTTCCTGTAAGTTGATTTGTCCTGTTGTGATAACCGTTTCTCCGTCTGATAAACCGTTTAAGATTTCCACTTTATCACCCAGAATTCTTCCGGCGGTAACTGTTTTTAACTTTGCAACTCCGTTTTCGACAACAAAAACCTGATTACTGCTCACACTACCTACAAAAGCGGTTCTTGGTATTACAGTCATTGTTTGTTTTTGTTGTGCCGATTTGAATACTGCAGTCCCATACATACCTGCTTTAAGGTCGTTGTTACTATTATTTGTAATTTCAATTTCAACCGGGAAATTCAAACTGCTGTCAGCTTTAGCAGCGATAAAAGTAATTTTTCCTGAGAATTCTTTGTCAGGATAAACACTGCTGGTTACAGTAATATTGTTGCCTGTTTTTAAGTTTGCTACCTGAGATTCGTTTACTGTTACTTTTAATTTTAAAGTGTTTACATTTACAATATCGAACATTTTAGTAGGAGGCATAGCAGAAAGCATAGAACCTGGCTCGATCATTTTAGCATTAATAATTCCGTTTATTGGAGCTTTAATTCTAGTGTCACCTACATTAATTTTTGCTTGTTTGTAGTTGGCTTCAGCATTTGTCAAAGCTACTTTTGCCTGATCCAGTTGTTGCTTAGTAACACCACCGGTTTTATAAGCATTTTCAAAACGATTGTAATCTGATTTTGCGTTTTGGTAAGCAGCTTCTGCAGCTTGTGCATTAACATTAATCGCATCACCTCGCATAATAGCCAGAGTTTGCCCTACAGTTACACGATCTCCTTCTTTAGCCAAAACTTTAATTACTTTTCCTGATTTTTCAGCTTCTAAGCTTAGTTCCTGTTTTGGTTCAAAGTTTCCATTAGCGACAAAATCCATTGAAACTTCTTCTGTTTTTACAGCAGCCACTTTTACAGATACGCTGGCATTTTTTTCGGCAACGACAGCAATTTTTGCTTCGTTCTCGGCTTTATTCTTCGTTAAAATAAATCCTATTAAAGCTAGTGAAGCTATAATGACAATTCCGGTAGTTATGTATTTTTTCATGTTATTTATTGATAAGAGTTTTTAGTTCGCCTTTTGATTTGATAAGTTTGATTTCTGCCAGTTTGTAATCTAAAATTGCCGCAGTATAATTGTTCTGAGCTTCGATAGAAGCATTTTCGGCATCCAGTAAATCAGTTAATGATGCCAAACCTTGTAAATAATTGTTGTTGATGTTTTTGAGGATTTCATCAGCCAGTCTCATGTTTTCTTTTTGGTTTTGAAGCGTGATGATGCTGTTTTCAATTTGAGTTTTAGCATTTTTATAATCTAAATCCAATGCTAACTGAGTGTCTTTAATATCTTCCTGAATGGTTCTTAGTTCCACATCAGCCTGTCTTACTTTGGCTCTGGTTCCAAAACCTGAAAAAATAGGTACTCTCAGATTCAATCCTATGGAAGAGAAATCAGACCAGTAAACACCATTAGAAGGTTTTGCAAATAAAGGCATTTCAGGTCCCTGACCAATGTAGTTGTAGTTTGCAGAAAGAGAAAGAGTAGGATAATAACCCGCGATCACTGATTTTTTTTGTAGTTCTAGTAATTCTTCTTGTTTTTTTAATATTAAAAATTCGCTTCTGTTAGCCACATTCGGAGCTTCTGAAAAGGCAGCCGGAGTTACTTCAAATTCTGATTGCGGGATGTCTATTTGAGCATCAATAGGCATTCCGATATAGAATTTCAGTGCGTTTTCCTGTAACTGAACTGAATTGATGATTTGTTGTTTTTGGGTGTTGATATTGGACAGGTTCACCGTCATTCGGTCTAAATCGATTTTTTTAGCTAAACCGTTATCATATTGTCCTTTTACAATGTCACGAACTTTAGTCGTTGTTTTTAAATTGGTTTCCACCAAGGCTAATTTTTGGCGTAACACATACACCTGATAGTAATTGTTAGCTACTCTTTCAATTACTTCTTCTTCGGTGAGTTGATTGTTTATTTGATAAAACTCACGAGTAGTTCTGGCTGCTTTTAAACCTGTAAATACCGATTGGTCAAACAATGCCTGTGTTAAAGAAATGCCTGCTGTAGAAGTCCATTTTTGTCCTAAGGGTGCTAAAAGTGTAGTTCCGGGAGCACCAAAAAAATCTCCCGGTAAAGCATTTAATTGCAAAATAGGATTGTAAGTCATATTTCCGTTAGCCGAAATTTGTGGCAAAGCTCTGGAACGTACTTCCTGAATTTGGTATTCGCTGTTTTCAATTTTTAATTTTGCTTTTTTAGCATCTGCCTTGTTTTCAAGGGCGTATTTAATCGCCTCTTTGAGTGTTAGCGATGTTTTTTCCTGTGCATTTACAATACTTGCAAATGTTAGAATGGTTATTATTAGTAATTGCTTCATTATTTAGTTATATTAAGTAAATTTTTTTCGAGTTCGATAATTCCTTTTTCGGTTGCAATTGCTCTTGTATGATATTCCAATGCTTTTCCTTCCAGTTCGTAAGCGTCTCTTTCTAAAACAGTATTTTCATTTATTGAAAAGACTAATGTGTAATAAAATTGTGTCGCGGATACTATATCAACATTCGGTCTGTAAAGTCCTTGTTCAATTCCTTTGACAATATTTTGAGAGAACATTTGTCGGCAATCTTCCATTTCATTAGTCATCATTTTTTCATAAATATCAGGATAATGTTTTTTTAACTGATAGGCAGGGGAATGATCAAAGGATTGAAACATTTCTTTAAACATTTTACGCATTTCAAAATTTTCTTCGATAGCGTTGTAGTTCTTAGAAATAACTTCATCCATCAGTTTGTGTATGTTTTGATGAATTACCTCGGTTCCTTCTTCAATGAGTTTTTCTTTGTTGCAAAAATATTTGTAAATCGTTTTTTTTGAAATACACATTTCTCCGGCAATATCATCCATAGTTACGCTTTTGAAACCCAGTTTCAAGAACATGTCTGTTGCTTTTGATACAATTTTCTCTTTCATTTTCTCTTAATCAATAATTATATTTTGTGTTGTTAAATGCCAAATTCAACATTAGCTACCAGTTTAATATCTTGTCCTATTGCCAATCCGTTGTTGGAGTGAAATGAATTCGATGCCAATCCGAAATCTTTTCTGTTAATATCGGCGGTAAGTTCAAATGCCAGCTTTTTATTTCCGTCTAAAGAATCTGTTTCTATCAGTTCCACATCGAGTTCGACGGTTTTGGTGATGTCTTTAATTGTTAAATCGCCTTTTAAGAAATTGATGTTTTTGTTTATCTTTTGAAATGATGTCGATTTAAAACTGATGGTTGGGTATTTATTTACATCAAAAAAATCGTTTAGTTTTAAATAGTTGCTAAACTGCTCCAGTTTGGACTCTCTGTTTTTCACATCTAATGAAAAGGCTATTTCGGCATCTTCAATTTCATTGTTGTTAAAATTGGCATGACCCTCAAAATTATTCACAGTTCCTCCGAGATAGGCAATTATTGAATGTTTCATTCGAATTAAAACATCGGATTGGTTTGAATTGACTTTCCACTTTGTTTTCATGCTTCTTAATTTATTTGTCGTATTCAAGGATTTATTAGCTAACGAATTTGATTGTTAAATTCTGTGCAAATATAGAACGGAAACTTTAAACACCAAAATAGTTTCCGTTGTATTTAAGATAATTTAACATTTCATTTATAAACGAAGTTTGTAATCCAGTGCGAATGCTGTAAATTAGCCGCAAAATTAAGTTTATGCACTCCGTTAGTCAATATCAAGAATTTGTAATAGAATATCTTCAGTCACAATTAGAAGTTAAAGAGCCTAAAAATTTATACGAACCTATACATTATATATTAGGACTTGGGGGAAAAAGAATTCGTCCTGTTTTGACTATTATGAGTGCCGAAATTTTTGATGTTTCGTATAAAAAAGCTTTGCCGGCAGCTTTGGCGGTTGAGGTTTTTCATAATTTTTCGTTAGTGCATGATGATATTATGGATGATGCGCCTTTGAGAAGAGGAAATACTACCGTGCATGAAAAATGGAATACGAATACGGCAATTTTGTCTGGAGATGCCATGTTGATTTTGGCTTACCAATATTTTGAATACTACGAACCAAAGATTTTCAGGAAGTTAGCCAAGTTGTTTAGTAAAACCGCTTTGCAGGTTTGTGAAGGTCAGCAGTTGGATGTTGATTTTGAGACACGTCAGGATGTGACGATTCCCGAATACATGAAAATGATTGAATATAAAACTGCGGTTTTGGTAGCGGCAGCTATAAAAATGGGTGCTATTATTGCGGAGGCTTCTACTGAGAATTCCGATTTGATTTATGATTTTGGATTGAATTTAGGTTTGGCTTTCCAGTTGCAGGATGATTATTTAGATGCTTTTGGTGATCCGGAAACTTTTGGAAAGCAAGTGGGAGGTGATATCATCGAAAATAAAAAAACCTATTTGTATTTAAAAACTATGGAATTTGCCGGCGAAGCCGATCAACAAAAACTAAGTGATTTGTTTTCGAATAAAGCGATTGATAATTCGGCTAAAATTGAGCAAACAAAAGAATTATTCGTTAATTCAGGTGCGGCTGAGGCAACGCAAAAAGCAATAGAAGCTTATACTTTTAAAGCTTTTGAATTATTGGATCAAATGAAAATTAAAGAAGACCGAAGAGAAATGCTGAGGGCTTTTGGTCAGAGATTGATGGGGCGTAAAGTGTAAAAATGATAAACAGAATTTTATTCCTTAGTGAAAAACCGAATGCGGGGATGCAGTTACTGCTTGCTTTTTTGTTTCCCTTTTTCACTATTGTTGCGCTGGGAATTGATTCGGTATTGTTTGCGGAACGGTATTTTGACGGAAGGCAAATCACAAACGTTCTTTCGATAGCTTATTTTCTGATTTTCTTTTTTGCTTCCGATTCCTATTTGAGGAAATTAATGTTTACAATGGTTTTTTTGTCTTATTTGGGAGAAATCATTTTTTGTAAATTATTAGGAATGTACCATTACAGGAATGATGCTATTCCTTTGTATGTCCCATTTGGTCATGCAATAGTGTATGCTTCGGGTTATGTTTTTGCACATACAAAATGGGCATTTGAGAATGAGCGAATTTTAAAGAAATATTTCGTAATTGGTTTTTCGTTGCTGTTTGTGTTGGTTGGGATTCTTCTGAATGATGTTTTCTCTTTGATTTCCGGAGTTCTTTTCTTTTTGCTTTTAAAAAGGAAAAAATGGCAAAATTTATATTTTTTTATCGCTCTGTGTGTTGTGTTTATTGAGTTAGCGGGAACTTATTTTCAATGTTGGAAATGGGTTCCGAAAATTTTTGGGTCCGTCCCAACGGTCAATCCGCCTATGGGAGCTGTTTTTTACTATTCAGGAGGAGATGTTCTTTTAGTGAAAATGGTGGCGTTATGGAAAAATAAAAAATTAAAACAAATAATACCTTCTTAAATGAGTTTCATTGCGCCAATATCAACCGATTTATTACTTTCAGAGGCTGAAAGTCAGGATTTGTATCTTAAATTAATAGAGCAGTTAAACAAGGATTTTAATCTGGCTAATGAAGGAGTTGATTTTCCTAAGAGTATTTCTCCTGACGAGTTAAAGATTCAGTTGCACGAAAAAATCTATCGACTGATTCAGTACAAGTTTGCCGAATATCTGAATTTGCTTTATGTAATTGATGTTTCAGAAGAAGAAGTGAAAAAACTCGATGGTTCTGATTTAGTCGTTCTCGCCGAAGATGTTGCTTTTTTGATACTAAAAAGAGAATGGCAAAAAGTCTGGTTTCGAAATAATTTTAAGTAAGTTTCTAAGTGGCTAAGGTTTTTAGATTTTTGAATCATAAATAGCTTAGTGGCTTAGAGTCTCAGCAACTTAGGGTCTCAAAAATAAAACCTCACAAAAGGCATAAAGGCGTCACTGTAAGCACTTTTGTTTTCATCATGTAATATATTGTAGCGTGCGCCAATGGTTACATTATTGCTGCGGTAACCGGCGCCTAAAAACAAACCGGTATTCCAAAAATTGTCGCTGAAATTATTAGTACCAATTCCTTTAACATTGACTCTTAGTTGTTCCAGTTCAGCCGAAAGTTGGATTTCAGGAATGGGGTTGAACAGAGTTATTAAACTCCCTCCGTATAAATTTGAGTTGTAAAAATCTTTTTGCTTTACATAAGTATATTGAGCACCCAGACCCACTGCAAAATATTCGTTGACATTGTAAATAGCACTTGGTGCAACCGAAATATCGGTGTATCGGTTGCCGAAACTTAAACCTAATCCGCCTCCAAATTGTACTTTTTGCCAAAAATCACTATTGGACCTAAATCCTGAATCCTGATATTGAGCCGATAATTGAGTAGAAATAAATACTAATAAGGCAGTCAAAATTGATTTTGAAACGATTGAAGCGTATTTTTTTCTCATAAGTATTGAGGTTTTTAACATTTTAACAGTTAAAAGTGTTTTAATTTTCAAGTAAATTTAGTTGATTATTGTACTTTTGCCAAACTATTTTAACAAAAAGTATATTCAGTAACATTATGGATAGGTTTTCATTTTTAAATGCAGCGCATACCGAGTTTTTCGCACAATTATACGAGCAATATTTACATAGTCCAGATAGCGTAGAGCCAAGCTGGAGAAGTTTTTTTCAAGGTTTCGATTTCGGAATGGAAACTTATAACGATGAAAATCCAGTTCAATACGTTAGAGAAGTAGCTTCAACATCTTCAGTGGCTTCGGCTCCTGCAGATAACAGTAAAATTTCTGAGCAACTTCAAAAAGAATTTAAAGTTGTAAAATTAATTGACGGATACCGTTCCAGAGGTCACTTGTTTACTAAAACAAACCCGGTTAGAGAGCGTAGAACTTTTTCGCCAACTTTAGATATTGAGAACTTCGGTTTGAGTTCAGCTGATTTGAATACTACTTTTGATGCAGCAAAAATATTAGGTTTACAACCTTCTACTTTGTCTCAAATTATCAATCACTTAACTACTGTTTATTGTCAGCATATTGGTATCGAGTATATGTATATTCGTCGTCCGGAAGTGGTAGACTGGATTCAGGACAGATTAAATGTTAATGAAAATCGTCCTACTTTTAATGCTGATGAGAAAAAGGCAATTTTAAATAAATTAAATCAGGCAGTTTCTTTCGAGAACTTCCTGCATACTAAATATGTAGGTCAAAAACGTTTCTCTCTTGAAGGAGGAGAATCTATCATTCCTGCTTTGGACGCTTTGATTGAAAGAGCTGCCGAAAAAGGAGTAGAGCAATTTGTAATGGGAATGGCTCACCGTGGTCGTTTGAACGTTTTGGCGAATATCTTTGGTAAATCTACTCAGGATATTTTCTCTGAATTTGATGGTAAAGATTACGATCAGGAGTATTTTGACGGTGACGTAAAATACCACTTAGGACTTACAGCTGACAAAATCACTAAGTCAGGTAAAAAAATCAATATCAATTTAGCTCCAAACCCTTCGCACTTAGAAACTGTAGGTGCTGTTATTGAGGGTATTACCAGAGCAAAACAAGATAAATATTTCCCTGGGGATTTTTCTAAAGTATTACCTATTGCCGTTCACGGGGATGCTGCTATTGCAGGACAGGGTATTCTTTATGAAATCATCCAAATGGCTCAGTTAGATGGTTACAAAACAGGAGGAACAATCCATATTGTAATCAACAACCAGGTTGGTTTTACAACTAACTACTTAGACGCTCGTTCTTCTACTTATTGTACTGACGTTGCTAAGGTGACATTATCTCCGGTATTACACGTAAATGCTGATGATGCAGAATCTGTAGTTCACGCGATGCAGTTTGCGTTGGATTTCAGAATGCAGTTTGGACGTGACGTATTTATTGACTTATTAGGATACAGAAAATATGGTCACAATGAAGGTGATGAGCCTCGTTTTACACAACCATTATTATATAAAATCATTGCTAAGCACAGAAATCCAAGAGATATCTATGCTGAGAAATTATTATCTGAAGGAATTATCGATGCTAGTTTAGTGTCAACTTTAGAAAAAGAATACAAAGACGATTTAGATCATAACTTAGAAGCTTCCCGTAAAAAAGACCTGACTATCATCACTCCGTTTATGCAGGATGAATGGAAAGGATTCAAACAAGTTTCTGATGATGTGATGTTACAAAAAGTAGATACAAAAGTAGATAGAGCTACTTTAGATTCTATTATCAACACGATTTCTTCTTTACCGGAAGATAAAAAATTCATCAACAAGATTAGAAAAATTGTTACGGACAGAAAAGCAGGTTATGACAATAATACCTTAGATTGGGGAACTGCTGAAGCATTGGCTTACGGATCTTTATTGACAGAAGGTTTTGATATTCGTATCTCTGGACAGGACGTAGAACGTGGTACTTTCTCTCACCGTCATGCGGTTGTGAAAGTAGAAGATTCTGAAGAAGAAGTAGTATTGTTAGACAAAATCGAGAATAAAAAAGGAAATTTCCGTATTTTCAACTCTTTCTTATCTGAATACGGAGTATTAGGATTTGATTATGGTTATGCTTTAGCTAATCCAAACTCTTTGACAATTTGGGAAGCACAATTTGGAGATTTCTCTAACGGTGCTCAAATTATGATTGACCAATACATTTCTTGTGGCGAAGACAAATGGAACAATCAAAACGGATTGGTAATGTTATTGCCTCACGGATATGAAGGACAAGGTGCTGAGCACTCTTCTGCACGTATGGAGCGTTATTTACAATTATGTGCCCGTCATAACATGTATGTGGCTGATTGTACTACTCCGGCTAACTTTTTCCACTTGTTAAGAAGACAAATGAAAACAGATTACCGTAAACCATTGGTAGTATTCTCTCCAAAAAGTTTATTGCGTGATCCAAGATGTGTGTCAACAGTTGAAGAATTGGCTAATGGTGAATTCCAGGAAACAATCGACGATACTACAGTAAACAAAAAAGATGTGAAAACATTAGTTTTCTGTACAGGTAAATTCTATTATGATATCGTTGCCGAGAGAGAAAACAATAGTCGTAATGATGTGGCAGTTGTTCGTGTCGAACAATTATTCCCATTACCAGTGGAGCAATTAAAAGCGATTATTGCACAATATCCAAATGCTGATGATTATGTTTGGGCACAGGAGGAACCTAAAAACATGGGAGCTTATACGTATATGTTAGCTAACTTTGATTTGGTAAAATGGAGATTAGCTTCATTAAAAGCCTATTCAGCACCGGCAGCAGGAAGTTATACGAGAGCTAAACGTCGTCACGCTGATGCTATCAGAATGGTATTTGATAAAAATTTATTTAGATAGTCATTGCGAGAAAAGAAGCAATTGCAATAAAATATTTTTTAGAAGCTATTCCTGCTATACGCTGTATCTTTTTCTTTTTAAAGGAAAAAGAAAAAGGATGCCGCTGCTATCAGGGCTAGAATAAAAAAACAAAAGAGATAACAGTTTACAATTAAAAAAAATAAAATTCATAATTTAAAATAATAGGACATGGTTTTAGAAATGAAAGTCCCATCACCAGGGGAATCAATTAAAGAAGTTGAGATTGCAACTTGGTTAGTAAAAGACGGAGATTATGTAGAAAAAGACCAAGCAATTGCTGAGGTTGACTCTGATAAAGCTACATTAGAATTACCTGCAGAAGCAAGTGGAATCATTACTCTTAAAGCAGAAGAAGGTGATGCAGTAGCAGTAGGAGCAGTAGTTTGTCATATTGATACTTCTGCAGCTAAACCATCTGGATCTGCGCCAGCGCCAGCACCTGCAGCTGAAGCGCCAAAAGCAGCACCTGCGCCAGCGGCTCCTGCAGCACCAGCAGCTACTTATGCAACTGGAACTCCATCTCCGGCAGCTAAAAAAATATTAGACGAGAAAAATATCGAACCCGCAACTGTAACTGGAACTGGTAAAGGTGGAAGAATCACTAAAGACGATGCAGTAAATGCTGTTCCATCAATGGGAACTCCTACAGGTGGAAGCCGTGGTGTGGAGCGTACTAAATTATCAATGCTACGTCGTAAAGTGGCAGAAAGATTAGTTGCTGCTAAAAACGAAACAGCCATGTTGACTACTTTCAATGAAGTAAACATGACACCTATCAACCAATTGCGTAATGAATACAAAGACGCATTCAAAGCAAAACATGGTGGTGTAGGTTTAGGATATATGTCATTCTTTACAAAAGCGGTAACAAGAGCTTTAGAATTGTTCCCTGATGTAAACTCTATGATGGACGGTGACCACAAAATTGGTTTTGATTTCTGTGATATCTCTATCGCGGTTTCCGGACCTAAAGGATTAATGGTTCCTGTTGTTCGTAACGCTGAGAATTTAACATTCCGTGGAATTGAGGCTGAAATCAAAAGATTGGCTTTAAGAGCTCGTGATGGTCAAATTACTGTTGATGATATGACAGGTGGTACTTTTACAATCACTAATGGTGGTGTATTTGGTTCTATGTTGTCTACGCCAATCATCAACCCTCCACAGTCTGGAATCTTGGGAATGCATAACATTATCGAGCGTCCTATTGCTGTAAACGGTAAGGTTGAAATTCATCCAATGATGTACATCGCTTTATCTTATGACCACAGAATTATCGACGGTCGTGAGTCTGTTGGTTTCTTAGTTGCTGTTAAAGAAGCTTTAGAAAACCCGGTTGAATTGCTTTGCGGTGGAAACCCTAAAAAAGCATTTGAATTGTAAAAAAAGAGAATTCAAAATATTTAAAATCCCAAATTCCAATTTTTAAGGAATTTGGGATTTTCTTTTTATATTCGGAAATGGTATTATGCGTAAATAACACCCCGCCCTACGGGCACCCCTCTTAAAAAGAGGGGAAGGTGACGTTTATTTATAATACGTTTTTTTAAGAAAACTAAGTTTTTCCTTCTCAGGATTAGTGGAGAAGGTTAAGTATAGCGTTTATTTTTAATGCGTTTTTTTAAGAAAGCTAAATTTCCCCTCCTCAGGAGGGGTGCCCGTAGGGCGGGGTGGTTACTATACTTGAAACAAAAAACAAATCAGCTTATGAAACCTGAAATTGTTACTTATATTCATGAGAAACCTATTTACAGGAGAAGTGTCGGGATATTACCGCGTAATAAAGCATTATCTGGCAGAGCAAAAGCCTTGCGAAAAGCGGGAGTTTTGTCGGAAGTTATTTTTTGGAGACAAGTACGAAATAATACTTTTTGGTCTGTTGATTTTGACAGGCAGCGAATTATAGGTAGTTTTATTGTTGATTTTTATGTAAAGTCGCTTGGGTTGATTATAGAAATTGATGGTTCGAGTCATGATGGTAAACAAGAATACGATACCATGAGAGAGGTGTTTTTGACTAATTTAGGATTACATGTTTACAGGATTTCTGATTTTAGAGTGAAACACGATTTGGATAATGTGATGAAAGAATTAGAAAATTATATTATTCAGGAATTCGGTTAATTATTATAAAATGATATAAAAAGAAAAATATGAAAATCAAATTACTATTGCTCACCGTTGTTTTGGGTTTAGGTTCAGTTTTTGCAAATCCGCCGGCTAAAAAACGAATTTTGGTTTATACCAAAAACGGCAAAGGCTATGTGCATAAAAATATTCCTTTCAGTGTGGAGGCCTGGAAAAAAATTGCTGAAGCAAATAATCTGATTGTGGATGTTTCTGATGATCCGGCAGTAATGAATACTGAAAATCTGGCAAAATACAGCTGTCTGGTTTTTTCGAATACCTGTAATGATATTTTTGATACCGAAGAGCAAAAACAGGCCTTGGTTGATTATATTCATCGTGGAGGCGCTTTTGTAGGTGTTCACAGTGCATCTGATTCTGAAAAAGACTGGCCTTGGTACGCAGCAATGGTAGGAGGAAAATTTAAAAGGCATCCGGCTTTTCAGCCTTTCGAAATAAAAGTGATTAATAAAAATCATCCAGCGACTTCGATGTTAGGTGAAACATGGAAAAAAGAAGATGAATGTTACTATATGAATGAATTTAATCCTAATAATCAGATCCTTTTAGCTGCCGATATGCGAACAGTGAAAGACAGTGAAAAAGAGGTCTATCCGGGGCGTACTTTTGGAGATTATTTACCATTGGCCTGGTGCCATGAATTTGAAGGAGGCAGGGTGTTTTATACGGCTCTTGGACATGACAGTAAGGATTATGGCGATCCTGTATTTGTTCAGCATCTTACAGGCGGACTTTTGTGGGCTTTAGGAGAAAATCCAAAAGAATCTCATTCGAAGAAAAAATCAAAAAGTAAATAAATAGTTTTAAAAAATTAACCACAGGTTTATTTTTTTTAATTTGCGAATCTGCGGTTAAATAAAGGTGATGATTTTATTTGAACTCTACCCAGTCGAATAAGGCGTAGTTTTGTGTATAAGGAATATGATCTCCTATAAAAGTTAGATTTTCGACACTACAGAAAATTTTAAATTTAGTTGCTGTGCCGTAAGTAAGAGTTGCGGATGATAAAACTACATTGTCAATTTTCCAGGTAGTAACGTATTTTTTCTTGGAATTTAAGGCCAATTCAATGGTTAGCGTGTACCATTGTTCTCTTTTGATTTTGCTTTGAAATGAATGATACGGATTCGCTTGTGAAGTATTATAAACAATTAGCTCATCTGAAGCGGCATTTAATTGCTGACGGATTGCCCGATTGCCGTAGCCAATTTCAAAATCGAGTTCGTGCGTATCATTATTGTATAAAAAAGCACCAATACTTGCCATATCACCTACCCCCATTGTCGGTACATAAACTCTCCAGGAATAACTTCCGGTAGCGTAGGTAGCAACCGATTTTACTTTGGTTCTGTCCCAGGTATTGGCATTGGTAAAAAGATGAAGGTAACCATTGTTTGTATCAATAAAATAATTTGGATTTCCTACCTGGGTGGCATCTTCCCATTCATTTAAATCATTAAATTCCCAAATTTTTGGAGCTGTAGGTTTCGTAGGGGCCATTTTTGACATTTTGGTAGTACTTGAATTAGTCGTTGTCGAAGGGTCTTGACTTTCGTCTGTTAAGTCTTGGGTAGAACAGGAAAACAAAAGCATTGTCAGGGCAAAAGCTGCCGCTTTAAAGTAGTTGTTTTTCATGTTATTTTGGTTTAAGGTTGGTTATAGCAAATACAAATAGTAATTGGCATAATCTATTATGGCTTTTCCTTTTAATAATACATCAGCGCCAATAATTCCATCTACCGTTTTTGATTTGTAGGCTGTCAAGGCTTCATTGACATGAGACATGTCAAAAATTATCAAATCAAAATTGTGGTTTTTCCATGTTCCCAGCTCTAATTTATTAGCTGTAGCCGTTTGTGTCAACATTCCTGTTGCTCCCGCTCCCGAAGCTCTGGTTTTGGAATCTTCGGCGTTTAAATTAAATAATTCAATGTGTTCAAAGCCTACGCAGCTATTAGAAGCTCCTGTGTCTAAAATAAAATTCCCTTTAACTCCGTTTATTTTGGCTTTTATTAATAGATGTTGGGTTTTGGTAATCTTAAATTTGACTTTTTTGTATTGATGCTTTTTTAGGATTTCGTGTAGGTTTTTCATTTTCTGTAGCGATTGAAAATCAAAAGTAAACCAATTAAAATCAATATACCAAATATATAAAAAATATAAGTATTTGATTCATTGTTGGTCTGTAAATCACCATAATACACAAAAGCACTCCAGTAATAAGGTGATTTTTTAGCGTTGGAAACAGCGGAGTTTTTTAAGAAATCCCTTTTAGCGTTCGCATTGGCTTCCAGATAAGATTGACCGTTTTTGATATTTTGATAAAAAGAATCCATAAAAATCGAAGTGGTGTAATCGTTGACTTTCCATAACGAAAACAACAGGTTTTGCGCTCCGGCAAATTGAAATCCGCGGGCAATGCTCATGCTTCCTTCGCCTTTGAATAGTTTGCCGATTCCGGTTTCACAGGCACTTAGAACCACCAAATCAGGGTTAAGATTTAGATGATATAATTCGGAATACAGGATTTCCTGATCGTAAAATTTAATGCTTGCCGGAGTTTCGATATCGCCTGATGAGGCGTGGGTGGAAAGATGTAAAATACCGTAATCAGCAGCATTTTTTTTGAAATTTTTAAAAGTAGCAGTCGTATTTTGAAAATACTTTCCGTTGAAATTCTTCTGAATCGAATGCAATTCGTCTTTCGAATAAGTCAGTGTATAAGGTGTATTTTCGAAAACGGGAAAAATGCCTAAAACGGTTTCTTTTTGCTGTTTTTTATTTTGGTCTGCAGCCAAATAAAACTGAGCCGAATTTTGATAACCAATGTTGTAATCGTTCAACAAATAATGCATTTGGGCAAAATTAGTTGTTGAAGATTCTTTTGTGATTAAAGCTTCAAAAGGAAGGAAATTCAAAATTCCATCGGGAATGATGATGAGGTTTTTGTGGTTAGTTTTTTTTGGAAGTTGCAATACTCTATAAGTCGCAAAAGCTTCTTTTTTGAATAAATCAAGATATTCAGTAATTGTATTTGCATTATGAAAAAAGCTTATAAATGTTATAATAGGAGTGTTACATATCATAGAAATGTCGTAGCAAAAAGGTCTCATAGAAATTTTGCTGTTTTGAATAGTAAATGAATATGCTTTTTCTGTTCCACAAAAATATTCAACCATAATAGCATCGTCTTTTTTTAATTGGGTATATAAATCATTCAAATTGATATTTTTATTCAATTTTTCAGAGGTTTTAACTTGAATTTGTTTTAGTTGCAACATCAATTCATTTTGCTTTTGGATCGCTTTATTTATTGTTTCGATGTTAGCCAAATCTCCTTTTTGTTGTTCTTTGAGGATAGTGGTATTTTGATTTTCCAACTGTTGTAATAGTGCTTTTTCTTTGAAAGAAGTTTTGAAATTGTTCTTTACTCGCTCCTTTAAAACAACAGACTTTGTTTTTTCGACCAATTGAAATGCATCTTCGATGTAACTTTGATTTTTTTCTTTTTCGAATAAAGATTGGTAAATCGCAACACACTTTTCAATGCGTTTTCGATTTCGCGTTTGGGTGATAATTTTTGAATTTTCATAAACGATGAGGTTTTGAAATAAATCTTCAATATGAAAAGCAAGAGTATAACTTTCCAATGCTTTTTTTGGTCTGTTTTGTATGCTAAACAGTTCGGCTTGAAAGTCAAGCGCATCAAGTAAGATAGTTTCGGCGTAGAGGTCATTCTTTTTTGGCAGAATGCCTTTTTGTATAGAATAATTCGGGATTAAGGTTTTAAAAACGGTTTTGAGTACGGTTTGAGTTTCTGTTAATTTGTTTTGTTCTAATAGTAAATGAATTTTTTCTAAATAGAATTGAGCCTTGTACCTTGGACTTTTGTTGTGTAGATTTTCAAAAATCACCCTTGCTTTTTCGTAATAATTCAATGCTTCATTTCGACGAAAATTGATGCTAAGTTTGTATAAATTGAGATAGCTGTTTATTAATGCTTCCTGTTGTGATTTGTCTTGTTTTAATAGAGGAATTGCTTTTAAAAAGGAGTTTTCGGCGTTAGAAGGATCTTTATTTATATTTCTTAAGAGGTAATTGTTCCCCAAATTATTCAATAAAATCCCTTTTTGAGTATTCGATAATTTTTCGTTTCGAATAGTTTTTTCAAGTAAATCAATCGCCTCATTTATGCGTCCCGAATTTTGATATACATTCGATAAATTGAGTACGGCAGCATATTGTTGCTGTTGGTTTTTTTGTTGGGTAGCAATGTAGTAATATTGTTTGATGGTGTTTTCGGCATTGTCATAATCGCCGATGATAGTGTATAAATTGCCCAAAGGTTTCAGGCAGAATTCGACTATATCATAGTCTTTGAGATGGTATTTTTGGTAGGTTTTCCAAGCGGTTTCATAGCTGGAAACGGCTTTTTGAAGTTGGTTAAATTGATTTTCGTAATAGGCTTTGTTGCAGTGTAAAACAACCAATGCCAGCAGTTCGTTTTTGTTTTTTGTAAGCGTTGAGATGTTTTTACTGAAAGACTCCAGTTTTTTTAAACTTTCTTCATTGGGATTGGCAACAAAAGCATCAACGGTATTGTAGATTTTATCTTCTAAAGTGATGCTTTGTGCAAAAGTAAATTGTGTTATCAACAGAATTAATGTAGTGAAAATAGTTTTAACACAGCTTGTCATTCCGACGAAGGAGGAATCCCACTTGATGAGATTGCTTCGCCAGTTCGCTATCGCTCGTGTCCTCCTTCGTCGGAATGACAAGATTAACTTTTGTGACTTATGTGGTTTAAACAAAACTAAAACTTCCATATTCCATACACTTGAACATAATTGAAATTTTCTTTGAAATTCATCACATAGCGCGCTCCTAAACTCGGGCCGATGCGGGCTGCACCAACGGTTAAATCAAACAGTAATCCGGTTTTTAAATTGCTAAAGGTTTTACTGTTGGAGATGCTGTTTTCTTCTGTTTTATAAGGTGCCATATCTATTTTATCTGATTCGAAATATTCGATTTTCGTATGTTGCTCTTGTTTTTCAGAAGCATTAATATTGGCTTGAACTCCGGCACCAATACCAATGAAATTGTTGATATTGTAACGAACCAGTAACGGAATTTCATTGTTGAAATTAGAATAGGCTGTGGTTTTTGTAGTTCGGACAGGTTGACGAACTCCATTGCTAGTGGTTACAAAACTTGTAGTAATGTTAATGGCTGAATTGAAATCATGGATACTATTAATTAATTCGGCCTGCCAATAGAGACGATAGGATTTGTACGGCGAAATAGTAGCACCCACAAAATAACTTCTGGATTTATCTAAGTTTGGATAAAAATTATAACCGGCTTTGGCACCAATGGAAATTCCGGGAAGGAATCGGGTAGTGGCGTAGTTGGTGATTATGGGTTCGTTTTTGTCGAAAATAATGGCGGTTCTGCTTCGGGTATTTACCTTGTGAAAGTCTTCGTTGAATTTCATCGAATATTTCACAAAACCCTTGGTACTGTCTTTTTCTTTTACATTTTTTTGTTCGCTTCCCGGCAGGTAAATATTTTTAAACGTAAAGAAGATTTGTTTTTGTTTGATAATGGTATCCAGACAACTCACAGTTGGGATTTCGTCTTTAGGGCAAATGGGGCATTTGGGATACATGTCTTCAATTTGGAATGTTTTTTTGTCAAACATATCCGGAATATCAGTTTCCAGACGAATCATTCTTGCCGGACCTTCGCCGTTGTTTTGAAAGCGGGTTTTGAAATTGACCCTTTTAAAACGCACCAAGCGGTAATTCATGAAACTTCCGTTAGAACCCATTTTGTTGGGGTCGTGGGAAGTAACAATTTCCATTTCCAGATTTTTTACCTTATGATTTTTATAACTGCGATTTGGGACATAAATTCCGCGCATGGTTATGGTAGCACTGGTGTCTTTCAGCATTTCGGGAGTGGTTTTGAAAGTATAAAAAACATTGCGGGTTTCCTGCGGATTAGCTTCGTCAAATTCTAAGATTGAAACGTTTTTGAAGGTTTTATGTGCTTCGGCTAAACTCGCGTCCAAATCTTCTTCGGTGGTGGTGTTTAGGTATTTTTTTATTGGAAAAGAATTGTCGTTTGAGGCTAAATAAGTATTTGTTTTATCGAGGTCGTTAACAGCTGCGAAGTTGTTTTCTTTTACTTCTCTTTCGCCGGCATAGGTTCGGAAACTGCTTAATTCAAAGTTGTTGTCTTTGAATTGTTTTTCGTTGTAAAACAGATAGATTTTTCCGCTTGTAACATAGTTCTCCAGATTTTGATAACTTAGGATTAGCTCCATTTCCTGATCAGGGATTGGATCGCAGTTTTTTTGAAGGGCAAAACCATTTTGGTCTGCAACGGAGGCTATTTCGTCAAAATTTTTATCTGATATGTCATTAACAACTACTTTTTTTGGTCGGGTAGCGGGCGGTTTTCCGTTGTCGTAATTGTTGGTTACGGTTAGTCGGGTGTTGTAAGTTCCTTTGTTCTTATAAGTATGTTTAGGTTCGGGAGCCTTGCTGTAAGTACCATCGCCAAATTCCCATAGATAAGAAAAACTGGGTTTTGGTGCACCGGCAATGGGGATTAGTGGCGGTGTTTCGGGTTTGTATGAAACACTATTTCCATTTTGATTATAAGTTATAGTGGCTCTTCGGGTAACGGTATCTTTGACTTTTTTTTGGGAAAATAAGAGCAAAGAACAAAGAAGAAAGAGCATAGATAGTAGTGGTCTCATGGTCAGTTTTTGGTTTATAGGGATAGCTACTAATTCTTAATTGGTTAAGGTTAAAAAACTTTTAAAAATAGAAAAAAGTGATGAGCAAATCACCACTTTTTTCAGAATTTAAATTTGGGAATCTTTATTGGATCGCATTGATTGCGGCAATTAATTGGGCTTCGGTTCCTACGGTGGTTTCAGCCATTGTAAAAGTATATACATCATTGGCCTGAATAGTCACTCCTTTTATGGCGTATCTCCAGTTTCCATTGTCTTCGGTTGCAAAGATAATGTGGCAAGCAAGACCCACCGGAATTTGACCGTAGTGTTCGCTAAATAATCCTTCGGCGGTGTAAGTGTCCAATTTAGCAAGTGCATTTGTTCCTTCGCCATCATAAGACAGGTAGATGGCACAGTTGTTATTGTCATATCCTTCCGGAGCTTCAACAAGGATAGTAGTTTTAGGTCTTGGGTCGCTGTAGAATTTATCCACATTAGTCCATCCAAAGTTTCCAAAACTTACATAATAATTGTTTCCTTCGGCTTGTACACCGCCTTTTCCACCGTTTGTACCATCGGCTTTACGGGCATCTTCCCAGGCTAAGTTTCCTTCGTCATCAATAATTCCTTTCCATAAGGTCATAGCATTGTCAACGCCGTCTGTAAGTGATCCCGGAACAAGTAAAGTAATATTACAAGTTGTTGCTAATTCTTTGCCGTTTTGAGTGGCTTTGATAAAGAATTCGCCTCCTGAGATTAATAAATTTCTATTTCCATCTCCCATAATTCCCATTGTAGGCTTGTTAGTTACTAACATGTTTCCTTTGTCAAAAAGTTCTACATATTCAATTTTTACGTCGCCGGTTACAGGGTTTCCGTCTTTGGTTAAGCAGTTTCCGTTGATGGTAATTTTTACACCGTTTTCAGAAGTTAAGGTTGTGGCACCATCTTCGGCTTTAATGGTAAATTCCTGAGTGATTTTGTCTAAGGCAGCTTGTCTTACATCTGCAAATTCTGCCGCTGTTGCCGGCGTGTTTTCGTTGTTCTCGTTTTCGCAGCTTACCAATGAAATTGCTGCTAAAAATAAAAGTCCGATGGTTTTAAAATTTGTTCTCATGATTTCTTGATTTTAATTATTGTTTAAAATGATTTTCGTTGTTTATACTGTTATATCAATTCGGGTTTTAAATTGTTACCCTTGTTTTTCAAAATATTTTTTTGTTCTTGTTTTATATGAGTATATCAAGATGTGTTTTGAATTGTTACCCTTTAATCTGAATTATTTTCAGATTTTTTTCAAACAGCTTTATTTTTTCAAATGTTAAAGAACGTTTACAGTTGTATATCAATCCGGTTTTAAAATGTTACCCCATTTTTTAGTATTTTCGAAAAAAAGTTTTCCATGGCAAAAAACACTGTACATCCTGATCAGTATTTAATTGAAGGATTGGCTAATAATGATTCGGCGATAATTCGATCTATTTATAAGAAGTTTGTTCCCAAGGTGGTTTCTTATATCAGGAACAATTCAGGCGATGAAGATCAGGCGCAGGATGTGGTACAGGAAATTATGATTTTACTGTTCAATCAGGCAAAAGCCAAGCAATTACAATTGACTTGTCCATTTGATGCTTATTTTTTTTTGTTATGCAAAAGAAAATGGCTCAACGAACTCAAAAAAACTTCGAATAAAGCGGTAACAATTTCCGATGATTTTACATCTACTAATGAACCCACAGCCGAGATGGTGTCGCAAACAGAAGTATTTGAAGAGAAACAACAGCTTTTTGATGCGATGTTTCAAAGATTAGGCGAAAAATGTCAGGAAGTTTTAAAGTGGAGTTTTACTTTAAAATCGATGGAAGAAGTAGCCGAAAAACTCAATGTAACCTATGGTTATGTTCGAAAGAAAAAATCTTTGTGTACAGGACAATTAACGCAATGGATTCAGGAACACAGTAGTTTTAAATCATTAAAAAAATAGTAGCCATGAAAGAAGAAAAATATATCCTGTTCGACCAATACCTTCAAGGCGAATTGACAGACGAAGCCCGATTGGATTTTGAAAAAAAGCTTTCAGAAAACCACGAATTGGCATCTGAATTTGAAACTTTCAAGGAAGTCCAAATCCAGTTGGAAACCAAATTTGATTTTGCAGCCGACAGAGATGCTTTTACAGCAAATCTAAAAACGATTTCGAAAGAACATTTTGAACCCGAAAAAACCAAGGTGATTTCAATAAAACCGTGGATGTACATGATTGCCGCTTCGGTGGTGCTTTTGCTGGGACTGTTTTTGTTTAATCCTTCCAAACCTGGTTTTGAAGAATACAATCAATACGAAAATGCTTATTTAACCGAAAGAGGAACTGTATCCGAAAATTTAAAACAAGCTGAAACCGCTTTTAATGCTAAGGATTACAAAGCCGCGATTCCGTTTTTCGAAACTGTTTTAAAAGAAAATAAATCGGCAGAAATTCAATATTTTTATGGTGTTTCTTTATTAGAAGATAATCAGATTCAAAAAGCGGAAACGGTGTTTAACGAAATCAAATCAGGTAATTCTATTTATAAAAATAAAGCGATTTATGCTTTGGCTTTGGCTAAATTAAAACAGAAAGACTATCAATCCTGCAAAGAAATCCTGTTGACGATTCCGTCGGATTATGAACATTATGATAAGGTTCATGAGTTGTTGGATAAGCTGGATTAAGGGTTATATCACAAAGATTCACAAAGATTTTTCACGAAGCCACACAAAGATTTATTGTTTTTGTGTGGCTTTTTTTATTTGTAAATCTTATGTGATGTTGTTGTCAGAGTTAGATTAAAGATATGGTTTGCAAAGATTTGCGAAGATTTGCGAAAATTGTATTGAACTTATTTAAACTTTTTTGATAATGCTCCAGAGGAGCATCCTGTTTCTAGAAATTTATGTGTTCCCCGGATATTAGCTCCGTTAGGAGCGGTCTGTTAATTATACAGTTCGCTCCTAACGGAGCTTTTTTTGTAAATAATTTGTTTTCTATAAACAGTTCGTCCCTATGGGACGTGTTATTTTATAGAGGATACGTTTAGTAAAAAGTTTAAATCACTTTATTATTTCTTTGCGCTACTTTGTGTTGTCTTTGCGAATCTTTGTGTAATAACTTAATTTTGCGTCCTAAAGAAAACCACTTGGAAACAAAACCCATAATTACCGATACCCACACCCATTTATACAGCGAAGAATTTGATCAGGACAGGGACGAAATGATGCAGCGTGCTTTAGCGGCTGGCGTCACTCGTTTTTTTATTCCTGCTATCGATTCGGCTTATACCGAAGCTATGTATGATTTGGAAGCCAAATATCCAGAGCATATTTTTTTGATGACAGGTGTGCATCCTACTCATATAAAAGACAATTATCTGGACGAATTAACGCATGTAGAAGAAGAACTGAAAAAGAGAAAATTCTATGCTATTGGCGAAATTGGAGTCGATTTATACTGGGACAAAACCCATTTGAAAGAACAGCAATTGGCTTTTAAAAGACAAATCCAACTGGCAAAAGAATATAAATTACCTATTGTGATTCATTGTCGTGAAGCTTTTAATGAAGTTTTTGAAGTTTTAGAAGAAGAAAAATCGGCTGATTTATTTGGAATTTTTCATTGTTTTTCGGGGACTTATGAGCAGGCTTTACAGGCTTTGTCTTATAATATGAAATTAGGAATTGGCGGAGTAGTTACTTTTAAAAATGGTAAAATCGATCAGTTTTTGAATCAAATTGATATCAAATATATTGTTTTAGAAACCGATGCGCCTTATTTGGCTCCGGTTCCTTTTAGGGGCAAAAGAAATGAAAGTAGTTATCTGGTAAATGTAATTGATAAGTTATCAAATATTTACGGTATTTCTGCAGGTGAAATCGCCAGAATTACTACTGATAATTCGAAAGCAATTTTTGGGATTTAAAATAGAATTCGCTAAAATTTAATATTTTTTTTGTTCATTTGTTTTTCTAATAATACCATAAATGCAAAAGTTTGACGAGATTCGGCCCTATTATGATACCGAAATAAATAAAGCGATAAGAAAAGTACTTCATCATCCTATGTTGAAGTCGTTGATGAATTTTTCTTTCCCTGATGTTGATGATGAAGTTTGGAAAGAACAATTATTGAAAACGCATTCTATTCGTGATTTTCAGTGTAATTTTATTTACCAATCAGTTCAAAAAGTATTAGAAAAAAGTTCCGAAGGTTTGTCGACTTCGGGTTTTGAACACTTAGAGCCTAATACTCCGTATTTGTTTATTTCTAATCATCGCGATATTCTTTTAGATACCACTTTGTTAAATGCTATTTTATTTGAACATGATTTGGTGATGACGGCTTCGGCAATTGGAGATAATTTGGTCAAACAGCCTTTCTTGAATGTTTTGGCTAAGTTGAACCGAAATTTCCTGGTACAACGAGGTTTAGGTCCTAGAGAGATGCTGCAAAGTTCTAAAACATTATCAGAGTATATCAGTCAGTTGTTGCAGCACGAAAACCGCTCGGTTTGGATTGCACAACGCGAAGGACGAACAAAAGACGGAAATGATGCTACTAATCCGGGCGTTTTAAAAATGATAGGAATGGCTTCTGATGAAGCGAATCTGATGGATTATTTCAAAAAACTGAAGATTGTTCCGGTTTCCATTTCCTATGAATATGATCCTACCGATGCTTTAAAAATGCCTCAATTACTGGCTGAAGCAAATAATGAAGTATATGTAAAACAGGAGAATGAGGATTTTATGACCATTTTAAGCGGTGCTTTAGGTCCTAAAAAACGTATTTTTATCCATATCGGAAAAGTTCTAGATACAGAAATTGATGCTATTGTTGCCGAAAACGACAATGTGAATAAACAGATTCAGGCTTTGGCACAAGCCATTGACGATTCGATTTTGACCAGCTATAAATTGTGGCCAACGAATTATATTGCTTACGATATTTTGAATAATACTGATAAATATTCGAATCAATATACTGAGGATGAAAAGGCTGTTTTTGTTCGTAGATTAGAAAAACGAATTGATGCTTCAAATCCTATTGCCTTCCAGGGAATATTAGCCATGTATGCTAATCCGGTGGTCAATAAATTGAAATATACCCATGAACTCAAGGACTAAAATTCTTTTAATTTACACTGGGGGAACCATTGGAATGCGCAAGGATTTTACAACCGGAGCACTGAGGGTTTTCAACTTTAGTAAATTATTACAAAGAATTCCTGAGTTGAAACAATTGGATTGTGATATAGAAACCATTTCGTTTCAGAATCCAATTGATTCTTCTAATATGAAACCCGAAAAATGGGCTGAAATTGTTGAAATAATTACAGCTAATTATTCCGGATTTGATGGTTTTGTGGTGCTTCATGGTTCAGATACCATGTCGTATACGGCTTCTGCTTTGAGTTTTATGCTCGAAAATTTGTCCAAACCGGTTATTTTAACGGGTTCGCAACTACCTATTGGTGATTTACGCACTGATGCCAAGGAAAATCTCATAACGGCAATTCAAATAGCCTCTTTGCAGGAAAATAACAAGCCTGTAATTACCGAAGTTTGCCTTTATTTTGAATACAAATTGTATCGTGGTAATCGAACAACTAAGATTAATTCGGAGCATTTTAACGCTTTTGCCTCGCCCAATTATCCTGCTTTGGTAGAATCAGGTGTGAATTTGCATTTTAAAACCGAATTGTTTTTGGCTAAAGAAAGTGCCAAAGAATTGAAGGTTCATGCTGCTTTAGATACAAATGTGATTATCATAAAAATGTTTCCGGGCATAGGGGAAACGGTTTTTGCCGCCCTGCTTGCTATTCCAAATCTAAAAGGAATTGTTCTGGAAACTTATGGTTCCGGAAATGCACCAACAGAAGAATGGTTCTTACATTTAATAGAAAAGGCTATTGCCAAAGGTTTGCATATTGTCAATGTAACCCAATGCACCAGTGGAAGTGTCAATATGGGACAGTATGAAGTAAGTTCTGCATTAAAACAAATAGGAGTGATTTCAGGAAAAGACTGTACTACCGAGGCTGCGATTACCAAATTAATGTATTTGTTAGGGCAAAATATTCCAGCCAAAGACTTTCAAACAGTATTTGAAACTCCTTTAAGAGGAGAAATGTCATAAAAAATGCAATTTGGCTTTTCTAATTCAGATTTTTTAATGTTATTTGCAATCCGAAATAGAGAGGTGTCCGAGTGGTTGAAGGAGCTAGCCTGGAAAGCTAGTATATGGGTAACTGTATCGAGGGTTCGAATCCCTTTCTCTCTGCTAGATAAAAAGCAAAAAACCTCGAAAACACTATGGTTTTCGAGGTTTTTTTTATGCAATTAATTAAAAAAACTAAATTCTTTTTTAAAGGAGTGAGAACTCAGGAAATGATGTTAAGAATTCAAAATCTCATCAAGGTTTCGTCACTTTAATATCGTAAAAAGAAGCTGTGCTATTATCGGTAAAGATACCCCAGCTGGTATTTGATGCTTTATACACCCTGCTGCTAAGGGCAACTTCATTATTAATATATACAGTAAGGATAGAATTTTCTATCACTATCTGAATGTCATATAGTATGTTAGGGCTAAAAGTGTATGGAACATCATTATAGGCTACAGTGCTTGTATTTAATTGAGAACGAACAGTTTTGTCAAGGCTAAATCTATTTTGCGAAGGTACAAACCTGAGGCTATAGAAATTTTCATAACCGTCACATGCTCCAATCATAAAACCGAAATCTTTGTTGCAACTGCTAAAAGATACACTCGCACTTATTTTATACTGTGCCAAATTTATAGGGTCATAAATTATGTTTGCAACATCAAAATTTGATGTACTGCTTAACTGATAAGACAATCCGCCCGATAATGAAGTTATATTTCCCCATTGACTATTTTGAACCGGAGTATAATTTGTAGTTTCCATCTTGTTTTTTAAAGTATGTGGAATAGCAACTGCAAGATCTCCATTAGCTTTTTGATACAATTTATGCACAGCAAGATTGCCTCCCCATGCCCAAGTGCCTGAATCGGTATTGCCTGTCAAAATATTAGTCCAGGCAAAAATATATCTGTCTGTTCCATTAGTTGCCGTTTTAGCTGCATAAAATCCGGTACCATCAAAACGATCAGATCCAGAAGGCATGCTCCATGGACCATTTATGGAGCTGCTTTTTCTGTAATATAGAAATTTACTGTTTATGTCAGAGAATAGTAAGTAATAAGTACTTCCAATGTTAAATATTTCTGGGGTTTCCATCATAAAGAAATTTTGTGAGCCACCATCATAAAGTACTCCTTGATAGGTCCAATTGATTAGGTTAGTAGAAGTATATTTTACAATAACGCCTTTCCATGTTCCACTAACATTTTTTCGTGCAGAGACAAGCATAATATATTGAGAAGAATTAGCGTCCCAAAAGACATACGGATCTCTAAAATTATCATTCTCGTCAAATCCTTGTCCTGTAGGAGGGTATATGGTTGCAAAAGAAGTGTTAGGAGTAAAGTTCGTATTAAGACTCGTTGAGGTGGCTAACATAATTCCTTCTTTTTTAGTCACACAAGAAGATGGATAATTTGGGTTGTGTCCCGTGTAAAAAGCATAATAATTACTTCCGTTCTTAATAATATTACCTGTGCCTAAAGCAAAATCTTGTGTACAGATGTTTGTATTGCAACTCAAAATTTCGCCAGCTGAAAGTTCTGAATAAGAATAAAAATCAGTTGTTTTAAAGCCATACCAAGGATGTCTTTTATTTGTCGAGTCATTCCAGATGTCTTTCAAATAATAAACATAAAAAGAATTGCTGGTAGCATCATAATAAGGCATAACATCTCCAATGCGGCTTCCATCTGCTGTCATTCTATAGATACTATAGTCTGTTTGTTCTGCCTGAGCGTTACATGAAAGTGAGGATGTTGTTAATAATGCTACATCTGATGTTACTGAAGAATCTTTTAAAGCTTCAGAACTACATCCGTTCAATAAAAAAATGAAGAATCCTAAGCAAAGGGCTTTTTGAAATAAATAAATAATTTTCATAATAAATAATGGTTTTTGGTTACTTGGTTAAATAATTATAAACGCAGTCATTTTTGAAAAAACAACTGTTTTAAGAGGTAATAATATGTTCTTATCGTATTTTAAAAACGGTTACTTTTTATAAATACGACACATATAAAATCATCTTTATATTCCTTAAGGAATTCTAAAAAAAAATAAGTTTTGTTTTAGAAATTAAATAGTACACCATTCATAACTTATTTAATTATGGATGGAGTTGAATGAGGTTCAAAGTATTCAACAAACGAGATAGTACTAACAAAAAACAAAAGCCTGCAAACATTTGCAGACTTTTGAATTATAAATTACACGTTTACTTTAGCCATTAAATTATCAATAGCTGAAAGTGAAATGTCTGGATTGGCTCCTGACGCCTGAGCTACTAAGGCTCCAATGGCACAGGCAAAATCAATAGATTCTTGAGGTGCTTTTCCAGTTAACAAGGATGTAATTAAAGCGGCTAAAAAAGAATCTCCAGCTCCAACAGTGTCTGAAACCATAACCGGATAACCTTCGTTTTTGTAAAGTTGTCCTTCCCAAAGCAGTAAAGCGCCATGTTTTCCTTTGGTCACACAGATAGCTGTTGCTGAGGTTTTTTTAGCGAAAAAAAGCATATTTTCTTCAAGAGTTTCAAAAGGAGAATGCATGGCTGTGGCTATTTCTAACAGCTCCTCATCATTGAACTTAATGAAATTAGCTGAATTCATTAATTGCTCCAGAATTTCATAGTTGTAATGCGGCTTTCGCAAATTAACATCAAATACTTTGTAAACATCCATTAGTAGTAATTCTTCAAGTGCTTGTCTTGATACCTGATCTCTGCAAATCAAACTGCCGTAAATTAATACATCAGCTTCTGAAACTAAATTTTTAGCAACATCATTCAATATAATTTTATCCCAAGCCGATGGATAAGCAATTTCATAGCTAGCCGAACCTCGCTCATTTAAAGTTACATTCACCAATCCTGTTGGAAAATCTTCCGATTTAATGATAGCAGCTGTTTCAAGTCCTAAACTTTTAACATGATTAATTATAGCTTCTCCGTCCTCATCATTTCCTACGCAGCTAATCATTCCTGCTTCACAACCTAATGTTTTCATGCGTAAAGCTACATTCAGTGGTGCTCCGCCGATCTTTTTTTCGTTGCCAAAAACATCCCAAAGCACTTCTCCATAAGCAACCGCCTTAAGTTTTTTTCCGTTATTCATACTTTATCCTTTTTTAATGTTATTCAGCTTGTGAAAGCTGAAGATTGCTAACAGTAGCGTTTTGTCCTTCAGTAATAACTCCCCATTTATACTTATCTCTTCCGTAAACACGATTAGTCAAAGCTGCTTTTCCATTAATATAAAGGACAACTACGCTTCCTTCGGTAATTATTTCCACATTGTATTTTGTATTTGCCTGCAATCCAAATGGTATTTTGGTTGTTTCTTGTGAAGCTGAATTGTATCCTATAATAGCATTTTTTGTAGCATCTAAAACAATTTTATAATAACTTCCCGTATTATTAGTATGAAAAACAAATCCGGTACTACCACTTGTATTGGTCAAAGTAAGCTCCGCATTTATTTTGGCTCTTTTACCAATAGGTTTGAAAGTAACCATTGCTTTATTAGTGGTACTACTCAAACTGTAATTACCATTATTTGCAGTAACATTACCTACAGTAGCATCGACTTCAATAGTACTATTTTTAGAAAACAAACTTTTTACTGCCTGTGGTGTCTGAGTTCCTAAAGTTCCATCTGAATTTTGTGTTAATTCATGGATTACCATATTTCCGGCCCAATCTTTATTGCCTAAATCAGTTTCCGGAGTTTTTCTGGCGTTCCAACCAAAAACATATCTTTTGTTTCCATCCGAAGCTGTTTTTCCAGCATAAAAATATTCTCCATCGATTCTGTCATTTTGCGGTGTTGTCCAAGGTCCGTTGATAGAAGTTGCTATTTTATAATGTGTTCCTTTGTTAGCACTCCAATTTTCAGAAAACATCAAATACCAATAATTACCCATTTTAAAAATATCAGCACATTCCATCATTAAATAATTTTCCTGTGGAGTGGTGGTATAAATAGGTGCCTGAACTTCCCAGTTTCCAGAAGCAGGATCAGCGCTGGTAAAATGTAACAAAACCGCTTTTCTGCCCGGTTCGGTTTGTGTACTTACTAACATTGAATATTTATTTAAATCCTCGTTGTAAAAAACATGTGGATCTCTAAAATCAAAATTATAATATCCAGCAGGTGCTGTAATTTTAAATGAAGGTATTTTTGTCCAATTTTTTAAATCCGGACTTGTGGCACACAATACACTTTCTCTGGGGTTTGATTGTAAAAAAGCAGCGATTCCATTGTGACCTGTGTAATAAAAGTAGTAAAGATTACCAATTTTAACAACAGAACCTGTACCTACTCCAAAATCAGCTTCGGTAGTTGTTCCATAAGGAATGACTTGTCCTTCGTAACTGAAATGAGCCAAATCAGTACTTTGAAATTCATGAATATCATGAAATCCTTTTCCTGCCGGTTTATTTTGTGCATCATGAAGAAAGTAAATATGAAATTTTCCATTATCGAAAAAGGGCATAATATCTCCGGTATAACCTGCACTGTAATAGGGTTCACTTTCTCCGGCTATCCATAATGATGGCGGTACCGGGAAAATATTGGCTATTTCTGATTCTCCACCCGAAATTGAACCTCCAATATAAGTATCATCCTGACTACAGGAGACAACTGATAAGAAAATGGAAGCCATTGTTATTATATTTCTATAGTTCATTTTGTTGATTTTAATATGGTTAATTTCCAGCTAAATAATTGATGCTGTTTTGTGTCAAAAGTTTGATATTACCAATGAATTCATTGGCCTGACTAGGAACTCCGTTGCTATTATCTTCATTATACCAATCATAAGCTCCCATCGAAATCACAATTGCATTTTTATTGGCATTGTTATTTGGCCATTCTGCAATAGTTACACGACCGTCTAAATTATCATCCCAACCTTCACTGGCTAAGTTTGTCCCAGCTGTTTGATCTCTCCATCCAGCTCCATTTACATATCCGCCCCATTCCGGTACAAACCACCAGGCAGTATGGTTTAATCTATAAGTTCCGCTTTGAAGTAAGTAGGCTTTTCCTGTTTCATAAGTGGTAAGACCATTAAAAATAGGATGTGATTCATGACCTCTAAACGACATTCCCCATGAATTTCCATCAACCCATCCTGCTGGCAAAAAGTCTCCAAAAACATTATTTGGTCCTTTTCCGGAAGGAACAATTCCTAGAGCATCCACATATTGCGAAGCAAAAGAAGTCAGCAATAAGTTTCCTCCATTTGTTCTAAAGTTTTTAAGAGCTGTAGTCACTGCCGGATTATATGCCACAGCAGGTAAATTAGTAGCCGAATCAAAATGCCACCAAATGACATCTACATTGCTTAAATCAGCACCATTTAAAACACTGTCAAAAGAGATGTATCTGGCTCCTGTAAAATTATCAAACAACCAGTTGACAGCGGTAATTTCGTCCATATTAGTAATTGCTGCTCTTGTTGCAGCAGTTCCTAAAAAGGCTACAGTCAAACCACTATTAGGAACTCCAACATTGGCAGTATAGTTTACTGATTTTCCGTTGGCAGTAATTACAAAAGTTACTGTATTAGAAAAATCAATTGTAGTTCCTGATGCTGGCGAAATAGAAACTCCTTGTGTTAATTCGATAACAGGCTGCAATCCAGTAAGATTAGTATTCTCAGGCAATGTCATCGTAATCGTTTTACTGACATCGTTGATGGTTGCTGCTACATTATTGATTTTAAAGCTTTTTATCGGACTTAAAACCGTAACATTTACCGTGTAATCTTTGTATAAATTACCGTTGATAACTCTAAATTTTACCGGGTTTGTAAAGTTGATAGCTGTATTCAAATTCAAATTTGATGTTGCTCCTTCCTGCAAAATAATTTCAGGATTTACAGCAGTAATATCGGTGCCATAAGGCAATGTTACTGCAATTGTTGCTGTTTTTTGATCGATAGTTGCAGTAACTCCATTTATCTCAAATGATGTTACATTTGAAGGAGAATCGACATCAAGACCATTATTGTCGAAGTTGTCTTCGCAAGCAGAAACCATAAAAATCAATGCCAGTATCAAAGACCATTTTGTCCAGTTTTTATATATAAAATTTTTCATGTTGGTTTTCGTAAATAGATTAATAATCCAGATTTTGTTTGTATAATCCCTGACTGAAATTAATTTGCTTCAACGGAATTGGGCAATATTCTTCCTTATTGGCATCAAAAAAAGCATCTTGATAATAACTGCGTTTTGTTTTTTCCTCAGCATAAAAAGCATTCATTACTTCTTCCGTAACTCCCCAACGAACCAAGTCAAAAAAGCGGCTTCCTTCCATCGCTAGTTCTAAACGTCGTTCCCAACGCAAGGCTTTGCGGGCAAATTCCTGTGTCCAGTTGCAATTTGTTCCATCTACATAAGTGTTGATTTTAAAATTAGTCACATAAGGCAGTCTTCCTGTACTTTGCGCCGCTCTTTCTCTGATTTCATTGATTAATGGTAAGGCTTCTGATTGTCTTCCTAATTCAATTAAGGCTTCGGCGCGCATCAAAATCACATCGGCATAACGAATTTGGATTCTGTTTTTTGAATTTCCATAAAAAGGGTCAATGTTAACCACACAACTACAATTTGGTGCTACATTTTCTTTTAACGAAGCATAATAACCATAAGTTCCAGGAGAACGTACCCAGGCTTCTACATATAAAAACTCCGGATCATATTTATACGGTAATCCCGGCATGGCAACGGTATGATACAATCTTGGATCTACGGTATTAGCATCAATATTTTTATAATCGAAATCTTCATCATTATAAGTGTCAAATTCAGGCAAACCATTAGCTCCGGTTTTAAAAGCATTCACTAAGTTTTGACTTGGTTTATGGAAATCACAACATCCTAAACCTTGAGGAGTAGAAAGAACATCGGAGAAATTTAATCTTCCATACAAAGTACCATCATTATCAGAAAACTGAATGGCGAAAATAGATTCTGGCCCGTTTTCAAAAGTTCCCGGTAAAAAGTTATTTGCAAAATCGGGCTCTAAATTTGCTTTGCCAATTACCTTATCCGTTGCTGCAATTACTTCTTCTAAATGTTGTGTATTTGTTCCTGTAACAGTATAAGTTTCATCCTGAGTATAGGCTTGATACAAACGTGTTTTGGCTAAATAAGCATAAGCAGCTTTTTGTGTAGCACGTCCCACTTGTGGTTGTGTTTCCGGTAAATCATTAGCTGCAGCCTGAAAATCTTCGGCAATTTTATTCCAAAGTTCCACGTTTGAAAATTCTTTGTTCGATATGTTTTTATAATCTTCAACAGGAATTTCTTCTGTTATGTATGGTACACTTCGGAACATAATTTTCAGCATGAAATAAAAATGTCCTCTTAAAAAACGCATCTCCGCCATACGTCTTTTTTTCAACGGATATTCTGATTCCGAAATTTGTTCTAAGGCTTTCAAAGCTTTATTGGCTCTGGAAACTCCAACATAACTGATGTACCAAAAATTGTCTAATTCGCCAAAATCAGGTCGGATATTATTAGAGACTTCAAAAAAGTGAAAATTCTGAATATCATTCGTTCCACTACCGCCTTTGTAAGCATCGTCAGAACGAACATTTCCAAAAGGCCATAAACTATAAGGCGAATCATAATGGTCGTTTCCAAGCTGTGCATAAGCTGCATTCATAAATCCTTCAATCGATTCGGGAGTAACAATATCTTCTTCTGATAATACACCGCGAGGGTTGTTTTCCAGAAAATCCGAGCAGGAAGTAAATACTCCCAGCACTAAAAATCCTATTATATATGCTATCTGTTTCATGTTTTTCGATTTAATCTTTTTGTTAAAATGTAAAATTAAGACCCGCTGTAAAAGTGGTAGGTTGCGGATATCCAAATCCTGCATTTTCAGGATCTACACCCGTGAAATTTTTAGCATCGAGGATTAGTAAATTTTGTCCGCTGATGTAAAATCTGAAACTTTCTAAGCTCAATTTTTCAAGTAAAAGTTTTGGTAAACTATAACCAAGTTGTAAAACACGAAGTTTAACATAGTTTCCATTTTCTACGTAGTAAGTTGAAAATCGTGACTCTGCGTTTCTGTCCACAGTTGTTAATGCAGGAATAGATGAATTTGGATTGTCTAAAGACCAGGCGTTTAATAAGCGAGTTCCTTTGTTGGAACCTACATCGTCCACACTCCAAAAATCAGTTTGGAATTTGGTATTGTTAACAATATCAACATTGGCAGTTCCTTCCCAAAAAGTAGTGAAATCGAAATTTTTATATCCTAATCCTAAATTAAATCCATAAATCAAACCCGGATTTGGGTTTCCTATCCAAGTACGGTCTTTGTCTGTAATTACTCCGTCTCCGTTTAGATCTTTATAACGAATGCGCCCAAGACCTTTTCCTTCCTGATCCGCTGAAAGATCAACTTCATCCTGACTTCTAAACAAACCGTCAGCAACATAACCATACATAGAATTAATTGGACGACCTAAAATATTATCTTCCAGTCCATCACCTCCGTAATTGTTTTTTACTTCATCTGGTAACTGTGTGATTTTATTTTTATTTCCCGAAATATTAGCAGAGATGTCGTATTTTAATCCAAATGATGTTTCATCATGGTAGGCTAAGGAAGCTTCCCAACCTTTATTTTCCATCGAAGCACCATTTACCCAACGACTTCCTCCTTCGCCAATTACGCCTAAATAAGGAGGTAATACTAAAATGTCTTCTGTTTTTTTAATGTAATAATCCACAGTACCACTCAATTTTTGGTTGAATAATCCAAAATCCAAACCGATATTCGTTTGCGTGGTGGTTTCCCATTTCAAATCGTCGTTACCGGATTGTGTTGCAATAAAACCGGAAGGCAGTAAACCATTTCCGTTTCCTGCAATATCATAAGCAGTACCAAAAGAAGTCGCCCAAGTAGGACTTCCGCCGGCATAACTGGCTAAATAAAGAGAATAAACAGCAGTATTACTAATTTCCTGATTTCCGGTTTGTCCCCAACCAGCTCTTAATTTTAAATCAGAAATAAAAGGTGCTTTGTCTTTTATGAAATTTTCATTACTGATTTTCCAACCCGCTGAAACTGCCGGAAATACTCCAAATTGATTGTTTTTTCCAAAACGGGAAGAACCATCACGACGAATGGTAGCCGAAAGTAAATAACGATTATCGAACTCATAATCTGCTTTTCCAAAATAAGAAAGTAGTGAATAAGCTGTTGAAGTTCCGCTGGTAAACGATTCTCCTGTTCCGGCATCTGGGTACATATAATCAGGAGTTTCAATCAAAAAGTCATTTTTGCGTAAGCCTGTATTATCAAAAGTTTCTCTGTACATCTCAGTTCCCGCCATCAGATTCAAATTGTTTTTTCCAAAATTCAAGCTGTAAATAGCGGTATTTGTCCAAGTCCATTTGTCGCTAATGGACTGATCAATGCTAACCGAAGTTTGATCATTTTGCAAATAACCCGATTGGTAACTTCTTTGTAAACTGCGCTTTTTGAAAAAGCCGTAATCAATACCAAAACTAGTTTTGATGTGTAAGTTTTTAACTAGCTCTAAATCGGCATACATGTTTCCAAAAAGACGTAAATAATCGTATTTGTTGTCTTTATTGTATTCTAAAAGACGAACAGGATTTTGTCGGTCATTCATTCCGCCTACCGGACCTCCCCAGCCTTTTCCATCAACAGTACGTACCGGAATTATAGGTAAAGCACGAAGCGCCGGATCTAAAACACCTGGATCAGTAACTTCATTAGTGCGATTAAAACTAAAGTTTTCTCCAATGACTAATTTGCCGTCAAAATAGTTATAAGAGCTATTCATTCTGGCAGTAATTCTTTCAAAATTGGTAGTTTTAACAACACCTTGGTTGCCATAATATCCTAAAGAGAAAACATAACTTCCTTTATCTGAAGCATTAGATACCGACAAATCATAAGAATTAGCTATTCCGGTTTGTGCTATTTCATCATACCAATTGGTGTTGGCCGATTTTAATGTTTGATTAGCATCTGAATATTCCGGAACCAAAACATTATTTAATTGAGGTTTATTATTCACTACAGACCAATCAAATTGATAACGCAAATTGTTATTGTTTGGATTTAATCCATCGTTAACATTGGCTTGCCAAAGTGCTTGTCCAAATTGATTTGCATTTAAAACATTCAATTTTCTTGAATAATCAGAAAAAGCAGTATAAGCACCGAAATTAATTCTCATTTTACCCGCTTTTCCTTTTTTGGTGGTAATGATAATTACTCCGTTTGAAGCTCTCGATCCATAAATACTCGCTGAAGAAGCATCTTTTAAAACCTGAATTGTTTCAATATCATTTGGATTCAATTCATGCATTCCTGATTTTGTTGGCATTCCATCAATTACATAAAGAGGATCCGTATTATTCAGCGTTCCCACTCCACGAATAACCACTTTAGTATTTCCTCCACTTGGCGAACCATCAGAAGATACTTTAACCCCAGCAATTCTTCCTTGTAAAGCTTTAATAGGATTAGGTTCCGGCTGTTTCATTAGATCTTTCATGTCTACAACAGCAACAGCTCCGGTGATGTCACTTTTCTTTTGTTTGGAATATCCCGTAACAACAACTTCATTCAGTTTATTGTCATCTACTTGTAAAGTTATCGTGATTACTTTTTGATTTTTTACTGCAATAGACTGCGAAGCATATCCAACAAAAGAGATCACAATAGTAGCATCAGCATTGATTTTTTGGAAAGAAAAATTTCCATCAAAATCAGTATTTGTACTCGTTTTTGTGCCTGAAATAAGTACAGTAGCTCCTGGAAGTGGCATTCCGTCATCAGACGAAATGACTGTTCCTTTGATTCCTGTTTCCTGTGCCTGCATAGCGGACACTGCGAAGAGGAAACATAAAAAATAAATTAATTTACATTTCATTAGTTAGTTGTTTTTAGTTAATATTTAGTTGGTTAATTTCTAAATCCTCAATTTCGATTTTCCCTTTAGATACCACATCCAGTTTGGTAAAAGGGGAGCTGTTAAAAAAGATTTCAGTTATTACTTTTTCTCCATTGTTAAAGAAAATCTCTATAGATGTTTTGTCCAAAATGATTTTAAAAGAAGCCTCTTTTTGATTTGCATCCAAAATAGCTTTGGTAATTGTGGAAGCAAATTTTTCAGAGAAATTGTTTTTTCCGGATTTTGTTCTGTCTAAAAACAAATAGTGATCGGAATTATTGATGCCAAAAGTCAAAGATTCTCCTTCTTTGTTAGACAAAACGAAAGTGTAGGTTTCGGCTTCTAAATTTTTTAAATTCAAATTGATAACTGCTTTTGTCAGGTCGATTTTATTATCCTTTACAAGCGTTATGTTTTCATTAGCTCTTATTTTTTTCTTTTTAATAGACTTTGAAGTGTATTTTTCTAATTCACTAACAGGAGTGCTTATTAAACTATAGTGATCCTCTTTTTTAATTAATTTCAATTCACGGGCAATAGTTGTGCTTCCTCTCCATTGATTAGTAGGAACTTGTTGCGCATAATCCCAGTTTGACATCCATCCGATAATCACTCTTTTGTTATCAGGAACATTGTCAAAAGATACACTGGCATAATTATCCCTTCCCATATCCAGCCAGGCTACTTTTTCTTTTTGCAGTTGTTTTGTAAAGAGTGGATCCATTTCGAATTTTTTGCCATCAAAATCGCCTACAAAATATTGTGCAGCCGAACCGCCATTGGAACCACCCGGATTGATGTTAACAATCAGAACCCATTTTTCTTCATCTGTTCCGGCTACTTTTATTGGGAAAAGATCAGGACATTCCCAAACACCTCCATGACCGCCAACATCTTTACCAAATTCGGAAAGAAAAGTCCAGTCTTTCAGGTTTTTTGAGCCATAAAAATGTTGTCTGTCCTGTGCTGCCAATCCCATTACCCATTGTTCTCTTTTAGCATCCCAGAAAACTTTAGGGTCTCGGAAATCTTTAATTCCCGGATTTTTCAATACAGGATTGTTGCTGTATTTGGTCCAGGTTTTTCCGTTATCCAATGAATAAGCTATTGCCTGAGACTGAGCATCGATTGCTCCCGCTTGCTCCTTTTTCATGTCGTGGTAGGTAAAAATTGCTACTATCGGTACATTCTTCCCATCACCAAAACCGGATGTGTTATCTTTATCCACAACAGCACTCCCGGAGAATATCGCTCCTTTCTCATCATAGGCAATCGCAGGAGTTAGTTCTTCCCATTTTATAAGATCGTTACTTATGGCGTGTCCCCAGTGCATTTTGCTAAAATCAGGAACACTTTGAAACGGCGTATGCTGGAAAAATAAATGATAAGTGCCATTGAGGTAAAACATTCCGTTAGGATCATTCATCCAGCCTTTTTTAGGAGTAAAATGAAAATTAGGACGGTACATTTGTTCTTCGGTAGCCACTTTTGTATCAGCAGTCGTTTGCGCTGCAGTTGATGTGGTTTTGCAACTTGTTATTAATAGCAATACTGCACTACAAAATACTAGCGGTAGTTGTTTCTTTAATTTCATTTTGGGTGTTTTTGTTGGTTAGATTTTCGCTTAAAGTTTCTAAAGAAATCCCTTTAGTTTCGGGCATCATGAATGCTACAAACAAAAGCTGTAAAACCATCATGATGGTAAAAATTAAGAAGACTACGTCTGGTCCAATTTCTGAAAATAACATTGGGATTAAAGAGGGAATAATCGCCGCCAAAACCCAGTGTACTGAACTTCCAAAAGCCTGTCCTGAAGCGCGAATATGGTTTGGAAAAATTTCAGAAATAAATACCCAAATTACAGCTCCCTGACCAATGGCGTGCGAAGCAATGAATAAGAAAAGAAAAGCAGGTACCGATAATCCTCCCCAGCCATAATAAAAAGCAGCAGAGACCAAACCTAAGGAAATAATATAGCCAACAGAACCAATGTACATTAACAACTTTCTTCCTAATTTGTCAATTAATGCTACTCCTATTAAAGTAAAAATTAGATTAGTAATCCCAATTCCGATACTGCTTAATAAGGCGGTATTTTGTCCTAAGCCGGCTTCTTCAAAAATTCTTGGAGCATAATATAAGAAAGCATTAATTCCGGAAAACTGATTGAAAAAAGCAATTAAGAAGGCTAACATCAACGGAAAACGGTATTTTTTCATGAAGATATTCTCGTGCTTGGTAACACCATTTTCTCTGGAATCGTCCATTATGTCACTCAGTTTTGCAGTTGGATCAATTTGGAACAACACTTTACGTGCTTCTTCATCACGATTTTTAGACAGCAACCATCTTGGACTTTCCGGAATTGTAATTATGCAAAGAATATAAATCACTGATGGAAAAGCCTGAACGCCTACCATCCATCTCCAGGCATTTTCTCCTATATCCTTTAAAAAATAATTAGATATAAAAGCAATCAAAATCCCTAAAACGATGTTGAATTGGTACAAAGCAACTAATCGTCCTCGCTTGTCAGCAGGAGCAATTTCAGAAACATAAGCAGGAGCAGCAATAGTTGAAGCGCCAACTCCAAGACCTCCAATAAAACGAAATGCAGCAAATACATAAGGATCATTTGCAAAAGCAGCACCTATTGCTGAAACAAAGTATAAAATCCCAATCCAAAATAAAGTTTTTTTACGACCTATTTCGTTAGTAGGGATTCCTCCAAAAATGGCTCCTATCACCGTTCCCCAAAGTGCCATTGCCATAACAACAGATCCGTGAAAAGCATCTGATGAATGCCATAAAAGCTGTAATTGTTTATCAGCTCCAGAAATAACTACGGTATCAAAACCGAAAAGAAAACCTGCCAGTGCAGCAGTAACAGACCAAAGTAATATCTTATTCATTGTACATGTATTAAAAACTTGTTGCTAAGATATATTCAGTAAAAACAACTTATTTTTAATGATGTTACAATTTAATTACATAAATACTGATGTTTTGATATTTTTCAGAAATCTCTTTGTTTTCAAGGCTTTAGCGTTTTACTTTTTTATTTACGAAAACCGTGTAGGTATGATATTGTTACTTTTGCTTCGAAATTGTTACTCAAAATGTGTCAATTTCGAAGCTGAATCATAGATTAGATTTGTATTCCTTTGGTGAAATCCCAAATTTATTCTTAAAAGCGGTAGAAAAGTAGTTGGAAGAAGAGAATCCAAGAGAATGAGCAATTTCTGTAATATTCATTTCATTGGCTTTTAAAAGTTCGGCAGCCTTCTCTAATTTTATATTATTGATATGGTCACTAATATTAATTCCTATAATGGCTTTTACCTTTCGATACAATTGCACTCTGGAAATACCTAATTTCTCAGCTAAATCTTCAACAGAGAATTTAGGGTTTTCTATATTTATCTTAATCAGATCATTCATTTTTGTAATGAAGGATTGTTCCTGATTTCCAAATTTAGATTCAGGTTCTACACGATAAATATTGTTAGTATAATAGTAGTGTAGTTTTTCTCTGTTGAATAGTAAACTTGAAATGGATTGCTTTAAAATAGAAAGACTGAATGGTTTTGTAAGGTATTGATCCACTCCTGTTTGTAAACCTTTTAAAACAGCTTCTTTGTTGCTTTGTGCTGTTAAAATAATAATTGGAATATGAGAAGTGCGTAAATCTTTTTTTAATGCGCTGCTTATTTCATAACCATCTTTGTCAACTAAATTGATGTCGCAAATGATGATATCCGGAACAATTTCGGTTGCTTTTTCGATGGCGTCACTACCGTCAGAAGTATGTACTACATATTCATTAGATAATTTACTTCTTAAAAAATAAACCAAATCAGCATTGTCTTCAATCAGCAGAAGAGAATGTTTTTCTGATTCTGAAATTAGATTTTCCTCTTTAAAGTCAAAATCTGTATCAGAATTATCAGTTATTAAATTACTAATATTGTTTTGAAAATCTAATTTGTCACTGATTTCAGAAGTTTGAAAATGTTTGTTCCCTTTTAATAAAGTGATTACAAATTCGCTGCCGTGTTTTGATTTTAATTCAATTTTTCCATGATGCAAAAGCACAAATTCTTTTGACAAATGAAGTCCAATTCCGGAACTGTTTTTATCATTATTGGAGGCTCTGAAAAAGGGACTAAAAACAGTATCTAATTCTTCTTCAGGTATTCCAATTCCGGAATCTTTAAAACTTATTTTTACGGTATTATCCTGGATTTCTGTTATTGAAATACTTATTTTTCCGTTATCCGGAGTGAATTTAAAGGCATTGGAAAGTAAATTATAATAAACCTTATCCATTAATTCTTTATCAATAAAGAGTTCCAGGTTTTTGTTTTTGCAAATCAGCTGAAAATCAATATTTCTTCTGATTGCTTCTCCTTTAAAATTGGTCATTACTTCGTTAGTAAAATCATAGATTTTGGTGTTTGAAGCTCTTAAAGTAAACTTTTGGTCTTCTACTTTTCTAAAATCGAGTAACTGATTAATGAGTCGTAACAATCGGTTGGAGTTTTTATGAATCAATTTTACTTCGTCGATTAGTTTAGTTTCTTTAATTTTTTCATTTTCTATTAAAGATTCTACATAACTCATGATTAGTGTTATTGGTGTTTTGAATTCATGCGAAAGCCCTGTGAAAAAATTGAGTCTGTTTTCATTGTTCTGCTTGATTTGTTCTGCAAATTTTTTTATTTCATTTCTTTGACTGACAACCTTTGCATTGGTTTTTTCAAGTTCTTTGTTTTTCCTGTTTATTATTATACGGGAATAAATACTATGTGCTGCAAATAAAAATAATAGCAGACTCAGAGTAATTGAGATTTTTAAAAGATTGCTTTGAGTACTGTATTTTTCTAATTGATCTTTAATGAAATTTTGTTGATTTTCGATATCGGATTGCTGTAGCGATATTTTGTCAAATTGACTACTCATAATGTCGGCATTTAGAGTATCAATAAATGTAGTAGTGAGCTTGTTGTTTTTAGGAACTATTTCTTTGTTGATTATTCTTAAGGCTAGCTTAATTGCTTCAGCTCCGCCTGTTGGGTACAATATAGTGCCGGTAAAAACGCCATCCTTAACAAATTGTAAGCCTCCATTAGGACCATTAAGTCCATCGACTCCAATAAATTTAATTGTATTGTGAGGTTTTTTCTTTTTAGAAATTTTCCAGGCATTATAGGCTATAACGTCATTAAAGGCAAATACATAATCAATATTAGGTAAGCTGTCTAATATTTTTACATACCTACTGTTTGCTGAGTTAAAATCATCTGCATCAATACTTATTTTATTGATATTAGGGAATTGATCGGTTATTTGCTTGAACCCCAGGCTTCTTTCTGTCCCCGGAGATGTTACTGATTCACTTCTGATTTCAACAACATTAGCACGGCCTTTGGATAATGAAACTATTTGCTTACCGGCAATCCTGCCTACTTCAATATTATCGGCTCCTAAAAATGCAGTATAATTAGAAGTGTTTACTTTTCTATCCACTATAATGACCGGAATTCCTCTTAAGTTTGCTTTTTCAATTACCGGAACAATAGAGTCTGATTCATAAGGTGCAATGATAATTGCATCCATACCTTGTTCGATCATTTTATCAATATCCTGAATTTGTTTTTTTACATCGCGATCGGCATTGTAAATAGTTAGTTTAATTTCAGGGTGAAGTGATGCCTCAATTTTCATAGCATGATCCATCGATTTTCGCCACATATCATTATCTATAATTTGAGAAAAACCAATAGCTATTGATTCTTTTTTTTCATTAGTTGAATCACATGAATTCAAGAAATATCCAAAAAATAGCAGGATGGTGATTGTATATATTTTTGACATAAAATTTCAATTGTTTTAAAAAGAAGAAATTGTATAGAGTAAATTTTAAATAGCTGTCTAAACGGAGTGTTTAACGTATAAGAATTTGAATTACTTAAAAAATTTCGAAATTGATACGACTGTGTTTAAGTAATTGAATCTTGTGGAATGATTGTTTTTTTATATCAAAATTACCATTTAGGTAATGGTATTGATAATCACAAATATAAAAAATAAATGCAGATTATTTTTTATATGTTTCACAAAGAACTCCTCATAATCAAACTACTTTTATTCTCAATTTGTTCTTTTCTTTGGTTGAGAATCAACTCGGCCAGTAGGCGTCCCATTTCATTAAAATCAGTGGAAATAGTAGTGATTCCATCGGTTACAACTTTTTTTAACGGAGTGTCATTGTAAGAGATGATACCAATATCCTGACCGATAACTAATTTTTGTTTTTTAGATTGTTCGATTACATTTACCAGATGGCGGTCATCAGGAATGATGTAAAGATCACCAGTTTGAATTTCGTTACTTTCAAAATTAGAGATGATGTCGTAATGAAATTGATGCTTTTGGCAAAAATCGATAAAGCCTTCCCGCATCCCGATGGGTTGTTTGTAGCTGGAGAAAATCAGAATGAGTTTTTTGTATTTTTCGATTTGGTTTTTTCCTGACTCTAATGCATTGAAAGTATCTTTAGCATGGTTTTGATGAACTGATGGATAGTCTTTTAATTCAGTATTGGTTTGGTCCAGAATGAATACGTCTTCTGCCGGTAAGGTTTTGATTATTGATGCCGCATTGACCAAATTAGTAGGCATGATAATGTATTTAGAATAATTTCCATTGCTATCATGGATGAGTTTTTTAAAAACTTCGGGATTAAAATAATGGAAGAAAATATCTATTTCAGCATTTCGATTGATGGTTTCCATAAACGAATTATAAAGGTCTTCCTTAAAGGCGTTTAATTCGTCGAATAATAAGAAGATACGCTGTTCAAAACTAAAATCTTCACTTTTCACATAATAGCCTTTTCCTAAAATAGCATAAATAATTCCTCTTTTTTTGAGTTCGTCATAGGCCAAAAGAACGGTGTCTCTCGAAATTCCAAATTCAAGGGAAACTTTATTTACCGAAGGCAGTTTATCTCCTCTTTTCAGGCGTTTTTCGGCTATTGCTATTTCGACAGACAAGATAATTTGTTTGTATTTTGGGAGATTCTGTCTTTTGTTGATGGATATTATTTTCATAAGAAAATTTTAAGGCTATAAATATATAAAAAATTAACTGGTGTATAGTGGTATGGTTTTGTTAATGTGTTTTTTGAAAATAACTATTTGGTTGCTATACAGATTCATTTTATCCAGTTCCAGGTGAAATTTGTTTGTAGTTATTCATTATTTCTGGTAGATAAATTCAAAAACTGGTTGGTGCTGGTTTGTTTTTGCAAATGTTGTACATACATTTGTTATTTACTCCATAAAAAAAACATTGAAAAAAAATAAATTTGCTATTTTATTCTAAATTCTATTGAGGCAAAATAGGATTTTGAACATAAGAAGTGGCTACGTTATAAAAAAATAGTATGAATAGAGATTTGATGAGGTGTTCAAATAAAATTACTGTCGTTGTAAAGAGTTTGCTTTTAATGATGACTTTTTTTTCTTCTGTAGCCAATGCTCAATTAAAAACCAAGGTAACGGAGGTTGGTTTAGGATGGAGCAATAATTCGGTCAATACTGTTATTTTTAGAAATAGTGCACTCACTACTTTTAAGAAGGTACAATATACTGCTTATTATAATCCCGAAGGTAAAATGGTTCTGGCCAAACGTAATTTGAATTCAAAAAAATGGGATGTAGTGGTAACTCCATACAGCGGAAATGTAAGGGATGCACATAACGATATTAGTATTGCTATTGATGTCGAAGGTTATTTGCATGTGAGTTGGGACCATCATGATACACGTTTGCGATATGCTAAAAGCAAAGTGCCCTTTAGTTTAGAATTAGGAGAAGAATTGTCAATGACCGGCAAAGATGAAGCTAAAGTTACTTATCCCGAATTTCATAATTTACCTGATGGGAAATTGTTGTTTTGTTACCGTTCGGGAGCTTCAGGAAGAGGGAATATGATTATAAAATCCTATGATGTGACGACTAAAAAATGGACTTCATTACAAAATAATCTAATTGACGGCGAAAATCAGCGTTCTGCCTATTGGCAAATTTGCGTAGGCAAAAAAGGGATTTACCTTTCGTGGGTGTGGAGAGAAAGTTGGGATGTATCTACTAATAATGATATCTGTTATGCTTTTTCGGCTGATGGCGGGAAAAGCTGGCAAAAATCGACTGGCGAAAAATATCATGTGCCAATAACAAAAACAACTGCTGAAATTGCCTGGAATGTTCCGCAAAACAACAGCCTGATCAATCAGACTTCGATGACTGTTGATGAGGCGGGGAATCCTTATATTGCAACCTATTGGGCTACTAATGGCGTACCGCAATACAAAGTGGTGTATTGGTCTGATAAAAAATGGAATTTAATCGATACTAATTTTCATTCGAAGCCATTTACTTTAGGCGGCGGTGGAACCAAAAGAATTCCGATTTCGAGGCCTAAAATTTTGGTCGATAAATCGATGTTGTATTTGCTTTTCAGGGACGAGGAAAGAGATAGTAAAATCACATTGGGCTATACCAATTTAGATGAAAAACAATGGGAGTTGAAAGACGTAACGGCATATTCGGTAGGGCAATGGGAGCCTAATTTTGATGTGTCACTTTGGAAGAAGAAAAAACAATTGCATATTTTTTCTCAAAATGTAAGTCAGGCCGATGGGGAAGGATTGGCTAAGGTAGATCCTCAGCCTGTAAGAGTTGTTGAATTAGAAAAATTGCCTTAAGCAAAAGGTCGCTTAATTGGAAAACACACTAAAACCACTAAATATAAACTGAGAATGAAAAGAAAAATTATTGTATCGCTTTTGTTTGCTATGCAGCTCATTAGTGCACAGCAACAAAAAAATGAATGGGAAACTCCGGACATTGTAGAGAGAAACAAAGAAGCAGGGAGGACTTCATTTGTTTTATATCAAAATGAAACGGCAGCAGCGACTAATCAAGCGGAGCAATCTTCGTATTATAAAAGCTTAGACGGGGAATGGAAATTCAATATTGTTAAAAAACCAGCCGACAGACCTTTGGATTTTCATAAAGTCGATTTGGATGATAAAAGCTGGGCTAACATTACTGTGCCGTCCAACTGGGAAATGCAGGGTTTTGATATTCCTATTTATACTAATATTACCTATCCTTTTCCGCGAAATCCGCCTTTTGTAGCTCATAATTACAACCCGGTTGGGACTTATAGAAAAACATTTACTGTGCCCGAAAATTGGAATGGTAAAGAGGTGATTCTTCATTTTGGTTCTATTTCAGGTTACGCCTGTGTTTACCTTAACGGGAAAGAAGTAGGAATGAGCAAAGCTGCCAAAACAGCAGCCGAATTTGATGTGACTCCGTTTTTACAAAAAGGAGAAAATGTACTGGCAGTTCAGGTTTTCCGTTGGCATGATGGAAGTTATTTAGAAGATCAGGATTTCTGGAGATTGAGCGGTATTGAGCGCAGTGTGTATTTGCAGGCTGTTCCAAAACTGACGGTTTGGGATTATTTTGTACACAGCGATTTAGACGAAAATTACACTAACGGACTTTTTAAAACCGCCGTTCAGCTAAGAGCTTTTCAGCAAAATAAAATCAAAAATGCCAATCTAACGCTGACTTTGTTAGATGCTCAAGGCAAAAAAGTATATGCCGAAACTAAAAAAGTTACGAATACAACTAAGGAAGTTACTTTTAATTCTACTGTCAATAATGTGAACAAATGGAGTTCAGAAACGCCTTATTTGTATCGTTATATCATAAAACTGGAAAGTGCTAACCCTGATGAAAATTCAGTTATTTATGGGAAAACAGGTTTCAGAAAAGTCGAAATGAAAAACGCCCAACTTTTAGTCAATGGCAAAGCAATATTGGTGCGTGGTGTAAATACTCAGGATCATCACGAAACCAAAGGACACGTTCCTGACCACCCAACGATGCGCAGGGATATAGAATTGATGAAACAAAATAATATCAATGCTGTCCGAATGAGCCATTATCCGCATGATCCTTATTTGTATCAGTTATGTGATGAGTACGGACTTTATGTGGTGGATGAAGCCAATATAGAAAGCCACGGAATGGGGGTTGAGGGGCAAAACATTTCTGCTGAGTCTAAGCATCCTTCTTATGTGCCAATGTGGTTTCCGGCGCATTTAGATCGTATCAAACGTATGTTGGAAATCAATAAAAATCATCCTTCGGTTATTATCTGGTCTATGGGGAACGAATGCGGTAACGGGCCTGTTTTTTATGAAGCATACAAGTGGTTGAAAAACAGAGATGCGTCTCGATTGGTACATTCGGAACAGGCTAAAGAAAATGCGAATACTGATATTGTGGCTCCAATGTATCCAACCATAAAATACATGAAAGAATATGCCGCAGCAACGGATAAAACCCGACCTTTTATCATGTGTGAATACTCACATGCTATGGGAAACAGTAACGGTAATTTTCAGGAGTATTTTGACATTATCAACAGTAGTCCACACATGCAGGGTGGATTTATTTGGGATTGGGTTGATCAGGGAATTAAAACCAAAGATGAAAACGGAACTCCTTTTTATGCTTACGGAGGTGATTTAGGTGGAAAAGATTTGCTTAATGACGAGAATTTTTGTGCTAACGGATTAGTAAATGCAGGCAGGATTCCACATCCGGGATTAGCTGAGGTGAAAAAAGTATATCAGGATATTTTGTTTAGTCTGAAAGGACAAAACCAATTGACAATCAAAAATATATTTCATTATACTAATTTGAATCAGTACCAATTTAAGTTTGAATTACTCAAAAATGGCCAGTTAATTCAGGAAAACACATTCAATACAGATTGTGATCCGGAGCAGAGTGTAACGATTGATTTGCCTCTTGAAACTTTGAGTGCTAAGGGGGAATATTTCCTAAACGTTTATGCTTACACAAAAACAGCTACTGATTTAGTTCCTGTAAATCACGAAGTAGCCAGAGAGCAATTTGCCATCGGAAAAGGGAATTTCTTTGCTGAAAAAACAATGGAAATTTCGAAAAAGAAGGAATTGAAAATCAAGAAAAGAGGGGATGAATTGTCTTTTGAGACCAATGCAATTACCGGAACTTTTGATTTGGCTAAAGGTGTTATTAAAAGTTATCAGTTAAAAAATGATAATGCCGAAGTTGTGACTCATTTTCCAACACCTTATTTCTGGAGAGCACCAACAGACAATGATTTTGGGAACAAAATGCAGGAGAAATTAGTGGCATGGAGAGAAGCTCATTCAAATCCGGAAGTAAAATCGGTTACGGTAGGAAAACAAACGGAATCAGGATTGCCAATTGCCGTTGAATATGCTTTGGCTGAAGCCAAAATACCTTACATTGTCAATTATTTGATTCAAAATAACGGAGCAATAAAAGTAACGGCAAATATTGATATTACCGATAAAAAAATGCCTGAAATGCCTCGTTTTGGGATGCGTTTAGAGCTTCCGGGAGCTTATGAGAATCTGAGCTATTATGGTCGTGGGCCATTAGAAAATTATTCGGACAGAAAAACAGCTTCTTTCTTGGGAATTCATCAGGATAAGGTGGCGAATCAGTTTGTTTGGGAATACATCCGTCCGCAGGAGTGTGGAAATAAAACCGATGCAAGATGGTTTAGTCTGCAAAATAGCAAAGGATTAGGCTTGAAAATCACCGGAGAGCAGCCGCTAAGTTTTAGTACGTTAAATGTTTCAACGGAATCTTTAGACCCGGGGAAAACTAAAATGCAACGCCATACCAATGATGTGAAACCGCAGGACAAGGTATTTGTACATGTAGATTTAGCACAACGCGGTGTGGGAGGTGATGATAGCTGGAAATCACTACCACATGAGCAATATTTGCTTACCGCACCAAAATACAGCTATAGCTATACTTTGAGTTTGTTGGATTCAAATAATTAATAATATGATTGTCCGCTAAGCGGACTAAATAAAGACAGGACACAGATGACACAGATTGAATAAATAAAAACGGATTTTTTGTAGTTTTTCAATCTGTGATAATCTGCTAAAATCAGTCCCGATAGCTATCGGGATTGTTCCATTTTTTATATTGAAATAAGAAATAAAAAGTCATAATTAACAATGCCTATTCTTTTAAAAAAACAAATAGTATCTACAAATATGAAACAAATACAAGCTATATTTTTAGCTATTTCAATAAGTTTGGTTTTAGTACTCTTCTCTTCTTGCAGCGTCACTAAAAAAGTTGCCGAAAATAACAGTGCTTACCTGTTTGTCTATTTCACAGGAAATGCAAAAACAGACGAAGCCATTCGTTTTGCCATCAGTAAAGACGGCTATAATTATTATGCGTTGAATGACAATAAACCCGTTATTGCTTCGGAGACAATCAGTACTACAGGAGGTGTGCGTGATCCTCATATTTTAAGAGGAACCGATGGAACTTTTTACATGACTGTAACCGATTTACAAACCGCAAACGGCTGGGATAATCAGGCCATGATTCTTTTAAAATCGACTGATTTAGTAAATTGGACTTCTTCCAAAGTAGATATTTCAAAAGTGTTTTCGGGATTTAAAGATGTTACCAGAGTTTGGGCGCCACAAACTATTTATGATGCTAAGGCTAAGAAATACATGCTGTACTTCTCGATGTTACAACCGGGAGGAAAGGATATTGTTTATTATTCGTATGCCAATAAAGATTTTACAGCATTGGAAACCGTGCCAAAACAACTGTTTTTCAGTCCAACAAAAGGTTCCTGCATTGATGCCGATATTATCGAAAAAGACGGGAAATTTCATTTGTTCTTAAAAACAGAAGACACTGCCGATAAAGGAATTAAGGTAGCCATTTCAGATAAACTGACTTCGGGATATGTGTTGAAAGACGAATATGTGGATCAGACTAATGAATCGGTTGAAGGTTCGGGTGTTTTTAAATTAAACAATTCCGATACTTATATCTTAATGTACGATATGTACAGAAAAGGGAAATACCAGTTTACCTCTTCAACTGATTTGAAAAATTTCAAAGTAATTGATGAGAATATTTCGATGAATTTCCATCCAAGACATGGTACGGTTTTACCAATTACCAAAACGGAAGCACAAAGGTTAATTGATAAATTTGGGTGGTTTTCAAATGGAGCTGTAGCAACGCAATCAGCAGCTATCAAACAAAATAATATTGTAGTTGATGTCGAAAATAAAAAAATGTTGCTTCCGGTAAAAAGCGGAACTGATTTGAAACATTTTGATCCGGAATTTAAAACCAATCAAGGTGTATCAGTAAGTCCGTCCGCTGCTCAGGATTTTTCTCAAAAAGCAGTGAAATATGATTTTGAATTGGGCGATTTAGGAAAAATGACTGTAGATGTAGAAGCGTTAGTTAGAAATAATCCATCATTAACGGGCTATTATGCTGATCCTGAAATTTTATATTCTAACAAGGATAATCGTTTCCATTTGTATCCTACCAGCGATGGTTTTTTTGAATGGAGTGGCGATTCTTTCAAGAGTTTTTCATCCACTAATTTAGTCGATTGGACAGATGACGGCATTTTGTTGGATTTGAAAAAAGATGTTGTCTGGACCGATGTAAAAGCCTGGGCGCCTGCAGCAGCCGAGAAAAAAATAAACGGACAATACAAATATTTCTTTTATTACACTGGGGAAGGGAAAATCGGCGTAGCAGTAAGCGATAATCCGCAGGGACCGTTTACGGATATTGGAAAGCCATTAGTAGCTACAAAACCTAACGGAATTACAAGAGGTCAGATTATTGATCCGGATGTGTTTACTGATCCTGTTTCGGGAAAAAGTTATTTGTATTATGGGAACGGATTTATGGTGGGAGTCGAATTGAATGACGACATGATTTCTGTAAAAGAAAATACTTTGACAGTCTTAAAACCAGACCGTACTTTTAGAGAAGGCACCGAGGTTTTTTACAGAAAAGGGAAGTATTATTTCTTATGGTCAGAAGATGATACCCGAAGCGAAAACTACAGAGTGCGTTACGCAACGTCTGATTCTCCGCTGGGGAATTTTAATATTCCTACAGATAATTTAATATTGGCTAAAGATCCTTCTCAGGGAATTTATGGCACAGGTCACAACTCGGTAATCCAGATTCCGGGAACGGATGAATGGTATATGGTTTATCACCGTTTTACCATTCCAAAAGGAATTACAATGGGACGTTCAGCAGGATATAACCGGGAAGTGTGTATTGACCGATTGTATTTTGACGAAGAAGGAAATATCATTGCTGCCAAACCTACATTGGAAGGAATTCAACCTCTGAAAAAATAAATTATTTTTTACCATTAAGGGATTAAGTTACATTAAGTCTAAATTCTCTTAATTTCTTAATGGTGAAAATAAAACATAATGTTTAATAAACAGCCCGCTCCGACGGAGCTAAAAAAACGTAAAAATTCATTTTACTACAAATAGTTCGCTCCATACGGAGCTCAAATCAGTCCCATCGGGACGAACTATTTGTAGAAAAAAAGAGTCCTGGTAAGGAAGCTCCATCGGAGCGAACGGTTTGTTTTTTTGATAATCAATTTTAGAATTTATGAGAAACGATATGAATTTGTGGAAATGTTTGTTCGTGTTTTTTTCGTTTTCTGTTTTGGCGAATGCCCAAAATAAATTCACAAAAATTTCAGTAAAAAACAATTTGGATTTCTCACGTAATGAAGTGGTAGCTGTTTCAGGAAAACCGCTTTTGGATTTGGTAAAAGGCAATAAACAGCAAGATCTTCGAATCAAAAAAGCAGGAACATCTGAATTTGTTGTTCTGCAATGGATTGATTACAATCAGGATGGAATTGGAGATGAACTGTTGTTTCAGGCGGAAGTTTCGGCGAAAGCAACGGCGAATTATGAAGTTATTTTTGATGGAAATATCACTTTGCTGGAAAGTCAAGTTACTACTTATTCCCGTTTTGTGCCGGAACGTACCGATGATTATGCCTGGGAAAATGATAAGGTCGCTTTTAGAACCTATGGCCCTGATGCTCAAAAAAGAGTTGAAGAAAAACGCCCTGATGGCACATTGAGCAGCGGAATCGATCTTTGGCTCAAAAGAACCGACAAATCCATTATCAATAAATGGTATGCCGAGAATGTAAAAAAACCGGGCTATTACCATATTGATCACGGTGAGGGTTATGATCCGTATCATGTAGGTGCAAGTCGTGGTACAGGAGGAAGCGGAATTTGGGAAAACAATAAATTGGCAGTTTCTAAAAATTTTGTGAGTTACAAAACCATTGCTGTTGGACCGTTGCGTACTGTTTTCGAACTGACTTATGCACCCTGGAGTTCGTATGAGGTTAAGGAAATCAAAAGGATTTCGTTAGATTTAGGTTCGAATTTTTCTAAGTTTGAAATTACAATTGATGCCCAAAAACAAATCCCGAATTACGCCACAGGAATTTCTCTGCACGAAAACAAAGGCGAAGTAAAAATCAATAAAAAAGAAGGCTGGTTCCGTCATGGGGAAACAATTGATGGTGTTTTCTTAGGCGAAGGAATTGTGATGAATCCAAAGTTAGTGAGTGATGCTTTTTCGAATGTTTCCAAAGAGAAAGATCAAAGTAATTTATTGGTAATTACAAAACCAAAAGAAAATAAGTTGACTTACTACGCTGGTTTTGCCTGGCAAAAAAGCGGTCAGGTTTCCAATCAGGCAGACTGGGATACTTTATTACAAAAACAAGCCAAATTGTTAGCTAATCCGCTTAAGATAACGATTAAAGGAAATAAATAAATCTTTTTTTGTAGTTTCGCTAAAACTTACAAAAAAAGCAGAATGGATATAATTACAGGACTAAAAGATAAGGTAGTCGTAATAACTGGAGGTGCTGGAGTATTAGGTGCCGGATTTACAAATGCACTGGCAAAACAAGGTGCTAAGGTTGCCATATTAGGAAGAGATTTGGCAAAAGCTCAAAAACTAGCTGAAGAAGTTAATAATGCAGGTGGGAAAGCAATAGGTGTTTCTGCTGATGTTTGTGATGAAGCGAGTTTAAGAAAAGCACACAAGGAAATTAATGAAGAACTAGGTTTAGTTGATATTTTAATTAACGGAGCAGGAGGAAATCATCCAAAAGGAACTAGTGCTGATGTTTCATTTGACAGAGAAAATAAAGCAGAAGGTTTACAAACATTTTTTGGTTTAGATACGGAAGGATTACGTTTTGTATTCGACCTGAATTTTATTGGTACTTTGTTGCCAACTCAGGTTTTTGCTGCCGATATGATAGGAAGAGAAGGATGCAGTATCCTGAACATTTCTTCAGTAAGTGCTTTTCATCCTTTGACAAAAGTTGTTGCTTACAGTGCTGCCAAAGCGGCAATTAGTAATTTAACAGAATGGCTTTCGGTTTATTTTGCTAAAGAAGGAATCCGTGTCAATGCACTTTCACCAGGCTTTTTCTTAACCGAACAAAACAGAACTTTATTGACTAACGAAGACGGAAGTTTGACCGAAAGAGGAAATAAAATCCTTTCACAAACACCAATGGGACGATTTGGTCAGCCAAATGATTTAGACAGTACTTTGCTTTGGCTTTGTAATCCTGATTCGCGTTTTGTAACCGGAATTGTTGTTGCCGTAGATGGAGGATTTTTAGCTTATTCTGGAGTTTAAAACACATAAAATAATCAAAATAAAATGGGAATAGAACAAACCTGGAGATGGTACGGACCAAAAGATACTGTGCCACTTTCTCATATTAAAATGGCGGGAGCTACCGGAATTGTAACGGCTTTGCACCACATTCCGAACGGAACTGTTTGGACAGTTGAAGAAATTCAAAAAAGAAAAAAAGAAATCGAAGATGCCGGATTGACCTGGTCAGTTGTTGAAAGTATCCCGGTTCACGAAAACATCAAAACCCGTAAAGGAGATTATAAAAAATACATTGAAAATTACTGTCAAAGTATAGCAAATTTAGGTGCTTGTGGTATCGATACGGTTTGTTATAATTTCATGCCGGTTTTAGACTGGACAAGAACTGATTTGTCTTTTGAAGTTGCCGATGGTTCTAAAGCTTTGCGTTTTGACAGAATGGAATTTGCTGCTTTCGAATTGTTTTTGTTAAAAAGAAAAGGAGCTGAAAACGATTATACAGCGGAAGAAGTAGCCAAAGCAACGAAGGTTTTCGAAGCGATGAACGAAGACCAAAAAACATTATTGGTTAAAAATATTATTGCCGGATTACCAGGAGCTGAAGAAGGATATACTGTTGAGCAATTGCAGACAGCATTAGACGATTATGCAGAAATAGGTGATGCCGAATTGAGAAATAATCTATACGAATTCCTAAAAGAAATTATTCCGGCTGCTGAAAAAGCTGGAATTGTAATGGCAATCCATCCTGATGATCCGCCTTATGCAATTTTAGGTTTGCCAAGGGTTGTAAGTACTGAAGCTGATGCGAAACAATTGATTGAAGTAGTAGATAGTAAAAGTAACGGATTGTGTTTTTGTACCGGTTCTTACGGTGTAAGAGAAGATAATGACTTGGTTGGAATGGTAGAACGTTTAGGTCACCGTATCAATTTTATTCACTTAAGAGCAACTAAACGTGATGCTGAAGGAAATTTCTACGAAGCAGACCATTTGGATGGCGATGTGGATATGTACGGCGTGATGAAAGCTATTGTTGAAGAACAGGATAAGAGAATTGCTAATGGTCGTCCGGATTACAGATTGCCAATGCGTCCTGATCACGGTCACCAGATGCTGGATGATTTAGATAAGAAAATGAATCCGGGTTATTCTGCAATTGGTCGATTAAGAGGTTTAGCCGAATTAAGAGGTCTTGAAAGAGGAATCAGAGGAAATCAAAGATAAAGTATAAAGAGGAGCAATTTTTGCTCCTTTTTTGTTTTAGTCACTCAACAGTTTCATTTTCAATAGCGTCAGGCTTTAGCCAGATGATTGAGTTTTGTAAATGATAAGGCTTTAGCCAAAATTTAATACGTTTTGGCTAAAGCCAATTTGGGATCTTAATTATAGAACGGGCTAAAGCCCATCCCTATTGATGTTTTACATAAAATAAGCAATCAGATTTCCATAAAACATTGTACCTCTGGAATAAAAAAAAGTTGTAGTTTTTTATTACTACAACTTTTTTATTTCTACTTTGCGGGCACAGGCAAAAGCCTGCGCTAACTTTTATCTAATGCTACAAGTTCGAACAATCGGGTTAACACACAACCGCCCAGACTTACCCCAATCGTTAGCGGAGGTATTTACCCACAAAGATTGTCAAAACAAATCTGATAAAACAATACATTTTAAAAAACTCCATTTCAATCATAAAAAAAAATGTGAAATCGAAGCAATTTGATTTCACATTCTAATATTAAAAATACTGCTTAAATCATAAAACTACATAACAACCCTATATGTTTTGTAGGTGCGTCCCATTATAACTAACCATGATAATATCCCTTTATCTATAAGTTTAGCTAATTCATTTTCTATATCTTCTGAACTATATTTTAGTAAACTATATTTTGGATGCGTTCTAATGAATTCGGAAAATTTCCATAACGAAAACTCAATTTCATTTTCAACAAAAGCAGAAATGTCATAAGCATAAATAACACTATCTTTTTCGGCAGTACATCCAGATCCATGAAACCAATAATCTATACCATTAATAGTTCCCTTTCTTTCAAAAACGCTACCTGCAATAGTACAAGGATTTTTACTTGTGTTATACTTAATTTTAAGAGAGTTTTCAAATGCTCTTATAAAACCCACGTATTCTCTTAATATATTTTCCATAAAAATTTTATTTTAAAAATGTAGTCCAGCCCAGATTTCCTCTATTTTAGTTGCAAACTTTCCATACATTTTCATTCCACTTAATTCAATGGCTTCTATAGTTCCACCAGATCTAATCGCTGCCTCTATTCTATGATGTCCATCTAAAATATATCTTTCACCTTTGTAAAGATAGGTATATACAGCTTCAGCTTGAAGAGACATATCACCAGCTTTCATTTTTCCCATGATTTCAATAATTGCTTTCTCACTTTGAGCGGCAAATTCAGTACTTTTTAAAGCTGTAAGTCCCTTCCCAGAATACTGTACAAATTTCATTGCTCCTCCACCTGATATAAACCCCGATCGCGCAGTTTTGCCTCAATCGTTAGCGCAGGTATTTACCTGTGCCCAATCCTATTAAAGATCAAATATAAAACTATTTTTTTCGTTTTATTTATATTCAAAAAGTTGTAACAGCTTTTAGGATTACAATTTTTTTGCTCTTTTTTTGTTTTAAATACTTAAGAGTTGTGTTTTAAAAAGCTAATTTTACCATTAAGAAATTAAGAAAGTTTAGGCTTAATAAACTTAATTTCTTAATGGTGAAAAATAAGTGTTAAAGGTGAAATTTTAAAGGAAAAACAGCGAACAATGAAGCGACTTCAAAATCAATTTAGAGAAAAGTTATTTTTTAGTGTTTTGCTATTATTGTCTTTTTTTAGTCTTTTTGGACAAGAGGACAAACAGGCTCCAAAGGAGGTTAAAATAGATTCTTTATACAGAGAAGATCAGTTTTATTTTGGGTTTAACTACAATACATTGCAGGAATTGCCGGCAGGAGTATCTCAGCAAAAATTCTCAATTGGTATTTCGGGTGGTTTTTTAAGAGATATGCCCATTAATAAATTGCGAACCAAAGCTTTTGCAACCGGTTTAGGAGTGAGTTATAATAATTACAACCAAAATATAGGAATTACCGGAACCGCTCAGGAGGCAATGTATAGCGTTTTAGGATCGTCGGGTTTTGATAAAAATAAATTTACCCAGTTATTAATCGATGTGCCTGTTGAGTTCAGATGGCGTACTTCTACTTATGAAAGTTATAAGTTTTGGCGTATTTACGGCGGAATGAAATTTAGTTATCTGGCATACAGTAAGTCGGTGCTGGAAAATAGCGAAGGGCGTACAGTGATTACCAATAATGCCGATTTTAATAAATTCCTCTACGGATTGTACTTGTCGGCCGGTTATAATACTTTTAATGTATATGCTTATTATGGCTTGAATCCTATTTTCAAATCAGCTGAAATTGATGGGCAGAAAATAAATACCAATGCAGTTACGGTAGGTGTGATTTTCTATATATTGTAAGCATAACCCAGCCATACAAACAGTAAAAGTATTTGTGGAATACTTCCTAAAAGTACTCCAATAATCAATTCTTTGGGTGTGTGCGCTTTCATTGTTAATCTTGATGAAGCCACAAAACCATTCATTAAAACCAGAAAAACTATTAGAGAGGTATTGGGAGTCTGATGGTGTAAACTCAAGCCGAAAACAAAAAAAGTTAAGGCGCTTATTCCCATCATGTGCAAGCTGGCTTTGATGTTAAAAAATAAGAGCGATAATGCCATCAAAGTACTGAATAATGCGGCTAACAGAAAAAAATGCAGTTCAGGATAAAGTTCGAGTGTGATGCTTTTTCGAACCAAAAGTATAATCAGAAAACATTGAATGATTAGAGGAAATTTTCGCTCTGATAATTCAGGTACCATGACTGAACTAATTTTTCCAATTCGTCGAAGCAGGAAAAAAAAGAGTATTGGAATAACAAAGGTGATGATGCTTACCTGAAGCAAAACCAAATATTTTTCTTTATTTATAAAATAAGATTGGTTAGAGAAAAGGTAAAAAAGCGTAGCGTATATCGGGATGAATACCGGATGAAAAATATAAGAGAAAAAAGGGAAAATTCTTTTTGGCATTGTGAAACAGCTTAGACTCACAAATATAACGAAAGTTGTAAAAAGTCATTGTCTATTCTGATTAGTTTTATTTTGAGTCCCTTTTTTTAACTTCAACTGTGTGGTTTCAATTTAAAAAGAAGTCTTATTTTTGAGGAAGTATTTAGTCTTAATTCCGTTTTTTAAATCAATGAGTATAATAATCAAAAACTGCATCTCCATTCTGGACGCTAAATGGTTTGGGATTAATCCCGAAGCAACCATAGATAATATATCGATTGATAGCCGTTCGCTGCAAAATAGTACACATACGCTGTTTTTTGCTTTAGTTGGTCCTAACAATGATGCGCACCATTATATCAAAGATTTAATTGAAAACGGAGTGAAAAATTTTGTGGTGACTCATGTTCCGCCAAATTGTGAGGATAGTGCCAATTTTTTAATTGTAGAAAATACTTTAGCGGCTTTGCAGCAGTTTGCCGCTTATTACCGTTCTCTTTTCGAATTTCCAATTATTGGTTTAACCGGAAGTAACGGAAAAACAATTGTCAAAGAATGGCTTAATTTTCTTTTAAGCCCTGATTATAATGTGATTCGAAGTCCTAAGAGTTATAATTCTCAGGTGGGAGTGCCGTTATCGGTAATTGCGATTAATGAAAAACACAATCTGGGCATTTTTGAAGCGGGGATTTCTACCGTTTCCGAAATGGATAAACTGGAAACAATCATCAAGCCTACTATTGGTGTGTTGACTAATATAGGTTCCTCACATGACGAAGGTTTTGCTGATTTGGAAGAAAAAATCCAGCAAAAAATGCTGTTGTTTCAGGATGCCGAAGTTTTGATTTATCAAAAAAGCGCACAGATTGAAAAACATATCAGTGCTAAAACTAAAGCTTTTTCCTGGAGTTTTAAAGATGAAAATGCCAATGTTTTTGTGTTTAAAAAAGAAATTGCTAGTCACGAAACAACTTTGTTTTATACTTACAAAGGCAATTCTTATGAATTAAAAATTCCTTTTATTGATAAGGCTTCTATTGAAAATGCGATTTCCTGCTTAATGGTGTTGCTGTATTTTGATTACGAAAGTGATGCAATTCAATCGAGAATGGAAATGCTTTTTCCGGTCGAAATGCGTCTGGAAGTGAAAAACGGAATCAACAATTGTACAATCATTGACGATAGTTACAGCTCCGATTTTCAGTCGCTTAAGATTGCTTTGGATGTTTTAGAAAGTCAGAATCAATTCCAAAAGAAAACCGTGATACTTTCGGATATTTTTCAGAGTGGTTTTCCTAACGAACAATTGTATGCTAAGGTAGCGCAGTTGATTGTTTCGAACAAAATTAATCGCGTTATCGGAATTGGTACAACTATTTCGGAGTTTAAAGATACATTTTCGAATTGTATTACGTTTAAAACCACAGCCGAGTTCATCTCGAATTTTGAAAAACTGGATTTTTCCAATGAAAGTATTCTGATAAAAGGAGCGCGTTCGTTTCAGTTTGAAGAGATTGTAACTTTACTCGAAGAGAAAACCCATGAAACCGTTCTGGAAATTAACCTGAATGCAATCAGTTATAATCTGAATTTCTTTAAATCAAAGTTGAAACCCAAGGTCAAAATAATGGTGATGGTCAAGGCTTTTGGTTATGGAAATGGCGGACTCGAAATAGCCAAATTACTCGAACATCACAAAGTGGATTATCTGGGTGTGGCTTTCGCCGATGAAGGAATTTCGTTAAAAAATGGCGGAATCAAATTGCCAATTATGGTTTTGAATCCGGAGAGTACCAGTTTTTCTGCGATTATTCAGTATGGATTAGAACCTGAAATATATAGTTTGAAAGGTTTGCATGCCTTTTTGAAAATTGCCAAACAAAAGAATCTCAGTCATTTTCCAATTCATATTAAACTGGACACGGGCATGCATCGTTTGGGATTTGAAGAAAATACCGTTGACGAAATGATTGCGATTTTAAAGGGGAATACTAATGTAAGGGTTCAAAGCATATTGTCGCACATGGCTACGAGCGATGATTCTAAATATTATGATTTTGCGCTTTCGCAAATTGTACTTTATGATAAATTATCTTCAAAGATTATGACTGAATTAGAAATCCATCCTATTCGTCATATTTTGAATACTTCTGGAATTTCTAATTTCCCGGATACGCAATTTGATATGGTGCGTCTGGGAATTGGTTTGTATGGTGTTTCTAACGATGCCGAGGAGCAAAAAAAGTTAGAAAATGTGGGGACATTAAAATCCATTATTTCTCAAATCAGAACTATTCCGGCGGGAGATAGTGTGGGTTATGGTCGAAGATTTATGGCTGATAAACAAACCAAAGTCGCTACAATTCCGATAGGTTATGCCGATGGTATTGCCAGAGCCTGGGGTAATGGTGTTGGTTATGTAACTATAAAAGAGCAAAAAGCAACTATCCTGGGCAGTGTTTGTATGGATATGCTGATGGTGGATGTCACTGAAATTGATTGTGCCGAAGGTGATGAAGTGATCATCTTTGGAGAAAATCCCAATGTTTCTTTCATTGCCGAAAAACTCAATACCATTCCATACGAAATATTGACCAGTATTTCGCAGCGGGTGAAACGAGTGTTCTATCGTTAGTATGTTTTTTTTGTTGAAATGTTTTTTTTGTTAAAAAAAATATTAATTTAGAAAAATCAAAAATTAGTGTAATTATAAAAAGGATAAATTATGGGATTTTTTAGCGATTTTAAAGCCTCTCTAATGAAAGGCGACGTATTGAGTTTAGCCACTGCTGTTGTTATTGGTGGTGCTTTTGGTAAAATTGTGGGTTCTGCAGTTGAAGATGTTATCATGCCAATCGTAGGTTTATTGACAGGTGGAATCGATTTTACTACCAAGTTTATTTCTTTAGACGGAAATAGTTATGCTGATTTGGCTGCTGCTAAAGCTGCCGGGGCTTCAGTAATAACTTATGGTAACTTTGTTCAGGCAGTAATTAACTTTGTGATTATTTCATTCTTTATTTTTGTTGTTTTAAGAGCTGCTGAGAAAATGAAAAAGAAAGAAGAAGCTCCTGCACCTGCTGCACCAGCTGGACCAACTCAAGAAGAGTTATTAACTCAAATTAGAGACTTGTTAAAAAAGTAATACCGCTTCACTATATGTTCAACTAAACCACTCCATAAAGGGGTGGTTTTTCTATTTTGTTAAATTTGTAACTTTTTGTTACTTTTTGTGAACACGCTTGTTTTCCTTTGAATAATACTTACTTTTGCAGTTCAAAATTTGATTTTAATAAAATAACAATATACAGATATGAAAATAGCAGTTGTGGGTGCAACCGGGATGGTTGGAGAAGTAATGTTACAGGTTTTGGCAGAAAGAAACTTTGTGAAAGCTAATGACGAATTAATCCTTGTAGCTTCTGAGCGTTCAGTAGGTAAAGAAATGGAATTTCAAGGAAAAACATACAAAGTAGTTGGATTAGCTACTGCTGTGGAAATGAAACCTGAAATTGCTTTATTCTCTGCTGGTGGAGGAACTTCATTAGAGTGGGCTCCAAAATTTGCTGAAGTAGGTACAACTGTTGTGGATAACTCTTCGGCTTGGAGAATGGATCCTACTAAAAAATTAATTGTTCCTGAAATAAATGCTGACCAATTAACAAAAGAGGACAAAATCATTGCTAACCCAAACTGTTCGACTATTCAAATGGTTTTGGCTTTGGCACCTTTGCATAAAAAATACAACATCAAACGTGTAATTGTTTCTACTTACCAATCTATCACTGGAACTGGTGTAAAAGCGGTTAAACAATTAGAAAACGAGTACGCCGGAATTGACGGAGAAATGGCTTATAAATACCAAATCCACCGTAATGCGATTCCTCAATGTGATGTTTTTGAAGATAACGGATACACTAAAGAAGAGATGAAATTAGTTAAAGAAACTAAGAAAATCTTAAGTGATGATTCTGTTAAAGTTACGGCTACTGCAGTTCGTGTGCCAATCGTAGGAGGACACTCTGAGGCGGTTAACGTAGAATTCTCAAATGATTTTGATATCAATGAAGTAAGAAGTATTTTAGAAAACACTGATGGAGTTGTGGTTCAGGATAACTTACAAGAGTTTGAATACCCAATGCCATTATTCGCTCAAGGTAAAAACGAAGTTTTCGTAGGTCGTTTAAGAAGAGACGAGTCACAAGCTAATACTTTAAACATGTGGATTGTTGCCGATAACTTAAGAAAAGGTGCTGCAACTAACACAATTCAAATTGCTGAATATTTAGTAGCGAACAACTTAGTGTAATTACTAAATCACTATAAACAGAAAAGCTTCTCGATTGAGAAGCTTTTTTTATGGACTACATTGTCATTGCGAGCGCAGCGAAGCAATCTCATCTTGCTGGGAACAGAAAGCAATGCTTCGCTTGCTTTTATGTATATCTGAGCGGTTGGGATTTTTTGTGCAAAATTAGATTTCAATATTGATAGTAACTTTTCCGCCAAAACCTTTTTCTACAATATCATAAAGCGTTTTTAGTGTTAAGTTGCTTCCGTTGTTTTCAATTCGGGAAATGTATTCACGTTTTTTATCAATGCGTTCACCAAGTTCTGTTTGAGTAAGATGTTTGGCTTCACGGGCTTTTTTTAATTGTAAGCCAATTTTAAAACCTTCAAAATCTCGTTCCAGTTCGTCACGTCTTTCGGTTCCTTTTTCACCGTAAACAGTATCTTTAATTTCTTTCCAACTTTTAGTTTCCATGTTCATTTGATTTTTCCTGATAATACTGATTCATTAATCGTAACGCTTTTTCAATCTCATTTTTTGGAGTTTTTTGCGTTTTCTTTTGAAAGCCATTGAGAAGAATCACTAGTTTGCCATTGTCGAAAAAACAAAAAACTCTCCAGATATTAGAAGCCAGTTGTATTCTTGCTTCATAAAGTCCGTTAGTTCCTTCCATCGATTTTAAATAATTGGATGGAACACGTTCGAGAGTTTCAATCGCTTCAATAATCTTAAAAATTTTGTCCTGAACTTTTCTAGGCTGTTCCAGAAGAAAATTTTCAAAATAGTTTTTGTAAGCTATGACTTCACGTACTTTCATTTTCCAAAGGTAACTTAAAAGTTACGCAATTGCAAGTTTTTTTAAATCAATAGATTGGCTTTATTGAGTTTTGTTTTTCATTAGAAGTCAGTTTCCGCAATTTTGTCATTCCGAGGAACGAGGAATCTCATCCAGAAACTTATAAGTATTGAGTTTTATTTTTATTCACTGTTGCGGAATGCAATGCAGCGCTAACGTTTGTGTATATTCGAGCGATTGGGTGTTTTTTAATAATTTAAAATATTAAAAATTTCTTGTGTTTTGAATCTTATCAATTCACTGTGGTTTTCATTTTTAACTTCAATTTCGTCAATGTATTTAATAATTTCATCCTTGTTATTTTTATATAGTTCAGTGTAATTTACTCTTATTTTTTCAGAATATTCAAGTTGACTTATCATAGTTGCAGATCTTTGGAGAATTGCGTCGAAAAATTCTCTCTGTATTGCTAAGTTTTTTGATGCAAATGACATAATCTGTTCGTTAATTTTTAGTATCCGAATTATTGGATGAGGATGACTGTTTTCTCTGTAGTAGATTTTCTGAAATAAGTTTCCAGAAAAAATGATTATTATATTTCCTGTTGTGAATAGCAGTGCAGTTAAAAAATTAAACAAATCAAATATCTCGAATTGATTATTGATGTTTTTTATTTTTTCTAGTAATTTATACGTACTCATTGATGAACCAAAAAGATCAGCGTCAAATTCGTAGATATGCTGTCTAATATCAAATGGTCTTTCATTTGAATATTGTTCTTGAAGATCAAATGTATTACTTTCTTTAGCTTCACTTGATTGAATCACGTGTGCAAGTTCATGATAGAAGAGATAGTAAATACAACATGTAGTTGAAATTTTTTTTAATCTTTCTTTTTCACTTTCTTGAATAATTAAACTTGCAATATTTTCATAAAGAAAAAGCTCAATAGACTCATATATAATATTTTCTAACTTTTCAATTAGTCCTATGTTGAATGTAATTAATGAATGTTGTTTTCTTACAGTCGCTTTTGCATTAAAAGCATAATTATAATTAACTGCGAAGTTTAAATTGATTTTCAGTTTTTCAGATGCGTTGTTGCATAACTCAACACACTTATTAATACATTTCAAGGCAAAATCTTCGTTTTTAAATATTTTGAATTCTGACTCATCAAGTAAGTGTAGTCTTAACTCAGGAAAATGAATTTTAGCTTGATGAATGTGAGTAGAATAGTTCATAAAATATTTAATGAATTTTATATACACTCAATTTTAGTTGAGTTTTATTTATTTTCAAATATATTAAAATATTCTTACAAATTTTTCAAAAAGCTTTTTAAAGAAAAATCAAAATCAGCCCACCTTGGATTTCTTAATCCCACCGCTTACCTTTGCAGTCTATGAAAAGAAAACAGCTGATATTTAGTTTTACTCTGGCAGCGGCGGTATTGTTCTCAATACTGTTCCAGTCTTTTCATAGTTATGAGCATTTAGAAGAACAACTTTCTCATAAATTCTGTCATCACGACACCACTAAGAATAAGTCAGAACTAACCCATGAACACAAAGTAATTGAGCATTGTGCCATTTGCCAGTTTGCCTTTGGGAGTTGTTTGTATCCTAAATTTATAAGTTATCATTTCTTTTCTGATTTTAGAGCGATTCCTTTTTTCGCTACTAATCCGAAAGAAATTCTTTCCTTCTCAGGGAGTTTATTTGCGCACCGCGGCCCTCCTGCAAGTATTGTTTAATACAATTTAATTCATAAATCAGAACCGCAAACTTGTCATTCCGACGAAGGAGGAATCTTCGTTGCGTGAGTCGCTTGATGAGATTCCTCCTTCGTCGGAATGACAAATTAACATGGTTTTTCTGTTAAGAAACTCTTTCTATTCATAATTTCTCATTTTGATTATGAGAAATCAAACAATACAATCATTTCAATGAAAAAATATATAATTGCCCTGTTTATGGGGTTTTCGGCTTTATTGCAGGCTCAAAATACCGTTTTGGGAACAGTAACCGATGGAACTAATCAACCTATAATTGGAGCTTCGGTTTATATTCCGGAACTGCACAAAGGAACTACTACTGATGCCGATGGAAAATACGCTTTTAAAAATTTGCCCAACGGAAGTTTCAGGATTGCTTTTTCTTATGTGGGTTTTAAGACCATAAATCAATGGATCGAAAAACTCACTAAAAATACCGTTGTGAATATCCAAATGGAAAATGCTATTCTGGAGATTGATGAGGTAATTGTTTCTACTCCTTTTAATAAAATGCAATCGCAAAACGTGATGAAAGTAGAACACGAAAGTATAGAAAGTTTACAGCAAAAAGGGACTTCGACTTTAATAGAAGGACTGGCAACTATTCCCGGTGTTTCCCAGATTTCTACCGGAACTTCCATTGGGAAACCGGTGATTCGTGGTTTGAGCGGGAATCGTGTTTTAGTGTATTCTCAGGGAGTTCGTATCGAAAATCAGCAGTTTGGAGCGGAGCATGGTTTGGGGTTAAATGATGCAGGAGTCGAAAGTGTTGAGGTGATCAAAGGGCCGGCTTCGTTATTATACGGTTCGGATGCCATGGGAGGGGTTTTGTATTTTAATCCGGAAAAATTTGCCAATGCGCACACTTTTAAAGCAAATTTTAATCAAAAATATTTCAGTAATACATTGGGGAGCAATGCTTCAGTGGGACTGAAAACATCCACGGATAACTGGAAATTTTTAGCCAGAGGAACTCACAATACGCATTCGGATTATAAAACCGGGCAAGGAGATCGGGTAACCAATAGCCGTTACAACGAAACCGATTTTAAAACCGGAATAGGATACAACAACAGCAAATTTTCTACTGTTGTCCGATACAATTTTAACAAACTGGATTTAGGAATTCCCGAAGAAGGTTTGGCGGAGCAAACTTACAGTAAAGATCCTGAATCTCCCCGTCAGGAAGTGTACAATCATTTATTGAGTTTAAATAATGTGATTTATTTTGGCAATTCAAAATTAGATGTCGATTTAGGTTATATTTCTAATAATCGTATGGAATATGAAGAAGGCAATGAGGCTTCTTTAGACATGCTGCTGAATACTTACAATTATAATGCAAAATACCATTTGCCAAAAACGGGGCGTTTTGAAACGGTTTTAGGAATTCAGGGAATGCACCAAACCAATAAAAATCGTGGAGAAGAATATTTGATTCCGGATGCTACTACGAATGATTTTGGTGTTTTTGGAACGGTGAATTACGAATGGGGAACAAGTGTTTTGCAGGCAGGATTGCGTTTTGATAACCGTAATTTAAATTCTTTGGCACATGAAGCCGGAGAGGAGGAGCATCATGATGAAGAAACTGAGGAAGAACATGAGCATGATCACGAACATCATGGTGGCGATTTTGATGCCCTGAACCGATCTTTCAATAGTGTAAATGTTTCGTTAGGATATAAAACCAATATTTCAAAAGAATTAGTACTGCGTATGAATGTGGCTTCGGGTTTTAGAGCACCTAATTTGGCCGAGTTGACTTCTAATGGAGTGCATCATGGAACGAATCGTTACGAGATAGGAAACGCTAATTTGAAAACCGAGCAAAACCTGCAAACCGATATTAATTTAGAGTACGGAAATACGCATTTTGAGTTTTTTGTAAACGGATTTTACAATCATATCAATAATTACATTTATACCTCGCCTACGGGTGAGATTATGGATGATACTGATGTGTTTGAATATGTTCAGGATAATGCCAAGTTGTACGGAGGTGAAGTAGGTTTGCATCTTCACCCGCATCCGTTGGATTGGTTGCATTACGAAACCAGTTTTGAAACCGTTACCGGAAAAAAGTCCCGAAGTGTCGGGAGTGATTTTCTACCTTTAATTCCGGCTAATAATTGGAACAATACCATCAGAACCGAATTTAAAATTAAGAATTGGTTCGAAGAAGGTTTTGCCAGTTTGAATGTCAATACCACTTTTAATCAAGATAAGGTGAGCGGTTTTGAAACCAGTTCTAACGGCTATACTTTAGTGAATTTAGGTTTTGGAGGAAAAGTAAAATGGGGAAAAACCGAATTTAATGTTAATTTAAACGGTAACAATTTATTCGATAAAAAATACATCGCCCATTTTTCAAGATTAAAAACCGATGGGATTCCTAATATTGGAAGAAACATTGTTCTGGGGATGAATTTTAATTTATAAGATGTTTTAACCGCAAAGAAAATAAGGTTTAACGCAAAGCTCACAAAGCTTTGTGTACTTCGTGGTTAAACAGTATTTAAACCATTAAGATATTTAAGAGAGTTGAGTTTGGAACTTAATTTTTTAAATATCTTAATGGTTTATTTTTTTAATCTGTAGAATTTTTAACTGCAAAGTTCACAAGAAATATTTACCACGGATTCGCAGATTATAAATTTTTAATTTGTGAATTTGCGGTTTTTTTATCCCTATTTTTGTTTGAATCAATAGTATGATGCTATGCTAAAAACAATTATTATAACAACTATTATCACTTCAGTAATGACTTCATTTGCCCAAACTTCAAAATCCATTCATTATCCTGAAACCAGAAAAGATAAAACAGTTGACGATTATTTTGGTACAAAAGTAAACGATCCGTATCGCTGGCTGGAAGACGACCGTTCGGTTGAAACTGCAGGATGGGTGAAATTGCAAAATCAGGTTACGAATGCTTATCTGGAACAAATTCCGTTCAGAAATCAATTAAAAACCAGATTGGAGCAATTGTGGAATTATGAAAAAATAAAAGAACCTTTTATCGAAGGGGATTTTAGCTATTATTTTAAAAATGACGGTTTGCAAAATCAATCGGTTTTGTATCGAAAAGATGCCGCAGGAAAAGAAACTGTTTTTTTGGATCCGAATACTTTTTCGAAAGAAGGAACGACTTCTTTGGGCGAATTGGCATTTTCTAAAGATGGTTCAAAAGTAGCTTATTCTATTTCCGAAGGTGGCAGCGACTGGCGGAAAGTAATTGTTATGGATGCTTTGTCTAAGCAAATTATAGGAGATACTTTGCTCGATGTAAAATTCAGTGGTTTGTCCTGGAAAGGCAATGAAGGATTTTATTATTCGAGTTACGAAAAACCCGAAGGAAGTGAATTATCGGCTAAAACGGACCAACATAAATTGTATTTCCATACGCTGGGAACAACTCAAAAAGAAGACAAAGTTATTTTTGGCGAAGACCAAAAACGCCGCTATGTTGGTGGTAGCGTTACCGAAGATGATCGTTATTTGGTTATTACAGCCGCAACTTCGACTTATGGAAACGAATTGTACATTCAGGATTTGACAAAACCGCAAAGTCCTATTGTGACTATTGTGGATAATTTTGATAGTGACAACACGATTATCGATAATGAAGGAACAAAATTATTTATTGTAACCGATAAGAATGCGCCTAACAAACGCATTGTAACCGTGGATTTTAGTAATCCAAAACCGGAAAACTGGAAAGATTTAATTCCCGAAACGACTCAGGTTTTAGAGCCGACCACTTGTAGCGGCTACATTTTTGCGCATTATATGAAAGATGCAGTTTCATTGGTAAAACAATACGATTACTCGGGGAAATTATTGCGAGAAATCCAGCTTCCAGGATTAGGAACGGCTGATGGTTTTAGCGGAAAGAAGAAGGATAAAACGGCGTATTATACCTTTACCAATTATATCACGCCGGCTACTATTTTTGCATTCGAACCTAATTCAGGGATATCGGAAGTGTATCGAAAATCGAAATGTCAATTTCAATCAGAAAATTACGAATCCAAGCAGGTGTTTTACACTTCGAAAGACGGAACGAAAATCCCTATGCTCATTACCCACAAAAAAGGATTGAAACTAGATGGGAAAAATCCAACCATTCTTTATGGTTACGGCGGTTTTAACATCAGTCTGACGCCCAATTTTAGTATTGCTAACGCAGTCTGGATGGAAAACGGAGGTGTATTTGCAGTGCCTAATTTACGTGGCGGTGGCGAATACGGAAAAGAATGGCACGATGCGGGAACACAGTTACGTAAACAAAATGTCTTTGACGATTTCATTGCTGCAGCCGAATATTTAGTCAAAGAAAAATATACGAGTTCCGACTTTCTGGCTATTCGCGGAGGTTCTAATGGCGGTTTGCTGGTAGGAGCGGTAATGACGCAGCGTCCGGACTTGGCTAAGGTAGCTTTGCCCGCAGTTGGCGTTTTGGATATGTTGCGTTACCACACTTTTACCGCAGGAGCAGGTTGGGCTTATGATTACGGAACGGCTCAGGACAGCGCAGCAATGTTTGCGTATTTAAAAGACTATTCGCCTTTGCATAACATAAAAAAAGGAGTGCAATATCCTGCTACAATGATTACTACTGGAGATCATGACGATAGAGTAGTGCCTGCACACAGTTTTAAATTTGCCGCCGAATTGCAATCCAAACAATCTGGTGAAAATCCTGTTTTAATCCGAATTGATGTTAAAGCGGGTCATGGTGCCGGAAAATCAGTCACGGCAACTATTCAGGAAAATGCCGATATTCAGGCTTTTACTTTGTTTAATATGGGAATTAGTCAATTGCCTTAATAATCCATTTGTTATTAAAAATAATAATCATAATGTTTTACTAATGTGTTCGCTTTTTAGATTGCGGTTGGTTAATTTAGGGAAATAATCATAAACAAAACAGACTATGAAAATCCAATTTAATACAGACAGAAACGTAGAAGGTCACGAGAGAGCAGAAGCTTATTTTTCTGCAGAATTAGAAACAGCATTAGCCCGTTTTGAAGAAAAAATTACCCGTATTGAAGTGCATTTTGGAGATGAGAACAGTGCGAAATTTGGAGTAAACGATAAGCGTTGTTTAATTGAAGTGCGTCCTGCAAAACTACAACCTGTTGTGGTAACAGAACATGCCGATAGTGTAGAAAAAGCTTTTAGAGGTGCACTGGACAAAATCAAGAAAACGTTGGCAACTACGTTTGAAAAACAAAAAGCCTTTTAAATAAATTCATTTGAAGAATTAAATACAAAAGACAGTTACTTTTAATGGTAACTGTCTTTTTTTTATATTCAAAATGCTATCAAAATTTATTGTTCAAATAATAAAGTAGCGAGTGTTTCGTCTCTCTTATAAATGTCATTGTAAAAATGAATCGTTCCATCATTATCTACCCAGGCGGTAAAATAGCCAATATATACAGGAATTTTTTCTTTTAAGGTGAGCCAGGTTTCCTTGCCGCTGTGCATAGCCGAATCAATTTTTTCGGGAGTCCATTCGGGATTGTCTTTGAGGATTTCGATAGCTAATTCTTTGGGTTTGGCCACACGGATGCAACCATGGCTGAAGGCTCTGGTTTCTTTTTCAAATAAATTTTTAGAAGGGGTGTCGTGCAGGTAAATATCATTGGAATTAGGAAATAAAAATTTGATTAATCCAAGGGAGTTTTTAGGTCCCGGTTTTTGTCTGATGTTATTGCCGTTCCATTCCATGTTGTGTTCGGTCAAATAATTAGGGTTTTTAGCAATGGCAGGAAGGATTTCATTTTTTTTGATACTCGCAGGAACATTCCAGTAGGGACTAAAAACGATGTATTTCATAGGTGCGCTAAAAATCACGGTTTTGTTCAGGATTTTACCCACTACAACTTTGGAACGCAAAACCACCTCTTGATTTTTAAAATAAGATAATTGAAAAGAAGGGATGTTAATAGCAATTAATTCTTTGGCTTTCGGAATATCACTCGATACCCAACGGCAGCGTTCCATGTTAACAATAATGGTTTTGATACGTTGGCTAACAGGGATGTTCAGGTCTTCAATGAGTGCATTAGTAATTGTGCTGTTCGAAAGAAAACCTCTTCTTTCTTTGTAATTTAAAATTCCTTTGGATAATTCGCTGTCATAAATGGGACTTCCCGAATCGGATTTCAGGTCTTCGGAGAGAAACAGTCGTTTTCTGATTGCTGCAATAACGGAAGCACTGTCGCCAATTTTATAAGAAGTAACAGCGGTATCAATATTGATGTTGTTCCAGCCTCCTTTTTTTTCTATTTGGCGGTACTTTTGGAGTGCTTTTTTGAGTAAAAAGTATTGGCTGAAAAGATTTTTTTCGTCTTTGTTGATTAAAGCCGGATTGGTTAGTAGTGAATCCAGGTAGTTAATGTAGGATTGTTTTTTACGGGGAATATACCATTCTGCTTCTTTGGATTTGTCGGTGTCCAGCCCATGATATACTTTCATGACATAGAAAAAATATAAGGAGGAGTGGAGAAGTTCAGTTTCAATATTTGGTTTTGAGTCTCCGTTTAAGCTGTTGTGAATTCCGTCAAACTTGGCTTTGTAAGGTACATTGGTAGCAACACCTTCTTCTTCCAGATTATTTGTTTTGTCATATAAAAGATTGGCAAATTCGTTGATGCCGTTTTTGTCAAACCAAATGTAACGGTATTGGTGTTTTCGGTATAGTTTTTTTACTTCGGGCTGGTATTCTTTTAATTGGGGATAGGTTACGAAAAAATCGTCTATAGCGGTGCTGTCAAAAGTAGTTTGCTGTCCTTCAATTACGGCAGGTGGCTGGATGTTTTGACTTTGCTCATTAGCATTTTTGCATGATAATAATGAGGAGAAAACAACCGCTGTAATAATTGAAAAAGTGAAAACTATTTTTTTCATGTAGTAACTATTTTAGGTTAATACTGTGATGCAAAACAGAATAAAGAGTCTTTGTTCTATGAAAAATTACAACTTTTTTTTCGAATTTTAGAGTTTGAAGTCTTTTTTGTTTGATTTTTCTAAAAAGCCGAAAAATATTTTTCTCATTGAAAAGATTGAATTTCTTTAAAATCGATATTTTTTTTAGATAAAATTCTCCTTGGAGGCTTAAAAAGGCATTATTTGTTACATAGTTTTCTATTTTGGGTGGGGTAGAGTCTGAAATGTAAATTATTTTTAAATTTGCCCCCAACAAATTAATGGGTTAAAGTTAAAAAATATGAAAATCGAGAAACGTTGGATCATTTCTTTTGTAGTTATTAGTATTGTTTGTATTTCAGGACTTTTTTGGGAAGCACCTTTAGAGCCTAAAACTGTTCATTCCCAATTTGGAACAACTGACCAGATTGTTGCTGCCGATGTAGCCTGGATGCTTACCTCCTGCTGTTTGGTGTTGATTATGACACCTGGTTTAGCTTTTTTCTATGGTGGAATGGTAGGAAAGAAAAACGTGATTTCTACTATGTTGCAAAGTTTCATTTGTATGGGAGTTGTAACGTTGATATGGGTTGTTGTAGGTTTTAGTTTGGCCTTTGGAGAGCCGCTTGGCGTTCAGATAGGAGAGGGTTTTTATAGTTTTGTGGGTGATCCTTCAACGTTTACCTTTATGGATTTTGTGGGGGTTTTGCCTCATAAAGACATTGCTAAAACGGTGCCTTTCATGCTTTTTGCTTTGTTTCAAATGAAGTTTGCGGTTATTGCGCCGGCTATCATTACCGGTTCGTTTGCTGAGCGTGTGCGTTTTATTTCATATTTGCTTTTTATCTGTTTGTTCAGCATTTTCATTTACTCTCCATTGTGTCATGCAGTTTGGTATCCAACAGGAATTTTAGGTTCTTTCTTTGGAGTGAAGGATTTTGCCGGAGGAACAGTAGTACACATGAGCGCCGGATTTGCAGCTTTGGCGGGAGTTTTGGTATTAGGAAAAAGAAAAAACAGTAATCATGTGCCAACCAATATTCCATTTGTTTTATTAGGAACAGGGATGCTTTGGTTTGGGTGGATTGGTTTTAATGCGGGTTCTTCAATGGAAGCTAATGGGGTTGCAGCTATGGCTTTTGGAACAACTACTACAGCATCTGCTGCGGCCATGCTTACCTGGATATTTTTTGACCGAATCAATGGCAGAAAAGTATCAGCTCTTGGAGCTTGTATCGGGGCAGTTGTGGGGTTGGTATCTATTACACCTGCGGCAGGTTATGTAACGGTTCCTGAAAGTATGTTTTTTGGATTTGTAGCGGCTTTGGTTTCTAATTATGCAGTATATTCTAAGTATTTACATGGGGTTGATGATACCTTAGATGTTTTTGCCTGTCATGGTGTGGGCGGAATTATGGGGATGATTTTGACAGCTATCTTTGCTCATGGTGAAGATGCCAGTTTGTTGCACGGAGGCTGGGGCGTTTTTGGACATCACATGACGGCTTTGTTGTTGGTTTCAATTTATACTTTTTTTGGTGCTTTTCTTCTTTTTAAAATTACCAACAGAATCATTCCGATGCGTGTAACGGAAGAGGCTGAAAAAATGGGATTGGATTTATCGCAACACGATGAAACTCTGTTTCCTATTGAGTGTGCCGATTAAGTTGTTTTTAAGCTAAAGTTTATAAGCTCGGGCAAGTTTTTATTTTGTAAAAGCTTGCCCGAGGTCTTATTTATTTGATTAATTTTGCGCAAATATTTAAAAAACAGTGGGAAGTAAAAATAAATTAAAAAGATTCAAGGAGAACGAAACATTCGATAACGTTTTTCAACCAACAAGAGAAGAAGTAGTAAGTAATTCGTTTCCTTTGAGAGGAAAATGGAATACGGACTTTTTTAAAAATGACAATCCTTTAGTATTGGAATTAGGTTGTGGAAAAGGGGAATACTCCGTTGGCTTAGCCGAAAGATATCCTAATAAAAACTTTATTGGTATTGATATTAAAGGAGCGCGTTTTTGGCGTGGTGCTAAAACTGCTGTAGAAACAGGATTACATAATGTAGCCTTTGTTCGTACTCAAATCGAATTGATTAATCATATTTTTGCTGAAAACGAAGTAGATGAAATCTGGATTACATTCCCGGATCCTCAAATCAAATACAAACGCACCAAACACAGAATGACGAATTCGCAGTTTTTACAATTGTATAAAAAAATCCTTAAAAAAGATGGTGTAGTCAATTTGAAAACAGATAGTGAATTCATGCACGGTTATACTTTAGGTTTGCTTCACGGAGAAGGACATGAGGTTTTGTATGCTAATCACAACGTTTATGTAAATGAAGGAAGCCCTGAGGAAGTGACTGCTTTTCAAACTTTTTATGAAAAACAATATTTAGAAATTAATAAAGCCATCACATACATTCGTTTTAAAATTAAAGAGTAGTTCTCGGGAATTTTGAAACCCAATTTAAAAGACTTTCCTATGAACTTAATTATATCCTTGTTTTCTGGTTTTATTTCGGCGTTCATAGGAATTACTCCACCGGGCTTGCTTAATATGACTGCGGCTAAAGTAAGCATGAAGGAGGGAAAGCGCAATGCTTTTTGGTTTGTTTTAGGTGCATTATTGGTTATTTTTTGTCAGGTCTATATCGCGGTACTATTTGCCCGGATTATCAATGCCCGTCCGGATATTATCCTGTTGTTGCGGGAAGTAGGCTTTGTTATTTTTGCAGTTTTAACGGTTTATTTTTTGTGGATTGCCAAGCAGCCTAAAATAAAGCAGCCTAAAATTAAAAAACACAGTAAAAAGAAGCGTTTTTTTATGGGGATGCTCCTTTCGGGACTCAATTTTTTTCCTATTCCCTATTATGTTTTTGTGAGTATTTGGCTGTCGTCTTATGCTATTTTTTCTTTTGATTTTACTTCTGTTTCTATTTTTGTAAGTGGAGCCGTTTTAGGTTCTTTACTTGTGTTTTATTTTTATATTGGTTTTTTTAAAAAAATAGAAAAGAAAGCCGATTTTATTCTTAAAAATATGAATACGATTATTGGAGGCATTACCGGTTTGGTTTCGGTGATTACTTTGATTAATATATTGGAACATTATTTGGGTTAGGCTGATGGTTTTTTAAGTATTTGTTTTTGCATATTCAAAACAGTGCTAAAAAAATCAAACTATCCTTTTTTGATGATTGATAAGAAAGTTGGGTAATTGCATGTCTTTTTGTTTTAAGTAAATTGTAGTTAAATATGTTTTTAAGTGTATTGTTTCTTATAACGGGATTGTTGGGCTTTCTGACTTTTACTGTTGTGGCTACGCAATACCAATGGAACAGAAAGGTTAATTTTTATCTTTTAATTTTACTTATTGCTGCCTCATTTCGGTTCTTCTTTAATGGGATTCATGTTTTGATTCCTTTTCCAATAGATGAAAAGACTGGAATGTTTTTTAGAACTTTTGGCTGTATCATTTTTCCTTGTATTTATTTGTATTTTAAAAATTTGATAGCGGATAAAAAAAATCCATCAGCCGTTCATCTGCTGCATTTTGTATTTCCTGTATTGTTTGGTTGTTCACTTTTTTGGGCTCGTGAAAATGCTCCTTTTTTGGTGCTTTATTATTATTTTTTGTTTGCGGGAATAGCATTGTTTTATCTGTATTTGAGTTATAGGGAATTAAGAGATAAATTATGGTTTCGGAAATCGGAAAAAAGTAATGTGATTCATCAGCAGGAAGTTTTGATTCAGGACTGGGCAATCTTTTTTTTCATTGTTGTTGTATTAACGATATTGCGTTTAGTGATTACGGTTTTCTTTGATTTGTGGGTTGCAACTTATTCGGATGGGGAAACTTGTTTGTGGATTACTGCTGTTGTGGCTTGTGTTTTGTTTTTCAAAATTTTATTGACCGATGAAACTTTGTTTACTTTTGCTGTAAACAAAGAGGTTAAGAAAAAGTTAGACTTAGTTTTTGATGATTTTTGGATTTTGTCTCATGCTGTTTTGGTTGATAATGCTGATTTGAAACTTAAGTGTGTTGTAGAGGAAAAATTATTAATCTACCTTCAGGAAATTGAGCGAATGGTTTTGAAACAATTGTATTTTAGGACGCCATCAGTTTCTTTAAGTGATTTTTCGGCAAGATTAAATATTCCTAAGAGTCATTTGATTTATATTTTTAAGTATCACGCTACAGTTAGTTTTGTGGAATTTAAAAGAATAATACAAATTTATGATTCAGTCGATATGATCGATGAGGGGTATTTGCAATCAAAAACACTACAATCGTTATCTAAAAAAGCGGGTTTTTCTGCTTATGATCCATTTTTGATTAGTTTTAAAGAGATTACAGGGGTGGTTCCGCAGGAATATGAAAAAATGATAAAATAAATTGCAATGGATTCCAATCAGACTAATTTTTTTGAGAGAGTTTATGAAGTTGCCAGACAAATTCCATACGGGAGAGTGACTTCTTATGGAGCTATTGCAAAGGCTCTTGGAGCTGCCCGATCAGCAAGAATGGTGGGTTGGGCCATGAATGCTTCTCATGCCATGGAGGATGTTCCGGCACATCGGGTGGTTAACAGAAAAGGTTTGCTAACGGGGAAATTCCATTTTGACGGAACTAATTTAATGCAGCAATTATTAGAAAGTGAAGGTGTGAAAGTAGTCGATAATCAAATAGTCGATTTTGAAAAATACTTTTGGGATCCGCAAAATAAAGATTAGGTTATTTCGATTATAAAAATCACAGCAAAGCACTTAATAGTTAGAACTAATTTGGCTATTAATAAATACAATTTAAATCCTTTAAATTAAGAACTTAATCTCTTATCTTTGCAATCTCAAATCAGTTTAAATAAATACTTATTTTGACTGGGATTAGCAATTGAAAAACAGTAAACTTAGTAATGAAATTAGATAGAAAAGAAATTCTGAAAGCTTTAGAGACAATTACTATTGCAGGAGAAGGAAAAAATATGGTAGAAAGTGGTGCTGTTACCAATGTACTCACTTTTGGCGATGAGGTAGTGGTTGAGTTAGTTTTGAATACACCGGCAATGCACATAAAAAAACGTGCTGAGGACGATATCAAAAAAACAATTCACGATTTAGTTTATGCCGACGCTAAGGTTAAGGTTAATATAAAAGTTGAAGTTCCTGAGAAACCTGAAATTAAAGGAAAGTCTATTCCTGGAATTAAAAATATTATTGCTGTAGCTTCCGGAAAAGGAGGAGTGGGTAAATCTACTGTTACGGCAAATTTGGCTGTTAGTTTGGCTAAGATGGGATTCAGTGTAGGTGTTCTTGATGCCGATATTTACGGGCCATCTATGCCAATCATGTTTGATGTTGAAGCTGAGAAACCGGTTTCGGTTCTTGTTGACGGAAAATCAAAAATGAAACCTATTGAGAGTTATGAAATCAAAATGCTTTCAATCGGCTTTTTTACTTCGCCAAGTCAGGCTGTAATCTGGAGAGGACCTATGGCTTCTAAAGCGTTAAATCAAATGATTTTTGATGCCGATTGGGGAGAATTAGATTTTATGCTAATCGATTTGCCACCGGGAACAGGAGATATTCATTTGTCAATCATGCAATCACTTCCGGTTACCGGAGCAGTAGTGGTAAGTACACCTCAGGCGGTGGCTTTGGCTGATGCCAAAAAAGGAGTTTCGATGTTCTTATCAGAGGCAATCAATGTACCGGTACTTGGAATAATCGAAAACATGGCTTACTTCACTCCTGAAGAATTGCCTAATAATAAATATTATATTTTTGGACAGGAAGGTGCAAAAAATCTTGCTGAAGATTTAGCAGTACCGTTTTTAGGTGAAGTGCCAATTGTACAATCTATCCGTGAAGCAGGAGATTATGGTCGTCCGGCAGCATTGCAAACAGGATCAGTAATTGAAACTGTTTTTGAAAATATTACACGTAAAGTAGTGGAAGAAACGGTAAGCAGAAACGAAAACTTACCTGCTACTGAAGCAATAAAAATTACTACTATGGCTGGATGTTCAGCAGTAAAAAAATAATTTAATAAAAGAAAATGACAACAGAAGAATTAACAATCGAAGTTCAAAAAGCACTTGATGAAATCAGACCTTTTTTAGAGTCTGATGGAGGTAATATTACCCTTATCTCTATTGAAGAGGATAAGCATGTAAAAGTGCGTCTTGAAGGTGCTTGTACTAATTGTAGTGTGAATCAAATGACGCTTAAAGCGGGTGTTGAGACTACTATTAAAAAGTTTGCTCCGCAAATAGAAACTGTTGTAAATATCTTGTAAGGCTGTTTTGTCTTAGTTTGGATTATTTACTGAAAACTGTTATATTCTTAAATTCAATCAATTCCAAATAGTGAAAAATGGATGTATTAATAAAAATTAAAGATAGAGAAGGAGTAGTTCACGAATTACAGGCTCCTACAGATATGGCTATGAATATTATGGAACTTTGCAAGGCTTATGAACTGCCTGTTGAAGGAACCTGCGGTGGAATGGCTATGTGTGCTTCCTGTCAATGTTATGTTTTGAACGATGTAAGTTTGCCTGAAATGGGAGAAGATGAAGAGGCAATGCTTTCTGAGGCTTTCTATGTTAAGTCAAATAGTCGTTTAGGTTGTCAAATTCCAATTACAGTTGACTTAGAAGGTTTGGAATTAGAATTGGCTCCTGAGAGTTAGAATTTATTTTAAAATATAAAAAAAACGGCTGTTTTCGCATAGAAAAACAGCCGTTTTTTAGTTATTGTAATAGTGCAACTGCTTTTGGTAGCAGTCGCTGTACAAATAAGGAATAAGCTTCTTTTGAAGGATGTAGTCCGTCATTAGCAACTAAACCGGTATTGTTTAATCCCTGACGTGTAATATCAGTAATGTTGATGTAGCTAATGGCATATGCTTCACAGTATGATTTTGCAAACGCATTATAACGGTCAATTTCGCTTGAAATTGTGCTCGGATTGCCATAGTTTTGTCCGAAAGGAGTATAAGCGTAATCCGGTATCGAAACAACAATGAGTTTGTTTTTATCTCCTTTTACCAGGCTAATCGCTTTGGTAACTAATTCCGGAAATTCTTTTTCATAAATACTAAAGCTGATGTTTTGATATTGGTTGTTAACGCCTATTAAAAGTGTAACTAAATCATATTTTTCAGTTGGTTTATTGCTTTCAATTGCCGAAATTAAATTAGTTGTTGTCCAGCCTGTTCGGGCAATAATATCTAATGAAAAATTATTTTGAAAGTTTAAATTTTTTAAAGCAGTTTTGAGTTGTTCCGGAAATCGGCAAGTTTCACATACGCTTTCGCCAATGGTGTAACTGTCGCCAAGAGCTAAATAGTTGATGGTTTCAGAACGGCTTGGGATTTGAAGTGCATGATTTGTTGGCGTGGGAGTGGTTCCTGATTCTGTCATTGGGCTTTCGCTGCTACAGCTTGTGGTTATAACATAGGTGAAAAACGTAACTATTATTTTTAAAGTCGTTGTCATTATTATGGGATTAAGTTTTCCGTCTTAATAATAGTTACGTTTTTTCTCTAATGTTGGATTGAAATTTAAGCCATTTCAACTTTCATTATGATTATTTCTTCGATGGCATTCCAAAGTTCAATTCTTTTTTCGAGTGCCAGAATTGATACTTCTTTAACTTCTTCCCATTTTTGGATGTCTTTTTCGCAAAGTTCTTCAATCATTGTCATTGCCATAGGACCGTGTTCGTCGGCATCTAATTCGATATGTCTTTCGAAATAATAAATCAGTTTACTCAAATCGGTTTCCGGAAATTGCTCCTGGAAGTTTTTTAAAATGGCAAAAAACATACCCGGTATTAAATCTTCTCTTCCAAAGGTAAAAGCAGCGGCAATTTCATGAGGCTTTCCTTCTTCGATTACTCTGAAGGTAAAATCCAGAAAAGCTTTGATGCTTGGGTGTAAATCACTTTTTTTAATAGCAACAAATATGTTTTGCAAAGATTGAATCTCTGCTAAGAAATGTTCTATTTTGGAAGTGTCAGCACCACAGGCTTCCATGGCCTCAATGTACATTTCGTAGTGGCTCAGATGTCTGCCGTCAAGAGTTAAATCCGTTTCTTCGGCTAAAACAATTTCGTTAATTAAATATCTTGTTTCCGGGTTTGTAGTGGCAAACCAAGGCGTAGTGGTACAGGTTAATCGGGCTTGTAAGGCTTTTAATAATGACATGAAATCCCAAACAGCATAAACGTGGCATTCTAAGAAGGTGCGCAAATCTTCTATTGTTTTTACCTTATTGTAAAGCGAATGCTGTAATAATGTGTTTTTTTGAGTTTCGATGCTTTTATGGATATGCTGAATGTTCATTGTGAAATAATTTGATGTAAAGATAAAAAAGCTGTTATTTTTCAAAAGATTTAACCATCAATTTTATCAATACTTTAATAAGTGTTTATTTTATACGATTGCTAAATTCCTTTTATACTATTTACGAATTTATTGGAACAAAGGTTTTTGAGATAATGTTATTTAAAAGCTGAAATTCCGGTAATATCCATTCCGGTAATTAATAGGTGAATATCGTGTGTTCCTTCATAAGTAATCACCGATTCCAGGTTCATCATGTGTCTCATAACGGAATAGTCTCCGGTAATTCCCATAGCTCCTAAAATCTGACGTGCCTCACGGGCAATGTTAATAGCCATATTTACATTATTTCTTTTCGCCATCGAAATTTGAGCTGATGTTGCTTTGTTCTCATTTCTTAAAACGCCCAAGCGCCAGGTTAATAATTGTGCTTTGGTAATTTCAGTAATCATTTCTGCTAATTTTTTTTGTTGCAATTGCATTCCTGCGATGGGTTTGTCAAATTGGATTCGTTCTTTCGCATAGCGCAAAGCGGTATCATAACAATCCATAGCTGCGCCAATAGCTCCCCAGGCAATGCCGTAACGCGCCGAATCTAAACAACCAAGCGGAGCACTTAAACCGGATTTATTAGGTAGCAGATTTTCTTTTGGAATTTTTACATTATCAAAAATTAATTCTCCTGTTGCCGATGCGCGAAGTGACCATTTGTTGTGGGTTTCCGGAGTAGAAAAACCTTCCATTCCGCGTTCAACAATCAGTCCGTGGATTCTGCCTTCTTCATTTTTTGCCCATACAATAGCAATGTCAGCAAATGGAGCGTTAGAAATCCACATTTTGGCACCGTTTAATAAATAGTAATCGCCAATGTCTTTGAAATTTGTAGTCATGCTTCCCGGATCAGAACCGTGATTGGGTTCAGTCAATCCAAAACAGCCCATTAATTCACCAGTGGCTAATTTGGGAAGGTATTTTAGTTTTTGTTCTTCACTGCCGTATTTCCAAATAGGATACATGACCAGTGAAGATTGTACGGAAGAAGTAGATCGAATACCGGAATCGCCACGTTCTATTTCCTGCATGATTAAGCCATAAGAGATTTGGTCTAAGCCGGCACCGCCATATTCAGCAGGTATGTACGGACCAAAACCGCCTATTTCTGCCAGTCCTTTAATGATGTGTTGAGGAAACTCAGCTTTTTGGGCATACTCTTCAATAATGGGAGAAACTTCTCGTTTAACCCATTCGCGTGCGGCATCACGAATCAATTTATGTTCGTCCGTTAATAATTCGTCAAGGTTATAATAATCCGGCGCTTGAAATAAGTCTGGTTTCATGATGGCTGCTTTGTGGGTTGAATTTATGCCTAATGGTGTTAAGTTACATCATAAATTTACACAAAGCAATTTAACAATTTATCAAAAATGAAGTTAAATTTTGATGGATTGAATTGTTGTTAAATTACATCTTCAAATAAAAATCCTTTGTCAATTCAATGTATTCGGCGGTATATTGATGTCTGGCGGTTTCTATAACTAATTCGTCAATTTCAATAGTTGAAACTTCATTGCGAGTAAAAGCCAGAAGACTGCGTTTGATTTCGGAAGTTGGAGTTCCTTTTACACGGGTAATTTTGATGGGATACAATTCAAATTCATTGGCAAGAGCCAGAAAATTTTCTTCTTCTTTATGGGGAATGATAACAGAGAAAATTCCGTTTTCAGATAGTAGTAAGGCAGCTGCTTCGATTAATTCTTCGAAAGGCATCGCATCCTGAAAACGAGCTAAGTCGCGTTGTTCACTGTTTGATTTGTAATCTTCAGCATAAAAAGGCGGATTGGAAACAATTAAATCATACTCATCTTCAGGTTCTTCAACAAATTCGTCTAAACCGGCGTGAAAACAAAATAGTCGATCTCCCCAGGGTGAGTTTTCGAAATTTTCTACGGCTTGTTCGTAAGCGTCTTCATCAATTTCAAGAGCGTCAATTTGTTCGGCATGACTTCTTTGTGCTAACATCAAAGCAATAATTCCGGTTCCCGCGCCAATGTCCAAAATACTAAACGGGTTGTGGTTTATGGGAGTCCAGGATCCTAGCAAAACACCGTCAGTGCCTACTTTCATAGCGCATCGGTCTTGATGAATTGAGAATTGTTTGAACTGGAACAACTTGATTTCAGATTGTAGATTAACGTTCCGATAGCTATCGGAATTGATTTTAGGTTTTTTAGCGACTGAACACTAATAACTGAATACTAACCACTGGATTAAAGATACATCTCCACTAATCCCTCAGGTAAATCCATGATGATTTTTTTGTTTTCCCTGTCAACTTTGACTAAAAAATGGTCAATTATTGGGATTAGGATTTCGGCTCCGTCTTTTGTTACTTCAAAAAGAGCCTGTGCAGTGGTGTCGTTAACGGATTGTATTTCTCCAACGTATCCTAGTCTTTTGTCTTCGATTTCAAAACCAATGACTTCGTGGAAATAGAATTTGTTTCCGCTAAGTTTAGGTAGCATTTTTAAAGGAAGATAAATGTCGCTGCCAATAAGGTTGTCAGCATCAGCTTCGGTATTGATGTCTTCAAAAAGGACTCTTAGGAAATCGTTTTTGTGTAATGAGCTGTTTTCAATAAAAAAAGGAATCAAGTGTTTGTTTTGTTCAACAAACACTGATTCCAGATTTTCGTATAACTCAGGTTCATCCGTATCTAAATAGATAAGAACTTCTCCTTTAAAACTAAATTTTTTGGCGATTTTGCCTAAATAGAAACAATCTTCTTTACGCATCTTCGCTGTTAAAATTATGCTTGAGTTTCTTCGTTGTTTTCTTCTGCAACTGGAGCTTCTTCTTCAGTTTCAGTTGTAGCTTCTTCAGCTTGAGCAGCAGCAATTGCATCAGCTTCAGCCTGAGCAGCAGCAGCGATACGTTTGGCGTTTACTTCTTGTTCAGCTTTCAAAGCTTTAGCTTTAGCATCAGCTTGTGCTTTAGATAAACCATCTTTTTTAGCATCAACTTTACCAGCTTTAGCTTCTAACCAAGCAGCTAATTTTGCATCAGCTTGTTCTTGAGTTAAGGCTCCTTTACGAACTCCTCCGTCAAGGTGGTGTTTCAATAAAGCTCCTTTGTAAGAAAGAATTGCTTTAGCAGTATCAGTTGGTTGAGCACCATTGTGTAACCATTTAACTGCGCTATCAAGGTTTAAGTCGATAGTTGCCGGGTTAGTATTAGGATTGTAAGTACCGATTTTTTCTAAGTATCTACCATCTCTTTTTGAGCGTGCATCTGCAGCTACTACCCAGTAAAAAGGTTTTCCTTTTTTACCGTGTCTTTGTAATCTAATTTTTACTGACATAATCTTTATGATTAAATTTTGAGGTACTCGACCTCGATTAATTAAGGATGCAAAGATACATTATTTTTTTATACCACAAGTGTAAATTTACTATTTTGATATGTAATTGTTTAGTAGGTTTTTTGGAGTCTTTTTTTGGCGATTAAATAGATGATTTTAGTATTAAAAGTTTATTTTTGTTTGTAAAATTTTTATTTATGAAAAAACATTTGCTGTTTTTGATGGTGTTGTTTTCTTTGTTTTCGTGTGAGGAAGACGTCAGATTTAATAATCCTTCTTTTCAGGGAACTAAGGATAATGAATCTTGGAGAGCTGTTCAGGCTATTGCTACGGTGAACTCAGGTGGTTCATTGGTTATAGAGGCATATACTGCAACTGAAGTTGTAACTTTAAAAACAAATTCGGCTTTGGTAGGTACCTATTATATTGGTACTACACCAACTACTACTGCTTCTTATGTTTTTACAGATCCTTTAACTAAAGAAACGTTGGATTTTTCTTCCGGTTTCAATGTTGGTGATGGTCAAATTGTTATTACGGAATACGATGTGGCAGGAAAGACTGTTTCGGGCACATTCAAATTTAATATTGTCAATACTTTTGATAATCCTCTGGCTGGTCCTACTTTGAATTTTCAACACGGAGTTTTTTACAAGATTCCGGTTATTGTGCAATAATGCGGAGTTAACTCGCTTCGTTATTTTTTAAAGTTTTCTATATTAATTGTAGTCTGCTTTAGTTTAATATTTCCAAATACAATATAAATAAGCTTATTTATAGTTGGTTATAGAAAAATAAGATTACATTTGTGACTGTTATTTAAATAAGTATATATGAATATTTTTGTTGGAAGCCTTCCATTCAGTATTGAGGAAGCAGATTTAAGAGAGTCTTTTGAGGCTTATGGAGCAGTTGACTCTGTTAAAATTATTACTGATAAATTTACAGGAAGAAGTAAAGGATTCGGTTTTGTTGAGATGCCTGTTGATGCTGAAGCTCAAAAAGCAATTGACGAATTGAACGGTGCGACTGTTCAGGGACGTACAATTGTAGTTAACAAATCAGAGCCAAAACCTGAAGGTGAAAGAAGAAGTTACAACAACAACCGTGGAGGAGATTCTCGCGGAGGTTACAGTAACAACCGTGGTGGTGACCGTGGAAACAGAGGAGGATATTAATATTTTTTTTCTTTATATAAAAACTGCCCGAAAAGTAATTTTCGGGCAGTTTTTTTTTATAATAATGTTGTGATTATTTATTCTTTACAAAAGATAAAAAGGCACGCAGATTTTGCAGATTTGAGCCGAAAAAGTATTCAGTAATCTGAGGGAATCTGCAAAATCTGTGTGAAAATCTACTATTTCGAACGCGAAAGGATTTGCAATGTCTAAATGCTTGTTACAGAAAGTTGTCGTTCTTTTGACTTTTATGTATATTCTTATACTTTATGCGGCATGTAAAATTCTACTTTTTCACATTTCGGACAAACGTATAAATCGAATTTTTCTCTGTTAACAAAAGCCTCCAATAAATTTCCAAAAAAACCAACCTTTGCACCTTCGTGAAATTTGTATTCCCCTGAAAATATTAAAGGAATTTTGCATCTTAAACATTCTATTTCTCTGTTGTCTTTTGTAGTTGCTTTGAATTCAATAATCTTGTTTTCAGTCATGCTATAATTACAATTCCAGCATAAATCCCAATTATCTTCAATTTCTGATTTGCAGTTCGGACAAGTTTTCATGTTTTTTTTAATTATTCTGTATTTACAATTGGCTCTAACTTGTATATAACTTCCACAAAGTAGCGATTATACACCTAAATTTAGGTAGATTGTCGCTATAAATAGTTATTTCGCTAAATTAAATAAAAAATATTTTTCTTACAAAATAAAAAAGCACAGCTTACACTGTGCTTTTAAAAATATTTTCTAAAAAACGTTTTAAGGAACCAATTTAATATTCGGTTTTGGGGCTGGTTTCATTCCTGTTCCCATATAAAAACTGGTATGTGGCGGCTGGTTGTAGCCTACGTTTTGCCAGGCAATTGCCAGTCGGTATTGCGAATCGTGCATTAGGGTGTATTGTCTTATTGTGGTTGGAATCGTAGTAGAATAAATACGCAGTTCGCTATTGTCTTCACTTCTTAAAATGAGTTCTTCTCTCCAGTCGCCTAAAATGTCGGCAGAAAGGGCAGGAGTGGATTTGGTTCCATTGTTAGATCGCGCGCCATCTGCTGTAAACAGTCGGCCTTTTCCGTATTTGTCAATATAATTGGAATTCAGGATTTCTCTTGAAGCATCACCATCCCAGTAAATTAAGAAATTAATTGATTTTGGAGCTTCACCAATTTTATTTCCTTTGATATCATATAAACCACGTGAGCCTGACCACCACATTTGAGCGCCCACTCTTGTTGGGTCGATATTATCAGCAACACCTCTTCCTATGTCCTGATCGTCCATGGCGGTATATAATACTTTTCCATTGGTCGCCGAAAACAGTGCTACTCCAGGACCTTTGGTGCCTTCTTCGATTTCATGTACACCAAAAACTTCCTGACCAGGGATTTCAGGATCTAAATCGCTTACATGAAGTGCGTCTCCATGTCTGAAACCTGTGGTGTATAATCCCTTTCCATCGTTGTCCACAACCATGGAACCAAAAACAATTTCGTCTTTTCCGTCATTATCGACATCGGCAACTGAGAGTCCGTGATTTCCCATTCCTGAAAAAGGATTGTTCCCATCTTTGGTATCAAAAACCCATTTTGAGCTTAGCTGTTTATTTTTAAAATCCCAGGCAGCCATAACAATGCGGCCATAATAACCTCTACACATCACCACACTTGGATGCACTCCGTCAAGGTAGGCAATGCAAGCAGTAAAACGATCGACTCTGTTTCCAGTTCTGTCATTTTTTCCATTTCCGCCTTTTCCTCCCCATTTTCCAATGTCGCCTCTTTCAGGAATATAAGGAACCGTGTTGACTATTTTTCCCGTTTTACCATCAAAAACAGTCAGGTATTCAGGACCTTGTAAAATTTTACCAAAAGTGGGTGAATTTTTATTCAAATCTCGCCAGTCTTTTGATGCGTCTCCCACAACATTATTGGCACTATCGGTAGTTCCATCGGCGGTTTTACAAACCAATTCGGCTATTCCATCTCCGTCTAAATCATACACCATAAACTGGGTGTAATGCGCTCCTTCACGGATGTTTTTACCCAAATTGATTTCCCATAAAAAAGTACCATCTAAAGTATAAGCTTGAAAAACAGGAGGGTCAGTTAATCCTGTAAAAGAATTGTCTTTTCCAATTCCGGTCATGTGAACAATCAATTCATAACGTCCATCGCCATCTAAATCTGCTGTTGAAGCATCGTTTGGCGTGTAGCCTTGTTTGGCTTTTATTGGTATGGATAAATAATTTTTATCGGGACTATTGGCTGCAATAGTAAAACTCCCTTTTGCCTCTTTTTCGACTCCGCTTAAAACCGTTTTTACAAACCAGCTGTTTTCTTCGCCTGGATTGGCTTTTTCATCAATTAGATTGGTTGCTCCGCTAATGGGTTTGTCGTTGACAAGAATAGCTTTATTGTTTCCGCTTTTTCGATATACATTGAAAGCTAAATTATCAGCATCGGTGCCTAAAACGCGCCAGCTAATATAAAAATGACTTTTTTCTTTTACTGCAATCAATCCTCTGTCGAGCGATTCCATTTGCCTTTGGCTGAATAATAAAGAACAGGATAGTTGAAAAGTCAGTAGTATTAAAAGTTTTTTATTCCAGGTATTTTTCATGTGTTGGTTGGTTTGGTTATAAAGATGCTTTTAGTTATCAATTTTTATACCATTAGACTGTAAAAAAGTGAAGATGTTTAACGTGTTAGGGGCTTTTTTGTTAAAAAAGTATAAGACTGCTCAAATTAATAGTTTTAATAATTTTCTTTTTTGCTTGATCAAAAAAGAAACAAAAAAATCAAGTCTTACGCTTCCTCGTCGGTCAAATTAGTTTTCGAACGCTAAAAGAAAAGAACTCGCTTCGCTCAGACAGCTTTTCTTTTTACGCATTCTTCAAACATTTGACACTCGACTGCGGCAGCTAAGGACGGTAGAATCTCATAAGCAAAAAAGATTTGGTTACAATTGACATTTACTTTTTATAAAAAAAAATCCTGAGAATTAAAAACTCTCAGGATTTAGCTTATTAAAACATTTTTTCAAGACCTTCCCATCTTACATTCCATTTCCCATCTTTTGGGAAACCCGGATTCTTTTCGGTAGTGCCATCCCATCCTGCACACATCATGGCCACGGCAGTAAGCACTCCTCCATTTCCGGGTAAATAAATAGGCAAACGACCTTCCTGATAGTTATGTCCGTTTACTAAATAGGTATTGGTTTGTACATTCATGAACAAGGCGTCAACCGCTTTATCAGGCATTTCTAAACGGGCTGCTGTCATCGCTGTCATTGGGAAATCCCAACCCCAGGTTTCTTTCCATGACCAGGTTTTCCAAATCAAATCGAAGGTGTTTTTCATGATAGTTTTGTCCAGTAAAGTCGTTTCAGGCAACATACCATAAGTTCCAAAAACCGAAGGATGATCGGTTTTGTATTCCGGATTGGTGTAAGAATCGGTAGCGCTTTCGGTAGCTAAATATACATTTTCCTGAACAGGCAATTTTGATAATTGAGTTACCACGTCTTTCCATTTGGCAACTTCCGGTTCGCCAACGCGTTTTTTCCATTCTAAAGCAGTGTTTAATGCCCAATTCCAATAAGCCAATTCGTAAGTAGGATTGAAAGTTTCGTCGGCTTTGAAACGTTCCTGCGCCGGAATTACTCCAGGCCCTAGAATGTATCTTTTTTTCTCATTGTCGTAATAAGCAAAAGAAGCCATAAAATCGGCAGTAGCAAAAACGCGTTTTTTGTATAAATCCAAAGTCGCTTTGTCTTTATGATTGCGATACATTAATTCAGCATAAGTAATGAAATGCGGCTGTTGCCAAATTAATAATGCTCCAATTGAAGAAGGCGCTTCATTACCATCCGGGTCGGTCATTTTTTGCCATCTTACTCCATCATATCCCTGTCTTACGGCAATTTTTTTAGCATTATCATAAACTTTGTTGTACCAAGGCAGACTTTTTTCTAAAAGTGCAGCTCTTCCCCAAAGCGGATAATGAACCCCATGCCACCAGTGCATTTCTAAGTGTGGTTTTCCGTACCAGCTGTTATAGGTTAATCCGGTTTCCTGTGGCGGTTCGTTTCCGGCACATTGCAATTTAGTTAGATATTGTGATAAAATAACTCTGCGTTCCAATTCGAAAGCACGGCTGTCGGTACATTTTGAAAAATCAACGGCAGCTCCGCTTTTCCAGAATTTTTCCCAGCCATTAATACTGCTGGATTGGATTGCCGCCACATCAGGAGTTTGCATTTTTCCTTTGTATGCCGGAGCAAACTCGCAACTGAATTCAAATTGCTTGTCTTTTGGAGTAACAATATAATAATGCGCTTCTTTTTGAGCAATAGCAGCGTTTCCTTTCCATTTTAGACCAATGTTATAGGTAATCGAATCCATTTTATGCTTGATAATGGCTTCGTTTTTCCCGTTGTTTGAAAGTGTACTGGTATAAGCTAAATCGGCTTTCCACAGGTTTCCGTTGTCTCCCCATTTCATTGTTGGGAACGGAATGCGCAGACGGATTTTCAATTGTCCTTTTTTTATTAAATCGGAAGCTACTTTTACTCCAATAGCATCTTTTTCCTGATGCGAAGCTGTCCAGACTTTTACCGGACTTCCTTCAAAAGTAAAGGAACTTTCAATTTCTCCGGTCCAGACATTGAGTGTTTGTTTGATGTTCTTAATATCCGATGGTTGCCCTAAGGTTCCATCTTTTTTATAGAATTCAAATCCTAAATTTCCCAGTTGCAATCGATGTGCATTGGCACGAAAATATTCTACAGCATTTTTAACCTGTTCTGTGGATTTTTGTTGAACAGAATAAGAAACCTGTCTTCCGTTTTGCTGGAAATTTTTTAAGCTTTCTTCAAATTTATAATTTTCAGTATTCGGAACAGCGTCCCATCCCCATTCCGACTGGGTTCCCAGTGGTACTCCTGCCTGATAATAATCAGGAAAAGTTTGTAAACCTGTAGCGTCAACCGTGAAGGCGAAAGTTCCGTTTCCAACAGATAAAGAGCCCAAAGTGTCAATTTTTGTGATATTGACATTGTGCCTTGTTACCAATGCTTTTCGGTCTATTTTTTCCTGTGCTTTTGCTGTGGTTAAAAGCAAACACAATGAGACTGCGATGAATACTTTCTTCATAAAATTATAATTTTTGATTGATTTTAAAAATAAAGGCTGAAGCCGTTTCGTACTTTCCACCCTGCGAGGCAGTAAAAAGATAGGTCGGTTCCCCTTTTTGAAATAATAATTGCGGACGTTCCACTCTGCCGTAACGGTTTAAATGTTTTGGGGCAGATGGTTGTGTAATATATTTGCTGAGTTCCTGATAGCCAATTTGTGGTTTTGACCAATTTTTGCCGTCTTTGGATTCCATATACAATCCTTTGTTAATTCCGAAAACGCCCATGTCACGGGCTAGCATTTTGAATTTTCTGTCTTCGTACCAAACGTAGGCGTCTTCACATTGCTGGTTGTTTCCCATATTGTGAAAATCAACAACCGGATTGCCTTTGTATTTGATATAAGGTCCTTCTAACGATTTGGCTATAGCCAAGCCATATTTTCGATTTCCTTTAATCTCAAATTTTGGATGAACATAACCTTCTGTATCCAATGATTTGTAGTAAAGCCAATATTCGCCATTATGTTTTATAAAAGAAGGATTAGTGGTCAATAAATCGTCCCAATCGCCTTCTTTTCCCGGAAGCAATAAAGGTTCGTCGGGTCTTTTCCAGGGACCATAAAGAGAATCTGCAGTTGCTAATCCAATGCGTTTGCTATCCATTTTTCCATTCGAATTACCTAAAAAGAATAAGGCATATTTCCCATCAACATAATGAATGCTCGGGTTGTGACAGGTGGTGGCATCCCAAAAACCGGGACCACGAGGTGAAAGTACCGTACTCACATACTCATAGGGTCCTTCGGGTTTATCGGCAACGGCATGAGCAATTTCGGAACTATTGATCCAGCCGCCCATTCCTTTGGCTTTTGGCCAACGGGAAAAAAACACATGGATTTTTCCATCCGGTCCTTCTGTCGGGCTGTTGCACCACACATAATAATCTTCAAATTCCAAAGCGCGACCAACAGGAGTCAGGCTTTTTTCGAAGTCGGAAAGTTTGGGTTGCTCATCGATAGCCAAAAAATCATGAGCATGCACAGGAAGCATGGCTGCTAATGAAGCCAGAAATGTGGTGCTGATAAATTCTTTTCTATTCATTTTATTCGCGGTTCAACGTTAAACTCATAATCCCAATGACAACTTCATTGGCAATGGCTTTGATTTCTAAGCTTTTCAGGTTTTTATTTTTATCCAATGGAATATCAATAATTGTTCCGGCTCCGCCTTCCACTCCAAAATCACTGAAACCTTTTATTGATTTAAAATAATTAAAGTCTCTGCTAATCGTTCCCGTTTTTAGATAGACTCTTGGCGGTTTTTGAGCATTGGTGGTAAAAGCATAGCCGTCGGTATAATAATCCTGTTCTATAGGCCACCAATTTTCCGGATTTTTCAGTTCCAGTTTCTCGCTGCTGCCGTCGGTGTAAGTTACAATTATTTCGCCATTGGTAAAACGGCTTTGCATTGGGTTAGTGGTTCCTGCCATCATCAAATAAGCGTGAGAAGCTTTTCCCGAAAGGGGAATGGCAACTGATTTAGGGAAATTATCCCATTGCGAAACAAAAGCAATGTTTTTTTGTTCAGAATTAGATGGAGTTGCAAATGGAACTCCTAGTGGACTGATAATTTGATTGTTCGTTCCTGCTTTTGCTCTTAATCCAGAGTCATCAATTATAGGTTTTATAAGTGGATAGCACCAGTTTCCAATGCCTTGTGTCGGAATTTGAAGACTTGGGGATTGTGCTCTTGGACTCAGGTATTTGTTTTCGAAAACATTCGTGACTTTATCATTGAAAATACCATCCAGTTTTACGGTTTCCCAGTTTGTTTTTGAATTGGATTGAATGTCCCAGTTGGTGAGATTTAATTTTGTTTTGGAACCATCTTCAGCAGTTATTTCAACAGTATTTGTTCCTGAAACTAATTGTGTCAAAGGAATTTCGATATTGTTCTCTGAATTGGCTTTCAGGCTGATTTTAGTGCTGTTTGCTTTTTGATTCGAAATAAGTAATCCATTTACCGATTTAGACAGATTGTTTTTGATTGTCACAACTGTATTTTCTCCTTTTATCGAATTGGAAACAATTTCAAATTTTGGAGTGATTTTAATGTCAATTGCCTGCCACCAAATCATTTCTTTTTGTTTCAGTTTTACAAAGAAAGATTTATTGCCTAATCCATTTGCTACAGCATTGATTTCGTTATTGCTTACTACAGCGTTTACCAATGCGTTTTGGGTACCTTTTATTTCTAAAATTGTGGCTTTATTGGTTGTGATTTTGATGTTTTCGCCTTCGCAAATGGTGGAAACCGCTGTTGGCTGTTCCAAAAGGGCATCGCTCCAAACGACTTCCACTTTATAGGAATTGGCATACGGATTTTCGATACTGATTTTTGGACTTCCAACAGTTCCATCAATCATTTTCCATGGCACTTCTTTACCGTTTACGGTCACTTTACTGATGCTTTCATGTGTGGCATTCACTAATAATTGCAAATTCATTTTGGTAGCAAAATGAGGCGTAATTTGGTAAACGTCGGTGTTTTTTGTTCTTTCGAAAGCAAAAGCCACATCAGGAATTTCAAGCGAAGCATTATTCCATGATTTTGGTAATCCGGGCTGAATCGTTAAAGTATTTTTAAGCGCATCTGGCTGGATTCCGAAAAGTCCTTCTACTAAAGTTCTGCCAGCCATCCCTACCGGGTCGGCAAAATCGCGATACAATTCGCCACGAATTGCATCCTGAAACAACAATTGTTCAAAACCACCCGGCGAAGCACCCAGATACATGCTTTCGATTAAGCCACTTTCCCAAAGTTGGTAGGCTTTTTCAGCTTGTCCTCCCTGCCAGTAAGCCAATGAGGTGTGCAAAATTTCTGCCAGAGCCACATTGTTCAGCGACCAGGTGTAAGGCTGCCAGTTGGTTGTGGATATCAGTTCCAAATTGTTTTTGTCCAGACCTTCGGCAGCAACCGGGATATGCGGGATTTCGGTATCTACATAGTGCAGGGCTTGGTAGGCTTGAAACGGATTGGCAATTTCACTGTCTAAGGCGTGATAAATAGTCCAGATTGCAGGAGTGTCATGGGTAAGTTGGTTACCCAGAAGATCTTTATATTCCGCAAAAGTACCTTTGTTGTTCTTCCATAATTTTCCCTGAATTGCCTGATGAATGTGAGCGGCTTCTTTGGTGTAAGGAGCGCTGTCTTCGCCTGCAATTTTTGCTAATTCAGCTGCCATTTTATTGGCATAATAATTATATGCCGATGTATGAGTCACACCTCCGCCGCTATATTGCAGCGCATCACTTGCCCAAATAGCTGCGTAAGCATCATACAATCCGTCGCCATCAACATCGTAATTTCTTTTTTCCCAGGCCAGGTGTCTTTTGATAACAGGCCACATTTTTTTCAGAAAATCAATATCTCCCGTCCATTTAAAATGACGAATTAATTGGTCTATAAAAACCAAATTCATATCATAATGATGCGCTATTTTGTTGTTGTTAGGATTGCGGCTGATGTAACCACTACTAAACATTGAAGTGCCCATTTTTTCCAGTTGGCGAGCAAAATTTCTTGTAGTATCCGGAACAACCGGACCTGATTCTGGTTCGATTACCTGAGAGTTTCCATAGCTTTCAAAATGGGTTTTGGCTCTGTCATGCCAGCCCAACGGATCGGCAACATAGGCACCACGCCAAGCGTTTAAGTACATGCGCCAGGCCACAGCTCCATGCAAATAAGCGGGATTTTCCCAGATGGCATCGGCAGCCATAGCAAGTGCGCCGCCCAATGTATTGATGTAAGGATCGGGTGTGTTTATTTTGATTCGGTTAGCTAAAAGCTGACTTTGAGCAATGGCTTTTTTGAATTTTTCAGCTACTGCTTTTTGAGTGCTATTTTCAATTTTAGCAGTGTTTTCGAACAACCAATAATTTCCTTCTTTCGAAAATTGGTTCAGTTGTCCAACAATCATTGGAACCGAATCTGCTTTCGAATTATAATTTTCTAAAGGTGTTTTTAGGAAATTGGCACTAGCCAAATGTACTTTCGAATCCGGAAAAACAGCGTTGATTAACTGAGTATTTTCGGTTGCTTTTTTATTGCTCGCTGAACCATAAGAAACACTAAAATTGTTTTTATTAATCTGGTATTGATTGTTAATGCAATATTCCGGTTGTAGATAAAACACCGATTCAGGATCGCCGCCAATATCACCATTTCGGGAGAATTTTTTACCACTGGCACCACCATAAGCCCAGATGAGCGAAGTGTTTTTAGGGATGTTATTTCCAATAACTTTCAGGATAAAACCATCACTATCCGCCAGAGCGACAATTTGAATGGTTAAAGTTGCATTGGCAAGTAAAGCATCTTTTATTTCATACTCGACCGTTCCGGGAGTGTATTTGGTGTTTATTTTATCGGCTTCGGTGATCCATTTGCTGTTTTTTCCATTGACTAAACCCAATTTGAAATTCCCTCCCATACCCGGCATGTACATAGCAAATTCAGGCAAATCACCGGCTTCGACTCTAAAAGCAGTGTTGGTTCCGTACAAGGCACGGTTGAATTTTCGGGTTCCGTTTTGTAGAACAAAACTTTTGCCTTCAGGTGTATAATGGATTTTTCGCTTTTCTCCATGCCATAGTTTTTGACTTTGAGCAGTCAAATTAGGTATAGCTAGAGAAAGACAGATAAGAGAAATGGGAACTTTAAATTTCATTGTATTCTTTGGTATCAAATAAAGTTTAAAACGATGTGCTTTTAGTACATCTTTCACTTTAGCTTTTAAAATTTTATACCGCAAATTCGCAAATTATTCTAAATTACCACTATTTTTAAAATTTGCGAATTTGCGGTAAATATCGTTAATCCAATTTTGCAGCTTTAGAAAAATCTACATTCTTTGAATTTTCAATTTTTAGTGTCGAATTATCTAAAGCATTAATCGTTACATTGTCTAAAATCCAATTGCTGCTGTAATTGATATTTCCTGCAGTTTCGGCTGTAATATGGACATTTTTAAGAGTGATGTTTTCTACAATAGACTCTTTTAATCCCGCTACCGAAATGGCTTTTTTAGCTCCTTTGATGTCGATATTTTTCAGATAAATATTTCTGAAAGCAGGAATACCTTTGGAGGCGGGTTCTACTTTAGTTAGCATTTTTTTCCAGTGTGGAGGTAAGCTTTCTTCGGTGTAGCCAGCCGGAAGTTTGGAGTAGCTATAAGCCGGATTCCAGTTCATCGAAATAGTGATAAAAGTCCCTACGCTTTCCATTTTGATGTTTTCCATATAAACATCTTCTACAGTTCCGCCACGGTTTGTCGCCGATTTTATGTTGAGTCCGTTTTTAGTACCAAAACCCTGAATATTGGAAGCATAAACGTGGCGAATACTTCCCGAAGTTTCGCTTCCCAGAGTAAATAAACCAGCTCCCTGACGGGCAATGCAATTGCGTACCACCACATATTCGGTTGGTTTGTTTACACGCAATCCGTCCCAATCACGACCTGCTTTCAGACAGAAATTATCATCGTTACAATCGATATCGCAGTTTTGTACCAATATCCATCTTGACGAATCGATATCCACTCCGTCGGTACTTGGGCCATGCCCGCCGATGTTGTTTCTTATTTTGATGCCATCAACGGTAATGTATTCCGAGTACAAAACCTGTACGGTCCAGAATCCCGCTCTTTGGATGTTTAGATCTTTAAGAAAAACGTTTTTAGAGTTTGTGATTAAGATGGTTCTTGGACGTTTGGCATCATAATCCACAATCCATCGCAAGTCTTTGGCTTCGTATTCCTTGCGTAAATTCCAATAGTAATCCCAGTGCACTTTTCCCTGACCATCGATAATGCCTTCGCCATCAATAGTTACATTTTTTTGATCTAGTACGTTGATTAGAGCAGCAGGCCATTTCATTTCAATTCCGGCAACACGGGTATCAATTTCCAGATAATCGGCAATGTTTTCACTGCCTAAAATAGTGACGTCTTTTGGAACAGAAAAATGAACTCCTTCTTTAATAAATAAGGAACCTGTTAGGTAATTTCCGGGTTTGAAAGTCAGTGTTCCGCCGCCATTTTTACTGCATTCGTCTATGGCTTTTTGAATGTTTTTAGTCGAAAGTGTTTTGCCATCATTTATCGCTCCAAAATCGTTCGCGTAATAGGTTTTAGCTTTAAAAGTATTTTTTTTAGCACCCACTTTATTAATCCATTCCGGTTCAAAATTAGTGGAACGATTGGTTGTTTGTGCTGTTCCTTTGCAGGAAAAAAGCAAAATAAACAGGGAGCTTAAAATGACTTGGTATTGTTTCATTACGATTGATTTTATATCCGAAAATCTTTATTTTATATCGAAATGGTATCCTGTACTTGCCTGATTTTAGATTAAAATCCTGTAAATGGATAAAAAAGAAATAGTTTTGGATAATTTAGCTTTTAATTTTCCGAAAACGTTATAGTTTTTTCGGGTTTATTCTCCTCCTAAATTGACCTCTTTAGCGTCCTTGTTGAATTGTTCTTCCAGCTTATTTTTTAAATTTTCGGCTAGTTTTTCATGTTGCTGCAATACATTTTGTTTTTCTTCAGGATCTTTTTCGATATTAAACAGTTCGAAAACAGTTGGTGTATTTTTATGTCTGGTGCGGATTAATTTCCATGGTTTTTCGGTAATGCTTTCCTGTAAATGGCCACGAATGTAGATGGATTGATTTGGGATAGAATCATTAGAAACAATTGACTTCCAAATGTTTTTTCCTTCTACTGTTGCCGGAATGGATTTGGCTCCTGCCAATGTTAAAATAGTTGGCATAAAATCGTTTACAGAAATGTAATTTTTGTTTAAAGAAGCATTGATTTTGTTTTTCCAATAGATGATGCCGGGAACTCTTACCGCGCCTTCGTAGTTACTAGTTTTCCAGTCGCGTAAAGGATAATTGCTTCCTAAAACGTCATTGGCTGCATGTCTTCCTTTGTATTGGTTTCCCGGAATCCATTTGTCCATAGCGCCATTATCACTCATGAAAATTACAACGGTATTTTGGTCTAAATGCTGTTGTTTTAAAAATTTTAGTACTTGCCCGATGCTGTAATCCAGATGCGACATCGCAGCGGCATAGTCTCTTCGGGAATTATTTTTAATGGTTTTTAAATAGGGTTTTTTCCATTTGTCTTCTTCCTGCAAAGGAAAATGCGGAGCGCTGTAACTCAGTTGGATATAGAAGTTTTTGGAAGGATCTCTTTTAGTTTTAAGCCACATTAAAGCTTCGTTTTCAATCAGGTCAGTTACATGACCTTTTTCAGTTATGAATTCGCCATTTCGATGCCAACTTGGATCTCCGTTTTTGTATTCATGACTGTATTGGTCAATTTGCCCGTGTAAAAAACCATAAGAATAATCAAAACCGTAGGCTTTAGGGCCGCTGGATGGATTTAAACCTAAATGCCATTTGCCAAATAAAGCTGTTTGGTAATTTTGCTGATGTAAGGCTTGTGGCAAAGTAGTTACATCGTTAGGCAGACTTAAATTGCTTTTATCACTTATTGGAGCTACAATTCCCATACGGCTTGAAGGTCTTCCGGTAAAAAAACTCGCTCTGGACGGTGAACAGGTAGGAGCAGCGTACAAACGATTGAGTTGAGAACCATTTTTGGCAAGCCAGTCGATATTGGGCGTATGGATTTCCGAACCATTATAGCCTACATCATTCCAGCCTGCATCATCAGCAACAATAACCACAAAATTGGGTGTAATAGCAGGGTTTGTTTTTTTTTCAGTTGATTGACCAAAAGTTGCAATCCATAAAAATAATACGGCTATGCTGCTGATGAAATGGCTGTTCATGAATGAAGTGAGTTTTTAAAAAATTATTTAGATGCTTTTAATTGTAAAGAACTGTCGTTGATTTCAAATTGGTTGTTTTTCAGCATTAAAATGATTTCAGCTCCTGCTAAAATTACAGGACCGTAACCATGAGCTGCAAAAACATTAATTGGGCGATAGTAGTAAAAGGCTGGGTCAAATCCCATTCCGGTTCCCACACAGGTTCCTTCCACTTCTCCTTTGTCATTGACTTTTGTGGCTACGGCATTCCATGCCAATAATGCAGCAGGAGCATAAGCCGCTTTGTCAATATAACCTCTGTTAATAGCGCGGGTGATGGAATAAGCATAAATAGCAGTGGCTGATGTTTCTAAATAGGTGTCGTTACGGTCAATTAACTGATGCCAGAAACCTGTTCCGTCTTGATAAGCAACCAGCCCTTTGATATGTGCTCTTAATTGGTTTGAAACCATATTGTATCCCGGATGGTCTTTTGGTAAAACTTCTAATAGTTCCACCATAGTCATTACTGCCCAGCCATTGGCGCGAGCCCAATGAAATTGCGGATTTTCTTCCATTGATTGTACCCAGCCATGCATGTATAAGTTTTTTTGGCTGTTGTACATACGATCTGAGAATTGTTTGACCTGTTTTACGGCATCGTCATAATATTTAACATCCCCTGTTAGTTTCCCCATTTGTGCCAAAGCAGGAACTGACATGAATAAGTCATCCAGCCATAAAGTATTAGGTTGCGGTCTGTTTCTTGCTAAAGTTCCATCCGTTAAACGAAATTCCTTGTTACTGATGTAGTCCATGAAATGGTCAATTAATGGTCTCAGGTCGGTTTTTGATCCTGCTCTTTGTGCTTTAATCATCGAAGCGGTAACGGCTCCACCATCGTCCAAAGCGTGTGGCATTAAGAAACCGTGTACCGGAGAAGGAAATTTACTGTTTTTAGCAAGCTCTTTTTTGTAATAAGGAGCAATGTCGGCGATTAGTTTTAATCGTTTGTTAGTGTAGTCGGCATATTTTTGATCTCCTGTAGCCTCAGTTGCTAAAAGCATTCCGGCATAAGTAACCCCCCATTCATAGCTGGTTAATCTAAAAGTTCCGGGAGCAAATACGGTGTTTTCGTCCAGTTTTTTTAAATCGGTAACTTCCTGTTTGGTTTTGCTGTTGATGAGACCTGCAGGAGTTGTTTTTTCTAAAAAAGCATATACTTTATCAATAGTAGCTTTGATTTCCTGAGCTGATTTAGCTCCATAAGGAGTTGGGTAATCGGGTTGCAAAAGATGCAAAGGTGCTGTAACATCGTTAGCAGGTTGTTGTGCGCTTACAATTGTTGGGATTCCCATTAGGACTGCCGCAACTCCGATTTTAATTCCGGTTGTGAATGGTTTGGTTTTCATTTTGGTTTGGTATTATATTAATGGTTTGTTAGTATGTTTTTATTTGACAGCAACATCCCAAACTTTGGAAAGTTGAGAGATGCCTTTTGGACCTTGAATCTTTAAAATTACAACATATTTTCCGGCTTCTTTATATTGATGAATTGGATTTTGTTCAGTTGAAGTTGTTCCATCACCAAAATCCCAATTCCAGGAGGTAATTTCACCCTCAGATTCATCAACGAAAGCCACTTCTCTTTTTGCCATATTTACAACTTTAAAAGACCATTTGGCATCGATTTCTTTTTTGTATTGCTTTTCCAAAGGCATCAGTTTAAAAGGCAAAGAGTAAGAAGCATTTCCATACATTTTATGTTCTTTCGATAGGTTCCAAAAGCCGTTGTTTTCGGTTTTGTTTACATCATCATAATCGATAATTGCCCAGCAAAGACCGATGTTTTTGTTTTCTTCCAAGATGGATTCTACAGCCCTTGAAGGATTATTTCCTGCATAATCAAAAGGAGTAATCCAGAATTCCAATGTCAATTTTCCACCCTGTCCTGGTTTGAAATCATATTTGTAAGACGCATTCGCATAAGGCAGATTTTTAATCCAGGGCTGACTTCCCCAAACCATAGTCCAGTCTTTTTCTACAGCGGGAGTGAAGATATGATAGTTTTGTGCGTGAACTCCGTGATACGAAAAATAAGCATCCATTGTGTTGGTCAGATTTGGATTGGGATGAAAACGGTCAATAAACGGACCGCCTGATTGGTCGGCATCAACTATCAATTCAAAAGTATCGTTGTGTAATCCCGGCAATGAAAAATCCCAATAATCATCATAGGCTTCATAAAGAAAATACAAACGATTCAATCCTTTTACCCAGCCTATTTTTACACTAACAGCCAGATTTTTTGGATCGGCTTTGGGTTGTTTTCCGCTGTCGTCCCATAATTGATCCATTCCCACGATGTAATTTTCAGGAACTATTTTCCAATCTTCGCTATTTCCGTCAATCGTAGGGATTTTATTGGCAGGAAATTGAAAAATCTGAAAACTTCTATTGTCTTGTGCATTAGTTTGTGAAGTTATGAGTGCCATTAATACTAAAGGCAAGCCGTATTTTGCTTTTGTCTTAAGATTGAAAAAGGATTTGATTCTAAAAAGCATTGGATAAAGGTTATTTGTTCTGAATGACTAAGTTAAAAAAGCCCCAACAAAAGTTAGGGCTCAAAACTAAAAACTCACTCTGAAACTAAACTAAAAACTAATTATATTGATCCCCAAAAGGATTGAATTGCTCTATGGATAATTTTATTCAAGCAAACTTTGGCTTTTTATAAAATTAAAAAAATAAACCCAATTCATTTTGGGGATTATTAATAGACCAATATTAAAATTTTAATTTGATATTAGAATCCTGTACTGTCCTGTTAAAAAAAACAATACAGCCAATAGTACCCTTTTTAGTACTATTGGCTGTTGTTAAATGGAAAGGTTTTAAAATTAAAAAGAAGTTCTTTTTAGATATATTGGTTGATAATATTTTCAAAAAGCTCTTGTTTTCCGCTTTTTAATTCTAATTCACCGTTTTCTAAGGCAATTTTGTATAAGTCTTCTAAACCTAATTTTCCGTTTTCGAAATCTTTACCTTTTCCGGTATCAAAAGAACTGTATCTTTCTGTTCTTAATTTGTTGTAAGCAGATGAAGTGATGATTTTATCCGCAGTCAATAAGGCTCTTGCAAATGTATCGGCACCACCAATGTGAGCTAAGAATACATCTTCCATATCCGTTGAGTTTCTTCTGATTTTAGCATCAAAATTTACTCCTCCGCCTTGTAAACCACCTGCTTTTAAGAACACCAACATGGCTTCTGTAGTTTCCTGAATGTTGTTCGGGAATTGATCAGTATCCCATCCGTTTTGGTAATCACCACGGTTAGCATCTAAACTTCCAAGCATTCCGGCATTAGCAGCTACTTCAATTTCGTGTTGGAAAGTATGTTGTGCTAATGTAGCGTGATTTACTTCGATGTTGATTTTGAAATCATCTTGTAAACCGTATTTGTTCAAGAAACCAATAGCGGTAGCCGAATCAAAATCATATTGATGTTTCATTGGTTCCATTGGCTTTGGCTCAATGAAGAAGTTTCCTTTGAATCCTTGCGCACGAGCATAGTCTCTGGCTTTGATAAGAAATTGTCCCATGTGGTCTAATTCACGTCCCATATCAGTATTCAATAAAGACATGTAACCTTCACGTCCTCCCCAGAAAACATAATTCTCCCCATCTAGAGCGATAGTTGCATCCAAGGCTAATTTTACCTGTCCACCAGCTCTGGCTAACACGTTGAAATCAGGATTTGTTGAAGCTCCGTTCATGTATCTTGGGTTCGAAAAACAGTTTGCTGTTCCCCAAAGTAATTTAATTCCTGATTCGGCTTTCTTTTGTTTTAAATATTCTGTGATCGCTGCTAATCTGCTTTCTGATTCTGCAAATGTTGCTCCTTCCTGAATCAAATCATAATCATGGAAACAGAAATAATCAAATCCCATTTTGCTGATAAATTCAAAAGCAGCATCTGCTTTGTCTTTTGCTGCCTGAAGCGGATCGTTTGATAAATCCCAAGCAAAGTTTTGTGTTCCAGGTCCGAATGGGTCAGAACCCTGTCCGCAGAAAGTATGCCAGTAGGCAATAGAAAATTTAAAATGCTCACGCATCGTTTTTCCAGCTACGATTTGGTCTGGATTATAGTATTTGAATGCTAACGGATTGTCAGATTCTTTTCCTTCAAATTTAATTTCGCCAATACCCTTAAAGTATTCTTTACTCCCAATGATTGCCATTTTTTATATATTTATTTGTTAATGATTATTTCCAGTTCTTTTTTCCAATTTTGATATGCTTCCAAATAAGGTTCGTCATTTTTTAACGGCATATAGGTCATTACATGATCGTTTTTGATAATGTTTTCACCAAATGTTTCATAATCGCCATCGATTAAACCTACAGCTCTGGCGGCACCAACAGCTCCTGTGGTATTGTAAATTTCTATTTCATGACCAATTAATGTGGCTACGGTATTCGAAAATATTTCAGAGCGGAATAAATTGTCATTTCCTGCACGAATAACATTTATTTGAGTGTTGTCGTTTTTCATGATTTCCATACCGTAAACAAACGCAAAAGCAATTCCTTCCAAAGTAGCGCGGTACAAATGACCGTGAGTGTGTTTGTTTAAATTGAGATTTAGGAAATGACTGCCAATGTTTTTGTTGTTTAACATTCGTTCAGCTCCGTTTCCAAAAGGAATCACAATGACACCGTCAGAACCTACCGGAATTTCTTCGGCTTTAAGGTTCATGTTTTCGTAAGAATCCAGACCACAATGGTTGCGCAGCCAACGGTATTGGATTCCTGCACCGTTTATACATAATAATTTACCTATAGTAGGACTTGATTTGGTGTAATTAACATGTACAAAACTGTTGATTCTCGAAGTTTCTTTCGATTTTAATTTATCGGTAACAGCATATACAACCCCAGATGTTCCTCCGGTTGCTGCCACTTCGCCCGGTTTCAAAATGTTTAGCGATAAGGCGTTGTTAGGTTGGTCACCTGCTCGATACACTACAGGGATGCCTACAGGAAGTCCCGATTCTTTTGCTCCTTTTTCGTTCAGGAAGCTTTGATTGGTAAAATTATCTACAATTGCAGGTGTCAAAGATGGATCAATTCCATAATATTTCAATAGCCAATCGGCGACTTCATTTTCTTTGTAATCCCATAGTATTCCTTCCGACAGACCGTTTTTAGTGGTGTTGATTGCACCGGTTAATTTATAAGCAATAAAGTCGCCTGGTAACATGTATTTGTAAATTTGCTCGTAAATCTCAGGTTCGTTTTCTTTCACCCAGGTTAATTTAGAAGCGGTGAAATTCCCTGGAGAATTCAATAGGTGAGTGGCACATTGTTCTTCGCCTAATTCTTCAAAAGCATGGTCGCCAATTTCCACTGCCCGGCTATCACACCAAATAATGGAATTTCGGAGTGATTTTCCTTCTTTGTTAACTACAACTAAGCCGTGCATTTGGTACGAAATACCTACGCCAGTTATTTTGGAAGCATCGATATTTGCTTCTTTGATAGCTCTTTTGCTGGCAATACAGCAGTATTCCCACCACATTTCAGGGTCTTGCTCGGCCCAGTCTTTATGGTAGGCAGTAATTGCCATTTCGTCGGCAGGTTCGTGTAGCGTTATAATTTTTTTTCCTGTAGCTGCTTCAACCAAGGCAACCTTGACTGAAGAACTTCCAATATCATATCCTATATAGTACATAATTTATAATGATTCTCTTGTTATTAAATTGGTTGGTATGTAAATTTTCATGGGTTCTTCTTTGGTAACAAATTCGGCAGCTTTTATTCCTAATTCGTTAAAATCAGTTGTAACGACTGAAATGCCTTTGTAGATAAATTTTTTCATAGGCGTTTCATTATAGGATAAGAAGCCAATGTCTTTTCCGGGTTCTAAATTTTTCTCCCGACATTGTTCTAAAAACATTCCCAGAATTCGATCGCTCACACTAATGTAAGCGGTGTTCTTTTGAAGATTAAAATCACTGAGCTTGTAGATGATTTTATATTTAAGATTAAAATCAGAACAGAATTTTTTAAAATATTCCAAAGTCTCTTTAGGGTGATAGGTAAAGGGAGGGTAGATGAAAACTGTTTCCTGATATTTGTGAAATAAATCTTTTCCTTGTTTTAGTGCGTCGTAAAATGATTTGCCGAAATCCTGAAACACATAATTGTTTTTTGGTTTCGAATGGATATTCCAGTCAATCAATAATAATTTCTCGTTTGAGATTGATGTTAATGTTGATGCTACTTCTTTGTCATCAAAATTCATCACTACATATTTATAGTATTTCCCGATGCTATTATTAATGATGTTTTTGAAGTTGTCTATATTATAATGATGAAATTGTACATCGACAATAATATTGTCGGCCAGATTGTCAACGAAAGAATGATAGAGAACTTCTTTATAGGCTTTGAAGGTGTCCAGGACTAATAATACTTTCCTGGTTTCTCCGGCAACAAAATATCCTTTGTTAGGAACAGAGTCAATTAGTTTTTGTTCTTTTAAAATAGAATAGGCTTTGAAAACAGTGTCTCTTGATAATTGGTTTTTTTGACAAATGCTGTTAACAGATGGTAGTTGCTCTCCTTTTGCGAGTATGTTTTCAGCAATAGCATTGTTGATTGAATTAACTAATTGCTGGTATTTTGGGATATCGCTATCGTGATTGATTTTAAAAGTGAATTTCTTCTCCATATCTATACTGTTCTGTTCCGGTATGCAAATATAGATTTATTTTTTATATTTTAAATATGTTGAGATGAATTTTTAAAGTTTCGAGTGTTTTGTTTATGTTAATCATCTGTAATGCAGTTTGTTGTGTTTTTTTTGTATTTTTATAATGGTTTTGTTTGTAGTATTTTGCTTGAGTAAGTAGTTGGTTTTCTGGTTTTTTGTTGTTTTGAGAAGAGGGATTTAGTTTTTTTAGCATTTTTTTAGGATTTCTGTGATGTAAGAGGTGGAGTTTTAAAATGTGAATTAGGATGTTTTGTTTTGAAAAAAATGTAAAATATATGTTAATTTGGTATATATGTTTTTTTTACATTTCTAAAACATAGGGACTCGGACTGGAATCCCAATAAATACTGTGGTTTTTCAATTGTCAAAATATTAGCAAATAGAATGTGATATGTATATTTAATAGTTGATTTTTTTAAACATGTATAAAAAACAGGATACAGCAGGATAGATGTAATATGTTGAACCTATAAATTTGAAAAGTTAAAACTTAGTAATAAAAAGTTAAAAAAAACACAATTAATTTATTCACCACTTTATAAGCTAACCAAACAATGAAGAGAAAAATTAACTATTATTTATTAATTCTACCCCTTCTGGCAATCTTTGCCAGTTGTAGTCGAGACGTATTTGACGAATATTATGCGCGTCCGGATTACTTAGAAGATCCCATTTACCAAAGATTAGAGGAGCTGGGCAATTTTAAAAATTTCACAGCTTTAATTGAAAAAGCAGGTTATAAGGATATCCTAAGTAAATCAGGCTATTGGACAATGTTTGCGCCTAATGATGCGGCTTTTACAACGTATTTTCAGGAAAAAGGAATTTCAAATGTAAGTCAGATTGATGAGGCTACTGCAGCTAAGATTGTAAGATATGCATTGGTTTATAATGCTTTTAGAGAAGATCAGCTTTCTGATTATCAAAGTGCGCAAGGATGGGTAAAAGATAATGCCTTTAGAAGAAGAACAGCGTATTATGATGGTTATCAAAATAAAATAGTAAACGGAACACCAATGGTTGTAGTTGATGCAAACCGTAATGGAGGTTACGCTTTTGCGGATAATAATAATAAGTATGTTACCTATTTTACTGATGAGTATTTTGCAGCTAAAACTTTAAGTGATGTAGATTTTAACTATTTCTATCCGGGTAAGGAATATACTGGTTTTAATTTATTTGACGGGGGGGTTCAACAAGCTGATATAGTTGCCGAGAATGGTATTATTCATGAAGTAGATAAAGTTAGTTTGCCTCCATTAAGTATAGGTCAGTATTTAGAAGAAGATAATGCTAAAGGAACAGCTAGTAAGTACAGTGAGTTTTATAAAATGCTTGAAGAACATTTGGTTACCTATGTTTTTAATCAAACTGTAACAACAAGTTATAAGAATTTTACCGGAAAATCAGATGATGTTTATATTAAGTTTTATAATTCCGGATTAACATTTTCCCCTAACAGTGAGAACTATCTTAAGGAAGCAGACAATGATGGACAAAGTGATGGTTTTACCATGATTGCACCGGATAACACTGCTATGGAGCCTTTTGTAAGAGATATTCTTTTAAAGCATTTCCCATCAGTAGATAAACTTCCTTTATATGTTTTTCAGGATTTCATTAATGCTCATATGGTTCAAAATGCTGTATGGCCATCAAAAACGGCAAGCTACGATAATGGTTTAGGGGAAGATTTACGATTCGATTTTAATGCCAATATTATTGATAAAAAAATATTAAGTAATGGTTTCTTTTATGGCTCAAATGTAATACAGAAATCGAATTTATTTTATAGTGTTTATACATCAGCATACTTAGATCCTGCTTTTACACTTGCCACAAGATTGTATAATAGTACAGAGATTAAACAGATGATTAGTAATATCAGAAATAAATTTGTTTTGTTTTTGCCTTCTGATACTTTGCTTCGTTCTTTAGGTTACAATTATGACATTAATAGTTCTCAATGGGTTTATACCTCTCCAACAACAGGGTTAAGCGTTTCAGGAGGAGCAGCAAGTTCACGTTTGTACCGTATTCTTTATAATAGTATAGTAGCCACTCCAAATGGAGAGTTAGATAATATTCTTACTTCTTCTGGAATTATACGTACCGGAGATATGGATTTTCCAGGAGAGTATATTAAATGGGATCATGGAAAATTGTATTCGGCTGGTAATGAAGCAGCGGGAACTGTTGTTAATATAGTAGGAGAACCGGATGTTCAACAAAATGGAGTAACTTATTATATAGATAATTTACTTGGATTTACAGATAGGGCGCAAGGTTTAGAAATAAAAGAATTAGCTGAAATGCCGGGTTCTCAATTTTCGTCATTTTTTAATTATCTAAAAAACTCAATATTGTACAATACTACAACAGGTGCTATTCAGGGTGTTAGTTTAGGAACTTCTTACACTTTTGTTGTGCCTAATAACGCAGCAATTACTCAGGCAGTTCGTGACGGTGTGTTACCAGGAACACCTTCTACAGGAGTTGCTAATTATACACCATCATTGCAAGGTGATAAAGATAAAGTAGCTGATTTTATTAGTTACCATATTTTAACTAATGTAACAGCTTCTGATGATGGTTTGACTACAGGTCAATTTGAAACACTTAGAAAAGATAGTTTTGGAGAAAAAACCTATATACAGGTTGAGAGTACAAGGTCACCAAGTACATTGGTATTTAAAAGTATTACAGCTAATAGTTCATCTGCAAATTATATTAAAGCTTCAAGTAATAACTTGGCAGACAGATCTTTAATCCATTTAGTAGATAACTATCTTAAATTCTAGGAATAAAATGAGACAACAAATTACAAATATATTACGCAATTTTACCTTTGCCTTAATTATTCTGGCAACGTTACCAGTATTAGCGCAACAGCCTGCTACAGCAACGATCTTACGTGGTCAGGTATTTGATGCAGGGGATAATTTATCTATTCCCGGAGCAACCGTTATTGAGCAGGATGCAGAGAATCGTACCGTAGGATCTACTGTAACCGATTTTGATGGAAATTTTGCCTTACGAATTAAAAATCCAAATAATAAAATAGTAGTTTCTACTATTGGATATAAATCACAGACTATTACTATTAATGGGAGGCAATCCATTAAAGTTAAATTGGTTTCCAGTGTGGAATCATTAAAGGAGATTGTTCTTACTGCTACTAAATCATCAGATAATGGTTTGATGAGAATTGCTGATCGTGATCGTACTACGAGTTCGGTAAGTATTAATGCAGCTGATTTAGAGAACACTCAGGCAGCTTCTATTGATGAGGCTTTACAAGGACGTTTGTCGGGTGTAGATATCGTAGCTAGTAGTGGAGATCCAGGTGCAGGTATGCAAATTCGTATCCGTGGAACTTCTTCTATTACAGGTTCTTCAGATCCATTAATTGTGGTTGACGGAATGCCTTATGAAACGTCAGTTCCTGACGATTTTAACTTTGGATCAGCTGATGATCAGAGTTATGCAGCTTTAATTAATATTGCACCATCTGATATTGAAACTATTACTATTCTAAAAGATGCTGCAGCTACTGCTATCTGGGGATCTCGTGCTGCTGCAGGGGTTTTATTAATTACAACTAAGCGTGGGTCAGTAGGCGCGCCAAAGATTACTTATACTTACAGAGGGACTTATTCTAAGTTGCCTCCTACTATTCCTATGTTAAGCGGAGATCAATATTCACAATTAATTCCAGAGGCATTTATGAATAGAAATGGGGTGCCTTTGAATACGCTTACTGTAAAAGAGTTTCAATACGATCCACAAGATGTGTATTATTTTAATAATTACAGTCAAAATACCAATTGGGTAGATGCCATTACTCAACCTGGTATTACAGGAGATCATAACCTTTCTTTACAAGGAGGTGGACAAAAAGCAAGATACTTTACTTCGGTGGGTTATTATAAACAAAAAGGAGTTACTATAGGTACTGGATTAGAAAGAGTCAATGCAAGGTTGAACTTGGATTATGTGGTGTCTGATCGTATTAAGTTTAAAACGGATATATCTTATACGCATACAGATACGCAACGTAATTATGTTAATTCTAAAGATAGTGAAGACAAATTAAGAGGAGTCGCTTATACTAAAATGCCTAATATGAGTATTTATGAGTATGACGAAGTAGGAAATCTTACACCTAATTATTTTTCACCAGCATTTAATGTTCAAGGGACTTATGGTGGAACTTATAATCCGCTTGCTATGGCAAAGTTAGCAATTAATGATATAGCAGAAGATCGTATTGTTCCTCACTTTAATTTGAGTGTAAGTATCATTCCTAAGGTATTTATGTCCACTTTTGATTTGCAATTTGATTATGCTTCAAGAAAGAATAAATCTTTTTTACCACAAAATGCTACAGGTCGTCCTTTTACTGAAACAGTGGTAAACAGAGCTTATGATGGTGATTCAGATCAATCTAGTATTATTACCAAAACAAATTTTATATACACACCTAATATAGGAGAAAAACAAACTTTTCAGGCTTTACTGTCATTACAGTCGAATGATTTTCGTTATACTGCTCATCAGGTAATGACTTCTAATACTGCTACGTCATTATTGACAGATCCTTCCAATCCATCCAGAACACAAACAGGTTCATTATTTACGTCTAATACTCAGGCAAGAAACGTAGGAGCGGTATTTAGTGCTCAATATGGTTTGTTAGACCGTTATTTGATAAATGTAGGTTTGAGAGCTGATGGAAATTCAAAATTTGCAGATAATAATAAATACGGTTATTTCCCTTCTGTTTCAGCGCGTTGGAGAATTTCCGGGGAGCCGTTTATGAAGAATTTTGAAAAAATTGATGACTTGAGTATGCGATTGAGTTATGGACATTCAGGAGGTGCGCCTAAAGACGATTATGTTTTTTATAATATTTATAACAATTATCAAACAGAATATTTAGGACTAAATGGTGTTGTTCCAGGAAATATGCAGTTGAACAATTTACGTTGGGAGACAAAAATTGGTTCCAATTTAGGGTTCAATCTTCAAATGTTTAATAAACGTTTGAGTATAGATGCTGAGATATATAAAACAACCACTAAAGATCTTCGATTTGAGGACCTTGGAGTAAGTTCTGTTTCCGGATATAATATTATTTCTGATCAAAACGTAGGAACGTTGGAAAATAGAGGATGGGAAATAGGCCTTAATGCAACTCCTTATAAATCTGGAAAATGGAAAATAGATTTTAATTTCAATATTGCTGCAAATCAAAACATGATTACTGAAATTTCTGAGTTTGTTGCTACTGAAAGTGGAAATACAGATAGAAATGGACAGTTCAAGCGTTTCCTTCAGGTGGATAATCCTTTTGGATCATTTTATGGTTATAGATTTAAAGGGGTTTATACAGATCTTGAAGCTACAAAAGCAAGAGATGCCCGTGGAAATATAATTATAGGACCTAATGGTCAGGAAGTATTTATGCGTTTTAATTATCCATTAACTGATTATACATTTCAACCAGGTGATGCTATCTATGAAGATATTAACAAAGATGGTAATATTGATAGTCGAGACGTAGTGTATTTAGGGAACAGTAATCCTAAACTAGCGGGAGGTTTTGGTCCAAATGTTAGTTTTAATAACCAATGGAAATTGAATCTTTTCTTTACGTATCGTTTGAATTATGATATTATAAACGGTACAGATATGAATACTACTAATATGTATGGATGGAGTAACCAAAGTACTGCAACTTTAGCAAGATGGCGTAATCCGGGCGATGTTACTAATATGCCAAGAGCAGTTTATGGAGCAGGATACAACTGGTTAGGTTCTGATCGTTATGTGGAGGACGCTTCTTTTGTTCGTCTTCGTTCAGTAACTGTTAGTTATAATTGGGGTAAAAATCTGTTAAAGAAATTGAATTTAGAAGAAGTAAGAATGTATGTAACAGCAGATAACTTATATACATTTACAAAATACAGAGGTCAGGATCCTGAGGTAAGTATGGGAAGAGGTGCTTTTGGAATTTCAATAGATAACGCATCTACACCACCTACAAAACGTTTTTCATTTGGTCTAACTACCCGTTTTTAAACGATAAAAAATTGATTTATGCAAACTAAAATAAGAACAATATTAGCAATCTTTATAATTTTTGTATCGGCAAGTTCCTGCGATAGTTATTTGGATTTACGTCCTCAGGATGGAATTATACGAGAGGAATTTTGGAAAACCAAAGAGGATATTCAGGCAGCCGTAATAGGAATTTATTCTTCCATGTTAAATTCTCCTCCAGGTGTAAATGATTTTCCTTTGTCTCAATATTTATTTATGTATGGAGAATTGAGAGGTGATATGATTGCTCCCGGAGGTAATGTTACCGAAGATCAAAGAGATATTATGAATTCTAATATCATTGCTTCTAATGAATTAACCGATTGGTCAATTTTTTACAGAACAATTAACTATTGCAATACAGTAATTGATTTAGCGCCAGCGGTTAGAGAAAAGGATCCAACCCTAACCCAAACACAGTTGAATCATTTTCTTTCAGAAGCGTTGGCTATTAGAGCCTATTTGTATTTTACATTAGCTCGTACTTTTAGAGATGTGCCTTTGAAATTAGATGCAACTTTAAGTGATGCCGATAATTTCCAATTGCCAACTAATACTCAAAGTGAGGTTTTTGCTCAGGTGATAAAAGATTTGGAATTAGCTGAACAATATGGAGTAGAAGATTACGGAAATAATCCATCCAATAGAGGTCGTATAACTACTTATGCTATTAATGCAATGCAGGCAGATGTTTATTTATGGGTGGAAGATTATGAAAAAGCAGTCGTAGCTGCAGATAAGGTAATAGCTTCACCTAGATTTAGCTTAATACAAGCTTCTAGCAACTGGTTTAATACTGTATATGCTCAAGGTAACTCTACAGAAAGCATTTTTGAATTTCAATTTACACCATCTAACTTAAATTCTTTCTATAGTATTTTTTATCTGAGACCTCAGTTTTTAGGAGGAGTGGAAGTACTTGAAGATGTCTTTGGTATTGATTTAGAAAATGCTAATAATAGGGATGTTCGTGGTGAACGTGCATCTTTAGTTCCGGGAACTGCTCAAATCTATAAGTATGTAGGGTTGAATTTTAATGATCTAAAAGAAGTACAAAGTTCAGATACCCATTGGTTTGTTTATCGTTTTGCTGATGTTTTGTTAATGAAGGCAGAAGCACTTACCGAATTAAACAGAGGGGCAGAAGCAATAGAAATTATTGAAGAAATACGATTAAAACGAAATGCTTTGGAAGTAACATCACAAGAACCAGGTTCTGAGAATAAAATAGAAATTATAAATTATCTGTTGGAAGAACGTGCCCGTGAATTTGCTTATGAAGGGAAGCGATGGTTTGATCTTCTGCGTAATGCTAAAAGAAATAATTATGAAAGATTGGATATTTTACTTTCTGCGGGTATTGTTGGAGCTCTTCCAGAACAACAGCAATCCGTACTTGCCAAATTAAGAGATCCAAATAGTCATTATTTACCTATAAATACCAATGAACTTTTTGCTAATAAAGCACTTGTACAAAACCCTTTTTATAAATAAAAAAAATTTAAGTCATGAAAAGATTACTAAGATTACCTAGCCTGTTGAGACTTACTTTAGTTTTTTTAATAGCTTTAGTGTTTCAAAATTGTTCTGAACAAAAAATAAAAGAAACTACCGATGAAACTCTTAATATAACTGAATATTTAAGAACAAATTCGGATTATTCTATGTTTTTAGAAATTCTGGATATTACTAATTATGCTGCATTCATGAATACTTATGGAACTTATACCATTTTTATTCCAACTAATGATGCTGTACAAGCCTATTTGAATGATGTAGGAGCTACTTCATTGAGTCAGGTTCCAATTACTGATTTACAAAATATTGCTAAACTGCATATTTTAGATCAAAAAGTAAATACAACTTCTTTTACGGATGGTAAAATTGCTACTCCTAGTTTATATGGTCAATATTTAGTAACGGGAGCTTCAAATAAAAATGGAGTTTCTTCTACAACTGTGAATAAAGATGCAAGTATAGTAGCTTCTAATATTGAATTAGGAAATGGAGTAGTTCATGTTATTGATAAAGTATTGCGTGTTGCCGATAAAACTTTAGCACAAACTATTGAAGCTGACCCAAAACTTTCTTTGTTTACTGAGGTTTTAAAAGAAACAGGCTGGTACGATAAATTAAATCAACCTTTAACAGATATTACTGATATTGATAGTTATTTAACTGTTTTAGCCCAAACTAATGAAGTGTTTCAAGAGGCTGGATATACTACCTTGGATCAACTAAAAAACAGATACAGTCATTTGAACAATCCATTGGATTTAAAAGACAGCTTAAATTTGTTTGTTAGCTACCGTATTTTGCCAAGATTGCAGTATTTAGCTGATATCGCTATAACGCCTTCTTTAGTTACAAAAGCGCCTTTAGAAGTAATAAGTACAAAGTTGAGTAAGGATACTATTTTATTAAATGAAGATATATTTAATGGAGTATTAGAAAAAGGGGTTGCTATTGATAGAAGTGTAAGTGATGTAACAGCTTCTAATGGGGTTTTACATTATATAAAAGGGAATGTTGCCATTAAGAAACGTATTCCGGCTCCGGTATATTTTGAGTTTACTGATATAGCTGAATTCAGAAGATTAACTGCTTTTTGGAAAAAACCTGCAGCTACTCTGCAGACTCTTTTCGTTGGTGATGCAGGAATTGATGTTACCTGGGATGCAAAGGCAGGAGATGGAGCTGCATGGATAGGTTATCGAAAAGATGCAGATGGAACAAGTATACTTAATGGTGTTGGGAATTGCTGGGGTGCTGATGCTATTGATATTAACCGTTTTAGAGACGCCAATGCTCAAAATATTAGGTTTAAGACGCCAGTAATTATTAAAGGAAGATATAAAATTTGGATTTCTTACAGACAAAAAGGAACTAAATTGGGTAATGTAAAAGTTTTTTTTAATGGAATAGAAATGCCTAGACAAATAAACTTACACGAGGGAGGTAATACGGATACCGCTAATACACCTGAAACCGTATTGGAATCTCAGGGTTATAAACGTTATGCTTCCCCATGGTCTAACAGAGTAAATTGTAGATTAGTTGGTGTAGTAGATGTGCCAACTACAGGAAGACATACTTTAACTTTGCAAAGTCAGGGAAGTTTCTCAGATGGAGCTTGGTTTGATATGGCAGAATTCCGTCCTGTTGAAATGGATCAGTTATGGCCAAAATTTGCAGCAGGTAAAAGTACTTTAGTTCAGAAGCCGTAATCAATCAATTAATAAATTTAATAAATTAAAAATGATCATATTAAAATCTAAATATGCAAGGTTATTAGCTAGTGTTTTGACACTAGCTATAATCTCTTGTTCTAATCCTTGGGATGATCGCACAGATAACGGTGATGCTAATCTGGGAGTTACACTTAATGAGGCTATAAGTAAGACATCTGAAACTTCCCAGTTTGCTGAATTGTTGGTTCAAACGGGGTACGATGAAATATTAGCTTCATCTAAGACATTCACTGTTTTTGTTCCTACCAATGCCGCTATGGCAGAAGTTGAAAGTAGTATATTGAACAATCCAGAAGCTGTTAGGGCATTTGTAGCGAATCATATTACTCTTACTGCTTATTCTTCTATTAGAACCAATCAGCAGGAAAGAATCAAAATGTTTACTAATAAAAATTTGATTTTCAAAGGGAGTACAATGATAGATGATGCTACTATCGTTAATCCGGATCAGTATGCTAAGAACGGTGTTTTTCATATCATCGATAAAGCGCTGACGCCTAAATTAAATATCTGGCAGTATATCAATTCTCAAGCAGGTGTTTCGGCTACTAGTGATTATTTATTGAGTTTGAAAGATTTTAGTATTTATACTTCAGATATTACTGCTAAAGCTTTATCTGTAGAAAGAGGTGTTGGTTATCTTTCTGATTCTTTGACCAATTCTTATTTAAGAAATGTTTACAATTTGAATAATGAGAATAATTTATATACATTATTTTTAATGGAAGATGCCGGGTACACAGCTGAAGTTGATAAAATGAAGCCCTATTTGATTAAAACTTCAAATGAACCGACAATTGATTCTACGGCTATTTATGCTAAATATTTTACGTTAAGAGATATGGCTTTTGCTAAAAAGTATGAGTTGGATGAATTACCGGCAACATTAACCTCAAGATTTGGAGTTGAAGTGCCAATAGACAAAACTCAGATTGTTCAACAAATTCATTTAAGTAATGGAATTGTTTACATTATGAAAAAAGTTGATGTTCCGCTTGCTAAACGTTTATTGACTACACGAATTGAGGGGGAGAAGAATAGCGGTTATATAGGCTCTCGAACACCTATTCTTTATCGGGACAGAAGAGATCCTTTAGGGGTTTTGTTTAATGATATTATGGTACAAGCTCCTACCAGAGCTAAGTTTACATTATTTTATAATGCAAGAGATATGTATAGTACTACCTATAAGGTGTATTGGAGAGCAATTAATGATAGAACGACATCTACTCTTTTTCAACAAAAATTAGGAATAGGAGGTTCGATAGTGTTGACTGGTAGTACCTATGATGTAGCTAATTTTACTGAAGCGGTTCCTCTGACAATTATTCCTTTTAATAATTATGATGAAATTCTTGTAGGACAATTTACAATGACTACTGCTGGTAATATTGACATGATTTCCCTAATAGGTGGAGCCACAACTGCAACAAGTGGACTTACTCTCGATTATTTGAAATTTGTTCCTGTTCTTAAATAATATATTCTATAAAAAATTAGTTATGCTAAAAATTATAAAACTAAGCTGTCTTGTGAGCCTATTTTTTGCAGCGGAATTCTATACACCATTGTATGCACAGGAAGTCCAGGATTCTACTGCTACTGCAACGACAAATCAAAATAAAACTATACAAGGCATTTTAGTAAAAGGTGTTGTAAAAAGTGCTAAAACAAAATCTGCTTTATCAGGGATAAATGTTGCTGTCGATGGTTTTTCGGCAGCTATTACCCATGACGACGGTAGTTTTGATATTAAAGTCCCTAATTTAGAAGCACTTCTTAAAATTAGTGGAGAAAATTTTCAAACAAAGGTATATGCTTTAAGACGACAAGAATCAGGAATTGAAATATTTTTAAGTGAAGCTCATTATGCTCCTACTTATGAAGTGGCCAATTTAGCTGCAGGAGAAAAAATACAGTATAATAACACCACAGCAGCAACTGTTGTTGATTTCAAAAATGATCAATGGTCTGCTCCTGTTAATGAATCGGTTGGAGGTTTTCTTCAGGGAAAAATAGCAGGTTTAAATACCGTTAGAAATTCAGGCGTTCCAGGTGCAGGAACCTATTTGTCATTAAGAGGTTTTACATCATTGTATGCCTCTAATAAACCGTTGATTATTGTTGACGGAATGATTTATGATGATGAAGATTACGGTTCAGGTATCCTCCAAAATAATATGTCTTCACCCTTAAGCAATATTGATGTTAAGGATATTGAAGATGTTACAGTTATAAAGGATGGTTCCTCTTTATATGGAACTAAAGGAGCTAATGGAGTAATTAAAATTACTACCACTCGTGCAACTGAATTATCTACTAAGATTGATTTTACCATGCATGGGAGTGTTAATCAAACACCTGATGAGCTGCCTTTATTGGACTCAAATGGGTATCGCACACATTTATCGCAATTAGAATTGGGACGTGGTTTATCACCAGTACAGATTTCTTATTTACCGTATATGAATGATGTAGTAGGTTCAGCGGGATATTATAAATATCATAATAATACAAACTGGCAGGATCAGGTTTTTAAATCTAGTGTAAATCAGAATTATTTTCTTAAAGTTCGTGGAGGAGATGAAATAGCTAAGTTTGGTTTATCAGTAGGTTATTTAGATAGCAAAGGAATTATAGATCAAACTAATACTAAAAGATACAGTACGCGCTTAAACGCAGCTTTAAAATTGACAAACAAACTTTCTGTTGATGCTAATTTGTCTTTTATCAATAATGTTCAGGAACAATGGGATCAGGGTTTTGCCTATAAAACCAATCCTTTGTATTTAGCATTGACTAAAGCTCCATTTTTAACAGTTAATGATATTAATGATGCGGGTGAAGTTTCTCCTAATCTGGCTGATGTGGATGATTTTAATGTAGGTAACCCAAAGGCTATTTTTACTAATGGATTTGGAAGAAATAACAACTATCGTTTCTTTGGAAATCTTAAATTTAAGTATGTTTTGAATAAGTCTTGGGATATTAATACTATCTTGGGATTAACTCTTAACAAAGAGAGAGAAAGTTTCTTTATTCCGGATCAGGGAGTTGCTAATATTGTTCTTCCTACTGCCATTGGTACTAATCGTTCAGGAAGCGAAATTCAAATATATAATAGTCTTTACACAGATACTTATGCTAATTATTTTAAAAATTTTAATAATGACCATAATTTGGAAGTTCGCTTTGGTGTTCGAACTCAACGCAATAAATCAGAAAGTGATTTAGGTTTGGGGTACAATTCATCAACGGATGATTTTACTTCTGTAGGAGCAGGTTCTAACTTGTTACGTCAGGTAGGCGGTGTTTTAGGCGAATGGAACTGGTTGAATATTTATGCTAATGCAGATTATAATTATCGCAATAAATATTTTTTGACTACAAGTTATGCTGTTGATGGTTCAAGTAGATTCGGAGATAAAAATAATGGTGCTAATAGATATGCCCTAATGACATCTATTACCGGAGCCTGGTTAGTGTCTTCTGAAGGTTTTATGAAGAATGTAAAGGCTATTGATTATTTGAAATTGAGAGCTACTTTGGGACATAGTGGTAATGATGATATAGGGAATTTCACAGCACAGAAATATTATATTTCTCAAAATTTATTAGGAATGCAAGGTATAGTAAGAGGTAATATTGCTAATCCAGACTTGCAATGGGAAACAGTTAAGAAATTCAATGTTGGTGCCGATTTAGGTATTTTTAACGAAAGATTGAATGCTTCTATTGATGTCTTTTCTAATAAAACAGACAATATGATTGTCTATGAAACAGTTAGTGATGCAAGCGGTTTTGATTTTGCTGCCTCTAATAATGCTTCAATGAGAACTATAGGAGCAGACTTGTCATTGAAAGCCCGTATTATTAAATCAACTGACTTTACTTTTGATTTAGGAGTAAATGTGAGTCGTTATAAAAACGAAATCCAGTCACTGCCTAATGGAGATATTTTTACTCAGTTTGCAGGTGCTACTTATTTAACATCAGTGGGGAAAGACGCTAATTTGTTTTATGGTTTAAAAGCAGCAGGAGTATATAGCACTACTGCTGAAGCAAATGCAGCCGGTTTGAACCGTCGATTGACTAATGGGGAGTTAATTCCTTTTACAGCAGGAGATATGCGATTTGTAGATACTAATAATGATAAGGTTATTGATGCCGATGACCGTATGGTAATAGGTAACCCTAATCCGGATGTATTGGGTAGCTTTTCAACTAATTTCACTTACAAACGTTTTAGTCTTCAGGCTTTGTTTAATTTTTCAATTGGTAATGATATTTATAACGGATTGCGTTATAATTTAGAGAAAATGAGTGGTTATGAAAACCAAAGTGCTGCAGTAGCCAATCGTTGGAGAGCAGAAGGACAAGTGACTGATGTTCCAAAAGCAAGCTGGGGAGATCCAATGGGGAATTCTGAATTCTCAAGCAGATGGATTGAAGATGGTTCTTATTTAAGATTGAAAACTTTAGTATTAGGATATGATTTTAAAGTTAATGATGCTAATTATGTTAAGTATATCAAGCTTTATGCAACTGCTAATAACTTGCTTACTTTTACTAAATATCTTGGATATGATCCTGAGTTCAGTGCAACTTCCTCTATTTTTGGTCAGGGGACGGATATTGGTTTAGCGCCTCAGTTTACTTCATTTCAACTTGGTTTGCGTTTAGGACTTTAAATTATTTACTCTTATAGAAAGAACATACAGATGGTAACAACAATAAAAACAAAAACAACAAAAAGTATCGTATCGATTCTATCGGCTATGACACTATTATTTAGTCTTGGTTCCTGCCAGGACTATCTGGATGTACAACCTGAAGATAAGCTTGTAGGAGATCAGTTGTATCGTAATGTTTACGATGCTGATGCAGCTGTAATAGGAATTTATGGTAAGTTTATGAATTTGGCTGAAAAGCATGTTATTTTGAATGAGATGCGTGCCGATTTGATGACGACTACCAGAAATTCAAATCCTTATTTAGAGCAATTATCAGAGCATAATGTTGCAGAAAATAATCCTTATATTAGTCCTAAGCAATTTTATGAAGTGATTCAAAATTGTAATGATGCCTTAAAGAATTTTGACATCATGTTAGCTGATAAGAAATTTACACAATCGCAATATGAGCAACGTTATGCGGATATTGCCTGCATTCGTTCTTGGATCTACCTGCAATTAGGAATTCATTTTGGAAGTGTGCCGTACATCACAGAACCAATTGAAACATTAGAGGATGTTAAAAATATTAAAAAATATCCAAGAATTCCTTTTGATCAGCTTTTAGATCAATTGGTCACTTTTACAGAAGCTTTAACGTATAAAAATATTTATGATGGGCAAAGTAGTTTGTTGGTGACAGTAGATGGTTATGATACCAGAAAATTCTTTATTAATAAGGAATGTTTATTGGGTGATTTGCAGCTATGGAAAGGGAATTATCAGTTAGCTGCTGCTCATTACAAAAATGTGATGGAAGAAACGCCAGCTGGTGGTGTACAAACCGTAGATAATTACCGCGTGAAATATGCAGAGGTTATTACTAATGAGGATTTGGCTGTGGGTTATTTAAGAAATTTTGAGACAGATGCGACCACTTTGGTAGATAGTAATACTAAAGGATGGCGTTCAATTTTTGGAAGAACCAGAGATGTCTTGTGGAATTCAGAGTGGATTTGGTCTTTGCCATTTGAGAGTAGTTTTGCTCCAGCAAATCCTTTTATTGCTTTCTTTTCTAAAACATCAGGCGATTATTTGGCCAAACCATCACAGCATGCAATAGATCTTTGGAATTCAAATAATCAGGTTTTCGGTTCTATATTTGGTTATCCTTATGATGCCCGTGGACCAAAATTTACTTATAAAATGGTAGCTGGGGATCCTGTGATTATGAAATATATCTATAAATTTGAAGGAGCAAATGATCAGTTTAAGAGAAATGGAGATTGGTTTTTGTATCGTGCTGCTAAGTTACATTTGCGTTATGCTGAAGCGGCAAACAGAGATAATCAGCAAAAAATTGCTTATGCGTTGTTGAATCAAGGAATTAAATCAGCCTATACTCCTGATCCTAATAATATTCCTGCTGATGTGACAAATATTCAACAGACCAACGAGTCCTTTCCTTATAATTTTGATGCTCGACAAGGAGATTTTCCTAATTATAGAGCGCCATGGCATCGTAACACTGGAGTACGTGGACGTGCCAGATTACAATCGGTTGGTGCAATTGGTGATGATGTGATTACCACTGAAAATAATATTATTGCTGAAGCTGCTTTAGAGCTGGCTTACGAAGGAAACCGTTGGGAAGATTTAGTGCGTGTTTCCAGACGCAGAAATGATCCTGCTTTCTTAGCTGATAAAATCTATGAGAAATTGAGTAAAGACGGAAATGCTAAAGCTGATGAGGTAAGAGCTAAATTAATGAATCCAAATAACTGGTATTTGCCTTTTAAATGGTAATTATATAGATTGAATAATTTGTAGTTAAAAGAGGTTTGTTGGTTTATCCCGACAAACCTTTTTTGTTTAAAAAAACAAAGAAAAAACTTGTTAATTTAAAAATAAAATATTAGTTTTGAGTGAGTTGAAAAAAAACAACTTGTAAAATTTTATTAACCCAAATTTATTTAAATTATGAAAAAATTAACCATTTTCTTTGTTCTATTATTGAGTTTCTTTTTTGTTGAAATGTCAGCCCAACAATCTATAAGATGGGAACTAACTTGTCAAGGTTCTTTAGAAATTCGAGTAAATGGAGTTACAAAAGTGAATTGTACAGTTGTTGGTGTTAATGCAAATGGTCCTACTTCAGGGGTTATAAGTGCGGAGGAAGGTGAAGTAATAGAGGTCTTTGGTACAAGTACTAATGGAACGATACACCCTATAGTTGTTGATGATGACTCAGGAATGATTGAAAGTGCTAGACAACCATATGTTGAGTATGATTATTATTGGCCTGAGTATGGAATTACTAATTCGTATGATACTTTTATTATGCCTTCTGGGATTGATTTTTATGTAGAAATAGGAATTAATTAATGATATTATACATAAGTAAGAAGAAAGCCGCCTCAAATATAAAATTAGAGCCGGCTTTTTTGTAATTTAAAGAAAAACTAAACGTTCTTTAAATTGATAATTTCCTGTTCGGTAAGTAATCTCCAGTTGCCTCTTGGTAAGTTTTTCTTAGTCAAACCGGCAAAGGCTACACGATCAATTTTTAAAACATCATAATCAAAATGTTCAAAAATAGAACGCACTACTTTTACATTAGCCGTTTTTAATTTCAATCCAATTTCACTTTTGGCTTCACCTTCAATATAGCTTACTTCTTCTACAAAAACACGATGACCGTCAAGGACTAATCCCTTGTTGATTTTTTCTAAATCTTCAAATTTTAAGTTTTTGTCTAATGAAACCTGGTATATTTTTGATGACTTCTGATTAGGTAACGAAAATTTTCTAATCATGTCTGTATCATTGGTAAATAATAATAATCCCGTAGTGTTTTTATCCATGCGTCCTACAGCCGCAATTTTTGCTGTAGTGGATCCCTTAACTAATTCCAGTACATTTCGGTATTCCTGACCTTCGTCAAGAGCTGTCGTGAAGTTTTTAGGTTTGTTTAGTAAGATGTACACTTTTTTCTCAGGGGTTAATTTTACGCCGTCAAAATTTACTTCATCTCCCGGTTTTACCAAATAACCCATTTCGGTAACCGGAACACCGTTGACTTTTACATTGCCCGATTGGATATAGATATCGGCATCACGACGTGAGCAAACACCGGAATTGGAAATGTATTTATTTAAACGAATTTCGTCTTTTGCTTTAGGTCTTTTAGCAACCGGATTTGGTTTCTTTTCTGTTTTTTTTGCGGCCTCATCGGCAGCTTTAGCACTAAATTTAGGTTTTTTAGGTCCCTGTGCTCTTTTTGGCAAAGCAGCTTTTGGCTTATTAGAACTTGGTCTGGAACCACCTCTTTTGTTATTGCCTTCTTTATTATTCATATTATTCGATAATTTACTTTGTCAATTAGGACTTTGAGTTCAAAGTGTTTGCAAAGATAGTATTTATATAGTTGCTAATTGATTAAATGCTAATTATAAAACACTAAGTCTCGTTAAGAAGAATAATTTGCTGTGTAGTATTTTGTTTAAAAAGAGAATAACAGTTTTTTTCCGTGCCACAAAACACTTGGATTGATTAAAATAATGCAGAAAACTCCTGAAACAATTAGAAATTTAAGTACGTTATGAAGTAATAAAAATTGCGCCTTAGTGTTGGATTCCCATAAATATTTTAAGAAGAAAATTAAAATAATCAGGCAGGAATAGAAATAAATATCCATGTAACCCACATCGTAAATTTCGATTAAAAGATAAACCGGAAATAGTGTTAAAAGACTCAGGAGACTAATTATTTTTTTAGAGGTCATTTCTCCATAGAGTACAGGGATTGTTCGGTAGTTATCCACTAAATCGCCTTTGATATTTTCTAAATCTTTAATCATTTCTCTGATAAGTAATAGTAAAAATAAAAATGTAGCATGGGCAGAAATGACAACAAATTGACTTTTGTAGGTTTCAATTTCGTAAAAAGGAAGCTTAGTATAATAATACAACAATATGGCAAAGAAAGGCATTACAGCTAAAAAAGACGCCATAAGATTACCTATGAATGCGTATTTTTTAATTTTATGAGAGTAAAACCAAATTAGAAAAATGTATGCTGAAAAAAACAGGAAAGCCCGCCAGGAAAGGTATGCTGCTACTAAAGCGGCAATAAAATTAAGCAGGAAATACACTTTAAGTTTGGTGCTTTGACTTACTAATCGGTCGAGCATTGACTTAGTAGGCCGATTGATTAAATCTTTCCTACTGTCATAAAAGTTATTAATGATATAGCCTGAAGCAATGGTTACTGTTGAGGCAAAAACAATCAGAAACAAACTAAAATCCAATACAACATCCAATGCTCTTATTTCGGGAGCCAGAATAAAAATGGCGGATAAATATTGTGCCAAAATAATAATGGGAATGTTGTAACCTCTAACAACAGAGAACAAACTAATAATTTTTAACGCTAAAAGTTTGTGCTTTCTACTAATCATTTTTTTGTTTTTCTGTCAATTTCGATGGTCTGAGAAGAATAATATTCAGTATTCAAATTTAATGGTTTGTTTTTTAAAACGCGCTTGTTTGGATTAAAATAACTAAAAATTAAGGACTTTAGTATTGTAATCAGAGGGTTATTTGATCGTATTTTTTGGGTAAACTGATCGTGAATTTGGTGCCAATGTTAATTTTTGAAGTGATTTCAATGGTTCCGTTTAAGGTTTTAATTGCATCTTTTACCAGATAAAGTCCCAAACCTGTTCCTTTATTGTTGTTATTAGTCACAAAAAACATATCAAATATTTTGTTTTGATATTCAGGTTTTATACCAATACCGTTATCTGAAATCACAATTTTATTTCCTTCATCGTCTTCGTAAGTATTAATAGTAATATAACAGTTGTCTTTTCCTGAATCCGAATATTTGATGGCATTGGTCAATAAGTTATTAATAATGATTTTAAGTTTTAATTCATCACTGTCAATACTGTCAATATTCAGTGTTTTGTTGATGCTGATTTTTTTTGTTCCCTGTCTGTATTGGTTTTGGCCAATTGCTTCTTCTATTGTTTGGACCAAACTCACTTTTTTGATGGCAAGTTTTGCTTTTTTATTCTTAGAATACTCGATAATGTCTCTTATAAATTGATCTTGTTTGTCCAGATTTTGATTCATCAGTGCCAGATAAGCTCTTAATTGTGTAACATTATTTTCGGTATTCATAATTTCGATTAAACCTTTTAAAGAAGAAATAGGCGATCTTAAATCATGTGAAGCACTGTAAACAAATTTGTCCAATTCTTTGTTAACGATAGTTAAATTTTTGTTGGTTTCTTCGGTTTCTGTTTTAGAACGTTTTAATTTAGAAACGATTACCCAATAATAAATGCTGACACTTCCTAGAATCATTAATGAAAAGAAAATATTAACCAGCAAAAGTAGATTTGTAATAGAACGTGATCCGGAACTTAATTTTTTAGAAAATTCTTTTTCGTTTTGGCTCAGTTTTATACTTAAAGTATTTATTTTTTTTAAGATGCTTTTTTTGTCAGTATCATTTAAGTTATGAGCAGTTATTTTCTGATTTACATGTTGCCCAAGTGCTGCTAACTTGTCTATTAATACATCTCCGTTTTCCCATTCTTTTAATGCTTTTGCAAAAAAAGAAACCGATTTAAAGTTTTTAAAAAGCCATATCAGGTCGTCAAAATCTTCGGGATTATTTCTTCCGGCTTTTAGACCGGCTTCAATGGTTTCAATGGGCGCATCATTGATAAGGCCTAATCGGGCAATTTTATCTCCTTTCGGAACGCTTAATTCCTTGTTGAATAAATCCCATTCGTTAAGGTCATTGGTTAAAAGATAAGTAGTTAAATGGCGTGTTGCATCTTTTTGTCCTTTCGAATAATGAGATTCGCCATTGATGTAGGCTCTTGATGCGGACAATATTTTTATAGTCAGATAATTACTGCTTATTAAAAGAGCGCAAGATATGGCAACTACCAGTAATGGAATCAGAATATTGCCTAATCTAACTTTTTTGGGAAGAGTATTTTTAAGCATATTGTTTTTATTTAGTTATAAATAGAAAACGAAGTTTAAAGATACACTGTTTTTTTATAAAAAATGTAGGAATCTGTCAAGTTGTTTAGTGAAATAAAAACGTTTTATACCACTTCGGAAAATTATTGGATAAAGGCAATAGAACAGCTAAAAGTATTGAGTGAATCAATACCTTTTTAGTATAATATTAAAAGAAAGATAAAATTAAAATTGATAAACTACTTCAAGTTTATAATCTTTCAAGGAAGCCTTGGCGCGTTCTAAATCTTCAGTAAAACCAAGAATATAACCACCTCCGCCTGAGCCGCATAGTTTTAAATAATAATCATTGGTTTCAATGCCTCTTTGCCAAATTTCATGAAATTGTTCCGGAATCATTGGTTTAAAATGATTTAAAACCACGCTCGACAATTTTTTAGTATTGATGAACAACGATTTCATATCGCCACCAAGGAAGTTTTCTACGCAGGCATCGGTATATTTTACAAACTGATTTTTAAGCATGGTGCGGAAACCTTTGTCTTTTAGGTTTTCCATAAAAATATTAATCATAGGAGCTGTTTCGCCTATAATTCCTGAATCTAATAAGAAAACAGCAGCTTTTCCATCAAAACTTTGATTAGGAATTCCGGTAGCTTCGATATGATCTTTCGAATTAATTAAAATCGGAATACTCAAATAGCTGTTTAAAGGATCTAATCCCGAACTTTTTCCGTGGAAAAAACTCTCCATTTGAGAAAATATATTTTTTAACTGCAATAGTTTTTCGCGGGTTAAATTCTCCAGAACGGTGATTTTATTATGGGCATATTTATCATAAATAGCCGCTACTAATGCACCACTACTTCCTACACCATAACCTTGCGGAATGCTGGAGTCAAAATACATTCCGGTTTCAATGTCATTTTTTAAAGATTGTAAATCAAAAGAAACCAAGTTTGTTTTTTCGTTTTCTAAAGTTTGCAAATAATCAGCAAAACGCTTCAAACTCGCATTTGAAGCAATGGCTTCGGCTGAAGGACTTTCGCTTTTTTTCAAAGCTCCGTTATAGAAATTATAAGGAATAGATAAACCTTTAGAATCACGAATAATTCCGTATTCTCCAAAGAGTAATATTTTTGAGTAAAATAAAGGTCCTTTCATATATGTGGAAATTATTTTTTAGTTGTCATATATGTTATCGCCTTTTATTTGTTGGTATTTGCTTGTGCAAAGTTTTTGTTAGTGGCGATTTCATAATTTTATTTTAAATCTTTCAATTTATTTGGTTTTGTCTGGTGTCAAAAATTGAGACTATGACAATATGTTTAGAGTTGAAATGATAAAACAAACTGGTTTGTTTACTGATAACAACTTTTCTAATCTTTTTATTTGTGTTTGAAATTGGAAATAATTCCGGATTTTCAATAATTAATTTTATAGCAGCATTCACTTTAGTTGAAAATTTCTTCTTGATTTCATTATTCCACTTTGCTTCTATATAATTAAAAATGTTTTCAACTTCAATTTTGGCTCTGGGAGTAATTACAACCTCTCTTTTCATTCTTAAAGATGCGGTTTTATAAAGTCATCAAAAGAAGAAAAATTACCTTTTTCATATTCTTCTAAAGATTCATTTATTATATTTTGTTGTTCCTCAGTTAAATCGTTCCAAAAATCTTTTTTCCTTGAATTGAAAATGTTTTTAATAGATGCAATAATAGATTCATCATTGGTTTCAGCCAATAATTTTATCAACTCTAATTTCTCTAATTGAATATCCATAATCTAAAATTTTACTAAAGATACAAAAATTACAATTGCATTGCACCGTTTCCAATTTCGTCACAAAGGTACTGCCCATTTTGACAAAAGTCAACTAATTCGTCCTTAATAAATTGCAATACGCTTTCTTTATTTTTATTTGGATACAAAACATGCACATTAGCACCGGCATCAAGAGTGAAACAAACCGGGATTTGAGTTTCGTTTCTGAATTTCCAAATAGTATTGATAATCTGCAATGTGTTTGGTTTCATCAGGATATAATACGGCATCGAAGTCATCATCATGGCGTGCAAAGTCAGGGCTTCACTTTCAACTATTTTAATGAATTCGTCCAAATTTCCTTTTTCGAAAATTGCAATGAGTTTGTCTAAGTTTTCGTGCGCCTGCGCAAATCGTCTTTCGGCAAAAGGATGGTTGTGCATCAGGTCATGCCCTACAGTACTCGAAACCTGTTTTTCTCCTTTGTCAACTAGCAAAATTGTATCCTGATAATTTTTGAAATTTTCATGAATGCTATATGGAAATTCGATTCCATATTCATCCGAGCTTCCTTTAATATTTGCCTGGTTGCCCCAAGCTACAACTTCACCTTTTACGCTTCGGCAAGCACTTCCGGAACCTAATCGGGCTAAAAGTGATGCTTTTTGATAAAAATATTCATCAGACATTGCTGGATTCAAAGCTTTTTCCAAACTCATTAGGTTCATTGCCAATGCCGCCATTCCTGATGCCGAAGAAGCAATTCCGGAACTGTGCGGAAAAGTATTCTCGGTATCAATTGTAAAATGATACTCTTTCAGGAACGGCAAATAGATTTCAATTCGCTCGAAGAATTTCTGGATTTTTGGTTTGAAATCTTCTTTTGGTTTTCCTTCAAAAAATAAATCAAATGAAAATTTATTTGTCACATCGAGCGGAGTCGAGATGTTTTTTTTCTCGAAAGCCAATTTGGTAATCGTTTTACAGTTATTCAAAGTAAAACTCACCGAAGGATTAGCCGGAATTTGATTCGCTTTTTTTCCCCAATATTTCACCAAAGCGATATTGCTGGGTGCGCTCCATTGAAATTGACCGCTTTCTATAGTTTGAGAATATTGACTTGGAATAAAATCGTTTGCTGTAAACATGAATGATAAAATTTGCGCAAAGATACTTTTTTTGGGATATAACCAGATGGCTTTATTTGTTGAATCGGTATAAAGTTTAGTATTTTTGGAAAAAAAATAAAATGAATAAGATTACTAAAATACTTGTTGCCGTTGCTATATGTCTGGCCGTGGGATATTTTTCAGGAACTGTAACGCGTTCTGCTATAACAGATTGGTATCCTACTTTGAATAAGCCAAGTTTTAATCCACCTAATTGGGTCTTTGCGCCTGTTTGGACACTGTTGTACGTGATGATGGGAGTGGCTGCCGGACTGGTTTGGGACCGAATTGCTTACGAAAGTGAAATTGTTCAAAAAGCCATGCTGTTTTTTATCATTCAGTTGGGATTAAACGCTTTGTGGTCCTATCTTTTCTTTGGTTTGAAGAATCCAATGTTGGCCGGAGTAGAAATTATTCTTTTATGGCTGATGATTTACGAAACCTATTTTCAGTTTGCTAAAATCAATAAAATTGCAGGGTATTTATTGATTCCGTATTTGGCTTGGGTGAGTTTTGCTGCGGTATTGAACGCAAGTATTTGGTGGTTGAATCGATAGAATAAAAATGACAATTGCAAAAATCAATAGCAATGTCAAATAAAAAACAAACGATTATTCCGGAGCGTTGATTTTCTTAAATTCAACGCTTTTTTTGTATAAAAAATCCATTAATTCAAGATCATTCGAATTTTTGGATAACATTTTTTTGGATTCGGGATCAAAATCGCAGAAAGTGAGGAAGGTTTCGATTTCTTCTTTCTTCAACTTTAGGTTTTCGGTATAGAATTTTTGATCAAAGTTAGTTGCTACAATCTCTTTGAATGGAACTATGGAATTTTCTTTTTTAGCAGGTTCTTTTTTAAGTTTTAGCATCTTAAATAAATCTTTTCCCATTCGAATAAAGTCAATTCCATTTTCAATTGTTCCCATATTCACGCCAATAACTTTTGGAGTATTTACGGCTTTTTCTAAAGCATATTTATCAAGTTTTCCTTGTTCCCATTTTTTATCTTTGCTCAACTTAATTGATGGCGTTTTAGTGATTACTACTTCTTTTAATTCTTCTGCTTTTAGTATTAATTCAATACTTAAATCTTTATTATTTAAGATGAAAGTATTTATTATGATTTTTTTAAGTTCATAGTTTTTGGTTATAAAAACGAGTGTGTCATTCATTTTTGCAACAATTGAAAAGTAGCCGTTAGCATCTGAAATGCTATGTGTTTTTGAGTTTGTATTGACAACATCTACCTTTGGAATTACATGACTATTGCATACAATTTTCCCTTTTATTGTTTGTGAAAAAATAAATGGAGAAGTAATAAAAAGAAAGAAACCAAGTAATTTTACTTTCATAGATGTTGTTATAATGTGTTGAAAGTAAAATTATTAGATTCTTCTTAATGAAAACTTACTAAATATGTAAAATCTTGTTAATTATTTTTTGTAGTAGAAATCATTTGGTGGTGTTTGGTTAAATTTTTTCTCCCTTAATGATTTTTTTGATTGTAGTTGCTATTCGTTCTACTTTAGTCTCATCTTTTTTTGCCGAATAAATCCAGTCAATGAAAGCTTTTTGTTCTCCTTCTTTTAGTTTGACAAAAGTTTCGTAAGCCAGCGGTTCGTCTTTGAGACAAACTACTAATTCGTCAGGAATTTCAATAGGTGAATCATCTTTGTATAAAATCACTTTTACATAATCACCTGCTTCTTTTTTAATTTGTTTTCTCACAGCAGCTTTCAATGGAAGGAATAATTTTCCATTCCCCATTGGCATAAGTTTGTAATTTTTGAATTCATAATCGTCAATGCTGCCCCGAACTTTTACCCAGCCAAAAGGAGCTTTTTTGTCCTGTAAAACCTCAGGAATAGCCGCAAATGTCCATCCTCCTTTTCCGGGGAATTTTTCTAAAAGATATTCTTTATTAACAATAGGTTCTTCCATAATTTCAGGTTGTTTACAGCGCTATTATTTTTTGAATTTATCGGTGTTTTCCCGAGCTCTAAAAATCACTATTTGCCTGATTAGCTCATAAGGCATAGGAGCATCAAGAGGAAATTGGACAGAACCTTTGCCTTGTTTGTATTTTGATAGTTCATTCGAAAATTGCTCATGCCCTGAAGGGGTAGCATACAAACCAATATGATTTTTATAAACAGCAAAATAAACTAAGGGTTTGCCAAATGTTTTGTAAGCCGGCATTCCATAAGAAATGCTTTCAACACAATCGGGAGCTTCATTTTTAATAATACTTCTTATTTCTTGAGCTATCTTTTGAATTGCAATTGGGAGTACGTTAATATATTCTTCTACTTCTTTCATTTTCAAAAAGCTATTCGTTGTTTGAAATTACGAAATCCCATTCGCTAAAATAAACCCACTTGTCCAGGCATTTTGGAAATTAAAACCTCCGGTAATTGCATCGATATTTACAATTTCACCTGCAAAATAAAGATTTTCATGCAGTTTGCTTTCCATGGTTTTGAAATTGATTTCTTTTAAATCGATTCCGCCGGCGATGACAAATTCTTCTTTAAAAGTACTTTTTCCATTGACCTGAAAAGTTGCATTTGTCAATTGGCTGGCTAGATTTTGCAATTGAATTTTGGATAAATCTGCCCATTTGGTTTCTGATGAAATACCGGAAGCTAAAACCAGACTTTCCCAAAGTCGGTTCGTCAATTCAAAAGGCGATTTTTTAGAGACCGTTTTCTTTACGTGTTCTTGTTTCAGGTCTTTCAGTAATTGCACAGCATCATTGGTTTCAACGTCATTAAGCCAATTCACAAAAATGCTAAACTGATAATTTTTATCATGTAAAATGCGTGCGCCCCAAGCTGATAATTTCAAAATTGCCGGACCGCTCATGCCCCAGTGCGTAATCAATAAAGGACCGGTTGAAGTCAGTTTTGTGTCTTTTACTTTTACTGTAGCTAATGCCGAAACACCGGGTAATTCCTTAATTCTGGAATCTTTGATGTTGAAAGTAAACAGCGAAGGAACTGGACTAATAATGGCGTGACCTTGTTGTTGCAACATTTCCCATATTTTAGGATTACTGCCTGTTGCCATGATTAATTTTTCGCAAACAAATTGTTGGTTTTGAGTATCAATTTTCCAGATGGTTTCCTTTTTGAAAATAGATTGTACACTTTGTCCGGTTAGGACTGTAATTCCCAATTTTTGAGTGGCTTTCAGGAAACAATCGATAATGGTTTGCGAAGAATTAGAAACAGGAAACATGCGTCCGTCTTCTTCGATTTTTAACTCTACTCCATGTTTTTCAAACCATTCTATCGTATCACCAGAACAAAATTGGTGAAAAGGACCTCGTAATTCTTTTTCGCCTCGGGGATAAAATTTCACCAGTTCGTTAGGTTCAAAACAGGCATGGGTTACATTGCAACGTCCACCGCCGGAAATACGGACTTTTTGTAAAACTTCGGTACCGCGTTCCAGAATGGCTACTTTCAACTTCGGGTTTTTTTCGACTATGTTGATGGCTGTAAAAAATCCTGCTGCGCCACCGCCAACAATTATTATGTCAAAATTTTGATTCATATTCTATCTGGGAAATCGGAGATGATTCCGTTTACGTTAAAGGATTGCATTCTTTCTATGTCGGCTGTTTTGTTTACTGTCCATGGATAAACTTCAAAACCGTTTTCCTGTAGTCTTTTAATGTTTTCAATGTTTAGTAATTGAAAATCAGGATTGATGGCTTTTGCCTGAATTATTTTGGCGAAAGCCAGAGCCTTATCTACATCTGTTTCGGTCAATACCGCAATTGGAATTTCAGGATTGACAAAATTAACTTCTTCTAAGGCATCCCAATTGAAACTGGAGACAATGAAATCAGTATAATTCCATTTTTTTTTATGGATATATTTTTCGATTAAGGCAACTACTTTGGCTGCCGTTTCAAAAGTTTTTAATTCGATATTGATAAAACAACGGCGGTCAGCCAAATCAAAAACTGCTGAAAGAGTTGGGATTTTTTCTTTGCCTTCAATGCTGAAATTTTCTAATTCCGCTCTTGTAAATGAGTTTACTAAACCTTTACCATTAGTTGTTCGGTCAATGGTTTCATCGTGAATCACCATAAGTTCGCCATCGGCACTTAAATGCACGTCGAGTTCAATGCCATCAACTTTTAAATCGATTGCTTTTTGAAAACTACTCAGAGTGTTTTCAGCTGTGTATCCTCTGGCGCCACGATGACCTATTTTGAGCATGGAATTTTTTTAACTACAAAGTTCGCAAAGTTTTAGGCAAGCTTCGCAAAGTTTGGGGTTTTATTTTCACAAAGATTCGATAAGTAAACACAGAGAAACACAAAGTTTTGTTCTTTTAAAAATGAAACTTTTCTTTGTGGTTGATTTTTGCTTCAGATTTTAAAAAAATCTTAGCTAATTTTGGCACGCAGATTAAACGGATTTCGGCAGATTTTTTTCTATTCTTTTGATGAAAAATAATTATGAAAAAGGCTTTAGCTAAATTCTAAAATAGAATTTTGGCTAAAGCCTTATCTGTTTTTGTTATTATCAATAGGGCTGAAGCCCTATTCTATTGAAATTAATTTTAATCTGTGTTAATCCGTTGCATCCGTTTTATCTGCGTGCCAATTATTATTCTAATTCTAAAATCAATCCTGATTTTCCTTCGATAGAAATAGCTTTTGATAAATCAAAATTTATGTTTGTTATAATTTCCTTCCCGGTTGTATAATTCCTGATGTTTTCCTGGAATCGTTCGGTGTCGATATTTTGATTTTCAGGATTATTATTGATAATTACCATGACACTTTTATTTGAATCGTACCTAAAATAAACATAAACATTGTTTTCGGGAATGTAATGTGTGGTTTTACCAAAATGTACCGCTTCGTTTGTTTTTCGCCAATGGAATAATTTGGAAGTGAAATCAAAATAGGCTTTTTGGCATTCAGAGCGGGTTTTATGATGAAAAGCGTTATTTTGATCGGTTTCCCATCCACCTGGAAAATCCCTTCGGATATCTGAATCGCCCAGATTTTGATCGCCTGTCATTCCAATTTCAGAACCATAATATAATTGCGGAATTCCACGCAAAGTAGCAAGCATAATCATTGCCATTTTGTATTTTCGAATGTCGTTATTGTAAATGTGATTCAATCGTCTGGTATCGTGATTTTCCCCAAAAATCAATAAGTTGTTGACATTTGGGAATAAAAAATCTTTAGAAAGAATATCATAAATTTTTGTAATTCCCTGATCCCAGCTGTCATCATCTTCGTTGAAAACAACTAGCAAAGCATCGGATAGGGCAAAATCCATCACGCTGGGTAAATGGGAATTGAAGTTCTGAATTTTTCCTATCGGGCTGTCTTTTTGCCAATAGGAAAGTAAACCCTGATTGCGCATCGTAATTTCGCCAACCAGATTGAAATTCGGGTATTCGTCAGTGATTGCTTTTGTCCACTTAGCAATATATTCCGGTTCGGAGTAATTATAAGTATCAACCCTGAAGCCGTCCAGATTAGCATATTCAATCCACCAAATAGCATTTTGACAAATGTAGTTAAACACTAGTGGATTGGTGATGTTCAAGTCGGGCATTGAGGGTACAAACCAGCCGTTCAGACAAATGTTTCGGTCAATTTTTGAGGCATTAATGTCGCTTATAGTACTTCTTTTATGATTGGTTTCGGTGTAATTTTCAAATTGATGAATCCAGTTTTTTGTGGGTGAATCCTGAAGCATCCAGTGCGATAATCCCCAATGATTTGTGACATAATCCATAACTAGTTTCATGTCTCTTTTGTGGATTTCTTCGGCTAAACGTACATAATCTTCATTGGTTCCAAAACGAGGATCAATTTTGTACACATCCGATTGAGCATAGCCATGATAAGAGAATTCTGCTTCGTTGTTTTCGCAAAGTGGTGTGCACCATATCGTGGTGATTCCCAGTGATTGTATGTAATCCAAATTTTGAATGATGCCTTCGATATCGCCGCCATGTCGTCCTCCGGGTAAATCCCGATTGTATTTTTCGACAGTAGTAATGTCGTTTTGATTGTTTGGGTTTCCATTAGCAAAACGATCGGGCATTAAGAGATAAATGCTGTCGGAAGAATCAAAACTTTTTCTGACGGAGGAGTTTTTTCTTCGTTTTCTTAGCTCATATTTTTGGATAAAAGTAGATTTGTCTTTTCGTTTGAAGATAAAATCAATTTGGGGTGTTTTTATTTTTTGAGTATTGATTGTTACGAAAAGAAAGTTCGGGTTTTCAGTGCGTTTTACATTGTTTACAGCAGTACTGTTTTCTATCGTAATTTGGCATTGAGCAATATTAGTTCCGTAAAAAAGGATTTGGAGTAGGGGATTGTGCATTCCGGAAAACCAAAAGGGAGGTTCAATTCTTTGTATTTGTGTGTTTAACTCAGTATTCATAAAAAATAGAGAAATTAAAGCTCATGGGTTAAAGTCAGAAAACTAATCGCGTACTCTTAGTTAACGAATGTAGCAAAAATATAGCATTTTGGTATGAATTTAATTTGAATAATTATTTTATAAAAATCAAAAGCTACCCGGTTTTCGAGTAGCTTTTGGTTTTTTATACAATTGAAATTAAAAAATTATAGTTTTTCATTTTTAATTTCGTCCACGATTTCCGGGTTTAATAATGTTGTAGTGTCCCCAAAGTTTGAAAAATCACCTTCGGCAATCTTACGAAGAATGCGACGCATGATTTTTCCGGAACGTGTTTTTGGTAATCCGGATACAAATTGAATCTTATCTAATTTGGCAATAGGTCCAATGTGATCGGCAATATGTTGGTTGATTTCTTTTGCCAAATTAGCTTTGTCTCGTTTTTCACCGGTTTCTTTCAGGATTACAAAACCATACAAAGCATTTCCTTTGATGTCATGAGGGAAACCTACAATGGCACTTTCAGCAACTGCCGGATGTTCGTTGATGGCATCTTCAATAGGAGCAGTTCCTAAATTATGTCCTGAAACAATAATTACATCATCCACACGGCCTGTGATTCTGTAATAACCTACTTCATCACGCAAAGCACCGTCACCACTGAAATATTTTCCTGGGAAAGTAGAGAAATAAGTTTCTTTATAACGCTTGTGATCGCCCCAGATAGTTCGGGCAATTCCAGGCCAAGGGAATTTAATACACAAACTTCCTACTACCTGATTGTCTTCAATCTCGTTGCGTTTTTCATCCATCAAAACAGCCTGAATTCCCGGAAGAGGTAAGGTAGCATACGTTGGTTTGGTTGGTGTAATAAACGGAATTGGCGAGATAAGAATTCCTCCGGTTTCAGTTTGCCACCAGGTATCTACAACCGGACAGCGTTTTCCGCCTACGTGGTCGTTGTACCAGTGCCAAGCCTCTTCGTTGATAGGTTCTCCAACGGATCCAATTACTTTTAACGAACTTAAAGGGTATTTTTGAACATAATCCAAACTTTCTTTGGCTAAAGCTCTGATGGCTGTAGGTGCAGTATAGAATTGGTTTACTTTATGTTTTTCTATTACTTCCCAAAAACGACTGAAATCAGGATAAGAAGGGACACCTTCGAAAATAACCGTAGTCGCTCCGTTTAATAATGGTCCGTATAGAATATAAGAATGTCCGGTAATCCAACCAATATCGGCAGTACACCAGAAAACATCATTTTCTTCGTAGTTAAATACGTTTTGGAAAGTGTAAGCAGTATAAACCATATAACCTGCTGTGGTGTGTACCATTCCTTTAGGTTTTCCAGTTGAACCCGAAGTGTAAAGGATGAACAATGGATCTTCGGCATCCATAATTTCTGCAGCATTGTTGTCGGAAGCTTTTTCTACAAGAGGAGCCAGCCATTGGTCACGTCCTTCTTTCAATTGAACATCCGTATTGGTTCTTTTAGCAACTAATACTTTTTCTACCGATGGGCAGTTTACTAATGCTTCATCAACAATTCCTTTTAAGTCAATTGTTTTGTTTCCGCGGTAACCTCCGTCAGAAGTGATAACCATTTTACATTCGCTATCGTTGATTCGGGCAGCAACTGCCGAAGCAGAAAATCCGGCAAAAACTACTGAGTGAATGGCTCCAATACGGGCGCAGGCAAGTGTAGCAATGGCCAGTTCCGGAATCATTGGTAAATAAATACAAACACGGTCACCTTTTTGAATACCCTGGCTTAATAATACATTCGCCATTTTGCTTACTTTTTGGTGCAATTCGTTGTAAGTGAATGATTGGCTGGCTTCGTCCGGGTTGTTTGGTTCGAAAATGATGGCTGTTTTATCTCCCTTTTTAGCCAAATGACGATCAATACAGTTTTTAGTAATGTTGACTTTAGCATCTACAAACCATTTGATTTCAGCTTCAGCCATATTAAAATCAACAACTTTGTCCCATTCCTGATACCAGGTAAAATTTTCAGAGGCAATTTTGTCCCAAAATTTCTTAGGGTCTTTAATCGATTTTTTGTATTCTTTGAAGTACTCTTCGAAATTACTTATCTTGTAACGACTCATGATTTTTGTTTATATTTAGTTTTGTTAGTTTATTAATTCTTGTACTTGTTCTACTAATTTTTTCAGCGAAAAAGGTTTGGTGATATAAAGGTTGGCTCCTAAAGCAAGTCCTTTTTGAATGTCTTGTTCTTTGTTTTTGGCTGAAAGAAAAACCACTTTACAGTTTTCTAATTCCGGGTTTTTCTTGATTTGTTCCAAAGTGCTGTAACCATCTACCATAGGCATCATCACATCAAGGATGATGATGTCCGGATGATGATTTTGTAAAGTGTCTAATGCTTCCTGCCCGTCGCGCGCTATGAATACTTCAAAATTATTTTTTTTGAAAGTGTATTCCAGCGACATTACAATATTGGGTTCGTCATCTACAATTAATATTTTCTTCATTTTTCAGATGTATTGTAATTGGGCAATGTAAAAGTAATGGTTGTTCCGTTACTTTTTGAACTTTCTGCCCATATTTTTCCTTTATGGTGTTCGATAATTTTTTTACAAATGGCTAATCCTAAGCCGCTTCCTATGGGTTTTTTGATGTTTTGATTTCGGGATTGATAGAATTTGTCAAAAACAGCTTCTAAATCTTCCGGATTAATTTCTTTTCCGTTATTGTGAATGCTTACCGACACAAAATCGGGATTTTCGATTAATTGAATAGTAATTTTTCCGGCTATGCTTTCGCAAAATTTAATCGCATTCGAAAATAAATTATGCAACACCTGAATGATGCGTTCTTCATCATAAAAAGCTTTTATTTCACGGGATTGATTTTTGAAATCAACGTAAATGTTTTTGTTAGCAATTAATTGTTGCAGCGATTCCAGAGTGTTATTAATAGTTTGAGAAAGGTTGTTTTTAGAAAGATAAATTTTTTGTTTTCCGGTTTCAAATTTTTCTAAATCCAATATTTTATCAATCAAACGATTGAGTCGGTCTGATTCTGAGATGATATTTTGCAGAAATTTTTGGCGAACTTCGGCAGGAATATTCTCGTCGTCGTGCAGAATTTCTGTTGCAGCTCTGATTGCCGTAATCGGAGTTCTTAGTTCGTGTGTAACAGTGTCGAGGAATTCGTCTTTTTGAATGTCTTTGTTTATGAGTTCTTTATTTGCAATTTGAAGTTGCTCAGATATTTTTTTTAATTCATTTGAGTTTTCAGTCAGCTTTTTATTGATAACAATATTTTCTTTGGATTCTTCCAGAATTCGTAAAACTTCGGGCAGACTTATTTTGTCTTCTTTGGTAACGCTGGCAATAACTATTTTGGCGGAAGCCGTACCAATATGTCCTGTCAATAAATTTTCGGCAAATTTGATAAAACGCGCATCGGCAATTTTGTTGTCTTTGTCGATGTTGTATTTCAGCTTAAAAATGGTCATGGCGCGTTGGGTTCTTTCAATTCCCAGAAAACGCTCTAATATTTTTTGAATGTCTGAAATATTCGCTGTTCCTTTCCAAACATAGGCATTCTCGTGATTAGTGATGTATTTGTCAATATCGACAAACATTTCGGCATAATTACGCTCCCGATAATTGCCACTAAAACTTACCGAAACCGCCATGTAACTTAAGAAGTTGACTAACAAACTCCAAAAAACCGCCTGTGGAATTGGCTCTAAATAATCCAGTCCAAAAAGCTGAAAAGGTTTCAGTAGTGCTATTCCCCAGGGACCTTCCTGAACAAAAGTACTTCCTGAATTTGTTGTTCCGAGGGCATAGGGAATTAATAAGGTGTAAAAACAAACTGAAAAGCCTAGAATGATTCCCGTTACTGCTCCTTTTTTAGAACCCCTTCGCCAGAATAGACCACCAAAAAAGGCCGGAGCTAATTGGGCTATGATAACAAAAGAAACCAGTCCGATGGAAACTAAGGTGTAGTCTAAAATAAAAACCCGATAGATAATATAGCCCAGAATGATGAGTGAAAAGATTCCTATTTTTCGACTAAGGACAATTCGTTTGATATTCTTTTCAGGTGAGGTGTTTTTTAATGAACCAATAAAACCATACGGAATTAAAAGGTTGTTACTAAGCATGGTTGCCAGTGTGATTGAAGAAACAATAATCATTGAAATAGCAGCCGAAAATCCTCCTAGAAAGACTAAGACTGTCAGGAAATTATTGTTGAAATATTGCGGAATCAATAATGAATAAGTGTCTGAGTTAAGTCCTTGATTTTCAAAAAGAATGTTTCCTCCCCAGGCAATCGGGAAGACAAAAATATTAAAAAGCAATAAGTAGAGTGGGAGTAACCAAATGGCCGTTCGGATGTGTTTTTCCTGATTATTTTCGACAATCGCAGTGTGAAATTGTCTTGGTAAAATAAAGATGGCAAACATAGAAATCAAACAAAGGAAAAACCAGTTGAGTCCGTTAGTTAAATTTCCGATGGTATTTTTTTTGTCAAAATCTTCTAAAACGGATGCTTGTTTGTAAATATCGTCAAAACCGTCAAAAACAAAGTAAGTAACATAGATACCAATGATTAAAAAGAATACTAATTTAAGAATCGATTCAATGGCAATAGCGGTTACAATTCCGCGTCTTTTTTCGGAAGCATCTACATATTTATTACCATAATAAGAAGCAAATAAGGCCAGAGCAATACAGATATAGGTAGTATTGTCTGTAAAAATATTGGAACTCGCCTGTGTTTTTGTTACAACATGAAAAGTATCGGATATGGCTTTTAGTTGTAAGGCAATATAGGGAACAATTCCAAAAATAGAAATTAAAGTAACTAAGGCGCCCAGTGATCGGCTGTTACCGTATCGCAACGAAATAAAATCGGCAATACTGGTTATTTTATTGACTCTGGAAATTCGAATGATTCTTTTTAAAATAATAATCCAGGTGGGAATGATAATTATTGGTCCCAGATAAATAGGCAAATAATCCAGACCCGTTTGTGCCGCTAAACCTATGCTTCCGTAATAAGTCCAGGCAGTACAATAAACAGCCAGCGAAAAGGAATAGACATAAGGATTGTTAGTCCATTTAGAATGACTTCTTTTTTCAGACCAATGTGCAATGTAAAAAAGCATTACGACATAGATGGCCAGAATTAATAAGAGTCCCAGACTACTCATAGTATCTTTTAATAATTAAGTAGGTGATACCAATGGAGAATAAGCAAGCCGAAAAGATGTAGATATAGGTCACGGGAAAGCCAAACAGGGCTTTTGAACTGTCAAATAAGAGAATAAGCGGAATGTTCAATGCTAAAATCATTAGCATCGAAAGGATAATTAATTTTTGTTCATGTCTTTTTTTCATCGAAATAAAAAATATAATGCACTTTTAGTGCATTATATGAATGTTATTATAACCACCCCGCCCGTTGGGCACACCTCCAAAGGAGGGGAATAACGCTCGGAATTCCCCTCTTTTAGAGGGGTGGTCGAAGACCGGGGTGTTTTATAATGGTAAAACCTGTTTGCCCAGTTTTTCGTTGATTACAATTGCTGCTGCTTCATAAAAAGCAAAAAAGCCGCATAAAATTCCTTCGTAACCTGCAATGGTATGAATTTGTTCGCTTCCTGTAAAACTGGCAGCAGATAATAGTCCAAACAGAATTACAAGTGATCCAAAAATCAATTTTCCAATAGTGTTTCCGTTTAATGTTCCTATGAAAAAAGCAAATGTAAACAAGCCCCACATTCCTAAATAGCATCCCATCGAAGCACCGTCAGGTTTGTTTACTCCCATTAACGGCAGTAACCATAAAGCAACAAGAGATAACCAGAAAAAACCATAAGAAGTAAATGCTGCCATGGCAAAACCATTTCCTTTTTTCCATTCCATTATTCCGGCAATAACCTGTTGGGTTCCCCCAAAGAATATTCCCATACCCATAATCATAGCGTTGAGGTCGAAGAACCCTGCATTGTGGATGTTTAATAAAATAGTGGTCATTCCGAAGCCGAAAAGTCCCAGTGGTGCCGGATTGGCCGTAGTGTCTTTCATTACTTGTTCCATAATTGGTTTAAATTTTTAAGGTTGTTTTGGGTTAAATAGACCGGCAAATTCAGATTTTTTGTTTGTATAAAAAAATAAGATATATATAATTGTAAAGAATATAGTTATTTTTTAAATCGTTCCCATTTGATAAGCATGAATTTATCGCCAAGTTCGGTAATAATCATTCCTGCGCCTGAGATGGTTTCTTTGTTTTTGATGTATTCGACTAATTCTAAGTGGTTTAAAATTTTATAAGTAGGGTGGTAATTGGAATTAGCCGGTTTTTTAATGTTGAATGATTTGATCCAATTACTGATACTCACATGCGAAACACCAATAATGCGTTCTATTTCTCTGTAGCTCAGTCCTTCGAGATAAAGTTGTAAAGCTTTGGTAACATAGTAGTCGTCTATTTTTTTACCCATTTTACTCACGGTAAAAAAGTAGTTGCAGTTTTTGCATAAATACCTTTGTTTTTGCTTTATAACACCACTTTTTACTATTTTATTTTCCTGGCATTTTGGGCAGTTAATGTCTTCCATGTATATAAAATTTGCATAAATATACTAAATTAGCAAATATCTTGTAATAAAACGCTTTTTATTATAATGTAGTAATGAATTTTGCAGAAAAACAGCTTTGTTGCTATGGCAAAAATAAGGGATTTAGCTTTTTTTTATACGAAATAAAAAAAAAGTTATAATTTAATGAGTATATAATAAAAAAGCTGTCCTTTATATAAGAAAGAACTTTTTTTGAATGTGATTTTGGTTAGTCATATAGTTGGTAAAAAGAGTTGCTAATTAAACAGCAACTCTTTTTTTAAGAGAGTAAAGAGGTTTATAAAATAATAATTTAGTAGCAATCTTTTGAATTTGAAAAAGCAAATTTTACATAACGCAATTCTTGACGATAATGAATTATGGGCGGAGGTGAAAGCTGGAGATGAAAAGGCTTTTTCTATACTGTTTAAAAGATACTATGGGTATCTGATTCAGTATGGTAATTCGTTTTCGCCGTTTTCTGAAAAAATCCAGGATTGTGTTCAGGACGTTTTTACAGATATCTGGGTATATAGAAATAGTTTGAGTGATACCGTAGTGGTAAAAGCTTATTTGTTGTCCTCTGTTCGCAAACGCATTGTGCGTTTACAACAACGGGATAAGATTTTTAGTAAAACAACTTCGGTAGATGCAGTTGCTTTTTTACTTGATTTTTCGGTGGAACATCAATTAATTTCTGATGAATCGACTGCCGGAAAAGTAGCACGCCTGAATAAGTTGTTGAATGTTTTGCCTGCCCGACAAAAAGAAGCCTTGTATTTAAGATATCATCACGGCTTAAATGTAGATCAGGTGGCAGAAATATTGAATGTTAATTACCAGTCGGCTAATAATTTATTACATCGGGCTTTGGTAAACATTCGTAAAGATTGGAAGGTGGATCTGGCTTTGTTTTTAGTTTTTTTGACTAATTGGATGTAAATAAAGTTAGAATTTAGTGAGTATGTATGTTAGATGCTGTCCTTATTAAGATAGTGTAAAAGTTTTTTTAAAATGAAGAATCGTAATCAATATAGTGAAATAGAAGATTTTTTGGCGGATGAGTCATTCCGATTGTGGATGCGGTCAAAAGAAGATTCAAAGGGTTGGGAAGAGTGGACTTTAGAAAATCCTAAAAGAGCCAAGCTGGTCGAAGAAGCTCGTATGTGGCTTTTGGCGATGGAAGTTCCGGAGTCTGATGTGTCACAGCAACAACTGGATGCTGCCCTGCAAAATACATGGATGAAAATTGAAAAAGTAGAGCAGGAGCGTAAAATGGAGGTAAAACTGGTGCAGTTGTGGAATACTGCCTGGTTTAGAAAAGTTGCTGCTATTTTGGTAGTTGGTTTCCTTTCTTTTTATGCTTATAACACTTATTTTAATGCAGCCGAAAATTATTCTAATTACGAGCAAATAGTTAGTAATCTGGATGAGGAAGGTTTGATTGAGCAAATTAATAATTCGAATAAACCTCAAATTTTAACCTTGTCCGACGGGAGTTCGGTATTGTTACAGCCAAAGAGTAAGTTGAGTTATCCAAAGATATTTAAAGGGAACGAGCGTAACGTCTATTTATCAGGAGAAGCCTTTTTTGAAATTAGCAAAAATCCTAAAAAACCTTTTTTTGTTCATGCTAATGAAATTGTAACCAAGGTGGTAGGAACTAGTTTTCGAATCAAAGCTTATACGGATGAATCTGATGTGGAAGTTATAGTCAGAACAGGAAAGGTAAAAGTAAATGCTGCAAAACTAATTCGGAATTCTTCACAGGAGGAAATAGTGCTTTTGCCTAATGAGGCATTGCGATTTGAGCGTAAAAATCAAACTTTTGATAAAATTACAGATATTACTTTGGATAAAACGATTAACAGTTCAGTGAAAAGTATTGAGCAGTTGAGTTTTGAATTTAGCGACATACCTGTAAGTCAGATTTTTAAAACTATAGAACAGGCTTACGCGGTGGAGATTGATTTTCCAAAAAAAGCATTAGAAAAGTGTCATTTAACCACTTCGTTAAGTGATCAGCCTTTGCCTGAAAAATTAAAGATTATATGCAAAAGTATAGGTGAAAATTCCAGTTATACCATGAACGGAAATCAAATAACAATTATTTCCAAGGGTTGTAATTAAATGAAAAGATTAGTAAAATACATATAAAAAAGCGTCGATATGCTGCAACATAATCGACGCCTAAAGCTTCTTCCTCACTCTGCAAAGTGGGGTTGAAATGTTTCTTAGAATACCCACAAATAGTATTAATTAAAACAAACCAAAATTATGAAAAAAACCGTAGTAAAACAACGATTACTAATCCGACTCATGAAGATGACTTTATACCAATTTGTATTAGCGCTGGTTTTCTCAACTGTAACTATGGCAAATAGCCTGGGGCAGGGAAAATTAGATACCAAAGTAACCATTTCGATATCAGATATGAACTTAAATAAGGCATTGTCTGAATTAGGAAAATCAGCCGATGTTAAGTTTTCGTATAATTCCAGAATGGTTCCTTTTGATCAAAAAGTGAGTGTTGAAGCCACTAATGAGATCCTATCTACAGTGCTTTCCAGAGTATTAAAACCACTTAATATTACTTACACTGTTGTTAGTAATCAAATTGTTTTGCAAAAAGCAAAATCAAACGAAGAAAGAAATGTTTCCTTGGATGATCAACAACAAAAAGTGCTTACAGGGGTAGTTGTAGATGCCAGCGGACTTTCTTTGCCAGGTGCCACTGTTCTTGTAAAAGGAACTACTAACAGCACTTCAACGGATATGGATGGAAAGTTTTCTATTCGTGTTGATGATTCCGCTAAAACATTGGTGATTTCTTTTGTTGGTTATGATGCTATTGAAATTCCAATTGGTAATAAAACAGATTTTAAAATTTCTTTAAAAGAATCTTCGCAATCACTCAATGAAGTGGTTGTTGTGGGGTATGGTACCCAAAAGAAAAAATTAACTACAGGTTCTTTGTCTTCTATTAAGACTGATAATTTTGTTGAAAGACCTATTTCAAGGGTAGATCAAGGGATGGTAGGTCAAATTTCTGGAGTTAGAGTTAAACAAACATCAGGTTTACCAGGCCAACCATTTAGTATCAATATTAGAGGGACTGGGTCAATATCTGCTGGGAATGAACCTTTGTATGTAATTGATGGATTTCCAATTACCACAGAAAGTTCTAATAGCAATGGGAATTTTGCAAACGGTAGTCCATTAGATAATATGAATCCAAATGATATTGCTTCTATCGAAGTTTTAAAAGATGCTGCTGCTGCTGCAATTTACGGATCTAGAGCTGCTAATGGTGTTGTGATTATTACTACAAAAAGAGGTAAGACAGGAAAGCCTAAATTCACTTTCAATACTTATGCCGGATTGTCAAAAGAAGCTAAAAGAGTAGATATGCTGGATGGTGAACAATGGATAAAAAGAGCTAAAACGGTTATCGATACTCAGTGGGTTACTTCGGGAATACCTGGCGCAACAGCTACTCAAACGATTGATGAACGAAGAGATTTATACAATCTAAACAGAAATCCGGATATTGCAGCTGGAGCTTTTGATGTTCGTTATATGTATGATCCAAGATGGGATATGCCTGGTCATCCAGGATTAGATTTTGTGGATTGGCAAGATAGAATTTTCCGAACTGGTGAATTTAACAACTATCAATTATCGGCTTCTGGAGCTACTGAAGTTGTTAATTATTATGTTTCGGGAAGCTATCAAAAAAACAAAGGATATATTATTGGGACTGATTACGAATTATTTTCAGCAAGAGCCAATATGGATATTAAATTGTCTGAGAATGTTAAAATTGGGATCAATATAGCTCCGTCTTATTCCATAAAGAATGACCCTGGAGTTGAAGGAAAAGACAATACTTTGCATAAAGCGATTTCAGCTACACCTGTGTTTGAGAGTGCTGTTAATAGTGCCGGAGAAAAATACACCACAAGGTATCTTTGGGGGAGTAGCACAACTGACATGCTTAGTGCTTTAGCAAGAAAAGGCAAGAATGCAATGTTTAGAAATTTGATTTCTTCTTATGTTGATTATAAAATTATTGAGGGGTTAAATGTTAAGAGCAGTATCAATTTTGATAATACAGATAACACTACTGAAAGTTATACTCCAAATGATGTTTTAGCAAGTATTCGTGGTGCCTATAATACTTATAGAAGACAAAATATTGTTAATGAAAATACTTTGAATTATACTAAATCACTAGGGAATCATAATTTTAATTTTCTTGTAGGTCAATCTTTTAGTGCAAACCAAATTACTAGGTCTTCACTTTCATCAGGCAGTTTATATACCAGTCCTACTATCGAAACTTTGCCGAATGGTTCAACAGGTTCTACTAGTTCAGAAAAAAATACCTTACTTTCTTATTTTGGAAGAATTCAATATGATTACAATGAAAAATATTTGTTGTCTGCCAGTTTTAGACGAGATGGATCCTCCAGATTTGGTTCAGACAGACAATGGGGGATTTTCCCTTCTTTGTCGTTAGGATGGAGAGTTACTGAGGAAAACTTTATGAAAGAAGTAAGTTGGCTTAATGACTTAAAACTTAGAGCGAGTGGTGGTATAAATGGAAGCAACAATATTGGGAATTATGATCAATTTTCAAAACTTGGACCATTTAATTATGCCCTTGGAGGTGCTACAGGTTTAGGACAAGGAAATACATCTATTCCAAATCCACTATTGCACTGGGAAGAATCTCAAAGTATTGGTGTAGGACTTGATTTTTCTATATTAAAACATAGAATTTCTGGAACATTTGATTATTACAGAAAAGAAAATAGTGAATTACTAATGCAAGTTCCGGTTCCTGCTTCTTCGGGTTTTACAAGTTATCTTTCTAATATTGGAAAAGTACAAAATGAAGGTTGGGAATTTGAATTGAACACTACTAATATTGCTACTAAAGATTTTCAATGGAAAACCTCAGCTAACATAAGTTTCAATCAAAATAAAGTTTTAGCCTTAGGTCCTGATCAGGATAAAATCGAAATTACTTCAGCACATAGTGGTACTCCTTTTATAAAATTAGAAGTTGGAAAACCTATGTACACTATATTCACTGTAGTGCAAGATGGTGTTGTTACTCAAGCTGATATTGATAATGGCGGAACTACTTTTGGAGGAAATCCACTAGTGTTAGGAGATCCAAGATATGTTGACCAAAATGGAGATAAAAAGATTAACGCCGATGATCGAGTTGATGTAGGTAATCCTGCTCCTAAATATACATGGGGTATTACTAATACGTTTAAATATAAAGATTTTGATTTGAATGTTTTGGTTCAAGGGCAAAATGGTGGTTATGTATATGGATTAATTGGTAGAGCAATAGATCGTACGGGTATGTCTTACGGAGAAAATACAATAGATGTGGATCCTGCTGTAAGAGGAAACTGGAGGACTACTTTTGGATTTCAGCCTAACACGGATTGGTTGTATAAATCAGATTACATTAGTATTAGAAACATAACCTTAGGATACAATCTTTCAAAATTGGTAAAATCAGTATCAAGAATTGATAATGCCAGACTTTATTTAAGTGCAGAAAACTGGTTTTATTGGGATAAATACAAAGTAGGTTATAATCCTGAAGCAGTAAACAATGCAGGAAGTAGTGATGGTAGATTTCCAGTTCCTGTTGATTACGGAGGTGCTCCAATGGCTAAATCATTAGTTTTAGGACTTAATATTAATTTTAATTAAAATGAAAATGAAGAAATATATATATATCGCAGTAAATATCTTTGTGCTATTTATTCTGGTTTCATGTGATGACGAACTCAATCAAATCCCATTGTCAACAGGAACAATTGAGAATTTTTATTCTACCCCTGCTGAATTTATCCAGGCTAGAAACGCCACTTATGCGGTAGCATTTCATGGTTCAGGGACTTATGGTTACGCTAATAGAATATTAAATTTGAGCGAAACGAGATCGGATAATTTCTATGCTACTACTCAGGCTTCAAGAGAATGGGAAGGTATTAATAACTTCTCAACTGGAATCAGTTCGAATTCTTACATTAGAGAAGCTTATACTAGTAACTATAATGCAATCTACAAAGCAAATCAGTTATTGGAGAAAATAGCAGAAAAAGGAGATGATATTTTCATCAATCCATTAGATAAAAGTACTATGATAGCAGAGGCTCGTTTTCTCAGAGCATTTTGTTATTTCGATTTAGTTAGATGGTTCGGTAGAGTTCCTTTGATAGACAAAACAGTAACTCCTCAAGAGGCTCTAACTTATGGGAGAGCGCCTGTTACAGATGTTTATGATTTGATTATCTCTGATTTATTAGCGGCTATTGCAGATCTTCCACCAACTTATGATAATGCAAATTTTGGAAGAGTTACTACTTATGGTGCAAAAGGCTTATTAGCAATGGTATATATGATACGTTCTAGTCCAACCTATGATATAGATGGAGCTACATTAGGACTAAACGAATGGGATAAGGCCTATGAGCAATTGAATGACATAAAGACAAGTAATTTGTTTGTTTTCTCACCAACTTATAGTCCTATTTTTAGAACTGAAGGAAATGCAAACAAAGAGAATGTATTGACTATTCCTTACACTCAAAGTACAGGTAATACTGTAGGTGGAAATTTCATGGTCGAAGTTGGCTACGAACCATATTTTGCTTCTTTAAATTTATCACAACAAGGATCTCTTGAAGGGAGGCCTATCTCAACTAGTTTTAGAGCTATGTTTAGTGCTTCTGATCAAAGAGCTATATTTGGAATTGCAGATACTTATAATGTTACATCAGGGACTTATCTGGGTACGCACAATTATCCTGTTTTTAAAAAATATATCGATCCAAGTAGATATGGAACTGCTGGTCGTGAAGACTGGGGAGTAGATTTTATGGTAATGCGATATACAGATGTATTGATGTTAATGGCTGAGTGTACCCTTCATGGTGGTGGTGGAACTCAAGCTGATGTTGATGATATTGTAAATGATGTGAGAGAACGTGCAGGCTTAGCCAGAGATGCTTCAAACATAACTTTGAGTCAATTATTTGACGAAAGAAGAAAAGAGTTCTTTTCTGAGGGAACAAGATGGTTTGATTTAATCAGATCCGGTAATGTTTTGACAATTATGAATGCTTGGAAAGATTTAGAAGATACTTCGGGCGATATAGGGACTATTGATAAAAATATGTTGCTTTATCCTATTCCACTTCAAGAACTTTTAGCTGCTCCAGGACTTTATAATCAAAATATTGGATATGATTAATTTCTGAAAATCTTGTATTTATTAAATACCCTCAAATTGTATTTTACATTTTGGGGGTATTTTTTTATAATTATTTAAGCTTGAATTAATAAATGTTTTTTTTACATTTGTTAATTCCAAACCAAAATTTTATAAAGAATAAAACCAATGAAAAATAAAATGAAACTGCATATTGTTGCATTTGTGATGAGTTTTGTAATGGTCTTACCCGCTTTTGCAAAGAACAATAGTAAGTCAGCCCACCCGGGTTCAGTATATTTATTTGCTTATACGCCTGAAAATTTATCAGGAAGGACAGGATTACAATTTGCTTGGAGTGTCGATAAGAAAAATTGGCATTCGGTGGGGAAGAATTATAATTTTTTACTTTCCGATTACGGAAGATGGGGCTCACAAAAAAAGATGATAGCGCCTTATCTTTTTAAAGCTGCTGACGGAATGTGGCATTGTGTATGGAGTCTGAACGATAAAGACGGTACTTTTGCTCATGCTGCTTCTAAAGATTTAATCACTTGGGGACGTCAATCCTATCCTTTGGTCATGAAGGACAATAATTGCTTGAAGCCAATTCTTTCTCAAAATAATGGCGTTTTTAACGTGTCATGGAAAAGTTCGGCTAATTCTAAAAACGAATTTCACGCGGTAACTACAACTAATTTTGTGAATTATGCTGCAACCAAATCAATTCAGGATTCAGAGCGTGTTGATTTGAGAGAATCTGCTGTAATTGCCGGGATTCCTCAAAACGGAATGGTAAATAAAGTTTCTTGGGAATTAGTAAATAATTTAATTAAGACTGAACAATTGGTGAGTTATAAAAACCAATTGAATGGGGAAACTTCAAAAACAGATGATGTTCGTTTCGCGAATCTTAAAAATGTAAATGTTACCATTACTGTAAATGCTGCTCAAAGCAAAAAAATAAGCGACATGCTTACCGGAGTGTTTTTTGAAGATATTAATTATGCTGCCGATGGCGGATTGTATGCCGAATTGATTCAGAACCGTGATTTTGAATATGCGTTGAGCGATAAAGAAGGTCGCGATAAATCATGGAATAGCACTAAAGCCTGGAGTTTAGCAGGAAATAAAAATGCATTTACGATTGATTCGCTTTCGCCAATTCATGAAAATAACAAGCATTATGCGGTTTTAAAAACGGCTGAGGTTGGAAAAGGATTATCGAATGAAGGTTTTGACGGCATTGCTTTGAAAGCGGGGGAGAAATATGATTTTTCATTATTTGTTCGAAATTTGGCTGCAGCCAATACAAAACTACTCATTCGTTTAACGGGGAAAAACGGGGAAAAATATGCTGAGACTGCTATCAATTCGAATAGTAACAATTGGAAAAAATACAACGCAGTTTTAACAGTTAACAAAACAGTAGCTGATGCTAAATTAGAAATTGTTCCTCAAACTACAGGAAGTATCGCATTGGATATGATTTCGCTGTTTCCGCAAAAAACATTCAAAGGACGCAAAAATGGTTTGCGTGCCGATTTAGCTCAGACTATTGCTGATATCAAGCCAAAATTCATGCGTTTTCCAGGCGGATGCGTAGCTCATGGTGATGGTTTAGGGAATATTTATCATTGGAAAAATACCATCGGACCATTAGAATCAAGAAAAGGGCAACGTAATCTTTGGGGTTATCATCAATCGATGGGATTAGGGTATTTTGAGTATTTTCAGTTTTGTGAAGATATGGGAGCAGCGCCTTTGCCGGTGGTGTCGGCGGGAGTTCCTTGTCAGAATTCCGGTGTAGGAGGAGCAGGACAACAAGGCGGAATTCCGATGGAGGATATGGACGAATATGTTCAGGATGTTTTGGATTTAATCGAATATGCGAATGGTGGAGTGAATACCAAATGGGGAAAGAAAAGAGCCGAAGCAGGTCATCCAAAACCATTTAATTTAAAATACATTGGGGTAGGAAACGAAGATTTGATTACTGATGTTTTTGAAGAACGTTTCACGATGATTTTTAATGCCGTAAAAGCGAAATATCCTGAAATTACGGTAATTGGTACTGTTGGGCCATTTTATGAAGGAACGGATTATAATGAAGGTTGGGCAATTGCCGATAAATTAAATATCCCAATGGTGGACGAACATTATTACGAATCAGTGGGCTGGTTTATCAATAATCAGGATTTCTATGATAAATACGATCGTTCTAAAGCCAAAGTTTATTTAGGAGAATATGCTGCATTTTTACCAGGACGTCCTAATAATATTGAAACTGCTTTGGCAGAGGCCTTATATTTAACATCCATTGAACGCAACGGCGATGTGGTAAGTATGGCTTCGATTGCACCAATGTTGGCTAAGGAAGGTCATACACAATGGAATCCGGATATTATATATTTTAATAATTCGGAAGTGAAACCTACGGTGGGTTATCAGGTTCAAAAAATGTATGGAAACCATGCAGGTGATGTGTATTTGCCAAATGAGATTAAGCTTTCTGATGCTAATGAATCAGTTCGAAAACGCATCGGAGTTTCGGTTGTGAGAGATACTAAAAGCAATGATTTAATTTTGAAATTAGTCAATATGCTTCCAGTTGCTGTAAATACCCAATTGGATTTGAAAGATTTAGGAGTAACCAATTCGAAAGCAAGTCGCATTGTTTTAACCGGAGCACCAGATAGTAAAACGGCATTGCCAAAAACAGATACAATTGCTGTAAGCGAGGCATTTTCTTCTGAATTACCGGCTTATTCATTTACGCTTATTCGTATAAAAAAACAAAAATAATTTTTTTCGATGTCCTTAGCTTTCGCAGTCGAGTGTCAAATGTTTGAAGAATGCGTAAAAAGAAAAGCTGTTTGAGTCCCGAAAGCTTTCGGGACGAGTTCTTTTCTTTTAGCATTCGAAAACTAATTTGACCGACGAGGAAGCGCAAGACTTGATTTTTTTGTTTCTTTTTTGATCAAGCAAAAAAGAAAATTAGTAATTCGAAACGGCAGAGTTGTTTGTTGAAATGCTCAGACTAACTAAGAAATATTTTAATCATTTAGGAACAAACCCAGGAGGAGTTTGTTTTTCGTTAACCAACCAAAAACAAAAAATTATGATATTAAAAAAAGTAAAAAACAATCTATGGTCGGTTGTTTTACTTAGCCTAAGTGCTGCTACTTATGGGCAACAAGGGCAATTGCAAAGTTTTCCGTTATCGTCAGTTCGTTTGTTGGACAGCCCTTTTCAAAAGGCGCAGCAAACGGATATGAAATATATTCTATCACTGGATGCGGATAGATTGTTGGCACCTTATTTAAAAGAGGCGGGAATAACTCCGTTAAAGGAGAATTATGGCAACTGGGAAAATACAGGATTAGATGGTCATATTGGCGGACATTATCTTTCCGCTTTGTCGGAGATGTATGCCGCAACGGGCAATCAGCAAATAAAAGAGCGTCTCGATTATATGCTGGATAATTTAGAAAAATGCCAATTAAAAAATGGAGACGGATACATAGGCGGTGTTCCCGGTAGCAAAGCACTATGGGCTGATATAGCCAAAGGCAAGATTGATGCAGGAGGTTTTTCATTAAACGGAAAATGGGTTCCTTGGTATAATGTCCATAAGGTTTATGCCGGTCTTGTAGATGCTTACAAATTAACGGGGAATGAGAAGGCTAAAAGAATGCTAATCCAGTTGTCTGATTGGTGTTTGAAATTAGTTGCAAATCTCTCAGATGAGCAGATTCAGACAATGCTAAAAAGTGAGCATGGTGGAATGAACGAAGTTTTTGCCGATGTGGCTGCTATTACCGGAGATAAAAAATATTTGGCTTTGGCTGAAAAATTTTCACATAAAACGATTCTGAATCCATTGTTGAAAGATGAGGATAAATTAAACGGAATCCATGCCAATACGCAAATTCCTAAAGTAATCGGTTTTATGCGTGTTGCCGAAGTCAGCGGAGATGCCAAATGGGCTGATGCGGCTAACTTTTTTTGGAAAACAGTGGTAGAAAACAGAACTATTTCTATTGGAGGAAATAGCGTGAGGGAACATTTCAATCCTTCGAATGATTTTTCGTCAATGTTGGAATCTCGAGAAGGTCCTGAAACTTGCAATAGTTACAATATGCTTAAATTGAGTAAGCATTTGTTTTTGGTGCATCCGGATGCAAAATACATGGATTATTATGAGCGTACCACTTACAATCATATTTTGTCATCGCAGCATCCTGATGGCGGATTTGTGTATTTCACGCCAATTCGTCCGCGTCATTACCGCGTATATTCGGAACCGCAGGAATCTTTTTGGTGTTGTGTGGGTTCCGGATTAGAAAATCACGGAAAATATGGCGAAATGATTTATGCTCATGATACTAATAGTTTGTATGTGAATCTTTTTATTCCATCCACTTTAGAATGGAAAGAAAAAGGATTAAAACTAACACAGAATACCAAATTTCCTTTCGAAGAACAATCTGTTTTTACTTTGGATTTGAAAAAAGCTCAAAAGTTTGCAGTTAAGTTCAGATATCCTTCCTGGGTAACTAACGGAGAATTAAAAATTAAGGTGAATGGCAAAGAAGTAGCGATTGAAAAAGATGCGAATTCTTATGTCTCTATTAATCGAAAATGGAAATCAGGAGATGTAATTTCGATTGTATTGCCAATGCACAGTAAAACAGAGCAGCTTCCGGATAAATCAGCCTGGGTTTCTTTTGTGCACGGTCCGATTGTTTTGGCAGCCGTTACAGATACAGCGGATTTAAATGGATTGAAAGCTGATGGAAGCCGAATGGGTCATATTGCCAGTGGGCCAATCTATCCAATTGAAGAAGCGCCAATGTTGGTTTCCGATTCGAATGATTTAGCACAGTCTATAACAGCAGTAAAAAACAAACCATTTACGTATTCGATTTCGGATATTACCTATCAGGAGCAATTTAAAAACTTAAAATTGGTTCCTTTTTTCCAAATTCATGATGCGAGATACATGCTGTATTGGCCTTATACGACAAAAGAAAAGTTACCGGAATTACAGGCTGCAATGAAAGAAAGGGAAGATGCTAAAATGAAACTGGAAGCTGTAACAGTTGATTTAGTTACAGCCGGAGAGCAACAACCAGAAAACGACCATAATTTTAAAGGAGAAAAAACCGATACGGGAATTTATAAAGAACGTCATTACCGAAACGGAACGGGATTTTTTAGTTACGAATTGAAAAACCCAAAAGGGGAAGCACGTATGCTAAGAATCACTTATTTTGGTTCGGATAAAAACAGGAATTTTGATGTTTATATCAATTCGGTTTTAATTGCTTCGATAGCTATGGATGGAAAAGAAGGCAATCAGTTTATTGATAAAACAATCGAAATTCCAGCTGATGTTCTAAAATCGAATGCCAAATTATTGGAAGTGAAATTTCAGGCAAAATCGAATTCGTCCATCACGGGAATTTACGAAGTACGTTTAATGAAATAGATTAAAAAAAATGATTGTATAGCCTTTTGGAAACAAAAGGCTTTTTTGCTATAAAAAGTTTTTTATTTTAGTGCGGCAATCCTAGTCGATAAATAATCACCAATTAAAAACAATATTTTGACAAAGGATTGATGAATAATGGAAGCTAAGACGAATTTAAAAGAGCTGGCAAAACTTTTTTTAAAACTGGGTATAATTGGTTTTGGTGGTCCTGCGGCTCATATTGCGATGATGCGGGAAGAAGTTGTTGTGAAAAGAAAATGGCTCACCGAACAACATTTTCTGGATTTGATAGGCGCGACCAATTTAATTCCGGGGCCTAACAGTACTGAAATGGCTATTCATATTGGGCATGAAAAAGGAGGTTGGAAAGGTTTGCTTATTGCAGGACTTTGCTTTATTCTGCCGGCGGTTTTTATAACAGGAATTTTTGCATGGCTTTACAAACAATACGGGCAAATTCCGGAAGTACAGCCTTTTGTTTATGGAATCAAACCAGCCATTATTGCCATTATTCTTGCGGCTGTTTTTCCATTAGCCAAAAAATCATTGAAATCATTCGAACTGCTAATTATTGGGCTTATCGTTTTAAGCTGTTCCTTGCTGAATTATAATGAAATTTACCTGATGTTTGGAGCCGGTTTTCTGGCTTTGTTCCTGTCTTACATCCGTAACAGGAAATTGGAAAATAGGAATAGTGTTTTTCCTTTAACTTTTTTGCAAATAAGCAATGCCGCATTTTTTTCGGCAACCAACTCGAATCTGTTTTTTATATTTCTAAAGATTGGTGCTATTCTTTATGGCAGTGGTTATGTTTTGTTTGCTTTTTTGGATACCGAATTAGTCGCAACAGGACTTTTATCAAGACAACAACTGATTGATGCTATTGCGGTGGGACAGTTTACACCCGGACCCGTTTTTTCTTCAGTAACGTTTATTGGTTATCAAATTAATGGATTCTCAGGAGCTATTGTTTCCACTATCGGAATTTTTCTGCCTTCTTTTGTTTTTGTAGCCTTGTTGAATCCTTTGGTTAAGAAAATGCGAAACTCAAAAATGTTTTCCGTTTTTTTAGATGCGGTAAATGTGGCTTCGGTTGCTATTATTGTTGCTGTTTGTATTGCTATGGGCAAAGAAACTATTACCGACTGGAAAACCATTTTTATAGCCGCTTTGAGTATTGTAATTGCATTTGGTTACAAAAAAATAAACAGTGCATTTGTTGTTCTCGGCGGTTCTTTATTGGGTTATTTGTTGACTTTAATTTGAAAATTTTCTTGAAATTACAATTTTCTAAATCTTAATGATTGTTTTACTCATCCCCAGCTTTTGCTACTGATTCCTGATTCATCAGCGTTCCATAACTTTTTCAAAACCTATAAAAACAAAAAACCCGAACTCTAAGAATTCGGGTTTTGTGGTACCTCCAGCCCCGAAGCTTCGGGGGAACCAGGGACATGTTATAATTTTCTTTTAGAAAGAATATCTTTCAGAATAGATGGATTGGCTATTATTTTCTCATTAAAGATTTTGCTTTTCATTCTTTTGATGAAGTTCTCAAGATATATTGCTTCGTCTTTATCTTTGCAATTAAAAGTTAAAACAATTTTCCAGTCATTAGCAATTTTGGTAAAAGAATTTGAATAATAATGGTTTTGATGTTTCAAAAGACGTTCTTCCATATTATTGGTTTCTCCAATATAGAATTTTTGAGATGATTCTGAGAAAAGAATATACAAGTAATGCATATTAAAAATAGATTAAAAACAAAAAACCCGAACTCTAAGAATTCGGGTTTTGTGGTACCTCCAGGGATCGAACCAGGGACACATGGATTTTCAGTCCATTGCTCTACCATCTGAGCTAAGGTACCTTGCTTGTTGCGGGTGCAAATATAGAACCATTTTTAATATATCCAAAACATTTTTATGAAAAAATCTATTTGTACCTTCGTGCTATCAAAATGTAAAATATGATAGTAACTGTTGATGTGGGGAATACCCGAATTAAAGCGGCTGTTTTTGAGGGTGATACCATTTTACAGCGTTTTGTTTTTGATAAAACAGCTCTTGAAAAAAACATAAAAAATATTTTAGAAAAATTTGGAGCAATAGTTTGTTTGGTAGTTTCTTCGGTTGGAGATGTTGAAAAAAACACTTTTTTAGCATTCGAAAAAAAGCTTAAGGTTCATTTTGTATCGCATCAGGATGTTTTTCCGTTTATTAATAATTACGAAACGCCCAAAACCTTAGGAATCGACCGCATGGTGCTGGCTGCCGGAGCTACTTTGTTATATCCTAATCAAAACCGATTGATAATTGATGCCGGAACCTGTGTTACCTATGATTTTGTCGATGAAAACAATGTGTATCAGGGTGGTGCAATTTCTCCGGGAATGCGATTGCGGTATGAATCCATGCATAACTTTACAGCAAAATTGCCATTGCTGACTCTGGAAAGTCCCGAATCTTATGTGGGGAAATCAACAACTCAGGCGATTCATTCCGGAGTGGTCAACGGATTGGTCTATGAAATTGACGGTTTTATAGATGAATATAAGGCTGCTTGTAAAAATATTATCATAATTTTAACGGGTGGTGATGCAGATTTTTTGGCTAAACGATTAAAAAATACCATATTTGCCAATTCAAATTTCCTTTTAGAGAGTTTGAACCAAACATTTCAATATAAAATCAAAAATGATTAGAAAAATTATAACAAGCTTTTGCTTGCTTTTGTCTTTAGCTTCTTTTGCTCAGGAGGGAACTGCTTCGCCTTATTCTTTTTACGGAATTGGAGATGTGCGATTTAAAGGAACTATCGAAAGTCGTTCGATGGCTGGTGTGCAGGTAGAGCAGGACAGTATTCATATTAATTTAGATAATCCGGCGAGTTTTTCTAATCTTAAGTTGACCACTTTTACTGTGGGAGGAACTTACAATCAAACAACATTAAAAAACAGCAGTGCTTCTGAACAGGCTAAAAGAACCACCTTTGACTATTTGGCAGTTGGATTGCCTATGGGAAAATTAGGAGTAGGGTTTGGTTTGATTCCATATTCTTCGGTTGGTTATAAAATAACGAACACTTCAGATGAAGCAGGAGGGTCAAATACTCGTGATTTTGGTACGGGAGGAGTAAATAAAGCTTTTTTTGCTGCGTCTTATAAATTGTTTCCTAATTTAAGTTTAGGTGCTAATGTGGAATATAATTTTGGTCGTATCGAAACTACTAATTTGCAATATATCAACGGAGTTGTTTTAGGAAGTCGAGAATTGAACAGAGCTGATTTATCAGGTGTAAACTTCAATTTCGGGGCTTTATATCAGGCAAAATTGACTAAAAAACTGAGTTTGTATGGAAGTTTGAGTTATAAATTAGAAAGCACACTGGCTTCTGATAATACCCGAAACAGAGATGTTGTTAGTCTTAATTCTGATTTTGATGTGACTTCGGTAGAAGCATTGGATGAGGAAAAAGAATCAGAAGATTTGACTTTGCCAAGTGAATTAAGATTTGGTTTAGGTATTGGAGAATCTAAAAAATGGTTGGTTGGAGCGCAAATTATTTCAGCTAGCCAAGGTGATTTAGCAAATACCTATAATTCTCTTAGTAATGTGTCTTATGAGAAAGCAATGAAATATAGTTTGGGAGGTTATTTTATTCCTAATTATAGTTCGTTTTCCAGTTATGCTAAGCGAATAGTTTACAGAGCAGGTTTGAAATATGAAGAAACCGGTTTGGTTGTTAATTCTCAGTCCATAAAAGATAAAGGTGTTAGTTTAGGATTTGGATTACCTATTACAGGAAGTTTTTCTAATATCAATCTTGGTTTCGAATTTGGAAAACGTGGAACGACTTCTGCTGGTTTAATTCAGGAAAATTATGTAAAACTTAGTGTTGGGCTTTCGTTTAATGACAGATGGTTTGTGAAGAGAAAGTTTGATTAATAAGGTTTTGAAAAAATGTTTTCGTACTTACCTTATTCTGTTTAAAACTATGTTTGTAGTAAAAAAAAATAAAATGTTCACGGTAGTCACGGCCTTAGCTGTGACTCTGTTTTTTGGGTGTGAAAGTAATTTTAAAAAAGTACAGCAAATTAATTTCACTGAGTTTACTCCAACAGGAGATGCCGATAAAGTGCATCTAAAATATACTGATTCAGGCTTGATAAAAGTGGTTTTGCTTAGTCCAAAAATGCTCGATTATGCTACCGTTGATTTCCCCTTTACCGAATTCCCTAAAGGAGTTGATGTTACTTTGTATGATAAGAAAGCTAAAAAAACCAGAGTAACATCTAATTATGCGGTTTCTTATAAACAAACTAATATTGTTGATTTGCAGGGAAAAGTAAAAATTGTTTCTCAGGACGGACAAATGTTAGAGACCGAACAATTGTATTACGATCAAAAAAACGAATGGTTTTTTACCGAGAAAAAGTTTAAATTTACTGATTTAAAAGGAGCTTCAAATGGTCAGGGAATTGATTTTAGCAAAGATTTTAAAGTAATTAATTCGCAAAGAATAACCGGTGAAGTGCAAACCGCCGAATAATCATTAATTTTTATACTATGAGTTTTTTAAAATATACTCCTTATGTTTATCTTATTTTGGCAGCTTTTTTTATTTATGATGCTGTTGAAAAATGGAATGTCGAGAATGCAACACCTGTGTTGAGTCTTTTAATGGCAGGCTTAGGGATTTTTATGTTTTTCTTCAGAAGGAGATTTGCTAAAAAAATGCAGGACCGTAACGGTAAATCGTAATTTATGGAAATTAGTATTATAATTTTATGTCTAATACTATCTGCATTCTTTTCAGGGATGGAAATTGCGTTCATCTCTTCCAATAAAATTTATCTCGAACTGGAGAAAAAACAAGAAGGTTTTATCTCCGGCATACTCACTAAGCTTACCGAAAAACCATCTAAGTTTATAGCTGCAATGCTTATTGGGAACAATATAGCATTAGTGGTTTATGGTTTTTTTATGGGAGATCTCATTATGGAATGGGTAACTTCTTTCAGTTACCATTTTTCAGATTTTTTGAGTTTGTTTATCCAGACAATCATCTCTACTATGATTGTTCTGATAACAGCAGAGTTTTTACCCAAGGTTTTTTTTCAGATTTATTCCAATAATTTGATCAAGTTTTTTGCTGTTCCGGCCTATGGTTTCTATTTGTTGTTCTATTTTATTTCGACGTTTTTAATTTGGGTTTCCGATTTTATTTTGAAGAAATTCTTCCGAACCGAAGGCGATCAGGTTCAGTTGTATTTTTCGAAAGTAGAATTAGGGAATTATATCACCGAGCAAATGAGTACGGTGGAAGATGATGAGGAGGTAGATTCGGAAATTCAGATTTTTCAAAATGCACTGGAATTTTCAGGAGTGAAAGCCCGCGACATCATGACACCAAGAACCGAGATTGTAGCGGTGGATTTGTATGATTCGGTGGCTGAACTCAAAGAGTTATTTGTGGAAACAGGTTATTCTAAAATTGTAGTTTATGAGAATTCATTGGACGAAATTGTAGGTTATGTGCATTCGTTTGATTTGTTTAAGAAACCCAAACACATCAAATCAGTAGTTATTGCTGTCGAATATGTTCCTGAAACCATTTATATTAAAGATGTCATGGATTTGCTGACTAAAAAGCGAAAAAGTGTTGCGGTAGTTTTAGACGAATATGGTGGGACCTCGGGTATTATTACTGTGGAAGATATTGTCGAGGAACTTTTTGGAGAAATCGAAGATGAACACGATTTGGACGAAGAATTAATTGAAAAAGAACTCGAAGAAGGGAGTTATCTTTTTTCCACGCGTTTTGATGTGGAGTATTTGAATCAAACCTATAAATTTCAGATTCCGGAAAGTGATTCTTACGGAACTTTAGGTGGATTTATTGTCGATTTTACAAAAGAAATTCCTCAAAAAGGCGATGTAATCACCATTGGGAACTATCATTTTGTGATTGAAGAAGCAACAAATAAAAAAATTGAATTAGTAAAAATGACGGTAAAAGAGTAATTTTTTTAGAAAAGTGAAAAATCTTTTAAAATAAAACGTTACTTGTATTGTTATTAGCGAGATAATTGTATTTTCGCAAACTGAATATAAAATTAACAACAATAAAAATGGCAGTTTTATCAAAAATTAGACAACGATCCGCTTTAATGATTGCAGTAATTGCACTGGCTTTATTTGCATTTCTAATAGGTGATTTGTTTCAGAGTGGTACATTTAGCAGTACTTCAAAAGATGTAGGAAGCATCAATGGAAAGGATATTTCATTTGAAGATTTTAGACTTAAAGTAAGTGAGGTTGAAAAAAGTGGTCAGGGAATCACTGCTACAGCTGCAGCTAACAGAGTTTGGGAACAAGAGGTTTCTGTTGCTTTATTAAGTTCTGAATTTGATAAATTAGGATTAAGAGTAGGTGAAAAACACATCATTGAAATCTTAAAAGCTGACCAAAATATAGGTCAAAATCCAATGTTTTTGAATGCTGCAGGCATGTTTGATTTGGCTAAATTCAAAGAGTATTTTAAAGCAAATCCAGCACAGGCCGAATTTTTGAAACAAAGAGAAAAAGATGCTGAACTAAATGCAAAATACCAAATTTACAGCAGCTTAATTCAGGCAGCTTCTTATACAACTAAGGCTGAAGGTAAATTGAAATATAAAATGGAAGCTGATAAGGCTAACTTCTCTTATGTTGGAGCATTGTTTTCTTCAATCAAGGACAGTGAAGTAAAAGTAACTGATGCTGAGATTTTAGAGTACATGAAGAAAAATGAAAAAAGATACAAAGCTGAAGAATCTCGTTCGGTAGAATATGTTTTAATCGAAGATAAACCATCTGCAGCTGATGTAGCAGAAGTTAAAACCAGAGTAAATGCTTTGTTGTCAGGAAGTGTGGTTTACAATCAGGCAACAGCTAAAAATGATACTTTAGCCGGATTTAAAACAGCTGCTAACGTTGTTGAATTTGTAAATTCAAATTCAGACATTCCTTATGATTCAACTTATGTTGCCAAAAAAGATTTGCCTGCTGTAGATGCTGACAGATTATTTAATTTGGCTCCGGGTGAAGTTTACGGTCCTTATGTTTTTGGAGATTACTATTGTATTTCAAAATCTTTAGGAAAAAAATTAGGCGTAAATGCTAAGGCAAGCCATATTTTAATTAGCTATGAAGGAGCTCAGGTTCCTAATCAAAGAGAAAAGAGAACTAAAGAAGAAGCAAAAATAAAAGCAGAAGAAGTATTAGCTCAGGTAAATGCTAATCCGGATAGTTTTATGATGTTGGCTTTCCAATATTCTGATGATTCATCTGCACAACAAGGTGGTGATTTAGGATATTTTGGTCCAAACCAAATGGTAAAGCCTTTTAATGATTTTGTATTCAATAGTGCCATTGGAAAAATTGGTTTAGTAGAAACTAATTTTGGATTCCACATTATTAAAGTTACTGATAAGCAGGACGGAATTCGTTTGGCTACTGTAGCTCAAAAACTGGAAGCTTCAGAATCGACTTCAGATGAAATTTTTGCTAAGGCAACTAAATTCGAAATGGAGGCAGCTGATAAAGATTTTAATAAATTGGCAAAAGAAATGAAACTTGCTGTAGTTCCTGCGGTTTCAGTAAAAGCAATGGATGAGGCTTTTGGTGCTTTAGGAAATCAAAGAAATATCATTAGATGGGCATTTGAAGATGGTACTAAAGTGGGTTCAGTAAAACGTTTTGAAGTAGCCAATATTGGTAACGTAATTGCAACAGTTAAAAATATTGATGATTCCGGTTTTGCTCCAATTGATCAGGTTAGACCATTCATTGAAACGAAATTAAAGAATGCTAAAAAAGCCGAATTATTGAAAGCTAAAATGAGTGGAAGTTCATTGGAAGCTATTGCTAAGGCTACAGGAAGCAAAGTAGAGCAGGCTGTTAATGTTACTTTGGATAATCCGGTATTGAACGGAGGAGTTGGTCAGGAACCAAGAGTAGTAGGAAACGCATTTGCTTTGGCTGCTAACAAAATCTCAGCTCCGATTGAAGGAAATACAGGTGTTTATGTAGTTAAAACTACAAGTATTGTTAAAGCTCCGGCAGTAAAAGATGTTGCTCCTTATGTAGCAAAAGTAAAAGCACAATCAGCAGGAGATGTTAACAGAGTTTTACCAGCTCTTAAAGATATTGCGGATATTAAAGACAACAGAAAATTATTTAATTACTAGTTTTTTTATTAGTTAGATTAATTTTAATTTCACATAAAAAAAAAACCGATACAATTTGTATCGGTTTTTTTTATCCGTCACTTCGAGTGATTTTAAAAAGTAATGCGACAGCTTTACTGTTTAAAATTGTATCGAGAAGTTTTTTGTTAATAGTTCTCGATACATTTTATTAAAAAAGTTGTTACATTTTTAAATAAAACACTCGAACAGACGAAGGTAAATCTTTATTTAAATTAACATCGAGTTTCTAAATATAAACTATTGTAAATTATTTGCTTGATTCTAATATCATATCCTTGTACGGCAGGATAGTATCAAAACCTTTAGATTTAAAATAAGTAACAGGGCTTACTTCAGAAACGACCATGATGAAATCCCCACCCCAGGCCCCGAGGCTTTTTATTTCGCCCATAAAATCAGAAAACAGTTTTTCTTTTACGGTTACAGTTTCTAAAATATGACTCATTGTGGCTTCATGTTTCGCAATGGCATGTGCTAGTGCAGTATCATTTTTAGCATGAATAATTTCGTGGGTTAGTTTGTCTATTTTGGCAATATCTTTTTCAATATCACCGGACTTGTTGTTTTGGTATTTGGCTATAGCCGTTTTGCTGTTTTGCTTTTTATTTAGATAAACAAAATAAATTTTATCAGCATAATTAGGTTGAAAGTGTACTGTTTCTACCTTTGGTTTACCGTGTTTTAATTGGTATGTAATCGGGCTGTCATTTTGTGCGCAGGCGATGTCATAACCGCTGCCTCCAAAACTATTGTTTAATAATTCAAAGGCATCAATTTTGAGCCATTGCGCCATATTGTTGATAAGCGTGGAAGAAGTGCCTAATCCCCATTTTTTCGGGAAAGTCAGTTCGGTACTTATTTTATATCCTTTTTCCTGATTTAAAAAGACATGATCTAGAAGATAGGCTTCATGTAAGATCTGTATTAAAGTATTTTTTATAGATTCAATTTCGGTGTTTTTAGGTTCTTTTATTTCTGAAAAAAGGATTTCCTCTTCAAACCAAATACTGCCATCGGCATCATAACTGGTCCATTTTATTTCCTGATAGTCGCCTTCTTCAATAATTAAATTTTGCCCAAATTTAGTTGGTAATGCTAATGCTTTGGCTCCGTCTAGTACCAAATATTCAGCGGTAATTAATAATTTTCCGTTGCTGTAAAATGTTTTTTTTGTATCCATTTTTCGAATTGAATTAAAATCGCTGTTTTGTTATTTTCTAATGCTTTCAATAAAATTCACGACTCCGCTATGTGATACCACATGATTTTTGAAGTGTTTTTGTACCAAAGTACGTTCTTCAGCGGTGGCTTCAAATTGATTCAAAATATTGTTTAGGTGCATTTTCATGTGTCCGTCCTGAATTCCGGTTGTAGTCAGTGAACGTAAAGCGGCAAAGTTTTGTGCCAGTCCGGCAACGGCTACAATTTCCATTAATTCTTTAGCAGATGGATTTTCCAGCATTTCTAATGAAAGTTTTACCAAAGGATGCAAACTCGTTAATCCGCCCACAGTTCCTAAGGCTAACGGAACTTCGAGCCAAAAACTGAAAATACCATTTTCTATTTTAGCATGAGACAAACTGCTGTAATGCCCCGCTTTGGCTGCATAAGCATGAACTCCCGCTTCAACGGCTCTGAAATCATTACCTGTAGCCAGAATGACAGCATCAATCCCGTTCATGATTCCTTTGTTATGCGTTACAGCTCGAAAAGGTTCTACTTCGGCAATTTTTACAGCCTGAACAAAACGTTCTGCAAAAAGTTGCGGATTTTCAATGTGTTTTTCGGCTAATTCTTCTACAGGACAGGAAACTTCTGCGCGAACAATACAATTGGGAACATAGTTCGAAAGAATACTCATCACCACTTCGATGTTTTTTTCTTCCTCGGTAAAAATTTCATAAGCCTGCGCTTCCGATTTTAAGATGTTAGCAAATTGTTCCAAACAGGAGTTGATAAAATTAGCTCCCATGCTGTCTTTGGTTTCAAAAGTAGCATGGAGTTGGAAATAATTAGCCAATAGAGTGGTTTTGTCTTCGAGTGTAATGTCCAGGATTCCGCCGCCACGTTGTTGCATGTTTTTGGTCAGATGTTCTGTTTCTGAAAAGAATTTGGCTTTGGTTTGTGTAAAAAACAAATCCAGTTTAGAAACATCTCCTTTATACAAAAAATGAACCTGACCGATTTTTTCGGTATTTATAACTGTGGTTTTAAATCCGCCACGACTTGCCCAAAATTTAGCCGATTTAGAAGCTGCAGCCACAACCGAACTTTCTTCGATAGCCATTGGAATCGTATGGTATTTTCCGTTGATAAGGAAGTTAGGAGCAACACCCAGTGGGATATAGAAATTACTGATGGTGTTTTCTATAAATTCATCGTGTAATTTTTGGAGTTTTTCGTCGCTGTTCCAGTATTTTTTTAATAATTGGATGGCATTTTCCGGATTGGAAAAATAGGCTGAAGCTATCCAGTTTATTTTTTCTTCTTTTGATAATTTAGAGAATCCTGCTACGGCTTTGTTCATTTTCAATGGATTATAGTGTAATGTGGCGCAAAGATACGTTTTAGCCTTTTTATTTGCCATTAATTTAGTGTCAATAATAACATATATTGTTATTTTACGAATTGCATTTAAATGAATTTAATGTGAGATAATTGTGATTTTTTTATTAAAATTGAATACATTTTATTTATACCTCAAATTATGAACTATAAGTTACTGCCCTTCGTTTTATTTTTGTTCACTTTTACTGTTTTTGGACAACAAAAAATAACCGTTGAATCAATTTATCGCGGCATGTTCCGGACTCAGGATATGGATGAATTACATTCGTTAAAAAAGTCTAATCAATACACGGTTTTGAATTACAATGGGTCGGATCTATCCACGCAGATTGACTTGTATGATTTTGCGACTTTACAAAAAACAGCCACGATTATTGATACTAAAGATCATAAAGGAATGCCGGCTATTGATAGCTATACTTTTGATTCGAATGAAAAAATGCTGTTGTTGGCCTGTAATACTTCGCCAATTTACCGTCGTTCCTCAACAGCCAATTATTATTTATATGATATTTCGAAAAAAGAATTGGCTGAATTGTTCAACTTCCAAATTCAGGAACCTGTTTTTTCTCCTGATGGAACGAAGATTGCTTTTGCCAGAGAAAATAATTTATATGTTTACGATATAGCTTCGAAAACAACTACACAGATTACGACTGACGGAAAGAAGAATGCCATAATTAACGGAATTTGCGACTGGGTTTACGAAGAAGAATTTGAATTTGTAAGGGCTTTTGATTGGTCAAAGGATAGTAAAAAGATTGCGTACATCCGATTTGATGAATCACAGGTGCCTGAATTTTCAATGAATATTTTTAGCCAACAATTGTATCCTGCTAATCAAACTTTTAAGTATCCAAAAGCAGGGGAGAAGAATTCGGAGGTTTCGTTACATATTTTTGATGTGACTTCGAAAAATTCCAAAACGGTGAATTTGAGCAATTATTCGGATTTTTATATTGCCAGAATACAATGGACTAATGATGCCAATGTTTTGTCGGCTCAGGTTTTGAACCGTCATCAGGATAATTTAGACTTGTTGTTTATTGACGGAAATTCAGCGGCTAAAAAAGTGGTTTTGAATGAAAAAGATAAGGCTTATGTTAGTGTAACTAATAATCTCACTTTTCTAAAAGACAATAGTTTTATTTGGACAAGCGAAAAAGATGGATTCAATCATATTTATTATTACGATAAAACAGGAGCGTTAAAAAATCAGGTGACTAAAGGAAACTGGGAAGTGACTGCTTTTTACGGATTGGATGAAAAAAACAATACTGTTTTTTATCAATCAACCGAAAATGGTTCTGTCAATCGAGGTGTTTATAAAATAGGATTGAAGGGAAATAATAAGGTGGCTTTGTCAAATGAATTGGGAACAAATGAAGCAGCTTTTAGTCCCAATTTTGAATATTATATTCGTACTTTTTCAAGTGCAACTCAGGCTACTACTTATACTTTGAACGAAGCTAAATCAGGCAAAGAATTAAAAATAATACAAAATAATGCTTCGCTAACCAGCCGACTAAAAGAGTACAATTTACCAGCTAAGGAGTTTTTTGTTTTAAAAACCGAAAAAGGAAATGAACTGAATGCCTGGATTATCAAACCAAAAGATTTTGATGCTTCTAAGAAATATCCTGTTTTTATGACGCAATATTCGGGTCCTGGTTCGCAACAGGTGGCTAATCAATGGAATTCTCTTGATGATTACTGGTGTTTGATGCTTTCGCAGCAAGATTACATCATTGTTTGTGTGGATGGCAGAGGGACCGGTTTTAAAGGGGCGGCTTTCAAGAAAGTAACCCAATTACAATTAGGGAAATACGAAGTGGAAGATCAGATTGATGCTGCTAAAGTGATAGGGAATTACCCTTATGTGGATAAAAGCAGAATTGGGATTTTTGGCTGGTCTTACGGCGGATTTATGGCTTCCAATTGTATTTTGAAAGGAGACGATATTTTTAAAATGGCCATTGCAGTAGCTCCGGTGACGAATTGGCGTTTTTATGATTCGGTTTATACCGAAAGATACATGCACACACCACAGGAAAATGCGAGTGGATATGATGATAATTCGCCTATTAATTTTGCTAATCGCTTAAAAGGAAAATATCTGTTGATTCACGGCAGTGCCGATGACAATGTGCATGTTCAAAATTCGATGGAAATGATGAATGCCTTAATTCAGGCGAATAAACAATTTGATTCTCAAATTTATCCCGATTGCAATCACGGAATTTACGGTGGAATGACCCGAATTCAGTTGTTCAATAAGCTGACGCATTTTATAAATGAAAATCTGTAAATCAAATTAAGAGTCTGTTTAGATTTCTTTAAAAAAAGAAATTTTCTTTTCCCCTCCCTAAAGGGTGGAAAATTTCTTAAAGATTCATCAAAATTACACCCTTTAGGGACGGGAAATTAATTTTGATGAATTTTAAACAGATTCTAACAAGTTAGAATTTTAGAACTATATTTGGAATAATTTTTTTTTGGAACCTGAAAATACCAACCTGCTAACACCTTATTTATGAATCAAGATACGCCAAATGATTTTTTTAAAAGTTCTGTTTTAGGACATCCTGCGGGTTTATTTGTGTTGTTTTTTACCGAAATGTGGGAGCGTTTTTCCTATTATGGAATGAGAGCCTTATTGGTTTTATTTTTGACAACTTCAATTGCTAATGGCGGTTGGGCATGGAAAGTGGAAGATGCGATGGCATTGTACGGAACCTATACTATGGTGGTTTATTTTACGCCAATTATTGGAGGATTTATCGCAGATCGATACATAGGTTATCGCTGGGCGGTAGTAATTGGTGCTTTTGTAATGACCTTAGGGCATGCTGCTATGGCGGTTGAAACACCAACATTTCTATACATTGGTATTATTTGTTTGATGATAGGAAATGGTTTGTTTAAGCCAAATATGACTTCGATTATTTCAAATGCTTATGAAAAACATCCGGAAAAAAAAGACGGAGCTTATTCTTTATTTTATATGGGAGTGAATGCAGGAGCTTTTTTAGGAATTATGCTTTGTGGTTATATTGGTGAAAAAGTCTCTTGGAGTTTAGGATTTGGATTGGCAGGAATATTTATGTTTTTTGGAATGTTACAATTTTATTTCACTCAGAATATTTTTGGAAATATAGGATTGCCGCCTACATCGGAAACTAAATTAGCAATTAAAGAAAAGGAAGCGCAAGAAAACGTTGCTCCAAATATTATTAGAGACCGAATAATTGCAGTGTTTATTTTTTCTGTTTTTTCTGTTTTCTTTTGGGCTGCATTTGAGCAGGCGGGAGGTTCGATGACTATTTTTGCTGAAAAATTTACACAACGGGAATTGTTTGGTAATACAGCTTGGATTTTTAAAATCACCGATGCTTTATTGACCATTATTCCGTTGATGGTAATTAGTTATGTTTTGTTAAAATTATTTTCAAAAACTGTAAAAGAGTATGCTTTAGGAAATGGTGTTTTATCGTTGAGTTTCATTATAATTTGGGGAATTGTAATCTGGAAAATAAACAGAGATTTTTCAACAACAGAGACTGAGGTTCCTGCTTCCTGGTTCGGTATTTTGAATTCGTTGTTTATTATTTGCTTTGCTCCGTTTTTTTCAAAATGGTGGGAGAGTAAATACAATATTTCAGGACCAATGAAATTTGGACTTGGACTGTCTTTGTTAGGATTAGGTTTTGGATTTTTAGCCTACGGAAGTATGGGAATTACTGCTGATTCAGTTGTAAGGGTGAGTATGGTCTGGCTTATTGCGGCTTATTTGTTTCATACTTTGGGCGAATTGTGTATTTCGCCAGTTAGTTTGTCTTATATCAGTAAGCTGGTGCCGGCAAGTTGGATTGGGATTATGTTTGGAGTCTATTATCTGTTTTTAGGAATGGGGAATAAACTGGCGGGTTCTATGGGAGGATTAATTGAAACGATTACTGAGCAATACAGTTTGTCTACTTTTTTCTTAATATTTACAGTTATCCCAGTAGGATTAGGTGTTATTATGGTATTGCTTTCTCCTTTGATGAAAAAAATAATGCACGGTGTCAGCTAGAGTACATTTACTGGTGTTATTTTTGTGTAAATTTGTTCAAAATAAATCTCAATTATGAAAAAAATATATATTATAGCCGTTTTCTTTATAGGTCTTGTTGCAACTCAGGCTCAGGAACTAAAATGGCATACAGATGTTAAAGAAGCAATGGCAATTGGAATTAAAGAAAAGAAACCTTTGTTGTTGTTTTTTACCGGAAGCGACTGGTGCGGCTGGTGTATTCGTTTGCAAAAAGAAGTTTTAAAAACTCCTGAATTTTCTAAATGGGCAAAAGAGAAAGTAATATTAGTAGAATTAGATTATCCCAGAAGTGTACCGCAAACTCAGGAGCTTCAACAACAAAACTACGGATTACAAAATGCTTTTGGAGTACAGGGATATCCAACCGTTTGGTTTGCAACGCCTCAGTTTAAAGATGGAAAACCAAGTTTTGGCGGTTTAGGAAAAACAGGTTATGTAGCTGGTGGTCCGGTGGCCTGGTTGGAAGTGGCTAACGGAATTTTAAATCAGAAATAAAAATACAACTTAGTTTAATTGGAAGAATCCCTTTTCGGCAGTAGCGTGAAAAGGGATTTTTTGTTTGTTACAACTCGCTTTCCAGAGTTTTAAAACGCTTTTGTAATTAGAGCCATCGGCAATAACTAATTTTGGTTTTAAAGATAATAACATGCGTTCCAGATTGATTTTTGGACTTTTTGTTAATAATACAATGTCCGCTTTGATGTTTTTTGGAAAAATACCAACACTATCCAAAATAAGGATTTTATTCCCCTTAAAATAAGCCGTGTGATTGAGTAATTCCTGCTTTTTCAGCTGAGCGAAATTGCCAAGCAAATAGGAATTGAGTGTTTTGTTTTTTGCAACAGCATTATCATTTGAGTAAATAATTGCTTCATTTCCGTTTCGTTGCACAATGAGTGTTTTCTTTTTTTGATGAAAAACAATCCATTCTTCCTGATGTTGAATCTGCCATTTGTTCCATAAAAATACCGATTGTAATGTGAGTATAGCGCATAAAACAATTAGGAGTTTATTAAAGTGCGGTTTTTTTAGCCAAATGATTATTGATAAAATTAAAAGATAAGAAGCTGTGAGTAATAGAAAATTAAACGGTATCTCTTTGATGATAAATTGCTCGAAAGAAGCAATGGTATTGATGATTTTGTTTAGTAAAAGAATACTCCATTCTAAGGGTTTTGTTAGCCAAAATTCGGTAAATCCTATTGCAGCAAATGACATCACAACAACGCCTACAAACATAATTATACTAACCAGCGGAATCACAGCCAGATTAGTGATGAAAAACAATCCCGGGAATTGATGGAAATAATACAAACTTAATGGCAAAGTGCCTATTTGTGCTGCAAATGAAACGGTAATGATATCCCAGCCGTATTTTGCAATTTTATTTTTCGGTTCCCAATAAGAAGCTAAAATGGGTTGAAACCAAACGATGAAAAACACCGCCAGATAACTGAGTTGAAAGCCTACATCGAATAAAAAATACGCCTGAAAAAGCAATATCAGCAGAATCGAAACTAATAAAGTGTGGTAAATATTGACGCTTCTTCGAAGGTGTAATCCAATAGCAACAAAGGAAAACATTACAACTGAGCGGACTATGGATGGTGATAAACCTGCAATTAGGGCAAAAAGGAATAAGTTGGTTAGTGTTGCTGTTAATTTTATAAAAGAGCCTTTTCGGGTATTAGGAATAGGGCTTAACAGGAATTTTATAAGCAGAAAAATAAACCCCACATGTAAACCCGAAACCGATAAAATATGTACTGCTCCGGCATATTGATAATCCTGAATAATATCGGGGTCAATGTCCTGTCGTTGGCCTAAAATCAGAGCGGATGCAACGGCTAAAGTGGTTTTGTCAAAATGCGATTGTTCTAAATTGTGGGTAATTCGGGAATTGAGTTTGGCAACATAAAACCAAATGTCTTTTTTTATTTCAGTACTGATTTTAATAGTTGCCCGACGGGTATATAACTGCGCATAAATTTGTTTGCTGTTGAGATAATTGCCGTAATCAAATTGATTGGGATTGTCGGGCTTTTTATTACGTTGTAACTGTCCTTTGATGTTGAGTATTGTGCCAATTTGAAATGGATTCAATTGGGCTTTTGGAATGTTTAACAATATTCTTCCGCTGTAATTTTTGTTGTCGATCGATTGAACTAAGGCTATGTAACGTTCGTTATAAAGACTGTTTTTTAATTTTTCTCTGAGAATTAGTGTAATGCTGTGTTCTTTTTCAAAAACAGTTTTGTGATTGCTGTAATTGTTTTTTTGGAAAGAATCGGTTTGAATCATTAAACTGCTCATCCCGATTAAAAGGGAAATAAAGTAGGTGAGAATCGAGCAATACGTTTTTGTGTTTTGGTTGGTTTTTGTTCCAAAAAACAAAATGTTTAAAAGAATTAGGAATACCAAAAGAAGTCCGAAAACCCATTTTGGATTGAGTGAACAATAGAAAGCAATCAGGATTCCCAGCAGGAAAGCCAATGTAATTTTTGCCAAAGGAAATTCGAGTACTTTCATAATTCTAAAGTACGATTTTTCGGCAATAAAATATTTTTTTTAAGGCAAAATTCTGTTAAGCTGACTAAAAGCTCTTTCGTAGTAAGCTTCTTTAGTTGAAGATATTATAACGCCTCTGGAAGTCGAAGCGTGTATGAATTGAAGTTCGTCGTCTTTGGCTTCAACAACAATACCTACGTGGTTGATTTTACTTCGATTATTGGTTTTAAAAAAGATTAAATCGCCTTTTTGTGCTTTCGAAATGTTTTTTCCTAAATCGATTCCTATTTTGGCCTGTTCGGCTGAACTTCTGGGTAATTTAATGTCAAATTGATTAAAAGTCATGAAAACTAATCCCGAACAATCAAAACCGGCTTTGGTTGTTCCGGCTGCTTTGTATGGCACACCAATGTTTTCGGTAGCAGAATTAATTATTTTCTCAGCAAGACGAGTTGATGATGTAGCGGTTGCCCCAGATGTTGATTTACAGGAAGTGAATGCAATCGGAAGCAGGATGATAATCAATAAGGGTTTTAAAAGTTGTTTAAGCATTCAAATCGGCAATAATTAATTGAGCTGTTTTTTCGCTGGCACCTGTTCCTCCTAATTTTTGTTCTAAAGCGTCGTATTGAGCCAATAGATTTTCACGATATTCAGTATCCAGTATTTTAGTTAACTCTTTTTTGATGTTTTTAGTATTGCAATCGTCCTGAATTAATTCGGTTACCACTTCTTTGTCCATAATCAGGTTGACTAATGAAATGTATTTTAAGGTAATAATGCGTTTTGCAATTTGGTACGAAATAGAACTTCCTTTGTAGCAAACTACTTCCGGAACTTTAAAAAGTGCCGTTTCTAAAGTTGCTGTTCCTGAAGTTACTAAGGCCGCATGAGCAATTTTTAATAAATCATAGGTTTTATTAGAAATGAATTTGATGTTTTTGTTGGTGATAAAACTCTCGTAAAAAGCAAATTCCTGACTCGGAGCTCCGGCAATTACAAATTGATAATCCGGGAAATCATCAACTACGCTTAGCATTACCGAAAGCATTTTAGTAATTTCCTGTTTTCTGCTGCCGGGAAGTAAGGCAATAACAGGCTTTTCGTCTAAATTGTTTTCAGCTCTAAAAGTCGCTGCATCGATTGGTTTTTGATTTTGAATAGCATCAATCAACGGATGTCCCACAAATTCCACGGGATAATGATGTTTCTTTTCGTAAAAGTCTTTTTCGAAAGGCAAAATCACATACATTTTATCCACATCTCTTTTGATGGCCTTGATTCGGCTTTCTTTCCAGGCCCAAATTTGTGGCGAAATATAATAATGGGTTTTAATTCCTTTTTCTTTAGCCCATTGGGCAATGCGCATATTGAAACCCGGGTAATCAATAAAAATAATTACATCAGGCTGGAATTGTGAAATATCATCTTTGCAGATTTTGATATTATTTAAAATGGTTTTTAAATTAAACAACACTTCCACAAAACCCATAAAAGCCAAATCGCGATAGTGTTTCACTAAAGTTCCGCCAACAGCCTGCATTAAATCGCCGCCCCAAAAGCGGATTTCAGCTTTTTCATCTTCTTTCAGGAGTGCTTTCATTAAATTCGAACCGTGTAAGTCGCCCGATGCTTCTCCTGCTATAATGTAGTATTTCATTGTTGCTGTTTAATTAAAAATCGAAATCAAAATTAGCTATTCCATTTTCAGGAATCAAATAAAGCTTTTAATTTATTCGTTCCAGTTCCAGGTGTTGAGTTGTTTTGTTGCGTGGTAAGCAGTTAAATCAAATTGCACAGGAACAATGGAAATATAACCGTTTTTCAACGCCCATTCGTCGGTGTCTTCGCCCTGATCCTGATTTACAAATTCGCCCGATAACCAGTAATAATCACGTCCTTGTGGTGTCTTGCGTTTGTGGAATTTTTCCATCCAAAGTGCTTTCGCCTGACGGCAAATCTTGATTCCTTTGATTGCTTCTCGTTTTAATTTCGGAAAATTAACATTCAAAACCACATCTTGTGGCAGTTTGTTTTGCAATGTTTCCAGTGTTATTTTTCGAATAAAAGGCTTGATTTCTTCAAAATTAGCATTCCAGTCAAAATCTAAAAGTGAAAAACCAATGGCAGGAATTCCTTCGATTCCGGCTTCAATGGCAGCACTCATCGTTCCTGAATAGATTACGTTTATAGAAGAATTGGAGCCGTGATTAATACCCGAAACACATAAATCAGGTTTTCTTTTCAGGACTTCGTTAGTGGCAATTTTGACACAATCGGCCGGAGTTCCTGAGCAGCTGTAAATAGTAATGGCATCGTTTTCGGTCGAAATGGTATTGAGATATAAAGTTTCGTTGGTGGTAATGGCGTGTCCCATTCCGCTTTGCGGTTTGTCCGGAGCTACCACTACAATTTCTCCAATTTCCGACATCACTTCAATTAGTGTTTTGATTCCGGGAGCCGAAACACCATCGTCGTTAGTAATTAGTATCAGGGGTTTATTAGTATTCATGGGGAGTAGATTATTTGATTTTTTGGACTTTAAAAAAGCATAAAGTACTACTTTTTTGAACAAAGTAAACAAATTTTATTTAGTTGCATGATTATTGCTATTAAGAAAAAAACAATTTTATATCTTTAACAAAAAATTATGGAAGCCTTATCATTGTTGGCTTGGTTTTTCCTGTAACTTAGTTTAAAAAATTAGATGAATACTATTATTAGTCTTATGAAGAGAAATTATAAAATACTTCTTGTCGTTGCATTTTTATCGGTAACCTTGTTTGCTTTTAAAATAAATTCGGCTTCTGAAACCAATCCTGATAAAGATAAGCTACTTTTAGAATTATTAACTTTTGTGATTGAGAAAGGACATTATAGTCCATCGGCAATAGATGATACTTTTTCTAAAGGTGTTTACAAAGATTATATTCAGGCATTAGATCCATCGAAACGTTTCTTTTTGCAGTCGGATATTGATGAATTTTCAAAATACGAATTACAACTTGACGATGAGTTGATGAATAAAGATTTGACTTTTTTTACATTAACTTATGAGCGTTTGATGCAAAGAATGAAGGAAAGCCAGGGTTTTTATAAAGATATTTTAAAGAATCCTTTCGACTATAACATAGACGAGACTTTCAATACCGATTATGAGAAAGCACCTTATGCTAAAACGGATGCCGAATTAAAAGAACGCTGGAGAAAACAGTTAAAGTTAACTACACTTTCTTCATTGACGGATCGTTTAAAAATGCAGGAAAATAAAGGGAAAGTTACTAAGGATGTAACTGCAGTTCCATTGAATCCATTGGAAGAAGTTGAAGATAATCCGGTTACAACTCAAAAAGAGACTACGGCAGCAGACAGCAAACCAAAATCTTTTGAAGAGTTAGAAAAAGAAACCAGAGAAAGTACTTCTAAATCTTTGGATGAGTATTTTGGATTTATGAAAGATTTGGATCGTAACGATTGGTTTTCGGTATATATCAATTCGATTACTGCTCGTTTTGACCCTCATACTAATTATTTTGCACCTGAAGAAAAAGAACGTTTTGATGTAAGCATCAGCGGAACATTAGAAGGTATTGGAGCTCGTTTGCAAAAGAAAAATGAATATACTGAAATTTCTGAGTTGATTTCGGGCGGACCGGCATGGAGAGGAAAACAACTGGAAGCCGGTGATATTGTGATGAAAGTAGCACAGGGTGAAGGTCAGCCGGTAGATGTAGTAGGAATGCGTCTGGATGATGTTGTGAAGAAGATTAAAGGACCAAAAGGTACCGAAGTTCGTTTGACTATCAAAAAAGTGGACGGAACGATTAAGGTCATTTCGATTATCAGAGATATTGTTGAAATTGAAGAAACCTACGCTAAATCAAGTATCGTTAACAAAAACGGATTGAAATACGGAGTGATTTATTTACCTAAATTCTATATCAATTTTGAAAATAAAGACGGTAGAGATGCCGGAAAAGACATTGCTCTGGAAGTAGAACGATTGAAACAAGCCAAAGTGGACGGAATTGTTTTGGATGTGCGTGATGATGGAGGAGGTTCATTATCTACTGTTGTGGATATAGCCGGATTATTTATAGAGCAAGGACCGATTGTTCAAATCAAATCGGCTGGCAGAAAGAAAGAAGTTTTGTATGATAAAGATAAAAAGATTGAGTGGGACGGACCATTAGTAATTATGGTCAATAGTTTTTCAGCTTCAGCTTCTGAGATTTTGGCAGCAGCAATTCAGGATTACAAACGTGGAGTTATCATTGGAAGTAAACAAACTTACGGAAAAGGTACGGTTCAAAATGTGATTGATTTGAACCAGTTTGTACGCAGTAATGAGTTAGGCGATTTAGGAGCATTGAAAACAACTACTCAAAAATTTTACAGAATTAATGGTGGTTCTACACAGCTGGAAGGGGTAAGCAGTGATATTGTAATGCCGGATCGTTATTCTTATTTAAAAATGGGAGAACGTGATGTTGAAAATGCAATGCCATGGGATAAGATAGATGCCGCTGATTATAATGTTTGGAATAACAACAGTAATTTTGCAAAAGCAATTTTGCACAGTAAAGAGCGTATTGCAGCTAACCCACAATTCAAGTTAATTGAGGAAAATGCAAAATGGATTGATACCCGTAGTGAAGAAAATGAGTACAGTCTGAACATTGATAAATTCAGAAAGGCACAAACGGCTATTGAGGAAAAAGCGAAGAAATTCAAGCCTATTTCTGATTATAAAAACAATTTAAAATTTACTTCTTTGCCTTATGAAATGGAACAAATGGGGAAAGACAATATTTTAAAGGAAAAAAGAGATCGTTGGCATGAAAGTTTGGCAAAGGATATTTATGTAGAAGAAGCTTTAAATATTTTGGATGATTTACAAACCAAAGTGAATTTGAAAAGCAATACGATTTCGGCTAATAAATTAAAAAAAGAAAAGCTAGCTAAAACAAATTAGAAATAAGTACTAATATAGTAACGCTCTGGAAATTGGATTTAATTTTCAGAGCGTTTTTTATTTAAAGTAAAAATCATGAAACATCGTTTTTTGTTGAACAGTTTTGTCTTTGGATTGATTCTTTTAGTTGGTGTGGTAAATGGACAACAACATTTTAGTGCCAATCAAATTAGTACAGATTTGGAATTCTATTTGCCCGCATCAACAAATTCTCAAATTATAAAACACCGCTATTATACGTTATCCTATAATGAAAAAGCAGAGCAGGCTGAGTGGGTAGCTTATCAATTGAAGAAAGATTACGTAAAAAGAAGCGATTTTAAACGCCCCTTTTTTATTGAAGATCCCAAAGTGAAAACACAATCTGCCGATTGGAGAAATTACCGGAAATCAGGTTTTGATAAAGGGCATTTGTGTCCCGCAGCTGATATGGAATTTGATATCAATGCCTATAATGATACTTTTTTTACATCCAATATTAGTCCTCAGAATCATGGTTTCAATTCAGGAATTTGGAATCGATTAGAGCAAAAAGTACGATTTTGGGCGGTTAAGAATGATGGGCTTTTTGTTGTTACCGGAGGAGTTTTGAAAGGAAATTTAAAAACAATAGGAAAAGAAAAGGTGCTTGTTCCTAAATATTTCTATAAGATTTTGTTGAGCAATTCAAAAGGGAAATATAAAATGATTGCTTTTTTAATTCCCAATGAAAATAGCAGTGAATCTATTTATAAATATGTGGTTGCTGTAGATAAAATAGAAACTATTACAGGAATTGATTTCTTTCCTAAGCTGGAAGATCAATTAGAGAACAACTTAGAAAAGAATGTCGATTTGAATTTATGGCTTGCAAAATAAACGTTTGCACGCTACCACTCATTCACTTTATTAGCATCCATTTTGAGGAATATAAAAAGCAAAATAGTAAATCCCCATAATCCGGAGCCTCCATAGGAAAAGAAAGGCAGCGGCACCCCGATAGTTGGGAAAATACCAATAACCATAGCAATGTTTACAAAGAAATGGATGAATAAAATTCCGGCGCAACAGTAACCATAGACCCTGCTGAATTTGGTTTTTTGTCTTTCGGCAAGATATATTAATCTTAGAAGTAAGATTACAAATAACGCAATTACTGCCAGCGAACCTACAAAACCCCATTCTTCACCTACAGTTGTAAAAATATAATCGGTGTGTTGTTCGGGTACAAAACCACCTTTGGTTTGTGTTCCTTCGAGAAAGCCTTTTCCAAATAAACCTCCTGATCCAATAGCTATTTCTGATTGATTGGTATTATAACCAATTCCTTTTAAATCGACGGTTTTACCCAGTAAGATATTGAAACGGTCTCTGTGGTGCTGTTTAAAAACATTTTCGAAAACATAGTTTACAGACAATACAAAAGCGGCAATGAGAACAAATACAATGCTGCTTGCTACAATGTTTCTGTCTGCCAGTCTGGATCTCCAATAAACAATTAGTATGGCTATTAAAGCCATTAATATTACATATTGGGGTTCAAAAATTAAAGTAAAAATAAATAAAACAACAGCTACAAAACCAGTCCAAATGTACCAGGCAGGTAAGCCTTCGCGATACAAAACAATTAGAAAAATGGTGTAAATTAAAGCACTTCCGGGGTCGTGTGGAACGATTAGAAATATAGGTAAAGCTAAGATAGACAGAACCTGAATTTGCCTGTTTGTGTCTTTTAAATTGATTTGGCTGTCACTTAAATATTTAGCAATTGCCAGTGCGGTTGCTGTTTTTACAAATTCGGAAGGCTGTAAACCAAAGGAACCAAATGAATACCAGTTGGTTTGTCCTTTAATCGTCTTACCGAAAACAAATAAACCCGCAAGCGACAATAATCCTATGATATAAATAACACTCGAATATTTCTCGTAAAATTTAGCGTCAACAGCAAGTATGGTAAAGATTAAAGGAATAGTTAAAAAAATAAAAATTAATTGTTTTTGATAGGTGTCCTCCAGCGAAGACAGCGATGAAGAATAGATATTTAACCATCCTAAAATTACCAATACGCTATAAATAATAACGCATATCCAGTCAATATTTTTTTTAACACTTTGATTTTTCATCAGTAAATGAATGGCTTAGTTACTTTTTTTTGTGGTATCGGTTGCTGTATTTGTTTTTGTCTCCTTGTATTTTTGGATAGTATCTTTAGGAGTGCTTTCAATGGCATTGGCTTCTTTCATTCCTCCTAAAATTGCATAGCGGTCTCTCAAACTTCTTTCCAGAATTCTTTTTTCTAAATCCGTTCGGGTGATTTTTTTTCTCAAATATTTTTCAATCATCAAACTTGCAATAGGTCCGGCAATGGTAGCTCCATATCCTCCGTTTTCAACCATAACGGCAATAGCAATTTTCGGATTGTCTTTTGGTGCAAAAGCCACAAATATAGAGTGGTCTTCGAGTTTGACTCTTTTGCCGTCTATTTTTGCAAAGTTTTCTGCTGTTCCTGTTTTTCCGCAAATATCAATTCCGTCAACTCTTAGTCCTCTGGCTGTTCCCAGATTATAAACATCAAATAACCCATTGATTATAGGAGTAAAATATTCTTTGTTTATTGTAGTTGTATGTTTAACCTTGAATTTAGGATCAATATTTTCACCTTTAATTTTCTTAATGATGTGAGGCGTATAATAATAACCCTGATTGGCAACGGTTGCCATCATGTTAGCCAATTGAATCGGAGTCATTAACACTTCACCCTGTCCAATGGCATTAGAAACGATAGCGGTGCTTCTCCAGCCTCCGTTTGGATAAATACGTTTGTAGGTTTTAGAGCTTGGAATATTACCTCTTCTTCCTGTTGGTAAATCGTATCCCATAAACTGCCCCAAACCAAAACTCTTCACGTGGTTGCTCCAAACATCTACTGCGTAAGAAGGTTTTACATATTTGTTAATGGTTTTCATGTAAGCTGTTCCAAAATAAGCATTACAGGATTCGTAGATTCCCCTATGCAGTTGCAGCGCGCCTCCATGACAGTGACATCTCATGAAACGTCCTCTGGCATAACTAAATCCATGTCGGCAAAATACCGTAAATTGTTCGTCGATGACGCCTTCTTGTAAAGCAACGAGTCCTGTTAAAATTTTAAATGGAGAACCCGGAGGGTATTCGGCAAGCAAACCTCTGTCGTATAATGGTTTTGCGATTGAATCATTGTAAAGTAAAGTGTAGTTTTTAGAACGTTGACGTCCAACTAAAATCGAAGGATCGTAGGAAGGAGCAGTAATTAAAGCCAGAATTTCTCCTGTTTTAGGCTCAATAGCAACAATTCCTCCTCTTTTATTAACCATCAGTTGTTCGCCATAACGTTGGATTTCGGCATCAATGGTAAGATTAATGTCTTCTCCCTGTACGGCAATGGTATCGTATTTTCCGTTTTTATAGGAACCTATCAGACGGTTGTATTTGTCTTTCTGGAAATATTTAACCCCTTTAACCCCTCGTAAAATTTCTTCGTAGTATTGTTCAACCCCTTGTTTTCCGATTAAATCGCCACTTTTGTAGTAGGGATTTTCTTTTATAATTTGTTCGTTTACTTGGGTAATTGAACCAAAAACATTAGCACCAAAGTCAACTTCATAATCACGAAGGGAACGTTTTTGCACATAAAAACCTTGGAATTTTCTAATTTTTTCCTGAAAGGCGGCATATTCGCTTTTATTTAATTGTGGTAAAAAAACTGATGGCAGTCTGGGACTATAGACAGTAGCCTTTTCTATTTTTTTAATGAATTCTTCTTTGGTAATATCTAATAGTTGGCAAAATTCCAGGGTATCTAAATTTTTTATTTCCCTTGGAATAACCATGATGTCATAAGAAGCCTGATTAGCTACTAAAAGTTTACCGTTTCGGTCGTAAATATATCCTCGTTCAGGATATTCGTATTGTATTTTAATAGCATTGTTTTCTGATTTCAATTTGAAAGTATCATTGATTACCTGCAAATAGAAAATCCGAATTAGTAGCAAAGATGCTGCGACGATAATGATAGAAGGCAGCAGAAGTTTTCTCATCGTTTGTTTGACTTAATAAGATATATTATAATAATGCAACTAATAATTGTAAATACGGTACTGAGTAAGGATCGAATTAAAATGTCTAAAATAAAACTAACCTGAAAGGCTTCGAGAATAAACAGTGTTAAATGGTGCAGCACCACAGCTAAAAATATAAATGAAAACCGTTCAGGAGTTAATGATTCATTTAATTTAATAGTTTGGTATTCGTAACTAACTCCAAATGCAAATTTAAAGAGATAAGGTCGGTAATAAGCCAGAATTAAACAGGCTGTTGTGTGAATTCCACCTGAATTTGAAAATAAATCCATAATAATTCCAAGTGCAAAGCTGCTTATAATTAAAGCGGATCTGTTGGAGTTAACCGGATATAAGATAATGAAAAGGATGTAGGGTAAGGGCATTATAAAACCTAAAAACGTCATATTGTTGAATACGACAATTTGAAGGGCTAATAATGAAATAAACCTTAAAATATTGAGTAACAAAGTGCTATTCATCTTTTTTGTTTCCTTTTTCTAAATTAGTAACTTCCTCTTTGTCTCTGCTTTTGATGATATAAACGTGACCTAAATTAGTCATGTCATTAAATAATTTTACATCTATAACATAATAGTTAGTGTTCTCTTCGTAGTAATATTTGTGTATAGTTCCAATGTTAATGTTCTCCGGGAAAATAACCGATTGTCCTCCGGTTACAATAGTATCTCCTTTTCTGACAGAAGCCAATCGCGGAACATCGACTAACTGAACAAACCCAGTATTTTTCCCATTCCAGGTTAATGACCCAAAATGATTGGATTTTTTGATTTTAGCATTAATCTGCGATTTCGTATTTAAAATACTCACGACAGTAGCATATCTTGGTGATGTTCTGTCAATGATACCCACAATTCCTAAGCTGTTAATAACACCCATATCGGCTTTGATACCGTCGTTTGCACCAGAATTTAATGTCAGGAAGTTTTCGTGAGAGTTATAGGTGTTGTGAATTACTTTCGAAACTATAATGTCATTTGGCCCAACACCTTTAAGGTTTTCAGGTTTTTTTATAGTTGTAGTGTCTTTAGTGTTGAAAAGAATGCTTTTAAGTCTGGCGTTTTCAAGTGCCAGAGCTTCATTTTCTGTTTTCAGATTTAAGTATTCGGTAATGTTGTTGATTTCTTCATAAACACCTCCTGTGAAAAAATTAGCCGAACTAATAATTCTGCTTTTATGGTAAGAATGAGACTGTATCGTAAGTAAAAACGAAATGCTTAATAACAGCAAAAACAGTATTCGGGTACTGTTTTTGAATATAAAATTAAATATTTGCTGCATTCTCTAGTTTGATTATTAATTTCAGGATATGCGAATATTGTATTCTAATATCTAAAGTGCTATAATTATTGAATTACAGCACTTTGGATGTTTTATTTTATTAAAATACTTTTGAATTTTCCAATGTTTTTCAAGGCCATTCCTGTTCCTCTTACTACGGCTCTTAATGGGTCTTCGGCAATGTAAACCGGTAAATCCGTTTTTTGAGAAATTCGTTTGTCTAATCCTCTAAGCATAGAACCTCCACCGGCCAAGTAAATTCCTGTGTTGTAGATGTCGGCAGCTAATTCAGGAGGAGTTTGAGACAGCGTTTCCATTACTGCATCTTCAATTCGTTGAATTGATTTATCTAAAGCTTTTGCAATTTCTCTATAAGATACATCTACTTGTTTTGGTTTTCCTGTTAGCAAATCTCTACCCTGAACCGACATGTCTTCAGGAGGAGTTTCTAAATCTTCAATAGAAGCACCAATTTGAATTTTTATTTTTTCAGCTGTACTTTCTCCTACAAATAAATTGTGTTGGGTACGCATATAATATACGATATCATTCGTGAAAACGTCACCGGCAATTTTTACCGATTTGTCACATACAATCCCGCCTAAAGCAATTACCGCAATTTCAGTAGTACCACCTCCAATATCTACAATCATGTTTCCTTTTGGTTGCATGATATCAATTCCGATACCGATTGCTGCTGCCATTGGCTCGTGAATTAAGTAAACTTCTTTTCCGTTTACACGTTCACAAGATTCTTTTACAGCTCTCATTTCTACTTCAGTAATTCCTGAAGGAATACAAACCACCATTCTTAAAGCGGGAGTAAACATTCTTTTTTTCAATGCAGGTATGCTTTTGATAAACATACTGATCATTTTTTCAGAAGCATCAAAATCAGCGATTACACCATCCTTTAAAGGCCTTATCGTTTTAATGTTTTCATGTGTTTTACCTTGCATCAGGTTGGCTTCTTTACCAACGGCAATGATTTTGCCAGAAATTCTGTCACGGGCAACAATTGACGGACTGTCAATAACTACCTTGTCATTGTGAATGATTAGTGTGTTTGCGGTACCAAGGTCTATCGCAATATCCTCGGTCATGAAATCAAAAAATCCCATAAGTTTTTTAAGGGTTTATAAGTTAAAAATTAGGAGCGTACAAAGTTATACAAATTAATGTTTGAAATGACGTGTCCCTGTAAATACCATTGCCAAATTATTTTCGTTGCAATAATCAATGCTTAATTGGTCTTTAATAGATCCGCCCGGTTGGATTACAGCAGTAATTCCTGCTTCTTTTGCCAGGGCAACACAATCAGGGAAAGGGAAGAAAGCATCACTTGCCATAGAAGCACCTGTTAGGTCAAATCCAAAGTGTTTTGCTTTTTCAACAGCTTGTTGCAAAGCATCAACTCTTGAAGTTTGTCCTGTTCCGGATGAGATTAAAGTTCCGTTTTTAGCAAAAACAATCGTGTTTGATTTGGTGTTTTTACAAATTTTAGAAGCAAAAATTAAATCTTCAATTTCCTGCTCCGTTGGACTTGTAATGGTAACGGTAGTTAAATCTTTTTTATTGTCTGTAATGTTATTTCTGTCCTGAATTAACAATCCGTTAAGACAAGTACGCACTTGTTTTTGCGGTAATTCTACATCATTTTGGACTAATATAATTCGGTTTTTCTTTTCCTGTAAAATGCTTACAGCTTCAGCATCATAAGCAGGAGCAATAACTACTTCGCAGAATAATTTATTGATTTCTGATGCTGTTTCAACATCAATTTTAGTATTCGAAATTAGAACTCCTCCAAAAGCCGAAGTTGGATCGCAAGCTAATGCCGCTAAATAAGCTTCGCTAATAGTTTTTCTTGAGGCTAATCCGCAAGCATTGTTATGTTTTAAGATAGCAAATGTAGGTCCGTCAGTTTTGAATTCGTTAATTAAATTAACCGCTGCATCTACATCTAATAAGTTATTGTATGATAATTCTTTTCCGTGTAATTTTTGGAACATAGCGTCAAAATCGCCAAAGAAGAATCCTTTTTGGTGTGGATTTTCTCCGTAACGCAATACCTGACCATTGTCGATACTTGCTTTGTAAATTGTTTCATCAGTATTGAAATAGCTAAAAATAGCTCCGTCGTAGTGTGAAGATACGTGGAATGCTTTGGTAGCTAATAATTTTCTGTCTTCAAGAGTGGTAGCTCCGTTTTGTTTTGTAATCATGTCCAGGAACAAAGCGTATTCGTTCATAGAAGGTACAATTACAGTGTCTTTGAAATTTTTAGCAGCAGCGCGAATTAATGAAATTCCTCCAATATCGATTTTTTCAATAATATCTTGTTCACTTGCTCCTGAAGCTACTGTTTTTTCAAATGGATATAAGTCAACTATAACTAAGTCAATCTGCGGAATGTTGAATTCCTGCATTTGTAGAACATCACTTTCGTTATCCTGACGGTTAAGGATTCCTCCGAAAATTTTTGGGTGTAATGTTTTTACTCTTCCGCCTAAAATTTCAGGAAACGCAGTAATGTCTTCAACAGCAACAACAGGTATGCCTAAATTTTTGATAAATTCCTCAGTTCCTCCTGTTGAATAAAGAGTCACATTTTGACTGTGTAATAATTTAACAATAGGCTCAAGACCTTCTTTCGAGAAAACCGAAATTAATGCAGATTGAATTGTTTTTGAAGTGCTCATGAATAGTTTTAATTATAAAATGCAAAAATAGTTTTTTAATGTGAAAATTAAGCTATCTTAAAATGAGATAATTTGTATTTAATTACGCTTTTTTAAGATGATGGCGAAATAGCTGGATTTTATTGTGTTAAAAGAAATTTATATTAGGATTTTGAATATTATTTACAGAATTTTACCTTATTAAAAATAGATTTTATGTTGTTATATCTTCGATTGTTGAAAGAAAGTTTTGCTTTTGCTCTAAATGCACTGCGAAATAATAAGTTAAGAACGCTTCTTTCTTTGCTTGGAGTAACTATTGGAATCTTTTCAATTATAGCCGTTTTGGCAGCAGTAGATTCTCTGGATAGAAAAATCACACAAGATTTAAGTGGTTTGGATAAGAATACGATTTATTTAATGAAATTTTCTTTTGGACCTACGGATATTCCAAATTGGAAAAGAGAACAGTTCCCTAATGTTAAATACGATGAATATATTTATTTGAAAGGTGCAATGACAAATACAGCCGAATTGGGTTATCAGATTTTTACCAAAACAGAAACCATAAAATATGATTCCAAAATAGTGAGCGATGTAAATATTGTTCCGGTTTCTCATGAATTTATAGATATTCAGGGACTTGAATTTGAAAAAGGTCGTTTTTATAATGAATCAGAAGCGAATTCGGCTGCCAGAGTTATTGTTATAGGGAATGAAATTGCAACTACTTTATTTGAAGATTCAGATCCTATTGGGAAAGACGTTCGGTTGTATGGACAACGTTTTACGGTAATTGGGGTTTTAAAGAAAAAAGGAGCAGGAATTTTTGGAGACAGTAATGATTCGGCAGTGTTTATTCCGGTTAATTTTATCCGACAAAAATTTGGTGATAATAATACTTCACTCACCAATGTTATTATTTTTAAACCGGTTGATGGGGTAGATATGGAGGAGTACAAGGCAGAAATATCCCAAAAATTACGCGCTTACCGAGGTGTTAAAGCCGGAGAAATTGATAATTTTTTTATTAATGTTTTTTCCGGATTTACTGATTTTATTGATGGAATTATCGGAAGTATGAAACTGGGCGGCTGGGTAATTAGCGGATTTTCGCTGTTAGTAGGCGGTTTCGGAATTGCGAATATCATGTTTGTTTCGGTAAAAGAACGCACCCACTTAATAGGAATTCAAAAATCATTAGGAGCTAAAAACCGATTTATTCTCTTCCAGTTTTTATTCGAAGCGATTATTTTGTCGGTTATTGGCGGATTGATAGGTTTGCTGATGGTTTGGGGAATAGCTGTTGGATTGAGCAAAGCGCTGGACTTTGAGTTTGTACTCGGGCTGGATAATATCCTTCTGGGAGCTGGCTTGGCAGGAATTATAGGTTTGATTTCGGGAATTTTACCGGCTATTTCAGCTTCTCGATTAGATCCTGTAGAGGCAATTAGAACGGGGATGTAGTTTTAGATTGCAGAGTCATTGCGAGGCACGAAGCAATCACACGAAAGAAATTCCGCTTAGTTTTGAAATTCTTTGTGTGCACAAGCAAGATGCTTGCGCCTGCTGGGGGAGGTGTTCATTGAAAAATGATAATCGTTCTGTTTCTAAAAAAAGAAAAACGCTTCTATGAAGATTTAAAGCAAAAAAAATCCCGATTGCTCGGGATTTTGATTTATCTAATTTCATTATTCTGAATCAAATCTAAGTACAAGTTAATCTTGTCTTTTAATTCTTTTCTGGCTGTGATAAAGTCTAAGAAACCGTGCTCTAAAAGGAATTCAGCTGTTTGGAAACCTTCCGGTAAATCTTTACCTGTAGTGTCTTTTACAACACGTGGTCCTGCAAATCCAATTAAGGCACCCGGCTCAGCAATGTTGATGTCTCCTAACATGGCGTAAGAAGCAGTTGTTCCTCCGGTAGTTGGGTCAGTACACAAAGAGATATAAGGTAATTTAGCTTCCGAAAGTTGGGCTAGTTTTACTGATGTTTTAGCTAATTGCATTAATGAGTATGCAGCTTCCATCATTCTGGCTCCTCCTGATTTTGAAATCATTACAAATGGTAATTTGTGTTTGATGGCATAATCAATTCCTCGGGCGATTTTTTCTCCTACAACTGCTCCCATAGAACCTCCAATAAAGGCAAAATCCATAGCGCAAACTACCAAATCTTTACCTTTAGATTTACCAACTGCTGTGCGAACAGCATCTTTCAGTTTGGTTTTTTCCATAACATCTTTTAAACGCTCTGAGTATTTCTTTGTGTCCACAAAGTTCAAAGGATCTTTAGAAGTAATGTTTGGGTCTAATTCAGTAAACTCGTTGTTGTCGAATAAGATTTCGAAATAAGTAGCACTACTTATTCTTACGTGAAAACCATCTTCAGGGCTTACAAATAAGTTACGTTCCAGTTCTTCGGCATCAATAATTTTTCCGGTAGGAGATTTGTACCAAAGTCCTTTTGGAACGTCCATTTTCTGTTCGGTAGGAGTCGTGATTCCTTTTTCGTGTCTTTTAAACCAAGCCATTTTTTTGTTATTTATAGTTTTTGGTTTATGGTTTGTGGTTTGCTAAACTACAAACCATAAACTATAAACATTAAAGTGTATTTACGTTGTTCAAGTCAGCAAAAGCTTGTTCCAGTCTTGCGTTGAAAGTAACTTCTCCTTCACGCAACCATTTTCTTGGATCGTAATATTTTTTGTTAGGAGCATCAGCACCTGTTGGGTTACCAATTTGAGTTTTTAAGTAATCAATATTGTTTACCATGAAATCACGAATTCCTTCTGTGAAAGCAAATTGTAAGTCAGTATCAATGTTCATTTTGATAACTCCGTAGCTAATTCCTTCTCTGATTTCTTCAAGAGTAGAACCTGATCCACCGTGGAATACAAAATCAACCGGGTTGTTTCCTGTGTTGAATTTTGCCTGTACGAAATCCTGAGAATTTTTTAAGATTTTTGGAGTTAATTTTACGTTTCCTGGTTTGTAAACTCCGTGAACATTTCCAAAAGCAGCAGCGATAGTGAATTTTGGACTTACTTTAGATAATTCTTCGTAAGCATAAGCTACTTCTTCCGGTTGTGTGTATAATTTTGAACTGTCAACATCAGAGTTGTCAACACCATCTTCTTCACCACCTGTGATTCCAAGTTCGATTTCTAATGTCATTCCGATTTTGCTCATTCTTTCTAAGTAAGTTTTGCAAATTTCGATGTTTTCTTCTAATGGCTCTTCTGATAAGTCAATCATGTGAGAGCTGAATAATGATTTTCCGGTTGCAGCAAAATGCTCTTCAGAAGCGTCTAATAAACCATCAATCCAAGGCAATAATTTTTTTGCGCAGTGGTCTGTATGTAAAATTACAGTTGCTCCGTAAGCTTCTGCTAAAGTGTGGATACTTTTTGCTCCGGCAATTGCTCCGGCGATAGCTGCTTTTTCTCCCGCATTAGAAAGTCCTTTTCCTGCATTAAATTGTGCTCCTCCGTTTGAGAATTGGATAATAACCGGTGCGTTTAGTTTTGCAGCTGTTTCAAGTACACCATTAATTGTGTTTGATCCTGTAACGTTTACAGCAGGAAGTGCAAATCCTTTTTCTTTGGCATAATTAAAAATTTCCTGTACTTGATCACCAGTTGCTACACCAGGCTTAATGTTGTGTCCCATTTTGTTTTTGTTTTTAGTAGTTAGATTTTTTGTTTTTAGATTAAGACCGCAAAAATAAGAATTTATTAGGATTAGAACGGATAATTTATTCCAAAATTTAAAACCGAGTGTCCAAAGTTGTAATCTCTAAACCATTTTTTACCCGATTCTTCGGCAGGATTATAGGTTTTAAAACCAAAATCAAAGCGAACTACAAAGAAGTTTAAATCGTATCTAAGACCAAATCCAGAACCCAAGGCGATGTCTTTTAAGCTGGAAAAATTCTTAAAAGTTGATTTTTCATCGGTTACGTTGTCAAAAACATTCCAAATGTTTCCTGCATCGGCAAATAATGCGCCTTTTAAATCGCCTAGAATTTTAAATCTAAATTCGCCACTTACGGCAATTTTCATGTTGGCTTCATTAAAATCATTAGTGGCGCCGCTGCTTCCCGGACCCAGGCTGTAGGGTTGCCAGGCGCGATTGTCATTTGACCCTCCTGAGAAATAACTTCGGGAAAAAGGGATATAGTCAGAATTTCCAAAAGGGATGGCGATTCCAAAAAAGCTGCGTACAGCCAGTACTTTTTCGTGCTTTAAATCCCAGTGTTTGATGTAATCCAATTCGGTTTTAATGTATTCCGAATATTCCAGATTAAATAATTCACGATTTCCGTTTTGATTTCTGTTTATGTTTGTTGCATTTCCAATTAGAGATAATAAAGAACCTGCTGATTCGATTTTAGTTTTAAAAAGATAAAAATTATTGTCGGCTAAATCAGTTTTTGTTGTTTTGCTGAAACTAAAGTTGGTTGCAAGAATAAAATCGTTTTCCGTTAGTCGGACTCTTCTTTCTTCGATGCTTTTTACTTCATTAAAGTCATTTGTTGGTAAATTGGTTACTCCAGTTAAAACATCGTTGATAAATCCATTAGTTCCTGATTCGATAATCAGGTTGTTCTTGTCGTCAACATAGTCAGTGTTGGTGTTGTATGTTTTTCCTATTGTATTTAACGCATCATAAGAGGAGCCGTAAACATTAAAATAGTTTTGAGAATTTAAGTTTCTAACATACTGAATGTTAAAAAGGTCAAAACGTGCGGTGTTGTTCCTTTTGGGATTCCAATTGTATGAAAAAGTTCCGGTGAAATTTTCTTTGTCCAGTCCGATGTTTCTTTGTGTAGCATAACCAATACCGATTAGTGTGGATGGTATCATGCTTTTTGGGATGATTTTTTCGGTAGGAAAAGGCAAAAATATTCTGGGAAAATTCAGTTTAAAATCGACTCCGTACTCAGACACGTTAAAAAACTGGTTATTCGGATTGGCTAAATCTCTTGAAGAACCAATATTAGCACGGGTTGAAATTTCTAAAGTTTCGGCGCCATTAAAGATATTTCGAATACTTAATGAAGGACTAAATGAAATTCCGATGTCCTGAATATTGGAGTGGGTAAGGTCAAATGAAGCCTGGAAACTGTACTTTTTTCTGGGCGTCAGATAAATTTTTGCGATAAGCGAATTCTGAAGAGTATCTTTTTTATCTACTTCATATTGTATGCTCGGAGCGTTGAAAACTTTAAGATTGTTAAGGTATCTGGAGGTTAAAACTGTTTTATAATCGGCAAAAGAAGTTCCTTTAGTGATAAAAATAGCGTCGGTTATGGCGTGCGGTTTGTATCTTAATTTACCGCGGCTGTAAATATTAAAGTTTTGGTGCGAAATACTGTCGGTAATATTTTGTTTGCTGGTGTTAGGTAAATAATCGGTGTAGATGTCAACGCTGCTTATTTTGTATAATTTAAAAGATTCAGTTTTTGTTGAATCTTTATCCTGATAGCTATAATCGCTGATGTTTACAGTTACATCGGCTTTGTTTTTTTTGCCAATGGTATCAATGTCAAAAACAACCGCTGTGGGCTGAAAATAATAAGCACCGTGATTTCTGAAATAGCTTGCAATACGATTTTTTTCATCTGAAAAATCGATTGTTTTGTATTGATTTCCCGATTTAATTAGTGCGTTTTGCTTGCTGTTATTGTACAAAGAGTCTAAGGCAGGCGAACTGATATTGGTTTTTATCGAGTCTAAAATATAAGCTTTGTTAGAGGTAATATTGTATTTGATCTTTCCTCTTTTTAAACTCAGCGTGTCGTGCTCAAAATTAGCTTCGACATTAAAAAAGCCATTATTGAAAAAATAATATTGAAGGCGGGAAAGTGATTTTTGCGTTTTAGTCGAATCAATAATTACAGGAGCTTCTCCGGTTTTCTTTAAAAAATCATGAATACCATGGTACCAGAAAGATTGTCCCAGTCGATCCACCTGTTTTGCCGAAAGCCATTTGGATTTTCGTTCGTATTTACCGGGATTATTAGTGAATTTTGCCTGATAGGTGGAGTCCGGATTGAGATTGGCTAAATTGTATAGATGCAATCGCAAACGGTAACCGAGTAACTTACTGTTCGGTTTTTGATACAATTGGTTTGAGATGTCTTCGTCGTTGGTTTTTTTACCATTTACAAAAATTTGATTACTTGCAAGTAGTTGTTTGCCGTCAGGAACTCTTTTTTCGGCGTTACAGGCAGATATAATTATTCCTATTAGAATAAATAGTGATATTTTTGTCGAAATTTTTTTCAAGAGGTCTAAAATATTTAATTCAAAAGTACATATTTTTATGGTTAGTAAAAACCAAATAAAACTTATAACTAGTTTACAGCAAAAAAAGTATCGAATTAATAATCAATTATTTTTTGCTGAAGGTGTAAAAGTAATTCAGGAGCTTTTACAATCTAATTTTGAATTAGAACATTTATATACTACACAGTTTGATTTTGAAGAAGTTCCGGCTGCTAAAAAGTCATTAATCCATGAAAATGATTTAAAGAAAATAAGTGCATTAGCAACTCCTAATAGCTGTTTGGCTGTTTTTAAAATTCCTGTTCAAAAAGAAATTAATAATTCAGGTTTAATTATCGCATTGGATGATGTAAGAGATCCGGGAAATATGGGGACTATTTTGCGTTTGTGTGATTGGTTTGGAATTCAACAAGTAGTTTGTACTAAAGAAACAGTGGATATTTATAATCCTAAAGTAGTTCAGGCAACTATGGGATCCATAACCCGGGTAAATGTTAGTTATGTTGATTTATCCGAATATATTTCTGAAACTCAGTTGCCGGTTTTTGGGACTTTTATGGATGGCGAAAACATCTATAAAACAGCTTTACCTCAGGAAGGCATAATTATTATGGGAAATGAAGCGAACGGTATTTCAGAAGAAATTGAAAAAACAATCAAAAACCGACTTTCGATTCCCCGTTTTGGTGATTTGCAAAAAACAGAAAGTTTAAATGTAGCCACTGCTACTGCAATTATTTTAAGCGAATTTAAACGAAATTTAGCCTGATAATATTAATGGAAAGTAAAGTTAATAAAGATGGCTCTGCTTTTAAGTGATTCAATATTTCCGGTCCAGGGGCTATTAGGGTTATTGTCTCTGATGAGCTCGTCTTTAAGGCTGAAACAACCTCGGATGGAGGGAGAAAAGATAAAGTATTCAGAGAAAAAGTCAATACCGAATCCCAATTCATAATTGGTACTCCATGGTTTTACTCTGAATTTTTGTTGTTCATTATCGTCAATAGATTTCGAATTTCCTGATAAATTAAGTGTGGTTGATAATCCGCCCACAAGGTATGGACGAATGTTTCCGGTACGCAATGCGGAAAATTTTAATAACAAAGGAAAATGGATGTAAGTACTGTTTACTTCTCTGAGAGCATCAAGTTCTGTTGTGAAATTAGGATAATGAAGTGTTCTTTTAGTATAGTACAAGCCGGGTTCAAAACGAAGGTTGATGTATTCCTGAAGTTTTAAATCGGCAACAACGCCCACATTGAATCCGGTAGATTTTTCTACCTGAATGTCCGGTCCGACTGTTTTATAATCTATTTTAAAATCGAAGGAGTTAAAACCTAAATAGTATCCAAAATACAAACGCTGTTTTTGAAAATTTTCCAAATGAATAATGGGGTCTTTGCTAAACATACCTTTAGACTGTGAATATCCGTTCAAACACAGTGTAAGGAGTAAAATAAAGACGGCAATTTTTTTCATTTTCAATTTAACTTATTGTTTGGATGCAACATAAATGGTAGCAACTCCAAAAGTTTGCGGCATTGCTTTTACATCTATAAACCCAATTTTTCTTAAAATATTGTTCAATGCTTCGCCATAAGGAAAAGCGGCAGCCGATTCGGATAAATAACCATAAGCAACATTGTCTTTTGAGAATAATTTACCTATAATAGGAAGAATGTTGTTGCTGTAAAAATGATAACCTTGTTTGTATGGTGTTTTTTCAGGAACCGATGTTTCCAGAATGACAAAAGTTCCTCCGGGTTTTAATACACGCAATATTTCGGCTAATCCTTTTTCAAGATTCTCAAAATTTCGAACACCAAAAGCTACTGTGATAGCATCAAAGTGATGGTCAGGAAAAGGAATGTTTTCTGAATCTCCCAAAATCATTTCGATAGTGTTGGATAGGTTTTTTTGAGCAATTTTTTTTACTCCTACTTCCAGCATTCCTGCTGAGATGTCTAAGCCTGTAATTTGTCTGGCATTGGTATTTGCCATTAAAATAGCTAAATCGCCAGTTCCTGTTGCTATATCTAATATGGTTTCAGGATTTGTGTCGGCAACTATTTTTAAAACTTTTTTTCTCCATTTTACGTCAATGCCAAAAGAAATAACACGGTTCAGATTGTCGTAGTTTCCGGAAATAGTATCAAACATTTTAGCTACCTGTTCTTTTTTGCCTAATTCCGAGTCTTTATAAGGGGTGATGTTTTTTGACATTTTTTAAATTTTGACAAATATACTATAATGGATTTTAAGTTGAAACTGAAATTAATTTTCAATTGTAATTGCTTTTATTTTGAGAATTTATAATTGAAAAAATCACGGAAAGTGGGTATTGTGATGTAAGATTATTATTCTCAATTTTACCAAATGAATTTACTTGTGATGGATAATAAGGAATTAATGGTTCAACTCAGATGGTTGTTTTTTGCGTTGGCAATATCATTTGTTCTTGTGATTTGTTTTGACGGTGCTGTTTTGTTTAAAAACGGTACTTTAAAAGAAGCGCAAAATACGTTCTTAGGATTCAATTTATTTTTGGAAATTTTCATTTTCATTTCCTTTACTACCTTTGTGGTATTTGGTATTAAAGGGTGTTTCGAGATGTTTTCTCGAAAGATTGCAAATAGAATCATTTTCGTTTCGGGAATGGGATTGCTATTTGCTAATTTGGTGTTAGTGTGTCAATTTATTTTTCAAGACTAGAACTGTTTCCTTATTGTTGTTGCAATTTAAAGACATTAAAAAAGCCATTCGAATCCGAATGGCTTTTGTTTTTTGTAATTAAGGGATTATAATCCGAATGCTGTTTTAATCTGCTCAACATAGTCCAGTTTTTCCCATGTAAACAATTCTACAGTTACTGTTTTTTCATCGCCTCCCGGAGCTGAGAAAGTTTTTGTAACCACTTCCGGTGTACGTCCCATGTGTCCGTAAGCGGCAGTTTCACTATAGATAGGGTTTCTTAATTTTAAACGTTGCTCGATAAAATAAGGACGCATATCAAAAATAGCTTCTACTTTTTTAGCAATTTCACCATCGGTTAGATTTACTTTTGCTTTGCCATAAGTATTTACAAAAATACCCATTGGTTCGGCAACTCCAATAGCGTAAGAAACCTGAACTAAAATTTCGTCAGCAACTCCTGCGGCTACTAAGTTTTTAGCAATATGACGTGTTGCATAAGCAGCACTTCTGTCTACTTTACTTGGATCTTTTCCTGAGAAAGCACCACCACCATGAGCTCCTTTTCCGCCATAAGTATCTACGATAATTTTTCTTCCTGTTAGACCGGTATCTCCGTGAGGGCCTCCAATAACGAATTTTCCTGTAGGATTGATGTGGTAGTTAATTTTATCGTTGAATAAATGGGCGTGTTCCGGATTTTTAGCGATAATTCTTGGAATCAAAATTTCAACAATATCTTTTTTGATTTTAGCAAGCATTGCGGCTTCTTCGTCAAAATCGTCATGTTGAGTCGAGATTACAATGGTATCAATACGTGTAGGTATGTTGTCATCGCTGTATTCAAGGGTAACCTGAGATTTTGCATCCGGACGTAAATAAGTGATTTCGTTATTTTCACGTCTTAAAGCTGCTAATTCTTTTAAAAGTTTGTGTGATAAATCAAGTGCCAACGGCATGTAGTTTTCGGTTTCATTAGTAGCATAACCAAACATCATTCCCTGGTCACCGGCACCTTGTTCTTCAGGACTTTTTCTGTCAACTCCTTGATTAATATCAGCTGATTGTTCATGAATAGCTGAAAGAACACCGCATGAATTAGCTTCAAACATGTATTCGCTTTTCGTGTATCCGATTTTTTTGATTACATCACGAGCAATTTGCTGAACGTCTAAATACGTATTGGATTTTACTTCTCCTGCCAAAATAACCTGACCGGTAGTTACTAAAGTCTCGCAAGCTACTTTTGAGTCAGCATCAAATGCCAGAAAATTATCAATTAATGCATCTGAAATTTGATCTGCAATTTTATCCGGATGTCCTTCGCTCACAGATTCTGACGTAAATAAATAGGCCATAATATATAATTTGTTTAAAATTAGGCGAGGAAAATGAATTGCAAAAAAAAGACTAAAGGAGGGTTTCTGCTTTAGCATTTTTTTCTACTGAAATTTTTCAGTATTCATAATGATTTTGTTTCATTATGAAGAGGTTGCAATCAGTTCAAATTTTTCCTCTTGTATTTTGAGGTGCAAAGGTATGAAACCATTTTCGAAATGTAAATTAATCTGAGCTAATTTTTTTAATTAAAAAATACAAGTGTTTGGTTAGTTTATGAAAGTTTGAAATTCTTCAGAAAAAAATGAAATTGTCTGTGTGTGTATTAGGTGTTTTTTAAAACATTATAATGATTTTAATTTAAACTACAGTTAACATTGGATTTGGATTTCTGTTATATCTTTGAAACATCAAATCAGGAGAGCGGAATGGAGTTAATTTTTTAAATTATCTTGGAGAAAAGGCTTTTTTTTTGATTTGTTTTTTAGGTCTGAGTCAAAAAATGATGTTAAAAAGCATAAAGAACTGTTAATTAATGCGATTAACTCAATTTTTTTAAAAAAAATAATGAGTCATAAATATTAATTTGTATATTTGTGACTCTAAACAAAAACAAGAAATGAATTTTATTATTTGTAAAAAATCAATGGTTAAAGCGAAAGAAATCGACGGGAGTGCGATAGCTTAATTTTTTTATTCAAATAAGATTAAAAATATAGCAAAAGCCTCCCGAGAAATCAGGAGGCTTTTTTGTTAAAACACAAATAATTAAAAATTCAATTACAATTAAAATTACAATGATTACTATTACTATTAAGAACAATAAGCAGTTTACTACAGTCTCTATGTCTTGCGCAAAGTTACTGGTCTGTTGATTTCCAAAAGTATCGTTTATAAGTAGATAAACCCTTTTGGTACAGTAACCAAAAGGGTTTTTTTATAGAAAATAAATTCAAAATAATAACAAACAATAAAGTTAAATTAATTAAATTCAAACATCATGAGCACAAAAAGAATGATTACAAGGGCGTTAGAACTTATAAGGAACATAAGGAGTACTAACATTGAGAAAAAAGAAAATAGAGTAGAATTGACAAATGCCAGATTTGGTATTAATTTAGATCCAAATTTTAAAGATCAAAAGAAAGCAGTCAATTCATTAACGTTTATGATGTATTCTAAAGAAAATGAAACACTGTTCATCTAAGTATAGTTTTGTAAATATAGGTTTCAAACGCAGGTGATTTCTGGATTTTGTGTTCAGTGATGACTTGCGTTTGTTTGTTATGTTACCGCTGGTTTTAATCTATAATCAGCAAAATTTGTTTGTTTGAAAAAATAGTGGTTACTTTGCCACTTTAAAGTTCGTAAGCATATTGAAATGTTATAAAGAAAGGACGAGGGATTAGACCCGATGATGCCTTAGCAACCCTTCGATTGTCGAAGAAGGTGCTACATTCTATCCGCCACGGCGGAAAAGATAACAATGTAAATCTTCTAGTTTATTGAACTTTCTTTTTAATATTTCCATAATCAATCCTATATTAAAGATTTGAAATTGGAAAATAAACCCAATCACATTATAATTCAAAATTTCACTACCGAGAGTGGTGCATTATATCCTGTTTTAAATTTAAGCTACCAGATTTTTGGTCCTGAATTGAATACAGCGCCTGTTGTTTTGGTTAATCACGCATTGACTGGAAATTCTCAGGTTATTGGTCCGTCAGGATGGTGGAATGACTTAATTGGAGAAAATAAAACTATTGATACTAATAAATATTCTATTCTGGCTTTTAATGTTCCGGGAAATGGATACGATGGCACAATTGTAGAAAACTATTTGGATTTTACTGCCAGAGATATTGCAAGGCTTTTTATTGAAGGAGTAAAGTATCTTAAAATTCAACAATTGTATGCTATTATCGGAGGCTCAGTAGGAGGTGGAATTGCCTGGGAGATGATTGCTTTAGAACCTAAGTTGGCTTTACATTTAATTCCTATTGCTACCGATTGGAAGTCGACCGATTGGTTGATAGCCAATTGTTTTTTACAGGAACAAATTTTGAAAAATTCGTCAAATCCTATTGAAGATGCCCGTATTCATGCAATGCTGTGTTACAGAACACCGGAATCTTTTAAGATGAAATTTGATCGAACTATTAATGAGGAATTAGCGATATTTAATATCGAAAGTTGGCTGCTTCATCACGGGAAAAAATTGCAAAAACGTTTTCAATTGGCATCTTATAAAATGATGAATCAATTATTAAAAACGATTGATGTAACCAGAAACAGAGATTCTTTCGAAGTTTTTGCTTCAAAAATTGAAGCAACAATTCATATAATTGGTATAAATTCAGATTTGTTTTTTACCGCAAAAGAAAATAAAGACACTTATCAGGAATTAAAAAAACATCAGGTGAATGTTTTTTATAAAGAAATAGAATCCATTCACGGACACGATGCTTTCCTGATTGAGTTTGAACAATTAAACAACTTACTTGCTCCTATTTTTTAGTAGCAACACAAAATACAATTGAAATGAAAATATTAAAATTTGGAGGTAAATCTTTATCGAATGGTGAAGGAATCAATAAAGTTGTTTCTATAATAGCTGATAAAGTAAATCAAGGAGAGGAAATTGCTGTTGTGGTTTCGGCGCGTGGAAATGCAACCGATGAACTGGAAGAAATTTTGGGAGTAGCTGCTAAAAACGGCGATTATAAAGTTTTGCTTGAAAAATTCAAACAATACCAGCAGGATGATTATGCTAAAGTGGACTTGTCTGAAGAATTTGCTGTTTTGGATAAATTATACGAAGGTGTAAGCTTGATAGGAGATTATAGTTCAAAAATCAAAGACCAAATTCTTTCGGTTGGGGAATTGCTTTCGGCTAAATTATTGACTGCAATTTTGATTGAAAAAGGAATCAATGCCAAGTTTGCCGATTCCAGAATTTTTCTAAAAACCGATTCAAAATTTGGTGACGCACAACCATTAGAACAGGTTTCCAAGAAAAATGTCATTCAGTATTTTAAAGAAAATGCCAATTTTGTAAATATCGTTACCGGTTTTATAGGTTCCAATATTAATAATGTTACCACTACTTTAGGACGTAACGGAAGTAATTATACGGCTTCTTTATTGGCAAATTATTTGAATGCCAAAGAACTTCAGAATTACACCCACGTTGATGGGATTTATACCGCTAATCCGGATTTAGTAGCCGATGCAAAAAAAATTGACCATTTGACTTTTAATGAAGCGAATGAGTTGGCTAATTTTGGAGCTACCATTTTACATGCTAAAACCATCATTCCATTGATAGAGAAAAATATTCCTTTGCGAATATTAAATACTTTCAATCATGAAAATGAAGGGACATTAATTACATCGACTTCAAAATCCGGTGGAATTAAAACGCTTTCGGTTTTAGAAAATCTGGCTTTAGTAAATCTTGAAGGTAGAGGATTACTGGGAAAAACAGGAGTAGATGCCCGTATTTTTAAAGTAATGGGGGATAATAATATCAGTGTAAGTATTATTTCTCAGGGATCTTCCGAAAGAGGGATTGGTTTAGTAGTGGCCGAATCGCAGGCTACTAAAGCAATGATAGAATTGGAAAAAGAATTCGAAAATGATTTTTATTCTAAGGATGTCAACAAAATTTCGGTAACCGATGATGTTTCGGTAATTTCAATTATCGGGCAGGATTTAAGTACGTTTCACAAGCCTTATACCGCTTTAATTAGAAATAAAATTATTCCAATTTTATTCAATAATACTGTTACGGGTAAAAATGTGAGTTTGGTTGTTAAGAAACACGAACTTAATAAAGCTTTAAACGTAATTCACGGAGAGATTTTTGGAGTTTCTAAAAAAATCAATATTGCCATTTTTGGTCATGGATTAGTGGGAGGAACTTTGATTAATCAAATTTTAGAATCTGCTAAGGCTATAGAGAAAAGAAAGGATATTAAACTTAATATTTTTGCTATTGCCAATTCTAAAAATGTATTACTGAATAAAGATGGCGTAACACCAAACTGGATAAACGAAATCCAGACGAATGGATTTTCATATACAATCAAAGATGTTATCGCTTATGCTAATGAGCATCATTTAGCGAATTTAATTGCGGTGGACAACACAGCCAGTGCCGCATTTGTAGAAAATTATATTCCATTGGTTGAAAATGGATTTGATTTGATTTCCTCGAATAAAGTAGCCAATACGTTGAGTTATGGTTTCTATAAAGAACTGAGAAAGGTATTGGTAGAAAATCAAAAGAATTATTTGTACGAAACCAATGTGGGAGCGGGATTACCGTTGATTGATACAATAAAATTATTACATCTTTCGGGTGAAAATATTACTAAGATTAAAGGTGTTTTCTCTGGAACATTGAGTTATTTATTCAATAATTTCTCTGCTAAAGACGTTCCGTTTAGTGATATTTTGAAAGAAGCGATTGATAATGGTTATACCGAACCGGATCCTCGTGAGGATTTATGCGGAAATGACGTAGGTAGAAAATTATTGATTTTGGCCAGAGAATTGGACTTGCAAAATGAATTTGAAGAAATTGCTATTCAGAATTTAATTCCGGAGCATTTACGAGAAGGAAGTGCCGCTGATTTCCTGACAAAATTAAAAGAGTTCGACCCAATTTATACGAAGATAAAAGAGGAACAAAAACCAAATCACGTGCTGCGTTACATAGGTGAATTATCAGGTGATTTGCAGAATGACAAAGGAATATTAGAAGTGAAATTAGTTTCGGTTCCTTCAGATACGGCTTTAGGCGGATTAAAAGGTTCGGATTCTTTCTTTGAAATTTATACGGAATCTTACGGAGACCGACCTATTGTAATTCAGGGAGCCGGAGCGGGTTCTGCTGTAACGGCAAGAGGTGTTTTTGGAGATATCCTGAGATTGTCCGATAAAGGATAAGATTTTAGCAAATGGTATTTATAACGCAATTCATATATGTAATCGAAGGACAGGAAGAGGTTTTTCAGCAGTTTGAAAATATTGCTATTCCAACGATTTTGAGATACAACGGACAATTATTATTTCGGGTGCGTCCGGATGAAAAGAATTATATTGAGAGCAATATAGAGAAACCTTATGAAATTCATTTGGTGGAGTTTGCTTCTGAAGAAGATTTTGAGAATTTTAAGAAGGATGAAGAGCGAAAAAAGTTTCTTCATTTGAAAGAACAGTCCATAAAATCGGTTTTGTCGATAAAAGGAACTAAACTTTGATAATAAAAGGTAAAAAATAAAAACAGCACAATGAAAATAACATTAGACAGAGTTAACGAAAACTTCCACTTTCAATTGAAAAATGAAAGAGGACATATAGTAAATGTAGATGCGCGTCCTGATTTTGGAGGAAATGATATGGGGCCAAGCCCAATGGAATTAGTTTTGATGGGGGTTGCAGGATGTAGCGGAATTGATATGATTTCGATTCTAAAAAAACAACGTCAGGAAATTACTTCTTTTAAAGCTGAGGTAGAAGGAGAGCGTGTTCAGGTAGGAGAAGCAAAACCTTTCAAAAATATTTATGTAGTATTTTCTTTGGAAGGCAATATCAAAGAAGACAAAGCGGCAAAAGCAGCGCAATTGTCTTTTGAAAAATATTGCTCGGTTTCTAAAACGGTAGAGCCTACTGCGACTATTCATTACAAAGTAATTTTGAACGGAGTAGAATTAGCGAAATAATTAAGAATATAAAAAATAAAGATTAAACTGGTTTTTCATATAGTTTAGTCAGTGAAATTTAAAACAATATGAATTTGTGCTAATTTGTGCAATTTGTGTTAAAAAATAAAAAAAAAATGGACGAACAAGAATTTGGTTTTGAAACCCAAGCAATACGTACACATATAGACAGATCGCAATATCAGGAACACTCAACTCCTTTGTTTTTATCTTCAAGTTTTGTTTTTGAAGATGCTGAGGATATGAGAGCTTCTTTTACGGAAGAAAAAGTACGTAATATCTATAGTCGTTTTTCTAATCCAAACACGACCGAGTTTGTAGATAAGGTTTGTGCTATGGAAGGAGCTGAAGCAGGTTATGCTTTTGCTACCGGAATGGCAGCGATCTATTCTACTTTCGCGGCTTTGTTAAGTTCAGGTGATCATATTGTTTCTGCCGGAAGTGTTTTTGGTTCTACGCATGCGTTGTTTATGACTTATTTTCCAAAATGGAATATTACCACTTCTTATTTTGATATTAATCAGCCGGAAACAATTGAAAGTTTTATTCAACCGAATTCTAAAATTTTATATGTTGAAACACCTACAAATCCAGGTGTTGATGTGATTGATTTGGAATTGTTAGGTGAGATTGCTAAAAAACACAATTTGATTTTGGTTGTGGATAACTGTTTTGCAACGCCTTATATTCAGCAGCCTATAAAATATGGTGCTCACATTGTGGTACATTCAGCAACGAAGTTGATGGATGGTCAGGGAAGAGTTTTAGGCGGAGTTGCAGTAGGTCAAGCCGATTTGATTCGCCAGATTTATCTTTTCTCCAGAAATACAGGTCCGGCAATGTCACCATTCAATGCCTGGGTGTTGTCTAAAAGTATGGAAACTTTGGCTATTCGTGTAGATAGACATTGTGAAAATGCGTTGAAAGTAGCCGAGTTTTTGGAAAGTCACCCCAATGTAAACAGCGTGAAATATCCTTTCCTGAAATCACATCCTAAATATGAAGTGGCTAAAAAGCAAATGCTTTTAGGAGGAAACATTATTGCTTTTGAAATTAAAGGAGGTATTGAAGCCGGTAGAGCATTTTTGGATAAAATAAAATTATGTTCACTTTCGGCTAATATTGGAGATGCAAAAACGATTGTGACGCATCCTGCTTCTACAACGCATAGTAAGTTATCAATCGAAGAAAAATTAGCGGTTGGTATTACCGAAGGTTTGGTACGTGTTTCTGTAGGTTTAGAAACTGTAAAAGACGTAATTGCCGATTTAGAGCAGGCGCTTTCTTAGTAAGATGGCTTTATAAATATAAAAGGGTTAGCTTGTTTTGCTAACCCTTTTTTGTTTGGTTCATTTTTATTTTAAAAATACGCTGATACCAGCATTTGCAACAAAAGCACCGGAATTTATTTTTACACCATCATTTTTGAATGAATAGTTAGTATAGCCTAAACCTAAATCAAGTGCTATATTTTCCGTGATTAAGAAAATTAAACCTCCATTAGCTGTCCAAACAAAACCATCATTTTTGGTTTCCGAGCTCGAAAAAAGAATGTCTCCGGATGAATTATACATTGTGTAATTATTCTTGTTTTTAGTATTTGCAAATCCGACTCCTGTATTTAAATAAGGTCTTGTTTTTCCTTCGGAAAAGAAATAGGTTACATTCGGAATGATAGAAAGTGTTGTTTGTTTTTCTTTAGTTCCATTTGTAAATGTTGGATCGTAAGGAGATTCAATTTCTGTTCCGGCTTTTATTTTAGTCGTAGATGTTTTGTAATCTAACGCTAATCCAAGTGCTAAATTATCAACAATAAAATAACCAGCATTAGGCGAGATAGTAAAAGTATTTGTTTTTGAACCATCAAAGGTTTGTCCTTGAGCTTTGTATTTTATAGTATTGGAGGTGAAACCTAAATTAGTTTTTCCGCTGATAAAAAATGAGCCTTTTTCTGTTTGTGCCGAGATTACGCCAAAAAAGGCAAGAGATGCTGCTAAAAATAGTTTTTTCATTTTGGTTTGATTAAATTTTGAAACAAATATATGTAAGATTATTTTTGGTTTAAAAATAAGAACAAGAAAATAATGTGATTTTTTTCTTAATTATTTTGGTTTGAGGGATTGATATTGTTGGAGAATATTTTTGATTGACAATTTTTGATTGTAGATTTGTTTTTTGAACATGAATTATTAATATCGAAAATCGTTTTACAATAAACATTTAAATGATTTCTAAAAAGACAAAATACGGAATAAAAGCATTGACTTATTTGGCGCGCCAGGAAGATCAAACGCCTGTTGCTATTGCAGATATTGCTAAGAGCGAAAATATTTCGATTAAGTTTTTGGAGAGTATTTTGTTGCTACTTCGTAATTCGGGCTTTTTAGGAGCCAAAAAAGGAAAAGGCGGAGGTTATTATTTGATTAAAGATCCTAAAGAAATCAGCATGGCAAAAGTCTATCGCATTCTTGAAGGACCTATTGCCTTACTGCCTTGTGCAAGTCATAATTTTTATGAAAAATGTGATGATTGTGAAGATGAAGCGACTTGTGCAGCACGTCGTTTAATGACCGAGATTAGGGATAATACCTTAATGGTTTTGGAAAATAACTCTTTGGCTGATATAGCGTTTTAATTTTTTGAGAACGTATAAAATCTAAAAGCCCCTTTCGCTGTAAGAACAATGAAAGGGGCTTTTACTATTTTTCTGTTTTGTGATATTTAGAATATCAAATTGTATCCTACAAAAAATAGCATTACTGCAATTGCATTTCTAAGGAATAAGTCAGGTACTTTTCCGCTCAGCATACTGCCTACGTAAATTCCCGGAAGTGATCCCATTAGTAATTGTCCTAGTAAAACTAAATCCAGATTTCCCATAGAAGCATGTCCTAACCCTGCTACAAGTGTTAATGGAACTGCATGAGCAATTTCCGTTCCTACCAGTCTTGGGGTTGGTAACAGTGGGTACAAAAAGAATAATGTAACCGTACCTAATGCTCCGGCACCAATTGAAGTAAGAGTTACTGTAGCTCCTAATAAAACTCCGATAGCTACAGTTAAAAGGTTTTGTGTTTTGCTTTCACTGTGGAATTTGTCTCCGGCATGTTTTTGAGAAAAGTCAAGCAATTTCTTTTTGAATAAAATGGCTACCGAAGTAAATAATAGTGCCCATCCTAAACTGTATTTTATCACAGTATTAATTGCGGTAACATCTGTTTTTATGTTGTTTAAAATCCATAAAGTGAATAAGGCTGCCGGAATACTTCCCAGGGAAAGCCAGCCGGTTATAACCCAGTTTACATTTCTTTTTTTATGATGTACAAGGATTCCTCCGGTTTTTGTAAATGCAGCATATAGTAAATCAGTACCAACAGCCTTTGTAGGCGGAATACCAAAATACAACAAAATAGGTGTCATTAGCGAGCCTCCGCCTACACCGGTCATACCTACTATAAAACCAACAAATAAACCTGCAACAATAAGTCCAATTTCAAAATCCATAAAAAATATTTTTTTGCAAAAGTACAATTGTTTTATAATAATCCTATAGATGTAGTAGAATTTATTTTTTTATTATAAATGTTTGTTTGAAAAGTGAATTTAGAAAGTCTGGATTTAAAAAAGTAGGATGCTGACTTTTTTAGTTATTAAATAATTTTAGTTTTAAAAGTAGGTTTTGTTTGTTAATTGTTGATTTTTAGTATTTTAATTCTGTAGTTTTATATCTTAATAATTATAAAAAAGTTGAAATATGTTTTGAAATTTAGAAATAAGTAGTATTTTTGCACAGTAATCTACTAAACCGATAGGGTAATAGATTTGAAATAAAAAAGAATACAATGAGTGCAACAGTAGTAAATGAGTTATTAGAAAAAACAGCAGGGTTTTCCATTGAGGAAACTTTTGCTTTTTTGGCTGAGGAATATAAAGGTGAAGTTGTTTTTTCAACTTCTTTTGGTCAGGAGGATCAGGTAATAACTGATTTAATTGAAAAAAGCGGTGCTGCGATAAAAATTTTCACTTTAGATACAGGACGTTTGTTTCAGGAAACTTATGATGTTTTTCACAGAACACAAAAAAAATACAAAACACCGATTAAAGTGTATTTTCCTGAAGCTAAAGCGGTAGAGGAATTGTTAGAGAAAAAAGGACCTAATAGTTTCTTTGAATCAGTTGAAAACAGAAAAGAATGTTGTTTTATTCGTAAGGTGGTACCTTTGAAAAAAGCATTGGTCGGGAATGAAATTTGGATTACAGGTTTAAGAGCGGAGCAATCAGAAAACAGAAGCGATTTGCATTTGTTTGAATATGATGCTAATTTTGCAATCGTAAAATTCAATCCGTTGTTGAAATGGACATTGGAAGAAGTACAAAAATATATTGACGATCATAATGTGCCACAAAATAGTTTACACAAAAAAGGATTCGTAAGTATTGGTTGTGCACCATGTACCAGAGCCATTGTAGAAGGTGAAGATATCAGAGCAGGAAGATGGTATTGGGAACAAAGCCATAAGGAATGTGGTTTGCACGGGAAATAATTAAAGAATAGAGAGAAGAGAATAAAGAGAGTAGATGAAAAGACAGGCAATTAGCAATCTTTTAGTCTTTCAATTTTAATATTTAAATTAAAAAAATGAGTTCAGTTTTAAAAACAAATGCTTTAGAAAGCGAAGCGATTTACATATTTAGAGAAGTTGTTTCTCAATTTGAGAAACCTGTGTTGCTTTTTTCAGGAGGAAAAGATTCTATTACTTTAGTGAGATTAGCGCAAAAAGCGTTCTTTCCTGCTAAAATTCCTTTCCCATTGTTGCACGTAGATACAGGTCATAACTTTCCTGAGACTATCGAATTCAGAGACAAATTAGTTGCTGAATTAGGATTAGAGTTAATCGTTCGTAATGTACAGGATGCTATCGATCAGGGAAAAGTAGTTGAAGAAACAGGTCGTTATGCAAGTAGAAACAGTTTGCAAACAACCTCTCTTTTGGATGCTATCGACGAATTTAAATTTGATGCTTGTATTGGTGGAGCGCGTCGTGACGAAGAAAAAGCAAGAGCTAAAGAACGTATTTTCTCTGTTCGTGACGATTTCGGTCAATGGGATGAGAAAAATCAACGTCCTGAGTTATTTGATTTATTGAACGGAAAAATTGAATTAGGACAAAATGTTCGTGTGTTCCCAATTTCAAACTGGACAGAATTAGATGTTTGGAGTTATATCGAACAAGAGCAAATTGAAATTCCATCTATTTATTTCTCTCATACTCGTAAAGTATTTGTTAGAGACGGAATGATTTGGTCTCACTCTCCATTTGTTTACCAGGATGAAGATGAGGAGATTGAAGAAAGAGTAGTTCGTTTTAGAACTGTTGGAGATATGAGTTGTACTGCTGCTGTTGAATCTTATGCAGGTACTATTGCTGAAGTTGTTGGTGAAATTAGACAATCTACTATTTCTGAGCGTGGAGCGCGTATTGACGATAAACGTTCGGAAGCAGCGATGGAGAAAAGAAAACAACAAGGATACTTTTAATAAGTTAGAAGTTAAGAGTTAGAAGTTAGAAGAATCAAAAAAACATACAGATTTAAGTTTCGAAAGAACCTGAAACTTTAAATCTGAAACAAAATATTTAGAATGGAAGTTTTAAAAATAGCAACAGCAGGAAGTGTAGATGACGGAAAAAGTACATTAATCGGAAGATTGTTGTATGATACACAATCATTGACTACAGATAAATTAGAGGCAATTGAAAAAAGCAGTAAGCAAAAAGGATATGATTATTTAGATTTTTCTTTGGCTACTGACGGATTAGTTGCAGAGAGAGAACAAGGGATTACAATTGACGTAGCGCATATTTATTTTTCTACAGCTAAGAAAAGTTATATCATTGCTGATACTCCGGGACACGTGGAATATACACGTAACATGGTTACAGGTGCTTCAACTTCTCAGGTTTCTATCATTTTGATTGACGCTCGTAAAGGGGTAATTGAACAAACGTATCGTCACTTTTTTATCAATAACTTATTGAGAGTAAAAGATGTGATTGTTGCAATCAACAAAATGGACTTAGTGGATTATTCAGAAGAAGTTTTCAATAAAATCAAAGCTGATTTCCAGGCATTGAATGCTAAGAGTTCTTATAAAGAACAAAATGTAAGCTATATTCCTTTAAGTGCTTTAACTGGAGATAATGTTGTGGAATCATTAGGGAAAATGCCTTGGTACACCGGACAAACAATCTTACAGCATTTAGAAGCTTTAGAGTCAAAAGATATTTATGATAATGGAAAAACCCGTTTCCCGGTTCAAACTGTAATTCGTCCTAAAACCGAAGAATACCACGATTTTAGAGGATACGCCGGAAAATTGAACGGAAATAATATTAAAGTGGGAGATGCTGTTACGGTTTTACCTTCTTTAACAGAATCTGTGGTGACTAAAATTCACTTCTTTGATAAACAATATGATGAAGCAGTTGCCGGTTCTTCAATCACAATTGAATTAGAAAATGATATCAATGTGACCAGAGGAGATATGATTGTGAAATCTAACGAGTTGCCAAAAATTGAAAAAGAAATCACAACAACAGTTTGTTGGATGGATAGCAAAAAATTAGTTGCCGGAACTAAATATTTGGTTCAACATAATACTAACAGAGTTTTAGCTAAGGTGGATAGCATCAATAATGTAATTGCTACGGATTATTCAGGAACTACACCAGCTTCTCAGTTAGCTATTAACGAAATTGGTGAAGTAACTATTAAATTGAGCAAAGCTTTATATTTTGATACTTACGAAGAGAATAAGTCAAATGGAGCATTCATCTTAATTGATCCTAATACTAATACAACTGCAGGAGTAGGGTTTATTAGATAGTCTTTGGCTTTTTAGCCTCATACAAATAAATGAGAATAACCATTACACGCATTAGTTAATGACTAATAGCAAAAAGAAAAAAGAAAGATGCAAAGTTTTAGAACAGAAATAGAGGATCCGATTGTCCAAAAAGAGATTATCGATTTAGAAAAAAAGATACATTTATTCCGTGGTGGAAAAATTGATGACGAGCGTTTTCGTAGTCTTCGTTTAGCACGTGGTATTTACGGTCAGCGTCAGGAAGGCGTACAAATGATTCGTATTAAATTGCCTTACGGAAAAGTAACGAGTGAGCAATTAAGAAGAATTACCGATGTCTCAGAAAAATATTCTACGGGTCGTTTACACATTACTACACGTCAGGATATCCAAATTCACTATGTGAGTTTAGACAGAACTCCTGAACTTTGGGCTGATTTGGCTAAAGATGATATTACATTGAGAGAAGCTTGTGGAAACACAGTGCGTAATATTACAGGAAGTGAATTAGCAGGTGTAGATGTTGATGAGCCATTTGATGTGACTCCTTATGCACACGGTTTATTTCAATATTTGTTGCGTAACCCAATCTGTCAGGAAATGGGGCGTAAATTCAAAATTTCATTTTCTTCTTCAGAAAAAGATTCTGCTTTGAGTTATTTACACGATTTAGGATTCATTCCTAAAATTGTAGACGGACAAAAAGGTTTTAAAGTGATGTTAGGTGGTGGATTAGGTTCTCAGCCTTCTCACGCCGAATTGCTTTCTGAGTTTATTCCGGTAAACCAAATTATCCCAACTGCCGAAGGTGTAATTCGTATTTTTGACCGTTATGGTGAAAGAGCAAAACGTCTGAAAGCACGTTTGAAATTCTTAATCAAAGATTTAGGTCGTGATGAATTTTTACGTTTGGTAGAAGAAGAGAAAAAAGCATTGCCTTTCCATAGTTATGAAATTGATACTACTGCTTTTGAAGGTCCAATTGCTGAGCCTTTATTAGAAGTACCAACAGTAACTATTGAGGATGTAGCGGCTTATGAAGCCTGGAAAAAAGCAAATGTTATTGCTCAAAAACAAGCGGGTTATGTAGCTATTGGTGTAAAAGTACTTTTAGGAGATTTTTACATTGACAAAGCAAGATTATTAGCTGATTTGATTAAAAACTACGGAGCTAATGAATTGCGTTTTTCATTACGTCAAAACATTGTAATCCGTAATATTAAAGAAGAAAATTTACCATTCTTCTACCAGGAGTTAGCCAAATTAGACATGGTTGCTTTGGGGTACAATACTATTGGAGATATTACAGCTTGTCCGGGTACTGATACTTGTAACTTAGGTATTGCAAGTAGTACAGGTATTGCTGATGAATTAGAAAGAGTGTTAAAAGCAGAATACCCACAATTTGCAAATAACCAGGATATTGCAATCAAAATTAGTGGTTGTATGAATGCTTGTGGACAACACAACATGGCTGAAATTGGTTTCCAGGGAATGTCAATCAACGCTGGTAAATTAGTTGCTCCGGCTTTACAGGTATTATTAGGTGGTGGAATTTTAGGAAACGGAAACGGTCGTTTTGCTGATAAAGTGATCAAAATTCCTAGCCGTCGTGGTCCTGAAGCTTTGCGTTTAATCTTAAATGATTTTGAAGCAAATGCTAACGGAGCTAAATTCTTAGATTATTACGATGCTAACGGAGAGAAATATTTCTACGAATTCTTAAAACCATTGGCTGATGTTACTAATCTTACCGAAGAAGATTTCGTGGATTGGGGTAATGCCGATAACTATGTAAAAGCTGTAGGTGTTGGAGAATGTGCTGGTGTGGTAATTGACTTGGTTGCTACTTTATTATTCGAAGCTAAAGATAAAATTACTGTAGCTCAGGAATTATTAGAAGAGCAAAAATGGTCAGATGCTATTTACCTTGCTTATGCAGGTTTTGTAAATGGTGCCAAAGCATTATTGCTTGCTGAAAAAGAAAAAACAAATACACACGCAGGAATTATTGATTCATTCGATACTGTTTTTGTTGCAGGGAATAAAATTGAATTGGCTACTTCTTTCAGAGAATTGGTTTACCAAATCAATAAAAACGAGCCTACTGAAGCTTTCGCAAAACAATACATTGAGCAAGCAGTTGAGTTTTTCAATAAATTAGAAGCTTACAGAGAGCAAGATTTGGCTCAAGCATAAATAAAAGAAAAGATGAGTGATATAAAAGATGCCGCTGGTAACGATTCAAATAGCGAGGAACGCAATGAATTGTATCCAATATTTTTAAAACTGCATAACCTTAGCGTGCTTATTGTAGGTGGAGGAAATGTAGGTTTAGAAAAGCTGTCTTTTTTGCTTAAATCGAGCCCTAATGCTAAGGTTGAGGTTGTTGCGCCGCGTTTTATTGATGAATTAGTTACTCTGGCAGAAAAACATCCTGCTGTGAAATTAACTAATAAAAAATTCAAGAAAAAAATGCTGAAAAAGCGCCATATGGTAATCGCCTGTACAGATGATTTTAAGGTAAATAAACGCGTGTATGAATTGTCCCGAAAAAGATATTTGATATGCAATATTGCCGATACACCTGATTTGTGCGATTATTATTTGGGGGGAATCGTGACTAAAGGAAACGTGAAAATTGCGATTTCAACCAATGGAAAATCACCTACAACTGCTAAGCGCTTGAGAGAGTTTTTTGAGGAAGTAATACCTGAGGATATCAATCAAATGGTACAAAACCTTAATGATTATCGCAAAACATTGAAGGGTGATTTTGAAGAAAAAGTTCAAAAAATGAATGAAATCACAGCTTCGTTAAAAAATAAAGAATAAGACAAAGAATGCACAGCTGATATTTGTCATTAAAAACAAAATAGAGCTTTCGTTTCTTTGAAGAAAATAAAATAAGTATAACACAAGCTTTCTGTTTAGTATTCCTCTCATTAATAAGAGGAACTGGGGAGAAAAATAATTAATAATAAAAATGATAGAAACAGATATCCTTATAATAGGAGCCGGTCCAACTGGTTTATTTGCCGTTTTTGAAGCAGGATTGTTAAAATTAAAATGTCACATCTTAGATGCATTGCCACAACCAGGTGGACAATTAGCGGAGTTATATCCTAAAAAGCCTATCTATGATATTCCGGGATTTCCTGAAGTTTTAGCTGGAGATTTAGTGGATAACTTAATGGAACAAATTAAGCAGTTTGAACCGGGTTTTACACTTGGAGAGCGTGCTGAAACTATTGTAAAACAAGAGGACGGAAGTTTTATTGTAACTTCTAATGAAGGAACTGAATTCCATGCTAAAGTAATTGCTATTGCTGGTGGATTAGGAAGTTTCGAACCTAGAAAACCTTTAATCGAGGATATCGAGTTTTACGAAAATAAAGGAGTAAAATACTTTATCAAAAATCCTGAAGAATTTAGAAACAAACGTGTAGTTATTGCCGGAGGTGGAGATTCTGCTTTGGATTGGAGTATCTTCTTAGCTGATGTAGCTTCTGAAGTGACTTTAGTTCACCGTCGTAACGAATTCCGTGGTGCTTTGGATTCAGTAGAAAAAGTACAGGAATTGAAAGATAAAGGTAAAATTCATTTGATTACTCCTGCAGAGGTTGTTGGAATCAACGGTGCAGAGCATGTTGAATCAGTAGATTTAGAGGAAAACGGTGCACACCGTAACATTCCTTGTGATTATTTCATTCCACTTTTCGGATTGACTCCTAAATTAGGACCTATCGGAAACTGGGGCTTAGAAATCGAGAAAAATGCCATCAAAGTAAACAATGCTTTGGATTACCAAACCAATATTCCTGGAATCTTCGCTATCGGAGATATCAATACTTATCCTGGGAAATTAAAGTTAATCCTTTGTGGTTTCCACGAAGCAACTTTAATGTGTCAGGCAGCTTACCAAATCATCAATCCTGGAAAACGTTATGTATTGAAATACACAACCGTATCAGGAGTTGATGGATTTGACGGAACTCGTAAAGAAGCACCAAAAGCGGTTGTAAAAGCGATAAACTAAAAACACCTAGTTGTTTACAATTATAAATAGCCTTATCACTTGCAAGTGGTAAGGCTATTGCTTTACTTTGCATTTCCAAATTTGGAAAATAATTAGGAGCACAGCATAAGGCATTTTAGGGAATATAGTTCCCGCTTTTCGCTTTAATCTTGTGTCGGCATAAATGCCTGCCGCCACAAGGATTTCCACTAGAATCGGGGCTATAGAGCCACAATTGTTTTTGGAAAATTTACTCCTGCAAGGTTTTAAAAACCTTGTAGGTATTAGTATAGAATTAGATACCTACAAGGTCAAAACAGACTTTGCAGGAAAATAAAAAATAAGTTATGCCAAGCATTCAGGAAGAAATCAAAAAAAGAATACTCGTTCTCGACGGAGCAATGGGAACCATGTTGCAACGCTACAATTTTTCGGAAGAAGATTTTAGAGGCGAACGCTTCAAGGATTTTCCACATCCGTTAAAAGGAAACAACGATTTATTGTCGCTTACCCAACCGAAAGCCATTGCCGAAGTTCATGCTGCTTATTTTGAAGCAGGAGCAGATATTGTAGAAACCAATACCTTCTCAGGAACCACAATTGGTATGGCTGACTATCACATGGAAGACTTGGTTTACGAGTTGAACTACGAGTCGGCTAAAATTGCTCGCAAAGTAGCCGATGAATTCACAGCCAAAAATCCGGAAAAACCTCGTTTTGTAGCCGGTTCTATCGGGCCAACAAACCGTACAGCTTCGATGTCTCCGGATGTAAATGACCCGGGATACAGAGCGGTAACTTTTGATGATTTGCGTATTGCTTACAAGCAACAGGTAGAAGCTTTGATGGATGGCGGATGTGATTTGTTGTTGGTAGAAACGATTTTCGATACCCTAAATGCTAAAGCAGCTCTTTTTGCTATCGAAGAAGTAAAAGAAGAGCGTGGAATTGATATTCCAATCATGGTTTCAGGAACGATTACCGATGCTTCCGGAAGAACGCTTTCCGGGCAAACGGTGGAAGCATTTTTGATTTCGGTGTCACATATTCCGTTGTTAAGTGTTGGTTTTAATTGTGCTTTAGGTGCCGATTTGTTGAAACCTTATTTGCAAACCCTGTCTTCGCATACATCTTTTAATGTGTCGGCGCATCCTAATGCGGGATTGCCAAATGCTTTTGGAGAATATGATGAAACACCACAGGAAATGCAGGCACAAATTAAGAGTTATCTGGATGATAATTTAATTAATATCATTGGTGGTTGTTGTGGTACAACGCCAGATCATATCCGATTAATTGCAGATATCGCTAAGGATTATAAGCCGAGAGTTTCGACAGCGAGTTTGTAATTTTTCCTGTAAGGTTTTTTTAACCTTGTAGGTATGTTTGAAAATGGGTACGAGTAAGATGCTCGCATCAGCGTGGGAATTTAATTTGAAAAGATGAATACAGATGCTTTAATAATGCATAGTTTTTATCAGCAAATGATTGAGGATACAAAGCCTTTCTTAAAAGGTGTTAAAGTGTCTGATAAATATATAGTTGATAAAAATGAAAATGACATGTCTGATTCAGAACATTATATTCGTTATACGTCTTTTTATTCTGTTCATTTATTTGGACTTTGTTGTCAACTTGAAAGAGCTGTAAAATTATTGTCTAATTTTAGAGATGACAATAAAAATGAAATTGGAAGAGGTTATCATTTGTCTTACAATATTGAAAATTATTTCATTAGATTGGATTCTCTTTATGATCGTATTCTTCAATTAGTGAATGCCATTTTTAATTTTGGTTTTGATGATAGTAAAGTTAAAAAAGATAAAGTATTAAAAAAAATAAGTGAGGTTGATGGTTATAGTGAGTTAATGAATTCTCTTTATGAGTTAAATAATGTTTTAAAAAAATATTCAGATGAAAAAAGAAATATTATTGTTCATCGGTATTCTTATTTTGACAAAGAATTAGATATGATTGAGATGTTTTATGATCCAATTTATTCAAAGATTATATTACAAAATACTGATAATGTTGAAAATTTTAAACAAATTAGAAAAGAACGATTATCATTTTATCTTCGTAAAAAGAAAAAAGAGTTTAACGAAATCAATGAGGAGTGCTTTGAAAAATTGTTTTTGATTTTAAATGAAATTGAAAAAGAATATACTTTGAAAAAACAAGAATTAAGTTTTTAAATCCGTGTTCATAAAGAGAATAAAAATATAAAGGTTTTGTCATTGCTTCGCATGTTCGCTCGCGCTCGAGTCCGAGGGACGAATGAATCACATAACGAGAGCAAAGGATGAGATTCCTCCTTCGTCGGAATGACAAAAATGAGGATTTAGATAGTGAGATTGCTTCGTTCCTCGCAATGACTAGCACGAGTAAAAAAATAAAGTTCCGTAGGAACGATACATTTTGTAGCAACGGATTAAATCCGTTGATGAAATAAGATGATAAATGAAAACGGAATGAATACCGTTGGCATAAAAAAATAAAAAAATGGCAGAAGCAGAAGCAAGAAGAAATTTAGTTTTATCGGGATTAGAACCGTTAATTATTACGCCGGAGAGTGTTTTTGTAAACATAGGTGAGCGTACCAATGTAACAGGTTCCAGAAAATTTCTTCGATTAATTAAAGAAGAAAAATACGATGAAGCCTTAGATATCGCCAGACAGCAGGTAGAAGGTGGAGCACAAATCATCGATATTAATATGGATGAGGGAATGCTTGATGGTGAATATGCAATGGTGAAATTTTTAAACCTGATTGCTGCCGAACCGGATATTGCCCGTGTACCTATTATGATTGACAGTTCGAAATGGCACATTATTGAGGCTGGATTGAAAGTAGTACAAGGGAAATGTGTAGTGAACTCGATTTCGTTAAAAGAAGGAGAAGAGGCTTTTATTAATCACGCCCAATTGATTAAGCGTTACGGAGCTGCGGTAATAGTGATGGCTTTTGACGAGGTAGGTCAGGCGGATAATTACGAGCGTCGTGTTGAAATTTGCCAACGTTCGTATGACATTTTGGTAAACAAAGTAAACTTCCCACCACAGGATATCATTTTCGATTTGAATATATTTCCGGTAGCAACCGGGATGGAAGAACACCGTTTGAATGCTTTGGATTTCTTCAGAGGAACTAAATGGGTTCGCGAAAATTTACCACACGCACATATCAGTGGAGGTGTGAGTAATGTTTCTTTCTCTTTCCGTGGAAATGATGTGGTACGTGAAGCCATGCACTCGGTTTTCTTATACCATGCTATCAAGGCTGGTATGACCATGGGAATTGTGAATCCGGAGATGTTGACTATTTATGACGATATTCCGAAAGATTTATTGGAACATGTTGAAGATGTAATTTTGGACAGACGTGATGATGCTACGGAACGTTTATTGGATTTTGCTGAAAGTGTAAAAGGAACAGGTTCTAAAAACACAGAAGCCGAAGTACAGGAATGGCGTTCAGGAACCGTACAGGAAAGAATTACACACTCTTTGGTAAAAGGAGTTGATGCTTTTATTGAAGAAGATGTAGAAGAAGCACGTTTAGCTGCAACCAAACCTATCGAAGTTATCGAAATCAACTTAATGGCTGGTATGAACGTAGTAGGGGACTTATTTGGTTCCGGAAAAATGTTTTTGCCACAGGTGGTTAAATCGGCTCGTGTAATGAAAAAAGCGGTGGCTTATTTATTGCCATTTATTGAAGCTTCAAAACAAGCAGGAGATAAGGAAGGAAATGGAAAAATATTAATGGCAACCGTAAAAGGGGATGTTCATGATATTGGTAAAAATATTGTTTCGGTAGTGTTGGCCTGTAATAATTACGAAATCATTGACCTTGGGGTAATGGTTCCACCTGAAAAAATTATTGCTGCAGCCTTAGAACACGAAGTAGATATTATTGGTTTGAGCGGACTGATTACGCCTTCGCTGGACGAAATGGTGTTTTTGGCCAAAGAACTAGATAAACGCAATATGAAAATACCGGTGATGATTGGAGGAGCTACAACTTCACGCGCACATACCGCTGTGAAAATCGCACCGCAATACAAAGCAACCGTAGTTCACGTAAACGATGCTTCGAGAGCAGTAACAGTAGCCGGAAATTTATTAGATGATAATAAAGAAACGTATACGACTGCTATTCGTGAAGAATATGATAATTTAAGAGAGCAGTTCTTAAATCGTTCGAGAGATAAAAATTTCCTGTCAATTGAAGATGCCCGTAAAAATAAATTACAATTGGATTGGGAGCAATATTCACCAGTAAAACCAAAGCAGATTGGGGTACAAACTATTGAAATAGATTTGGATGTTTTAGTGCCTTACATCGATTGGACGCCATTTTTTCAAACATGGGAATTGCACGGAAAATATCCTGCGATCTTAACGGATGAGGTAGTAGGAGAGCAGGCAACGTCAGTGTTTAAAGATGCTCAGGCAATGCTGGATGTGATTTTGAAAGAAAAGAAATTACAGGCCAAAGGTGTTTATGGATTATTCCCCGCAAACCAAGTGAATGATGATGATATCCAATTGTATGATGAAAATGGAAGAGAATTAGAAAAATTCCTAACCTTGCGTCAACAATCACAAAAAACCAAAGGCGCTCCAAATATTGCCTTGGCGGATTTTATTGCGCCAAAAGATAATGGAGTAACCGATTACATGGGCGCTTTCTGTGTAACAACTGGTTTTGGAGTAGACGAATGGGCGGATGCTTATCGCGATAATTTGGATGATTACAATTCGATTATGGTTAAAGCTTTGGCCGATCGTTTAGCTGAAGCCTTTGCAGAATACCTACATGAAAAAGTTCGTAAAGAGTTTTGGGGTTATGATGCCGAAGAATCATTGTCTAATGAGGAATTAATTAAGGAAAATTATAAAGGAATCCGACCTGCCCCTGGTTATCCTGCCTGTCCGGATCACTTGGAAAAACCAACCATTTGGAAACTATTAAAAGTAGAAGAAAAGATTGGTGTGACTTTGACAGAAAGTATGGCAATGTGGCCTGCTTCATCAGTTTCGGGGTATTATTTTGGAAATCCAGAAAGCAGGTATTTCGGACTGGGGAAAATAAAAGAAGATCAGGTTGTTGATTATGCCAAACGTAGAAGTATTTCAACTGACAAAGCCGTAAAATGGTTAAGTCCTAATATTGCAGATTAAAAAAATAGTCATATAGTCCAAAGCGCTGACTTTTGACATTCAAACTTTAAGACTTGAAATGAAAGTAACACAACATTTAGAAGCAGCAAAAGGTAAACCTTTGTTTTCCTTTGAAATTGTACCGCCTCAAAAAGGAAGTAATATTAAAGATTTATATGCTAATATAGATCCTTTAATGGAGTTTAAGCCTCCTTTTATTGATGTAACGACTTCGAGAGAAGAATATGTGTACATTGAAAAAGATGGACTTTTTGATCGTCGTATCACTCGAATGCGTCCGGGAACAGTTGGAATTTGTGCTTCTATCCAACATAAATATGGTGTAGATGCCATTCCGCACGTTTTGTGTGGCGGATTTACAAGAGAGGAGACAGAATATTTATTGGTAGATTGTCATTATTTAGGAATAGAAAATTTAGTGGCATTACGAGGCGACCCAATGAAAGGGGAGAAGTATTTTGAGCCTACAGTGGGAGGAAATGCTTATGCGGTTGATTTAGTAAAACAAATCAAAGCCATGAATAATGGGAAGTTTTTGCATGGTGAATTGCCTATTCAAAATGCACCTGATTTTTGTGTGGGTGTTGCAGGTTATCCTGAAAAGCATATTGAAGCGCCAAGTCTTGAAGCCGATTTGAAAAGACTGAAAGAAAAAGTAGATGCCGGTGCCGATTATATTGTAACCCAAATGTTTTTTGATAATCAGCGTTATTTTAAATTTGTTGAAGCGGCTCGTGCTATTGGGATTACAGTGCCAATTATTCCGGGAATCAAACCGGTAGCAGTGAAACGTCATTTGCAATTATTGCCTCAGGTTTTTTGGCTGGATATGCCGGAAGAATTGATTAGTGCTATTGAAAATGCAAAAGACAACGCAGCCGTTCGTCAGATTGGAGTAGAATTTGCAGTTCAGCAATCTAAAGAGTTAATGGAATTTGGTGTGCCTTGTTTGCATTATTATTCGATGGGTAAATCTGACAATATTTATCAAATAGCAAGTCAGGTTTTTTAATATCAAATTTTGAACTCGTATAAATATTATACGGGTTTTTTTATGCTTTTTTATAATGTATTAATTTAGAATAAATAAAAATAATTTTGAAACAGTTTTTTTATTGTATAGTTTTGCACCTTATTAACTAAAAATAAATAAAATGGATTTTGTTTCAACTTATAAGTTTAAAAATTATACTTATCTAAGTTTCTTACTGCTTTTTTTCGCTACTGTTGGATATTCACAAACTAACAAAGGTTCGGTTTCAGGAATCGTTAGAGATGTTTCAGGAAAACCAATTGAAACTGTAATTGTTGTAGTTAAAAAAATCAACAAAAGAGCATATACTGATGAAAACGGATATTTTATTTTGAATAATTTACCAATTGGACAAAATGTTATTATAGTAAGAGGATTAGGTTATCTAACTGTAGAAAAAAATATCGAGGTGAAAAAGGATATAAATAATACGATTGATGACATTATTTTAAATGAAGATTTGACTCAGCTTGACGAAGTGAGTATTTTTAGTCATAAAAATAAATTTGCAAAGAAAGAGACGGAATCTGTAGCTCGTTTACCGCTAAAGAATCTCGAAAATCCTCAGGTTTATAATATAGTGGGGAAAGATTTGATGAAGGAACAAGTTGTTTTAGAACGTACCGATATATACAGAAATGTTCCGGGAGCAGTCCCGAATTATTCTGCAGGTGGTTCGCAAGGACTAACAATGCGAGGTTTTTCTAATACCAGTGGAATGCTTAATGGAATGAATACGAGTCCGGTTTATCCATTAAATCCGGCAATTTTAGAACGTGTTGAATTTATTAAAGGACCATCAGGTACTTTGTTTGGAGGTACCAGAAATACTTCTTTTGGGGGTGTTTATAATTACGTAACTAAAAAAGCTTATGAGAATTTTGGAGGAGAAGTTAGTTTAGTTGGAGGGAGTTTTAGTTTTACCAGAGTTACTGCAGATATAAATACACCATTAAATAAGGAGAAAACAGCTTTATTTAGATTGAATGTTGCTGGTCAGTCTGAAGGTTCTTTTCAAGATCAAGGATATGCTAAGAATTATGTTTTTGCACCTACTTTTTCTTATCAGGTAACTGATCGATTAAAGTTCTCTGTGGATTTAGATATCACAAAAAGTGCTTATACGATGACCACTATTTCAATAGGTTCTTTGACAAATGTTAAAGCAAAGAGTTTTAAAGATTTGCAATTAAATTATAATCGTTCCTATGGAAATAATGATGTAGATGCCGAAATTGGAGTTAATAATCTTGGAATGCAGATAGATTATAAAATATCTGACCAATGGAAATCGGAAACTAAATTTTTGAGTTCAGTGGGATATTATAAACATTTACTTTGGACAAATTTGAATGTTCTAACAGATTCTACAGCCACCAGAGTTATTAGGAATCAAACTCCTGAAACATTTGGGAACATTCAGTTGCAACAAAATTTTACAGGAGATTTTAAAATAGGATCTCTTAGAAATAGAATGTTAATTGGCTTAGATTATAATAATGCTTACAATGAATTAAATCGTGTGACTGGTATAAATTACGATGTTATTAATGTAAATCAGCCTGTAAATGATTTCAATTCAGAAAAAATAATTGATCTTTCATACGCAAAAGGTTTTAGCGCAAGTACAACTAAAGCGGAGACTTATGGCTTGTATGTTTCAGATGTTATCAATTTGACTCCGTCCTTAATGGCAATGTTGAGTTTGCGTGTAGATAGATTTTCTACTAAAGGTTCTTATGATGTAAGAACAGGAGCTTATACAGCTAACTCAGAATATCAACAAACCTCATTAGCGCCAAAATTTGGATTAGTGTATCAATTAATTAAAGACAAAATATCTGTATTTGGAAACTATATGAATGGTTTTACAAATTTAGCTCCGGTGGTTCAGTCAGATAATAGTGTGTTAAAATTGGATACTCAATATGGTACACAATGGGAAACAGGTGTGAAATTTGATATAGTAAGAAACAGATTAAATGCTACTGTCAGTTATTATGATATTTCGGTAACAAATTCAACTTATAAAGATGCTGCAACAAATAATACTATTCAGGATGGAACTCAAAATAGTAAAGGTGTTGATGTTGAGGTTATAGCTAATCCTGTTGCGGGCTTAAATATTGTTGCAGGATATGCTTTTAATGAAAATACATATACTAAATCAAGTCCGGCTTTATTAGGAAAATCACTTGCTGCCAGTCCGAAAAATGCGGCTAATATTTGGGCGAGTTACACTCTGCCAGAAGGTAAAATGAAAGGTTTAGGAATAGGAGTAGGAGGAAATTATGTTAGTGATTCCTGGTTTGAAACAACTAATACGTTTGTTCTTCCGTCTTATACGTTGTTGAATGGAGCGTTGTTTTATGATCAGCCAAAATATAGGATATCTTTAAAAGGGAACAATCTTTTGAATGAGAAATACTGGAACGCAACGGGAATGCCTCAGAAAACGATAAATTTTTTAGTTAGTCTTGCTATTAAGTTGTAATTTTTTATCATAAATTTAAAGAGCATCGTTTTAATAAGGCGATGCTTTTTTTGTATTTATTCTTTAGTTATGATAATTTGGCTAAGTCATTAGGGTTTTGAGGTGGTTTTAAAAAACATGTAGTGCAATGTTTTTTTCTTAGCGTTTATAAACAAGTTTTTTCAAAGTTATGTAATAGTCGATTAGAGTTGTTGTCTGTTTGAAATCAAATAGAGTTACATTGAAAAATGATTAATATAAATTGAAATGGTAATGTTTTGATTTTTAGCTGTTAAAATAGTATATTTGAGTTCACTGTAATAGTTTTTTCAAGATGAAACAAATTTATTATACATTTTTAGCTACCGTCATTGTTTTTACCTCTTGTAAAAACAATGACACTAAGAAAGCACAAGCAACAGATGGGATTGTAGTGCCTTTTACACAGCAAACTACGACCGTTTTGCCTAATCAAAGCGCGCAAACTCCAGTAGTTGAAAAGCATAATTTGTTTCGTGAAAATAATGTGAGCACGACTTCGGCTGTTGTTACAGCTGTTAATCCTCCACATGGGCAGCCATATCACCGTTGCGATATTGCAGTTGGGGCGCCATTGAATAGTGCTCCAAACAAGAGTGTTACCTCTGTGGGGCAAGCAAATGTAAAACCTCAATCTGCTCAGGTAATAACCTCTAAAATGTCCACGTCTAAAGTAGTAACTGCAAAAGGAATGAATCCGCCTCACGGAGAGCCAGGGCATCGTTGTGATATTGCGGTTGGTGCACCATTAAATTCTAAGCCAGTTGTAAATGCCGCAACATCAACTCAGATTACACCAAATGACAATGTTCAGCGTTCTGTTCCGGCTTTGTTGGCTACTGATGGTGTAGAAACAAAAGCTCCTGAGGATGTAAAATCACCAACGGAGTAAAGAAAATTGTGAGGTGTTAGGGTTGATGTTATTTAGTTAAAAGTGGTTGAAAAAATCACTTCGTAATCTCTCTAAATATCGCTTCCAGATTTTTATTTTTCTGATTCAGTTGAAGGGTTTTCAAGCCATTGGCAGTGGCAAAATCAAAGACTACAGAACGCATGTCTTTGTCGGTTTTAAAAACCAGTTCCCAGGTCATGTCGTGCGTATTTTTATAAGAAATTAAATTCTCGATTTTAGCAATGGCCTGTTCCTCGATTTTATAATCGAATTCGACTTCGATAATTTGTTCTTTTTCTTCCGAAATAAGATGGTCTAATTTTTTATCGGCAACTATTTTTCCGTTGTTAATAATAATCACGCGATCACAAATAGCTTCTACTTCCTGCATGATATGTGTGGAAAGAAAAACCGTTTTGTCTTTTCCGGCATTTTTAATCAGGTTGCGAATTTCTAAAAGTTGGTTTGGGTCTAGACCAGTTGTTGGTTCGTCTAGAATTAACACATCAGGATTGTGCAGCAAAGCATTTGCTAGTCCTACACGCTGACGGTATCCTTTAGAAAGTTCTGCTATTTTTTTATGGCTTTCGGCGCTTAAACCTGTAAGCTGAATTACTTCTTCAATGCGGGATTTGGCAATTTTATAAACATCGGCATTAAAAGCCAGATATTCTCTCACGTATAAATCCAGATATAACGGATTGTGCTCCGGCAAATAACCAATAGAAAGTTGAACTGCCTTTGGGTTAGTGTTTACATCTTGTCCGTTAACCAATGCTGTACCTTCGTCGGAGGCAAGGTAGGTTGTCAATATTTTCATCAATGTAGATTTCCCGGCTCCATTTGGACCTAAAAAACCAACGATTTCTCCTTTTTTTATAGAAAATGAAATGTTGTCCAAAGCTTTTTGGTCACCATAACTTTTAGATATATTTTTTACTTCTATTGACATGTTTTTTTATTTGATTACAAAAATAAACAGAAAAAGCATTGTTTTGTTTTTTTTGAAAAAAAACAAAAATATTTTTGTGTTGTTGGAAATATGTTATATATTTGCCAGCGTTAAAAATAATCATTCGAGAGAATAATATTTAATTAAGATGTCAAATAACCGTTTCTATTTTAGCTTTTCTTTTTATTTCTTTAGCGAGAGATAAGGATTGTGCTATGGTAATTTGAAAAATAAATAAACAAATAAAACTAATATACAATCCTGATGAAAATCAGGATTTTTTTTTGAATAAATGGAAGCAAAAATTGCAATACAAGGTATAATAGGTTCTTTTCACCATCAGGTGGCTCAGGAGTATTATGGTCAGCAGGTAGTTGTTGATGAATGTATGTCTTTTGAGGAATTAGTAGATAGTCTTTTGTCTGGGAAGTCAACTCAGGCGGTAATGGCTATCGAGAATTCTATTGCAGGTCCTATTATTCCTAATTATGCTTTGATTGATAAGAATAAATTGCACATTATTGGGGAACATTATTTAAGTATTCATCAAAACCTGATGGCTTTAAGAGGTCAGAAGATTGAAGATATTACCGAAGTATATTCGCATCCGATGGCTTTGTTGCAGTGTATGGATTTTTTGAAAAAATACCCGCATATTAAATTAGTAGAAGATAAGGATACGGCTGAAACAGCAAGAAGAATTCAGGAGAAACAATTAACAGGTATTGCTGCAATTGCGAGTAAAACAGCGGCAGAAATGTATGATTTGGAAATTCTGGCTCCCGAAATCCAAACGATTAAAAACAATATGACCCGTTTTGTGATTATTCAAAAGGAGAATTCATTTGTTTCGGAAGAAGAGATAAACAGAGCTTCTTTAAAATTTGAATTGGATCACAAACGCGGAAGTTTGGCGGCAGTTTTGAATGTAATGAGCGATTGTAAAATGAATTTGACTAAAATTCAATCGTTGCCAAAAATAGAAACGCCCTGGAAATATTCTTTTTTTGTTGATGTTACTTTCGAAAAATATGAAGATTATGCAAAAGCGAAATCTTTGTTAGAGATTATGGCAGAATATTTTAAAGTGTTAGGCGAGTATACCAATACAAAACCTAGTTTGATTTAAATAAAACAGTAAAAGCAGATTGTCAATTTGAACTAAGTTCAAAAGCCAAAGAATAAAAATGATTACAACAGCAAACAGATTAAATACAGTTGAAGAATACTACTTCTCATCAAAATTGAGAGAGGTAAGACAATTGGCAGCAGAAGGTAAGCCTATTATCAATATGGGGATTGGAAGCCCTGATTTGGCTCCGGCACAGGCTGTGATTGACGCGGTTGCTTTAGCTATGCAGGATGTAAATGCACATGGTTATCAAAGTTATCAGGGATTGCCTGAGTTGCGAAAAAGCATGGCTGATTTTTATCAGAACAATTTTCAGGTAGAGTTAAATCCAAATACGGAGATTTTGCCTTTGATGGGTTCGAAAGAAGGAATCATGCATATTTCAATGGCATTTTTGAATGAAGGAGATCAGGTTTTAATTCCTAATCCGGGTTATCCAACGTATACTTCGGTAACGAATTTAGTTGGAGCAGAAGCAGTTTATTATGATTTGGCTGAAGCTAATAATTGGGAACCTGATTTTGAGGCTTTAGAAAAATTAGATTTATCCAAAGTGAAATTGATGTGGATAGGTTATCCGCACATGCCTACAGGAGCCAGAGGAAGTTTAGCTTTGTTTGAAAAGTTAGTGGCTTTCGCCAAAAAACATCAGATATTGTTAGTCAATGACAATCCGTACAGTTTTGTTTTGAATGACAATCCGATGAGTTTGTTACAGGTGGAAGGAGCTAAAGAAGTAGCTTTGGAATTGAACTCTCTGAGCAAGACTTTTAACATGGCAGGATGGAGAGTAGGAATGGTTTCCGGAAATGCTGAATTGATTGATGCTGTTTTAAGAGTGAAAAGTAATATGGATAGCGGAATGTTTTTTGGAATCCAAAAAGGCGCTATCGAAGCATTAAAAAGTGATAAATCATGGTTTGATTCCATGAATGAAATATATAAAAAACGCCGCGTTTTAACCGAGCAATTGGCTGAAAAATTAGGCTGTAAAGTTTATAAAGAAGGAGTAGGTTTATTTGTTTGGGCAAAATTGCCGGAAGGAATTCAATCGGCTGAGAAGTTCATCGATCAGATATTGCACGAGAAATATATTTTTATTGCACCGGGAACTATTTTCGGTTCAAACGGAGAAGGATATATTCGATTTGCATTATGTGTGAAAGAAGAAAAAGTACAGGAAGCAATAAGCCGATTTTAGGTTTTAGATCTCAGATTTTAGATTAATCAAAGTTTGGAATTTGGAATTTTAAAAGTTTGGAATTTAAAGAAATAAAATGAAAGTATTTGTAATAGGTATTGGTTTAATAGGTGGTTCGATGGTTTTAGACATCAAAGCGCTGTATCCGAATGCCACTATTTACGGAATAGACAATAACGAAAAACACTTGCAACAGGCATTAGAGTTAGGCGTTATTGATGTTGCCACTACAATGGAAGATTTGCCTGAGGCAGATTTTGTAATTGTTTCGGTTCCTGTAAATGTAGCTATTGGGTTATTACCTAAAGTATTGGATTTGGTTGGTGATAATGCTATTGTTTTTGAAGTAGGTTCAACTAAAAATCCTATTTGTCAGGCAATCGCTAATCATCCTAAAAGAAGAAATTTTATTGCCACTCATCCTATTGCGGGAACAGAATTTTCAGGACCTTCGGCAGCGTTGAGAGATTTGTTTCGAGGAAAAACAAATATCATTTGCGAAGTAGAGAAAACGGCTTTCAAATTACAGGAAAAAGCATTAGAGGTTTTCAATAAAATGGGAATGCGTATTCGTTATATGGATCCAAAATCACATGATAAACATATTGCTTATGTTTCTCATTTATCGCACATCAGTTCCTTTATGTTAGGAAAAACGGTGATAAATAAAGAAAAAGACGAGCAGGATATTTTTGATATGGCGGGTTCCGGATTTGAAAGCACGGTACGTTTGGCTAAAAGTTCACCGGCAATGTGGACGCCAATTTTTGAACAGAATAAAGCTCAGGTTTTAGAATCATTAGAAGAGTATATTTCGAATCTAACTCAGTTTAGGGATTTATTGGTGCAGGATGATTACAATGCGATTTACGAAGAAATGGCAAGTGTCAATAAAATTAGAGAAATATTAAACGGAATAGGCGTTAAAAAATAGGAGTAAAAAGAATAAATATATACAACACAAATTAAAAAGAAATAAATTTTAAAAGATGGAAAACAACAAAGAAATGAGAAATTGGTTGGATGCTTTCAAATTGAATCATCCATTTGTGATTGCAGGACCTTGTAGTGCTGAAACTGAAGAGCAGGTATTGAAAATTGCTCATGAACTGAAAAATTCAGATGTAAGCGTATTCAGAGCAGGAATTTGGAAACCAAGAACTCGTCCGGGAGGATTTGAAGGAATTGGGGAAATAGGATTAAAATGGTTGAAAAAAGCTAAAGAAGAAACAGGATTGTTGATGGGAACTGAGGTTGCTACAGCAGCTCACTGTAAATTAGCTTTAGAATATGATATCGATGTATTATGGGTTGGAGCTCGTACAACAGCTAATCCATTTGCAGTTCAGGAAATTGCTGATACATTGGCTGGAACTGATAAAATCGTTTTGGTTAAAAACCCTGTAAACCCTGATATGGCTTTATGGTTAGGTGGTGTTGAGCGTTTACACATGGCTGGAATCAAAAACTTAGGAGTTATTCACAGAGGTTTCTCTACTTATGAGAAAACTAAATACAGAAACATTCCTGAGTGGCAAATTGCTATCGAATTGCAAAACAAATTCCCTGATTTGCCATTAATCATCGATCCGTCTCACATTACAGGAAACCGTAACATGATTCTTGAAGTAACTCAGGAAGCTTTAGATTTGAACTATGACGGTATGATTATCGAAACGCATATTGATCCTGATAACGCTTGGTCTGATGCTGCTCAACAAGTTACTCCAGATGCTTTGAAACAAATCTTGAAAGATTTGAAAGTAAGAAAAGTGAGTGGAGATAGCGATTTTGAAAATAAAATGACAAAATTAAGAACCAATATCGACGTTTTGGATGCTAACTTATTAGATCTTTTAGGAAAAAGAATGAAAGTAGCTGATGAAATTGGTCAGGTGAAAAAAGAAAACAATGTTGCAGTATTGCAAAACAACCGTTGGAATGAAATCCAGGAGAAAATGGTTGCTGAAGGTGCTAAAAAAGGATTGTCAGAAGAATTTATCACTAAATTGTTCAAATCAATTCACCAGGAAAGTATCGAACACCAAGAAAAAATTATCAACGGATAATTGATTCGTGATTTAAGAACTCGATAATTTAAATTTATAAAATCCTAAGACTTTATGTTTTGGGATTTTTTTTGTTTTAGAGAGTTCTAAAATTAAAATCCTCCATAAATCCTTTATCTTTGCAAACATTCTAATCTAAAATCTGAATTCGGAAATCTAAAATTGCAAATGACAGGAATCGTTTATAAATCAACAGGAAGCTGGTACACGGTAAAATCCGATGAAGGGAATTTTGTGGAGTGTAGAATTAAAGGAAAGTTTAGGATGAAAGGTATTAAGAGTACCAATCCTATAGCTGTAGGCGACCGTGTTGATTTTGAACTGGAGGAATCTAACGATCAGGTTACGGGAGTGATTAATACCATTCAGGACAGGAAAAATTATATTGTTCGAAAATCAGTTAATCTTTCTAAGCAGACGCATATTATTGCATCTAATATTGATATTGTTTTCTTGTTGGTAACTATTAATAATCCTCCTACAACTACCAGTTTTATAGATCGTTTTTTAGTCACTGCTGAGGCTTATGGTATCGAAGCGATTTTGGTTTTTAATAAAATCGACACTTTTGATGAGGCGGCTTTAGACGAGCAGCTGTATTTACAATATATTTATGAGAATATAGGTTACCAATGTCTGCGCGTTTCGGCTCAGGAGCGCAAAGGTTTGGATAAACTGATGTTATTAATGAAAAATAAGGTGAGTATGTTTTCGGGGCATTCAGGAGTTGGAAAATCCACTTTGGTAAACGCAATAGAGCCGGGATTGAATTTGAAAACCAAACAAATTTCAGATTCGCATTCACAAGGACAACATACTACCACTTTTGCTGAGATGTTTGATCTTTCTTTTGGAGCCAAAATTATTGACACACCCGGAATTAGAGGTTTTGGAGTGGTTGATATGGAAAAAGAAGAAATAAGTGATTACTTTCCGGAGTTTTTTAAGCTAAAAGACAAATGTAAGTTCAATAACTGTCTGCATAAAGAAGAACCAAAATGTGCTGTCAAAGAAGCCTTGGAAAAAGAAGAGATAGCCTGGTCGCGTTACAATAGTTATCTCAAAATATTAGAAGGAGATGACGAACATTATCGAACTGATATTTATGACGAGGACCGAAAAAACAGCGATAAATCCAGAGGTTAATGCGAGTTGTAATTCAAAGAGTTGCTGAAGCTTCGGTTACGATTGATTCTCAAATAGTAGCTTCCATTCAAAAAGGTTTATTGGTTCTTGTAGGTGTTGAAGATGCTGATACACCAGAAGATATCGATTGGCTTACAGCTAAAATTGCTAAAATCCGCATTTTTGGAGACGAAAATGATGTCATGAATTTATCGGTTCAGGATGTTGATGGCGATATTATTGTAGTTAGTCAGTTTACACTTCACGCCGGTACTAAAAAAGGAAACCGTCCTTCTTATATAAAAGCGTCTAAGCCTGAAATTGCCATTCCACTTTATGAGAATTTTGTTCGAAAATTAGAACAGGAACTCGGCAAAAAAGTACAAACAGGTCAGTTTGGTGCTGATATGAAAGTAGCATTGGTTAATGATGGTCCTGTTACGATACTAATTGATAGTAAAAATAAGGAGTGAAAAACTTGATTTGAAAATGCAACAGCTCCAATAGGGGCTTTTTTTTGTTATATTTGGTTGTATTCATGAAGGATAGTTTTTTACAATTCAATACTGTTTTGCCCCGAAATAGTTTTGTGTTTGTTATTGCTTCGTTGTTATTACAATGACTAAAAAACAAATCAAATTATTAATTAAAATTTCGGAATTTTGGCAAAGATAAATCATAATAATTATTTGGATGTTGTTGATAATGTGTGGACCTCTGCAAAAGAAAAGGGGATTATGCATATAAACTCAGAGGAGCAAACTTTTAATGGAACGAAATTCAGAATCAAAGGGCGAGATTTAATTAATTTTGGAACTTGTGGGTATTTAGGTTTAGAGATGCATCCTGATTTAGTAGCTGGTTCAATCGAATTAACGAAGAAATTTGGAACACAATTATCGATGTCCAGAGCATACATTCGACCATCATATATTCAGGAATTAGAAGAGTTGATGTCTCAAATATTTGATGGCAATAAAGTGATTTGTTATACTTCAACATCCAATGCTCATATTTCGGTTATTGCTACAATTATAAAACCGGATGATTTAATTATTCTTGACCAACAAGTACATTTTAGTGTGCAGTTTCCTTCTAAAAACACCAAATTACAAGGGACAGAAGTAAAAATGGTCAGGCATTCTAATTATGAAATGCTGGAGGAAATGATTCGGGAAAACTACAATAAATACAAACGTATTTGGTATATGGCTGATGGAGTGTATTCAATGCACGGTGATTTGCCCGATACCATTATCTTAAAAAGATTATTGGGTAAATACCCAAAATTGCATTTGTATTTTGATGATGCGCATGGAATGGGATGGGCTGGAAAAAATGGAGCCGGCTATATTTATGACCGATTAGGAGTTAATGAGCGTATTGTAATCATATCAACACTGGCTAAAGGTTTTGGTTGTGTAGGAGGAACGGCTATTTTTGCCGACCCAGAGATGTATAGAAGAACTGATATTTTTGGAGGGCCATTAAGTTATTCGCACCCGTTGTCACCAGCCAATGTTGGAGCTGCTATTGCTTCGGCAAAAATTCATTTGTCTGACGATATTTATACCTATCAGTCCGAATTAAAAGAATTGATGGATTATATGAATCTACGTTTGAAAGAAAAAAATCTCACGAATATTTCTTCTCCGGATTCTCCTATTTATTTTATTGGAAGTGGCTTGAATAAGGTAACCCGTAATTTTGTGCATCGTATTTTGCAAGAAGGAATTTATGTAAACACAGCTACATTTCCGGTTGTTCCTAATGATAAATCCGGTTTGCGATTTACTTTAACGCGTCATAATACAAAAGCAGATATCGATTTGTTAACCGATGTATTAGCATATCATTTGCCTAAAGCTATAGAAGAGGAGGGAGATAGTGTAGAAAGAGTTTATAAAGAATTTGGTTTTCATTTTCAACAAGATAATAATGATTTTAAACTGGAATCAAAAAATAATTCGAACTTAATTGTTGAAGAATATGCTACAATACACGCTATAAATGCTGCTGATTGGGACTTGATGTTTAAGGACAGAGGAAATATCAGCCATTCGGGAATGCAGTGTATGGAAGAAATTTTTTCGAATAATGAAAAACCGGAAGAGAACTGGAGTTTTCATTACATTATTGTTAGAGATAGTAAGGGGAAAATAGTTTTGGCTACTTTTTTTACCGGGGCAATTTATAAAGACGATATGCTTGCTCAGGAAAATGTTTCGAAACAAATAGAAGAAGTACGCAAGACTGATCCTTATTATTTGTGTTCAAAAACATTAGCGATGGGGTCTTTGTTTTGTGAAGGAGATTTTGTTTATTTGGATGTTGAACATACTGAGTGGAGAAATGCAACGAATCGTTTGTTTGAATTTGTTGCCAAAGTGAAAAAGGAAATTGATGCCACAGCTGTTGTCTTAAGAGATTTTGAAGCAGAACATCCTTTAAACTCATTATTGAAAGATGAAGGCTATGTACAGATGAAAATGCCTAATAGTAATATTGTTAGTCATCCAAAATGGAATTCGAAAGAGGAATTATTGGCGCTTTTAGATTCAAAAAATAATGTTAGAAATATTAATCGCTACGTTTTTAGATATGAACATCTATTTAATGTTACGATAAAAAAAACATTAACAAATTTAGAAGCTGAAAAACATTATCAGTTATTTCTAAATGTTAAGAAAGTTAATTTAGCTTTTAATTTTTTTTCTTTTCCAGTTAAGATTGCAAAAATTATATCTAAATATTCTGATTGGGAGTTTATGGAGTTTCGTCTTAAAGATTCAGAAGAATTAATAGCTTGTGTATGGTCTTTTTTAGGGAAAGATCATATTTGTCATCTTATTTTAGGGTTGAATTATGATTATAATGAATCACATCATTTATATAAACAAATTATGTATCGTATGGTGAAGAGAGGAAATGATTTAGAAAAATCTAAAATCTACCTAGGTTTGACAGCTGATTATGAAAAACAAAAATATGGAGCAAAATCAGTAGCTCTTTTGGGTTATATTAAGGTCGATGATATGTATAATTTAGATTTGTTATCTTCGCTGAGCGGTTAAATTTTTAAAATAAAGGTTGTCCCTAAAACTTGTAATTTGTTTACATGTATTGTTTATTCCAGTATTATTAAAGTTTTAGATGTTTAAAATACTGTTGTTCTAATTTTAATTAAAAAAAATAAAATGGTAATTAAATTCGTTGAAAATGATTTTATTAAGTATTGGATAGAAGATGATATTCTCTATTCTGAATTTAAAAAACCTACTATTGGAACTAAAGAAAACTTGAAAGCTTTAATAGATTTAAGACATCAAATATCAGCAGGTGAAAAACAATATTGGTGTTATGATTTCGCTGGTATACAATCTTATGACAAAGATGCGCGTGATTATGCCGATCAATATGGACAGGAATATTTACATGCGTGTGCTGTAATATTGAATTCTCATATAACTAAATTTATTCTGAATACATTCATGAAATTGAAATCAGCTTCTGTTCCTTTGAAAGGTTTTACTAAAAAAAGTGAAGCAGTTAAATGGTTAAACGAATTGAAGGAAAAGAATAATCAATAAATTATTTAATATTTGTGAGTTGCTGCTTTTATATAAGTAAATACCGATTTTGTTGCTAAAGCTTAAAGAACATGATTCTATAACTTAATGCAATATTTTTTTAATTTAACAATATGATGTTGTTTTTTTTAAAAGATATTTCTTATATTTATTTTTTTAATACGTAATAATAATTTTACTTTTTCGTTAAACAAAAAAACGCTGTTCATTTTAAATTGATTATAAGAGATTTAGATGTCTAAACTGGAAAAAATATTAGCCTTAGTACGTTCCATAAACCAAGATGAGTTTCAGGAGCAACTCACTTATGGGGATAGTCTGGATGATGTTTATGATGAGTTGTTATTTTTGGCTGAGAAAATTGATTCCAAAAAGAAAAGAACATCTGTTATTGTTGAGCAAATATCAAATTGCTTTGCGGGTGATTTTTTTAATTATTTGCCTATTTCAGATGCGCATGATGAGCTGGATGTATTTTGTATGGGCTTCAATACCTATATTGAAGAGTTAAAAGCGGCTATGGTTTCTAAAAAATTAGTAGAAACCATCAATGAAAAATTAGTAGAAGAAAAAGACCGCACTGATAAGTTAACATTGTCAAGAAATGAATTCCTGTTTAATGTGAGTCATGAAATACGTACACCACTAAATGGTATTTTAGGGTTCACAGATTTATTACTAAAAAATCCTGCATTAGGTTCGGAGGAGAAGAATCAATTAGAATATATCCGGATGTCGGGAGCTATTTTGCTAGTAATTATTAATGACATCTTAGATTTAGTCAAGATGGATGCAAAACAGCTCGTTTTTTCCAATAAACCGTTTCAGATAAATCAGTTAATTCGTGTGGTACAAGAGACTTTTTTGATAAAATTCCAACAAAAACAGATAGATTTTCAAGTATCCATTGATGAAGAATTACCAACAGTCCTTAATGGTGATTCGACCAGGATTACACAAATTTTATTCAATTTAATCAACAATGCCATTCAAGGTACAGCTGAGAAAGGTAGTATTAGATTGAAAGTCAAGTTTCAGGATGAAGAAGATGATTTTTATCTTGTTCGGATAGTTGTGAGTAATTCCGGAACAGAAATAGCTGAAGATAAATTAGCGGAAGTTTTTAATCCTTTTGTCCAAATGAGTGATGATTCTAATTCCGGTCTTAGTTTAACCGTTGTTAAAAGAATTGTTTCTTTGATGAAAGGAGATATTCAGGTGAAAAGTAAGCCTGGTGATGGAACGAAATTTATTATTACACTCCCTTTTTCTAAAAATGACTATTATTTTTCTGTTTCTAAATCTTTTATAAATAAAAAGCCAATTGATAAGAACAGACCTGTAAGAGTGCTTTTGGCTGAAGATAATCGGATGAATCAAATTTTAGTTGAAAAACTATTGTCACAATTCAACATGAATTGTGTAGCGGTTGCTAACGGACAATTAGCTATTGATGTCGTTATTCAGGAAGATTTTGATGTGATTATAATGGATTTGATGATGCCGGTTATGAATGGTTACGAAGCTACATCGACCATTAGAAGTTTGAAAGACCATACTAAAAAGAATATTCCCATTATTGCCCTGTCGGCAGTTGTTAACAGTACGGTAGCCAAAGCCTGTAAAGCAGTAGGGATTAATAAATACATTTCTAAGCCGTTTGATTCAGATGAATTACATGCTGCACTTATGGAGTTGATTAGGAGAGAGTGATGTGGTTGGTTTGTAATGTTTTCATTGCTTCCGAATAATTTTAAAATCTGTTTTTAAAATTGTCATAGAAACAGTTTTTTCAATAAGTTTTTCGAGTAGTATTCTGCAACAAGGATTTCTTGTTAAAAAAAATAAAAAATATTTCCTTGTATTTTGTATGATTTGTTTTATTTTTGAGAATAATAGATAGTTGTTTAGAAAAAAATAAAGTGTTTATTTTCTTTACCTCTTCTTGGAAATTATTTATATTTTCAAAATTTATATGAAAATCAAAAAAATACAACTTGCAATCATCTTAATGTTTTTTGCCTTACAACTTCAGGCACAAAATAACGAATATCCTCTTACGCTTATTGCTGATAGTTTAAAAGAAAATGCGAACGCTATTGTTCGACTGTATCAAATAGATGTAGCTATTTCTTCTCAGAGGAGTATGAACATTAAAACAAAAAGAGTTGTTTCTGTTTTTAATGAAAGTGGTTTGTCTGCAATAGATGCTTTTGAAAATTACGACAAAACAACTTCAGTTAAGAATATTGAAGCAAGGATAATTAATGCTTTTGGTAATGAAATTAAAAGAATAAGGAGAAAGGAGTTTAAAGATGTAAGTGCTATAAGTGGGAGTACACTCTTTTCGGATTCCAGATATATTTATTTAGATTACACACCTACACAGTATCCTTTTACTATAATTTATGAAAGTGAAGTAGAAACTTCAAATACCGCTTTTATACCTAGTTGGTTTCCTGTTCAGGATTATCTTGTGGGTGTAGAACAGAGTATTTTAAATGTAATGCATCCTAATAACCTTGGTTTTAAAAAGAAAGAATTTAATTTCTCAGGTTTTAATATTCAAAAAGAGACTGATACTGATACACAATTGAGTTATAAAGCTACTGGAATTTTAGCTCAAAGGCAGGAACCTTATTGTAATGTCTCAGCCATTTTTCCTAAACTAATAATGGGTTTAGAGTATTTTAATCTTGAAGGGGAAGATGGAACTGCAAAGTCATGGAAAGAATTTGGAAAATGGTATTATGATGAAATTTTGACAGGAACTACCCAGTTATCTCCGGAAACGGTCAGTAAGATAAAAGCTCTTGTAGGAAGTGAAATTGATCCTATTGCGAAAGCCAAAATGATCTATGATTATGTTCAAAAGAAATCAAGATATGTTAGTATTCAAGTGGGTATAGGTGGATGGAAACCAATGTTAGCCAATGATGTTGATCGACTGGGATATGGTGATTGTAAGGCTTTAACTAATTATACCAGATCACTTTTAGACATTGTTGGAGTGCCATCTTATAACACGATTCTTTATGGTGATACTCATAAAAGAGATATTGTTTCAGATTTTGTTTCAATGCAGGGAAATCACATGATTTTGGCAATACCAACTGAAAATGATTATGTGTGGTTAGAGTGTACTAGTCAGGATGATCCTTTTGGTTACCAAGGGAAATTTACCGATGACAGAGCTGTACTGGTAATAAAACCAACCGGGGGTGAAATAGTTCATACTAAAATTTATGATGATAAGACTAATTTACAAAATAGTAAAGGGGGGTACAGTATTGATGAGAAAGGCAATTTTTCAGGAAATATAAATATTGCTTCGGAAGGATCTCAATATAGTAATAAAGCAAATCTGGAAAATAGTCAGCCTATTGAAAGAGAGACTCATTATAAGGAATATTGGAGTAATATTAATAATTTGAAATTAAATAAGATTACTTTTTCTAATGATAAAGAAAAAGTAGTATTTGTAGAAAAAGTAGATTTAAATGCGTTTAATTACGCAACTGTTTCAGGAACAAAAATGATTTTTACACTGAATGCTTATAATCAATTTGCTGCTTCGGTGAAACGAATAAGAAATCGTAAAAATCCATTTGAAATTGAGCGTGGGTACGTAGATATAGATGAGGTAGAAGTAGTCTTGCCATTAAATTATACCATTGAATTTCTTCCGTCTAATTTTGAATTGAATTCAAAGTTTGGAGATTATAAGACAGAGATAATAAAAAAAGATGCTACACACTTAGTCTATAAGAGAACATTATCTGTTAATAAAGGGTCATATTCTAATACTGATTATGATCAATACCGTCTTTTTATGGAACAAGTTTCCAGAAATGATAATGCTAAAATTATTCTAACTAAAAATTAAACCAAATGAGAAATAGGTTTTTAATAACAATAGTTTTGTTTTCTTTTATAATTTTTAATTCTAATGCACAAGACTTTAGATTGGGAAGAGTTTCAATAGAGGAATTGAAAGAAAAAAATCATCCTAAAGATTCATCGGCAGTTGCAGCAGTGCTTTTTGAAAAAGCAGAGAATAAAATGGTGTATAACCAAGGGAATGGTTTTGAGACAGAATTAGTAGTTAGAACAAGAATTAAGATATATAAAAAAGAAGGTTATGAATGGGCTAATAAAAAAGTACGTTACTATTTAGATAGTAATTTAAGAGAAAAGGTTTCGTTTGCCGAAGTAGTGACCTATAATTTAGTTGATGGAAAGATAGAAAAAACAAAGTTAAAGAGTGATGGGGAATTTGATGAGCATGTCAATAAATATTGGGGACAAAAAAAAATAGTAATGCCTAATGTAAAAGAAGGTTCTGTTATTGAATATCAATACACATTATATTCACCTAGTATAGGAAATCCAAGAGATTGGTATTTTCAATCAGATATTCCTGTCAATTATTCGGAATATATTAGTTGTGTTCCTGAATATTTTGTTTTTAATACCAATGTAAAAGGAATTTTAAGACCTAAAATTACTGAAACAAAAGTTGCTAAGGTTATAAATATGGATTTTAAAGAAAAAATGGTTGGTTTTATGGGACGTGTTACTACAAATCATAACACAGATAATATTTCTTATACGGAAACAAGAACAACTTATCTAACCGAAAATATGCCGGCGATTAAAGAAGAGGCTTTTGTTAATAATGTTAGAAATTACACGACTAGTTTAGAGCAGGAATTATCGATGACTAAGTTTCCTAATGCCATGCATAAAATGTACTCAACTAATTGGGAGGCTGTAGTAAAAACAATATATGAGTATGATGATTTTGGACCAGAATTAAACAAAACGGGTTATTTTGAAGAGGATTTAAAAACGGTACTTACGGGATTAAATACGCAGGATGAGAAAATTAATGCAATATTAAAATTTGTAAAATCAACTGTAAAGTGGAATGATTATTATGGCTATTCTTGTAATGATGGTGTGAGAAAAGCCTATAAGGATAAGACAGGAAATATAGCCGAAATCAATTTGATGCTTACCGCAATGTTACGTTATGCAGGTTTAAATGCAAATCCGGTTTTAGTGAGTACCCGGTCAAATGGAATTTCGTTCTTTCCTAACAGAACTGCTTTTAATTATGTAATTGCAGCTGTTGAAAATGGTGAAGACATGATCTTGTTAGATGCATCAGATGCTTTTTCTACACCGAATGTTTTACCTTTTAGGGCTTTAAATTGGTTAGGAAGATTAGTGCGTAAAGACGGAACTTCATCTTCTGTTGATTTAATGCCTAAAAAAGCAGCTGTGGAACTTAATTCTTTGAATTATTCTGTTAATGATAAAGGAGAGATTTTAGGAAAGTTAAGAAGCCAAAAGACAGCACATAATGCGATGCTTTTTAGAGAAGAAATAAAAGGTGTTAAAGAAGATACTTATCTTGAAAAATTAGAAAATGCCAACAATAAAATTGAAATAAAAGAGTATTCATTGCAAAATGAAAAAGATTTTAGTTTGCCGGTAATAGAAACGTATTCTTTTACAGCCAATAATTTATGTGAATTGATAGGAGGGAAAATATACATTAATCCAATGTTGTTTTTTACTAAAAAACAAAATCCGTTTAAGCAGGAAAATAGAGAGTATCCTGTAGATTATGGTTTCCCGTTTCAGGATAAATACGCAATAAATATTCAAATTCCCGAGGGCTACAAGGTGGAGAATTTACCTCCATCCATTACATTAACAATGAATGGGAACTTGGGCGTTTTTAGATATTTGACTAATTTAAATGGGAATGCTATACAGATTTCTATTTCAAATCAGATTAATTCTTCCATAGTTCTTTCGGAAGATTATGTTGCCTTAAAATCATATTATCAAAATATGATTGAAAAACAGAACGAGAAAATTATTCTAACTAAAATTTAAACCGAATGAAAAATAGGTTTTTGATAACAGCAGTTTTGTTTTGTTTGGTAATTTTTAATTCTAATTCACAAGATTTTAGATTAGGGAAAGTTTCGATAGAGGAATTAAAAGAAAAAAATCATCCAAAGGATTCATCGGCTGTTGCGGCAATATTATGTAAAAAAGGGAAAACTTATTTTGATTATGATTTTAAGAAAGGTTTTGTTGCTAATCATGAAATCCAAATCAGAATAAAAATATATAAAAAAGAAGGTTTAGATTGGGCTAATTTTGAAGTTCCTTATTATGTAGGCTATCAGAATTTAAGCGATGAAATGGTTCGTTTTTCAGATGGGATTACCTATAATATTGAAAATGGAAGTATTGTAAAAACTAAATTAAATAGCGAAGGAACATTTAAAGAAAATGTAAATGAAAATTGGAAAAAAGCCACTATAGCAATGCCAGCTGTAAGAGTAGGTTCTGTTATTGAATTGAAATATACAATTAAGTCAGAGAATTTAACCAAATTCCCTGTCTTTCAAATCCAATATTCAGTTCCGGTAAATCATGTAGAGTTTTGTAGTGAGATACCAGAGTATTTTATTTACAAACAATTACTAACCGGATATGTTGATGTAAAATCCGATTCAAAGTTAGAACAAACCTCCAAGACTTTTGATAATGAATACAGGCAGACAAGTTCAATAAACTATCAGCAAATAAAATCTACTTTTGTAGCGGATGATGTGCCTCAGCTAGAAAAAGAAAGTTATGTGGATAATATAAATAATTATAGGTCCTCATTGCAATATGAATTAGAAACAACAAGATATCCAAACCAACCCGTAAAAGATTATTCTCAAACTTGGGATGGGGTTGTCAAAACAATTTATGAAGATAAAGATTTTGGTAAGGAGTTACAGGAGCGATTGTATCTTTTGGACGATTTAAAGAAAATCATAAATAGTAATGAAAATATATCCGATTTCGATAAAATAAACATTGTGTTTAAGTTTATGCAGAGTAAAATGAATTGGAATGGAGAATACGGTTATTATACAGAAAAGGGAGTGAAAAAAGCTTATCTTGAGCAAACAGGAAATGTTGCTGAAATCAATTTTAACTTAATTAATATGTTGAATTTGGCAGGAATTTCAGCATATCCGGTATTGGTGAGTACCAGAGAACATGGGATTCCTGTTTTTCCTAATAGAGCCGTTTTTAATTATACTATTGCTGCTGTTGAGATGAATGAAGAAAAGATTCTGTTAGATGCTGTAAATAAATATACGGCACCTAATATTTTGCCTTTAAGTGTCTTAAATTGGAAAGGGAGACTTGTCAGGCAGGATGGAACTTCTGAAGAAATTAATTTAGTGCCTAATAAGGCATCTAAACAACATCATAATTTAAGTGTTGCTGTGGCTAAGAATGGATATATTTCAGGTAAATATTTAGTACAAAAAACGGATTATGAGGCACTAATATTCAGAGAAAGAGAGGCTAATGTTCAAAAGGAAAATTATCTTGAGAAAAAAGAGAATGAATTTAACGGGATTGAAATTAATGATTATACCATTGAAAATAAGGGTACTGATTTGTCAAAAGCTGTTGTGGAAAAATTTACTTTTGCAAGTAACAATCATTGCGAGATGGTAGGAGGTAAAATGTTTATTAATCCGCTATTGTTTTTTACAATGGAGAAAAATCCTTTTGTTCAGGAAAAAAGGAAAATGCCTATCTATTTTGGATACCCAAGACAAGAGAAGTATAATTTTAATTTTGAAATCCCCGAGGGTTATCAGGTAGAATCAATTCCTAAAGCCATGAGAATTGCAACAGACGATAAGATGTTGGTGTTTTCTGTAAACAGTTTGTTTAGTGGGAATAATATTCAAATTTCAGTGACAAAAGAAATAAATACTGGAATGGCTTCGGCAGATTTTTATGATGGTTTAAAAGAATTTTATCAAAAAATGATTGAAAAGCAACACGAAAAAATTGTACTTAAAAAAATATAATAATGAACCTAAAAAATGCCCAATTAGACGTAGATACCTGGATTAAAGAACACGGTGTGCGTTATTTTAATGAATTGACTAATATGGCTCAGCTTACCGAAGAAGTAGGTGAGGTAGCCCGTATTATTGCCCGTCGTTATGGGGAGCAATCGGAAAAAGAATCAGATAAAAATAAAGATTTAGGCGAAGAATTAGCCGATGTGGTTTTTGTGGTTTTGTGTTTAGCTAACCAAACCGGAATCGATTTGCAGGCGGCATTTGATAAAAAAATGGATTTAAAATCCCTTCGCGATAAAGACCGTCATAAGAATAACGAAAAATTGAAATAATTATCAGTGATGAATTATGAATTGTGAATGAGGAGTGGTAAATTGCGCCCGCAAATTATTTGACTTTCAATTAGAGTTGATAATTTACAATTCAGAACTAATAATTTAAAAAATGAATTTACTACTACAAACAACCCATTCTAATCTAAATGCTCAAATAGCGGTTACAGGATCTAAAAGCGAAACTAATAGATTGTTATTGTTGCAGGCTTTGTTCCCAAATATTACTTTGGCAAATACTTCAAATTCTGATGATAGCGAAGTAATGCAAATGGCATTGAGCGGCAATGAAGAAGTGGTAGATATTCATCATGCAGGAACAGCAATGCGTTTTCTTACAGCATATTTTGCTGTAAAAGAAGGTCGCGAAGTGGTGTTGACTGGTTCCAGCCGTATGCAGGAGCGTCCGGTTAAAATTTTAGTGGAAGCCTTACGTCAATTAGGGGCTGATATTTCTTTCCTGAAAGAAGAAGGTTATCCACCAATTAAAATTAAGGGACAAAAAATCACTCAGTCTAAAGTTACTATGGCTGCTAATGTGAGTAGTCAGTATATTTCGGCTTTATTATTAGTAGCTCCAAAATTAGAAAACGGTATCGAGTTAACCTTAGAAGGTGAAATTACTTCTATTCCTTATATCAAAATGACTTTGGCTTTGTTGAATGATTTAGATATTCAAACCAGTTTTGAAGGAAATGTAATTAAGGTATGTCCGAAACAATCGGTGGAATCCAAAGTAATGACTGTAGAATCCGATTGGAGTTCGGCTTCTTATTTCTTCAGTTTAGCGGCTTTGTCTGATGAAGCGAATATTTCATTAACAAGTTACAAAGAGTCAAGTTTACAGGGAGATTCTGCTTTGGTTTCTATATATAAAGAAATGGGGGTTGAAACCCAATTCAACAACGGAACGATTACTTTGACTAAAACTAAGAAATTTAAGTATCAGGATGTAACTTTCGATTTGAATAATACACCGGATATAGCTCAAACTATTGTGGTTACTTGTCTTGGATTAGGAATTGGTTGTCATTTGACAGGTTTGCATACTTTAAAAATTAAAGAAACAGACAGACTTGAAGCTTTACGAATTGAATTAAGCAAGCTAGGCGCTAATATTTCGGTTACTAATGATAGTTTGACGCTTGTGGCTACTTCAGAAATTAATTCGAACATAAAAATTGGAACTTATAATGATCACCGAATGGCAATGGCTTTTGCTCCATTAGCATTAAAAGTGCCAATTATTATCGAAAATGCCGATGTAGTTTCAAAATCATATCCGGATTTTTGGGATGATATGAGAAAATTAGGTTATAAAGTTTCGGATTTAGTAGGTTAAAAATCGCTGTTAAACCTCTAAAGTCTTGGTCGTTTCGGGTTTTATGGTTTTAATTCTAAATTAAACAGTAAAATACTTGACATCGCCTGTTTGACAATCGTATATTTGCAGCCGATTATAATATTAAGAATCAAAACTTAAGACTTATAACTCATAAACTTATAACTTTTTTGAATGAAATTATCACATTTTAATTTTGACTTACCAAAAGAACTTCTGGCTGAATTTCCGGCAGAAAACAGAGACGAAGCCCGTTTAATGGTAATTGATAGAAAAAAACAAACCATAGAACACAAGATGTTCAAAGACGTTATCGATTATTTTGATGATGGGGATGTTATGATTTTGAATAATACCAAAGTTTTTCCTGCTCGTTTATACGGTAACAAAGAAAAAACAGGAGCAAGAATCGAAGTGTTTTTGCTTAGAGAATTAAATGCTGAGCAACGTCTTTGGGACGTTTTAGTGGATCCGGCGCGTAAAATCAGAATTGGTAACAAATTATATTTTGGCGATGACGATTCGTTAGTTGCTGAGGTTATTGATAATACTACTTCCCGTGGAAGAACTTTGCGTTTCCTTTACGATGGTTCTTATGAAGAATTCAGAAATAAATTGACCGAACTTGGAGAAACTCCAATTCCTAAATATATTAACAGAGAAGTTACTCCTGAAGATGCTGAGCGTTACCAAACTATTTATGCTAAAGAAGAAGGAGCTGTTGCTGCACCAACTGCAGGATTGCACTTCTCTAAACATTTATTGAAACGTTTAGAAATAAAAGGAGTGAATTTTGCTGAAGTAACGCTTCACGTAGGTTTGGGAACTTTCAACCCGGTTGAGGTAGAAGATTTATCCAAACACAAAATGGATTCTGAGGAATTAAAAATTACTCAGGAAGCCTGTGATATTGTTAATGAGGCTAAAGCAAAAAGAAAACGTGTTTGTGCTGTAGGAACGACTTCTATGCGTGCTATTGAAAGTTCAGTTTCTTCACAAAACACTTTGAATCCATACGAAGGTTGGACTAACAAGTTTATCTTTCCTCCACATGATTTTAGTGTGGCTAACTGTATGATTACTAATTTTCATACGCCAAAATCAACTTTGTTAATGATGATCTCAGCATTTTGTGGACACGATTTAATGAAGAAAGCTTACGAAGAAGCTATTAAAGAAAAATATAAATTCTATTCTTACGGTGACGCAATGTTAATTCTATAATCACCATTAAAGGTTAATTCACTTAAGAAAACTCGTCAGTTATGACGGGTTTTTTTTATGTTGTCTTGTCTGAAAAAGTTGATAGTAAGTTGTTTTAGATTTCAGTAGAAAGAAAAGAATTCAAAAAAAATCGGAACAGAATTAACTCTGTTCCGATTGATTAATTTTATAGAATTAACAGAGTCAGCTTTTTTAGGGCAACTCTGAATGAGTTGGTCTTTCGGCTATTATCCAGCCAAAGCGTCTTTAATTCTTTTTAAAGCTTCTTTTAATAAATCGTCGCTTGTTGCATAAGAGAAACGGATACAGTTAGGGTTACCAAAAGCGTCACCTGTTACTGTTGCTACATTAGCCTCAGCTAAAAGATACATCGAAACATCGTTAGCATCTTTAATTTCTTTTCCTCTCAATGTTTTTCCGAAGAAAGAAGAAACGTCTGGGAATACGTAGAAAGCTCCTTCTGGAACGTTGATTTTTACTCCTGGAATTTCTTTCAATAATCCAACAACTAAATCTCTACGGCTATGGAACGCCTGAACCATGTGGTTCAATACAGATGGATCAGCATCTACAGCTGTGATTGTAGCACGTTGTGCAATAGAGTTAGCTCCTGAAGTTACCTGTCCTTGAATTTTAGTACAAGCCTTAGCGATAAATTCTGGTGCTCCAATGTATCCAATTCTGTATCCTGTCATAGCGAAAGCTTTAGCAACTCCGTTTACAGTAACTGTTCTTTCGAACATTCCAGGGATAGAAGCAATACTGCAGAAAGTTCCTGAGAAGTTGATGTGCTCATAGATTTCGTCAGCTACTACATAGATATTTGGGTGTTTTTCTAAAACTTTAGCTAAAGCAGTTAACTCTTCTCTGTTGTAAACAGATCCTGAAGGATTACATGGAGAAGAGAACCACATCATTTTAGTTTTTGGTGTGATCGCTGCTTCTAATTGTTCTGGTGTAATTTTGAAATCAGTTTCTACAGAAGTCGGAACTTCTACAGGAACACCACCTGATAATTTTACGATTTCGAAGTAAGAAACCCAGTAAGGAGCCGGTAAGATTACTTCGTCACCGTCGTTTAACATTACCTGTGCAATGTTGTATAAAGATTGTTTTGCTCCTGTAGAAACTACGATTTGAGATGGTTTGTAATCTAAACCGTTGTCTCTTTTGAATTTTCTGCATATAGCGTCTTTCAATTCAGCATATCCGTCAACCGGAGAATAAGTGCTGTAGTTTTCGTCAATCGCTTTTTTAGCAGCTTCTTTAATGAAGTCTGGCGTGTTAAAGTCAGGTTCTCCTAAACTTAAACTGATGATGTCTTTACCTTGCGCTTTTAATTCTCTAGCCAAAGCTGCCATTGCTAATGTTTGTGATGTAGCAAGATTGTTAATTCTGTCTGAAAGTGGATTACTCATTAATAAAGTGTTGAAAGCCTCGAATTGTTAATTCCGAATTCAAGGAGGTTAATTATTTGTTTTAATTAATTATTGTCGATGCACCGCAGTGTCTCTTTTTTTTAAGCCATTTCTGGTTTCATTCCTAATTCTTTTAAATGCCTGAAATGTGCAATTACGGCACTTCTCATGGTTTTGTATTCATAATAAGGCAAGTTGCATTCCTGTGCGGTTTCACGAACAATTTTTGCAATTTTACTATAATGAATGTGACTGATATTTGGAAAAATATGATGTTCAATTTGGTGATTCAAACCTCCGGTGTACCAGTTTACCAGCCAGTTTTTTGGAGCAAAATTAGTTGTGGTGAACAATTGGTGAATGGCCCAGGTGTTTTCCATTTCGCCTAATTCATTTGGAGAAGGATTTTCTGTTTCTTCTACAACATGCGCTAATTGGAATACAATGCTTAAAATTAATCCTGCCGTATAATGCATTACAAAAAAACCAATAAGTACTTTCCACCATACGATTCCTATAACAATTGGTAAAACAATCCAGATAGCAACGTAGATTATTTTAGTGATAATTAAAGTTGTCCATAGAATTTTAGGGCTTTTAGGCTCACCATACGATAATTTTCTTTTCAGGTAGTTTCTCATTTGCTTAAAATCCGTTGTCAATGCCCAATTGAAAGTCAATAATCCGTATAGAAAAACAGAATAATAATGCTGAAAACGATGAAAGGAATGCCATTTGGCACTTTTAGTGAAACGGATAATTCTTCCCGCATCTAAATCCTCATCATGACCGGGAATATTAGTATAAGTATGATGCAAAACATTATGCTGTACCTGCCAGTTATAGACATTTCCGGCAAGGACATAAATAGTGCCACCCATGAATTTATTAACCCAGTTTTTATTGGAATAGGAACCATGATTTCCATCGTGCATTACGTTCATCCCTAATCCGGCCATACCAATTCCCATAACGATGGTTAAAAGCAGGTGAGCCCAAAAAGGCATATCCAGAGTAAGAATTAAAAAGTAAGGAACCAGAAAAACGGTAAAAAGGATAACTGCTTTTAAATGCAGTTTCCAATTTCCTGCTTTTGAAATGTTGTTTTCTTTGAAGTAATTGTTTACCCGCGAGTTAAGCGTTCTGAAAAACTTTAATTTGTCTTGCTTAGCAAATGTAGGTGCGTTAGTATTCATATCATTCAAAAATAGCGTTCAAAGATAATTATTTATAAATTTTAACTCTGCAAAATTGAGTTAAATATTTCAAACTTAAAAATAGTACTTTTGTTAAAAAATTAAAACCATGGATGAGATTCTGAAGTATTTTCCAGATTTAACCGATATTCAAAAAGAACAATTCCAAAAACTGGATTTTTTATACCACGATTGGAATGAAAAAATAAATGTAATTTCCCGAAAAGACATTGATTCTTTGTATACTAAACATGTTTTGCATTCATTAGGAATTGCTAAAATTATGAAATTCGAACCGGGAAGTTATGTCCTTGATGTAGGAACCGGAGGAGGATTTCCGGGAATTCCCTTGGCGATTTTGTTTCCCGAAACTCGTTTTTATCTGATAGATGTTATCGCTAAAAAAATAAAAGTGGTACAAGGCGTTGCTGATGCTTTAGGGCTTAAAAACGTAAAAGCGGAGCAAATTCGTGCTGAAAATGTAAAAGGCGATTTCGATTTTATCGTAAGTCGTGCGGTGACCAATATGCCTGATTTTGTTTCCTGGATAAAAACCAAAATCAAGAAACAACAAAAACACGAATTGAAAAACGGAATTCTTTACTTAAAAGGAGGTGATTTAACCGAAGAGTTAAAAGATTTCCCAAAAGCAACACAATACGACTTAGCTAATTTCTTTGAAGATGAATTCTTTGAAACGAAGAAAGTAGTTCATTTGCCTTTGAAGTTTGTAGTTTAAGTCATAGCGAGGAACGAAGCAATCTCATAACGAGAGCAACAAGTGTGATTGCTTCGTTCCTCGCTATGACGCTATTCTCCTAAAAACGGATATCTGTAATTTTCAGGACTCACAAAAACTTCTTTGATGGTTCTTGGTGAAACCCAGCGCAACAAGTTCATTGCCGAACCAGCTTTGTCATTCGTTCCCGAAGCTCTGGCCCCGCCAAAAGGTTGTTGCCCTACAACCGCTCCGGTACATTTATCATTGATATAAAGGTTTCCTGCTGCGTTTTGTAATTTCACGGTGGCTTGTTCAATAGCATAACGATCCTGACTAAAGATAGCTCCGGTTAAAGCATATTTTGAAGTTTGATCGATGAGTTCCAAAGTTTCATTCCATTTTGAATCTTCATAAACATAAATCGTTAAAACAGGGCCGAATAATTCGGTTTCCATCGTAACGTATTTTGGATTGGTAGTCAGTAAAACCGTCGGTTCGATGAAATAACCAACCGACTTATCATAGTTTCCTCCAATGATAATTTCTACATCAGTATCTTTTTTAGCTTGGTCAATATAACTTGCCAATTTATCGAAAGCGCCTTCATGAATCACAGCAGTAATAAAGTTGCTGAAATCTTCGGGAGACCCCATTTTTATGGATTGAATATCAATGGTAAGCTGTTCTTTAATAGCTGGCCACAAACTTTGCGGAATATAAACTCTCGATGCAGCCGAACATTTTTGACCCTGAAATTCGAAAGCACCACGAATAATTCCGGTTACGGCTTGTTTGACATTGGCACTCGGGTGTACCATAACAAAATCTTTTCCGCCTGTTTCGCCTACAATTCTTGGGTAAGTTTTGTAATTATGAATGTTGGCTCCAATTTTTGCCCAAAGTTCTTTGAATACAAAGGTGGAACCTGTGTAATGTAATCCGGCAAAATCACGACTCGCTAAAACGGTATCGGTAATCATTGTTGCATCGCCAAAAACCACATTGATTACACCATCAGGAAGTCCGGCTTCTTTGAAAATTTCGATAATAATTTTTGCTGAAAAAACCTGACTGTCACTCGGTTTCCAAACCACTACATTACCCATCATGGCGGCGCTTGCCGGAAGATTGGCGGCAATAGCGGTAAAGTTAAACGGCGTGATGGCATATACAAAACCTTCCAATGGACGGTATTCGATTCGGTTCCAGATAGTAGATTCCGAAGTAGGCTGGTCTGCATAAATTTGCGTCATGAATTCCACGTTGAAACGCAGGAAGTCAATGAATTCACAGGCAGCATCAATTTCTGCCTGATGTATAGTTTTGGATTGCCCAATCATTGTTGCGGCATTAATTTTTGCTCTATATGGTCCTGCAATTAGTTCAGCTGCTTTTAAAAATATGGCAGCGCGTTGTTCCCAAGCCATATTTGCCCAGGCAGTTCTTGATTCCAGTGCATTTGCGATAGCTTTTTCTACGTGTTTTTTTTCGGCAAGATGATAGCTTCCTACAACGTGTTTATGGTCGTGTGGAGGAGTAATGTTTCGGGTATTTCCGGTTCTGATTTCTTCGTTACCGATGTATAAAGGAACATCAATTTTTTCGTTCCACATTTTTTTATAAGCAGCGAGAACGGCTTCTTTTTCGGGTGAATTTGGAGCGTATCCTTTTACAGGTTCGTTTATTGCTTTGGGTACTTTAAAAAATCCTTTTAGCATTGTGTTTTGTATTTTGTTAATCTAAAAAATAGATGCAATTAGTAAAATGAATTCAAAAAATGAATAATCAGTATGCTAACAAAAATACAAAAGCAGAATTTAAAACTTTTATAAAGAAGTTATAATAGTTTTAAAAATGTTAAAACAGGAATTAATTTAGTGCAAAAGGAGCACACAATCTGAAAGTAGGAATGATAACTTTAAAGTTTTTAGTATTGGTAAAGTTAATCATGTTGAAATGTCCTTTCATGGCTCCGTAAGGAGAAGAAAGCAGGCATCCTGAACTGTAAGTGTGATTTTCTCCCGGTTTTAAAACTGGTTTTTTACCAATGATTCCTTCACCATCAACTATTTCGATATTATTTAAGGAATCAAAGATTTCCCAATGACGGGAAGTGAGTTGTACTGAATCTTTACTGTGGTTTTCGATGGTGATATGGTAACTAAAGGCAAAGTGAATTTTGTAGTTTTTGAAGTAGGTGCCTTCAAAACTAGTCAAAACGGTGATTTTTATGCCTCTTGTTATTTGAGAAACCATACTACAGTGGTAAATAGTTGTGCTTAACTGGTTCAAAATTACAAAATTTTCATTTGCTTTTGTTTATTTTTAAATGTTTTTTTAATTAATGATGTTCAGTGAATTAGCTGTTCCTTTTCCGATGATTCTGTCATAGCGTCCGGTGTTTTCTTTATAGTAAACCAGAATCGTATATTCGTTTTCGGTTTGATAGAAATTTCCGTCAATTGTATTGGCGTTATCAACGATTCCTTTATTGTCAGCTACAGTATATTTGAAATTGGTGAAACCTTGTTTGATTAAGACTGCTTTTTCATAAACGCCCTTTTTTTCGTTGTACTCCATCGTGTATTCAGGAGACAGACTGTAATTATTGAACATTCCGCCAATATAGATGTTTTTGTTCAATCGGAAAGTAGGGGCTGAGAGACTAAAATAAACCCAGGCATAATCGGCTTCAACTTCGTTATTGGTGGCGTTGGTGTTTTTTACAATAAAATTACCATTGATATCTTCAAATTGAGTGTAAGTAGTATTCGCTCTGGCATTGTTGGTGTACAGTAGGCAATTGTAGATGTCTGTGCTAAAATCAACACGGGCTATAAAATTGCTGGCAACCCGAATATCTTTGTTTTCGAAATAAAGAAATTCATTACCTGCCCAAAATTGGGTTTCGGTATCGTATTTATAAATTAAATCATTGCCAATGGTGTATTGTGGTTTGATGTTTTTTATTTCGGTGTGGAAATCTCCGTTTTGAAACAGACTTAGTTTGATGTTTTTTAATGGATTTTGAAAAGTAATTGTATTAGACTTTACAGCAAAATCTAAATTGTGCATGTATTCGATGTTGCTTACGTTTCGGGCTCTTTTTATTTGCAAAGGAACGGTAGCGATATTTTCGTAGAGCATGAATTTCCTTGAAAAGACAACTTCTTTGTCGTCGTTTAGAATTTTTAAAATATAATTTCCACTAAGGCGTAATTGTTGTGTAAATTGATTAGGGATACTTAAATTGTAATGGGAATAGATTTGCAGGGTGTTGAAAGAGTTGGTGTAGTTTTGAATTCTTTGATTGTCAAATCCTTGTAAATATTCGTTTTTGGGTATATTGGTAGGGATCCAGTTGTAATCACAATGAATGATTTCATAATAATAATTGGCTTCGTTGCCAAAAAGATCATCAAACTGGAATTGAAAACCGCTTCCTAATTCGAAAACAGGAACTGCATTTTGATTGTTTTGTACAAAAGTAACGGTTTTTATATTGTACGGTGGAAGTACTTCATTTTGAATTTGAGCTGTTGCCAAATTAAAAATCAAAAGAAAGAAGGTTCCAAAAAGAAAAGATTTAGCCATAAAACTATAATTGCTATCGTGTAAATATAACAAAATAAGCAATAAAATAGTATGAGTGAGAAAGCTCTTTTAGCGATTATTTAAAGCAAACGGGGATAATTTCTCCTTTGGCCAGACAGTATTTCTCTACTAATTCAGGACTTATTTTGTTTGTATAATCTTCTTCGATTACATTGAAACCAATACTTCTTAATTTATCAAAATAATCACGACCATAAATACGAACATGGTCGTATTGTCCGAAAATTTTAGCGCGTTCTTTTTGATCTGTAATCGAATCGTCAGCAAAAGTAACTTCCCGATTTAGGTCTTGCGGGATTTGCAAAATAGCCATTCCACCCGGTTTCAATACGCGATACAATTCCTGCATAGCCTTAGTATCGTCAGGAATGTGTTCTAAAACGTGATTACAAAGGATAACATCATATTGATTGTCTTTGAAAGGTAAATTGCAAATATCCGCTTTTACATCGGCAAGAGGCGAAAACAAATCGGTTGTGGTGTAATCCAGGTTTCTTTGCTTGCGGAACAATTTGTAAAAAGCCTGTTCAGGAGCAAAGTGTAATACTTTCTTTGGTGCTGTAAAAAAATCGGTTTTTTCGTTTAAATACAACCAAAGCAAACGATGTCTTTCCAGTGAAAGTGTACTGGGTGAAAGTACATTGTTTCTTTGCTTTTCGTATCCGTAAGGCAGCATTGATTTGAAACTTTTTCCATCGATAGGATCAGTAAATTTATCTCCTTTTAAAGAAAAAGCAATAATAGGACGCGCAACATAACTTAAACGAATAAGTAGAGGACGCGGAATGGTATTAAGTACGAGTTTAAATAACGATTTCACAGATTATTTCTAAAAAAAACTAAACACAAATTTCACAGATTATCACAGATTGAGTTCTGCAAAATATATGTTTAATATAGTAAATTAATTATAGGATTATTCGTTTGTGTTTTAAACTATCTTCTCCAAAATTGGCTAACAAACCAATTTTATTTTTTGAAGCAGCCAGATAATTTAAAGTTTGTTTTACTTCACTACTAGTAAGTTCTTTTATTGCTTTTAATTCCAAAATAATTTCTTCAAAAACAACAAAATCAGCATAATAATATGTCGGTAATATTATTTCTTTATATTCAATATTGTATTTTACTTCACGAGAATAAGGAATTTCGTTTTTTTGGAATTCATATTCCAAAGCATCACCATAAACTTTTTCACTATGTCCTTTTCCTAATATTTTATGAACTTCCATGCAGATTCCGATTATTCTATAGGTTTCTTCTTTTAAATAAAAATTTTCCATATTTTAATTTCAGAATAACTATTTAATTTGTGGTAATCTGTGAAATCCGTGTTTAGATAACTAAAGGCACTTTTCTGAATTCATCTTCTTCGTTGCTTTCAATTCCTAATGCTTTATAGATATATGCAAAAGTGGAAAGCAATTCCGGTTTACCATCTACTAAAGCAACGTCGTGTTCAAAATGTGCCGAGGGTTTTCCGTCGGCAGTCAGGATTGTCCAGCCGTCTTTTAGTTGTTTGATGTTGCGGGTTCCCTGATTAATCATGGGCTCAAGTGCAACAACCATTCCTTCAACAAAAAGTTTTCCGCGACCTTTTTTACCATAATTAGGCATTTCAGGATCTTCGTGCATTTTTTGTCCTAATCCGTGACCAACTAATTCACGAACTACTCCATAACCATGTCCTTCGGTATATTTTTGGATAGCATTCCCTACATCTTCTACACGATTTCCGGCTTTGAATTCGCGCATTCCAACGTATAAGGATTCTTTGGTAACCTGTAATAATTTTTTAGTTTCAGGAGCCACTTCGCCTACTTCAAAAGTATAGGCGTGATCACCGTGAAAACCATTTTTGTAAGCACCACAATCGATAGAGATAATATCACCGTTAACAAGAGGAGTGTTATTTGGAATCCCGTGTACTACCTGAGCATTTGGACTCATACAAAGTGAGTTGGGGAAACCGTATAAGCCTAAAAAACTAGGTACGGCGCCGTGATCACGAATGAATTCTTCGGCTAATTTATCGAGGTGTAAAGTGGTAACTCCTTCTTTTACTTCAGAAGCAAGCATTCCTAATGTTTTGGATACAATTAAGGCACTTTCGCGCATTAATTCTATTTCTTCACGTGATTTTACTACAATCATAGTTTGAATTTTGAGTTTGCAAAATTACGATTTTAATTGATTTAATCAGGATTTGCAATAATTTTATACAATTCGGAGTTGGAATTGCAAAAATCATTTCGCAAAGCAATTGCATTCAACTGTGCTGTAATCAAACTACTTTCTCTGCTGTTGATTAAAAATAAAGAGCTTTCTCCAAAGGAAAACAGCCGTTCTTCAGATTGTAACATGGTTTTGTAATTAGCAACTAAATCATTTGCCAAAATGTATTGTTTGTTCAATGATGTAATGACTTCTTTTTGGGCTTTGATTTTGTTCGAAAGCTGCAAACGCTCTAAATTAAGACTGTTTGTAGTCTCCTGAATTTTATATTTGGCTAATTTGAGTCCGCCTCTTTCTTTTCTTAGGAATATAGGATAACTAAAATTGACTCCTATTTTATAATTTTCAAACTTGTAGTTGTCGATGTATTGCGGTTCGGACAGATAGGAGTAACTCAAATCAATTTTAGGCAATAGCATATTTGCTTTTAGCTTTTGATCAACTTCCAGCATATCAAGTTTAGTTTCCATTGCACTTATCTTAGGATGATTGTCAATGGTGACATCCTGAGTCAATAAATCATTTGTTTTTAAGGTTTCCTGAATAGTATTTTCAATTTGTTGTTCGGGAAAAAGCGTTTCAGAAAGTTCCATGGGTATTGAATTTTCTAACCACAAGAAATTAGAAAGTTCCAGTCTGGCTTTATAGAGTTTCAGTTTCGAATTTTCTAAACTCAACTGACGGCTTTTTAAGCTAATTCCTGCTTCTATGCTGTCAATTGCCCGTTTGTCACCTTGTTCAATAGAAGTTATAATGGCATTATAACGCGTTTGTGCATTGGTGGTGTACTGGCTGTACATTTGGAATTCTTCGTAATTTTTTTTCCAGTTAAAATAAGCAATCGAAGCATCATATAATATAGCAACGGCTTGTAATTTTCGTTCAGCCTGACTCAGTTGAATTTGCATTTTTGCTTTGCGCAAATCAGCCATTCTTTGGTTAATAAAAAGCCCCTGACCTACAGGAACTGAAATTCCAAATGAGGTTAAACCAGGATTAGGAACTGTATTTTCAGGGTTGAGGTAATAACCTTCGTTTTGGTCAAAACCCGCTTTGATTTCGATTCCGTACCAGGTAGGGATTTTAAAACTACTGTTCAAAATAGAATAATAGTCGGTGCCTTTGAATTGTTTTTTGTCAAAATCAACTCCGATTTTTGGGTCAAATGCACCTCTGGCAGTCATCAAATTAGCCTGTGCTTTACTGATTTCTAAATTAGCCGTTTTGACTAATGGATGGAATTTTTTGACATAGCCTAAATATTCATTGAAAGTAAATTCAGAATTTTTAGGCAGTTCTGTTTCCTCATTTGTTTGTTGCGCCTGAAGAATAAAAGTAAAGTGTAGTAAAAATAAAATGAGGTATTTCATTATTTTTTTTCTTTAGATTTACTAGTTTTTTCTTGTACTTGATAATAGTCAGGAGGGAAGCCATTGAGGATTCTCCATACTTCAAACCAAACAGGAACTGTGTTTAATAAAGCAATAGTTTGTGCTCCTGAGCCAATACTGATTTGTTTAGGCCATGGTGCTTCCTGTGGATCGGGAGCAATTAATACTCTGAATTTTCCATTGTCACTAATAAAATTTTCAACAGCTACAATTGTTCCGCCAAATGTTCCGTAAGAGATGTCCGGCCATCCTGAGAATACGATGGTTGGCCATCCGTCAAACCAAATTCTGACTTTTGCACCCTTTGAAATTAAAGGTAAATCTAGCGGATTGACATAGGTTTCCACTGCAATATCATATTCTGAAGGCATTATGGTTGCTATAGGAGTTCCTTCTTTAATAGTTTCGCCAATTCCTGCCTGCAAAGCTCTGTTGATGTAGCCATTTTGAGCGGCTTTGATATAATACATTCCGTTACGAATGCTGTAATTGGTATATTGATTTTTTAATTTATTGACCTGTGCATCGGTATCGTATTGACTGCTTAATGCGGTGAATTGATCGCTTTTGGCTTTGGCTACTTTTTCACTGTATTCCGCATCAATTCGATTAAGTTCAACTTTAGCGTTGATTAATTCGTTTTTGCTGGTTAGTAATTTATTTTCCTGCGTAATAATTTTGGCTTCAACTTCCTGAAGTTTTAATCGTTTTTCTTCAACGTCGGTTAGGGGTTTTAAGCCTTCTTTGTTTAATTGTACGGTACGATTAAATTGTGTGTTGGCAATTTTGAGCTGCGTTTTTACTGCAATCAAATCAATAGAGTCACTTTTGATTTTAAAAAGTGATTGTGTTATTTTGTTTCTTGCCTGTTCCAGTTTAAGTAGTTTTTCATTTTGAATTGCCTGAATTTGTACAGACAATGCGCTTACCTTAGAGTCATAAGATTCTAAAGCTTGTTTTTTAGCATCAAGCTGATTCTTAGTGTTTTCAACTAAGTTAGGATCCATGTAATCTTCTTTGATTTCAGAAATATAAAGGATGGTATCTCCTTTATGAACAAAATCACCTTCCTGAACATACCATTTTTCAATTCTGCCCGAAATCACACTTTGTATTGATTGTGGTCTCTGATTGGGTTTTAATGTTGTTACGGCACCTTTTCCTGAGATATTTTGCGTCCAGGGAAGGAATAATCCAATTAATGCCAGAATGGAAACAATCGTTATTATTCGGTTCAGTATTTTATAATGCGGTCTCTTTGCCAGTGACTTAACGGTGTTGTAGCGATCCAAAAATGTGGAACCGTGTTCGTTATTATTAGAAATATTAAGCATGATTTTAATTTTTAGTATCTAAAATAATTTTTCCTTTTTGCATAGTAATTTTTCTATTGCATTTTGTTTTCCAATACGGATTTTTTGAAGAGACAACAATAGTCCATTTGTGTTCATCGGAGGTTAAAAAGTCAATGATTTCATTGGCTACTTTTTCATCCATAGTGTCTGTTGGATCTTCGAGGAATAAAATTTTAGGTTTGTTGACAATACTTCTGGCCAGTAATATTTTTTGAGCATTAGAAGATGATAATTGTCTTCCTTCGGGAAAAATAGGAGTCATTAAACCTTTTGGTAATGATTTTATAAAACCACTAAGTTGTACACCATCAAATGCCCATTTCAAATTTTCATCGGTAATATTTTTGTTTTTAAAAGTTATGTTGTCAATAACAGTGCCTTCAAAAGGAGTTTCTCCATAAATAATACTCGAAATTTGTGCCCGGTATTGATTGAGGTTTATTTTTGTAAAGCTGTCGTCGTTGATATAAATAGCCCCTGAAGACGGTTGGATAAGTCCTGATAAAATTCGAATCAGGGTGGTTTTTCCGGAACCATTTTCGCCATCTATAAAAATGTGCTCCGACTGTTGGATTTTTAGTGAAATATTGTCTAAAATTTTGTTCTTAGAATCAGGGAATTTAAAACTAACATCATCAACTTCCAGTGTTATTGAACTGTAACAATTGTCAAAGTCAATAGGGAATTCTTCTTCTAAATCCATATCGGTTATGGTACCTATTTTTTCTATCGAAGTCAACACGTCATAGAAAGTTTCCAGTCCCAGAATTATTTTTTCGACTGAATTAATAACCAATAAAATGATGATTTCGGCAGCCACAAATTGTCCAATATTCATTTCTTGTGCCAGTACAAGGTAGCCTCCTATAGAAAGTAAACTGGCAGTAATGATCACTTTGAATACAATTAACTGACTAAATTGTGATTTAATAACAGCAAAGTGATTTTCTCTTGAATTGAGGTAATTGGATAGGATTCTGTCGTTTTTCTCTAAAGCGTAATCATGGTGTAATTGGTTTCTGAAACTAAAATTGTTTCTGGCTATTTCCTGAAGCCAGCCCGCTATTTTATATTTGAATTTAGACTCTGTTAAACTGGTGTTCAGACCGGAAACGTAAGAAAATTTAAAAATAAAGTATAATAGAGCGAAGAGTAAAATACCGAAAAAGATAAAATAACTATGGTACAATGAAAGTAAGATGAGTCCAAAAACAATTTGGAGTAATGCAGCTGAAAAATCTAATAATAATTTTGAAGTTCCTTTTTGGATTGTTAAGGTGTCAAAAAAGCGGTTAGCCAGTTCCGGGGGGTAGTTGTTGTAGAATTCCTCAAATTTTATCTTTGGAAGTCGTACAGCAAATTCATAAGAAGACCGGATGAATATTTTTTGTTGTAAATTTTCAGTTATTCGCAACTGCATTAATGATAAAATACCCACTAAAGCAACACCAAAAACAACCAGGATAATTAACATAATCCACGAAACACTTGCTCTTCCTGATTGAATAAAATTAGTTATAGCCTGAATTCCTAAAGGCAATGATAAACTGATTATTCCTGAAAAAATAGAATAAAAGAACAACTGATAAACGTCTTTTTTGTCCAGTTTTAATAAGTTAAAAAATCGTTGTAAGGGCTTCATAAATATTTATTTTTTTAAGGCGTTGGTTATAAGGTCAAGATAGAAGTCAGTTGGCGAAATCTGATCCGTACAATCGGTTATAGTTTGTAAATGTTCATTAAGAAAGTGCTGATGCAAACTTCCTTCGACTAATGTGGAAGCTAAGCTCTTAGCATAGGGATAATCAGGGTTAACTTCATAAAATATAGTTGCTAACTGATTGATTACTTTTTTATAAACTAAAAAATATCCTTCCTTGTTGTCTTCATCTACCTCTTTGGTGTATAGTGTTTTGTTGAATTCAGAGATGATGATTTTATTTAAAATTGCTTCATTAATATGTTTGGTGTTGTCATCATCCTTTACTTTTTCTGTGACAACTATTATGGCTTTGGTTAATTTTTCCTTAGGATTCTCAATGTTATTAGTCGCTAAAACGAGTTTGTATTCCATCCAGGTCCAATACCAACTCGATAAATAGATTGCTAATTTATGTTTGTTTTCAAAATAACGGTAAATGGAGCTTTCGTTAGACTGGATTTGTTCACCAAGTTTTTTAAATGTAAAACTTTCCAAACCAATTTCGTCTATTAATAAAATGCTTTGTTGAATGATCTTTTTTCCTAATTCAGATGTTTCAGGATCTTTCAGATACAGCTTTTCGTTTACTTTGATTTTTAAATTTGCTAACAAATCCATTGTTAATCATTTTTGTGCAAATTTAATAGCAATACTGTTAATTTTGTGTTTTTAACATTTAATTATGCAAAAACAAAGCGTTTTCTAATGTTATTTTAATGTTGTTTTAATGTTGTTTTAGTTTTGGTCTTTTTGTTGTTAAAAATGATAATTGTTGAGTCAATTCAGCAGTTGGTAAATAACAAACGGCTGTCCTTATTTGAACAGCCGTTTGATGAAATAGTATAAAATAATCTATTATTTCGCTAATAACGAATGACTCGACATAGCAGCAGGTTGAGCTACTCCCATCAAATCTAAAATAGTAGGGGCAATATCTCCTAAAACACCGTCCTGAATAGCTATTTGATCATTGTCAACTAATATAAAAGGTACCGGATTAGTGGTGTGAGCCGTGTTAGGACTTCCGTCAGGGTTAATCATTGTTTCGCAGTTACCGTGGTCGGCAATTACAATGGTTGAATATCCGTTTTCCAGTGCGGTAGTGATTACTTGTTCGACACATTTATCTACGGCTTCACAAGCTTTGATAGCAGCTTCCATAATTCCGGTGTGTCCTACCATGTCCCCGTTGGCAAAGTTTAAACATACAAAATCCACTTCTCCTTTTTCAAGTTCAGGACAAAGTGCATCGGCTAATTCATAAGCACTCATTTCCGGTTGTAAATCGTAAGTAGCTACTTTTGGAGAGTTTCTCAAAATACGGGATTCTCCCTCAAACGGCACTTCTCTACCTCCTGAAAAGAAGAAAGTCACGTGTGGATATTTCTCGGTTTCGGCAATACGAATTTGTTTTTTTCCTGCTTTTTCTAAAACTTCTCCTAATGTTTCAGTGATGTTATCTTTGTTGTAAACCACTTTTACATTTTGGTAAGTCTCATCATAATTAGTCAATGTAACATAATACAAGTCTAATTTATGCATGTTTTGTTCGTGGAAATCCTGCTGCGAAAGTGCTTCAGTCAATTCACGTCCTCTATCAGTTCTGAAGTTGAAGAAAATAACCACATCGTCATCCTGAATAGTTGCTAATGGTTTTTCGTCAGCACCTACAGCTATAAGAGGTTCAATGAATTCGTCTGTAATGTCGTTTCCGTAACTCGTAGCGATTGAAGTCACTATATTGTGTGTTGGAGTTCCTTTTCCATGAACAACTAAATCATAAGCCAGTTTTACTCTCTCCCAACGTTTGTCACGATCCATCGCATAGTAACGACCAATTACAGAAGCAATTTTTACCGGAGTATTGGCAATATAATCCGTTAAATCCTGAATGTATTTTTTTCCTGATTTAGGGTCAACATCTCTACCGTCAGTGAAGGCGTGGATGAAAACCTGATCTAAACCATAATCCTGAGTGGCATCAATTAATCCACGCAAGTGAGAAGTATGTGAGTGCACACCTCCGTCAGAAACTAATCCTAGGAAATGTACTTTTTTGTTATTGTCTTTTGCGTACTGAAAAGCATCTTTTAAGACTTGTTCCTGTGCTAAAGTTTTATTGGCTACAGCCAAATTAATTTTAGCCAAATCCTGATAAACAATTCTCCCGGCACCAAGATTCATGTGTCCTACTTCGCTGTTTCCCATTTGACCTTCCGGTAAACCTACATGTAAACCGTCGGTTCTAAGTTGTGCACTAGGGTATTTAGTGTAAAGACTGTTTATAAAGGGAACATTTGCATTGTCAATTGCAGATACTTTCGGATCAGGAGATTTTCCCCAACCATCCAAAATCATTAAGATTACTTTTTTGCTCATTATAGTTTTTGTTTTGCACAAAGATAAATTATTTCTAAAATCTTCGTTAGCAATAAAACGACTATTATGTATTCGGGAATTTAGCCGTAGTAAAAATGTTAATTCTTTTACAGAAGAGCTGTTTTATTGAAATTAATACGGTTTAGAATTTAGTTTTCACCGAATTATAGTCAATAAAATAACGCAAACTAATAGAGAAAATATTAGTCATATTAGCGTTAAAAATAGAGTTGATGTTCTTGTTTAAGTTTCTTTGAATGATATTGGTTTCTTCCTGAGAGTAATTTCGATATAATAATGAAAGCTGGCTGCCAGGAGCAAACCACCAGGAATAAGATAAATCAAAATTCCAGGAATTAAAATTTCTGTTTTTATTGGTATTGTAGCTGTTATTAGCTGTTAAATGCCCATTGTCTTCTAAGTTATAGAAATTTTTATTTGACGAATACGACCAATAATAACGGGCATTAAGGTTTATTGTCATCTTGTTGTTGATGGAGTATTTGCCTGTAAGATTGTTTTGTAAAGTTGATACGTTTCGTTTGGCGAAAATAATCTCGGTATCGTTGTTGTCAACCCAGCCAATATTGTTTCTTTCATTTGTATAATCTGTATAAAAACCGATAGATAATTTATCGTTAAACCGGTATTTAGGACCGGCATAAATTCGGTATGAAAATCGCTTGTTTTCGTCAAATTTTTCGACAGAAGGCGTTATGTCGAATGTTAGGTTGTTGTTTTTATTGGATTCCATTTCTAAGTAAGCAGAAAATTTTCTGGGAATGCTCAAAAACCTGCCTGTTTGGCGCGGTTCATAGAAATCAAATGTTTCAAAGGGAAGTAAATTAATTCCAAGTTGAAAATAGAATAATTTTAAAGTAGTAGCGGTTACAATGGTTTGTATCCAGCTGGTGTTTTGTAATCTGTTAGTGCTGTTGTCAACGTCTAAATTTACTTCCTGTTCGATTTTTAAGGTGTTGAAAAACTTTGTAGGATTTAGAATACGATAGCTGGTATTAACAAAGCCGCTGTAATAATCAGTGTAGAACAAAATCCCCAAATCGTTTGAATCAAAGTTTTTTGAAGTGTATTTTCCGTTAAAAAGGTAGCGGTATTTTCCGCTGGTTTTGGCAAAATTAATAAAGCTTTTAATTCCGTTATAATTTTTAGAATCATTGATGCTACTGTATTTGAAATCGCCTGAAAGATTATAGGTGTTTCCTTTAGTGTTTAAATCAAATACTAATCCCGTAATGTTGGCGTCTCTAAAACTGCCATTACGAGTGGTATTAGTGTTAATGAAAGAAACTGATGAATTTTGTCTGAATCGTTGATCTAATACAAGGATGTTGTAGTTTGTTAAAGGTTCGATAACTTCTGTTCTGGTATTGTTGTTATCCGTGTTTTTTATTGTGGCAAAAGTTTTTTCGGTTACAGCATTAAGAAATCCTATTCCTAAACCGTTTTTTGTTCTTCCGGAGATTTTTAGACCATTAATAAGTTTTACAGTGTTTGGGTATTCAGAAATACTTTCTGTATTTCCTAAACCGCTTTCAACTTCCTCTTTGCTTACAATAGGATTACCGCCAATTCGTCTGGAATAAAATAAATTTCCAATATTAAATAAGTTCGTTCCTTCGGTAAAAAAAGGTCGGTTTTCGTCTAATTTTTGTTCAAAAGGTTGTAGATTTAGAATTGCATTGTCAAATTTAGTTTGTCCAAAATCAGGAATTAAAATGGCATCCAGCGTAAAAGCATCATTAATTCCATATTTAATGTCTAATCCTGCTTTTAGTGTTTTGTCGGCAGAAAAATTGTCTTTTTGGTAATAAGCCGAAGTATAAGGAATTAGAAATAAGCGGGTAGGTGTATTGATATTTTCTATTCCTTCCAATATTCCTGATTGAGTCAATACGGCTCCTATTCTGGTGTCGATATGATTCCAAGTGAATTTTTGCGCATTTCTTTTAATTTCGCGCATGAAATTGATTCCCCAGATTTGTTTTTTGCTTTTAGGAAAACGGATTGCAGCATAAGGAATTTTCATTTCTACCGTCCAGCCAAAAGAAGTTAATTTGACATTGCTTTGCCATATAGCATCCCAGGTAAAATCTTCGGTTTCTTCGGTGGCCAAACAATCCATTTGTACCCCGGTAGAACTCACATAAAATCGATAATCCTGTTGCCCGTCATTAAATCCGTTTATAAAAACGGCAAAATGATCGGCTACGCCAAATACATCTCTTTCTGTTAATTCGCGTTGGATTTTGTCAGGTTCGTCATCATACATAACAGCCGAAATATATATGGCTTCATTGTCATATACAACTTTGACTTCTGTTTTTTTATTTTCGCTTATGGGTTTGCCGTTATCGGGTTCAAACATAATGAAATTGGAAGCGACCTCAGTATTTTGTGTCCATTCGTCTTCGTCAATTTTTCCGTCAATAGCAAGTTCCTTTGTCTTTGATTTTGCCAAAACACTCTTTTTTTGGGCAAAAAGACTCAGGTTTAATAACGCTAAGAGACAATATATTGATAAACGGAATAACTTCATGCAGGAATGATATCTTAGGCAAAAATAAGAAAACTAGTGAAATTAACAACTTTTTAACAGCTATATGTGTAATAAAAGAACTACTAACAGGTTAAAACTATCTTATTAATGTTGTTTTGTTTTTTTATAGAGTGCTTTTTTTATATTTTTGGCAGCATAATTAAGTTTTTAAGTAATTAGTATTCAATGGTTTGTAGGGGTTTTTTGGGTTGTTTGTTGCTCGTGTTTTTCTTAGGAACTACTAATGTCTTTTTTTCAAAAGAAAACAAAAAAGAGGTGATTATCAAGACGCATCAGTTGAGTGATTTTACAGAGCCAAGCATAGAGGAGATTTATAATAAGTTGCATTCGGTAAATTATGATTTGCCTAAGTTAGAAAGTTTTAAGAAGGCTTTAGAAGGTTTTTATAAGTTAAAGGCTCAGGGAGTTGTTTCTAAAAATATAATTACCCTGATTGATTTTAGCATGTCGGCTAATGTTAAAAGGCTTTGGGTGATTGATTTGGATACTGATGTTATTTTGTATCATTCTCTGGTAGCTCATGGCAGAAATACCGGAGGAGAGTTTGCGAATAGTTTTTCTAATGCTCCGGAATCGTATAAAAGCAGTTTGGGTTTTTATGTTACCGGTGAAGTGTATAATGGAAAGCATGGAAAGTCGTTGAAACTGGATGGTTTGGAAAAAGGAATCAATGACAATGCCAGAGGAAGGGCAGTTGTTGTTCATGGTGCTGATTATGTTTCGGATGCTTTTATTCATAACAACAAAAGATTGGGAAGAAGTCTTGGCTGTCCGGCAATTCCTGTAGAAATAACTGAAGAATTGATTCGTACTATCAAGGATAAATCCTGTTTGTTTATCTATTATCCTTCAGAATCGTATCAGCATTTGTCAAAATTGGTTTCCTAGATTGTTTTTTTTGAAAAAAAACTTAGGGGTAACAGTTTCGTTTTAAAAAAGTTATGCTTTAAAATGTTTTTGAGATAAAAAAATATGCTTTAAAAATTTGTTTTCAACTTAACTTATTCTTTATATTTGCACCACGCTAATGCGGAAGTAGCTCAGTTGGTAGAGCTCCAGCCTTCCAAGCTGGTTGTCGCGAGTTCGAGCCTCGTCTTCCGCTCATAGAAACCGAAATTTAATAGTTTCGGTTTTTTTAAAATAAAATTTGGAGGTGTTTGAATAATTTGTATATTTGCACCCGTTATGCGGAAGTAGCTCAGTTGGTAGAGCTCCAGCCTTCCAAGCTGGTTGTCGCGAGTTCGAGCCTCGTCTTCCGCTCATAATAGAAAGCCGAAACTTCATAGTTTCGGTTTTTTTATTGTATAAAACTCAATTCTGAGTTTGGTTTTAGTTCAATCGGAATTCGGTTTTTTTGGAATAATTTAGCTGATAATTTTCCTTTCAAAATTATTTTTCCTTCTTTTATCTTGAGCCAACTCCCTTCTTTTAGTCCCAGAACAGGAAAATTATTGAATTGGTGAAATTCGTTGATTCTGGTTTCACGGGTCTCTCCCATGTGTGTTGATTGGGAATCGGTATCCAGAAAATGTACATTTAAATTAAAAGGAATCAATCCCAGGGTTTGAAAACTTGGAGGATAAACAATAGGCATGTCATTGGTAGTTTGCATGCTGAGTCCGGCAATATTGCTTCCGGCACTGGTACCAAGATACGGAGTTCCTTTTTCCAGCGTTTCTTTTAATGTAGTCATGATTTTTTCATGGTACAGTTGTTTTACCAGCAGGAAAGTGTTGCCTCCGCCTGTAAATATGCCTTCGGCATTTTGAATGGCTAGTGCCGGGTTTTCGTATTCGTGAATCCCTTTTATGGAAATATTGATTTTGGCGAAAGCCGAAGCTGTTTTTTGGGTGTATTCCTCATGCGTAATTCCGCTTGGTCTGGCGTAAGGAATAAATAGTATAGTTTTGCAATTTTTGAAATGTAGTTTTAATTTAGGGAGAAGGTATTCTAAGTAGCTGCTTCCATAAAGGGTGGAGGTACTGGCTAATAGTAGGTTTTTCATTGTTTTTTTTGATTTAAAGATATAAAAACGATTAGCTTTTTGGGTGGATTTATTAACAAATTTTTATCAGCTCCTTAGTATCAAATTGGGATGGGTCTGATTTATTTTTACTGCTTGAGAATGTGTAAGATGAAAGGATTTGTGGTTGCGTTTTTTATTTTGTTTGCTACAGTTGTTTTTGGGCAGGCAAATAAAGCTCCTGAGATAAAAGGTCAGGTGAGTGCTAATGTGCTAAATTTGGATAACATCTATGTTATTAATTTAGCATCGGAGCAAACGGTTTTTACAGATACAAACGGAGAATTTGTGATTGAGGCTAATGTGGGCGATACTTTGCTTTTTTCGAGCTTGCAGACTAAGCGTAAAGAATTAGTATTGTGCAGTGAAGATTTTCAGAAAACCATTTTAAATGTATATTTAATTCCAATGGTTCATGAGTTGAATGAAGTAGTGGTTAGAAATTATAATTCCATTAGTGCGGAATCGCTTGGAATTGTTTCTTCAGATCAAAAAAAATATACACCGGCCGAAAGAAAATATGCTACTGCGAGTTCGGCACGATTAAATCCGATGGGTTTAGATCCTGTAATTAATCTTATTTCGGGTCGTAGTAAGATGCTGAAAAAAGAGATAGCAATCGAGAAAAAAGAATCTTATATGGTGATGTTGGAAAAAATGTTTGACAGGGAACATTTTATTAATACATTGCAACTGCCTTTGGAGTATATAAAAGGTTTTGAGTATTATGTGGTGGATAATGAAAAATTTACCAAAATATTAGAGATGAAAAATAAAACTACAATTGAATTTTTGTTGGGAGAATTGGCAGTAAAATACAAAGCGATAATTGCCCTTGAAAACAAATAATCTTTTTTTACTATTTCTTTTTTTATTTTGTCAGATTGTTTTTAGTCAGGATGACAGAAAACAAATTCACGGAATCATTCGTGTTGATTCAACTTTGGTTGAAGGTGTTAATATTGTGAATGAGACTACTCAAAAAACAACTTCAAGTGATGTGAATGGGAGTTTTATGCTTTTAGTAAAAGAAGGTGATCAACTGCTGTTTTCTGCTGTAAATCTTGTAACTTTACGTAGAAAGATAGTCCGGGCCGATTTAGAAAAAGCTGTTTTAATGATTCAGTTACAAATTGAAAGTATTCCGCTCAAAGAAGTAATTATCAAAGAAGATTCTAAGATTAGTGCTGAAAGTTTAGGGATTATTCCAAGTGGACAAAAAAAATACACGGTTGCCGAAAGGCGATTGTATTCTGCAAGATCGGGTTTTTTAGACAGACCTTTAAACTGGATGTCGGGAAGAACTGCTATGTTGAAAAAAGAGTTAATTGTTGCTGAAAAAGAACAATTGATGGCTAAATTAGAATATCTTTTTGAAGAAAATTTTTATATTGAGACATTAAAAGTTAAAAAAGAATATATCAGGGATTTTCAGTTGTATTGTATCGAAAATAATGATTTTGTATCTTCATTAAAATCAAAAAATAAAACCCTGTCCAAGTTCTATATTTTAACTCTGGCTAAGAATTATAATAAAATAACGGTATATGAAAACTAAAGTAAGCATTTTAATTTTTCTTCTCTTTGCTCAATTTTCTTTTAGTCAAATAGGTGCGCAAAGAACACTTAAAGGACAGGTGCGAAATAATTTGGTTCCGGTTGAAAACGTAATTGTTTTTAATGTGAATTCTAATGTGGGAGATGTGGTAGATCAATTCGGACTTTTTGAAGTCAAGGCAAAAGTTTATGATACCTTAGTATTTTCCAGTTTGTCTTTTAAATCGAAAAGAATTGTTCTTACCGAAGCTGATTTTGCTGCGCCTAAGCTGATTGTGAATTTGGATATTTTTACGAATGAACTGGCTGAGGTTTTAATTCGGGCCAAGAAGGAATTAAGCCCGCTTGAAGGGAATACGCAAAAATATGTTGATATGAAATATTTTGACGATGCTAAATCTTCTCCTAAAAATAAAACTTTACCTCCTATAGGTGGTATAGAAAACGGGGTCGATTTTGTAAGGATTTATAAAGACGTACTAGGTGTTTTAAGAAAAAATAATCCGCAAAAAGTCGATTTTTACAAAGAAACTAGTTTTTCTGAAGTGGTAATGAATAAGGTGAATTACAGCTTTTTTTCTAATACTTTGCATCTAAAGGATGATGAGATTAAATTGTTTTTGATTTACTGCGAGAACGATTCTAAGTCAAGACAACTGATGCAGCCAAGTGAAGAGTTTCGATTAATGGATTTTCTGGTTACTAAGAATGTAGAGTATCAAAAAATAACAAAACACTAGAAGAACAGTATTTGTTTGAAAAAACATTGGTTTTTTATTTTAAGAAAAAATTTAAAAATAGACTTTTTTAATTTTGGTATATTTGCATTTTAAAAAAATAGATAGAATATGTTTGGTATTGGAGGAGGAGAGTTAATCTTTATAATGTTTGTAGTGTTGTTGTTGTTTGGGTCGGATAAAATTCCGGAAATTGCCCGTACAATGGGAAAAGCGATGGCGCAATTAAAAAATGCCACAAATGATATCAAACATGAGATTCAAAAAGGAGCAGAAGAAAACGGTTTAGATGCAAAATCATTGTCAGAAATGACAGGTGGTATCAATACTCAAATTGATAAGATAAAAGAAGATGTTTTAGGAGATGGTGTTGTTCAGGCAACTAAAATCAAAGAAGATATTGAAGATATCACAGGTCCTGTAAAACGTAGTCGATAATGTTAGACAAACTCCTTTCTTTAGATATTCAACTATTAGTCTATTTGAATGGACTAGGTTCTGAATCTTACGATGGTTTGTGGCTTTTTATAACTAAACAAACCAATTGGATTCCACTTTTTTTACTGTTGCTTTATATTATTTACAGAAAAATCGGAGGTAAGCAAACTTTGTATGTTCTTCTGTTTATTGCACTGCTGATTTTAATTACCGATCAATGTACTAATTTGTTTAAACATGGAGTTCAGCGATTACGTCCTTGTAATAATCCCGATATTTATTCGATAATCAGGGTGGTTAAAAAAACAAAATCGTTTAGTTTTTTCTCAGGACATGCGGCCAATAGTATGGCGGCAGCGGTGTTTATTTATCATCTGATTAAGCCGTATTTTAAATATACGTTTTTGTTGTTTCTCTGGCCTTTAATTTTTGCCTACAGTCGTATTTATTTGGGGTTACATTATCCTTTAGATATATTATCGGGTTATTTATTTGGAGCGTTAACAGGATGGTTTGTTTTTAAAATATATCAATTTACACAAATAAAATATTTTCCGCTTTAAGAGTTTTATCAAAATTTAAAAACGCATATCCGTAAACTATGAATATGCGTTTTTTTAAATAAATAATAATATCTTAAAGAACTCTGCTTACTGTTAATCCATCGCGAATAGGGAGTAAAACGGTTTCAACCCTTGGGTCTTCTTTTAATAATTTATTGTAATCGAGTAAGACTTTTGTGCTGATGTCTTTTGGATGTAAAGGTTCTAAAACTTTTCCACTCCAGAGTACATTGTCTGATAAAATAATACCTCCTTTGTTCATTCTGGGAACAATCAGTTCAAAATAATTCAGATAATTTTCTTTGTCGGCATCAATAAAAACCAAATCAAATTTAATGTCAAGTGTGGGGATTATGTCAATTGCTTCTCCTAAATGCTGTACAATTTGATTTCCCCAGGGGGATTTATCAAAATGTTTTCTTTGAAAATCGACTAACTCTTCTTTGATGTCTATGGTGTGCAACTGACCATTTTCCTGCATTCCTTCGCATAAACACAATGCTGAATAACCGGTGTAGGTTCCAATTTCAAGAATGTTTACCGGGCGTATCAGTTTTGAGAGCATACTCAAAACACGTCCTTGAAAATGCCCGCTAAGCATTCGGGGTAAAAGAATTTTTTGATAAGTTTCTTTGTTTAATGCTGCTAATAATTCTGGTTCGTTTTCAGAATGTTGTTCAACATAATCTTCTAATTCCTGGGATATGAAATGCATTATTTTAGACTTTTTATAGGGTCGCGTTGGGAGTTAAAAATTTTGATTATTCTAATTTGGTTGCTTTCAAATTGATATAAAATTTTGTAATTGCCTTCAATTATTCTTCTGCAATCTTTTCTGTATTCATCAATTTGAAATTGTTCTGGAAAAATAATTTGTTCAGGAGCTTTATAAATAGCTTTAAATTTGGAATCTGAAATTATGGTTCTAAGTTTTTTTTAGGTCGTTTAATGCGCTAATTGACCATTTAATTTCATATTTCATTTTTCCAACTTTTGATTTCTTTTAAAAGTTGTTCATGAGAAATAGACCTGCCATTTTTAAAATCTTCAATTCCTTTGTCGATTTCCTGATTGTATTCTTCTAGGGTTAAAGGTTTTCCTGTTATGTTGTACGCTACTATAGATTCGTCAACAGTATTGTTTTTAGTTTCGACTATTGGTTCTTCATTCAAATAATTATCAAAAACAGATGAAACGATACGTAATAAACGTTCGTCCGCATTCTCAATTTGCATTTGAATTTTTTGTTTTAATTCTGGAAGTCCCATGACGGATTGTTTTATAAAACAAAGTTACAAAATATAATTTTGTGGCTTAGAAAAATTCAGTATAATTCAAAATTGTAATTAACTTTGCGCCATGATTGAGAAAAAAGACATACGGGCCTTATCTAAAGAAGAATTACGCCATTTTTTTGTGGCGAATAATGATAAAGCATTTCGTGGAAATCAGGTTTATGAATGGTTGTGGAGTAAGGGTGCGCACAGTTTTGAAGATATGACTAATATCTCCAAAGGAACTCGTGGAATGCTCGAAGCCAACTTTGTTATCAATCACATTAAAGTTGATACCATGCAGCGTTCGGATGACGGAACGGTAAAAAATGCGGTTCGTTTGCATGATGGTTTGGTGGTAGAATCGGTTTTGATTCCTACAGAAACACGTACTACAGCCTGTGTTTCGAGTCAGGTGGGTTGTAGTTTAGATTGTAATTTTTGTGCTACTGCCCGATTAAAAAGAATGCGAAATTTAGAGCCAGCCGAGATTTACGATCAGGTTCTTGCCATAGACAGAGAAAGTCGTTTGTACTTTAATCATCCTTTGTCGAATATTGTTTTTATGGGAATGGGTGAGCCATTGATGAATTATAATAACGTAATCAAAGCGATTGATATGATTACTTCGGAAGAAGGATTAGGGATGTCACCTAAGCGTATTGTAGTTTCTACTTCGGGGATTCCAAAAATGATTAAGAAAATGGCCGATGATGAGGTGAAATTCAAATTGGCAGTTTCGCTGCACTCGGCAATTGACGAAATCCGAGCCCGAATTATGCCTTTTTCTAAAAATTTCCCGTTGACTGATTTGCGTGAAGCTTTGGAATATTGGTATAAGAAAACTAAAAGCAAGATTTCTTATGAATATGTGGTTTGGAAGGGAATTAATGATAATAAGGCTTCGGTGGATGCTTTGGTGAAATTTTGCAAATATGTGCCTTGTAAAGTGAACCTGATTGAATACAACCCGATTGATGATGGAGAGTTCCAACAGGCTTCGGAAGAATCGATTAATGCTTATGTCAAAGCGCTTGAAGCTATAGGTATTGTAGTTAAGGTGAGAAGAAGCCGGGGTAAAGATATTGATGCGGCCTGCGGGCAACTGGCCAATAAAGAAGCTTAATTTTTTTAAATAAAAAAGCATCCGATTGTTGAATTAAAAAGAAACAATAATCGGATGCTTTTTAGTTTTTAGGACTGTTATTTTCTTAAAGAAATTTCGGTTCTTACATTGTCGATAGTTATTGTTGCGAGGGAGTCGCAATCGCCATCTCCAAAATCTAATGTTGCAGTTGAATTGTTTTTAGTTATTGTTTTAGTTCCGGAAATCGGGAATGGAGATCTGCAACTCATCTCAAAACGTAATGGATTAGTAATTGTACAAGTAATTACGGTTCCGTCTTTTTTAGTAATATTGCTATTTCCTGTTACTAAGAAAACATTGTCTTCCCATTCCAGTGGAGTGCTGAATCCTTCGACCATTTCTCTTGTTCTGGTTCCTGTTATTTTATAAATTTTCCCATCATCAAATGTCACAGTCATGTCAATTGAGTGTGTCATAACAGGATGGATTTCATTAAGTAAATCAGTTGTTTTTTTTGTGTAAGTTGTGTTTTTATTTCCTTCAATTAACTTTCCATTGTGGTAGAATCCTTCAAAAGTATAGGAAATTGAATGTGTCGAAGTACTAAAATCATTTGTAAAACTAATAATGATTTTTCCTTTGATAGTATTGCCGTTAGCTAAGGTACATCCTTCTGTGCCAAAATTGATAGTTCTTGTCCAGACATTGTTAGTTAAAACTGTGTTGATGGTTGCGCAGCTGGGCAAGATACTTTTTCGGTAACTGTCAATTTTTCCTGAGATACTTTGTTGCGCATTAAATTGGTCTTCGGTAATGGCATCGATATCTTCCAGCGAAGTGTCGATTTTTGCAGTTAATGCTACATCATCAGAAGAAACTACTGCTGTATTATCAGCTGTAGCGTCGTTGGAACTACAACTGAAAAAAGTTAGTATGGTAAAAAACACTGCGATTAATAAAATTTTTGTTTTCATAATTCTTAGGTTTTTGGTTTAGAGTAAGATGGCGAAATTTTTAAATGGTTTAATGGGGCAATTTTGTAAATTTTAAAAACGCAATTTTGAGTTTTATAGTATAAAATTAACTAATAAAATAGATAAGTATTTAAAAAAGCGAATGTCTTTTTATTTAAAATAGTATATTTGAAACCTAAATGAATGTCACTTCTCAAATAAAACAGCCCATATTTAATGAGATGGAACTTTTTGAAAAAAAGTTCTATGAGTCGATGTCTTCCCAAGTGGCGCTGTTAAACAGAATTACTTATTACATTGTTAACAGAAAAGGAAAACAAATGCGTCCGATGTTTGTTTTTCTAACCGCTAAGATGATTTCCGGTGGAAGTGTAAACGAAAGAACCTATCGAGGCGCTTCGGTAATTGAGTTGATTCATACTGCAACTTTAGTTCATGACGATGTGGTGGACGACAGTAACCGTCGTCGAGGATTTTTCTCCATTAATGCACTTTGGAAAAATAAAATTGCCGTTTTGGTTGGTGATTATTTGTTATCGAAAGGATTGTTGCTTTCGATAGACAATGGTGATTTTGATTTGCTTCAAATTATTTCTGTCGCTGTTCGCGAAATGAGTGAAGGAGAATTATTGCAAATAGAAAAAGCTCGAAGATTAGATATTACCGAAGGAGTTTACTACGAAATTATCCGAAAAAAAACCGCTACGCTTATTGCGGCTTGTTGTGCATTGGGAGCCAAATCGGTTTCTGAAGATACGGTTCAGGTGGAGAATATGCGAAAGTTTGGTGAATTGATAGGAATGGCTTTCCAGATAAAAGACGATTTGTTTGATTATACAGAGGAGGCTATTGGAAAACCTACAGGGATTGACATCAAAGAGCAAAAAATGACTCTGCCTTTAATTCATGTTTTGAATAATTGTACTTCTAAAGAAAAGTCGTGGTTAATTAATTCGATTAAAAACCACAATAAAGACAAAAAGAGAGTCAAAGAAGTCATTGCTTTTGTCAAAAATAATAACGGTCTGACCTATGCCGAAAATAAAATGGTCGAATTCCAACAAGAAGCTCTTTCCTTACTTCAAAATTATCCTGATTCCGAATTCAAAGACGCTTTAACTTTGATGGTGAATTACGTGATTGAGAGAAAAAAATAGACAATTTCAATATCAAAAATCAATTTTAAAAAACTGGATTTAAAGTTAATATTGAAATTGAAAATTGTCATCACCATTGTCATTGCTATTGCTATTGAAAATTACCATTGATATTGTATCTTTGATGCTTTCCAACTTTATTCTTTAAAAATTGATTTCAAAAGCTACGATAGATACTGTTTTCGAAACTGCCCGTGTTGAGGAAGTTATTGGTGATTTTGTGCAATTAAAACGTGCCGGAAGTAATTTTAAAGGACTGAGTCCGTTTTCTGATGAGCGCTCGCCATCGTTTATGGTTTCGCCGGCTAAAGGAATCTGGAAGGATTTTAGCTCGGGAAAAGGAGGTAATGCTGTGGCTTTCCTGATGGAACACTCACATTTTACGTATCCGGAAGCCATTCGTTATTTGGCTAAAAAGTACAATATCGAAATTGAGGAAACCGAGCAAACCGATGCTGAAAAGGCCAATATGGATGCTCGTGAAAGTATGTATTTGGTTTCTGAATTTGCAAAAGATTATTTTCATAAAACCCTATTAAATACCGAAGAAGGAAAAGCAATTGGACTTTCGTATTTTAAAGAAAGAGGTTTTACTCTTGATACTATTGAAAAGTTTAGTTTAGGATATTCGCCTGAAGCCTGGGATGCTTTGACTAAAGAAGCTTTAGGGAAAGGTTATAAATTGGAATTTCTGGAGAGTACCGGTTTGACCATTCCGAGAGAAGACCGTCCTTTTGACCGATTTAAAGGTCGTGTGATGTTCCCTATCCAAAGTATGTCCGGAAGGATTTTAGGTTTTGGAGGACGAATCTTGACCAATGATAAAAAAGCGGCAAAATACCTGAATTCGCCTGAGAGTGAAATTTACCATAAGAGTAAAGTGCTTTACGGAATTTTTCAGGCCAAACAATCTATAGCCAAATTGAACAATTGTTTTTTGGTGGAAGGTTATACTGATGTGATTCAGTTCAATCAGGCGGGAATTGAGAACGTGGTGGCTTCTTCGGGAACGGCATTGACTCCGGACCAAATTCGCTTAATCAACCGATTGACCAGAAATATTACCGTTCTTTTTGATGGTGATGCTGCGGGACTTCGTGCTTCAGTTCGAGGAATCGATTTGATTTTGGAAGAAGGGATGAATGTTAAGGTTTGTACTTTTCCTGATGGAGAGGATCCGGATAGTTTTGCTAAGAAAACACCACACGATGAGTTGGTGGCTTATCTGGAAAATAACGCTAAAGATTTTATCCAGTTCAAAGCTTCACTTTTGATGGATGAAGCTAAGAACGATCCTATCAAGAAAGCTGATTTGATTCGTGATATGGTCGGAAGTATTTCTAAAATACCGGACCGTATTCAACGTGAAGTTTACATTCAGGAATGTTCCCGTATTATGGATATTTCGGAGCAGGTGCTTATTAGTACTTTGGCTCAGTTAATTCAAAAAGATGCTACTGAAGTTGCTAAAAAGCAAAAACAAGAGCAAAAACCTTTTGAAGTTCTTAGAAATCCAAACCCAAAAAGTGCGGGCTATTCAGGAGGAGATCCGGAAGATCCCAGATTTGGTCCACCGGAGGATTATCCGGGAGAACCAGGGTATGCAAGCGAGCCTACAGAAAGAGTAGATGTTTTGTATCGTTTGGAACGCAAAATAATCGAGATTTTACTTTTGTACGGAAATAAAACCGAAGAGTTTGAGGATGTCTTGATGAAAACCAACGATGAAGGTGAGATAGTGAATGTTTCTGAAATGAAATCCTATAAAGTTTTTCAGCGTATTTATTTGAGTTTGCAGGAAGATGAGGTAGAATTAGCCAATCCTTTGTTTCGCGGTATTTTTAATGATTTGATTAATTATTATCTTCAAAATGACAGCTTTAGTTTAGAGCAGTATTTAATGCGTTTGCCGGCTGAATATGCTCAGGAAGTTACTGATATTCTGATGGAAGACGAGCGTTTAGTAATGCACAACTGGGAAGGACAAAATATTTTTCCAAAAACCAAGCAGGATACCATAAGTCAAAATGTTTCTGAAACCATTTTAACCTTAAGGTGGTACTTAGTTGGGCGAATCATTGAGGAATTAAAAAACTCCATATCACCTGATCAGGATAATATGGAGTCTATGATGATGATAAAAGATTATAATGAACTCACTCGTGCTTTTTCAAAAAAACTCGGCAGAGTCATGTCTCGTTTTTAAATTAAACGATTTCTAAACTTTTAGCTTTGTTTACTAAGTCAACTAAATTAGTAACATTTAGTTTAGTTAATAAACGTAATTTGTACGTACTGATAGTTTTTTCGTTTAGACTTAAGATTTCTGCAATCTCGTGGTTTTTCTTACCACCACTTAAATAACGTAAAACCTCTACCTCACGGTTAGAAAGTTTACGGTACAGGCGCTCGCTTTTACTTTGTTTAGCAATTAAAGCCAGGTTTTTCTTAACTGTTTCGTTCATGATAATTTTACCTTGATGAACTTTGATTATAGATTGCCCAAGAGTCTCTAATTTCTCTTTTTTGTGAACATATCCGGAAACTCCAGCTTTGATGGCATTTGGAGCATAAATTTGTTCAGAAAGTCCGCTGAAAATAATAATTTTAGTTTTAGGGAAATTCTTTAAAAGCGATTTAACTTCAAAAATACTCGAAAGACCTTCTAGTTCTAAGTCTAAGACAAGAACGTCAATTTCTTTTGTTAAGAGTATATCTCTTATCATCAAAAAACTACCTACATTAGCAGTTATTGAGATGTCTGAATGGTCTTTGAAGTACGACTTTACTCCAAAATGTACTACCGGAAAATTATCGGCTAGACAAACTTTAATCATGATTTTATTTTTTTAGGGTTGTTTATTTGTGTGAAATGTATATATAAATTTAGGTAAAAAAAAGGAATAATGCTATTTTTTATAGATAAAATAGTATTAAATCCGATTAATTACACAAACTGGTATCGGATTCATCTTGTGTTGGTTGATTGTGTTGAGTTTTTTGTAGATTTCAAACACCTTTTTTTCTCTTTCAGTATAATTGTCCTGAGAATTTTTATGTTCATCTTCCAACATTGCCCATTCTAATTCGTCGTAGCTGGCACCTAATTGTTGTTCATCGGTTTTTTCATCTCCAAATAAACCATCCGAAGGTTGTGCTGTTAATATAGAATTGGGAACTTCTAAATAGGAAGCTAAAGCAAAAACATCCGATTTCATTAAATCGGCAATCGGACTTAAATCGACACCGCCATCGCCATATTTAGTGTAGAAGCCTACACCAAAATCTTCTACTTTGTTACCTGTACCGGCAACTAAAAGTCCGTGAACTCCTGCGTAGTAGTACAAAGTTGTCATTCTTAATCGGGCACGGGTATTGGCTAAAGTTAGGTTGAGTTTGTTTTCTTCAAAGTTGGTAGGAACTTCATTTTTGAAAGTTTCAAATACAGCCGTTAAGTCAGTGTGAACACTGCTGACATTAGAAAAACGCTTTTTGAGTTGTTCAATGTGTTCTTTAGCGCGACTTACATGACTTGCATGCTGGTGTATTGGCATTTCGACACATAACACCTGAAGTCCGGTTTGAGCACATAAAGTAGAGGTTACAGCCGAATCGACACCTCCTGAAACTCCAACCACAAAACCATTTACTTTTGTGGATTCAGCATAAGATTTTAACCAATTGACAATCTGAGTGTTTACCTGATCAACTTTTAGGGTGCTTTTTTTAGTCATAAATAGTTCAAATTTTAACCATCAGGAAATGTATCTTTGCATCAAATCTTCGTTAACATACTGGTTGTTCCTGATATAATGCTGCAAATTTAATTAAAATAAAATGAAAACTTGTGTATTTTCCTTAGTTCTGTTGTTCTTTTTTTTATCATGCGAGACTAAAAATAATAAAGAAAAAGCGGTAGAGGCTATTTCGGTTGATTTGGAAGTGGTTCGATTTGATAAGATTTTTTTCGAAACTCCTCCTGAAGATTTGCCTAAAATAAAAAAAGAATTTCCTTTTTTCTTTCCAGCTGGTAATGATGATAATGTTTGGTTGGAAAAAATGCAAAATCCGCTTTGGCGTGAATTGTACGGTGAGGTTCAAAAAAAGTTTTCTGATTTTGATTCTTATAAAGTAGAGTTAGAAAGCGTTTTTAAACGTATAAAATATAATTTCCCTAAAACACAAACACCTAAAATATATACTATTATAGCTGAAATGGATTATAATAATAAGGTAATTTATGCGGATAGTTTGTTGATTGTTTCGCTTGAAATGTATTTGGGAAAAGAACATAAGTTTTATCAGTTTCCTAATTATATCAAACAGAATTTTGAGTCAAAACAAATGATGCCTGATGTGGTGGAGAGTTTTGCCAGAAGACAAATACCTCCGGCTATGGAGAAAAGCTTTTTGGCTGCGATGATTTATTCAGGAAAGCAGTTGTATCTTAAGGATGTGTTGTTGTCTGAAGATTATATTGATGCTGATAAAATAGGTTACACGCCGGAGCAATTGCTTTGGTGTCAGGAAAACGAAAGTTATATGTGGCGTTATTTTATCGAAGATCAATTATTATATAATGATGATCCGAAGTTGATTCCGAGATTTATCAGTCCGGCGCCATTTTCTAAATTTTATTTGGAAATCGATAATGAGTCTCCTGGAAGAGTAGGGGCTTGGATAGGCTGGCAAATTGTTCGTTCGTATATGAAAAATAATGAAGTATCTTTGCCGCAATTAATGCAAACAAGTGCAAAAGAAATTTTTGAAAAATCAAACTATAAACCTAAAAAGTAATGTCAAACACAAATAAATCAGAAATAAATTTTCTTGTAGAATTAGATGAAAACCGTATTCCGGAAAAATTGTATTGGACGGCAAAAGACGGCGGAATTGAATTAGAAGAATCAAAAGCAATTATGTTGTCGGTTTGGGATAGTAAAGCGAAGGAAAGTATGCGTATCGATTTATGGACTAAAGATATGCCTGTGGATGAAATGAAGATTTTCTTTCACCAAACTTTAGTAGCCATGTCGGATACTTTTCATCGTGCTACCGGTGATGAGAAAATGTCAGCAACCATGAAGGATTTCTGTGAATATTTTGCAGAGAAATTAGATTTGACAAAATAATCCCGAAGTGTTGGGATGAAAATTCCAACATAAAAAATCCCAAATTCCAATTGTTAAACTTGGAATTTGGGGTTTTTTTGTATTTTATTTTTGGGATTTGGAATTTCTAAAATTGGAATTTAAAACCCGCTGTTGTTTTTAAAAATTTCTTGATTGACTTCATCGATATAATTCAGTACTTCTTCTTTTCCGGTGCCTTCAGTTGATGAAGTTACAAAATAAGGAGGCATTTCGGCCCAATGGTTAGCGAACATTTGTTTTTTGTAAGCAGCAACATGGGAATCGATTTTTACCTTACTGATTTTGTCGGCTTTTGTAAAAATAATGCAGAAAGGAATTTCGCTTTCGCCCATATAACTCATGAACTCAATATCAATTGCCTGTGCTTCATGGCGAATATCAATTAGTACAAAGGCGCAAGCCAGTTGCTGTCTTTTTTCAAAATAATCAGTGATAAATTGTTGGAAGACCGATTTGGTTTTCTTTGAAACTTTAGCATAACCATAGCCTGGTAAATCAACCAGAAACCAATTATTGTTGATTAAAAAGTGATTGATTAATTGGGTTTTTCCAGGTCTTCCGGATGTTTTAGCTAATTTTTGTCGGTTAGTCAACATGTTGATTAATGAAGACTTGCCTACATTTGACCTGCCTATAAAAGCATATTCCGGCAAAAAATCCTTAGGACATTTGCTTACGTCTGAGTTGCTAATTACGAATTCGGCGGTATTGATTTTCATGTTTTTTAATGTAAAAAAAGCGGTTTTATGCCGAAGCTGCTTTCAGATTAGTTTTTGTCAGCCATTCTTCCAGCAATTTATTGAATTCATCGGGATGCTCCATCATGGCTGCATGACCACATTGATCAATCCAGTACAAGGTTGAATTAGGTAATAATTTGTTGAATTCTTCAGCTACATCAGGAGGGGTGACTTTGTCGTTTTTTCCCCAGATAATGCAGGTTTGAACGTGCATTTTGGGTAAATCTTTAGCCATATTATGACGAATAGCACTTTTGGCAATGGTTAAAGTTTTAATCAGTTTTATGCGGTCATTTACCGTTGCATATACTTCATCAATAAGATCGGGAGTAGCAATTTTTGGGTCGTAAAATACATCTTCGGCTTTTTTCTTGATGTATTCATAGTCGCCGCGTTTTGGGTAGCTGTCTCCCATGGCGCTTTCATAAAGTCCTGAACTTCCTGTAATTACAAGTCCGGCTACTTTTTCAGGATACATTTTGGTGTGGTATAAAGCGATGTGTCCTCCAAGTGAATTTCCTAAAAGAATTACTCGGTCAAAACCTTTAAAAGTGATAAAATCCTTTACATATTTGGCAAAAGCTTTTACGTTAGTTTTTAGTAGACTTTGGGTGTATATAGGTAGGTCTGGAATTACAATTTTGTATCCTTTGTCAGAGAAGTAACGAGCTACGCCATCAAAGTTGCTTAGTCCTCCCATTAAGCCGTGTAAAATGACAATGGGGGTCCCTTCTCCTGCTTCATAATAGCTGTATCTTCCTTCTTTTTTATAGTTTTTTTCCATGCTTTTGGATGCGAATTTCAATTTCGACAAATATAGGATATAATCAGTTAAAAAGAATTTTTGAAAACATTTTTTCGAACAGAATCTGCCAAGTCTTTTTTGTGGCAGCGTAGTGTTAGCTTGTTTATGTTATTGAGTGTCTATGCTTTTTTTGTGAAATTATGTTGCTTTTAGGGTTGAAAAAAGAAGCTGCTTTGTGTCTTGTTTTTCGAATTGAATTTTGTTGTTTGTAAGAAATCGCATTTTGGCTAATGTTCTGATTGTCTAAAAATTAAGGGTTTTGGGTTTGAAGTGGGTAAACTTATCAACAAAGTGGTAGAAAGTGGTAAAAGGTGGTAAATTTTTTTATATTTTTGCTCTATATCATTTAAAGCGATTCTTTTGAATGCAATTGTAGGGACATACGAGTGTAAAGTCGATGCTAAAGGGAGGGTTTTGTTGCCTTCTCCTTTAAAAAAGCAATTGGCTTCTTCTCTTCAGGATGGTTTTGTCCTGAAGCGTTCGTTGTTTCAGCCTTGTTTGGAGTTGTATCCTATGGAAGAATGGAATTTGATGATGCAAAAAATCAATAAGCTGAATCGATTTGTTAAGAAGAACAACGACTTTATCCGCAAGTTTACTGCTGGTGTTAAGATGGTTGAGATTGATGCTTTGGGGCGTTTATTAGTGCCTAAGGATTTGGTGAATTTTGCCAGTATTACTAAAGATGTGGTTTTTTCATCTGCGGTGAATATTGTGGAGATTTGGGATAAAGATTTGTATGAGCAGTCGATAGATGACGGAGTTGATTTTGCAGATTTGGCTGAAGAAGTAATGGGTAATATAAATGACGACAACGATGGAATATCATAATCCGGTTTTGCTTAAAGAGACGGTAGATGGTTTAAATATTAAGCCGGACGGAGTGTATGTTGATGTGACTTTTGGTGGTGGTGGTCATTCGAAAGAAATTTTAAGACGATTAGGTCCTGATGGGAAATTATTCGCTTTTGATCAGGATGAAGATGCGCTTGCAAATGCGCTTCCTGATGAGCGATTTGTGTTAATTAATGAAAATTTCAGACATATAAAACGATTTTTGCGTTTTCATGGTGTGAGAAATGTTGATGGGATTTTAGGCGATTTAGGAGTCTCTTCTCATCAATTTGATGTGCCGGAAAGAGGTTTTTCAACCCGATTTGATGCTGGATTAGACATGAGAATGAGTCAGAAAAACGATCTTAATGCTTATAAAGTAGTTAATGAGTATGACGATGCTAATTTGAGAAGGGTTTTTTATGATTACGGAGAGTTGAAAAATGCACCTGCTTTATCAAGAACTATTATTGAAGCCAGAGTACACAGACCGATAAAAACTACCGACGAATTGAAGGAGGTTTTGGCGAAATATTTACCGGAAAGAGTTCGAAATAAAGTGTTAGCACAAATTTATCAGGCTATTCGAATTGAAGTGAATCAGGAAATGGATGTTTTAAAAGAATTTTTAGAACAATCATTAGAGATTTTGAATCCCGGGGGACGATTAAGTGTGATTTCGTATCATTCTCTGGAAGATCGTTTGGTTAAAAGATTTATAAAAAACGGCATGTTTGAAGGAGAACCTGAACGTGACTTTTTTGGGAATTTTTCGGTTCCGTTCAAAACTATCGGGAAATTAATTGTTCCTGATAACGAAGAGATTAAAGTTAATAACAGAGCAAGAAGTGCTAAGTTAAGAATTGCTGAAAAGATTTAGATAAACCATGAAAACGAGTATTTACAATCTGTTAAAAGCAAGGTTTTTAATCGATGAAGATGCGATTAAAAATTGGCGTTTTATTGTTTTTTTGATTGTTCTGGCAATAATTATGATTGCAAATACACAGCGATACGAACAAAAAGTGTTTAAAATAGCCGAATTAACCTCAGAGGTTAAAGAATTGCGCTCAGAATTTGTTGACAGACGTTCGGAATTAATGAAGTTGCGAATGGAATCAACCGTTTCTGAAAAGATGGTGGAAAAACAAATTTTTCCGTCAACTGTACCTCCAGTGAAAATAAAAGTGAAGAAAGAAGAAGAGAAAAGTTTCCTTAAGAAATTATGGCAGTAGATGATAAATACATATCGTACCGTATCTATTTAGTTGCTTGTGGTATCTTTTTGATGGCAATAGCAATTGCGGTTAAGCTGACTAATATTCAGTGGGTTGAAGGTGAGTATTATAGAGAGTTAGCTAAAGAAAGAACGGTTCGAAATTTTGTTATTCCTGCTAACAAAGGAAATATTTATTCGGCAGACGGGAGTTTATTGGCTACTTCAATTCCAAAATACATCATCCGATTTGATGCTTTGGCACCAAAGAGAGAAACTTTCGAGAAAAATGTTAATGCTCTTGCCGATTCGTTAGCTACTGTTTTAGGAAAACCAGCGGGATATTATCAAAACGAATTGAGAAAAGCCAGAGCCAATAATAATCGCTATTATTTGGTTGCCAGAGATTTGAGCTATACCGATTATATGAAAATAAAGAGCTTTCCTTTATTTGAATTAGGTGCTTACAAAGGCGGAATTATAATCGAACAAAAAACGGTACGTGAGCATCCTATTGGTAAAATTGCCGAAAGAACCATTGGTTACGAAAGAAAATATGACGCAGGACATTCGGATGGAAAAGGAATCGAATGGGCTTACAGAGATTATCTGAATGGTAAGGATGGTAAAATTTTAAAGCAAAAAATTGCTAAAGGACAGTGGAAACCTATCAGAGATTTGAATGAGGTGGATCCTCAGGATGGATACGATGTAATCTCGACAATTGATGTGTATATTCAGGATATTGCACATCATGCTTTATTGAAACAATTACAAGATTACGAAGCCGATCATGGTTGTGTGGTGGTAATGGAAACCCACACAGGTCAGGTAAAAGCAATTTCTAATTTAGGAAGAGCTAGTGATGGAACCTATTATGAAACTACTAATTACGCAGTAGCCGAATCTCACGAACCAGGATCTACTTTTAAATTGGTTGATTTAATGACTATTTTAGAAGATAAAGTTGCCGATACCAGTACGGTTTATGATACACATGGAGGAATAATAAAATATTCTGGTAAGTCGGTTAGAGATTCGCACCAAGGTGGTTACGGAAAAATTTCTTTAGGAAGAGGTTTTGAATTATCGTCAAACACGGTTTTGGTTCAGGCGGTGTATGATAATTACAAAAACAATCCGTCTAAGTTTGTGAATCGTGTTAATTCTTACGGTTTCAACAAAAGGTTGAATATGGATTTTAAAGGGGAAGGACGTCCATTTATTCCGCAGCCTACGGATAAAAACTGGTCTAATATTTCATTACCATGGATGGCTTTTGGTTACGGCGTTTCTGTAACTCCAATGCAAACCTTAGCTTTTTATAATGCTGTGGCTAATAATGGAGTGATGGTGAAGCCACAATTTGTTTCTGAAATTAAAGAATGGAATAAAACCATCAAAAAAATAGAACCGGAAGTGATTAATCCAAAGGTTTGTTCGCAAGCAACACTTTTGAAGCTAAAAGCGGTTTTGAAAAATGTGGTACAAAAAGGAACAGCTTCTAAATTATATTCGAAAGATTTTTCGATGGCTGGAAAGACAGGAACAGCACAGGTGAACTATGGGAAAAGAGATGGTACTCCAATGCATTATGCTTCTTCTTTTGTAGGTTATTTTCCGGCTGATCATCCTAAATATTCCTGTATTGTAGTGGTTCATAAACCAAGTACAGCAAAAGGGGATTTTTATGGAGCAGGAGTTGCGGGACCAGTTTTTAAACGAATAGCCCAAAAGATTTTTACTGAAGTGCCTTCGACAAATGAAATCAAAAAACTGGACAGAAAGATTCCTAAACAAGAGAAAAATTACAATGAGTATTATGCAAAACTTCAAAAAAACCAGCAGTTAATACCAGATGTAAAAGGGATGCCGGGAATGGATGCTATTGCTTTGTTGGAAAATTTAGGGATGAAAGTGAGAACTAACGGAATGGGCAAGGTAAAAAAACAATCGTTACAGGCAGGGCAGAATATTGTAAAAAATACTACTATAACCTTAGAATTATTGTAGCTTCAACTAAGCTCTTTGTGAAAAGAGTGGAAAAATAAAAGATATGAGTAAATTATTAAAAGACATATTATACAAAGTAGCCATCGAAGCGGTTCACGGATCGACAGATGTTGTTATTGGGAAATTGGATTTTGATTCCAGAAAAATAGAAGCTAATGATGTGTTTGTTGCTATTCGTGGGTCTATTTCTGATGGACATGATTATATTCAAAAAGCTATTGATTTAGGTGCTAAAGCCATTATCTGCGATACTTTTCCGGAGCAATTTGTTAGTGAGGTTACTTATGTTCAGGTGAATGATACTAACAAAGCATTGGCTTTTATGGCGGCTAATTATTTTGGAAATCCATCCGAAAAATTAAAATTAGTGGGAATCACCGGTACTAACGGAAAAACTACCATTGCTTCTTTGTTATATCAGTTATTTAAAAAAGCAGGATTCAAAGTGGGTTTGCTTTCTACTGTGAAAATATTGGTTGATGATCTGGAGTATAAAGCTACGCATACTACTCCCGACTCGATTACAATCAATCATTTTTTGAATGAAATGATTCATGCAGGAGTTGAATATTGTTTTATGGAAGTGAGTTCGCATGGAATTCACCAGAAACGTACCGAAGCCTTGCATTTTGCAGGTGGTGTATTTACTAATTTGTCTCACGATCATTTAGATTATCACCCAACTTTTGCCGAATACAGAGATGTTAAAAAATCATTTTTTGACAACTTACCCAAAACAGCTTTTGCGATTTCTAATATCGACGACAAAAATGGAGCGGTGATGCTGCAAAATACATCAGCAAAAAAACGTACTTACGCACTTAAATCCTATGCCGATTACAAAGCACAAATTCTGGAAAATTTATTATCAGGTTTGTTGCTTAAAATTGAAGGCAATGAGGTTTGGGTAAAACTAATTGGTGTTTTCAATGCTTATAATTTGTTAGCGATTTATGGAACAGCTATCGAATTAGGTTTGGATAACCTGGAAACACTTCGTTTATTGTCAGAATTAGAAAGTGTTTCGGGAAGATTCCAATACATAGTTTCGGATTCGAATGTTACCGCCATAGTTGATTATGCACATACTCCGGATGCCTTAGAAAATGTATTGAAAACTATCAATGAAGTACGTACAAAGAACGAACAATTAATCACTATTGTTGGTTGTGGCGGAAACAGAGACAAAGCCAAACGACCAATTATGGCCGGAATTGCTGCCGAGTTAAGTAATAAAACCATTTTGACATCGGATAATCCCCGAGATGAAGATCCGGAAGTAATTATTGGTGAAATGGAAGCCGGAGTGCCACCACAAAATCATAAAAAAGTTTTTGCTGTAACTGATAGAAAACAAGCTATCAAAATTGCCTGCCAATTGGCTCAGCCCAATGATATTATCTTAATTGCCGGAAAAGGACATGAGACATATCAGGAAATCAAAGGTGTTCGCACTGAATTTGATGATATGAAGATTGTTAAAACCATTTTAGAAGAACTACATAAATAGTGAAATTATGCTGTATTATTTATTTGATTATTTCAACAAAACATTGAACATTTCCGGAACAGGAGTTTTTCAATACATTACATTTAGATCGGCATTAGCTTTTATCCTTTCGTTATTGTTGTCAACAATTTATGGAAAAAGAGTGATTCGCTTTTTACAAAAACAGCAAGTAGGAGAGACCATTAGGGAGCTGGGTTTACAAGGTCAAAATGAGAAAGCTGGAACTCCTACCATGGGAGGATTGATTATCATTTTTGCAACTTTAATTCCTGTTTTGTTGTTTGCCAAATTGCATAATATCTATATTGTTTTGTTGATTGTGACAACTTTATGGATGGGAACAATTGGTTTTGTGGACGATTATATCAAAATTTTCAAAAAAGACAAACAAGGATTAAAAGGAATCTTTAAAGTTTTTGGTCAGGTTGGATTAGGATTGATTGTGGGAAGTGTATTGTATTTTAATCCGCAGGTAACGGTTAGAACTGATACCGGAAAAACAGATGTTTTTAAAATAACTACAGAAACGGTTGTAACACCAGCTCCGGTTGAAGAAAAATCGACGGCAACTACAATTCCGTTTTTTAAGAATAACGAATTTGATTATGCTGAAGTTTTGGCATGGACAGGTGAAGGTTATGAGAAATGGGCTTGGTTAGTTTTTATTCCGGTAGTGATTTTTATCATCACGGCGGTTTCTAACGGTGCTAACTTAACCGACGGTATCGACGGATTGGCGGCAGGAACTTCGGCAATTTCGGTATTAGCCTTAGCGATTTTTACTTTCGTTTCGGGGAATATTATATTTTCCAATTATCTCAATATTATGTACATCCCTAATTCGGGGGAAATGACGGTTTTTATTGCCGCTTTTGTTGGTTCGCTTATTGGATTTTTATGGTACAACTCTTATCCGGCCTCGGTTTTTATGGGAGATACAGGAAGTTTAACAATTGGAGGAATCATTGCAGTATTGGCAATTGCGGTTCGAAAAGAACTATTGATTCCACTTTTATGCGGAATTTTTCTGGTCGAAAATCTTTCGGTGGTTTTACAGGTGAGCTACTTTAAATACACCAAGAAACGTTTTGGCGAAGGACGAAGAATTTTCCTTATGTCACCATTACATCATCATTACCAAAAGAAAGGTTATCACGAAAGTAAAATTGTTACCCGATTTTGGATTGTGGCCATCATGCTGGCGATACTTTCTATTGTTACCTTAAAACTAAGATAATATGAGATTAGTAGTATTAGGCGGAGGCGAAAGCGGAGTAGGAACAGCCATTCTGGGAAAAGAAAAAGGATATGATGTTTTTGTATCTGATTTTGGAAAAATAAAAGAAAATTACAAAGAAGTTCTTATAAATAAAGGCATCGAATGGGAGGATGAAAAGCATACTGAATCCCTGATCCTAAATGCCGATGTGGTGATGAAAAGCCCGGGTATTCCTGAGAAAGCAGCCATCGTGAAAAAACTGGTTGAGAAAGGAATTGCGGTAATTTCTGAAATAGAATTTGCTGCTCCTTTTACTAAAGCAATTACGATAGGGATAACAGGAAGTAACGGAAAGACAACGACAACGATGTTAACCTATCATTTGCTGAAATCAGCAGGATTGAATGTAGGACTGGCAGGAAATATCGGAAAGAGTTTTGCTGAACAAGTGGCAGAAGACAAATACGATAGTTATGTGTTAGAGTTGAGTAGTTTTCAGTTGGACGGAATCATCAATTATAAGCCGCATATTGCGATTATAACCAATATCAGTCCCGATCATTTAGACCGATACGATTATAAATATGAGAATTACATTGATTCGAAATTTAGAATAACAATGAATCAGACTGAAGAGGATTATCTCATTTATGATGCAGATGACGAAGCGATTTCGGAATGGTTACAAAAGAACAAAACAAGAGCAAAATTAATTCCTTTCTCATTGACAAAAACATTTAGTGAGGGAGCCTTTATAAAAAATAACACAATGGAAGCAATAATCAATCAAGAGGAATTTCAAATGGAAACAGCAGCAATTGCCTTGGAAGGAAAACATAATTTTAAAAATGCAATGGCAGCAACTTCTGTAGCTAAATTGATGCAAATTAGAAAAGCAACAATTCGCGAAAGTTTATCAAATTTTCAGGGTGTAGAACACCGTCTTGAGAAAGTATTGAAAATCCAAAATGTACAATACATCAATGATTCGAAAGCAACTAATGTAAATGCTACTTTTTTTGCTTTAGACAGTATGAATACACCAACAGTTTGGATAGTTGGAGGTGTTGATAAAGGAAATGATTATAACGAATTGATGGCATTGGTTCGTGAGAAAGTAAAAGCCATTATTTGTCTTGGGGTGGATAACAGAAAAATTATTGATGCTTTTGGAAATGTGGTTGATGTTATGGTTGAAGTCAACACGATGACCGAAGCCGTAAGAATGGCGCAACATATTTCAGAAAAAGGAGATACAGTTTTATTGTCACCTGCCTGCGCTAGTTTTGACTTGTTTGAAAACTATGAAGACAGAGGAAGGCAATTTAAAGATGCAGTGCATAATTTGTAAAAAGTTAGAAGCAGGAAGTCAGGAGTTAGAAGATATATATGTTATCTATAACTCAAAACCCATAACTTAAAAAAACATGAAAGAACTAATTAGCAGATTAAAAGGAGATAAAGGGATTTGGTCTTTTGTGGCCTTATTGGCCTTGTTTTCCTTTATGCCTGTTTTTAGTGCCAGTAGTAACCTGGCTTATTTGGGTCATGGGACAGGAAATACGTTAGGGTATTTGTTAAAACATCTGATTCATATTTGTTGTGGTTTCGCGATTATTTATGCGGTACACAATGTTCCGTATCATTATTTTCGATCTATTTCTAAATTGTTATTGCCTGTAGTTTGGGTAGTTTTAGGAATTGCAATGATAAAAGGAACAGTGATAGGTGGGGCGAATGCCAGTAGATGGCTCCAAATTCCGTTTGTAGGTTTGTCGTTTCAGCCTTCGGCCTTTGCAGCTCTGGTTTTATTTGTGTTCGTAGCGCGTTATTTGTCTAAAACCCGAACGGAGCCTATCGATTTTGTCGATTCGCTAAGAGAGCTTTGGTTGCCTGTTTTTATTACGCTCATGTTAATTCTTCCTTCGAATTTTTCAACTACTGCTTTGATTTTTTCGATGGTAATCATGTTAGTGTTTATTGGAAAATATCCGGTAAAATACATCGGGTTTATTGTAGGTTCGGGGATTGTGTTTCTGACTTTTTTCGTGTTGATTTCAAAAGCATTTCCTGATGCCAAGTTTTTCAGCAGGGTTAGAACCTGGGAAAGCCGTATTGAAAATTTCAGTACTGATAAACCAGATGAAGACGATTATCAAATAGAAAAAGCCAAAATTGCCATTGCATCCGGGAAAATTTATGGATTAGGTCCGGGAAAAAGTGTTCAGAAAAACTTCCTGCCACAATCTTCTTCCGACTTTATTTATGCCATTATTGTTGAAGAATATGGACTGCTTGGCGGTCTAGGAGTGTTGTGTTTGTATTTGTTATTGCTTGTTCGTTTTGTAGTAGCTTCACATAAAGCTAATACACTTTTTGGGAAATTAGTGGTCATAGGACTTGGTTTTCCAATGATTTTTCAGGCAATGATTAATATGGCGGTTGCGGTAGAATTATTACCGGTTACAGGACAAACGCTGCCATTAATAAGTAGTGGAGGAACATCCATCTGGATGACTTGTATTGCCTTGGGAATTATCATTGGTGTGACCAAAAAAGAAGAAGAAATAGAGCAGGAACAGAAAGAAGCGGCTAAAAGAGAAGAAGCACTTCAACGATTGATTGATGCTGAATTGGCTGCTGAAGAACAAAAACAGCATGAAGCTTACTCGATAGAAGATAAAATGTCTAATCCGATGAATGCTGTTTTGAATAAATAAATTGGAAGCAATGAAACACTATAAATTCATATTAAGCGGCGGAGGAACAGGAGGGCATATTTACCCTGCCATTGCCATTGCCAATGAATTAAAATCAAGATTTCCTGATGCGGAGTTTCTATTTGTAGGAGCCGAAGATAAGATGGAAATGCAGAAAGTACCACAGGCAGGATATGCTATCAAAGGTTTGTGGATTGCCGGACTGCAACGAAAATTGACATTGCAAAATGCGATGTTCCCGCTCAAATTAGTGAGTAGTTTATGGAAATCCAGAAAAATAATTAAAGAATTTAAGCCTGATGTTGTTATCGGTACCGGTGGTTTTGCCAGCGGACCATTATTGCAAATGGCCAATATGTTGGGTATTCCAACGCTCATTCAGGAGCAAAATTCCTTTCCGGGAATTACAAATAAATTATTGAGTAAAAAAGCCAATGCTATTTGTGTGGCTTATGAAAATCTGGAGCGATTTTTCCCGAAAGGAAAAATGATTTTGACCGGAAATCCGGTGCGTCAGGATTTGATTGATATCCAAAATAAAAGAGCAGAAGCAATTGCATATTTTAAATTGGATGCCAATAAAAAAATACTTTTGGTTCTTGGTGGAAGTTTAGGAGCCAGAAGAATCAATCAGTTGATTGAGAAAGAACTGGAAAATATATTGGCTCAGAATGTTCAGATTATCTGGCAATGTGGAAAATTATATTTTGAAGAATATAAAAAATATAATTCAGACAATGTTCAGGTGGTAGCTTTTATTGAAAAGATGGATTTTGTTTACGCAGCAGCCGATGTTATTATTTCGCGTGCCGGTGCTTCTTCGGTATCAGAATTATGTATTGTGGGTAAACCTGTAATTTTTATTCCATCACCTAATGTTGCTGAAGATCATCAGACAAAAAATGCAAAAGCAATTGTGGATAAAAAAGGAGCTATTTTGCTTAAAGAATCACAATTAGATGCTGAATTCAGTTTGGTTTTCGAAGCTTTATTAAAAGATCCGGAAAAGCAAAAACAATTGAGTGAAAACATAAAAGAATTGGCGCTTCCTGAAGCAACGAAGCAAATTGTGGATGAGATTGTGAAATTGATTAAATAGCAATAGCAATTAATTGTTAATGACAATTTCAAAAACAGAAGAATAAAATTAGAATAATTAATCCAATCATAATGTCAATTATTGAATATTGATATTGTTATTGAAATTGAAATTGAAATTGAAATGAATCTAAATCAAATACAGAACGTCTATTTTATCGGTATCGGTGGTATTGGTATGAGTGCTTTGGCGCGTTATTTTAAATATATCGGGAAACAAGTTTCGGGTTATGATAAAACGCCAACGATTTTAACCAATGAGTTAATCGAAAGTGGAATTGATATTCATTTTGAAGACGATATTAATTTAATTCCTAAGGATTATTTTGTCGAAAATACCTTGGTTATTATTACGCCTGCTGTTCCAAAAATGCATGCGGAATGGAATTACTTTTTAGAGCGTGATTATCAGGTGAAAAAGCGAGCTGAAGTTTTAGGAATTATTACTAAAGATACTTTTTGTTTTGCAGTGGCAGGAACACATGGGAAAACCACAACCTCTAGTATTCTAGGGCATATTTTACATGAAAGCGGAGCTGATGTTACGGCTTTTATAGGAGGGATTGTTGAGAATTATGATTCGAATTTAATAGGAAGTGGAAAAACCGTGACTGTTGTTGAAGCTGATGAATTTGACCGTTCTTTTTTGCATTTGCATCCTAATATTGCCTGCGTAACTTCTATGGATGCTGATCATTTGGATATTTATGGAACTGATGAAGCAATTAAAGAATCGTTTACAGAATTTGCAGCAAAAGTAGAAGATCAGTCAAAATTGTTTGTTACTACCGATTTGCCACTTTCAGGAATAACTGTGGGAGTAAATGAGGAAGCAGTTTACAATGCTTTTAATATAAGAATTGAAAACGGAAACTATGTTTTTGACGTAAAAACACCTAATGGAGTTTTAACAGATTTTCGTTTTGGATTACCAGGAAGACACAATTTGATGAATGCTTTAATGGCTTTTGCAATGGCAGTAAATTTCGGCACCCCAACCGATGCCATTGCAAAAGCCTTAGCTTCTTTCAAAGGAATAAGAAGACGTTTTTCTTATCAAATAAGAACTGAAAATTTGGTTTATATTGATGATTATGCGCATCATCCTACCGAGATAAATGCGGTACATCAGGCGGTAAGAGAATTGTATCCAAATAAAAAAGTTATGGCTGTTTTTCAGCCGCATCTTTTTAGCAGAACCAAAGATTTTGCCGATGATTTTGCAAAAAGTCTCTCGCAATTTGATGAAGTGTTGTTGATGGATATTTATCCGGCACGTGAGTTGCCTATGGAAGGAGTGACTTCGGAGTGGTTGTTTTCTAAAATAGATAATGAAAATAAAAAATTAGTTTCAAAAGAAGATTTGATAGCAACTATGTTGAAAAGTGATGCCTCAATTATGGTTACGATTGGAGCAGGTGATATTGGCGAAATGGTGGGAGCAATTAAAACAGCTTTAAATGAAAAAAATATTTAATTGGACAACTATCAGGTTAATCCTAATGTTTGGATTAGTAATTTTCCTTTTTTCGTTTACTTCTAAGCGAAATGAGAAGCGAAAATTAGCTAAAATCGACGTTGTTTTTGTAGGAGAAAACAATCTTTTTGTCAAGGAAGAAACGGTTAATAAATTGTTAATAGAAAATATGGGCGACCCATTAGCTATTGAAAAAGATAAATTAGATTTGAATAAGCTGGAAGGAAAGCTGAATTCAAATGCGATGATTGACGAATCAGATGTTTTTGTTAGTATTAATGGTGTTCTTAAAGCGGTTGTTAAGCAAAAGACTCCTGTAGCCAGGGTAATTAATGGTTCGGAATCTTTTTATATTGATTATAAAGGTGGTAAGATGCCACTTTCTGATAATTTTACCGCCAGAGTTCCGCTGGTTTCAGGGGATATCAATAAAGGTAATAAAGAAAAATGGACTCGTTTATTACGTGTGATTTATGAAGATGATTTTTTGAGAAAAAACATCATTGCAATTGAGATTATGCCGAATGAAAGCCTAAAAATGTTCAATAGGAATTATGATTATCTGATTGATTTTGGCAGTATGATGAATTTTGAGACAAAATTTAAAAATTACAAAGCCTTTTTTCAAAAAGCAGTTTTAGATAGTACATTGTATAAATATAAAAAGATTGACCTTAGGTTTACAAAACAAGTAGTTTGCACTAAATAATAGAAAATGGAAAAAGAGAATATTGCAGTAGGTCTAGATATAGGGACAACCAAAATCGTTGCCATGATAGGCAAGAAAAATGAGTATGGTAAGTTGGAAATTTTGGGAGTTGGAAAATCCAAAAGTCTAGGTGTGGCCAGAGGAGTGGTAAATAATATTACACAAACCATTCAGTCTATCCAGCAAGCAATAAATGATGCGGAAACAAATTCAGGTTACAAAATTAAAGATGTTGTTGTAGGGATTGCAGGACAACACATTCGTAGTATTCAACACACTGATTATATCAGCAGAAGCAATCCTGAAGAAGTAATTGGAGGAAACGATATTCAATTATTAATTGATCAGGTTAATAAATTGGCTATGTTGCCTGGGGAGGAAATTATTCACGTTTTACCTCAGGAATTTAAAATCGACGGACAATCGGAAATTAAAGAACCTATTGGAATGTATGGAGGACGATTAGAATCCAGTTTCCATGTGGTGGTAGGTCAGGCATCTTCTATAAGAAATGTAGGTCGTTGTATTCAGAGTTCAGGTATTGAATTGTCAGGATTGACTTTAGAGCCATTAGCTTCATCAGATGCGGTTTTAAGTCAGGAAGAAAAAGAAGCCGGAGTTGCCTTAATTGATATTGGAGGAGGAACAACTGATTTGGCAATCTTTAAAGATGGTATTATTCGTCATACGGCTGTAATTCCTTTTGGAGGAAATGTTATTACTGATGATATCAAAGAAGGTTGTTCTATTATAGAAAAACAGGCTGAATTATTGAAAGTAAAATTCGGTTCGGCTTGGCCGGGAGAAAATAAAGACAACGAGATTGTTTCTATTCCGGGATTAAGAGGAAGAGAGCCAAAAGAGATTTCGTTAAAAAACTTGTCTAAAATTATTCACGCCCGTGTAGTAGAAATAATTGAGCAGGTTTTCACTGAAGTTAAAGCTTACGGACACGAAGATCCAAGAAAAAAGCTAATTGCAGGAATTGTACTTACCGGAGGTGGAGCTCAATTGAAACACATCAAACAATTAGTAGAGTACATTACCGGAATGGATACGAGAATTGGATATCCAAATGAGCATTTAGCGGGTAATTCAGACGAAGAGTTCTCTAGTCCATTATATGCAACAGCTGTAGGATTAGTGATGAACAGTATTGCTAATAATACGCAAAGTGCCGTTAGAAAAGAAGAAGTGGTTCCGCAAAGAACTGTTTTTTATCGTGAGCCGGTTGTGGAAAGGGTAGAGCGATTCGAACCAGAAGTAGAAGAGGTACAAACGCAAGTCCCCGTTTATTCTAAAAATGAAGAGTCAACAGGAGAAAAGATTAAGAGATCTTTCTTTGATAGATATGTTGACAAGATTAAAGATTTTTTAGATAACGCAGAGTAGTAAGACAGAAGAATAAAGCACAAAAATATATTAATATCAAATACCAAATAATATGACGAGCAACTCAGAATTTGGAAGTATTTCATTTGATTTACCAAAAAATCAATCAAATGTAATCAAAGTAATAGGTGTAGGTGGAGGCGGAAGTAACGCAATCAACCACATGTTCAAGCAAGGAATCAAAGGAGTTGATTTTATTGTTTGTAATACTGATTCGCAGGCACTACAAAATAGTGGTGTTCCTAATAAAATTCAATTAGGTGTCAATCTAACTGAAGGTCTTGGTGCCGGAGCTAATCCGGATGTAGGACAGCAATCTGCTATAGAAAGTATTGCTGATATCGAAAAGATGTTAGACCGTGGTACTAAGATGGTTTTTATCACTGCCGGAATGGGTGGAGGTACAGGAACCGGTGCTGCGCCAGTAATTGCTCAACTGGCTAAAGAAAGAGAAATCCTTACGGTAGGTATTGTGACTTTGCCTTTTACTTTTGAAGGAAAAGTGCGTCAGGAACAAGCCCTTATTGGTATTGAAAAATTACGTAAGCAAGTCGATTCTTTGATTGTTATCAATAACAATAAATTAAGAGAAGTGTATGGGAATCTTGGTTTTAAAGCAGGATTCTCCAAAGCGGATGAAGTTTTGGCAACTGCCTCGAGAGGGATTGCTGAAGTAATTACGCATCACTATACGCAAAATATCGATTTACGTGATGCTAAAACGGTATTAGCTAACAGCGGAACAGCTATTATGGGTTCGTCTGTTGCTTCAGGTGAAAACAGAGCTAAAGAAGCAATTATCGCTGCTTTAGATTCTCCATTATTAAATGATAACAAAATCACAGGAGCCAAAAACGTATTGTTGCTCATCGTTTCTGGTTCTAACGAAATTACCTTAGATGAAATTGGTGAAATTAATGACCACATTCAAAGTGAAGCAGGTTATAACGCTAATATCATAATGGGAGTTGGTGAAGACGAATCATTAGGAGATGCCGTTGCAGTGACTATTATCGCTACCGGATTTGATATTGAACAACAAAACGGAATTGTAAATACAGAACCTAAAAAAATCATACACACTTTAGAGGATGAGCAAAAAAGTGTTCATAATCTAACGAATAATCCGGTTGCTACTTTTGATTTGAATATCGATAAACCTGTAAATGCTGTAGCGGATAAAGTGGTTTTTGAATTAATCGATGAAGAAGAGGAAGAAAAAATTGTAGCTCCTGTTGTAGTGCCGGCTCCTGTTGTAGCTGAAACTCCTGTAGCTCCAGTTCCGGGAAACGAAGAATTGATGGCAATATCTGAATTTATTAAAAATATAGATGTTACTTTCGAAATTGTTTCTCCAATAAAAGAAGAAGAATTTACATTTTCTGCTCCAAAAGTAGTTGAAGAAGTAAAACAACCAATTTTCGAACAGCCAAAAGCAATCGAAAAACAGGAACAAACATCTATTTCATTTGATTTGCCACTTTTTAAATCAGAACCAGTTCAGGAAAAAGAAGAAAAAGTGTTGTTTGAATTGACAAATGAAACTAAAGAAATCAAAGTAAACCAAGCAGTTCAATTTGTGCCTGTAACGGAATTGTCTGATAACGGAATTATCAAATATTCTTTGGAAGAATATATGGAAGCTGAGAATGAGCTGACTTCTGAGCCGGTGGCAAAAGTAGTTGAAGAAGTTATTCCTGAAGAGTTAAATATTACTATGAAAAAAGTAGAATTAGCTCCGGAAGATTTTTCTAAAGCAGAAGATATTTCTCCTATTGAAATGACAATCGAAGAAACTTTACGTTTAAGAGCTGATGAAAGAAGAAAAAAATTAAAAGAATTCAATTATAAGTTTCACAACAATGTTTCTAAGATTGATGAGTACGAAAAAGAGCCTGCTTACAAAAGATTAGGTATCGATATTTCAAACAGTCAAACGAATAATGCTAATTCAAGAATCTCTGTTGGAACTGATAGTAACAACGATTTACAGTTGCGTTCTAATAATTCTTATTTACATGATAATGTAGATTAGCGAACTTAATTTCATAGATAATAACCCGAAAATTACATTTAGTTTTCGGGTTATTTTTTTTAACTTCGCACAAAATTTGAGTTCAGCTTGACTTTTTTTGAATAGCAAAAGAAAGCCTTAAGGCTAATTAATAAAATATACACAAATGAGTTTATCAGTAAAAATCATGGACGAGATGAAAACCGCCATGAAAGCTAAAGATACAGTAGCATTAGAATCATTAAGAGCCATTAAATCAGAATTACTTTTAGCTCAAACGGCTTCTGGTTCTAAAGAAGAGATTTCGGAAGAAGAAGAAATTAAGTTGTTACAACGTTTGGTGAAAACCCGTAAAGAAAGTGCCAGAATTTTTACAGAACAAAATCGTCCTGATTTAGCTGAGCCAGAATTAGCTCAGGTGGCTGTAATAGAGAAGTTTTTACCAGCTCAATTGAGTGAAGCGGAAATAGAAGCTGTAATTGCTAAAATCATTGCCGAAACAGGTGCTTCAGGAATAGCATCTATGGGAAAAGTAATGGGAATAGCTTCTGCGCAATTAGGAGGAACTGCCGAAGGCAAAACAATCTCTACTATTGTAAAAAAATTATTGGTATAATAATTTAAATTTCAAAAAAGAAATTCCAAAATCCAATGACAAGTTTTGGAGTTTGGAATTTTAAAAATGGAATTTTTTATATTTTGGCTGCGTAGTTCAACTGGATAGAATATCAGATTTCGGCTCTGAGGGTTGCAGGTTCGAACCCTGCCGCGGTCACATTATAAAGCTTTAAAAATAATCAAGTCAAATGGGTTGTTTTTGAAGCTTTTTATTTTAAATTGTATTGAATTTAAAATCAATTTGATGGAGCTAAATACGGTGTTTCAATTTCTGGTTGTTCTTATTTTTGGGATATTAGCGCTTCTCTTGATTGTGTTTAGAATTGTCGAACCTATTTATGTTTTAGCTTTCAAAAAACCGTTGTTTTTGCATGTCTATCCTTTTTCTAAAAAGCTGAATGACGAACAAAAAGAAATTCTAAAAAATAATTTTCCTTTTTATAATCGACTTACTCCCAAAAAGAAAAGTTATTTTGAGCATAGAGTTAAAGAATTTATAAGGAAATATGAATTTGTAGGTAAGGATATAGCAATTACCGAAGCGATGCAAATACTCATAGCTGGAACTTATGTAATGCTGACTTTTGGATTACGAAAATACCTCATTGGGTTGTTTACAAGAATAATTATTTATCCGTCAAGTTATTATTCGTCTTCAAATGATGCTTATCACAAAGGGGAATTCAATCCCCGGATGAAGTCGGTAGTTTTTTCTTGGGAAGACTATGTTTTAGGTCATCAGACTGCAAACGATAATCTTAATTTAGGTTTGCATGAATTTGCTCATGCTCTGCACTTTCATTGTATGAAAAGTAATGATTCCAGTGCCGCTGTTTTCTATGATGAATTTAATAAGATAACGCGCTATTACAATGATGAGGAATTAAATGCTCAATTGCGTTCTAAAGGCTATTTTAGACTGTACGCTTATCAAAATCAATTTGAGTTTCTGGCAGTGATTTTAGAACATTTTTTCGAAACTCCGGAAAAATTTAAAAAGCAACATCCGGAATTATATCATAATGTATGTGTTATGATAAATTTCAAATAGTGTTTTTGGACTATTGATTTTGGTGTCGTCTTAAAAGGTTATTCTTTCAAATGTGCTTCACGTACTTTTTTAAACAAATTAGAGGAATAAACAAATGCAACAACGGCTTCGTTATCGGTTCTGAAAATTTCTTCTTTGGTTCCTTCCCAGGCTTTTAAACCGTTTTTTAAGAACAGGATTTTTTCGCCTATTTCCATAACCGAATTCATGTCGTGCGTATTAATTACTGTAGTGATATTGTATTCTTCAGTGATTTCTTGGATAAGATTATCAATCAAAATAGAGGTATTAGGGTCTAATCCTGAATTAGGTTCATCACAAAACAAATATTTCGGGTTGTTCACGATGGCACGGGCAATAGCAACACGTTTTTGCATACCACCTGAAATTTCAGAAGGTAACTTTTTGTGTGCGTCAATTAGATTGACTCTTTTTAAAACAAAATCAACTCTGTCATCAATTTTTGCCTTATCGTCTTTGGTGAACATTCTTAGTGGGAAAGCCACGTTTTCGGCAACAGTCATTGAGTCGAATAGAGCACTTCCCTGAAAAACCATTCCGATTTCAGTTCGCAATTCTCTTTTTTCATCAGCATCCAAATCCGAATAAATCCGACCGTCAAAGGAAATCGTTCCTACTTCGGGTTGATGAATTCCAAGTAAACTTTTTAATAATACTGTTTTTCCGGAACCACTTTGTCCAATAATAAGATTGGTTTTTCCTGTTTCAAAAACAGTGCTCACTCCTTTAAGGATCTTGCTGTCGCCAAATGATTTCTCTATGTTTTTTACCTCTATCATGACCCTAGTAATAACTGAGTTAGTATATAATTAAAAAGAATGATGGAAACTGATGTCCAAACGAAGGATACGGTACTTGCTTTACCTACTTCTAATGCGCCGCCTTTCATGTAATAACCGTGAAAAGAAGGAATTGTGGCTAATAACATCGCAAAGATGATGGTTTTGATGAAAGCATAAGTGATATGAAACGGGATGAATTCCATTTGTGCACCTGAAATAAAATCGGTACTTGAGGTAAAACCTCCGTAAACACCGGCAATCCAGCCTCCCAGAATTCCTAAAAACATACTGATTCCAATAACAAACGGATACAATAGCAAAGCAATAATTTTAGGGAAAACCAAATAATTTAACGAATTTACTCCCATTACCTCCAGTGCGTCAATTTGTTCCGTAACACGCATCGTGCCTATACTTGAGGTGATAAACGAGCCCATTTTTCCGGCCATAATTACCGAAATAAATGTAGGTGCAAATTCCAGAATTACCGATTGACGTGTGGCAAATCCAATAAGGTATTTTGGGATCAACGGATTGGTTAGGTTTAAAGCAGTTTGGATAGAAACTACACCTCCCACAAAGAAAGAAATGAAGGCAACAATACCGAGTGAACCAATGATTAAATCGTCTATTTCTTTAAAGATAAGATTACGCATTACAGACCATTTGGTTTGTTTGTTGAAAATCTCTTTAAGCATCAGAAAATATCTTCCTATTTGCGATAAATATCGAATGAGCATCATAGTTTTTTGAATATGGGCTAATTTACGAAATTAGTTATGAGTTGTGGGTTATGAGTTGTCTGTTTTTCCTTAGAAAAGTTTTTCTTTCATCTTTTTTAAGCGATACTGACGAATAAATTTTGCCTGTTCTGCGTTAACCATAAGTGGTTTTTTCTCTGCTTTGGCTTTTAGAAATCCCTGGATGTAATCAAAAAACAGCAAAGGTTTCTTTTTCATAAAACACAACTTAGCCGAAGCAATCGAAGTAATCAAAAATCCGTAACCCAAGGTGTAAAAAGCTTCACCTTGTTTGTAACGGGCTGTTTTGTTGTAATTGGCTCCTGTAGGTTTTAGATGTTTTACTTGTAGAGATTCATCGGTAACTACTTTCCATTTGTAAAATTTACAAAGTAATTCGTCTACAGTATCCCAACCCATTTGCGCTTTTAAGCCGCCAATTTGTTTGAAAGTTTCTTTTCGATAAGCTTTCAAGGCTCCGCGAATGTGGTCTTTGTCGGTTAGGTTTTCTAAAACCCAATCTCCGTTTTTTTCGATATAACAAAATCCACCCACCATCCCAATTGTAGGATCAGAGTTGAAATGTTTAGTTATTGTTTCGAAATAGTTATTTGGAAAAATAAGGTCGGCATCGAGTTTTACAATAACATCATAATCTTCGTCCAGAGTTTCAAAACCTTTTTGAAAAGCCTGAATTACTTTGCTTCCCGGTAAATGAATCGCACTTGATTTTTTTTCTACCAATGTTATAAAAGGGTTGTCTTTGGCGTAAGCCAAAACGATTTCGGCAGTTCTGTCAGTAGAATTATCATTCACAATAACGACTTTTTTAGGTAAAAGTGTTTGTGAAATCAGCGATTCTAAAGTCAGAGAAATAAATTCTTCTTCGTTATGAGCAGGAATGACTATGTAGTAGTTCATGTTTTTTGAATAAAATTCCAATTTTTCAAAATTGCAAATCCCAAATCCGTGTTAAGTTGGAATTTGGAATTTTGTTTTTGAGATTTGCTTATGCTTTTTCAGCGTAAACAATATAATATCTTGGTGTGAAATAACGCAACAAAGGTCTGAAACCAAATTTCTTTACCGGATGCGTGAATTTTTCTCTGGCAGTTATTTTCCATCCTGTTTTTTCTAACAGCCAGTCCAATTGCCAGTCTTCAAATTCGTGGTAATGCCTGTCCCACATATCGGTTTTACTGCGATAAGCCGGAGAAAACCAAAGGCGTAACGGAATTGAAATTAGCAATTTGTCGCATTTTACATTTTCTAAAACAGTGTAAGGATTTAATAAATGTTCGAAAATTTCGAAAGCGGTAAAAACAGTGTAAGATTCCGTTTGTAAAGCGGTTTGGTCTTTATCCAAATCTTCTCCGGTAGTGTTTTTTACCTGATAGCCATTTTCTTCCATGATTTTAGAAAACGGATTAGGAACTCCTAAGTCGAAAATAGTTTCAGTTGTTGAAACGTGTTTTTTTAAAAATTCTAAAGTGTGTTTGAATCTTTTATTAGGAAATGTTTTTTCGTACATAGTCATTGCGAGGAACGAAGCAATCTCTCGTTCTATATCTAAGTTAAGTTTTGTATTAGAATCACATTGTTATCAGGATTCTGAGTGCAAATGTACAAAGATATATTGCTTTCTGAGTGTTTTTTATACCGCAAATTCGCAAATTATAAAACACTTAAGAGGTAGAATAATTAGCGAATTTGTGGTTAAATATTTTATGCTTTCTATTTGTAATTAATAAAAAAAATCCGCAACTTGAATAATTTCAGGTTGCGGATTTATTATAATTTGATTCTAAAAATTAGTATCTGTAAACAAAAGCATTGATATTCATTCCGGCTCCAACAGAAGCAAAGATTAGAATGTCTCCTTTGTTGATTTCGTGATCTTCAATTTGATTATTCAGGATAAGGTCAAAAAGCGTTGGAACCGTAGCCACACTACTGTTGCCTAAATCGTGAATACTCATCGGCATGATGTTAACAGGAGCGGCTTTGTCATACAATTTGTAAAAACGGTCTACAATAGCTTCGTCCATTTTTTCATTGGCCTGATGAATCAGGATTTTTTTAACATCATCTATAGCGATTCCGCTTTTGTCTAAACAGCTTTTCATAGCCGCCGGAACATTGCTTAAAGCAAACTCATAGATTTTTCTACCATACATTTTGATGTATTTAGTATTTTGGTCTAAGCCCGGATGATATGATTTTCCGTAGAATAAAAATCCTGCTTCTTCTTCAGTAAAAGAGGCGGTTTCGTACGAAAGCATTCCGGTTTCATCGTCAGAAGCCTCTATGATAGTAGCTCCGGCACCGTCAGAATAAATCATAGAATCACGGTCGTGATCGTCAACAACTCTCGAAAGTGTTTCGGCACCAATAACCAAACAGCGTTTAGCCATTCCTGATTTGATAAAAGCATTGGCCTGCAATACACCTTCAACCCAACCCGGACATCCAAAGATAAGATCGTAAGCTACGCATTTAGGATTTTTAATTCCTAATTTGTTTTTAACACGACTGGCTAAACTAGGAATCATATCTGATTGAACTGAACCAAATTTCACATCACCAAAATTGTGAGCAAAAATAATATAGTCGATAGTTTCAGCATCAATTCCTGCATTTTCAATCGCTTTTTGTGAAGCTAAAAAAGCAAGGTCAGAAGTGTTGTAATGACTTTCGGCATAACGTCTTTCTTCGATTCCTGTTATCGCTTTGAATTTTTTAATAATAACTTCATTCGATTGTTTAATTGGAGTACCATCTTCATTTAGAAATTGATGAAGTTCGAAGTATTTGTCAGAAATGATTCTTTCGGGAATATAACTTCCTGTTCCGGTAATTTTTATTTTCATTAGATTGTTTCTATTAAAAAAAGATAGCAAAGAAATAATATTTCAAAAACATCAACGAAATATTGCTGCTATATATTGGGCAAAATTACAGATATTTTTCAAAGAATTTTTAAAATCTGCTGCTTTTAATTTGTGATTTCATATTCTCGTTTGAATAAAAATGAGTTAGTGCTGTAATTTTTTGTTTGTTAAAAAAAATGCCCCGTAAGAATAAACGAGGCATTTTATATAATAATTTTTGTTTTTAGCTTTCCATATAAGCCTCAATTGGCGCACAAGAACAAACTAAATTTCTGTCTCCAAAAGCATCATCGGCTCTGCGAACAGAAGGCCAGAATTTGTTTTCGGCGATATAATCCAATGGGAAAGCAGCTTGTTCTCTGCTGTATGGGAAATCCCAATTTTCAGTAGTCAACATCGCTAAAGTATGCGGTGAATTTTTCAATACGTTGTTTGAATCTTCGATAGAAGCTGCTTCGATTTCTTTTCTAATCGAGATCATAGCATCACAAAAACGGTCTAATTCTTCTAAGTTTTCACTTTCAGTAGGCTCAATCATTAGAGTTCCTGCCACCGGGAACGAAACCGTAGGTGCGTGGAAACCATAATCCATTAAACGTTTAGCGATATCCGTAACTTCAATTCCTTTTTGTTTGAAAGGGCGGCATTCTAAAATCATTTCGTGAGCCGCACGACCCATTTCTCCTGAATATAAAGTTTCGTAATGACCGCTTAATTTTTCTTTGATATAATTGGCATTCAAAATAGCGTGTTCCGTAGCTGATTTTAATCCTTCGGCACCAAGCATTTTGATGTAGCCATAAGAAATCAAACATACTAAGGCAGAACCCCAAGGAGCAGCTGAAATAGCGGTAATCGCATTTTCTCCTCCGGTAGGAACCACAGGATTCGTAGGTAAGAACGGAGCCAATTGTGGCGCTACGCAAATAGGTCCAACTCCAGGTCCACCACCTCCGTGAGGAATAGCGAAAGTCTTATGTAAGTTCAGGTGACAAACGTCAGCTCCAATAGTTGCAGGATTTGTCAATCCTACCTGAGCATTCATATTAGCACCATCCATATAAACCTGACCGCCGTTATCGTGAATGATTTGAGTGATTTCTTTAATAGCACTTTCGTAAACACCGTGAGTTGAAGGATACGTAATCATTACACAAGATAAATTGTCTTTGTGTAAAATGGCTTTTTCGCGTAAATCCTCAACGTCAATATTTCCGTTTTCCAATGTTTTGGTAACTACTACTTTCATTCCAGCCATTGCAGCTGATGCCGGATTTGTTCCGTGAGCCGAAGCTGGAATTAAAGCGATATTTCTGTGGTGATCGCCACGAGATTCATGATACGCCTGGATAACCATTAATCCTGCATATTCTCCTTGCGCACCAGAGTTTGGTTGTAAGGTTGTAGCAGCAAAACCGGTAATTTCGTTTAAGTATTCTTCCAGTTTAGCCAGCATTTTTTGGTATCCTTTTGCCTGATCTAATGGTGCAAAAGGGTGGATACTATTCCAGCTTGGAGAACTCAATGGCAACATTTCAGCTGCAGCATTTAGTTTCATTGTACAAGAACCTAGCGAAATCATCGAGTGATTTAATGCCAAATCTTTACGCTCCAACATTTTGATATAACGCATCAAAGCAGTCTCTGAATGGTATTTGTTGAAGACCTCATGTTGTAAAAATGTAGAAGTTCTGATTAAACTTTCAGGGAAATGAATGTTTTCAGATAATTCAGTAATTGTAATTGTTGCTAATTCTTTTGCGGCAGCAAAAATAGAAACCACTTTGTTTAAATCAGCAAAACCGATGGTTTCATTCAGCGAAATCGAAACTGAATTTTCGTTTGGATAAAAGAAATTCACCTCATTTGCTTCGGCAATTTCTCGTATTTTTTTAGCATCCGCTTTTAAAACGATGGTGTCAAAGAAAGCAGTATTGGTTTGTTCGAAACCTAATTTTGCTAAGGTATTTGCCAAAGTTACCGCCGAAGCATGAACTTTATTAGCAATATATTTTAATCCTCTTGGACCGTGATAAACGGCATACATACTTGCCATTACCGATAATAAAACCTGTGCGGTACAAATATTAGAAGTCGCTTTATCACGTTTAATGTGTTGCTCACGTGTTTGTAAAGCCATACGCAAAGCACGGTTTCCATTGGTGTCAACCGTTACCCCGATGATTCTTCCCGGCATAGAACGTTTGTATTCTTCTTTGGTAGCAAAATAAGCAGCGTGAGGACCTCCATAACCTAACGGAATTCCGAAACGTTGTGTTGTTCCAAGAACTACCGCAGCACCCATTTCTCCCGGAGGAGTTAATTTTGCCAAACTTAAAATATCAGCGGCAACAGCTACTTTGATGTTGTTTTCAGCTGCTTTAGCAATAAAATCAGTATAATCGTTTACCTGACCAAATTTCCCAGGGTATTGTAAAATAGCTCCGAAAAATTCAGAAGAGAAATCGAAATCTTCGTGGTTTCCTACTACTAATTCTACTCCAATTGGTGTAGAACGGGTTTGTAAAACGGATAAAGTTTGCGGAAGAATTTCTTCAGACACAAAGAATTTACAAACATTGGCTTTTTTTTGTTCTCTTGTTCTTACATCCAACAATAAAGCCATAGCCTCAGCTGCTGCAGTACTTTCGTCAAGAAGTGAAGCATTTGCAATTTCCATTCCGGTTAATTCGATAACCGTAGTTTGGAAATTCAAAATGGCTTCCAGACGACCTTGGGCAATTTCAGCCTGATAAGGTGTGTAAGCTGTGTACCATCCCGGGTTCTCAAATACATTTCTTAAGATAACCGAAGGAATAATAGCCTGATTATAACCTAAACCAATGTAGGTTTTGAACATTTTATTTTTACTTCCTAAAAGCGTAATATGTTTTAAATATTCATATTCCGTCATTTCAGGATCTAAATTTAGGGGAGCTTTTAGACGGATATCATCCGGAAGTGTCTCATAAATAAGTTGTTCTATTGAGTCAACTCCGATTGTTTTCAACATGTGTTGTAAGTCTGATTCCTCCGGACCTATGTGTCTTAAAGCAAAAGCGTCTGTTTTCATGTAGCTATAAAAAAGGTTCTATTTTTCGTGGCGCAAAAATAAACATAATTCCGCTTTAAATCATTGTTTTTTAGGATTGATTTTGTTTGCTCAAAAGGAATTTATAAATATTCTTTGCAAATGATTAATTTTGTTAGATGATTCGTATTCAAGCCCTTTTTGATTTTTATCTTAAATCCAGTATTCATGTAGCATTTTCGGTTTATGCTTTGGTACGGATGACGCAATTTATGTTCGAAATTCCGTATGATAAATCCATAGCGTTTTTTTCTTTTTTCGGAACTATTGTTGGATATAATTTTGTCAAATACGATGCTTTGGCCAGAGCCAAAAAAAGAATGATGCGCAATGAATTGAAAATGATTGCAGTGTTGAGTTTGTTTTCGTTTGTAGGTGTTGCTTATTGTTTCTTTCAATTGCAACCGATAACACAATTGGTATCTGTTGGAGTGCTGGCTTTGACAATGCTTTATACATTGCCTTTTTTTCCAAATCGGAAAAATGCCCGTAACTGGGCAGGTGTTAAGATTTATATTGTTTCCTTATGTTGGGTTGGAGTAACATTGGTTTTACCGTTAATCAATGCTCATGTTGATTTAGGTGTCGATTTTTATCTCAAATGCGTACAGCGTTTTATACTGATTTTTGTATTGATTCTTATTTTCGAAATTATCGATTTGGCTAATGATGATCCGCATTTACAAACTGTGCCTCAACAAATAGGGGTGAAGCGGACAAAAATCTTAGGTTTATTATTGCTGTTCCCTTTTTATTTTTTAGAATTTTTTAAAACTAATTTTATCCAAAAGCAGTTGGTAGTTAATTTGGTTCTGGTTGTAACGCTGTCACTTTTTTTAATTTTTTCGAATACTAACCGTTCTAAATATTACACTTCTTTTTGGGTAGAAAGTATTCCTGTTTTTTGGTGGCTGATGGTTGTTTTTCTGTGAAAACAATTAAATGTTAGTTAATAGATTTTTTGAGTGTTGAAGAAGTGATAATTTGTAATGAAAATGGATTTTCAAAAATTAATAGAAGGTAGCAGGTATAAAGATTTGGCGATTTTGAAAGAAGAAATTAGTCAAGTAATGTTAGACAAGAGATATAAGACAGAAATTTTTACAAATTTTACATTTAATGGTTTTTACAGAGCAAGAGTACATAATCATTTAGAAGGGAATTTTGATAAAAACGGAGTTTTACATAAGTTTACTAATGAAACCGAATTTTGGAATCCACCTTCATCGAATGTGAAAATGGGAAGATGTAATGCTGATGGAGAAAGTATTTTTTATTGCTCAAGTGATTTTGTAACTGCAGTACTTGAGGTTAAGCCAAAAGTAGGAGATTATATTACAGTTGTTAATTTTAAAAGCTTCTATATTGAAGAAGTGCCACAATTTAGAATTAATCCAATTGGTAAAAATTATTTGATGAAGATTTCCAGTCTTCAAAATTTATTTGGTGGATATGTATTGGATGAGGGTCAAAATGAAATTGAAAGTTTTTTAGATGAATTATTTCATCAGAATGTTGATGAGAATGATATATATAAATATAAGTTAAGTGTCGCGATATCTCATATTTTTATGACTGATGGGACAAATATTAAGAAAGATATTTTTAAAACGGATGGATTGTTGTATCCTAGTATTGTTAGAAATCAAGAAAGTTATTGTTTTGCTCTTAAACCATGGTGGGTACATTGTTTTTTTAAAATTTCAACAATTCAAACAATTCAAATTATTGAAAAAGGGAATGATTTTTTAAAACTTAAGTTATTGAGAAATGGTTGGGTTAAAGGAGAGAAAATATATCCAGCAGATTTATTTGATATTGAATGGATGACTCCGCCAATCAGACTTGAAAATACAGAAAGAATTGAATTTTAGTTCGTAAAAAAACCGAAGCATTTCTACTTCGGTTTATATCTAAAATCTAAATCAATCCTGCTCTTTTTAATAAAGCTTCCGGTTTTGGTTCCTGACCTCTAAAGCGTTTGTATAAAATCATAGGGGCTTCAGTACCTCCTTTTGAAAGTACGTTTTCTTTGAATTTGTCAGCGATTTCTTTGTTGAAAATACCGTTTTCTTTGAAATATTCAAAAGCATCGGCATCCAGAACTTCCGCCCATTTGTAGCTGTAATATCCTGATGAATAACCACCTTGAAAGATATGTGAAAAAGCCGTACTCATAGCATTTTCGGCTACATCCGGATATAGTTGCGTACTCTTAAATTGTTCCGTTTCGAAAGCTTTTAAGTTGGTAATATTAGTTGGATCCTGTCCGTGCCATGCCATATCTAGTAATCCAAAACTCAGCTGGCGTAACGTAGCCAGTCCTTCTTGGAAACTTGCGCTTTCTTTGATTTTTTCTACATATTCCTGTGGAATCACTTCTCCGGTTTGATAATGCGTGGCAAATAAGGCCAAAGCTTCCGGCTCATAACACCAGTTTTCCATTACCTGGCTTGGTAATTCTACAAAGTCCCAGAATACTGAAGTTCCCGATAAACTTGGATACGTTGTGTTGGCAAGCATTCCGTGTAAACCGTGACCAAATTCGTGAAACAAAGTCGTAACTTCATTAAAAGTTAGTAACGATGGTTTGGTTTCTGTTGGTTTTGTAAAGTTACAAACGTTAGAAATATGCGGTCTTTCGTTTACGCCATTTTTTATAGATTGCGATTTAAACGAAGTCATCCAGGCACCGTTGCGTTTTCCTTTTCTTGGGAAAAAATCAGCGTAGAAAATAGAAACCAGATTGTTGCTTTCATCGGTTACCTCATAAGTCATTACTTCGTCGTGGTATTTGTCGATGTCAAATACTTCGGTAAAAGTCAGTCCGTATAATTTTCCGGCAATGTCAAAAGCTCCGTTAAGAACTTTTCCCAATTGAAAATAAGGTTTTAATTTTTCGTCGTCTAAATTAAAAAGCTGTTGTTTTAATTTTTCAGAATAATAAGCGCCGTCCCATTTTTCCAACTGTTCAATTCCGTCCAATTCTTTTGCGAAAGCAGTTAGTTGGGCAAATTCTTTTTCGGCAGCAGGCTTGGCTTTCGCCAATAAATCATTTTCAAAAGCCATCACTTTTTCCGGGCTTTCAGCCATGCGTTCTTCTAAAACAAAATGCGCATGAGTTTTATAACCTAATAAATTGGCTCTTTGCTGACGCAGTTTTACAATTTTTAAAACAATTTCTTCGTTGTTGTATTCGTTATCTTGAAAACCTTTGGAACCAAAAGCAATTGCCATTTTTTTACGCAATTCGCGATTATCGGCATAGGTCATAAAAGGCAGGTAACTTGGATGATCTAAGGTGAAAATCCAGCCTTCTTTTTCCTCGTGCTTAGCCAAAGAACGAGCAGCTTCTATAGCACCTTCCGGTAAACCCGATAAGTCTTTTTCGTCTGTAATATGCAATTGAAAAGCATTGGTTTCAGCCAAAACATTTTCGCCAAATTGTAAACTCAATTTAGAAAGTTCTTTGTCGATTTCGCGTAATTCCGCTTTTTTATCTTCGGCTAAATTAGCTCCGTTTCTGGAAAAACTTTTGTATTTTTTGTCTAAAAGAGTGGTTTGTTCAGTGTTTAAATTTAAGCTGTCTTTTTGCTCGTAAACGGCTTTTACTCTTGCAAACAAATCGGCGTTTAGTGTAATGTCATTTCCGAATTCAGATAGCAAAGGTGAAACTTCCTGAGCTATTTTTTGCATTTCATCATTAGTTTCAGCTGAATTCAAATTGAAGAAAATACTCGAAATTCTGTCCAAAATAGCTCCCGAATAATCCATCGCTTCGATGGTGTTTTCAAATGTTGGCGCTTCAGGATTGTTTACTATGGCATCAATTTCGGCTTTTGCCAAAGCAATTCCTTCCTGAAAAGCAGGCAGGTAATCTTCGTTTTTTATTTGCGAAAAAGGTGCTGTATTGTGTTTAGTATCGAAATATTTGGTTAAAATACTCATGTAGGTAGTTTTTAAATTGATAAGTGTTCAGCTTTTAGCGTTCAGACCAAATAGAACTGAATACTAAAAACTGAACACTGAATACATTTTTTTATTTATTTCAAACTTTCAGAAGCTTTGATAACCGCTTCTTTAAGGCTTTCTTTGTAAGCTACAATTTTGTTTAATACTTCTGTATTAGCACTTCCGATAATTTGTGCGGCTAAGATTCCGGCATTTTTAGCTCCATTCAAAGCGACTGTTGCAACAGGAACACCACCCGGCATTTGTAAAATTGATAAAACCGAATCCCAACCATCGATGGAATTGCTTGATTTTACAGGAACTCCAATAACTGGAAGCGGTGACATTGAAGCAACCATTCCCGGTAAGTGTGCTGCTCCACCAGCTCCGGCAATAATTACTGAAATCCCTCTTTTGTGTGCGTTATTGCTAAAATCGAATAGTTTTTCAGGTGTACGGTGAGCCGAAACAATATCAACTTCTGTTTCGATTCCAAATTCTTTTAATATGTTGATGGCATCCTGCATAACTGGCATGTCAGAGATACTTCCCATAATTACGGCTACTTTGCTCATGTTTTTATGTTTATTTGATACAGATTTCACGAATTTAATCTGTGATAATTTGTGAAATTCGTGTCTGATTATTTCTCACTAATTACTCTAATTGTATTTTTTACATCCTCAGCAATTTTTCTTGCTTCGGTCATGTTTTCATTGACAATTGTTACGTGTCCCATTTTTCTGAAAGGGCGTGTTTCTTTTTTACCGTAAATGTGTGGTGTAACACCGTACCAGCCTAATATTTTCTCGATGTTTTTGTACACTACATTTCCTGCGTAACCTTCTTCGCCTACAAGGTTTACCATAATTCCGGCGACTTTGCTATCGGTATTTCCAAGAGGTAAATCCAAGATGGCGCGCAAATGATTTTCAAATTGCGAAGTATAACTGGCTTCGATAGAATAATGACCTGAATTGTGCGGGCGGGGAGCCACCTCGTTAACAATAATTTGGTCGTCATGTGTTTGGAACATTTCAACGGCCAAAAGTCCTACGTGGTTGAAGTTTTGAGAAACGTTCAAGGCGATTGCTCTGGCTTTTTCAGCCACTTTTTCGTCTATTCGGGCAGGACAAATTACATATTCCACCTGATTAGCTTCGGGATGAAACTCCATTTCGACCACAGGATAAGTTTTAATTTCGCCTGAAGGGTTACGACAAACGATAACCGCTAATTCATTTTTAAACGGAATCATTTCTTCGGCAATACATTCTACATTTGGCAGGTTTTCTAAATCGGAAGCCTGACGGATAATTTTCACTCCATTTCCGTCATAACCAAATTCAGTGCATTTCCATACAAATGGCAATTTTAACTTAGAATCTAAAAAGGAAACAACCAGACTTTTTAAATCATCAAAACGTTTGTAAGCCGCTGTTGGGATGGAATGTTCGGTGTAGAAATCTTTTTGTGTTCCTTTATTTTGAATCTTTCTCAGTGTTTTTGGCGAAGGATATACTTTTAAACCTTCTTCTTCCAACTTTTCTAAGGCTTCTAAATTCACCAATTCAATTTCGAAAGTCAAAACATCAACCTTTTTTCCAAATTCATAAACGGTATCAAAATCCATTAAGTCACCTTTGAAAAATTGGTTGCAGGCTATTCGGCTTGGAGCCTCATCGCTCGAATCCAAAACGTAGGTTTGTATGTCAAATTTTCTGGTGTCAAATAAGAGCATTTTACCTAATTGTCCGCCTCCCAGAATTCCTAATTTAAAATCAGAAGAAAAATAATTCATTGTGTCGAAAGTTTATTGGCAGCAAAGATACTTTTAAATGATTGAATAGGAAAATGCTATTTTATTTTCTTCAAAATATCCTTAGAAACTGCTTTGTAAGCCGCAGTATGTGCGCTGAAATCTTTAGTTAAAATGGTTTCTAATTCGGGATGAATCCAATCGTATTCTTTTCCTAAAAGTTGTAAACTGCGCATAGCATAGACTTTTGAAGCTACTTTAGTATCGGTAATTAGCCAGTCAAAATTAATTTCGATGAGTTCCTGACGCTGTTCTTCGGAAAAATGGATTTCATTTTTAGCAATTTTATAATGCGCTTCGATGAGTAAAAAGATAATTTTTGACAGTGGTCTGATGGCACTTTCGTTAGTGAGTATTTTGCTTTTGGAACAAATTAAATTCAGGTGCTTTTGAAACCAGTTTGGTTTTTCATAGAAAATTAATTCTATTATCCAGCAGGCTTTGTAATGGTCGGGATTTTGAATTTCGAAACAAATTGACATTAAATCATCCATGAGTTCAGGACGTGCTATGATAAAATTGGCGGCGGTCTGTCGGCTGTTTTTATACCCGGTTGTTTGCGTAATGATTGTGCTTAATTCACTCATGGTTTTTGAAGTATGAGCCTTAAAAGTACAAATTAGAAATCAATTGCTGAACTCAAATTCCAATTCAGTATCTTTGCCCATTATTTCAAAATAAAAATAATGATTCAGCTTCACGATAAAGAATTTGTTCCGTTTATTTCTGCCGAAGAAATTGACTTTGCCATAAAGAAAATGGTGGCTCAGATTGAAGATGATTTTGTTGATGAAGTTCTGGTTTTTATAGGTGTTTTGAACGGTTCCTTTATGGTGGTTTCTGATTTTGTAAAAAGTTATAAAAAACCTTGTGAAGTAAGTTTTGTGAAAATGGCTTCTTATGAAGGGATGTCTTCAACCAATGAAGTGAAAGAATTAATCGGTTTGAATCAGGATTTAACAGGACGTTCGGTAATAGTAATCGAAGATATTATTGATACCGGACATACTATTGTTGAATTGAAAGCTTTGTTTAAGAAACAAAATCCGAAACATTTTAAAATAGCGACTCTTTTTTTTAAGCCAGAAGCCTATAAAAAAGAAGTGAAAATTGATTATGTAGGAATTCAGATTCCGAATAAATTTATAGTAGGTTTTGGTTTGGACTATGATGGTTTAGGACGAAATTTACCGGAAGTATATCAGTTAAAAGATTAAAATCATTAAATAAAAATTTAAAAAGTTTATGACTAACATTGTTTTATTTGGGAAACCAGGAGCTGGAAAAGGAACTCAGGCAGAGTTTTTAAAAGAAAAATACAACTTGACTCATCTTTCAACAGGTGATATTTTTAGATTTAATATCAAAAATGAAACAGAATTAGGAAAACTGGCGCAAACCTATATTAACAATGGTGAGCTTGTTCCTGATGAAGTAACCATTAAAATGTTGCAAAGTGAGGTAGAAGCTAATCCGGATTCAGCAGGTTTTTTATTCGATGGTTTTCCAAGAACAATTGCTCAGGCTCAGGCTTTAGATGCTTTTTTAGCGACTAAAAATGAAATTATCACGGCTACTGTTGCTTTGGAAGCTGATGATGAAATTTTGGTAGCAAGATTGTTAGAAAGAGGAAAAACTTCCGGAAGAGCTGATGATCAGGACGAAGAGAAAATTCGTAACAGATACCAGGAATACAATGAAAAAACGGCTCCGCTTATCGATTTTTATAAAGGTCAGGATAAATTTTATGCAGTAAATGGTATTGGTTCTATTGCCGAAATTACGGAGCGTTTAAGTAATGTAATTGATAATTTGTAAAAGTTTATAGTTTATGGTTTGTAGTTTTTACAGGCAACACATCATAAACAACTAACAAAAAAACATGGAGCTATTTATAATTCTTTTTTTGATTCTACTTAACGGACTTTTTTCGATGTCTGAAATTGCACTGATTTCGGCAAGAAAATCAAGGTTGGAAAGTTCTGCTAAAAAAGGAAATAATAGTGCGCAAATAGCACTGGATTTGGCCAATTCGCCAAATAAATTTTTATCAACGGTTCAAATTGGAATTACGCTTATAGGTATCTTAACGGGTATTTATAGTGGAGATAAAATTACTGAGGATGTAGAAACTTTTGTTGCTACATTTGAATTATTAAAACCGCAGGCACCTACTATTGCAGTTGGGATTGTTGTTGTTGTTTTAACTTTTTTCTCCTTAGTTTTAGGAGAATTATTGCCCAAAAGAATTGGCTTGAATTACCCAGAATCGATTGCCAAGGCAGTTGCCATGCCGATGAAAATAGTTTCTATTGTTACAGCACCATTTATTTGGTTGTTGACGCATTCGACAGAATTTTTATTAAATATTCTTCAGATAAGACCAACAGCGGATGGGAAAGTAACGGAAGAAGAAATCAAAGCCATTATCAAAGAAGGAACTGAGGTTGGTGAAGTTCAGGAAATCGAGCAGGATATTGTGGAACGCGTTTTTCACATTGGAGACCGAAAAATAAATTCTTTAATGACCCATAGAAAATCGGTGGTGATGTTACCATTAGAATCTGATAAAAGTCAGGTGAAAGAATTTATGCTGAAAGAATTGCATTCTTTTTATCCGGTTTACAAGGATAATTATGATGAAATTGTTGGAGTGGTAAGTCTTAAAAATATTTTTGCAACTATTGATAAAGACGATTTCAATTTGCCGGAAATATTGCATGAAGCTCCTTTTTTAATGGAATACACCACTGCTTATAATGCATTGGAGAACTTTAAAAAAACAGGTATTCATTACGCAGTTGTAGCTGATGAATACGGAATTTTTCAGGGAATAATTACGCTGAATGATATTTTGGAAGCTCTGGTAGGAGACGCATCCGATTTTTATAAAGAAGATTTTCAACTGATACAAAGAGAAGATGGATCGTGGCTGGTTGACGGACATTATTCACTACATGATTTTCTGACTTATTTTGAGTTGGACGAATTGTTGAGTGATTATGAAGTGACCACTGTTAGCGGATTAATTATGACCGAATTGTCACATATTCCTAAACAAGGGGAAAAGTTGGTGTGGCATAAATTTGAGTTGGAAGTTGTTGATATGGATGGGGTGAAGATTGATAAAGTGATGGTGAAAGCAATTAAGAAATAGTGTTCAGTATTCTGTTTATAGTATTCAGTAATCACTGATCACTGATTACTAAAAACTGACCACTGACCACTGAAAAAAAAAAAAAAGAAAATGACAGAAGGTAACTTTGTAGATTACGTAAAAATATATGTTTCTTCCGGAAAAGGAGGAAAGGGTTCTACGCATTTACACAGAGAGAAATTTATTGAAAAAGGTGGACCTGACGGAGGCGATGGAGGTCGTGGAGGACACGTTATTCTAGTGGGGAATAAAGGACTTTGGACTTTGTTTCACCTGAAATTTGCCCGACATATTAAAGCCGGTCACGGTGGAGACGGAGGTGGAGACAGAAGTACCGGAGCTGATGGTGAAGATAAGATTATCGAAGTGCCGTTAGGAACGGTAGTGAAAGATAAGGAAACAGGTGAGGTCTTGTTTGAAGTGACTGAACATGGAGAAAAGAAAATTCTTTGTAAAGGAGGAAAAGGAGGTTTAGGAAACTGGCATTTTAGAAGTTCAACAAATCAAACGCCGCGCTATGCTCAGCCAGGATTACCTGGATTAGAGATGGATGTGATTCTGGAGTTGAAAGTGTTGGCTGATGTTGGTTTAGTAGGTTTTCCAAATGCCGGAAAATCGACTTTGCTTTCAGTTTTGACTTCTGCTAAGCCAAAAATTGCCGATTATCCGTTTACGACTTTAAAACCTAATCTGGGAATTGTTGCTTACAGGGATTTTCAATCGTTTGTAATTGCCGATATTCCGGGAATTATTGAAGGAGCAGCCGAGGGGAAAGGTTTAGGACATTATTTCCTGCGTCATATTGAAAGAAATTCGACCCTGTTGTTTTTAGTTCCTGTGGATACGCCGGACATCAAAGCTGAATATGACATTTTGGTAAACGAATTGACCAAATACAATCCTGAAATGCTCGATAAAGAACGTCTTTTAGTAATTTCTAAATGCGATATGTTGGACGACGAATTAAGAGCAGAGTTAAAAGCGGAATTAGATGTGTCTTTTAAAGATATTCCTTATCTGTTTATTTCTTCTGTTGCTCAACAAGGTTTGACAGAATTGAAGGATAAACTTTGGAAAATGTTGAATGAGTAAGATTTTTTTTAAATGTATAACCCTTTCAGAGTTCAAAATTCTGAAAGGGTTTTTTGTATATTGATATTTTTATTTCACCTGAACTCTGATTCCTTTAGTATGACTTGAAAATTCGGGAGCATACATACTTTGTATAGTCGTTATCCCATTTGAGAAATCTCCACTGTTGTTCACTCTTATATCATATTCTATGACATAAGTGCCTTTGTTGATGTTGCCAAAAAAGAAATGGGTAGCGGCATCTTTTGAACTTTTATAAAAGGCAATACCATTTTTATAATCGTAAGAAGATAACACATCGACAGGTTCAAAACAGGAAGCTCGTAGGTCTTTTAAGTGAACAAATTCCATGTTTTCTTTGGCAGTTATAATTAATCTTACTGTAACCAAATCTCCAATTTTTAGCCGATTTCCATTCGTGATTTTTTGTAATTCTTCTCCCTTGTCATTGTTTTTCTTCAGATATAATTCTTTTGATACAGAAAGTGCATTTGAATTATCGGTTTTTATTTTATCCAAATCTTCAAAATATTGCCAATATACTCCACCGTATCCGGGAACTTTTGATTTATTTTGAATCGTTATCGTTGCCATTTCTTTTTTTATTTCATCAGCTTTCCAATTGAGTTTTAAATAACCCGTTTCGGCTTCTTTTTCGTTCTCAGCTAATTTTTTGGTCAATATTTTTTCATTTCCAATTTTGAAAATAGTATTGTCTTTTACACTTAACCAGTCTGTACCTTGCATTAGTAAAGCATATACAGCTTCGGTAGTTGCCTTAGTTGTTGGCCAGTTTTTAGTTTGTTTGTTTTTTAATAACCAAACTTTCATTGCATCAACAGATTTGTTGTCGTTTGTAATTTCTGCGAAAGCTTCTATAAGTAAGGCTTGGATTTCAATAGGAGCCTGATACCAATACCAGCCTGATTTGTTTGCAATCCAATGCATTCCCCAGTCTTCATTGTTTGAAGCTGTTTCTTTTAAACTTTCGACAATTTTCTTAGCTGAAGCAGTTTCTCCAAAACGATGTAATGCTAAAGCTGCCATTCCTTTTTCGTAAAGCGAATAGTTTAGCCAATCTTTTTTAGCGATTTCAAGATATAATTTGCTTACTTTTTTCAAAGTATCCGAAAGGGGGTAATTTTTTAAATAGAAACTACGTGTGTACAAATAATGTAAATCGGTATTTGGATTAATCCAAATTAGTTTGTCAGTTGACTTTAGATTTTTAGTTCTGGCTTTATGGTATTTTAAGAATTTATCATCTAAAAACGGAATTCCTTTTTTAGAAATTTCAGCAACTTTTGTATCCGTTTCTTTATTACGGATTAGTTTTGATAAATGCCCTAAACCTGCCAGAATATGACGGCTAATGTATTCGTTTTCTCTGTCGCCATCAAACCAGGCAAATCCTCCTGAAGCACTTTGCTTTTGTTTCAACTTTTCAAAAGTAGCTTCTTGCGAGTTTTTCATTTTTTCTAGATCAAATAACAGAGCCAGTTTTTGCTTCTTTTCGGCTTCACTTTTAGTATCATTTAACCAAGGTGTTTCGGCAAGAATAATCGATTTTAATTCTTCGTTTTCTTCTAATTTATATTTGTCTTTTGCTTTCCATGATTCAAAAATAGTAGCAATTTTTGGATTACTATTGATAATTTCGCCAGCTAAGGCATTGGCATAAAAGCGAGCAAAAGTCTGTTCGGCACATTCATGCTCGTATTCCATTAAATACGGTAAGGATTGAATGGCTAGCCAGGTAGGGTTTGAAGTGTATTCTAGTGTAAACTGATGATTGCGTAATGTGGTAGAATTATTATTTTTTAGATTTTCAAATGTGTATTGTTTCTTAGAATTTTCTCGCACCCAAACAGGAATACTTTCAGTAACGAGCATATTATTAGTTAAAACGGGAAGTATGTTTTCCTCGCCATCTGAATAATTTCCAGCTTTTGCTACAATTTGATATTGCACGCCTTGTAATCCTTCGGGAATAGTAATTTTCCATGTCGCTGTTGTATTTCCGAAAGCTGTAATATTAAAATTTCGAATATTTTTTACGTTAAGCATTTTATTGTCGATAGGCTGCATAGTCGTGGCATCAAAAAACTGTAATTGAGCAATTCCTGTTTTGGATTGATTGCTCATATTAGCAATTTTGGCACTAATAACAATTGTATCTTTTTCTCTAAGAAAACGAGGGAAATTAGGTAAAAGCATAAGTTCTTTTTGAGTTATGACGCTTTTTTCTAAATAAGTCGAAACGGCATTTTTGTTATGTGCCAATAAACGCAGTTTCCAAGAAGTTAAGGCTTCAGGTGAGGTAAAATTGAAAGAGATTTTTCCTTTTGAGTCTGTTTTTAGATGAGGATAGAAGAAAGCCGTTTCTGAGAGATTTTTTCTTGCTGTTACTTGTGTTAAGGCTTCCAAAGATTTTTTTGTTGTGATAATGATGACACCATTTTCGCCTTTGCTTCCGTAAAGAGCAGTGGCTTTGGAATCTTTTAAAACATCCATAGAAACAACATCAGCAGGATTTAGCGTTTTAAAGATTTCTTCTGAGGCAATTTCTCCATCAATTACATATAACGCGTTATTGTTGCCTAAAATAGAAGAACTACCTCTAATTTGTAAACCAGCTACTTTTCCTTGTAAAGCTTGTTCTAATTGAAGATCTATTCCAGCAGTACTATAAACCGCATCGTCAACTTCTTCCAGTACTACTCCGTTTTTTTTATTTTTATTGTTTCTTGGTCCGGAACCTGCTGGAGCTACACTTATAATAGCATCAGGATCTCCTTGTATTGTAGTTACTGCACCGGTTAAATTTTGTTTCCTTTGTGTTCCATAACCTACTACAATAACTTCATTGAGTACATCGTCTACTTCGCCTAAACTTATTTGTATGATTTTTTTATTTCCAACAAGAATTTCCTGAGTTTTATAACCTATAGTGGAGAAAACTATTATTTCGTTTGGAGCAGCTTCAATTTCAAAGTAACCACTATGATTAGATGTTATGGTTCTTTGAGTTCCTTTTATTGCAATAATTGCCCCTGCAAATGGAGCTCCATATTGATCTGTGACTACTCCCGAAATCATTGTAGCATTGGCTGGCTTTTTTGTTTTTTTATTCAGTTGTTTTAGGTATTCATATTGTTGGTGATATGGATTTGAATTATTGAAATTAAACCCAAACCAAATTAATTGGGTATTCTCACTAGTTATTGTTGGTAGGTATGAAGGTTTGTTTAAATTTCCAATAGTACTATATAACTTGTCGAAACCTAGTGCCGATTTGTAATTGCCATAATTGTAATTATATTCATGAAATGCTAAACCATTCCAATTTATTTTTGTGAATTGATCTAAAGAACTGTCGTACATTGAAGCTAAAACTTCGGATTCTTGTTTAGTATCATTAGCTTTCAGCTGAAACGACCAGTTCTCATTGTTTCCTGGTTGTATTTTGTTTCTAAAATTTTCAACAGTAAATTCCAGTTTACCTTCTTTCTCTTTTTCCAAAAAGATTTCGATTCCATCTCTAAAAGGATTGTTTTCAAAAATACTTTGGAAGCTTATTTGGATTGCATTTTCAAATTCTTTCAGCAAAGGAATTTTGATAAGAGTTTCGTTATTTTGCAAATGAAAAGTATCTTCAAAAAATGTTTTTTGTTTATAATTTCCTGTGGCATTGATATAAAGTTCCGGGATAACCGAAAGTAGTTTTATAAGAACAAAACCATCTTTTTTTGGATTTGCATTAATTTGTGTTGCTGTAAATAATTTGCTTAAATTGTATTTGTCATTACTTTGTATTAAGCGGAAATTAGATTGAGTTGTAATGTTGTTGTCGAAAGCATCTTTTGCCGAAAAAACTACCTTATAATCTCCGGATTTATAATTTGAAATAAAATCAAGCAGTAGATTTTTATCTGTTTGCGTATCTATTTTTTTAGAAAAAACTAATGTTTGCGTCAGGCTGTCGGCAACTGTTTTTATATTGTTTTCGTAAGGAAATAATCGTTCAAATTCTTCATTAGAAATTCCGTCAATTTCAGGTTTTTCCCAAATTCTTGGTTTGAATTTATCGATTAAAGGTCTAATAAAATAAATTTTAATTTCGCCTTTGGTTGCTAAAAAATTACCGTTGAGATTAGTACTTGAAGGAATAATTTCGTTTTTATTTTTGGTTTCTATTTGTTGAGGAATAGTTGTGCCCAGAATCAAATCATGATAACCTACTTTTACAGTCGAATTTGCAGAATGTGTTTCGCCATTAATATCGGTTACTGAGGCTTTAATGTGATATTCGAAAATAGGTAAGTTTTCTTTTTTGAAGTTTTCAACCGGTTCCGCTTTAAAATCAATTTTGAATTTCCCGGAAGCATCTGTCCTGGTTTCTGCAATTGTAATATTTTTAGACTTTCCGTTTCTTAGATGATAACCTCTATTCGTAAATTCATACGTATAAATGCTGACTTCATATTTAACGGTAGCATCACTGATGGAACTTCCTGCAAAGGCTTTAGCAATACCATTAACAGTTACATCTTGATTGACCTGATAAGATTGGGTTACAGGGTCAAAACGAACTTCAAATTTTGGACGTTTGTATTCTTCGACTTTAAAACTAATTTGAGAATTTTGAAAAGTTATCTGATCCCAAAACGGATGTTCGTCAATATCTTTATTGTAAACTATATCTTTTTCATAGTCATCAGGTTCATAAGCTTCTATTCTGAAATTACCCGTTAAACCCGTTTTTGGCAATACAAATTCTCCTGAAAAAGAACCAAATTCATTCGTGGTAATTTCAAATTCTTTAAAAGTATTGTGGTTGACATCTTTTACTATAATTTTAAAAGAAGTTTTTGCCACAATTGAGTTTACATTGTCTTTTTTCTGAAAAGCAATTCCTTTGTAATAGACCGTTTGTCCAGGACGATAAATTGCACGGTCTAAATAGAACTCAACTCTTCCTTTATCTTTTTCTTGAATTGTCGGATTGTATTCATTATTGTAAGCTACATAATAATTCGAAACTGAAAGGCTATCCTGTTCTTTAATAAATAAAATTGTTTCATAATTGTTTCGGTTTTTCTCTTTGGAATAAGATGCTGTACCATTTGCATCAGTTTGTATTGTTGTATTTTCCAGCTTAATATTTACTTTTTCCAATGGTTTTCCAGTTTTTCGATCTGAGACTTGGAAATAGCGGATAGTATCTTTTTGAGTAGCTAAAACAGCAATATTAGAAACAGTAATGGTTTCGTAAGCGAATGCTTTTTTATCTTTTATATCCGAATCACTTTCAAAATAAACTAAATAACTGCCTGTTTTGAGTTGGGGTAAAACAACTTCAGTAGTGTATCCAAAATAATCTTTTTTGTTTAAAAGACTATAGTTTTTAGTTGCTACAGGGTTTTGCTTTTGGATAATTATATCAACTACGCTGTCTTTTATAAATTGTTGTTTTCTAAATAATTCTAATTGGTTTTGATTGATTTTGTAAAATGAAATGTTGACTTGATTTATGTTTTTGTAACTAATTAGAGCTCTGGTGTTTTCGTCAGAATAGCTTTGTTTAAGCATTTGAATATTCAGAGATTTTGAATCAATAACTTGTTTTTTTTGAATGGCGAGTTTGTAAGAATTAGAAAAATTATTTACACCAATGATACTGTCTAATATTGTTATTGCTTGTGTATTGTAATCAGGATGCGTTTCTTTTGATGCTAAACTGCTTAAAATTGCCGCTTTTTCTAGTTGAATTTTTTGTATTATAAGACTGTCTTTGCTTTGTTTTTGTAAACGATTTAAAGTCTTTAAGAGAGTCTCATTATTCTCCGTTAAATAGTTTTTACAAAATAAAATGCGCTCCAGTTGGTTTTCTAAAGAAGAATTGTTTAGCTCCTTTTTTTGTAATAATAGTAACGTTTTTTGTAGATTTTTGTCAGTAACAAAATCGAAATTGATTTTTGTAAAAGCTTCTGAATTTCCCCATAAATCATTTTGTAAAGCAATGAAATCCTCTTTTTTAATGCTCCATCGCTCTATTTTTGAAGTGCAAAAACTAATGTTTTCTTGTAATAAATACTCAAATAAATTTTCAGTTTTGAATTTTTTTTCATTGAAATAATCAAAAACAGCTTCGTAATTTATTAAGGGAGTGTTTTTTAAGATGTTTTGGTTAGTTAATGTCTGATTTAAGGCTGAATTAATTTCAGTAGTAAAATCGTTTTCCGTCCAAGTCATAAATTGCTCATTTATGCTTAAGGTATTTGTTCGGTTTCGAATAGTGTGATTGTTTCTGTTAAAATAATCATTCAGACATTTGGTATAGACTAAATTCAAAATCGCTTTTGAAGGAATTGAGACTAGGTTAATATCCGTTTTAATATTGTTGATGATTTTGGTTTGTGCATTTTCATCAAGTACTTGCAGGTATTTTGATTGATAGAAAAAACATTTTATAATTTGAGGTTCATTTTTTTGACTAACTGCTTTTTTGTATATTTCATCGACTAGTTTACCAGCCGATTTTATTTTTCCTTCTTTTTCATAGGTTATAACTTTATTCCAGTTTTTTTGGAAGTTTTGCGCAAAAACGGATGCTGAAATAAATACCAGAAGTAAGAAAAGCTTTTTCATAAATGACTATTTTTAACTTTGTGTGATTTGCTATTTGAAGCAAAAAGAGTGTTAAAAATAGATTTTTAATTTGAATAAATAGTTGGTTTTGTAAGTTTATTTTTGGTTAAAAATGTATTTTCTATTGTTGTCGATACGTGTCAAATAAATATTGTAAAGTCTCAGGGATGTTATTAGCAATCATTTTCGGGTAAACCACAGTAGCGTTTAACCAGTTTTCAATAACGGAATCAAAATTTTGTCCGACTTCATAAACCACAGGAACGCCCATTTTTTTCAAGGCAGCAGCATTGCATTCCTGTTCGTAATGACTGCGAATAGGGATACTTAGGATTTTCTTTTTCAGATATAAAGCTTCGGCCGGAGTTTCAAAACCGCCACCGGTGATAATGCCTTCACAGCAAATCAGGCTTTCGTTGAATTTTTTTTGGTTTACAGGAAAATAGGTGATGTTGCCTATGGTGTGTTTGAATTCTATTCCCTGTAAAAACCAATGAAATTGTACGTCTTTCACTTTGTTAAAAGCTTTTTCGAGACAATCTTTATCGAAAGAAGGCAGGTAAACCGTAATGTGTTTTAAATTGGAAGGTTCAGCCTGAACAATTTCATCTTTGATGATGGGAGGGAGAATAAAAGAGTCGTATTTTTCAAAATGCAAACCAATGTTTTTAGGAGAAGGTGCATAATGTTTCAAAATCATTTCGCCCATTACGCTCTTTTTTTCAGGTCTTGGAGTATTGGTTGAAATAAAACTCGCCTGATGTCCTAATTGCACCGAATGTACTTTTTGCATCTTACAGGCCAGCGAAGTGATGGAGTCAAAATCGTTGATAATAACATCATATTTTTTTAACGGCAACATGTCGGCATCTTTGTAGATTTGGCGTGGTTTGATGTTTTTAACAATATCCCAATAATTCAAACCGCCACATTTGCTGTAATGCAGGCTACAACCTTTGCTTTTATATTTTATAGGTAATTTAATGTCTAAACTGGCGTTGTTGCCACTTAAAAAGAAATCGACTTCACCAAATTTTTGCAGATAAGGATACAATTGAGTCGCTCTGCTGATGTGTCCGTTTCCTGTTGCCTGAATGGCGTAGAATATTTTCATATTTCCAAAATTTTCATACTACGAAAGTATTTGTTTGATGTTAGGATAAGGTTTTTTAAAGATTGCTATTAGGTTACTATTTATGGTTTTTATAAGAGATAAAATTTTTAAAATCCTTTTTAATTTCCTTATTTTTGGAAAATGAAACACATTCTGCTGCTATTTTTTTTGTTCCCAATGTTGGTTTTTTCTCAGATGAATTTTGAGAAAGCGCAGCAATTATTTGAAGAAGGTAAATTAGAACAGGCTAAGCCTATATTCGAATCTCTTCTGAAAAAAAATCCATCCAATATAAAAATCATCGAATATTTAGGAGATATTGCCGGACACAGTAAAGACTGGGATGAAGCTTTAGTGTATTATGGAAAACTTAAAAAAGCCAAGCCTTCTGAAGCTAATTTTTATTTTAAATACGGTGGTGTTTTAGGGATGAAAGCTCTGCAAGTGAATAAATTCAAAGCTTTGGGTATGATTGATGAAGTGCGGACAAATTTTGAAAAAGCTATAGAATTAAATCCCAAACACATCGAAGCCAGATGGGCTTTGATAGAACTTTATCTTCAGTTGCCGGGAATTTTGGGCGGAAGTGAAAAAAAAGCAATTCAATATTCAAACGAATTATTGCAAATTTCAGCTGTTGACGGTTATTTGTCCCGAGGTCATATTGAAGAATATTTTAAAAGATATGCAAAAGCAGAACAGCATTATAAAAAAGCAATTGCTGTGGGAAATTCGAAGAAAACCTATCAAAAATTGGCAAATTTGTATGCCAATAAAATGAAATCACCCGATAAAGCGCAAGCGGTTTTAGAAGAATTTAAAAAGAAAAACGACAATTAAGGAAATTAATTTACGCATAAGCGATAACTAATATGAAAACACATTTTATAGCTATTGGCGGAAGTGCCATGCACAATCTGGCTTTAGCGCTACACAATAAAGGATATCAGGTTACAGGAAGTGATGATGCAATCTTTGAACCTTCAAAATCACGTTTAGAGAAAAAAGGTATTTTACCGGCCGAATTGGGTTGGTTTCCTGAAAAAATAACCGCCGATATTGATGCAGTAATTTTAGGAATGCACGCTAAGGCGGATAATCCGGAATTGTTGAAAGCCCAGGAATTAGGCTTGAAAATCTATTCCTATCCAGAGTTTTTATACGAACAATCTAAAAATAAAACCCGCGTAGTTATTGGTGGTTCTCACGGAAAAACAACCATAACGTCTATGATTTTGCACGTGATGCATTACCATGATATTGAAGTGGATTATATGGTGGGTGCGCAATTAGAAGGCTTTGATACGATGGTACATCTTACCGAAGAAAATGATTTTATGGTTTTGGAAGGTGATGAGTATTTGTCTTCGCCAATTGACAGACGACCTAAATTTCATTTGTACCAACCCAATATCGCATTAATTTCAGGAATTGCCTGGGATCATATCAATGTGTTTCCAACGTATGAGAATTATGTAGAGCAGTTTGAAATTTTTATTGAGAAAATTACCAATGGCGGAATTTTAGTTTACAATGAAAACGATTCCGAAGTGAAACGAGTGGCTGAAGCAGCAACAAATCCAATTCGAAAAATAGCTTATCATACACCAAATTATAAAGTAGAAAACGGAACAACCTTATTAGAAACTCCTGAAGGTGATATGCCAATAGAAGTTTTTGGAGCGCATAATCTGAATAATTTGGCGGGAGCCAAATGGATTTGCCAAAACATGGGTGTTGATGAAGCTGAATTTTATGAGGCAATTGCCAGTTTCAAAGGTGCGTCAAAACGATTGGAAAAAATTGCCGAAAGTAAAAACAAAGTAGCTTATAAAGATTTTGCTCATTCACCATCTAAAGTAGCTGCAACCACAAAAGCAGTGAAAGAACAATATCCTGACAGAACTGTGGTTGCTTGTTTAGAATTGCATACTTACAGCAGTTTGAACGCCGAGTTTTTAAAAGAATACGAAGGTGCTTTGGCTTATGCCGATACCGCTGTGGTTTTTTATTCTCCTGATGCGGTAAAAATTAAACAATTGGAAGAGGTGACTTATGAGCAAATTGCAAAAGCATTCAATCGTGAAGATTTGATTATTTACACTAATCCGGCTGAATTCAAAGAGTATCTGTTCAATTTGAATTTAGATAATTCTGCTTTATTGTTGATGAGTTCAGGTAATTATGGCGGATTGAATTTTGATGAAGTAAAAGGTTTGATTGAGTAAGAAGCTCATGTTTGTGGTTAAAAGATTTAGTACTATATTTACTATATGTGAGTTGCTGTAAACTAAATCTTTTGCTATGGAAAATAATCATTTCCCTATTACCAATTGGTCTGAAGACGATAAGCCAAGAGAAAAATTGATGCTCAAAGGTAAAGCTGCTTTGAGCGATGCGGAGTTAATTGCTATTTTGATTGGTTCCGGAAGCAGGAATGAATCGGCGGTGGATTTAAGCAAGAGAATACTTGCCAGTGTTAATGCTAATTTGAATGCTTTAGGAAAGTTGTCGATGGCTCAGTTGATGAATTTTAAAGGCATTGGCGAAGCAAAGGCTATTTCGATAATTGCAGCGATGGAATTGGGGAGAAGAAGAAGAGCAGAGGAAGCGGTTGAATTAACTAAAATAACTTCGAGTAAAATAGTTTTCGAAATCATGCAGCCCATTATTGGCGAATTGCCTCATGAGGAATTTTGGATTTTATATCTGAATAATTCTAATAAAGTAATTTCGAAAACACAAATCAGTATAGGCGGAATTACAGGGACTTTGGTCGATGTCCGTTTGGTTTTTAAAATGGCATTGGAGAAAGGGGCAACAGCTTTAATTTTGTGTCACAATCATCCTTCGGGAGCTTTAACACCAAGTGATGCAGATAAGCAAATTACTAAGAAATTAAGGTTGGCTGGCGATAGTCTGGATGTTAAAGTTTTGGACCATTTGATTGTGACTGAGACAAAATATTATAGTTTTGTAGATGAAGGAATATTTTAAAAGCAAAAATGAGAATTGATACTGTAAAAGATGTGTTTTTTGATTTAGATCATACGCTTTGGGATTTTGACAAAAATTCGAAAATAACCTTCGAGAATATTTTTACCCGAAATCATCCCGCTGTTGCAATTGATATATTTATCGAAAATTATATTCCGATCAATCAGGCTTGTTGGAAATTGTATCAATATGATAAAATTACACATCAGCAATTGCGTTATGATCGGTTAAAATTATCGTTTGATGCGATTGGTTACGAAATTTCAGATGCCGAAATTGATCTTATTTCGCAGGAGTATATTGATTTACTGACCGAAAATAATCATCTGTTTGACGGGACTTTTGAGATTTTGGAATATTTGAATAAGAAATACAGATTACATGTTATTACCAATGGTTTTGCACATGTACAGACTAAAAAAATAAATAATGCGAATTTAAAACCGTATTTTGCTACGGTTACCAATTCGGAGATGGCAGGAGTTAAAAAACCAAATCCTATTATTTTTGAGTATGCTTTGGATTTGGCGAAAGCCAAAAAAGAAAGCAGTATCATGATTGGCGATTCCATCGAAGCGGATGTTTTAGGAGCGTTAGAAGCCGGAATCGATGCTATTTATTTTAACGAAACAAAACAAGCTGTGCCTCATGATATTAAACAAGTTAACCATTTATTAGAACTTAAGAATTATTTATAACTGCTTATTTGATTTTTGAAGCAACTAATCGAACGAGATACAATCTAATTACTATAAACTAACAAAAAAATACCGAATATGAAAAAACAATTGCTATTACTTTTATTACTTGCTTCCAGTTTTGGATTTGCACAATCCTTAAACGATTATAAAACCGTAATTGTACCTTTGAAATATGAATTCTTAAAATCAGAAAACCAATATCGAATTGCAACTTTGTCTAAGTTTAATTTGAATAAAATTGGTTTTGATGTCTATTATTCAAATCAGGTTGTTCCAAATGAAATCAACCGATGTGCCGTTTTGAGTTATGATATTGTAAAAGAGAGTGGTTTTTTGACAACAAAATTATACGTTACTTTTAAAGATTGTTATGGTAAAATTGTTTATCAATCAGAAGTAGGTACGAGTAGAGAAAAAGAGTTTCAATTGGCATATACAGATGCTCTAAACAAAGCTTTTGCGTCAGTTTATGAATTGGAATATCAATACAATGGCGGAGCAAATGTTGTTGTAGAAGAGAAAAAGGAGAAACTGGAAAAAGTTGAGAAGACTGAAAAAGCTGAAAAAGCTGAAAAAGTGGAAACAGCACCGCAGTCAGTACCGGCTGTTGTTATTGATCCCAACGAATTGCTTTTTGCACAACCACTTGCCGGAGGAAATTATCAGTTAATTGACAGTAAGCCAAGTGTTGTGATTAAATTGTATAAAACTTCCGATGCTAATTCGTTTTTAGCACAAAAAGGAAATCAGCAAGGGGTTTTGATTAAAAAAGAAAACCAGTGGTTTTTTGAATACTATCAAAATGATCAATTGGTTTCAGAAAAAATAAACGTTAAGTTTTAGTTCTCATTTCAGTCCCGATAACTATCGGCATAAATTTCAGATTTCAGATTAAGGATGTTAATCATCTAGCCTGGAATCTGATTTTTTTTTTTTTTACTTCTAACTCCCTGCTTTCAACTTCTTCAATAACCATATTTGTCTTTCCATCGGTTTTTTAGAAATTCCCTCGTCGAATTTTCTCTGGAATTATTTCCAGGAACATAGATGGGAGTGTTTTTAATTTCCTCTGGTAAATATTCCTGTTCAGCAAAATTATTAGTATAATCATGTGAATATTTATAATCTTCGCCGTATCCTAGTTCTTTCATTAATTTGGTTGGCGCATTTCGCAAATGTATTGGAACCGATAAATCTCCGGTTTGTTTTACAATTTGTTGCGCTGTATTAATTGCCACGTAGGAAGCATTGCTTTTAGGAGAAGTTGCCAAATAAATAGCGCATTGACTCAGTAAAATACGGCTTTCGGGATAACCAATAGTAGTTACCGCCTGAAACGTATTATTGGCCATAATTAAAGCGGTAGGATTGGCGTTTCCGATATCTTCACTGGCAGAAATCAATAATCTTCGGGCAATAAATTTCACATCTTCACCACCTTCAATCATTCGGGCAAGCCAATACACGGCTCCATTTGGGTCGCTGCCGCGAATGGATTTGATAAAAGCCGAAATAATGTCATAATGCTGTTCGCCGCTTTTGTCATATAAAACCGTGTTTTGTTGTACCAATGCAAAAACACGATCATTAGTAATAATTATTTCGTCTTCAGCGGAAGCGTTTACGACCAATTCGAAGATATTCAATAATTTGCGTCCATCGCCGCCGGAAAGTCTTAGTAAAGCTTCGGTTTCTTTTAATTGGATATTTTTCGTCTTTAAATAAGTATCCGTTTTCATTGCGCGTTCCAAAAGGGATTCTAAATCGGCTTTGGTAAACGCATTTAAAATATACACCTGACAACGTGAAAGCAAGGCGGGAATTACTTCAAAACTTGGGTTTTCGGTTGTAGCACCCACAAGCGTAATCCAGCCTTTTTCGACCGCGGCTAGCAGGGAATCCTGTTGCGATTTGCTAAAACGATGAATCTCATCAATAAATAAAATGGGATTTTTAGCGGTAAAAAGTCCTCCACTTTGCTTGGCTTTTTCAATCACGTCCCGAATGTCTTTTACACCCGAATTGATGGCGCTTAAGATAAAAAAGGGACGCTGTGATTCCTGCGCAATAATTTGAGCCAAGGTGGTTTTTCCTGTTCCCGGTGGTCCCCAGAAAATTAAGGACGGAATAATTCCTTTGGCTATTTGTTGTGTCAAAGAACCATTGGGTCCAACCAAATGCAATTGGCTGATGTATTCGTCTAATTTTTGAGGTCGTATGCGTTCTGCCAGTGGTGCTTCCAAGGTGATTTTAGATTTTAGATTTTAGAGTGAAGATTTGAGGGATTACAAATTTATGACATTTCTACTTTCAAATAAACAAATACCTGAATTAACAATTAATGAGTTATGACAAAATAGCATTATATTGTATTTGGTTACAAAATTGATTGAATTGTTTTAAAGAAATCAAAATGGATAAGAATTTCAAATTTACAAACGCAGTTATTGGACTGCCACTTTTTTTTGTGTTGTTCCTGTGGTTTGTGTATTGGCTCGAAATCCGTTTCGATTTTGACTTTGTTGAAAACGGAATCTATCCCCGCACTTTTTCAGGATTACAGGGCGTAATTTTCAGTCCGTTTATTCATTCCGATTTGAATCATTTGTATAATAATTCTATTCCACTTTTGGTTTTGTTGGCCGCTTTGCAGTTTTTTTATTCGAAATTGTCTTTTAAAGTTATTGTTTATGGAATTCTTTTTTCAGGGATTTTAACCTGGATGATGGGGAGGGAAAGTTATCATATTGGAGCCAGCGGATTGATTTATGTTTTGTTTGCGTTTATTTTCTTTAAAGGTATTATGACCAGATATTATCGCTTGGTTGCTCTTTCTCTTGCTGTGATTATGATGTATGGCGGAATGATCTGGTATGTTTTTCCTGAGGTAGATAATACTGTTTCCTGGGAAGGGCATTTGGCTGGATTGATTACTGGTTTTGTTTTGGCAGTTTTATATCAAACGCCTGAGTTTAAAAAAGTACCCAAATACGATTGGGAAATGCCCGATTATAATCCGGCGGAAGATAAATTCATGCAGCGTTTTGATGAAAACGGAAATTTTGTTAATCTACCAAAAATAGATATTGATGAAGAATTGGATGGTTTTTCGAACTATTATAGTTCAAATCAGGAAGTAAATTATGAAATTGTGCCAAAAGAAAAAAACGAATCAGAACAGGAGTCTTGATTCGTTTTTTATTTTATTTTTTATGATTTTCTGTTTGTTGTTTCAATACAAAAAAAGGAACGCAGATTAAACGGATTTTAGCAGATTGTTACAGATTTTTTTAAAATCTTAATCTAGAATCTGCAACCTAAAATCTTTAGCTTCTTTGTCTTACGGCTTCGTATAAGAAAGCGCCACAGGCAACTGAAACGTTCAAAGAGCCGATTGTTCCAAACATAGGAAGTTTAGCTTTCTCATCCACAATTTTCAATACTGAAGGATTTACTCCTCGATCTTCAGAACCCATAATAATAGCTACGGCTTCGTTTAGATTTACATTATAGATAGTGTCTTCTGTTTTTTCAGTAGCAGCAACGGTTTTAATCCCGCTTCCTTGTAAAAGAAAAATAGCATCTTTAATATGTTCAACTTTACAAATAGGAATGTTGAAAATTGCGCCGGCAGAAGTCTTTACAGTGTCGCCATTTACAGGTGCTGAACCCGATTTTTGGATGATGATTCCGTTTACTCCGGTACATTCGGCAGTTCTGATAATAGCTCCAAAATTACGGGCATCTGAGATTTGATCTAAAACCAAAAACAATGGCGTTTTGCCATTTTCCATAACGGTTTCAATTAATGTTTCTAAATCAAAAAACGAAATAGGAGAGATAGAAGCTACTGCGCCCTGATGATTGTTAGGGGTTAGTTTGTTTAGTTTTTCAACGGGAACATAAGAGAAGTTGACATTTGCACGTTTCATGACTTTCATTAAGTCTTTCATCAATTCGCCTGAGGCTTCTTTTTGAATGTACACTTTGTCTATTGTAGTGCCAGCCTGAATTGCTTCAATAATGGCTCTAATTCCGAATATTTGATGTTCTTTTTCCATGGCGCAAATATATAAAAAATAGGAGGAACAATTTGTTCCTCCTATTTTTTATATAATTAACTAAATTTTAGTTAAAATTGAATCTCCAAAATCTCCAAAATCATTGGTCCAGTGTATGCTTATTGTTCCATTAGGATTGACTGTTCCTGTATAGTTTACAATAGAGCCAAACGGATCTTCAAATTCGCTGGAAATTGATCCACATATATCGGTAAAATCACTTTCTACATCAAATGTTAATCCGTAAATATCATACCAATAAATATAAAGTCCGCCAAAACTATCTGATATTGTGTAGTTACCTCCTCCATTATCTGTAATAGTGACTGTGTATGGATGATTTGTAACAGGATTGTTTGTAACAACACCACTGTCTGTGGATTCTCCAGAAGTCAAAACAGAATAAGTACCTCCAAGATCAGACGGGCAGGAAACATTGTAAGTTTGAAAGACTTTGTACAAATTAGAAGTTGCAATGTTTGAACTGAAATTATTAGTTCCATCGTCATTCATTATTTTTAAAACTGTTCCGTCTTTTAGAGTTATGTCGGCTGAAATAATTAATTGGTCACCTGTAGCAAAATCTTCTGAGGTGTTCAGGTTTTCAAAAGCATCATACAAGTCATTACGGTTAAGATTAAATGTTACGGGAAATGTAGTAATGTTTTCAGCCAGTGTTGCTTTAATTATTGTTCCGTCAGATTTAATGTACAGACCGATGATGTTCATTGAAGAAATTTTGCCAATGGCTAAATCAACTGAAAAACCTAAATTGATTTCCTGATTGTTTTGAACAGCAACTAAGTCAATAAAACTATCGCTGTCGGTCAGTTTTTGAATATTAGGTAGTGCGCCTTTTTGTGTACTTATTTTGGAATCTCCTCCGTCGTTTTCACAACATGGGAGTAAAAATAATAAGCATAGTATTGTGATTATATGTTGTATCTTTTTCATGACTTCTGATTTTTATTAATTATCCCAAAAGATTTTATATGTTCCAGGTATTTTTTGTGCCGGAGCATTTTTATTTACATTTAGTTCGCTTTGCGGCCAGAATAATGAAAGTGGGTATGCGGTGTTGAGAACAGTTTCGGAATCAACTAACGGATATTCATCGCCATTGTCTAATTGATATTCTGGCGTAGTTGAATTAGGATTTGCAAATATTGGGAAGCCAGTTCTTCTATAATCAGTATATTGATCCATTGGGTCTCCAAAAGTAGCAACCCATTTTTGAGTCATGATGATTTCCAATTTTTTATCATCGTTACCACCGTTGAATTCGGTAATGATTTTGTTAATAAAAGTCTCCACTTCATTAGAGCCAACAAGTACAGGTATTCCTGTTTGTTTGGTCTCGCTATTAGCTACTACGACTACCTGGTCCACTTTAGCAAAACTAGCTTCCATTGCTTCTTGTAGTTTTGCAGCGGCATTTCCTGTGAGTTTTCCTTCTTGAATTAATTCGGACTGAATGTATAAAAACTCGTCATAGGTTAGTATTCTGTGAGGTGCTACACCGCCTGCTTTTGTAGCGTCCATAGTTTCTCCTTCTCCATCATCATATCTTCCTCCGCATGGAAAAATACCCGGGTAGGTGTTTGAATTTTCAGTGCTAAAGTCTCTCCAGGGACCCTGACTACCAAAACGGATGCTGAAAAATCCGGTAGTAGCATCCCAATAATCGGCTTTTGGGTCGCCGGTATCTGTGTCAGCCAGTTCCGGGTATTCTCCGGCTTCAAGTTGGTTGTAGAAATAATATTTAATTCGTGGATCCGGATTGTCATTGTGTATGTTCGGATTCATTCCCATAAGTATTTCATAGAACCATGGACTCATGTATGTACCAAATTGAGTGCTATTATATGATTCTAAAAATAATTTATTTCTTTCATCTGTTGGTGAGATGTTTTTAGTGTGTTTGAATTCGAAATCATCATCAATAGACTTGAAAAAGTTGTTTTCGGCAATTAAAGCGTCAAATCCTTCTTGGTCAAAGTCGGCTGTTAAGCGGGTTTGATTGTAGAGCTTTAATTTGAAGGTATTAGCAAATCGAATCCATTTTTCGGTATCTCCGCCATAGAATAAATCATCAGCTTTGGGTTTTGCACCGAGTTCACTTTTTAGATTTGTTTTAGCGGTTTCAATTAATTCAAATAAGGAATTATAAATTTCCTTTTGATTATCAAATTTAGGAGCTATAATACCGTTTTTAAGTTTATTGGCTTCTGAATAAGGAACATCTCCCCATAGATCTACAGCAACCGACATCAAATAGACCTTTTGCATTTGCGCAATTCCTACATAAATCAAATCTTCCGATTCCTGAGCCTGAGCAATAAGGGTTTCTATGTTTGTAAGTGTTAAGTAAAGATTTTGCCAGTCATTTTGAAGACCAACATTGTTTACTTTGGCTCCATATTGATCTTGTTCTTCCCTTGCTGTCATTTGGTGTGTGTAAACTTGCAAGACGCTGCCGGAGTTGTCTAAAAAGTTAGTGTTATTATTTAGATCTACCTGTGTGCCTGTAAGTAAGAAACTCAATGGAGCAGTTGTTGGGTTGTCTTTGTCGGTGTTAACATCCATGTAGTCATTACAACTTAAAAAGAGTATCGAACTCAATAATACCACAATTTTTGAGGTATTTTGTTTTGATTTTATTAGTAGTTTCATGATGTTCTTTTTAGAAGGTTAAGTTTAATTTTAGTCCTAGTCTTTTTGCTGTAGGTGCTGATGTGACTTCAACTCCTTGCAGTCTGTTTGAGCCAAAACTAGTTACTTCAGGATCAAAATTGGTGTATTTTGGTACGTTTGGAGCAAAATACCAAAGATTACTGCCTAATATGCTTAAGCTTGCTTTGTCTAAAAATGATTTTTTTAATAATTGTGAAGGGAAATCGTAGGTTAGGCTGATTTCTCTTAATCTAAATACAGTTCCGTCATAAACATTAGCTTCATCAACACTGTTGATTGCAAATGTATTTCCGTTTGTTCCTGGAGAAAAATACAAATCATTCATTGTGATTTGAGTCGTATTAGGAATTTTTTGATCGTTACTGTCTAATATAGGCGTACCATCCGTATTTCCTAAATAACCAGGTATTATATAAGTATGTTCTCTGTCTTCGGTATCTCTTGTTACCCCTCTTCCTAACAGACTTTCTATAGTTGAAGAATGAATATCGCCTCCTTGTTTCCAGTCAAATTGAGTTCTTAAGCTTAAATTTTTATATTTAAAAGTATTGATGAAACTCATTTTGAAATCAGCATTTGGATCGCCAATGATCCCTGTTTCGGTAGCTGCCAGAATACCTCCGCTTGAAGGATCAATTAAATAATTTCCTTCGTTATCTCTGGCAAATTTGGTTCCGTAAAAGGTGCCAAAAGCTTCTCCCTGGATAATGTAGCCTACCTGGTCAATGTCTATTGGGCTTCTGTCCAGACCATCTGAAATTTTGGTTACTTTATTTTCGTTTTTGGTAAAAGTAGAATAAAGTGTCCATTTGAAATCTTCTGTTTTAATGGGTACAAGGGTTAATCCTACTTCTATACCTTTATTTTGCATTTCACCTACATTGGTGTTGTAAGATAGAAAACCACTGGAAACAGGAACACTAACTTCGGTAATTAAGTCTGTGGTTCTTTTTTTGTACAAACTAAAATCCAGTGCAATGCGTCTGTTGTAGAATTCTAAATCAGCACCTATTTCATATTCCTGAGTGAACTCAGGTTTTATTTGTTGATCAGACAAAAAAGTGTTGTTGCCAATTACGGGATTCCCATTGTATGCGTCTCCGATTAATAAAGTTGAATTTAAAAATTCGGCTGCGGCATCATTACCTACTTTGGCATAGCCCCCGCGAAGTTTAGCAAATGTTAGGACTTTGCTGTCTATTTTTAAAGCATCGGTTACAATAAGTGAGCCACTTACAGATGGATAAAAATAAGAGTTGTTGTTAACAGGAAGTGTAGAAGAGAAATCATTACGTCCTGTTGCGTTTATGAAGAAGAAATCTTTGTAAGAGAAAGTAAGGTCGGCAAATATCCCGGCATTTCTTTTTGTATCGCCTTCATCATAAAGGCTGGAAATGTTTTTAGTGTTTCTCATATTAAATATATCAGGCACAATAAATTCTTTTCCTAAATAACTTGTCCTGCTTGTTTTTGTTTGCAGAATGTTATTTCCCAGTATGGCTGTCAGGCCAATGTTTTTTGATAATTGGTAGTTAAAATTGATTAATAAGGTAGATTCAATGTCTTCGTTATTGAAATTCTCCGTTTTTAATACTCCAATTCCGCCGTAAGCCAATGATCCTATGTCTCTAATTTCCTGACGGTTTAAATCGTATTTGTTGAAACCCATACGATACGAAGCCGAAATGTGTTCGTTGAATTTGTAATTCATATTAACACCTGCAACTGTTCTGTTAGTGTTGGTAATGATTTTATCGTGTTTCCAGGACCATAGAGGGTGGTCAAATTGGCGACCGTTTGGCGTAACTGATTCTCCTGTTTCTGGGTTTTCATAAGGCAGGTTTAAGTCCCAGTTTCTGGCTATAAACAGAGTTCTGGCAAATGAAGGAGCTACTGCTTCGTCAATAAAAGAGTCGTCTCCAAAGAATCCTCCGATTTGTTTGGTGTCCGAAAAACTCATGTTGCCTCCAATGGTAAATTTATCCGAAAGGTTGAAATTACCACCAATAGAAATTGAAGTTCTGTCGTAGGTATTGTAAGGTATGTATCCGTTTTGGTTCAGGTTAGAAATTGTGGTGTTAAAACTACCGTCTTGGCCGGTGTAGTTAAAGCCTAAAGTGTTGTCAGCAACAAGTCCTGTTCGGAACAAATCTTTTACATTGTTTGGTTTTGCTTTGTAAGGAACAGTTGGCCCTAATTCAGGGGATACAGCTAATACAGTTGCCCAGGTAGGAATGGTTCCGTCATCATTTAAATTGTAAAGGACTCCGGCTTTTCCAAAAGCAGGTCCCCAAGATCCGTTTGATCCTTCGCTGTATTTAAAATTAGCGCCTGCTCCGTATTTGTTTTGATAATCGGGAAGATTGGCAATATTTTCGAAATAAATACCTGAACCAAAAGTTACGGTGGATTTATTTGTTTTAGCTGATTTGGCAGAACCTGACTTCGTTGTGATAACGATAACACCGTTTACTGCTCTTGAACCATATAATGCTGATGCAGCGGCACTTTTAAGAACGTTTATAGAAGCAATATCGTTTGGGTCTAAAGTTGATAATGCCGATTCGTATGCTCCACCTCCGGTAGATTGATTGGATGTGGTAACGGAGGTGTTGTTGTAGGTTACTCCGTCAACAACAATAAGTGGTTGGGTGTTTCCTGTAAAAGTATTAGTCCCTCTTATTGTAATTTGATTGGCTGCACCGGCAACTCCGCTGGAAATATTTACGTTAACACCGGCTACTTTTCCTGATAGGGAACGTATTAAATCAGGTTCGGAGTTTTCTGTGATTTCTTCTGTTTTTATGGAACTTACAGAGTAACCGAGGTCTTTAGGATTTCTTTTTATCCCAAAAGCAGTAATAACTACTCCCTCCAGTTCAATGGAATCGTCTAAAAGTTTTACTGAAATTGTTGTTGAATTAGCTGGTATTTCTTGGGTTTTCATACCAATGTAGCTAAAAATTAAAGTTTGTGTAGGTGCAACTTTAATGTTGAATTTACCATCAAAATCAGACTGAGTGCTGGTTTGTGTTCCTTTTACTAAGATGCTAACTCCGGGTAGTGGCATTCCTGAGTTGTCTGAAACAGTTCCAGTTACGAGTCTTTCCTGTGAATAAGAAAGCTGTGTTATTATTGCTGTTAAAAGCAATAATATTACTTTGAGTTTTGGTTTCATTTTTGATAATTTGGGTTCTTATTAGCAAAAATCTTAAATTATTGTTAATTAACCTAATATTTCTGCTTCTTTTTGACTTGAACTGGGAATTTATTGTGGTTTTAATGGGGGATTTGTTCGTTAGAAAAGATAGTGATGATAATCTTGTTGAAAATTAATGAATTAACATTTGTAGAGTAAAAAATAATTTATACATTTGCAACCCCGTAAAAAGCGGGATTTATATTTACATAATAATTTTTAGTATTAATTATGCCAACAATTCAACAATTAGTAAGAACAGGAAGAACTCAGATAACTAAGAAGAGTAAATCGGTTGCTTTAGATTCTTGCCCTCAACGAAGAGGAGTTTGTACGCGTGTTTACACTACTACACCAAAAAAACCAAACTCAGCGATGCGTAAAGTAGCGCGTGTACGTTTGACAAATGGTAATGAAGTGAATGCTTACATCCCTGGTGAAGGTCACAATCTACAAGAGCACTCGATAGTATTAGTTAGGGGTGGAAGGGTAAAAGATTTACCAGGAGTTAGATACCACATCGTTCGTGGTGCGCTTGATACATCAGGTGTTGCTGGAAGAACGCAAAGAAGATCTAAGTATGGTGCTAAACGCCCAAAAGAAGCAAAAAAGTAATTTAAAACGTTAAGAGTTCGAGGTTAGGAGTTGAGGGTTAGGATTGAGACATGAGTTAAAATCTCTAACACTAACATTTAACGGATAACCCATAACTTTTTATTAAAAAAAAGACATGAGAAAAAGAGCGGCAAAAAAGAGACCACTTTTACCAGATCCAAGGTTTAATGACCAACTGGTAACGCGTTTTGTGAACAACTTAATGTGGGATGGTAAAAAATCTACGGCTTTTAAAGTTTTTTATGATGCTATTGATATCATTGAGACTAAAAAGCAAAATGACGAGAAAACTTCGTTAGAAATTTGGAAAGATGCTTTAACTAACGTTATGCCTCACGTAGAAGTACGTAGTCGTAGAGTAGGTGGAGCTACATTTCAAATTCCAATGCAAATTCGTCCAGACAGAAAAATTTCTATGGCAATGAAGTGGTTGATACTTTATGCTAGAAGAAGAAATGAAAAGTCAATGGCTCAAAGGTTGGCTTCTGAGTGTTTAGCTGCGGCTAAAGAAGAAGGAGCTGCTGTTAAGAAAAGAATGGATACTCACAAAATGGCAGAGGCTAATAAAGCTTTCTCTCACTTTAGATTTTAATTCGTAAGAAATGGCTAGAGACTTAAAATATACAAGAAATATAGGAATTGCTGCTCATATTGATGCTGGTAAGACAACAACTACTGAGCGTATTCTTTTTTATACTGGTAAATCACATAAAATTGGTGAGGTACACGATGGTGCTGCAACAATGGACTGGATGGCACAAGAGCAAGAAAGAGGTATTACTATTACTTCAGCTGCTACAACTTGTGAGTGGAATTTTCCAACTGAGCAAGGTAAATTATTGCCAGAATCATTACCATATCACTTTAATATTATTGATACTCCTGGACACGTTGACTTTACTGTAGAGGTAAACCGTTCTTTACGTGTATTGGATGGATTGGTTTTCTTGTTTTCTGCTGTTGATGGTGTTGAGCCACAATCAGAAACTAACTGGAGGCTTGCTGATCAGTATAGAGTTCCTCGTATGGGATTCGTAAACAAAATGGACCGTCAAGGTTCTAACTTCTTGGCAGTTTGTCAACAAGTTAAAGATATGTTGAAATCAAATGCTGTTGCTATTACTTTACCAATTGGTGAAGAAAATGATTTCAAAGGGGTAGTTGACTTAGTGAAAAATCAAGCTATTGTATGGCATGATGCAACTCAAGGGGCTACTTTTGATATTGTTGATATCCCTGCTGATATGGTGGATGATGTAAAACACTATCGTTCTATTCTTATCGAAGAGATTGCTACTTATGATGAGAATCTTTTGGATAAATACATGGAAGATGAAAACTCAATCACTGAGGAGGAAATCAACAATGCATTGAGAGCTGCTACTATGGATATGGCTATCATTCCTATGATTGCTGGTTCTTCTTTTAAAAACAAAGGAGTTCAATTCATGTTAGATGCGGTATGTAAATACTTGCCGTCTCCAATGGATAAAGAAGGTATCAAGGGTATTCATCCGGATGATGCTGAATTATTAGAAGAAGATCAAACTCAAATCTTGCGTAAGCCAGATGTTAAAGAGCCGTTCGCTGCTTTGGCATTTAAAATTGCTACTGACCCATTCGTAGGTCGTTTGGCTTTCTTCCGTGCTTATTCAGGACGTTTAGATGCGGGTTCTTATGTTTTGAACACTCGTTCTGGAAACAAAGAGCGTATTTCTCGTATCTACCAAATGCACGCTAATAAACAAAATCCAATCGAATATATTGAGGCTGGAGATATTGGGGCTGCTGTTGGATTTAAAGATATCAAAACTGGAGATACATTGTGTGATGAAAAACACCCAATCATTCTTGAGTCTATGAAATTCCCTGCGCCGGTAATTGGTATTGCTATTGAGCCTAAAACTAAGGCTGATGTAGATAAAATGGGTATGGCTTTGGCTAAATTGGCTGAGGAAGATCCAACGTTTACTGTTAGAACTGATGAGGCTTCAGGGCAAACAATTATCTCAGGTATGGGTGAGCTTCACTTGGATATCTTGGTAGATCGTATGAAACGTGAATTCAAAGTTGAGGTAAATCAAGGTGAGCCTCAGGTGGAGTACAAAGAAGCGTTTACAAAATCTGCTCAACACAGAGAGGTTTACAAGAAACAATCTGGAGGTCGTGGTAAATTCGGTGATATCGTATTTAGAGTTGAGCCTGCTGATGAAGTTGATGGTAAAGTTCCAGTTGGATTACAGTTTGTTAATGAAGTAAAAGGAGGTAACGTTCCTAAAGAATATATTCCTGCTGTTGAAAAAGGTTTCAGAGAAGCTATGAAAACAGGTCCTTTAGCTGGGTACCAAGTTGATAGTTTAAAAGTGACTTTGTTAGACGGATCTTTCCACCCGGTGGATTCTGATGCTCTTTCTTTTGAATTAGCTGCAAGAATGGGTTATAGAGAAGTTGCTAAAGCTGCTGGAGCTGTTATTCTTGAGCCAATCATGAAAATGGAAGTTATTACACCTGAAGAAAACATGGGAGATATCGTAGGTGATATTAACCGTCGTAGAGGTCAGGTTAATGACATGGGTGATAGAAATGGTGCGAAAACTATTAAGGCTGATGTGCCTTTATCAGAAATGTTTGGATATGTAACTACATTGAGAACATTGTCTTCTGGTAGAGCTACTTCTACAATGGAATTCTCTCACTATGCAGAAACGCCTTCTAATATTTCAGAGGCAGTAATCAAAAAAGCAAAAGGAAACGCTTAATCTTTAAGAAAATGAGTCAAAAAATCAGAATAAAATTAAAATCTTACGATCACATGTTGGTAGATAAGTCTGCTGAAAAGATTGTAAAAACGGTTAAGACTACCGGAGCAGTGGTAACAGGGCCAATTCCTTTGCCAACTCACAAAAAATTGTTTACAGTATTGCGTTCTCCGCACGTAAACAAAAAAGCTAGAGAGCAATTTGAAGTAATGTCATATAAGAGATTAATTGATATTTATTCATCTTCATCTAAAACTATCGATGCTTTAATGAAATTAGAATTACCTAGTGGAGTTGAAGTAGAAATCAAAGTTTAAGTTTTTTTTCAAGAGTAAATTAGAGCACTTCGTTTAAGTGAAAAGTTTTTTTGGATTGTGTGTAAATAAGTTATACTTTTGCACCACTTTTTAAAAACAGCTTCACTTAAACGATTGTGTTCTGTTTTTATATTTAATAATTAATAATTAATATTTATGTCTGGGTTAATTGGTAGAAAAATCGGCATGACTAGTCTTTTTGATGAGAACGGGAAGAATATTCCTTGTACTGTTATTGAGGCAGGTCCATGTGTTGTTACCCAAGTCAGAACCAACGAGGTTGACGGGTATGAAGCGTTGCAACTTGGTTTCGATGACAAAAACGAGAAACATTCCACAAAAGCGGCTTTAGGTCACTTTAAAAAAGCTGGAACTGTTGCTAAGAAAAAAGTCGTTGAATTCAAAGATTTTGCAACTGAACAAAAATTAGGAGATCTTATTGATGTTTCTATTTTTGCTGAAGGAGAGTTTGTAGATGTACAAGGTGTGTCTAAAGGTAAAGGTTTTCAAGGTGTTGTTAAACGTCACGGTTTTGGTGGTGTTGGTCAGGCAACTCATGGTCAGCATAACCGTTTAAGAGCGCCAGGTTCTGTAGGAGCTTCTTCTTATCCATCTAGAGTATTCAAAGGAATGCGTATGGCTGGAAGAATGGGAGGAGAAAATGTAAAAGTTCAAAACCTTAGAGTTTTAAAAGTAGTGGCTGATAAGAACCTACTTGTTATTAAAGGATGTGTTCCTGGTCATAACAACTCTTATGTAATCATTCAGAAGTAATGGAAGTAAAAGTATTAGATTTCAACGGAAAAGATACTGGAAGAAAAGTTCAACTTTCTGATTCAGTATTCGCAATTGAACCGAATAATCACGCAGTGTACCTTGATGTTAAGCAATATCTTGCTAATCAAAGACAAGGGACGCACAAGGCTAAAGAAAGAGCTGAAGTTGCGGGATCTACTCGTAAGATTAAAAAACAAAAAGGAACAGGTACTGCTCGTGCAGGATCTGCTAAATCACCTGTTTTTAAAGGTGGAGGAACTATTTTTGGACCAAGACCAAGAAGTTATTCATTCAAATTGAATAAAAGCTTGAAGCGTTTGGCTAGAAAATCAGCGTTCTCTATAAAAGCTAAAGAGTCAAATATTATCGTTCTTGAAGACTTTAATTTTGAAGTTCCAAACACTAAAAATTTCATTAACGTTTTGAAAGCTTTAGAGTTAGAAAATAAAAAATCTCTATTTGTGTTGGGTAATACCAATAAAAATGTATATTTGTCGTCACGTAATTTAAAAGCGTCTAACGTTGTAAGTAGTTCAGAACTAAGTACTTATGATATTTTAAATGCTAATAATTTAGTGCTTTTGGAGAGTTCTTTGGAAGTAATTGAAGAAAATTTAAGTAAATAATAGGAGATGAGTATCATAATTAAGCCTATAGTAACGGAAAAAGTAACCAAAGAAAGTGAAGTTTTAAACCGTTTTGGATTTGTGGTTAACAAAAAAGCTAACAAAGTTGAAATTAAGAAAGCTGTTGAGGCTGCTTATGGAGTGACTGTTGTTAGTGTTAATACAATAAATGTAAGACCGGACAGAACTACTAAATACACTAAAAGTGGTTTAATCAGTGGAAAGACAAATGCAATCAAAAAAGCAATTGTTCAAGTACAAGAAGGAGAAACAATTGATTTTTACAACAATATCTAAGATATAACAATGTCAGTAAGAAAATTAAAACCTATTACCGCAGGTCAGCGATTTAGAGTTGTGAATGGTTATGACGCCATTACAACTGATAAGCCGGAACGCTCTTTGATAGCGCCGATAAAAAACTCTGGAGGTAGAAATAGTCAAGGAAAGATGACCATGCGTTACACGGGTGGTGGTCACAAGCAAAGATATCGTATCATTGATTTCAAAAGAACTAAAGATGGAATTCCAGCTACAGTGAAATCAATCGAGTATGATCCAAACAGAACTGCTTTTATTGCTTTATTAGCTTATGCTGATGGAGAGAAAACTTATATTATTGCTCAAAATGGATTGAAAGTTGGTCAGAAATTAGTTTCTGGTGCTGATGCTCAACCAGAAATTGGTAATACTTTACCATTGAGTAAAATTCCTTTGGGAACTGTAATCTCTTGTATTGAATTACGTCCAGGTCAAGGAGCTGTAATTGCTCGTTCAGCTGGAACATTTGCTCAATTAATGGCAAGAGATGGAAAATATGCTACAATTAAAATGCCTTCTGGAGAAACAAGATTGATCTTGTTAACTTGTTCGGCTACAATTGGAGCAGTTTCTAACTCTGATCATCAATTAGTGGTATCTGGTAAAGCAGGTAGAACAAGATGGTTAGGTAGAAGACCAAGAACAAGACCAGTAGCGATGAACCCTGTTGATCACCCAATGGGAGGTGGTGAAGGACGTTCTTCTGGAGGTCATCCACGTTCAAGAAACGGAGTACCAGCTAAAGGTTATAGAACTCGTTCTCCGAAAAACCCGAGTAGTAAGTATATCGTAGAACGTAGAAAGAAATAATAAGATATGGCACGTTCATTAAAAAAAGGACCTTTCGTTCATTATAAATTAGAAAAGAAAGTTGAAGAGAACATTGCAGGTGGAAATAAAGGAGTGGTTAAGACTTGGTCTAGAGCTTCTATGATTACTCCTGACTTTGTTGGACAAACTATCGCAGTTCATAACGGTCGTCAATTTGTACCGGTTTACGTTACTGAAAACATGGTAGGACACAAATTAGGAGAATTTTCACCAACTAGATCTTTTAGAGGTCATGCTGGAGCAAAAAATAAAGGTAAAAAATAAGAAGCAATGGGAGTTCGTAAAAGAGAAACAGCAGATGCGAGAAAAGAGGCTAATAAGTCTATTGCTTTCGCGAAATTGAATAACTGCCCTACTTCACCTAGAAAAATGCGCTTAGTAGCGGACTTGGTAAGAGGTCAGAAGGTAGAAAGAGCACTTAACATTTTAAGATTCAGTTCTAAAGAAGCTTCAAGGAAATTAGAAAAACTATTATTATCTGCAATCAACAACTGGGAGCAAAAAAATAGTGAAGGTAATTTAGAAGAAGCTGGATTATTTGTTAAAGAGATCAGAGTAGATGGTGGAATGATGTTAAAAAGACTTCGTCCAGCTCCGCAAGGTCGTGCACACAGAATTAGAAAACGTTCTAATCACGTAACAATCGTGTTAGGAGCTATTAATAACACACAAGCAAATTAATACAAGATGGGACAAAAGACAAATCCAATTGGAAATAGACTTGGTATCATCAGAGGATGGGACTCAAACTGGTATGGTGGAAATGATTACGGCGATAAATTAGCTGAAGATCACAAAATCAGAAAGTATGTACATGCTCGTTTATCAAAAGCTAGTGTATCTAAAGTAATTATCGAGAGAACTTTGAAGCTTGTAACCGTTACTATCACTACGGCTCGTCCAGGTATCATTATTGGTAAAGGCGGTCAAGAGGTAGACAAGTTGAAAGAGGAACTTAAGAAAGTTACTGACAAAGAGGTTCAAATCAACATCTTTGAAATTAAAAGACCTGAGTTAGATGCTTATTTAGTTGCAACAAGCATCGCTCGTCAAATCGAAAGCCGTATTTCTTACAGACGTGCAATTAAAATGGCTATTGCTGCTTCTATGCGTATGAACGCTGAAGGTATCAAAGTTTTAATTTCTGGTCGTTTGAATGGTGCTGAGATGGCGCGTTCGGAAGGTTTCAAAGAGGGAAGAATTCCTTTGTCAACTTTCAGAGCTGATATTGATTATGCACTTGCTGAGGCGCATACTACTTATGGTAGAATGGGTATCAAAGTGTGGATCATGAAAGGTGAGGTTTACGGAAAGAGAGAGCTTTCTCCTTTAGCTGGAATGGACAAAAAACAAGCTAGTGGAAAAGGTGGAGATGCTCCTCGTGGAAAATCTAACTTTTCAAAAGGTGGAAAACCAGACGCTCGTAAAAGAAAGTAATTTTTAAATTAAAGAAAAATGTTACAGCCTAAAAGAACAAAATACCGTAAGGTACAAAAAGGTAGAATGAAAGGGAACTCTAATAGAGGGCACGAACTTTCAAACGGAATGTTTGGTATTAAATCTGTTCATGAAGATGGTATGTTTCTTACTTCACGTCAAATCGAGGCTGCGCGTATCGCTGCAACTCGTTACATGAAAAGAGAGGGACAATTATGGATTAAAATATTTCCAGACAAACCAATTACTAAGAAACCTCTTGAGGTACGTATGGGTAAAGGTAAAGGTGCCGTTGAATATTGGGCAGCTGTTGTTAAACCCGGAAGAATTATGTTTGAAGTAGGAGGAGTTCCTTTGTCAGTTGCTAAAGAGGCGTTACGTCTTGCAGCTCAAAAGCTTCCTGTAAAAACTAAATTCGTTGTTGCTAGAGATTTCGAAGCATAATCTATATTATATTATGAAACAATCAGAAATAAAAGGTCTTTCTGCAGCACAGTTGCAAGAAAATCTTAGCCAGGCTAAGAAAACTTATGCTGACCTAAAATTGGCTCACGCAATATCTCCAATTGAGAATCCACTTCAAATTAGAAGTTTGAGAAGAACAGTTGCTAGATTAGCTACAGAGCTTACTAAAAGAGAATTGCAATAATTGTAATCTGCGAAAGATGGAAAAAAGAAATTTAAGAAAAGAAAGAATTGGTGTTGTGACTTCTAACAAAATGGATAAATCTATTGTTGTTGCACAAGTTACTAAAGTAAAACACCCATTATATGGTAAGTTCGTATTGAAAACAAAGAAATTTGTTGCACATGACGAAACAAACGACTGTAACATTGGAGATACTGTAAGGATTAGCGAAACGCGTCCTTTAAGTAAGTCAAAATGTTGGAGATTGGTTGAAATCCTAGAAAGAGCTAAATAATTATGGTACAACAAGAATCAAGACTAAAAGTAGCAGATAACACAGGAGCTAAAGAAGTTTTAACTATCCGTGTTTTAGGAGGTACTAAAAGAAGATATGCCTCTGTTGGTGATAAGATTGTAGTATCTATTAAAGATTCAACTCCTAACGGAAACGTTAAAAAAGGAGCTGTTTCAACTGCAGTTGTTGTACGTACCAAAAAAGAAGTGAGAAGAGCTGATGGTTCTTATATCCGTTTCGATGACAATGCATGTGTTCTTTTGAACGCTGCAGGAGAAATGAGAGGAACTCGTGTATTTGGTCCGGTAGCAAGAGAACTTCGTGAAAAACAATTCATGAAAATTGTATCATTAGCACCAGAAGTGCTTTAATTCGTTATAAGATGATAAAGCTAAAAATAAAATCAGGCGACGTTGTAAGAGTAATTGCTGGAGATCACAAAGGTGCTGAAGGTAAAGTTTTACGTGTTGACCGTGAGAAAAACAAAGCGATTGTTGAAGGTGTAAACTTGGTTTCAAAACACACGAAGCCAAGCGCAAAAAACCCTCAAGGTGGTATCGTAAAGAAAGAAGCTCCTATTCAAATTTCTAACATCTCTTTGATTGATCCTAAAACTAAGGAAACAACAAGAGTAGGTGTAAGAGTAGAAGGAGATAAGAAAGTAAGATTTTCAAAAAAATCTAATCAAGTACTATAGTAATGGCGTATATACCTAGATTAAAAGAGGAATATAAGAGTAGAGTAATCTCTGCTCTTAAAGAAGAGTTCGGATACACAAACGTAATGCAAGTTCCTAAACTTGAAAAAATCGTTTTGAGCCGTGGAGTTGGTGCAGCTGTGTCTGATAAAAAACTAATTGACTATGCAGTTGATGAGTTGACTAAGATCACTGGACAAAAAGCAGTTTCTACAATTTCAAAGAAAGACGTTGCGTCTTTCAAATTGAGAAAAGGAATGCCAATTGGAGCAAAAGTTACTTTACGTGGAGAAAGAATGTATGAGTTTTTAGATAGACTTATTACTTCTGCTTTACCACGTGTAAGAGATTTTAGTGGTATCAAAGCTACTGGATTCGATGGTAGAGGTAACTACAACCTTGGAGTTTTAGAGCAAATCATTTTCCCTGAAATTGATATTGACAAAGTAAACAAAATTTCAGGAATGGATATTACTTTTGTTACTACTGCTCAAACAGACAAAGAAGCAAAATCATTATTGACTCAATTAGGTTTACCTTTTAAAAAGAACTAAGACATGGCAAAAGAATCAATGAAAGCCCGTGAGGTTAAGAGACAAAAAACGGTAGAAAAGTATGCTGAGAAAAGAAAAGCTTTGATAGAGGCTGGAGATTTCGTAGGTTTGCAAAAATTACCTAAAAATGCTTCGCCAGTTCGTTTACACAATCGTTGTAAATTAACAGGAAGACCAAGAGGGTACATGCGTCAATTCGGTATTTCACGTGTGACTTTCCGTGAAATGGCTAATAGTGGATTGATACCAGGAGTTAAAAAAGCCAGCTGGTAAAAAATGAATTTTAATTGGTTAAAGGTTCAATGAGAGAGACTCAAAGAAAACCATAGCCGCAAATTAATAAATATGAATACAGATCCTATTGCAGATTATTTAACGCGAGTTAGAAACGCTGTGGCTGCAAACCACAAAGTTGTTGAAATTCCGGCATCTAATCTAAAAAAAGAAATAACTAAGATCTTATTTGATCAAGGTTATATCTTGAGTTACAAATTTGAACAGGACACAGTTCAAGGTTCAATCAAAATTGCTTTGAAGTACGATAAAGATACTAAAGAGCCTGTAATTAAAGATATCCAAAGAATTAGTAAACCAGGTTTACGTAAGTATGCAGGTGCTGCCAAATTACCAAGAATCCTTAACGGATTAGGAATTGCTATTGTTTCTACATCAAAAGGTTTGATGACTGGAAAACAAGCTAAGCAATTAAATGTAGGTGGTGAAGTAATTTGTTACGTATACTAATTTTAAAGACTAAATAAGATGTCAAGAATAGGTAAAAGCCCAATTGTAATCCCTGCTGGAGTAACTGTAGAAGTTAAAGACGGTATCATTACAGTAAAAGGAAAAAATGGTCAACTATCACAGGAGTTTTCGGATGTAACTGTTACAGTTGAAGGTGATCAGGTTCTAGTTGAAAGATCATCTGATCACAAAGATCAAAGAGCAAAACATGGTTTATATAGATCTCTAATCAACAATATGATTGTTGGAGTAACTGAAGGATTTACTAAATCATTAGAATTGGTAGGGGTAGGTTACAGAGCTTCTAATCAAGGACAAAAATTAGATTTGGCACTTGGATTTTCTCACAATATTGTTTTAGAAGTTGCTCCTGAAGTAACTGTTGAAACTATATCTGAAAAAGGTAAGAACCCAATTGTAAAATTAACATCATTAGATAAACAACTTTTAGGAGCTGTAGCTGCGAAAATCAGAGGTTTCCGTAAGCCTGAACCATACAAAGGAAAAGGTGTTAAATTTGTAGGTGAAGTATTAAGAAGAAAAGCAGGTAAATCAGCTTAAAAAATAAGATTATGTCATTAACAAAACCTGAAAGAAGACAGAGAATCAGATTCAGAATCAGAAAAACGATAAGTGGTACTGCTACTAGTCCAAGGTTATCTGTATTTAGAAGTAACAAAGAAATTTACGCTCAATTGATTGATGACGTAAACGGAGTTACATTATTGTCTGCTTCTTCAAGAGAGAAAGAAATAGGAAAAGGTACTAACGTTGAAGTTGCAGCTGCAGTTGGAAAACTGGTTGCAGAAAAAGCGTTAAAAGCCGGGGTTGAAACAGTAAAATTCGATAGAGGAGGATACTTATACCACGGTCGTATTAAATCATTAGCAGAAGGCGCAAGAGCCGCTGGACTTAAATTCTAATATATTATGTCTAAATACAAAAATGTAGAATTAGTAAAACCAAGTGGTCTTGAACTTAAAGATCGTCTGGTAAGTGTTAATCGTGTTACTAAAGTTACAAAAGGTGGTAGAGCATTTGGTTTTTCTGCTATTGTAGTAGTAGGTGATGAAAACGGAGTAGTTGGTCATGGATTAGGAAAATCTAAAGACGTTTCTGAAGCAATTGCGAAAGCAGTAGAAGATGCTAAGAAAAACTTAGTTAGAATTCCTTTGAATGGTCAATCAGTTCCTCACGAACAAAAAGGTAAATTTGGTGGTGCACGTGTATTTTTAATTCCTGCTTCTCATGGTACAGGAGTTATTGCTGGTGGAGCTGTTCGTTCAGTTCTTGAATCAGTAGGTATTCACGATGTATTGTCTAAATCTCAAGGATCATCAAATCCTCACAACGTAGTGAAAGCAACTTTTGATGCTTTATTACAAATGAGAAGTGCTCACACCGTTGCAAAACAAAGAGGAGTATCTTTAGAAAAAGTTTTTAAAGGTTAATCAAGGAAATTATGGCTAAATTATTAGTAAAACAAGTTAGAAGTAAAATCAACTGTCCGCTTGATCAAAAAAGAGGATTAGAGGCTTTAGGACTACGTAAAATGGGTCAGGTTGTAGAACATGATTCAAACCCTGCAATCCTTGGGATGATAAACAAAGTTAAACACTTAGTTTCTGTTGAAGAAGCTAAATAACAAATACTGTTATGAATTTAAGTAACTTACAACCAGCTGAAGGGTCAACACACAATCAAAATAAAAGAGTAGGTAGAGGAGAAGGTTCTGGAAAAGGTGGTACTGCTGCACGTGGACACAAAGGAGCAAAATCTCGTTCTGGATATTCTAAAAAGATTGGTTTTGAAGGAGGACAAATGCCACTTCAAAGACGTGTTCCTAAGTTTGGTTTCAAAAACATCAATCGTAAAGAATACGAAGGTGTTAATCTGGATACACTTCAATTATTAGTAGATAATGGCGTAGTTACCGATACTGTTGCAATGGCAGATTTCGTAGCAAATCGTTTGGCTACTAAGAATGAAATTGTTAAGATTTTAGGAAGAGGAGAATTGAAAGCTAAATTAAAAGTAACTGCTCACAAATTTACTGCTACTGCAAAAGCTGCTATTGAAGCTGCTGGTGGAGAGGCTGTAACAATATAATTTTTCAATTAGTATGAAGAAATTTATTGAATCATTAAGTAATGTTTGGAAAATCGAGGAATTAAAAAATAGAATCCTAATGACCTTAGGACTGCTTTTAGTTTATCGTTTTGGAGCTCACGTTACTCTTCCGGGAATTGACGCTACACAATTAAACAGCCTTGCTGGTCAAACCGAAAACGGTCTTGGGTCCATCTTGGATATGTTTACTGGAGGAGCTTTTTCTAAAGCGTCAGTTTTTGCTTTAGGAATTATGCCTTATATTTCTGCATCTATCGTTGTACAGCTAATGGGAATCGCTATTCCTTATTTGCAAAAATTACAAAGTGATGGAGAAAGTGGTAGAAAAAAGATTAATCAAATTACACGTTGGTTGACTATTGTTATTACATTAGTACAAGGTCCTACGTACATTTATAATCTTTACAGAACTCTGCCAGGAAGTGCATTTTTATTAGGTTTTAATTCTTTTGAATTCTTATTTTCTTCAGTAATTATCTTAGTTACAGGTACAATTTTTGCCATGTGGTTAGGAGAAAAGATAACTGATAAAGGAATTGGTAATGGTATCTCACTGTTAATTATGGTGGGTATCTTAGCAAGATTTCCTCAAGCATTTATTCAGGAATTTACAACTAGAGTTACTAATAACAACGGTGGACCAATGTTGTTAGTAATTGAAATAATTATTTGGCTTTTAGTTATCATTGCATGTGTGTTGTTAACTATGGCTATTCGAAAAATACCAGTTCAGTATGCTCGTCGTACTGCTTCTGGTGATTTTGAACAAGATATGTTAGGTGGAAATAGACAATGGATTCCTTTGAAGCTTAATGCTGCTGGGGTTATGCCTATCATTTTTGCTCAGGCAATTATGTTTATTCCTGCTGCTGTAGCAGGATTGTCAAAATCCGATGCTTCACAATCTATTGTAGGTGCTTTTAGTAATATGTTCGGTTTTTGGTATAATTTTGTTTTTGCAACTTTAATTGTTGTATTTACATTCTTTTATACTGCAATTACAGTTCCTACTAATAAAATGTCAGATGATCTTAAAAGAAGTGGTGGTTTTATTCCTGGTGTTAGACCGGGGGCTGAAACTTCTGATTTTCTAGACAAAGTGATGTCTTTGATAACTTTTCCAGGTTCTTTATTTCTTGCTCTAATAGCTGTGTTCCCAGCCATAGTTGTAAGTCTTATGGATGTTCAACAATCTTGGGCAATGTTTTTTGGAGGTACCTCGTTAATTATTATGGTAGGTGTTGCAATTGACACAATTCAACAAATCAATTCATACTTGTTGAACAAACATTATGATGGTTTAATGAAAAGCGGAAAAAATAGAAAAGCAGTAGCTTAATTTATGGCAAAACAATCAGCAATAGAACAAGACGGATCAATCATTGAAGCATTATCTAATGCAATGTTCCGTGTAGAATTAGAGAATGGACATGTTGTGATTGCTCATATTTCGGGAAAGATGCGTATGCATTACATCAAATTATTACCTGGTGATAAGGTGAAACTGGAAATGAGTCCTTACGATTTGTCAAAAGCAAGAATTACTTATAGATATTAAAGATATTCACAATGAAAGTAAGAGCATCAGTAAAAAAGAGAAGTGCCGAGTGCATTATCGTACGTAGAAAAGGAAGATTATACGTAATAAACAAAAAGAATCCTAGATTTAAACAAAGACAAGGATAATTATGGCAAGAATAGCAGGGGTAGATATCCCAAAAAACAAGAGAGGTGTTATTGCACTTACCTACATCTTCGGATTAGGAAAAAGTAGAGCTATTGAGATTTTAGAGAAAGCTCAAGTTAGCCAGGATAAAAAAGTTCAAGATTGGAATGATGACGAAATTGGAGCAATCCGTGAGGCAGTATCAGCTTTCAAAATTGAAGGAGAATTGCGTTCAGAAGTATCTTTAAACATCAAACGTTTAATGGATATTGGATGTTACAGAGGAATTCGTCACAGAACTGGTCTTCCGTTAAGAGGACAAAGAACTAAAAACAACTCTAGAACTAGAAAAGGTAAAAGAAAAACTGTTGCTAACAAGAAAAAAGCAACTAAATAATAAGTAATATGGCTAAAGCAACTACAAAAAAACGTAAAGTTATCGTTGAATCAACGGGAGAAGCTCATATTTCTGCTACCTTCAATAACATCATCATTTCTTTGACTAACAAAAAAGGTGAAGTTATTTCTTGGTCTTCAGCTGGTAAAATGGGTTTCAGAGGTTCTAAAAAGAACACTCCATATGCAGCTCAAATGGCCGCAGAAGATTGTAGTAAAGTAGCTCTTGAAGCTGGATTGAAAAAAGTTAAGGTTTATGTAAAAGGACCAGGAAACGGACGTGAGTCTGCTATCCGTTCTATTCATAACGGTGGAATCGAAGTGACTGAAATTATAGACGTTACTCCAATGCCACACAACGGTTGTCGTCCTCCAAAGAGACGTAGAGTTTAATATTAAATTTAAGTATAACTAGGTAGAAAAACGATTATCGAAGGATATGACCTGAATTCATAATCTCTACCTTAATTAATTCATTAGAAATGGCAAGATATACTGGTCCTAAAACTAGAATTGCTCGTAAATTTGGCGAAGCAATTTTCGGAGATGACAAATCTTTCGAAAAAAGAAACTACCCTCCTGGACAACACGGGATGGCTAAAAAAAGAGGTAAAAAATCTGAGTACGCTATCCAGTTAATGGAAAAGCAAAAAGCTAAATATTCTTATGGAATTTTAGAAAAACAATTCAGAGGTTTATTCAAAAAAGCATCAGCTACTAAAGGTGTTACTGGTGAGGTTCTTTTACAATTATGTGAGGCAAGATTGGATAACGTAGTATTCAGAATGGGTGTTGCTCCTTCTAGAAGAGGTGCTAGACAATTAGTTTCTCACAGACATATCACTGTTAATGGTGAAGTGGTAAACATTCCTTCTTACCACCTTAAACCTGGTGATAAAGTTGCTGTTCGTGAAAAATCTAAATCTTTAGAGGCTATCGAACGTTCTTTATCTAATTCAAGTCAAGTTTATGAATGGATTACTTGGAACAATGATACTAAAGAAGGTACTTTCGTAGCTGTACCGGCTAGAATTCAAATTCCAGAAAACATTAAAGAACAATTAATCGTAGAGTTGTACAACAAATAATAATTGACTTAGTCGAAATTTATGGCAATATTTAATTTTCAAAAGCCCGATAAAGTTATCATGATCGATTCAACCGATTTTGAAGGTAAATTCGAATTTAGACCTTTAGAACCTGGTTATGGATTGACTGTTGGTAATGCACTTAGAAGAGTTTTGCTTTCAGCATTGGAAGGGTATGCAATTACATCTGTTCGCATAGAAGGTGTAGATCATGAGTTTTCTACTATTTCAGGAGTTGTTGAAGATGTTACCGAAATTATCCTTAATCTAAAACAAGTACGTTTCAAACGTCAAATTGAAGATATCGATAATGAATCAGTTTCTATTTCTGTTTCAGGTAAAGATCAGCTGACAGCTGGTGATTTTCAAAAATTTATTTCAGGTTTCCAAGTTTTGAATCCAGAATTGGTTATCTGTAATTTAGATTCTAAAATCAAATTAAACCTTGATTTAACAATCGAGAAAGGTAGAGGATATGTTCCTGCTGAAGAGAACAAAAAACAGAATGCTGCAATTGGAACCATATTTACAGATTCTATTTTTACTCCGGTAAAAAATGTAAAATATGCTATTGAAAACTTCCGTGTGGAGCAAAAAACAGATTATGAAAAATTAGTTTTTGAAATTAAAACTGACGGTTCTATTAATCCAAAAGATGCTTTGACTGAAGCTGCTAAAGTTCTAATTCACCATTTCATGTTGTTCTCTGACGAAAGAATTACACTTGAGGCTGATGAAATTGCACAGACAGAATCTTATGACGAAGAGTCATTACATATGAGACAATTGCTTAAAACTAAGCTTGTTGATATGGATTTATCTGTTAGAGCCTTAAATTGTTTGAAAGCGGCTGAAGTTGATACACTTGGTGATTTAGTATCGTTCAATAAAAATGACCTAATGAAATTCCGTAATTTTGGTAAAAAATCTTTAACTGAGCTAGATGAACTTGTAGCGGTTAAGAATTTAACTTTCGGAATGGATTTAGCAAAATACAAACTAGATAAAGAATAATTTACTTCATATTTTGCTCTCCATAGCGGATTGAAGCAAGATGAAGTTAAAATAAATTGGTCATGAGACACGGAAAAAAATTCAATCACTTAAGCAGACAGACTGCACATAGAAAATCTATGTTGGCTAATATGGCTTGTTCTCTTATCGAGCACAAACGTATTAACACTACTGTTGCTAAAGCAAAAGCGCTTAAACAATTTGTTGAGCCGCTTATAACAAAATCTAAAAATGATACGACTCACAACCGTCGTATTGTTTTTGCTAACTTACGTAGCAAGTATGCTGTAACTGACTTGTTCAGAGATGTAGCTGCTAAAGTTGGTGACCGTCCGGGTGGATACACTCGTATCATTAAAGTTGGAAATCGTTTAGGAGATAATGCTGATATGGCAATGATCGAATTAGTAGATTTTAACGAACTTTACAACGGAGGTAAAAAAGAAGTTAAAAAAGCAAAAAGCCGTCGTGGTGGTAAAGCTAAGAAAACAGAAGAAGCTCCTGCTGCAGAAGCTGATACTAATGCAGAAGCTGCTGAATAATTATGAAGATAATCATTCAATAAAATCAAGGATAAGCTATTTATTTAGTTTATCCTTTTTTTTTGATTTTTTGTTACATAAAACAGGCTGGTGAACCCTCTCCTTTTGAGATTTAAAATAATTTTTAAAATTGTTGCTTTCACTGCTTTAATGAATTAAATTTGCACCATATTTAAAAACAAATGAAATACACAACACGAAAAAGCGCCGTTCTATTGTTAAGTGACGGAACTATATTCCACGGAAAATCTATCGGAATCAGCGGAACCACTTTTGGTGAAGTTTGTTTTAACACAGGAATGACTGGTTATCAAGAAATTTTCACTGACCCATCTTATTTTGGACAAATCATGGTGGCAACTAACCCTCATATTGGAAATTATGGGGTTAATGACAATGAAGTAGAATCAAACGGAATTAAAATTGCTGGTTTGGTTTGTAAAAATTTCAGTTTTAACTATTCCAGAGTAGATGCTTCAGGAAGTTTAGAGGATTATTTTGCAAAACATGATCTAATCTGTATCTCTGATGTAGATACTCGTGCTTTGGTAAGTTATATTAGAGAAAATGGAGCAATGAACTCTGTAATTTGTACAGATGGTACTCCAATTGAAGAATTAAAAGCGGCTTTGGCTAAGGTTCCGGACATGAAAGGTTTGGAATTGGCTTCTAAGGTTTCAACTAAAGAGCCTTATTTTTATGGAGACGAAAATGCTAAGTATAAAGTTTCAGCTTTAGATTTAGGTATTAAAACTAATATTCTTCGTAATCTGGCTAAAAGAGATTGCTATATTAAGGTGTTTCCTTATGATTCATCTTACGCTGATTTAGCGTCTTTCAATCCAGATGGTTTCTTTCTTTCAAATGGTCCTGGGGATCCTGAGCCATTGGATGGAGCTATTCAGGTGGCAAAAGAAATTTTGGCAAACAATAAACCTTTGTTTGGGATTTGTTTAGGACACCAGGTAATTGGTTTGGCAAATGGAATATCTACTTATAAAATGTTTAACGGTCACCGTGGAATTAACCATCCTGTTTCTAATTTGATTACAGGTAAAGGAGAAATTACTTCTCAAAATCACGGATTTGCTGTAAACAGAGAAGAATTAGAAGCTAATGCGGATATGGAAATTACGCATCTTCACTTAAATGACGGAACTGTAGCAGGTATGAGAATGAAAAATAAAAACTGTTTTTCAGTGCAATACCACCCGGAAGCAAGTCCTGGTCCACATGATTCTTCTTATTTATTTGATCAGTTTGTAGAAAATTTGAAAAAATAAATTTTTGATATAAAGTATATTGAGCAGGCTAAACTTTTTTGTTTAGCCTGCTTTTTTTTGTCGAATGGCTTGGTTTGCTTCTTAAATTGTAAACTTTATTTTAAATTATGTTTAAAAAATGTTTTTATAACGTTTTCGTTGATAACGAATGAAAAAAATAGTGCTTTGTTTGAAAAACTTAGAATATATTTGTATCCGAAAATTTAAAAACTAAGTAATATGAGTATTATTATCAAAATTCATGCAAGACAAATTCTTGATTCAAGAGGTAATCCTACTGTAGAGGTAGATGTAATTACAGAAAATGGTGTTTTAGGTAGAGCTGCTGTACCTTCTGGAGCTTCAACTGGAGAGCACGAAGCTGTAGAGTTACGTGATGGAGGAAAAGCTTTTTTAGGAAAAGGAGTTTTAAATGCAGTGAACAATGTTAATACTGTTATTGCTGAAGAACTTGTTGGTACTTCTGTTTTCGAACAAAACTTAATCGATCAAATGATGATTGATTTAGATGGTACTCCAAACAAATCTAAATTAGGAGCTAATGCTATTTTAGGAGTTTCTTTAGCTGTTGCTAAAGCTGCTGCTGCTGAATTAGGATTACCTTTATACAGATATGTAGGTGGGGTTTCTGCTAATACATTACCTGTGCCAATGATGAATATCATCAACGGTGGTTCTCACTCTGATGCTCCGATTGCATTCCAGGAATTCATGATTTTCCCGGTAAAAGCTACTTCTTTCTCTCACTCTATGCAAATGGGTACTGAGATTTTCCATAACTTGAAAAAAGTATTACACGATAGAGGTCTTTCTACAGCTGTAGGTGATGAAGGAGGTTTTGCTCCAAACTTAGCAGGTGGTACTGAAGATGCTTTAGATACTATCAAATTAGCAGTTGAAAAAGCGGGTTATTCTTTTGGTGACGAAATTATGATTGCTTTAGACTGTGCTTCTGCTGAGTTTTATGTAGATGGTAAATACGACTACACTAAATTTGAAGGAGAAACTGGAAAAGTAAGAACTTCTGCTGAACAAGCTGAATACTTAGCTGAGTTAACTACTAAATACCCAATTATCTCTATCGAAGACGGTATGGATGAAAATGACTGGGAAGGTTGGAAATTATTAACTGAAAAAATTGGTGATAAAGTTCAATTAGTAGGTGATGATTTGTTTGTGACTAATGTTCAACGTTTGTCAACTGGTATTGAAAAAGGAATTGCTAATTCAATCCTTATTAAAGTAAACCAAATTGGTACTTTGACTGAAACTATTGCAGCAGTTAATATGGCTAAAAATGCAGGTTATACTTCAGTAATGTCTCACCGTTCAGGAGAAACTGAAGATAATACAATTGCTGACTTGGCAGTAGCTTTAAACTGTGGTCAAATTAAAACCGGTTCTGCTTCACGTTCTGATCGTATGGCTAAATACAATCAATTGTTAAGAATTGAAGAAGAATTAGGAAATACTGCTTATTTTCCTGGATTAAAAGCATTCAAAATAAAATAAGAATAGCAGATTGTTATTTTTTAAAAGCCGTTCATTTAAAATGAATGGCTTTTTTTTTGAAATTTAACAATATCACTGCTTTTTTCCCTTTTTAATTAATGTTATTATCCTTAGATTTGGTACATTATTAAGTGTAAAGATTTATTTCAAATTATTATGTCAAAAACAGCTATATTAGAAATTGATGGCAAGAAGTATGAGTTTCCTGTTATTAAAGGAAGTGAGAACGAAGAAGCAATCAATATTAACAAGTTAAGAGATTTAACAGGGGCAATTACAATTGATCCAGGTTTCAAAAATTCAGGTTCTTGTACTAGTGGAATTACTTTCTTAGATGGGGAACTGGGGATTTTACGTTACAGAGGATATGCTATTGAAGATTTAGCAGACAAAGCTAGCTTTTTAGAAGTTTCTTATCTTTTAATTTTTGGTGAATTACCAACAGCTGCTCAATTGGAACAATTTGAAACAGATATCAGAAAGCATACCTTAGTAAATGAGGAGATGAAAGGTATTATTGATGGTTTTCCTAAAACGGCTCACCCAATGGGCGTTTTAGCGGCTTTAACTAGTGCTTTAACTGCTTTCAATCCAAAATCTGTAAATGTTGAGAACGAAAAAGAATTGTACCAGGCAGTTTGTAAAACTATGGGTAAATTCTTAGTTATTGCAACATGGACTTACAGGAAATCTATGGGTTATCCTTTGAATTATTATGATAATACTAAAGGATATGTAGAGAACTTTATGAGATTAATGTTCGAATTGCCTACAGAGCCTTATAAGTCAAGTTCAGTTGTAATTGATGCTTTAGATAAATTATTTATTTTACACGCCGACCACGAACAAAACTGTTCTACTTCTACAGTAAGAATGGTAGGTTCTTCTCATGCAGGTTTATTTGCTTCTATTTCTGCCGGAGTTTCTGCTTTATGGGGACCTTTACACGGAGGTGCTAATCAGGCAGTTCTTGAAATGTTAGAAGAAATTCACCAAAATGGTGGAGATACCGAAAAGTATTTGGCTAAAGCTAAAGATAAAAACGATCCATTCCGTTTAATGGGATTCGGACACAGAGTTTACAAAAACTTCGATCCGCGTGCTAAGATTATCAAAAAAGCAGCTAATGAAGTTTTAGGAACTTTAGGAGTTGATGATCCAATTTTGGAAATAGCTAAAAAATTAGAAGCAGCAGCTTTAGAAGATGAGTATTTCAAAGCAAGAAATTTATATCCAAACGTAGATTTTTATTCTGGAATTATCTATAGAGCGTTAGGGATTCCTACTGATATGTTTACAGTAATGTTTGCTATTGGAAGATTACCGGGATGGATTGCACAATGGAAAGAAATGCGTGAAAACAAAGAACCTATTGGAAGACCAAGACAGGTTTACACTGGTGCTCCGTTGAGAGAATTTAAAAAACCGGTATAATTAAAATTATAACAAAGTAAAAGCTTCACTGAAAAGTGGAGCTTTTTTTTATCTTTGAAAGTTAGAATAAATAAAAATTTAATAAATGAAACAAGTTACAGATTCGGTTTTGATGATTCGTCCGGTGGCTTTTCGAATGAATGAGCAAACAACAGTAAATAATTATTTTCAAGAGGAATTGAGCGGAATGTTGCCAGCAGCTATAAACGCTAAAGCGCAACAGGAATTTGATGCTTTGGTAAGTCAGCTTCAGGAAGTGGGAGTGGAAGTTGTTGTGGTAGATGACACTCCGGTGACCGATACGCCTGATAGTATTTTTCCAAATAACTGGATTTCGTTTCACGATAATGGGGATGTGGTTTTGTATCCAATGTTTGCTGAGAATCGGAGAGCCGAACGCCGTGAAGATATTTTGGATATTTTAGAAGAAAAAGATTTTGTAATTGAAAATGTAGTTGATTTTACTTCGGCTGAAGAAGAGGGGATTTTTCTTGAAGGAACTGGTAGTGTCGTTTTGGACAGAGTGAATTCAATTGCTTATTGTGCTTTGTCTCCAAGAGCTAATGAGGAACTTTTTATTGAATTCTGTGAAGATTTTGATTATGCGCCGGTTATTTTTGAAGCTTTTCATACGGTTGATGGACGTAAGGAGTTGGTTTATCATACCAATGTGATGATGAGTGTAGGAGAACATTTTGCTGTAATTTGCGCTGATTTGATTGAAGATAAGCAGGAACGCAAAATGGTTTTGGAGAATTTACGAGCCAGCGGAAAAGAGGTTGTTTTAATTAATGAGCAACAAGTGGCGCATTTTGCCGGAAATGTGCTGGAGGTTTCAGGGACTAATGATAAAAGATATATTGTGATGAGCACCGCTGCGATGGAGTCGTTGAGTGCTGTGCAAAAAAAGCAGTTGGAGAAATACGGGACTATTTTGAATGCTAATTTGCAAACAATTGAAAGCTGTGGTGGAGGAAGTGCCCGATGTATGATGGCTGAGATATTTTTGCCTAGAGACTAGCTGGTTTTATTTTAGTACTTTTGTGAAAAATAATTCGAAATGAAAAATAAAAAAACTTTGGTTCTTGGAGCCTCTGCTAAGACTCATAAACCAGTGTTTAAAGCAATTGAACTGCTTGTTGAAAAAGGACATTCGGTTTTAGCGATTGGTCAAAATACAGGAGAAGTGGCAGGAATTAAAATTAGGACTAAAGCCATTCCTTTAAAAAATATTGATACTATTTCTTTGTATTTAAATCCTAAAAATCAACGGGACTATTATAATTATATCGTCGAAGCACAGCCTAAACGCGTGGTTTTTAATCCGGGAACAGAGAATCCGGAGTTGTACCAGCTTTTAGAATTGAATAATATCAAAGTGGATGTGGCTTGTACGTTGACTTTATTGGTTACTAATCAATATTAATTTTTGTAATTTAAGAGAAATATCAAAGCCATTTTTGTAAAGAAGATGGCTTTTTCATTTTAGGGATTTGTAATTATTTCAAAAAACAAATTGTTACATTTGCAACTATGGAATTTTCTTCAAAATTATTAGAAAAAGCAGTCAATGAAATCTCGCAATTGCCCGGAATCGGCAAGCGAACGGCTTTGCGGTTAGTGTTGCATTTGTTAAAACAGCCTAAGGAACAAACCGGTTTTTTAACTCAGGCTTTAGTTGCTATGCGTGAGGAGATTAAATTTTGCGAAAGCTGTCATAATATTTCAGATACAGCAATTTGTGAAATTTGCAGTAATACCGGGAGGAATCATCAATTAGTTTGCGTTGTCGAAGATATTCGCGATGTGATGGCAATTGAAAATACGGGGCAATTTAAAGGGGTATATCATGTTTTGGGAGGGAAAATTTCGCCAATTGACGGAGTGGGACCCAGCCAGTTAAAAATTAGTACTTTGGTCGAAAAAGTGAAATCGGGGAAATTGAGTGAAGTTATTTTTGCACTGAGTTCTACGATGGAAGGGGATACCACTAACTTTTATATTTATAAACAAATTGCCGATTCGGGAATTATAATTTCAACCATCGCACGCGGAATTGCTGTAGGAGATGAATTAGAATATGCTGATGAAGTTACTTTAGGAAGAAGTATTTTGCAGCGTTTGCCTTTTGAAAAAGCTATAAAAAATAATTAATTGGTTTAACACAAACGATGCTTTTAATATAATAAATGAAAAGCTATATTTGTTATCTAAAATAATAAAATGGGTAAGTATCTATTTGGTTTATTACTAAGTATTAGTGTGTTGTTTTCTTCCTGTATTTCAACAAGGGATTTGGTTTATTTGCAAAATAAAAACGAAACTAATGCTGAAACATCCATTTCGGCAGTGGTGTCTAAGCCTTATCGCCTGCAATCTAATGATGTTTTAAGTATCAGTATTAAGGCCAATGATCCTAAGTTAGTTGAGATTTTTAGCACTACAAGCAGTGGAGAATCCGGTAAATCCGAAGCTGCTTTGTATTTTAGTGGTTTTACAGTGGATGATCACGGGAATATCAGAATGCCTGTTTTGGGAGAATTAAACGTAATAGGTTATACTCTGGATGAAGTCAGGCAACGTATTGAAAAACAATTGTTAGCCGAATATTTTAAGAAAGAAGCTAATATTTTTGTGATAGTAAAATTGGCTGGTTTTCGTTACACTATTAATGGCGAAGTAGGAAGCACGGGTACTAAAACCTTGTTTCAGGAGCATGTTAATATTATGGAAGCTATTGCTAATTCAGGAGATATAACTCTTTTAGGGAATAGAAAAGCAGTGACCATTATACGGAAAACACCAACAGGAAATGAAATGCACAATATTGATTTGACCAATGCTAATGTGGTGAATTCGCCTTATTATTATTTGCAACCGAATGATTATATTTATGTAAAGCCACTCAAGCAAAAAACCTGGGGAACGGGTAAAACAGGGATAGAATCTTTAGGTACCATTTTAACATTGATTTCTTTAGGAACAACTGTTTTGTTATTATTAAAAAGATAAAAACACATTTTAAATAAATGTTAGATATAAAAGATTTTTCCATTTTTGAAAACCAGGTTAGTTTTGACTTCAAAGGTTTACTGATAAAAATACTGAGCTATTGGAAATGGTTTTTAATTAGTTTGATCATTACCTTCACTATTGCTTATCAGGTAAATATTCGTAAAGAGAAAATTTACGAAATGGGAACTTTGATATCCGTAAAGGAAGAAAATAATCCGTTATTTACTTCTAATACCAGCTTGACTTTCAACTGGGGTGGTGTTTCAGATCAAATGCAAACCATCTTGACTACTTTGCAATCCCGATCTCATAACGAATTAGTGGTTGATCAATTACAGTTTTATATCGATTATCTGGTACAGGAAAAGTACAATATGGTGGATGCTTATGGAGCTGTTCCGTTTTATGTGGCTATTGACAAAAACAAAGGACAGCTTTCGGGGGCTTTGATTGCTATTCAATTTTTAAGTGAATCGGAATATCAAATTAAAATTACTTTCGAAGGGAATTCGGCTTCATTAATTACCTATTCTGACAATTCGTACGGTTCTACAGCGGTGGCTGTTGGTGATTTTGTTAAAAAATACAAAGTAGGCGAACAGGTCTCTCTGCCGTTTTTACATTGGAAATTAGAAATAAAAGACAATCCTGGAAATTATAAAGGCAAAGAATACTTTGTAAGATTCAACGATTTTAATGCCGCAGTTTCGCGTTACCGGGGAATTAATGTTAGTGCTGATGAGAAAGGAGCTTCGATACTCAGTTTAAAATTACAGGGAACCAATAAGGCTAGAATGGTGGAGTATCTCAATGCCACGGTCAATATGCTCATGAAGAGTCAGTTGGATAAAAAAAATCGATTTGCAACTAATACCATTGCTTTTATTGACAGTACTCTTGTGGCTATGGAATCGCAATTAAAGACTGCCGGAGAAGAATTAAAGTCTTTTAAGAAAGGAAAAGACGTTTTTAATATTGAAGACGGAGGAGCTAAATTTTCGGATAAAATTCTTCAGTATGATCTTGAAAAAGATGCTATTGTTCGAAAAATAACCTATTACAATTCGCTTAAGGCTTATTTAAAAAACAGTGTTGATTATTCCAGACTTCCCGCTCCATCAGTGGCAGGAATTGAAGACCCTAATATTGTGGCTAATATATCGAAGTTGATAGCGCTTTCTACGCAGCGTTCGGAAATGGCTTATGCGGTAAAAAGCGATAAGATATTCCGGGATTTTGACAATCAAATGGAAGCGGTTAAAAGTGTTTTATTAGAGAATATAGCTTCCGCAAAAGCGTCGCTGCAGTTTGACTTAGGATTGGTAAACAGCAAAATCAATCAGGCCGAAGGCAATATTAAACAATTGCCTGATGATCAACAGGAGTTGGTTAAAATAAAGCGAAAATACGATTTAAGCGATAATATTTACAGCACCTTTCTTCAAAAAAGAAGCGAAGCTGATATTGTTAAAGCAGCTAATTTATCTGATATTCATTTTATAGATCCCGCTAAAGATGTGGGAGGCGGATTGATTGGACCTAATTCTTCTGTCAATTATGTTTCGGCACTTTTTCTGGGAATCTTAATTCCGTTGCTTTTTATTTTTGTGCTTTTTTTTATAAATAATTCGGTTCAAAATGCAGAAGATGTTAGTAAACAAACCCAAATTCCGTTAATTGGAGTGGTAGGAGTGTATAAGGAAGAAGGAGAATTAGCCGTTTTTGATAAGCCTAAATCTGCTATGTCCGAATCTTTTAGAGCCATACGGTCTTCGTTGCAGTTTTTGTATAAAAAGCAGCATGTTGAAGGAGCTAAAACGCTTATGATAACTTCTTCAGTTAGTGGGGAAGGGAAGACTTTTTGTTCGATTAATATTGCAACCGTTTTTGCGCTAAGCGAAAAGAAAACAGTAATTGTTGGATTGGATTTGAGAAAACCGAAATTGTCTCAGGAATTTAATTTGTCGAATGATGTTGGTGTGGTAAACTATTTAATTAAACAAAAAAGTTTAGATCAGATAGTCAATAAAACAGCGATTCCTTATCTGGATGTTATTCTTTCGGGACCGGTTCCACCGAATCCTTCGGAGTTAATTATTGGCGAAGCTATGGCAGAGTTGATGGAGGATTTAAAGAAACAATACGATTATATTATTCTCGATACGCCTCCTGTTGGTTTGGTTTCCGATTCTTTGGAATTAGGGCAATATGCTGATGTGACTTTGTATATAGTACGCCAAAATATCACCAAGAAAGAAATGATTCCGTTATTAAATAATCGTGTAAAACGCGGCGAAATGAATAATGTGAGCATTATTCTGAACGGTTTTGAAAATAAGGCAAAATACGGATCGGCTTATGGCTACGGTTACGGCTATGGCTACGGTTATGGTAATTATTCGAATGGCTATCACGAAGAAGAAAAACCGAAAGGATGGATTGCAAAGTGGAAGGAAAAGATTAGAAAGGTTTAGTGCATGTTTTAGATTTATTAAAAAAAAGAAATTTTCTTTTCCCCTCCCTAAAGGGCAATGTCATTAAGTTAAGGATACGTCTGTTCGAGTTGGCTTACAATTTGCGATAGAAAATCGTAAGCCAGTATCGAGAACTCTAGTTTAAACAAGACTTCTCGATACAATTTTAAATAATAAAGCTACCGCATTATTATTTAAAATCACTCGAAGTGACGACAAAAAGCTTAACTTAATGACATTGCTCTAAAGGGTGGAAAATTTCTTAAGACGCATCAGAAATTCATTCTTTTGGAATTGGGGGGATTAATTTGATGAATTTTAAATAGGTTCTAGGTGGCAAATTTTAAATAGAAAATGAGAGAAATAACAAAATATACCATTTTGATAACAGGTGGAGCTGGTTTTATTGGTTCCAATTTGTGCGAGTATTTTTTGTCCAAAGACAATAAAGTGATTTGTCTGGATAATTTTGCTACAGGACATCGTCACAATTTAGCAGCTTGTATGGACAATCCAAACTTTCTTTTGGTTGAAGGAGATATACGGAATATTGAAGATTGTAAAAAAGCAGTTCAGGGAGTTGATTATGTGTTGCATCAGGCGGCTTTGGGTTCGGTTCCGCGTTCTATAAAAGATCCTGTTACTACGAATGATGTTAATGTTTCGGGTTTTTTGAATATGCTTCAGGCGGCTACAGAAGCGAAGGTTAAGCGTTTTGTATATGCAGCCAGTTCTTCTACTTATGGGGATTCAGTTGGATTGCCAAAAGTCGAAGAAGTTATTGGAAAACCGCTTTCGCCCTATGCGATTACCAAATATGTGAACGAATTGTATGCAGAGATTTTTAGTAAGACCTATGGAATAGAAACGATAGGTTTGCGTTATTTTAATGTTTTTGGAAGAAAACAGGATCCTAATGGAGCTTATGCGGCGGTAATTCCGAAATTTGTCATGCAATTGATGAATCACGAAAGTATTACGATTAACGGGGATGGGAATTATTCCCGTGATTTTACCTATATCGACAATGTGATTCAGATGAATGAATTGGCGATTTCGACAGATAATACGGAGGCGGTGAATACTGTTTATAATACCGCTTACGGAGACAGGAATACGCTGAATGATTTGGTGGGTTATTTAAAAGAATATTTGAGTAGTTATGATTCTGAAATTGCTAATGTGGGAGTGATTCACGGTCCTAACAGAGCAGGTGATATTCCGCACTCATTAGCAAGTATTAATAAGGCAAAAGAATTGTTGGGCTATAATCCGCAGTATTCTTTGCAGGAAGGATTAAAGATAGCAGTTGATTGGTATTGGGATAATTTGAGATAGAGTTGTGAGTTGTCGGTTCTCAGTTGTGAGTTGACAGTTTGAAAAGCAATATTATTATCATTAAACTTGGAAGTAGGTGAAAAGTTATAAAGATTTAGATATTTATACCATCGGAATGGAATTGTTTTACAAAACTCATTCTTTATCTATGCAATTGCCTAAATATGAACTTTATGAATTGGGAAGTCAAATTAGAAGGTCTTCCGATTCTGTAGTGACAAATATTGTGGAGGGATATGGGCGTAGAAGGTATAAAAATGATTTTATTAAATTTTTGGTTTACTCTCACGCAAGTAATTTAGAAACACTTAATCATATTGAAAAGATAGTCAATTTGTATCCTTATTTGGCTGATGATATTAAAATGCTTTATGAAGGATATGATGTTTTGGGAGCCAAAATTTTTTCTTTCCTGAAGTACGTAGAAGAACATTGGAAAATATAAATATGTTGTCAGTTTTGGGTTGTCAGTTAGTAGATAACGATAACAGATAACCCAAAATTGACAACCCACAACCGATAACTGATAACAGAAAAAAATAAATGAAAATTACAAAAATTTGTTGCATTGGAGCTGGCTATGTTGGAGGGCCTACAATGGCAATTATAGCACAAAAATGTCCGCAGATACAGGTAACGGTAGTGGATTTGAATGAAGAAAGAATTGCGGCCTGGAATGATGCAGATGTTAATAATATTCCAATTTACGAACCGGGGCTTTCTGAAATAGTGAAGGAAGCAAGAGGACGGAATTTATTCTTTTCTACAGCAGTGGATCAGGCAATCGATGAAGCGGAGATGATTTTTATTTCGGTGAATACGCCAACAAAAACCTACGGAAAAGGAAAAGGTATGGCGGCCGATTTAAAGTACATTGAGTTGTGCGCCAGACAAATTGCCAGAGTTTCCAAAAGCAATAAGATTGTAGTAGAAAAATCGACTTTGCCGGTGCGAACTGCGGAAGCAATAAAAAGTATTTTAGATAATACCGGTAACGGAGTGAAATTTCAGATTCTATCCAATCCTGAGTTTTTAGCCGAAGGAACAGCAGTGCAGGATTTATTGCATCCGGATCGAATTTTAATTGGTGGTGATACTACGGCAGAAGGACAAAAGGCCATTCAGGCATTAGTGGATGTGTATGCGAATTGGGTTGCGGTTGATAAAATTCTGACTACCAATGTTTGGTCTTCGGAATTGTCAAAACTGACTGCCAATGCTTTCTTAGCACAAAGAATCTCTTCCATCAATGCGATGTCTGAACTTTGTGAGAAGACCGGAGCTGATGTCAATGAGGTAGCGAGAGCTATTGGAATGGACAGCCGAATCGGACCTAAATTCCTTAAAGCTTCGGTAGGTTTTGGAGGCTCTTGTTTTCAAAAAGATATATTGAATTTGGTTTACATAGCTAAGTCGTATGGTTTGCAGGAAGTAGCCGATTATTGGGAGCAGGTGATTATTATGAATGACCACCAAAAAAGACGTTTTTCAGATACTATTGTGAAAACACTTTATAATACGGTTTCTGATAAAAAGATTGCTTTTTTAGGTTGGGCTTTTAAGAAAGATACCAATGATACACGGGAATCAGCGGCTATTTATGTGGCTGATGATTTGATTAATGAAAATGCGAAAATAGCAGTTTATGATCCTAAAGTATCAAGAAAAAAGGTGTTAGCCGATTTGGATTATTTGCAAACAAGAACAGCTGATGAAAATGCGAAAAGCATCTTGTCGTTTGAAAATCCTTATGAGGCCTGTTCGAATGCTCATGCGGTAGCAATTCTTACTGAGTGGGACGAATTCGTTGCTTACGACTGGCAAAAAATCTACGATGCAATGCAAAAACCAGCTTTTGTTTTTGACGGAAGAAATATTTTAGACAAAGCGGTTTTGGAGAAGATTGGTTTTGTATATCAGGCGATAGGCTCTTAAAACTAGATTGTAAATTGGTCTTGACGGATTTGGATGTAATTGGTTCTCGATATAAATTTTCAGAAAAAGCTGTTTGCATTTTTTGAAAATCCACTCGAACTGACGAGGTGATGAACTGATGTCTGTTTTCGTCACTTCGAGTGTTTTTGGCTTAAAAGTGTTTCAATTGAAGCGGGGTTTAATAAGCCAAAAATGTATCGAGAAGTTTTGTGTGCAGGATGGTTCTCAGCTCAAACTTACGGGAAAACTAAAAATTTTAAAGTGAGGTGTTTTTAAAAAGAGGGAGATTAGTTCACTTTAAAAATTACTCTAGCTGACGGTTGATGACCTTATGACGTTTTTGCTAAAAATAGTTCTCGATACAATTTTTAAAGCGGTTCTTTTTGTTAAAGATGAAAATTAGTTGGCTTTAAAAATCACTCGAACTGACGCTAAGTTGTAACTAACTGACGGTTTGTAGTCTGGTATCTGCTTCGTCACTTCGAGTGTTTTTATGGAGTGAAACGGAATAAAACGTATCGAGAAGGTTTTATAACAGAATTGTTCTCGATGCCAATTTTTTGAAAAAGCTGTTTGTGTTTTCTTAAAATCTACTCGAACTTACGCTAAGCTTTAAAGAACTGACAAAATTTACAGTCAAAAAACAATTTCAGCCAAGGGTATATTAAGAACTTTATATTTCTATTTCAATGCAGAAAGAAAAAATGAATTGGTATGTGGTTTACACAAAACCGAAGTGGGAAAAAAAAGTAGCAGAACAACTGATCCAAAGGGGTATTGATTGCTATTGTCCTTTGGTTACTCAAATAAAACAGTGGTCGGACAGGAAAAAAAAGGTAGAAGTGCCTCTTTTTAATTCCTATATTTTTGTCCGCTTAGCTGAAAAAGACCGGAATTTAGTTTTTCAGTCATCAGGGGTGGTTCGTTATCTTTTTTGGCTGGGAAAGCCGGCAATTGTAAGGGATGATGAAATTGATACCATTCAGAAATGGCTTAGTAACCCGGATCAGTATGAAATTGCTGTTACTTCGATACAGGTAGGAGATAAGTTAATCTTAGAATCAGGGCCTTTTAAGTCTCAGGAGGCGATTGTTCAGGAGGTCAATAAGAACAATTATGTTTTGGTATTGGAATCTATGGGTTGTGTTTTGAAGGTTAAAATGAAATAAGAGGGGATTTTTCCTTTTTTTGTTTTTATTAAAAATGGAAAGAAAGTTCTTATGTTGTTGTTTGTCTGGTTTTTAATGCCTTTTAACCGTAGCTTTTTGGTTGTTAATGTTTTTAATTTATTATTTTTCTTTCAAATTTTAAATATTTATAGGAATTCAGCTTTTTGTCGTTTATATTTGCAGGCGAAAAAAAATTGGATTTCTGCCCCATTTTATGTGGGTTGGAACCGCGAAGCGTTGGAGTATATTCTCGTATTTCAGCTAAAAATAGTATAAATCAATGGATTGTAGTTTGAAAATAGCAGTTATCGGTTTGGGTTATGTGGGCTTGCCATTGGCTCGATTGTTTGCTACAAAATACGCTGTTGTAGGATTTGATATTAATGAAAAACGGATAGAAGAACTACGTTCAGGGATTGATACTACTTTTGAGGTGGAAGCAGTTGCTTTGAAATCGGTTTTAGTTTCAAATGAGGAAATTAAAAAACAAAAAGGACTGTACTGCAGTTCTGATTTAAAAGACATAGCCGACTGCAATTATTATATTGTAACGGTACCAACTCCTGTCGATAAAAACAATCGTCCTGATTTGACTCCTTTGTACAAAGCCAGTGAAACTGTGGCAAAAGTTTTGAAAAAAGGAGATATTGTCATTTATGAGTCAACTGTTTATCCTGGGGTTACAGAGGAGGAATGTGTACCCGTTTTGGAAAGAATATCAGGATTGCAATTTAATGTTGACTTTTTTGCAGGCTATTCTCCTGAGCGAATCAATCCGGGTGATAAGGAACATACTGTAGATAAAATTCTGAAAGTTACTGCAGGTTCTACTCCTGAAACAGGAAAAAAAGTAAATGAATTGTACCAGTCTGTAATTACTGCCGGAACACATTTAGCCCCATCTATAAAAGTAGCCGAAGCAGCCAAAGTAATCGAAAATTCCCAACGAGACATTAATATTGCTTTTGTCAACGAATTGGCTAAAATATTCAATTTAATGGATATTGATACCCAGGCGGTTTTAGCAGCAGCAGCAACCAAATGGAATTTTTTACCATTTAAGCCGGGATTAGTTGGCGGGCATTGCATCGGGGTGGATCCTTATTATTTGGCACAAAAAGCACAGGAATTAGGCTATCATCCTGAAATTATATTGGCAGGACGACGATTGAATGACAGCATGGGTGATTATGTCGCGGCACAAGTGGTCAAATTGATGATTAAAAAAGGAATTTCGGTTAATGGAGCCAGATTATTAATGCTTGGAATTACTTTTAAAGAAAACTGTCCTGATGTTCGCAATACTAAAATAGTTGATGTGATTAAAGCATTGCAGGAATACGGAATTTCAGTTACCACATTTGATCCGTTAGCGAATCCAGATGAAGTGAAAAAAGAATATCAGCTAAGCACAACAAGTCTGATACCACAAGAGAAATTTGACGCTATAGTACTAGGAGTAGCGCATACTTCTTTTTTAACTATGGATTTGTCAACACTTCGAAAACAGAATAGTATTATTTATGATGTTAAGGGGATTTTAAAGGCTAATGTGGATGGAAAGTTGTGATAGTCGTCCATCGAAAATCGTCCATCGAAAATCGTCCATCGTCTATCGAATAGCGAACAACGAATAGCGAACAACGAAAATTGTCCATCGTTGATTGAACAACGAACAACGGCCATCGAACAATGACTATCTAACAAGGAAAAACGAAACAATGGAAGCTAATTTAGAAGTTTGGAAAGTTTCTCACCAATTGGTATTGGAAGTCTATAAAATAACCCAAAGGTTCCCTGAATCAGAACGTTTTGGTTTAATTAGTCAGGTCAGAAGAAGTGCTTCCAGTGTGCCAACTAATATTATTGAAGGACAAGCAAGGCAATATAAAAAAGAGTTTATCCAGTTTTTGTATATATCAAAAGGATCATTAGAAGAAACTAATTATCATTTATTTTTGTCAAAAGAACTTGGTTACATTTCTGATAATGATTATAAGTTGTTGTTTGACTTATGTAATAGGATTAAAATGATGTTATATAAATTGATTAAGTCGCTTCAGGTTTAATCGTTAATCGTTCATCGTTTATCGTCCACCGACTATCGAACAACGAAAAATGAACAGCGAATAACAACCATCGAATATCGAACAACGAAAAATGAAAAAACACAATATTATACATGTTATCCTTACCGGAGGAGTAGGGAGCCGTTTATGGCCTTTGTCGCGTAAAAGCAGACCTAAACAATATTTAGAAATATTTGAAGGAAAGTCTTTGTTTGAATTAACAGTAGAGCGTAACAGTGCTATTGCTGATAAGGTCATTGTAGTAGGAAATACCGATAATTGTCATTTGAGCAGAGCTATTTTAGAAAAGAAAAATGTACCTTATCTGGATATTGTTGAATCTACGCCAAGGAATACCGCTGCAGCCATTGCTTTTGCAGCTTTAGCAGCTGATCCGGATGATATTTTAATAGTTACCCCGATGGATCACATTATCGAAAAGAAAGAGCTTTACGATGAGGCAGTAAATGAAGCCATTCAAAAAGCATTAAAGGGGCATATTGTTACTTTTGGAATTGTGCCTACCAAACCCGAAACCGGTTATGGCTATATAGAGTCTAAAGGTGAAAATGTATTGTCATTCAGGGAAAAACCCAATTTGGAGACGGCCAAAAATTTTATTGCCAAGAAGAATTTTTTATGGAATAGCGGGATGTTTTGCTTCAAAGCCGGAGTCTTATTGGATGAATTGAAACATTTTCAGCCTAAAGTCTATAAAAAAGCGAAAAAAGTCTGGGAGCATAATCAGGATGGGAAATTAGACCTGGACTTGTCATTGGAAATCCCGTCTATCAGTGTGGATTATGCCGTGATGGAGCGTTCTAAAAAGATAAAAGTAATACACTCTCAGTTTCTTTGGTCTGATTTGGGTTCTTTTGAATCGGTTTATGATTATTTATTGTCTAAAGGACATCCCGTGGATGAAAATGGTAATATGGTAATAGGGGTTCAAAATTTTACCGCTTTCATAGGTATGAAAAACACCATTTTGGTTGCTACTGAAAATGCTAATCTGGTTTTGCAAAAAGAGTATTCACAGGATGTGAAGGATTTGTATAATGAGTTAGAAACACAAAATTCAGAATTATTAAATTAATAAATAAGATGAAGAAAATTTTGATAACGGGTGGAGCCGGATTTATCGGATCGCATGTAGTAAGACGTTTTGTTACGAAATATCCGAAATACCACATTTATAATTTAGATGCCCTTACTTATGCAGGGAACCTGGAAAATATTAAAGATATCGAAAATCAGCCTAATTATACTTTTATCAAAGGAGATATCGTTGATGCCACTTTTATAAACGAACTTTTTTCAGAGCATTATTTTGACGGCGTATTGCATTTGGCAGCAGAATCTCATGTTGACCGTTCTATCGAAGATCCGTTGGCATTTGTAAAAACCAATGTTATCGGAACCATGAATTTACTGAATGCTGCAAAAAATCAATGGAAAGATAATTTTGAAGGCAAACGATTTTATCACATCAGTACTGATGAGGTTTATGGTTCTTTAGGGGCTGAAGGACTTTTTACAGAAACGACTCCTTATGATCCCAATTCTCCCTATTCGGCTTCAAAGGCAAGTTCCGATCATTTCGTGAGGGCTTATGGGGAAACTTACGGCTTGCCTTATGTTTTAACCAATTGTTCTAACAATTACGGTTCCTATCATTTTCCTGAAAAATTAATTCCGCTTTTTATTAATAATATCATCAATAATAAATCCTTACCGGTTTACGGAGATGGTAATTATACCCGTGACTGGCTTTTTGTTGAAGACCATGCTATCGCCATTGATTTGGTATTTCACGAAGGTAAAAATCACGAAACTTATAATATTGGTGGTTTTAACGAATGGAAGAATATCGATTTGGTGAAATTATTATGCCAGATTATGGATCAAAAATTAAGCAGGGAAGCCGGTACTTCGGAGCAATTGATTACTTATGTAAAAGATCGTCCGGGACATGATTTGCGTTATGCTATTGATGCTTCTAAGATTAATAAGGAACTGGGTTGGAAACCTTCAGTGACTTTTGAAGAAGGTTTGGAAAGGACCATTAATTGGTATCTGGATAATGAGGCATGGCTTCAGAATGTAACTTCCGGTGCTTATAAGGATTATTATCAAAAACAATATTCATAAGCAGTATCATCAGTTAATTCGGCAGCCGTCAGTTCGAGTTTTTTTATAAAATAGCGGTAGCATTTTTATAAAAATGTATCGAGAACGATGGTTTACGATAGGCTTCTCGATACGCTTCGCTACTCGAAGTGACGTTCTCATTTTTCGGAAAATTTACTAGAACTGCTTCGCCTGTTCGCTTTCAGCTCGGGTGACGAAAAATAAATAATCTAAATAAATTACCCTTAGGAGGTATTCCTAAAATAAAAATTCTGTTTCGAATTTTGTAATCGAAAAAAAACATTTAAAATGAAAAAAATAACGGCTGTCTTTTTATTCTTTTTTACATTTTTATTTAGTTATCAGTCCCATGCTCAGGATATACTTAAATCCAATGATTTGAGCACGGTAAAAGTGGATTATTTATCGGATACTGATATTGCCAAAATAAAGGCGCAGTTACAAAGTAATAATATGACTATTGAACAGGCTGAACCGATGGCTTTATCAAAAGGCATGAGTGTTACTGAATTTGCAAAATTAAAGGCTAGATTAAACGGAGCTTCAGGAACTGCTTCAACTACAAAGAATACGGACAGCAGTAATGGGAAGGGAACTAATTCCGGACGCACTCAGGAGAAAATTGTCAATAAGAAAGTAAAGGATACTGTAAATGCTTTGATATTCGGTTCGGAGTTGTTTGATAATCCAACCTTGAATTTCGAACCCGATTCGAATTTGGCTACTCCGGTAAATTATATTTTAGGTCCCGGTGATGAATTACAGGTGAGTGTGTATGGCGTACAGGAATTTAATGCGAGTATTCCCGTAAGTGTGGAAGGGAAAATTGCCATTCAGTATGTAGGCCAAATTTCAGTGGCAGGCATGTCTATTGAAGCAGCTACCCAAAAAATAAAAGCAGCTATTGCCAGAGTATATAGTACCGTGCCATCGGGGCAGTCTCAGGTAAGCGTTAGTTTAAGCCGAATCCGAACCATCAAGATTACGATAGTGGGTGGAAAACAGCCGGGGAATTATTCGATATCTTCTTTGGCAACAGTTTACAATGCTTTGCATTTGGCCGGAGGTCCGGGTAAAAACGGCAGTTACCGTAACATCGAATTGATCCGAAATAATAAGGTCTATAAAAATATCGATATTTATCGCTTTTTGGTTAAAGGTGATCAGTCTGATAATGTAACTTTGAAAGAAAACGATGTGATTCGCATTCCGGTTTATACCCAAAGAGTTACTGTGGAAGGTCAGGTAAAACGTCCCGGGATTTTTGAGATGAAAAGAGGAGAGAAATTTTCCGACTTGTTGAATTTTGCTTCAGGCTTTAATGAATTCGCTTATACGGCATCTGTAAATGTTATCCAAAAAACAGGAAAAGAGTTTAAGGTTAAGGATATTAGTGAAAAAGAATTCGCTTCTTATACGCCGCAGTCAGGCGATGTTTTCAGAGTTACTAAAATTTTAAACCGATTTGAAAACCGTATTAAAATCGAAGGGGCTGTTTTTAGACCGGATTATTATTCTTACAATGAAGGCATGCGAATTTCGGATTTGATTCAAAGAGCCGAAGGTTTAAAGGAAGATGCTTATACTAAAAGAGCCCGAATTATCCGTTTGAAATCGGACTTAACAACTGAAATAGTCAATGTCGATTTAGCTGCTGCTTTATCGGGAGATGCGAATGCGGATATTGCTTTGAAAAGGGAAGATGAGGTAACCATTTATTCTGTTTTGGATTTCAAGGAAGAGTATAAAGTTACGATTGATGGTGAGGTAAAAAATCCGGGAGAATACGAATATGTTGATAATCTAAGTTTGAATGATTTAATTGTTCAGGTGGGCGGATTAACCGGTTCTGCTTCTAAAAAAGTAGAGATTGCCCGAATGATCAAATCGGATGAAATCGATGATGCTAATCCAAAGCGTATTGAACTGCTTGAATTCGAAATTACAGCCGACAACAACGAGCAGGTAAAGAACTTTGTTTTGAAACCCTTTGATGTGATTAATATCAGAAGAATGGCTGTTTACGAAAAGCCGCAAATGGTTAAAATTAGCGGTGCTGTCGTTTATCCTGGGAAATATGTGTTGGCTAATAAAAAAGAATCGGTTTATAATGTCGTGATGCGTGCAGGAGGATTAAGCCCTGTTGCTAATATAGATGGGATGAAGATTCTAAGACCCATCAAGCAGGAACAAATTGACAAAATTGAGAGTATCGATTTGAATTTAGCTAAAAATGATACGCTGAAAGATAAATTCGTAAAAAAATTAAAAGAAGAAGCAAAATTTGCCGTAATCCCTTTAGACTGGAAAAAAATTGAGAAAGACAAAGAACATTACTCTAATGTTACTTTATTTCCAGATGATGAAATAGTGGTTACAACCTTCAATGAAGGGGTTAAGGTGACCGGAAATGTATTGTTGAACTCTGAAATTCCGTATCGCAAAGGAAAGTCATTCCAATATTATTTAAGTTCAGTAGGTGGTGTAGATGCAAAAGGATGGAAAAAGAAAGCCTACATTATTTATCCAAATGGGAAAGCCGATGTTACGGGTTCTTTCTTGTTTTTTAGATCTTATCCTAAAGTTTTACCCGATTCTCAAATTGTAGTACCGGAAAAACCGGAACGCAAGAAATTAAGTGCCGGCGAATGGGTTGGTTTTGGAAGTGTGATTTCCAGTTTGGCATTGTTAATTATTACCGCTTTTAAGTAGAAATTCAGTTGTCGGTTGTGAGTTGTCTGTTGTCAGCGACAGTTCTAAACAATCCAAAACTGATAACTCACAACCGATAACCGACAACTGATAACTGATAACAAAAAAATGAACGAACAAAACGACGAAATATCCTTAAAGGAATTATTACAAAAAGCAAGGGAATGGTTTGACTATTTGCTTTCGCAATGGAAGATTATTGTGTTAGCAGGAATTGTAGGAGCCGCTTTAGGATTAGCATATTCTTTTGTCAAAAAACCAGTCTATACGGCGACCCTGTCTTTTGCCTTAGAAGATGAAAAAGGTGGCGGTCTAGGAGGCGCTTTAGGATTAGCCAGTTCTTTTGGTATTGATCTAGGAGGCGGTGGAGGTAGTATGTTCACGGGTTCTAATTTAACTGAATTGTTCAAGTCAAGAGCAATGGTAGAAAAAACTTTGCTAAGTCCCGTTGTTGTAGACGGTAAGACTATTTCTCTGGCAGAGATGTACATTCAAAATAATGAATGGCGAAAAGGATGGGAAGAAAAGTCTAATCTTGCAAAACTTCAATTTTTACCCCATGCCGATCGTCAAAAATTCACCCGTGTTCAGGATAGTATTATGGGGAGCATTTATACTAATTTATCAAAATCTGCTTTGTCAGTAGCTCAAAAGGATAAAAAGATCTCCATTATCAATATTGATGTTGCTTCTGAGAATGAATTGTTTTCTAAATATTTTTGTGAAGCTTTAGCGAAGGAAGTATCTGATTTTTATATTGATACGAAAAGCAAGAAATCCCGTGAAAATATGTTGATTTTAGAACGTCAGACTGATTCTATTCGTCGCGAACTCAATGGAGCGATTACCGGAGTGGCGGTGGCCAATGACAATACCTTTGGATTGAATCCCGCGATGAATGTGAGGCGTGCGCCTTCGGCTAGACGACAAGTCGATGTTCAGGCGAATACAGCAATTTTGACTGAGTTGGTGAAGCAAACCGAATTAGCCAAAGTAACCTTGCGTAAAGAAACGCCATTGATTCAGGTAATTGACCGACCGATTTTGCCTTTGGCAAAGGAGAAATTTGGAAAAGCAAAAGGAATTGTCTTGGGCGGTATTTTGTCCGGTTTTTTAACAGTACTGCTGTTGATTATTAGAAAAATCTTAAAATCAATAGTATAGTATGAATACATATACACTTAAAGTTATTGAAATCAGGAAGGAAACTGAAAATACAGTTACACTTTGTTTTAAGCAACCGGGATTAAAAAAAATAAAATATTTAGCAGGGCAATACCTTACCTTGATTTTTAGAATTAATGGTAGACGTTATTTGCGCCCCTATTCTTTTTCATCAGCTCCTGGGGTGGATTCTTTTTTGGAAGTTACTATTAAAAGAGTACCGAATGGGCTTGTTTCTAATTATATTAATGATGTAGTAGCAATTGGTGATGCTATTGAAGTATTACAACCCATTGGCGATTTTGTCTTTCCTGTTGAAAGAAAGATTAAGCATGTTTTTTTATGGGGAGTGGGAAGTGGGGTAACTCCATTATTTTCGTTGTTGAAATTTATTTTAAACGAAGAATCTTTATCAGCAACTCAGGTACATTTAGTTTATGGAAATCATAATGTTGAGAGTTCTATTTTTTGGGATACTTTACATATTTTGCAGCAGAAATTTTCGGATCGATTGCAAATCACTCATTTTCACACACGATCTCAGCAAAAAGAAAATACCGCTATCAGTATTTTAGGTAGAATAGAGCCTCAGCAAGTACTGAAAAATTATGATTCAGATATGATCAAAGAGAGTTTGCACTACATTTGCGGACCATCGGATTTAAAAAATAATATTAAGACAGTTTTAGCAAAATATGATTTGCCTAAAGAAAATGTATTTATAGAAGATTTTGAGTTGGTTAAAGATCCAAAAGATTTTATTGGAATTGAAAGCAGAAGAATTATTTTAAATTTTGAAAATAAAGAGACTGAATTGGAAGTTACAAAAGGGAAAAGTATTTTAGAGGCGGCTTTAGATGCTGCAATAGAATTGCCTTATTCTTGTCAAACAGGAAATTGTAATACTTGTAAGGGACAATTAAAATCTGGGGAAACTAAAATGATAGGAATACAAGAACGTGAAGATCTTTTAGAAGATGAGTATTTGCTTTGTTGTACTTACCCTTTATCTGATAATGTATATATTGAAGTATAAATTTATGAAATCGCCATTTAAAATAAGTTTGCCTAAGCAAACAAAAATGAAGAAAGGCGATAACATACATGACCGCTAAAAAAATAAATTTTTCATATATGAAAGTAGTAATTTTTGCTGGAGGTTTTGGAACCCGATTAATGGAAGAAACCGAAGCTAGACCCAAACCCATGGTAGAGATTGGGGGCAAGCCTATTCTTTGGCACATATTAAAAATGTACGAGCAGCATGGTTACAATGAGTTTGTAATTTGCTTAGGATATAAAGCTACTTACATTAAAGAGTATTTTTATAATTATTATTTGCATAATTCAGATGTTACTATCGAATTGGCAAACAATAATATAAATGTCCATTTTTCGGAAACAGAATCGTTTAAAGTTACTTTGATTGATACAGGATTACATACGAATACGGCAGGAAGATTAAAACGGATTCAAAAGTATGTAAAGGATGAGACTTTTATGTTGACTTATGGCGACGGGGTTGCGGATGTCAATTTAAAAGCACTTTATGATTTTCACTGTTCTCATGGACGTTTAGCCACATTGACCAGCGTTCAAATACCAGGTCGATTTGGAAATTTAGATATTAATGAATCCGGTGAAGTGGGGCATTTTGAAGAAAAACCAATGGGAGACGGCATGTGGATTAATGGTGGTTTTTTTGTATTAGAGCCTGGTATATTCAAGTATTTGGATTATGAAGTAGAGGATGTACAATGGGAAAAAGGACCTTTAGCTGCTATTGCAAAGGATAATCAATTGGCAGCATATAGACATCATGGTTTTTGGAAATGTATGGACGCATTAAGAGATCGTATTGAATTAGAGGAAATGTGGAATTCAGGTAATGCTAAATGGAAAACATGGTAGATTCTTCTTTTGATAGTTTGCAAAAAATATATAAAGATAAGAAAGTATTTTTGACTGGTCATACAGGTTTTAAAGGCTCTTGGATGCTTAAAACTTTATCGATCTTGGGTGCTGAGGTTAAAGGCTATGCATTAGAACCGCATACCCAAAATGATTTATTTTGTTTAATACAAGGGAACCAAATTTGTGATTCTGTTATAGCCGACTTGCGTGATAAAAAAAGACTGGAAGAAGAATTGGTTTCTTTTCAACCTGATTTTGTTTTTCATTTAGCAGCTCAGCCTCTAGTGAGATTGTCTTATGAAATTCCTGCCGAAACTTTTGAGGTCAATGCGATAGGAACGGCTAATGTTTTGGATGCTGTGCGTCTTCTTGAAAAACCCTGTTCGGTGGTGCTGATTACAACGGATAAAGTCTATCGCAACAATGAATGGTTATATCCGTATCGCGAAAATGATCGATTAGGAGGCTATGATCCCTATAGTGCCAGTAAAGCTTGTACGGAATTGGTGATTGATTCCTACCGAAACTCATTTTTTAATAGCAATAATTATAACCAGCACCAAAAAGGTATTGCAGTGGGAAGAGCAGGGAATGTCATTGGTGGAGGAGATTGGTCAAAAGACCGTTTGATACCAGATATTGCAAGAGCTTTTGCGATTGAAAAACCAGTAGTTATTCGTAACCCACAATCGGTGCGACCATGGCAACACGTTTTAGAACCTGTGATTGGCTATTTGCTTTTAGGAGCAAATTTATCCGATAAACCATTACAATTTAGTCAAGCCTATAATTTTGGACCTCAATTGTCGGATGCATTGCCGGTAGAAGAAATGCTCCAACTAGCAATACAGAGTTGGGGAAAAGGAGAATATATCGTTGAGCAACTAGAAGGACAGCCTCACGAAGCGGGTTTGTTGAAACTGGATATAAGCAAAGCGATTGCCGAATTACGATGGCAACCAAAAATGAATGCCCAACAAGCGGTGAGTATGACGATGGATTGGTATAGTGAGTTTAATACGAACAAAAATAACATTGTAGATTTTACAAAAACACAGATAAACAGTTTTTTGAATGAATAAAATTTTATTAACTGGAGCAACAGGTTTTTTAGGAAGTAAAATTTTAATAAGATTAGTTGATTCAGGGTACAATGTTATTGCTTTAGTTCGTAAAGAGTCTAATTTGTCTAGAATTCAAGATGTCAATAGTAGTTTTGAGTTATTTTATGTTGATGAAAAACTAAATAATTTGAATGAATTGTTTGAGAAACATAATATAGATACAATTATTCATACCGCAACTGAATATGGGAGAAATTTGAAGGCTTCTGATGTTCTAATGACGAATATAATTTTTCCAATTAGATTGATTGAAAATGGTTTAGAACATGGTTTGAAATCATTTATTAACTCCGATACTTTTTTTGGAAAATCTGAATTTTCCGATTTGTCTTATCTGAATGAATACACAAATTCTAAAAAATATTTTTTAAATTATTTATTTAGCAAAAGGAAAGAAATTAAAGCTGTTAATCTAAGATTAGAACATATCTTTGGCGAATTTGATTCCGAGAATAAATTTGTAACTGAGGTTTTGCATAAGTTATTAAAATCTGAAAATGAAATTTTATTAACAGATGGAACGCAAAAAAGAGATTTTGTTTATATAGAGGATGTAGTAAATGCTTACTTAAAAGTACTTAATAATATTGACTCAATTGCTAGTGTTACCGAGTTTGAAGTCGGAAGAGGGGAGTCAGTAGCTGTTCGTCAATTTGTTGAATTAATGGCAGAGCTAACGAAATCAAAATCAAAATTAGTTTTTGGAGCAATTTCAAGTAGAAAAGGGGAGATTCAAGATTCAAAGGCCAATATTGGTCCCTTATCTAAATTAGGTTGGAAGCCAAATTATAATTTGAGAACAGCGATAGCAAAAATGATAGAATTAGAATTACGATAAATACAATTTTTAAATATGTTAAAAAATATACAAGACGCTTCTCTACAAGATAGTCTGAGAGCAATAGCAAAGGCAAAAACCACTCAGCTAATTATACCGGGTGAAAATTATATTCCCGTAACAGGAAAAGTACTAGATGAGGAAGATATTTTATTGGGGGTAGATGCAGCTTTGGATGGTTGGTTGACAGCGGGTCGTTTTGCCAATACTTTTGAAGCAGATTTTGCTGCTTATTTTGGGGCGCACAAAGCATTATTAGTAAATTCAGGATCTTCGGCTAATTTGGTGGCATTTTATGCTTTGACCTCTCCAAAGTTGGGAGAAAGAGCAATTAAACCAGGCGATGAAGTAATTACGGTGGCAGCAGGTTTCCCAACTACCGTGAATCCAATTATTCAATTTGGTGCCATCCCCGTTTTCATTGACGTGGATATCGCAACCCATAATGTGAAATCAGACATGATTGAAGCAGCGGTAAGTGAAAAAACCAAAGCAATTATGATTGCACACTCTTTAGGAAATCCTTTTGATTTAGATGAGGTGATGCGTGTGGCTAAAAAATACAATTTATGGGTAGTGGAAGATGATTGTGATTCGCTTGGGGCTACTTATAAAGGGCAAAAAACGGGAACTTTTGGGGATATTTCGACTTTCTCGTTCTATCCAGCTCACCACATAACTATGGGTGAAGGTGGAGCAGTATTGATTAATAATCCTGAGTTATCCAAATTAGCTGAAAGTTTCCGTGACTGGGGCCGCGATTGTTATTGTGAGCCAGGGAAAGATAATACTTGTGGCTGTCGTTTCGGTCAACAATTAGGAACCTTGCCTTATGGCTATGATCACAAATATACCTATTCGCACATTGGTTTCAATTTAAAAGTTACCGATATGCAGGCTGCTTTTGGTGTATCTCAAATCAAGAAAATTGACCATTTTGTACAACGTCGTAAGGAAAATTACGCAGCATTGTATGAAAGAATGAAAGAATTTGAAGAGGTTTTTATATTACCTGAACCTACTCCAAATTCAGAACCATCTTGGTTTGGATTTTTGTTGACTTTGAGAGAAGGCGATGCCGCAGATCGACACATGTTAGTACAGCATTTGGAGAAAAATAAAATCGGAACTCGATTGTTATTTGGTGGTAATTTATTGCGTCAACCTGCCTATGCTAATATTGAACACCGAGTAGTTGGTACTTTAGAAAATACTGATACTATTATGAATCAGTCGTTTTGGTTAGGAGTATGGCCTGGATTAAATGAATCACATTATGATTATATCGCCAAAGTTATTCGAGAGTATTTGGATTCGTAGTCGTAAATAGAATGTCCTAATATTGGTAAAAAGGTAAGGATAAATGTACGTATGATTGAATTTTATATAGTCGGTCAAGAAATTGATAGTATTTTAGAATTTTAAAATAAATTTACTGAATGAATATATTACTAGTTTGTGAATCGTCCCATCTTTATGAATCTGGTGGAAGAGTGGTAAGGTACATAACTCAAATCTTAAAAAGGGACGAAAACAAAGTAAAATTAATTGTCTTATCTGAAAAAAGAGATGATTATAATTTGGATAATTTCTATAACGAAAATGAAGTTATATTTCTTCCGGTTAGACAAGGTCTTTGGAATAGATTTAGTCGTTTATTAGTTACAACTAAAGAGATAAGAGAATTTACTGATATAGTAAATAATTTCCAGCCTGATGCGATTCATTTTGCTTCCTTTGATCATACAAAACCTTCCCAGTTTTTAACGGTCGCAAAAAATTCACAAGCAAAAGTAATTTTACAACCTTGGACAATGCATTTCTACTGTACTCAAGGGTTTGGTTTTAGAAATGGTAAACAATGTAGCCTTTGCGCCAATGGTAATTATTGGAAGGCATTGTCTAACAAATGTACTACAATACGAGCAATCCCTAGTTTAATAGAAAAAAGTATCACTCATAAAAAGGCACTTAAAGCAGACCTGTTTTTATCTAGTAATAGTGCATTGGATTCTATTTTGAATCGTTATGGTGTAGCTACAAAAAAAATTCAAAGATTTCCAATTGCATTTGATTACACTTTCCTAAAAAAGCAATCAGAACAAAATGAAGAGGATTATTTTATTTTCTATGGACAAGCTAATGCACATAAAGGATTACAGGTTTTGATGGAGGTTTTTTCCAAATTACCTGACTTAAAACTTAAGATTTATCCAATGGCATATTTATCTCCGGATTTTTCTAGATATAAAAATATTGAAATTATTAATGGCGTAAATTGGCAAAATGGACTAAGTACTGCAATTTTAAATGCAAAAGCAGTTTTAATGCCTTCATTGTGGTCAACTTCGACTGAGTATGCCTTATGTGAAGCTTTATTAATGAAAAAACCAGTTGTTATTTTTAATGTTGGAGTTCATAAAGATATTTTTAAAAACAGAGTAAATGCAATGGTAGTAGAACCAGATGATATAAAATCATTTTCTGAGGCCATTGTTGAATTAGATCAAAATAATGAGTTGAGAAATTATATAGCCGAAAGCGGTTATAAAACTTTGCTTGACATTAATAATCCTAATAAATTATATAAGCAATTAATTAGTGGTTATTTACCAAAAGAATCATAGTTTGAAAACAAATCAACTATCAAAGAAAAAGGCAGCTATAATTAACCTTGTTTTTAATTATGCAAATGCTTCATTTGCAATAATCAATGGGTTAGTTTTAGTGCCATTATATTTAAAATATTTTTCGGTTAGTACTTATGGTTCCTATTTGTCATCTGGGAATATAGTAGCAATGCTGGGGTTGCTAGAGGGTGGGATGTCTTTTGTTTTGACTCAAAAGTTATCTAGCAGTTATGCGCAAAAGGATTTTAAAAGTTTTTCAAAAATTCTTGGTTCAGGATTGCTAATTTCTATTTCAATTGTAATTTTACTAATCATTATTGGTGTAGCATTTTTTCCTTTTATTTCTGACTGGGTTAAGGCAGAACCTAATGAATATAGGAATATTCAGTTTGCATTTCTTTATTCTGCTATCGGAGCTGGTTTAAACATTTTATTTCATAATATCTCTTCGGTGTTTCAGGCGTTATTGCGCGTTAGTGTTAGTGGATTTGCCAATATTATTTCAATTGTAATAGGGTTGGCAGTAACACTTTTAGGTTTGAACTTTGGCTTGGGAGTAGTGGCAATTCCTCTTGGAGTGTTAATGAGGGCTTTAATAGGTGTTCTTATCTTAAGTTTTGCACTTGTTAAAATTTTGGTCAAAGAAAGTTTTCCTCGTATTGATATTGATATATTGGATTGTAAGTTGTTAATACGTTCAGTACTCCCTATGTTTGGTGGAGGAGTTGCTAAGTCATTAGTCACAAACAGTCAGCTACTAATTATAACTAGTTTTATAAACCCGACCGCATCTGCTGTTTATTTTATTACGGGAAGAATATACCAAGTGTGCGATTCTTTTCTTGCACCAGTGGGGTCATCAATTTTCTCCAGTATATCGCAAATTGTAGGCGAAGGTGATAAAGATTCTGTAAAAAGAAATATAGTCAATGTTTTCTATATTTTTAATGTTTTTTCGATTTTTATCTTATCAGCTAGTTTTATTTTAAATTCTAGTTTTGTTTCGATTCTACTTGGAAATGATAAATATGGGGGTACCCTTTTGTCAATATTGTTGTGTGTTAATATGCTGTTTTACACTCGTTTTAATTTTTTGAGTGTGAATCTATATGCTTTGGGAGTTTTTGGGAAAACGGTTTTATTTGATATAATTGGAGGTGTAATGCGTCTAATTATTATATTTTCTCTAATAGAATATATTGGATATATTGCTTTGCCAATTGCAGAGTTTTTATCGACAACAATATTATATGGTTATTTTATTAATAAATTGTTGGTAAACAAAATAGAATTAAGGGGTAAAGAAATACTTGAATTTGTCTTTTCCGGAAGTACTTTATTTTTTATTGTTTTTAGTATCTCATTTTTGTGGATTTATTTCTTGCCCAAAATCGACAATTGGTTAAGTTTTGCCGTTTTTTCCGGATTGATTGGAATTTCAAATGTTGTATTAATAGTAATTTTTTCAAAAGAGATAAAAGAAATGTTTTTAAAAGTTTTAAGTAAATTAAATTTTATAAAGTACAAAAAGTTAAATGGTGTTCGTTAAATACTAGCTTTTTTTAGGATATGATAAATATGATAAAAGAAAGACAAGGAAAATAGGGATGGATGTAATAGTTATATTTAATGGTTTAGGCAACCAAATGTCTCAATACGCCTTTTATTTACAAAAGAAGAGCATCAATAAATCAACTCATTTTATTTCATTTTGTAGAGATCATAATGGATTCGAACTTGATTCAGTTTTTAAGATTACTTCGACAGATTTTATGATTAAAAAATTACTGTATATTTTATTTAGAATATTACTAACAGATAAAATAAAAGTAGTTACTATACCATTGAAAAGAATATTAAAGATTCTTAATTGTAAAATTGTTCGAGAAGATTTTGATTATAGCTTTAATGAAGATTATTTGAAAGCCTCAAAAGGGATTACATTTTACTATGGGGGTTGGCATACTGAAAAGTATTTTTTTAATGAAAAAGAGGCATTGCTGTCGGCTTTTAAGTTTGACGATGTAGAAGAAGCAGAAAATATTGAGCACAGTAAGATTATCGCCAATTGCAATTCTGTATCTATACACGTAAGAAGAGGTGATTTTCTTAATTCGGCGAATGTAAATCTATTTGGAGGAGTTTGTACCAAAGAGTACTTTCAAAAAGCTATAAGTAACATAGAAAGTAAAATTGAGACCCCTCATTTTTTTGTATTTTCAAACGACATGGAATGGGTAAAACAAAATTTATCGATTTCGACAGTGACTTATGTAACGTGGAATACAGGTAAAAATTCTTGGAAGGATATGTATCTTATGAGTTTGTGTAAGCATAATATAATTCCTAATAGTACTTTTAGTTGGTGGGGCGCTTGGTTAAACAAGAATCCTCAAAAAATTATTATTTCACCCTCTAGATTTTTAAATAACGATAAACATACTGATGTCTACCCAGAGTCTTGGGTTAAAATTTCAGATTATTAATAGATAATGAAAAAAGCGGCGTTTACAATTTGTGCAAAAAATTACATTGGTTTAGCACTAGTGCTTGAAAAATCGATTAAAAAATTTAATTCGGATATTGAGTTTTTTATTTTTGTTGCTGATGAAATTCATAAAGAAGATAATATCCTTGATCTTCCAAAAAATGTTATTGTAGCAAAAGATGTAGTTGGAATTGAACCTCAAACTTGGAACCAAATGAGTTTCAAATATGACTTAACAGAATTTTGTACTTCTATTAAGCCATCTTGTTTTAAATACATATTTGAAAAACATAACCCAGACAGTTGTATTTATTTTGATCCAGACATTTTAGTATATAATTCTCTAGATTGCATATATGATAATTTAGTCGAAAATTCGATAATGGTTACACCTCATATTACAACTATTGAAACAAAATATACTGGAAAGTTAAATGAAAGAAGTTTGTTTTATTCTGGGATGTTTAATTTAGGTTTCTTAGGACTTAAAAATGATGATAGTGCCAAAAGGATGTTAGATTGGTGGGAAATTCGATTAGAGGACAGATGTTTTCAAAATATGATGGAAAATTATTTTACTGATCAAAAGTGGATGGACTTTTTGCCTTCTTTTTTTTCTAAAGAATTATTAATTTCTTCAAATTTAGGATTAAATGTTGCTCCTTGGAATTTTTATGAGAGAGAAATTATATATGAATGCGACGAGTATTTAGTCAAGAATAGAATTAATACTTCAGAAAAAAATACATTTCCTTTAACCTTTATCCATTTTTCAGGCTTTAATTATAAGTTTTTGATTGATGATAAGGTAACCCAAGCAAATATTAAAGACCTAGAAATTTATTCAGATTATAAACAGCCAATTGATATATACATAGAATATTTGAAAGAAAGTGATTTTCTAAAATATAGTAAACTAAAATACAGTTATGGCAGTTTTTCTAATGGGATACAAATATCTGTTATTTATAGAAAACTCTTTAGAAGGTTATTTGAAGATGGTAAAATTGATTCTGATCCCTTCGAATCATCGAACGTTTTCTATCAGCAGCTGAAAAAAAATAAGATATTAAAAGAAAACATGGTTGTTAATGATAAAGTTTCAGTTAATAATTATGATAATGTAGAACGAAAAACTATTCTAATTAATAAAATGCTGAATTATTTTTTTAAAATAATTGGAGCTAATAGATTTTTTCTTCTAACAAGACTTATGAGGTTATATTCGAAAACTGAAAATCATGTTTACTTAATAGACAAATCATATTTTAAAAATTTTAAAATTAGAAATTAGATAAATACTTTTTCAATAAGAAACGATATAAACATTAGAGAAGTTTTACTTTTCAAAAAATAATGGAATTACAAAAACAAAAAAAAACAGTTTCAATATTTTTTCGATCAGAAGGTATTGATTATAGTATTGAAAGGATTTTTGATTCTATAATACCAAAATTAGACTCAAGTCTCACTACAAAAAACTTTTATGTTCCTTATTACCGAATTAAATTAAATTACATTTTTAAAAATTTAATTTATTGTAAAAGAAATAAATCAGATGTTAATCATATTACTGGAGTAATACACTATTGTTCGTTTTTACTTCCTTATTCCAAAACAATTATTACTATACATGATTTAATTTCGGTAGAGCAGGGCAGAGGTTTAAAAAAAATTTTTTTTTGGTTTTTTTTCTTCTACCTACCTATAAAAAAGTGCAAGTATGTTACCTGTATTTCTGAATCAGTTAGAAGTTCTTTGATTAAATATAAATGTTGTGATCCTTCCAAAATAATTGTAATTCCTAATCCAGTTTCAGACTCATTTGTTTTTACCCCAAAAGAATTTAATAATGAAGAACCACGTATTTTGCATATTGGTACTAGACCAAATAAAAATTTAATTAATGTAATAAAAGCCTTGTCTGAAGTACCATGCCATTTAATAATTGTTGGTAAACTTGGAAAGTTAGAAGAGGATCTTTTAAAAGAGTGTAAGATTAAATATACAAACAAGATAGATTTAACTAATGAGCAGATTCAGAAAGAATATATAGAATGCGATATTGTTAGTTTTCCTAGTGTTTATGAGGGATTTGGCGTTCCAATATTAGAAGGTCAGGCAGTTGGTCGCCCAGTTTTGACATCAAATATTTTACCAATGAAAGCTGTAGCCGGAGAAAATTATTTTCTTATAGATCCTTTTGATGTAGGAAAAATTTCTGAAGGATTTAAAAAGTTAATAAATAATACCGATTTACGAAAAGAATTAATAGAACTTGGGTTAAAAAATGTCGAAAAATATAATGTAGAAGCAATTGCACAAATGTACTCGGAGTTATATTCGAAAGTTTTAACTTCAAATAACTAATTTATGAAAATTTCAGCGGTAATCATATCATTTAATCCAAATTGCAACTTACTATTTCAGAATATTAGTTCTTATAAAAATAGTGTAGATGAAATAATAGTAGTTGATAATTCAACTGATTGTGCTAAAAAAAAAGAAATTAAAACTTTATGTAATGATAACGAGTTTGTTTATCATGATATGAACGGCAATAAGGGTATTGCAGCTGCACTGAATATCGGATTTGAATATACTCAGAAAAACAAAAGCGAATGGGTACTAACCATGGATCAGGATAGCTGTTTTTTAACAGATTTTACAGGATATAGAAATTATATAAATTCTAATGATTGTACTAACCTTATTGCTTTAATACCGGCTTATGCTTATTATAATGATACAAACACTGAAAATAAAATATTATCTGATCCCATTATAGCTCCACAATCTGGAAATTTGGTAAAATTATCAAATTATATTAAGCTTGGGCCCTATAATGAAGATTACTTTATTGATTTTGTAGATTATGAATATTGTCTTCGTGCAAGATTAAAAGATATGGGAATTAAGGCCATTAGCAGTGTAATATTAAATCATGAACCTGGTGTTCAAAATTCAATATCTATTTTGGGATTTAATTATAAGTATTTCGAAGCCTCACCAATTAGATATTATTATGTAGTTAGAAATGGCTTGAAAACGGCATTAAATTATAAAAATGCTCAATCACTATTGATAGTACTTAAAACGATAGCAAGGGTTTTCTGTATTGAAAAACAAAAAACAGAAAAAATTAAATTTATTTTTAAAGGAGGCTTTGATTTTCTAAAATCTATTTAAAAAAGTAATGGAAATCTATATATGTACAATTGTACTTATTTCTTTATTTGCTCTTGTTGAACTTCGTTGTAAATTAACAAATGTTGAATATAAATTTATGTATTCAATTTTATATGTTCTTATAGTTCTGCAAATTGGATTAAGATGGGAAACAGGTACAGATTGGATGTCGTACTATAATAATTTTCAAGATACGGTAGATATTGATATAGTTTTAGTAAATAGTGTTATAGGATTTGAAATAGGGTATGGTTTTTTTACCTTTTTAATTCGTAGTTTAACAAATAACTATACAATTTTTTTGCTTTTTCATGCGATTATTTATTATTATTTAATATTCCAAGCAAATAAAAAATTAAGTCCATTCCCATTTTTGTCTTTACTTTTATTTTATGTTACAAATATTGGTGTTTTGGGATCAAATAGACAATTACTTGCTTTGGCAATCTGTTTGTATTCTTTAAAATTTGCAATTGAAAGAAAAGCAGTCAAATTTTTTATTCTAGTTTTTATTGCATTTTTATTTCATACAACAGCAATCATTTTTATTGTATATTATTTTTTATATAGAGATCTTAAAAAATATCAAATTATTTCAGTTTTATTGTTAGCATTTATAATTGGAAAAACATCTTTACCCAATGTGCTTTTTTCAGGCGTTGGTAATTTCTTGGGAGGTGCATCACTCTCAAAAGTGGATGTTTATTCAGAAATTGGAACTGGCGGTGATAGTTTAACTTTAGTTGGTTTAATTAGAAGATTACTTTATTTTATACTTTTTTTTGTAAATTATGATGCTATAGTATCTAAGTTTAAAGAGTATAAAATATTATTTAATGGATTTCTATTTGGTTTATGTTTTTACTTTTTGTTTTCAAGTTCTTTAACAATATTAGTGAATAGAGGAAGTTTGTATTTTAATGTTATGGAAGTGTTTTTGATTGCTAGCCAATTGCTTTTATTTACTGTAAAAGCTGATCGGAAATATATTGTGCTAATAGTGTTTGCCTATTCGATTTATTTATTTTTTCAATCAATATCCGTTTATTCTGATTTATTTTTACCCTACAAGGGAATTTTTATTAACACGGAATATAAAAGAAATCTATATTAAAAATATATGAAAAAAACATTGGTTGTTTCTGCTGTGAATTTTTTTGAAGGCGGACCACTTTCGATATTAAATGATTGTTTAAGTTATCTTAATGATGATAAAGATAAAGAGTATAATATTTTAGCCCTAATCCATAAAAAAAATATTATAGATATTTCTAAATATCCTAATGTTGAATTTATTGAATTTCCGAAATCCAGAAAATCGTACTTTTATAGAATATATTATGAATATTACTATTTTAAAAAGATTGCCATAAATAAGAACGTTGATTTTTGGCTCTCTCTTCATGATATGACCCCGAATGTTGGTAATGTTCCACAAGCTGTTTATTGTCATAACCCTTCACCTTTTAATTCGGTAAATTTTTCAGATCTTTTAATTCAACCCACACAGTTTTTTTTTAGTCTATTCTATAAATATCTATATAAAATAAATATAAGAAGAAACAAATATATCATTGTACAGCAATTATGGATGAAAATAAAATTTGCAGAAATATTTGACCTCAAAAAAGATTCTATAATTATAGCCAAACCTCAAGTACCAATTGTTCCAGAAAAATATTTGAAAAATTTAAAGAAAACTGAGATTACAACTTTTTTTTTCCCCACTTTTCCTAGACCTTTTAAAAATATTGAGATTATTTGTGATGCCGTTAAAATTCTTAATAAAAAAGGCATTTATAATTTTGAAGTTAAAATTACAGTTAACGGAACAGAAAATAAATATGCAGCAAATGTGGTGAAAAAATATAAGGAAATTTCTAATGTAAAATTTATTGGTTTGATTTCAAGAGAGAAAGTTTACGAATTTTATAGTTTAGTAGATTGTTTAATATTTCCTTCTAAACTAGAGACATGGGGGCTGCCAATCTCTGAATTTAAACAATTTAATAAACCAATTATAGCATCAGATTTGCCTTATGCAAAAGAAACCGTAAGTAAATTTGATAGTGTTAATTTCTTCAATCCAGAAGATGCAGAAGAATTATCAAAATTAATGTTTAATGTTATTAATGATAAGTGTAAATTCGATCAAACAAAATTAATAAATTATGAAGCTCCTTATGTTGAGAAATGGGATGAGTTATTTGAAGTTATTTTAAAGGATTAAATATGTTAAATAGATACGGCTTTTTAGGATCAATAAGACTTGTTGTTTCTCTAATCTATACAAAAATATTTTTTTATAAAGCTAGATTAATAAGATTGCCTTTTGATATTCGAAATAGAAGATTTATTAAAATAGGTAGAAGGTTTACTGCAGGTTTTGGCTGTAGAATTGAAGCTTTTCCACTTGATAAAAATGATGAATATTGTATAACCATAGGAGATAATGTACAGATTAATGATTATGTACATATTGGTGCTGTTGGTAATATAACAATTGGTAATAATGTTTTGATGGCAAGTAAAATTTATATATCAGACCATAATCACGGGAATTATGATGATCTAATAAGCGATCATCCAATGAGCATTCCAGAAGAAAGAAAGGCTATATGTAAACCTGTAGTGATTGGTGATAATGTTTGGCTTGGAGAATCAGTATGTATTTTACCAGGAATAACCATTGGTGAAGGATGTATAGTTGGAGCTTTATCGGTAGTTACTAAATCGATACCTCCATATTCAATTGCAGCTGGGAATCCTGCTAAGGTTGTTAAAAAATATGATTTTGAAATCAATAAATGGATAAAAGTTTAAATATGAAATTAAATAGAAAGTATTTGGCAGACTTAATTTTGGATAAATTAATTGCTAATAAGGAAGAATTGAGAAAAGAATTTAACCAGGTAGGACGAATCAACTCATGCGTAATTGATGATTTGTTACCTGAAGAAGTGGCAAAAGAAATTTATGAAGCATATCCATCACCTGAAGAGATGGCTTTACATAAATCATTGCGTGAGAATAAAAGAATTGCTGCTCAAATGGATTTGTATAATCCAATTTTAGAAGAAGCTGTATATGCTTTTCAAGATGATAGAATTGTCAAAGTAGTTGAGGAAATAACAGGTTTAAAGGAAATGATACCTGATGAACATTTGTATGCTGGAGGAATAAGTTTGATGTCGACAGGTAACTTTTTAAATCCACACTTAGATAATTCACATGACAATGGTAGAGAAAATTATAGAGTTCTTAATTTATTGTATTATGTCACCCCGGACTGGGATATCAATAACGGAGGTAATTTGGAACTTTGGGATAACGGAATGAATAAGTCTCAAAGAGTTATTCATTCTAAGTTTAATCGTTTAGCACTTATGATTACGAATAAAACATCAATACACTCTGTTAGTAAAGTAACAGCAATAGGTAAAAGATGTTGTGTTTCAAATTACTACTTTTCAAAGAAACCAGCTGAAGCAACAGAATATTTTCATGTTACTTCATTTTATGGTAGACCAGAAGAAGGTGTGAAAAATATTTTTTTAAGAGCGGATGCTTTTTTAAGACAAGCTGTTAGAAAAATTACAGGTAAAAGAATAGTAGAAACTAAACATATTTATAAAAAGTAATTTTAATATTAATTTAGTTCTTATGGTTGTCAGTGCATCAATTGTTTTGTATAATACAAGTTTTGAGGAATTATTAAAAACAGTTGAGAGTATTTTTTATGGTGGGATAGATTTACAACTTTTTTTAATTGATAATTCCCCAATTGAAGATATAAATATATCTGATTTGGTTACAGATTCTAGAATTAAGTATTTTCATAATCCTTCTAATCCAGGTTTTGGCGCAGCTCATAATATTGCAATTAAAAAAGCAATTGAAATTGGTTCAGAATATCATTTTATAATTAATCCGGATATTTATTTTGAGGGTGATGTGATTACACCTATGGTTGAGTATATGAAGAATGATGTTGCAATTGGAATGTTGATGCCTCAGGTTTTAAATGTTGATGGAAGTGTTCAGCATTTGCCTAAATTGTTGCCAAGTCCGCTAAGTATAGTGAAAAGAAAAATAAAAAAACCAACTGGCATTTATCAAAAATTTATTAATGAATATGAGTTACGTCAGATTCCTAAAGATCAAATATATAATGCACCTGTACTTTCTGGTTGTTTTACCTTGTTAAACCTTGATGCGATCAAACAAGTAGGGATGTATGATGATGCTTTTTTTATGTATTTTGAGGATTGGGACTTATCCCGAAGAATGCATCAAAAATATAAAACCATTTATTATCCAAAAGTTTCAGTGGTACATGAATATGAATCGGGAGCTAATAAAAGCAGTAAGCTGTTTAAGATTTTTATAAACTCTGCAATTACCTATTTTAATAAGTGGGGGTGGTTTTTTGATAAGGAAAGAGTTGAGATAAATAAAAGAGCTTTAGCTCAGTTTAAGTAAATGAAAGTAACCATTACAGGGGCGTCAGGATTTGTTGGTCAGAATCTTCAGGATTATTTAAAAGTGACTTATGAAATAGATACTCTAAGTGTTCGATTTCTGGAAGATCAGACTATTAAACTTGAAACAGATGCCATAATTCACCTTGCAGGTAAAGCTCATGATTTGAGGAAGGTGTCCAATCCACAAGATTATTATGAAGCCAATTTTGAATTAACCAAACAATTATTTGATGCTTTTTTAGATTCTGAATCAAGTGTTTTTATTTTTATGAGCACAGTGAAAGCAGTTGCAGATAAAGTGGATGGAATTTTAACAGAAGGAATTGTTCCAAATCCTAAAACACATTACGGAATCGCTAAACTACAGGCAGAACAATATATTTTATCTAAGAAATTACCAACTGGTAAAAGAGTGTATATATTTAGACCCTGTATGATTCATGGTCCTGGAAATAAAGGAAATCTGAATTTATTGTACCAATTGGTGGTTAAAGGCATACCCTGGCCACTGGGCGCTTTTGAAAATCAACGTTCTTTTTTGAGTATTGAAAATTTATGTTTTGTGATTAAAGAGTTGTTGCGAAATGAAACGATACCTTCAGGCATTTACAATGTGGCAGATGATGAATCATTATCAACCAATGAATTGATAGAATTATTAGGAACGAGTTTAGGAAAGAAAAATAGGATATTAAATTTGTCACCAAAGAGGATTAACTTACTGGCTAGATTGGGAGATTTTTTCCATTTACCTTTGAATTCAGAACGTTTGCAAAAGCTAACTGAAAATTATGTGGTCAGTAATGAGAAAATAGCTACTGCTTTAGGGAAATCACTTCCTGTAAATGCAAAAGATGGATTATTGAAGACTTTCAAGTCATTTAGAAAATAAAGATATAAAGAAATAAAAAATGAAAGTAGCCCTTATCACAGGAATTACAGGTCAGGATGGTTCGTATCTGGCCGAATTATTATTAGAAAAAGGATATATGGTGCATGGAGTGAAGAGAAGAGCTTCTTCTTTTAATACTCAAAGAATCGATCACCTATACCAGGATTTGCATCAGGACCATGTGAATTTTAGATTGCATTATGGTGATTTAACTGATTCTACTAATATCATTCGAATTATTCAGGAAGTACAACCTGATGAGATTTATAATTTAGGAGCCATGAGTCATGTTAAGGTGTCTTTTGATTCTCCGGAATATGTGGCTAATGTGGATGGTATTGGTACTTTAAGAATTTTAGAAGCGGTACGTATTTTAGGTTTGGAAAAGAAATGCCGTATTTATCAGGCTTCGACTTCTGAATTGTATGGTGGTTTAGCAGAGAATAAAAACGAAAAAGGGTTGTATGATGAAAACTCACCATTTTATCCGCGTTCCCCTTATGGAGTAGCTAAAATTTATGGTTTCTGGATTACGAAAAATTACCGTGAAGCCTATAATATGTATGCCTGTAATGGAATCTTGTTTAATCACGAATCACCTCGCCGAGGTGAAACTTTCGTAACCCGCAAAATTACGATGGCAACTGCTGCTATAGCTTTAGGTGAACAAAATTGCCTATATTTAGGGAATCTGGATGCACAACGTGATTGGGGACATGCCAAAGATTATGTAGAGGCGATGTGGCGTATTTTACAACAGGATGTTGCAGAAGATTATGTTATTGCGATGGGAGAAACGACCTATGTGCGTGATTTTGTCAGAATGTCTTTTGCGGAAGTGGGAATCGAAATTGAATTCAGAGGAGAAGGGGTAAACGAAAAAGGCTATGTAGCTTCTTGTGCTAACCCTGCTTATCAGTTGGAAATAGGGAAGCAGGTGATTGCCGTTGACCCGCAATATTTCCGTCCGACTGAAGTGGATTTGTTGATTGGAGATCCAACGAAATCGAAAACCAAATTAGGATGGGTTCCTCAATATGATTTAAAAGGATTGGTGGAAGAAATGATGGCTTCTGATTTGGAGTATGTTCAAAGAGAAAAGATATTAAAGGAAGTGAGATTGGGTGTTAAGTAGTAATTTTAGTGCTTGAATCTCGACTAGGCTACCAATGAATAAGTAAAAAAATGTACTTTAAAATTTAGTAATAACATTATATCAAATTTAATTCTTCTTTTGTCTTGATACAAAAGAAGCAAAAAATCAAGGCTAGAATCCTCGTCGGTCAAATTAGTTTTTGAATCCTAAAAGAAAAAAACTCGCTCCGTTTCACTATGCTCAAACAGTTTTTCTTTTTTCGGATTCTTCAAACATTTGACACTCGACTGCGGATTCGAAGGCCGGAAATTAGTGCTATTTTGAAATAACTATTTTAAAACGTCATTTCACATTGTTCTTAGCTTACCAAATTAATTCTCGATTTGAAGAACAATGCATAAATATACTTTGAAATATTTGTATTATAAAAAATGGATAAACAAGACAAAATATATATTGCAGGTCACCGCGGAATGGTGGGTTCTGCTATTTTAAGAGCTTTAGAAGCACAAGGATATAGTAACTTTTTGTTACGAACTTCATCTGAGCTGGATTTAAGAAATCAAGAAGCAGTGGCTGATTTTTTTGCAGAGGAAAAACCCGATTATGTTTTTTTGGCAGCAGCCAAAGTTGGAGGGATTGTAGCCAATAATACTTTTAGGGGGGATTTTATCTATGAGAATTTGATGATTCAGAATAATGTAATCCATCAGGCTTATGTAAATAAGGTAAAAAAACTAATGTTTTTAGGCTCTTCCTGCATTTATCCCAAAATGGCACCACAACCTTTAAAAGAAGATTATTTGTTAACGGGACTTTTAGAGCCGACAAACGAACCTTATGCTATTGCTAAAATTGCAGGGATAAAGATGTGTGATGGCTATCGCTCACAGTATGGCTGTAACTTCATTTCGGTAATGCCTACCAATTTATACGGTCCTAATGATAATTACGATTTGAAAAATTCCCATGTTTTGCCGGCGATGCTGCGTAAGTTCATTACAGCTAAGCGCAATGGCGAGGCTTCTGTGACTATATGGGGAACAGGAACTCCTAAAAGAGAATTTCTACATGCGGATGATTTAGCGGCTGCCTGTTTGTATTTAATGGAAAATTATGATGAAGAAGGATTGGTCAATATTGGAGTTGGTGAAGATATTTCCATTTTAGATTTGGCTATTTTGGTGAAAAAAATAGTTGGTTTTGAAGGGGAAATTCTGACGGATACTTCTAAACCAGATGGTACACCTCGTAAATTGATGGATGTTTCTAAATTAAGCAGTCTGGGCTGGAAAGCAAAAACTTCTTTGGAAGAAGGTATTCAGAAAGTTTATGATGAAATTAAAGATACTAATTGGGAGTAAACTCGGGATAAATAATGGAATACACATTACTGGGAATTGTTTTAATGATTTTGATGCTGCTTTATTTTAAAGTAGCAGATCGTTTTAATATTATTGACAAACCCAATCAGAGAAGTTCACATACTGAAATAACCTTAAGAGGCGGCGGAATCATTTTTTGGTTTTCCGCCTTGCTTTATTTTGCACAACACATTCCAACTAATTATTTTTTCTTTACAGGAATTACATTAGTGAGTTTGGTCAGTTTTTGGGACGATATTAAAAGTTTATCCAATAAAATAAGAATCTCGATTCATTTTTTGGCAATCACTGTGCTGTTTTTAGATTTGGAATTGTTTCATTTAATCCCTATCTGGGGTGTAGTAATAGCCTATGTTTTTTCTATTGGTTTAATCAATGCTTATAATTTCATGGATGGCATTAATGGCATTACTGGTCTTTACACCTTGACGGTAATGGGCTCTTTGTTATATGTGAATAACAAAATTCAGCTTTTTACAGATGGAAGTTTTATAAAATATGCGATGTTGGCAAGTTTGGTATTTTTGTTTTTTAATTACAGAAAAAAAGCCAAATGTTTTGCCGGAGATGTGGGAAGTATTGCCATTGCTTTCTGGATAATTTATTTGGTTTTAAAACTGATTTTGAAAACCAATTCTTTAATCTGGCTTTTGTTTTTAGCAGTTTATGGTGCTGATGCGGTTTGTACCATTTTGCATCGCCTTTATCTAAAACAGAATATTTTTGAAGCGCATCGACTGCATTTGTATCAGGTTTTAAGTAATGAATATAAAATACAACACAGATTGGTTGCTTTGTATTATGCCTTAGTTCAGGCCGGAATTTCATTTTTGGTTATATCGCTTTATCAAAAAGTTGAAGACATAATTTTGTTTGCTATTGTTGTAATTCCTTTACTTTTAGTCTATAGTTTAAAATTTTATTTGTTAAAAAAGAGTGATTCTCAACTCGAACTGACGAGGAGATAAACTGAGGTTCCGTTTCCGTCACTTCGAGTAGCGAAGCGTATCGAGAAGTCTTGTTTGCAAAATGGTTCTCGGTTCTCGATACAATTTTTAAAGCGGATGATTTGAATTAATAATGAATATTGTTTCAGCTTTAAAAATCACTCGAACTGACGTTCCGTATTCGTCACTTCGAGTGAATTTTCAGAAAATGCGAATAGCTTTTCAGAATCCCGAAGTTTCGGGAGTATCGAGAAGTTTGGTTTCAGAATAGTTCTCGATACTTCGAACCCATTTTCTATCGCAAATGAGTTCTCAACTTGAACTGACGTTCCGTTTTCGTTACTTCGAATAGAGAAGTGTATCGAGAAGTTTTAGGAAGTATCGAAAGTACTTAAATAAAAGAAATGAGATGAAACAGTCTTTTGTTTATATTTTAAAATGTTCTGATGGGAGCTATTACACAGGTGTTACGAGTAATCTGTCGGCTAGGATGTTTAAACATAATTCAGGGTTTTACCCCGATTGTTTTACTTTTAACAGGAGACCGTTAGAATTAGTTTTTTATTGTGAGTTTACGGATATTAATTTAGCAATTGAAAAGGAAAAACAAATTAAAAAATGGTCTAGAGCTAAAAAAGAAGCATTAATTAATGATGATTTTGATGAGTTGGTTAATTTGGCAAAAAAGAGTTTTGGAAAGTAATAATTCTCGCTTAAGGGAATGTCACTTCGAGTAGCGAAGCGTATCGAGAAGTAGTTTTGTTTACTAAAAGGTTCTCGATACTTCGAACTCATTTTCTGTCGCAAATGAGTTCTCAACTCGAACTGACGTTCCGTATTCGTCACTTCGAGTGAATTTTCAGAAAATGCGAATAGTTTTTCAGAATCCCGAAGTTTCGGGAGTATCGAGAAGCTTTGTTTACTAAAAGGTTCTTTATACTTCGAACTCATTTTCTGTCGCAAATGAGTTCTCAACTCGAACTGACGTTCCGTTTTCGTCACTTCGAGTGAATTTTCCGAAAATGCAAATAGCTTTTTCGGAAAAATTAAAGCATACATAAAGCATACATAAAGCATACATAAAGCATACATAAAGCATACATAAAGCATACATAAAGCATACATAAAGCATATATGGTTCATTAATTTAAAATGTGAACACAAGACAAACAAAGATTTTCAATATTTGATGTTAAATCAGTATATCAGCAGTAATTTTTTAACGCAAAGCATATAAAAATAATTTGCGACCCGAGCGATAGCGAACAGGTAAAGCAATCTTTGGTAGTCATTTAGCCATACAGCTTGTAAAAAATAATTAGTGTCCCGATAGCTATTGGGACAGTTGACCCACAACTAGATAAAAAAAATATGAATCCGAAAATAATTCAGGGTGGCAATTTCTCAGATCATCGGGGAAGTATTTCTTATGTAAATGATTTTAGTTTTAAGGAAATCGAAAGATTTTACATTATTAGTAATTCCGATGAAAACCCTATTCGTGCCTGGCAGGGGCATAAACTGGACGCCAAGAATTTTTATTGTTTAAATGGGGCTTTCAAAATTCATTTTGTAAAAATTGATAACTGGGACAATCCTTCAAAAGATTTAGTAATAGAAACTGTTGAGATGTCGGAATCAGACAGCAAAATAGTTCATATTCCGGCGGGATATGCCAATGCAATAGAATCATTGGAATCTCATTCCAAATTACTGTCATTTTCAACTTTGCCATTGGCTGATGTAAGCGAAGACGATGTTCGTTATCCTTCGGATTATTGGGTGTTAAATGGATAATAAAAGGGTTTTTCTTTCGCTTTCTCAACAAAGTGGTTTTGAGCAGGAATACGTTCAAAAAGCTTTAGAGACTCATTGGATCACTTCGGGCGGACCCAATGTGGATGCCTTTGAGGATGAACTGGAAAAATATTTTGGAAGTGACAATTTTGTTACGGCGTTAAATTCGGGAACTTCTGCTATTCATTTGGCTTTAATATTATTAGGGATAAAATCCGGAGATGAGGTAATTTGCCAAAGTCTGACCTTTTCGGCTTCAGCCAATCCTATTTTGTATCAGGGGGCAACTCCAATTTTTATTGATAGTGAAGCCGATACCTGGAACATTTGTCCAAAAGCTTTAGAAGGAGCGATAGAAGATAGAATAGCCAAAGGTAAGAAGCCGAAAGCAATAATCGCTGTTCATTTGTATGGAATGCCTTATAAAGCAGATGAAATTCACACAATTGCTGACCGTTATGGAATTCCGGTTATTGAAGATGCTGCCGAAGCTTTGGGAAGTTCTTACAAAGGGCGAGCATGCGGGACTTTGGGCACTTTTGGGGTTTTGTCTTTTAATGGAAATAAAATTATTAGCACTTCCGCAGGCGGTGCTTTAATTTCCGATTCAAAATTATTAAAAGAAAGAGCCATTTTCTATGCCACTCAATCGAAAGAGGATGCGGTACATTACGAACATTGCCATATTGGTTATAATTACAGAATGAGCAATATTTGCGCCGGAATAGGTCTTGGTCAGTTAACCGTTTTGAATGAAAATGTTGGAAAAAGGAGAACGAATCATTTTTTTTACAAAAGCATTTTTGAAACGATTGAAGATGCAGTACTTTTGGAGGTTTCAAATGAAGCTGTTTTTTCAAATTATTGGTTGAGTACTATTTTAGTAAAACCTAATACTGAAAAAAAAAGAGATAGGGAAAGTTTAAGGCTGGCTTTTGAAACAGCAAACATTGAGAGCCGTCCGCTTTGGAAACCGATGCATTTGCAACCCATTTTTTCAGGTTATCCGTATTATGGAAATAAGGTTGCGGAAAGTTTGTTTGAAAGAGGATTGTGTCTGCCTTCGGGATCTCATCTTAGTGAGGATGATAAAAATAGAATTAAAGAAGTGATCATTAATTTCTTTGAATAATAATTGGAACCAATATGTTGTTGCGTCACTTCGAGTAGCGAAGCGTATCGAGAAGTTTTGTTTGCAAAATGGTTCTCGGTTCTCGATACAATTTTTAAAGCAGATGCTTTGATTTAATAATGAATATTGTTTTAGCTTTAAAAATTACTCGAACTGACGGTGTGGAGGATTGACGTTCTGTTACGTCACTTCGAGTAGCGAATTGTATCAAGAAGTCTTGTTTAAATCTGAGTTCTCGATACTTCGAAACCATTTTCTGTCGCAAATTGGTTTTCAACTCGAACTGACGTTCTGTTTTCGTCACTTCGAGTGAATTTTCAGAAAATGCGAATAGCTTTTCAGAATCCCGAAGTTTCGGGAGTATCGAGAAGTCTAGTGTACAAAATAGTTCTCGATACTTCGAACCCATTTTCTGTCGCAAATGAGTTCTCAACTCGAATTGACGGTGCGGTGAACTGACGTTCCGTTTTCGTCACTTCGAGTATTTTGGCTTGATAGTTTTTCTTTTGAGATTAGGATTTAAATAAGCCAAAATGTCCCGATAGCTATCGGGACGAGAAGCCTTGTGTAAAAAATAGCTTTCGATACTTCGAACCCATTTTCTGTCGCAAATTGGTTTTCAAGTCGAACTGACGGAGTGGTAAACTGACATTTTTGATAATTTCACCCAACGGAATAATAAGAATAAAATATTAATATGAAAATTGAAGAAACATTTATAAAAGATTTGGTGGTAGTCGAGCCAACTGTTTTTGGAGACGAAAGAGGTTATTTTTTTGAGTCCTATAGTAAAACTAAATTTGAAGATTTAGGAATTCATATCGATTTTGTTCAGGACAATCAGTCTTTTTCTAAAAAGGGGACATTAAGAGGATTGCATTACCAAAATCCGCCTTTTGCTCAAACCAAACTAGTTCGGGTGCTGGAAGGTGAAATTATTGATGTTGCAGTGGATTTACGAAAAGACTCTCCTACTTTCGGAAAATCGTTCAGTATTTTATTATCTGCCGAAAATAAAAAGCAATTACTGGTTCCTCAGGGATTTGCCCATGGTTTCTCAGTAATTAGTGAAACAGCTTCTGTTATGTACAAATGCGATCAGTTTTATAACAAAGCTTCTGAAGGCGGAATTAAATTTGACGATCCCTCATTACATATCGACTGGGGAATGGATTTGAAAGACGCTATTGTTTCTGAGAAAGACCAAATTCTGCCGTTTATTGCGGATTGTAATAGTCAGTTTTGAGTTATCGGTTGTCAGTTATCAGTTGGGAGTTGTCTATTCTCGGTCCCGATAGCTATCGGGATGGGTTGTGAATCCGTTTTTGGAAGACATCGTTTTTGCTTCAATTTGATAATAAGGTTCCAAAACGCATCAAAACGCATTAAAACGTATTGAAAATCTTGTTAAAAGTAAAAGATTTTATTTGTACTTTTGTCAGAAAAAGATATGGCAAAAGCATTTGGTCCTGTCCGACTTGTAGGTACACTTGACGATTTGAATTTTTATATGTCGGCTGATGGCAATATTGCCAGGGTGAAAGGAAAAACCGGCAATACGAAAAAAAGTTTTAGGGAGAATCCTATTTTTACTCCGGTAAAAGAGCACAGCAAAGATTTTGGGCGCTGTGCCAAAAAGGGAGCCGTTTTCAGACGTTTGGTTAAGCCTTTTTATGATTGTGCCAAAGACGGATCGATAGCCGGCAGAAGTCATCAGTTGTTGCATGCCATCATTAAAGAGGATACAGCACATGAACGCGGACAAAGGCAATTGCATATAGGATTACGGTCGGCAGCGGCTTTGGATTTTTTGGTTGGTTTTGAAGGGAATAAGGGAAGGCCGCTTGTTAAAGTTTTAAAAAGAAAGGTCGTTTTTAACTGGATTAGACGGGAAATTAATCTTAAAACAATTCACCCTTTGCGCCACCTAGATTGGCCTGATGAGGCTACCCATGTCCATCTTCAACTTGCCATCTCGAATTGGAATTGTGAAGCGGATACTTTTGAGACGTCTTACAGTAATGCTATCGTTTTGTCAAAGGAGGCAGGACTTACTAAGTTGGCTTTTGAACAGGAAGCTTTAGAAAATAAGGATTTGTGGCTTGCTTTTATCCATATTAGGTTTAGTAGCCGACTTTATAATAGTGTGAAGGTTTTGCCGAATAGGTGGAATACGACGACGCTTATCGGATGTAGGTGGGGAGAGTAGTAAGTTGAATTTCTTTTCTTACCCTATCCCTAAAGGGGAAAAGAAATTAAGACGTGATTACTTATTGAATACGTTAGAATTTTCGGCTTCCGCCGCGGCAGATTGCGGAAAACAAAAAAAATAGTAATTCGTTTCAATTCGGATTAATTCGTAAAATTAGAAATAAATGAAAAAAATACTAGTAACAGGAGCCAATGGTCAATTAGGTTCTGAGCTTAGAAAATTATCAGAACAGGAAAAACAATTCGAATGGGTTTTTACCGATTGGCAGGAATTGGATTTGTGTGATTTGGAAAATTTAGCGGCTTCAATTGCTATAATTAATCCTCAAATTATTATCAATTGTGCGGCGCATACTGCGGTGGATAAAGCCGAATCAGAAGTAGAATTATCGGATGTGTTGAACCATCAGGCAGTGGGAATTATGGCTCAATGGAGTCAGGCTCATAATTGTAAATTGATTCATGTATCAACGGATTATGTTTTTGATGGGAATTCGGCTGTTGCTTTGACTGAGGAAGCAGCAACCAATCCAATTAATGTATATGGTGTTACTAAATTAGCAGGTGAAAAGGCTTGTTTAGCAGCCAATCCGGAGGCAGTTATCATCAGGACTTCCTGGGTGTATTCCAGTTTTGGGAACAATTTTGTGAAAACCATGTCCCGATTGATGGAGGAAAGAGACAGTCTGAATGTAGTGAATGACCAGATAGGCAGTCCTACCTATGCAGCTGATTTGGCACAGGCTATTGTAACGATACTCAATCATCCGAATTGGCAGGCAGGAATCTATCATTTTTCGAATGAAGGTGAGATTAGCTGGTACGAATTTGCTTTGGCTATTCAGGAAATCGGTGGATTTGATTGTGCTGTTTCGGGTATTCCGAGTTCAGCCTATCCTACTCCGGCCAAGCGTCCGGCCTACTCTTTACTGGATAAAACAAAAATTAAACAGGTTTATGATGTAGCAGTACCAAATTATAAAGAAAGTTTACAAAAATGTATGGAGTTGTTGCGAATTAAAACGAATTAGAGCGAATTAGAGCGAATTTTAAAACGAATTTTATTAATGGACTCTGATAGCAAAATACTTTATAAAAATAAACAAATGTAATAATGTTGTGAGTTGTCGGTTTCTTTAACTGATAACTGATAACTGATAACTGAAAAAAAATGAAAGGAATTATATTAGCAGGTGGTTCAGGAACCAGATTACACCCTTTAACTCTGGCTGTAAGTAAGCAATTAATGCCGGTTTATGATAAGCCGATGATTTATTATCCATTGTCAACTTTGATGATGGCAGGGATTCATGAAATATTGATTATTTCTACTCCTCATGATTTACCTCATTTTCAAAAACTATTAGGCGATGGAAGCGCTATAGGTTGTCAATTCAGTTATGCTGAACAAGCTGTTCCCAATGGATTGGCTCAGGCCTTTGTTATTGGTGAAGAATTCATCGGAAAAGATAGTGTAGCACTGGTTTTGGGCGACAATATTTTCTTTGGAGCCCATATGCAGGAGTTGTTACAATCCAATAGGAATCCTGACGGAGGAGTCGTTTTTGCTTACCATGTTTCAGATCCGGAACGTTATGGAGTAGTGGAGTTTGATAATGAGCTAAAAGCAATCTCTATTGAAGAAAAACCATTGGAACCTAAATCCAATTATGCAGTTCCGGGATTGTATTTTTATGATAATTCGGTGGTGGAAATTGCGAAAAATATTAAGCCCAGCGCGCGTGGTGAATATGAAATTACCGATGTCAATAAAGCTTATTTGGAAAAAGGAGATTTAAAAGTAGGAATCCTTAGCAGAGGAACAGCCTGGCTGGATACGGGAACTTTTAACAGTCTGATGCAGGCCGGACAGTTTGTGCAGGTTCTTGAGGAACGTCAGGGATTAAAAGTGGGCTGTATTGAAGAAATTGCATGGAGACAGGGGTTTATCACAGATAAACAACTTAAAGCTATAGCTGAACCTTTGAAAAAATCAGGCTACGGTGAGTATTTACTGGGCTTGTTGAAACATAAGAGTTATTAGTCCCGGTAGCTATCGGAATAGGTTGTGTGTGGCGTTATATGATATGGATAATACAAAAGACCATAGATTTCAGATTTGTTTTAATTTGAAATTATAAAGAGTGGAATAATTTTTTTTTAACTTCATTATATCCTAATTTTGAAGTCGTAAAATTACAAACGTAAAAAGAGTATATTTTGAGTAAGTATATAAAGTCTGATTCTGAATCATTTACCTCAGGTTTTTTTTCTAAAGGAAATTTAAGGTTTAATATTCGTAATTTAAGTTATTTGCCCAGATGGATTATCTTTATGATAGATTTGTCAATTTTGATAGTTTCCTTCTTTTTTACGAAGGCGATTATCAATGGAGTAGGTTTGCACTTTGTTAATTTTCCCAACAAGGTACCTTATGTAAGTTTGCTTCTGGGATTTAATGTTTTTACATTTTGGATTTTTCGTACTTATGCCGGAATTATCAGGCATTCATCCTATGTGGATGCTATTAAGCTGTTATTCTCTCAAATTTCGGTTTTAGTTTTTTTTGTTTTTATCAATTTTGTTTTCCAATTTTTTTATGGATTTAAAATATACTTAAATACTGCGCTTTTCATTAATATGGTGCTGTCTTTTTGTGCCTTATTTTTGTATCGGGTTGTAGTCAAACAGGTTTTTGAACATTATTTTTCGGAAAGGAATGATGTTAAATTACCACGTACTTTAATTTACGGAACTGATGCCAATGCGCTTTCGGTTGCCAAGGCTCTAAAATTAGAAACTCCGAGCCGTTTTAAAATTGTAGGTTTTGTAGATAGAAACAGTCAGAATTCATCCAAGCGAATGATGGATTTGCCTATTTTAATTCAAAAGAAAAAATTACCTACCCTGATGCGTTCGGTAGGAGCGGAAAGTTTAATTATTGCCGATAAAAGTCTTTCTAAAGAAGAACGATTGGTTATAGTAGAGCAATGTTTGGAGTTCAATTACAAAGTATATATTGTTCCTTTAATTACCGATTGGGAAAATCAAAAAGAAATTTCTCAAAAAGTAAAAAGTATCCAAATTGAAGACTTGTTAGAGCGAAAACCTATTGTATTGGATGGAAAATCTATTTCAAAACAATTAAAAGATAAAACTATTTTAATCACGGGAGCTGCCGGTTCTATAGGTAGCGAAATAGTAAGACAGGTAATGCTTTACAAGCCCGAAAATATTATAGCGTTGGATCAGGCCGAAACCCCTTTGCATAATTTATCTTTAGAATTGGCTAATCTTGGTTTGCAGGACAAACTGATAACTACAGTGACAGATATAAGAAATAAAGATGCTGTGGATGCTGTTTTTAAAAAATTTCTGCCCGATGTAGTCTTTCATGCAGCAGCCTATAAACATGTACCTTTAATGGAAGAAAATCCTTCTCAGGCGATTTTAACCAATGTAGAAGGAACCAAAATTGTAGCCGATTTATCCTGTCAGTACAAAGTGAAGAATTTTGTAATGGTTTCTACCGATAAGGCGGTTAACCCGAGTAATGTTATGGGAGCAAGTAAGCGCATTGCCGAGAAATACGTACAATCGCTGCAGCTAAAATCGATTGCTGAGAAAAATTTTAAACACACTAAATTCATCACCACCCGATTTGGTAATGTATTAGGTTCTAATGGTTCTGTTGTGCCTTTGTTTACCAAACAAATTGCTGCCGGTGGTCCTATAACTATAACGCATCCGGATATTATCCGTTATTTTATGACCATTCCCGAAGCTTGCCAGTTAGTTCTGGAAGCCGGAGCAATGGGAAAAGGAGGTGAGATTTACATTTTTGATATGGGTAAACCGGTAAAGATTATCGATCTGGCTCGAAAAATGATCAAATTAGCCGGTTTTGTTCCCGATGAAGACATTAAAATCAAGATTGTAGGTTTGCGACCGGGAGAAAAATTATACGAGGAATTGCTGAACGATACCTCAAAAACAATCCCTACGCACCATCATAAAATTATGATTGCCGAAGAAGTTCAGGAAGAATTCGAAATATTGCACGATGAAATTGAAGAACTGATTACGATTGCTAATTTTCATAAAAAAGAAGCTATTGTAAGCAAAATGAAAAAAATAGTACCTGAATTCAAGAGTATGAACTCGGCCTATGAGGTCTTAGATAAATAAAATTTGCTCTCAAAGTTTGTGGTGTCTTTTTAAACCGTAAAGATTTGAAAGATTTCCGCAAAGTTCACTCAGGAATTTAAAATCAAACATTATAAAAATAATTTGTGTCCCGATAGCTATCGGGATTGTGGCTAAAAAAATTACCGTAATTTTTTTAAACCATTAAGAAATTTAGCTTATTAAGTTTTGCTTTTTTTTTACCGCAAAGATTTGAAAGATTACCGCAAAGATTTCTCATCTGTTTACTGATATGC